>CAWKEO010000004.1:0-849692 GCA_963848745.1 uncultured Solirubrobacterales bacterium | reverse complement strand
CCTCCCGCCTCCAACTCGTGCCCAGGCGCTGCCCACCGATGCTCATCGGCTCCGCGTCGAGGAGGATCCAGGCGAAGCGACACGGTCGCTCGCTGCGGTTGTGCCACACGTGATTGGTGCCGCGCTGGATGACCACATCGCCGGCCCGAACGGTGACCACGTCACCGCCATCGAGTTCCATATCGCACTCGCCCTCCAGGCAGATGCCGTAGTCGAGACTCTCGGTGCGGTGCATGGGCGAGCGCGTCCCGGGCTCCAGCACGCCGATCCGCAGCACCGACCCACGCCCGGTGCCGAGGATCGTCGTCATGCTGCCCTGCCGCTGGCGCGCCATCGCCGCGTCGTCGAGCGCGACCGGCATCTCGTGGGTGGCCCAGATCTGGAAGAACGTGGCGTCGGTGCGCCCGTCGTCCTCGGCCAGGCCGGTGCCGGCGACGGCTTGGTCGGCCACGATGACGGCGCGGCCGGAGGCATCGTGGCCGGTGATGATGCGCCGGACGCTCACGCGCTCACCGCGTCGGAGAGGAACTTCGCTCCACCGTGCGCCGCGGTGCCACCATCGACTGAGATCTCGGCTCCGCTCACGTAAGAGCTGGCATCGGACAGCAGCCAGGCGCACAGCTCGGCCACCTCCACCGGATCTCCGGCGCGACCCAGGGGGGCGGCGTCGATCGACGCCTGCAGGAACGCGGGCGGAGCCGCGGCGACCAGCGGCGTTTCGATGTATCCCGGGAACACACCGTTGACGCGGATCCCGCGCGGACCGAACTCCATGCTGGCCGCGCGCGTGAGCCCGCGCAGCGCCCACTTCGATGCCGTGTAGGCGGCGGTGTAGTGCCCGGTCAGTGCAGCCAGCGAGCAGATGTTCACGATCGATCCGCCCGCCGGCATCCGCGGCAGCACGGCCTGCATGCCCAGGACCGGACCGAGCGTGTTGACCGACAGAACGCGCTGGAACGCCTCGGGCGTCACGCCGGGCAGGCGCGTGCGGTCGGTGATGCCAGCCGCGTTGACGAGCCCGTCGATGCGCGGGAGGCCGCCCACGAGCTCGGTCCAGCTGCCCTCATCGGCGACGTCGAGACGGGTCTCGGCATCCCGCGCGATGTCAGCGACGATGACGGTCGCGCCGCGGGCGCGAGCCAGCTCGGCCGTGGCGCGGCCGATGCCGCTGGCGCCCCCGGTCACGATGACGGTCTTGCCGTGCAGTGAGAGTCGCGTCATCGCTCCTTCTCTCTCGACGCCTCTACAGCCGGTCGCACGGGCTGCCTCCATTCCATGGCATCCCGAATACGACGTGTGATTCTCATTCGACGCCGCTGCTTGTCAAGCCCGGTCAGTCCCAGGTTCCGGGCCTCGAGCGCCTCATCGAGGATCGCCGCGGCGCGGATCACACCGGCACTCGCGCCCTTGATCTTGAGCGGAAAGCAGGCGACGGTGGCCTGCTCCATCTCGACCGCGCCGGCGGCGTGGTCGCTGTAGCTCACCTCCACCCGCATGAACGACGGCAGGTCCCGGGGCAGCGTCTCGATCGTGTGCGACAGATCGACGATCCTCATGCTCTCCTCCGCGTCGGGCTTGACAGCGACGGCATCCTTGCATAGATTCGCAGCTTCCACGAACCCGAACCCTAATTCGTTTTGTCCGACCCGCGCCCGCGCGGTGGAGGACCCAGGAGAGGCCATGTCCGAAGTTCTGCTGTCCCAGCTCGCCCACGTCGAGCTCATCTCCCCCACCCCGGAGGAGACGACCCGCTGGATGGTCGACGTGCTCGGCCTCGAGGAGACCACGCGCGAGGGCCAGTCGGTGTACCTGCGCGGCTGGGCCGAGTGGCTGCACTCGAGCCTCGTGATCACCGAGGGTCCGGAGCCGGCGCTCGGTCACATCGCCTGGCGCACCTACGGGCCCGGCGATCCGGAGATCGTGGCCCAGCGCCTGCAGGACAGCGGCCTGGCCATCGGGTGGGTGGACGCCTCGGTCGGACACGGCCGGGCCTTCCGCTACCACGCGCCGGTCGGGCGCCATGTGCACGAGGTGTTCTGGGAGGCCGAGCGCTACCAGGCGCCGGCGGAGAAGGCCGAGCCCGACTTCCAGAACCGCCCGCAGCGCTACTCCGCCCGGGGCGCTTCGGCCCGCTACCTCGACCACGTGACGATCGCCACCCCGAACATCGACAAGGACATCGCCTTCTACCAGTCGCTCGGGCAGCGGCACACGGCCCAGATCAGCCCGGAGCCCGGTTTCAATGTGTTCTCGACCCTGACCTGCAACGCGATCCGCTCCACCCATGATCTCGGGCTGGTGCCCGACTTCTCCGGCATGACCGCCCGCGGCAACCACATCGCCTACCGGGTCGACCAGCGCTTCGATGTCGAGCGCGCCGCCGAGGTGTTCATGGCCCACGACACGCCGATCGAGTTCGGTCCCGGCGTCCATGGCCTGGACGAGATCACCTATCTGTACGTGCGCGAGCCGGGCGGCTTTCGCATCGAGATCAACGCCGGCGGCTGGGTCAACCCGCTGCCCGACTGGCAGGCCACGAACTGGAACCCCAGCCAGGGCGCGACGACGTTCTGGAAGAACCTGCAGATGCCCGAGTCGATGATGGAGTGCTGGCCGCCGGTCAGCGATCAGGCGGCGCAGGAGGCGCAGGAGGGCTTCCAGTCCACCGAACTCTTCGTGGAGAACTGATGCGGATCGCCAGGGTGCAGAGCGATGGCGGGATCCGCGCCGCGATCGTTGCCGCGGACGGAGAGAGCCTGCGCGTGCTCGGCCCGGAGACGAGTGTGCTCGACCTGCTGAGCGGCGCCACAGCGCGGGGTGGCGAGGAGCGAGGGCTGGGCGAGGTCCGGCTGCTGGCGCCGATCGAGCCGCCGGCGATTCGTGACTTCTCGGTGTTCGAGCAGCACATCGAGGGCATCCGCATCGGCCAGGGCCTGGAGGTACCGGAGAGCTGGTATGGCTCGCCCTTCTGTTACTTCTCCAATCCGGGCGCGGTCACCGGTCCCGGCGAGGACATCCCCATCCCCCCCGGCTGCCAGGCGCTCGACCTCGAGCTCGAGGTCGCCGCGGTCATCGGCCGGGCCGGGCGCGACCTCACCCCCGGAGAGGCGGGCGCGTACATCGCCGGCTACACGATCTTCAACGACTGGTCCGCGCGCGACCTGCAGTTCGAGGAGATGAAGCTCGGGCTGGGCATCTGCAAGGGCAAGGACTTCGCCAACACGCTCGGGCCTTGGATCGTCACCGCCGACGAGCTGGAAGCCCATCGCGAAGGCGACCGCCTCGACCTCGACGTGCGGGCGCGCATCAACGGCCGCGAGCTCGGCGACGACACACTGGCCAACATGGCCTGGAGCTTCGAGGAGCTCGTCGCCTACGCCTCGCGCGGGACCTGGATCCGGCCCGGGGACGTCCTCGGCTCCGGTACCGTCGGCTCGGGCTGCCTGATCGAGCTGCGCGGCCGCCGCGGCGAGGATGCGTACCCCTGGCTGACGGCCGGCGACGAGGTGACGCTCACGGTCGAGGGCATCGGCGCGCTGAGCAACCGGGTCATCGCCGGCGTGGACCCGGTCCCGCTGCCCGTCGCCCGTCCGGGGCGGCGGCGCTCCCGCGCGCCGGCATGAGGATCGACTGCCACGCCCACGTGCCGGCGCCGGCGGCCGCGCTTGCCTATCTCGAGCGCCTGTACCCGAGGGCGGCAACCAAGACTGGGGCTCGCCGGGCTCGGCCAGCGCCGGGCGCCGCTCGAGGTGGCCGACGCCGCGGCACTGGTGCCGCGGCTGCAGTAGCGAGATCATGTAGCGGTCCCCAGAGGAGAGGGCAGATGGCCACGAGCAGCAGAGGGCGAATCGCCGTTGTCGGCGCCGGACCGGCCGGCATGACCACAGCGCTGGCGGCGCATCCCGCCGGGTTCGAGGCGACGATCTACGAGCGCCGGTCGGCCCTTCGACCGGCGGGCAACATCCTCAACCTGTGGCCGCGACCGCAGAAGGTGATCGGCGAGGCCACCCCAGGGCGGATTCTCTCCCAGCTGGACGAGATCGACGCCGTGGAGGCCCGAGGGGCCGGCCCGCCGGCCGCGGTGGCGCGATGACCGCCTCGAGCACCACATGTCCGGTGGACCACGGCTTCGACCCGTTGTCAGAGGCGTTCCTGGCTGACCCGTACGCATCCATGGCCGACAAGCCGCCCGTGTTCTACGCGCCGTCACTGGACTACTACGTCGTCTCGCGCTTCGCCGACGTGGAGTACGTGTTCACCCACCCCGATCGGTTCTCGGCCGCCCCCGCGCAGCTGCCGCTCGTGCCGGTCGTCCCCGAGGCCACGCGGATCCTGCTCGAGGGCGGCCACAAGCCGCAGCCCTCGATGGTCAGCCTCGATCCGCCCGCGCACACGCGGCTGCGTGGGCCGGCCTCGCGCGCGTTCACACCCCGGCGGGTGGCGGTGATGGAGCCGCTCATCCGCGAGACGGTGCGCGAGCTCCTCGACGCGCTCGACACCACGGGGCCCGTCGACCTCGTCGGCGGGCTCACCCAGCCTCTGCCGCTGACCATGATCTTCCGCTTCATGGGCGTCCCCCGGCCGGACTGGCCGCGGCTGCGTGCGTGGGGCGGCAACCGCCTGTCGCTCGGCTGGGGGCGTCCCTCGGCCGACGAGCAGGTCGAGCACGCCCGGAACATGGCCGCCTACCGGGGCTACCTGCGTGAGCTCGTGGCCGCCAAGGCGACCGATCGCGACGACGACTTCGCCAGCGCGCTGCTCGAGATCCACGATGAGGATCCGGACAAGTTGAGCCAGGAGGAGATCGCCTCGATCCTGTTCTCGCTGTCGTTCGCCGGGCATGAGACGACGAACAACCTGATCGGCAATTGCCTGCGCCGGCTGCTCGAGGAGCCGGCGCGCTGGCAGGCCATCGTGGCGGATCCGGGGCTCATCCCCGGCGCGATCGACGAGGTGCTTCGCTATGACCCGTCGGTCGTGGTCTGGCGCCGGCAGGCCAAGCAGGCGGTGAGCGTCGGCGGGGTGGAGATCCCGGCCGGGGCCAAGCTGTTCCTGTGGCTGGCCGCCACCGGCCGTGACGCGAGCATGTTCCCCGAGCCCGAGCGCTTCGACGTCGCGCGCGCGAACGCCAGGCGGACGCTCGCTTTCGGGCGCGGCATCCACTTCTGCATCGGCGCGGCGCTCGGCAAGCTCGAGGCGAAGGTGGCGCTCGAGGAGATCACCCGGCGCCGGCCGGCTCTCTCGCTCGTGCCCGGCCAGACCCTGCGCTTCCATCCCAACATCTCGTTTCGCGGGCCGCTCGAGCTGTGGGCGCAGGATCAGCGCCGCGGTACGCCTGCGCCCTCCAGCCACGCCGCACCGTCGGCGTAGAGCTGCTCGACCTCGGGACCGATGAGCCCGGGCATGTCGCGCTTGACCTCGTAGCCGATCCGCGTCTGCAGGTAGGCGAGGTGCCGGTAGCCCTCGGGGAAGCGGCCGAGCAGCTCGCCGTCGAGCGGAGGCCGGCCGCCGGATCGACCGGATCGAGCCGGTCGCGCTCGTAGATCGGCTGGCGCAGGACGAGTCCCCAGCGCCCGTCGCGGCGTTCGAGGAAGTCGTAGAAGCGGCCGGTGCACACGACGTCGCACAGCACGCCGTCGACGTCGGCCCGCTGGGTGATGGTCATCTTCGTCTGCGCGATCGCGCGATCCCCGGCGAGGTCGACCGTCGAGCCGCCGAGGAAGTGCAGGATCCGCACCCCGCGAGCGAACCCTTCTGCGCTCACGCGGATGAACTCCTCGTAGGGCCCCTGCCACCACGTCGCCTGCATGCGCCCGTCCGGATGCCAGACGGTGCGGAAGCGCTCCCAGTCCAGGGCGTCCCGCCACAGCGCCCAGTTCTCGATCAGCTCACGGATCGCCTGACGGTCATCGGCCGGCACGGGCCGGAGACTACCCGGGCGCCACGCAGCGGTTGCGCACGGTGGTCGAGCGCATGCTCGCCGACCACGAGGGCGGGAAACGGATCTGACCCGTCCTCGGCAAACGTCCCGAGCGCGAAGGCCGCCGGCATCAGATCGGCGCCATCGCGGCCATGGTGACGCCGAAGCGCACCTCGTCTGGGTTGATCGGCAGCGAGTGGTCCATCTCCCAGCGGCCGATCGTCTCCGAGCCCTCGACGATCAGCTTGCAGCGGTCATAGCGCCGCTGCATGTAGGTGTCGAGGATCTCCGACAGCGGGCGCTCGCTCGACAGCTCCTGCGTGAGCACGATCCCGTCCTCGATCGCCTGCGCGGCCCCCTGCCCGCACTGCGGCGAGGTGGCGTGGGCGGCGTCGCCGACGAGTACGACGCGGCCCCGGTGCCAGGGCGGCGGCACGAGGATGTTGTCGACCGGGCGGTACACCACCGCCTCGTCGTCGACGATGAGCTCGCGCACCTCGGCCACCGGACCGTCGAACTCCCGCAGGCGCTCGCGATAGACGGCGGCGATGCCCTCCTGGGGCAACCGCACCGGCGCGCCCTCCGGCGGCTTCTCGATGGTCAGGATGTACATGAGGTCGGCCCCGAGCGGGCAGAACCCCGCCGTGCCGGTCCGGCCCAGCCACACCCAGATCTTGTCCAGGCCCTCGACGCGCGGCAGGTTGTAGCGCCAGCACACCTGCCCGGTGAATGTCGGCGTCAGCTCGGGCCCGAACACCGTCGTGCGCACCTGGGAGTGCAGGCCATCGGCGCCGATCACCAGGTCGTAGTCGCGCCGCTCGCCGTCGCTGAATGTGACCTCGACGCGGTCGCCGCGATCCTCCAGCGCGGTGAAGGTCACGCCGGTACGGATGTCGGCGCCCGAGTCGAGCGTGTGCTGCTGGAAGATCCGATGCAGCGCCGGCCGCGTGATCCCGTTGCCGGGCGGGAGGCCGTCGATGATCGGCGGCCAGTCGTGGTCGGCGATCAGAGTCGTGCCGTCGGCCAGCCACGTCGTATCCCCGTACATCGGGTGGCCGTGGGCCACCGCCTCCTCGGCCAGGCCGATCTCGTGCAGCGCCCGCAACGCGTTGCCGGGCTGGATGATCCCGACGCCGTAGACATCCCAGGCCGGGTTCTTCTCGATCAGGTCGACGTCGAAGCCGGCCCGGCGCAGGGCGATCGTGCTCGACAGGCCCCCGATGCCGCCGCCGACGACGAGGATCCGCTTGACCGCGCTCACGCCCCCGCCCCAGACGCGCTCTCGCGCGCGGGCGCGGCCGACATCGAGACCACCGGCGGGCGCGGGGCCATCAGCGAACCGACGACGTCGGCGTGGGACATGGTCATGGTCTCTCCTCAACAGGCCACCCATGGCGGCCCGTCCTCGCTCGGATTCGCCGACTAGTAAAACACGAACTTCGATTCGTGTCCAGCCGGGACGAGAGCGCGGGGCATGTTCTCACGCCCGCACGATGGCGGCGAGGCGCCGCGTGGGCGTGGGCGCACGTATGGCATGCTCGCGGGCCCACACAATGCGACGCAACGCTTCGCGTGGCGCTCCGAGCCCCTGGTCGCGCTGGGCAGGTGGGACGTCCGATCGGGGCCTCGGTAGAGTAAAACACGAATCATTGTTCGCGTCTAGACCGCGACCACCCGAGCGCGTACGCTTGCCGGGATGTCCGCCCCCGAGCCGCTCATCCGTCCGCCCCAGCAGCGGCGCTCCCAGGAGTCGCTCGAACGGGTGCTCCAGGCCGGCATCGACCTGCTCGTCGAGGCGGGCTTCGAGGGCTTCACGCTGCAGGAGGTCAGCCGGCGCGCCGGGGTGTCGATCGGGTCGATCTATGCGCGTGTGCCGAGTCGCGAGGCGCTCATCCTCGCCCTCCACGCCCGCGTCATGGAGACCCTCCTAGAGCAAGAGCGGCGCTTCGAGAACGACTCGGAGCTCGAGGGACTGACTCCGCGGGAGCTGGTTGAGCAACTCGTCGCCGACATGGCGAACATCATGCTCCGCAACCGCCATCTGCTGCTGCCATTCATGCGCCAGGCGCCGACGTTTCCCGAGATCTGGCAACGCGGGGCCGAGAGCTCGCAGGCCACGGGCGCGCTGTGGGAGGCCGCCCTGCTGCGCCACCGGGCGGCGGTCAGGCACCCCGATCCCGAGCTGGCCATCGATGTCGCCTACCGCATGGTCTACTGCACGATCGCCCGCCGAATCACCCACGGGAATACCTTCGAGTCCGATCGGGAGATCTCCGACGAGGATCTCGTGCGCGAGCTCGCGCGCGCGCTGGCCGACTACCTGCTCTGAGCCCGCGGGCCCGGCGCCCACGCGCCGTCACACCCGCCGTCGGATGTGATATATATTTATTCTCATGGCAACAGCGATCGTGCCGCGGGGCCAGGGGACGTTCGTGGACCTGGCCGCCGGCGCCCTGCGCGAGGAGATCCTGGCCGGCGAGCTGCGCCCGAACGAGCGCGTGCACCTGGCGGACGCTGCGGACCGGCTCGGCATGAGCATCGTCCCGGTGCGCGAGGCCCTGCGCTCACTCGCCTCTGAGGGGCTCGTGATCTCCATCCCCCAGCGCGGCTACCGGGTGGCTCCGATCAGCGCCGAGGACCTCGAGGACACCTATCGCCTGCGGCTCACGCTCGATCCCATGGCCACTGAGCTCGCCGTGCCCCGTCTGACCGATGCCGACCGGGCCGAGCTGCAGGCGGCCATGGCGGCGCTCGAACAGGCCTACGCGAGCGGTGACCACGCGCTGCACAGGGACGCGCACCGGCGCTTCCACTTCGGGATCTACGACGCCTGCGACTCGCCGTGGCTCATCCGCTTCCTCGAGCTGCTGTGGGTGGCCAGCTACCGCTACCAGCGACTGTCGGCACGCCGCCGCGGCTCGTTGGCCGATCGGGCTGCCGAGCACCGGCGCATCCTGGCCGCCTGCCTGGACGGCGACGCCGCCGGAGCGGCCGCGCTCATGCGCGAGCACCTGGCCCTCACCCTGACCGCCGTCGAGACGGAGCCCGCAGCATGAGATTCGCCCACGTGATCACATCGGCCGGTCCGCGCCTGCTCGCCGCCGGGGCGAGCGACTGGGTGGACGTGGCGAACCTGGCCTCGGACGAGCGCCTGGCCACCCTCAGCGGCCTGCTCGCCGCCGGACCGGCGGCCTGGGAGCAGCTGCGCTCCCGGCTCGGGAGGACAGGGGCAACGCCGGCTCCGCCCGTTCCCACCGGGGCCGTCCACGACAGCCCGGAGCGCATCTTCTGTGTGGGACGCAACTATGCCGAGCACCGCAACGAGTTCGGCAACGCCCCCACGCCCTGGCCCGAGGTGTTCCTGCGCCTCGGCTCGTCGGTCATCGGCCCCTACGACGACGTCCTTCGGCCCTCCGTCTCGGAGCGGCTCGATTACGAGGGCGAGTTGGCGCTCATCATCGGACGGCCAGGCCGCCACATCGCGGCGGCGGAAGCGCTCACCCACGTGTTCGGCTACACCGTGGCCAACGACGTCAGCGTGCGCGACTGGCAGCACCGGGGCCGCCAGTGGACAGGCGGCAAGAACTTCGACGCCACGCTGCCGCTCGGGCCGGTGCTCGTCACTGCGGATGAGCTCGACGCCAGTGACCTCGCGCTCAGTACCCGGCTGAACGGCACCGTCATGCAGTCGGCCCGCACGAGCCAGTTCATCTTCAGCCTGGGCGAGCAGCTCGAGTTCATCTCGTCGTTCACGGCGCTGCGGCCGGGAGACATCGTCCTCACCGGCACCCCGGGTGGCGTCGGCGCCGCGCGCACACCGCCGGTGCTGATGGGCGACGGAGATGTCGTCGAGGTCGAGATCGAGGGCATCGGCACCATCCGCAACACCGTCGTCGACGACGGACTGACCGCGGCCACCGACCGCTGGCGTGCGGTGGCCAATGACGGAAACCGCGCCTGAGGAGAGCACGCACCATGTCGATCGCCGAGACATCCCCCCGCACCGAGCTGCCGGGCGAGGCCGTTCCCTACGTTCTGCCCGCCGGGAGCGGCCGCGCCCACCTGCTGATCAGTGACGTCGGCCGCGCGCTGGTCGGCGCCGAGGAGTCGAACGGGCGGATGTCGGTCATGTCGAACGTCGGGGCGCGGGCGCCGCGGCCGATCCCGCTCCACTTCCACGAGCTCGAGTACGAGTACTTCTACTGCTTCGACGGTCTCGTGCAGCTGTGGGCGGACGGCGAGAGCCGTCTGCTCGTCCCCGGCGACTTCGGCTTCATCCCGCCGGGCACCATTCACGCCTACCAGCAGCTGCGCAACGGGGCGTCGTTCGTCGGCCCGATCACGCCGGCCGGCTGGGATCGCTTCTTTGACCTCACCGGCGAGCCGTACCCGGGCGGCGCCTACGCGCCTCCCCCCTATCCCCCGCCGCCATTCGAGAAGTTCGGACGGGCCGAGCAGGAGTTCAAGATGAAGTACCGGCCCGACCTCGACTACGCGCAGGCGACGCTCGACGCCCCCGACGACACGCTGCCCGGGGCGGTGCGGCCGTACTTCCTCAAGCGCTCGGAGGGTGAGAAGCACCTACTCGGCGGCATGCTCCAGACCGCCCTGTGCCGCGCGCAGGAGACCGACGGGACGATGGCCCTCACGACGGTCGAGCTGCCGATGGGGGCGGGTCTGCCCCTCCACGTCCACGCCTCGACGCACGAGGTGCTCATCGTCGTGGACGGTCGCCTGCGCATGACCCTCGCCGGCACCGAGCACCTGGTCACCCGCGGTGACGCGGTCAACGTACCGAGCGGGACCGCGCACCGCTACGTGAGCGAGAGCCACCACGCCAAGGTGCTGAGCATGAGTGCCCCCGGTGGGCTCGAGCGGGTGTTCGCGCAGGCGGGCGAGGCCACGCAGGCGCCGATCTTCCCCATCGTGCCCGACACCGCCATCGACCTCGAGCACCTGCGCGCCGCCACCGACGGGCTCGACATCTCGTTCCCGGCGTGACCGGCGCGCTGACGCCCGAGGAGGTGGGCGCCCACAACCGGGCCGTCGAGGCGCGCTTCGGCGAGTCGCTGCGCCGGATGGCCGCGCTCGAGGTCCCCGACCCGCATGGCGTGCGGATCGTGCGTGACATCGAGTTCTCGCGTCCGGAGGGCGCTCCGCCACTGCAACTCGACCTCTACCTGCCGGCCTCCCCGGTCGGTCCCGCGCCCGCGGTCATCTGGGTGCATGGTGGCGCCTGGCGCGTCGGCGATCGCGGCTTCTGCCCCGACCTCGAGCGGTACTTCGCCTCGCGGGGCTACGCGATGGTCAACATCGAGTACCGCCTGTCCGGCGAGTGGAAGTTCCCGGCCGCGCTCGAGGACGTCCGCGCCGCCGTCCGGTGGGTACGCGCCCACGGGGCCGAGCACGGAATCGACCCGGAGCGGATCGCGCTCTGGGGCTCCTCGGCCGGGGCGCACCTCGCCGCGCTGGCCGCGAGCACCGCCCGCTCAGCCGAGGACCGCGTGCAGGCGGTCGTCGACGGCTACGGCCCGACGGATCTCGCCCGCGCCGACGAGCAGGCGCTGTCCGGCGGCATGGTGCACGACGTCCCGGACTCGCCCGAATCACAGCTGCTGGGCGTCCGCCTCGGCGAGGCCGATCCCGCGCTGCTGCGCGCCGCCAACCCGGCCGCCCACGTGGACGCGCAAGCGCCGCCGTTCCTCATCCTCCACGGCGCGGCCGACCTGCTCGTGCCGCCGGGCCAGAGCGAGTTGCTGCACGAGGCGCTCGTGGCCGCGGGAGTCGAGTCGACGCTCTACCTGATCGAGGGGCTCGACCACGGGTTCCTCAACGGCCGCGCGTTCGAGATCCGCCCCTGCCCGCCGGTGCGCGTGCGCACGAACGCCGGCGGGACCGAGCGCGAGCTCGACAGTCCCCCGGCCACCTTCGAGCTGATCGAGCGCTTCCTCGACCGCCACCTGCGCCGGGATCCCTGGCGCGCCTGACTCAGGCCTCGACGCCAACGATGGCAACCGCATCCGGACCCTCCGGATGCCATTGCCATCGTTCGATCCCGGGACGGAGCCTCAGGCCGAGCGCACTGGCGCGTCAGCCCCCAGGTCCTCGAGCGTGCGCCGCAGCAGCACCGGGTCGTACTCGGGGTCGAGCAGCTCGGCCACCTCGAAGCCGGTGCGGGCGAAGTGGCTGGCCAGGAGCGCGGCGCTGCGGTCGCGATCGCCGGCCTTGGCGGCGTCGAGAATCTCGCGGTGCCCGGCCGTCGCCCACGGCGTCGGCCCGTGTCCGATGTGCAGGCGCCGGTAGCGCTCGGCGTGATCGAACAGCTGGCCGAGCAGATCGCCCAAGCGCTCGCCCGCCGGGGCGGTGAGCGCGCGGTGGAAGCTGCGGTGGGGCACGGTCCAGCGCCGGTAGTCCTCGATCTGGGCGTAGTGGGCCATCTCGGCCATGTAGCCCTCGAGCCCGGCCAGGTCCTCCGGGGTCATGAGCGGCACGGACAGGCGCATGGCCTGCGCCTCGAGCGTGACCCGGGCGATGCACAGCTCCTCGAGGTCGCCCGGGGACATCGGGGCCACCCGCACGCGGCGGTTTGGCTCGGCCTCGACCAGGCGCTCTGACTGCAGCATGCGCAGCGCCTCGCGCAGCGGCGTGCGGCTGATGCCGAGCTCCTCGGCCAGCGCGACCTGGGACATCACCGTGCCCGGGGCGAGCTCGCCGTCGAGGATCGCCCCGCGCACGCGGGCGTAGACGTCCTCGGTGTTCTGTCCATTCTCTGGCGATGCCATGGTTCAGCCGCCAAGCATGGAGTAGCCGCCGTCGGCGATCAAGTACGAGCCCGTGATGTGGTGAGCGTCCTCACTGGCCAGGAACAGGGCGGCGCCCGTCATGTCCTCCGGCCCGGGGATCTTTCCCGCCGGGGTCTGGGAGAGGATCGCGTCGCGCCGGCCGGCCTGCCACTCGGGCCGGGCGAGCAGCGCCTCGGTCTCCATGAAGCCGGGCGCGAAGGTGTTCACACGCACGTTCGGAGCGAGCGCCTTGGCGTAGGACTTGGTGATCCCCAGCAGCCCGTACTTGCCCGCCGCGTATTGGGGCGCTCGCGGGCTGCCGCGCACGATCACGGTCGAGCCGACGTTGACGATCGCGCCCCCGCCGCGCTCCACCATGCGCTGGCCGAACTCGTGGACCATGAGCATCGTGCCCTTGATGTCGACCGCCAGCACGTGGTCGATCGCCGCCTCGGTCACCTCGGTCCAGGACGCCTGACCGGAGGCCATGTCGCCAACGTTGTTGACGAGCACGTCGATCCCGCCGGCCTCCTCGAAGGCGGTGCTCGCCATCCGCTTGATGTCCGGCCACGACGTGATGTCGCCCTGGACGAGCTGGCACTCGGCGCCCGCCGCCCGCACGCGGTCGGCTGTGCGCTCGGCGCCGTCGACCGAGCGGCGGTAGTGGACGAGCACGCGCGCCGCGCCCTCCTGCGCCGCCCGCACGGCGAGCGCGGCCCCGAAGCCGGTGCCCGCGCCGGTGACCATGAACGTCTTGCCCTCGAATCTCGCGACCACTAGACGATCGTCCTCCCGCCATCGATGTACAGGACCTGACCGGTGATGAACCCGGACCGGGGCGAGCACAGGAACAGCACCGGGTCGACGACCTCGGCCAGCGTGCCGAAGCGCCCGGCCGGGATGAGCCGCACGAGCGCCTCGCGCGTCTCGGGATGCTCGCTCAGGTAGCGGCGGGTCAGCTCGGTGTCCATGTAGCCCGGGGCGACCGCGTTCGCGGTCACGCCGTGCTCGGCGTATTCGTGGGCGAGCACCCGCATGAGCTGATTGATCGCGCCCTTGGTGGCCGCGTAGGGCCCATGGTTGCGGTGGCCGCTGCGCCCGGCCACCGAGGAGAAGAAGACGATCCGCCCGTAGCCCTGGCCGCGCATGCCGACCGCCGCCTCGCGGGCGGTGTGAAATGCGCTTGACAGGTTGACGGCGAGGATCCGGTCCCAGTCCTCGGGGGCGTACTCCTCGAGCGGCCGGCGGTCGTTGATGCCGACGCAGTGCACGAACACGTCGAGCCCTCCGAGCCGCTCGCGGGCCTCGGCCACGGCCGCGCGGGCGTGCCCGGCGTCGCTCAGGTCACCGGCCAGGCTGACCTCGGCTCGCGCGTCGGCGGCGCCGGTGTGCAGATCGAGCACGGCCACACGCGCGCCGGCGTCGAGGAACGCGGCGACCAGCGCGCCCCCGAGCGTGCCCGCGCCGCCGGCCACGGCCACCCGCTGCCCCTCCAGGCTGAGCCAGTCAGACATCCGGCGGCGCCTCGCGATGGGTGAAGACGTTCACGGTCACCGCCCCCGGCTCGGGGGTGGTGGCGGAGTGCGGGGTGCCTCCGGGCAGCGTGGCCGTCTGGCCGGCCTCGAGCCGCACCGGCTGGCCGGCGACGACGAAGTCGATCGCGCCCTCGAGCACGGTGGTGATCTGGTCCTGGGGGTGCTGGTGCTCCTCCCAGCTCGACCCGGACGTGTAGCGGTAGAGCGTCACGGTCAGCTGCGGGGTGTGGACGGTGGCGCCGAAGATGCCCGGGCGGACCTCGGACATCGGCCGCTGCGACCAGTCGATCTTCTCAGGGGCGGGCGCGTCCACGGACCCATTATTGCATACAGTTTGCGTGACAGTGGACAGTTTGCTCGGTGGCTCAGACGGTCCAGTTGTGCTCGAGCCCGCGGATGAGCCCCACCACCGCGTCGTGCAGCGGAGTCGGCACGCCGGCCTCCCGCCCGGCGGCGGCCACCCCCCCATTCAGCGTGGCGATCTCGGTCGCCCGCCGGCCCAGGACGTCCTGGAGCATGCTCGGGCGGTGGTCGGGGTTGGTCCGCGCCGCCTCGTCCACGAGCGCCCCGGGATCGCCGTCGAGCGCGATGCCGAGCGCGCTCGCCACCGCCTCGCCCTCGCGCAGCAGCTCGCCCACGACGAAGCGAGTGGCCGGCAGCGCGCACAGCTGGCCGTGCGTGAGCCCAGTGAGTGCGCACAGCGGGTTGGTCGAGGCGTTGAACAGGAGCTTCGTCCACTGGGGGCCGCGGGCGTCGGCCAGCGCGCGGGCCGGCATCCCGGACGCGCTCAGCAGGGCGGCCAGCTCCTCCACCTCATCCATGCGCGCAGGGGCGGGCTCGAACGGGCCCACCCACGTCGTGCCCGGGGCGTCCATGTGGACGACGCCGGGCGCGAGCAGGTGGCCCGAGGGCAGCGTCACCCCGCGCATGACGCGGGGGACGTACTCGGCCAGGATCTCCTCGTTGCCGATCCCGTTCTGGACGCTGCACACCGCCCCGTCGGCGAACGCGGCCGCGGTGGCGGCGATGGCGGGCCGGGTCACCGTGCCCTTGGTGGCCACGATGCCGAACGCGCACGGCGGCAGTGCCGCCGGGTCGTGCGTCGCCCGCACGTCCGCCTGCAGGTGGGTATGGCCGGTAATCCGCAGCCCCCCGACCTTGATCGCCTCCACGTGGTCGACCGAGGTGTCGTAGGCCCACACCTCGACCTCGGGCAAGGCGGCCAGGTGCGCGGCGTACAGCGCGCCGATCGCCCCGCAGCCGACGATGGCGATGCGGGTCGCCATCAGGCCAGAGCCGCGGCGGCGATCTCCGCGCACACCTCGGGTGCGGGACCGCCGATCCCGAGCCCGCCGATGACCGTGCCGTCCTCGGTGATCGGCCAGGCACCGGCCACCGTGGTGATCCGGTAGGGCAGAGCCGCGGCCACGAGCGCGACCGCAGCCTCGCCGCCGAGACGCTCGGTCAGCTCGGCGCTCGGGCAGCCGAAGGTCGCCGCGGCCGCCGCCGCCGTCTCCCCCAGGATCACCGCCGCGGCCACGGCGCCGTCCATGCGGTCGAGCTGGATCGCCTCCCCGCGGGCGTCGACGATGGCCACCGCGATCCGCTCATCACGCCGCCGTGCCTCGGCCATCGCCCGGTCAGCGAGCTCGAGCGCCCAGTGGTACTCGAACTGCCCGGCGGCCGGCGGCGGACTCGGCCATCCCGAGACCCGGCCCCGTGTCGGCCGGGAAGGGTCCGTAGGCGGCCTCCCAGCGCGCGACGTCGTCGCCGTGCTGACCCGCGTAGGGCAGATCGAGCGCGTAGTGGACGAGCAGGTCCTCGCCGTTGGCCGGGCGCCCGCCGGCGATCAGGCGCTCGGGCTCGGCCCCCTCGTAGGCCACGAAGGGGCCGATGCCGGCGCCCGAAGCGGCCAGGCCGGCCACCACGTGTCCGTCGCGGCGGATCGGCATGCCTCCGGCGCCCGGGAACACGGCCTCCGGCGAGCAGGCGATGAAGCCGCTCACCATCGGCGGGGCGACGTGGCCCATTCGGGTCAGGTGTTCGAGGCTGGGGATCTGCTGGGTGGCGGCGATCCACGCCTTCGAGCGCGCGCGGGCCATGCCCCCCGCGCCGCCATGGTCCATGCGCGAGGCCGACACGAGCGCGCCGCTGCCGCCGATGACGGCGATGGCCCCGCGCATGTGGATCTCCTCGGCCTTGTCGATCGCGCGCGCGATGAGCCGGCGAGCTTCGGCGAGAGCGAGGTCGGTGGTGCGGGCGCCGGGCGGAAGCATCAGGCCATGATATACAGAACCATTAACTGTATGCATTCGTTCCGGTCATGCTGACGCGCGAGCGCTGGGGGCGGCGCCCGCGGGACTGGGCCGAGCTGGCCGAGCCCTCCAATGAGCCCCTGTACGCACGCGTGCTCGACGAGCTCGAGGTCGGCTCGGGCGACGAGCTCCTCGACCTCGCCTGCGGCTCGGGCTACGCCGCCCGGATGGCGGCCGAGCGCGGAGCGCGGGTGACCGGGATCGACGTCACCGGCGAGCTGCTCGAGATCGCCGCCGAGCGGGTGCCGCTGGGCCGGTTCGCGCTCGCCGGCATGGACGCGCTGCCCTTCGAGACCGGGTGCTTTGACGTGCTCACCGCCTTCAACGCGCTCCAGTTCGCCGACGACGCCCTCGCCGCCCTGGGCGAAGCGCACCGCGTCATGCGGGCGGGCGGGCGCATCGGGGTGGCCGGATTCGCCGAGCCTGAGCGCAACGAGTCGACCGCTCTGCACCTCGCGCTCGAGCCGCTGCGCCGTGCGGGTGCCCACCGGCACCTTCCCTACGCGCTCTCCGCCCCCGGCGGCTTCGAGTCGCTGCTCAGCGAGGCGGGCTTCGAGCCCGTCCACAGCGGCGAGGTGGCGCTGTCCTGGGCCCACCCCGACGTGGACAGCGCGGTCCGGGCCGTCCTCGCCTCCGGCGGCGGCGCCATGGCCATCGAAGGCGGCGGCGAGCCGGCCGCGCGGCAGGCGCTCGAGCGCGCCGTGGCCCCGTTCGTGGCCGCCGACGGCAGCGTCGAGATGCGCAACGTGTTCCGCTACGCGCTCGCTCGCCGGAGCTGAGTCAGGGGGCGATGGCGGTGACGCCGCCGTCGACCGCGATGTCGGCGCCGTTGATGTAGGCGGCCGCCGGTGAGGCCAGGAACGCGGCCACCCGGGCCACGTCCTCGGGCTCGCCGAAGCGCCCGGAGGGGATCGCCGCGCGCAGCGCCGGGCCCGGCCCGTCCGCGGCCTCGACGACCGGCCGGGTGGCCGGTGTGAGGATCATCCCGGGGCTGACCGACACCGCCCGGATGCCATGCGGCGCGCCGGAGACGACGAGGTGCTTGGTGAAGGCGAGCACGCCACCCTTGGCCGCTCCGTGCGCGTGCTGGTGCACGAAGCCCGCCCCGCGATGAGCCGACACCGAGGCCACGTTGATGACCACCCCGCCGCCGCGCTCCACCAGCGCGGGCCAGGCCGCCTTGGTCGAGATGTAGACGAGGTCGAGCTCGTAGGTGAGGGCGAAGCGCCAGTCCTCGAGCGTGAGCTCGTCCCATGGCCCGACGCGGGCGATGGAGGCGTTGTTGTAGAGGATGTCGATGCCGCCATATGCCTCTCGCGCCGCCTGGACCCAGCGGGCGGCATCCGCCTCGCGAGTGAGGTTCACCGGGGCGAGCGAGATCATCCGCCCGCCGGCGGCGGTGACCAGGGCCTCGGTCTCCCGCGCCCCGTCGGGGTCGAGGTCACAGCCGACGACCGCGGCGCCCTGTCCGGCGAACTCGAGCGCGGCGGCACGGCCCATCCCGGCCGCGGTGCCGCTGATGAGCGCCACCCTGTTCGCAAGCGCCCGGGCCATGGCTGTATTGTATGCAGAAGGAGATCCTGAGTGCAGCCTGCCATCATCACCGGAGGGGCGGGCGCGACCGAGGGCGCGGGAGCGCTCACCGGGCAGACGCTGTGCCCGGACGGTGGGCTGGTGCTCCGTTGAGCGTGGCGCCGTCGGCGATCAGGTAGGAGGCGAAGCGGCCCTCCGGGTCGCGGGCGCCCCGGATCTCCTGCAGCCGGGCCAGGTTCTCCGGCGCCATGAACCGGTCGGGCCGGCGCCCCAAGTCGCAGTCGCCCAGATACACGCCGTCGCCGACCGCGGCCAGGCCGGCGTGGTGGCTGTGCACCCAATCGCGGTGGCGCTCGTCAGCCGCCGGATCGCTCCAGATCGCATAGGTGGCCAGGTACACGTTGCGCTCGAGCGAGAACGCCATGTCGGCCAGCGGGCGGGTCGGCGCCCAGCCGTACCAGATCGAGAACGAGTGCTCGGTGGGCAGCTCCTCGTAGATCGTGCGCAGCCGCGGCGCCAGCACGTCCGGCCCGGCGTCGGTCCACTGGGAGTCGGCGGCGTACCGGTGCGCCTCCGGGTTCTGCAGCGTCATGGCCACGTTCTCCTCCACGATCGTGGTCGGCCCGTGCACGTGGCCGAGCGCGCGAGCGGCGACCGGGCAGGCGGCCAGGGGCGCGAGCAGCCGCGCGGCCGCCTCCGCGTCCTCGGCGGTGAGCGTGGTGTGCAGGAGCAAGACGGCGCCCGAGGGCCGGGGCACGCCCGGGTGCAGCGGGACCTCGGGCAGCCGGGTGCCCGCCAGCACCGGCTCGACGGAGACCTCGAGCGTGGGCAGCACCTCGTGCAGCCAGTGCAGGAGCGGCTCGAGGTCCTCGAGGGCGAACGTCCAGGTGTCGTGGAACATCGGCTGGGCCGGATACGTGCGCAGGTGAAAGCGGGTGATGACGCCGAAGAAGCCCGGCCCCGCCCCTCGCGCGGCCCAGTACAGGTCGGCGTTCGTGTCGGCGTCGGCGTGGAGGAGCTCGCCCTCGGCGGTGACGACGTCGATTCCGACCACGTTCTCGCACCCCCAGCCCCAGCGGCGGCTGTTCCAGCCCTGGCCGCCCTGGAGCAGGAAGCCCCCCAGCCCGACCGACTCGCAGTGGCCGCCGGTGAACATCCGCCCCCGGGCGGCCAGGAACGGTGTGAGCTCCAGGCCGCCCTTGACCGCCGGCCGGGCGGTGGCGACGCCGGTGGCGGCGTCGTAGCCGATCTCGCGCATGGCGCCGAGGTCGATGAGCAGCGCGTCCTCGCGCACGCTCCAGGCCGCCCAGCTGTGGCCGCCGGAGCGCACCGAGACCTGCCAGCCCCGCTCGCGGGCCAGGGCGATCCCGGCGAGCACGTCGGCGTCGCCCGCGGCGAGCAACACGGCCGCCGGCCGGCGGTCGGGGCGGCGGGCGTTGAACACCCGGCCGACGGCGGCGGTGCGGAAGTCGGGGTCGCCGCGCTCGATGAGGCGGCCGGTGAAGCTCATGCGCTCCTCCGTTCCACGAGCTCGACCAGGTTCCCCTCCGGGTCGGCCAGGAAGGCGAATCGCACCCCGGGCTCCGGGCTCGGACCCGGCGCGACGAGCGCCCGGGCTCCGGCTTGCACGGCGCGCTGGAACGGAGCGTCGATGTCGGGCGCGGCGAGCGCGAAGTGGCCGTAGCCACGCGTGCCCAGGACCTCGATCGGCGTGGCCGCCCGCAGACCGGGCGCCGAGCCCGGCGCCTCGAAGAGCTCGAGCCGGTGGCCGGACGGGTGGCGGAGCATGACGCCGCGGATACCGGTGTCGCCGAGCGCGAACGGGAACTCGGGCGCGAAGTCGAACGCGGCGGCGTAGAAGGCCCCGGCGCCGTCGAGGTCGGCCACTGACAGGCCGACGTGGTCGAGGCTGACGATCATGCGAGCGATGATTGCATACAGTTTTGGCTTTCGTCTACAGTTTTGCCATGAGCGCGATCCACCACGTCGGCTACGTGGTCGAGGACCTGCCCCTGGCCGTCGAACACGCCGCCCGGACGATCGGCGCCGGGCCGTTCTTCCTGCTCGAGCACATCGCCTTCGACGAGGTGACCTACCGCGACGAGCGGGCGCTGTACGACCACTCCTCCGCGTTCGGGCGCTGGGGCGACATCCTGCTCGAGCTCACGCAGGTGCACGCGGTCGCGCCCGCGGGCCTCGGCGCGGCGCTCACCGCCCCCGGCGCCGGGGTCGGGCACGTCGCCTGGCTGGCCGAGTCCCTGGCCGAGGAGACCGCGCGACTGTCCGCTCTCGGGATGGCGCCGTTTCACACCGGGCGCAGCGGGCCCGTCCGGGCGGTGTGGTTCGATGGCGGTCCACTGCTGGGGCACCCCGTCGAGGTCCTCGAGCGCTGCGAGCCGCTGCTCGGGTTCTACGCCATGGTCCGCCAGGCCGCCGAGGGCTGGGACGGGCAGGGTCCGCTGCGCCGGCCGGCGCCCCCGGGCCTCAGCGCTTGACGACGACCCGAGGCGTGACCTCGGGCTCGGCTGCCGGAACCCCTCCCGACCCGCCGTCGGCGGGGTCCCGAGGCGCGGCCACCCGTCCCATCACGCGGTCCTGCAGCTTGAAGAACACCACCGCCGGGCCCTTGCCGGTGCTCGTGCTCATGACGCCGTCGGGGTTCGCGATCGCCGTGATGACGAGCGCCAGGCCGGCCACGATCGTCTGGTACTTGCCCACCCCGAAGCGCTCGTCCAGAAAGGTGACGAAGAAGCCGATCGAGGACATCATGATGCCGGCGAACACCGCGCCGGAGATGCGACCGATCCCGGCCGTGTAGACGACGGCGAGCAGGCCGAGGGAGACGAAGACGGAGAAGCCGTCGGAGGTCAGGGTCCCCTGCTGGTAGCCGGTGAGCGCCCCGCCGATGCCGGCGATGAACGCGGCGATCGCGAACGCCATCAGCTTCGCCTGCGCGATATTGATGCCCACCGACGCCGCCGCGCGCTCGTTGGAGCGCACCGCGAGCAGCATGCGACCGGCGGATCCGCGCCGCAATCGGGCCACGAGCAGACCCATCGCGGTGACGATGACGAGCACCATCACCCCGAAGATGACGGTGGGGTAGTCCTTGCCCTGGGAGATCGAGAGGTTGAGGCCGAGCAGGTGCGGAGGCTTGATCGGCAGGCCGGTCAGCCCGCCGGCGAAGCCCTGGCTGTTGAAGATGAGCGCGTCGGCCGTGAACGCGGCGCCGAGGGTCACCACGGCCAGGTTGACCCCCCGCAGGCGGAGCGCCGGCAACCCGATGAGCAACCCGACCGGCACTGCGCACAGCCCGCCCAGGATGAGCGAGAACGGGAACCCGACTCCCCAGCCGTGCGAGATGTGTCCGAGCATGAACCCGCCCATGCCGGCGAACGTCATCTGGGCCAGCGACACCTGTCCGACATAGCCGGTGAGCAGCACGAGCGACAGCGCGATGCAGGTGAACGTCATCGACGAGATGAACGCGTTGCGCAGCGATCCCTGGAGCGCGAACAGAATGATCGTGCCCGCCACGAGGCAGAACCCGGCGCTGAACAGCGGGTTCTGGGGCCGGGCGACGCTCGGGTTGCGCTGCTGCACCGCCTCTCCGCGCGCGAGCACGCTGCGCGCGCGGATCGCCATCGTCACGATGATGAGGATGAACGGCAGCGCATCCGGCACGTCGCCGGTCGGGAACCAGCTGAACGTCTGCAGCTTGATGATCTCCGACTGCAGCATCCCGAGCATGACGCCGGCCACGGCCACGATCCAGAAGGACTCGAACCGTCCCACGAGGGCGACACCGAGCGCGGGCACGATGAACAGCGTGTAGGAGGTCGGGTCGAGGTTGGCGATCGGCGCGATCAGCACGCCGGCGGCGCCCGCGAGCACGGTGGCAATCACGTAGTTGACCAGCGCCACCCGGTGGGCCGAGATCCCGATCAGGGCCGCGCCGCGGTCGTTCTCGGCTCCCGCCCGCGTGGCCAGCCCGAAGCGCGTGTACCGGTACACGAGGGCGAGCACGACCGCCAGGACGAGCACGATCGCCGTGAAGTAGATCCGGTCGCTCGGGAAGGTGAGCCCGCCGATGGTGATCGGCGTGCTGGGCAGGATCGTGGGCGTCGTCTTCGGCTCGGTGCCGAAGTTGAGCACCGCGATCGCCTCGAAGGTGAGCATCACGCCGACCGAGGCGCAGATCCGCGTCAGCGGCGCGGCGAACCGCAGCGGGCGGTAGACGGCGAAGTACAGGACCACCCCGAGGAGGGCGGCGTAGACGAGCGCGATCACGATCGCCAGCGCCGTGTTCATCCCCGATGAATCGATCGTGATCTGGTGCGGGATGAGGATCCACGGCAGCGGCAGGACGCCGCTCGTGCGCAGGTTGACGAACACGTAGGCGATCCACATCGCGATCGCGCCGTGGGCGAAGTCGACCACGCCGCCACTGCGGTACTTCAGCACCATGCCGAGGCCGAGGATCGCGAACGTCGCCCCGGAGCCGAGGCCGAGAATGAGGAAGAGGAGATAGCTGGTCATGTGCTCGAGAAGCTCGGGCCGCCCGCCCGCTGTGGCGGGCGGCCGAGCTCAGTGGCCGGCGCTAGAGGCCCGGGAAGTACCCCTTCGACGTCACCCAGTTGGTGGTGCTGGACTCGACCGGCTTGCCGCCGGTGATCCGCTCCATCAGGTAGTAGTCGTTGCAGATCGAGACCGCCTTGGCCACCGCCTGCCCGTTGCAGGAGTACGGGTGCGACATGTAGTTCGGGTGGCCCGAACCGCTCTTGAACGCGGCCAGGATGCTCTGGCTCGTGGGCGTGCCCTTGATCGTGCTCAGCGCCGCCTGCACGTTCATCACGGTGGCGAAGCCCGCCTCGGCGAGCGAATCGACCGCGGTGTTCGGCGCCGCGTACTTCTGCATCGCGGCCAGGAAGGTGCCGAACTGCGCTCCGCTGTTGACGAACGGCGAGGCGATGTACATCCCCTCGGCCGCACCGGCGGCCGAGCTGATCGCCGGCGGCGAGGTGCACGGGTCGATGCCGAGCACCTTGCCGCTGTAGCCGAGGCTCTTGAGGTCCTTGAGGACGACGCCGCAGTTGTTCGGGATGTCGACGTACACGACATCGGGATGGGCCGCGACCGCGGTGGCGACCTCGGGCGAGGGGTCGGGCGTCGTCGGGCGGGATGCCGATCGTCTTGACGCTCGTGATCCCGGCCGCCTTCATCGTCGGCGGGATGATCCCGAGGCCGGCGATCTTGCCCTGCGAGTTGTCGAAGTACAGGACCGCCGCGCTCTTGGCGCCGAGGGTCTTGGCCGCATACACGGAGGCGGCCGCGTTGTCGCCCAGGCTCACCGACCAGAACTGGACCGAGTTGGGGGCATTCTGCTCGACCGGTGTGAACGGGATGCCACCGAGGTAGTCGAGGCCGGCCCGCTGGTAGACGGGCTCGGAGCCCGGCGTACCGGCGTCGGCGGCGCCGAGGATGGCCAGCGGGTGCTTGGCCACAAGCTCGCTTGCGCAGCGCGCGCTCGTCGGCGCCGTCGCATCGGAGATGCAGTCGACGAGCTGGATCGGGTGGCCGTTGATCCCGCCGAGGTAGTTGTTGACGTAGGCGGCCGCGGCGATCTCGGCCTGGCGAGCCTCCGGGAAGGTGACGGGGCCGGTCTCGTCGTTGATCAGACCGAACACGTACGGGGTGCCGGTGGCCTTCTTGGGTGTGCCGAGCGAGCCGGCGCTCGACGAGCTCGACCCGCCGCTCGACGTGCTCGCGCTCGTACTCGAGCCACCGCCTCCGCTGCTGGCGCCGCTGGACGACGAGCTGCTCCCGCAACCCGCGGCCAGCAGCGCGGCAGCGAAAACCGCTGCGGCGGCGCTGCCGCCTCTGCGCACTCTCCTCATAACCTGTGTTCTCCTTCGTTGTGGGTGGGGATGGCGGGAGCCGGCGCGGCCGCCCCTTCGCCGAGATAGCTGGCTGTCAGCAGCGCGCGGTCCTGGCGCAGCTGCGCGGCGGGTCCTTCCAGCACGATCCGCCCATGGGTGAGGACGTAGGCCCGGTCGGCCACCTCGAGCGCCAGCGCGACGTGTTGCTCGACGAACAGGACCGCGGCGCCGAGCTCGGTGGCCGCCCGGCGCAGGATCGGCAGCAGCCGCTCCACGATCACCGGCGCCAGGCCGAGGCTCATCTCGTCGACGAGCAGGATCCGGGGCCGGCCCACGAGGGCGCGGCCGATGGCGAGCATCTGCTGCTCACCCCCTGAGAGCAGGCCCGCTCGCCGGTTCCAGCACTTCTCGAGCTCCGGCAGCATGGCCAGCAGCTCGTCGCGTCCGACGCCGTTCTTGGTGCGCGCCAGCTTCAGGTGCTCGGCCACTGTGAGCCCGAAGAACAGCGCCCGGCCCTCGGGCACGAGCGCAAGCCCGTCCCGGGCCAGCAGGTGAGCCGGGCGCCCGGCCGCCGAGGCGCCGTGCATGCGGATCGTGCCCGCCATCGGCGAGTGCAGCCCGGCGATCGTCTCGAGCGTCGTCGTCTTGCCGGCCCCGTTGGGCCCGAGCATCGCCACCACCTCACCGGGGGCGATCGACAGGCGGATGTCGCGCACGACGGGCGCGCCGAAGTAGCCGGCTGAGAGCCCGTCGACCTCGAGGGCCGCGGTGGCGGGCGGGCTGGCCGTGCTCACGCCGGCACCTCGCTCTGCGCCGTGGCGTGAGAGCCCAGGTACGCCTCGAGGACGCGCGTGTCGGTGCGGATCTCGGCGGGATTGCCGCGGGCGATCTGGCGGCCGAAGTCGAGCACGAGGATCTCGTCGCAGACGCCGAGCACGAGGCCCATGTCGTGGTCGACGAGCAGCACCGTCACCCCGTGCTCGTCGGGCAGCGAGCGCAACCGGCGCCCGAGGGCGAGGCTCTCGTCCGTGTCGAGGCCGGCGGCCGGCTCGTCGAGCAGCACCAGCCGGGGGCTCTGGGCGAGGGCCCGGCCGACGCCGGCCAGCTTGCGCTGCCCGGTCGAGATCTCGCGCGGGTAGCGATCGACGATCTCCTCCAGCCCGCACACGGAGATCGCCCGGTCGACGGCGCGGCGATCGGGCGCCTGAGCGGGCAGGAACAGGTCGCGCATCGCGCTGCGCACGCCCGCGTGCTCGCTGGCCACGAGCAGGTTCTCGTCGATCGTGAGGTCGTCGAACAGCTCGACCGACTGGAACGTCCGCGCGAGCCCGGCCCGGGCCCGGCGATGTGGGCGCATCCGCGTGATGTCGGCCCCCGCGAACGTGACGCTGCCGGCGGCCGGCCGGTGGTAGCCGGTGAGCGCATCGATCATCGAGGTCTTGCCGGCCCCGTTGGGCCCGATCAGGCCGAAGACCTGGCCCTCGGCGACGGACAGGTCGATGTCACTGACCGCGACGACGCCGCCGTAGGTGACGCGCAGGCCGCGCACGTCGAGCAACGGGCCGACGTCAGTTGTCTGGGCGCTCTGCATCTCTCCTCGCTCCGGCCGAACTGTACACAGTTTATTGCTCTGCGTCCAATACTCGGGGCGTATTCAGAGGATCAAACGGCCGCCTGGCGCGCGGCCGGCGGTTGCACGCCGGGGTGGGCGTCCTCCCAGGCGACGATCGGGTTGCGCAGCACGCCGACACGCTCGATGTCCGCCTCGACGACGTCGCCCGGCTTCAGATACAGGGATGCCGCGTCCTCGCTGAAGCCGGCCACCCCGGCCACCGTGCCGGTCGAGATGATGTCTCCCGGGCTGTAGCCCATCGGGGAGTAGTGGCTGATGATCTCGGGGATCGTCACCGACATCCGGCTCGTGTGCGACACCTGGCGCGACTCGCCGTTGACCCGCAGCTCCATGGCCAGGCTCTGCGGATCGGGGATCTCGTCAGCGGTGACGATCCACGGCCCGATGGGAACGAACGTGTCGATGCTCTTGGACAGGCAGAACACCCCGGACTTCATCTCCTCGCGCTGGATGTCGCGCGCGGTGATGTCGTTGAAGACGACGTACCCGGCGATGTACTCCGCCGCCTCCTCGGGAGAGAAGAACTTTCCCGCCCTGCCGATCACGACCGCCAGCTCGAGCTCGTAGTCCATCTCACTCGTGAGCTCGCCCGGATAGACGATGGGGTCCTCGGGACCGATGATCGCGTCGACGTTCTGGAAGAACACGATCCACGGCAGCACCGGGTGCGACCAGTTCACGCGCGTGGACTCCTCGTGGTGCTCGCGAAAGTTCCCCGCCGTGTGGAAGAACTTCTTCGGGATCAGCGGCGCTCGCAGGCGCACCTCCTCGAGCGGCGTCTCGCGGCCGGTCGGCTCCACTGCGCCACCGAGCTCGAAGTAGCGCCGCATGTCAGGCACGTCGAGCTCGATCACAACGCCATCGACGACCTTGCCCACGCGACCATCGTCGTAGGTCACCAGCTTCATCTCAACGCTCCCTTGACAGCACTCGCCAGCCGCCCGGAAGAGCAGCCGCCCTGATCGGCAGCAGTATAGACAGATCGACGAACTGTATGCAATATGGGAGACTGCCTACGAAAGAGAGGACGGAGGCCCACATGCACGACACCACAGCTGACCCCCCGCGAATGCTCGGGATCTCCTGCGGCGCCCCCGGCGGGAGCGTCGAGATCCTGCTCCGGCGTGCGCTCGCCGCGGGGAGGAACGCCGGGCTCGAGGCCCGGCTCGTGCGCCTGGCCGACCTCGACATCCCATTCACCGCCGCCGGCGACCCGACGCGCGACGGTGCCGACAGCGAGCGGTTCTGGGAGGAGCTGATGGAGGCCGACGCCCTCATCGTCGCGGCGCCGATCTACGCCCGCAGCGCGCCCGGCACGCTGCGCCTGCTCGCCGACCGCCTGCTCGGCCCCAACGCCGACGCCGCCTTCGTGCGTGAGCTGCTCGCCCTGCGCGCGGCCGGCCAGGAGCCCGCGGTCCCGTTCCGGATCGACGAGCGCGTGCTGCGACCGCGCGTGGCCGGATTCATCGTCTGCGGAGGGTCGCTGCCCGAGCGCTGGAAGACGCTCGCGTTGCCGGAAATGCACGGCTTCGCCTTCCCGATGCACGTCGCGGTCGTCGATCAGGTCCAGTTCGCCGGCGCCGGCACCCCGGCCTCGATCGTGCTGCAGCCGGAGGCGCTCGAGCGCGCGGCCACGCTCGGGAGGCGGGTGGCCTCCCAGGCCGGGCGCGCATTCGAGCAGGCCGAGTACCTCGGTTCCCGCGGGCTCTGCCCGATGTGTCACCTCGACGTGATCGCGCTGCGCTCCGGCGGCGCGGTCGAGTGTGCGACCTGCGGTGCGGCCGGCCGGCTCGAGCTCGGCCCCGACGGGCCCACGGCGCATTTCGATGCCGACGGCTGCGCGCAGTCGGTGATCTCGCTGGCTGAGAAGCGCGCCCACTTCTTCGAGGTCCAGGAGACGGCGGCCCGGCATGCCGAGCGGGCCCAGGAGATCCGCGAGCGGGCGGCGGCAGAGCTCACGCCCTAGCCGGCCGCTCCATCCTGCTCTAGCCGGGCCAGAACACGATCGTCCGGTTCTCGTGCACGAGCACCCGATCCTCCAGGTGCCAGTGCACGGCGCGCGCGAACACGGTCCGTTCGATATCGCGACCGATCATGGTCAGCATCTCCGGATCGGCACGATGGGACACGCGGCGCACGTCCTGTTCGATGATCGGCCCCTCGTCGAGATCCTCGGTGGCGTAGTGCGCGGTGGCGCCGATGAGCTTCACCCCGCGCTCGTGGGCGCGGGCGTACGGCCGGGGCCCGGCGAAGGCGGGCAGGAACGAGTGGTGGATGTTGATCACCGGCGCGCCGATGCGGGTCAGGAAGTCGCCGGAGAGGATCTGCATGTAGCGCGCGAGGACGACCACATCGACCTGGCCGGCGAGCAGATCGAGCTGGCGGCGCTCGGCGTCGGGCTTGGTGTCGGCGCTCACCGGGATGTGGTGATACGGCACGCCGAAGGCCGCCACCTCGCTTTCGAGGTCCGGGTGGTTGGAGACGACGGCGACGATGTCCATATGCAGCTCGCCACGCCGCCAGCGCCAGAGCAGATCGACCAGGCAGTGCTCGTCGCGCGAGACGAAGATCGCCACCCGCTTTCGCCGCGCCGCCGGCACGAGCCGCCAGTGCATGCCGAAGTCCTCCGCGATCTCTTCGATCCGCACCCGCACCTCGTCGATGCGCTCGGCGAGGTCGGGGAGCAGGAACTCGGCGCGCAGGTAGAGCCGGCCACCCTCGGGAGCGGTGGAGAACTGGTCGAAGGTGATGATGTTGGCCCCGGCCGCGGTGAGGCGACTGGTCACGGCGGCCAGGATCGCGGGCCGGTCGGGGCAGGCGAGCACGAGTCGCCCGACGTCCGCCCGCGTGGTTCCGATCATCGACAGCCCCGAGCCGGTCGTGGGAGCCTCTGCCGGTTCTGCGCGCATCACCTTCTCCTGGAGTTGACGACGTCGGGCGCCTCTGAGGGCAGATCGCGTCGTGTGTTGTGGTCGCGGCCCAGGAACGTGTTGGCCCACGCGCTCGTGCGGTCGAGCGCGTTGTCCTTGACCACGACCGGGCCGTCGAGCATCCCCTCCGACTCCCCGTAGGCCTTGAGCCGCTCGTAGGCCTGTGACCAGATGCACTCGGTGTCGTAGACCTCGCACAGCCCGTCGCGGGTGCCGCCGCAGGGACCGTTGCGCTGGTTCTTGGCGCACATCGACTCCGGACAGACGTATGCGATGTCGGGCAGCGAGCAGTCTCCGCAGTCCCGGCAGTGGAACATCGGGATCTTGGACGCCTGCTCGGCCAGATGCGCAGCGCGCGCGAGGACGGGCGGACCGGCGTCGATTCGCTCGTACAGCGCTCGACCGGCGCCGAACAGCGGCGCCTGCGGGTCGAAGACCCAGCGGTGCATCCGACGGCTGAGCCGGTAGCTCCCGGGCACCGGAAGGTCGGTCTGGCGACGGGCGCGGGACTCGACATACGCGCGCGAGAGCTCATCGCTGGAGAGCCCGGTGTGCTGATCAGCCTCGAACATGTAGAACTCGTGCGGGCGGTCGAACCGGATCTCGGCGGCCGCTGCCGGCCAGTCGGCCGCGTACCCCTCGGCCCGCTGCAGGATCTCGAAGAAGGTCTCCGCCGTGGTGTGCCCACCCAGATAGACGCCCTGGAAACCCAGGCCCCGTGCGACCGCGGCTTGCCGGGCGGCCAGATCGACGAAGAAGGAGCGGCCCTTGTCCTTCGCGGCGCCGTAGCGCTCGGCCAGCGCCAGGAGCTCGTCGCTGACCACCACCCCTGGAATGCGTCCGGCGTTGAAGGCGCGGGCGGCCGGACGCGAGAGCAGATACACGTTGCCCAGCGCGCACAGGGGAAGCTCGGCGCGGCGGATGTACCGGAGCAGCTCGTCGTCCTTGCGGGCGTTGTAGCCGATCTGATTGATGACGAACCGCGCGCCCGCCGCGGCCTTCTTGGCCAGCTTGAGGTACTGCGGCACGACCTCGCGCTCGAACAGCTTGTGGTTGGTCACCACGCAACCGAGGAAGAAGTCGGTCGCGTCCAGCCGCTTCTCCGGTGCTCGCTGGTCGGGCAGGCCCTGGTTCATCTCGGCGAACAGCTTCAGGAGCCCGACCGAGTCGATATCGAAGACCGGCGCCGGAGCCCCGCGATGGCCCTGGCGCGAGTAGTCGCCCGACAGCGCCAGCACGTTGTGGAACCCCTCGGAGGCGAGCTTCCAACCCCGGCTCTCCAGCGCGTTGCGGTTCCAGTCCTTGCAGGCCAGGTGGATGATCACTTCCTGGCCGCGGGAGACCAGGTCGGTGCCCAGCGTGTCCGGGGCGAGCATCGCGTGCCCGCCGGGGTTGTCGGTGATCGAGATCACGTCGATCCTCGGATCAGCGGCCAGCTGCTGAGCCATATCGACGGTGGCGCGACTCGACTGCGCCGTGAGGACGCCGCGACTGGTGACCAGCTCGACGGCGACGACGAACCTCTCGCGTCGCGAGAGCCGCTCACGGAACAGCGTCTTCGGGGGAGGCCCGGTGAGAGTCATGGTCGGATGCCGTCACGCCGCACGATAGGCGCTGCGAGCCGGAGCCTCCTCGAGTTCATCGCACCCCGCCGGTGCGCCAGCCCTCGGCGTACTCCCGGCGCGCGGTCTCCGCGTAGGGCACCGGGCTGACGATCGCCCGCACGCTGATCTGGCGGTGGGGCTCGACGGTCGTCTTGCGCGTCCCGCCACCGGGCTCACCCCACACGACGTTGACCTCGTTGCCGATCGACACCGAGGGGTCGATCGTGGCCAGCGAGAGCACCTTGCGCTCGTTCGCGCTGTAGCCGGTGAACATCGAGAAGCCGAGCAGTCCGCCGTCGGCGTCGAGCACGGAGTCGAAGTTCGACGAGCCGTAGTTGGCGTTCGGCAAGTCGAAGAACTGGTACGGCTCCTCGCCGGTCTCGAGCAGCGAGGCGAAGATCTTCGCTACGTCCTCGGGGTGCCAGGCCAACGTGACCTTGCGGCGCTGGCGCTCGGCGTCGACCTGCTCGAGCGCCTCGCGGCCGATGAAGTCGTGGTCGAACTTCACAAACGGCCCGTACCCGAGCTCCCAGGGGTTCAGGTAGTAGTCCTCGATGCGCTCGGAGACGAAGCTTCCGGCCAGGGCGTTGGTGGCCTCGTAACTGTCCGCGCCCAGCCATTCCCGGTAGCCGCGCAGCTCCTCGCCGGTGTACACGGCGGGCAGCGGCGACGGGATCCATCCCGACTCGAGCGTGTTGGTCGAGTAGGCCCGCGCGCCGCACGGCTCCAGGCCGAACTCCCGGCCGGCCTCGAGGATGGCGTCGCGCACGCGATCGTAGGTCTCGTACGGCCCGAACAGCTCGAGTCCGGGCTCGCCGGCCATGCCGTGCCGGAGCGTGCGCACGCGCTCCCCGCCCACGTTCATGGTGGCCATGCGGAAGAACTTCAGCTGCTCGACCGAACCGCCGTTGACCTTCTCGATCACCGCCCAGGCGTTCGGCCCCTGGATCTGGAAGCGCCACACGCGCCGGCTCACCGCCTTGCCGTACGGCCGGCCGGGGGAGCGGTTGTCGTAGTCGACCTCGACGTCATAGCCGCCCGTCTCGGCGTGGTAGCGCAGCCAGTTGGCCGCCGGGTTGCGCCCCACCCACACGAACTCCTCCTCGGCCAGGTGGAACAGGATCCCGTCGCCGATCACATGGCCGGCCGGCGTGCAGGGGACGAACTGCTTGGCCATGTCGACAGGGAAGTTCTCCAGGCTGTTGATGCCGGTGTCTCGAGAGCAGCTGTCGGGCGCCCGGGCCGCGCACGAACAGGTTGACCATGTGATGGCTCTGGTCGAACAGGACGGCGGTCTCCCGCCAGGCCCGCTGCTCGCGTCGCCAGTTCGTGAACTCGTACGGCACCACGGGATAGATGTAGGCGCCGATCTGCGAGTTGCGCAGCAGCTCCACCGGGCTCTCAGCCCGATCGAGGACGTCCTGCAGAGTGCGTGCGGTCATGGGGTCTCCTCCCTCGTTCTGCATGCAGTATCGGGTCATTATGCCCTCATATACGCCATGTGTGAAGTTTCTGCATGCAGAACTGGTCAGCGTAGACTGCGCTCGCCATGGCTCCGATCCCTGAGCGCACCCACATCACGCGCACGGTGCTCCGCCTGCGCTCGCTCATCCTCGAGGGGGAGTTCGCTCCCGGAGAGCGCCTGTCCGAGCTGCCGCTCGTCGAGCGCCTGGGCATCTCTCGCACGCCGCTGCGCCTTGCCCTGGCCGCGCTCGAGCACGAGGGCCTGCTCGACCGCCGGCCGACGGGCGGATACGTCGTGCGCGAGTTCACCCACCGGGACATCGCCGATGCCATCGAGCTGCGCGGGGTGCTCGAGGGCACCGCGGCCCGGTTCGCCGCCGAGCGCGGCGCCAGCTCCGAGGCGCTGGCCGAGCTGAAGGCGATCAACGCCGAAGTCGACGCGCTCGTGCGCCAGGCCGACTACCCATCCTTCGCCCGGTACCTCGAGTTGAACAAGCGCTTCCACGCCGGGGTGCTCACGCTCGCCGCCAGCTCGGTGCTCGAGCGGGCCATGGCCGGGATCCTGTCGCTGCCGTTCGCCGGGCCGAGCGCGTTCGTGCTCGCCGAGGCCGAGCTGCCGGAGTCGCGCGAGATCCTGCTCGTCGCCCACCGGCACCACATGGGGATCGTCGAGGCGATCGCCGGCCGGCAGTCAGCGCGGGCCGAGAGCCTGGCTCGCGAGCACGCCCACATCGCGCTGACAAACCTCGAGGTGGTGCTCCGTCACCGCGAGGTGCTCGCGCGGCTGCCGGGGGCGTCGCTGATCGCCGGCGCGGGGTGACCGAGCGGTCGGGTTCGCGCCTCGCCAGGCGGATCGAACGCGGGCTTCATTTGGCCCGCGCGGCGAGAAACCGCACTCTCGCCATCGGCCGCCGCGCCCGAGTGCACTTCCTCGCTCCCACGACGAGAAAGCGCAGCACCACGAGCCGGACCGCCACGCGAGTGCACTTTCTCGCGGGTGCCGCGGGGCGCTCCGCGGCTCGCCGCGGCGGCGCGCCGCCGACGATGATGCACTTTCACGGCACTACGGCGAGAAAGCGCATCGCGGCCGCCTCGCCGTCCGCGCTGCTGCAGTTACTCGCATCCCGGACGAGAAGCGCCCCGCGACTCAGAAGTCGTCAGCCGCCGGCAGCCCGGCGTAGTTCTCGGCCAGGCTGCACGCTGCGGCCTCCGAGCGCTCGAGATACTCGAGACGGGCAAGCTGCAGGCGTCGCTCGAACGGGCCGCGGTCGAGGTCGTGGAGCAGCTGGGTCATGTAGTTGGAGAAGTCCTGCGCCCGCCACACGCGGCGCAGCGCCGCCTGCGTGTAGCCGGCCAGCCCGGCGTCGTCGGCGTCGCGGTAGTGACGGACGATCGCCGCCGACAGCAGGCGGACGTCGTTGACGGCCAGGTTGAGGCCCTTCGCCCCGGTCGGGGGCACGATGTGGGCGGCGTCGCCGGCCAGGAACAGTCTCCCGTACTGCATCGGCTCGTAGACGACGCTCCGCATCGGGGTGATGCCCTTCTCGAAGATCTCGCCCTCGGTGACGCGCCAGCCCTCCTGCCCCAGGCGCACCTGGAGCTCTGACCAGATCCGGTCGTCGGGCCACGCGTCGATCGGCTCGTCGACCGGCACCTGGAGGTAGAGCCGGCTGACCTTCGGCCCGCGCATCGAGTACAGCGCGAAGCCGTGCTCGTGCCAGGCGTAGATGAGCTCGTCGGTGGCCGGGGCGGCATGGGCAAGGATGCCCAGCCAGCCGAATGGATAGGTGTACTCGTACTCGGTCAGCACCCCGGCTGGGATGGCCGGCCGGCAGCACCCGTGAAAGCCGTCGCATCCGGCCACGAAGTCGCACTCGAGCACCTGGCGCTCGCCCCCCAGGCCGAACGCGACCGACGGGCTCTCGGAGTCGAGGCCCGAGGGCACGACGTCCTCCACCTCGAAGTGCAGCGTGCCGCCGCGATCCAGCCAGGCCGCGATCTCGTCCTTGACCACCTCCTGCTGGGCGTAGACCGTCACGTGGCGGCCGGTCAGCTCGGCGATCCGGATGTGCACGCTGCGGCCCTGGTGACGGAGGTAGATGCCGTCGTGCTGCAGGCCCTCGCGCTCAAGTCGATCGGCGATGTCGAGCTCGTGCAGGAGGTCGACGGTGTTCTGCTCGAGCAGCCCGGCCCGGACCCGGCGCTCGACGTACTCGCGGCTGCGCGTCTCGAGCACGACCGACTCGATCCCGGCCCGCTCGAGCAGCAGCGCGAGCGTCAGGCCGGCCGGCCCGCCGCCGATGATCGCCACCTGGGTGCGCATCGCGGCCATCCTACATCAGTGCTCGGATTTCGAACACACGTGCGCAAGGCGCACAGCGTATCCTGTGCCGGGTGGCGGTCCTGCTCGAGCTCGACGGCGTGCGGCCGAAGATCGGAGCCGAGGTGTTCCTCGCTCCCACCGCGGTGCTCGTCGGTGACGTGCGCATCGGCGACCGCGCCAGTGTCTGGTTCGGCGCTGTGCTGCGCGGCGATGGCGCGCACATCGAGATCGGCCCCGAGACCTCGGTGCAGGACAACGCCGTCATCCACTGCGCGCACGACCTGCCCACGGTCGTGGGCGCCCGGGTCACCGTCGGCCACGGCGCCATGCTCGAAGGCTGTGTGATCGAGGACGGCGCCCTGGTCGGCATGGGCGCGATCGTGCTGCAGCGGGCCCGGATCGGCGCCGGCGCGCTGGTGGCCGCCGGCGCCGTGGTGTCCGAGCGCACGGAGATCGCCGCCGGCGTCCTCGCCGCCGGCGTGCCGGCGCGCGAGAAGGGCCCGCTGGCCGGCGGCGCCCAGCGCTGGACCGAGCACGCCGCCGGCGAATACCAGAACTACCGGGCGCGTTACCTGTCCGGGCTGCGACGCGTCGAGGAGGGGACTACCCTGGAGTGATGGCCCCGCCGCAGATCATCATCTGGAGCGACTACATCTGACCGTTCTGCTACGTCGCGAGCGAGCGCGCGACGTGGCTGGAGCGCCGGTTCGGCGCCGAGATCGAGTGGCAGCCGTTCGATCTGCATCCCGAGTACCCGCCTGAGGGCATCCCCCGCAGCGAGCTCGAGCGCCGCTATGGGACCGAGTTTGCCGCCCGCCAGCAGGCGATGTTCGCCGAGGCCGGTCTGCCCTACCGGCCCGACATCGACAAGCTGCCGAACTCGAAGGGAGCGCTCGTGCTGGCCGAGCTGGCCCGCGACCGTGGCCGCCACGATGCCATGCACGCGCGGCTGTTCGACGCCTACTGGGCGCGCGGGCTCGACCTCGGAGACGAGGCGGTCCTGCTCGCCGAGGGCGCGGTCGCTCGGGCTCGAGGAGGACGAGATCCGGGCCGCGCTCGCCAGTCCGGCGTTTGCCCAGCGGATCGCGCTGGCCACCGAGGCGGTGACCGAGATCGGCGCCGGCGGGGTGCCCGCCTTCGTGATCGACCGCCGGCTGCTCGTTCCCGGAGCCCAGCCCCACGAGGTGTTCGAGCGCATCCTCGAGCGCCTCGGGCACGCGCCGGTCGACTAGTCCCCCAGCGGCACGACAACCCGGAACGCCACCGCCACGAAGGCGAGGTAGCAGGCGGCGCCGGCGATGTGCAGCCCGGTGCCGCCGGCCACGTTGACCAGGCCGATCCCGGCCACGAGCAGCGCTCCGGCCAGGCGCAGGTGCAGTGGCGATCGCGAGGGGAGCACGGTCCGCTCCGATGCGGGCGCCGCGGTGGCGGGCGCGGCGCCGGGATGGCCGAACGTGCCGCCAAGCGCCAGGCGGAACAGCGTGGCCAGCGCGGGCGCGAGCAGGAGCCCGCCGGCCACGACGGCGACGATCACCGTCACCTGCGTGTCGTGTGGCGCGGCGGCCTGGCGGACGCTCAGCCCGGGCAGGAAGCGCGGGGCCTGCGCCAGCGCCCAGCCGGCCACGATCGCCGCCACCGCGAGCGCGGCCGCGTAGCGGGCCGGCTCATAGCGGCGGCGGCCCACCAGCCCGAGCGTGGCGGCGCCGGCCAGCACTGAGATGATGAGCGCGGGCAGTCCATGGCCGCGGACCAGACCCTCGAACAGGCGGTGGGCATCGCCGTGCAGCACCGCAAGCCCGCCGAGCGACAGGGCGCCGGCCACGATGCCGGCTCCGAGGGCACGAACGCGATAGCGCTCGGCCAGGTCCGGGTGGCCGCGGCGCACGGCATCGCCGCACAGGAAGACGGCGGCCAGATAGGCGCCGAAGGCGATCGCGAGCACGCCGATGAGCACCGACGTCGGGTTCAGCCAGGAGCCGAACAGGGCGCCCCGCGCGTTGCCGACCGGCACCCGGCCCGAAGCGATGCCGCCGACGGCGGCCCCGAGCGCGAACGGGGTGAGCAGCGAGGAGACTCCGAACACGGTGTCGATCGCTCGCTGCTCGCGCCGCGAGGAGGTGCCGGTGCGCAGCGCGTAGGCCGCCCCGCGCAGGATGATCCCCAGCCCGGCCACGAGCAGCGCCACCGACAGCGTCGAGGCGACCGAGCCGAACGCGCGCGGATACGCCGTCCACGTCACCGTGAGGACGAAGATCAGCCACACGTGGTTGGCCTCCCACACCGGCGCCATCGAGTCGTGGGCGAGCTCGCGCAGCGGCTCCGGGTCGCGGCCGAGGCCGGCGGTCAGCTGCCAGAACCCGGCCCCGAAGTCGGCGCCGCCGAGCACGATGTACAGCGCCAGGCCGATGAGCACGAACACGATCGGGACGGCGTACAGCATCAGGCGCTGGTGGCCGTCCCGGGCGGCACGGGGTCGGCAACATCCAGCGGCGCGGCGGCCAGGCGCCGCAGCACCCAGGCCACCCCGGCCGCGACGCAGACGTACACGGCCGCGAGCATGCCGTAGCCGACGGGGATGCCTCCGGCTCCGGTCACCGCCTGGGCGGTGCGCATCTGGCCGTAGACGACCCAGGGCTGGCGGCCGACCTCGGTGGTCACCCAGCCGGCGATGAGCGCCACCACCGACAGCGGGCCGGCGAGCGCGACGGCGGCGTAGAAGCTGCGGGCCTGCGGGAACCCGCCTGCCCCGCCGGCGCCGCGCCGGCGCCAGCGCACGACGAGGTAGACGACCCCGAGCAGCGCGAGCAGCGTCCCGACCCCGACCATGAGCTGGAAGGAGATGCGGGTGATGTTCACCGGCGGGCGGTCGGCCGCCGGGACGGTGTCCAGGCCCGGGACGCGGGCGTTCCAGCTGTGGTAGGCGAGCAGCGAGAGCAGGTGCGGGATGGCGATCCCGAACTTGACCACCCCGTGCGTGTACCAGCCGAGCACGTGCTCGGAGGCCCCGCGCGTGGTCCGTCCCAGGCCCTCGAGCGCGGCGAGCTTGACCGGCTGGTAGGCGGCGACGTCCCGAGCGATCCAGTCACCCACGAGGACCTGCACCGGCGAGGCGAGCGCGGCCACGGTCAGCGGCACCGCGAGCGCGGTGCGCTCGTAGCGGCCCCAGCGGCCGCGCAGACGCCCGACGGCGTAGGCGCCGGCGACCAGGAAGCCGGTGACGATGTACCCGGCCAGGTACATGTGCACGATCTCCGAGGGCAGGAACGGGTTGGCGAACAGCGCCTTCAGCGGCTGCACGTGGGTGACCCGGCCGGCGACGACGCGAAAGCCCCCGGGATGGTTCATCCAGGCGTTGACGGCGATGACCATGAGCGAGCCGGTGAACCCCGACGCCACCACGGGCAGCCCCGAGAGCATGTGCGCGCGGCGGGACAGGCGCGACCAGCCGTAGACGTAGATGCCGATGAAGATCGCCTCGGCGAAGAACGAGAAGCCCTCGATCGCGAACCCGAGGCCGAACACGCCGCCGAACGTGGCGGTGAAGTTCGGCCACAGCAGGCCCATCTCGAAGCTGAGGATCGTGCCGGTGATGACACCGACGGCGAACAGCGCGACCATGATGCGGGTCCAGCGGCGGGCGAGCGTGAGGTAGACCTCGTCGCCGGTGCGCGCATAGAGCCACTCGACGAACAGGACCATGGCCGGGAAGGCGATCCCGAAGCACACGAGCGGGATGTGGACGGCGAACGACAGCGCCTGCATCTGGCGGGCCTCGAGCAGGTAGCGCTGCATCACCGGGCCCAGTGCCGTGGCGGCTGCGAGGCTCATCGGCCCCATCGTTACCCGCGAATGGCGCTCGTGGTGTTACAGACGCGTTTCGCACCTCGCGGATGCGGTAAAAGCTCGGGGGCAGATGACCAACCCGGCGTCCCGACCCCGGTCGTTCGAGCGCATGCGGCGCATCCCGCTGCTCGGGCGGGCGATGGACTGGGGACTGGGTCCAGTCCGCCGCCTCCCCGCAGACGCGCGCCGCCGGCGCCCGGATCGCCGGGCTGAAGGTCACCGAGTCGGTGTGCCCGTACTGCGCCGTCGGCTGCGGCCAGCTCGTGTACACCCGCGGACGGCGAGCTCATCGACATCGAGGGGAACCCCCGCTCGCCGATCAACCAGGGCACCCTGTGCCCGAAGGGCGCCTCCTCGCGCCAGCTCGTCCAGCAGCCCGGCCGCCTGACCAAGGTCCGCTACCGGCGCCCGGGGGGCACCGAATGGGAGGAGCTCGAGCTCGAGCAGGCGATGGACATGATCGCCGAGCGCGTGATCGCCGCCCGCGAGGCGGGCTGGCAGGACACCGACTCGCCACGGCTGGCGGGTCGACCGCACGCTCGGCTTCGCCCACCTCGGCGGCGCGACCCTCGACAACGAGGAGAACTACCTGATCAAGAAGCTGTTCACCGCGCTGGGCGCGGTCCAGATCGAGAACCAGGCCCGCATATGACACAGCTCGACGGTCCCCGGTCTGGGGACCTCGTTCGGGCGCGGCGGCGCCACCAACTTCCTGCAGGACCTGCAGAACGCCGACTGCATCCTGATCGAGGGCTCGAACATGGCCGAGGCCCATCCGGTCGGCTTCCGCTGGGTGATGAAGGCCAAGGCGCGCGGCGCCACCGTCATCCACGTCGACCCCCGCTACTCGCGCACCAGCCAGCTCGCGGACCGCTTCGTCCCGATCCGCGCCGGCACCGACATCGTCTTCCTCGGCGGCGCTCATCCGCCACGTGATCGAGACCGAGTCCTACTTCCGCGACTACGTGCTCGCGTACACCAACGCGGCCACGATCGTCTCCGAGGACTTCCGCGACACCGAGGATCTCGACGGCGCTGTTCTCGGGCTTCAACCCGGAGACCGGCATGTACGACCGCGACTCCTGGCAGTACGCGAACGTCGACCGGGCCTCGGACGCCGGCGCGCCGCGAGCACCAGACCGAGTCCTTCGCCGAGCGCACGGGCGCGGGCATGCACTCGGGCCAGTTCGAGCGCGATGAGACCCTGGAGCACCCCCGCTGCGTGTTCCAGATCCTGCGCCGCCACTTCGCGCGCTACACGCCCGAGATGGTGCAGGAGGTGTGCGGGATCGCACCCGAGGACTTCCATGCCGTCGCCCAGGCCCTGATCGCGAACTCCGGCCGCGAGCGCACCACCGCGTTCTGCTACGCCGTCGGCTGGACCCAGCACACCGCCGGCGTGCAGATGATCCGCGCCGCGGCGATCCTGCAGCTGCTGCTCGGGAACATCGGGCGGCCGGGCGGCGGGATCATGGCCCTGCGCGGCCACGCCTCGATCCAGGGCTCGACCGACATCCCCACCCTGTACGACCTGCTCCCCGGCTACCTGCCCATGCCGCGGGCGCGCGAGGGCCACCTGACGCTGGCGGACTACATCGACAACGGCGGCTCAGATCGCGGCTGGTGGTCGTTCTTCGACACGTACATCATCTCGCTGCTGAAGGCGTAGTTCGGCGACGCCGCCACCGAGGAGAACGACTACGGCTTCGCCTCGCTGCCCAAGCTGACCGGCAACCACTCGCACTTCTCGACCATGATGCGGATGCTCGACGGCGGTGTCGAGGGCTTCTTCGTCATGGGCCAGAACCCGGCCGTCGGCTCCCAGCACGCCGGCCTGCAGCGCCGAGCGCTCGCCAAGCCTGAAGTGGCTCGTCGTGCGCGACATGGCCGAGATCGAGACGGCGACGTTCTGGCGCGACTCGCCCGAGGTGCGCTCGGGCGAGCTGCGCACCGAGGACATCGAGACCGAGGTGTTCCTGATGCCGGCCGCCTCCCACGTCGAGAAGGAGGGCACGTTCACGAACACCCAGCGCCTCGTCCAGTTCCGCGACAAGGCGCTCGACCCGCCCGGCGACGCGCGCTCGGAGCTGTGGTTCATCCACCACCTGGCCGCGCCGCCTGCGCGCCCACTACGCCGGCTCCACGCGCCCGCGCGACTGGCCGATCGTCAACCTGTAGTGGGACTACCCCGAGCGCGGCGAGGTGCGCGAGCCCGACGTCGAGGCGGTGATGCGCGAGGTCAACGGCTACGCGGTGGCCGACCGGCGCCCGCTGAACGGCTTCACCGAGCTGCGCAGCGACGGCTCCACGGCCTCCGGGTGCTGGATCTACTGCGGCTACTTCGCCGACGGCGTCAACCAGGCCCGCCGCCGTGAGCCGGGCGACGTCAGCGCGGCGGGCGGCACGGTGTCCCCGCAGTGGGCGTGGGCGTGGCCGGCCAACCGCCGCATCCTCTACAACCGGGCCAGCGCCGACCCGCAGGGCCGGCCGTGGTCCGAGCGCAAACGCTACATGTGGTGGGAGGAGTCGGCGGGTCGGTGGAGCGGCTACGACGTGCCCGACTTCCCGGTCGACAAGCGCCCCGACTACCGGCCCGGCGACGAGGATCTGGCCATGGACGCCATCGGCGGCGACGACGCCGTTCATCATGATGCCCGACGGCCGGGCCTGTCTGTACACGCCCGCCGGGCTGCTCGACGGGCCACTGCCCACCCACTACGAGCCGATCGAGTCGCCGGTGGCCAACCTGCTCTACCCGAAGCTCGGGGCCAATCCGTCGGCGATCCGCTGGCGCCGGCCGGAGAACCCGCTCGCGGCGACCGGCGATCCCCGCTATCCGGTCATCGCCACCAGCTTCCGTCTCACCGAGCAGCACACCACCGGGGCGATGAGCCGCAACGTCCCCTGGCTGGACGAGCTGCAGCCCGAGATGTTCGCCGAGATCGATCCGGCCGCTGGCCGCCGAGCGGGGCATCGAGGACGGCGGCTGGATGACGATCGTGACCGAGCGGGCCGAGATCGAGGCGAAGGCCAAGGTGACCGAGCGCATGCGCCCGCTGCGCGTCGAGGGCCGCATCGTGCACCAGATCGCCCTGCCCTGGCACTGGGGCTACGCCGGCGCCGACCCCGGCGACAGCACGAACGACCTCGGGGTCATCTCGGGCGAGCCCAACGTGTCGATCCAGGAGTCCAAGGCCTTCGTGTGCGACGTCCGGGCGGGACGCCGGACGGGCCGAGCACCGCGCGCCTGGCCGGCGTCGCCCCGACCCGGCGACCGGTCGGGCCCGACCAGGACGATCCCGCGGCCGAGAACCCGAAGGAGGCGGCGCAGTGAGCACCTCCGCACCGTGGACCGAGATCGCCATCCCCGCGGACTCGGCACCGCGGATGGGCTTCTTCACCGACACCAGCGTGTGCATCGGCTGCAAGGCGTGCGAGGTGGCCTGCAAGCAGTGGAACGACCTCCCGGCGGATGGCTCGCGCACCGGCGCGGGCGTCTCCTACGACCACACCGGCGAGCTGTCGGCGTCGAGCTGGCGCCACGTCCGCTTCGTCGAGATGCTCGAGCCCTCGCCGCTCGTGCGCGAGGAGGCCCAGCGGGCGCTCGATCGGGGGGCGGGTGGAGCGGCGCCCTCGCTCCCCGCCACCGGCGGCGAGGTCGACGTCGCCGGCGCCGTGCGTGCGATGGGCAACTGGGTGTTCATGTCCGACGTGTGCAAGCACTGCACGAACGCCGGCTGCCTCGACGCCTGCCCGACCGGCGCGCTGATCCGCACCGAGCACCAGACCGTGGTGCTGCAGAGCGACGTGTGCAACGGCTGCGGCTACTGCGTGCCCGCCTGCCCGTTCGGGGTGGTCGACCGCGATCAGATCGACGGCCGGGCCGCCAAGTGCACGCTCTGCTACGACCGCCTGGCCGACGGGCTCGAGCCGGCGTGCGCGAAGTCATGCCCGACCGACTCGATCCAGTTCGGCCCCTACGAGGAGCTGGTCGAGATCGCCTCCCGCCGGGTGGCCTCGCTGCACGAGCGCGGGCTGCAGAGCGCGTACCTCTATGGCGCCGGCGATGACCCCGACGAGCAGCTGGCCGGGGGCCTGGGCGCCTTCTTCCTGCTCACCGAGCCGCCCGAGCGCTACGGGCTGCCCGCCCACGCCGACTCCCCGGTGCAGGCCAACCTGGTGCCCGCCACGGTGGCCGGGATGGGCGCCGGACTGCTCGCCGCCGCCGGGCACGGCGCTGGCCTTCGTGCTGGCGGCGCGCCGAGGCCGACGATGAGCGAGCGCGCCCGCTGGCACGGGCGGCTCGAGGAGGGCGCGGCGCCGCCTGAGCTGGACCCCGGCTCAGGAGCCGCCGGCGACCGCCGCCGGACGCGAAACGACCTGGACCGCCGGCCACGACACCACGACCCGCGACATGACGCCGGCGCTCGGCTCGCGCGGCGGACCGGCGAGCTGGCAGCCGGCTGACCCCGACGCGCCGGTGGCGCTCGCCCGGAGCGACTTCGGCGATGCGCGCTGGTCCTACCTGTACCGCACCGCCGACACCGCCTACGCGAGCGTCGAGCCGGCGCCCGGTCAGGTGGCGGCGGCCAACCGCCGCATGCGCTCCGCGCCCGCGGGCGCCCGGCACGGCCCGTTCATCAAGGCGCCGGTGTGGACGTGGGAGGTCCCGCTGTACTTCTGGGTCGGCGGCGTGGCCTCGGGCACGGCGTTCGTCGCCGCCGCCTGCGATCTGGCCGGCGACCACGAGTCGGCGGTGATCGCCCGCCGGCTCGCCCTCGGCGCGGTCACCCTGGCCCCGCCGCTGCTGATCGCCGACCTGGGCCGCCCCGAGCGATTCCTCAACATGCTGCGGATCGTCAAGCCGCGCTCGCCCATGAACACCGGCGCGTGGTGCCTGATGGCGTTCAGCGCCACCGCCGCCGGGGCGGTCGGCGCCGATCTGCTCGGGCGATCCGCGCTCGCCCGGGGGCTCGGTGGCGCGACCTCGGTGATCGGCGGCTACCTCGGCTCCTACACCGGCGTGCTCCTCGCCTGCACGGCGGTGCCGCTGTGGTCGCGCAGCCGCAACGTGCTCGGCCCGATCTTCATCTGCACGGCCGCGGCGAGCGGCGCCGGCACCACGCGCCTGGCGCTCCGGGCGTGCGGGCAGACGCCCGCGCACCCCACCCAGCGCGCGCTCGGGTGGGTCGAGACGGCGTCGATCGTGTCCGAGCTCGTGCTCTCACAGGTCCATCGCCGGCGGCTCGGCGAGCTCGGCGAGGTCATGCACCACGGGCGCCCCGGGCTCCTGTTCCGGATCGCCGAGAGTGCGGTGGGGGCCGGTCTGGCCAGCCGTCTGCTCGGGCGGCACGCCGGCCCGCGGGTGCACGATCTGGCCAGCGCGCTGTTCGCCGGCGGGGCGCTCGGCTTTCGCTTCGCCTGGGTGACGGCCGGCCACGCGTCGGCCCGCGACGATGACGCCGTGGCCGCGAACGCCCGGCGCCCGGCCGCCACGCCCGCCCCGTCGCTCTGGCGCCACCGCGGACCGGCGGGGCCGGGCCGGCTGTGGACCGACGCGGTCCGGCGAGTCAGCCTGGCCGTCGAGGCGCGGCTGCCCGGGCGGGGCTGAGCAACCAGGCGCACGCTCGCAGCCTGAGGCGGCTGACTCGTCAGTCTCGGTTCGGCCCACTAGAGGACAGGCACGGCGGCCGCCCCGCCGGGCGACAGGCGGGCGGCGGCGTCTCAGCGCTCACTCGCCGGATGCTAGTGGGCGTGCCCCGACCCGTGAGCGCTCACCCCGACCCGCGATCGCACGATGTCCTCGGCCACGCGGGCGGCCGGTACCGAGCGCGCGAGCGCCTGCAGGAAGGGCTCCCGGGCAAGGGCCTGAAGCCCGAGCTCCCGGGTCGCTGTGGCGGTGGCCGTGCGCACCCCGTCGCGCAACAGCGCGATCTCGCCGAAGCCGCTCCCGGACCCGAGCGTGCCCACCGGCACGCCCGCGATCGTGATCGCCACCTCGCCGGTCTCGATCAGATAGAAGCGGTCGCCCGGCTCGCCCTCGGCCACCGCCACCTCGCCCGCGGCGAGGCTCACCGGCTCGAGCGCCCGGGCGAGATCCTCGAGCCCTGCCCCGTCGAGCCCGGCGAAGATGTCCGAGCCGCGCAGCAGCGCGATGGCCGACTCGGGAACCCCGGCGATGGCGTCGAGCCGGCGCACGGCCTGGGCGACCGCGATCGCCACGGCGATGAGCAGGCCGCCGACGGCAGCCGTCGCCGCCTCGATGCCGCCGAGATGCACGAGCAGCGGGACCGACAGCGAGCCGACGGCCAGGCCGGCCATCGACAGGCCCTCGAGGGCGCCGAAGATGCGGCCGTGTACGCCGGGGGCGACCGCCCGGTGGAGGATCGTCCGGCCCGCGGCCTCGAGCACGGTGCGGCTCGCCCCGGCGACGGCGAGCAGCCCGAAGGCCACCGCGGCGCTGTGCCAGGCGCCCAGGGCGATGAACGAGCTGCCCCAGACCAGCGCGGCCAGCAGCAGCGGCCGGGTCATCCGGCGGCGGCCGATCAGCGCGACGGCGCCGGCGCCGCCGAGCACCGCCCCGACGCCGAACATCGAGTCGAGGTAGCCCGGCCCGCTCGCCCCCAGGCCGAGCCGGCGGATGGCGAGCACGACGACGAGCACGTCGATCGCTCCCTCGACGAGCTTCTCGGCCATCAGCAGGCCGAGCAGGGCGCGGAGCTCGCGCGTGCCGGCGAGGACCTCGCGCAGCCCGCCGGTGGCGTCGTCCTTGACCGCGGTGGTCGACCCCGAGGCGTCGCCGAGGCGGTGCATCCGGGCGACCAGCGCCCCGGCGCCGGCCATGAGCAGGCCGAACGCGAGGACCGAGGCCCCGGGGCCGTCCAGGCCGATGAGCACGCCGCTGAGCGCCGGGCCGGTCAGGAACGTCGCGCTCTCGACCCAGCTGCTGGCTGCGTTGGCCGCCGTCAGCTCGCTGGGGGTGCGGACGAGCCGGGGCAGAAGCGCGCCCTGGGCCGGGCGGGTGAGCGTCACCGCACTCGCGGCCAGCGATCGCGCAGGCGTAGCCGAGCGGCGGGGGGCCGCCGGCCAGGAACACCGTGCCGGTGGCGAGCAGCGCGGCCGACTGGAGCAGGTAGCTGGCGCGCAGCATCGGCGCACCGCCGTGCCGGTCGACCAGCTGTGCCGCCGCCGGGGCGACGACCGCGGCCGGGATGAGCTGGATGACGGCGATCGCCGCGGCCAGGCCGATCCCGCCGCGCTCGTAGGCGTACACGAGCACGGCCACCCAGACGCCGTACTCGGCGCTGCCAAAAGCGAGGAATGCTGACTCGACCCGGCGCAGGTCCGGATTACCGAGCACGCGGACGACCACCTGCAGCTGCTGTTTCACACCCACCCCCTCCGGCCGCAGGGGCGGCCGGGATCCGGGGGCAACCCTACATCAGCGCGACCGCCTAGACGCGGTAGCGCTCGGCCAGCCCGGCGAGCTTGACCGACAGCTCGTCGAGGCTCTCGGCCGCCTGCTGGGACTGGCGCGCGCCCTCGACGAAGTGCCCCGTGCCCGCGCTCACCTCCTGCATGGCCGACGCGATCTGCACCATGCCGGCGCTCTGCTGCTGCACCGAGGCGGCGATGTCCTCGGCCGACGCCGAGGCGGCACGGATCGTCTCGCTCAGGCTGTGGATGCCCTCGCCGGCCCGCTCGGTCAGCTCGAGCCCGTGGGCGACCACCTCGGTCCCCTGCTGGCTGGCCAGGACCGCGGCTTCGGTGGCGGCGCGGATGTCCTGGAGGATCCCCTCGACCTGGGCGGTGGCGGCCTTCGACTGCTCGGCCAGGTTGCGGACCTGATCGGCCACGACGGCGAACCCGGCGCCGTGCTCGCCCGCGCGAGCGGCCTCGATGCTCGCGTTCAGCGCCAGCAGATTGGAGCGGTCGGCCAGCGCGTTGACGGTCTCCGTGATGGCGCCGATCTGAGCCGTTCGCTCGGACAGCGTGGCGATGTCGCCGACGATCCCGTCCACCCGAGCGCGGATGTCCTGCATGGCCTCGGCGATCGCGGCGACTGCGTTGGCGCCCTCGTCGCTGACGGCCAGGGAGTCACGGGCGCGCCGCGCCACCTCATCGGCTTTGTCCGAGATGATGTCGGCGGCGCCCCGCAGCTCCTCGACCGTGGCCGAGGTCTGCTCGATGGCCGCCGACTGCTGCCCGGCGCCCTCGGTGTGGTCCTTGACCACGGACAGGATGTCGGATGTCGAGGACCCCATGTCGCGCACGCCCGACTGGATCTCGCGCGAGATCTCGGCCAGGCCGCCGACCATGCGGTTGAGGCTCGAGGCCAGCTCCCGCAGCTCCTCGGTGCCGTCGGCGGCCACGGTGGCGGTCAGGTCGCCGTCGGCCACCCGGGCGGCGAAGTCGGAGTACTCGCGCACCGTGCGCTGGAGCGCCTCGCGCGATTCGCGCTCGGCCTCAGCCGCCGCGGCGAGCTGCTGATGGCGCTCGTCGGTCAGCCTGCGCAGGCGGCGCAGGGCGAGCCCGAAGCGCAGCCCCGAGGCGAGGAGCGTGGCGCTGGCGAAGGCGATGGCGGCCTGGCTGCGTGCGGCTGAGCGAGGCGATGAACAGCACGCCCAGCGCGAGTCCGCCCGCGACCATCGGGATGGCGAAGCCGTTGCTGTTCTCCTCCTGCGCGGCGTCGGTGGTGCTCGGCGCCAGCCACACGGCGGCCGAGATGAGGAAGAGCGACACCGGCCAGGCGTCCGCGTTGAAGAAGAAGCCGGCGTGGTGGGCGACCAGGCCCGGGAACAGCGCGCAGATGTCACCGGCGGCGTTGAACACGCAGGCGCCGGCGATCAGGTACCAGCGCGTGCGCTTGCCCTTCGGGAGCATGAGGATCGGCATCACGCACAGCCCGAGCAGGAGCAGGTCGCCGATCGGATAGATGACGTTGACGACCGCGTTCTCGGTGTCGCCGCCGCTCGCCTTGACCACCCAGTGGAAGGCGAAGGCGGTGAACAGCGCGCCGGTGAGCAGGCAGGCCACCACCCCGTCGAGGTAGTTGGCGATCGTGAAGCGACGCACGTCCCGGCGCATGAGCACCATCACGCCGACGTAGGCGAGCGGGAAGAAGCCGTACCAGAGGACGTTGGCCAGCGACAGCGTGGCCGGGCTGCCGTTGTGCAGCGTCTCGACCGTCATGGCGTAATCGCCGGCCGCCCACGCCACCATGCCGAGCCCGAGCAGCCAGCCGAACGCCCGGTCACGGGCGCTGGTGATCGCGCGCACGATGACGAGCAGGCTCATCGCCATCTCGAACGACGCCACGCCCCAGCCGTCGACGAGCGTCGTCGTCGAGCCGTTCTTGCGCGTGATCAGAGAAACCGAGTAAACGGCCAGCACGAGGCCGAAGAAGCCGTAGGTGGCGAGAACCCCGGCGCGGGGGCGTTGACGAGTCTCCGGTGCCTGCTCAGTTGTCATGGGTTCTCCCCCGAACTATGCGAGCGGGTGCCCGCAGGGACCGGCCGCCCGGTGCGGCCGGCAACATGACCGAGAAGATCGGCCGCCAGCAGGCGAACTGAAGACACGGCCCTCGTTTTCGCGGCCCGGCGGCGGGTAGCGACAGCCGACACGTCCTGCAACGAGGAGGCAGTCATGTCGACACACAACGGCGCCGCCCGCCCGCTCGCCCTGGTCACGGGCGCCTCGAGCGGGATCGGATTCGAGCTGGGCCGCCAGTTCGCCCAGCACGGATATGACCTGGTGATCGCCGCCGAGGATGCCGCGATCGAGACCGCCGCCGCCGACCTGCGCGCCGACGGCGCCGAGGTCGAGGCCATCCGCGTCGACCTGGCCACGCCCGAAGGCGTGATCGAGCTCTACCGGCGCATCGCCGGCCGGACGCTCGAGGCCGCGGCGTTGAACGCCGGCATCGGCGCGGGAGGCGCTTTCGCCACCGACACCGAGCTGGCCGACGAGCTGCGCATCGTCGATCTGAACGTGCGATCGACGGTGCATCTGGCCAAGTACCTGGTGCGCGACATGGTCGGTGCAGGCCACGGACGGCTCCTGTTCACCTCCTCGATCGCCTCCACCATGCCGGGCTCCTTCCAGGCGGTCTACAACGCGTCGAAGTCGTTCGTGCAGTCCTTCGGCCTCGCGCTGCGCAACGAGCTGAAGGACACCGGCGTGACGGTGACCCTGCTCATGCCGGGACCGACGGAGACCGAGTTCTTCGAGCGGGCCGACATGCTCGACACCAAGATCGGGACGAGCGAGAAGGACGACCCGGCCGACGTGGCCCAGGACGGGTTCGAGGCGTTGATGGCCGGCGAGGAGCGAGTCGTCTCCCATTCCATGAAGACCAAGCTCCAGGGGCGAAGCGGCCGCCTCATGCCCGACGCCGTCAAGGCGGAGATGCACCGCAAGCAGGCCGAGCCTGGGTCGGCCTGAGCTCCGGCCTGCTACGTTGGTGTGAGACGACCGCTTGCGGCCGTCGAGACCGCTGCTTGGATTCCTGTCGGAGCCGGGGTGCGCGCTCTCCCCCGTTTCCCTCATGTGTGCGGCCACCTGCCGCCAGGAGTTCCCAATGTCAGAGCAGTCCTTCGCCGAGCTCGGCGTCTCCCGCGCCGTGGTCGACGCCCTCGCCGCCCGCGGCATCACCACACCGTTCGCCATCCAGCGTCTGGCCGTCGCCGACGGGCTGGCCGGCCGCGACCTGCTGGCCGAGTCCCCGACCGGGTCCGGCAAGACCCTGGCGTTCGGGATCCCGCTCGTCGATCGCACGCCGAGCGACGGCCCCCGGCCGGCCGCCCTCGTGCTCGCCCCCACCCGCGAGCTGGCCCAGCAGATCGTGGCCGAGCTGCGCGACATCGGCCACGCCCGGGCGCTGCGCCTCTGCGCCGTGTACGGCGGCGCCGGGTTGGAGAAGCAGGCCCGCGACGCGGCGCGGGCACACATCGTCGTGGCCACGCCGGGCCGGCTCGAGGATCTCCTCGCCCGGCGCGCGTTCACGCTCGACCGCGTGCGCATGCTCGTGCTCGACGAGGCCGATCGCATGCTCGACATGGGCTTCCGGCCCGCCGTGGACCGGATCGTCGCCGCCTGCTCGCATCCGGATCGTCAGACCCTCTTCTTCTCCGCCACGCTCGACGGCGAGGCCGGCCGGGCGGCCGAGCGGTACACGCACTCGGCCGCGCGGGTCGAGAACATCCCGGCCGGCGGACCGCGCGTGGCCGAGATCGAGCACCGGTTCGTCCCCGTCAGCCAAGCCGGCCGGGTGGAGACGCTCGTCGCCGAGCTGGAGAACGAGCGCGCGCTCGCCCTCGTGTTCGTGCGCACCAAGCACGGCGCCGACCGGCTGGTGAAGCGTCTCGGCCGCCTCGGTGTCGAGGCGGTGGCCATGCACGGCGACAAGTCCCAGCGCCAGCGCGAGCGCGCCCTGGCCCGGTTCGAGTCCGGCGAGGTCGACACCCTCGTGGCCACCGATGTGGCCGCGCGCGGGATCGACGTGGCCGGGGTCTCCCACGTGATCAACTTCGACCCCCCGCACGACCGTGACGCCTACGTGCACCGCGTCGGGCGGACCGGGCGGGCCGGGCGCCGCGGGGTCGGCATCACGCTCGTCGATGCCGAGCAGGACCGCGCCATGGCCGCGATCGCGCGCGAGTTCTCGGTGGCGGGCGGCGTAGCGGGGGGCGTGGCGGACGCGCCTGCCGGGCGCCACGCCGCTCCTGCCGGGCGCCACGCCGCTCCTGCCGGGCGCCATGCGCGGCCCTGCCGGACGCCACGCCGGCCGCTGCCGGGCGCCACGCCGGCGCGGACGGCGCCGTGCGGCCCGCCCGCCGGCGCCGCCGGCACCGCTGAGGCGCGCGGGCGTCGGGGTCCGGGCACCCGGGTAGCGGGGTGCCATGACCTCTTTCGGCTACACGATGATGACCGAGCAGTCGCGCCCCGATCAGCTCGTGCGCGATCTCCAGCAGGCCGAACAGGCCGGGTTCGACTTCTCGGTCTGCAGCGATCACTACCAGCCCTGGCTCGAGGCCCAGGGCCACGCGGGCTACGCATGGGCGATCCTCGGCGCCGCGGCGCAGGCGACCTCGCGGATCGGCCTGATGAGCTATGTCACCTGCCCGATCCTGCGCTACCACCCGGCCGTCGTGGCCCAGAAGGCGGCCACCGTGCAGATCCTGTCCGGCGGACGGTTCCGGCTCGGGCTCGGCGCGGGCGAGAACCTGAACGAGCACGTCGTCGGCAAGCGCTGGCCCTCCGTGGGCGAGCGCCACGAGATGCTGAGCGAGGCGGTCTCGATCATCTCCTCACTGTTCGACGCCTCCGGGCCGGTGAACTTCCGGGGCCGGCACTTCCAGGTCGAGACGGCGCGGCTGTGGGACCGCCCGCAGGAGCGCGTGCCGATCGGGATCGCGGTGTCCGGTCCGGACTCCTGCCGCCTGGCCGGCGAGCACGCCGAGATCATGGTGTCCACCGAGCCCGACGCGGACCTCGTCTCGGCGTTCGAGGAGGCGGGCGGCGCCGGCAAGCCGAAGGTCGGCCAGATCGCGGTCTGCTACGACGCCGACCGCTCGGCGGCGGTCGAGCGTGCCCACGAGCAGTTCCGGTGGTTCGGCCTGGGCTGGAAGGTCAACGCCGACCTGCCCAACCCCGACAGCTTCGAGGGCGCCACGCAGTTCGTCGATCCGGACCAGGTCGCCTCGGCGCTGCCGTGCGGGCCCGACGTCGAGGCGCACGTGGAGGCGGTGCGGCCGTTCATCGAGGCCGGGTTCGACGAAGTGGCGCTCGTGCAGATCGGCGGCGAGCAGCAGCAGCCGTTCATCGAGTGGGCCGAGCGGGAGTTGCTGCCGGCGTTGCGGTCGTTGTAGGGGCGTTTGGGGCGGCGGTCGGCGGTCGCCGTCGGGGTGAGTTCGCAACGCCATACGTGGCGAACTCACCACGCGGCCACTCCCGAGCACGCGGGGGTGCACTTTCTCCCGCCTGGCGGGAGGAACCTCACTTCGAGGCGCGCCCTGCACACGAAAGTGCGCTTTCTCTCGCCCGGCGGGCGGAACCTCACTTCGAGGCGCGCCCCGCACACGAAAGTGCGCTTTCTCTCGCCCGGCGGGCGGAACCTCACTTCGAGGCGCGCCCGGCACACGAAAGTGCACTTTGGGAGTTCGCAACGCCACACGTGGCGAGCCCAGCACACGATGATTTTTCGCCACCGGGGGGGTGGAAATCGCTCGCCCGTGGCTCTTAGGCCTCATGGCGACCATCGAACAGCGAGCGGCCGCGTTGGCCTCCCAGCAACACGGCAACATCACCCGAGCCCAGCTCCGCGAGCTCGGACTGACCAACCGCCAGATCGACCTGCGCCTGGCCTCCGGATGGCTCATCCGGCGCTATCGCGGCGTGTTCGCCGCCGGCCACATCCCACCCAGCCCGCACAGCCGGGCCGCCGCCGCGGTTCTGGCCTGCGGGCCGGGGGCGGTGCTCAGTCACGGATCGGCCGCCGCACTCTGGGAGATCGAGCGGGAGTGGCGCGCGCCGATTGAGGTGACGAGCCGCGAACGCCGGCAGCACGAGACGATTCGCACCCATCGCTCGAGCGCCCTCACCGACGCCGACATCACCATCCACTGGGGGATTCGCGTCACCACCCCCGCCCGCACCCTCCTCGATATCGCCCCCCGCCACACGCGAGAGGAGTTGGCCCGCTTCACCAACGACCTCAAGGCACGTCGCTTCCTCCGAGACGGCGACGTGGACGAGTTGCTGGCGCGCACGCCCGGACGACCCGGGGCCGCGAAGCTGGTCGACCATCCTGGCTACACGCGCTCCGGCCTCGAAGGCCGCTTCACCCGCTTCTGCGCCGAACGCGGCCTCCCGATGCCGCACACGAACGCCGTCGTCTGCGGCCGCGAGGTCGACGCGTACTTCCCCGAGCACAAGCTGATCGTCGAGCTCGACACCGCGGCGTACCACAGCGACCCGGGCAGCTTCGAACGCGACCGCGACAACGACGCCACCGCCCTCGCCCGGGGCATCCGCACGGTCCGCATCACCGGCCACCGGCTCGACCACCACCCCGACCGCGAGGAGCGCCGGCTGCGGGCGACGATGAGCCTCTCAGGCCGGGGCGCCGGCGAGACCGAGGGCTAGGACCACCACTTCGACTCGCGCGCGTCCTCCGTGGCTCCGGTGCGGTCGAGCGCATCGAGCTCGGCCAGGTCGGTCTCGGAGAGCTCGAAGTCGAACAGCATGCCGTTCTCCTCGATCCGCTCCCGGTGGGTCGACTTGGGGATGACGAACACGCCGCGCTGGATGCACCAGCGCAGCAGCACCTGGGCCGGAGTGCGCCCGACCCGCTCGGCCACGGCGGCGACCGCCGGATCGCCGAGGTGGCGCCCGGTGCCGAGCGAGCTGTAGCCGGTCACCGCGATGGAGCGCTCCCGGCAGGCCCTCAGCAGTCCGCGCCGGTACTCGAAGGCGCTGAACTGCACCTGGTTCATGACCGGGCGCTCCTCGGCCACCGCGAGCAGCTCGTCGAGCTCGGCCACGCTGAAGTTCGACACCCCGATCGCCCGCGTGTGGCCACGGCGCAACGCCTCCTGCATGCCCGTCCACGCCCATGTCGGCCCGCGCTGGGGCCAGTGGACGATGTAGAGGTCGACCTGCTCGACGCCCAAGCGGCGCAGGCTGCCCTCGAGCTCGGCTGCCGGGTCCTCACCGCCGGGATAGAACTTCGTCGTGATGAACACGTCCTCGCGCGGGATGCCGCTCTCGCGCAGCGCCCGCCCGACGCTCTCCTCATTGCCATAGGCCTGGGCGGTGTCGATGTGGCGGTAGCCGAGCTCGAGCGCCCAGCTGACCGAGCGCTCGCAGTCGGTCCCGTCCGGCACCTGCCACACGCCGAGGCCGAGCACGGGCATCTCGATGCCGCCGGGAAGGGTCCAGGTCTGGTCGTGTACGCGGGTCTCAGTCAACGTGGGCTCCTCGAATCGGGTTCTACCGGGATCCTCCCCGGTGGGCGCGCGCGCAATCATGCCCGGACCGTGCCGCTGCGCGAGGTCACCGCCACCCGCTACGTCGCCCCCCTGCGCGAGGGCGGATCGCTGCCCGGCCTCGTCGAGGCCGATGACGACGGCCTGTACGTGATGAAGTTCACCGGCGCGGGCCAGGGGCCGCGGGCTCTCGTGGCCGAGGTGGTGGCGGGCGAGCTCGCCCGCGCGCTCGGCTTCCTCGTGCCCGAGCTCGTGATCGCCCACCTCGACCCCGAGCTGGCCAGCGCGGAGCCCGACGTCGAGATCCAGGAGCTCGCCCTGGCCAGTGTGGGCCCGAACCTCGGAGTCGACTACCTGCCCGGCGCCCTGCCGTTCACCCCCGCCGCCGCACACACGACCACCCCCGAGGACGCCGCCGACCTTGTGTGGTTCGACGCCCTGACCACGAACGTCGACCGCAGCCCGCGCAACCCGAACCTGCTCGTCTGGCACGGCCGGACCTGGCTGATCGATCACGGCGCGGCGTTCTTTCGCCAACACGCCGCCACGCCGCTGCCGGACACCGCCACCGCGCCGTTTCCGATGATCGCCGAGCACGTGCTGCTCCCCATCGCCGGGTCGATCGCCGGCGCCGACGCCCGGCTGGCCGAGCGTGCGCGAGCCGCCATCCCGGATGTCGTCGCGCGCACTCCGGACGTCTGGCTCGGTGAGGACCCGCACGAGCGCCGCACGATGTTCGCCGAGTTCCTCGAGCTCCGGCTCACCCCCCCACGCGACTGGGTGCAGGAGGTCGAGCGTGCCCGAGCGTAGGCCGTTCCAGTACACGATCCTGCGGCTCGTGCCGCGGGTCGAGCGCGGCGAGCAGATCAATGTCGGCGTCGTGCTGTTCTGCCGCCAGTTCCGCTTCCTGGGGGCCCGGATCGAGCTCGATCACGCCCGCGTCGCCGCGCTGTTCGGAGACTGCGATCCGGCCGGCGTCGCGCCGCACCTCCATGCCATCGAGGCGGTGGTGGCGGGCGAGGAGAGCGCCGGCGCGCTCGCCGCCCTCCCGCCGTCCGAGCGCTTCGGCTGGGTGGCCGCACGCTCGTCGACGGTCATCCAGGCCTCGGAGGTGCACACCGGCATGACCGCCGATCCGGCGGCCACGCTCGAGCACCTCTTCACGCGCCTGGTGGCGCCCGCCACCGGCTGACTGACGCTCACCATCCCGGCCGCAGACCGAGATCAGAGCTGCAGGGACTTCACCTCGAGGAACTCCTCCAGGCCGATGCGCCCGAGCTCGCGACCGTGGCCGGACTGCCCAAAGCCGCCGAACGGCGCCAGCGGGTTGAACGCGGCACCGTTGATCTCGACCTGGCCGGCCCGGATGCGGCGGGCCACGGCGATGGCCCGCTGCTCGTCGCCCGACCACACGCCGGCGGCCAGTCCGTAGATGGTGCCGTTGGCAATCCGGATCGCCTCGTCCTCGTCCTCGTAGGGGATGAGCACGAGCACGGGCCCGAAGATCTCCTCCTGGGCGACCGTCATCTCGGGCGTGACGTCGGAGAACACGGTCGGCTGCACGTACCAGCCGCGCTCGAGCCCGGCCGGCGGCTCGGTCCCGCCGGCCACGAGCCTGGCGCCCTCCTCGATCCCGCGGGCGATGTAGTCGCGCACCCGGCGGCGCTGGGCCTCCGAGACGAGCGGGCCGAGCGGCGTCGTCTCCTCGAACGGATCGCCGGGCGCGAAGTGCTGAGCGACGGCGGCGGCGATCTGCTCGGCCTCCTGCAGGCGCTCCCGGGGAACGAGCATGCGGGTGAGCGCGCTGCAGGTCTGGCCCGAGTTCAAAAAGCACTTGGTCAGGCCGTCGGCCACCGCGCTCTGCAGGTCGGCGTCGTCGAGGATGAGGTTGGGCGACTTGCCGCCCAGCTCGAGCGCCACCCGCTTGACCGTCTGGGCGGCCAGCTCGGCCACTCGGCGCCCGGCCCGGGTCGATCCGGTGAACGAGACCATGTCGACCTCGGGATGGGCGGCCAGCGCCTCGCCGACCACCGGGCCGGTGCCGCTGACGAGGTTGAACACGCCTGGCGGCAGCCCGGCCTCGTCGAAGATCTGCGCGAGCAGGAACGCGTTGAGCGGCGTCACCTCGGAGGGCTTGAGCACGAACGTGCAGCCGGCGGCGAGCGCCGGGGCGACCTTGGCGCAGATCTGGTGCAGGGGGTAGTTCCACGGCGTGATCCCGGCCACCACCCCGACGGCCTCGCGCACCACGAGCGAGTTGCCGATCTGCTCCTCCCAGGTGACCTCGGACAGGAGCTGCGGCATCGAGTTGAACGTGATCGTCGGCAGGCCGGCCTGGATGCCCACCGACTGGGCGATCGGCATCCCGACCTCCTGGGTGATGAGCGCCGCCACCTCGGTCAGGCGGCTCGATAGGGCGAGCCCGATCCGCTCGATCACCTCGGCCCGCTCGGCCACCGGCGTCTGAGACCAGCCGGCGAAGGCGGCCCGCGCCGCGGCCACCGCCCGGTCGGCATCCTCCGGGGTGCCGGCCGGGATGCGCCCGAGCGGCTGCTCGGTGGCGGGGTTGATGACGTCGATGTGCGCCTCCGGATCCGCGGGGGGCACCCACTCGCCGCCGATGTACAGGCGGTCATGGACGATCAGCTGGGGCTCGGTGAGGGTGCTCATCTCGCTCTCCTCTCAGACCGTGGCGGTGGCGCGGGCGCCGGCCGGGGTGGCGGCGGCCACCGCTTCGGCGGTGCGGTGGGCCAGGGCCATGATCGTGATCATCGGGTTGGTGCCCGAGGGGGTCGGGAACGCACTGCCGTCGCCGATCCACACCCCGGCCACGTCGTGCAGCTCACCCCAGGGACCGGCCACGCTGCGCTCTGGATCGGTCCCCATCCGGCAGGTCCCCATCTGGTGGGCGGAGAACAGCTTCCAGCCCCCGGCCCGCAGGGGGATCTGCTGGACGCGAGCGATGAACGCCTCGAGGTCGTCGCCCAGGCGCCAGCGCGGCGCGCCGCCGGTCAGCGCGACGATCTGGCCCGCGCCGGCCGCCGCGTGCAGACGGATCTGGGCGGCGATCCCGGCCCAGGCGTTCGCGACGTCGCCCGGATCGGTGAGCGCGTAGGTGGGCACCGACTGGCCGGTGCGGTCGATCGAGACCCGGCCGTGGCCCTGGTCGCGCAGCAGCGCGATCAGCGTGGCGCCGTGACGGAAGCGGGCCATCGCCTCCTTGTGCGCCTGCGCGCCGGCGAACGGCAGCGCCGAAGCGGCGACCGCGGTCGTGTACTGGGCCCCCTCGATGAGGAACCCGTAGCCGCCGCCGAGATCGGCGAACTCCTCCACCAGCCCGGCGTGGGGCGCGCCCCGCCACGCCTCCATGTCCTGCTCGTAATAGGCGAAGCTGGCCGTGCACGGATGCAGGCGCAGATAGTCGCCGACTGCCGGGCCACCGATCTGCGAGCGCAGGAGCAGCGCCGGGGACTCGAGCGCTCCGGCCGCGACCACGACCTGCGGCGCACGTACCGTGACCGCCGCGTTGGCCCCGGTGAGCGGGTCGGCGTAGCGCGCCTCGACCCCGGCGGCGCGGCCGCCCTCGACGAGCACGCGCTCGGCGCTGCAGCGGGCGACGAGGACGGCGCCGTGGCGCTGCGCGTCGGCCAGGAACGTCTTCGCCGTCGATTGCTTGGCGCCCGTCTGATCGCCGAAGCCGATGAAGCCGGCGGTGTCGTAGGAGTAGCGCTGCGGATCGACGTTGCGATGGGTGAGCTGGAACTGCCAGCCGAGGGCCTGCGCTCCCGCCTGCATCCGCTGCTGGGGCGGGTTGAGGTCCGAGCACGCGTCGTTGACGCCCAGGCGGTCCCAGATCGCGTCCAGGTGGCGGTCGAACTCGGAGCCGGCCAGGCCCTCGAGACCGTACTCGCGCTCCCACTGCTCGCGGACCCACGGGGTGGTGCGAATGCAGTTGGTCCAGTTGATCACCGTGCCGCCACCCACGCAGGCGCCCGCCTGCAGCGACACGTTCAGATCGGCCGTCGGCGTGGGCCCACCCCGCCAGTAGGTGTTCTGGTAGGCGGGCAGCTCGAGGCCGAGGAAGTCCTGGTCGTCGAAGTAGCCGCCGGCCTCGAGCACGACGACCCGCAGGCCGCGCTCAGCCAGCACGCCGGCGATCACCCCGCCGCCCGCCCCCGAGCCGACGATGCACACGTCGGCCTCGAGCGTCGTGTCGCCGTCGGGCACGAGCGGGTGCAGCAGCCGCTCGGTCTGCGGCGGCAGGCCGACCGGTCCGGGATAGCCGAACGTCGGCCAGTTCGGGTTGCGCCCGGTGGCGTCCGGCATGCCGTAGTGCAGGAACAGGGTGAGGTTGATCAGGCCCTGGATGCCGGCCGCCGGGGCGGGACCCATGAGCGAGAGGTTGCGCATGATCTGCTCGCGAGAGCGCTGGGAGTGGCGCACGAAGCCCTGGGCGTCGAGCGCGTCGAGCAGCCCGGCCAGGCCGGCGCGCTGCTCCTCGGGCATCGTGGCCATGATCACCTCCGCGGCCTGGGGCACACCGAGATCGCTGGCCCGGCGGGCGAAGAAGCCGTCGGGATCGGGCTCGTGGGCAACCGCCGGGACAACGGTGTCGCAGACCGCGGCCAGCACGTCGCGCTGGCGCTCGTTCAGCTCGCTCATCCTTGGTCTCCTCTCGACGGCTTCGTGCACCCCAACCGGGCGCAGCCCGGGCAAGTATGACGCTCCCGCTCGGCACCCGCCAGCATCCCTGGCTGGCTGGCCAGCCAGGCAACGGGGAAGCGCGGGGGCCGCTCCGAGGGGCGCGGGGCGCGCTCCGAGGGGAAGCGCGGCGAGTGCTAGGGGTGGACGCGCGGGGAGTGCTACGGGCGGGGCTGAGCCGGACCCTGGAAGGTGCCCTGGGCGCGCTCGGCCAGCGCGCTGAGCGAGGCGTCGAGGCGTCCGGCGGTCTGGGTCGTGGCGAGCAGGCGCATGAGCAGGCCCTTCACCGGGCCGGCCGGCCGCTGGCCGGTGACCATGCGCACGCGGGTACCCGTACCCTCCCGCAGGAGGCTGACCGCGAACGTCGTCTCGGCGCTGTAGCGGGAGGCGGGGCGGCCGTCCACCCGCTCCTCGGCGTGGCGCCAGGCCAGCGCGTGGGGCGGGTCGTAGGCGGTCACGATCTGGTCGATCTCGGACGCGCGCTGGCCCCAGCGGCTGTGCAACCGCTGGAGCCGGCCCACACCGGTGCCCTCGACGAGCTCCATCGACTCGGCAAACGCGAACCACTCCCCCATGCGCGCGGGATCGTCGATCAGCTCCCACACCCGCTCGACCGGCGCGTCGATGAGCGCTTCCTGGGCGATCGTGATCTCGCGCCGGGCCATCAGATCAGCATTGAATGCCTTCGGAGGAGGCGGCTTCCTGCTCGAGCTGGGCGAGCGTGATGCTCGGGTCGTTGGCCTGGCAGCCCTTCAGCGCCGCCTGCGCCTTCGCCTTGTCCGTCGGGGTGACCGCGCCGGCGCTCGTGGTCGTGGTCGTGGTGGAGCCACTGGGGGCGGCTCCGCCGGAGGGCGCGGTCGCCGTCGTCGAGGTCGTGCCCGACGTGGTGCTCGTCGCGCTCGTGGTGGTCGTCACCGCCGGCGCGGTGGCCGTCGCGGTGGCGGTGGCCGTCGTCGTCGGTGTGCTCGCCGTCGACACCGGGGGGGTCGTCGTGGAAGTGCTGTGGCTGCTCCCGCCGCATCCGGCCACGATCAGGGCCAGGGCAGCGATGAGCGCGCCGACCGTCAGCTTGCTCATGTCGAATCTCCTTGCCGGCTTGCTCGGGCGAGGGCCAGTGTAGGGACCCGCGTCACTCGAGCCCGAGGAACTCGCCCAGGACCCGATTGAAGGTTCCCGGCCGCTCGAGCATCGGCACGTGCCCGGTGTCCTGCAGCAGAACGAGGCGCGAATCGGGGATCAGGCGCTCGAACTCGCGGGCGTCGGCGGCCGGGACGAGCATGTCCTCCTCGCCGTGCACGATCAGCGTCGGAGCGGCGATCTCGCCCAGCCGCTCCCGGAAGTCGTAGCCGAGCAGCGCATCCATGGCGAGCACGAAGCCGGGCATGCCGGGGCCGCCGCTCTGGTGCGCGAGCAGGTCGAGCGGCATCCGCGTGGGATGGCGCATGATGCTCCGGAAGGCGAGGTGGCGCAGACGGGGGCGCGCGAGCATCGCCCGCTGCCCGGAGCCCCAGCCGGCCTGAACGGCGAGGAGCCGCATGAGCGTCTGCGCGGGCCAGCGGCGCAGGTCGGCGATCGAGATCCCCGCCGCGTCGACGAGCACGAGCCGGTGCACGCGGTCGGGATGGCGGAGCGCCAGCTCCGCGGCCACGAAGCCGCCCATCGAGTTACCGACCAGATCGACGGCGCCGAGACCCAAGGCTTCGCACATCTCCTCGAGCAGCGACGCGTACCCGGTGATCGAGATCTCGCCGGCCGGAAGCCCGGAGTCGCCGAAGCCGGGCAGGTCGAGCGCGAGCGCGCGCCGGTGGCGGCCGGCGAACGGCATGTTCTCGAGCCAGTTCTTCCACGAGCCGCCGAGGCCGTGCACGAACAGCACCGGCGGGCCGTCCCCACTGCCGGTCTCGGCGACGCTCACCTCGGCGCCGGCGATGGTCAGCCGCCGGAGGGTGAACGGCGTCGTGCGCCAGTCCGGCTGCGCCGAGGCGCCGTAGCCGGTTCCGGCCCGTCCCGCCGCCCGCAGCGAGGCCGGCCGCGCCCGCGAGGGAATCCACAGCGTGCGGCGCGAGGACGTCGCGGTCATCCCCGCAGGGTCGCACAGCATGCGGGCACACCGCCATGCGAGGATGCCGCCGATGACCGAGAGAGCTCTGGAGGGCCGGGTCGCGCTGGTCACCGGCGGCGCGGGCGGCCTCGGGCGCGCGGTGTGCCGGACGCTGGCCGGCGCGGGCGCGCGCGTGATGGTGGTCGACGTCGACGAGAGCGGCGGGCGGGCGGTGGCCGACGAGGTTGGCGGGGCGTTCTTCGCCGCCGACGTGTCCGACCTCGACCAGAACCACGCCATGGTGGAGGCGACGCTCGACCAGCTCGGCGATCTCCACCTCGCGCACCTGAACGCGGGCGTGGCGAGCCTGTTCGGCGTCGATGAGAGCTTCGATGTGGCCAGCTACCGGCGCGTCATGGGCATCAACCTCGACGGTGTCGTGTTCGGAGCCCACGCCGTCCTGCGCGGTCTGCAGCGCACCGGCCACGGCGGCGCCATCCTCGCCACCGCCTCGCTGGCCGGCCTGACCAGCGTCCCATTCGACCCGCTCTACGCGGCCAACAAGCACGCCGTGGTCGGGCTCGCCCGCTCGCTCGGACCCGCCCTTCAGGACCGTGGCGTGCGCTTCAACGCCATCTGTCCCGGCTTCGCCGAGTCGGCGATCATCGAGCCGATCCGGGCCATGCTCGGCGAGCAGGGCATCCCGATCATCCCGGCCGAGAAGGTGGCCGATGCGGTGCTCGAGCTGATGACCGGCGAGATGACCGGCGAGTGCTGGTTCGTCCAGGCCGGCCGCCCGGCGGCGCCATTCCAGTTCCGGGGGCTCCCCGGGCCCCGTACCCCCGAAGAGGAGACCGTCCGGTGAACTTCGAGCTCTCCGAGCGCGCCCAGGACCTCCGCGAGCGCCTGCTCGCGTTCATGCGCGAGCACGTCGTCCCGGCCGAGCCGGTGTGGGCCGAGCAGATGCGCGGCGCCGACACCCCGCACTTCCACGCTCCGATCATGGAGGAGCTCAAGGAGGAGGCGCGCCGGCGCGGGCTGTGGAACCTGTTCCTGCCCGACGACGAGCACGGCGCCGGGCTCTCGAACTGCGACTACGCGCCGCTGGCCGAGATCATGGGCCGCTCGCGGATCGCCTCGGAGGTCTGCAACTGCAGCGCGCCGGACACCGGCAACATGGAGGTGCTGCACCAGTTCGGCAGCCCGGAGCAGAAGGACCGCTGGCTGCGTCCCCTGCTCGACGGGGAGATCCGCTCCGCGTTCGCCATGACCGAGCCCCGCGTCGCCTCCTCGGACGCCACGAACATCTCGCTGCGCATCGAGCGCGACGGCGACGAGTACGTGCTGAACGGCCGCAAGTGGTGGACGAGCAACGCCCTGCACCCGAACATGCGCATCCTGATCGTGATGGGCAAGACCAACCCGGACGCGCCCACCTACCAGCAGCAGTCGATGGTGCTCGTGCCCGCCGGCACCCCGGGGCTGACGATCATGCGCAACCTCACCGTGTTCGGCTACCACGACCACGAGGGCCATGCCGAGGTCGACTTCGCGGACGTGCGCGTGCCGGCCGAGAACATCATCGCCGGCGAGGGCATGGGCTTCATGATCGCCCAGGCCCGCCTCGGGCCCGGCCGCATCCACCACTGCATGCGGGCGATCGGCGTGGCCGAGCGGGCGCTCGAGCTGATGTGCCAGCGGGCCGACGAGCGCGAGGCGTTCGGCCACCCCGTCTCGCACTACGGGAACATCCGCGACTGGATCGCCGAGAGCCGGATCGAGCTCGAGATGGCCCGGCTGCTCGTGATGAAGACCGCGTGGCTGATGGACACGGTCGGCAACCGCCACGCGCGCATCGAGATCTCCGGGATCAAGTTCGCCGTGCCCGACATCTGCCTGCGCATCATCGACCGGGCGATCCAGGTCCACGGCGGCGGCGGCGTCTCGCAGGACTTCCCCCTCGCCGAGGCCTACGCGCACATGCGCACGCTGCGCCTGGCCGACGGTCCCGACGAGGTGCACAAGCTGTCGCTGGCCCGCCAGGAGCTCCGTCGCCAACGTGAGGCGCGTGGAGCGCTCGGAGCTTGACAGCGACCTCGACGCGCTGAACGAGCGCGTCCGGCTGACCGAGGACGCCGCCCGCCCGGAGGCGGTGGCGCGCCGCCACGAGGCGGGCGGGCGCACAGCGCGCGAGAACGTCGCCGACCTCGTCGATCCGAAGTCGTTCGTCGAGTACGGCCGGTTCGCCATCGCCGCCCAGCGGGCGCGCCGGCCGCTCGAGGAGCTGATCGCCCGCACGCCAGCCGACGGGATGGTGGCCGGGACGGCCCGCGTCGACGGCCGCCCGTGCGCCGTGCTCTCCTACGACTACACCGTGCTCGCCGGCACCCAGGGCGCCCTCGGGCACCGCAAGAAGGACCGCCTGTTCGAGCTCATCGAGCGGATGCGGCTGCCCACCGTCTTCTTCGCCGAGGGCGGCGGCGGGCGCCCGGGCGACACCGACGTTCCCGTCGTCTCGGCCCTCGACGTGCGGGCCTTCGCGCTGTGGGCGCGCTTGTCCGGACTGGTGCCCCGGATCGCCGTGGTCAAGGGCCGCTGCTTCGCCGGCAACGCCGTCATCGCCGGCTGCGCCGACCTGATCGTGGCCACCGAGGACGTCTCGATCGGCATGGGCGGACCGGCCATGATCGCCGGGGGCGGACTCGGCCAGGTCGATCCCGACGATGTCGGTCCGGCTGACGTGCAGTCGCGCAACGGCGTGCTCGACATCGTCGTGGCCGACGAGGCGGAGGCGGTGGCGGTGACGCGGCGGCTGCTCGGCTACTTCGCCGGCCCGGCCCCGGCGGCCCCCGACGCCGAGCTCGACCAGACCCGGCTGCGCACGCTCGTGCCCGAGCGCGAGCGCCGGGCCTACAAGGTGGGGCCGATCATCGAGACGCTGGCCGACCGCGGCTCGGTCACCTACCTGCGCGAGCGCTTCGCGCCCGAGCTGGTCACCGCGCTCGCCCGCATCGACGGCCGCCCCTGCGGGGTGATGGCCAACAACACGATGGCGATGGCGGGCGCGATCACGAGCGCCGCCGGCGACAAGGCGGCGCGCTTCCTGCAGCTGTGCGACGCCTTCGGGCTGCCGGTGCTCTCGCTCATCGACACCCCCGGCATGATGGTCGGCCCGGAGGCCGAGGCGACCGGCCTGGTCCGCCACACCGCGCGCCTGCTCGTGACCGCGGCGGCACTGCGGGTGCCGTTCGTCGCCGTCGTCCTGCGCCGGGCCTACGGCCTCGGCGCGCAGGCGATGGCGGCGGGCAGCCTGCACGAGCCTCTGCTCACGGTGGCCTGGCCCAGCGCTCACCTCGGCCCGATGGGGCTCGAGGGCGCGGTGCGGCTGGGCGCGCGGCGGTATCTGGAGGAGATCGAGGACGAGGCCGAGCGCGAGCAGCGCGTGCGCGAGCTGACCGCTCAGGCCCAGGAGAACGCGCGGGCGCTGAACGCGGCCACCCTGTTCGAGCTCGACGACGTCATCGACCCGGCTGACACCCGGCGGCTCGTGGCGGCCACGTTCGCCGCCGCGGCGGCGGGCGGCCTGCCGGAGCGGCCGGGGCGGCGGTTCATCGATCCGTGGTAGGACCTACGCGGCGAGCGCGGTGGCGGTCGCCGGGGGCAGCTCCAGGCGCTCCGGGTCGGCATCAACGACGTCCTCTGCCGCGGCGATGACCTCGAGCAGGGCGCCGACCACCTGGGGGTCGAACTGCGTGCCCGCGTTCGCATTCAATTCGGCCAGCGCCAGGTCCTCGGGAAGCGCCTGCCGGTAGGAGCGATTCGTGCGCATCGCGTTCCAGGTGTCACAGCAGGCGATGATGCGGGCCTCGAGCGGAACGGCCTCGCCGCTCAGGCCGTCGGGATAGCCGCCGCCGTCCCACCGCTCGTGGTGCGAGCGGACGATCGCCCCCACCTCGCGCATGAAGCCCCCCACGCGGTCGAGCATCTTCTGGCCCTCGACGGTGTGGGTCTTGATGATCGTCCACTCCTCGGCGCTGAGCCGGCCGGGCTTGTTGATGATCTCCTTGGGGACGGCGATCTTGCCCACGTCGTGGAGCAGGGCCGCGAACTCGAGGTTGCGCCGGCGCTCCGGCTCGAGGCCGAGACGCTCGCCGACCGACGCGGCGAGCGCCACCACGCTCTTGCAGTGCTCGCCCGTATAGCCGTCGTCGGCCTCCACGACATCGCCGAGGACGAGCGCGGTGCCGCGGTAGGCGTTGCTGAGCTCGATCATCGCCTCCAGCCGCTTGCTGCGCTCCCTGGCCAGGGTCGAGAGCAGGCCGAGCAGCGGGATCAGGACGAGGATGACCAGCGGGCGCCCGAGGGCAGCCAGCCCGATCGCCCAGCCGACGCCTGAGAGTCCGGCATCCACGACGTAGACCCAGGTGTCGCGCAGCTGCGAGGCCAACGTGGCGCCGCGCGTGAACGAGAAGCGCAGCGCCGAGACGATCGCGTCCAGGCCGAACTGGGCCATCAAGGCTCCGACGAGCACGAGTGCGCCCGGCCGACCGGGGGTGGCGTGGGCGAGCGCCAGGACCGCGGCCGGTCCGATGGCGAACCAGCAGTTGGCGGGAACTTGGAGCAGGCGCGCGGCTGGGGTGTGACCGCGCAGCACCGCCGGCAGCCGGGCGCCCAGCAGGGCAACGAGCACGATCGGCCCCACCACGGCGGCGGGAGCCTCCATCAGCAGCGGGACGAATCCGAGCTGGATCGGTGCCGTGAAGCCGAGCGGCGTCTCGAGTTCGACCTGGGTCGAGATCGCCAGCGTGAGGCCGCACAGCATGATGGGCAGCAGCGAGACCTCGTGGGGAGCCGCCACCGCCCAGATGACGGCGACGGCGCCGAGATATGCCGCCGCCAGAATCAGCGCCGCCCGTCGCTCGCGGGCGCGCAGCCGTGACCCGTTCCGGCGCAGGGTCTCTTCCAGCTCCTGCTGGTCTTGCAGCCCCGGGTTGAGCGACATGCCGGGACCATCGACCGGGCAACTGGTGGGCTTGACGAATACCGCCCGCGGCGCGGCGTGACTCGGTCATCCGTCGAGACGCCCTCCTCCCCACGGCCGCGGCCGCCGATGAGCACGGAGTCAAACCCAACTGAAAAGGGCAAACCCGGCGTGAGCCGGCGACGCAAAGCTAGAGGTCTCACACGGAGTGAGATAGCTCGGCTGCCAGTGCAGACACCACGGAAGGTGCCCGCATGATTCCGAAGTACCTTTTCAGAAGCACGGCACTGGCGATGCTGGTCGCGCTCGTACCCGCATTGCCGGCTCAGGCGGCGACCTCGGTTGGCACGTCCGGGTGCACCAATCCGCTGCTCTCGCAGCCGTTCCTCGTCAACTCCGACCGCAACGACTACTACCTCGCCCCTGGCCAAAGCCCCGACCAGTTCGTCGGTACCGGCTGGACCCTGAGCGGCGGGGCGAAGGTCGTCTCCACCACGCTGGCCGACGGGACCACCGGGGCCGTTCTCGACCTCCCGAGCAGAGCCGTCGCGCGCAGCCCGGTGATGTGCGTGCAGTCCAACTACCCGACGGCGCGCCTGTGGGTGCGCAACGTCAAGGGTGCCGAGGGCGTCGACTTCGCCGTCGCCTACGAGGGCACCAGCACCTGGACCTCCCCGCGCAGCACCGGATCGGTGGCCAGCACGAAGGGATCGGCCTGGGATCTCCAGGTGCCGATGAATCTCCAGCCCACGAATGCAGCGGGCTGGCAGCCGATGGAGATCCAGCTCACCGGCAAGGGGAACACGAGCGAGTTCCAGGTCTACGACCTCTACATCGACCCTCGCATGGCGCACTGAGCGCCGGCGCTGACGGGAGAGGGGCGGGAGGCGGGCGCCGGGGCCCCTCCCGCCCCCCATCGTTCGCTTGAGGGTGCCCGAAAGCCGAAGGGCTCAGCTGTCGTGCTCGACCACCCGGCGCGTGGCCTCCTCGCGCAGGATCCGCAGGCCGTTCAGGAACGCCTCCCGCTGATCGGGGGGCAGCCGCTCGAGCGTGCGCCGTAGTGGCCCGAGCCGCTCCTGCAGCCACTCGTCGGCCGCCTCGCGGTAGCCGTCGGCCAGGCCGACGAGCGTGCGCCGGCGGTCGTCCGGGTCCTCGCTGCGGGCGAGCAGGCCGGCCCGGTCGAGCTCGCCGACGAGCAGGCTGGTGGTCGAGAGGCCGAGGCCGAGGCGCTCGGCGAGCTCGCTGACGCTCAGCTGGCCCTCGAGCGCGACCGTGAGCAGGACCGGTGCGTGCCGGGGGCCGAGGGCACCGTTGCGAAACGCCTCCCGGAAGATCGCCGGCGGCGGGCCGCCCCGCTTGAGCGCCCCGAGGACGGGCCGGATCTCGGCCACGAGGGTCCGCAGCGCGGGGCCGACCTCCTCGGGGCAGAACTTGACATCGCGATAAGCTTTTGACTTCAAACTATTCTCTCTTCAAACGGCTTGTATCTCAAAGCATAAACGGCATTCACTCGGAGACGTTGAACATGACCCGGACCGGCCTCGTCGCACGGCTCGCCGCCTGGTGTGCCACCCACCGTCGTACGACCGTCATCGCCTGGATCGTCCTCCTGGTTGTGGCGCTCGGCGCCGCTTCGGCGGTGGGCTCGCACTACTCGAATAACAACTCGCTGCCGGGGACCGAGTCCCAGCGCACGGCCGATCTCCTGGCCAGTCAGTTCCCCACGCAGGCCGGTGACACGGACGAGATCGTCTTCCATGTCGACCACGGGCGGGTCGACGCCCCGGCGATCCAGGCGCACCTGACGCCGATGCTCGCCAAGCTCGCCTCCCTCCCCCACGTCTCCGCCGTCATCAGCCCCTTCGCCCCCACGGGCCGGGTCGAGATCTCCCGCGACGGGCGCACGGCATTCGCCACCGTCCTGTTCGACGAGCGGGCCAACGCGCTGCCGGTGCCGGCGATCCAGCGGGTGATGCGCACTGCCGAGGCGGCCCGGAGCACCGGGCTGCGCGTCGAACTGGGCGGCCAGGCGATCCAGCAGGCTGAGCCGTTCGCCATCGGCCCGGCCAGTGAGGTCGGCCTCGTGGCGGCGATCGTCGTGCTGCTGCTCACCTTCGGGTCGCTGATCGCCACCGGGCTCCCGATCATCACCGCCCTGCTCGGCCTGGGCACCGGCTTCGGCCTGATCGGCCTCGGCTCGCGCCTCGTCACGATGCCGAACGTCTCCACCCAGCTTGCCGCCATGATCGGCCTGGGCGTCGGCATCGACTACTCGCTGTTCATCGTCACCCGCTTCCGGGAGAGCCACCGGTCCGGTCGCGACGTCGAGGGCGCCGTGCTCGAGGCCATGGACACCTCCGGGCGCGCCGTCGTGTTCGCCGGCGTCACCGTAATCGTCGCCCTGCTCGGCATGCTCGTGCTCGGAGTCGCCTTCCTGCGCGGCCTGGCCATCTCGAGCGCGATCGCCGTGCTGATGACGATGCTGGCCACGCTGACGCTCCTGCCGGCGCTGCTCATGCGCTTCGGCGAGCGCATCGCTCGGCCGGGCCGGCGCCGGGGCAAGGCCGCGGTGACGGCGCCGCGACCGGGCCTGTGGGCGCGCTGGGCCGAGTTCATCCGCCGCCGCCCGTTGCCGGCCGCGCTGGCCGGGCTGGCCATCATGCTGCTCGTCGCCGCCCCGGCGACCACGCTCCGGCTCGGGCTCAGCGACGCCGGCAACGACCCGACGAACATGACCTCGCGCCAGGCCTACGACCTCCTCGCGGCCGGCTTCGGTCCCGGCTTCAACGGCCCGCTGGTCCTGGCGGCGGAGCTCCCGCACGCCGCCGATCGGGCGGCGCTCGGGCAGCTGACCACGGCAGTGCGCGCGACGCACGGCGTCGCCACGGTCACTGCGCCGCGGCTCAGCCCGGCCGGCACCACCGCAGTCCTCGACGTCTTCCCCGCCTCCTCGCCGCAGGCCTCGAGCACGACGGACCTCGTGCACCGGCTGCGCGAGCGGGTGCTGCCGCCGCTGGCCCGAGCGACCGGCACGACGCTGCTGGTCGGCGGCCCCACCGCCGCCGGCATCGACTTCACCCACGTGCTGGCCACGAAGCTGCCGGTGTTCATCGCCGTCGTCGTTGCGCTCTCCGCGCTGCTGCTGCTCGTCGTGTTCCGCTCGCTCGTGATCCCGGTGCAGGCGGCGGTGATGAACGTACTCTCGACCGCGGCCGCGCTCGGCGTGACCGTCGAGGTGTTCCAGAACGGCTGGCTCGGCGGCCTGCTCGGCGTCACGCCGGGACCGATCGAGCCGTGGCTGCCGGTGATGCTGTTCGCGATCGTGTTCGGCCTGTCGATGGACTACGAGGTGTTCCTCGTCTCCCGCATCCACGAGGAATGGCTGCAGCGGCGCGACGCCTCGGAGGCGGTGGTGCGCGCGATCGCCAACACGGGCCGGGTGATCACGGCCGCGGCGACGATCATGATCGCGGTCTTCCTGTCCTTCGTGCTCGGCGACGAGCGGGCGATCAAGCTGTTCGGCCTCAGCTTGGCCAGCGCGATCTTCCTCGACGCCTTCGTCATCCGCAGCCTGCTCCTTCCGGCCACGTTCGAGTTGCTCGGACGGGCCACCTGGTGGCTGCCGGATTGGCTCCGGCGCCGGCTCCCCACCGTCGCCGTCGAAGGCGGGGAGCCGGTCGCGCCGAGTCTGTCGGCGATCCCGGTGCTCGAGGAGGTCTGAGCCTCGAACGCCTCAGCGGGTCGCCGCGGCGACCCGGGCCGCCACCAGCCGGGCCAGCGCCTGGCGGTGGCGGCCGGTGCCGCCGAGCAGCGCCGCGTCGAGCTGGGCCCGCTTGTAGAGCCAGTGCACGTCGGCCTCCCAGGTGAAGCCGATGCCCCCGTGGGCCTGGATCGCGCTCGCGGTCACCTCGCGGCCACCCTCGGCCGCCGCCGCGGCGGCCAGCGCGGCCGCCTCGGACAGGCGCTCGGGATCGGCGTCGGCTGCCCAGGCGGCGAAGTACGCCGTCGAGCGAGCGCTCTCGGTGTGCAGGAGCATCTGCGCGCAGCGGTGGGCAACGGCCTGGAAGGAGCCGACGGGCACCCCGAACTGCTTGCGCTCCTTCACATAGGCGATGGTCATATCGAGCGCCCGCTGGGACAGGCCGACCACCTCGGCGGCAACCGCCGCGCGCACGCGCTCGGCCGCTCCCGGCCCGAGCGGCTCACCCGCTCCGCCGTTGAGGTCGAGGACGGCGTAGCGGCGGGTGGAGTCGATCGTCACCTGCTCGGTGGCCGCCGGCGCAGCCACCAGCCGAGCCTCGTCCCCGTCGAGCACGACGGCCACCGCCGCGCCCGCGCCGTCGGCCAGCAGCTCGGCGGTGCCGATCGCGGCCGTGTGCTCACCGGCCACCAGCCCGGGCAGCCAGCGCGCCCGCTGCTCGTCGGTCCCACAGGCCTGGATCACGGCCGCGGCAGTGGCCACGGACAGGAACGGCGTGGCCGCGCAGGCGTACCCGAGCTCCTCGGCCAGGGCGGCCAGCTCGACGGCGCCGAGACCCTGGCCGCCGTGCTCCTCGGCCACGGCAATGCCGGGCCAGCCGAGCTCGACGATCTCTGCCCACAGCTTGGGTGCGTAGGCGGCACTCTCCGCCGCCTCGCGCACGCGCGCCATCGGCGAGCGATCGGCGAGCAGCTCGCGCGCGACCTGCTTGATCTCCTTCTGGTCCTCGGTGAGGTCGAAATGCATCCGGGGCTCCTCTCAGCGCGCCTTGGGCAGGCCGAGCACGCGCTCGGCGACGATGTTCTTCAGCACCTCGGTGGTGCCGCCCTCGATCGAGTTGCCACGCGCACGCAGCAGCTCGTACGCCCAGCGGTCGCCGGCCCGCAGCGCCGCCGGTCCCAGCAGGTCGGCGGCGAACTGGGTCAGCTGCTGATTGGTGTCCGACCACAGCCACTTCGTCAGCGAGCCCTCCGGCCCGGGCTGGCCGTACTTCTCGATCTGGGTCAGACCCCGGTAGGCGGTCAGGCGCAGGACCTCGGCCCGCAGGTGCAGCTCGCCCAGGCGGTCGGCCACCACGGCGTCATCGAGCCGGCCGGCCGCCGCGGCCTCGCCGATCACCTGATCGAGCATCTGGCGCAGGCGGACCTGGAGGAAGAAGGCCAGGCCGGCCCGCTCGTTCATGAGCGTGGTCAGGGCGACCTTCCAGCCGTTGCCGACGCCGCCGAGGACGTTCTCGTGCGGGACGCGGGCACCGTCGATGAACAGCTCGTTGAACTCCGGCGAGCCGGTGATCTGGCGCAGCGGCACGACCTGGACGCCCGGCTGCTCCATGTCCATGAGGAAGTACGTCAGGCCCTTGTGCTTGGGCACGTCGGCGTCGGTGCGGGCGACGAGCATGCACCACTTGGAGTACTGAGCACCGCTCGTCCACACCTTCTGGCCCGTGATGATCCACTCGTCACCGTCGCGGACCGCGCGGGTCTTCAGCGAGGCGAGGTCGGACCCGGCGTCGGGCTCGGAGAAGCCCTGGCACCAGATCTCCTCAGCGGTGAGGATCGGCGTCAGGTGGCGCTCCTTCTGCTCCGGCGTGCCCCAGGTCATGATCGTCGGCCCGGCCAGCAGCAGCCCGAGCACGTTGGCGGGCAGCGGCGCCCCGGCCCGGGCCAGCTCCTCGAAGAAGATCGCCGACTCGGTCAGGGTGGCGCCCCGGCCGCCGTACTCGCGCGGCCAGTGCACGGCCGCCCAGCCTGCCTCGGCCAGACGGCGCTGGAAGTCGCGGCGCCAGGCGTAGTGCTCGTCGCCGTCGCCCTCGGGCTCGTCGTCGAGCGGGTGCTCGGCCAGCCAGGTGCGCAACTCGTCGCGGAAGGCGAGCTCGCGCTCGTTGAAGGTCAGGTCCATGGCTCCTCCTGGTCGGCGGCGAGCCGCACGGCGAGGCCCACCAGCGTTTGTTCGAGATCAAGCACTCCCTGCCCGGTTCGCACGCGCGAGCGGCACAGCTCGTGCACGCCGACGGCGAGCACGAACAAGGCCTCGAACGGCGGCACCGGGCGCCCGGACTTGGCAAACGAGCGGGCGTAGCGGTCGGCGAAGCGATGCAGCACCTGCTCGCGCTCAGCCGGCACCACGTGGGCTTCGATGAGATAGACGCGAGCGAACAGCGGGTCCTGGGCGAGCGTGTGCAGGTAGGCGCGCAGCCCGAGCCGGAGCTCGGAGCGCCAGTCCTCGGCCCCGCGCACGGCTTCGTCGATGCGCTGTTCGAGCACCTCGTAGCCGGCCCGGTAGGCGGCGAGCATGCACGCCTCCTTGGATGCGAACAGCTCGTAGAAGGTGCCCCGCGACACGCGGGCCAGCCGCACCGCATCGGCGACCGTGGCCGCCTCGTAGCCCTTCTCGGCCACCGCCCGGACCATTGCCTCGAGCAGCCGCGCCCGCTGCGAGCGGTCACCCGGAAGCGGGGCGAGCTCGGGGTGGCTGCCGACCACGGAATCGCTCACGGGCCGGATAGTACCCCGTAGGTACAGCGGTGTATCTGTAGAGTACAGACGCTGATGGCCGAGGAATTCTGCGAGGTCGAGACCGGCATCACGCTCTGCTACGAGACCTTCGGGCAGCGCGAGGACCCGCCGCTGCTGATGATCATGGGTCTCGGGACGCAGATGATCGCCTGGCCCGACGCCTTCTGTGCCGAGCTGGCCGAGCGCGGCCTGTATGTCATCCGCTTCGACAACCGTGACTGCGGCCGCTCAAGTTCCATGCCAGGCCGCCCACCTTCGGTGCGCGAGCTCGCCCTGCGCCGGGTCGAGAACCCTCCGTACACGCTCTCGGACATGGCCCGCGACGCCGACGGTCTGCTGCGCGAGCTCGGGCTCTCCTCCGCCCACGTCGTCGGCGCCTCGATGGGCGGCATGATCGCCCAGACGCTCGCCGTCGAGCACCCGCGCCGCGTGCGCTCACTCGTCTCGATCATGTCGACGACGGGCCACCGCTGGAAAGGGCAGCCGGCGCTCGCCACCTACCGCTACCTCCTGCGCCGGGCGCCGACCGAGCGCGACGCCTACATCGAGTACATGGTCGGCCTGTTCGACGCCATCGGCTCCCGCGGCCTGCACCGCGATCGGGCGCGACTGCGGGCCACGGCCGAGGGGAGCTTCGAGCGCGGCCTCAACCCGGCCGGTACGGGCCGCCAGCTCGGCGCGATCATCGCCTCCGGCGACCGCACCGCCGCGCTGGCCTCGGTCCACGTGCCGACGCTCGTCATCCACGGTTCCCGCGACCCGATGATCAGCCCCTCGGGCGGGCGCGCCACCGCCCGCGCGATCGCCGGCGCCCGCCTGCTCACGATCGAGGGCATGGGCCATGATCTCCCCGACGGTGCCTGGCCGGAGCTCGTGGCGGCGATCGCCGAGCATGCCCGGGTGGCCGAGCGGGTGCCCGCGCGGGTGCGCCTCGCGGGCTGAGCGCGGCGGCGGGCGCCTCGCCTCCCCTCGCCTCCGCAGAGAGCGTACGCTTGGGCCCGTGGGCCCAGGCCAGCGAGATCTCGTTGTCATCGGCGCCTCGGCCGGGGGTGTGGAGACCCTGCGGGCGGTCGTCGAGGATCTGCCGGCGGACCTGCCGGCGGCCATCTGCGTCGTGCTGCACCTCTCCCCCGACAGCCCGAGTGCGCTGGCGGCGATCCTCCGCCGGGCGGGGCAGCTGCCCTGCACGACGGCAGAGGATGGCGACGCGCTGCGCCCCGGACACATCCTCGTCGCGCCACCCAACCACCATCTCGTCATCGAGGACGGGCGCGTGGGGCTGACCGTCGGTCCGCGCGAGAACAACCACCGGCCGGCCGTCGATGTGCTGTTCCGCTCGGCCGCCGAGCAGCGTGGCGCCGGTGTGGTCGGCGTCGTGCTGTCCGGCACCCAGGACGACGGCACCGCCGGGCTGGCGATGATCAAGGATCGGGGCGGAGTGGCCGTGGTCCAGGATCCCGAGGATGCGCTATATCCGGGCATGCCGGCGAGCGCGATTGCTCATGTCGCAGTTGACGCGGTCGTTCCGGCGGCCCGCGTCGCCGCGACGATCACGGCCATGGTCACCGGCGGGCACCCGCCCGGCCCACGCCCCGAGCTCCGGGAGGCCGCCGACTCCGGGGACGGACGCGATGCCCGGATCCAGATCTGCCCGGAGTGCGGCGGCGTCCTCTCCGAGCACGAGCAGGGGGGCACGGTGCAGTGGTCGTGCCGGATCGGGCACCGGTACTCGCCCGAGAGCCTCATCGACGCCCAGGCGAGCGATGTCGAGGCGGCGCTGTGGACGGCCGTGCGCGCGCTCGAGGACCGCGCCCTCCTGCTCGCGCGCTTGGCCGATCAGGTCAGCCGGCGCGGGCACCATCGCGCGGGCGAGCGCTTCCACCGGCGTGCCGCCGATGCCGAGCAGCAGGCCCGGCTGATCCGGGACACGATCGCTGCCGCCGGCCCGACCTCGATCGCGACCGCGGCTGAGGACGATGCCGGGGAGGAGGTGGCGTGAGCCCGGGCGCAGAGGGGGCGACGCTCGACACCCTGCTCGAGTTCGTCAAGGCCAGCCGCGGCTTCGACTTCACCGGCTACAAGCGCGCGAGCATCGAGCGCCGCGTGGCCAAGCGGATGTCGGCCGTCGGCGCGGAGAGCCACGAGGAGTACCTCGACTTCCTGCAGCTCCACGCCGAGGAGTTCGCGGAGCTGTTCAACACGCTGCTCATCAACGTGACGAACTTCTTCCGCGATGCGCCGACCTGGGAGTACATGGCCACGACGGTCATCCCGGCTCTGCTCGCCGCCCGCTCCCGCGACGCTCCGATCCGCGTGTGGTGCGCCGGTTGCGCCTCGGGTCAGGAGCCCTACACGGTGGCGATGGTGTTCGCCCGCGTGCTGGGCGACGCCACCTTCTGCGACCGCGTGAAGATCTATGCCACCGACGTCGACGAGACCGCGCTCGAGCAGGCGCGGCTCGGGGCCTACCTGCCCCGGCAGATCGAGGACATCCCCCACGAGGCGCTCGAGCGCTTCTTCGAACGCACCGACCAGCGCTACGTGTTTCGCAAGGACCTGCGCCGGTGCGTGATCTTCGGCCGCAACGACCTCGTGCAGGACGCCCCCATCTCGCGCATCGACCTGCTCGTGTGCCGGAACACGCTCATGTACTTCACGGCCGAGACCCAGGCCCGCATCCTGCGCCGCTTTCACTTCGCGCTCGACGACGCCGGTGTGCTGCTGCTCGGCAAGTCGGAGATGCTGATCACGCACACCGACCTGTTCACGCCGGTCGAGCTGCGCTGGCGGGCCTTCCGCAAGGTCCTGCACCCGGCGCACCGGGAGCGCGTCCGCGTGAGCGCCGCAGACCCGGGCAACGGCGCGTCGCTCAGCGTCGCCGAGACGCTGCGCGACGCGGCGTTCGACGTGACCGGGGGCGCCCAGATCGTGCTCGACTCCCAGGGCGCGCTCGTCATGGCCAACGACCTGGCGCGGCGGATGTTCGGGCTGACCCTGACCGATTTCGGGCGTCCGTTCCAGGACCTCGAGTTGTCCTACCGACCGATCGAGCTGCGGGGGCACCTCGACGCGATGGTGCGCGAGCGCCGGCCGGTGGACGTGAGGTCAGTGCGCTGGCGCGTGGGCAGCGACGAGCGGGTCATCGACGTGCACCTCACGCCGCTCATGGGCGAGCGGGACGTGCTCGGCACGAGCATCTCCTACCGCGACGTTACGAAGACCCGGGTGCTCGAGGACCAGCTGGCCAGCTCCAAGCGAGAGGTCGAGCAGGCCTACGAGGAGCTGCAGTCGACGGTGGAAGAGCTCGAGACGACCAACGAGGAGCTCCAGTCCACCAACGAGGAACTCGAGACGACCAACGAGGAGCTCCAGTCCACCAACGAGGAGCTCGAGACGATGAACGAGGAGCTCCAGTCCACCAACGAGGAACTCGAGACGGTGAACGATGAGCTGCGCCACCGCACGCACGCGCTCAACGACATGAACCTGTTCCTGGACACGATCCTGGCGACGATGGGGGTTGCGGTCGTGGTCGTCGATCGCCGCCAGCATGTGCAGATCTGGAACGGGCAGGCGCGCGAGCTGTGGGGCCTGGTTTCCGAGGAGGTCTCCGACCAGCATCTGATGTCGCTCGACATCGGGCTGCCGATCGAGCACCTCAAACGGGAGCTTCGGGCCACGCTGGCCGGCGAGGCCGAGCGGGGCGAGGTCGTGCTCCCGGCGACGAACCGGCGCGGGCGTCAGTTCAGCTGCCGGGTCACACTCCTGCCCGTCGCGCACGATGGACAGGGCGTGGCCGGCGCCATTCTCATGATGGAGCCCGTCGGCGGGTCCTGAGCTCGGCCCGTCGGGCCATGAGCGTCTCGCGGGCCCGGAGCAGCTCGCGCAGGCGGTCCTTGACGGCGATGGTGGCCTGCCCGTGCTCGACCCTCAGGCGCTGGACGGCCTCGAGCAGCTCGGCGTGAGCGGCCGCGCGGTCGGGCGCCGGGTCCCCGCTCTGAACCCAGGGGCCGGCGGGGGCCCCGATCAGGGTCGGATCGTCGAACTCCGCCGGGGCCCGGCCAGCCGCCGGCGGCGGTGCCAGGAGCAGCCACCCGCGGTCCTGACGCACGATCGCCCCGCGCTCGGTGAGCTCCCCGAGAGCGAGCGTGACCGTCGGCCGCCGAGCGCCGATCAGCGCCCCGAGCACGTCGTGGGTCATGGCTAGGGGCACGATCGTGCCCGCAGCGGTCACCCGCCCCCAGGCTTCGGCCAGCCACCACAGGAGCGCGAGCAGCCGCTCGTCGACCCGGGGCAGCTGGCAGATGGCCAGCTGCACGGCCAGGCGCTCCTCCTGCTCGGCCAGGCGGGCATGCAGACCGGCCGCCAGCAGCGGCCAGCGCTGGGTGGCGAGCAGGACCTCGCGCCCGAGCAGCGCCAGCCGGGTGGCATCTGTCGCTCGCGTGCTGCGCTCCAACACCAGCGGGGAGGCGGGATCATCAAGGCGGCCGACGATGTCCCCGGGACCCTGCACGCGCATGGCCACGTGGTGCCCGACGCGGATCCGATGCAGCAGCAGCCCATCGAGCACGACGGCGCCGAACGCGCGCCGCTCGGCGAACAGGACGGGCAGAGCGCAGGGCCCGCGCTCGACTTCCACGACCGGGACACGCAGCTGCGTGAGCTGCTCGCGGTCCTCCTCGGCGACGAAGCGCAGGAGGTCGGGCTCACGCTCGAACAGCCGAACTGTCTCCGCCACCATGATGATGGACTTCCCCCCCCCGGGGTTGGCCACACGGCCCCGAGGGAGCAGCCTACCATGGACGCTGAGGAGATCCGCGGGCGTGGGCGGCTGCGCCACTGGCGGGCGCAGACGCGCGAGCAGCGCGCTCGCGCGCCGCCCAGGCGGACCGAGCTCAGCACAGAGCGCCGAGCGCGCGAGCACGTGCGCCACCAGGCGTAGCGCCGCCCAGGCTCAGCCGCTCCTGAGGCCGCTCGGCCGGGCGCGCCGGCCCCTGGCCTGGCGGGGGAACGGGCCCTGGGTGAGGACCGGCGGCGGGAACGCCGTGCAGGCGGCCGCGCTCGCCGGCGTGGGCAGCCGCACCGAGCCAGGGCGGGGTGCGGCGGCGAAGTTGAACGCGCTCGTCAGGTCGCCGGTCGCGCGCCGGCGCCAGCGGCTGAGGTTGGGCACTCGGGCGCCGAAGCGGGTCTCCAGAAAGCGCAGCGTCGAGGTGTGGTCGAAGGTGTCCGGGCACACCAGGCCGCCGCGCGAGAACGGCGAGACGACGAGCATGGGCACGCGGAAGCCGAGGCCGATCGGCCCCCGGACACCCTGCGCCTCCGGCGGCAGGGTGGCCACGGTGAGGTACTCGCCCGGGGTCCCGTGCGGGGCCACCGGCGGCGCCACGTGGTCGAAGAAGCCGCCGTTCTCGTCCCAGGTCACGAACAGCGCCGTCCGCTGCCAGACCTTGGGATGGGACATGAGCGCCTCGATGACCTGGCGGACGACCGCCTGGCCCTGGTTCGGGGCCGAGAAGTCCGGGTGCTCGGTGTCGCCGATGCCGCTGAGCAGCCACGACACCTGCGGCAGCTTCCCCGCCGTCAGGTCGTCGAGGAAGTCGGCCGGGTAGGTGGGAGCAGTGCCCCGGGCGGCCAGGCGCGAGCCCGCCCGGTACTGATCGAAGTACGTGAGCACGTTGTCGAGGATGCCGCCGGCGGGCGAGGTGTAGACCTTCCAGCTCACGCCCTTGCGCTCGAGGCTCTCGGGCATGGTCGGCCAGCGGAAGCCCCCGGTGCGATGGCCCACATTGGTGTGGATGAGCGGTCCGCCGGCCCGCCCGGCGGGGTCGATCGTGGCGCTCATCGACATCAGCCGGTTCGGATCGGTCGGACCGATGACCGAGCAGTGGTAGCCGTCGCAGATCGTGAACGCGTTGGCGATCGCGTGGTAGACAGCGACGTCGGCCCCGGCGTAGTAGCCCATCGTCTCGAACCCGGGCTGATGGTCTGCGGCCGGATCGACGTGCTGATGGGCGATGACGAACTGGTTCATGTGCCCGTGGTTCCAGGCCCGGTGCTGGGGTGCCCAGTCGTGGGTGAGGTCGGGCAGGCACTCCGAGCTCAGGCGGAAGGGATGGATCGTCTGCCCGGCCAGGTCCTTCTGGAAGAACGCGCTCCGGCCGTGGGCGTCGCCGAACCCGCGCACGCCGGCGTAGGTGCCGAAGTAGTGGTCGAAGGAGCGGTTCTCCTGGATGAAGATCACCACATGGTCGATGTCGGCCAGCGTTCCGTGGCGAGGCCGGGCGCCGGCAGCGGCAGCGAGCAACCCCTCGAAGCCGCTGAGCGCGAGCGCGCCGGTGCCGAGGTCCCGCAGCGCGCGCCGGCGGGTCAGGCCGGCCAGCCGGTTCTCTTCGCCTTGCATCTGGGCACCTCGTGATCGACGTTCGTGGTCCACCGAGTGGCGCGAGACTACCGCAGCCCGGTAGGCTCGCCGCCCGGATGAGAGGGTTGCGAGTGATTGCCGTCGCTGCGGCGCTCGTCGTGGCTGCGGTGGCGGCACCGGCCACGGCCCGCACGCCCGGGGCCGCCTGCGCGCACTGGGGCCGTCCAGCCCTCGCGCTGCGGCCGCAGGTGGGCGCGCTGCGGGTGTTCGCCATCCAGCTGCGCCAGGACCCGGCGGCGATGACCGACGCTGCCGCCTTCGCCCGGGCGATCGGCTGCGCGATCGCGCGCGAGGTTCTCCCCCACCTGGCCCGCAACCGCCCGAACCTCGTCGTCTTCGACGAGGACACCGGGCTCGAGGCGCTTGCCACCGGTCCCCGTGGCAGCGCCGCCCGGAGCCTCCTGCGCACCGGCGTCCCCGCCTGTCGCGGACAGGCGTTCCCGTGCGCGACGCTCGCCACCCTGGCCGCCCTCGATCGCGCCTACGCGCGGCCGCTGCGCTACCTCGAGCACCGCTTTCCCGGCCTCGCCCGCGAGCTCGGGCGCAGCTTCGTCGCCGCCGCCGACGTGTTCGGGCGCGTGTTCATGACCACGATGGCTGCGACGGCGCGCCGCGACGGCATCTACATCGTCGCCTCGAACACGCAACCTCCGCTGGCCCTGACCCGCAACCGGGCCGCGGTGGCGGCCCTGGGGACGCGGGGCGTACACGCGGTGTACGTCCCCACGGCCGGCGTCGCCTATGACCAGACGTTCCTGTGGGGGCCGCGGGTCGTGCACCGGGGCGCTCCGGCGCCGTTCGCCAACCTGATCGCCATCAACCGCAAGGTGCCGCTGACCAGCTTCGAGACGGCGCTCGGGTTCGTCGCCGGCCCGGCCACCGGGCGGGCGGCGATCGCCAACCTGCGCCCGGTGACGATCCCGGGCACGCACGCCCGCGTCGGCTTCGCCACCAGCCTGCCCGCGTTCGTGTACGGGCCGCCCGCCCACCCGGGCGCGTGCGCGGATGTGACGGTGAGCTACATGCGCTGCCTGGGTCATCTGGGCGCCAACGTCCTCATCCAGGCCGACGCCAACGACGGCGAGTGGACGGGCGCCGACGGCAGCGACGCCGCCGAGACCTGGCAGCCGCTGTCGTGGATGGGGTCCGCGTGGCGGGCGGTCAGCGACCCGAGCGTCGGCTTCCTGTACGCGGTCAATCCGATGCTGGTCGGCAATCTGGCCGACACCCCGTTCGACGGTCAGAGCGCGATCCTCCAGCGCGGGCGCCGCGGCCCCGGATGTCACTACGTCGGCGACGCGCGCTTCCGTGCCGGCCAGGACGACCCGGCGCTCCGCGGCGACGCCGGGCCGAAGCCGCAGTTCCTCGCCCTGGCCCCGTGGGTGCGAAGCGACGGGCCACGGCCGGCGCTGCGGCGCGCCGGGAGCGCGCTGGCCGCCTCCGGGCCGGGAGCCGGCTACGTCCAGACGGCGCTCGTCGCCGACCTGACCTTCCCGCCCGATCGGACCCGGCCCGGGTGCGTGCTGGCGGGCCGATGAGCAAGGAGACCGCAGTGCAGAGCAACCGCATCTCGCGCCGTCAGGCGCTGGCCGGGGGCGCGGTGGCCGGCGGCGCCGTGCTCGCGGCCGGCCGCCCGTCCGCCGCCCGCGCCGCCGTACCAGCGCCCCGGAAGGTCGACGTCGTCATCGTCGGGGCCGGGCTGGCCGGCCTGAGCGCCGCCCAGGAGCTGGTCGCCCGCGGCCACTCTGTGACCGTACTCGAGGCCCGCGATCGGGTCGGTGGGCGCACGCTCAACCACCCGGTGGGCGGCGGCGAGGTCGTCGAGGTGGGCGGGCAGTGGGTCGGCCCGGGGCAGGACCGGATCCTCGCCCTGGCCCGGGAGCTCGGCGTGCGCACCTTCAAGACCCACACCGCCGGGGCCCAGATCTTCGACTACCAGGGGCGGCAGACCCACTTCACGGGGCTCATCCCGCCCCTGCCCGAGCCCGACGCCGGCGACTTCGGCCAGCTGCTCGGGCAGGTGATCGCACTGCAGTCGCAGGTGTCGACGGCGGCGCCGTGGACGAGCCCGGGCGCAGCTGGGCTCGACAGCCAGACGCTCGACACCTGGAAGCTCGCCCACTCCTCCACCCCGGGCGCCCGCTTCCTGCTCGACCTCGCCGTCAAGGCCGTGTTCGCCGCCGAGCCGCGTGATCTCTCGCTGTTGCATGCGCTCTTCTACTTGGCCGCGGGCACGGGGATCCTCTACCTGACCGGTACCCCGGGCGGGGCCCAGGACTCCCGCCTGCACGGCGGCTCGCAGCTGGTCTCGATCCGCCTGGCCGCCCGGCTCGGCGCTCGCGTCGTGCTCGGGGCGCCGGTGCGCCGCATCACCCAGGACGCCTCCGGGGTGACCGTGCAGAGCGACGCCGGCAGCTGGCGGGGGCGGCGGGGGATCGTCGCCACCTCGCCGATGCTCGCCGGGCGGATCGCCTACGAGCCGGTCCTGCCGGCGCAGCGCGACGGACTCACCCAGCATGTCCCCCAGGGTTCGGTGATCAAGTTCGAGGCCGTCTACCCGCGGCCGTTCTGGCGCACGGCCGGGCTGAGCGGCTACAGCAACAGCGACCGTCCGCCCGTCCACTTCACCTACGACAACTCGCCGCCCTCGGGGCGACCGGGAGTGCTGCTCGGCTTCGTCGCCGGCTCCGATGCCCGGCGGCTCGGCGCGCTGCCCGCCCGGGCGCGCCGGGAGGCCGTGCTCGGCGCGTTCACCCGCCTGTTCGGCACTCAGGCCGCCCGTCCGCGCGCGCTGATCGAGCACAACTGGTCGCAGGACGAGTGGACGCGCGGCTGCTACGCCGGCTACTTCCCGCCCGGGGTATGGAGCGACTTCGGGGCGGCACTGCGCCAGCCGGTCGGGCGCCTGCACTGGGCAGGCACCGAAACCGCCGAGGTGTTCAACGGCTACATGGACGGGGCCGTGCGCTCGGGCGAGCGGGCGGCGGCGGAGGTGGCGGCGGAGCTGTAGGCCCCCTCAGCGGCCGGGCAGGTGCCAGATCTCGAGCTCCCCGGACTCGGACTGCGAGTGGTAGCTGCCGACCGGCAGGACGATCCGCCCACCGACCACGATCGGGCTGTTCCAGTGGCCGGTGGGAGCGCTCAGCGCCGCGATGCGAATGCCGGAGATCGGGTTGTAGACCTCGAGCGCGCCGTCAACCTCGTCGTAGACGTAGAGCAGTCCGCCGGCCAGCACCGGGCTGGTGCCCGGACGCGCGCTCTGCCAGGCCACGCGGATCCCGGGCCGGGAGCCCCCGTGCACCGCGTAGGCAGCAGTGCCCTGATCGTCGGCCACGAATACGTAGCTTCGCCCGCCGTGCGCCCACACGACCGGCGCGGTCAGGACCTCCCCGGAGCCGGGGCTGGCGATGCTCTGAAGCTGCCCGCCGGTGCGCGCTCCGGCCGGTCCCGCCGTGCCGTCGAGGCGGCCCAGGTCGAGCAGGTCGAGCACGCCCGCCTTGCCGCCCTGCACGGCGAGCCGCCGGCCGCCGGTGGTGAGGAGTGCGGGCTCGGTACTTCCGAGATCGCTGTCGCTGTCGTTCAGATGCTGCTGGTTGCTCGGGGTCCAGTTGTGGAGGAGGCGCAGCGCCGGCGAGAGCTCGAGCACGCTGTCACCCCAGTCGGTGCTGCCATTGAAGTCGGCGTTACCGGTGGCGATGAGGATGCGGCCGGTGCCGGGCTCGACGACGGTACCCGCGCGGGCCCACACGGCGGCGTCGCTCTGGTGGCAGCGCGAGGGCGGGTCGATGAGCCCGGAGAGGTTCGAGCACAGCGCGTTGAACACGTGCAGCGTCCGGCCGGTGGCCCGGTCGATGAGGGCGACGTGACCCTGATAGACCGGGATGTCGCCGATGTAGCCACCGGTCGGCACGATCAGCGCCCGGCCGCTGATGTTGAGCGCGCCGGCGAGCTTCTCCCGGGTGGCGTCGAAGGTCACCCGGACCGGCCAGTGGCCGGTGCGCACCTCCCGGCCGCTCGTCGCCGAGAGCTTGTGGATGAAGCCGTCCGGACTGGCGGCGTAGACGTAGCGGCGGTCGGGATCGGCAACCGGCGTGGCGGTGGTCACCTGGCTGGTTCCGGCGTACCGGCCGATGTCGGAGGGTGTGTACTCCCACAGACGCCGGCCCGTGGCGGCGTCGATGGCGATCGTGCGCCCGTATGTGGTGGTGACGAACAGCACGTCGTGGGCGTGCCCGCGCAGGCGCAGACCGCGCAGCTCGATGGCCGAGGAGTCGACGGTGCCGTTCAGGTGGACGATGCGCAGCCCGAGATGGCGCAGCTGAGCCGGACCGATCCCGGTTCGGGACGGACCCACCCCGGTCCGGGCGGCGTCGAAGTCAAACGTCGGCCAGTCGGCCTCCGGCGCCTTCGCGGCGCGGGCCGGCTGCCCGAGCGTGGCCCCGGTCGCGGCCGGTGGAGCGCTCGTGCCGGTGGCGGCCCCGCTGGCGGCCCCGCCACAGGCCGCGAGCAGGGCCGCCAGGACGAGGGCGAGTACGAGAGAGCGCGGGCGTGGCGATCGGATCATGGGATGAATCTTCCCTCACACAGTCTTAGACAGGTCTCACGCTCATCTCACGGCGCTCTTGCGGGGCCCGGCGACTGTTAACCCACGCCCCCCGCACACCTCGCCGAAAGAGACCTCAATGACCGCCATCATCATCCTCAACGCCGTCTTCTCCGTCTTCGTCGTCGTCGGCATCCTCGCCCTGCTGGGCTGGGGCATCGCCACCGACCGCGTGAGCGCCGCCCGGCTGACCCGCCGCCGCCGCGCCCGCGCTCAGGCCGCGCGCCGCTTCAACCCCGCGTTCGACCTCCGCTGACCCCGGCGCCCCGCCGGCTCGCCCGGCCGGCGGGGCCCACCCCGAGGGCTCTTAGCGAGCTCTCACGTTCTTCCGACGTCTTCCTGATGAAGCGCGGGGAACGGATTTCAGACCAGTACCCCCGACCGGAGTCCACGATCGTATGACCGCCATCATCATCCTCAACGTCGTCTTCTGCACCTTCGTCGTCGTGGCGATCCTCGGCCTGCTCGCCTTCGGCATCGTGACCGACCGGATCCACGCCGCGCGGCTCGGTGGGCTCTCCCGCCGGGCCACGCGTCGCGCCCCCGAGCTGCGGGCGGCCGATCGCCGCACCGGCGCCGATCGTCGCCTCGGCAGCCCGCACCCAGCCCACTGACCCCGACCGGCGGCGCCGGGGCGGCGCGTCCGCGCCCCCCGACGCGCCCCCGGCGCACGCCGGATCGGGACGCCGGGCGCCTGCCACACTGCAGGACGTGACCCGTCGCGCCTGGGCCGCCTTCGCCGCGTTGTCGGTGATCTGGGGCGTTCCGTACCTGTTCATCCGGATCGCCGTCCGTGGCGGCATGCCACCACTCGGCCTCGCCTGGGCCCGGGTCGCGCTCGCCTCGCTCATCCTGCTCGCCCTGGCGGCGCAGGCCCGCACCCTGCCCGGCCTGCGCGGGCGCTGGCCCGCGCTCGCCGCCTATGCCGTGGCCGAGGTGGCGATCCCGTTCTCCCTCATCGGCGTCGGCGAGCAGCGCATCTCCTCCTCGATGACGGCGATCGTGATCGCCTCGGTCCCGCTCATCGTGGCCATCATCGCCATGCGCTTCGATACCGCCGAGCGCCCGACGCGGCTGCGCGCCGCCGGTCTCGGGCTCGGGTTCGTCGGCGTGATGGCACTCGTCGGCATCGACGCCAGCGGCAGCTCGCGGGCCCTACTGGGAACCGGCGCCGTGCTGGTGGCTGCGGTCGGCTATGCGATCGGCCCGATGATCATCAAGCACTGGCTGGCCGGCGTCGACGCTCGGGCCGCGATGGGCGCGAGTCTCGGCATCGCCGCGCTCGTGCTCACACCTCTGGCCCTCCTCACCCGCCCCCACCACACACCCAGCGGCGGCGCCTTCGCGTCGGTCGTCGTGCTCGGGCTCGTGTGCACGGCGGGCGCGTTCCTCATCCTGCCCACCCTGGTGGCCGAGGCGGGACCGAGCCGGGCCACTGTCATCACCTACATCAACCCCCTCATCGCGGTGGCGCTCGGGGTGGCGCTCCTCGGGGAGCGGCCAGGCGCGGGCGCGGTGGCCGGGCTCGTGCTCATCCTGGCCGGATCGTGGGTGTCCACCACCGGCCGCCTGCCCTGGCGCAGCTCCGCGGCGCCCTCAGTGCATGAGGTCGAGGCAGCCGTAGATGGTGTAGAGCGGGTTGACCACGTTGTGCCCGCGGGCGTCACGCATGAGCTGCTGACCGATGAACGCCGGCGGTGACTGCGCCTTGTAGCAGCCGTCCGGCGACACGCTGACGTCGTAGCTGACCGGCGTCGGATTGAACGGCAGCGCCCCCTGCTGGGGGATCATCACGTTCAAGGTGCACACCCAGTCGCCCGGACCATGGTTCGTGCTGCCGCGGTGCGCGCACGCGGGCAGCACCTCGAGGTGGGCGCCTGCGGCCACCTCGCGCCCGAGCTCGCGCTGTTGCAGGATCGTCAGCGCGTTGAACGCCGGCGTCAGCGTGTCCTGCAGGCGACGCGCGGTGACGCCGACCGGGCCCCAGTTTCCGGCCACCGCGAACACCGCGACCACGACGGTCAGGGCGACCATGGCTCGCATCGCGCTCGCCCACCCCGGCCGGCGGGCGACGGGGGTGCCGGCGAAGTCGCGCCGGCGCAGGATCTCCCAGGCGATGGCCAGGCAGGCGGCGCCCCACACGAGGCTGACGGCCAGGCCGGCCAGCAGCGGGCCGAAGAACGGGTGCGCGCTCAGGAGCGGCGGCCAGGCGTTGAACGCCGCGCCCAGGAGCAGGATGTGAGCGATGTAGCCGGTGCCCACGAGCAGCAGCAGCTGCATGACGAGCGTGGCCAGACCCGGGCCGAGCACCCCCATGATGCCGTTGCGCGTGGCCACCGACAGCAGCACGGCGAGCGCGGTGAAGGCCAGTGCCGGGATCAGGCACCACAGCCAGGCGACGATCACGAGGCCGAGCACGTGCGAGGGCGAGAAGACGGTGCCGCTCAGGTTGACCAGCGGGTGGGCGCCGACGATCAGCGCCCCGGCGATCAGGCTCGCGGCGGCGGTCAGGGCGACCATCGCGATGACGAAGCTGAACGCGGCCAGTACCTTGCCGGCAAACACCTCGCCCCGCACGCGCGAGCGCGTGAGCACGGTCTTCCACGTGCCATAGCGGTCCTCGCTCGAGAACAGGTCCCCGGCCACGATCCCGGCCATGAGCGGGAACCCCCAGGCGCTGGCGAAGGCGAGGATGACGATCGAGACGGCGAACCCCGAGCTGTGCGCCCACACGCCGTAGAGCGTGTCGGCCGGGCTGCCGCTCTGGAGCTTCAGCACTCCGACGAACACGAACGGGCCGAGCAGGCAGACGAGCGCGAGCGCGCGCGTGCCGAGCTGGGCCGCGAGCTTGCGCGCCTCGACCCGATAGACGCTCAGCACCCTCACGGTGCAGCCACAGGCCCAGGGTGCGGTGGCGCCGGCAGCTCGCCGGCCGAGTCCTCGCCGGTGAGGGAGAAGAACAGCTCCTCGAGCGGGCTGGCCAGCTGCTCGAGCCCCCGGATGGCGACGCCGGCGCTCCCGAGCGCGAGCGTGAACGCATCGAGGAAGCCCTCCTCGGCGGCCAGCTGCAGGCCACCGCGCTCACCGCGGGCGGCGTCCACCCCCGGCCGCGCCGCCGCGATGGCCAGCGCGCGCTCATCGTCGCTGGTATGCAGGCGGTAGGCGCGGGCCGGGGCCTGACCGCGAAGCGCCTCGGCGCTGCCATCCCACACCACCTGGCCGCGGCGCAGGATCGTGTAGGCGTGACAGACGCCGTCGAGCTCGGCGATCTGGTGGCTGGAGAGCACGATGGCCACGCCGTTCCCGGCCAGCTCGCCGATCAGCGACTGCATCTCGCGCAGACCGGCCGGATCCAGGCCGCTCGTCGGCTCGTCGAGCAGCAGCAGGCGGGGCCGGCGCAGCAGGCAGGAAGCGATCCCCAGCCGCTGGCGCATACCGGTCGAGTAGCCGCCCACCCGGTCCCCGCCGCGCCCGCCCAGGCCCACCCGCTCGAGCGCCTCGGAGACCTGGCCGCGGTCGGGCGTGCCGTCGAGCTCGGCCAGCAGCTCCAGGTTCGCTCGCCCGGACAGGTACGGGTAGAAGGCGGGCTCCTCCACGAAGCCGGCCACGCCGTCGAGCGCCAGCGGGCGTTCGGGATCGAGCGGGCGCCCGCGGAGTGTCACCTCGCCGTCGTCGGCGCGCACGAGCCCGAACAGGATGCGCAGGAGCGTCGTCTTGCCGGCACCGTTGGGGCCGAGCAGGCCACGGACCTCGCCCTCGGCGACCTCGAGGCTGACGCCATCGAGGGCGACCACCGTCTCGAAGTGCTTGACCAGTCCCCGCGCCTGCAGTGCCGCAGCCACGCCGGGCACGATAGCGACCGGGTCCCCGGCGCCAGGCTGACGGGCTGCCTCTAGGAGATCTTGATCAGAACGATCGTGTTGATGACGAACAGCACCGCGAACACGATCGTCCAGCGGTTGAGGTTGCGCTCGACGAGCGAGCCGCCGCCGAACGGGCCGGCGCCGGTGCCGACGCCGAACGCGCCGGACAGGCCCGAATCCTTCCCTGAGTGCATGAGCACCAGGAAGATGAGCACGACGCACAGGATGACCTGCAGGATGCCCAGGACGGTCGTCATCGGCGAGCGATTCTAGCTGCTGGTGTGCGCGCGTCCGGGAGTTCGCCCCTCGGGCGAACTCCCAATGGAACCGGCGTCAGCCGATCCACCGTCAGCCGGTGGGCGCGCGTCCGGGAGTTCGCCCCCCGGGCGAACTCCCAATGGAATCGGCGCCAGCCGATTCCACCTGATCCAACGCGTGCAGGATCTCGACTGCCTCCTGGCGCAGCGCGGAGTCGAGCTCGATGAAGTCCGCGTCGGACAGCTTGCCCGTGTCGTGGTCGAGCTCGGCGTCGCGGATCTCGCGGTACTTCGCCTCGCGCACCGCCTCGAGCTCGGCCAGCCGGAGCTCATGTGGCGTCACCGAGCGCGCGGGCGTCGCCCCGGCCGGCTCGCGGCGCAGCGGTTCGGAGAGCACGTAGACGACGAACATGAGGATGACGGCGATCAGCGCGTACTGCATCAGACGCCCTCGCGCACGGCCATGGTGGCCGCCGGTGCCGGAGTCGGGGCCGGAGCGGGGCCGGCGCGGGCGCGGGCCGCGCGCCCTGGGGCGCGCCGGCGGGGCGGGTCACCCGGGCCCGGCGGCGGGCCGGTATCGGCCACAGCGCGATCAGGCCGCCGGCGGCCATGACCAGGGCTCCGAGCCACAGCCAGGTGACGAGCGGCGAGACCAGGAATAGGAAGTTCACGTTCCACGGGTGGCTGACGTAGCGGGCGGCGATCTCGGCGATGGCCACGTCACGCTGCTGCCAGAGCGGAGCGAGCAGGCTGGGCACCTGGCTGCGCGGGATGTTCCGCTTGACCACCTGCTGCATCGTCGAGACGATCGCGTTCTGGAACACCGTGTTGCCGCGGTTGATGACCGAGTTCAGCGGGGTCAGATCGGGGTCGACGACGGTCCAGATGTCGCGGGTGAGACCGGCCTGCAGGCCGACGTCACTATCGCCTTCGCCGCCGAAGAAGCGGCCGATGATCCCCTGGGTGCTGTCCTGGGAGGGGTAGACGCCGTGAACCGTGTGCAGCGTGACGACGTGCTTGCCGCTCGTCGTGGTGACGTCGATCACCGCGCCGAAGTTCAGCTTCTGCGCGCTCACCGACTCGGTCGGGCGCACGTAGCGGAACACGTAGCCGCCCACCCGGGCGCTCTGGCCGGGCGCCAGGTTCACGTTGCTGGAGTGCGCGAACGACGAGGAGGCGGCCACGCCGATGAGCAGCAGGGCGAGACCGGCGTGGACGATGTAGCCGCCGTACCGGCGGCGGTTGCGGCGGATCAGGCGCGCGAGGGCGACGGGGATGATCTCTCGGGAACTGGCCCGGCGTGCCGCCACTCCGCGCCAGAGCTCCTGGGCCACGCACACGAGCACGAACGTGCCGAGCACGAACATGGCGAGCGCGAGCGGGCGCTGGGCGGCGCTCGAGGCCGCGAGCAGCACGACGAGCGTGACGAAGGCGCCGGCCACCGGGAGGGTGAAGTTGCGCCGGAGGTTGGCCGCCGTGACCCGCCGCCAGGCGATCAGCGGCCCGATCCCGGCCAGCAGCACGAGCACGAGCGACAGCGGCACGATGAACGGCCGGAACGCCGGCGGCCCGACCGAGACCTTGGTTCCGGTCACCGCCTCGGAGATGAGCGGGAAGAACGTGACCCAGAAGATCACGAACACCATGGCGACGAGCACGAGGTTCTGGAACAGGAAGACCGCCTCGCGGGAGAGCAGCGAGTCAAGCCGGGCATCGCTGCGCAGTGCCTCGCGCCGCCAGGTGATGAGGCCGATCGACCCGATCACCATGGCTCCGATCAGGATCACGAACGGGACGCCGAGCGTCGAGGCGCCGAACGCGTGGATCGAATCGAGCACACCGGAGCGCACGAGGAACGTGCCCACGACGGCCAGCGTCGAGCTGGCCATCACGAGCGAGACGTTCCACACCTTCAGCATCCCGCGCTTCTCCTGGATCATCGCCGAGTGGATGAACGCGGTGACGGCCAGCCAGGGCATGAGCGCCGCGTTCTCGACCGGGTCCCAGGCCCAGTAGCCGCCCCATCCGAGCTCGGTGTAGGACCAGCGAGCGCCGAGGAGGATGCCGATGCCCAGGAACAGCCAGGCGGCGAGCGCGAACCGACGGGTGACCGCGATCCACTCGTTGCTCAGCCGGCCGCTGATGAGCGCCGCCACGCCGAACGCGAACGGCACCGTCAGCAGCGTGTAGCCCGAGTACAGCATGGGCGGGTGGATCATCATGCTCGGGTGCAGCAGCAGCGGATCGAGACCGGCGCCCTCGGTCGGCGGGCTCGAGGTGGTGCTGAACGGGTTGGCGTAGAAGGTGGCCAGCGAGGCGAAGAAGGTGGCGAAGCCGAGCAGCACCGCGGTGGCATAGGGCGCCAGCTCGCGCACCCGCCGGCGGGTGAGGAAGAGGACCAGGCTCGACCACAGCGACAGCAGCCACACCCACAGCAGCAGCGACCCCTCCTGCGAGGACCAGGCGGCGGCCAGCTTGTAGAACGTCGGAGTCGTCGTCGAGGAGTGCGCGGCGACGACGTTGAAGCTGAAGTCCGAGCGCAGGAAGGCGGCCTCGAGGATCGCGAAGGCCCCCGTCATCAGGGCGGCGAGCACGTACACCGCCCGGCGGCCCGAGGTGACGAAGTCCGCCCGGCCGGTGCGGCCACCGTAGATCGAAGCAGCGATCCCGTAGACGGCGACCGCGAGGCCGAGGATGAGCAGGGCGCGCCCGGTCAGCGCCATGACGAGGGCTTCCCCAGGACCATCACTCGGCGCCGCTGGCGGCCTGGTACTTCGATGGGCACTTCGTGGTCAGCGAGTTCGGCTCGCCGACGTACGCGGAGCCCTGCGGGCTGACGGTGACGAGCACGCCGCGGCCGGCGGCGAACGGGTCGGGGACGATTCCGGTGTAGGTCACGGGCACGGAGACGTGGAGCTTGGGGTCGCGAACCCGGAACAGCACCGCCGCGCCCACGTGGCGGATGGAGTTGTCGACCACCGTGCCGGCGAGGATGTAGGAGTGGCCCGGACGGGCCCGCTTGATGAGCTGCGAGGCCGTGAGCTCGTCGCGGCCGGCGGCGAAGCTCGTGTACACGAGCGCCGAGGCCAGAAGGAGCGCGGCGGTCAGGGCAACCGTCAGCCGGATGGCTCGCTTACGACTGGGATCCATCTCCCTGGATTGTCCCACACCGGCCCCCGGGAGCCCCCGGCGGGCGACTTCGTGGCGACCGGTACGAGGAAACGCTGCGTGCGGGGCGAAACCTATTGGGTGCCGCGGCGTTACTGATCATGAGCGTGTCATCGAGAGCCAAGCCACTTCGGGCGCCTCGCCTCCCCCGGCGCCCGGCCTCCGCCGCCCCGTTTCGCCTGCTGCGCCGGGGTTCGGAGCCGGTCGCAGGGTCGCGCAGCGAGCTGCCGGTGCCCCCGCCGCGGCGCGCCGATCCGGCCCCGCAGGACCGCGCGATCTACACCTGCGGCTGCGGTCTCGTGTTCTCGGCGGCGGTCACGACCTCGGTCGATTGCCCGCACTGCGGCGACGCGCAGGCCTGGTAGAGCGTCGGCATTCTGACCACGGGTCGCGATCGACCGCGGCGGCGCCCATACTCGTCCGGCGGCGGCCGAGGAGGCCGCTGTCGCTACTGATGAGTAGACTCCCCAGCGGGAGGCGCCCTGGCGCCATGGAGGAAACATGAAGCGGGCCGTGATGAGGATCGTCGTGCTGGCATGCGTGGCCGCAAGCTGCGCCGCACTGCCCGCGCTCGCTTCCGCGAAGGGCAAGACACTCTGCTGCGTCCAGCACCTCCACTTCGCCGCCGGCCCCTACACGGTCCACTCGGGCGCCAACGCGATCTTCATCGACCTGAACGTGCCCAAGCCGAAGGTCGACGGCTACATGCTCCGGATGGTCCCGAACCTGCACTACGCCCTGCCGAACGGCAAGTGCTGCGGCGCCATCCCATTCGTCGACATCGTCCACCTGCACCACGGCGTGTGGCTGAGCACGGGCAAGACCGGGATGGGCGAGGGGAACAACGGCTACAGCGTCGGTGGACTCACCCTCTACCCGTTCATGGCCACCGGCGAGGAGAAGACGATCTACTCCCTGCCGAAGGGGTACGGCTATCCGATCGGGGGCTCGGATGACTGGTTCTTCAACTACATGATCCACGACCTCATCCCGACGCCGGCCAAGGTCTACGTCACCTACGAGGTCGACTTCGTGCCCGAGAGCACGCCCTTGGCCAAGACGCTGACCGCCGCCCATCCGATCTGGATGGACGTCGAGGACCGGGAGATCTATCCGGTGTTCAACGTCCTGCAGCACAGCGGCGTGAACGGGAAGTTCACCTTCCCCGAGATGGCCAAGAACCCGTACCCGGCGCCCCAGCAGCCCCGCAACCTGTTCACGGTCGACCAGTCGGGCGTGCTTCTCGACACCGCCGGCCACGTCCATCCGGGCGGGCTCTACACGCAGCTCGACGACACCCGCGCCGGGGTCAAGCCCCGTGGCGGAGCGCTCCCCGGCATGACCAAGGGCTCGGTGCGCCTGTTCCGATCGAACGCCCACTACTGGGACAAGCGGGGTCCGATCTCCTGGGACATGGCCATGAAGGGGACCTCCCTCGACTGGCGTCCGGCGGTGAAGAAGGGCGATGTGCTGTCCGTCAGCGCCACCTACGAGACGAAACGCGCCTCGTGGTATGAGTCGATGGGGATCATGGTCGTCTGGGAGGCGTGGAACAGCCAGCGCGGCATCGACGTGTTCACCGGACGCCGTGAGGCCCATCCGGCGAACCCGACCTACGGCGGCATCAACCCGTTCACGCACGCGCTCGATCAGGTGGGACACGTGACCCACGGCCGCCTGCCCGAGAACATCGACGACGGCGGCACGTCGATCGAGTACAAGATCAACCTGAACTCGCTGCCGGACTGCTCGGCACCGCAGGTGACGATCTCGCACTACGTCTACAACCCGGGCGGCTTCCAGGCCACGGGCAAGAACCGCTGCATGCCCGACGATCACCCAGGGCCAGACGGTGACGTTCGTCAACCAGGACGCCCCGTCGGGACCGGGCGCGGGCCGCGGGTTCCTGTTCCCGCTGCCGGGCAGCCCGTACGGCAGCGCGATCTTCCACACGGTGACCTCGTGCCAGAACCCGTGCGGGTTGAACACCGGCATCTCGTATCCGCTGGCCAACGGCACCGGCCACTTCGACTCCGGTCAGCTCGGCATCGGCACGCCCGCCACCGGCTCGGTCGTGTGGTCGACGCCGAAGGGGCTCAAGCCCGGCATCTACACGTACTTCTGCCGGATCCACCCGTTCATGCGCGGCGTCTTCCGGGTCGTGGCCGGGTCGTCGTCGTCGTCGCGTCGTCGACGTAGGCGCTGCGGCGCGGCTGGGCGCGCTCAGCCCTTCTCGACCACGATCCGCATGTGGTACGACAGCGGCGCCAGCCACGGCGCGCGCTCGCCGAGCCACGGGTCGAGCGCGGCGACACGATGCCCGAGCCGCGGGGCCGGGCGGGCGAGCACCTGACGCGCGAACGGCCGGAACAGCCAGAAGATCGGGTAGTCGACCCGGACGACAGCGAAGCGGGACCGCAGGGTGCGCAGCGCGACCCGGCCGAGCGGGCGCTCGTCCTCGGTGCCCGAGGCGGATGGCGCCGAAACGGCCGCGGTGGACGATCTCGCGGCGCAGCAGGAGCGTCACCGGGTTCAGCCCCGAGGTCTCGATGAACACGCCGCGCCCTCCCGGGGCGAGCAGGCGGTCGAGCTCGGCCACAGCGGCCGGGACGTCGAGGTGGTGGAGCACGAAGCGACCGGCCACGACATCGAACGCGCCGGCCGGCAGGCCGGTCGCCTCGGCGCCGGCGGCCACGAAGGTGACCGGCGCCTGGGGACGGAAGTGCGCCGCCCGAGCGGTGGCGAAGGCCACCGAGCCCGGCGACAGGTCGAGCCCGGTCACGTGCGCGGCGCCCGCGTCAGCCAGGTGCAGGGTGAGCGAGCCGGTGCCGCATCCGAGGTCGAGCACCCGCCGACCGTTCAGCGGCCCGGTGGCGGTGAGGATCGCCCGCTCCCAGCTGTCCGGCGGCTCGGGCGGCGCCGCGGCGGGATCGAGCCCGGCGACCACCGCATCGTGGAACGCGGCCTCGCGGGCGAGGATCGCCTGACGCTCATCGGACACGCTCATGGGGACGGGAGAAAAGCAGCTGGACGCGCTACACGCCCGCCGGCGTGCGGGCCGGCAGCAATTCCTCGAGCGCGTCGTCGAGCCAGAAGATGAGCTTCCACACGTCGCGCATCTGCTCGCGGTCGGCCACGATGCCGAAGTCGAGGTGGCCGCAGTAGCTCATGACCGTGATGTTCAGGCCCATCCCGTCGGTGATCACCGACACGGGATAGTTCGCCTCGAGCCGCGCACCCGCGAGGTACAGGGGGACCTGCGGCCCGGGCACGTTGGAGACGACGAGGTTCCAGATCGGCTTGCGCGCGGCGGCGAGGGAGAACGTCACCCGTGACGCCCGCGAGAACAGCGCCGGCGGAATGAACTGCGCGGCGTCCTGCAGCAGCTGGGCCGGCAGGGCCTGATGGTGCTCCTTGGCCACCCGCAGCGCGTCATGCGTGGCCTGCAGCCGAACCACCGGATCGGCTTCGTTGGTGAGCAGCGGCACGCTCATCATCCCGACGCGGTTGCCGAAGCTCCCGCGCTGCGCCTCGGTGCGTACCGACACCGGCACCTGGGCGACGAGCGGTGTGCCCGGAAGCTCGCGGTGGTCGATCAGCCAGCGGCGCACGACGGTCGCGCACAGCGCGACGATGACGTCGTTGACCGTGCAGCCGTAATGGTTCTTGATCGCCTTCACGTCGGCGAGCGGCAGGCGGCCGAACGCGAAGCGGCGGTGCGCCGACACACGCGAGTTGAACGACGTGCGCGGCGGCGACAGCGTCGTGCGCTCGAGCACACGCGACTCGCGCCGGCGCAGCGTCCGGACGCACCCGCGCCGGTGCTGCGACCGAGCAGCCGGACGCCCGGGATGTCGGCGAAGATCTGCACGTCCTCGAGGTTGGGCACCGTGGAGGGCGCGCCCTGGAGCACGCGCTGCAGGTAGCGTGGCGCGCCGAGCAGACCGCGTCCGAGCATCTCGAGCTCGCCCGGCTCGCTCTCGCCAGCGTGCCGAGCCGCCGGGACCGGCAGCGTGTCCGGACTCGCGGCCGTCGGGGCTCAGGTCAAGCAGCGCTCCCATGATCTCTGCGCCCGAGATCCCGTCGATGGCGGCGTGGTGGATCTTCGTCAGCAGCCCCACGCGCCCGTCGGCCAGGCCGTGGATGAGATAGGTCTCCCACAGCGGGCGGGCGCGGTCGAGCGGGCGCGAGAAGATGCGCGCCACCTGCTCGGCCAGCTTCTCGTCGCTCGACGGCGCCGCCAGCGCGAGCTCGCGCACGTGGTACTCGAGGTCGAAGTCCGGGTCGTCGATCCAGTACGGGTAGTCAAGCCCGAGCGGAACCTGCTTCAGCCGCCAGCGGAACGGCGGCAGCAGCGGCAGGCGCTCGGCGATGAGCGCGAGGACGTCATCGAGCTCGAGCGTTCCGGACGGGCGCGTGGACGGGTCGAGGATGGCCAGCCCGCCGACGTGACCGGCCTGGCGCGGATTCTCGAGAGCGAGGAACTGCGCGTCGAGGCCGGTCAGTTGCCGCACGGCGGCCAGCCTACTTGAGCACCCCGCGCGCTGCCGAGGTCCAGCTGCTCGTGATGTCCCGGATGAACTTCGCCTGGGTGTTGAGCAACTGGGAGAGCCACTCGATGTCGCTGGCACCGGCGCCACGCTCGATTGAGGTGGCGATCGTCTTCAGCGCCCGCTCGTAGGCGCTGAGGGTCGTCTCGCCCGCATCGCGACCGGCGTCGATGATGCGCTCGTTGAGCTTGCGCACGCGCTCGGCGACGGCCTCGACGCGCGGATCGCCGGCGGCGGCGCCGGCCGCGCTCGGGCGCGCGCGGCTGCTCGTGGAGGCGGCCCGGAACGGGTGCCGCTCGCCTTGGAGGCGCCGCCCGCTCGAGCGTCGAGCGCGACCCGCTCGAGGAACGCGACCCGCTCGAGCGCGAGCCGCTCGCGGAACGCGAGCCGCTCGAGGCCCGCGAGCCGCTCGAGGAACGCTGACGCCGCTCGACCGACGCCCGGCTGGACGACGCCGACGGCTCGAGCCCGACTTACCCGACGATCCGCTCGACCGGCTCGATGACGCTCCGGTCCCCGAACCCGAGCTGGACTTACGCGTCCCCGCGGAGCGCCGGCTCGACGCGGACCCGCTCGACTGCTGGCTGCTCTTCCTGGGCTGCGGCATGACTCTCCTCCTGCGCTCTGTCGGTGACGGCCGAGAACCCTTGAGCGCTTCTATCACCAGCGCGACAAACCCAAACTCGGAATTTGGGTGCGGACGTCAGTCGCGCAGGATGCGCACCCGCGCCAGGCCCTGCGGGTTCAGCCCGAGCTTGATGATGGCGTCGCCGACGCGCACCTCCTCGAGCCAGACGCGCTCTGACTCGTTGAGGGGGGCGATCGCGCTCACTTGGCGCATGACGTCGGCCAGGCGCGCGACTTCCTCGTGCGTGCCCTCGATCGGCTCGATGCCGTTGTCGGTGACGAATGTGACGGCGACCCCCGTGGCGGTCTCCCGTGCGTCCAGTACGGAGAGGCTCATGCGGCCACGATACCGCTCGCTCCTCGCGCGCGCATCAGCTAAGCGTCGAGATCGGCGCTGGCGTTGACCTGGACATATCGGCCAGTTCGCCCGCCACCTTGAGCACGAGCTCGATCGCCTCGACGACTGTTCGATAGCAGAGATTCTCCGGCGTGTCGGTCATCAGGTGGTAGTTGCTGAGCAGCTTCGTGTCGGGCTCCCAGGAGGCCAGGCTGGCGGTCGGGTAGCCGGCTCGGCTCGGCAGCACCGCGTCGGTGCTCACCCGCGCGCGCACCCCGCGGCGCACGCGGCCGCCCTGACCGGTGGGCGGCCGCGGCGACGAGATCGCGGAAGTCCGGTCCGTGGTACTCCTGCATCCGGAACGGTCCCTCCCCCTCGACGAGCAGAAGCTCGGGCGAGCCGATCGTGTCGAGGTTCACGAACCACGTCTGGCCCGGATCGAGCCGGGGAAAGTGCGTCTTGGCGAAGCCATAGATGCCGCCCTGGAGGACCTCCTCGGCGCCGCAGGACACGAGCAGCACCCGCAGGCCGGGCGTCGGCTGGTCGGCCAGACGCTCGGCCATGGCGACGAGCGCCGCCACCGCGCTCAGGTTGTCGTTGGCCCCGGGCACGACGGGGCTGCGAGCCACATCGGCGGCCACGCCGCACGACCCCGGCGCTCAGTCCGGCACCGGCGCGCGAGCAGGCCGCGGCTGCGCAGCGCCGCGCCGAGCGCGACGAGCCAGGGTCCCCCGGCGACGGGCCACCACAACGGTGGCGAGGTGTCGATACGCGCGACGACGGTCGGGAAGGTGCGGGCGAACCAGCGCTGGGCCCGCTGATCGAAGACGGCGCCGGTCGGGGCGGCATCGTGATGGGCGAGCACGACGAGCGTGCGCGCGGTGCGGGTGTCGCCGGTCTCGGCGACCACATTCCAGGTCCGCTTGCGCGCCGCGGTCAGCCGTCGCCACCAGCGCGCGCCGTTGGAGGCGTCGTCGGCCAGCGCCGAGGCCGGCCAGGGCGGCGAGACACGCGCTCGGCCAGCCGCCCGCGGCGCGTGCGGGCCACCCCGGCGCAGAGCACCGCCACGGCGCCGAGTGGCAGCAGGACGGCCGCGTAGCCGTCGAGGAACTCGACCTCCTCGACCTCGGCCCGGGCCCCCGTGCGGCGCAGGCGCTCGGCCAGCCAGTCTGCCGCCTCGTGCTCGGCCGGTGAGCCGGCGCGCCGCGGCAGCGGGGCGAGCGCCTCGACGACCTCCCTCGCGATGTCCTCGAGCGAGCGCATCACCGGGCCAGCCAGCGGGCCGGGTTGTGCACGAACACGGTCTCGAATGTGGCGTCGTCCATCACGCCCTGATCGCGCAGCCAGGGCACGACCTCGTCGAAGACGAGCGTCATCGACCAGTTGCGCACCCCACCCGAGGCCTCGATGGCCGGCAGCGCCTCGGCCGGGAACCAGTCGATCGTCGCGCAGTAGTCCTGCGAGATCGTGATCCGCTCGGCCCAGCCGCGACGCAGAAGCTCGGCGGCCACGGCGTTGCGCTCCCCGATCGGCAGGTACATCTCCAGCCCGTAGCGGTCAAGGCCGGCGTAGACGCCATGGCGCAGCAGGGCTTCGATGACATCGACGTCGCCGCTGTCGCCGCAGTGGGCGATCTGGATCTTCTCCGGCGCGACCCCCTCCTCGAGGAAGATCTCGATCTGTCGTGGGCCCGTGTTCGCCCGCGGCATCGAGTGAGCCATGATCGGAGCGCCGGTCTGCACGCTGGCTCGTGCACAGGCCCGGTGGACCTTCTCGACGTTCGGCGTCACGCCGGCGGCGTCCGCCGCGCACTTCAGAAACGCGGCCCGGATGTCGGTGCCCTGGATCCCGCGCTCGATGTCGTCCACGAAGTGCGCGGCGATCGTGTCGATGTCGCGGTTCTCGAAGTAGTGGGGCAGGAAGTCGTAGGTGTAGATGCCGGTGCAGGCGACGATGTTCACCGCGGTCGCCTCCGCCACCTCGCGCATGAAGCGCACGTCGCGGCCCCCGAACATCGCGGTCGGATCGACGATCGTGCGCACACCGTGCGCCTGCGCGGCGCGCACGGCGGCGCACGCCGCCTCGAGCTCTTGGGCGCGGTCGTAGCGCCCGGGCCAGTTCTCGGCCACCGCCTCGTCGCGAAAGCGAACGTGCTCGTGGGCGAGCGTGACGCCGAGGGCGTCGGCGTCGATCGGGCCGGTGACGGTGTGAACGGGGCTGGGCATCGGTCTGCGAACCCTACCCGGCAGCCACCTTCACACGTTGCTCATCGCCGGTTTAGCTTCCGCTGAGGGCTCCGTCTCTACCCTCGCAGGCTCGCCGTCCGGGGTGTGGACGGCGTTCTCGCGTTACCGCCCGCTGACGCCGATCGGAGATCTGTGCCCGCCGCCTCCACTCGCTCCCGCCTCTCGCCCCTGGCCGCCAAGGTTCCGGAGATCACGGCGATCTTCTGGGTGCTGAAGCTCATCACCACCGGCATGGGCGAGGCGATGTCGGACTTCCTCGGCCAGCACAGCGTGCCGCTCGCCGCCGCCATCGGGATCCTCGGGATCGCCCTCGCGTACGCGCTCCAGCTGCGGACGCGCTCCTACCGGGCCCCGGCCTACTGGTTCATGGTCATGATGGTGGCGGTGTTCGGCACCATGGTCGCCGACGGCATCCGCGACGGCGCCGGCATCGGGTACGGCGTCACGACGCCGCTGTTCGCGATCATCACGGCCGGGATCTTCGCCCTCTGGTACCGCAGCGAGGGGACGCTGTCGATCCACAGCATCACCACCCGCCGCCGCGAGCGCTTCTACTGGGCGGCCGTGCTGGCCACCTTCGCGCTCGGCACCGCCGCCGGAGACCTCACCGCGATCTCGCTCCACCTCGGCTTCTTCGCCTCGGTGGTCCTGTTCGCCGTCGTCATCGCCATCCCGGGCATCGCCTGGCGGCAGGGGCGCCTGCACCCGATCGCCGCGTTCTGGCTCACCTACGTGATCACTCGTCCGCTGGGCGCCTCGGTGGCCGACTGGCTCGGCAAGCCAGGTCCACAGCACGGGCCTTGGCCTCGGCGACGGCACGGTGAGCGGGCTGGCGCTGCTCGTGTTCGCCGCCCTGGTCGCCTACGTGACGCTCACCCGGCGCGACGTCCAGCACCGCTCGAGCGAGCACGGCCACGCGATGGCCGATCTCACCGTCGCGCCCGCCGAGGCCTGAGCACCGCCGTCAGGCGCCGGCGGCGAGGTGGCGCGCGTCCGAGCCCCGCCAGCACAGCCCGGCCATCGCCACCGACACGAGCAGCACCGCGGGCCAGGCGCCCATGAGCATGCCGAGCCCGTGCGAGGCGGCGAATGCCAGCAGCCCGGCGCCGGTCAGCCTGAGTGCCGTCCGGCGCCCGTCGCGCCGGGCCCACACCGCGATGCACGGCAGGCCGCAGGCAGCCATGAACACTCCTCCGAGGGGCCGCGAGCCGGTCCCGACGGCGATGGCGAAGCCACCGATCAGGCCGGCGGCGGCCAGTGCTGCCGTGGGCACGCGCAGCGTCCAGTCCCGGGGCCGAGCCGGCTCGGGGGCCACGGTGACGGGAACGGGAGCGCGAGTGGGCACCGGGCGATTATGGCGAGTGCTCCGACCGGCCCGGCAGGGCCGGCGCGGTGGCCAGCGAATTCCGGGAGCGGTGCTCGCGCTCGCCTCCGTTCCCAGTGGTCAGGGCCTCGCCCAGATCGGCGAGCTCGGACTGGCGTTCCTGCTCTCGGCGCTCATCGGCGTCGAGCGGGAATTCCGGCAGAAGTCGGCCGGCCTGCGCACGCACACGCTCGTCGGCCTGGGCGCCGCCCTCTTCCTGATCGTGAGCAAGTACGGCTTCAGCGATGTGCTTGGGCCCGACGTCAAGCTCGACCCCTCGCGCGTGGCGGCGCAGATCGTGACCGGCATCGGGTTCCTGGGCGGCGGCCTGATCTTCGTCCGCGGCGACGCGGTGCGCGGGCTGACCACCGCCGCGGCCGTGTGGACGACGGCGGCCGTCGGCATGGCCTGCGGCGGCGGGCTGGGGATCCTGGCCCTGCTGGTGACGGCGGCCTACTTCGTCATCGTCCTCGGCTTCCCGTACCTGGAGGAGCGTCTCCCCCGCTCACGCCGGCTCGACGTTCGGGATCCGGGTCGTGTACGAGGACGGGCGCGGCATCCTCCGCACGGTGCTCGAGGCGAGCACCACGCGCGGCTACGCGATCCAGGGAGTCGTCACGCGCGAGCTCGAGCATGAGGTCCGCGGTGTCAGCGCCGTAGCCGCGCGCCTGGAGGTGAGCGGGCAGCCGAGCGCCGAGCCGCTCGTGCTCGCGCTCACCGACATGCCCGGAGTGCTCGAGGTGACGAGCGCGGGCTCGGGCTCGACCGAGTAGCGGGTCAAGCGCCCCCGTCCCAGGCGGTGAACCACAGGTCGTCGGGCTCGAGGTAGCCGGTGCCGCAGGGGGCTACGAGGTCGGCCACGCCCGAGGACGCGCTGCTGTACACGCCCGAGCGGTAGCCGAGAGCGTGCCGCTCACCGGCCTGCCAATGCCGTCGGCCTCCTGCCTAAGACGAACGTAAGAGGGTCAGGTCACCGACTGTGACCGGGTCAGCCGCTGAGCGCGTACTCGCGCACGTCGCCGTCGAGCACGCCCTGGGCGTCGTACTGGCCCGTGTGACCTCGGTCACGCGCCCCGCGCGGCTGACGAAGATCGTCGTCGGCAGGAATCCGACGATGGCCAGCGGCCGACGTCGGTCGTGCTCACGCGGTAGCTCGGGTAGCTCACCGGGTGCTGGGCCAGGAACGCGCGGGCGTCCCCGGCGCGAGTCGTCGGCATCGGCCCCGAGAAATGCCACCTGGTGGCCGTAGGCGGCCGAGGCGGCGGCGAACAGGTTGAACTCCTCCCGGCACGGCTCGCACCACGACGCCCATACGTTGACCACGATCGGGTAGCCGCGCAGGGCGCGAATCCGGGCCCGCAGCGCCGGCCAGCCGCCGATCAGGCGCGCGGCCTGGGCGTGTAGCTGCGCCAGCGGCGCCGGCGAGCCGGCCACCAGGGTGCCGCGTCGGGGCCCGGCGCTGGCACCCGGTCGAGTGCCTCGCGCGACGACCGCGCCAGGGGCGCGGTGCTCCGCCACCCAGGCGGCCACCGACCAGTACCAGGCGATATGGCCGGTCGGCGAGCGACCATCAGCCAGGGCAGGCCCTGCACCTCGTAGCCGTCGGCGACCGGCCGTCCCGGTCGACGCGCGACCGGATAGGTCGAGGCGTGCGCGGCAGGGCGGCGAGAAACGACGCCAGCGCTCCGCGCGGCTCGACGCTCGCCTCGTCGACCGCCTCAGCGTCGGCAGGCCGAGGCGCGCGGCACTGCGCTTCGTAAGCGTCCAGTCCCTCCATTCCGCCGGCCAGGCCGGAGATCTGGCGATCCCAGGTGGCGAAGAACAGGAAGACGTGGGCCCGGCCATCGCCGGCTCGCGCCGTCCCCCCGCCGCTCGTGGGCAGCGCCACCGGGGTGCCGGGGCCGACTCCCGGGATCTCGGCGTAGGAGAGACGAGGGTCGACGCGGGGATGGCCGGGCAGCAGACGCGCGGCCTCGACGGCGAACTCCTGCCCGAGCTGCCCGACCGCGGCATAGGACTGCTGGGTCACGTACAGCCGGGCCAGGCGCCCCTGCGGGTCGATGACGAACACTGCCGGGGTGTGGTCGACCTGGTTCTGGGAGATGTCGACACCGATGCTGTAGGCCTTCCACACCCGCTGCAGCGCGGGCAGCGAACCGGTGAGGAACTGCCACGCGTGCAGCATGCCGTGGAGCTCGGAGTAGGAGAACACATCCTCGAGCGAGGTGGCCTTCGGGTTGGCATCGATGCCGAGCAGAGCAACCCGCTTCCCGGCTTTCCCGAGCATCGCCTCGGCGTCGAGCATGGCGGCCGTCGTGAGGGGGCAGATCGTCGTGCACTCGGAGTCGTTGAAGGCGAGGATGACCACCCGGCCCCGGAACTGGCGCAACGTCACCGGCTGCCCGAACTGATCGTTGAGCGCGAAGTCAGGGGCCGGGTGCGAGAGCGCTGTGCCGGGATCGAGCACCGGGTTGTCGGCCAGCGCCGGGCTCGGCGGGGCCGCCGAGCCAGACCGGGCCGCCAGCACCGCCACGGCCACGAGCCCCGCCAGGACGACCATGCCGGCACCCGCGCCCACCATGCGCAGCCGGGGCGCCTGGCGACCCCACCGGAGCCACGCCAGCAGCGCCGGCGGCGCGGCACGGCGATGCGCAGCGCCACGAGCAGGAGCGCGCAGGCGATCAGCGCTGCAACGCGAGCGCTCGCGTGCTCCCCGAGCGCACCGGCGCCGACGCGGGCGCGGGGCGCGAGCCGGCCGGCGCCACCGGCGCACCGCCGCCGCACCCCGGCGGCGAGATGCACGTGGCCGGCGGCGGCGAGCGCACGGACGGCGTGCTCCGCGGCGCGGCCAGCGCCGGGCCCGAGCTGCCGATCGGCACCGCGGCGAGCAGGCGCTCCGTCGCTGCCGCCGAGTGTCCCGGCCAGTTGAAGCCGACGCCATCGGGCATGACCACGACGAGCCGCCCGCGATAGGCCAGGGAGAGCTCGAGACCGAGAAAGCGCGCGTACAGCGCGGCTTGCGCCACAGCTCGGTGACCGCGCCGAGGTCCGACGGCTGGCGATGAGGGCCACCCGGATCGGCATTCCACCCGCTGCGGCCGCGCTGAGCAGCCGCCCGAGCTCCGCCTGCTCGGCCACCGACACCCCCGCGTCGGAGGCCAGGAACAGCGACTGGTAGACGAGCACGTCGCTGCCCGGATCGCCGTCGGCCCGCGCCGGCGGCGGATGCGTCGCCCAGGCCAGCAGGCACAGGACGAGCAGGGCCAGCCGCCACGGCCGGATCGCGGTTGCCGCGACGCGCTCCCATCGGCTCACGCCAGCGCGCTCCGGACGAGCAGCGATGGCGATGACGAGCGCGGCGACGCCCGCGGCGAGCGCCAGCACGCGCCGGCCAGGCGCAGCCACACCCGCCGGTTCCGGGGCCCGGCGGCCGGTCCGGGCGGCGTCGGCGCGGGCGTCGCTCATGAGCTTGCGTCCAGCGTGAACGGGGCGGTCAGGTAGCGGCCGCCGATGTGCGTGAGCAGGAACATCCGCCACACGCCGGGCTCGGGCAGCAGCACGCCGACCTTCAGCACGCCCGGGCTGCTCGAGCTGCCGGTCACCCGGGCGGCGCCGAGCGCCGAGGTGCAGTAGCGCGCCCCCGGGGCGCACACGTGGGTGTGGAAGTAGTCCAGCGATCCCTCGTGGATGAAGATCGCGTGGGCGAGCGCTCCGCGCCAGCTCCTCGAACATCGCCTTGCGCCCCGGTCGGGGTCGCTCACGTGGATGGTGAGGAAGTTCGCCTGGATGGCCTGGATCCGCGGCGTGCCCTGGACCTGGAAGCGGTAGCCGTCCACGCACCTCCGGTGGGCTGGAAGGGCGGCACCGGCTCGGCGGGCGCGCCCGGACACCGTGACCCAGGTGAACAGCTGGAAGTTGATCGGCTGGGTGGGGGCGGTGTGCGCGGGATAGGCGTCGATGATCACCCGGTAGCGGCCCGGGCGTGGGGAAGACGACCGGCTGGCTGACCGTCCCGCTCGGCGCGCGATGTCGGAATCGTCGTACTGGACGTGGCTGTCGTCGCTGCGCACGATGATGAGGTCGACCCCGTCGTGGGGCTCGCAGCAGGGGCGATAGGCGGTCAGCGTCTGGCCGGACGGCTGCTGGATCGAGAACGAGAGCTTCGTCGGCTGCCCGGGCGTCGACCGGAGCGGCGGGCTGGAAGTGCTGGAGCGCGTAGGTGCGCGCCGGCGCGATCTTCGGCACGCTGACCGCGCCGCCGCTCGAGCTGCCGCCGCAACGCGCCAGCGCGCCAGCGCGCGAGCGCGATCGTCAGCCCCGAGCAGCGCCTGCGGCACTGCGCGCAGGATTCGCAGGTGTCGTGCTCACGGGTTCCTCCGGATCATCCGTTGGCTTGGTCGAGGATCAGGGCCGTCAGCGGCGGGCCGCTCGGCGGCGTGATGTCGAAGGTGAGCGCCCACTTCCCGACCATCACGAGCGCCGGGGCCGAGCGCGTGTAGACGCCGGGCGCGGTCTCGGTCAGCTGGTACTCCTGGGTGGGCATCTCCATCTCGGTGTGGTTGAAGGTCACGGTCACGTTGGCGCCGCGCACCGGGCGCGCCGCCGCGCAGGATCCGCAGCGAGAACGTGTCCGGAGCGGCGGCGCGGTTCGGCGCGACGAGCAGCTGCAGCGTGTAGCCGGCCCGCTGGACCGTCTTCGCCACCTGGCCCGGGCCGACGCTGGCCAGCGCCGAGTCCTGAAGCGCGAACGCCGGCGGAGGCGGGGCGAGGCTCGAGAGCACCGCGGCGGCGAACAGGATCCCGACCACGAGCGTCAGCTCGCCCCCGGCCAGCCGCCGAGCAGCCGGGCCGCCGGACCGCCGAGCTCGGCGCGGTGCCGGCGGCGACCGGCCGGTGCCGGCGATCAGCCGCGGGCGCGAGCGCAGCAGGTTGCCCGCCGCGAGCAGCAGCGTCGAGGCCGAGCAGCCCGGTCTTGACCAGGATCGCCTCGCCGTACCCGGTCTTCCACAGCGCGTCGAGCGCGGGCAGGTGATCGAGCGCCTCCCCCAGCCCGCTGGCGGCGAGCACGAGCACGGAGCGCGAGGGCGAGGTTCGAGAACCGGGGCACGACGACCGCCAGCGCCGGCACCGCGAGCGCGGCCGGGGCACGGTGGCGGCGAGCACGAGCGAGCCCGGCCAGCCCGCCGATCCACACCGAGCCGGAGACCAGATGCAGCCAGTCGAACAGGAGCGTCAGCCCGCGCGGCGAGGTCTGGGCGGCGTGGCCGGAGCGCGCCGGGGATGACGCAGCACCGCGGCCGCGGCCAGCACCGCGCCCGTCCCGGCGGCCAGCTCGGCCACCGAGCGCATGCGCGCGCCGCGGGCCGGTCCAGCCACAGCGCGACCCAGCCGGCCGAGGCTGAACAGCGCGAAGCACAGCTCACAGGTCGAGCATCCCGCGCCCGAACGCGGTCACCCCGTAGAGCGGCACGAGCGCGCCGAGGTCGAACACCGAGCGCAGCGAGTCGTTGGCGATCGAGAAGTCGAGGTAGACCGGGATCGCAGATCAGCCCGAGCACCGACGCGGTCGACGAACGCCACCGAGGAGCGCCGCAGGCTGACCTCCGGGAAGCGCGCCGGGCGAGCGGGCGGGCGACGCACGAGGCGCAGCGCGAGCAGCCCGATGGCCGCCATCGTGGTCACGAACACGAGCCAGCGCGTGATGAGCAGCTGCGGCGCAGGTGGCGCCGGCGGCGATGCTCGGCACCTGGAACTGCGGGCGCCGGGCCCGGGTTCGGACCGATCGCGTACGTGAACGCCCCCTGCACCGGATGGCCGTCGACCGAGATCGCCCGCCAGTAGATGAGGTACCAGCCCTCGGGCAGCCCGCCGCGCAGCGGCACGACGAGCGTGTCGGGGTTGGCCGGTGAGCGGCTCGACCGGTCCGGTCGTCTCCTGCTGGGCGTCGACGTTGGTGACCGAGATGATCGCGAAGCGCGGCTCGACCGCCTCGTCGTAGGTGAGCTGGATGGTCGGGGGCGGAGCGCTGAGGACCACGCTGGCCGCCGGCACGGTCCTCACCAGATAGGCGTGCGCGCTCGCGCTCGCCGGCAGCGCGAGCACGGCGAGCAGCGCCGCGAGCACGAGCCGGACGTCCGCCGCCGGCGCGCTCATGCCAGCGTGCGCCCCCGCGATCCGCTGGCCAGGCCGAACCCGCCGGCCAGCAGCCCGAGCGCGCCGACGATCGAGGGCGATGATCGTCAGCGTCGAGGTGCCCCCGCCACCGAGCGAGCTGCTGCGCCTCGATCGTCGGCGCCGGCGCGGCCGAGCTCTCCGGAGCCGGACCAGTCGACGATCGAGCCGTCCGAGTAGGTCTGCTCGACCGGGAAGGTGTAGGTGCTGCGCCGATGGCCGGCTGGGCGAGGAACTGGAACAGCGAGTCCTCGCCCGTCGGCGTGTGGCCGCCGGTCCAGGTCACCTTGGTGACCACCGCGCTGTCGCCGGCGCCGGTCTGCTGCACCTGCTGCGTCCAGCCCGGCGGCGGCGGCGCGAAGGAGTCGATGCCGAACCCGGCCGGCACGGTCATGACGATCTTCGTCGTCGTCACGCCGCTCTTCTCGGTCGGCACGGCCAGGCTGTAGAGCTGGAGCTTGCCGGCCAGCGAAACCGGCGGGCTGATGCGGGCGTGAGCCGACGCCGAGCGCCGGCAGCGCCAGCGCCGCGGCCACCACCGCGGGCAGGATCGACCCAGCGCCCGGCGCCGGATCTGGAGTCATCAATGTCGCCTCCTCGGAAGTCGTGGACCCGCGGCCGCCCGCGGCGAGCGGCCGGTCGCAGCCTGGTGGGCGTCGCGACGTGGACGTGGCGACGCGGATGCGCGCTGACGCGCTAGCGAGGAGGTCCGCGGCCCGACCAGCCCCCGGCCAGCGGGGCTCAGGCGGGGCAGGGCGACGGTCGCCGGCGAGCGGCGGACCGGCGCTCCCGGCCGGGCGGCACGCCGCCGGCGCGGCGAGCGCGGCGGGCGACCGCGTCGAGCGCCCACCGGGCCCCGTGCAGGATCGCCGCCAGCACGAGCCCGACCGCGGCGGCGGCCGGGATCGCCCACCAGCCCCCGAAGCCGAATATGCCGGCCAGGCCGGCCGGGTGGCCGGACAGGAACACGCCCTCGAGCGACTCCTGGGCGATGTAGATGGCGAGCAGGCAGACCGTGCAGGCGAGCCACAGCACGAGCAGCGAGGCGGTGTAGCGCGGGACCGAGCGCTGGCCGGCGAGCGCGCGGCCGAGCGCCTGCAGGAAGGCGCCGGCGGCCAGGCCGAGCCCGAGCGCGATCCAGGGCACGAGCGAATGCAGGTACGAGTGGCCGGTGAGTTGCAGCTGGGCGCCGGCGCCGCCCCCGAAGGCGAGCCAGAACCGCAGCTGATGGACCGCGAACGCGCCAGCCGGAATGAGCGCGGCACGCGCGGCGCCGCCCAGGACCGACCTGCGCCCGGCACGAGTCATGGCCGTGGACGATACATCCCGGCGGGTTCGGCCCTCAGGTTCCGGCGGGGAAGGTGTAGGCGCGGTGGGGCGGGACGAACGGACCGGCCTCGAGCACGATCTCGGCGTGGCGCCGCAACGGGATCGCCGCGGGAGCACCGGGCCACGGGCGCCCATCGAGGAAGGCGCGCACGGGGCCCGAGAAGCCGGCCACCCCGCCGGCTGTGAGCGGCTGCCCCCAGGCGCGCATCAGATCGGCGACGGTGAAGCGCGCGCCCGGGCGCGCGAGCACGAGGCCGGTCGGGTCGAGGGTGACGAGCGCGCCGTAGCATCGCGCGCCGACGAGGCGCCCGTACAGGAAGTGCCGGGGTGCGCGGGTGCCGATCCCGGCGGCGATGAGCACGACGCGGTCAGCCCCGAAGACCTCGAGATGAACGCCCACGCGAGGCCCGAGCGCCGGCCGGCACGCCCCGGGCACCGGCCCGGTGGCCGGTGGGTGGAAGCGGGGGCCGCGACCGATGGGCCGCGCCTGGGCGACGAGCGCGGCCGGGAGCGGTGGCTCCCGGGCGGCGCGGGCGCCGGGATCGCCGGCCGTCCCGCAGGCGGCGAGCGCCAAGGCGAGCGCCGCGACAGCCCCGGGCGTGGCGCGGCCCAGCCGCGAAGCCACGCGCATGCTCAGGCGAGACTCTCGCTCAGGGCGTCGAGATCGTCCGCCGGGATGTCATCCTCGTCCCGGTCGCCGCCGGCCAGGCGAGCGGCGAGCGGCAGCAGCGCGATCGACGCGCCGAGGCAGAGGACGTCGACGATCCGCGTGGGCAGGAGGGGCAGGGCGGTCAGCCCGTAGCCGTCGAGCAGCGTCGGCAGCAGCGTGATGCCCTCCCACAGCCCGGCCAGCGCGACCAGGAACAGGAGCAGGAACCCGGGCGGGCGTCGCAGCACGCGGGCGAGCGCCCACAGGGCAAGGAGCGCGATGGCGGCGAACTCGACCGCACCGAGGGCGGAGATGCCGGGCCGGCCGTGGAGGCCCCGGGCGGCGGCCGCGGCGGTGAGGGCGGCCAGCGTGGTGATCGCCAGCCCGCGAGCGAGCCGGCGATCGAGCTCGGGCTCGCGCAGCCGCCAGGCCGCCAGCGTGCACAGCACGAGCACGACCACGGGCCAGAACCAGGCGATCGATGGAGCACCGCGATGCCACAGCGAGCCGGAGATCGCGCTCGCACGTCCGTCGAGCACGAGCGCGACCCGCCAGCCGCCGACGTAGGCGGCGCCGGGCGCCAGGGCCACCGAGGCCAGCGCATGCAGGCGCCCGTCGTGCCACTCGTCGGTGTGCCCGCGGCTCACCAGCTGCCAGCTCGGCGGCGTCGAACGGGTCAGCCCGGGCGGCGGCGTCAGCGCCACCGGCGTGGCGTTCGTGTAGTACATGGCCGAGTTCGTGTTGACCCACACGCCGTCGGGGCCGAAGCGCAGGTAGGGCGCGCCGACGCTGTCGAGCACGGTGACCCGGTGGCCTGCAGACACCGACAGCCACAGGCGCAGGTCGCCGTCCACGACCGCGGCGCGAAGCCCGGCCGGCACCGAGGTGATGCGCGCGAGGTAGTCGGAGGCGACCGGGTCGATGGGCCCGTGCGCCTGCGCGGCCGCTGGGACGAGTGCGAGCAGCCCAAGCGCGGTGGCCAGCAGGGCGGCGACCCGCCGGCCGGCGACGCGGCTCCTAGACTTGCCGGTCACGTGGCCCACTGTACCCCCAGCTTGATGCGGTGGCGCCCGTGGATCGTCGCGCTCAGCGTCCTCGTCACCCTGGCTTTCGCCATGGCTCTGCCGGTGGCGGCCGGGGCCGATGGCGATCCGGCCAGCGACGTGCTGGCCGTCCAGAAGCTGTTCCTGCCCGCCGACGCTGCCATCCCGGTCCGCCAGCAGACCGAGCTCGCCGGGCTCGTCCAGGAGGCTGGCCGCGCCGGGCTCGCCCTGCGAGTGGCCATCATCGCCTCCCCCACCGACCTCGGCTCGATCACGGCGCTCTGGCGCCAGCCCGAGAACTACGCCCGTTTCCTCGGTCAGGAGATCGGGCTCGTCTTCCGCGGCACGCTCCTGATCGTGATGCCGAACGGATATGGCACCTACCGGTTCGCCAGCGGCTTCACCGACAACGGACCGAGCGTGGCCGGGCTTCCCGTCCCGGGGGCCTCGCTCGGCAGCGCCGCCGTCGCCGCCGTCGAGCAGCTCGGTCGTGAGGCCGGCCACCCGCTGTCGCCCCCGGCCGGCGGCGGGTCGAGCCGGTCCGGGGCCGGTACGAGCGTGCTGCCGATCCTCGTGTTCGTGCTCGGCGGCGCAGCGATCATCGCCGCCGGGATCGCGAGCCTGCGCCGGCGGCCGCTCGGGCGCGCGCGGACCTCGCGCTGAGCCCCTACGGGCCGGCGCAGCCGGTCTCGAGGTCGATGCGCAACGTCTGCGCGGCCCGGGGGTGGATGCGCACGGGGGCGCAGGCCCCGACGGTGTGCAGGCGCCCGCCGGCGACGATGCGGTAGCGCCCCGGCACGAGCCGCAGCCGGAAGTCATGCCCGGCGCGAACCGACGCCGTGTCGACCTCGTATCCAGCGGGCGAGAACAGCGTCACGGTCCCGCCGAGCCTGGCCGCGGGCGCGCCGGGACGGCGAATCGCGCCGGTGACGACGGCGATCTGCGAGCGGTCCACGTAGTCGACCCGCGCCCCCGACAGGCGGCGGAGGTCGGGATAGTGGGGGCCGATGCCGGCGTCGGTGACGCGACCGCGGGCCACGTCCTCGATGACGCTCATCTCGATCCCGGCCGGCGGCGAGGCCCCCGTGTACGAGGCGCGGGTGTCCACGAAGTGCCCGAACACGACGATCAGGATGGAGCGCTCCGAGCCGGGGACGATGTCGCCGGAGTCGGCGCGGTTCAGCTGCTCGCGCGTTCCATACGCGTGCTCGATGAGCATCGGCGTGGCATCACCGCCGCCGGCCGCCAGGGCGTGCGCGATGCGCAGGATCCGTGCCTCGGTGAACGTCCGGGGGTGCGCGGGCGCGGCGCCGTTTGCGTTCGCGAGCACGGCTGACGGCGCGGCGGCGCCGGCGAGCACGGTCGCGGCGATGGCGAGTCGGCGAGTCAGGCGCATGGCGCCAACACTACGTCGCCGGCCCGCTGGCGTCACGGCGTTCTACCGTGGGAGGTGTGACCGAGACGCACCGCGTTCACGTCGAGGGGCTGCTGGCCGAGGCCGCGGCGGCACACGCCACGCTGCTCACCCGCCTGCCCGAGGACCTGGCCGCATCGCTGCCCGTCGACGCCCAGGGCCTCACCGGGGCGATCGACCATCTGGCCGACGCCGCCGGACTCTCCGAGCGCGAGCGGCGGGAGCTCATCCGCCCGCATGCGGTCAACCCGGCCGTTCTGCACGCCCGCGTGTTCGGGGCCGCGCCCCTGAGCCAGGAGACCGTGATGGCGTCGTTCGTCGAAGGTGCCAGGGTGCGGGCTGACGCACTCGCCGCGCTGGCCGACGCGGTCGGCGGCGAGCCGCTCGGCAGCGCCGTCCGCGGCCTGCTCGTCGAGCACCCCCCGCCGCTCAACGCCGGGGCCGCCGATGCCGTCGATGCCCTGCGCGCCACCTATGCCGCGCACGAGCGGGCGGCGCTGCTGATCGCCGCGCGGCTCGACGCGGAGTTTTGACGGCATGCCGGCTGGCCAGATGGGCGAGAATCGCGTCTCAGCCTGAGGGAGGAGAACCGCATGAACCCCGCCAAGACCGCGCTCAACCTCATCGGCAAGCCCGTCGAGGTGGTCTCGCACGTGCTCAACCGGCCCAGCGCGATGGGTCGCAACCGGCCGCTGTACCCGCTCAACCTCGTCGACGCGCTGCGTGGCGGCTCGCTCGAGGACGCCGTCCGCGACCGCATCGTGCTCATCACCGGCGCCTCGTCGGGCATCGGTGCCGTCACTGCGAGCCGGATCGGGGCGGCCGGCGGGGAGGTCGTGCTCGTCGCCCGCGGTCGCGAGAAGCTCGAGACCACCGCCGAGGAGGTGGAGGCAGCCGGCGGCACCGCGCACGTCTACCCCTGTGACCTCACCGACCTCGACGCGATCGCCGACATGACCGAGCAGGTCCTGGCCGACCTCGGGCGCGTGGACATCCTGGTCAACAACGCCGGCAAGTCGATCCGCCGCTCGCTCGAGCTCTCCTATGACCGCATGCACGACTACCAGCGCACGATGCAGCTCAACTACTTCGCTCCCGTGCGCCTGATGCTCCTGCTGCTGCCCGGCATGCGAGAGCGGCGGTTCGGGACGGTCGTCAACGTGTCGTCGATCGGCGTGCTCACCCGCGTGCCCCGCTTCGGCGCCTATATCGCCTCCAAGGCGGCGCTCGACATCCTGTGTGACGCCTGGCAGGCCGAGACGCACTCCGAGGACGTCCGCTTCTGCACCGTGCACATGTCGCTCGTGCGCACCCCGATGATCGAGGCCACGACGATCTACCAGCGCTTCCCGGTGCTCACCCCCGACGACGCGGCCGATGTGGTGTGCGAGGCGATCGTGCGCCGGCCCCGGCGGGTCAGCCCCCCATTCGGGCAGATCGCCGCCTTCGCGGACGCCATGAGCCCCGGCATCATGGACCGGGTGCGCAACCAGGGCTTCCAGCTGTTCGCCGACTCGGCCGCTGCCCGGGGCGAGCCGGAGACCGGGACGCCGGTCGAGGTTTCCGCGCCCGCGCGGGTGTTCGCCGAGGTGACGCGCGGCGTGCACTGGTAACTCCGCGGTGGGGCTGGGCGCCGGGTCCCCACAAGCCATCCGAGTTGCGCGCAACCTGACTCAAGTGCAGCGAAGCCAGCTAAGATGTCCTCATGCCCCACACCGTTCACTTGACCGGCCGTCTCGAGCCCCGGGGCAGCTGGAAGGCGACCCGGTGCACGATCGCCCGGACGCTCGACGTCGTCGCCACCCGCTCGGCCTTCCTGCTCCTGCGCGAGGCCTTCTACGGAACGTCGCGCTTCGACGACTTCGCGGAGCGCGTCGGGCTCAGTGACGCCGTCACCTCGGCCCGCCTACGCGAGCTCGTCGCCGCACGGGCTGCTCGAGCGCGAGGACTACCGTGAGCCCGGGCAGCGCACCCGCCAGCGCTACCGCCTCACCGAGCAGGGCGCCGACCTGTTCCCGGCCCTCGCCGCGCTCATGCAGTGGGGTGACCGCTGGCTCGACGAGCAGGGCGGGCCGCTCGAGCTGCGCCACCGCGACTGCGGCGAACCGGTCGCCGTCGAGCTCCGGTGCGCCGCCGGCCACGCCGTCCATTCGGACGACGTCGACGTGGCACTGCGCTCTTCGCCGCCGCGCTGAAGTGCAGGCGTCGCCGCGGTGAGCGAAGATCCGCCGTAATGACCGAAGATCAGATCCCGCAGGTGACGCCGGCCGGGCGCGGGCGCAACCCCTACGACACCTCCGGCGTGCAGCGGGACGCCGGAGGCATTGCGCGCTACGAGCACCTGCCCGGCTCGCTCGTGCACATGCTGCGGGCGAGCGTCGAGCTCGACCCCCACGCGCGGGCAGTCATCGAGGTGGGCGGGGAGACGCTCACCTACATCGAGCTGTGGCGCCGGGCCGCCCGGGTGGCGGGAGGCCTGCGGGCCGCCGGCATCGAGCGGGGTGACCGGGTGGCCATCCTGCTCCCGAACGGGGTGCCGTGGGTGCTGGCGTTCTGGGGCGCGCAGCTGGCCGGCGCGGTCACGGTGCCGGTGAACACGCGCTTCACCGCCCCCGAGGTCGACTACGTCACCTCGGACTCCGGTGCCGCCCACGTGTTCCGGCCCGGCGACCCGCTGCCCGACGGCGAGCCGCTGACCACGGAGGATCTCGAGCCCGGCGATCTGGCCGCGATCTTCTACACGAGCGGTACGACCGGATTCCCCAAGGGTGCGATGACCTCGCACGAGAACTTCCTCGTCAACATCGAGAACGCGCTGCGCTGCGTTGGCGTCGAGCGCTCCGAGGGCCCGGACCTGGCCACGCTGATCAACGTGCCGCTCTTCCACGTCACGGGCTGCAACAGCCAGCTGCTCGTCATTGCGGCGCTCGGCGGGCGGGCGTTCATCCTCCCGAACGCGCTCGACCTCGACGGCTTCCTCGACACCGTGAGCGCCGAGCGCATCCAGATGGTCACCTCGGTCCCGGCCATCTACCACGCGCTCATCCGCCACCCGCGCTTCGCCGCCACCGACCTGAGCGGCGTGCGCTGGCTCTCCTACGGCGGCGCGCCGATCGCGGCCAGCGCCGTGCATGCGATCGCCGCCGCATTCCCGCACGCTCGCGTCGGCAACGGCTTCGGCCTGACCGAGACCTCGTCGCTCACCTCCTACCTCCCCCACGAGGACGCTGCCGAGCACGCGGATTCGGTCGGCTTCGCCATGCCGGTCGTCGACCTCGCGCTCCACGAGCCCGATCCCGGCACCGGCGTCGGCGAGCTGCTCGTGCGCGGCCCGAACGTCGTCCAGGGCTACTGGAACAAGCCCGAGGCGACCGCCGAGACGTTCGTCGACGGCTGGCTGCACACCGGCGACCTCGCCCGCATCGACGGCGAGGGTCTGCTGTACATCGTCGACCGCGCGAAGGACATGATCAACCGGGGCGGCGAGAACGTGTACTGCATCGAGGTGGAGGCGGCCCTGGCCGCCGCCCCGGGCGTGCTCGAGTCCGCGGTCATACCGGTCCCGGACGAGATGATGGGCGAGAAGGTCGGGGCGGTGATCGTGGCCGGTCCGGAGTTCGACCAGGACGCCGTGATCGCTCACGTGCGCGAACGCATCGCCGGCTTCAAAGTCCCCCAGTACGTCGCTCTGCGCGAGCAGCCGCTGCCCCGCAACCCGGGCGGCAAGGTGCTCAAGGCGCAGCTGCGCGAGGAGACCGAGTGGGGCGCGCCGTTGCGCTGATGAGCGAGTTGGGCGCCATCACCGCCCGCGACGGCACCTTCCGGGTGCGCCGCGCGGTGGCTGAGGACGTGAGCACGATCGTCGCGCTCATCGCCGCCGACCAGATCGGGCGCGAGCGCGACGGCGGTGAGCTCGCGCCCTACCTCGACGCGTTCGCGGCGATCGACGCCGACCCCGCGCAACTGCTCGTCGTCGTCACCGACCCGGCGGGCACGGTCGTCGGCACGCTACAGCTGACGGTGATCCCCGGGCTGGCGCGCCGGGGCGCACTGCGGGCGCAGATCGAGGCGGTGCGCGTGGCCGAGCGGCTGCGCGGCCAGGGGATCGGCCGCGGGCTTCTGGCCTGGGCAATCGCTGAGGCGAGAGGACGCGGATGCGCGCTCGTCCAGCTGACCAGCGACAAACGGCGCGGCGACGCCCACCGGCTGTATGACCGGCTCGGGTTCGTCGCCAGTCACGAGGGCTTCAAGCTTCGGCTCGATCCGGAAGCGACGCGTTCGCCCTGAGCGGCCCGTCGGTCATCCGATCCCGGCGCGCGCGCCCGGCCGGTCCGAGAGACGAGGTCGGTGGAGTGCTCGCGCTTGACAACATCCGCGCGTGGGCTCTCCGCAGACGCTGAGCGAAGCCGACCGGCGGATCGTGGCGGCGTGGGCGGCCGACTGCGCGGAGCGCGTGCTGGGACTGTTCGAGGCGGACGCTCCCGGCGATGCTCGCCCGCGTGAGGCGATCGCCCGAGCCCGGGCGTTCGCCCGGGGCGAGCTCGGCGTCGCGGACGAGATCCGCCGTCGGTTCGTCGGCGGTGGCGCCGCACGCGAGGTGAGTTCGCCCGCAGCGGTGGCCGCGGCCCGGGCGGCCGGCCAGGCATCGGGCGTGGCTCACATGGGCGCGCACGCGCTCGGCGCCGCCGCGTACGCCGCCCAGGCGGCGGCACTGGCCGCGCCAGACCGGCCCGAGGTCGTCGAGGCGGAGATCCGCTGGCAGCTTCACCACATGTCCCCGGCGACCAGGGCCGCCCTGCGCCAGCTGCCGCGCCTGGGTGAGAACCGATCCGGGCCGCTCGGACCGGGGCTCCTGGCGTCGGGGCTGCGCGGCGAGATCATTCGCAGGCTTCAAGACAGCGTGGCCGACGGCGAGCAGGCGCGAGGTGCAGTTCGGAGCCCGCCGTAGGCAGGTCGACGCGCAGTTCCTCGGCGCCACCCCGAGGCGCCGTTGTTCGGCGCCGCTACCTGCCGGTCGGCCGATGTGCTGCGCCGCGGGTGAAGCCAGCGCCGGCGCGTCCTCCCCCGCCGCCGGTCGCGCCGCGCGCAGCGGCGCCCGCCGGTGGGGGCGTCCGGCGCACGAGCAGACGCAGCGCCCGGTCGTTGGGACCCTCGCGCTCGCGCTTGCTCAACATGTTCGGATTGACCGTGCGAAAGACCGGGCCGCGGGTGGGATCAACCACGGCGACGATGATCTTGGAGCTGCTCGGTCGGTCAAACACGAGTCCATCGAGCTCCGCGCTGCCGTCCGTCACTGTCACCAACTCGCCTGCGCTTGCCGCGTCCATACCGATGAGCTTAGGCGACGGCGAGGCGGGCCGACTACTCATCGGTTCGGCGCGGGTGACACCTGGCCCGCTGGGCGCCGGCGCATCGTGCCAGCGCGAAGCCGCAGCGGAAGGTTTCATCGACCGACGAAAACGACACCCTCGTCGCTGACGAACGATCGAGAGTGCACTTCCTTGCGCTCAGCGCAAGAAACCGCACCCTCCTCCCCACGGCGCGAGCGAAAGTGTGGTTCCTCGCCAATGGCCACTCCCCCGGGGGCGGCATCCGGCGACGGCTGCGCGCCCCAGCAAGCGGACGACGGGGGTCGAACCCGCGACCTTCGGCTTGGGAAGCCGACGCTCTACCAACTGAGCTACGTCCGCGCTCGGGCGATTCTACCGGCGGGGCCCGGGTCGAGATCGATGGCTCCTTTCCCCCGTATATGGGGGCAAACGAGCCAACTTTCGCGCCCTCGCCACCCCGCGACCCCGCGACCCCGCGAGGCTCAGCTGCCCAGCAGCCGCGCCAGAAAGCGCCGGGTGTCCGGACTGGCCGGCGCGCTGAAGATCTGCTCGGGGCTCCCCCGCTCGACGACGCGGCCGTCCTGGAGGTAGCAGACCTGGTCGGCCACGTCGCGGGCGAAGCCCATCTCGTGGGTGGCGATGAGCATCGTCATGCCCTCCTCCTTCAGCTGGCGGATGACCGCCAGCACCTCGCCCACCAGCTCGGGGTCGAGCGCGCTGGTCACCTCGTCGAGCAGGAGCGCGCGGGGCTGGGTCATCAGTGCTCGGGCGATGGCCACGCGCTGCTGCTGGCCGCCGGACAGGCGATCGGGGTAGTCGGCCGCGCGGCCGGCCAGGCCAAAGCGCGCGAGCAACTCGCGCCCGCGCTCGCGGGCCTGCGCCGCCGCCACACGCTGGGCGCGCACGGCTCCCAGGGTGACGTTGTCGAGCACGGTCATGTGCGGGAACAGGTTGAAGGCCTGAAACACGAGCCCGAGGCGGCGGCGGATGGGCACCGGATCGAGTCCCGGAGTGGTGATCGGCTCGCCGTCGAGGAGGATGTCCCCGTCGTCGATCTCCTCGAGCAGGTCGATGCAGCGCAGCAGCGTCGACTTGCCCGATCCTGAGGCGCCGATGAGAGCCACCGCCTCATGCTCGCCCACCGCCAGGTCGATGCCGCGCAGCACGAGCTGCTCGCCGTAGGCCTTGGTGACCCCGCGGAGCTCGACGACCGTGCTCATCGCGGGCCCAGCGCCAGCATGCCTCCGCGGGCGCGCGTGCTGCGCATCTGCAGGCGGTCGACGACGCGGGTGAGCGGGATCGTCACGCACAGATAGAGCGCAGCCGCCGACAGCAGCGGGGTGTAGTTGAAGGTGGAGGCGGCGAACACCTGGGCGACCCGGAAGGCCTCCTGGGGGCCGAGGATGGAGATGAGCGCGACGTCCTTCTGCAGCGCGATGAAGTCGTTCAGCAGTGGCGGGATGACGCGCCGGATCGCCTGGGGCAGCACGACGAAGCGCAGTGACTGGCGCGGGGTCAGCCCGAGAGCGAGCGCGGCCGCGCTCTGACTCGGGTGGATCGACTCGATGCCGGCCCGGAACACCTCCGACACATACGCCGAGTAGCAGAGGGCCAGCGCGGCGCCGCCGAGGAAGGCAGCCCCGCTGGGCACGCCGCTCAGCGCCAGCGCCGGCACACCGAAGCCGACCAGGTACACCACGAGGATGGTCGGGACGCCGCGGAACAGGTCGACATAGACGACGGCGAGCAGCCGCAGCGGGAACAGGGCGGGCGCGCCCACCGTCCGGCACAGAGCGATGAGGAGCCCGAGCCCGAGGACGACCACCTCGACGATCAGGAACATGCGCACGTCGAGCCAGAACCCGCTCAGCACCGACCCGAACGAGTGGCGGAACGCCGACCAGGAGAAGAACGTGTCCCGGACGCTGTGCCAGCCGGGGCTGGTGACGATCAGCGTGACGAGCAGGCCGAGCACGACGACGGTCGAGACCCCGGAGATCATCATCGCCCGGCGGGCCCGGCGGCGGCGGACCCGGCGGCGGTCCTCCCGGGTGGTCACCGGAGCGGCCCCGGACGACGGTGGGACCACCGCCATCGGTGCCGCTAGCGGAGGATGGGGACGTTGGCCGCCGACGCGATCCAGCGGCGGCTGAGCGAGGCCAGTGTGCCCTGCGCGCTCAGCTGCGAGACCGCGCGGTCGACACAGGCGGTGAGCCCGGAGCCCTTGCTGAGCAGCACGCCCCAGCGATCGCCCCCGGTGGCGTTGAACTGGCCGGCGATCGTGCTGTGCGAGATCTCGCTCGTGAGCTCGAAGGCCGTGGCCAGATCGACGACGACGGCATCGACGCGATGGATCTTGAACGCGTTGACGACATCGTTTGAGGTGTTGAACACCTGTGGCTGCGCGCTCGGCTTGATCTGACCGTTCACGGCGTCGAGGCTCGTGGTGCCGATCTGCACTCCGAGCCGCGCGTGCTGGAACGCGGCCAGGCTCCTCGCGTGCGCGAGCGGGGAGCCGCTGGCCACGATGATCCCCTGGGGGTTCGTGTAATAGGGAACCGAGAAGTCGACCTCGCGAGCGCGAGCCGGGGTGATCGAGATCTCGTTGATGTCGAAGTCGAACGACTTGGGCCCGGGTGCGTAGGAGGAGTCGAACGGCTCGACCGTCCACTTCACCCGGGTGGGGGTGAAGCCGAGCTTGCCCGCGATCGCGTAGGCGACCGCGCTCTCGAAGCCCTGGCCGTTGGCGGGCTTGTTGTTGACGAAATAGGGCGGGTAGGCGGGCGAGTCGGTGGCCACGGTGAGTACCCCGGCCTGGTGCAGGGGCAGGTGCGCGGGTGTGCACGTGGCCGCGGAGGCGGTGGTCGCGGTATGCGAGGAGCTGCTCGACGAGCTCCCGCAGGCGCTCAACAGGCCGGCGAGCAGCACGGTCAGCGCGGTGATGAGGAGGCGAGATCGGCGCGGCACGGCCGGGAATGTACAGCGGCCCGGTGCGCAGTGGCCGGAAACCCTCGCGCGTTACCCTCCAGCCAGGTCCATGCGGCGGTTCCTCTTGCCCGGTCTCGGTGTGCTCCTCGCGGCGGCGCTGCTCGCGCTGCTCGCCTACGGCATCTCGGCCCAGAACACGAACAGCTCCATCGATGCCCTGGTCGCCCAGGGCAAGGACCCGGTGGTGCCGAACGCCCGCATGGCGCTGCCCCGGCTCGGCGCGCCGGGCAGCCGGACGCTCGCCTCGCTGCGCGGCCAGGTCGTGGTGGTGAACATCTTCGCCTCCTGGTGTGACCCCTGCAAGGCCGAGGCGCCCGTGCTCGAGCAGGAGCAGTCCTACCTGGCCGCCCACGGGGGGACGATCCTCGGCGTCACCTACGAGGACGACACGAACTCGGCCGAGACCTTCGTCCGCCAGTGGCATCTCACCTATCCGGTCGTGCGCGACGTGTCCGGCAGCTTCGCCCACGGGCTCGGATCGACCGGCGTCCCCGAGACGTTCGTGATCAACCGCCAGGGCCGGGTGGCCGCGGTGCGCCGCTACCAGCTGGCCGGCAACTGGCTCGCCGACACCGTGGCCCGGGTCGCCGCCGAGCCGTCATGAGCGCCCGCCGGCCGCTCGCCGCCCTCCTTCTCACCGCGCTCCTGGCGCTGCTCGCCGCGCCGGGCGCGCTCGCCGCCGCCACCCCGCGCGCCTCGCTGACCGACATCGAGAACGACGTCATGTGCGTCGTGTGCCGCGAATCGCTGGCCGTGGCCCAGTCCCCGCAGGCCGAGGAGGAGCGCGACGTCATCCGGACGATGATCGCCCAGGGCCTCGACAAGCCGCAGATCGAGCGCCAGCTCGTGGCTCAGTACGGCCTCGCGGTGCTCGGCAAGCCGCCCGCGCGCGGGTTCAACCTCACCGTCTACGTCCTGCCGGCGGCGATCGTCGTCGCCGGCCTCGTGCTGCTCGCGCTGCTGCTCCCCCGCTGGCGCCGGGCCGCGGCCGCGCGGGCGCGAGCGCCCCGCCTGCCGGTCCCGGCGCTCAGCGCCGGCGACGCCCAGCGGCTCGACGAGGACCTCGGTCGCTTCGACGGGTAGCGGGCCGTGCCCGGGCGCTGCGCCGCGGGAGCCGGTCGGCCGCTCAGGACGGGCTGAATCTGGCGGCCAGCGCGGCCACCACGTGGGGCAGAGAGCGTGAGGCGGCGATGGACCGCTGCCACTGGGCGCCGCTCTCGCCGGCGAGATCGGCCAGCGCTCCGAAGGCGTCGGCGCAGCCGAGCTCCTCGGCGTGGGGCAGCCCGGCGGCGAGCAGGTCCGCGAGCAGCGCGCGGGCCGGGACGCGCTGCTCGGCCACCGGATCGATCAGGTCCGCGTTCATGCCGTCGCGAGCGGCCAGGAAGCGATTCTCATCCAGAACCTCGGGCGCGTGGATGAGCTTGGCCGGGTGACGCTGGCCGGCCCGAGCCGCCTGAGCAAGACTCTGGGCCGCCGGCGGATCAAGGTCAACTCCTGCCACCACCAGGCGGTGGCCGAGCTCGGAGACCGGCTCGCCGTGACAGGTCGCGCCCGCGACGGGACGGTCGAGTGCCTCGAGGCGGTGGACCGCGCATTCATGGTCGGGGTCCAGTGGCACGCCGAGTGCCTGGTCGAGCATGCCGCCCAGGCGAGGCTGTTCGCCGAGTTCGTCGCCGCCGCACAGCGCTTCGAGCAGGCCGGCGCCAGCGTCGAGCGCGCGGCCTAGAGCGTCGCTACATCGACGTGGGCGCCGAGACGCCCAGCAGCCCGAGCACGAGCGCGATCACGCCCTGGGTGGCCGAGGAGAGCGCGATCCGGAACGACTCGACCTCCGCCGGCTCGGCGCCCACGACGTGGCAGTGCTCGTAGAAGCCGGTGAACTCCTGCGCGAGGGCGAGCGCGTAGCCGGCCATGCGGTGGGGCGCCCGCCGTGCCACGCTCTCGGCGATCTCCGCCGGCAGGGCGGCCAGCTGCTGGACGAGCGCGCGCTCGTGAGGGTCCAGCGCGCCGCCTCCCCACGCCGGCGGACCGGTCAGCGCCGCCTCCCGCCGCGCCGGCTCCAGGCGAGAAAGCATCGAGGCGATGCGAGCGTGGGCGTACTGGACGTAGTAGACCGGGTTCTCGCGCGACTGGGAGCGAGCGAGGTCGAGATCGAGATCGAGCGTACGGTCGTGCGAGCGCTGGAGCATGAAGAACCGCGTGGCGTCCACGCCGATCTCGTCGAGCAGCTCGTCGAGGGTGACGAACTCGCCCCGGCGCTTCGACATGGCCGCGGTGGAGCCGCCGGACACGAGGTGGACGAACTGGATGAACGGCGTCTCGATCGTGTCCGGGTCGCCGCCGAGCGCCTCCATCACCGCCTTCATCTCCCGGCCCCACCCGTGGTGGTCGGAGCCGACCGGGATGAGCTGGCGCTCGAAGCCGCGCGCCCGCTTGTTCTGCACGTAGGCGATGTCGGCGGCCAGGTAGGTGGGACGGCCGTCGGAGCGGAGCACGACGCGGTCCTTGTCGTCGCCGAACGTCGTCGTGCGCAGCCAGGTCGCGCCCTCGGCCCGGTAGATGTGCCCGGCCGCCTCGAGCTCGCCGAGCGCCCGCTGCACACCGTTTGGCGAGCCCTCGTGCAGCGTGCGCTCGCTGAAGAAACGGTCGAAGTGGACTCCATAGCGCTCGAGCGTGGCCGTGATCCGGGCGAGCATGATGTCGACCGCCCGCCGAGCCAGCTCCTCGACGTCGGCGTCGGCGGCGCCGGGGATCTCCTCGGCCAGCTCGTGGACGTAGTCGCCCTGGTAGCCGCCCTCGGGCACCTCCTGCCCCCGGGCCCGGGCCTGGACGGAGGCGCCGAGCAGGCTGATCTGGTTCCCGGCGTCGTTGAAGTAGTACTCGCGCTCCACGTGATGGCCGTGGTGCTCGAGGATCCGGGCCAGCGCGTCGCCGTAGGCACCGTGGCGTCCCGCCGCGGCGACCAGCGGGCCGGTCGGGTTGGAGGAGACGAACTCGACCAGGACACGCTCGGAGCGCTCGGCGCCCCCGGATCCGAAGCCGGCTCCGGCCGCCACGATGGTGGCGAGCGTGCGCCGGTGCCAGTCGTCGCTCAGGAACAGGTTGAGGAATCCCGGTCCGGCGATCTCGGTCCGGTCGAGATCCTCGCCCAGCTGCGATGCCAGCTCGGTGCCGAGCCGCTCCGCGATCGCCCGGGGCGCCATCCCGAGCGTCGGCGCCAGCAGCATCGCGGCATTGGTCGAGTAGTCGCCCAGACCGGCGTGCTTGGGCCGCTCGAGCCTCAGCTGGGCCGGCGCCGGCCCCGCGCCGTCGCGGAGCGTGCTGGCGGCGCTCGAGACGGTGTCGGCGAGCTGGCGGAGAGGATCCATCATGGTCCTCTCGCAGCGTACCTCCGCGCTCCCGGGGGATGCCGTGCCCTCAGTAGTGGTAGGGCTCGCCGGCCAGGATCTTGTGAGCGCGGTAGAGCTGCTCGAGCAGGACGACGCGGGCGAGCTGGTGGGGCAGGGTCATCGGCCCGAGTGACAGGCGGTGATCGACGTGGCCGCCGTCGAGCTCGAGGCCGAACGGGCCGCCGATCACGAAGCACACGTCGCGGCCGCCCTGGCGCCGGTCCTCCAGGAAGCGGCTGAACGCCACCGAGTCCATCGCCTCGCCCGTGCTCTCCAGCGCGCACACGAACGCCCGCTCGGGCAGGCGCCGCGCCAGGTGGTCGTCCTCGCGCACCTCGACAAGCTCGAGCCGGGCGTGGCGGGCGATCAGCTTCTGGTAGTGCTGGACATCGTCGGCGTACGGTGGGCGCAGCCGGCCGACGGCGACGACGAGGATCCGCACGATGCGATACTAGGGCGCATGGATGATCCCAACCGGCCCGAGCGCCACATCAACATCCACTTCTCGCCGGAGATCATGGCCGGCGTCTACGCGAACTTCGCCAACGTGAGCCACTCGGACTACGAGTTCACCGTCACGTTCGCCCGCGTCGACCACGAGGTGGAGGATGACGAGATCCCGGGCGTGGTCGTCTCGCGCATCAACCTCTCCCCCCGCTTCATGCGGGAGCTGATCGACGCGATGCAGGACAACTACTCCAAGTGGCAGACCCGCGAGGGGATCAAGAACCTCCCCGAGTACGGCGGCGGCGGCGAATCCGCCTGAGGCGGATTCGCTGGGGGAGAAATCGCAGAGCGATTTCTCCCGGGGAATCCGCCCCCTAGGAGGCCGCCAGCGCGGCGCCGATCCGCTCCGCGGTCGACGGGTGGCTGGCCAGCACGCGTGCCCAGACCGGCGGGTCGATGTCGGCCACGTTCTGCAGGGCGATCGCGCGCTCGAACGAGATGAAGGCCTCCGGCGCCCGCGTGAGCGCGATCGCGTCGGCGTCCGCGCGCCGCTCGACCGCCCGCGACAGCCGGCTGGCGGACAGGCCGGTCGGGGCGGCGAGCAGTGAGGCGGCCAGGGCGAGGCCGGGCAGCTGAGCCGCGCCCGGGGCGCCCGGCGCCACCTCGGCGGCCACGCGCTGGGTGGCGAAGGCGAGCGGCCCGGCCACGAGCGCGGCAAAGCCCAGGCTGCGCAGCACGTCCCGGTGGGCGACGTGCGCGAGCTCGTGGGCGACGACGGTCCGCACCTCGTCACGGCTGTAGCGGTCCAGCAGGGTGTCGAACAGCACGACCCGCTTCGTCGGTCCGAGCCCGGTCACGTACGCGTTGGCGGCCGTCGTGCGGCGGCTGGCGTCGACGCTGAACACCGCACCGACCCGGACGCCGGCCTGCGCGGCAAGCGCCAGCACGTCCGCGCGCAGCTCACCCTCGGGGAGCGGGGTGAAGTCATTGAACACCGGGTCGAGCAGCACGGGTGCGAGCGCGCCGAGGCCGGCGCCGGCAGCCACGACCGCGCCGGCCGCGGGCAGCCACCAGTGCCGCGGAGAGCGGACGATGAGCGCGCTGAGGAGCGCTCCGGCGGCCCCGGACAGCCCGGCCTCGATCGCGCCGCCCTTGACCAGGTCAAGGCCCCAGTCCCGCCAGCTCTGGGTGGCCAGGCCGGCGGCGAGCGAGCGCCGGCGGGCGAGTGCGGAGAGCGGCAGCCCGGCCACGGTGCCGGCCACCCCCAGGCCGGCGGCCACCGCCGCACCGCCTCCGGGACCCGCCGGCAGGCCATCGGAGCGCCGCCCGGCCCGCCGCGCTGCCGCGGCGAGCACGCCGAGCTCGAGGGCCCCGCGGCCGAGCCCGATCGCCATCTGGGGTCGCGCGTAGCGCGCGCCCCGGGCGATCTCGGCCCGGCTGAAATGCGTCTCCAGATCGACGGGAACCGGATCCGGGAGCGGGTGGCGGGGAGCCAGCAACCGCGCGCCGAGCTCGGCGCAGGCGAGCGTGAGCGCCGCGGGTCCGAGCACGGCAGGACGAGCGAGGGCCCTCACCAGCCAGACTGTAGAGACATGCGTTTGGCCATCGTGTCCGACATCCACGGCAACCGCCACGCCTTCGAGGCGGTGCTCGAGGCCGTGGCCGACCGCGACTGCGAGGAGCTGTGGTGCCTGGGGGACCTCGTCGGCTACGGCGCCGATCCCGACGCCTGCGTGGAGCTCGCGCGCACGAACGCGGCCGTGTGCCTGGCCGGGAACCACGATCTCGGCGTCTGCGGGCGCCTGGCCCTGGAGGAGTTCTCGCGCGGCGCGGCGCTCGCCGCCCGCTGGACCCAGGCCACGATCGCGCCCGGCACGCTCGGCTACCTCTGCCAGCTCGAGCCCTCGCGCAGCGACGAGGCGGTCGCTCTCTACCACGCCAGCCCGCGCGATCCCGTCTGGGAGTACGTCCTGTCCTCGCTGCAGGCCGAGCTGTGCCTCGACGTGCAGAGCAATCGGATCGCGCTCATCGGCCACTCGCACGTCGCGCTGTCCTTCTGGCGCGCCCCGGGCCAGGCGGCCACCGGGCAGACCCGGGCGGCCGGCGAGCAGCTCGACATCAGCGAGGGCGAATGGCTGATCAACCCCGGCAGCGTGGGGCAGCCGCGCGACGGCGACCCGCGCGCGGCCTGGCTGGAGCTCGATCTCGCCGCCTGGACAGCCGAGTATCACCGGGTCAGCTACGACATCGACGGGGCGGCCGGCGGCCATCCGGGCCGCCCGGCTCCCCGATTCGCTGGCCGAGCGGCTCTACTTCGGCCAGTGAGAGAGTGCTAACCCGAGTTCAACGGACTGAGCCTCTAAAGTCAGCGGACCGGATGCGCTACCTCCCCCGCGCGCTGCTCGCCGGCGTGCTGGGCTTTGCCCTCGCGCTGCTGGCCGGATGCGCCAGCAGCGGCGGACTGTTGTCCGCCGACCAGGCGAGCACGCTGAACAACCAACTGAACGCCGTCTCCTCCGCCGTGGCCGCCCGTCAGTGCGGCCAGGCGGCTCAGGCTGCCACGACCCTGACGAACTCCGCCGCCAGCCTGGGCGGGATCGACCCCACCCTCAGCTCGGCCGTCACTCAGGGCGCCAACCAGGTGGCCGCGGATGCGAGCACGACCTGCCCGGCCACCACCGCCAGCACGCCGACCACCGTCGACGAGCACCACGACGACGACGAGCACGTCGACCAGCACGCCGACGACCACCTCCAGCTCCTCGAGCACGACACCGACCACGAGCAGCTCGTCGAGCACGAGCAGCTCGACCTCTGCAACCAGCTCGTCCACCACGGGTACTTCTTCTACGGGAGGGGGAACCGGCGGCGCCGGGCTCGACACCGGAAACGGGTCGGGCAACGGCGGTGGAAACGGGCCGGGCGCCTCCGGCCAGAGCGGCGATGTGGGCTCACGCCTGCAGCAAGGTGGGTAGCTGACGATGCCAGACGCAGCGACGATCGCGGGGCGGTACCGCATCGAGGGCCGCCTCGGGACGGGCGGCATGGCCACGGTCCAGCTTGCCTTCGACCAGCGGCTCGAGCGCTACGTGGCGCTGAAGCTGCTCGCCGAGCACCTGGCCGACGACCCGGCGTTCGTGTCGCGGTTCCGGCGCGAGGCGCTCTCCGCCGCCCGCCTCGTCCACCCGAACATCGTCCAGGTGTTCGACTTCGGCTTCGACGAGCGCCAGCACCAGCACTTCATCGTCATGGAGCACGTGCCCGGCCGCTCCTGCGCGGAGCTCCTGCGCGAACGGGGCCGCCTCGAGGTGCAGGAGGGCGTCGACATCCTCGTCCAGGCGTGCCGTGGCCTCGACTACGCCCACCGGGGCGGCGTCGTGCACCGCGACGTCAAGCCCGGCAACCTGCTCGTCTCGGACTCCGGCGTGGTCAAGCTGGCCGACTTCGGCATCGCCCGGGCCACCGACCAGTCGAGCATCACCCAGGTCGGCTCGGTGCTCGGGACGGCCGCGTATCTCGCCCCGGAGCAGGCGCGCGGCGAGGAGGCCGGTCCGCGAGCCGACCTGTACTCGCTCGGTGTCGTCGCCTACCAGCTGCTGTCCGGACGCCTGCCCTACGAGGCCTCCTCGCTGTCGGAGCTCGCGCTCAAGCAGCAGCACGACGCGCCGCCGCGGCTCGACGAGCTGAATCCGGCCGTGCCGCGGGCGCTGGCGATCGCCGTCGGCATGGCGCTGGCCATCGAGGCCGAGCACCGGCCCACCGACGCCGGCGCACTGGCCGACGCGCTGCGTGACGGCGCGGCGGGCGTCAATCCGTACCGGACCGAGGCGACGGGGATCGGCGCCGCCGCGCTCGAGGCCGCCGACACCGGGGCCACGCGCGTATTCGGACGCGTCGACCGCACGGCGACCAGCGCCACCCGGCTGGCCGGCGCTCCGGTGGCGGCCGAGCCCAGCCCCGCGGCAGTGCGCCGGCTCGAGCCCCGGCGGGCGGCGGCGCCCCGGGTGCCCGAGCCCCACTCGCGCCGGTCCGACCCCTACGCGCGGCGAGCGGTTGCGCCCCCGCCGGCCCGCCAGCGGGGCAGCGGCCGCGCGGTCCGGCGGATGTTCTTCCTGCTCGCGCTCCTGTGCCTGGGCGCCGCCGCCGTCGTGGTCGCGCTCAGCATCGCCAACTCGACCTCGAGCACGGCGCTGCACATCCAGCACACCTTCAGCAACGACTTCCACACGGCGCTCGACCAGTTCCGCAGCCTGATCGGCGCGAACACGAAGAAGTAGCGCTACCCGGCCGGGGCCGCCCCCGCCCGCACCGCCGCGGCGAGCTCGGCCAGCCGCCCCTCGGCGATGGCCGCGCGCAGGTCGGCCATCAGCCGCCCGATGTAGGACAGGTTGTGGAGGGTGAGCAGGCGCATGCCCGTGTACTCGCCGGCGCGAAGCAGGTAGTGCAGATAGCCGCGGGTGAACCCGGGCGCGCAGGCCGGGCACGGGCAGCCGTCGAGGATCGGCTCCTGGCTGTGGCGCCAGCGGCCCTTGGTCAGATCGAGGCGCCAGCGCCCGGCCGGATCGGGGATCAGAGCCACGCCGTGGCGGCCCATGCGGGTGGGCAGCGCGCAGTCGAACGTATCGATGCCGAGCTCGACCCCGGCGACCAGGTCGTCGATGTCCCCGATTCCGAGCAGGTGGCGCGGCCGCTCGGGTGCATGCTGCTCGAGCGCCGCCGTCGTCCAGCCCACCACCTCGTACATCTGCGGCTTGTCCTGGCCGAGCGAGCCGCCGATGGCGATCCCGGGGCAGCCGCTGGCCGCCACGGCGGCGGCTGACTCGCGCCGGAGATCCTCCTCCACCCCGCCCTGCACGATCCCGTACACGGCCTGGCCGGCCGGCCCGTGCTCGGCGTGCCAGCTCAGGCAGCGTGCGAGCCAGCGATGGGTGCGCTCGGTCGAGCGCGCGGTGTAGTCGCGGGTGACGTGAAACGGGGTGCACTCGTCGAAGGAGAGCGCGATGTCGGACCCGAGCGCCGCCTGCACGGCCATCGACTCCTCCGGGCCCATGAAGCGCTCGCTGCCATCGAGATAGGAGCGAAAGCGCACGCCGCGCTCCTCGATCGACAGGATCGACGAGCGCGCGGCGGTCGCGCGTCGAGGAGCGGCCCTTGATCTCGTCGGCCACCCCGCCGTGACCCATCGAGAACACCTGGAAGCCGCCGGAGTCGGTGATGATCGGGCCGTCCCAGCGCATGAATTGGTGCAGGCCGCCGAACTCGGCCACGAGCTCCGCCCCGGGCGCGATGAACAGGTGGAACGTGTTGCCGAGCACCATCTCGTAGCCGAGCTCGCGCACGTCGCGGGGCTCGAGCGTCTTGACCGTGCCCTTGGTGGCCAGCGGGACGAAAGCCGGTGTCCGGACCTCGCCGTGGGTGAGGTGCAGCGTGCCCGTCCGGGCGCGGGAGGCGCCGTCGCGGGCGCGGATGGTGAACACGGCGGCGGACCATACGCGCTCCGTCGCCGCGGCGAGGCGGCGCCGGAGCCGGTGTCACGTGGTACGCGTGCGCGGCGGGCGCAGCGAATGCGACGCGGCACTCCCGGCCCGCGCCGCGGTGTCGCGCACCGCACCTTCGACCGCAGTGAGCGGCTTGGCGATGCCCTCGAGCCGCATGCGCTCGGCCTTCACGCCGAAGACGAGCTCGACCAGACCGCCGATGATCATCAGCCCGGCTCCCAGCGCGAGGGCGCCGAACACCTTCGAGCTGCTGCCGGAGTTGACCATGTGGCTGAAGATGAGCGGCCCGACGGCGCCGCCCACACCGGTGCCGACGGCGTAGAAGATGGCGATGGCGAGCGCCCGGGTCTCCATCGGAAACACCTCGCTCACCGTCAGGTACGCGGCGCTCACGCCGGCGGAGGCGAAGAAGAACACCACGCACCAGCACAGCGTCAGCGTCCCGGCGTTCAGCGAGCCCTGCTCGAACAGGTAGCCGGTGATGAGCAGCAGCACGCCGGACAGGATGTAGGTGCCCGAGATCATGGGCTTGCGCCCCACGCTGTCGAACAGCGGCCCGAGCACGAGCGGACCGGTCAGGTTGCCCGCGGCGAAGGCGACCAGGTAGTACGGCGCGTCGGCGGTGGACACGTGGAAGAACCGGCTCAGCAATGTCGCGTAGCCGAACAAGATGGCGTTGTAGAGAAAGGCCTGGCCGATGAATAGCGACAGGCCGAGCACCGTGCGCTTCGGGTAGGTGGCCACGATCGCCCGGACGATCTGCAGCAGCGGGATCGACTCGCGCTGCTGGATGGTGATCGAGTCGTCCGGATCGTCGAGCTGGGTGCCGGTCGACTCCATGACCTGGCGCTCGATATCGCGCGTCACCGCTTCGGCCTCGTCCTCGTGGCCGTGGATGAACAGCCAGCGCGGGCTCTCGGGCACGTGACGGCGCACGATGAGGATGGCCAGCCCGAGGATGAAGCCGAGTCCGAAGCACACCCGCCACTGCAGGAGCGGGGAGAAGATGTGCAGCGCGGCCACTGACAGCAGCGCGCCGGCCGCCGCCCCCGCCCAGTAGGTGCCGTTGATGAGGATGTCGATACGCCCGCGGTGCTCGGCCGGGATGAGCTCGTCGATGGCCGAGTTGATCGCGCTGTACTCGCCGCCGATGCCCATGCCGGTGACGAACCGGCAGAGGAAGAAGAACCACGGCGTCCAGGAGAAGGCGGTCAGGAAGGTGGCCACCAGGTACACACCGAGTGTGATCATGAACAGCTTCTTGCGCCCGAACATGTCGGTCAGCCGACCGAACAGGAGCGCCCCGACAGCAGGCGCCGATCACGTAGAGCGTGGCCGCAAGGCCGGAGATGTTGGCGGCCGAGATGTTGATGCCGCTGCCCTTGGCCGAGATTGCTCCGGCGATCGAGCCGACGATCGTGACCTCGAGCCCGTCGAGGATCCACACCGTGCCAAGCCCGATGAGAATGCGCCAGTGCCAGCGCGACCACGGGAGCCGGTCCAGTCGGGCCGGGATGTTGGTCTCGATCGTCCCGAGCGTCTGCTCGCCTGTCAAATCTGCGCTCGCCATCTCTACCTCCCGTTGGGCGGGTCCGTACCTACCCCCGGCCGGGTGAGCGAGAAACGCGCCGGTCCACTCCCAGGACGCGCCGACGCCCCCGGAAGCTCCGGGGGCGTCGGTCACCGGCAGCCCGGACTGGCCGCGCTCAGGCGGCGCTGCCGGCCAGCTCGGGCGCCGTGCCGTTGGGCTCGCCGGCGGTGTGGCCGGTGCCCTCGATGGTCTCGGCGTCGGAGCGAGCGCCGACCGAGATCGCGACCTTGCGCGGCTTGCGCTGCTCGGGCTTGGGGATGTGGACCTCGAGCACGCCGCGGTCAAATGAGGCCGCGACGGCCTCGGCGTTGATGCCCTCGGGCAGGGTCAGCGAGCGGGAGAACGCGCCCCACGCCCGCTCGAGCCGGTAGAAGCCGTCCTTGCGGCCCTCGTGCTCAGACGTGCGCTGACCGGAGATCGTGAGCACGTTGTCCTCGATCTCGATGTTGACGTCGCCCTCCGACAGGCCGGGCAGGTCGGCGCGCAGGACGAACTCGCCCTCGGTCTCGACCAGGTCCATGGGCGGGATCCAGCGGCGCGGCGCGACGCCCGCCCCGCCCGCCGTCGGGGTGTCGAAGAAGGTGTTGAAGAGCCGGTTCATCTCGTTCTGGATCGTGCCCAGCTCACGCACCGGTTCCCAGCGAATGAGTGCCATTGAAACCTCCGTGGAAGATTGGTGATGCCACGCCGACGATTATAGAAGATCTAAGTCGGCTCTTGTCAAGTCTTTTTCGACTCCTGGCAGCAGATCTTGATCCCCTGGCGGGGATCACGGCAACGGCAGAGGCGAGATGCGCTCAGGTCGCGGAAATAAGCGACTGGCCCGTCATCTCCGCGGGTGCGTCGATGCCGAGCAGCTCGAGCAGTGTCGGCGCCACGTCGGCGAGCACCCCGCCTCCCCGCAGCGACAGTCCGGGCGCGGTGACGATGACCGGCACCGGGTTGAGCGAGTGGGCGGTATTCGGGCTGCCGTCGGGCTCGAGCATGTGATCGGCGTTGCCGTGATCGGCGGTGATCAGGCACACGCCGCCGCTGGCATGCACCGCCTCGACGAGGTCGCCCAGACAGCCGTCGACGGTCTCGATCGCCTCGACCGCCGCCGGGATGACGCCGGTGTGGCCGACCATGTCGGGGTTGGCGAAGTTGATGATCCCGAATGCCGGCTGGTCCTCGCCCCAGGCGCGCACGAATGCGGCCGCGGCCTCGCGGGCGCTCATCTGCGGCTTGTGGTCGTAGGTGGGGACCTCGCGCGGCGAGTCGACGAGCTCGCGGCGCTCGCCCTCGTAGGGGCGCTCCTCGCCCCCGCCGAAGAAGTACGTGACGTGCGGGTACTTCTCGGTCTCGGCGACGTGGAGCTGACGGGCGCCGCGGCCGGCCAGCACGGCCGGGAGCGTCGTCGCCGGGCGGGCGGGCGGGAAGGCGACCGGATATGGCCAGCCCTCCTCGTACTCCGTCATCGTCGCGTAGTGCTCGATCGGCTTGCCGTCGCCCCGGTCGACCTCGCCGAACTCCGGGTCGGCGAGCGCCCGGGTGATCTCGCGCATCCGGTCGGGACGGAAGTTGAACGCGAGCACCGAGTCACCGGGCCGGATCCGCGCCTCCTCACCGACCCTGACCGGCGTGATGAACTCGTCGGTCTCCTCGCGCGCGTAGGCCGCGCGCACCGCCTCGGCGCCGCTGCCGGCCTCGTGCTCGGCCCGGCCGTGCACGAGCAGGTCATACGCGCGCTGCACGCGCTCCCAGCGGCGGTCGCGGTCCATGGCGTAGTAGCGGCCGAGCACCGTGCCCACCCGCCCGGCCCCCGCCTGTGCCATCCAGCCCTCGACCGTGTCGAGGAACCCGGCGCCCGAGGTCGGCAGCGTGTCGCGTCCGTCGGTGAACGCGTGCAGAACGAGGTCCTCGACCCCGAGCTCGGCCCCGAGCCGGATGAGCGCCTCCAGGTGGCTGAGCCCCGAGTGCACGCCGCCGTCGGAGACCAGGCCGATGAGGTGGACCCGCGGTGCGGCGGTGAACGCGTCGCGCAGCACGGCGTTCTCGCCCAGCGCCCCGCCGGCCACCGCCTCGTCGATGCGGGTCAGGTCCTGCTTGATCACCGCGCCGGCGCCGAGGTTGAGATGGCCGACCTCCGAGTTGCCCATCTGGCCCTCGGGAAGCCCGACGGCGGGACCGCAAGCGGTCAGCTGGGTGTGCGGGTAGAGCTCCCACAGCTCGTCGAAGACCGGTGTGGCGGCAAGCGACACCGCATTGCCCGGACCGTCGGGTGCGAGGCCCCAGCCATCGAGAACGACGAGCACGGCCGACGGGACGGGCAGATCGAGCGCATCACGCTCGAAGCGCCCGACCATCAGCGGGCGGCCCCGACGATGGCGGCGAAGGACTCGGGGTCGAGGCTGGCGCCGCCCACCAGCGCGCCGTCGACGTCGGGCAGCGCGAGCAGCTCGGCCGCGTTGTCGGCTTTCACGCTCCCGCCATACAGGACACGCGTGCGCTCGGCCTGCTCGCGCGAGCGCCCGGCCACGAGCGCGCGCACGAACGCGATCGCCTCCTGGGCCTGCTCGGGGGCGGCCACGCGCCCGGTGCCGATGGCCCAGATCGGCTCGTAGGCGATCACCACGTCGCCGAGGCGCTCCTCGGGCACCCGGGCCAGGTCCTCCTGGACCTGGTGGCGGAGCTTGCGCTCGGTGTCGCCGGCCTCGCGCTCATCCTCGGTCTCGCCCACGCACAGGATCGGCACCAGACCGGCGGCCAGCGCGGCGGGCACCTTCTGGGCCAGCGCCTTGTCGGTCTCACCGAACATCTCGCGGCGCTCCGAGTGGCCGAGGATGACCCCGTGCACGCCGAGCTCCGAGAGCATCGGCGGCGCCACCTCGCCGGTGAACGCACCGGAGTCGGCCTGGTGCATGGTCTGGGCGAACACCTCGACGCGCGACCCGCGGGTCGAGTCGATCATCGCCTGCAGGGCGAGGAACGGCGGGCAGATCGCCACGTCGACGCCGTCGGCGCTCGACACGCGCGGGAGCAGGCCCTGGATGAACGCCTCGGCCTCCTCGACCGTCTTGTGCATCTTCCAGTTGCCGGCGATGAACGGGGTCCGGCTCATGACTCGAGCACCGCGACCCCGGGAAGCTCGCGGCCCTCGACGAGCTCGAGCGCGGCCCCGCCGCCGGTCGACAGGTGGCTGACCCGGTCGGCGAGACCGAACTTCACCGCTGCGGCGGCCGAGTCCCCGCCCCCGACCACGGTGGTGGCCGGCGAGTCGGCGACCGCCTCGGCGACCGCGCGGGTGCCGGCGGCGAACGGGGCGAGCTCGAACGCGCCCATGGGGCCGTTCCAGAACACGGTGCCGGCGCCGGCGATCGCCGCCGCATAGGCCTGCGCCGTGCGCGGGCCGATGTCGAGGCCCATGCGCCCCTCGGGCACGTCGACGCCGTCGAGCGGCTCGGGGGCGGCGTCGGCGGCGAAGCGCTCGGCCACCACGAGGTCGACCGGAAGCTCGAGGCTGGCCCGGGCCTCGCCGGTGCCCTCCAGGGTCCGGCGCGCCAGCTCGACGTCCGCGGCCGCGCACAGCGAGTCGCCGACCGAGTGGCCCTGAGCGGCCAGGAACGGGAAGCACATGGCGCCCCCGATGAGGATGGTGTCGGCGATGGTCGCGAAAGCGCTCGATGACGGCGATCTTGTCGCTCACCTTCGCCCCGCCCAGCACGGCGACGAGCGGCCGGGCCGGATCCTCGAGCACGTGGCGAAGCGTGCTGACCTCGCGGTCGAGCAGCCTCCCGGCGGCCCGCTCCGAGACGAGTCGGGCCACCCCCTCGGTCGAGGCGTGCGCGCGATGGGCGGCCCCGAATGCGTCGTTGACGTAGGCGTCGGCCAGCTCGGCCAGCGCGCGGGCGAGCTCCGGATCGTTCTTCGTCTCCCCCGGCTCGTAGCGGACGTTCTCGAGCACGAGGATGTCCCCGGCGCGCAGGTTCTCCGCATAGGCCCGCACGTCCTCGCCGATCACCGCCGGGGCGAGCGTGACGTCGGCGCCGGTCAGCTCGGCCAGGCGATCGGCGGCCGGGCGCATCGAGAGGCTGGGATCGCGGTCCTTCGGGCGCCCGAGGTGGGAGACGAGGATGACCCGGGCACCGCGCTCGCGCAACCACTCGATCGTCGGCAGGGCGGCCCGGATCCGGGTGTCGTCCGCCACCTGGCCCTCGTCCAGCGGAACGTTGAAGTCGACGCGGACGAGGACGCGCCGGCCGTCCAGCTCACCCAGGTCCTCGAGCGTCCTCACAGGAGCTTGCCCACGAGGTCGACGATGCGGTTCGAGTAGCCCCACTCGTTGTCGTACCAGGCCACGAGCTTGACCATCGTTCCGTCCATGACCGCGGTCAGCTGGGAGTCGAGGATCGAGGAGGCGGTCGACTTCACGATGTCGCTCGACACGATCGGGTCCTCGGTGTAGCGGAGGATGCCCTCCAGCGGGCCCTCGGCGGCGGCCTTGAGGGCCGCGTTGACCTCCTCGACCGAGGTCTCGCGCTCGGTCTCGACGGTCAGGTCGACGACGCTGCCGGTCGGGACGGGGGCGCGCACCGCAAAGCCATTGCAGCTTCCCGTTCAGGGCCGGGATGACGAGCCCGATCGCCTTGGCGGCGCCGGTCGAGGCCGGGATCAGGTTGACCGCGGCGGCCCGGGCCCGGCGCAGGTCGCGGTGGGGCATGTCCTGCAGGCGCTGGTCGGCGGTGTAGGCGTGAATCGTGGTCATCAGGCCGTGCCTGATGCCGACGGTGTCGTGGAGCACCTTGGCGATCGGGGCCAGGCAGTTCGTCGTGCACGAGGCGTTGGAGACGATCCGGTGCTCGCCGCGGTCGTAGGCCTCGTCGAAGTTGACGCCCAGCGCCACGGTCACGTCGGGGTTCGTGGCCGGGGCGGAGATGACGACCTTCTGGGCCCCGGCCTCGAGGTGCTTGCTCGCGTTCTCACGGTCGGTGAACAGGCCGGTGGACTCGATGACGACCTCAGCGCCGAGCTCTGACCAGGGCAGCGCGCCCGGGTCGCGCTCGGCGAGCACGCGGATCTCCTTGCCGTCGACCCGCAGGCCGGTGTCCGTGGCCTCCACGGTGCCCGGGAACGGGCCGTAGTTGGAGTCGTACTTCAGCAGGTGGGCGATCGTGCGGCGGATCGACAAGGTCGTTGACGGCGAGCCACTCGATGTCGGCGCCTCGCTCGTAGGCGGCGCGGAAGACGTTCCGGCCAATGCGGCCGAAGCCGTTGATTCCGACGCGTACCGGCATGGGTGCATCTCTCCCTTGTCGTGAGCCAGAGAAAAGCCGACGTCCCGCCGGCACGGCAAGGGTATCCGGTCGGCCTGGCCCCGCGCCCGGCCGGCGCAGGCGGCGCCGAGGCTCAGCGGCGGCTGACCACCTCGACCTTCAGGCCGTCGGGATCAGCACAGGTAGGCGGCGTAATAGCGCCGCCCGTACTGGGGCCGGGGACCGGGCGCTCCGGCGTCGCTGCCGCCCGCCCTCAGCGCGGCCGCGTAGGCGGCGTCGACGGCTGCCTTCCCGCTCGCCTCCAGCGCGACGTGGCCATAGCCGGGACCGGGAGCGCGGCCGCGCACCACGATCCAGAACACCGGACCGTTGACGCCGTAGGCGACGGCGTGCTCGGAGTCGATCATCCGCCGGGCGCCCAGGGCCCCGAACACGGCGTCGTAGAAGCGGGCCGAGCGCGCGAGCTCGGACACCTCGAAGCCGACGTGGTCGATCATGCCCGCCTCATGGCGCCCGATCGGCGTCCCGGTGGGCGACCTCGACCAGGAACTCGGGGCGATCGCGGTAGCGCTCGGCCAGATGACGGGCGATCGCCACCGAGCGGTGACGCCCGCCCGTGCACCCGATCGCCACCACGAGGTGGGCCTTGCCCTCGGCCAGGTAGGCGGGCAGCAGGTAGTCGAGCAGCGGGTGCAGGCGGTCGTAGAAGCGTTCGAGATCGCCGTCGTGGTCGATGAACGCGACCACCCGGGGGTCCTCTCCGGTGAGCGGGCGCAGCTTGGGCTCGTAGTGCGGGTTGGGCAGAAAGCGCACGTCGAAGAGCAGGTCCGGATCGCGGGCCGGGCCGTTCTTGAATCCGAAGCTCTGGAAGGTGACCACGAGCCGGCCCGGGGTGTGCGAGGGCAACAGCTCGTCGGCCAGCTTGCGGCGCAGCATCGCCGCCGTCAGGCCGGTCGTGTCGATGACGACGTCGGCGCGCTCGCGCAGCGGCGCCAGCACCTCGCGCTCGCGCGCGATCCCGTCGGCCACGCTGCCGGCCGGGGCGAGCGGGTGGCGGCGGCGCGTCTCCTTGTAGCGCGTGAACAGCGCCTGATCCTCGGCCTCGAGGAACACGACACGGTGGGCGACTCCGGCCCGGCCGAGCCCCTCGAGGATCTCGGCCAGGCCCTCGAAGTAGCTGCCGCCGCGCACGTCGGAGACGACCGCCGCCCGGGCCACCTTGGAGCCGGCGTGCATGAACAGCTCGACGAGCGAGCGGATCATCTCGGACGGCAGGTTGTCCACACAGAAGTAGCCCTCGTCCTCGAAGGCGGCCATCGCGGTCGACTTCCCGGCCCCCGAGAAGCCGGTGATGATGACCAGGTCGGTGAGCGCGGAGGCGGCGCCGTCCGGCGCCGGACGCGGGCTGGGCTGGGAGCGAGCCACGCCTATAGGTTGACGGCCCGGGCAGACGGCGGTCGGGCGGGTGCGTGGGCGGGTATGCCACGATGGCCCCGTGGGGTGCCCTCGCTGCGTGTTGGCGCTGTTCGCCGTGCTGGCTCAGTCACTCGCCTTCCTCCATCCGGCGGTCGGTCACGCCGACCCGGCGATCTCGGCCAGTGTCAGCCCGACCCCGACCGGCCAGGCGATGGGCCCCGGCTTCGTCGGCGTATCGCTCGAATACGAGGCCGTGCACGCCTACAGCGGCGCCGATCCGAAGGCGATCAACCCCGTGTTCGTGCACCTGCTCGACGGCCTCGCCCCCGGCCAGCAGCCGGTGCTCCGGATCGGTGGCAACAGCACCGACGAGACCTGGTGGCCGATGCGCGGGCGCATCCCGCCGCCCGGCATCCGCTACGACATCACCCCGAACTGGGTGGCCACCACGCGGGCGCTGGCCCGGGCGGCGAACGCCCGGCTCATCCTGGGCATCAACCTGGCCGCCGGGGAGCCCGCGCTGGCCGCCGAAGAGGCGCGCGCGCTCGTGCAGGGCGTCGGCCGCGGCTCGATCGAGGCGCTCGAGATCGGCAACGAACCCGACGTCTACAACGCCTTTCCCTGGTACTACGGGCACCGCGGCCTGTCCTACTACGCCCGCCCACCCGACTACGACCTCGGCCTGTACTCCCAGGACTTCAGCCAGTGGGCGTCGGTCCTGCCCAGCCTGCCGCTGGCCGGCCCGGCCTTCGCCGAGCTGACCTGGCTGAGCGGGCTGGGGCAGTTCATCGGCTCCGAGCCCCGGCTGGGGCTGGTCACGATCCACCGCTATCCGCTGCGCGCGTGCGTGCAGAACCCGATCGCCCCCGGGTACGCGTCGATCCCCAGCCTGCTCGCCGACACCTCCTCGAGCGGCATGGCCCAGGCGCTCGCGCCCTACGTGACGGTGGCGCACGACGCCGGGCTCCCGTTCCGGGTGGCCGAGATGAACTCCGCCGCCTGCTCGGGCCGCAAGGGCGTCAGCAACGCGTTCGCCGCCTCGCTGTGGGTGCTCGACACCCTGTTCAACTTCGCCGGCATCGGCGTCGACGGGGTCAACCTGCACACGCTCCCGGGTGCGCCCTACGAGCTGTTCACGTTCTCCCACACCAAGCACGGCTGGCGGGCGTTCGTGCACCCCGAGTACTACGGCATGCTCATGTTCTCGCAGGCCTTCCCCCCGGGCGCCCAGCTGCTCCCGGTCACCGCGCCGGCCGGGGCGGTGAAGATCTGGGCCACGCGCTCGACCACGAACCGCATCCGGGTCGTGCTCATCAACAAGAGCACGACGAGCGCGCAGACCGTCTCGCTGCAGGTGCCCTCCGCGGGGGGCGCAGCGAGCCTCGAGTGGCTGAAGGCGCCTTCGGCGTCGGCCACCAGCGGGGTGTCGCTCGGCGGCCGGAGCTTTGGGACCTCGACCGCGACCGGCACCCTGCCGCCGATGCGCACCACGCCGACGGTCGCCACGGGCGGCGCGTACACGATCACGCTGCCGGCCGCCAGCGCGGTCATGCTGACGCAGTAGCCGGGCTCAGTGGGCGCATGTCCGCGCCGAGGCCGGGTAGGCGGCTGACATGACCCGTCACGAACACGAAGAACCCCGCGAGCGCACTCCGGAGGACGAGCCGGACGAGCCGGGTGCCGAGGGTGGCTCGCAGAGCGGCTCCGCGGACGCGCTGCCGGCCCAGCCGGCCGACGACGACGCCCCGCTCGGGCGATACCGACCAGCACTCCGACGCCTGACGCCGTTCACTGGGATGTCATGTATGAGTCGGCACCAGAAGCGGTGTCGCGGCAGGCGTGAGAGGTCATCGGCTGGCGCGGGGCTCCGTGGCTCGCGGCTGACGACCTGTTCCAGAGTCCACGCGTCCAAGGGGGCGGCTCGCGCGGACGCTGGAACAGCTATGTCATGTTCCAGAGTCCACGCGTGCCCGCGCGGCTGTTGCGTGGACGCGAGGAACAGCTCGGACGACAGCCTCCAGGTGCCGTTCCATCGCGTCACGGCCGGACTCCAGCACTCCAGTCGAAGGTGTTCGCCTCGCCTCAGCCGACGAGGCCTGACCGGGGAGCCCTACATCCCCGGTCTTGTGCAACTCCCGGTAGACATCCCGGGCGAGCTTGCCCGGCATGCCCGGCACCGCCTCGAGCTCCTCGCGACTCGCCCCCAGGACCGCGTCCGGCGAGCCGAAGTGGGCGAGCAGGGCTCGCTTGCGGGCCGGCCCGACGCCGGGCAGCTCGTCGAGGATCGATGCGGTCATCGCCCGGTCGCGGCGGATGCGGTGATGGGTGATGGCGAACCGGTGGGCCTCGTCGCGCACGCGCTGCAGGAGCTGCAGCTCCGGAGTGTCGTGGGCGAGCCGCAGCGGCTCGGGGCGCCCGGGGATGAACACCTCCTCGATGCGCTTGGCCAGCGAGACGACGAGCACGCCGCGATCGCGGAACGGCGCCAGCGCGCGCAGGCCGGCGGCCAGCTGACCCTTGCCGCCGTCGATGACGATGACGTTCGGCAGGGCGGCGAAGCTCGGGTCGTACTCCTTGTCGTGCGGTGAGACGTCGCGCTGGTGCTCGAAGCGGCGGATGCGCCGGCCGAGCACCTCCTCCATGGCGGCGAAGTCGTCCGGCCGCCCGATCGTGCCCGTGCCGGACTCTGCGGCCTCGAAGTGGACCTTGAACCGCCGGTAGTCGGACTTCTTCGGGACCCCGCCCTCGAACACGACCATCGAGGCGACCGTGTTCGTGCCCATCAGGGTCGAGATGTCGAAGCACTCGATCCGCAGCGGGATCGTGTCGAGACCGAGCGCCTGCTGGAGTCCGTCGAGCGCCTCGACCCGCTGCTGGCGCCGGCGCTCGGAGCGCAGCTGCTCCTGGTCGAGCGCGAGCTGCGCGTTGCGCTCGGCGAGCTCGAGGATCCGGCGCTTGTCCCCGCGCTCGGAGGCTCGGATCTCCACCGTTCCACCGCGCCGGGCGGCCAGCGCCTCCGTGAGCGCCGCCGTGTCGGTCAGCTCGCGCTGCACGACGAGCAGCGGCGGCACCATCATCGCACTCGCGTAGTACTGGAGGATGAAGGCCTCGGCCACCTCGGCCACGTCACCCCCGGCGGCATTGTCGAGGTAGAAGCTCTGGCGGTCCGCCAGCACGCCGTCGCGGATCTGGAACACCTGCGCGTTGGCCTCGGTCTCTGAGACGGCGACCGCGATCGCGTCGAGCGTGCCACCCGCCTCCCGGGCGATCCGCTGGCGCTCGAGCAGCGAGCGGACCGCGGTCAGCCGGTTGCGCTCCCGGGTGGCGTCCTCGAAGCGCTGCTCGGCGGAGGCCAGGCGCATCTCGTAGTCGAGCTTGCGTTCGATCTCCCGGTAGCGGCCGGACAGGAACGCGATCACCCCGTCGATGCCCGGACCGGTAGTCGTCGCGGCTGACGTACCCCACGCACGGGGCCTCGCAGCGCTTGATGTAGTAGTCGAGGCAGGGCGAGCCGCTGTGGCGTCCGGGCGTCGGCCCCTCGCAGGAGCGGAACATGAACACCTTGCCGAGCACCTCGAGCGTCGAGCGCACGCGCTTGGCGTTGCTGTACGGGCCGAAGTACGCCCGGTCGCGGCGGTGGCGCTCGCGGGTGAAGTACACGCGCGGGAAGTCCTCGTCGAGCGAGATCGCGATGTAGGGATAGGACTTGTCGTCGCGCAGGCGGATGTTGAACCGAGGCTTGTACTGCTTGATGAAGTTCTGCTCGGCCAGCAGCGCCTCGGCCTCGGTCCGCACGACGAGCGCCTCGATCTGCTCGATCATCGGCAGCAGGTCGCGCCCGGCCCGCGTGCTCGGGTTGGAGAAGTGCGAGCCGACGCGCTTGCGGATCGAGATCGCCTTTCCGACGTAGAGCACCTTGCCGCGGCGGTCGCGAAACAGGTAGACGCCGGGCTCGTCGGGGAGCTCGCGGCGGCGGTCGGCGGGAACGACGGACATCGATCCCGAGGATAGGTGGGCCCGCGCCCACGTCAGTCCGCAGTGAACGACACCACCAGGCCCGCCAGCCCGGCGCCCAGCCCGATCGTGGCCAGCGTCTCGCCGAAGCCGCTCGTCGCGTGGTCGGCCACCGCGGCCGCTCCGGGCCGAGGGCTCTGCAGGTCGAGACCGTTGGTGGGCGGGCGCACGGCGGCGTGCCGGACGAACACGAGGGCGACGATGAGCGGGACGAGCGCGATCACGCGCGCTCGCCGCGTGCCGAGGAACGCGACCAGGACGAGTCCGGCGGCCACCAGGGCCAGGCACACGTCGGCCAGCGAGTACACCTGCCAGGCGGTCGGGTTCGCCGCCACGCCGGCCAGCTCCGGGCCGGCCCAGGCTCGCCGGAAGGCGAGCGGCAGCTGGTGGCTCCAGGTCAGGAACAGCGAGACCACGACCGCCACCGCGCCGATCAGCATGAGCCAGTCGGCGATCGTCTCGCGCAGTTCCCGGGACACGGCGCGCCGAGTGTAGGCACGCAGCCGCCATCCGGCTACGCTGTTACCCAGGATCGCGCGCCCTTCTCGATCCAGAGGCTACCGGTCGCCAGCGCAACCGTGACCGGAAGTGGTGCGTCTCCGAACCATTCATCATTCATCGGAGGCTCTATGGAAGGCACAACGGATCGCGGGCAATGGAAGGCAACGCTGGGCGTCCACGCGCGGGCATCGACGTGGCGCGCGGCGCTCGACGTCGCGACCTCGGCGGCGCCGTATCTGGGCCTGTGCGTGCTGATGTACCTGGCCAGAAGCATCTCGCCCCTGCTCACCCTGGTGCTGGCGATCCCCGCCGCGGGCTTCCTGGTCCGGGTATTCGTCGTCTTCCACGACTGCACCCACGGGTCGCTGTTCCCGAGCCGGCGCGCGAACGCGTGGGTGGGCGCGGTGATGGGACTGCTCGTGCTCTCGCCGTTCGTCCGCTGGCGCCACGACCACGCGGTGCACCATGCCACAGCGGGCGATCTCGACCGCCGCGGCGTGGGTGACATCCAGACGCTGACCATCGAGGAGTACAACGCGCGCTCGCGGCGCGGCCGCCTTGCCTACCGGTTCATCCGCCATCCGCTGGTCATGTTCGGGCTCGGCCCGATCCTGGCCATGGTCGTGGGACCGCGCATCGTCGCCCGCAATGCCCGCCCGCGCATGCGCCGCAGCGTGCTCGCCACCAACGCCGCGCTGCTGCTCGTGGTCGGATCGCTGTGCTGGCTGATCGGCGTGGGGAACTTCCTGCTCGTGTGGGGCCCGGCCGCCTGGCTGGCCGGCGCGACCGGCATCTGGCTGTTCTACGTCCAGCACCAGTTCGAGGACGCGTACTGGCGCCCCGGCACCGACTGGAACTACGTGGACGCGGCGCTGCAGGGCAGCTCCTACCTGAAGCTCCCTGCCTTCCTGCGGTACTTCACCGGCAGCATCGGCTTTCACCACATCCACCATCTCAACGCGCGGATTCCGAACTACAACCTCCGCCGCGCGCACGATGCGGTGGCCAAGGGCGTCACGGTCCCGACGCTGACGCTGTGGGACGGGCTCCGCGCGGTGCGCCTGAAGCTGTGGGATCCGCAGGCCGGCCGGCTGGTGACGTTCGCCCAGGCCCGGGTCTAGGAGCGCCGGGCCGCGATCACGATCGACGCGGCCGCGTACACCGAGCCGCCGATGAGCACGAGCCAGGCCACCTCGCCCTCGCTCGACGCCCACAGGCGGTGGGTGGCGGTGAGCGTGAGCGTGAGCACGCCGGCGGCGACGTAGAGCGCCGCCCGGCGGCGGTCGCCGAGCGAGTAGAGCGCGAACCGGTACTGCCGGTACATCAGCCTCACGAACCAGGCCAGAGCGGCCAGGAAGGCGAGCGCGACGGCCTGCCCGAGCACGCCGGCCGCCGTACCGCCGCCAGGCACGATGTCGACGATCGCGGCCAGGACGAGCACGATGGCGACGTTGCGGACGGTCGAACTCACGCTCACAGTGCCGACAAGTCTAGTCCCGCCCGGATCAGCCGGCGACAGCCTTCTCCCAGCGGCGGTAGAGCTCGTCGACGGCCTGCTTGGCCGCGGCATGACGGGCGGTGGAGGCAGCCGCGCGCTCGGAGTTCGCCCAGGCGGTCGGATCGGCGAGCTCGTCCTCGATCTCCTTCAGCGCCGCCTCGGCGGCCTCGATCTGCTCCTCGAGGCGCCGCTCGTCGCGGGCCGAGCGCGCCGCTCGCTCAGGCCGGGCCCGCACCGGGCGATCGGGCCGGGCAGCCGCCTTCGGCTTGGCCGGCCGGGCCGCCGCCGCTCGAGCGCGCTCCTCGCGCACGCGCACGTATTCGGGCCAGCCGCCCACGTAGGAGCGCAGCGTCGCGAACCTGCCGCCCGCTCGGCGTCCGGCCTCGCTTGACCGGGCGGGGCCCGCGTCGTCCGGCTCCTCGAACGCCACCGTCCGCGTGCCGACGGCGTCCAGCAGCGCGCGGTCGTGGGAGATGAGCAGCAGCGAGCCCTGGAACTCCGACAGCGCCTGCTCGAGCGCCTCGCGGCTCTCCAGGTCGAGGTGGTTGGTCGGCTCGTCGAGGATGAGGACGTTCGCCCCCGAGTGGACGAGGATGGCCAGCGACAGCCGCCGGCGCTCGCCGCCGGAGAGCCCGTCGAGCGGCTTCTCGGCCTCCTCGCCGGAGAACAGGAACCGCCCGAGCAGCGCCCGTGCCTTGCCCGGGGTCAGGCCGGTCAGATGCGTGGTCGCCTCCAGCGGCGTGCGGGCCCGGCCGGAGGCGAGCTCCTCGGCGTGCTGGGACAGGTACCCGATCTTCACGTTGTGTCCGGTGCGCAGCTTGCCCTCGACCACCGGACCGCCGTCCGCAGGCGCGACCGCCAGCTCGCGGTGGCCGGCCAGCGTCTCGATGAGCGTCGTCTTGCCGGCGCCGTTGGGGCCGACGAGCGAGACGTGCTCGCCCCGCTCGAGCCACAGCTCGGCGCTGTCGAGCAGGACGCGATCGCCGACCGAGATACGCCCATTCTCGAACTCGAACACGACGCGACCGCTGCGCTCGGGGGGCTTGAACGCGAAGGCCAGCCCCGCCCCATCGACCGGGTCGCGGCTCAGGCGGTCGATCTTCTGCAGCTTCTTGGCCCGGGACTGAGCCTGACGCGCCCGGGTGCCGGCCCGGAAGCGGGTGACGAATCGCTCGAGCCGCTCGATCTCGGCCTGCTGGCGCTCGATGGCACGGCCCAGCGCGAGCTCGCGCGCCGCCTTCTCCTTGCGCCAGGCGCTCCACGGACCGCCGAAGAAGCGCCCCCGGCCGGCTTCGAGCTCGAGCACGGAGGTGCCGACCGCCTCCAGGAACCAGCGGTCGTGGGCGACGAGGACGACAGCGGCGTCGAGCGCGACCAGGTGCTGCTCGAGCCATTCGAGCGAGGCGATGTCGAGATGGTTGGTCGGCTCGTCGAGCAGCAGGAGGTCGGGTGCGCCGGCCAGAGCCCGGCCGAGCGAGGCACGGGTCAGCTCGCCGCCGGAGAACGTGTGCAGCGGCCGGTCGAGGTCGCGGTCCTCGCGGAAGCCGAGCCCGTGCAACGTGGACAGCGCGCGCTCGCGCCAGCCGTAGCCCGCCGGCGTGCTCGAGCCGGGCCTGGGCCTCGGCGTAGCGGCTGAGGGTGCCCTCGTCGTGTGCGCCCTCGGCCATCGCCTGCTCGAGCGCCTGCAGCTCGGTCTCGATCTCGACCAGCTCGCGGGCGCCCGACAGGATGTACTCGCGCAACGAGAGGTCGCGTTCGCGCGGCGGGCGCTGGTCGTGCAGCGCGACCTTGACCCCCTTGGCGAACACGAGCTCGCCCTGATCGACCGAGGCCTCGCCGACGAGCATCCGCAGCAGCGTCGTCTTGCCGGCGCCGTTGCGCCCGGACAGCGTCATGCGATCGCGGCGCTCGAGCTTGAACGAGATGCCGCGCAGGAGCGGCTCACCGGCAATGTCCTTGCCCAGGTCGGATGCGATCACGACTGCCATCGGCGCTCATGGTAGGTCGCCGAGAACCGGGGGTAGCCTCTGGGCCATGCGCCGCCGCCGAACCACGTTTGCACCTGACCCGCCCAGCGAGATGCTGCCCGCGCGTACCGTCCGCGTGGCCGGTCGGGGCGAGTTCTTCCTGCGCGACTCCGGGGAATCGCCCGCCGGCGATTCCCTGGGGAGTTCCGCCGGCCCGGAACGTCCGGGCCGCGGCCAGACGGTCATGCTCCTCCACGGCTGGATGGTGAGCGCCGACCTCAACTGGTGGGCCGCCTACGACGATCTGGTGGCGGCCGGCTACCGGGTGCTCGCCATCGACCATCGCGGTCACGGCCGCGGGCTGCGGGCCATGGAGCCGTTCCGAATCCGCGACGTGGCCGCCGACGCGGCCGCGGTCCTGCGAGAGCTCGGCGTCGGCCCGGTGCTCGTGGCCGGCTACTCGATGGGCGGCGCGATCGCCCAGCAGCTCGCCCACGACCACCCTGACGTCGTCCGGGGCGTCGTGCTCAGCGGCACCGCCCAGCACTGGCAGGATCCTCAGACGCAGCGCGCGTTCAAGGCCCTCGGTGTCCTCGGGTTCATGCTCTCGCTCGCCCCCCGCTTCACCTACGGGCTCGCCTTCCGGCGCGTCGGCGTGCTGCGCGAGGCCCCCGGGGCCTGGGTGCGGGCGGAGCTGATGCGCAACGAGGCCCGCGACATCGCCGAGGCCGGGCGCGAGCTCGGCCGCTTCGATTCCCGGCCCTGGCTGGACGAGGTCCGAGCCCCGGTCGCCGTCGTCCTGACCACGCGGGACGAGCTGGTGTCGCCCCGCAAACAGCGGGCGCTGGCCGAGGCGGCCCGGGCCCGGGTGTTCGAGGTGCCGCTCACCCACCTCGAGCTGAGCTGGCGCGGGGAGGCCTACAACCCCTCCCTGCTGGCCGCGCTCGCCGCCGTCTCGGAGCAGCCGGCCGCAACCGCCGTGGCCGACTCGCCGGACGCCGCGGTGGGCCGCGTGGCGTGAGCCGCCTGCGGTACGCTGTCGCCATGCGCACCCGCCTGATCAGCACGCTCCTCGTCACCGCCACGGCGCTGCTCGTGCTCGCCCCGAGCGCGCTGGCCCATGCGGGTGGCGGCGAGGGCTTCTACGGCGAGACGACGGACGTGAGCGTGACGAACGTGATGTTCGCCACCATCGCGTTCTTCCCCGCGATCATCATCCTCTTCTCCCTCATCCAGTGGCGGCTCGACAAGCGCAAGCATGCGCGGATGGACGCCGCCAAGGCACGCGCGGTCAACACCGACTGGCGCGGAGGCTGGTAGGGAACGACTTCGTCGTTCCTTGGGAGTTCGCAAGCGAACTCCCGGGCTCCTCGCTGCGGCCTGGCTTCTGCAGTCAGGTTTTCGGTCAGTTGGCGCGAGTTCTGCCACCCGGCTGCGTTTACAGCGTCAGCCAGGGGGAGATTCATCACCCTCCCCGATCCTCAGATCTTGAATACCTCGATGAGGCGGCGCTCGTGCTCGGCCTCGATCCGGGCGATCACCTCGATGTGCTCCTCGAGCCCGGAGCCGCGCAGCTTGACCGCCAGCAGCTCGTCGACCTGGAAGATCCCGGCGCTGTTCGACATGGCGATCTCGACCCGCACGGCACGGTCGGTCCCCGGGACCAGCTTGACCTCGTCGATCGCGTAGGCGGACAGCGAGTGGATGTTCTGGTGACCGGACTCGAACGGCACCCGTGACCGGCCCCGGGCCATGTCAAGGGCGTCGGCCACCCGCACGATCCCCGCCTCGATGGTGAACGGAGCCCCGCGCCGGCGGTGGCCGATGATCGCGTGCAGCGCCTCCGAGACGATGATCGTCCGCTCAGGCTCCTCGTAGGCGCCGGACAGGAGCTCGCCGAGCTTGTCGGCGGTCAGGAACAGGCTGTAGCGCTCGTGGTCCTCGCGGTGGATGGACATCCCCACGCAGTGCAGGAGACAGCCGGCTGCGATGACCACCTCCGCGTCGCGCTCACCCAGACCGTAGTCGGCCGTCACGCTCGGCACCACGCCGCGGCGGAACAGCAGGCGCGACAGGCGCAGCCCGATGTTGAGCACGATCTGGATGTGCACCCAGGAGTGGTCGCTCATGCCGAGGCGCCGGGTCGCGTTGACGGCCGACGCGTGCCACCACGCCTTCACCTGCGGGTCGGCGTTGACCGCGTCGAGCAGCGCCTCGAGGCGGCGGTTGCCGCGCGTCGGCGCGCGCACCCGCATGTCGGCGATCGCCTCGCGCGGGGACAGGGGCGGTTCGCCGCTACCCACCGGCCGCCTCCAACAGGATTCCCTCGCGCAGACCGCCGCCGACGATCTCCAGCGGCACTCCGAATCGGTCCTGCGCGGCCTGGAGGATGACCAACCCGGCCGGCAGCAGCCGCACCCGCTCGCGATCGAGCTCGAACCGCGCCGCCACCACGGCGGCCGGCCCGGCCAGCAACAGCTCGAGCGCAGCCGCGAACGAGCGTGCGTCGAGCCGCGCCCCGGCCAGCGGGCGCAGCGACGCCGCGCTGCCGCCCACCGCGACCGCCCGCTCCGGCTGCGGAGCGTCGATCCCGGCGAGCGCCGCCTGCACCTGCTCCCGGGCCGCCGCCAGCTCGGCCGCGGCCGGCGGGTCGCGTTCGAAGCAGGCCGCGGCGAGGTCCCCGGAACCGAGGGCGCGCGACTCCCACCAGTCGACGTGATCCGGCGCCGTGCCGACGATCAGCTCGGAGCTCCCGCCGCCGACGTCGACGACCCCGAGCGAGCTCGTCACAGCACCGGCCTCGCCGAGCGCGGAGCAGGCCCCCCGGAAGGCCATCCGTGCTTCCTCCTCGCCGGCCACGATCCGCAGCGCCACCCCGCAGCGCTCATCGAGCGCCCGGGCGAGCGCGTCGCCGTTGGCGGCTCGCCGTACCGCCTCGGTCCCGACGATGGCCGTCCACTCGGCCCCCAGGACCCGAGCGACCGCAAGCTGCTCCTCCACCACGGCCACGACCTCGGCGATCTTCTCGGCCGGGATCGCCTGACCCGAGCTCGTGAACCGGCACAGATGCGTGTAGGCGCGGCGCTGCTCCAGCTTGTCGATCCTGTGCCCGTCGCAATCGGCCACGAGCAGTCGTATCGTGTTCGAGCCGATATCGATGCAGGCTCCGCGCATCGTCACAGTGGCGGCTCGGACACCGCGCGCATGGGCACCCGGCGCGGGTGCAGGAAGAGCCAGATCGCTCCCGCCGCGAGCAGCGAGCCCACCGCGCCGACCCCGAGGGCGGTGCGCGCCCCGGCCAGCGCGGTGAGGGCCCCGCCGAACAGGATCCCGATGCCGGGCACCACCTGACCGAGCGAGGAGCTGAAGCTCGTCACCAGGACGAGCCAGGAGCTCGCCGTCGCCTCCTGCAGCGCGGTGTCGCTGGCGATCGACTCGATGCCGTTTCCGGCCCCGCCGATCGCGGCGCCGATGAGCGCGACGACGAGCACGGGCGCGGAGGCCATGCCGAGGAAGCCGAGCCCGATGAGCGTGGCTCCGAGGGCCATCAGCAAGCGGGCCTCGGTCCGCCGCCAACGAGCAAACACGGCGCTGCCCGCGACCGCCCCCGCCCCCCAGGCCGACATCAGCGCGCCGTAGCCCCGGGCCCCGCTGTGGAGCACGTGCTCGGCAAGCACGACCTCGACCGGCACCGACATGGTGAAGAACACCATCGCGCTGATCCGGATCGTCATGAGCTTGCGCAGGACGGGGTGGGTGCGTACGTAGGCGAGCCCGGCGCGCAGGCGCTCGCGGCCGGGGATCGTCGCCTCGCCCGCGTCGGCGAGCGGGGCGGGAAGGTTGGTGCTCGTGGCGAGGTCGAGCGCGATCAGCGCGAACAGGCCGGTGTTGATGAACAGGGCGATGCTCACCCCACCGGCCGCCACCACGGCGCCCCCGATCGCCGGGCTGATCATGTAGGAGACCGAGAAGGCGGTGTTCGACAACGCGTTACCTTCGCGCAGAAGCCCGGCCGACGTGGTCACGGTCACGGTGCTCGCCCGGGCGATCGGCCGCGCGGTCATGGCCATGAGACCGTCGAGGAGGGCGAGCCCGAGCACCGGGACGAGGGTGAAGTGCCGGGCGACGATCGCCAGGGCAAGGAACGCGAGGCTCTCGCCTCCATACAGCAGCGGCAGCAGCAAGCGGGTGGGCCGGCGATCGATGCGCGCAACCAGAAACGGTGCTGCGAGCGCGGGAACGACCTGCGAGAAGACGAAGAACGCCGATGCCCCCAGTGCGCTGCCCGTCCGCCGATAGACGAGGAACGCCAGGGCGAGTGAACCGACCGCCCAAGCCATTTCGTTGAGCGTGTAGGCCACGAGCAGCCGCCGGTACGCCCCCAAGCCCAGGACTCTCCTCACCACCGTAAGTATCCCATTCGAGCGCGTTGGCATCATGAGGGGGTGCCCGAGATGGCGATCGAGGTCCAAGACCTGCGCAAGACCTACGGCGAGTTCAGCGCCGTGCGGGGAATCGACTTCGCCGTGGACCGGGGCGAGGTGTTCGGCCTGCTCGGGCCCAACGGCGCCGGCAAGACGACGACGGTCGAGATTCTCGAGGGATACCGCGCCCGCACGTCCGGCACCGTGCGGGTGCTCGGATTCGACCCCGGCGAGCGCTCGCGCGAGCTGCGGGCCCGGGTCGGCATCGTGCTGCAGAGCACCGGTCTGTACCGCCACATCCGGGTGCGCGAGGCGCTCCAGCACTTCGCCTCCATGTACCCCCACCCCCGGGCGGTCGACGAGGTCATCGCGCTCACCGGGCTAGCGGGCAAGGAGGACGCCATGGCGCGCACGCTCTCCGGCGGTCAGCTGCGGCGGCTCGACCTCGCGCTGGCGCTCGTCGGCGACCCCGAGCTCATCTTCCTCGACGAGCCGACGACGGGCTTCGACCCGGCCGCCCGCCGCGCCGCCTGGGACACCATCCTGTCGCTCAAGGCGCTCGGAAAGACGGTGCTGCTCACGACCCACTACCTCGACGAGGCGCAGGCGCTGGCCGACCGGGTGGCGATCATCAAGGACGGGCGGATCCTCGTCGAGGGCCGCCCGCGCGAGCTCGGGGCCGCCACGGGTGCCGCCCCCTACCGGGTGAGCTGGCGCGACGGCGCGGGGCGCCTGCACGAGCAGGCGAGCGAGGACCCGACCGAGCTGCTGCACGAGCTGACCGGTGCCGCCCTGGCCCGGGGCGAGCGCCTGGAGAGCCTCAGCGTGAGCCGGCCGACGCTCGAGGACATCTACCTCGAGCTGACCGCCGGCGACGAAGACGAGCCCGCCGAGACCGAGGCCGAGGCCGCGCACGCCGGCGGCCGTCGACGGGCGCCGCAGCCGCGCGACCGCACGGGGGGCCGGCGATGAGCGGAGCCATGCGCCTGGCCTGGCGGCAGTACCGGCTCGAACGGCGCATGTTCTGGCGCAATCCGAGCGCCGCCTTCTTCAACTTCCTCCTGCCCCTGCTGTTCCTGGCCTTCTTCGGGGCCATCTTCCACGGCAACCGCCACGAGCTGAACGTGATCGTGCCCGGCATCGCCGGCATGAGCGTGATGTCGACGACGTTCACCGCGCTCTCCTACAACATGACCTTCCTGCGCGAGCAGGGCGTGCTGAAGCGGATCCGGGGGACCCCGATGCCGGGCGCCTCCTATCTGCTCGGGATCGCCGGCAACGCGGTGACGAACACGGCGGTGCAGATCACGATCGTCATGGTGGCCGGGCGCCTGTTCTTCGGGACCGGCTGGCCGAAGGACTGGGGCGAGCTCGTGCTGTTCGTGATCGCCGGGGTGGTGTGCTTCGCCTCGCTGGGCGTCGCCTTCTCGCACGTGATCCCGAACTTCGATGCCACCTCCGGCGTACGTGAACGCGGTGTTCCTGCCCGTCATCTTCGTCTCCGGCGTGTTCTACGACGCCAGCCGGGCGCCCGGCTTCCTGAAGGGGATCGCCCAGGCACTCCCGCTCATCCACGTCATCGACGGTCTCTCGGGCTCGCTCGTGACCGGGGTCGGGGTGGCCGGGAACGTGACCGCGCTCGGGGTGATCGCCGCCTGGACGGTGCTCGGCGTCGTGCTCGCCGTGCGCGGGTTCAGCTGGGAGGGGGACCGGCGTGGCTGAGCCGCTCGCGCTGCTCTACGACATCCACGGCAACCTGCCCGCGCTCGACGCCGTGCTCGAGGACGTGCGGGCGACCGGCGCCGAGCGGATCCTGCTCGGCGGTGATTACGGGCTGTTCGGACCCTGGCCGGCCGAGACGGTGGCGCGCCTGCGCGAGCTCGACGGCCCGACCTGGATCCGCGGGAACGTCGACCGGTGGACGCTCGAGGGCGTTGAGGACGAGACGGCGATGGAGGCCGTCGAGGTCTGCCGCCGCGAGCTCGGGGAGGCCACCGTGCGCGAGCTCGGCTCCCTGCCGCCTGCACGTCGTGCTCGACGGCGTGCGCTACTGCCACGCCTCGCCGGTGTCCGACCTGCGCTCGTTCGGACCCGAGCCCGGTGAGGACGAGGACGAGCTGCTCGGCGGGGTCTCCGAGCGCCGGATCGTGTTCGGCCACACCCATCTGGCCTTCGCCCGCCGGCGGCCCGACGGCATCGAGCTGGTCAACCCGGGCAGCGTCGGCATGCCGTTGGACGGCGACCACCGGGGCGCCTGGGCGCTCGCGCACCCCGATGGCGGCGATCGAGCACCGCCGGGTGGCCTACGACCACGAGCGCAGCGCCGCTGCGGTACGCGAGCGCTTCGGCGACGCGGCGTGGGCGGTGCGCAGCGAGCGCCGGCTGCGCGAGGCGCGGGCTCTGACGGAGCCAGGTGCTCCGACGATCGCGCAGCGCTGGGCGCAGAGCCACACCTTCTCGCACCGGGAGTTTCCGCTCTCTGGCTGGCCGCCGCGGACGCGCCCGACCGTGTCGGTCTGCCTGCCCGCCCGCAACGAGGCGCGCACGATCGGCCGCATCCTGGGCGCGCTCGACCCCCTGCGCGGCGGCGGCATCATCGACCAGATCGTGGTCGTCGACCACTCCAGCGACGGCACGGGCGAGATCGCCCGCCGCCTCGGTGCCGAGGTGCTACGACCAGGCTGACCTGATGCCCGAGCTCGGGCCCGTGCTCGGCAAGGGCGACGCCATGTGGCGGGCGCAGTCGGTGCTGCACGGCGAGGTCGTCTGCTTCCTCGACGCCGACTCCGAGGACTTCGGCGCCCACTTCGCCCGCGGGCTGATCGGCCCGCTCATCCGTGACCCCGCGCTGGCGTTCGTCAAGGGCTTCTACCGCCGGCCGTTCCGCCTCGGCGACCAGGTCGACCCGGAGGGCGGCGGCCGGGTGACCGAGCTGACCGCCCGCCCGCTGCTCACCCTGCTTCTATCCCGAGCTGGCCGGCCGTGCGCCAGCCGCTGGCCGGCGAGATCGCCGCCCGGCGCGATCCCTGCTCGAGCAGCTGCCCTTCGTGACCGGCTACGGCGTCGACATCGCACTCCTGCTCGACGCACACGCCGCGGTCGGGCTGCCCGGCCTGGCCCAGGTCGATCTCGACGTGCGCCAGAACGACCACCAGCCGCTCAAGCGACCTCGGGCCGATGGCCGACGCAGTGCTCGGCGCGGTGGCCACGCGCCTGGTGCGTGACGGCCGCCTCGTCGACGCTCCCGGCGCGGCCGAGCTCGCGGTCCGGGCCGGGGCATCCGCGCCGGCGGCAGCCCTGCGCTCACCGCCGTCGAACGACCGCCGCTGGCCCAGTTGCGCGCTGCTGCCTGAGTTCCCTCGATGACCATTCGCCTGCCTCTGATGTGGCTGCTCGCCTCGGCGGTGGTCGTGCTCGCCGGCTGCGGGTCCGCAGGCGCAGACGGCACCCCGGGCTCACACGGCGGCGGCCAGCCTCGGCGTGATCGGCCTGCAGAGCCACCCGCAGGCGATCGAGCCGGTCGCCGGGCAGCGGGGCGCCGGTCACCGCGCAGGCGACCAGTGACCCGGTCGGCGACCCGAACGCTCACGCCGATGTCCCTGGCCGAGGTCAAGCGCGAGCTGGCCATCGAGCACGAGCTCAACGCGCTGCAGCCCGGGGAGGGCTTCGTGTTCCCGATCGCGCCGCTTCGGTGGTCGAGCCGCCGAGCACCTGGGAGCCCGATCAGGGCGTCGACATCTCCACCGCCGGCGCGGCGTGCGGCAACGCCGCCGTCGAGGTCGCGGTGACCAACGGGGTCATCGTCCAGGAGGGAATCTCGGCGGCTTCGGCCCCGCGGCCCCGGTCCTGCGGGTCGCCGGGGGTCCGCTGAACGGCCGCTACATCTACTACGGCCACGCCTATCCGGCGCTCGTCCCGGTCGGCGCGATCGTCCAGGCCGGCGAGCCGATCGCCGAGGTCGGCTGCGGCATCGTCGGGACTCTCCACCGGGCCCCACCTCGAGATCGGCATCAGCGCGGTCAACGGGCCCGACCTGCTGTCCGGGCAACGAGCAGACCTCCCCGGCCATGGAGGACCTGCTCGAGCGGCTCTACGCCGCCGCCAAGGCCGGCTGAGGCCATTCACTAGAGTCGGAGGCATGACCGCCAGCAGCCGCTTCGCGCTCGGCCGCGAGTCTGACGACGACGGCTCGTTCCGCCGCCAGGACAGCCGCTTTCGCCACTGGGTGGCCGACGGCCGGCTCCGTTCCCCGCCGAGGGCGGCCGCTACCACCTGTACGTCGCGCGGGCCTGCCCGTGGGCGCACCGCACGATCATCGGCGCGCGAGCTGATGGGGCTCGCAGGACGCGATCTCGCATCTCGTTCGTCGACCCGATCCGCGACGAGCGCGGCTGGCGGTTCAGCGGCGGCGGCTACGACGGACCCGGTCAACGGCTTCGAGTTCCTCAGCCAGGCCTACGAGGCCACCGAGCCCGACTTCGACGACCGGGTCAGCGTCCCCGTGCTGTGGGACCGCGAGCGCGGCGAGATCGTCAACAACGAGTCGGCCGACATCCTGCGCATGCTCTCGACGGCGTTCGCGCGGGCTGGCCGAGCACCCGGTCGAGCTCGTCCCCCGAGATCTGCGCGACGAGATCGACGCGCTCAACCGCCACATCTACGAGAACGTCAACGACGCCGTCTACAAGGCCGGCTTCGCCCGCCGCCAGGACGTCTACGAGCGCGAGGTGCGACGGCTGTTCGCCAGTCCTCGACGAGCTCGACGCGCGCCTGGCCGAGCGCCGCTTCCTGTTCGGCGACGCGCCGCTCGAGACCGACTGGCGCCTGTTCACCACGCTCGTGCGCTTCGACGCCGTCTACCAGATCCACTTCAAGTGCTCCGCTGCGCAAGCTCGTCGAGTATCGAGCACCTGTGGCCGTATGCGCGCGACCTCTACCAGTGGCCGGGCGTGGCCGCACACGGTGTCCTTTGACGAGATCCGCGCGCACTACTACCGCACCCACCCGATGATCAACCCGAGCGGGCTGGTGGCGGTCATGCCGGCGGAGGATTGGGAGGAGCCGGCCGGGCGGGGTTGAGGCGCTCGGGTCGGGGCGGGCGCGGGGCGGGGCGGGGCGGGCGCGGGCGCGGCCGCAGGCGGGCTGGCGCAGCCGGCGCGTTCGCCCGGGGGCGACTTTGCCACGTCCAGCGTGGCGAACTCTCCACGCGCGAGGGCGTCCGCATAACTGCATCAGCGTGCCCCCTGTCGAGCCCGCGATGCGGTTTCTCGGACCAGTCCGCGAGAAAGTGCATCAGCGCGGAAGGCGCGGCGCACGGTGATGCGGTTATCCGGACCGCCGCGCAGCGACCCGGGCACGCCGCCGACCGCCCGGCACTCCGCCAGCCCGGACACGACCGCCGATCGCGGACCCCGACCGGCCGGCGAGACCCGCCGGGCTACTCGGGCTTGTGCGCCCGCACCTGATAGATCGACGCCCAGCCGGTCTCGAACCCCTGCCGGGCGGCGCGCAGATAGAGCCGCCAGATCCGCGCCCGCTCCATGCCGGCCATGCGCACGGCGTCCTCCCAGTGCTCCTCGAAGCGCGCCGTCCAGTGACGGATCGTCTCGGCGTAGTCGTGCTGGCCAGCCCCTCGACGTGCCAGGTGACCAGGCCGGCCCGCTCGAGCGCCGCCTGGATGCGCGAGAGCGGCAGGGGCACGCCGTCGGGGAACACGAAGCGCTCCGAGAACGCGCCCTCGTCGGGGGTGTCGAAGTCGGCCAGCTTGGCGATGCCGTGGTTGAGCAGGCGCCCGCCGGGCCGGAGCAGCCCGGCAAGCTGCTGGGCGTAGAGGTCGATGCGCTCCTCCCCCACGTGCTCGACCATGCCGATGCTGACGCGATGGCGTCGAACTCGCCGGTCAGCTCGCGGTAGTCGGCGACCCGGATCTCCACCCGGTCGGTCAACCCGGCCTCGGCGACGCGCCGGCGCGCCAGGTCGGCCTGGAGGTCGGACAGCGTCACGCCGAGCACGCTCACGCCGTGCCGGGAGGCGGCGTGCATGGCGAAGCTCCCCCACCCGCACCCGACGTCGAGCACCCGCTGCCCGTCCTGGAGGGCGAGCTTCGTGGCACACGAGCTCGAGCTTGGCCTCCTGGGCCTCCTCGAGCGTCGTGCGCGCCCGACTGCCAGTACGCGCACGAGTAGGTCATCGAGCGGTCGAGGAACAGGGCGAAGAAGTCGTTGCCGACGTTGTAGTGGTGGCGCACGGCCTGGCGGTCGCGGCCAGATCGTGTGGCGCTCGCCGCGCAGGCGCAGCTCGGCCTGCGGCGGCCGGGGCGGGCGCACGATCCCGCACGCCCGCACGAGCGCCACGGCCAGCCGGGCGATCGCCCCCGGGCCCAGCGACGGCGCCTCGAAGCGTGTCGACGACGCGCAGGGCGCCATCGAGGTCGTCGACGTCGATCAGCCCGGCCACGTAGGCGCGGCCGAGGCCGAGCTCACCCGGCGCGCGCAGGACATGGGCGAGCGCCGCGGGCGAGTGGATCTTGAACGTCGGTGCGCCGGTCTCGGTGGCCGGCACGGTGCTGCCGTCCCAGAAGCGGACCGTGAATGGCCGTCGGGGCAGCGCCGCCGCGAGCTCGCGGCGCAGCGGAGCGGTGTCGGAGAGCACTACGCGGTCTCGGCGGGCGAGGGCCTTGGCGGCGCATCCGCTCGGGGTCGACGCGCACGACGTCCCAGGCCAGGCCGACGGCCTCCATGGCGCGGATCATCGCCGCTGACGGGTCGATCTGCCCGCGCCCGAGCCCGTGGCGGTAGGAGGTCGGGAACGCGTGGTGGTTGTTGTGCCAGGCCTCGCCCCAGGTGGGGATGGCCAGCCAGGCGACGTTGCGCGACTCGTCGTCGGTGTCGTAAGTCACGCCGGCCGAAGAAGTGGCACACCGAGTTGATCGAGAACGTCGCGTGGTGCACGAAGAAGATCCGGGCCGCGCCGCCCCACAGCAGGCCGCTGCAGGCCGCCGGACACCGTGCCGGTGAACAGCGACCCCGAGTCCGAACGCGGCCGCCAGCCCGAGCACCACCCAGAGCACGAAGGTGCGATCGACGAAGCGGATCCACGGGTCCTCCAGCAGGTCGCGGGCATAGCGCTGCTCGTCGGCCACCTCCATGTCCGAGAACACCCAGCCGATGTGGGCGTGCATGAACCCGGACAGCGCGCCGCGCCAGCCACTGCCGTGGCCGACGTGCGGGCTGTGGGGATCGCCGGCCTCGTCGGAGAAGTCGTGGTGCTTGCGGTGGGTGGCCACCCAGTCGATCACCGGGCCCTCGGCCGCGGCCGAGCCGAGGATGGCCCAGAACGCGCGGGTGAGCCCGGTGGCACTTGAAGCTGCGGTGCGTGAGCAGGCGGTGGAAGCCGACGGTCACCCCGGCCCCGACGCGCGACGTAACAGATGGCCAGGATCAGCAGGTCCTGCCACTGCAGCAGGTTGCCCATCCAGCCGAACGCCATCCCGATGATGACGAGGATCGGAGGCGCGGCCGTGATCACGGCGCTGGCCACCCGGTCGACCAACGGCATCGAGACCGGTCGCACGAGCTCGTTCGGCACCGCGGCAGGGGTGACCGTGACCGGCGGTGCCGCATCGCTCGGATCGGCATCCGCCGGACCGAGCACAGGCGTCATCGTGTCCTGGCTCACGTCAGTTCTCCCTTGCGATCAGCGCAGCGGACGACACGCATCCTTTTCCGAAGCGCCTGGCGATCCTAGCGGCTCCCGCGGCTGAGCGCGGGAAGCACGCGCTCGGGGACGAGCGGAAGCTGGCGCAGGCGTGCGCCGGTGGCGTGGAACACAGCGTTCGCCACCGCGGCCGCGGTGCCGACGATCCCGATCTCCCCGATGCCCTTCGCCCCCATCGGGTTCACGTGCGGGTCGTCCTCGTCGATCCAGTCCACCTCGAGCCCGGCGATGTCGGCGCAGCTGGGAACGTGATAGCCGGCCAGATCGCGGTTCAGGTAGTCCCCGAACGCCGCATCGACGATCGTCTCCTCGTGCAGCGCCATGCCGATCCCCATCGTCATGCCGCCGAGCAGCTGCGAGCGGGCGGTCTTGGCGTTCATGACCCGGCCGACCGCGAACACGCCCAGGGCGCGGGGAATCCGGATCTCGCCGGTCAGCCCGCTCACCCGGACCTCGACGAACTGGGCGCCGAAGCCGTGGCGGGCCAGCGGCTCGTCGCCGGCCACCTCCTGGCTCGTGTCGACCGTCACCTCGGGCTCGCCGTCGGGATCGTCGATCAGCCGGGCCCGGAGCTCGCGACAGGCCTTGACCACGGCCGAGCCCCACGAGGCGGTGCCCATCGAGCCGCCGGCCAGCGGGGCGTCGGGCAGGCTGCTGTCCCCGAGCCGACACGACCACCTGGTCAAGCTCGACCTCGAGGGCGTCGGCGGCGATCTGCGTCAGCACGGTCCGCGCCCCGGTGCCGATGTCGGCCGCCGCCAGGGCGATGGTGAAGCGACCGTCCGCCTCCCGGCGGGCCCGGGCGCTCGACGGCCGCCGGCGGGCGGGGTACGTCGAGGCGGCCACACCGGTTCCGATCAGCCACTCGCCCTCGCGCGCCGGCCGTCGCGCTCGGACCAGCCAAAGCGCTCGGCGCCCTCGCGCAGGCAGGCCACCAGCCCGCGCGTGCTGAACCGGTGGCCGGACTCGGGATCGATGCTCGGCTCGTTGCGTCACGCGCAGCTCGATCGGATCGAGCCCGAGCGCGACGGCGAGCTCGTCGATGGCCGACTCGAGCGCGAACATGCCCGGGCACTCCCCGGGCGCGCGCATCCAGGACGGCGTCGGGACGTCGAGCCGCGCGAGCCGGTGGCCGGTGCGCCGCGTCGCGGCGGCGTACATCATCCGGCTGGGCACCGCCGTCTGCTCGGCGAACTCGCGCAGCGTCGAGGTCTGCTCGACCACCTCGTGCGCGAGCGCGGTCAGACGGCCGTCGGGCTCGGCCCCCAGGCGCAGCCGCTGGATCGTCGGCGTGCGGTAGCCGGTGAAGGCGAACATCTGCCGGCGCGTGACGGCCAGCTTCACCGGACGTCCGGCCACCCGGGCCGCCATGGCGGCCACGATCACGTGCGGCCGCGGGCGTCCCCTTGGAGCCGAAGCCGCCCCCCACGTGTGGCGAGATGACGCGCACCTGTCCCGGCTCGAGCCCGAACGCCCGGGCGAGCGTCTGGCCCACGCTCGTTGCGCCCTGGGTCGAGTCATAGACGGTCAGTGCCCCGTCCTCCCACACCGCGGTCGTGGCGTGGGGCTCGAGCGGGTTGTTGTGCTCGGTCGGGGTCAGGTAGGTGACGTCGACGCGCACCGGCGCCTGCGCGAAGGCACGCTCGAAGTCGCCCTCCTCGGTCTGGGCCGGGAAGCTCGGGTTGACCTCCTCGGGCGCGTACAGACCGGGATGGTCCGCGCGCAGCACGACATCGTGGTCCTCGGGCGCGTAGTCGATCCTCACCTGCGCGGCGGCCGCCCACGCGGTCTCGAGGCTTTCGGCCACCACGGCGCCGACGATCTGCCCCCGGTAGGCCACCCGCTCGGACTGCAGGACCTCGAGCTCGGCGTCGGAGACCTCGTGCAGCCGCGGCGCGTTGGCGTGCCAGAGGACGGCGAGGACGCCCGGCCAGGCGAGCGCCGCCTCGGCGTCGAGCGCCGCGAATCGCACCCCGGGCGATCGTCGACTGGATGACGGCGGCGTAGACCGCGCCGGGCAGCGGGTGCTCGACGGCGTAGCGGGCGGCGCCGGTGACCTTCTCCCGGCCTTCGATCCGGTCCACCGGAGCCCCGATCGTGCGCGCGGCCAGCGAGCTCACGGCGCCGCTCCGCCCAGGGCGCGCACGGCGTCGACGATGAGGTTGCGCACGAGCTCGCACTTGTAGGCGTTGCCGCCGAACGGGCGCGCCTGCTCGAGCTCGGCATCGGCGGCCGCCCGGGCCAGATCGGGGGTGGGCGCCTCCCCGCGCAGGACGCCCTCGGCGCGCCTGGCCCGCCACGGCATGTGGGCGACGCCGCCGAGCGCGAGCCGGACATCGGCCAGGGCGCCGTCGCGCAGCTCGACCGCGGCGGCCAGGGAGACGAGCGCGAACGCGAATGACCGGCGCTCCCGGACCTTGCGATAGCGCGAGTGGCGCGCCGCGGCCGACGGCGGCAGCTCGACGGCGGTGATGAGCTCGCCGGGCGTGAGCGTGGTGTCGCGCTCCGGGCTCTCGCCGGGAAGGCGGTGAAGCTCGCCGATCGCGATCGCTCGCTCGCCGCCCGGACCGATCACGTGCACGGTGGCGTCGAGCGCAAGCGAGGGCCACGGCCATGTCCGACGGGTGGACGGCGATGCAGTGCTGGGAGTGGCCGAAGATGGCCATGTGGGTGGTCTCGCCCGTGCGGGCCGGGCACCCGCTGCCCGGCGCCCGCTTGTTACACGGCTTGGTCGGGTCCATGAAGTACGCGCACCGCGTGCGCTGGAGCAGGTTGCCGGCGGTGGTGGCCAGATTGCGCAGCTGGCCCGAGGCGCCGTCGAGCAGCGCCTGGGCGAGCACCGGGTAGCGCTCGCGCACGAGCGGATCGGCGGCCAGCTCGCTGTTGCGCACGGCGGCACCGATGTGCAGCCCGCCGTCCGCCGTCTCGCGGATCGAGCGCTCGCCGAGGCCGGTGACGTCGATGAGCGCCGCCGGCGCCTCGACGCCCAGGCGCATGAGGTCGACGAGGTTCGTCCCCCCGCCGAGGAAGCGGGCCTCCGGCGTCTGTTCCAGGCGCGCCACGGCGTCCTGCGGATCGGCCGCCCGGCTGTACTCGAACGGCCTCACGGCGCCGTCTCGGCGATGGCGGCCACGATGTTCACGTAGGCCCCGCAGCGGCACAGGTTGCCGGCCATCCGCTCGCGGATGTCGGCCGGCGCGAGCGGCTCCTCCTCCCCGCGCACGGTGACCGCGCTCGGCCAGCCGCGCTGCACCTCGGCCAGCATCCCGACCGCCGAGCACAGCTGGCCCGGGGTGCAGTAGCCGCACTGGAAGGCGTCGTGGGCGATGAACGCCTCCTGCAGGGGATGGAGCTCGCCCGCGGGTCCGGAGAGGCCCTCGACGGTGGTGATCTCGGCGCCGTCGTGGGCGACGGCCAGCGCGAGGCAGGCGTTGGCCCGCCGGCCGTCGATGAGCACCGTGCAGGCGCCGCACTGCCCGTGATCGCAGCCCTTCTTGGAGCCGGTCAGCTGCAGCCGCTCGCGCAGGAGGTCGAGCAGCGAGGTGCGGGTGTCGAGCTCGAGCTCGTGGGAGACGCCGTTGACGGTCAGGCGCACGCTCGCCAGCACCGGCGCCTCGGATCATGCCGGGGCGCTCCGGTTGCGCAGCGGCACGTAGGTCCGGCACGGCTCGCCGCGCAGACCCGGACAGGCGGGCAGGCCGCCGGACACGCCACGCCGGAGACGACCGGGAGCACGAGCCGCGACGGCATGGCGGCGGAGTGCGCGAACCACACGGTGGCGTGCCCGCTCGGGACGAGCCGGGCGAACGCCCACGTCGGCTGGTCGCCTCCCGGCGCGCTGATGATGATCCGGATGCGCGAGCCGCGCCGGTAGACATGACCCTCGTAGTAGAGCGGGATCGTCACCGCGGTGAAGCGCCCGGCGGGAAGCGGTGCCGCGGTGGCCCGGCGCAGGGACAGGATCGGCTGCAGCGGCGTCGAGCCCGGGGCGAGTGCGCGCAGGCTCGTGCGCAGCTAGCCGTTCTGCACGAACGTCTCCTTGCCGTCCGGGCGGACCTCGGTCAGCGTCACCTGCAGGTCGACGCTCGGCACCGACGCCCGGATCCAGGCCATGACTGAGCCGGCGCCGATGACCGTCGTGTTGCGGGTGAGCGGCGCGCTGACATACGAGAGCGCCGTCCCGGCCGGGTTCTGGGTCCAGTGATACGGCGGCGCGGGCGACCACAGTCCGCCCGTCCCGCCGCTCGTGTTGCCGTTCGGCGGGAAGTCGGTGGCCGGGCGGGCGCCCGGAGACCAGCTGAAGCGGTCAGCCGAGGCGCGGCGTGCCGGCGCCGCGCGCAGGCGGCCGCCGGCCCCGAGATACCAGGTCGCGGCGTGGGTGCCCGGGACGGGGAAGCGCGCGAACGAGTGCTCGAACACCGGATAGGGGACGCCGGGGCGGGCGCTGCCGGCGCCGTTGTCGAACAGCACCCGGACCTCGGGCAGGGCCTGGAAGGCGGACAGGGCGGCGGCGTAGGTCGGCTCGCTCTGGATCGGGTCGGGCGGCAGGGTCATGCCGCCAATCCCCATCGCCGTCGTGTAGATGGCGGGCGCGAACGTGTCGGGGGTCGAGGCAGCCGGCTGCTGGTGGGCCACGTAGAGCTCGAGGAAGTCGTACCAGCGGTCAAACGTGGCCGGGTCGAGCGAGTCGATGTGGGTGCCGTTGGTGAACGTGAACCACTTGTGCCGGGTGCCGGTCATGTGCTCGGCCAGGTCCGGGCAGTGGGCGCCGGTCTGCTCGTCGGTCCACTGGCAGGCCATGAACACCGGGACCTTGATCTTGTGCACGAACGTGATCGGGGCCAGCGGGTCGGCCACCCGGGGCACGTAGTACTGGTTGGCGCGGATCTTGGCCAGCAGGTTGACCGCCTCGCCGTGCAGCGCCTGATTGGACTGGCAGGTGGCGTCGCCGCCCTGGATCCGCTGCAGCGCCCAGGGCTGACCTCCGGTCGCCGAGGCGGGCTCGGCGTCATGCACGCGCTCGGTGGCCCAGGTGAGGGCAAAGCCGGTGTTGAGGATTCCGCCCGGGTAGAGCGTGGTGGCGGTGTTGTCGATCACCGACAGCGGTGTGATCGCGGCCAGGTGGGGCGGATCGGTCTGCCCGACGAACAGCTGGCTGATGCCGCCGTAGGAGATGCCCATCATCCCCACGCGGTGGCCGAGCACCCAGGGCTGGCGGGCCACGGTCTCGATGACGTCGTAGCCGTCGAGGTTCTGCAGCGCTTCGAAGAAGTCGTAGGCGCCGCCCGAGCAGCCGGTGCCGCGCATGTTCACATCGACGACGGCGAAACCGAGCGCGTTGGCGATCGCCGCGATCCCGCTGTCGGGACCGTGGTAGGGGTCGGCGTAGCCGTAGCCGGCGTACTCGACCAGAGTGGGGAACGGCCCGGTGCCGCCCTGCAACGGCAGGCGCACGTCGATGGCCAGCGTGGTGCCGTCGCGCGTGGTCAGGTAGCCGTAGCCGCCGTTCGGCAGGCTCTGGTTGTAGATCGAGGTGCTCGGCGGGGCGGAGGCGTCGGTGAGGACGCGCAGAGGGCCCGACTCTCTGCCGCTGGAACGCACGCGATCGCCGAAGCCCGGAGCGACGTTGCGGAAGAGCACGCCGCCCAGGGAATCCGCACGCGCGCTCTGGAGCGTGCGCCCGTGGCGCGCTGAGGAGCCGGACCGCCGCGTGGGCGGGCAGGCCGGTGGCGTACACCTGCTCGGCGCTCCCATGGGCGGTGAAGGACGCGGCGGGTGCCGGGACGGCGGCCGAGGCGGCGGCCGGGAGGGCGAGGGCCGCGAGCAGCGCGGCGGTGAGGAGGCGGGCGGTGCGCATGGCAGCACCCTTTCACGTTTCGCCTCCGGCCGTCGCCGGCCCGGCTGCTAGGAGAACGTGCCGACGGCCTGGCGGCCCTCGGCGAGCCCGCCCGGTCCGCCCAGCGAGGAGATCAGGTTCGAGAACGCCTGGCCGGCCGCGGTCATCTGGCCCTCGCCATAGCCGCCGCCGTACGCCTGGGCGTACGACGTCTGATCGCCCTTGCCCGAGGCCCAGCCGAGCTCGATGCCGGTCGGCCAGCCGGGGATGAGCGTGGCCACCGGCTGTCCGGCGGCGAGCGTCTGGCCGACCGACACGGTCGGGGTGACGCCCTCGGCGTAGTAGACCGACTTGCCGGCGTAGGGGCCTGAGGTGAGTTTGTACTCAACGTAGCCGCCGCCCTCCCAGCCCGACCCCGACTTGACCACCTGGGTGACCACGCCCGGGCCGAGCGCGCCCAGCGTGCCCGTACCGGCGTAGTCGACGCCCTGGTCGATGCGCTCGGCCTTCACGGACGCGCCCGCGAGCGGGTTGACGTAGCCCGAGCCGCTGACCGACACGCCGCCGGTGGCGGGCGCCTGGGCGCTGGCCAGCATGGTCGAGAACGTCGGGCTGGCACTCGAGCCGGCGGCGGCCGTGCCCGCGCTCGTACCGGCGCTCGCGCTGGCGGCGGTCGCGCTGGTGGCGGCTGTGGGGTCGAAGAGCTGCTGCTCCATGACCATGATCTGCTGGATACGGCTGACGGCCGTATCGATGCTCATGATCTGGAGGATCGGCGGCGCGCGCGCCGACTTGAGCCGGTTTCAGCTCTGCACGGCGGCCATGAGCAGCAGGCCGCCGTCGACCACGAGCGAGGCTCCGGTGACGTAGGAGGCCTCGCCGGAGGCCAGGAATGCGATCGCGGCGGCGATCTCGCGGGCGGCGCCGGGGCGGCCGGCCGGGATGCGCGGACGCTCGATCGTGCGGGGGTCGACGTCGTGAGCGCCCGTCATCGGGGTGGCGATCTCGCCCGGGGCGACGGCGTTGACGGTGATCCCGTGCTCGGCGAGCTCGAGCGCCATCACCTTGGTGAGCAGGCCGAGGCCGCCCTTGGCCGCGCAGTAGGCGCTCGATCCCGGCAGGGGCACGTGCTCGTGCACGCTCGTCACGTTGATGATCCGCCCGGGTGTGCCGGCGGCGACCATGCGGCGCGCCGCCGCCTGTCCGGCCGCGAACGGGGCGGTGAGGTCAACGTCGAGCACGTGCTGCCACTCGCCGACGCCGAGCTCGAGGAAGGGTGCCTGCGAGCCGGTACCGGCATTGTTGACCAGCACATCGAGGCCGCCGAGCGCCTCAGCGAGCTCGTCGACCAGGCTCGCCGCGGCAGCCGGATCGGCCAGGTCGACCTGGCGCAGCTCGACTCGGCGGCCCTGCCCGCGAACCTCCTCGGCGGTGCCCTCCGCGCCGGCGCGGTCGGTGTGCCAGGTGATGCCGAGGTCAAAGCCGCGGCCGGCCAGCGCGACGGCGGTGGCCTTGCCGATGCCGGAGTCCGAACCGGTGACGATGGCGACGCTCATGAGCGCGGCCTACCCGTTCAACCACCATCAATCGCAGGCGACCACCGCTCCGTCGAGGTGCCGGGCCAACCCGCGCGCGCCCGCGCGCATGACGAGGTCGTGGTTCCAGACGAACACCGGCCGGGCGAGCGGGTGGAAGGCGTTCATCCACTGCTTGGTCGTGCGCACCCGCCAGTCGAACACGACCGCGACGCCCGGGCCCTCATACAGCCGCCACGCCCCCCTGCCCTCGAGGTCGCCGCGCGCCGTGGCCTCGATGACGTACGGCGCCTCGATACGGGTGAGCTCGAGCGCGAAGCGCAGCGTGTAGGGGAGCCGGCTGCGCCAGCGCAGATCGATGATGTCGCCGACCGTCGCCTCGCGGGGGTCGGCGCGGCGCACGACCTCGACCGAGCGGACGTCGCGCCACCAGCGGGGGTACTCGATCGAGTTGCGCAGCGTCTCGAACGCGTCGGCGAGCGTGACGTCGCGCAGGCACCAGGTGCTGAGGAAGGTGTACTCGGCCACGTGGGCCGAGACAGTAGATCAGCGCGGGACGAGCGTGACCGGTAGCGGACCGGAGCGGAGGATCGTGGCGAGCTCGCGGGCAGTCTGGGTGGTGAAGCCACCCGATATGTCGGCGCCGTTCGAGCCGTCGATCCCGTCCGGATACGGGCGAAAGTCGATGTAGGGCACGGTGATGAGTCGGTCGCCCAGCGCGACGGCAAAGTGCTGGTCGAGCGTCTGCCCCAGGCTGCTGACCAGCTGTCCGCGTCGTGCCACGGTCGCGGTCAGCGTCTGGAACCTGCGCGCGGCGGCGCTGGGGAACGAGAACACGACGTCCGGCCGTCCGCTCATGTCGGTGCTCGCCGTCGCGTCCAGGCGCGGAATGGCGAAGCCTTGGTCACGGAGCACGAAGAAGCGGCCGAACTCGTCGATCGGTTGGGTGTCGACGAGCGAGAAGCTGGCCGGAGCGGCCTGCACCACGGTGTATCCGGGCGGCACCGGGAGTGCCTCGAGACGGAGGTGGTAGTGCTCGTAGGGCGTCAGGTTCGCCGTCAGGGCGCCCAGGCTGGCGGCCGGCCCGGCGATCAGGCAGTGGGCCTGGGCCCGCCCGGGGCCGAGCACGCAGTTGCCCTGGCCGACGGCTGCGAACAGGTAGTAGTGCGCGACGCCCGGCAGAGCCGGCTGGCGGCCGGCCAGCCTGACCGCCTGGTAGAGCGACAGCCCGCCGGCGGCCGCCGACCCGGGCATGATGGGGCCGTTGCCCTGGCTGATCGTGAGCGCCGTCGGGTTGTCGGTGTGCAGCCCGCTGGCCACGGTGCGGCCATCCGGCATCAGCGCGTCGCCTTCCCAGTCGTAGAACCTGAGCGCGCCCGGCGCGCTCAGCGCCGCCACCTCCCCCCGCACGTTGGCGCCGGAACCGGGCATCCGCACGGTGATCACGTCCCCCCGCGCGCTCACCGTCGCCCCGGGGACCAAGCCGTGCAGCCGCGTACGCAGAATCGACTCCGTTCGTGCGATCACCGATGTCGAGACCCCCGTCGGACTCAACGGCAGAGCGGTGAAGCTGATCGTCTGCCCGGTCCCGGCGCTCGCCGGAGATCCTCCCCCCTGCCTGCCCCGCAGCCCGAGGAAAACGCCGACGACCGCGAGCACGACGAGCACCGCGGCGACCGGTGCCAGCCAGGCCGGCGGCCGGGGCCGCGGGCGGCGCGGGGGCGCGCCCTCAGGGCTGAGTTGCCGCCGGGCGGCGGCCTCGAGATCGCGTTCGAGCTGCGGAAGAAGGGTCATCGCTCACCTGCCAGACGGGTTCTCATGGCACGCAGGCCGCGGCTCACCCGCTGGCGGACGACCGCCTCCGAGCACTGCAGCGCCTGCGCGATCTCGGCGTACTCGCGCTCCTCGACCACACGGGCCTGCACGGCCGCTCGCTGCTCGGGCGGCAGCTCGGCCAGGGCAAGGGTGGCCGCCGGCTCGACGCCGAGGCGCTCGATCGCCGCCAGCACGGCGTCGTCGAGCACGAGCAGCGGCAGTCCGAGCCGGTCTCGAGCGGCGGCGTCCACGCGGCCGCGACGGCGGCTCTTGCCGAGCACGTTGCGCGCGATGCCGAACAGCCATTGGTCGGGGCGCCCGCGCTCGGGGTCGTAGGCGGCGATCGATTCCAGTGCGCAGGCGAACGTCTCCGCGGCGAGGTCGGCGGCCAGGTCGGCACGGCCGGTGGCGCGGGCGAAGAAGCCGAGGACCGGGCGCTCGAAGTGGCGGTAGAACGCCGCGTAGGCCTCCGGGCGGGTCCGCGCCGCGAGCGTCAGAGCCTGCTCGTCATCGGGGCCGGAGAAGCGCATGTGCCCATCCTTTACCGGCGGCCGGCGGATCTGTGACAGACGGGTGGCTCTATGGTGGACGAGCGATGTCCACCGAGAAGGAGCACCCTCTGCCGTGAGCAGCACCCGTTCCCAGATGACCGCCGCGGATCTCGAGGCGCTGCGGGCCGAGTTGGCCGAGCTCGAGGGCGAGGGCCGCCGTGAGATCGCCGCCCGGATCAAGACCGCCCGCGAGTGGGGCGACCTGTCCGAGAACGCCGAGTACCACGCGGCCAAGAACGACCAGGCCCATCTCGAGACCCGCATCGCCCGCCTGCGCACGCAGATCCAGGACGCCGTGGTGGTCGAGCGGGCCGGCGGCGGCGCCGGCGCCACGGTCGAGTTCGGTGTGACCGTCAGCTACACGGACACCGCGAGCGGCCGGACGCAGCAGCACACGATCGTGGCCGCGCGCGAGGCCAGCCCGCGCGACGGCAAGCTGTCGGTCGCCTCTCCGATCGCCACCGCGCTCATCGGCCACCGGGTCGGCGACACCGTCCAGGTGAGCACGCCCGGGGGCACCCGCCAGCTCGTCATCGACGCGATCGCCTAGACACCCCGGTTGACGAGCGGCTGGTAGGTCCGGCAGGGCTCGTTGCGCAGGCTCGGACAGGCGGGCAGCCCGGTCGGCACGGCCACACCCGGCACGACCGGGAGGATCAGGCTCGAGGGCATCGTGGGCGAGAAGGCAATCGAGACCTTGTCGGTTCCGCGTGGATCGGTCTGAGCGAACGACCAGATGGGCTGCGTACCGTTCGGAGCCGAGATCGTCACCCGGATGCGCGAGCCGGCCCGGTAGGCGTGGCCCTCGTAGTAGAGCGGGATGACGATCTCGACGAACTTGCCGGTCGGCATCGCTCGCACATCGCGGGCCCGCATGCTCAGCACGGGGTCGAGCAGGGTGCTGCGCTGGCTGAGCATGTTGTCCGCGCCGACCGCCAGCTTTCGCTCGTTCGCCCGGACCCAGCCGTTCTGCACGAACGTCTCCTTGCCGTCCGGCCGCACCTCGCTGACCGTGGCCTGCAGGTCGACGTTCGGCGTGGCCGAACGCACCCACAGGTGGACGGCTCCGCCGCCGATGACGACGGTGTTCGACTTCAGCGGAGCCGAGAGGTAGGACACCGCGGTGCCGGCCGGGTTCTGCTGCCACTGCCACTGCCAGGCCGAGGCGTTGGCCCACAGCCCGCCGTTGCCCGTGTTCGACCCGTAATCGGTGAGCGGCGTCGCCGCGGCATTCGAGGTATACGAGTTGATCGTGCGATGCGCCGGCGCTCGCTCACGCAGCGTGCCGTCGGGCCCGAAGTACCAGGTGCGCGCCTTCGTGCCTGGCACCGGCAGGGTCGAGAACGACGCCTCGAACGCCGAGTATGGGTCACCGGCGGTCTTCTGGCCGGTCGGCGAGGTACCGGCGCCGTTGTCGAACATCACCCGCACCGCGGGCTCCTGCTCGAACGCCTTCAGGGCGCCCTGGTAGGTCGGCTGGAGCTGCACTGGATCCACCGGCAGCGTGACCGCGTCATTGACCCCCATCGCCTGCTGATAGATCACCGGGGCGGCGGCGTGGATGAGGGCCTGCCCGAGGATCGGCGCCTGATGGGCGACGAACAGCTCGAGGAAGTCATACCAGCGGTCGAACGTCTCCGGATCGAGCGAGTCGATGTGGGCGCCGTTGGTGAACGTGAACCACTTATGGCTCGTGCCCGTGAAGTGCCCGACCAGGTCGGGGCAGTGACCGCCGGTCTGCTCGTCCTCCCACTGGCAGGCCAGGAACACCGGCACCTTGATCTTGTTCACGAACGTGATCGGGTCCAGCGGATCGGCCACCGGCGGGTTGTAGTGCGCGTTGGCCTTGATCTTCGCCATCAGGCTGGCCGCCTCGCCGTGCAGCGCTTGGTTGGCCTGACACGTCACATCGCCCTTCTGGATCTGCTGCCAGGCGTAGGGCTGGCCGCTGCCCGGGCCGGCCGGTTCGGCCTCCTGCTGGCGCTGCTGCGCCCAGGCGACTGCGAACCCGGTGTTGAGGATGCCGCCCGGATACAGCGTGGTCGCGGTGGCATCGAGCGTCGACAGGGGCGAGATCGCCTCCAGGTCGGGGGGATCGAGCTGGGCGGCGAACAGCTGGCTGATGGCGCCGTAGGAGATCCCCATCATCCCCACCTTGTGGCCGAGCACCCACGGCTGGTGCGCGATCGTCTCGATCACGTCGTAGGCGTCGAGCTGCTGGAGGGGCTCGAAGAAGTCGTACGCGCCGCCCGAGCAGCCGGTGCCGCGCATGTTCACGTCGACGACGGCGAAGCCCATCAGGTTGGCCAGGACGGCGATGCCGTTCACCGGCCCCGAGGGGTCGGCGTACCCGTAGCCCGAATACTCGATCAGGGTCGGGTAGGGCGGCAGCTCGGGCAGCGCGGCCGCCGTGTGGGCGCGGGCGGCGTCGCGGGCGAGCCCGGGGACGTGGACCGGCAACGGCGGCAGGCCCAGCGTCAGCGGCGGGATCGTCACGTTCGACGGCAGGCCGGGCAAGCCGGCCGGGCTCGTCGGCGGGTGGACGTCGATCGCCAGCTGCGTGCCGTCGCGTGTGGTCAGGTACGTGTAGCCGTTGTCGGGGATCGACTGGTTGTAGATGCTCGGATCCCACGGCGCGGCCGCGTCGGAGTGGACGGTGATCGGCCCGGATTCGGGACCGCTCGGGTCGAGGCGCACGCGGTAGTCGCTGCCCGGCGTCACGCTGCGGAACAGCAGCCCTCCGAGTGAATCGGCGCTCTGGGTGGCCACGGTGTGGCCGCTGCCGTCCAGGAGCGTCATGGTGGCGTTCGGCTCCGCGCCGGTGACATCCACCTGTTCGGCGCTCCCCCGCACGCTGAAGCGCGCTGTCGCCGCCCCGGCGACCGGCGCGCCGGCGAACGCGACGCAGGTGGACACGATGACTGTGATGAGCAGGCTGGCGCGCATCCGCGCGCCCCGCCGCACGAGATTGCCTCTCCGCATGCGCAGCACTCTTCCATAGTTCGGTGCATCGTGCGCCGGTTCCCCCGGGCAGGCCGGCGGCGCGGAGCGTCGAACTCCCCCGCGATGCCGAAGGCGCAGGAGATCCTCGTCGACGCCGGCGAGCGCGAGGTCCGGGTGACGAACCCCGGCCGGGAGATCTTTCCGGCCACCGAGCGCACGGCCGCGCTCACCAAGCTCGACATCGTCAGCTACTACGTCTCGGTGCAGGACGGCATCATGCGCGCGCTGCGCGAGCGGCCGACGACGCTCGAGCGCTGGCCGCGGGGCGTGCTGCCGGGGATGGTCCTGTCCACCCGGGATCCCCGCAGCGGCGGAGATGCGTTCTTCCAAAAGCGGATTCCGCGCGGGGCGCCGGACTACGTGCAGACGGCGACGATCCAGTTCCCGTCCGGGCGCTCGGCCGATGAGGTGTGCCCGACGGAGATCGCCACCGTGGCCTGGGCGGCGCAGATGGGCACGATCACGTTCCATCCCTGGCCCGTGCGCCGGGCCGACGTCGATCACCCCGACGAGCTGCGCCTCGACTTCGACCCCCAGCCGGGCACCGACTTCGCCGACGCCGTGCGCGTGGCCCGGGAGGCGCGGCGGTTGCTCGACGAGCTCGGCTACGCCGGCTTCCCGAAGACCTCGGGCGGGCGGGGCCTGCACCTGTACGTGCGCATCGAGCCCCGCTGGACGTTCACCGACGTGCGTCACGCCGCCATCGCGTTCGGACGCGAGCTCGAGCGCCGGCTGCCCGACCAGGTGACGACGAAGTGGTGGAAGGAGCAGCGCGGGCAGCGCATCTTCCTCGACTACAACCAGAACGCCCGCGATCGCACGATCGCCTCCGCCTACAGCCTGCGCCCGCGGCCGGGCGGCCCGGTGTCGGCGCCGCTGCACTGGGACGAGCTGTCGGATGTCGTGCCCGAGCAGTTCACCGCCGCCACGATGCCGGCGCGGTTCGCCGAGCTCGGCGATCTCCACGCGGCGATCGACGATGTCGCCCATTCGCTCGTTCCCCTGCTCGAGCTCTACGAGCGCGATCTCGAGCGCGGTGAGAGCGACATGCCTTACCCGCCCGACTATCCGAAGATGCCGGGCGAGCCCAAGCGGGTGCAGCCGTCGCGCGACCGCGACCGGCCGCGCTGATGACCGAGGTCGCGGAGCCCGAGGATCTCTACGGCGTGGCGCTCGAGCAGTTCGTCGCCGCGCGCACCGAGCTGGCCCGGTCGCTGCGTCGCGCGGGGCGCCGCGAGGACGCGGCCGCCGTGGCCAAACTGGCCAAGCCGGCCGTGGCAGCCTGGGCGGTCAATCAGCTCATCCGCACGCAGCGCCATGCGGTCGCGGAGCTGTTCGACGCCGGCCAGGCGCTTCAGGACGCCCAGTCGGCCGTGCTCGCCGGCCGCGGGAGCGCCGCCGCGCTGCGCGACGCCGCCGCCCGCGAACGTCGTGCCGTGACTGCGCTGCTGCAGGCGGCCGACGGGCTGCTGAGCTCCGAGGGCCACAGCCTGTCCGAGGCGACCCGCGAGCGGGTCAGCGACACCCTGCATGCCGCCGCGCTGGACGCCGGCGCGCGCGAGCAGGTGCAGGCCGGCTGCCTGACCGCTCCGCTGCGGCACATCGGGCTCGGAGGGCCGGGCGCGCTCGCCGGGATCGGCGCACCGAAACGCGAGGAGCCCGACCCCGAACACGCCAGGCGGATCGCGGCCGCGCAGGCCGCGGAGGTGTCGGCCCGGAAGGCCTTGGAGCGGGCGCAGGCGGAGCTCGCGGTGGCTGAGCAGCGGCGCGACGAGGTCGCCCGGGCGCTCGAGGAGGCCGAGGCCGGTGCCGAACGGGCGCGGCGCCGGGCCGCCGATGCCGCGCTGGCGCAGCGCCGCGCCGAACAGGCTCTGGCCGAGCTTCAGCGCGCCTGAGGCAGCTTGGCGCTGCCGCGTGCGGCCGCGGGCGCCGAGGGCGGCGGCACGACCGGACCGATGTCGCCGTCGGGGGCCTCGTCGAGGTCGACGATCACCGGCGCATGGTCGCTCGGACCGCTCCCCTTGCGGGCCTGACGGTCGACCCAGGCGGCCTGCACCCGGCCGGTCAGCCCGGCGCTGGCCAGCACGAGATCGATCCGCATCCCCAGATCCTTGTGGAACATGCCGGCGCGGTAGTCCCAGTAGGTGAACACCCGCCGGTCGGGCCAGCGCTCGCGCACGACGTCGTGCAGGCCGGTGGACAGCAGCGCGGTGAGGGCCTCCCGCTCGGGCGCGGTCACGTGCGTCTGCCCGATGTAGGCGTCGGGATCGAACACGTCCGCGTCGGCGGGCGCGATGTTCATGTCGCCGGCCACGATGCACGGCAGCTCGGTGGCCGCCACCACTGTCGCGCAGGGCGCCCAGCCAGGCCAGCTTGTACTGGTAGTGCTCGGAGTCCGGCACCCGGCCGTTGGGCACGTAGACCGAGACGACCCGGATCCCGCCGCACGTCGCCGCCACCGCCCGGGCCTCCGGGTGGGGAAAGCCGGGCGCGCCCGTCCAGGCCGGCGACGACGTCCTCGAGCCCGACGCGGGACAGGATCGCCACCCCGTTCCAGGCCGCCTCGCCGTGCACGGCGACCGCGTAGCCCCGCGCGTCGAGCTCGGCGCCGAGCAGTTCGCCGAACGCGGCATCGGCGAGCTTGGTCTCCTGCAGGCAGACGACGTCCGGACGGCGCTCGTCCAGCCAGGGCAGCAGCCGGGGCAGGCGCTGCTTGACCGAGTTGACGTTCCACGTCGCGATGCGCATCAGCGCACCGTAGCTAGCCCTGTGGCGTGATGACGATCACCGGGATGACCCGGCTCGTCTTGCTCTCGTAGTCGGCGAACTGGGGGGCGCGCTCGGCCTGGGCGCGGTACAGGCGGTCGCGCTCCTCGCCGGTCGCCTCCTGCGCCCGCGCCGCGAACGTGTCGGTCCCGACCTCGATCGTGACGTCCGGGTGGGCCTTGACGTTGTGGTACCAGTCCGGGTTCGTCGGCGCGCCGGCCTTCGAGGCGAAGATCACGTAGCGCTCGCCGTCCTTCAGGTAGACGAGCGGGTTGATGCGCTCGGCGCCCGACTTCGCCCCTGTGTGATGGAGCAGGAGCAGCGTCATGCCCTCGAACGGTCCGCCGACGCGGCCCGCGTTGGCTCGGAACTCCTCGATGACCTGGGCGTTGAAGTCGTGGGGTGAGGTGGACATGGCGGCTCCGGGGACGGGTGAACGGGGACCGATCATCGCGGATCGCGCTCACGCCTGGGAGCGCGCCCTGCGTCCCCGCCGCGCGCCTACCTGAGCGAAGTGAAGTCGAGGTCCCAGGTGCCACCGTTCCAGCTCGCGGGGACACCGGCCACGTCGACGCTCTCGATGTGGACCTGGCCGGTGAACGCCTCGGGCACGGCCACCGCGTGCTCGACCAGCAGGCGATCGATGGCGGCCCACGCCTCGGCGCGAGCGATTGGGTCGATCACGAGCGCGGCGCGGTCCATGGCGGCGGCGATGGCTGGGTCGTCAACCTGACCGAAATCGGCGTTGTCAGGGCTTTCGGTGGCCGGCCCGTGGAAGGTCGGTTCGAGCACAGTCATGGGGTCGCCGAAGTCACCGCTCCAACCCACTGACGGGCAGACGTCGATCTCCTGCCGGGGTACCGCGCAGTACTTCGTGTACATCAGCGACGGGTTGACCAGCGTGAGCGTCGTGTGGAATCCGAGATCCGACAGGGCGGCGCTCACGATCTGGGTGATCGCCCGCTGATCCGGTGTGTCCGCCGATACGACCCGAAGCACCCCGCGCCCGGTGTAGCGGCCATCTCGATAGCCGGCCAGCTTCATGTACCGGGTGGCAGTGGCCAGGTTCCCGTCTGCGTCGGAGTTGTAATCGACCGATGGACCAGCGTCCCCCCCGGCCTGCTGGAATCCGGCAATCCCGGGATACAGGAAGTGCGTCATCGGCTGCGCGAGCCCGGGCACCGCACCGCTGGCGGCCGCGGCGATCGACCTCCGGTCCAACGCAGCCCAGACCGCCTTGCGCAGATCCTCGCTGCGGAACGGCCCGGAGGCGTTGTCGAGTGCGATGTATTGCTCGCCCGCGCCCGCCGCGACGGCCAGCTGTCTCGGATGCGAAGCGATGCCCAGCTCGACCGCCCCCGGGGCCGGGGGGTCGAGCTGCACCGAGTCGCGTCCGGTGAGCACCTGGTGGCCGATCTCGTCCGGGTCACCGCCGAACACCACGTCGATGCGCTCCAGGTAGGCGGGACGGTAGTCGGTCGAGGGGTTCCAGTTTGGATTGCGCACCAGGGTCAGGCGCCCAAGCGCCGGCACGGCCGGCGGCACTGCAGGCCGGAAGCCGACCCCGGCGATCAGGCCCCCGGCACCCGATTGGACCATGTACGGCCCGGTGGCCACGAGGTAGCGGGTGCCGTAGGTGGTGGGGTCATGCGCGTCGAGCGGTCCGGCGAACGATTCGGGCACGGGTGCCGAGATCGGCAGCGTGAGAGCCCGGACCAGGAACGAACCGCTCGGGCGCAGCGTGTGAAAGACGATCGTGAACCGGTCCGGTGTCTGGATCCCGGGAATGGGCCCGCCGCGGTAGGCGGTCGACTGGGCACCGAGCAGCGGAGCCGGAGCACGCGAGCCGAAGTAGGCGGCAAAGTACGGGTTGGCCACGTCGGGGTTCGCCGCCCGCTCGATCGCGTAGGCCACGTCGGCCGAGGTCACCTCGCGGCTGACCGGCGGGCTGAACCGGATGCCCGGACGGATGTGCACGGTGATCGTGGTTCCCCCGTCCGTGATCCCGCCGTTGGCCGCCGTCGGCACGGTGCTCGCGAGATCCGGGACCAGCTGCGCGGAGTTGGTCGGCAGGACTGCAAACAGGGGCCGCTGCGTGGCGGCGTCGATCGCATAGTCATCCTCGGACCCGTACGACTGCCCGGGGTCAAGGCTCTGGAACCCATCGCTGCTGTACGCGGCGAGCACCCCGCCACGACGCTTGCCGTACAGCTGCCGGTCCCCCGTGCCGAGGCTCGGGCCGAGCTGCCGGCCGGCGAGAGGCGCCGCGGCCGGACGTTGGTGGGCCAGCAGCGCCACGGCCAGGCCACCGACCGCGACGGCGACGAGAACACCCAGCACGGCTGCCAGGTTGGCGGTAGAGCCGACGCGGCGTGGATACCACCTCGGGCGGGACCGCCGCTCGGCGGCTTGGTACAGCTGACGGCGAACTTGATGCAGGATGGTCACGACGGGTCCTCCAGTTGTCTTCTGAGCTGGGCCAGGCCCCGGCTGACGCGCTTGCGGATCACCAGCTCGGAGGTGTTGAGCGAGGTGGCGATCTCCGGGTAGGACCGCTCGTCCAGAACGCGCGCCCGGACGGCCTCGCGTTGCTCGAGGGGCAGCCGTTCCAAGAGCTCGAGCACCCAGCCGTCGGCGCTGATCAGCGCCTCGATCCGCTCGTACTCGTCCGGCTCGAGGGTGATCGCCTCCCGGATGCCGATTCGCAGGCGGGCCGATGCCTCCACCCGGCCGCGGCGCAGGCTCTTGGTCAGCGTGTGGGACGCGATCGTAAACAGCCAGCCAGCCGCGGTCGCAGCCTGCGGCCGGTAGCGCCCAGCCGCCACCAGCGCGGCCGCGAACACCTCGGCGGTCAGGTCGGCCGCGACCTCCGGATCCCGGGTGCAGCGAAGGAAATACCCGACCACGGCGGCCTCATAGCGGTCGTAGAACGTGGCGAAGGCAGCTGGGTGAAGCCGTGCCGCGATCCAGCAGCTCAGCATCCGTGGGCTCGGAGCACTCCACATCAGGAAGAATCCGCGAGCGGCCAATTCGTGACCGCTGGCGTCCCGCTGGGCGACCGTGCGAGATCCGCGTGACGAGTTCACCGCACCTTGAAGGCGACGACCTGCGGGTCCCCTCCCCCGCCTCGCGCACTCGTGATCGGGCCGCCGGCCGGGACGATCACGGTGCGGCCGGCCACGGCGATCCGGGAGTTCGTCGACGTCGGCAGTCGCTGCCGGTACACGACCTGACCGGTGCCCCGGGTCATCGGCGCTCGATCCCGATGTCACTGTCTGGGGCCCCGACGCACGGGCCCGAACCGCGAGACGCCGCGAGAGGACAGAATCGAATCAAGGTTGATCCTTGGGCAGGCGAATGGATATCGTACGGTCGCTGCCGCAGTCTCAGCGGCAACAGAGGGAGAGCGTCCGTGCGTCGATTCGGGGCGATGTTGGCAATCTTGGTGGTCGCAGTGACCCTCGCGGCGTGCGGCTCGTCGGGCCGAGGGCCCGTGACCATCAACTGGTACGTCTTTCCCGAGCCCTCGGGGTCATTCGCCAAGGCAGCCTCGGACTGCTCGGCGGCCTCCGGCGGGAAGTACAAGATCGCGATCGACTTCCTCTCCAACGCATCGGACCAGCAGCGCCAGACGCTCGTGCAGCGGCTGGCGGCCGGAGATCCCTCGATCGACATCCTCGCCATGGACGTCGACTGGACAGCTGAGTTCGCGTCCGCTGGCTGGATCCGCCCGTGGACGGGCGCCAACGCAGCCGCCGTCTCCCAGGGGGTGCTCCCCGGTCCGGTGAAGACCGCGACGTACAACGGCAGGCTCTGGGCCGCGCCGATCAACTCCAACACGGAGCTCCTCTGGTACCGCAAGGACCTCGTGCCGAACCCGCCCAAGACCTGGGACCAGATGATCGATGACGCGATCCAGCTGGCCAAGGAGGGCAAGCCGCACTACATCGAGGAGCAGGGCGCCAAGTACGAGGGCCTCGTGGTGTGGTTCAACTCCCTCGTCGACTCGGCCGGCGGCGGGATCGTCGGGCCGGGCGACAAGGTGATCATCGATCAGTCGACCAGGACTGCCGCAGAGATCATGAAGCGCCTGGCGACCTCCCCGGCCGGGGACCCGGGCCTGAACACCTCTCAGGAGGGCCCGGGAAACAACGTGTTCGACGCGGGCCAGGCCGCGTTCGAGATCAACTATCCGTTCGTCTGGTCAGGGACGCAGGCCACCGCCCCGAGCATCTTCAAGCAGATGGGATATGCGCCGTTCCCCGAGGTCACCCCCGGGATGGCGCCGAAGGTCTCGATCGGCGGCTACAACCTCGGTGTCTCCAGCCACTCCACGCACCCGCAGCTGGCGTTCGACGCGATCCGCTGTCTCGTGCAGCCGGCCAACCAGATCCGCGACGCCATCAAGGGCGGCCTGGCGCCGGTGCTCGCCAACATCTACGACGAGCCTTCGTTCGAGAAGGCGTATCCATTTCACCAGCTGATCAAGAACCAGTTGGAGAACTACGGGCTCCGGCCACAGACCGCCGCCTACCAGGACGTGACGCTGGCGATCCAGAACACCCTGCAACCCGCGGCTGCCATCAACCCGAGCAGCACGGTGACCAAGTTGCGCGACGAGATCAAGACGGCCCTCAAGGGAGACTCGCTGCTATGAGCAGTAGCACGATCGCCGAGCCTGCCGGGGTGCCGGCGCCCAGCCGCCGATCGGCTCTGAGCGACCGGACGAAGGCTGAACGCAAGCTGGCGTTCTACCTGGTCGCCCCGGCCGTGATCGTGATGGTCGCGGTCACCGCGTATCCGATCATCGACACGATCATCCTCTCGCTGCAGAGAGCCAGCCTCGACCAGCCGGGCAAGAACACGTTCATCGGCCTGGACAACTTCGGCTACGTGTTCAAGGCCCACCTGTTCTGGATGGATCTGATCCACACGGCGGTGATCACCGTCGTCAGCGTGGGCATCGAGTTCGCCCTCGGGATGCTGCTCGCCCTGGCGATGCACCGGGTGATCTTCGCCCGAGGTCTGCTGCGCGCGATCGCGCTCGTCCCCTACGCCATCGTCGCGGTGGTTGCCGCCTACGCGTGGCAGTACTCCTGGTCGCTGGACAACGGCGGCTGGATCCCGCGGCTGCTCGGCCTGAGCGGCGATCCGCTCAGCCATCAGTTCGGCACCTACGTCGCGATCATCATGACCGAGGTCTGGAAGAACACGCCATACATGGCGCTGTTGCTCCTGGCCGGCCTCTCGCTGGTGCCCGACGAGCTTCTGGAGGCGGCCAAGGTCGACGGGGCGAGCACCTGGCAACGGTTCACGCGGATCACGCTGCCGCTCATGAAGCCGGCGATCCTCGTCGCCGTTGCTGTTCCGCACGCTCGACGCGTTCCGGATCTTCGACGTGATCTACATCTTCAGCCAGGGCGCCAACAACTCCGCGTCGCTGTCGCAGCTGAGCTACAGCACGCTGCTCGAGCGCCTCAACCTCGGCCTCGGGTCGGCGGTCTCGGTCGTGCTGTTCGTGATCGTCGGGTTGATCGCCGTCGTGTTCATCAAGGGGTTCGGCGCCGCCGCCAACCCGGCCGCAGGGACGAACTGATGAGCGTCAAGGCCAGGCAGCGCTCCGGATGGTCACTCGGGTTCATCGTCGTGGTCGTCGTCTCGTTGGTGCCGGTCTTCTGGCTCCTCATGCTCTCGCTCAAGACACCGGCGTCGGCGACCGACGGCTCGTTCATCCCCCACCACTGGACGCTCGACAACTACCGGGACATCTTCAAGCAGAGCGTGTTCACGGCGGCGCTGCGCAACTCGATCGGCATCGGCCTGATCGCGACGACGCTGGCCGTGCTGCTGGCCTCCTCAGCCGCCTACGCGATCGCTCGACTGGATTTCCGCGGCAAGCAGACGATCCTCGCGGTCGCCTTGATGGTGACGCTGTTCCCGCAGGTCTCGCTGGTCGGACCGCTCTACAACCTGTGGCGCCAGATCGGGCTGTTCAACACCTGGCCGGGGCTGATCATCCCGTACCTGACGTTCGCGCTGCCGCTGGCCATCTACGTGCTCTCGACGTTCTTCCGGGAGATCCCGTGGGAGCTCGAGCAGGCGGCCCAGATCGACGGGGCGACGCCGTTTCAGGCCTTCACGAAGGTGATCGCGCCGCTCGCGATGCCGGGGCTGGCCACGACGTTCATCATCGTCTTCCTGATCTGCTGGAACGATTTCGTGTTCGCGATCTCGCTGACGGCGACCAACGCGGCGATGACCGTCCCGGCGGCGATCGCGCAGTTCCCCGGCGTCTCGCAGTTCACCCAGCCGATCGGCGACATCGCGGCGGCGGCGATCGTGGTCACGGTGCCGGTTATGGTTCTTGTGCTCCTGTTCCAGCGCCGGATCGTCGCCGGGCTGACCGCGGGCGCCGTCAAGGGATAAGGAGAGGCCAGTGGCCGACATCGCACTCGAGCACATCACCAAGCGCTACGGCGACGGCTACGAAGCCGTCAAGGACATGAACCTGGAAATCGCCGACGGCGAGTTCATGATCCTGGTCGGCCCGTCGGGCTGCGGGAAGTCGACCGCGCTGCGCATGGTGGCGGGCCTCGAGGACATCACCGACGGTGAGCTGAAGATCGCCGGGCAGGTGGTCAACGACCGCGCGCCCAAGGACCGGGACATCGCGATGGTGTTCCAGAACTACGCCCTGTACCCGCACATGACCGTGCGCGAGAACATGGGCTTCGCGCTCAAGCTGGCCAAGGCTCCCCAGGAGGAGATCGACAAGAAGGTCAACGAGGCGGCGCGGATCCTGGATCTGGAGCAGCACCTCGAACGCAAGCCGGCCAACCTGTCCGGCGGCCAGCGCCAGCGCGTGGCGATGGGCCGAGCGATCGTCCGAAACCCCAGCGCCTTCCTGATGGACGAGCCCCTGTCGAACCTCGACGCGAAGCTCCGGGTCCAGATGCGGACCGAGATCTCACGGATCCAGCAGCGCCTCGAGACGACGACGATCTATGTCACCCATGACCAGACCGAGGCGCTGACCCTCGGCGACCGGATCGCGGTCATGCGGGCGGGCATCCTCCAGCAGGTCGGGCCTCCGAGCGAGCTGTATGGCCACCCGACGAACCTGTTCGTGGCCGGGTTCATCGGATCGCCGTCGATGAACTTCCTCGGCGGCGAGCTCGACGGGGATACCGTCAAGCTGCCGATCGGCACGCTGCCCATCTCCGGCGCCCTGCGCCAGCGCCTCCAGTCCGGCCCGGGCGGCGGGCGTCGCGGCGTCGTCGTCGGCCTGCGCCCCGAGGACTTCGAGGATGCCGCGCTGGTCGGTGACCGCTCCAAGGGAGTCACGTTCACCACCAAGATCGACGTGCTCGAGTCGATGGGCTCCGAGTACTACGCCTACTTCAACCTGGGATCGGAGAAGGTCGCCTCGCGGGAGCTCGAGGAGCTCGCCCACGACGCCGGGGCGGCCGAGCTTCCGACCCAGGAGGGCAGTCAGGTCGTCGCGCGCCTGGAGGCCGCCAGCACGGTGCGGCAGGGACAGGAGGCCGAGCTCTGGTTCAACAGCGAGCACCTGCACCTGTTCGATCCCGAGACGGGCAAGACGCTGCTGGGCGCGAAAGCCGCCTGAGCGGACCCGACGAGCGCTAGAGTCGGGCGGCGATGTCCGGCACGCCGCGCTCGACCGGGTTGTCGGGTCTCGACGCGCAGCACGATTTCATGCGCGCGCGCCGGCACGCGGCGATGGCCCGGGTGGCGGCACGGCTACGGGGCGAGCCCGACGACGTCGGCGTCATCCTCCCCTACGAGGAGGTGATCGCGGCCCTCGGGTTCGTGAGCGAGCATCAGGCCGGGGCCGCCGTGGTGGCGCTCGACGCCATCGTCGGCACCGTGGACCGCGGGCGCGACTTCGATCGCCGCTTCCGCCCGACCTCGGGCCGCGTCCGCTCGCGCTGGGAGCACATCGCGGCGGCGATGCGGCGCGGGGAGCCGATGCCTCCGGTCGACCTGGTGCGAATCGGTGAGATCTACTTCGTCCGCGACGGCCACCACCGCGTGTCGGTGGCTCGGGCGCTCGGGCGCACCGACATCGACGCCTACGTGACCGAGGTCGTCACCCGCGTCGGCGCCGAGCACGCGATCACGCTCGCCGACCTGCCGACCAAGAGCCACGAGCGCGTGTTCTTCGAGCGGGTTCCGCTCGTCGCGCCCGCCCGGGCCGAGATCGTCCTCACCGACCCGTGGGACTACGGGGTGCTGGCCGAGGCGGTCGAGGCGTGGGGCTTTCGCACCATGCAGGAACGCGGCGAGCCGATCTCTCGCGCCGAGACGGCGTTTCTCTGGCTCGAGAACGAATACCGCCCCGTGGTCGCGATGCTCCAGGAGGCCGACCTGATCGGCGACCGCACGCGGACCGAGGCCTACCTGCGCGTCAGCGCCGAGCGCTACCGCCTCCTGCGCACCCACCGGTGGGATGAGGACGTGATCCAGCGCGTGGTGAAGGACATGGGGCGCAAGGCGTCGCGGGCGAGGCGCCGGCGCGCGGATCCCTCCTGAGCGCTCCGGCGCCGAGGTCGTCGGAGATGGCGCGAACGATGGCGATTTACCCCCTGAAAATGGGGGGTAAATCGCCATTGTTCGCGCCTCGAGAGAAGAACCGCCCCCGCGGGTGCGGAGGGCGGTTCGAATACCTGGCGAAGGTGGACGCGCTCGCAGAACCACAGCTGCAATACCGGTGATCGCACCGATCGTCGACGCGGGTTCAACGCCCGCGTATCTCGAGATCGGCGGGAACGCGGCGCATCTTCGGGAGCTCGGGATGAGTGATCGGGCAATCGCACGAGCGATCGGCGTCAGCGACAAGACGGTCGCCAAGAGCCTGCGCCAAGCCGGCGTGGCCATATGGGAGCGAGTCATCCCTCACAACGAGAGCGACGCTTGGCCCACGTGAGTGCGCTTCCCGGCGCAGGGGACCCCCGATCGTGTCATCGGTGCGCCGCCAAGGCCACGCCCGGAGATGCGCCGCCGTTCTCGAAATCCGTCCCAATCAGCCAGTGAAAGATCTGAACCCGGAGATCCTTCACTTCCCGTCGGGAGACGGGCCCGGATGCCCGTCTTCTGACGGGAAGTACCGCGACGATCACCGACGGGTCTCGACCGCCCCAGGACGCGCTCAGCACGTCGCGAGGATCGGTCCCACCCGGCCGGACGAGACCCTCGCCACGCTCTCGGGCGCCCAGACAATCGCGCATCCGGCGCCGGACCCGGACGAGCGGAAAGTCGCCAATCCGATCGTGAGCTCGGAGGTCAGGCGAAAGGCGAATGCGATCGTTGTGACTGGTGTGCTCAGCTCGCGACTGCCGACCGGTAGGGGCGGAAGAAGGCGCGCAGCTCCTGCGCGTAGAGCTCGGGCTCCTCGAACGGCGCGAAATGCCCGCCGCGCGCGGGCTCGGTTACGCGCACAACGTTCGTCGTGCGCTCGAGCCACGCCTGCGGCGGGCGGACGATGTCGCCGGGGAACAGTGAGAACCCGGACGGCACTTCGACCCGGCGAGCGAGCTGCGCGGGCGGAATCGCGGCGTTCGCGTGGTACATGCGCATCGAGGAGCCGACCGTTCCGGTGAGCCAGTAGAGCGTGACGTTCGTGAGGATCTCGTCTTTCGTGAAGCTCCGTTCGATGTCCCCGTCGCAGTCGCTCCACGCGCGGAGTTTCTCGACGATCCACGCAGCGAGCCCGGCCGGCGAGTCGGTGAGCCCGAAGGCCGCGGTCTGGGGCTTCGTGCGGTGCATGGCGGCGTACGCGCCCTCGGCCCGGCCCCAGGCCGCGGCGGCCTCGATCCACGCGCGCTCGTCTGGCGCGAGGTCCGCCGGGTCGCCGGTGAAGACGGGCACGCCCGCGTCGGTGCGGTGGACCGCCACGACCCGCTCGGGGTGGTCGAGCGCGAGGTAGCGGCTCACATGGCTGCCGATGTCTCCGCCCGCCGCGCCGAACCGCGCGTAGCCCAGGACGCCCATCAGCTGAGCCCACAGGCCGGCGACGGCGATCGAGTCCAGAGGCGAGCCGGCCGGGCGGTCGGAGTAACCGTAGCCCGGCATGTCGGGCACGACCACGTCGAACGCGTCGGCGGAGTCGGCGCCGTGCGCGCCGGGGTCGGTCAGGAGCGGGATCACCTTCGCGTAGCGCCAGAACGAGTCCGGCCAGCCGTGGCTGAGAATCAGCGGCAGAACGGGGCCGGCCGGAGCGGTCGCCCGGATATGCACGAAGTGGATCCCGAGGCCGCCGAGCGGGACGCGGAAGCGCGGGAACTGCGCGAGCGCCGCTTCCTGCGCCAGCCAATCGAACTCGTCCGCCCAGTACGCGACGAGCTCGCGGAGGTAGACGAGGTCGGTCCCAAGCGACCACCCGGCGTCCTCGGGCGCGTCCGGCCACCGCGTCACGCGCAGCCGGGCGCCGAGGTCCTCGAGCGCCGCGGGCGCGGTCTGCGCGGTGAACGGCTCGAGGCGAGCCGCGTCGTCGGGCATGAGACGCAGCCTACCCGTCGCCCCGCGCTAACCGGCGAACCCACGACGCAGGGTCAGAGTGAGCCGCGGGCGTCTTCGAAGCTGCGTATTCAGCCGCGCGAAACAGCGACGAGCCCCGGTCGTCCAATCCAGGCCTCGTCGGCGCCGACTCCTCGGTCGCCGAAGCAGACGTCGGCTTCGACGATCTCGTCGTGACGATTGCAATCGTGACGACGGGACGCGCATTCCTCGCCGAGCAGAGCCTTCGGCCTCATGCCGGAGACGCCTGTCGTGGAATAGGAGCGTGGCGCGCGTCCGTCTCTCGGAGCAGAGGGATTGGGGTGTCTAATCGTCGCTTGGCGAGTCTTCTCGATAGTCGAGAATCAGCTCCGGGGCATGGAACCCGTCCTCAAGCGAAAACCCGTGGACTTGGCGCAGGTGGTCACGGAACCATTGATCGAAAGGGTCGTCTGATGTGCCGAGCGTGGCGAACGCTTGGCCGAGATCGTCCGCCTCCATGTACACGACGGCGAAGTCTCCGTTTGGTGTCGTCTGGACCCAAGCCGCTTCTCGGGTGATCCGTGCGCGCCGCCGTGAGTCTTCGAACGCGGCTTTGCGTTCGCCACTCTGGAAGGAACTCATGGCTTGTCGGTCGGCAGCGGTCATTCCGGGCAGAAGCGGACTGGCGAAAGCGATCTGTGGCATGGGAGCGGGGCCTTTCTCGGAGGTTGGTTGGCATGTCAAGTAATATCGCCCATTATTTGGCATGTCAAGTACTCGGGCTAGACTAGCGCCGTGGCCGGCGACAGCTCAGCGCGGTGGATGCCTGCCTTTCTGGCCTTCCTCCACACGCATGCACGCCTTTGGGATCGTGTGGAGGCGGATGTGCGTCAGATCAGCGGCCTAACAGTCGCGCGCTACGACGTGCTCGTGCACCTGGATTTGGCAGGCGGGCGCCTCGGTCTCAACGCGCTCGCCAACGCAGTCGTGCTATCACCGTCCGGCCTATCGAAGCTCCTCGACCGCATGCAGGCGGCGGGGCTGATTGAGCGCCAGCCGGATCCCGACGATGCCCGTGCGACGTTCGCAAGCATCACCTCCGAGGGTCGCGCGCTAGTCCGTAAGACACGCCGAAGGCACCACCCATTCCTGCAACACATCTTCGGCGACGTCCTCAACGACCGTGACCTCGCCGATCTGATCCGCATCATGAAGAAGCTCGACACGCGGGCCCTTCGGTCGCCGTGATCGCTATCTACCAGTACCTACGCCTGAGCGCACAGTCACTGATTCATACGAAAGCGGCCGATGCCCGATGCTCGTGGGGGCGCAAGCTGGGACGCGACCGGCACCTCGCGCCGGGCCGCCCTCGCCAATCTTGGGTCTTGCACGAGCTGGACCACGGGAGAGCAGCGCCGAGCGCGTCGAGACTCCCACGTCGCATGCGAACGGGTAGCGGCCCCGGCATCGGCGCCTTCAGCCTGAGCGTCGACCGAGCCGATGATCTCGCTGGTTCGGCTGACGATCCCTTTCGACATCGTGCGCGCGTCGAACCTGGCAGCTGCTTTGGCGACTTTCCGCTCGTCCGGGTCCGGCGCCGGATGCGCGATTGTCTGGGCGCCCGAGAGCGTGGCGAGGGGCTCGTCCGGCCGGGTGGGACCGATCCTCGCGACGTGCTGAGCGCGTCCTGGGGCGGTCGAGACCCGTCAGTGATCGTCGCGGTACTTCCCGTCAGAAGACGGTCATCCGGGCCCGTCTCCCGACGGGAAGTGAACGATCTCCGGGTTCAGATCTTTCACTGGCTGATTAGGACGAGTTTCTGGAACGGCGGCGGATCGACGAGCATCACCGTGCGAAACAAAACCCCCGTCAAGGCTCGCTCGTCGAGAAGCCCTTCCGCCGACCGCTCACAAACATCGACGTGCTCCCTTTAACCGAACCGCCCCCCGCTGGTGCGGAGGGCGGTTCGAATACCTGGCGAAGGTGGAGACGGCGGGAATTGAACCCGCGTCCGCAGTCGCGTAAGAGGTGGCGTCTACGAGCGTATCCGGCGCTCTGATCTCACTCCCGACTCGCCACGCCGGCGGGGTTGTCGGGAGCCAGCTCCGAAGAAGTCCCCGGATCGGCCGGAGCGGGCCTCACCGAGCAAGCCTGCTATCTGATCCCGGCGATCCCCGCCACAGGCAAGCGAGGGCCGAGAAGACCTATGTCAGCGCTTAGACGTGCTGAAGGTCGAACGTGTGCGTGTCCGCACTTATGGTTTCCCGAGTTTTTTACGAGGCCTCCCGGGATCCTCGACTCGCAACCACCCCCACGAACCGACCACGTCGAAGCCTGTCGTCCCCGGGGGTTTCTGCCCTTCCCAGTATAGAGGCCCGCCCGCCCGGCTCGCGGCCGTTCTCTGGCAACGGCATCCGGTCCCTCCGGATGCCGTTGCCAAAGATCGAGTCCCAGGTGGCGCCGCAGCCCGCCCGCGAACCGGCCGCGGCCTCATCCGAGCGTCCAGCCAGACCACAACCGGGACGAATCGACCCCCGCGCCGGTCGAAACAGGCAGGACGTACGCATATGGAGGGCACGAGTCACCAGGATGCCGCCCAGTCGGCCACCGAACGCCTGCTCGAACAGAGCTGGGAGGCGCGCGAGCGCGAGCGGGCATCCCGGCCTGAGCTGATCGTCGAGCCGATCGCCGCCGCGCTGTTCGGCGCCACGGCGCTCGCGCTGCTGTTCGGCACCCATGGCCTCCGCCACCTGCACCCGGCCGTGGCGCTGCTGCTCATCCTCGGCTACGCCGCTGTGGCGCGGATCGAGTTCCCCATCGGCGCCGGTCACGTCGTGCCCACCCAGCTGGTGCTGATGCCGATGCTCGTGCTGCTGCCGCCGGGCGCGGTCCCGCTCGCGGTGGCCGCCGCCCTCGCCCTCACGGCCACGATCGACTCGATCCTCCGTCGCGCCCCGGCCCGGCGCATCCTGTCCGCCGTGCCCGACGCCTGGCACGCCGTCGGCCCGGCCCTCGTGCTCATCATCGCGGGCTCACCGAGCGTCACCCTCCATCAGCTCCCACTGCTCGGGCTCGCCTTCGCCGCCTCCTGCGTATTCGACCTCGTCGGGTCGCTCGCCCGGGCCCGGCTGACCGGCACCGTGCCCGACCTCTCGGTGCAGCTGAGAGTGATCCTCTCCGTGTGGGCGGTGGACGCCTCACTGGCCCCGGTCGGGCTGCTCGCCGGACTCCAGCTCCGCAGCGGCTCGGCCGCTGTGCTGTTCATCCTGCCGCTCGCGTTCCTGCTCTGGCTGCTCGCCCGCGATCGCCGCGACCGCATCCAGCAGGCGGTCGAGCGCCTCGCCCTCGTGCAGCACGAGCGCGTTCGCCTGCAGTCCGCCGTCCGCCGCCTCGGCGACGCGTTCGCGGCCAAGCTCGAGCTCGATGCCTTGCTGGAGATCCTGCTCAACGGCTCGGTGGAGGCGCTCGACGCCGAGGCCGGGCGCCTGAACCTGATCGGGATGCCCACCCGCCTCGAGCTTCAGACCGGCTCGGAGAGCGGCCTTCGAGCGCTCGGACGCACAGCCCGGCACACGCCGGCGGCCGCGGAGGCCGAGCAGAGCGCGGCCGGCGGGGCATGGACGCTCGCGCTGCCGGTGCGGATCGCCCTGCCGCCGCGGACGATCTTCGGGCGCGTCGAGCTCGCTCGCTTCGGCCGCGCGTTCGAGACCGACGAGATCGCGCTCATCGGCGAGCTGATCGCCAAGGCGGAGCTGGCCGCCGGCGAGATCCTCGGTCACCAGGTCCTGCGCACGCAAGCTCTCACCGACGCCCTGACCGGCCTCGGCAACCGGCGCAAGCTGACCGCCGACCTCGCGGGCGAGCTCGAGGATCGGCCGGGCGGCGCGCCCTCGCTGCTGCTCCTGTTCGACCTCGACGGCTTCAAGCTCTACAACGACACCTTCGGGCACCTGGCCGGCGACGCCCTGCTCTCCCGGCTGGCCGCCAAGCTGGCCGGCGCGGTGGCCGGCCGGGGCGACGCCTACCGCCTGGGCGGCGACGAGTTCTGCGCCCGGCTCCCCCTCAACGCCGACTCCGACCCCGACGAGCTGATCGCCCGGACGGCCGCTCGCGCTCACCGAGAGCGGGCGCCAGTTCGCCATCCGGGCCTCGGTCGGCGTGGTGCTCCTCCCCCACGAGGCCGACAGCCCAGACCATGCCCTGCAGCTCGCCGATCAGCGCATGTACGCAAGCAAGCGCGGTCGTCCGGGCGGTGCGCGCAACCAGGCCCGGGACGTGCTCATGCGCACGATGCAGGTCAAGCAGCGCGAGCTCGACGCGCACTCGGACACCGTGGCCAAGCTCGCCGTGCGGGTGGCCCGGCGGCTCGGCCTGACCGGAGAGGACCTCGACGAGGTGGCACGCGCGGCCGAGCTGCACGACGTCGGCAAGGTGGGCATCCCGGACGCCATCCTCAACAAGCCGGCGGCGCTGAGCGCCGAGGAGTGGGAGTTCATCCACCAGCACACCATCTTGGGTGAGCGCATTCTCCGCGCCGCGCCGGCGCTGCGACCGATCGCCCGGCTCGTGCGGGCCAGCCACGAGCGCTGGGACGGCACGGGCTATCCGGACGGCCTCGCCCGCGAGGAGATCCCACTCGGCGCCCGGATCGTCGCCGTGTGCGATGCCTACGAGGCGATGACGGGCGAGCGCCCGTACCGGGCGCGCTCGACGATCGACCAGGCCCGGAGCGAGATCATCGCGTCGGCCGGCAGCCAGTTCGACCCCGGCGTGGTCGAGGCGTTCCTCGACGCGGTCGATGCGGGCGAGGAACCCGAGGGCGACACCCTGCGCGACGCGGCCGCCCACGTGCGCGCCCTGCTACGCCGCGCCCCCGCGGTCGCCGGCCCTTCGGGCCGCGATCACGACGGTGACACAATGAGATCCTGATGGAGCCATCCACCGAGTGGCCCGAGCCCTCTCTCGAGGCGCCGCGACCGCCGCACAGCGGCCTGCGCGGTCGTCTCAGCGCCGCCCTGGCCGCCCTCGTGGCCTTCGCGGCCAAGGCCAAGGCGATCCTGCTGCTGCTCGGGAACGTCAAGATCCTCGCCACCGCGGGCACGATGGCGGTCTCGGTCGCCGCCTACGCGACCATCTGGGGCTGGCAGTTCGCGGTCGGGATCGTCGTGCTCATCTTCGTCCACGAGATGGGGCACGTGATCCAGATGCGCCGCGAGGGTCTGGGCACGAGCCTGCCGATGTTCATCCCGTTCATGGGGGCGGTCATCTCCGCCCGCTCGCTGGGTGACAACGCGCTCGCCGAGGCCCGGGTCGGGCTCGCCGGGCCGATCCTCGGCAGCGTCGGCGCCGCTGCGTGCGTCGGGCTCTGGCACGCCACCGGCAACGACCTGTACCGCGCGCTGGCCTACTTCGGCTTCCTCATCAACCTGTTCAACCTGCTCCCGGTCGTCCCGCTCGACGGCGGGCGGGCGATGGCGGCGATGGCGCCATGGATGTGGTTCCTCGGCTTCGCCGCGCTCGTGCCGCTGGTCTTCGTCTTCAGCAGCCCGCTGCTCATCATCATCCTGCTGTTCGCCGCCCGCGAGGTGTACGTGCGCTGGCGCGGGCGGCGTTCAGGGCAGCGGCGCGGGGACGACCCCTACTACCGGGTTCGCCCGGTCGACCGCGCGCTCGTGGCCGCGGTCTACCTCGCGCTCATCGCAGTGCTCGTCGTCGGCATGCACGCCACGTATCTGGCGCGCACCCTCAACTAGTAGTTCGACGGAGGCCGACGAGCGACGCGCGTCTCGTCGTAGTAGGCGTCGCGCCGTGACCACCAGAAGGTGTAGAGAACGGACAGGATCAGTCCGATCGCCCCGACGACGATCAGGATCGTGCCGGCAGTCTGGATGTTGAAGCTGCTGGAGTGGACGGTGACGGCCCACTTCAGAATGGCGCCAACGGCGATGAGGAGGATCGACGTGCCGATTGTCATAGGCCGAACCTACCCGGGATTCGCCAGGCAAATCTCCACCGGACAGATGACCGACCCCGGGAGCGCCCTCAGCGGCGGGCTTCGCGCAGCTCGCGCTGCACGTCACGGGCCATCTCGCGCGTCCGAATCGAGTCACGCTTGTCGTGCACGTCCTTGCCTCGGGCGAGCGCCAGCTCGAGCTTGGCCCGGTTGCCGTCGGGAGTGAAGTAGATCCGCGTCGGCACGAGCGTGAGCCCGCGCTCGCGGGTCTTGCCGATCAGCCGCTCGATCTCCGAGCGGTGCAGGAGCAGCTTGCGCTGGCGCTCGGGGTCGTGGTTCTCCCGCGCGGCCGGTCCGTAGGGCGGGATGTAGAGCCCGATCAGCCACACCTCGCCCTCACGCACCGTGGCGTAGGCGTCCTTCAGCTGCGCCTTGCCCTCACGCAGCGACTTCACCTCGGTCCCGGTGAGGACGATTCCGCACTCGAAGCGCTCGAGCAGGTGGTAGCGGTAGGCGGCCTGGCGATTGCTCGCCACGTCACCCGATGCCGTCTTGCGCTTGCCGCCCTTGGCCATGCTCGATCAATCCCGGTTCGCCGGTAGGAGACTCACCCTACCTCGCGGGGTGTCGATCTGCCCCACGCGTACGGCGATCGGGTCGCCGAGGCGGATGCTCTCGCCGCTGCGGGTGCCGACGAGCATCGTCGCCTCCTCGTTGAGCTCCCACCAGTCGCCGCCGAGCCGCCGCACCGGGAGGAGGCCTTCGAAGGACTCACCGGCGCCGAAGGCGACGAAGGCGCCCACCCCGGCCAGCCCGACCACCTCGCCCTCGAACACCGTCTCGTACCCCTCCCCCTCGAACAGGCGGCGCTCGAGCAGGAAGCAGCGCGCGATGTCGTCGGCGGTGCGCTCGATCGTCATCGCCTCGCGCTCCCGGGCTGAGGTCCACGGCCCGGCTGCGGCCACCCAGGCGCTGTCCGGCGCGGGCGCGGAGCCGTCGAGGCCGGACAGCAGGGCCCGGTGGCAGATGAGGTCGGGATAGCGGCGGATGGGCGAGGTGAAGTGGCAGTAGCGCGGGGAGGCGAGCCCGGCGTGGCCGAGGTTGCGCGGGTCGTAGTAGGCCTGCTTGAGCGCGCGCAGCACGAGACTCGTGAGCGCGCGCCGCCCGCGCGGGTGGCGCCCCAGCCAGGCCTCGAGCTCCTGAGAGGCCTCGCCGACGATCTCGGCCGCCTGCTGGGGGGTCATCAGCCCGCGGGGCGTGGGCGGCGTTGGCACCCCGAGGGAGGCGAGCTGCTCGATCAGCCGCTGCACCGCGCTCCCGTCGGGACGCTCGTGGACCCGGTAGAGCGCCGGAATCCCGCGCCGCTCGAGAAAGGCGGCCACCTCCTCGTTGGCGGAGATCATCAGGTGCTCGATCAGGCGGTGGGACTCGGTCTGCAGTCTCGGCTCGACCCCGAGCACGTGACCGTCGGCGTCGAATATGAACTCCGGCTCGGCCGACTGCAGCGTGAGCGCCGAGCGGGCCGCCCGGCGGGCGGCCAGCGCGGCGGCGGCCGCCCGGGCGGTGGCCAGCGGCTCGCCCCAGGGCGCCCGGGCGCGCTCCTGACCGGCGAAGATGCGATCGACGCGGTCGTAGTCGAGGCGCTCGTCGGAGCGGATGACCGAGCGGTGGAAGGCGCTGCGGGTGACCCGGTCGCCCTCGATGACCATCTCGACCGTCACCGCGGCACGGTCCTCGCCGGGCACCAGCGAGCAGGCGTGGTTGGACAGCGCCTCGGGGAGCATCGGCTCGACCGCTCCGGGCACATACACGCTCGTGCCGCGCCGGTAGGCCTCGCGGTCGACGAGTGACTTCGGCTCCACGTGCGCGGACACGTCGGCGATGTGCACCCACACGCGCCAGGCCCCGTCCTCGACCGCGGCCGAGATGGCGTCGTCGAAATCGCGCGCACTCGCTGGATCGATGGTGAACGTCGGCAGTCCCCGTAGGTCCCGCCGCCCCGGGGAGCCCGCGGCGTCCTCGCCCGCCCGGTGGCGCGCCTCATGGGCGACAGCGGGATCGAATGTGCGCCGCAGCCCGCGGTCGACCATGAACGCCTCGATCACGTCGCGCGCCACGTCGGGGCGGCCGAGCCGGCGCACGACGGTGGCGCGCCGGCCGCCTCCGCCCCGGCCGCGCCCGGTCTCCAGTCGCACGGACACCAGGTCGCCGATCGAGGCCCGGCGGTCCCGCGCCGACACGGCAAAGCGCGGGCCAGGCTCGAAGAACGGCTCCGCCACGGTGAACTTCCCCCGGCGCTCGAGCACGGCCACGCGCGGGCCGCTCACCGTCTCCCCGCCGCTGCGCTCGCGTGCACCCGCGGGCGCTCCCCCGCGGGCGCTCATCGCAGCGCCTCGGCCGGGAGTGGGCGCAGCCGGCTCCCAGTGGGGACGGCGCCAGCCGTCTCCACGCTCACCGGACCTTGGCCGCCACGGTGCGCTCGGCCACCTGCAGAGCCGTGTCGACCTTGGCCGTCGGGCTCGTGCTCGCGGACACGTTCGGCGTGATGCCGGCACCTTCGATGACCCCGCCACCGCCGAGGTTCCGGCCGCTGGGGGTGAAGTACTCGCCCACCGTGATGTCGAGCGCGCCGCCGTTGGGCAGAGGCATGATCTCCTGGAAGACGCCCTTGCCGTAGGTGTGGGTGCCCACGACGGTGGCCCGCCCGCGGTCTTGCAGGGCGCCGGTGACGATCTCGGCCGCCGAGGCGGTGCCCCGGTCGACGAGCACCACGAGGGGGATCGTCGGCGCGATCGCGTTGTTCTCCGCCGTGTAGACCTGGCGCGGCTGGCTGCGGCCGGCCGTCGAGACGATCGTCCCGTCGGGGATGAAGATGCTGGCCACGTTGACCGCCTCCTCGAGCAGGCCACCGCCGTTCTCGCGCAGGTCGAGGATGAGCGCCTGGGCATGCTGTCCCAGGGCCTGGCGCACGTCGGCCCGCAGCTGGTCGCCGCAGCCCTGGGTGAAGCTGGTCAGCTCGAGGTAGCCGATGCGCACGTGGTGGGAGACGATGAGCTTCTCGGCCGTGACCGGGACGCTGATGTCCGCCCGGGTGATCGTGACCGTGAGGTGACGATGGCCGCGGATCACGGTCAGCTGCACATGGGTGCCGGCCTGTCCCTTGATCAGCCCAGAGCCGAAGTCCGTCGAGCGCCCGGCCAGCGACACCGTGCCGACGCGAGCGATGACATCGCCGCGCTCCAGGCCCGCGCGGGCCGCCGGTGAGCCGTCGAACACGCTCTCGACCAGCAGACCCTGGGGCGCCGGCGTGGGGTCGATGTCGACGCCGATGCCGCTCAGGTGGGGGCTGGTGGCGTTGAGGAAGCCCTGGTAGGAGGTCGGATCGAAGTAGTGCGAGTAGGGATCGTTCAGGCTGGCCACCATTCCGGCCAGCCCCTTGTTGACGAGCTGGGCGGTGCTCAGCTTCCGGTAGTACTGGCTGGTCAGCGTGTTCACGACCTGGTCGACCAGCCGGTTGTCGCTCTTCTGGAAGAAGCTGCCTCGCAGGGGGCTCGGCAGCGAGCCCGGGTGCCCGCCCCACCACACGCCGACGAGCAGCAGGACGACGGCGGCGACGAGCGCCAGCAGCACGCGAGGCAGGCGCGATCGGCGGCGTCGGGAGGCCATGGCGAGAGCGAGGTTAGCTGTCCGGCGCCGGCTGCCCCTCGAGGTGGGCGACGCCGAGGCCGGGCGGGAGACGCGAGCCCGGCCACCGGCGTGGCCCGTCAGTCGACCGGCCATCCGGAGCCGGCCGGCTGGGGAGGCCAGGGGGCCTCCCCAGGTCCGTGCGCTTCGTTTACGAGGTCTTGAACTGGTAGGTGGTGGCCGAGGTGAACGTCTGGCCCGGATTGAGCACGGTCGTCGGCCAGTCGGCCTGGCCGATGTGGTGCGGGGAGTCCGGGTAGTGCTGGGTCTCCAGCGTGAACGCGGACGTCTGCCGGTAGATGTGACCGCTCGTGCCGACGAGGTCACCGACCAGGAAGTTGCCGCTGTAGATCTGGATGCCCGGCTCGGTCGTGTAGGTCACGACCTCACGGCCGCTGCGTGGATCGACCGCGGTGGCCGCCCACTTCATCTGGCCGGCCGCGCCGTGCAGGACCCAGTTCTGGTCATACCCATGGGCGGCCGTCAGCTGAGAGCCCCAGGGCAGGAACGCATCCAGGATGAACTTGCCGAACGGGTGCAGGTAGCTGAAGTCGAACGGGGTCCCGTTCGTGTTCACGAACTGCCCGGTCGGGATGAGGTTCGCGTCCGTGGGCGTGAACGTGTTGGAGTTGAGCCGCAGCTCCTGGTTGTAGATCGGGCCTGATCCCTCACCGGCCAGGTTGAAGTAGATGTGGCTGGTGACGTTGATGACGGTCGGCTTGGTCGTGACGGCCGACCAGTGCAGCTGAAGCGCGTTGCCCGCGGTCACGGTGTAGGTGAGCTGGACGGTCACCTGACCCGGGAACCCGTTGTAGCCGTCGGGATCGACGTGCTGCAGGACGAGCGACGCGCCGGTCTTCCCGGCCTCCGTACGCACGACCGTCCACACGGCGGTGTTCCACGAGTCCGGTCCACCATGCAGGGTGTTGATGTTGTTCGGCCCGTTGTTGCCGACCAGCTCGTACGTGATGCCGTTCAGCGTGAACGAGTGGTTGGCGATGCGGTTGGCGTAGCGGCCGATGGCTCCGCCGAAGTAGGTGTCCCCCGAGCCGCCCGAGGCTGGCCAGGGCTGGTTCTCGAAGTCGTTGACGTAATCGCTCAGCTTCGAGAAGCCCAGCGCCACGTTCGCGACCTTGCCACCCCGGCCGGGCGCCCAGATCGACTGCACGACACCGCCGTAGTTGGTGATCTTGACCGCCAGCCCGTTCCCGCTCTTCAGCGTGAACAGCTTCACGGTCGCGTTGTGGGCGGTTCCCCAGTTGATGCTGCTGATCGACGGGCTGTCGGCCTTCTTGGCGTGGCTGTGCTTCTTGAGACCGGCCGCGCCGGCCGAGGCGCTCAGCACGAGCGCGAGCACGGCCACCGTGGCCAGGACCACCGTTGCGGCGCCGGCACGCGACTGACGGCGAGCACCGTAGGCGAATTGCATTCATCCCTCCCGATGTGTGAGCTTGCCCCGGCCGAGACGCAAGCTGGTGGGCAATGAGCGAATTGTTAACGCTCACATGCCGTCTGTCAAGGCCGCCGACGCCCACGCTGGGCGCCGGCTTACCACACCGTGTCGGAACTCAGACGCGCAGGAAGCGGCGCAGCGAGAGCCCGGAGCCGAGCGCCGAGACGAGCACGCCCGCGCACAGCAGGATGGCGACGAGTCCGGTGAAGGCGATCGTCCGCGGGGCCGCGATCAGGGTCCAGTTGTTGGCCAGCGGGTCGAGCAGCGCGACCTTGGTCACGCCGAGCACGACGATGGCCAGCAGTGCACCGACGGCGCCGACCACGGTGCCCTCGATGACGAACGGCCAGCGGATGAACCAGTCGGTGGCGCCGACGAGCTTCATCACCTCGACCTCGCGGCGGCGGGCGTAGAGCGAGAGCCGGATCGTGTTGGCGATCAGCAGCACCGAGGCGAGGATGAGCAGCACCGTCAGGACGGCGGCGGTGATCGTCACGAGGTTCGTCACCTCGAGGATCTTCTTGGTGTCGCTCTTCTTGTTCGACACGGTCTGGATCGCGCCATCGATCGGATGCGGGGTCCCCCCCGGTCCGGACGGAGTGAGCTCCTGGTGGACGAGCAGCACGTTGGCCGGGTTGTCGGGGATGACGTGGTAGGTGTCGGGCAGCGGGTTGGCGGCCAGCAGCTGGTAGGCCGCCGGATCCTGCTTCTCCTGCTGCGCGTAGGCCGCCTGCTTGGAGACGAATTCGACCGAGCCGACGTGCGGCAGGGCCAGGATCTCCGAGCGCACCCGCGTCTCCTGCGCCGCCGTGGCGTCCGACCGCATGTACACGTCGACCATCACGCGCTGGCGGACGGTGTTGGCGGCGCCATTGGTCGCCTGCACGATCGGGATGAACACGCCGAGTACGAGCATGGTGACGACGACGGTGGCCAGGGCGGCGAAGCTCGGCGCGGCGTTGCGGCGCATCGAGCGCAGCGCCTCGCGCAGGAAGAAGCCCAACCGCATGGCCTAGACCCCGGTCGGGCGGCCCGCTGGGCCGCGCATCCGCTGGGCGAACTCGCGCGTGTTCTCATCGCGGGCGTACAGACCGGCCGCCTCGTCACGGACGATCCGGCCGTGCGAGAGCTCGAGCACGCGACGGCGCATCTTGTCGACCATGGCCTGGTCGTGGGTGGCCACGAGCACGGTGGTGCCGGTGCGGTTGATCCGGTAGAGCAGGCGCATGATGTCGATGCTCGTTTCCGGATCGAGGTTTCCGGTCGGCTCGTCGGCCAGCAGCAACGGCGGGTGGTTGACGAACGCGCGGGCGATCGACACCCGCTGCTGCTCGCCGCCCGAGAGCTGGTCCGGGTAGTTGTGCAGCTTGGTCGAGAGCCCGGTCAGCCGCAGGATGTCGGGCACCTTGGCCCGGATCTCCTTGCGGGCGCCGCCGGTCACCTGCAGCGCATAGGCGACGTTGTCGTACACGGTGCGGTTCGGCAGCAGCTTGAAGTCCTGGAAGACGACGCCGATGTTGCGGCGGTAGAACGGCACCCGCTTGCGGACGATCGCCCCGAGGTCGTGGCCGGCCACCCGGATCATGCCCTCGCTCGGCTCGAGCTCCTTGATCAGCAGGCGCATGAGCGTCGACTTGCCCGATCCGGTCGAGCCGACGAGGAAGACGAAGTCCTCGCGCGCGACCGTGAACGTGGCCTGGTCGACGCCGACGTCGCCGCTCGGGTAGCGCATCGACACACCGCGGAACTCGACGACGGGCGGGGCGGCGGCGCGTTCGGGGGCGGGCTGGGGGCGGGCAGCGGGGCCGGCGGCGCGGGCGCGGCGGCTGCGCTTCTGCGTCTCTGTGGTAGCCATGGTGGCCCCGGAGCCTAGCGAGGCACTGCTCGCCGCACATCCCGCAGCCGTCCCTGCAACACGCCTTGCATGAGCGACGGCGGAGGCGGTCGCTACCGTTGCGCGCATGCCCGAGATCGCCCAGCGCACCCTGGCCAACGGCCTGCCCGTCTACCGGATCGCGGTCGAGGGCACGCGCGCCACGACCATCCTCGTCGCCTTCGACGCCGGCGCCCGCACCGAGCGCCCGGAGGAGAACGGCATGGCGCACTTCCTCGAGCACCTGGTGTTCAAGGGCGGCGAGCGCTACCCCACCTATCGCGACGTCAACGAGGCGGCGGAGCGGATCGGCGCCGTGCTCAACGCCTACACGAGCCACGACCTGGTCGCCTTTCACATCACCGCTCGGGCGCAGTCGGCGCTCGCGGCCGCCGACCTGCTCACCGACTTCGTCGCCCGGCCCCGCATCGACGCCGACGAGCTCGAGCGCGAGCGTGGGGTCGTCGTGCAGGAGATCGCTCGCGCGAACGACCAGCCCTCGATGCTGGCCGAGCACCTGATCGACCAGGCCGCGTTCGGCGAGCACCCGCTCGGCCGGCCCGTGCTGGGTCCGGCCGAGCACCTGCAGAGCACGTTCACCCGGGAGGGCATCCTGGCGTTCCGCCACCGCCGTTGGGCCCCCCAGCGGGGCGCCGCCTTCCTGGTCGGAAACCTCGACGGCCTCCCCGAGGGGGCCGAGCTCGACGAGCTGTTCGGGCGCTTCCCCGAGCTGCCGGCGCCCGACGCGTTCGAGCCCGCTCCGGCGCTCGAGCCCCGCGTGCTGGTCGGCGAACGTGACTCCAACCAGTCCCACCTGCGCATGTCCTACCGCCCGAGCATCGACGCGACGAACCCGGCCCAGCGGGCGGCCCTCGTCATCTACACGACCTTGCTCGGCGGCTCGATGGGCTCACGCCTGTTCGATGAGATCCGCGAACAGCGCGGCCTCGCGTACTCGGTGAGCGCGGGCGCCCACGCCTACGCCGACGTGCCCGTGCTTCAGCTCTCGGCCGGCCTGGAGTCCGGCAAGTGCGTGGAGGCCTACCGGCGCATGCGCGAGATCGTCACCGAGCTGCGCGACGACGGACCGACCGAGGCCGAGGTGCAGCGGGCGCGCGCCTACGCCGCCGGCGCCCGGGCGATCGCGTTCGAGAACACGGGCGCGGTGGCCCGCTATGCCGCCCAGCAGGCGATCGTGTTCGGCGAGGACGTTGACCCCGATCGGACGATCGCGCTCCTTGATCGGGTCAGCTTCGACGACGTGCGCGAGGTCGCCGCGGGCGTGGCCGACCGGCTCTCCGTGGCCTGCGTGGGACCCCACCGGACCGAGGATTTCACCGAAAGCTAAACCTGCGCCGTTGCGCGCGGGCGCCCCCACGGCGAGAATCGGGGCGTGGAGCCGGCCCCGGGGATCAATCGGCGCGAGCTGCGGCGCTACCTCGATCGCGTCGGCGACCGCTGGCCGATCGATGCCGCCCTGCTCGGCGGCGCCCGTGTCGACGACGAGCAGGGTGCCCCACCTCAGCGCGAGCGCGGCCCCGAGTACGTCGTGATCCTCGTCTCCGGGGCCTACAACGGGATGCCGTGGCTCGAGCGGGTCTACCAGGCCGGCTCGTTGTGGGACGGACTCGAGATGGGGGCGGGAGCCGACGTGCACTGCTACACGCCGGGCGAGTTCGAACGCAAGCGCGAGAGCCTGCGCGCCGTGCGCGATGCGGTCGCCCACGGCCTCGACCTGCTCGCCGACGTGACGGTTCAGTAGCTCGGCGCCGCCGCGGGCTCGCGCTCGAGGGCGCGCGCGAGGAGCGACCGCAGCTGATCGCGCTCCTGGGCGCTCAGCCCGCCGAGGACCTCGTCCTCGAGCGACTCCCGCGCCCGCTCGGCCCGGGCCAGGGCGGTGCGGCCGGCCTGCGTGATCTCGACCAGGTGGCGGCGCCGGTCGCTCGGATCCCGCCGGCGCTCGAGATGGCCGCGATCCTCGAGCTCGTTGAGCATGAGCACGCAGTTGTTGGCGTCCATCCAGAGCCACTCGCACAGCTGCTGCTGGGCGACCGGTCCGCGATCGCGCAGATAGCCGAGCAGCATGGCCTCGATCACCGGGATGTTCTCCACCTTCCTGCTCGGAGTCCTCTACCTCCAGCACGTCGAGGGCTACGGCGCACTGAGCACCGGGCTGGCCTTCCTGCCCATGACGCTCATCCTCGGCGCCTCCTCGCTCGGCCCGACCGCCCGGCTCATGCGTCGCTTCGGCCCCGGGCGGGTGCTGCCCGTCGGGATGGCGGTGACCCTGGTGGCGCTGCTCGGACTCGCTCGCGTGCCCGCGCACGCGAGCTACTTCCCCGCGGTGGCGATCCCGTTCGCCCTGCTCGGCGTCGGGGCGGGCCTGTCGTTCCTGCCCCTGACGACGATCGCCATGGCCGAGGTGCCGGTGGCCGACGCCGGTCTGGCGTCGGGGATCGTCAACGCCTCACTGCAGGTCTCGGCCGCGATCGGCATCGCGGCGCTCGGCAGCATCGCCGCCTCGCACACAGAGTCACTGGCCCGGGCCGGTCACGCTCCGGCCGTCGCGCTCACAGGCGGATTCCATCTCGCCTGGGTGATCGCCGCCGGCGCGGTCGCCGCCGGTCTTCTCCTCGCGCTCGCCCGGCTGGCGCCGCGGCGCGCGGCCGTGGCGCTCGACACCGACCACGAGGACGTCATCGAGCCGGCAGACGTGTTCGAGATCGCCTGACCCGGCTCAGCTGATCGCGACCATGCGCTCGATCGGAACTCGGGCGCGGGTCGCGATCGCCTCGGGCACCTTGACCTCGTGTACGCCGTCGCGCAGGGCGTCACGCAGCTTGGGCAGCGTGATCATCTTCATGAACCGGCAGTGCGCGGCTTCGTTGGCAGCGATGAAGTCGATCTCCGGGGCAGCCTGGCGCAGCGGATGGAGCATGCCGGTCTCGGTGGCCACGATCGCGCTGCCAGGACCGTGTGCGCGCGCATACCCGAGCATCCCGCCGGTCGAGAGCATGTGCACCCCCGCGGCGTCGATGTCGCCGGCGGCGACGTACTCCATGACGCTCGTCGAGCAGCCGCACTCGGGGTGGATGAGGAAGTCGGCCTCCGGGTGCGCGGCGCGCACGGCGGTGATGTCCCCCGGCTTGATGCCCGCGTGCACGTGGCACTCGCCGTCCCAGACGTGCATCGGACGCCCCAGGGTCTTCTCCACGTAGGCGCCCAGGAACATGTCGGGCCCGAACAGGATCTCCGTGTCGGCGCCGTGCTCGCGGTAGATGTGCTCGACCACCTGCACGGCGTTCGCCGACGTGCAGCAGTAATCGGTCTCGGCCTTGACCTCGGCCGTCGTGTTGACGTACATGACCACGACGGCGCCCGGGTGACGGGCCTTCCACTCGCGGAGCTGCTCGGCGGTGATCGAATCGGCCAGCGAGCAGCCGGCGTCCGGATCGGGGATGAGCACCCGCTTGTCCGGGCACAGGACCGAGGCGGTCTCGGCCATGAAGTGGACCCCGCAGAACACGATCGTGTCGGCATCGGTGCGGGCGGCCTGCTGCGAGAGGCCGAGCGAATCGCCGACGTAGTCGGCCACGTCCTGGACCTCGGGCAGCTGGTAGTTGTGGGCGAGGATGACGGCACCGCGCTCGCGGGCCAGAGCGCGGACCTCGTCGGTCAGGGCGGGGATGCTCTCGAGCATCAGGGGCGCGTCGAGCGCCCCCAGCATGGGCAGGTTCATGGAATCGGCGCGAGGAGGAGGGAGAGATCGAGGGCGGGGGCGCTGTGCGTCAGAGCCCCGACCGAGATGAAGTCTATCCCCGTCTGCGCGATCTCCCGCAGGCCGGCCAGGGTGACGCCGCCGCTCGCCTCGAGCTCCGCGCGCCCGGCCACCTCGGCCGCCGCGCGGGCCAGCTGCGCCGGGCTCATGTTGTCGAGCAGGATCCGCGGCGCCTGGACGTCAAGGGCCTCGCGCACCTCCTCGAGCGTGCGGCACTCGACCTCGAGCGGGAGCTCCGGCGCGGCCGCCCGCGCCCGGCGCACCGCCTCCCCCACGCCGCCGGCCAGCGCGGCGTGGTTCTCCTTGATGAGGATCGCGTCGTAGAGCCCGGCGCGGTGGTTGGTCCCGCCCCCGGCCGCCACCGCCGCCTTCTCGAGCGCCCGCAGCCCAGGCGTCGTCTTGCGCGTATCGAGGATGCGCACGCCGGTCCCGCGCACCGCCTCGACATGGCGGGCGGTCGACGTGGCCACGCCGGACAGGCGACCGAGGAAGTTGAGCGCCGTCCGCTCAGCCGACAGAATCGCCCGGGCGCCGGCCTCGACGGCCATCACCGGACCGCCGTCGCGCCATTCGCCCTCGACGCACTGGCGCGTGATCTGCGCATCGGGGGCGAGTGCCCGGAACGTGGCCTCCGCCACATCGAGGCCGAAGATGACTCCGGGTGCCTTTTGGGTGATCGTCGCGCGTGCGCGAGCGTGCGCGGGCACGGTCGCCTCGGTGGTCACGTCGCCCCGGCCGAGGTCCTCGGCCAGCGCCCGGGCGACCAGCTCGGCCGTCGGCTGTGTGTGCATGGCCGGCGAGGATAGGCGCCCGGAAAACGCAACCTTGGCCATCCCGTCGGGTTGACGCACTACATTAGGGCCTGTTCCGGGCATGGATGCCTGCGCAGGTTCACTCATACATTGGAGGCTCAATTGCTCAGACGAGCTCTTACCGCGCTCGGCGCCGCGTGTGTCGCGGGCGTCTGCGCGGCGCCGGTGGCGATGGCCGCCGGCACGCCGCTCACAGTCTTGCCGCAGGCGACCAACGGCCACAAGGTGTCGCTGGTCGCCACCGGCCTGACCACGCCGACCACGTTCGCCTTCGGCGGCGGATCGGTCTTCGAGGGCGACGGCGGCAACCTGCCGAAGTCCCCCGGCGGCATCTACGTCCTGAAGTCCCACCGGGCGACGCTCGTGCCGGGCTCCCCGGCGTTCGTGGCCGGGCTGGCCTGGCACAAGAACACGCTGTACATCAGCGGCGGCGTGCTGACCGCCAAGGGACCGCAGTTCGTGATCCTGGCCTGGAGCGGCTGGACGGGCACGAAGTTCACCCAGCACAAGGTGTTCTACCAGGCACCGAAGACCCTCTCCGGCTTCGACGGCCTCGCCTTCGGACCGGACGGTCGCCTCTACGTCGGCGTCGGCCTCGCGCAGACGAACGACCACAGCAAGCCGACCACGCCGTTCGAGTACGACGTGCTCGCCTTCAACCTGAAGACGGCGAAGCCGACCATCTTCGCCCGTGGCATCCGTCAGCCCTGGCAGACGGCCTTCGCGGGCAAGGATCCGAACCCGTTCATCACGGACTTGGGCCAGGACTCGGGGGCGAAGAACCCGCCCGATTTCCTGCTCCACGTGACCTCGGGTGACAACTTCGGGTTCCCGAGCTGCAACTGGACGTCGAAGAAGGCTTGTCAGGCGTTCGCCACGCCGTTCAAGCTGTTCGCCCCGCACACCGATGTGGGCGGCATCGCGATCGTCGGCAAGACGATCTACCTGACCGAGTTCGGTATGGGCAGCGTCCCGCCGCAGATCGTCTCGGTCCCGGTCAAGGGCGGCAAGGTGAAGGTCGTCGTGAAGGGCATCCCGGGTCCGGTCATCGGCATCGGCGCTCACAATGGCTGGCTGTACTTCGGTGCGCTGAACGGCACCGTGTACCGCGTCCACACCTGATCGCCGGCTGACACCCGTTTCGCAGTACGGAGAGGCCCGCTTCCGGCGGGCCTCTTTGCTGCCGGTCGGCGTCGCGACGCGGCGCCTGTCAGGCTGGCGGCGTGCACATCGTGGTCGGGATCGTCTCGCTCGCGCTCATCGCGCTGCTGCTCGTCGAATTCTTCGTCGTGTTCCTGCTCCCCCGGCGGGTCAAGCGGGATCCGCGGATCGCCCGCGGCGTCCTGCGGGTGTTCTGGCGCCCGTGGCAGGCGATCGCCCGCCGGCTCCCGCGGGGATCGGCCGAGACGATGCTCGGCATCTACGGGCCGTTCGGCCTGCTCGCCATCCTGGCCACGCTCAGCATCGGGATGATCATCAGCTACGCCGGGCTGCAGTGGGCCGACAGCGCCCGCCTGTCCGCCGGACACGTGGCCGGGTTCGGCGACGACCTGTACCTGAGCGCCGGCGTGTTCTTCAGCGCCTCGACCCCGTTTCTGCCCCACGGAGGCCTCGGACGAGCGCTGCAGGTGCTCGAGGCCGCCAACGGCTTCGCCTTCCTGGCCATTGCCATCGGCTACCTGCCGGCACTCTTTCAGGCCTTCTCCCGCCGCGAGACCGCGGTCTCGCGGCTCGATCCACGGGCCGGCTCGCCACCCAGTCCCGGTGCGCTGCTCCAGAGCGCGGCCCGGCGGGGCGGCTGGCGTGAGCTCGATGCCTACCTGCGCGAGTGGGAGACCTGGACGGCCGAGCTGATGGAGACGCACCTGTCGTATCCGATCCTCGGCTACTTCCGCTCCCAGCACGTGGGTCAGAACTGGCTGGCCGCGCTCACCACCATCGTCGACGCCTGCGCGTACGCGATCGCATTCGGCCAGGAGGCCGACACCGAAGCGGCCGAGCTCACCTTCCGCATCGGCCGCCACGCGCTGGCCGATCTCGCCGACGCGTTCGCCCCCGATTGGGACCGCCGCGCGGCGGTGCCCGCCCCGCCGCGCCTCACCCCGGGCGGCCTCGCCGAGCTGCGCGAGCGGCTGACCGGCAGCGGGCTGCAGTGCGCGGGCGGCCCGGAGGCCGATGCCCATCTCGAGCGCCTGCGGTCGAGCTACGAGTCCTACGCCCAGGCGATCGCCCGCCAGCTCGCGCTCCCGCTCCCGGACTGGCTGCCCGAGGACGTTCAGCACTACTGGCGTACGGCGGCCCGGACGGATCGGAGCCTGCGCGGCGGGCTGCTGTCCTAGCCTCGCTCAACACCAGGTAGAGTCGTCCGCAGTGAGGCGCTGGTGGGGTGGTCTGATCGTCGCGTTCGTTCTCGTCGCGGCCGTGCCGGGGCGGGCGGCGGCGACGACGAGCGACGTGGACCCTGAATGTGTTCGCGGCGACGGGCGCGAACGGCGGGATCAACCACTACGAGAAGAGCCCCACGGGCCCGTGGGGCGGCGAGATCACCGCCGACGGCAGCTTCACCACGACCCCCGCCGTCGTGGTCGATCCGGCCGGCGACCTGCACGTGTTCGCGAGCACGTCGAGTGGCCTGCTCCACGAGGAGCTCGTCCCAGGCGGCCACTGGACCTCGCAGGTGATCGCCAGCGGCAACTTCTCCAGCGCCCCCGCCGCGCTCATCGACCCGGCCGGCAACCTGCACGTGTTCGTGGCCACCGGCGCCGGCATCAACCACTACGAACGCGGCGCCGGTCAAGCCGCCTGGGGCGGCGAGATCACCGCCTACGGCAACTTCACCACCACCCCAGCCGCCGTCGTCGACCCGGCCGGACACCTCCACGTGTTCGCCTCCACCCCCTCCGGCCTGGTCCACCTCGACCACTCCAGCGGCGCCTGGACCTCACAGACCATCGCCAGCGGCAACTTCTCCAGCGCCCCCGCCGCGCTCATCGACCCGGCCGGCAACCTGCACGTGTTCGTGGCCACCGGCGCCGGCATCAACCACTACGAACGCGGCGCCGGTCAAGCCGCCTGGGGCGGCGAGATCACCGCCTACGGCAACTTCACCACCACGCCAGCCGCCGCGGTCGATCCCGGTCCGCCACCGCCACCCCCACCAAGGGCGGCGTCGGGCATCACGACCACGCCGGCCCCGGCGCCGGTGGCGGGCCGTCATCACCATCGCCATCAGCGCGCGCGGATCACCCTGCGCTGGCGCTTGCGGGGGCCGAGCACCCGAGTGGTATGGATCCGCTTCGCCCATCTGGCCCGCGGCGCGCGCATCTCGATCCTGTGCCGCGGCCGCGGGTGCCCACGCCGGGTCGCCGCGCACCTGAGCCCGGCCGCGGCACGCCGGCTGCTCGACCGCCGAGTGTTCGGGGCCGGAGCGGAGCTCCTCATCGCCATCACCGCGCCTGACTATGTGGGCGAGGTGGCCGAGCTCAGATTCAAACGTGCCAGCCATCCCTCGGCCCGGTTGCTCGCCCACTAAGAGGACGCTTACACTCACGTCCGGCCGGCCGTACCAACGTCAGGAGAACCACATGCCCCGACTTTCCGTGTGCGCGGCCGCCGTCGCCGCCAGCCTCGCTCTCGCCACCACCGCGGTGGCCGCCGGAACGGTCACCCACTACGAGGCGGGCACGACCGTCAACGGCCCGTACGCGATCGTCAACGTCGCCCACCACCGGGTGGTCTCGGTGCGCTGGCGCTTCCTCCAGACCGACTGCGACGAGACGCTGGCCACGCCGGCGCACGCGACGGCGACACTGGGCGCCCGCATCGGCCACGCCGGCCACTTCGCCCGCTCGGTGAAGAACCCGTTCGGCGGCACGACCGCGTTCTCTGGCCAGGTGACGGCCAACCGGGCAACGGTGAAGATCGTCAACCATGACGGGCCGAGCTTCGGGAGCTGCGCGGGCACCCGGACGTTTCACGCGCGGCGGGTATCGCGGGTGCATTGAGCCAAAGTTGTTGCGATTGCGTCTTGTTCTGTCACAGGCGGTGATGCCACCGTGGGCGGGTGCCCGAACGATGGCGATCTCAGTCCAAGGGGTGGACTGAACCTGCCAAGGTTCAGCTCGGCCGACTGGCGGCGCGGCAGTTCGGGGTCGTGGCCAGGCGGCAGCTGCTCTACGCCGACGTTCCGATGGTGCAGATCGCCCGGTGGATCGACCGTGGCGACCTGCACCCGGTGCACCGCGGCGTGTACGCCGTCGGGCACCTCGCGCTTTCGATCCAGGGTGTACTCACCGCGGCCGTCCTCTTTGCCGGCCCGAACGCCATGCTCAGCCACGCCACCGCCGCCTGGTGGCTCTGCCTGACCAGTCGGCGGCCATCCGCGATCGAGGTGAGCACTCCCCGCCGGTGCGCGGCGACCCCCGGCGTCACGGTCCACGACCGCCGCGCCCTGCAGCGCTTCTGGCACGACAACCTCCCAGTCGCGCCGATCGCGAACGTCCTGCTCGACTACGCGGGCACCCACAGCCACGAGGACATCCGCTATGTCCTCGCTCAGGCCGAGTATCGGGGCCTCCTGCGCGTCGACGCCCTGAAACAAGAGCTCGGCCGCGGGCGCCCCGGCTCAGCCGCGCTCCGCGCAGCCCTCGCCCGCCACGAGCCTCAACTCGCCCGCACCCGCAGCGAATTCGAACGCCTCATGCTGCACCTGTGTGAGCGCTACGCGATCCCCATCCCCGAGTTCAACGTCACCGTCGCCGGCTATCGGGTGGACGCGCTCTGGCGCACCCACCGCCTCATCGTGGAGCTCGACGGCCGGGATGCCCACAGCGGCTGGAGCCGGATCCAGAGCGACCACGCACGCGACCTCGTCCTGCGCCAAGCGCAGCACAGCGTGCAGCGGTACACGTGGCGCCAGCTCGAACGTGACCACGCCGCCGTCGCGCGCGACGTCCTACGGAACCTGTAGCACCCGCACGGTGGCGAACGTCGGATCGGCCGCGCCGTGCAGCCGCGCACCCGCTCCGGTGAGCGCGCGGAGGTAGGAGACGACCTCGGCGCTCACCCGCTCGCCAGGCAGGAGCGCCGGCACGCCCGGTGGGTAGCCGGCGATCGACTCGCACGAGATGCGGCCGACCGCCTCGTCGACCGGCACGGCCTCGCTCGCTCCCAGGAAGGCGTCGCGGGGGGCGGCGGCGATCTCGTAGTGCAGCGCGGCGGGCGGGCGGGACACGGCAGGCGTCTGCCCGGGGCGGCCGATGCGCCGGACTGTCTCGGCCAGATCGTGGGCGAGGCGCTCGAGCTGCTCCGGCGGCTCGGCCATCCCGATGACGAGCACGATCGTGGCGTGCGTTGCCAGCTCGACGTGGATGTCGTAGGAGGCGCGCAGCGAGGCCGCCACCTCGTAGCCGGTGCACCCTGTCCCGCGCACGTCGACGACGATGCGCAGCGGGTCCCAGCCGTGGATGCCGGGCCGGCCGATCATGTCCTCGCGCAGGGTCGTGCACCCGGGGATGGCGTCGATGGCGTCGCGGGCGGCCATCGACGCGCGGATCGTGCAATCGAGCAGAGCCTCGCCGTGCACGGCGAGCTGGCGGCGGGCGGCGTCGAGCGAGGCCATGAGCAGCGCGCTCGGGCTGGTGGAGCGCAGCAGCCGGACCGCCCGCGCCACCGCGTGGGTGTCGACCCGGTCACCCGGGCCGACGAGCAGCATCGCGGACTGGGTCAGGCTGCCGACGATCTTGTGGGTGGAGGCGACGCTCGCGTCGGCGCCGAGTGCGAGCGGCGAGGAGGGCAGGCGCGAGTGGAAGCCGAAGTGTGAGCCCCAGGCGTTGTCGACGATGAGCGCCGCGCCGGCCGCGTGCGCGACCTCGGCACATCCGGCCACATCGGCAGCCATCCCGTAGTAGGTGGGCGAGACGATGAAAGCGGCCCGCGCGTCCGGGTGCGCCCGGAGCGCCCGCTCGAGCGCCTCCGGGGTGACCCCGTGGGCCATGCCGAGCTCCTCGTCATACTCGGGCGCGACCCACCCCGGGACGCCGCCGCTCAACACGAGGCCGTCGATCAGGCTGGCGTGCGAGTTGCGCTGCAGGACGATGCGCTGCCCCGGCCCGGCCAGGGCGAGGCAGAGGGCGTGGTTGCCCTGGGTGGCCCCGTTGGTGAGGAAGAAGCTCCGCTCGGCTCCGTAGGCCTCGGCGGCCAGGCGCTCGGCCCGTTCGTAGGGCGTCGGTGAGGGCCCGACGTCGATGCCCTCGATGTCCTGGGGGACGTCGAGCAGCAGCGCCCGGTCCCCGAGCGCGGAGCGCAGGCCGGGGTCGGCCCCGCCGCCGCCCTTGTGGCCGGGGACGTGGAAGCGGCTCGAGCCCCGGAAGCCGTAGGCGGTGACAGCCTCGAGGTAGGGCGCGGTCGGCTGCGCCGCGGGCTCAGCCGCGGGCGGCGAGAGCGCCGTCGGCTCTCCGGAGGCCGAGATGTTCGTCACCGCATCCTCCGAGCCCGAGTTTCGCGCAGCGAAACTCGCCAGGTCATCGGCGCCAGCCGATGAGCCGGTCACGACTTGGCCGCCTGCAGCAGATAGGCGCGGATGAAGCCATCGAGGTCACCGTCGAGCACGCGGTTCGCATCCCCCATCTCGAAGTCGGTCCGGTGGTCCTTGACCATCGTGTACGGGTGCAGGACGTAGGAGCGGATCTGGGAGCCGAAGTTCACGTCCTGGGCCTCGCCCTTCTCACGGGCGATCTCCTCGCGGCGCTTGCGCTCCTCGAGCTCGAGCAGCTTGGAGCGCAGCATCGTCATCGCCTCCGCCTTGTTGGAGGACTGCGAGCGCTCGTTCTGGCACTGGACGACGATTCCGGTCGGGCGGTGGGTGATGCGCACGGCCGAGTCGGTCTTGTTCACGTGCTGGCCGCCGGCCCCGCTGGCCCGGTAGGTGTCGATCTGCAAGTCGTCGTCGTCGATCTCGATGTCACCGATGTCGTCGACCACCGGCGACACCTCGAGTCCCGCGAAGCTCGTCTGGCGCCGGTGCGCGGCGTCGAACGGTGACTGGCGCACGAGGCGGTGCACACCCTTCTCGCTCCCGTACAGGCCATAGGCGTTCTCGCCCTTGACCATGAAGGTGGCCGACTTGATGCCCGCCTCCTCCCCCGGCGAGACCTCGAGCAGCTCGACGCCGAACCCGCGCTTCTCGGCCCAGCGCATCTCCATCCGCAGCACCATCTCGGCCCAATCCTGGGCGTCGGTGCCGCCGGCGCCGGCGTTGACGGTGACGAGCGCGTCGCCGCCGTCGTAGCGCCCGGCGAACAGGCGCTGCTCCTCGAGCGCGGACAGTCGCTCCTGCACGGCGCGGATCTGCTCCTCGAGCTCATCGGCCAGGTCGGGGTCCTCCTCGGCCAGCTCGGCCAGCGGCTCGAGGTCGGCGGCGTCTCGCTCGAGCTCACGGAAGCCCTGCAGCCGGCGGGACGCACGGGCGTGCTCGGCGCTCACCTTCGCCGCGTTCTCCTGGTCATCCCAGAAGCCGGTCTGGCCCATCTCGGCTTCGAGCGCGTCGACGCGCTCGCTCAGAGCAGCGGGGTCAAAGATAGTCCGCCAGCAGCGCAAGCTGCTCGCGGATTGCCGCGAGTCGCTGGGGAAGCGGCTCTGAGGGGGCGGTGGCCATGCCGGTCAAGTTAGCAGCGCGCGGACGGTCGGGTAACGTGATGGCATGGCATCTCTCGACGATCCCGAAGTGGCTCGGCTCCTGCGCGAGCCCAACCACGCCATCGTGTCCACGCTCAATCCCGACGGCTCGATCCTCAGCACCGTCGTGTGGGTCAACACCGACGGCGGCAAGGTGGCGGTCAACAGCGCCAAGGGCCGGCGCTGGCCGGCGAACCTCGAGCGCGATCCGCACGTGACGCTGCTTGTCTACGAGCAGGGTGACCCCGGCCACTATGTGGAGATCCGCGGCACGGCGACCGGCACGACCGACGGCGCCGATCCCCACATCAACGCTCTGGCCAAGAAGTACATCGGCCAGGACGAGTATCCGTTCCGCCAGCCGGGCGAGCAGCGCGTGAAGTTCGTGATCGAGCCCAGCTCGATCCGCCATCTCAAGCAGGGCTAGGGCGTCCGGCGCTCGATCCGACGCTGGTGGTGGCGCTCTCGCCCGTGATGGCGGGAGCGCTCGAGCTCGCGCTCGACGCGGTCGAGGTCGGCAGCCGGCCCGTACAGCGCCCAGCCGCCGCGGATGAGCGGCAGGAGCACCGCCAGGGCGACGAAGATCGGCCAGAAGAAGCCGCGGTGGCCATGGCCCGAGCTGGCCCAGATGATCGTGCAGACGATGAACGGGGTCAGCGAGCCGCCGGTCTGCTGGAGCAGCCGTCGGCGGAGCTCGACGCGCCGGGCCGCCAGGGCGGCCCTCTGCTGCGCCGGCGAGAGCGGCAGCGCCGGAAGGTCGGTCATCAGCACGGCCAGCTCACCTACCGTGGCCGCCTGGTAGGCCGATTGAACGCGCTCGTCGAGCTCGGCCTCAGTCACGCGTCCGGCGGCGAAGTGCTCGCGCAACTGCTCGACCGTCCGCTCGCGCTCGGCGTCCGAGGCCCGCAGATGCGATTGACGGTCCATGCTGGCAGAGTACCGGCCACGGAGCGGCTGGTCACGGCCTTTGCTCCGGCCCGGCGCCCTCGACCGCCGTGTGAGGATCAGGTGAGCGGCGGCGCTAGGCGCCGTGGCACTTCTTGTACTTCTTGCCCGAGCCGCACCAGCAAGGGTCGTTGCGGCCGATCTGGGCCTCCTGCTCGTCGACGCGCCGCTGCTCGATATGCGGCGTCTGCGCTGCTTCCTCGGCGAGAGCCTGCGCCTCGGGAGCGCCGGCCGCCGCCATGGCGAGCGCGCTCGGCTGGTTGGCGCTGCCGCCTGAGTAGGTGACGTTGCGGTTGCCGGTGCTCGAGCTCGAGGCCGCGCGCGGGCGGTGCTGGGGCGGCGGGGGCGCTGCCGCCCCCGGCTGGCCCTCCACCACGACCTCGACGTGGAAGATCTGGCGGGCGAAGTCCCCCCAGATGCTGTGCATGAGGTCGCGGAACAGCTCGAAGGCCTCGTTCTTGTAGGCGACGAGCGGCTCGATCTGGGCGAACCCGCGCAGGCCGATGCCGTGCTGCAGGTAGTCCATGTCGTAGAGGTGCTCGCGCCAGCGCTGGTCGATGATCTGCAGCAGCAGGAAGCGCTCGAGCGCGCGCATGAGCTCGGGACCGAGCTGCTCCTCGCGCCGCTCGTACTGCGCCATCGCCTCTTCCTGGAGCGCCTCGCGCAGCTCCTCGCGATCGCCGCGGGCCTTCTCCACCGCCTCGAAGCCCTCGCTCGGCGTGAAGATCTCCTCCACTCGGCGCTCGAGCCCGGCGATGTCCCACTCCTCGGCGAAGTCGTCCGCGGTGTACTCGTCGACCAGGCGCTCGATCAGGCCGGTCAGCTCCTCGCGCGCGGCCTCGCTCATGTCACGGCCCTCGAGGATCTCGTCCCGGTAGGTGTAGATCACCTCGCGCTGCTGGTTGAGGACGTCGTCGTACTCGAGCGTGTGCTTGCGCATGAGGAAGTTCTGCTCCTCCACCTTGCGCTGCGCCTTCTCGATCTGCTTGGAGAGCATCTTGGCCTCGATCGGCTCCTCGTTGCCCTCCTCGTCGGTGCTGCCCAGGCGGTCGAGGATCTTGTAGATCCGCTCGCCGGCGAACAGCCGCACGAGATCGTCCTGGGCGGAGAGGAAGAAGCGGGACTCGCCGGGGTCGCCCTGGCGCCCGGCCCGGCCGCGAAGCTGGTTGTCGATGCGCCGCGACTCGTGACGCTCGGTACCGAGGATGTACAGGCCGCCGGCCTCCAGGACCTGCTCGCGCTGGACCTCGACCCGGGCCTCGACCTCGGGCACCAGGGCGGCGAACTGTTCGTCGTACTCGGGGACGCCGGGCTGGAGCCCGCGGCGGGCGAGCTCGAGCTGGGTGAGATGCTCGGCATTGCCGCCGAGCTTGATGTCGACGCCGCGGCCGGCCATGTTGGTGGCGATGGTGACCGCGCCCGCACTCCCCGCCTCGGCCACCACCTCGGCCTCGCGGGCGGCGTGCTCGGGCTTGGCGTTCAGCACGGCGTGCTTGATGCCCTTGCGCTTCAGGCTCTCGGACAGCAGCTCGGAGACCTCGACCGAGATCGTGCCCACGAGCACAGGCTGGCCGTTCGCGTGGCGCGCCTCGATCTCGCGCACGACCGCCCCCCACTTGCCGTCCTTGGTCTTGTAGACCTGGTCGTTCTGGTCCTGGCGGACCATCGGCTGGTTGGTGGGGATCTGGACGACCGGGAGCTCGTAGATCTTCATGAACTCGGTCGCCTCGGTGATCGCCGTGCCGGTCATCCCGGCCAGACGCTGATACATCCGGAAGTAGTTCTGGAGCGTGATCGAGGCCAGGGTCTGGTTCTCCTCCTGGACCCGGACGCCCTCCTTGGCCTCGACCGCCTGGTGGAGCCCCTCCGACCACCGACGCCCCTCGAGGATGCGCCCGGTGAACTCGTCGATGATCTTCACCTCGTCGTCGACCACGGCGTAGTCGACGTCGCGCTTGTACAGCGACTCCGCCTTCAGGGACTGGATGAGGTGGTTGACCAGGTGGCCGTTCTCCGCCCGGTACAGATGGTCGATGCCGAGGAAGCGCTCGGCCTTGGCCACGCCCTGCTCGGTGATCGACACCGTCTTGTGCTTCTCGTCGAACTCGTAGTCGAAGTCGGCCACGTAGCGCTTGCGCGCGCTCGGGTCGAGGCCCTCGGGCGTCTTGCCCGCTGTGAGCTGGGGCGCCAAGCGGGCGAACTTCGCGTACAGGTCGGCGGCCTGCTCGGGCGCGCCGGAGATGATGAGCGGCGTGCGCGCCTCGTCGATGAGGATGTTGTCGACCTCATCCACGATCGCGAACGTGTGGTAGGGCGACTTGCCCGGCTGCTGCTTCCAGCCCTCGGGCTTGCCCCGGCCGCCGTGCTGGACCTTCTCCTCCATCGACATGGCCATGTTGTCGCGCAGGTAGTCGAAGCCGAACTCGGAGTTCGTCCCGTAGGTGACGTCGGCCGCGTAGGCGGCGCGCTTCTCCTCGTAGGGCTGCATGTTCGCCAGCACCCCGACGGTGACGCCGAGCATGTCGTAGATCGGCTTCATCCACATCGCGTCGCGCCGGGCCAGGTAGTCGTTGACCGTGACGACGTGCACGCCGCGGCCGGCGAGCGAGTTGAGCACGACGGCGAGCGTGGCGGTCAGCGTCTTGCCCTCGCCGGTCTTCATCTCGGCGATGGCCCCGTCGTGCAGGACCATGCCGCCGATCAGCTGCACGTCGAAGTGGCGCATCCCCATCGAGCGCTTGCCCGCCTCGCGCACGAGCGCGAAGCACTCGTAGAGCAGCTCATCGAGGCTCTCTCCGCCGCGCGCGCGCTCGCGCAGCGCATCCGCGGCCTCGCGCAGCTCGGTGTCCGAATAGTGCTCGAGCTCCGCCTCGAAGCCCCCGATCCGGCTGACGCGCTGCTCGTAGGATTTGAACTTCTTGGCCTCGCCCATGCGAAGCGCGCGGTCCAGGAAGGACATGCGGCTAGCGTAGCATCGGGCCCCCCGCCGACCCGGCCGGCAACGGGCCCTGCGCAGGCCCTACGTGGCCTCGCCGAGCGGCACCTCGGGCTGGGCGATCTCGGCCGCCGCGGAGCGGCTCTCGCGCCGCTTGCGGCGCTTGTCCCGGTGACGTTTGACCTGCACGGAGAGCTCGTCGGCGCACATGCTGATCGAGTGGGCCATGTCGGCCGAGGCATCGCGCGCCCGCAGCGTGACGCCCTTGAGGTGGAGCGTCGCCTCGGCCACCATGCGATCGGCGATGGCCGGGTTGCGCTCCTCGCAGAGCTCGATCTCGAGCTCCGCGAGCTCGGACACCTGCTTGGCCACCTTCCGGAAGCGCTTCTCGGCGTGCTCCCTCAGGTCCTCGGGCACGGGCACGTTGCGGCCCTTGATCTCGATCCGCATGGCCGACCTCCTGACTGGAAGGTGGTTGTGGGTTGCCGTCTTCTCAGACTATTCCCCGCGCCCTGGTTTGTCGATCGTCACAATGGCCCTGGTGGCACCAAAGCTGTACTGGTCGATCGAGCCGAGCGTGTTCATCGGAGTGGCCGCGCTGGGCACCGGCTACGTGTACCTGTGGCGGCGAGCCCGGCGGCCCGGCGCCCCCCACCCGCCCGGCTACGGACGGCTGGTGGTGTACGCGCTCGGACTGGCGACCATCCTGGCGGCCCTCGTCTCACCGCTCGACGCCCTCGGCGATCAGCTGATGGTCATGCACATGGTCCAGCACATGCTGCTGCTCGACATCGCGCCCATCCTGCTCATCCTCGGCCTGACCAAGGGCCTGCTCCGGCCGGTCACCCGCCGGGTGCACACGATCGAGCGCCGCGCCGGCCCGTTCGCCCACCCGGCGTTCGCGGTCATCCTCTACGCCGGGCTGCTGTGGCTCTGGCACGTCCCGTGGATGTACGACCAGGCCCAGGGATCGAGCCTCGTCCACGTCGGCGAGCACGTGTGCTTCGCCGCCGCCGGCAGCCTGTACTGGTGGCACGTGCTCTCCCCCATCCGCAGCCGCATGCGCCTGGGCGGGATGGGCCCGGTCGCGTACATGGTCTCGGCCAAGCTGCTCGTGGGCGGTCTCGGCGTGATGCTCGCCTTCATGCCCACCTCGCTGTACGCCCACTACCAGCACAGCCCCCACTACTGGGGGCTGACCGCGCACTTCGACCAGTCGCTGGCCGGCGTCGTGATGGCGCTCGAGCAGTCGATCGTGATGGGGATCGCGCTCGTGTACCTGTTCGTGCGCATGCTCGGTGAGTCCGAGCGCGAGGCCGAGCGGGCCGAGCGCTTCGGGATCCCGGCCTGATCTAGCTGCGCGCCGCGGCGAGCGGCCGTACGAGCAGCGAGGCGCCGATGGCGCCGCCCAGGTCGCCGAGCGTGGCGGGGTGAACGGCGGGCGGGCGGGCGTCGTTGAACAGGTGCGGGTGCATGGCGACCTGGATGCGGTTGACCATCGGCTCGCCGAAGCGCACGCCGAGGCCACCCCCGATCACCACCGCCTCGACGTCGAGCAGGTTGACCGCCGAGGCAATACCGGCCCCGAGGGCCTGCACGGCCTCTTCGATCAGCTCGCCGGCCAGCTCGTCCTGCTGCTCGAGCGCCTTGGCCCACACCGCGCTGGTCAGGCGGGTCCGGTCCCGCTTCTCCATGATCTTGAACAGGTCGGTGTGCTCGCCGTGGCGATGGCGGTGGCGAGCCCGCGCCTCCATGGCCGCCCGGCCGGCATAGGCCTCCATGCAGCCGCGGCGTCCGCACGGGCAGCGGCGCCCGTCGAGCTTGACCACCATGTGCCCGATCTCCCCGGCCGCGCTGCGCCCCCGCCACGGGTGGCCGTCGAGCACGAGCCCGCCGCCCACGCCGGTGCCCCAGAACACCCCGAGCAGCGAGCTGTAGGGCGTGCCGGCGCCCAGCTGAAACTCCGCGTTGGTGGCGACCTCGACGTCGTTACCCACCCGCGCGAGCGCGGCACCGCTGCGCTGTACGACCGCGTCGGCGAGCGCGAAGGTGTGCTCCCAGCCGGACAGGTTGCGCGCGCCCGACACGGTGCCGGCCGCGGTGTCGACGATCCCGGGCGAGCCGATGCCGATACCGGCGAGCTCCTTCGGTGTGGTGCCGGCCGCCGTGCACGCCTCGGTGAGGCCGCCGGCAATGACGTCGGCGATCGCGCTCGGCCCGCCCTCGGTCGGCGTCGGATGCCGGGCGCTGCCGAGCACCTTCCGCTCGGCGTCGAACACCGCCACTTCGATCTTCGTGCCGCCGAGGTCGACTCCGGCGACGGCATCTGGGTGGTCGGTCACGCCCACGATTCCCGATAGTGTGCCTGTTCGGGCGTCGGCGCGTCGATCTGCACCCCGAGCGCCTCGAGCTTCAGCCGCGCAACCTCGCGATCGATGGCTCGCGGGACCTGGTGCACGCCGGGCTCGAGCTCGCCACCGCGGCGCACGAGCTCCTCGACGCACAGCGCCTGCAGGGCGAACGAGACGTCCATCACGGCGGCCGGGTGGCCCTCGGCCGCAGCGAGGTTGACCACCCGCCCCCCGGCCAGCAGGTTCAGGCGCCGTCCGTCCTGGAGCTCGAACTGCTCGACCAGCGGGCGCACGGCCCTGACGCGCTCGGCCAGCGCGCTCAGCTCGGTCAGATCGAGCTCGACGTCGAAGTGGCCGGCGTTGGCGAGCAGCGCGCCGTCCTTCATGCGCTCGAAGTGCTCGCGCCGCAGGACCCGGCGGGAGCCGGTGACGGTGATGAAGATGTCCCCCCGCTCGGCGGCGGCGAGCGCGGTCATGACCTCGTAGCCGCTCATCCGCGCCTCGAGCGCACGCAGCGGGTCGACCTCGCACACGATGACCGCCGCGCCGGCGCCCCGGGCGCGCTCGGCGATCCCCTGCCCCGCCCAGCCGTAGCCGAGCACGACGACCGTGTGGCCGGCCAGGAGCACGTTGCTCGCCCGCACGACCCCGTCGAGCGCCGACTGACCGGTACCGTGGCGGTCGTTGAGCGCTCGCTCGGTCCGAGCCTCGTTGGCGGCGATGACCGGGCGGCGCAGCTCGCCGCCGTCCTGAAGGCGGCGCAGGCGGACGAGCCCGGTCGTCGTCTCCTCGACACCGCCGATGAGCGGCTCGAGCGCATCCGTGCCCAGCGCGTGGGCGGTGACGAGCAGATCGGCGCCGTCATCGACGGTCACCTGGGGACGGCCCTCGAGCAGCGCCCGCACGTGGGCGGCGTAGGTGTCGAGGTCCTCGCCCCGGATCGCCCGCACCTCGAGCCCGTGCTCACGCACGAGCGCCGCCGCGACCTCGTCCTGGGTGGAGAGCGGGTTGGCCGAGCACAGCGCCGGCTGGGCACCGCCGGCCCGCAGCGCCAGGATCAGGTTGGCCGTCTCCGCCGTGACGTGCAGGCAGGCGGCGATGCGCACGCCCTCGAGCGGGCGCTCGCGCGCAAAGCGCTCGCGCACCGCTCGCAGGACGGGCATCTGGTCTCGCGCCCAAGCGATCCGGCCGGCCCCGGCCTCCGCCAGGCCGAGGTCGGCGACCTCGTAGGGCGGCAGGCCGGCGGCGGTCACTCCCTAGTAGCGGTAGTGATCCGGCTTGAACGGGCCCTCGGCCGGAACGCCGAGGTAGGCGGCCTGCTCGTCGGTGAGCTCGGTGAGCTTGACGCCGAGCGCGTCGAGGTGCAGGCGGGCGACCTTCTCGTCCAGGTGCTTGGGCAGCGTGTAGACCTCGACCTGGTAGCGGTCACGGTGCGCGTAGAGCTCGATCTGAGCGATGACCTGGTTGGTGAACGAGTTGCTCATGACGAAGCTCGGGTGCCCGGTGGCGTTGCCGAGGTTCAGCAGCCGGCCCTCGGAGAGCACGATGATCGCGTGGCCATCCTCGAACACCCACTCGTCGACCTGCGGCTTGATGTTCACGCGCTCGATGCCGGGGAGCCGGCTCAGGCCGGCCATGTCGATCTCGTTGTCGAAGTGGCCGATGTTGCCGACGATCGCCTGGTGCTTCATGCGCGCCATGTCGGCGGCGGTGATGACGTCCTTGTTGCCGGTCGAGGTGATGAAGATGTCGGCGGTCTCGACGACGTCCTGCAGCCGGGCCACCTGGTAGCCGTCCATCGCCGCCTGCAGGGCGCAGATCGGATCGATCTCGGTCACGATCACGCGCGCGCCCTGGCCGCGCAGGGACTCGGCGCAGCCCTTGCCGACGTCGCCGTAGCCGCACACGACGGCCACCTTGCCGCCGATCAGCACGTCGGTCGCCCGGTTGATGCCGTCGATGAGCGAGTGGCGGCAGCCGTACTTGTTGTCGAACTTCGACTTGGTCACCGAGTCGTTGACGTTGATGGCCGGGAACAGCAGCTCCCCGCGCTCGGCGAACTGGTAGAGCCGGTGCACACCAGTCGTCGTCTCCTCGGTGACGCCGCGGATGTTGTCGGCCAGCCGCGTCCACCGCTGCGGGTCCTCCTGAAGCGAGCGCTGGAGCACCGAGAGGATGATGCGAAACTCGTCGTTGTCGGCCGTGGCGGGATCGGGGACCGCGCCGGCCTTCTCGAACTCGACGCCCTTGTGGACGAGCAGGGTGGCGTCGCCGCCGTCGTCGAGGATCATGTTCGGACCCTCGCCGTCGGGCCAGGTGAGCGCCTGCTCGGTGCACCACCAGTACTCCTCGAGCGTCTCGCCCTTCCAGGCGTAGACCGGGACGCCGCGCGGATCCTCCGGGGTGCCGTCGGGGCCGACGACGATCGCCGCCGCGGCGTGGTCCTGGGTGGAGAAGATGTTGCAGGAGGCCCAGCGCACCTCGGCGCCGAGCGCGACCAGGGTCTCGATCAGCACGGCGGTCTGGATCGTCATGTGCAGGGAGCCGGTGATCCGGGCGCCCTTGAGCGGCTGGGCATCGGCGAACTCGGCCCGAGTGGCCATCAGGCCGGGCATCTCGTGCTCGGCGAGGCGGATCTCGCGGCGGCCGAACTCGGCCAGGGACAGATCAGCGACCTTGAAATCGGTGCTGGCGGTGGTCGTACTCAACGGTGTCTCCAGGGTTCGGGAATCGGGCTCACGCGGCGGCGAGCAGCCGCTCGTGCTTCTCCTGCTCGAAGCGCAGCCAGTCGGCGGCGGCAACGTGCTCGGGCCGGCGTGCCTGCTCGGCCAGCCAGTCCTCGACGGCGGTTCGCAGCTCCTCGCTGGCGGCCAGCCGGGCGGCGAACGCAACGTCGGACAGCCCGATGTCGAAGCGGCCGAGGAGCTCCTTGAGCGTACGTAGGCGCTGCAGCTGCTCGGGGCCGTAGAGGCGGTAGCCGGAGGCGGAGCGCTCGGGCGCGATCAGGCCCGCTTGCTCCACATATCGGAGCATTCGGGGTGACCATCCGGACGTCTGCGCCGCCTCGTTGATCGTCAGGCCGTGCATGTGCACGCAAACATTACCACGACCTTGTCAAGGTTGGGCGAGCACGGTCAGATCGCCTACGACAATCGTCCAGATTCGCTCATCAGAAGTTGAGTCCCGGCCGATACCAGGGCTGTCTGAGGTAGGGAACGCGAGTCGGAGCCGTTTTCTGTGAGCAGTCCACGTCCAGCTTTCCTCGAGCGCGCCAAGCGGGTCGCCACCCGAGGCATATCCATCGCCCTCATCGGCGGTATCCCGTTCGGAGTGTCGAGCGCCTTCGGTCACGGCCAGCCCGCACACACGCCGGTGCTGCCGGCGTTCGCGCGCACCACGATGCTGAGCGTCGCCGAGCACTCGGACCATCCGCGCCTCAGCGGATCCACGGCGACCGGCAGCATCGCTCTCCGCGGCCTGCCCGTGCTCGTCGTGCCGAAGGTGACGGGCACGACGACGACCGACACGACGCCGACGACCACGACGCCGACGTCGACGGCCACCACGCCGACCGCCACCACGCCCGACGGCCACACGACGCCGACGACGACGGACACCACGCCGACGACGACGGACACCACGCCGACGACGACGGACACCACGCCGACGCCGACGGACACCACGCCGGCGCCGACGGACACCACGCCGTCGAGGACGAGCAACGGCTCGACCGGCACCACCGTCCCCTGCGACCACCCCACCGGCGACCCGGGCGGCCATCACGGCATCTGCACGAGCGACGGCTCGGGCTCGAGCACCGGTGGCAGCAGCGACGGCACCGGCACCGGCTCGACCACGGGCACTGGTACTGGCACCGGCTGCGGCTATCCCACCGGCGATCCTGGTGGACGGCCCGGCTGCCAGCACTCCCCGGGCGGTAGCGTCCAGGGCGGCATCCCCACACCCGTGCCGCCGACGACGACGACCCCGGCCCCCGGGACGAGCTCGACGCCGAGCACGACCCCGACCCCGCCGAGCACCCCGCCGACGACGAGCACGCCGTCGACCACGTCCCCCACTTCCACCGGCACGACGAAGACCGGCGCGGGCACTCCCGCGACCACGCCGACGACGACCGCCATCGTCCCGGCCGCTCCCAGCCACACGAGCGGCGACGCGAGCGCGATCGCCAATCTGGACAGCCTGCTCGGCATCGACGCCAAGCGCAGCACGGGCAGCGCCGCCGAGCGCGCGGCCGCCCGCGCCGCGGCGACCCACGGCGGAGCGCTCAGCGGAGCGGCCGCCTCGCTGCTGACGGTCGCCGCCACCAGCACCGGCCTCGGTTCGGTGACGACCGTCGCGACGACGAGTCACGGCGCGCCGCTGCACCGGGCCGGCCACGGCACCGGCCCGACCGGCCACTCCACGCCCGAGCTGACCAACATCATCAACCGCATCCTGCCGGTGCCCTTCGGCTTCATCCCGAGCGCCGTGTGGGCGGCCCTGGTCGCCGCGCTCCTGCTGGCCGCGATCGGCCTGGGCACCGCCTTCTTCTTCGTCCGCCGGGCGCGCCGCCAGGCCAGCCAGATGGCCGAGGTCGCGGCCGCCGCACTCACCGACCCGCTGACCGGCGTGCTCAACCGCCGCGGCTTCACCGAGGCCGTCGAGCGCGAGCTCGCTCGCTCACGCCGCTACGCCCGGCCGTTCGTGCTCGCCTACGCGGACGTGCGCGGCCTCAAGCGCGTCAACGACTCGGAGGGCCACCTGGCCGGCGACGAGCTGCTCAAGGGCGTCGCCTCCCTGCTCGATGCCTGCGCCCGCGCCCACGACGTCGTCGGTCGCCTCGGCGGCGACGAGTTCGGCCTCCTGCTGCCCGAGCAGTCCGCCGATGACGCTGCGGTGGTGACCGAGCGGATCCGCGAGCAGGTGTGCGATAGCCGCGACGCGCTCGGCTTCGACTCCCACTGGGATCTGACGGTCGGCTTCGCCGCCTTCCCCCGGGACGGCGAGACCGCCGAGGAGCTCGTGGCCGCGGCCGACCGCCGGCTCTACGAGCAGCGCGGCATCGAGCTCGCCGGCTCGCGCTGAGCCGCTGGCCATGCTCCGAGCCGAGAGTCAGCCCCCTGGGCTGACTCTCAAGCTGGAGGCGTCAGCCTCCGGCCAGCGCCTGCTTGAGCTGGTCGAGGATCTCCACCGGCCCCGGATCGACCCCACGCAGCACGGCGAGGTAGAGCGAGACGAGGTCGCCGAGCAGGATCAGTGACACGAGCCGCTCGGTGGGCGAACCGCCGATGCTCTCCAGGCGGAACGTCACGGCGGCGTCGCCGGCGATCAGCCCGCGCGTGAGCTCGATCCGCTGGCGGACCCGCGGATGCAGGTCGCAGTCGTCGAGAAAGACGGCGCTGAAGCGTCCGAGCTCCGCCGCGCCCTGCCAGCCGACGAGCTCGTTGTGGTCGAGCTCGGGCAGCTCGTGGTTGAAGCAGGGCAGCTTCGCGTTCTCGTTGATCTGGGTCTTCCAGCGGTAGGCCACCGGCGTGGTCAGACCGGCGCCGGCCACCTGGATGATCGTCCCGTGCAGGCCCCGCGCCACCTCCTTGGGCAGCGCGTCGGCCGGCCCGTCCGGCCGCCACTTCTCGACCAGCCGCTCGGCATGGGCGGCAGCGACGTCGATCTCCGCGTGCAGCCGCTCCCCCACCCCGCACAGTCCGGCCACCTCGAGGGCGATGACGAGCGAGTAGGCGACGGCCGCGCGAGGCTGAAACCCGCCGGGCAGCGGGATGACCGGCACGCCGTCCTGGCGGGCCGCCTCCGCCAGCTTGCCGCCGGTGGTGGCGGTGATCCGGCGGGCGCCGAGCGCGCCGGCCGCCTCGTACACGGCGAGCGTCTCCTCGGTGTTGCCCGAGTAGCTGCAGCACAGGACGGTCGTGTCCGGCGTCGCCCAGGCCGGGAGCTCGTAGCTGCGGGCCAGGGAGAGCGGGCGGGAGGCTCGATCCCCGAGCGCGACCCGGGCGAGCGCGCCGCCGATGGACGAGCCGCCCATCCCGGCCACCACAAGCCCGCCTGGCGCGTCGTGAGGCTCCAGGTTGGCCGACTGCACGCGCCACAGCGCGTCCCGGAGCTGCTCCGGCAGGGCGAGGATGTCCTGCAGCTGGTTGGAGCTGTCGATGGCGGTGACGGCCTCGAGGCTGAGATCGCCGGGGCTGGTCAAAACGAGATCGCTCCGTCGGGCAGGTGGACGCCGGGGAAGATCCGCGCGCCGGCTGCGAGCACGTTGTCCGAGCCCAGCCGCACGCCCTCCCCGAGCACGACATGGGTGTCGAGATGGCAGTGCGCACCGATATCGACCCCGCGGCCGACGATCGCCCCGCGCAGGGTGCTCCGGGCGCCGATCCGGGCTCCGTCGAGCACGACCGAGCTCTCGACGTGGGCGCCCTCGCCGATCTCAACGTCGCAGCCGACCCAGGTCCGCCCCCCGACGATCGCCCCGGGGCCGATCCGGGTCCCTGCCTGGACATACGCGGGCGCGACGACGCGTCCCTCGACCGCCGCGCCGTCGACGAGCGTGTGCCCGGCCTGCGCGAGGCGGCCACCGAGCTCCGTCTGCACGTTGCCCTCGAGGATGTCGTAGGTGGCCTGCATGTAGCGGTCGGGGGTTCCGATGTCGAGCCAGTACCCGGATGCCTCGTAGCCGAAGAGCCCGTCACCGACCAGACGCGGGAACACCTCGCGTTCGATGGAGATCCGCGTCCCGGCCGGGCCCATGACGTCGAGCACGCTGCGCTCGAGCACGTAGGCGCCGGCGTTGACCAGGTTCGTGTCGATCTGATCCTCGGAGGGCTTCTCGAGGAACTCGCGCACCGACAGGTCGCCGGCCCGCCGCACGAGCCCGTAGGCACTGGGGTCCTCGACGGCCATGAGCGCGAGGGTCGCCCGGGCGCCGGTGCGCTCGTGCTGGCGCAGCTGGGCGGTCAGGTCCATGTCGCTGAGGACGTCGCCGTTGAGCATGAAGAAGCGCTCCTCGAGCAGCTCTTCGGCGAACTTCAAAGCGCCACCGGTGCCGAGCGGCTGCGGCTCTTCGAGGTAGCGCAGGCGCAGCCCCAGATCGGCGCCGTCGCCGAGGACGCTGCGCACGCCGTCGGCCATGAACCCGCAGGACAGGATCACGTCGTCGACGCCATGCCGGCGCAGCCACTCGAGCATGTAGCTGATGAACGGGCGTCCGACGAGCGGAACGACCGGCTTCGGCATCGTGGAGGTGAGCGGCCGCAGCCGCGTCCCCTCGCCTCCGGCCAGGATGAGCGCCTGCATCAGCCCCGCGCGCGGCCGGTCATGCCCGGCCGATCCCCTCGTAGACGAAGCCGGCGGCCCGCAGCGCTTCGCGATCGATGAAGTTGCGCCCGTCGATGACGAGCTGTCCAGCCATGCGCCGCGCCACCTCGTCCCAGTCGAGCTCGCGAAACTCCGGCCATTCGGTGACGACGATGCAGGCGTCGGCGCCTTCGGTCGCCTCGAGCGCGCTGGAGGCGAAATCAACCCCGACCATGAGCTTGCGCGCCTCGCCTTCGGCCACCGGGTCATACGCCCGCACGTGCGCGCCGTCGGCCTGGAGCCGGGCGGAGAGCACGAGCGAGGACGCCTCACGCATGTCGTCGGTGTTCGCCTTGAACGCCAGCCCGAGCAGCGTGATCCGCTTGCCCACCAGCGAGCCCAGGTGCTTCTGGAGCTTGCCAATGACGCGGCGCTTCTGGAGCTCGTTGACCTCGATAACCGAGGTGAGCAGCTGGAAGTGGTAGCCGGAGTTGCCGGCCAGCTGCTTGAGCGCCGACACATCTTTGGGAAAACACTGCGGCAGGGTGATCCCGCCCGTGCCGACCACCGTATGGGCGTAGCACACCTCCAGCGAGTACACCGGGCCGGTGTAGCGCTCGCGCTCGGTCGAGACGACCCGGACCCAGGCCGGACCGGACACCTCACCGCACACGCGGTAGCCGGTCGGGGCGATGCGCTTGCTCTGGCGCGCGACGGCCGCGAGCACGCCCGGCCGGTCGCGCTCTGGGACGAGCCGCAGTGCCCGCTCGATCTGGTCGGCCCCCGAGATGCGAATCCAGTGGGTGTCCTTGGTCGACTTCGCAGTCCGCCCGAGCCGCCGGGAGGCGACCACGCCGAGGCTGGCGAGCAGGCGCATGACTCCGTCGGCAAGCTCGTCGCTCACGGTTCCGAGCTCGATGATCACGCTCGGTCCGCCATTGACCAGCGACCATGACCCGTCGCCCTCGAACAGGCCGGAGAGCAGCGCCCAGCGGACGCTCTCGGGCTGCTCCCAGATCAGGTCGGGCAGGCGCTGCTCGTAGGCGCCTGCGCCGAGGCCGAGCACCTGCGTCCACCAGACACCGAGCAGGCGCGAACACACCTCCACGCGCTGCGAGGTCGCGGTGGCAAAGGGCCGGGCGGTCACGTTCTGGGATAGCCAGTACGAGACGATCTCGTCAACGAGATGCTGCTCGCGGTCGGGATGGAACGACCACTGGATGCGATGGCGGCCCCCGGGATCGACCACCGTGTGCCCCTCGGCCAGATACAAGCCGACGATGCGCCAGAAGCGCTCGTCGAGCCGCAGCTCGCTGCGCGGAGCGTTGCCGCTCTTCGTCGTGGTGATCGTCGAGCCCTCGATGTTCAGTCCGGCGAGCGCCAGTTCGTCGTAGCGCACCGTGCCGGTGCGCCGAACGTCCGCGGTCCGCGCACCGACCGATGCGGCGCGGGCGAAGATCTCCCGCCGCTCCTGCAGCGGCCGGGACACGATCGCGGCGATCCGCTCCCGCCCCGGCCGCACGATCAGCTTCTCGGGCGAGATCTCGGCCACTTCGGCGGCCGACAGCAGCGACGCCACCTTCGTGGCCTCCCAATCGGGAGCGTGTCCGAGCGCGAGCGGCACCCAGTCCTCGGTGGTGAGCTCGCCGGCCAGCTTGAACTCCGCCTCGCCGCCCTCCCCGTCGCCGACGATCCAGCCGTGGTCGGGCGTGGTCCGCATCGCCCGCCCCATCTTCGTGCGCACATGCACGAGCTCACCGTCGTACTCGCGGCGCGTGACGCACATGACGGGCAGGAACTGGGGCTCCTCGCCCCCCGGCACCCATGAGAGCACTTCGAGGCTCGGCGGGGCGATCACCCCGGGCGCCCACTCCTCGTACTCGGCCGCCATACGCGCCCACAGCCGCTCGAAACTCATCAGGGTCGTGCGCCCGCGGTGGCGGACGAGCACCGTCTCGTCGGGGCTGAAGCACGACCCACCGAAGCCAATGCCCGGACGCAGGAAGTGCGTGCCGATCCGCTGGTCGAGCCCCATCCCCCGCGCCACCTCGAGCACGTCGGCGCCGGTCTCCTCGCACACGTTGGCGATCTCGTTGATGAACGAGATCTTGGTGGCCAGGAAGGCGTTGGCGGCCAGCTTGATCATCTCTGCGCTGGGGATGTCGGTGCGCACGAGCGGCGCGTCGAGGGGGCGGTAGAGCTCGACCACCGCATCGCCGGCCCAGTCGCCGCTGTCGCCCACCACGACGCGATCGGGCTTCAGGAAGTCCTCGAGCGCCGACCCCTCCTTGAGGAACTCGGGACAGGACACGTAGGCGAACCCGGTCTTGCCCTGGGCCTCGAAGATGCGCCGGATGGCCCCGCCGGTGCCGACCGGCACGGTCGACTTCATCACCAGCGCATGGTGATCGGAGGCCGGCATGGCCGCGACCACGGCGTGCACGGCCGACAGGTCGGCGTCGCCCGAGTACGTGGGCGGGGTGCCGACGGCGACGAACAGAAGGCGGGCGTGCTCGAGCGCGGCTGCCAGCTCGGTCCCGAAGTGCAGGCGCTCGCGGTTGCGCTCCACGCACTCGGCCAGGCCGGGTTCGTAGATCGGGATCTCGCCGCGCTGCAGGCGGGCGATCTTGTCCGCGTCGATATCGACGCACCACACCTCGCTGCCCAGCTCGGCAAAGCCGGCGGCGGTGACTAGCCCGACGTAGCCGGTGCCGATGACGGCGATCGGTTCGCGTTCAGAAGCCATTGACGGCAGGGTACAAAGCGCCAGTGCGACGGCGCGGTCAGGAGCCCGGGCCGCTCAGGTCGCCGGGCGCATCGAGGCGGCGATGGCGACCATCTGGGCGCCGGTGAGATCGCTGGTCAGGGTGTTGGCCACCCAGTACAGGCCACCCGGCCCGTGCCAGGCCACGAGGATGACCTTGTGGCCCTCGGTGTACACGAGCAGCTGCTTGCCGTCGAGGACCTTCGTCTCGTGGGACCCGGTCAGGATCGGCGGGTCGTTCCAGGTCGTGCCCTGGATGCTGTAGTACTGGCCGAGCAACGGGTTGCCCTGCACGGTGATGACGTACGCCGGGTGCGAGGCGCCCGCGCGATCCTGAATCGTGTAGGCGCGGGGGTACGAGTTGGCCACCGGGCCCGCGGGGCAGGTGCCGGCGGTGCAGTAGTGGTAGCCGTTGGCGATCCGGCTGGGAACCTCGATCGGCATGCCGGCGTGGCCGAGGGCGGACGCCTGTGACTGGGCGTCGGAGAAATCGTCGCTCACCGGCGCGGACGGCGCCGGCGCGCTGCCGTGCGGAGCCGCCGGATGGGCGCCCGGGGTCGCCGGATGCACGATCGTCGGAGTCATGAAGGCGCGGTAGGCCGCCGCCTCCGCCGTGGAATCGGCGAACACGAAGCAGGGTGTCTGCGGGGCGGCGGACGGGCTGCACGGCCCGAGGATGGCGGGGAAGGGGATCTGCTTGACCGTGTGCCCGGCCGAGAAGGCGACGAGCTCGAACAGCTTCAGGAGCCCGTCGGTCGAGTGCAGGTCGGCGTCGGTCTGGGCGTGGCGGCCGAAGATGGAGATGAGCCGGTCGCGCGCGGCGAGCAGCGAGGAGGTGCTGAACTGCGACTTGGCCCAGCGCAGGAAGTCCTGCTGGCGGGCGTTGCGCACCAGGTCGGTGTCGGTGTGGCGGAAGCGCACGAAGGCGAGCGCATCGGGGCCGCACAGCTTCTGATAGCCGGGCTGGATGTCGATGCTCGAGTAGTCGGTGTAGGCGGTGTCGTTGTAGTAGCGGTGATCGATGTCGGCGTAGACGCAGCCGACGGCGTCGACGAGATCCTCGAAGCCACCGAAGTTCACATCGACGATGTGGTTGATCGTCAGACCCGGGAACACCTGCTCCTGAAGCGTCTTGACGAGCAGGTTCGGTCCGCCGATCGAGTAGGCCGAGTTCAGCTTGCCGGGCGCCTGCACCCCCCCTTGGGGCAGGTCGACCTTGAGGTCGCGCGGGATCGACAGCACGTTGATCGTCGAGCTGGCACCGTCCAGGCGCACGAGCATCATCGTGTCGGTGTTGGCCGAGCTGAAGGGCGTCCCGGCGCGGTGGTCGGAGCCGATGAGCAGCAGCGTCTGCGGGGCGCCGGCCTGCGCGACGCTGACGCGGGCGTTGGGAAGCGCCTTGGTGACCGAGATCTCCTTGGCCAGCTGCTTGACGGTGAGCAGCCCGGCCACCGCGGTGGCCGTGGCGGCGAACAGGATGATGACGACGGCCGCGAGCAGGAACCGCCACAGGGCGCCCGCCCGCGACGCGGGCATGAGCCTCACGCCAGACCGCCCTCGACCGCCTTCAGCACCGGCTCCCCGGTCTCGGCGTCCGCCTCCGGCGGCGGCGCGGGCGGATGACGGCAGCGCCGCCCCATCAGCCGAGGCCGGTTGCCGAGCGAGCGTCACGCTGGCGGGCAGTGTGCGCACGAAGTCGCCGAGGGCGCGGCGGTAGCGGGCGAGCGAGGTGATCGACACCCACTCCTCGGGGCCGTGATGGCCGGCACCAGCGGGACCGAACTCGACTGCGGGAATGCCCGACTGGATGAAGGCGGCGGCGTCCGAGGCGCCGTCGCGCCCGACGCTCATCGCCTCGCCGGAGGTCGTGCGGGCGACCGCATCGCGCAGCGCCCGCACGTAGGGGTTGGAGCGCGAGACGGTGACCGATGGGTGGATGAACGTGCGCTGCACGTCGATGTCGGGGATCTGGCGCACCTGGGCGAGGATCTCGGCCGGGTCCTGGTGAGGCAGGTAGCGCACGTCGACCGCCATCGTGCAGAGGTCCGGCACCTTGTTGAGCGCGTCTCCACCCTCGATGCGCCCGAGGTTGATCGAGGGTCGGTCGAACAGCTCCGACGACTCGCGCGCGAACGGCAGCGATTCGATGGCCCGGAAGACGTCGACCGCCTTCAGCACCGCGTTGTCGCCCAGCCACGGAGTCGAGCTGTGGGCCGCGCGTCCGTGGACGGCGATCCGCAGCACGACGACCCCCTTGGCCTGGACGCCGATGTGGAGGTCGGTCGGCTCACCGGTGATGGCGAAGTGACCACCGAGGCCGAGGCGGACGAACCGGTCGGTGGAGCGTTCGTCGAGCTCCTCGGACTCCTCGTCGGGCACCACGAGCAGCCGCACGCGGACGCGGTCCTGGCCCTCGAGGTCCTTGAGCGCGCACATCATCGCCGCCAGCGCGCCCTTCATGTCGTAGGCGCCACGCCCGTACAGGCGGTCACCGTCGACCCGGGGTTGGAACTGCTCGCCCCGTCCGGGCACGACGTCGAGATGGCCGTGGAAGACGACGCAGGGCGCGTTCGCGTCGGGACCGGGCCCGACCTCGGCCAGCATCACCGGCAGCCCGTTGTGATCGTGGTGGCGCACCTCGATGTCCCGGGATTCGAGCCACCCCTTGACGAACCCTGCCGCCGCGACGATTTCCCCGTCCTTCGAGGTGTCGTAGGAGATCAGCCGCTCGACCAGTACCCGCTCGTCAACCATTGGGGCTCAAATATAGGGTGAGAGCGCGTGGGTTCCCGGGCCCGGGTTCCGCGCAGCGGAACCCGCCAGCGAAGTCCGCAGGACTGCGCTGAGCTCGCCGGCGAAGTCCACAGGACTTCGCCGCTCAGCGCGACTCGGCGATGGCCAGGAAGCGCTGGAGTCGGCGCCTGTCGCGGGAGGCCACGCGCGCGCGCTCGGAGTCCTCATCGGCCGCCTCGAGCTCGCGCTCGGCCTGATCGAGGCGCTCGCGCAGCGAGGCGGCGTCGAGATCCTCTGGCCGGTGCGCCTCCTCCACGAGGATGAGCGCCGTGTTGTCGGCCACCTGGAGGTAGCCCTCGGCCTGGGCGAAGCTGACCACGTCGGACTCCGACTGATAGAGACGGAGCTCGGCCGGATCGAGCATGGCGAGCAGCGGTGCGTGGTGGGCGAGGATGCCGATCGAGCCCACCGCCGTCTTGGTCGAGACCATCTCGACCTCGTCGTTGAACACCTCGCCCTCGGGCGTCAGCACCTCGACGCGGAACTTCTCGTGTGCCATCGCCCTCAGCCCCGCATCCGGGACAGGGGCGCGGAGGTCGCGCTCATCCCTTCTTCGCGTCCTCGACGACCTGGTCGATCGTGCCCTTGAGGAAGAACGCGCTCTCCGGCAGGTCGTCGTGCTTGCCCTCGAGGATCTCCTTGAAGCCGCGGATCGACTCGGCGATCGGCACGTACACGCCCGGCGTGCCGGTGAACTGCTCGGCCACATGGAAGGGCTGGGAGAGGAAGCGCTCGAGCTTGCGCGCCCGGGTCACCGTGAGGCGATCCTCATCGGAGAGCTCCTCGATGCCGAGGATGGCGATGATGTCCTGCAGGTCGCGGTAGCGCTGAAGCACCCGCTTGACCTGGTTGGCCACCGTGAAGTGCTCGTCGCCGAGGATGTCGGCCTTGAGGATCGTCGAGGTCGAGTCGAGCGGGTCGACGGCCGGGTAGATCCCCTTCTCGGCGATCGAGCGCGAGAGCGTGGTCGTCGCGTTGAGGTGCGCGAACGCCGAGGCCGGCGCCGGGTCGGTGAGGTCGTCGGCCGGCACGTAGATGGCCTGGATCGAGGTGACCGAGCCCTTGCGCGTCGAGGTGATGCGCTCCTGCAGCTGGCCCATCTCGGACTCGAGCGTGGGCTGGTAGCCCACCTGGGAGGGCATGCGCCCGAGCAGCGCCGAGACCTCGGAGCCGGCCTGCACGAAGCGGAAGATGTTGTCGATGAACAGGAGGACGTCCTGTCCCTCCTGGTCGCGGAAGTACTCGGCCATCGTCAGGCCCGAAAGCGCGACGCGCATGCGGGCGCCGGGCGGCTCGTTCATCTGGCCGAACACGAGCATCGTCTTGTCGAGGACGCCCGACTCCTTCATCTCCAGGTAGAGGTCGTTGCCCTCGCGTGAGCGCTCGCCCACGCCGCAGAACGCCGAGTACCCGCCGTGCTCCTTGGCCAGGTTGTGGATGAGCTCCTGGATGATGACCGTCTTGCCGACGCCGGCGCCGCCGAACAGGCCGACCTTGCCACCGCGGGCGTAGGGGGCGAGCAGGTCGATGACCTTGATGCCGGTCTCGAACATCTCGTTGGTCGGCGTCAGGGCCTCGACCGTCGGCGCCGCGCGGTGGATGGGCCAGCGCTCGATGTCCTCGGGCAGGTCCTCGCCGAGGTCGATCGGCTCGCCGAGCAGGTTGAAGATGCGCCCGAGGGTGGCCTGCCCGACCGGGACGGTGATCGGAGCGCCGGTGTCGACCACCTCCACGCCGCGGGCGAGCCCGTCGGTCGTGTCCATGGCGACCGCGCGCACGCGATCGTCGCCCAGGTGCTGCTGGACCTCGCAGACGAGCCAGTCGTCCCCGGCCGCGGCGACGTCGACGTCCTCCTCGGCCCGGGTCGCGTCGGGGCGGCGGACCTTGATGGCGTGGTAGATCTCGGGCAGGCGCTCGGGGAACACCGCCTCGATGACGACGCCCTGGATCTCCTCGATGCGGCCGACGTTCTCGGTGCGGGACTCGGCTGGCGTGCGCTCTTCTGCTGTGGCTGACATATGTCTCCTAGGTTAGCCGGGGAGGGGTCGGGGGCTCAGCCCGAAAGACCCTCGGCACCGGCAACGACTTCCATGATCTCCTGGGTGATCTCGGCCTGGCGGGCGCGGTTCATCTCGAGCGTCAGATCGTCGATGAGGGTGGCCGCGTTGTCCGACGCGTTGCGCATGGCGGTCATGCGCGCGCCGTGCTCGGAGGCGGTGGACTCGAGGAGGGCGCGGAAGATCGAGATCTCCACGTAGTCGGGCACGAGCCGGCGCAGGATCTCCTCCGGATCGGGCTCGTACTCGACCAGCGCGTGGGGCTGATCGCCATCGGAGCGCTCGCCCTCCCCCTCGGTGTCGTCCTCCTCCTCGAGCAGCGTCGCCTGCTGCAGCGGCAGCAGCGTCTCGCGCCGGACGACCTGCGAGATGGCCGAGTTGTAGCCGTTGTAGAAGATCTCCACGCGGTCGATCTCGCCGTCGATGTAGGCCGCCATCAGCCGCTCGGCGATCTCCCGGGCGTCGGCGTAGGCGGGGCGGTCGGTGAAGCCGGTGAAGGTCGCCGCCGGCTCGAGGCCCCGGAAGTTGAGCGAGGAGGCCGGGCGCCGGCCGGAGGCGAAGTAGACCGGGCGACGGCCCTCGGCGTTGTGGGCGCGCCCGGCCGCCACCCCGGCGCGCACGATGTTCGAGTTGAACGCGCCGGCCAGGCCGCGGTCACCGGCGATGAGCAGGATCCCCACCGCGCCGACCTGCTCGCGGTCCTCGAGGATCGGCAGACGCGGCAGGTTGCCGGCCGCCTCGGCCGCCTGGCGGGTCATGCGCCGGATCGCCGATGCGTAGGGCCGAAGGGCGGCGATGCGCTGCTCGGCCCGCCGCAGGCGGGCGGCGGCGACCATCTCCATCGCCCGCGTGATCTTGCGGATGTTCTTGACCGAGTCGATTCGGTTGCGGACGTCCCGCTGTGAAATGGCCATGGCGACTGCTCGCGGCGGCGCTTACGCCGCTGCGGCCTCCTCCTCGCGATCGTCAGCCTTCTCGCTGCTGCTGTCGCTGTCCCGCCGCGGGGCCTCGTCCTCGTCGGACTCCATCGGGTGGCCCTCCTCGTCGAGGTCGTAGCCGAAGTCCTCGGCGAAGCGGGCGACCGCCGTCTCGACGGCCTCCTGGCTCTCGTCGCTCCAGTCGCCCCCGGCGATCGTCTTCAGCAGCTCGGGCTCGTTGGAGCGCACGGAGTCGGTGAGGTCGCTCAGGAAGCGCTCGACCTTGTCGACCGAGATGCGGTCGAGGAAGCCGTTGGTGGCGGCATAGATCTGCACGACCTGGTCCTCGGCCGCCATCGGGTTGCGCTCGGACTGGTTGAGCGTCTTGACCAGCCGCTCACCGCGGGCCAGCGTGCGCTGGGTCTCGGGGTCGAGCTCGGAGCCGAACTGGGCGAACGCCTCGAGCTCGCGGTACTGCGAGAGCTCGAGCTTCAGGCGGCCGGCCACCTTGCGCATCGGGGTGATCTGGGCCGCGCCGCCCACCCGGGAGACCGAGATGCCGACGTTGATGGCCGGGCGCACGCCCGAGTAGAACAGCTTGGGCTCGAGGAAGATCTGCCCGTCGGTGATCGAGATGACGTTGGTCGGGATGTAGGCCGAGACGTCGCCCGCCTGGGTCTCGATGATCGGCAGCGCGGTGAGCGAGCCGCCGCCCGGGAGCTTCTCGCCCGAGTGAGGGTCCACGAGATCGTCGGAGAGCTTCACCGCCCGCTCGAGCAGCCGCGAGTGCAGGTAGAACACGTCGCCCGGATAGGCCTCACGACCCGGCGGGCGGCGCAGCAGCAGCGACATCTGCCGGTAGGCGTAGGCGTGCTTGGTCAGGTCGTCGTAGATGGTCAGCGCGGCCTTGCCGTTGTAGAGGAAGTACTCGCCCATGGCGCAGCCGGCGTACGGGGCGAGGAACTTGATCGGCGCCGACTCGTCGGCGGCGGCCATGACGATGATCGTGTTCTGCAGCGCCCCGGCGTCCTCGAGCGTCTTGGCCAGCTGGACCACGGTCGCCTTGCGCTGGCCGATGGCCACGTACACGCAGTACAGGTTGCGCTCGACGTTGTTGATGATCGTGTCGACGGCAATCGCCGTCTTGCCGGTCTGGCGGTCGCCGATGATGAGCTCGCGCTGGCCGCGGCCGATCGGGATCATCGAGTCGATCGCCTTCAGGCCGGTGAGCATCGGCTCCTTGACCGGCTGGCGCTGGATGACGCCGGGCGCCTTGTGCTCGGCCGGGCGGGTCCCGCTCGTGCGGATCTCGCCCTTGCCGTCGAGCGGGTTGCCGAGCGGGTCGACGATGCGCCCGAGCAGCTCGTCGCCAACCGGGATCTCGAGCAGGCGCCCGGTGCGCTTGACCGTGTCGCCCTCGGAGATCTTCTCCCAGGCGCCGAACAGCACGGCGCCGACGTTGTCGGACTCGAGGTTCAGCGCCAGGCCGGTGACGTCATGGGGCAGCTCGAGCATCTCGAACGACATGCAGTTCTCGAGGCCGTGGATGCGGCAGATCCCGTCCGCCACCGACAGGACGGTGCCGACCTCGGTGAGGTCCGCGCTGGAGGTGTCGAGGCCTTCGATCCGGCTCTTCAGGATGGAGGTGATCTCGTCGGGCTTGATCTGCATGGGCATGGGAACGTGGCTCCTTGAGGCAGGCGGTCTACGCCCGGGCCTGGGCGACTTGCTTACGAAGTTGGTTGAGACGGTTGCGGATCGACGCGTCGAGCACCGAGTTGCCGACACGCACCACGATGCCGCCGAGAATGTCGGGGTCGACCGTGCTGGACAGCTCCACCTTGCGTCCGGTCTGCTCGCCGATGCGCTGGCCGATCGAGGCCACCGTGTGCTCGTCGAGGGCCACCGCGCTCGTGACCTCGACCGGCAGCAGCCGGTTCTCGTCCTCCCAGAGCTCGTCGAAGCGTCCCCGGATGCGGAAGACGGCCGGCATCCGGTGGCGCTCGAGCAGCGCCTCGAGGAAGTTCGTGAACACCGGGTCGGCGCCGGTCACCGCCCGGCGCAGGCCGTCCTTCTTCTCCAGGGTGGAGAAGTAGGGCGAGAACAGGAACACCTGGAGGTCGCGGTTCTCCCGCAGGACATCGGCGAACTGGCCGAGCTGCTCGCGCAGCTCGTCGAGCTTGCCCTGCTCGCGGCCGACCTCGAACAGCGACCGCGCGTAGACCTGGGCGATCTCCTCCATCGGCTACTCCGCGACTCCGCGGCTCAGCGCGCTGAAGTCGAGCTCGGACAGCGCGTCCTCGACGAGGCGGCGCTGGTCCTCCTCGGTCAGGGTCTTGCGGGTGACCTTCTCGGTCGCCAGGACGGTGAGGTCGGCCACCTCCCGGCGGATCTCGTCGATCGCGCGCCGGGTCTCGGACTCGATGTCGCGCCGGGTCTGCTCCATGAGCTGCTCGCGGCGGGCCACTGCGTCCGCCTGGGCGTCGCGCTCGTGGATCTCGGCCGTGCGGCGAGCGCGGTCGACGATCTCCTCGGCCTGGCGGCGGGCCTCGTGGAGGCGCTCGCGGTACTCGTGCAGGATGCGGTCGGCCTCCTGCCGGGTCCGGTCAGCGGCTTCGATCGACTCCTCGATCGCGTGCTGGCGGCGGTCGAGCGCCTCGGTGATGCGCGGGAACGCCAGCTTCGCCAGCACCGCCATCGAGACGACGAACAGGATCAGCGTCCACACCATCAGCCCGACGTTCGGGGTGACGAGGAAAGAGCCGCTGGATGAGGCCAGCGGCGCGATGACGGCTGGGGCTGCCATGACTACTTCAGGACGTAGGAGAGCAGGCCGGCGACCAGCCCATAGAAGAAGCAGGCCTCGGTGAGGGCGAAACCGAGCCACTGGATGCTCGTGATCTCATCGCGCATCTCGGGCTGGCGGGTGACCGACTCGATGACCTTGCCGAAGATGATGCCGATGCCGACACCGGCGCCGACCGCGCCGAGGCCACCGCCGATCCCGATCCCGAGCCCGGCTCCCACGCCACCGGAGGCGGCCGCGAACGAGAGGATGTGAATAAGCAGCACTGAGGTCAGCTCCTTCTTGGTTAGTGATGAGAGACGGCGCCACCGATGTAGATGGCGGCAAGGAGGGCAAAGATGAACGCCTGCAGCGTGGCCACGAGCCCGAGCTCGAACATGTAGATGAGGATCGCGAAGGGCATCGTGAACCAGCCCAGGAACGACAGCCCGAGGATGACCGCCAGGCCACCGGCCATGAACAGGATGATCATGTGCCCGGCCAGGATGTTGGCGAACAGTCGGACGGTGAGCGAGATCAGCCGCATGAAGGTGGACATCACCTCGAGCGGGAAGATGAGCAGCAGCATCGGGCCACTGACCCCGGACGGGATGAGGCTCTTGACGTAACCGAACGGGCCCTGAGCGCGCACACCTTCGACGTTGAAGGCGATGAACACGAGCGAGCGCGAGCACCAGCGGGACCGAGATGTTCGCCGTGGCCGCGTACAGCGCGAAGCTCGGGATGTGCGCACCGAACAGGTTGAACTTCTGCTCGCTGTTGGTGGGCAGCGGGATGTAACCGATGATGTTGCACCACCACAGGAACAGGAACAGCGTGGCGATGAACGGGAACCAGCGCGTGGCCAGTCGGTCGGGCATCGAGCTGCGCGTCATGTTGTCGCGCATGAACGAGTAGGTGGCCTCGATCAGCGTTTGGATCCGGTTCGGGCGCGCCTGCATGCGCCCGGCCACCCACACCATCGTCACCACGGTGAGGATCGTGGCCAGGAAGAGGTACAGGACGGCGCGGTTGATGCTGAAGATGCCGAGGTGGACCCAGTTGATGAGCTTGAACTCGTTCTGGATCTGGAAGGTGTTGTTCTTGTGGCCGAACCCGGCCACCACGGCCAAGATGACGATCGGGGCCACCCAGATCGCCAGGCCTCCATACAGCAGCTTGCGCTTGGTCGTCAACGTGACCTCGGGCGGTTGAGGGCGGAGAGGGCCAGCTGGATCGTGAACGCGGCCACGACGACGACCAGCGCGGCCAGTCCGGCGTCGCGCCCGCCGCTCGTGCGCGCGAGGATGATGGCGAGAGCGAGCAGGAACAGCCGGCCGAGCATGTAACCCATGCGCAGGCTGATCTGCGTGCGGGCGGGCGCGCCGGCGGCAGCGTGCTCGACGCCCACACCGACGGCCCGCAGGGCCACCCAGGCCCCGGCCCCCAGTGCGTAGCCGACGGCGGGCACGCCGATGAGGATCAGAATCGGAGCCGCCAACACGACCAGCACGACGTCGAGATAGCCGACGACGGGGGGTGCGGGCTCAGAGACCACGGAAGCGCCTAGCGACAACGTAGATCCCCGCGAAGAACCCGATGGAGAAGCCCACCAGGGCGAGTGGCACCACCGCGCCGACCAGCGCTCCGATTCCCGCCCCGGCGCCCGCGCACAGTGCGTTGACGGCCAGCAGCAGGGCTCCGGCGCCCGCGGCGTCCCTGCCCGTGACAGGGGAACGACTGTTCGTCATGTCTGCGATACACGCTCAAGCTGGAGATGAAGGGAGTGCCGAGCCGAACGGCAAGTGTGAGGCGTCACCGAGAACGCTGACGCACGCCCCCGACCCCAGGTCCAAAGGCCGGAGTGCTCAAGAGTAGCGTGCTCAGGCCGCTCGGCGCGTTGACGTCGTCGTGCGCTGGCGCAGCGTGGGCTTCCACAGCTGGCCCTCGGCCCACAGCGCGGCGATGCTGGCCCGCGGCAGGCCCAGCGCGCCATCGTACACCAGGTAGCGCGGTTCCCAGCGGGGGAAGAACTTCGCGTTGAACCGGTACAGGCTCTCGATCTGGAAGAACGGATTGCCGAGCGCGACCAGCTTGCCCAGCCAGCGCTCGTGCGGACGCTCGGGGCTGTGCATCCAGCGGGCGAAGGCGGCGAAGTTGAGCGACATCTCCTCCACCCCACGCTCGCGCAGCAGCTCGGCGCCACGAGCGACCAGGAACTCGGTCAGCCCGTTCGGGGTGGCGGGATCGCGGCGCATGAACGACAGCGAGACCGCCGCGCGGCCGTAGACGGGCACGAAGTGCAGGACCCCGCGGATCGTGCCCTCGCCGTCGCGGGCCAGCACGACGAGCGTCTCCTCCGAGCGCTCGCAGTCGATCGTGTCCATCGCCATCGAGAAACCGCGCTCGGGCGCGCCCTGCCGACCGAGCTCGACGACGGTCTCGATCTGGGCCACGGTCGGCTCGTCGAGCTCGCCGAGCGGATGCAGCTCGGCCGCGAAGCCGGCCTTGGTCAGGCGAGTGACGGACTGGCGGACCTTGCGGATCGGGCGGCCCTCGAGCGAGAAGCGCTGAAGATCGATGATCGCCTCGTCTCCAAGGTAGATCGTCCGCAGCCCGAGGTTCTGGTAGAGCTCGCATAGGGCCTCGCTGGCTCCGACCGCCCCGAGCTTCAGCCCGCGGGCGTCGGCGAAGCTGCGCAGGTCCGACAGCAGCTGCGGGAACGTCTCCGGCGGACCGACCGGGTCACCGGAGAGCAGCAGCACCCCGTTCTCGATCCGGTAACCGACGAACGCCGTCCGGTCCTGGCCGAAGAAGTAGTGCTTGTCGGCTCGCAGCTTGAAGAAGGAGAGCGTGTCACGGCCGTGGGCGCGCACGAGCGCCGCGGCGGCCTGGCGCGCGGCCGGCGTCGGGAGCGCCCGCGGCGCGGCCAGTGGCCGGAACACGACGTAGGCCATGGCCAGCAGCGTCCCGACCTCGATCAGGTGGACGCTGAGGGGAATCCAGGCGAAGGGGTGGTGGAAGGCGACGTGGCGCTCGAAGTGGATCGGCCCGGCGTGCCAACGCAGGAGGTCGATCGTCTCGCGCCACACCGAGGCGGCCGACGGGTGGCCCTGGGAGGCCCAGGTGGCGAGTGCGGCGAGTGCGACGGCGAGCAGCCCGAGCAGCGGCACGCGCCAGACGGCGGAGCGCAGGCTGACCGGGTCGTGGCGCACGCTGAACGCTCGCCGGCTGACGACGAGCAGCGCCGCGACCACCCAGGTGACGATCGTCTCCTCGAAGTCGAGGCCCTTCAGCAGGTCGACGACACCGAGGGCGAGCATGACCACGACGGCGACCTGCCAGGCCCGGTGGCGGCGCCGGGCCAGATAGGGCGCGACGAGCAGCAGGGCCGCCCCGGCGGGCAGGGCGAGAGCGTGGAACAGCCGCACCCACTCGACCGGCTCGAACTCGAGCAGCAGATGGCCGCGCCAGCGGATGTTCGGCGTGAGCGCGGAGGCGATGTTGACGATGCCGATCGCGGCCACGGCGAAGGCGGCCAGGAGGGGCGAGCCGCGAAGGCGGCGCGGGTGCAGAAAGCTCTTCACAGTCAGAATCTCGACGCTAGCTACTTAGGTCGGCAGGCTGCGCGACCGATTGAACGTCCATGTGGCTTTCCCTGCCTGGACTCCGGAGCAAACTACGGCTCCGGCTGCGCTTTGTTACGCCGATCCTAGCCGCGATCCTGCTCGCGGGAACCGCTTCGGCGTCCGCGGCGCCGTATCTGCCCCCACCCCATCAGGTGTTTCAGGGGGTGGCGGGGCAGCCCGTCTCCTCCTACGTTCAGGCGACCGGTAAGCACCCGGCCGTCTACCAGGTCTTCTCCGCCTGGGGCGAGTATCTGCCCGCCATGTTCGCCGACGCCGCCGCCGCTCAGGCGCGGCTGATGATCCACATCACGACCGCCTCGGGCAGCCAGGAGATGATCACGCCCGCGGGCATCGCTCACGGCGACGGGGACGCGTGGCTGATCGCCCTGAACCAGGCCATCGCGGCGAGCGGCCGGATCACCTACGTCCGTCTGATGGCCGAGATGGACAACGCGAACAATCCTTACAGCGCCTTCAATTCGGACGGCAGCCGCCGCGATGGCGCCCACTCGCCGGCCGCCTACATCGCCGCCTGGCGGCGGGTCACGCTCATCCTGCGCGGCGGGCCGGTGGCCACGATCGATGCTCACCTGCGCACGCTGCGCCTGCCGCCGCTGCACAGCGCCGTGGCCACCCTGGCGGCGCCGCCGGTGGCCATGCTCTGGGTGCCGATGACCGGCGGCTCGCCCGACGTGGCCGGCAACCAGCCCGCCAACTACTGGCCCGGGCGGCGCTACGTCGACTGGGTGGGCACCGACTTCTACTCGAAGTTCCCCAACTTCGCCGGCCTGAACCGCTTCTATGCCTCCTACCGCGGCCGGCCGTTCGTGTTCGGCGAATGGGCCCTGTGGGGATCCGACGACCCCGGCTTCGTCACCGAGCTGTTCGCCTGGGTGCACGCTCACCCCCGCGTGCGGATGATGGTCTACAACCAGGGCGTCAACCCGGTCGGCCCGTTCCGGCTCGATCGCTACCCGGCCAGCGCGGCGGTGCTGCGGCGGGTGCTCGCCTCACCGGCCTTCGGGTAGTCGGCTGCGCCGATTACCTCGGGAGAACGGCGCCAGCCGTTCTCCCAATGGAAGCGGCTCTGCCGCTTCCACTCACTCGTATAGCGCCACGGTGGCGAGGATGATGAAGGCGGCCACGAGCGCCGCCCCTTCGAACGCCGTCGCCTCGCCGTCCCCGGTGATCTGCCACACGATCACCGCGGTGCCGAACAGGGCACCGATGTACACCGGGGGCAGCGAGAAGGTGAGCGTCGTCGCGGTGAGCAGTGATACGAGCACGAGCACCGGATAGAGGAAGGCGGCGATCTGGGCCACCGAGTTCTTGACCACGGAGATGGCCAGCTCGCTGCGCCCCTTGGCGGCCAGCGCGATCCCGGTCACGTTCTCGACCGCGTTGCCGGCGATGGCCACGATCACCAGGCCGGCGAACGACTGCGAGATGTGCAGGCTGTGGATCGTCGGCTGGAGCGCGTGGACGAACCAGTCGGAGACGAACGCGGATGCGGTCCCGGCGACAACCAGGAACACGACGCTCAGCGCCACCGGCAGGCGCGCCGGCTCGACCTCGTCCGTCGGCGCCTCATCGTGGGCCAGGTACTGGCGCAGCCACGTCGCATACACGAGCAGCACCACCACCGCTCCGACGATCGAGATCGTCTTCGCATGGTGGCTCGCCGGGTCGCTCGCCGAGCGGGTCAGGCCGATGAGCACGATGATGAACGTCGACCCGAGCAGCAGCGTGGCCGTGTCGTTGGGCAGCCGGGGGCTGAAGCGCATGACGCCATCGCGGGCGTGCCGCGCACCGGCCAGGATCACCAGACCGAGCACGAGCAGGGCATTGACGAGGATCGAGCCGAGGATCGCCGTCTCCGCCACCGTGCGCTCGCCGGCCTGGAGTGCGAACAGCACGACGAAGAACTCGGGCAGGTTGCCGATCGTCGACTGCATGAGGCCGGTCGGGCCGGGACCGAGGCGCCGGCCGATCTGCTCGGTGGAGAACGAGACCATCCAGGCCAGCCCGGCCAGGGACAGGCCGGCACAGACGAACGCGAGCACCTGGGAGACGCCGGCGGCGTACCGGGTCACGGCGGCAGCCGCCGTGACGATGAGGACCGCGGCGGTCAGGCCGCGCTCGAGGCGGGTCAGCGAACGCATCGCAGCGGGACGAGCCGGCTCAGCGCCCCGTCAGCACGGTGTCGTCATCGCTGTAGGCGGGCGCGCAGCAGCACAGCAGCACGAGCGGCGCCGATCCGGTGTTCCACAGCTTGTGCGGTGTGCCGGGCGCGATCACCACGCAGTCCCCCGCGGCCACCGGGCCGTCGGTCTCCCCCAGCCGCATCCGCCCCGCGCCGGCCAGGAACATGTAGATCTCCTCGGTCCGGGGGTGGTAGTGCTCGGCCGTCTGGCCGCCCGGCTCGACAGTGGCCTCGGCGAGACTCTGGCGCTCCACCGGGCTCCACGCCGGTCCGGCCAGCTCACGGATGCTCGACCCGTCGAGGGTGACGAAGGCCGGGCGCTCGGCCAGGCGCGAGGTGGGCAGCTTCGCGGTCGCCATCGGCCGCACTATCGCACGCGCTCGAACTCGCCCGTCTCGAGGTCCTGCTCGACCTGGCGGATGGCCTGGTGCTCGCTCGTGTCGGGGTCGCTCGAGCGCATCTGCGCCCAGCGGAAGGTCTTGAACTTGAGGATCTCGAGCACGTAGATGACGTACACGCTGGCGATCGCCGCCAGCACGGCGATGGCGATGAGCACGGCCACCCAGCCCCAGCGGTAGTAGCTGGGTGAGATCAGCACCTGGTGGACGAACTGCGCATGGTGGTGGTACGGGATGAACTTGAGCGCGAGCGCGAGCGCGGCCAGCATCGCCGTCCACGCGTACATGTAGGCGACTGTCCGGCGCTGGCTGAAGCCGATCCGGGCCATGCGGTGGTGGAAGTGGTTGGCGTCCGCCGACCACGGCTTGCGCCGGTACTTCAGCCGCTTGGCCACCACGAAGCCGGTGTCGAGCAGGGGGACGGCGAGCACGGCGACCACGCCGGCCAGGGCGACGACCGCGTTCGTCTTCACCGAGCCGATCACGGCGGCCGTGCCGAGCAGGAAGCCGAGCAGGTTCGCCCCCGAGTCGCCCATGAAGATGCGCGCGGGATGGAAGTTGTGGACCAGGAAGCCGAGCGCGGCGCCGGCGGTCAGGGCGGAGAGCACTCCCGCCCCCCAGACGTGGAGGTCGTAGGCGATGGCGGTGAAGGCGACGGCGTCGATCGCGGTGACCCCCGCGGCCAGGCCATCGACCCCGTCGGAGAAGTTGATCACGTTCATCAGCCCGACCAGCCAGACGACCGACAGTGCGCCGCCGGTGTGCGGGAACTGGAGCGAGCCGATGAACGGCAGCGTGACGTCGGTGACGACCACCCCGCCGGCCACGGCGACGAGCCCCGCCGCGATCTGGCCCACCAGCTTCAGGTACCAGCGCAGGTCGACGATGTCGTCGATCACCCCGACCAGGGTGATCAGGCCGGCTCCGGCGATGATCCCCCAGCTGTGCACGACCGGCGGCGGCCCGTGGCCGGCATGGGCGGTCGGCGGCAGGTGGATCGTGGCCGGGATCCAGATGACCGCAGGGACGATCACCGCCACGAGGATGGCCACGCCGCCGAGCTGCGGGGTCGGGCGCTCGGCCAGGCCGCGCTCGCTCGGCTGGGCGACGGCGCCCAGGCGCCGGGCCACCGCCGCGGTCAACGGGGTCAGCGTCACGGCGGCGACCGCGGCCACCAGGAAGGCGAAGACGGCTTCCCAGACGTGCATCAAGCGAAAGCATGGCAGCCGGGGCCCCGGCGCCCGCTCAGGCGCTCGCCGCGCCGAGCGCCATGGCCAGGCGCGCGAGCACGGCGAGCGGCTCGGTGGCGAGCTGGCGCCAGGTGATGCGCATGACCCGCCAGCCCGCGGCCACGAGCCGCTGGTCGCGCAGACGGTCGGTCTCGAACGCCCGAGGGTGGTCGTGGAAGCGGCTGCCGTCGGTCTCGACGATGAGCCGCCGCTCCGGCCAGTGGAAGTCGACCTCCATCCCGAGGACGCGCCCGTTCACGACCGGTGCCGGCAGCCCGGCCTGGCGCACGAGGGCGAGAAACCGCCGCTCGAGCTCGCGCCGGGTGAACGCCGGGGCCTGCTCGGCCTCGAGCAGGCCGCGCACCGCAGCCACCCCGCGCCGGCGGCCGGCTGCCCGCACGGCACGCTCGAGTTCGCCCACACGCAGCAGCCCGCGCACCCGGGCCTCGGCCACCAGGGGCTCGAGCTCCGCCGGTGTGGCCGTGGCCGCGAGGTCGATGATCGTCGTGGCCGGGGCGGTCACCGGCAGGCGCTCGCGCAGACGGACCTCGGCCGGCGTGAGCCAGCCGACGCGCCGGACACGGATCCCCGACCGGGGCCGGATGTCCATTCCGACCACCGTCAGGCAGACCTCAGCCGGCGGGCGCTCGAGCAGTCCCCACAGATGCGCCGCCGAGCCGTCGCTGAGCACACCGTTGCCGGCGCAGTACAGCACGGCCGCGGTCTCGGCTCCGAGCGGCTCGTGAGACGTGCGGCCGAAGCGGTACACCCCGCGATGGCAACGGTGCAGCCGGCCGCGCTCGACCCAGTGGTCGATCGCGCCGCGGCTCAGACCCGCCTCGAGGAGCTGAGCGCGGGTGAGGACGCCGCGCTGGGCGGTGGCCACGCGCGCGAGCTCGACGTCGCCGGTCGCCCGCACATGTACAGGCCCCCAAACATGCGCGGCCACCGGAAGCTTGGTGGCGGATCCCGCTATGCGGGGTATCCGGCCCCACGCTCGCGCCCGCTCGCCGGGGTTGGGGCTGGGTCCAGGCTCACGAGCATCGGACATCGCGCCCGCGAGTATCCGCCCGCCGCGCGCCCCCCCAGGCGGACTGGAACGAAGTTGGAACAGGTCCGCGACGCGGCGCTACACGACAGCGGCGGCGCGCAGCGACGCGTAGAGCGGATAGCGCTCGACGATCGCGTTCACCCGCTCGGCCAGCTCGGTCCGCCCGTCCTCGAAGGCGACCGCGGTCAGGGCGTCGGCGAGGATCCGGCCGACCTCGACGAAGTCGTCCTCCTGCAGGCCGCGGGTGGCCAGGGCCGGGGTACCGATGCGCAGCCCGGAGGACACCGCGGGCGGGCGCGGGTCGAACGGGACGGCATTGCGGTTGACCGTGATGCCGATCGAGTGCAGTCGGTCCTCGGCCTGCTTGCCGTCGAGCTCGGACTCGCGCAGATCGCAGAGCACGAGGTGGACGTCGGTGCCGCCGGTGAGGACGTTGACCCCGCCGCCCGCGCTGAGCAGCTCGGCCGCGACCGCCCGCGCACCGGCCAGGGTGCGCTGCTGGCGCTCGCGGAACGGCTCGGAGGCGGCGATGCGCAGCGCCACCGCCTTGCCGGCGATGATGTGCTCGAGCGGGCCGCCCTGCTGGCCGGGGAACACGGCCGAGTCGATCTTCTTGGCCAGCTCCTCCTTGCACAGGATGAGCCCGCCGCGCCCGCCGCCGATCGTCTTGTGGATCGTCGTCGTGGTGACGTGAGCGTGCGGGATCGGGCTCGGGTGCAGCCCGGCGGCGACGAGCCCGGCGAAGTGGGCCATGTCGACGACCAGGTAGGCGCCCACCGCGTCGGCGATGGCCCGGAAGCGCTCGAAGTCGAGCACGCGCGGGTAGGCCGACCAGCCGGCCACGATCATCTTCGGGCGCCGCTCGAGGGCCAGGCGCTCGACCTCGTCCATATCGATCACGCAGGTCTCGCGGTCGACCTGGTAGGGGGCGATGTCGTACAGCCGCCCGGACACGTTGATCTTCATGCCGTGGGTCAGGTGGCCGCCGTGCGCGAGCTCGAGGCCCATCAGCGTGTCGCCGGGCTGGAGCAGCGCGTGGTAGACCGACGCGTTCGCCGTGGCGCCGGAGTGGGGCTGGACGTTCGCGTGCTCGGCCCCGAACAGCGCCTTGGCCCGATCGATGGCCAGCTGCTCGGCCGTGTCGACGTACTCGCAGCCGCCGTAGTAGCGCCGGCCCGGATAGCCCTCGGCGTACTTGTTCGTGAGCACCGAGCCCTGACACTCGAGCACGGCCAGCGGGACGAAGTTCTCGGACGCGATCATCTCGAGGGTGGCCTGCTGGCGCTCGAGCTCACGGCCGAGCACGTCGGCGATCTCGGGGTCGACCTCGGCCAGGGGCCGGTTGAAGAAGTCGGGCGGTAACTCAGAGCTCATGTGGCCGACGATACCAGCGCCCCCGGCCCGCTCCGAGTCGGGTCACGAGGGCCGCCGGCAACCGTCTCAGGAGAAGATCTGGCCCAGCTCGACCGTGACCACGCGGCTGGTGGCCGTCGCGATGCCCGGGAACAGGAACACCGTCTTCGTCTTGCCCTGGCCGAGCGTGAGCAGCCCGCCGTTCACCTTGATCGTGGGGTAGTCGTGGCGCAACTGGCGCTCGGTCGTGCACAGGCCGGCCTTCTTGACGCTCTTCAACCGGGACAGCGGCGGCCGGCACACCGCAGTACCCCGGGAGCTCGTGTAGGTGCTGAGCTCGATCCCGACCACCTTGCCGTGGGCGAAGAACAGCTCCGCCTGCTGGTAGCGGGCGAGCGAGTTGTTGTTCCAGCCGCACACGGAGGAGCTGCCCGAGCACGTCGGGTTGCCGCCCCAGGCGCGGATCGCCCGGCTGGCGCGCATTCCGAGCGACACGCCGGCGACCGACTTGCCGACCACGATCGAGTGGGTGTGGAACGTCGGCAGCGCCGCCGACGCGGTCGCGGGAACGGCGAGCAGTGCAGCCACGGGCAGCCAGAGAAATCTCTTCATGGTGCCCAGCCTACCGACCGAGCCGCTTGCCGGTGCATCGACCGTGCAAGCCGGGCTCAGGCGCGCCCGGCCACCACGACGGCCAGGTCCTCCGCCACCCAGCTCACGCGCGGGCGCAGGCCGGCCGCGCGCAGCCACTCGAGCTGCTCGTCGAGCCGGCTCGGTGAGTCGTAGCCGGGGGTGAGCGGCACCCGGGCGCAGGCGGGATCCCCGGGGACCACGACGTCGGCGAGCACGAATCGCCCGCCGGGCTCGAGCACGACGGCGATGCGCCGGAACAGGTCGGCCTTGGCCGGCGCGGGGAGGTGGTGGACGCACAGCGCGGAGGCGACGAGATCGAACGGACCGGCGGGCAGCGGGTCCTCGAGGCGTCCGAGCGACAACGTGACCCGGTCGGAGGGGAGCGCGGCCGCCGCCGCCGCCAGCATGTGCGGGCTCGAATCGATGCCGGTCAACCGAGCCTGCGGGTGGCGGGCGAGCAGGCGCGCGGCGGTCTCCCCCGTTCCCGTTCCCAGCTCGAGGATGCTCCTCACGCCATCGCCGCTCGCGGCCACGAGCGCGTCCTGGAGGCGCTCGTAGTCCGGGATGTCGGCGCGGATCTCGCTCCCGTAGCGCTCAGGCTCCCACTCGAGCGCGGCCTCCAGGTCGGCCACCGCCACCGCCCCGGCCCGCAGCACCTGCCACTCCCCATCTGCCTCGTAGCCCCGCAGATCGACGACTGTGGACGGCGTGCCCGGCAGGCGGCCGCCGTCGATGATCAGGTCGGCGCCGGCCGCGATCGCCTCCGGCACCTCGCCGAGGCTGACCGGATCCGGCCCGCCGGCCAGGTTCGCGCTCGTCTGCAGCACGGCGCAGCGAGCGCCGGCGAGCGCCGGCACATCGGGCACGCGCACGCCGAGCGAGGTGGGATCCCCGCCGCCGGCGAGCGGGAAGCGGGCGGCCGGGTTCGCCACCACGAGGCTGACGCCGCCCGGCAGCAGGCGCTCGAGCGCCCCGCGGGTCCGCGGCCCGAGCTCGGGCAGCGCGGCCAGCGCGGCGGCGAGCTCGAAGAACATGACCGCCGAGGGCTTGCCGGCGTCGCGACCCTTGAGCGCGTACATCCGCGCCACCGCGTCCGGGTTCTCGGGGTCGCAGGCCAGCCCGTACACGGTGTCGGAGGGGAACACGGCCACCCCGCCGGCGGCGATGCAGGCTTCGAGGGCGCGGGCGTCGCTCACTGCCCTCGCCGCCCCGCCAGCACCCGCTCGATCCCGGCCAGGTCCCGGTGGCGCTCGACGCCGGCGAAGCCGGCGCGCTGCAGCAGCGCGGCCACGGTCCCGGCCTGGCCGGCACCGATCTCGAGCGCGAGCGCCGGCACCCCGGCTGCGGCCGCGGCGTTGATCAGCCGCCGCACGGTGCTCAGACCGTCCGGGCCCCCGTACAGCGCCATCCCGGGCTCGAAGCGGGCCACGTCGGGCGCCAGCGCGGCATCCGCCTCCACGTAGGGCAGGTTGGCGAGCACGGCGTCGAAGCGGCCCGGGGCGCCGTCGAGGAGGTCGCCGGCCACGAAGCGGACGGGCAGGCCGAGCGCGTCCGCGTTCGCGGAGGCGACCGCGAGCGCATCCTGGCTGATGTCGCTCCCCCACACCTCCAGATCCGGGCGCTCGGCCGCCAGGGCCAGCGCCACCGCCCCGCTGCCGGTGCCGACGTCGAGCACCCGGGCCCCGCGCGCAAGCGTGAGCGCCCACTCGACGAGCAGCTCGGTCTCCGGCCGGGGGATGAGCACCCGGGGGTCGACGGCCAGGGTGATGAAGCGGAAATCGCGGCGCCCGAGGATGTAGGCCACGGGCTCGCGGGCGCGCCGGCGGGCGAGCACCTCCGCGAAGCGGGCGGCGGCGTCCGGCTGCAGCGGCTCACGGGCGGCGATGAGGAGACGGGCGCGGTCGAGGCCCAGGACCTCGGCGAGCAGCAGCTCGGCGTCGAGCCGGGGGCTCTCGCAGCCCGCCGCCGCCAAGGTCCGGGTGCCCTCGCGCAGCGCATCGCCCACGGTGAGGCGCAGCGCGGCGCCCGGCTCAGGCAACCGCCTGGGCCTCCAACCGCCGGCGCTTCTCGTCGTCCTGGAGCGCGCCGGTCAGCTCGTCCATCTCCCCGACCAGGATCTGGTCGAGGTTGTGCAGCCGCAGGCCGATGCGGTGATCGGTCACGCGCTTCTCGGGATAGTTGTAGGTACGGATCTTCTCCGCCCGCTCGCCGGTGCCGACCTGGGCCTGACGGGTGGCGGCGACCTGGGCCTGCTGCTCGGCCAGCGCGCGCTCGTAGAGCCGGGCCCGGAGGACGCGCATCGCGCGCTCCCGGTTCTGCAACTGCGACTTCTCGTCCTGCATGGACACGACGATGCCGCTCGGCTTGTGGGTGATCCGCACCGCCGAGTCGGTCGTGTTGACCGACTGGCCCCCCGGACCGGAGCTGCGGTAGACGTCGATCTGAAGGTCGTTCGGGTCGATCTCGACCTCGACCTCGTCGGCCTCGGGAAGCACCGCGACGGTCGCCGTCGAGGTGTGGATGCGGCCCTGGGACTCGGTCTCCGGCACCCGTTGGACGCGATGCGTACCGCCCTCGAACTTGAACACCGAGTAGGCGCCGTCGCCCTTGACCGCGAACGTGAACGTCCCGTCGCCGATCGCCATCGGCTCGACGGCGAAGCCGCGCCGCTCGGCGTAGCGGGTGAACATGCGAAACAGGTCTCCCGCCCACAGCCCCGCCTCGTCGCCACCGGCGCCGGGGCGGATCTCGACGATGACGTTCTTCTCGTCGTTGGGATCGCGCTCGACCATGGCCAGGCGAATCTCCTCCTCGAGCTCCTCGAGCCGCTCCCGGGAGCTCTCGAGCAGCGCACGCAGCTCGGAATCAGCCCCGTCCTCGACCAGCAGCTCGCGCGCGCCCTCGTTGTCGTCACGGGCGCGGCGGTACTCCGAGGCCAGGCGGGCGCCCGGCTCGAGCTCCCGGTAGGCGCGGCTGGCGGCCGTGAAGCGCTCGCGGTTCGCGATCACCTCGGGGTCCGACAGCTGCGCCTCGAGCTCGGCGAAACGGGCCTCGATCTGGGCGACGAGTTCGTCGATCATCCCCGTCGAGTGTAAGAGGCGCGCGGCCGGGTCCGGGCGGCCGCTGACCTGCGTGGCTCAGCCGATGTCGCCGAACCAGTCGGCCTGCACCACGTTCGGGTCGCGCGTCCAGCATCCGGATCGCCGCCGCGCTGGAATGCGGCTCCGGCAGGACAGTCCCGAGGCGCAGCACCCGTACTCGGTCACGTACAGCGGCTCGAGCACGTGCTGCGCGCGCAGCACCCGCTCATCGAGGCGAATGACGTTGCGTCATCCCGCTCACGCTGTTCGCGTAGGGGTGCACCGACCAGCCGTCCGGCTCGACGCCCGTGCAGCGCCGCGGACCATGTCGGGCACGAACCAGCCGCCGTCTCATGTCCAGGCCGGACGCCGAGCACCAGCGTGTTCGGCGACACCCGCTTGATCGGCCCGGTAGGCGGGGCGTAGAGCTTTCGGCGTAGGCGCGCGGGCTGCGTGGGGTTCCAGTACACGCTGATGTCGGGCTCGTTCCAGACTCTCGACCACCCGCGGGTGGTAGCGGCGCCGACGTGACCACGTAGCGCACGTAGGCGGCGAAGTCGCTCGGCGGGGCCTGGGAGACGCGCGGCCGTCGCCGCCGGTGAGGAGCCGGCCGGCTTGGGCGGGTTTCGGTGCGTGTCCTGCAAAGCCGCGCGCGACCAGCCTCCCGGCGGCGGCGTGCGCCCCTCCGGGGTGGCCCAAGTCGGCGCATAGTCGAGCACCGGCTGCCAGCGCGGCCCGAACTCGTGCGCCAGCGTGTTGTCGTAGCCCCAGCGCCACACTCCGGGCGCCGGTTCGACGCATTGCCAGCAGGAGTCGGTGCGCACGACGGCACCCTGGGCGCTGACGGACAGGTTGCTCCCCAGCTGCAGCCGATGCGCCGCACGGACGGGCTGCGCTCGACGTGCGGGCGCTCCGTGCCCGCCGGCCAGGACGGCGGCCGCGCCCAGCAGCCACCCTCTCGCCTGGAGAAGAACATCCATGTGGTCCCTTTGTCGTTTCCGGTGTCCGGAGCGCAACAGCGGCCGCAGCCGCGCGTCGGCGCAGGGGAAATCGACACGACTCAGCCCCCTGTCGTCGCTCACGCGGCTCGCCGCTCTCGAGCCCGCCAGGGGGCAAATCCTACCCTACTGAAGGATGCCCGACAAATCTCGACGGATGTATGACCCCGATGTTCACGCGGCTTCCGGGACCGCCTCCGCGGCCGGCCACAGGGTGTAGTCGGCGGCCTCGAGGACGCGCAGGCGCCGCACGTACTCATCCATGTAGCCGGGCCAGTTGGTGACGATCCGCCCACCCTCGGTCCGGTACCACGACTGGCACTCGGTCCACGCCGTGCCGGCGAACCGGGCCTGCATGTCTCGGTCGCTGGCCGCCGCGACCTCGGGGCGCACCTCGAGTGCTCCCGCCCCGGTCGCGCGCACGAGCGCGAGTGCCTGACGGATGTACGCCGCCTGAGCCTCCTCGTAGGCGATGATCGAACCGCCGGAGGTGTTCGTGTTCGGCCCGTAGACCAGGAACAGCGACGGGAAGCCGGGCATGGCGACGCCAAGATGGGCGCGGGGCTCGGCGCCCCAACTCTCGCGCAGCGTCCGGCCGCCGACCCCCCGGATCTCCATCGGCAGCATGAACTGCGTCGTGCGAAACCCGGTGCCGTAGATGATGCAGTCGACCTCGCGCTCGCGTCCGCCCGCGGTGACGATCCCGCGCGCGCTCAGGCGCTCGATCGGCTCGGTCACGAGCTCGACGTGGGGCTCTTGGAGGGTGGGCAGGAACGCCGAGCTGAACAGGATCCGCTTGCAGCCGAACGTGTAGTCGGGCCACGCCTTGCGCCGGACCTCGCGGTCGCGCAGCTGCGAGCGCATGAACACGGTCGAGTAGATGGCTCCGATCCGCCCCCAGGTGCGCGGGTGGCGAATCATCACCGTCAGCACCTCGATGTAGCGATACCAGAACGCCCGCCGCAGGGCCTGCACGCCGGGCACGCGGGCCACGAGGGACCGGAACCAGCCCGGATAGGGCCGGTTCGTCCGCGGCCAGAACCAGTTTCCGGTGCGCTGGAACACGTACAGCCGTCCGGCCTCGCGCGCGACCTCGGGCACGAACTGGACCGCGCTCGCCCCGGTGCCCACCACCGCCACGCTGCGGCCCCGCAGGTCGTACTCGTGGTCCCACAGGGCCGAGTGGAAGGCGTGGCCGGTGAACTCCTCGCGGCCGGCCAGCTCGGGCGTCGCGGGCTGGTGCAGCTGGCCGGTGGCGATGATCACCGCCTCGGCCTCCCAGCGGCGCCCGTCGGCGGCCTCCACGGTCCAGCGCCGGGCCGCCTCGTCGAACGTGCACTCGCTCACCAGGACCCCGCACTCGATCAGGTCCTCGACGCCCTCGGCGCGGGCGACGTCCTGCAGGTACGTGCGGATCTCGTCCGCGGACGAGCACGCCCGCGACCAATCCCGGCGCTGGGCGAACGAGTAGGAGTACAGGTGGCTGGGCACGTCGCAGGCACAGCCGGGATAGGTGTTGTAGTGCCAGGTGCCGCCGAGCTCGGGTGCCCGCTCGAGCACGGTGATGTCCCAGCCGCCGTGGCGGCGCAGCTCGCTCGCCGCCGCGATGCCGCCGATCCCGGCCCCGACGATGACCACGCGCATGGCTGCGCAGCCTACCGGGCGCCGAGTTGCCTCAGGCGACGACTTCGAGGCCGAGTAGGTCGTCCTGGCCGGCTCCGGGAGCCTGCCGCGCGAGCACCGCCTGCAGCGCGGCGATGGCCACCGCCAGCTGGTCGAGGTCGGGCTCGCGGGTGGTCAGCCGCTGCAGCTGCAGACCGGGAAACATGACCGCGCGCACCCACGGCTTGGCCCGGTTGCGGCCCGCCCATTTGATGAGCTCGAACGACAGGCCGGCGATGACCGGGACGCCGAGCACGCGGGTGAGCACGAGGATCCACCAGGCCGGCAGCCCGATCGGGGCGAACACGAAGATGGCCACGAGCATGACGACGAGCAGGAAGCTCGTCCCGCAGCGGGGGTGCAGGCGCGAGTACAGAGCGGCCCGCTCGGGCACGAGCTCGTCGTCGGCCTCGTAGCAGGAGATCGCCTTGTGCTCGGCCCCGTGGTACTCGAACACGCGCCGCAGGTCGCGCAGACGCGAGAGCGCGAGCAGGTAGCCGAGGAAGATCGCGGTGCGGATGACGCCCTCAACCAGCCAGAACAGCCACGAGGAGCCGAGCTGGTGGCGGATCAGGCTGGTGAGGCCGACCGGGACGACGAAGAACAGGCCGATGGCGAACACGAGAGCGACCACCACCGTGCCCGCCCACATGCCACCCGAGAGCGCGGGGGCGCCGTCGCCCTCCTGGTCGGGCAGCTGGGAGGCGGCGGACAGGCTGAGCGCGCGCAGTCCGATGCTGAGCGACTCCGCGAGGGCGGTGACGCCGCGTACGAGCGGCAGCCGGAGCGCGCGGTGGCGGCGCCCGAGCGGCGCGAGCGCGAAGTCGCTCACGCTGATCTCACCCGTGGGGGCACCGGCGGCGTCGGGCGTGCGCACGGCGAGCGCCCAGCTCGAGACCCCGCGCATCATCACGCCCTCGATGACGGCCTGGCCCCCGACCGGAGCATCACGCTGCGCGGTCAGGGGACGACCGGGTGGGGACGCCGATCCGCTGCTCAGGCGATCGCCGCCATCGGCGAGCGCCCCCGGCATGGTCAGGAAGCGGTGGTGGAGCGAGCGCGGCGGCCCTTGGCCACACGGCGCTGGAACCGCTCAACCCGGCCGCCGGTGTCGACCAGCTTCTGCTTGCCCGTGTAGAACGGGTGGCAGGCCGAGCAGATCTCGACGTGGATCTCAGGCTTGGTGGAGCGCGTCGTGAACTGGTTGCCGCACGTGCAGGTGACGCGGGCCTCGACGTACTCGGGATGAATGTCGGTTTTCATGGCACATTCAGTGTAGCCGCGGTCGGAGCGCCGGCCGGCTCCGGACACGGCACGCTCAGCGCGTTGTTCGTGCGGTCGTAGTCGTCGACGGTCTGGCTGGAGTCGGCGGTGACCGTCACCGCCTCGCCGGGGGTGCAGGCCGCAGCGAGGAACCGGATTCGGCGCTCGGCGCGGGCCCTGAGCCAGGACACGATGTGGGTCAGCGTCTGACCCGGGAACGTGAGCTGGACGTCGAACGGCCCCGCCCCTCGAGCGCCGCGATCGCCGATGACGGCCACGTAGGTGTCCTCGCCCGCCTGGGTGCCCGACGGGGTGACGGCGAGGGAGCGCACGACGAGGTCCGGCCGCAGCTCGGGCTGGTGGCAGGCGGCCGTGAGCAGCGTCTCGGCTCGGAGCGCCCGCCCGTCGCTGCCGAGCCACCGGTAGCTCACACGCAGGCGGTAGGTGGCCGGGGCGGGGAGATCGACCACCGGGTGCGAGAGCCTCCATACGTCGGCCGGGTTGCGCCCGAGGGTGGCCGGGCTCGGGGCGAGCCAGGTGCCCAGCCTGGGTGCGCTCAGCACCCGGACGCCGTGCCCGGAGCGGCGCTGCAGGAGCTGGAAGCGCATCTGCATGCGGTCGGTCCCGGAGATCGGTCGCATCACCGCGGTGACATTGATCGCCCGCTCGAGCGGGTCGGGCGAGGTCACGCACGCGAACCCGGTCAACGAGGCCGCGGGAGGGGCGGCGGCTGAGGCAGCGGGCAGCGCCGAGCTTGCGGCCAGGGCCAGAGCGGCGAGCAGGACGGCGGTGCGCACGGATCGCATCACGAGAGCATGAACAAATCGGGCGTCCCGAAGTTGCTTTTTCGGACCGCCCGGGTCAGGCGTCTACGTGAGCTGGTACAGGGGTCCGTCGCCGCCCTCGGGCGGGGTCAGCCGCCCGCCCTTGGCCGTGATCGCCCCGCACTGCACGCAGTTCGTGTAGTTGACGATCACGTCGACGTTGCCCGTCTCGGGTGCCTCGTCGGGGATCTCGTACACCCCGGCCGGGCACATCCACCGCCAGGTCTCGGCGATCTCGCGGGGGACGTTGCGCTGCAGGCGGATGTGGTTCGGCGCGTCGTCGCGGGTCGCGTTGCCCGAGATGTAGACCGAGGAGAGCTTGTCGAACGTGTACTTCCCGTCCGGCTTCGGATAGCGCTCCTTGGTGTCGCCGACGAACATCGGCTCGGCGTCGTCGCGGTGCCACTCCTGCCGGCCGGGCGGCAGCTTGCCCTTGGACATGATCGACGGGCCGGCGAGCAGGCTGCCGACCACGAAGCCCTTCTGGAACGCCTGCCGGGTGTTGCGCACCTGGTAGAGCTCGGTGCCGATCGAGGACTTCTCCACCGCGTCCTCGTAGGCGGACAGCGAGTCGCCCCGCTTGAGGTGCTGGTAGATCGCCTCGGCGGCCAGGATGCCCGACTTGATGCAGTGGTGGACGCCCTTGAGCGCGGCCGTGTCGACCATCCCGCCGGCGTCGCCGACCAGCAGCGCCCCCGGCATCGAGAGCTTCGGCATCGACCAGTAGCCGCCGCCGGGGAGGGCCTTCGCGCCCCAGGCCACGCGCTCGCCGCCGTCGAGGATCTCCTTGACCAGCGGGTGGAGCTTGAACGCCTGCAGCAGGTCGTGGGCGGAGGTGGTGGCGTCGCGGTAGTTGAGATCGACCACGAACCCGATCGAGACCAGGTCGTCGCCGGTCTTCTCGTCCTTCATCGGGTACAGCCAGGTGCCGCCGAGCTGCCCGTACTTCGCCGCCACCTTCAGCGGCCAGGGCTGCACGAAGGTGTGGATGACGCGGTCGAGCGGCTTCGGAACCTTCCACACCTCCTTGACGCCGAGCTCCCACACCTGCGGCTCGCGCCCCTCGGCGAGGTCGAACTCCTTGATCGCCGCGCCGGTCAGATGGCCCCAGCAGCCCTCGGCGAGCACGGTCACCCGCGCCTTGATGTCGGTCCCGGGCTCGAAGTTGCCCAGCGGCTCGCCGTCCTTGCCCCGGCCCTTGTCGCCGGAGCGGACGCCGAGCACCTTGCCGTCCTCCACGATCAGCTGGGTGGCCGAGGTCTCGGTGAGAACGTAGGCCCCGCCCTCCTCGGCCTTGCGCTGCTGGTAGCGGGCCAGGGCCGCGACCGAGACCACCTCGTTGCCGTGGTTCTTGAAGTTCGGCACCGCCGGGATGGGCACGCGGAGCTTCGTCTTGGGGCCGGTGAGCATGTACACCGACTCCTTGGTCACCTCGCCGAAGGCGAAGCGCTCCCGGCGCCAGTCCTCGCGGCTGAGGTCCGGGAACAGCTCCTGCAACGGCCCCGGCCGCATGACCGCGCCGGAGAGGTTGTGCCCGCCGCACGTCTTCGCCTTCTCGATGACGGCGACGGGGACCTCGCCGAGCTTCTCCATCAGCTCCGGGTCGTCCCCGAGCAGCTGCAGGAGGCGGTTGGCCGTGGCCAGGCCGGCGGTGCCGCCGCCGACGATGGCCACGCCGACCTCGATGAGCTCGTCCTCGGAGTCGAGCCCGCGCTTGACGAACTCCTGCACGGAGTCGACGGGCGGGCGGAACTCGCTGGGGGCATGCCGCCGCTGGCCGTTGCGGGATGCCATGTCAGCCCTTCTTCGCCTTGATCGCGTCGGTGAGCTTGGGCAGGATCTTGTTCAGATCGCCCACGACCCCGAGGTCGGAGAACTCGAAGATGGGCGCGTTGGCGTCCTTGTTGATGGCGACGATGTTCTCCGAGGACTGCATGCCGACCTTGTGCTGGATGGCGCCGGAGATGCCCGCGGCCAGGTACAGCTTCGGGCTGACCGTCTTGCCCGTCTGGCCGATCTGGGCCGCGTAGGGGTACCAGCCGGCGTCGACGACCGCGCGGGTGGCGGCCACGGCGGCGTTGCCGCCGAATGCCTTGGCCAGGTCCTCGCACAGGGAGAAGCTCTCCGCCTTCCCGAGGCCACGGCCGCCGGCCACGAGGATGTCGGCACCCTCGATGTCGACGTCGGCACCGCGCTGCTCGCCGCGCTGCACCATCTTGGCCTGCGTCGACCAGGGAGACAGCTCGACGTCCACGTCGACGACCTCGGCCGAGCCGCCGTCGGCCTGGCGAAGCTCGAACGCGTTGATGCGGCCGATGATGATCCCGAGGTCGCCCTGGTAGCGGGAGACCGAGATCTTCGAGTCCTGCAGGATCGGGCGCTCGGCCACGAGCTTGCCGTCCTCGGCCTTGACCGCCGTGACCTCCATGGTCACCCCGGCGTGCTTGCGCGCAGCCAGCCCGGCGCCGATCTCGAACCCGAGCAGGCCGCCGCCGAACAGCGCGTAGCTGTGGCCGTGCTCGTCGATGACCTTGGCCATCACGTCGACGACCGGCTGGGCCAGGCCCTCGGGGCCCTTGCCGCGGAACACCTTGGTGGCGCCGTAGGCGCCCAGGCTCTGGCAGAGCTCGTCGGTCAGGTCATCGCCACCGACCACGACGGCGTGGCACTCGCCGCCGATCTCCTTGGCCCGCGCGGTCCCCTCGGAGACGGCGCCGAGCGAGTTCTTGTTGAACTGTCCCTCGTAATGCAGGACGTAGGTCAGAACGTCGGGCATCAGTGGCCTCCTTCGTGCGTGCGGTGAGCCATCAGACCAGCTTCCTTTCCTCGAGCCAGGCGACGATCTTCTCGACCGTCTCGTTCGTGTCCTCGTCTTCGATGATCTGCCCGGCGGACTTGGCCGGGGGCTCGTGGAAGTCGCCGCACTGCACGCGCGAGCCGCCCTCGCCGACGAGGCCGGAGTCGATGCCGACCTCACCGGCGCCGACCGTCTCGAGCGGCTTCTTCTTGGCCCCCATGATCGCCTTCAGCGACGGGTAGCGGGGCTCGTTGATGGCGTCGCCGACCGAGATCACCGCCGGCAGCCCCACCTCGACGGTGTCGTAGCCGTACTCGGCCTGACGCTCGCAGCGCAGCCCGCTGGCGGAGGCGTCGAGCTGGATGACCTGCGTGAGCGAGGGCATCTTCAGGTGGTCGGCCACCACGGCGCCGATCGTGTAGCAGGCACCGTCGTCGGACTGCTGGCCGAGCAGCACCAGATCGGGCGACTCCTTCTGGAGGGCCTTGGCCAGCGCATAGCCGGTGGCGGCCACGTCGGAGCCGGCCAGCGCCTCGTCGGTGAGGTGCAGCGAGCGGTCGGCGCCGAGCGAGACGGCCTTGTGCAGGGCGCGCACGGCCGACTCCGGGCCCATCGTCACGGCGACGATCTCATCGACCTGGACGGCACCGCCTTCGCGGATCTGCATGGCCGCCTCGATGGCGTGCGTGTCGTAGGGGTTGAGGTTCTTCTCCCCTGAGCGGTCCATCCGCCCCGTCGAGGGATTGATGCGCTTCTCGACGGCGGCGTCCGGCACCTCTTTGACCAGGACGCAAATCTTCAAGTGGGCCTCCTAAACGGGTTGAGGGCCGGAATACTACCTCGTTGACTGACGAGTCAATCGGCTAGCGGCGCCGTGAAGCTACGGCAGCGAAGCTTGGAGCCGGCGGCGCGACCCGCCCGCCGCGCCGGGACGCTAGCGAAACTGGGCTCTCATCGCGCCCGCCCGAGCCGCGCGAGGTCTTTGTGAATCACGCCCGTGGGGGTAGGGCGGATTCAGCCAGGTCCGCCGGCGGGCCGTTCAGGCCCGCTGCAGGACGGCCGAGCGGATGAAGTCGACCGCGTCCTGGCTGGACGCGCCGGGGGTGAACACCTCCGCCACGCCGAGCGACTTCAGCTCGGCGACGTCCTCGGAGGGGATCGTCCCCCCGACGGTGACGACGACGTCGTCGATCCCCTGCTCGCCCAGGAGCTCCATGATCCGGGGCACGAGGGTCATGTGCGCGCCGGACAGGATCGACAGGCCGACCGCGTCGGCGTCCTCCTGGATGACGGTCTCGACGACCTGCTCCGGTGTCTGGTGCAGGCCGGTGTAGATGACCTCCATCCCGGCGTCGCGCAGGGCGCGGGCGATGATCTTCGCCCCACGGTCGTGGCCGTCGAGCCCGGGCTTGGCCACCACGACGCGGATCTTCTTCTCGGTGGTGCTCATGGGTGGCCGCAGTCTAGAGGCGACGCCTATCGGGCGGCGCCGCCGAACGATGGCGAATCGCGTCGGACCCTCCGACGGAATTCGCCATCGTTGGCGACCTCAGCGGCTACTTGACGACGACCGTCTCCGTCATCCACGGATGGACCGAGCAGTACAGGTGATACGTGCCCGCCTTCCTGAACACGTGGCTGAAGGTGCCCGAGGCCTTCGTGCCCGAGTGGAACTTCTTGCCCGGACCGCTCTTCAGGCTCACGTTGTGAGGGACGCTGCCGGGGTCGACCCACGTCCAGACGACCTTCGTCCCCCGCTTGATCTTCAGCTTCGCCGGAGCGAAGGCGAAGTTCGCGTCATCGACCTTGGCTTTCTTGACTGTCGTCGTGCCCGCGGCACTCACGAGCGCCGGCACCGCCAGCGACACGACCAACACCGCCGCCACCAGGGCGCACACCATCCTCCGCATGAAATCCCCTTCCTCCTGTCTGGGTGAACCGGCCGGCCGTACCGAAGGGTAGCTTCAGAACACGGGCGACTCGGTGTAGGTCCCGAACACCTGCTGCAACGTCTGGACCATCTCGCCCTCGGTGACCTCGGCCCGGGCGCACTCGAGCAGGTAGGGCATCAGGTTCTCGCCCTCGCCGCGGGCCGCCCGCTCGAGCGAGGCCAGCCGATCGGCGACCGCAGCCGCGTCGCGCCGGGCCCGGAGCGCGTGCACCCGCTGGACCTGATGGGTCTCGAACGCGGGGTCGATGCGCAGGATCGGCGTATCGCCGTCATCGCCCTCGGCGTAGGCGTTGACGCCCACCACCTTGCGCAGGCCCGCCTCGACCTCCTGCTGGTAGCGGAAGGCGGCGTCGGCGATCTCCCGCTGGGGGAAGCCACGCTTGACCGCCTCGACCATCCCGCCCAGCTCGTCGATCTTGTGGAAGTACTCGTAGCAGTGCTCCTCGAGCCGGTCTGTGAGCGCCTCGACGAAGTAGCTGCCGGCGAGAGGGTCGATCGTGTTCGCCACACCGGTCTCCTCAGCCAGGATCTGCTGCGTGCGCAGGGCGACGCGCACGGCCTGCTCAGTCGGGAGCGCGAGCGCCTCGTCGAAGCTGTTCGTGTGCAGCGACTGGGTACCACCGAGCACCCCGGCCAGGGCCTCGATGGCGGTGCGGACGATGTTGTTGAGCGGCTGCTGGGCCGTGAGGGACACGCCCGCGGTCTGGGTGTGGAAGCGCATCCGCAGCGAGCGCTCGTCGCGGGCCCCGTAGGTGTCGCGCAGCTCCCGCGCCCAGATCCGCCGGGCCGCCCGGTACTTGGCGATCTCCTCGAAGAAGTCGATGTGGGCGTTGAAGAAGAACGACAGCCGGGGGGCGAAGGCGTCGACGTCGAGGCCGCGGGCGAGCGCGTGCTCGACGTAGGTGAGGCCGTCCTTGAGGGTGAATGCGAGCTCCTGGGCGGCGGTCGAGCCGGCCTCGCGGATGTGGTAGCCGGAGATCGAGATCGGGTGCCAGCGCGGCATGTGGCGCGTGCACCACTCCACCATGTCGGTGACCAGCCGCATCGCCGGGTCGACCGGGAAGCACCACTCCTTCTGAGCGATGTACTCCTTGAGGATGTCGGTCTGGATCGTGCCCCCGAGCCGCTCGGCGCCGATGCCCTGACGCTCGGCGGCGACGACGTAGAAGGCGAGCATGATCGCCGCCGGGGCGTTGATCGTCATCGACACGGTGACGCGGTCGAGCGGGATGCCGGCGAACAGGTCCTCCATGTCCTGCACGCTGTCGACCGCCACCCCCTCCCGGCCCACCTCGCCCAGCGAGCGGGCGTGGTCGGAGTCGTGGCCCATCAGCGAGGGCATGTCGAAGGCGGTCGAGAGCCCGGTCTGGCCGTGTTCGAGCAGGTAGTGGAAGCGGCGGTTGGTCTCCTGAGCGGTGCCGAACCCGGCGAACTGGCGCATCGTCCACAGCCGCCCGCGGTACATCGACTCGTACACGCCCCGGGTGAACGGGAACTGGCCCGGAAGCCCGATCGCGGCGTCGAGGTCGGCCGGCAGGTCGGCCTCCGTGTAGAGCGGCTTGATCGGCTCGCCGGAGATGGTCGAGAACGGAGCGTCACGCTCGCCGTCGCCGGCGAGGTCCTCTGGGGCGCGGGAGCCGGTGGCCATGGGGCAAGTGTATGGCGTCGCAATCCGCGCTCAAGCCGGGCGCGCCCCTGCCGATAACCCATACGTGGTCGTGGACGGTCCCGTGGACGGCGGGTATTGACAAAGCGTGCGGCATTGCGCCTGCGCGCCGGGCGGGTGGCCTGGCTGCTCGCCGGCACCCTGGTGCTGGCCCTGCTCAGCGGCGGGGTCGCGTCGGCCACCGTCGTGGTCACTGCGACGGGTCACCCGATCGGCGTCAGCTTCCAGCCCGGCGTCATCCCGGCCGCCCTGCTGACCAGCTCGGCGCGCGCCCACGCCGCCTCAGCCCAGGCGAGCCCGAGCAGCTCGGGCGCTCTGGTCGACGGCGGCGGCCCGGTTCTGCACTCGAGCGTGCCCTACCTGATCTTCTGGACCCCGTCGGGCGAGAGCATCCCGGCCGCCACCAAGACGCTGCTCGAGCGCTACTTCGCCGACGTCGCCCACGACAGCGGCGACGCCGGCAACGTGTACGCGGTCGGGCGGCAGTTCACCGACGGCACCGGCTTCGCCGACCAGAGCCAGGCCTGGTCGAGCCCCCAGGCGATCACCGACAGCGGCGGCTATCCGAGCGCCAGCGCGAGCGCCTCGAGCGGGTGCCCGTACGTGAACGGGTCCTACCACCACTGCCTGACCGAGACCCAGATCCAGGCTGAGCTCCAACGTGAGCTCCAGGCCGCCGGTCTGCCCGGCGACGGGACGAGTATGGCCTCGGCCCCCGCGAACGCGCCCGTGTACTTCGTGCTGCTGCCGAGCGATGTCGACACGTGCTTCTCCTCGGGCCCGCCCGTCTGCGCGGCCGGCGGCAGCGGCGCGTTCTGCTCCTACCACGACTACTTCAGCGACAGCGCCAACCACGCCCAGGTGCTGTTCGCCACCATCCCCACTGCGATCCTGGCCAGCGGGCAGAACCCGAAGGCCTGCCAGGACGACGGCAACACCCCGATTCAGGAACCGAACGGCAGCACCGCCGACGTCGTGCTCAAGTACCTCAGCCACGAGGACAACGAGGCGATCACCGACCCGTTCCTGAACGCCTGGAACACGGGCTACCCCCAGTACAACGAGGACGGCGACAACTGCAACATGTACGGCGCCAGCGCGCCGGTCTCGGGCACGAGCCCGAATGCGTTCACGCCGACGCTCGGGGGCAGCGCGCCCGCCGGCTCGCTCTACAACCAGCTGATGAACGGCGACCGCTACTACCTGCAGAGCGAGTGGTCAAACGGCGACGGCGGCTGCGAGATGCAGCCGACCGCGGGCGCGATCACGCCCAACCTCGGCGCCCCCTCGGGTCCCGACGTGGCCGGCACGTCGCTGACCTTCAACCCGAGCGCCAGCACGAGCACGTACCCGCTGACGAGCGCGACCTGGAGCTTCGGCGACCACACCGCCACCCAATTCGAAGGGCCGGCCAGCCCGACCGCGACGGTCGCCCACGACTACACCTCGCCCGGAACCTACACGGCCACGCTGACGCTCGTGGATGACCGTGGGAACCTGGCCACGGTCAGCCAGACGGTGACCGTCTACTCGACGCCGCACGCCGCCTACACGGTGTCCGCCAACCCGGTGCAGGGCTCGCCCACGACCTTCGACGCCTCGGCCTCGAGCGACGGAGACCCCGGCGTCAGCATCACCGGCTACACCTGGCACTTCGGCGACGGCACCGCCCCGGTGCAGACCAGCGCGCCCACCGTCGCCCACACCTACGCGCAGCAAGGGAGCTACACGGCCTCCGTCACGGTGAGCACGAACGTCGGCGTCTCGGCCACGACCAGCCAGACGGTCTCCGTCGACGAGGCGCCGAGCGCGGTCATCACGCCGTCGCCCACCTCGCCGCTGGTCGGTCAGGCGGTCAGCTTCAGCGGCACCGGCTCAGCCGACCCCGACGGCTCGATCGTGGCCTGGTCCTGGAACTACGGCGACGGCTCGGCGCTCGGCTCGGGCGCCACGGTCAGCCACACCTACACCCAGGCCGGCGACTATCCGGTCTCGCTCACGGTGACCGACTCCGACTCGCACACGGCCACACAGGTCCAGACCCTCGTCGTGGGCTCGCCCCCGAGCCCGCAGTTCGATGTCACGACATCCGATCCGGTGCAGGGCAGCCCGCTGGCGCTCGACGCCTCGGCCAGCACCGATCCCGACAGCGGTGTGCCGATCACCTCGTACTTCTGGGACTTCGGCGACGGCACGACCGATACGACGGCGACGCCCGCCGAGACCCACACCTACGCGCAGCCCGGCAACTACACGATCACGCTGACCACCACGAACTCGATCGGCCTGAGCGCCTCGGTCAGCCATGTGAGCAGCGTCGACGAGGCGCCGAGCGCCGTCTTCGCGCCCTATCCGACCCAGCCGGCCGCCGAGCAGACGGTCAGCTTCGACGGCAGCGGCTCGACCGATCCCGACGGCGTGATCGAGAGCTGGAGCTGGAACTTCGGCGATGGCTCCCCGATCGACACCGGCTCGAACGCGATCACCAGCCACCTCTACGCCGAGGCCGGTATCTACCCGGTGACCCTCACCGTGACCGACTCCGACGGCCACACGGCCAGCCAGACCCAGCAGCTCACCGTCGGCTCGCCCCCCGTCACCGCCTTCTCGGTCACCACCCCCGACCCGGTGCAGGGCAGCCCGGTGGCGCTCGACGCCTCGGCGAGCAGCGACCCCGACAGCGGGGTGAGCATCACCTCCTACAACTGGAGCTTCGGGGACGGCACGAGCGCCACCACGACGACGCCGACCGAAACGCACACCTACGCCCAGTCCGGCAACTACACGATCACGCTCACGGCCACGAACTCGATCGGCCTGTCGAGCCCGGCGACGCACCCGGTCAGCGTCGACGAGCTGCCAAGCGCCGCCTTCGGTGCGACCCCCGCCAACCCGGTGGCCGGCGCCGCGGTCGGCTTCGACGCCAGCGCCTCGAACGACCCCGACGGGTCGATCACCTCCTACAGCTGGAACTTCGGGGACGGCTCGACCGCCACCGGCACGACGCCGCAGGTGAACCACCCCTTTGCGGCCCCCGGCAGCTATCCGGTCACGCTGACGGTCATCGACAGCGACCAGCAGAGCGTGTCGATCATGCATCTGGTCAGCGTGTACTCGCCACCCACGGCCGCCTTCACGAGCGGGCCGCAGACGCCCCTGGCAGGCACCGCGATGAGCTTCAACGCCGGAGCCTCGGTCGAGCCCAATCCCGGCGCTTCGATCACCGGCTACACGTGGTCGTTCGGCGACGGCAGCGCGCCCGTGAGCACTTCGAGCCCGGCGAGCGCACACACCTACAGCCGGCCCGGCACCTACACGGTGGCGCTCACCACGCTCGACAGCCTCGGGCTCACGGCCACCGATAGCCAGACCGTCACCGTGTACGCGCCGCCGGTGCCGGCGCTCTCGGGCCCCGCCCAGCAGGCGCTCGTCGACCAGCCCGTGACCCTGAGCGCGGGCTCGGCCACCGACCCCAACCCGGGGGCGACGATCACCAGCTACGAATGGGACTTCGGCGACGGCACGACCGCGACCACGACCAGCCCCACGGCCGCCCACACGTACACGTCGATGGGCCAGTACACGGTCTCGGTGACGGTCGTCGACAGCCTCGACCTGAGCGCGATGACGACGCGGAGCCTGGCCGTGCGTGCCCTGCCCCAGAGCGCCTTCGCGGCCTCGCCGGCCGTCCCGCTCGAGGGCACCCCGGTGAGCTTCGACGCCGGCAGCTCGAGCGACCCGAACGGCTCGGCGATCACGCGCTATGACTGGAACTTCGGCGATGGCACGACCGCGAGCACCAGCGCAGCGACCGCCAGCCACGCCTACGCCCGCGCCGGCACCTACACGGTGACGCTAACCACGACGGACGGGCTGGGGCTGAGCGCGAGCCGCTCGGGCACGATCGCCATCGCCGACGAGGCGCCGACGGCCAGCCCGCGCGTGCTCACCGGCAGCCCGCTGGCCGGCCTGCCGGTCCGCTTCGACGGCTCCCTGTCGCGGGACACCGACGGATCGATCGTCGCCTACCACTGGAGCTTCGACGATGGCGGCGCGGCGGCCGGCGTCTCGACCTCGCACGTGTTCGCCCACGCCGGCAGCCACTGGGTCACCCTCACGGTCACCGACTCGAGCGGCCAGCACGCGAGCCACGAGCATCCTCGTCCACGTCGGCACCCCGCCCGCGGTCACCGGGACCGGACTGGCTCCCGGTCGCCGCGGCCCGCTGCTCCTGCTCTCCCTGAGCGAGCCCGGCACGCTCCGGGTCGCCGGGCGCACGATCACGGTCCGCCGGGCCGGGACGGTCCGGATCGCCCTGCGCCTGACGGTGGGCCAGACGCGAGCGCTGTCTCACCACCACACCGTCCGCCTGCGCGCGCCGGTCGCCTTCACCTCGCATTCGGGCGCGCGATCGAGCATGACGCTGGTGATCCTCGCCCGCGCCAGCCACGGCCGCATCACCGGCAAGCTGCTCGGCTGATCAGCGCCGGGTGCGGTAGGCCAGAGCGGCGCTTCCCGCCCCCCCGGCCACCGCGGCGCCGAGCACGCCCACGGCCGCCTTCAGCCGCCGCCCCAGGCGGTCGAAGCGCAGCACCTCCCAGTTCTCGCCCCGGGCCACCCGGGTGAGCTCGCGGTCGGGGTTGACCACGACCGGATGGCCGACCAGGCGCAGCATGGGCAGGTCCGAAGCGGAGTCGGAGTAGGCGTAGGAGGCGGCCAGGTCGATCCCCTCGCGCTCGGCCAGGCGCTCGAGCGCCCGGCCCTTGTCCGGCCCGTAGACGAAGAAGCCGACCGGGCGTCCGGTGAACACGCCGTCGCGCACCTCGGAGAACTCCGAGCCCACCGCGCCGTCGAAGGCGAGCACGTGGGCGAGGGTGTCGGCCAGCCGCTGCGGCGCCGCGGTGAGGATGTAGGCGCGGCGGCCGTTGTCCTGGTGCTGGTAGGCGAGCGCGAGCATCTGCGGGTACAGCCGCGGCAGCACCCCGGCGAGCACATCCGGTCCCAGCCGCTCGAGGTCCCGCACACGCGTGCCGGCGAGCGCCGCCGAGACCCGGTCGCGCAGGGCGTGGGTGTCCTGGTCGGTCGATCCGAGCAGGCGGAAGCGGACGTTCGCCCAGGCGTCGGCCGCGAGCTGGCGGCGGCTGAGCAGGCCGGCGTGGTAGGCCGCGCGGCCGAACTGGAAGGCCGAGGAGCCCTCCATGAGGGTGCGGTCGAGATCGAAGAATGCCGCCGCGCTGCCCGTCATCGAGATCGCCCGAGTTTCCCGCCGGGAAACTCGCCAGGTCCGCCGTCAGGCCGACCCTACTTCGACGATGACGGCGTCGCCCTGGCCGCCCCCGGAGCAGATCGCCGCGCAGCCGATCCCGCCACCACGCCGGCGCAGCTCGAGCACGAGCGTGCCGAGGATGCGCGCGCCCGAGGCGCCGATCGGATGGCCGAGCGCCACCGCGCCGCCGTTGACGTTCACCCGATCCTCGTCGATGCCGAGCATGCGGATCGAGTTCAGGGTGACCGAGGCGAACGCCTCGTTGATCTCCCACAGGTCGATGTCCTCGGCGCTGAGACCGGCCTTGGCCAGTGCCTTGCGCGCGGCCAGCGCCGGCGTGCGGGCGAGGTAGGGGAAGTCGTCGGCCACCTGGGCCTGGGCGACGATCGTGGCCAGGGGGCTCTTGCCGTTGCGCTTGGCCCACTCGTCGCTGGCCAGCACGAGCGCGCCGCCGCCGTCGTTGACGCCCGGCGAGTTGCCCGGCCGTATGGCTGCCGTCCTTGACGAAGATCGGCGGCAGCTTGGCCAGCGTCTCCAGGCTGGTGTCGCGGCGCGGTCCCTCGTCCACCTCGACCACCGTGTCGCCCTTGCGGCCCTTGATCGTCACCGGCACGATCTCCTCGGGCAGGCGTCCCTCGTCGGTGGCCTTCAGCGCCAGCTCGTGGGAGCGCAGCGCCCAGCGGTCCATGTCCGGCCGGGTCAGCTCGAGCTCGGAGGCCACCTCGCTCGCCTCCTGGGCCATGTGCTTGCCCGAGAACGGGTTGGTCAGCCCGTCGTGGATCATGGCGTCGATCGCCTGGGCGTCGCCCATCCGGAAGCCGAAGCGAGCCTCCTTGAGCATGTACGGGGCGCGCGACATCGACTCCATGCCCCCGCCGACGCCGACCTCGATGTCCCCGGCTCGGATCGCCGCGTCGAGCAGCCCGGCGGCCCGGATCCCGGACGCGCACACCTTGTTGATCGTCTCCGAGGGCACCTCCTTGGGGATCCCGGCCTTGATCTGGGCCTGGCGCGAGGGGATCTGTCCCTGCCCGGCCTGGAGGACCTGGCCCATGATCACGTGCTCGACCTGCTCGGGGGCGACGTCGGCGCGCTCGAGAGCGCAGCGGATCGCCGTGCCGCCGAGCTCGGTGGCGTCGACGGCGGCCAGGCCGCCGCCGAGCTTGCCGATCGGCGTGCGGGCGGCGGAGAGGATCACGGTCTTGGGCATGGTCTCGGGCTCCGGTGTCGGGGGGAAGACTGGAATCGTAGTGATGGGGCCCATTGGTAAGGTCGCGGCGGTGCAGGTCGCGGCGACGCACGAAGCCACCGCTCGAGACGGGCGCCGACACGCTCGCGCTCGGCGTGTTCGACGGGCGAGGACGCGGTGCCCGCGCTGCCCGGCGCCGACCTCGCCGCCATGCTCGACCGCGGCGAGGCGGGGCGGGAGACCGGCCGCATCGCGCTCACCCACGTCGGGGACCACCGGGTCCTGCTGCTCGGGCTCGGTGCGCGCGCCGAGTGGGACGGCGAGCGGGCGCGCGCGGCCGCCGCACTCGCGCACGGGCGGGCCCGCGAGCTGCGCGCGCAGCGTCTGGCCTGGGCGCTTCCCGCCGGGACCGGCGAGGAGACCGTCGCCGGCCTCATCGAGGGCACCCTGCTGCACGCCTACCGCTTCGACCGCTTCCGGCGCCCGAGGGACACCGCGCCGCCGCCGGTGCAGGAGCTCGTCGTGAGCGCCGAGCACGACGTGGCCCCGGCGGCCGAGCGCGCGGCCACGGTGACCGCGGCCCAGAACCGCGCCCGCGACCTCGGCAACACCCCGGCCAACGTGCTCACGCCGAGCGCGCTGGCCGAGCACGCGCTCGCGCTCGACGGCCGCGCCGGGCTCCGGGTGAGCGCCCGTGACGGCGATGAGATCCGGGCCGCCGGACTGGGGGCGTTCGTCGCCGTCGCCGAGGGGTCGACCGAGTCGGCCCGGCTCATCGAGCTGCGCTACTCGGGCAGCCAGGATCCGGACGCGCCGCTGCTCGCGCTCATCGGCAAGGCGGTCACCTACGACTCCGGCGGCCTGTCGCTGAAGCCTCCGGCCTCCATGTTCGACATGAAGTTCGACATGTGCGGCGGCGCGGCGGTCATCGAGGCGATCGCGGCGCTCGCCGAGCTGCAGGCACCGGTGCGGGTGCTCGGGCTCGTCGGGGCATGCGAGAACCTGCCCGGGCCGCGGGCGGTCAAGCCGGGCGACATCGTCACCGCCCTCGATGGCACGACGATCGAGGTCAACAACACCGATGCCGAGGGACGCCTCGTGCTCGCCGACCTTCTGACCCTCGCCCGGCGGGCCGGCGCGGCGCGGATCGTCGACGTGGCCACGCTGACCGGAGGGGTCACGGCGGCGCTCGGCACCGTCTACGCCGGGCTGATGAGCAACCACGACGGCTGGGCCGAGGCGGTCCGGGCCGCGGGCGAGCGCACGGGCGAGCTCCTGTGGCGGCTGCCCCTGCACCCGCGCTACGCCGAGATGGTCCGGGGTCGCTACGCCGACCTGACCAACCGCCCCGAGCCGCGCCAGGCGCTGGCCATCACGGCGGCCGAGTTCCTGCACCACTTCGCCGGCGAGATCCCCTGGGCCCACCTCGACATCGCCGCCGTCGCCGACGGCCTCCCCCGCCCCTACCTCGACAAGGGCGCGAGCGGCTTCGGCGTCCGGCTCCTGGTCGAGCTCGCGGAGGCCGCGCAGTGAGGCGCGCGCGAGCCCTGCTCGCCGTGGCGGCGCTGACCGGCCTGACCGCGGTGAGCGCCCCGGCGGGCGCCCAGACGCCATCGCCACCGGCTCTGCTGCAGGGCAGCTTCTCCATGAGCGGCCGCGTGACCGTGGCCGTGGACGTGCGGGGCGAGCACGCCGGGCAGGCGATCGCCCGCACCTGGAGCTTCGCCCCCACGTGCGCGAGCGCCCCGTGCCCGACGGTCAGGCTCACCCGCCCGCGCGCGGGCGGCACCGATCACGTCCTGCTCCGCCTCACGAGCCCCGGCCTGTACACGGGGACCGGACGCTTCTACCGGCCGCTGCAGTGCGCCGGACGCACCGACCGGCCGGGCGAGCGGATCCCGTTCCGGATCGGCGTCCGCGTCACCGCCACCGCGCTGACGAGCAGCGGCGTCAAGATCGTCACCGCCATCCGGGCCACCTACGTGAACGCGACGCGGATCAACCTGACCCGCTGCGTGGCCTTCCTCGGCCACGACGCCGCCCGCTACACGGGCACCCTCGCCGGCGCTTAGCGTGGCGCCACGTCGAGCGAGCGCAGCACGCCGTCGAGCGTGAGCAGCTGAGCGCCGCCGGTGGGCCCGCCCGCCGGCCAGCACGATGTAGAGACACAGCGGGCGCCCGGCCAGGGTGAGGAAGTGCTGGCTGCCCGTCTGGTCGGGCCGTGGATGGGCCAGCCGTCGGGGCGAGAAGCTCGCCGGGTCGAGCGGCCGCGGCAGCCGGTGGGGCCGGAACAGACCCTCCCCGGGGACCAGCCCGCTGCCCGGGCGGTATTCGGTCAGGGCGAGAAACGTGCCCGGCGCCGGCATTCGCCCGGTGCTGCCGTCGCCGAACTCGCCGTCGCCCAGCACGAGCGGGAAGTCGCCCGCGTGCAGCGTGGCCACGCCGTCGGAGCGGCTGAACACGCGCCCGCTCCAGCCGGGCGGCAGCGTCACCCGGAGGCCGTGGGCGTCGACGATCACTGAAGCCCCAGAGTCGCGGCCAGCGCGCCGCCGCCGAGCAGCAGTCCGATGCCCGCCCACCGGCTCGGCCGGGCCCAGCGGGCGAGCGCCGCGTGCAGCGAGAACAGCTGGGCCGGCGTGCGCACTCCGGCGGCCAGCAACGGCGTGAGCCCGCGCAGCGCTCCGTAGGCGCCGGCGATGGCCGCCCCGGTCAGCGGCGAGCGCGTGAGCAGGGCGGCGAGCAGGGCCGCGTAGGTGGCGGCGCTCGTGACCACGGTGGCCACCCCGACCCCGAGCTGAGCGCCGAAGCCGAGCCCGTACACCCAGCCGCGGAGCTCGTCCAGCCAGCGCTCGTTCACCTGCCGGCGTGGGCCGGGGGCGGTGCTGGCGCGGGCGTCGAGCGCCCCGGCGAGCAGCAGGGCGAGCGCGAGCACGGCCAGACGGGCATGGGCTCCGCCGGCCGGCAGCACGACGGCGCCGAGCCCGCCCGCAAGCGCGCCGGCGGCCAGCCCGCCGAGTGTGGCCCCGAGCGCGAACGCGCTCACCGTCACGGCCCACCTCGATCCGCGGCCCCGCTCACCGAGCGGGGTGATGCTGGCCAGCATCGACTCTCCTCAAGGCGACCAGGCGGCGCGCACCGCCGCGAGCACGGCGGCCAGCAGGCCGAATGCGATCACACCGGCTCCGAGGAGCGGCTCGGGTACAGGCTGGGGTGCTCAGGGCCGATGCCACCCGCGACCAGTGTCTCCTCCACCCGGCGGGCGCGCTCGACACCGCCCGGGCGCCCGGGCGTGAGGGCGCTCGCCTCGTCCTCAATGGCGTCGGCGACGAGCGAAGCGAGCGCACGCCAGTTGGCGGCCACTCCCTCGCCGAGCACCGAGTCGCCGACGAGCACGAAGTACGGGGATCCCGGGACCTCGTAATCGCTCCAGGCCTCAGAGGACATGACGACCGGCACCCCGTCGGGGGCGAGCGACCCGATGCGGGCGGGCGACTCGCGCTCGCTGCCGCGGGTGACGATCACCGTCTCGACGCCGGGGGGCAACCGCGGCTCGGTCAGCGTGGCCCAGAACGTCGCGCAGGTGCCGCAGCCGGTGCTGAGGAAGGCGAGCAGTGTGCGGGTGCCCGCACCGCCGGTGAAGTCGAGCGCCACCGCGTCCCCCTGCGGCGTGCTGCCGCGGAGTGCCGGCGCCGGGCGCCCGTCCGTGTCGCGCCCGTGGGCCGGGGCAGGCGCCGCGACGGCGCCGGGCGCCCCGGCTCCGTCGGGCCCGAGCCGGCGGAGGATCTCGGCGTGGCTGCGCAGCAGGCCGGCTACGAGCACGACGAGCAACACGAGCAGCACGGTCTCGATCGAGACGAGCGCCGTCACGCCCCACCGGCCCCGGGGAACTCAGTGGCCAGACCGGCCAGGCAGTCGGCCTCGTGATAACAGGTGCGGTTGTCGACCATCAGCGTGTCGTTGCAGTTCGCGCCCGCGATGTCGGCCGGGTTCTCGCACACCATGAGCCGGCACACGACCTCCGTCGTGCCCTCGACCTGCGTGTTGCACTGGCCATAGCGGAATTGGTTGCAGTCGACCCGCCGGTTCGCGCAGTCGCCGCTCGCACACTGGCACCCGCCCGGAAACACCTGGCCCGGGGTCCGGTTGCAATCGATGTAGTAGCGCACCCCCTCGGCATGGCAGAGCTGGCTGCCCTGATAGCTCGTGCACTTCCACCACCCGGCCACATAGGTGCCCTGGGGACAGCGATTGTTGCCGTGCTGGATCTCGCAGCAGAAAGCCGTGTATCCGTCGGTGCACAGGCCCGTGCTGCAGTCCGCCGGGGTGAGCACCGCCCAGGCGGTGCCCGGCCGGATCAGGTAGCGCACCGGCGCGACCGCGAACGCCGCCCCGCCGAGCGCGACCCGCGACAGCGCCCGGCGGCGCGTGCTGCGCCGCTCGAGCAGGCGGCCGACGGCGGTGGCCAGGCGCTCGCTCGGGCTCACCGGCCACTCCAAGCGCCCCAGGCAGCCGGCAGCTGCGTGTACGCGGTCACGGCGCCGTACACGGCGGCGAGCAGGCCGGCCAGGAGCACGGCGGCGCTGAACGGCGAGCGGGCGAGCACCCAGGCCAGGCCGTGCGCGGGCCAGGCGATGGCGAGGGCGGCGAGCACGGCCAGGACGGTGTTCATCGCCGCCTGAGCGCCCGAGGCGGGAGTGTCGGACTCCCCGAAGCAGCCGCAGGCGGCCTGCCGGCGGGCGAGGATGAGCGCTGCGGCGGCGAGTCCGGTGTAGGCGAGCGCGAGCAGCGCCGCGCTCGGGCGGCCCGGGGCGAGCAGCGCGGCGGCGCCGGCGACGGTCTCCCCAGCGCCGAGCAGCCGGATCAGGCCGGCCCGCGCAGGGAGCCCGGCCGCCGCCAGCGCCTGGGTGGCCGGGCCGGGGCCGCGGAGCTTGGCCAGCCCGGAGACGAGCAGCACCCCGGCCGCGGCGAGCAGCGGTCCACTCAGCGCTCCCCCCATCAGCTCCCGGTCATGGCGGCGGCGCGCCGTTCGAGCACGGCCTCGGCCGCGCTGGCGGGGTCGAGCTCGCGCGCCACCACGCGGTCGAGCAGGTCCTGGACGGCGCCATCCTCGCGCACTGCCGACTCGAGCTCGCGGCGCATCCTGAACGTGGCGATGGCCAGCACCTCGTTCATCAGATTACGCCGGCGCCGGGCGGACAGCGTGCCCTCGGCCTCGATGTGAGCGTGGTGCTCGGCCAGCTTCTCGGCCAGCTCCTCGATCCCCTCGCCTCGGAGCGCCTCGGTCTTCACGATCGGGACCTTCCAGGCCGTCTTGGGACCGAGGGCGAGCACGCCCCGGATCTCGCGCACCATCGTGTCGGTCAGCGGGTGGTCGGCCTTGTTGACCACGATCACGTCGGGGATCTCCATCACCCCGGCCTTCAGGGCCTGGATCGAGTCCCCCGAGCCCGGCATCAGCACGAGCACGACGGTGTCGGCGTGGTCGATGATGTCGACCTCCGCCTGGCCGACCCCGACGGTCTCCACGAGCACGACCTGGCGGCCGGAGGCGTCCATGAGCAGAGCCGCCTGCAGGGCGGCCTCGCTCAGCCCGCCGAGCGCGCCCCGGTTGGCCATCGAGCGAATGAACACGCCGGGGTCGAGGAAGTGCTCGCTCAGCCGGATGCGATCGCCGAGCAGCGCGCCGTTGGTGAACGGCGAGGAGGGGTCGACCGAGAGCACGGCCACGGTCCGATCCCCGGCCCGCTCGTGCTTGGTCAGCGCGCCGAGCAGGGTCGACTTGCCCACGCCGGGCGGCCCGGTGAAGCCGATGATGGCGGCGTTTCCGGTGTGCGGATACACCTCGCGGACGAGCTCCCAGCCGGCGGGATCGTCGTTCTCGACCAGTGTGATCGCCCGGGCCAGGGCCCGCTTGTCGCCGGCCATCAGCCGCTGGGCCAGAGAGTCGTTCGCACCTGCCATCGCTCGGCCAATCATGCCAGGGAGGGCGGGCGGCCATCCCACCCCGGCTTCCTCGTAGGATCTCCGGCCATGGCAACGGGCACGCGCCAACCCACCCCGGCGCCGCTGCGCGCGCCGGCGCTGCCGCGCGCTGTGCGCAGTGGGCCGCCGCCCCTGCACGGCGGGCCGTTGACGTTTCTGCGCTTCGCCGCTCGACACAACATGCTGGCGCCCGGCTACGCGGTGCTCATCGCGCGCTGGGTGTGGCTGAAGCTGCGCTGGCGCGGGCGGTTGCGCACCGACGGCCTGTGCTTCGTCTGCCCCGGGGTCAAGTTCGAGATCGGCCGCGGGGCGACAGTCACCCTGGGACGCTGGTCGTGGCTGGGCCACGGGTGCAAGATCCGCGCCCACGAGGGCGAGGTGTCGATCGGGGCCAAGTCCGTGCTCGGCCAGGAGTGCACGATCTCCAGCTTCCAACACGTGTCGATCGGCCGTGAGTGCATCATCGCCGACCGGGTGATGGTGATCGACTTCGACCACGGGATGGTCGAGGTCGAGCGCCCGATCCGCGAGCAGGGCATCTACAAGCGCAACGTCGACATCGGCCACAACGTGTGGATCGGCTACGGCGCCTGCCTGCTGCGCGGCGTCCGGGTCGGCGATAACTCGGTCATCGGCACGAACTCGGTCGTCACCGCCGACGTGCCCGCGAACGCCGTCGTGGGCGGCGCGCCGGCCAAGCTCATCCGCATGCGCGAGGCGCCGCGGACCTTTCGCTGGGGGTAGACGCCGGTGCCGACCGGGGCGAAATTGCCGCACCACACGCGGCTTTTTCGCCCACCTCCTAGTCGATCCAGCCGGTGAGATCGGGGGCGAGATTCGCGGGCCCCGGGCCGACCGGCGCGTCCGCGAGCGCGGCCGCGGCGTGCCCGGCCGCCCGCTCGCGCGGATACTCGCCGGCCAGCCTCCGGTGGGCGAGGAACGCCCAGTCGCTCGACTGCAGGAGGAGCAGCTCGCGCAGCGCCCGATCGCTCGGCCGGCGGCCGCGGGCGAGCAGTTCGAGCTCGGTCCGCCGGGCCTGCCAGGCCAGGTCGGCCACGCTCGGCCCGCTCCACGTGCGCAGATCGCCTCCCTCGCCCCAGCTGCTCACGCCGAGGTCCGCCGGCGCCGCGGCCGGGTCGACGTGCGCGAGCGCGGAGTCGAGGTCGACGAGCGCCAGCCCCTGGCGAGCCGCCTCGTCGAGCACCGCGGCCAGCCACCACGGCCCCTCGTACCACCAGTGGCCGAGCAGCTCGGTGTCGAGCGCGCACACGCACACGCCGCCGCCGGCCACCCGAGCGCGCACCCGGGCGACGAAGTCGGCGCCGTCGCGCGCGGCCTGGGCCCGCGCGGGCGCTGGGTCGTACGGGACGCCGTCGTTGCGCCACACCCGGTGGTGGTGCTCGGTCAGCCCGTGGTAGTTGCGGTAGACCGGGGCGGCCGGGTAGCCGCTCTCGCTCCACACGAGCCCGATCACCGCGCGGTCGATGGGCCACAGCACCGGCCCGTCGTCGGTGCGCAGCGGGCGCAGGTGGCGCTCGTCGCCCAGGCCGAAGCGACCGGTCAGCTCGACGCAGGTCGCCCGCACGCCGGCCTGCTCGAGCGGTGCGTGCAGCCACGGCGCGTGCGCGCACTCGGGCAGCCAGAACCCGCCCGCCCAGCCCCCGCAGCGCCGCCGGTGCGCTCTCGCCCCGGTCTGCACCTGCACCGAGATGACGCTCTCGCTGGCCAGCAGGGGGAGGATCGGGTGGGTGGCGGCCGAGGTCCAGCTCGCGTGGCGACCAAGCGCGCCCAACAGCCCGCCCGGACCGCCGGGGAGAGCCGCCAGCCGGTCCGCCGCGGAGGCGTACTCGGCCTGCGAACGTTCGAGCTCGGCCGCGAGCACCGTGTGGCCCTCGGAGCGGTAGCCGGCGATGTCACGCCGGTGGGACTCGGGCCGGATCTCGTGCAGGAACTGCAGGCAGCGGTCCATCGCCGGCGCGTGCTCGAGCTGGTCGGCCAGCGCCGGCGTGAGCGAGAGCGTGAGCGGGGCTCGCCCGAGGATGTCGAGCAGTGGCAGGTAGGAGGTGGCGACCGCCTCCCACAGCCACTCTTCGCCGAACGGCCATGTGCCGTACCCCTCCACGTAGGGCATGTGGGTGTGGAGGACGAGCGCGAGCGCGCCGGGCGAGGTCGGCATGACAGCGGCAGGCTGCCACACGGCGCGAGTCGGGCGCCCGCACGCTGCGGGCGCCCGCCTCGGGGTCGCTCAGCGCAGACGAGCGAGCGAGTTCGCGCCCGGGCCGCTGCCCGCGTCGTCGACGAAGTAGAGGCCCTCGTCGTGCGGCGCGACCGCGACGCCGAACAGGTCCCCGGCGCCGTTTCCGATCAGCTCGCGGACGGCGACCTGGCTTCCCGCCGGGGTCGTCTCCACCGCGTCGCCGTTGTTGCCGTTCATGGTCACGATGTCCCCGCCGGGAACGATCGTCAGGCCGAGCGGATCGGTGAGCGCGCCGCCGATCGACACCGTCATGGCGCCGCCGCGAAGCGCGGTCATGCGGGTGAGCGCATCGGGCACCGCGGCGATCCGGTTGTTCACCGAGTCAGCCACGTAGAGCGTGCCGTCGCGGCCGAGTCCAACGCCGGTCGGCCCGACCACGAGCGCGTTCGGGTCGGTGTGCTCGGCGAAGCCATCGGCGATGACCTGGCTGCTCCGCGGCACGGGCGCCATGTCGCCGCGCAGGCCGAGGACGAGGCGCACGACGCTGCCGTCGTGGACGGTGGCGCCGCCAGCCGCGACGGTCCCGTTCAGGACGTTGGTGACGAACAGCACGGCGTCGTGGTCGTGGACGTACGCCGTCATGTCCCAGGGCCCGTTGATGGCGCCGCCGGTGATCGTCTCCACGACCTGCCCGGTGGAGCCCAGCACGAACAGGGCGCCGGCCGTCATCCGGGCCGAATTGCCGTCGGGCGCCGGAAGCGCGCCCACGACGACGAAGCCGCCGGGCAGCACGGCGAGCGCCGTGGTCAGCCCGGCCACCCGGCTGCCGGGAGCGGGCGGCAGGATGGCGAACACGTGCTGCATGCCCGACGGCGAGATCTCGACGATGCTCGAGCCCGTGCCCTGGTGGTTGGCGGCGTCGTTGAAGTTGCTCACGAGCACGTCACCGCGGACGAGATCACCGGTGCTGTGGCGCACGACCGCGACGCCGTAGGGGTTCACGTCCCCGGCGGCCGCGCCGCTGGCCGGAACCGCGCTGGCCACGATCGAGACGCTCGCAAAGCGCGTCAGGAACGGCTGAGCACCGGCCACGGCCGGAGCGGCCATGGACACGGCGAGAACCGCGCCGGCGAGCGCCGGCGTGAAGCGGGAGAACATCGTGCAGCCCCCTTGGGGTCGATGTGCGAGGGCGGCGAGACGCCGCCACTTGAGTCAGACGCCGAGCCGCGGCGGAACCTTCCCGGGGCCGCGGCGGTTCAGGTTCGGCAGATGGCGAGGAAGTCGAGCGCCGCGTCGAGGTCGCCGGGGCGCAGCGCGAAGTCGCCGGCCGCGATCGCGGGCGTGAACCAGTCGTAGAAGCGACGGGTCAGCCCGAGGCGCTTGTGCACGGCGTCCCAGCCCAGTCGGAGCGCGAGCGCGTGCCAGTGGAGCTTGCGGGCGTGGAACAGGCCGAGCACCTCGACCTGGTCGAACGCTTCCCGGCACAGGGCCGAGAACTCCTCCGCCCGGTATTCCTTCAGGTGCCAGGGGTTGTCGGACTTCTCGGCCCCGGGCCCGGCGAGCGTGAGCAGATTGGGCGTGCTGAGGTAGGCGACGCCGCCGGGGGCGAGCAGGCGGCGGAAGTGGCGCAGCACGGCGGCCGGGTCCTGGACGTGCTCGATCGTCTGCAGGAACACGACGGCGTCGAAGCTGCCCGGCTCCCCGAACGTCTCCACCAGGCCGCGCTCGAAGTGGAGATTCTCCCGCCGGTAGCGGAGCCGGGCATGCTCGTAGGCCTCGGGATTGGCGTCCACCCCGACCACGCGGTTCGCGCTGCGGGCGAGCACTTCGGACCCGTAGCCCTCTCCGCAGGCCATGTCGAGCACGCGGGCGCCGAGGACCCGGGCCCCGATCCACTCATAAACGGCGAGATGGCGCCGGAACCAGTAGTTCTCGGCCGGGACGTCCGGGAGCGTCCGCTCGCCGGTGAGGGCGAGGGGCGGGACGCCCGCGGGCTGGCGCTGCTGGATGTACGCATCTACTGACACGGCCGACAGGGTAATGTCCACCCGGCCATGACGGCACTCAGGACGGCCGACGACATCCGCGACGTCAACACGCGCTACCACGACGTCGCAGCATCGAGCTACGACGCGAAGTGGGGAATCGACTTCGGCGCCATCGGCCAGGACCAGGTCCTGGGCAAGCTGCGCAAGATGCTCGGCGCCGAGCTCGACCGCGGCTACGCCCGCTCGCTCGAGATCGGCGCCGGCACCGGATACTTCTCGCTCAATCTCGTGCAGGCCGGGGTGGTCAGCGAGGCCACCTGCACGGACATCTCCCCCGGGATGCTCCGCACGCTGTCGGGCAACGCCGAGCGGCTCGGACTGTCGGTGCGCACGGCGCGGGCCGAGGCGGAGTCGCTGCCGTTCCCCGACAACAGCTTCGAGCTCGTGCTCGGCCACGCCGTCCTGCACCACCTGCCCGACCTCGAGCGGGCGTTCTCGGAGTTCCACCGGGTGCTCGTGCCGGGCGGCCGGATCGTGTTCGCCGGTGAGCCGTCCCGGTTCGGCGACCGGATCGCCGCCTGGCCCAAGCGCGGGGCGAGCCGCATCTCTCCGCTGTGGCGGGCGATGCTGCGGGCCCGCCCCGCCCCGCCGCCTCCCACCGATGCGGGCGCGGATGAGCATGATCACGGGCTCGAGCGCCTGGTCGACATCCATGCCTTCCTCCCCGGCGACCTGCAGCGCCACGCCCGCGATGCCGGCTTCACCGACGTGTCCGTACGGGGCGAGGAGCTCGTGGCCAACTGGTTCGGGTGGTTCAACCGCACGCTCGAATCGACGGCCGATCCGGCGGACGTGCCCATGCTCTGGCGCCAGTACGCCTTCCACGGCTACCTGGCCCTGCAGAAGCTCGACGAGCGCGCCCTCGAGGCCCGGCTGCCGCCGGCCATCTTCTACAACCTGCTCGTCAGCGCGCGGCGTCCCTGACCCGCGCCACCGGCTACCTCCGCAGCCGGCCCCGGGGGGCGCCCATACACTCCCCCCATGCCCGACCGGCTGCGCACCGAGTTTCCGCTGTTCCCACTCGGCCTGGTTGCGCTTCCCGGCGAGATCGTGCCGCTGCACATCTTCGAGGAGCGCTACAAGCTGATGATGAACGAGTGCCTGCGCGAGGAGCGGGAGTTCGGGATCGTCTGGCTCTCGGACGAGGGGCTGCGCGAGGTCGGGTGCGCCTGCGCGATCGAGCGCGTGCTCGAGCGCATGGAGGACGGGCGGATCAACCTGCTCGCCCGGGGCACGCGTCCGTTCCGGGTGCTCGAGCGCCAGGGCCACCTCGCCTATCCCGCCGGGGTGATCGAGTTTCTCGCCGACCGCGAGGAGGAGGCCGACGCCCCGCTGCGCGACGCCGCCCGCCAGGCCTATGGGGAGCTGGTGGCGTTGGCCACCGACCGCACCCCGGACGACGAGGAGCTCGCCGCCATGGACGCCTACGCGATGGCGGCCACGGTCGACTTCGGCGTGGAAGCCAAACAGGGCCTGCTCGACCTCCGCTCCGAGAACGCCCGGATGGGCCTGCTCAGCCGCCTGCTCCGGGCGGCCCTGAAGCGCATGGAGCTCGTCGAGCAGGCGGGCGAGCGCGCCCGCTCGAACGGGCGGATCAAGCTCGTCTGAGCCCGCCTACAGGTTGTAGATGACCATCGCCGCCCCGAAGACGAGGCAGTAGACGCCGAACGGCCGCAGGTTGCCCCGCTTGAAGTAGCGGCTGAGGAAGTGCACGGTGATGACCGCGGCGATGGCGGCGAACACCGCGGCGATGACCGCGGGGCCGCGGATGCCGGCACCGTGCGGCCCGGTCAGGTCGCTGAACTTGAACGCACCGGCGGCCAGGATGATCGGGGTGGCGAGCAGGAAGCCGAAGCGGCCGGCATCGTAGTTGTCGAGCCCCCTGGCCAGGCCGGCCGCCATCACGATGCCGTCGCGGCTGATCCCGGCGATGAGCGCCGTCGCCTGGGCGATGCCGATGACGCCGGCCTCCTTGAAGTCGAGCGTGTCAAGCGTGCGCACGCGCCGGCGCTCGGTCCGGGTGCCGGCCGCAGCCGGATCGGCCACGGCCACGCCACCGGCGTCCTCGCGCATGCGGGCCCGCTCGACGGCGCGCACCTCGGCTCGCTGCCGGCGCACGTCGCTCTGCTGGCGCAGCCGCTCGGCCCCGAGCAGGATGAAGCCGTTGACGACCAGGAAGATGGCGGCGATCTCGGGCTTCGCGGTGGCCGTGCGGGCGGCGTGCTCGGCGGCCAGGCCGATGATCCCGGTCGGAACGCTGGCGGCGATGATCAGCCAGGCCAGCCGCTCGGTCGGGGTCTCGATCCGCCGCTTGCGCAACGTGACGAAGAAGGCGCCGATGATCGCCAGCCAATCGCGCCAGAAGTAGATGAGCAGGCCGATCGCGCTTCCGACGTGGAGCATGACGACGAAGGCGAGCCAGGGAGACTCGGGCTGGGACTGCCAGGAGACGATGTTGTTCCAGCCGAACAGATGCGGGAAGAGCACCGTGTGGCCGAGGCTCGAGATCGGAAACAGCTCGGAGACACCCTGGAGAAGCCCGAGCACGATGGCCTGAAAGGTGCTGATGTGGGCGGTTGCGGCAGCGACTGGCATGGGCACGGACCGAAAGGTAGCGGGCGGACAAGCGAACACGACGGGGCTTTAGGCCCGATTGACAGAACGGACGCTCAGCCTGTCAGCTTGCACGCCTGGCTCGAGGCCTGCAGCGCGAACAGCTCGGCCTGGCCGAGTTCCTTGTGGGCCGCGCCGGCCGTGTCGGGGAAACGGATCGTCCCGTCGGCCAGCCGCACCGTATAGGTCGCGACGCTGCCCGGGCCGGCCGCGATGCGCAGCTTGGCCTTGGCATCGGCGTCGAGCGAGTCGGCCAGGTCGCGGGCCTGGATGAGCAGCGAATCGGGCAGGGAGCGAGCGGCTGCGCCGTTGCAGCGGATGGTGCCGCCGTCATTCACGAGCAGGGTCAGCCGCGCGCCCGCCCCGGTCCGGGTGAGCAGGAACAGGTCCGGCGATTGGACGTCCTCCCCGCAGCCGGCCACAGCGAGCACCAGAGCACAGAGCGCAGCCAGCCGAGCCGCCCCCGTCACGTCTCCCCCACGGCCACCGCGGCCCCGCCCCGGCGCGGGTCGCCCGCCCCGCGCAGGACCCCCCCGCCCGCGCGCTCGACCGCCTGCACGCCGCCGAAGAACAGGTTCGGCTCCCGGAAGCGGGTGACCGCGAGGCCGGTGCGCCCGAGCGCGGCGTCGGACACGCCTGGCTCGGCGTAGACGACGTCGTCCTCGAAGTGGACCCGCGGCGCCTCGACGGCCGCGCGCACAGGCATCCGTTCGTCGATCACACGAACGATCGTCTGCAGGATGGCGGAGCGGATCCGGTTCGACCCCGCACTGCCGAGCACGAGCCGAGGGTCGCCGTCCTCGAGCACAACGGTCGGAGCCATCATGGACGGCAGCCGCCGCCCGGGCGGGTAGCGGTGAAAGCCGAGTGGGTTGAGATCCTGCTCGCCGAGCATGTTGTTCAGGTGCAGGCCGGTGCCGGGCACGATCACGCCCGAGCAGGAGCCGTTCGAGCAGGTCACCGAGCAGGCCCAGCCCTCGCGGTCGAGGACGGCGATGTGCGTGGTCGACCCCAGCCGACCCCCCGCGCGCAGGAACCGCTCACCGAATCCGGGTTCGGCCAGCCCAGCGAGGAACTCGGGCGTGCGCGCGGCCTGGGCGCGGCGCATGGCGGCCACGATCGCCTCCGGACCCGGCGGAGGTGGCTGGCCGTCGAGCTCGCGCAGGGCGGCGGCGATGAGGATCCCGCCGGCCGACGGCGGCGGGTTGGTCAGCACCTCCCGCCCTCGGTAGCGCAGCCGCACCGGCGCGCGCTCGATCACCTCGTAGGCGACCAGGTCCTCGCGGGTGAGCAGGCCGCCCCGTGCGGAGACCCAGTCCGCGATCGCAGCGGCGATCTCGCCGGTGTAGAACGGTGCCGCCCCGTCGCGCCCGAGCCGCTCGAGCGTGTCGGCCAGCTCGGCCTGGTGGAGCCGCTCGCCGGCCCGCAGCAGCGCCCCGCCAGGGGCGAACAGCGCGCTCGCCTCGGGCGTCGAGGTGACGATCCCGGCCAGGATCTCGGCCACGTAGGCCTGACCGCGGCTCATCTCCACCCCGGCGCGCGCGAGCTGGGCCGCCGGGGCGACGAGCTCGGCCAGCGCGAGCCGGCCGAACCGGCGCGCGGCCTCGCAGATCCCGGCCGCCACGCCAAATGTCCCGACCGACGCCGGGCCGACGTTGAACACCTGCAGCGCATCGCCGAACGACACCTCGATCGGGATCAGCTCGGCCTGGATGGCCGGCGGCGTGCCCCGCCCGGGCGACTCGACGAAGAAGTCGAGCAGCACGGGATCGAGCTCGGGGTGGGCAACGAGCATGTACCCCCCGGCCCCCAGCCCGGTGAGCAGCGGCTCGCACACGCAGGAGACGAGCATCGCCCCGAGCGCGGCGTCGACCGCGTTGCCTCCGGCGCGCAGGGCAGCCGCACCGGCCTCCGCCGAGAGGGGGTGACCGGCGGCGACGACGCCCCGCGGGGCAGCCATCCTGAGTCCTCCCGGAGACCGCTAGCGGCGGGGCATGAATTCGGGCACGTCGAGCTCGTGCGCGGACCGCGACGGGCGCACGCGGCTGACCCGCGGCTCCCCGGCCGGCTCGCGCAGCGCCGGCGTCCGGCGCTCGGCCGGGCGCAGCTGCTCGGGCTCGCGCTCGCGCCGCGGCGGCCGCCCGTCGCCGTAGCCCGTGGCCACGACCGTCACCCACACCTGATCCTCGAGGTCGTCGTCGACCATGGCGCCGAAGATGATGTTGGCGTCCGGGTGGGCGGCCTCGGCCACCGCCTTGGCCGCCTCGTTGACCTCCCACAGCGACAGGTCGCGGCTGCCGGTGATCGAGAGCAGGATCGAATGCGCGCCGTCCATGCTCGTCTCGAGCAGCGGCGAGGCGACCGCCTTCTCCGCCGCGTCGATCGCCCGCCGGTCGCCCGTGCCCATGCCGATCCCGAGCAGCGCGCTGCCGGCGCCGGACATGATCGTGCGCACGTCGGCGAAGTCGAGGTTGATCAGGCCCGGCAGCGTCACCAGGTCCGAGACCCCCTGAACGCCCTGGCGCAGCACGTCGTCGGCCACGCGGAAGGCCTCGACCATCGAGGTGCCGCGATCGAGCACGGAGAGCAGGCGGTTGTTGGGGACGACGATCAGGGTGTCGACCTCCGCAGCCAGCTCGGCGATCCCCGCCTCGGCCTGCTCGCGCCGGCGCGAGCCCTCGAAGTGGAAGGGCCGCGTGATGATGCCGACGGTCAGCGCACCGAGCTCCCGGGCGATCTGCGCCACCACGGGGGCCGCGCCGGTCCCGGTGCCGCCACCGGCGCCGGCGGCGATGAACACCATGTCCGAGCCGCGGAGCATCGCCTTGATGCGGTCGTACTCCTCGCGAGCCGCCTGGCGGCCGAGTTCAGGGTTGGAGCCCGAGCCGAGCCCGCGGGTGATCCGCTCGCCGATGTGGAGGGTCTGATCGGCCGCCGACTGCTGGAGCGACTGCAGGTCGGTGTTGATGGCCATGAACTCGACGCCGGCGATCTCGGCTTCGACCATGCGGTTGACCGCGTTGACCCCGGCACCGCCGACGCCGACGACGCGCAGGACGGGCGTGCCGATCGCGGCGGGGGCCGCGAACGCGTCGGCCAGCCGCTCCGGGCGGGCGTACACGTCAAGCTCGGGCGCGGGAGCCGGCGTTGAGCGGGCGGGGGGCTCCATCACGTTCTCGGGGATCTCCGAGGAGAAGACGTGGCGCAGGCGCTCCTGGGGCGAGGGACCTGGCGCGGCGCGCGCGGCTCGGGCGGAGTGGGCGACTCGAAGGACGGGTGCGAGCGCCGTGAGGCCGCGGGCTCGCGCTGCGGCGGCCCCGCCTCGGCCGCCGGGTTCGCGGGCGCGGCAGGTTCGGCGGCGGGCGGAGCGGACTCCTGGGGCGGCTGGGGGCCCTCGTCCTCGGTCTTGCGGAACAGGGCCGCCAGCGGCCCTTCCCGCATGCTCGCGCGCTTACCGGTTGGCATGTGAGAGGACCTCCTTGGCGAGCTGCCTATAGGCGTGAGCGGCCAGACCGTCGGGTTCGTATTTCAGCACCGACATGCCCTTGACCGGAGCCTCCGCGAAGCGAATGGTCTTGCGGATGCGCGAGGCGAACACGCGATCACCGAAATTCTCCTCCAGCAGCTCGATCGCCTCTTTGGCATGGAGCGTGCGCGCGTCGACGAGCGTGGGCAGGATGCCCTCGATCTCGACATCGGGATTGAGGTTCTCGCGGATCATCGACAGCGTGTTCTGGAGCTGAATCAGCCCTCGCATCGACAGATACTCGCACTGGACGGGGACGATTACCTTGTTTGCTGCCGTCAACGCGTTGATCGTGAGCAGCCCGAGGCTGGGAGGTGTGTCGATGAAGACGAAGTCGTAGTCCTCGTCGACCTCGCGCAACGCCTTCTCCAGCGCGCGTTCACGGCCGATCATCGACGACATGGCGATCTCGGCTCCGGCCAGGTCGATCGATGCGCAGGCGACGTCGACTTCGCGGCGGCGGATGACCTCGCGAATCGAGACCTTGTGCACGAGAACGTCGTACATCGACTTCTCGAGGTTGTCGGGGTCGATGCCCTGCGACATGGTCAGGTTGCCCTGCGGATCCATGTCGCAGCACAGCACGCGATGGCCCTCTTCGGCAAAGGCCACGGCGAGATTGAGCGTAGTCGTGGTCTTGGCGACGCCACCCTTCTGGTTGGCGAACGCGATCACCTTGGGGGTGGCCGTCACGGCAGCTGGCTCCGATGGCTCGAGGGACGCATACGCGCCTGTATTCGCAGCCACCGAGCCGAATCCTCCGGAGCCCGGGCGTTTGATGGCCATAGGCGGCGCCTGATTCCATGCCGGAATGGAGCTGATCACGCGCACCGGACGACCGGTGACCCTGCGCCCACCGACCCCGGCCGACCTCGACGCCGTCTTCCGCATCCACGCCGACCCGCGCACGAACGCGCACAACCCGGCCGGCCCGATGACCGACCGCCACGCCGCGCAAGCGCGTCTGGACACGTGGCTGGCCGATTGGGCGCGCGCCGGGATCGGCTACTGGGTCATCACCGACGGCAGGCACGTGCTCGGGTTCGCCGGCACCCGGGTGATCGAGGCCCGCGGTCGCGAGCTCCTCAACCTCTACTACCGCCTGGAGCCTGAGGCCTGGGGCCAGGGGATCGCCGCCGCGGTGGCCCGCCGCGCGGTCGCGGACGCGGGCGAGCGACCGGTGCTCGCGCGCATGCAGCCCGGGCACGTGGGATCGGAGCGGACGGCTCTCGCCGCCGGCCTGCGCCACGTCGGGCATGACCCGTGGGGGCGGATCGTGCTCGCCGATCGCGACCTCGATGAGGCCACCCTGGCCGCGCTGCCGCCGCCCATGTGACACTGGCCGGCATGACCCTCGACGACATCGCCCCGCAGCTGCAGCGCCGCCGTGACGTGCTGGCCGGGCTGTGGGGCCCGCTCGACGCTGTCGTGCTCGTCGGCGCGGGCGAGCCGATCCACATCCCCGGGCGGGCTGACCTCACCTACGAGTTCCGCGCCCACTCGGAGTACTTCTATCTCACCGACCGCGAGCGGCCGGGTGGAGTCATCGCCTTCGACCCCGACGCCGGGTGGGCCGACTTCGTCGTACCGATCTCGACCGCCGAACGGTTGTGGGAGGGAGGGCCGGAGCTCGAGGATCCCGGCACGCCGATCGATGCCCTGACCGGCTGGCTGGAGCGCCGGCGGGGGCGGCCGCTCGCCCTCCTCGGGACCCCCCTCCCCGGCCTGAGCGCCGACGCCGAGCGCACCCAGGCGGCCCGGTTGGCTCTCAACGCGGTGCGCCGGCGCAAGGATCCGGTCGAGCTGGCGCGCATGCGCGCCGCCATGCGGGCCACCGAGGCGGGCTTCGCCGCCGCCCGGGCGCTGCTCGAGCCGGGGCGCAGCGAGCGCGAGATCCAGATCGAGCTCGAGACCGAGTTCCTGCGCCACGGCGCCGACCGGCCCGGCTACCACACGATCGTCGGGTCGGGTACGAACTCAGCCGTGCTGCACTTCGCACCCTCCGGGCGGCAGTGCGCCGAGGGCGAGCTCGTGCTCATCGACGCCGGCGCCGAGGTGCGCGGCTACGTCAGCGACGTGACGCGCACCTACGTCGTGGGCAAGCAGCCGAGCGGCGAGCAGCGCGCCCTGCTCGAGACGGTGGCGACCGCCCTGCACCGCGCCGTCAGCCTGTGTCGCGCGGGCACCGAGTACCGCGAGGCCCACCGGGCCGCCGCCCTGGTCATCGGCGCCGGTCTCCTCGACGCCGGCATCCTGCGCGGCACCCCCGAGGATCTCCTCGCCCGGGGCGCGGTGTCGCTCTTCTTCCCCCACGGGATCGGCCACATGGTGGGTCTCGGTGTCCGCGACGCCGGCGAGCTCCTCCCCGGTCGCGAGCTCGATCGCACCCTGTATCCCGGCCTGCGCATCGACCTGCCGCTCGAGACCGGTCACGTGGTGACGATCGAGCCGGGGCTGTACTTCGTCCCCGCGCTGCTGGGCGATCCGGACGCGCGCGAGCGCCTGCGCGACGCCGTGCACTGGGAGCGGGTCGACGCGATGCTCGGCTTTGGCGGGATCCGTCTCGAGCACAACGTGCTCGTCACCGACGGCGAGCCCGAGGTGCTGAGCGCGGCGATCCCGTAATTTCCGCGCCCGTGCCCCGGCTCCTCGACAAGCGGCTGGTGTTCGTCACCGGCAAGGGAGGCGTCGGCAAGTCGACCGTGGCCACGGCGCTCGGCCTGGTGGCTGCCCGGCAGGGCCGGCGCACGATCGTGGCCGAGCTGGCCAGCCAGCAGCGCGTTCAGCACGCCTTCGACCGCGAGGCCGAGCGCTTCGAGGAGGTCGAGCTGGCCGACGGGCTTGTTCGCCATCTCGATCGATCCCGAGCACGCCATGGAGGAGTATCTGCGCGTGAAGGCGGGTCCGGTCGGCCAGATGCTCGGCTCGAGCCGGCTGTTCCAGGTGTTCGCCATGGCCACGCCGGGCATGCGGGAGCTGCTGTCGATCGGCAAGGTGTGGGAGCTGGCGCAGTTCGAGCGCCGCACCGAGGACGCCGCTCCGTATGACTTCGTCGTCGTCGACGCACCGGCCACCGGCCACGGCGTGGGCATCCTGCGCACCCCGCGGACCTTCGCCGAGATCGCCCGCGTCGGGCCGATCGCCCGCCAGGGGCGGATCATCGCCGACACGATCGCCGACCGCGACTTCACCGGCGTGGTCGCCGTCGCCACCCCCGAGGAGATGGCGGTCAACGAGACGCTCGCCCTCGATGAGGCGCTCGCCGCCGATGCGCTCGAGCTCGATCTGGTGGTCCTGAACGCCCTCTACCCCACCCGCTTCGCCGACCGCGAGATTGCCCGCCTGCAGAAGGCACTCGACGCCGCCCAGTCGCCCCTGGCCCGCAGCGCGCTGCGGGCGGCGCTCTCCGAGCACGACCGGGCGGCCGTGCACCAGGAGCAGCGCGAGCGTCTGGCCGAGGGGCTCGGGAACGCTCCGGCCGAGCTTCCCTACCTGTTCTGCGAGCAGCTCGGCCCGTCCGAGCTCGCGCACCTGGCCGACGAGCTGGCCTCCCAGCTGGAGGCCGGGCGATGAGCGTGGCCGAGCTCTTGGCCGGTCGCCGGGTGTGCGTGTGCGCCGGCTCGGGCGGGGTGGGCAAGACGACGACCTCGGCGGCGATCGCGCTCGGCATGGCGGCGGCCGGCGCGCGGGTGGCCGTGGTGACGATCGATCCCGCCCGGCGGCTGGCCAACGCCCTCGGCCTGGAGGAGCTGGCCAACGAGCCGCGGCTCGTGCCGGCCGAGCGGATGGAGGCGGCCGGGCTGCCGATGGCCGGCGAGCTGTGGGCGATGATGCTCGACCCCAAGCGCACCTTCGACGAGCTCATCGAGCGCATCGCTCCCGATCCGGAGCGGGCGGAGGAGATCAAGCGCAACCGGGTGTACCGAGAGCTCTCGAGCGCGGTGTCGGGCTCGCAGGAGTTCACCGCCGTGGCCAAGCTCTACGAGCTCCAGGAGAGCGGGGAGTTCGACCTGCTCGTGCTCGACACGCCGCCCGCGCGCAACGCGCTCGACTTCCTCGATGCCCCCGGTCGGCTCTCCTCCTTCCTCGAGGGCCGGGCGCTGAAGGCGCTGACCCGGCCGACCGGCCTGGGCGTGCGCGTCCTCGGGCGCGGGATGTCCCCGCTGCTCGGAGGCCTGCGCCGGATCACCGGAGTCGACCTGCTCAGCGACCTGTCGACGTTCTTCAGCCTGCTCGGCGACATGACCAAGGACTTCAGCGAGCGAGCCGAGGCGGTCGAGCGGATGCTGCGCGCGGACACGACCGCGTTCCTGCTCGTCACCTCGGCCGAGCACGCCCCGCTCGGGGAGGCGATGTGGTTCGCCCAGACCCTCCAGGAGGAGGGCTTCCCGTTCGAGGGCGTCGTGGTCAACCGCTTCCACCACGACCTGCTCGGCGAGGGCGAGCCCGAGGACGTCGTCGGCGCGCTGCACGACGTGCTCCCGGCCACGCTGGCCACGCTGGTGGCGGACAACTTCCACGACTACCACGTGCTCGCCCGGCGCGACGCGCGCAACCTGGCTGAGCTCGAGGGCGGCCTGGCCGGGCGCCCGCTGCTCGTCGTCCCTCACCTCGACGACGACGTGCACGACATCGCCGGGCTACTGCGGATCCACCGTTACCTGTTCGCCTCCGCGAGCGAGCGCCGGCGGCTGATCGCCGACGTCGTCGCGTGAGTGCCGCCGGGCCGATCCTCGCCGTCGGCGCCTCGCGCGGCGGCGTGAGCGATGTGTTCACCCGCGTGGTCGCGGGCCTGCAGGCCCGCGGCCACCAGGTCGAGGTGCTGCACGTTGCACCCGGTAGCTCAGCCGCGGCGGCGCGTGCGCGCGGCCGTGCGGGCCCGGGCCGCCCTGCGGCGAGCGGCCACCGTGCACATCGAGTTCGGGTGCAACGACACCGAGGTGTTCTGGTTCGCCCTCGCCGCCACCACGCTGCGCTCCGACTGCGTCGTCGTCGCCCACGACCATCCCCGACTCGCCCACGCTCCCGGCGCCGCCCTCACCGCCGGGGCCGGGCGGCTCGGCAGCGCCGTCGGCTACCGGGTGCTCTCGCCCCTGCTCGACCGCGCCCTGCAACGGCGCCTGATCCGCCGGGCCGGGCTGCTCGTCGGGTTCGGCGATCAGGCGGCGGAGGACCTGAGCGCCGCCGGCGCCCGGGCGGTGGAGGTCATCCCGCACGGCAGCGACCCCGCTCCCGCGGGCGCGCCGGCGCCGAGCGCCGGCGAGAGCGTCCTGTTCGCCGGCTTCATCGGTCCGAGCAAGGGACTCGACGTGCTGCTGGCGGCCTGGGGCGAGGTCGGCGCCGGGCTCGGGCTGCCGCTGCTCATCGCCGGTGCCGCGCCCCCACCCAACGACGTCTGGCTCGCGGGCCTGCTGGCCGCCCACCCGGCGGAGCCGGCGCCGCAGCTGCTCGGCCCGGTGCCCGGCGAGGCGGCGTTTCAGGGTCTCGTCGCCCGGGCGGCGATCGTCGTCGCCCCGTACCGGAGCTCGAGTCCGGCCAGCGGCGTCATCGCCCGCGCCATGGGCGCCGGCCGGGCCATCATCGCCACCCCGGTGCCGGCGGTCCAGGGGCTCATCCGCGACGGCGAGAGCGGGCTGCTCGTCGCGCCCGGCGACGCCCGCGCCCTCGCCGAGGCGCTGAGGCGCCTGGCCGGCGACCCCGATCTGCGCGACCGGCTTGGCGCCGCGGCCGCCCGTACCGCGGGCGAGCGCCTCAGCTGGGACGCCCACCTCGACGGGCTCGAGCGCGCCTACGCCCGCGCGGGCGACTAACGCACGAGCGACGCCGCGCCCCAGGCCCGCCAGCGCGCCGGCAGGAGCTCGGCCGGCCAGGCCCGCGCGGCGAACAGGCCGCCGAGGAGCACCACCACCGCGGCGGGCAGGGCCCACGGCCGGCTGGGTCCGAGCGCGAGTCCCACCCCGGCGGCCAGGGCGAGCACGGCGAGCGGGCGCGCGACGCTCGCCAGCACGAGGGCGAAGCGCAGCCGGTGGCGCAACGCCACCAGACCGTAGGCGCTGACGATGACCTCGCAGGCCACGGTCAGCCAGGCCGAGGCACGCACGCCGAGGCTCGGCACCAGGAGCACGTTGCCGACCACGTTGACGGCCAGCGCGAACACGTTGACGAGCACCATCGTGCGCACGGTGGCCAGCGCCATGAGCACGATCCCGACCAGGCTCGAGGCGAGGATCACGGCGGCGGCGAGCATGAGGATCCGCAGCAGGCCCACCGACTCCCCGTATCCGGCGCCGAACACGAGCCGTACGGCCGGGCGGGCAAACACGATCAGCCCCACGCAGAGCGGCAGGGCGGTGACGGCCAGCCACCGGGCGAGGGTGGCGGCGAAACGGCTGAGCGCCTCACTGTCGGTGGCCTGGCGGGCCAGCCCGGGGATGCCGGCGTTCATGACCAGTCCGGGCACGGCGACGAGCGCGCTCAGGAAGCGCACGGCGGCGGCGTAGAAACCGAGCTGGCGGCTCGTGACCAGCCAGCCGAGCAGGACCTGGTCGATGGTGAAGTACAGCGAGGCGAGCACCGAGACGATCCCGACCGGCAGCGCGAGAGCGAGCAGCCGCCGGCGGTCGCCGCGCTGCGGGCGCTGGGCGGGCAGCGAGCGCAGCGACAACGAAAGCGCGAGCAGGCTGCTGACCACGTAGAAGGCGCCGAGCACGATCCCCAGGGTCACCGGGCCCGCCCCGCTCACCGCCAGGCCGATCGTCACACCGGCCTGCACGAGCGAGAGGGAGATGTCGAGGACGAGCAGCGGGCGGGCGTGGTAGCGCACGCTGAACACCTGCCGCGCGGCGGTGACGCCGCTGAAGACGGCGGCGGGGCTGAGCACGAGCATGACCTCGCCGCGCTCGCCGCCGGCTCCCAGCCCGAGTCCGAGCAGCCCGAGCGCGATGCCCAAGCTCCAGAGCAGGTGGACCTGGACGGTCGCGCGCACGAGCCGGCCCTCGTCCTGCGGGCGCTGGGCGAGCTCGCGGGCGAGCACGACGGCAAAGCCGAGATCGGTCAGTCCGATGGCGAGGTAGAAGGCGGCCGTGCCACCGGCGTAGCGACCGAACAGCGAGGCGCCCAGCGAGCGGGCGATGACGGCCGAGGTGGCGGCCGCGAGCCCGGTCTGAAGCACCTGGCGGACCGCGGCCGCGATCGCCATGCGCGCGGTTCCGCGCACGATCTCCCCGGTAGGGTTGGCGTCCGGATGCTCGCTCATCGGGGGCCCGCACACGGTAGAGAACCCGCCCGGGGCGTCCCAGGGTGAGCGCGCCCGGCGTCCGCGCGGTCGTGCTCGCCACCACCGCAGCCATCCGGGGCGGCGTGTGGCGCAACCTCGAGGACCTGGCGCTCGAGCTGCGCGAGCGCGGCGTGCCGGTGTCGGTGGCCCTGCGCTCCGGCGCCGCCGATCTCCACGCTGCGGCCCACCGCCACGAGTTGCCGGTCCTGCGCTTCGACGCCGGCCTGCGGCGGCGTGACTGCGTCTGGCACGGCCATCTCCACGACACCTACGACCGCCGCCTCTGGCTGGCCACGCTCGCGCGCCGGGCGATCGGGCCCGTCGTGCTGACCGAGCACCTGCCGCACACCAACGCCTCCGATCCACACCTGCAGCCGGGGCCGCGCTCGCCCCTGGCCGGCCCGGCCAAGACCGTGTTCAAGCGGGTCCAACTCGGCGCCGCGGATGCCGTGATCGTGCCCAGCCCGAGCTCGGCCCGGTTCCTGGCCGAGCGCTACGGACCGGCCGGACGTGTTGCCGTCGTCGCCCACGGGCTGCGAGCCGCCCCGGCGCGCGAGCGCCCGCCGCGGCGCCCGGGACCGATGCGGGTGCTGGCCAGCGGAAGCGTCATCGTTCAGAAGGGCCACGACGTCCTCCTCGAGGCCAGCGCCCGGGCCGGCGGCAGCTGGACGGCCGAGGTGATCGGCACCGGGAGCGAGCGCCAGCGGCTGGCCGAGCTCGCGCGCGCCCGCGGGCTGCCGGTGCGCTTCAGCGGTTGGTGCGAGGACGTGGCGGCGGCGCTCGCCGATGCCGATGTGGCCTGCCTGCCCTCGCGCTGGGAGTCGGCCGGGTACGCGGCGCTCGAGGCCATGCGCGCCGGCCTGCCCGTGGTGGCCAGCGACGTCGACGGCCTGCGCGAGCTGGTGGAGCACGGCCGCTCCGGCCTGCTCGTGCCCCCGGAGGATCCGGTCGCCCTGGCCGGCGCGCTGAGCCGCCTGGCCGCCGATCCGGATCTCTGCGCCCGGCTGGCCGCCGGCGCGCGGCGACGCGCCGAGCGGTTCACGAGCGCGGACATGGCCGCCGCCACGCTCACCGTCTACGCCGATGCGGTGGCCGAGCGCGCCCGCCGGGCCCGGCCGGCCACGAGCCCGAACACGATCCCCATGTAGGTGGCCACGCCCGAGTAGCGGATCGTCACGTCGGTCAGCCAGCACAGAAGCAGCGCGACCGCGCTCCCGGCCAGCGCCGCCCCCCACACCGGGTCGACGCGCCGGGTGAGAGTCAGGTCGCGGTAGAGCGCCACGAGCACGGCGAGCAGGCCGGCGAGCGCGATCACGCCGCCCTCGGCAGCCAACTGCAGGTAGACCGAGTGGGCATGGCCCTGGGTGCCGGCCGGAGCGAGCTGACTGGCGAGCACGCCGGGGAAGCGGCCGAGGCCGATCCCGGCCACCGGGTGGGCTCGAACACGGCGACCGCGCGCTGCCAGATCTCCACCCGCAGGATGTCGCCGCTGGCCGCGCCGCTGGCGTTCAGGGGGTGCAGGATCGTGGCCGCCCGCTCGGACAGTGTGCGGCTCGTGCCGAGTCCGCTGACGATCAAGATCGCCCCGGCCCCGAGCACAGCCGCGCCGCCGACCTTGATCCGGCGCGAGCCGGGAACGAGCAGCGCGGCCACCGCCAGGCCGACCAGGGCGCCGATCCAGCTCATCCGGTCGAGGGTGACCAGGAGACCGGCGACGACGAGCCCAAGGCCGGCCAGCGCGGCCAGGACGCCCACGTAGCGGCGGCGAGCCACGCCGTCGAGGGCCAGGCCCGCGGCCAGCGGCGTCGCCACGGCGAGCAGGTTGCCGAGCGAGATCGGGTCCGGAAACGCGCCCGGGGGCCGGGTGGAGGTGCCGAACTGGAAGAAGTTCCCGGCCAGCGTCGCCGTTCCCGAAAGCCCATACAGGTTGAGCCGGTGGCCGGTGGTGTTCTCCCACAGCGCGATGGCGGCCTGGAGCGCGGCCGAGCCGAGGAACGCCCACACGAGCATGCGCTGGCCGTCGTCGTTCGCCGAGACCCGCGAGGCCAGATAGGCGGCCGCGAACATGCTGCCGAGCGTCGCCGTCACCCCGAGGGGAACACCGGCCTGCGCCAGAGGCAGCAGGAGGGCGAGCGCAAGGAGCCAACCGCCGGTGTGCAGGGCGGAGCGCCGCCGCGGGGCGGCGGGCGCCACAGCGACGCAGTACCCGGCCACGGCGAGCACAGCCGCGAGCAGCGGCACCTCGACCCCGCCCAATGGCATCTCGTATTCGGCGAACGGAGCCGCCACCACGAGCAGCCCGGTGATGAGCGCGAGCGCGTTGTGAGTGGCCAGCAGAGCACCGAGCAGCAGCGGCGCGGCCACGGTCACCGCGTACTTCAGCGCGGTTGGGTTGTGGAACAGGTGCCCGGAGACCAGGCCGGTGGCGCTGAGCAGGGCGAGCACGCCGCACGCGGCGACCAGCCAGCGGCGGTGATCCAGACTGAGGATCATCCGGGTCTAGATGCCGCGCCCGCGCCGCTCGGCCACAACCATGAGCTGGAGCGCGATGAAGCCGACCACCACCAGGGCGACAATCGCGTAGAGCAGCGGCTTGGGCGCAACCTGGCTGGCCGAGGTGGCCGACTGCAGCTCCTGCACGACCGGCACGCCGGTGGCCGCACGCTGGGCGAGCGTGCCGCGCAGCGAGGTGACCTGGCCGGCGATCGCGCCCGCCTCACCCTGGATGAGCGCGATCTGGGCCGGCGTCAGCTTGCCGCTCACGGTGCCGAGGTGGTTGAGCTCGCGGTCCATGCCGCTGATGGCCCCGATCACCGCCTGGCGATACCCGAGGCTCTGGATCCCGGAGTCGCGGGCGATGAAGGCGAGCAGCCCGCTGGTGACCGCGTTGGCGCGCTGCTGGGCCACGGCTCCCGACCCCGCGTTGGCGCTGACCTGGAGCAGGTTCTGCTGGGCCACGGTGCCGACGGAGATCTCGCTGCGCAGCGCACCGGTGCTGAGGCCGAGCGCGTTCGCCGGGCCAGCGAGCACGGCGTCGGTCGTGGCCGCCTGCGCGAGCTGGGCGGTCAGCTGGTTGCCGGCCAGGACCGAGTCCTGGGAGAGTCCAAATTGGCCGTTCACGGTCACGCGCAGCTGGGTGCTCGCCCGGTAGGTGGCCGGGACCGCGGTGGCGATGACGTACGTGAGCACGCCGGCGGCGACCGCGGCCAGCACGGTCACGGCGAGCGGGCGCCAGCTCGTGCCAGGCGGCCGGCCCGGCGCGGGCGGGGACGCGTCCGCGCGCCCGGGCTCCACGGGATTGGTCGCCTGTGTGGTCACTCCTGCTCCTTCTCGTCGGCTGCTCCGGTCCGGCGCCGCCGCAGGCGTCACCGGTCTCGCGCCAGCTCCGACCCGTCGGAGCCGCGTCCCCGCTCACAGGCTACAGGGTCGGAGCATTGCGTCAACCGCGCTGGCGCCAGGCCTCGCGGGCCTTCTCTATAGCCTGCCGAGCCTCGGCGGCGCCGGCCCAGCCGTCCACGCTCGAGTGCCGGTCGGGATCGAGATCCTTGTAGACGGTGAAGAAATGGGTGATCTCGGCCCGGAGCTGGGCCGGAAGCTGATCGACGTCGTCGACCCAGTTCCAGCCCGGGTCGCCCTCCGGCACGCACACGACATGGTCGTCGCGGCCCTTCTCGTCGGCCATGCGGAACAGCCCGACGACCTTCGCCGGCACCAGGCAGCCCGGGAACGTCGGCTCCGAGACACACACGAGCACGTCGATCGGGTCCCCGTCGGGCGCCAGCGTGTCGGGGATGTAGCCGTAGTCGGTCGGATAGACGACGGAGGCGGACACGAACCGATCGAGCTTGATGGCTCCGAGCTCGGGATCGAACTCGTACTTGTTGCGGCTGCCCTTCGGGATCTCGACCACGCAGTGCAGCGCGGGCACGGTCAATTCATCCCGTTTCGCATGACCGCCAGGCAGGCCTCACACCGAGGCCACGGCGGGTTCCACGGATAGCCGCTCACATCACGACCGCACAGCGCGGTGTCGGGATCCTCCGCGGTGACGATGTGGCAGAGCTCCTCGAAGCCGCCGTCACCGATGCGGGGGACGTTCCGGCAGTGCGGATGGACGTTGGGCGTGCGAACTGGAGCGCTCGGCACGGGGCCAGGATATCGATGCTCAGCTGACGCCCTGGGCCACGAGCCAGCGCGCCACGTGGTCAGGCGGCTGATTGTGGAACTCGGCCCGGGCGGCCAAGCGCAGGAGCTCGACCGGCGCTGCGTCGAGCTCGTCGCGGCGGTGGGCGAGGTAGACCACCACGGCGCGCGCCATGCTGAGGGGAGCGTCGGACTCGTCCGCATCGGGCGGACCGAGCGCCTGGTCGAGCCGCTCCTCCACGTCCGCGACCGCGCTGATCGGCTCATCCGCATCCTCGAAGCGCAGGAGCAGGTCCTCGAGGCCCTCGCTCGAGCCGTCGTCGCACACCTCGACGGCACGGCGCACGACGTCGGACAGGGTGATCGGATCGGGCTCGGTCGGCATCCCCGGTCTCCTACCCCCTGGCCCCGACTCCAAATACAGATCGAGCGGGCAGACGCCCGCTCGTCTCTGTAGGTCGCGCGCCCCTTGACTCCATGAGAGCCCCAGGACTTACGTGTTGTGCCTGGCGGCAGAACACTCCCGGCCCCCGGAGGGACCGAGTGGGGAGCGGCCTGGAAGAAGCGTAGCGGGTGCCCGGGGGACTCAGGCGACGGTCGCCGCCTCGGCCAGCAGCTCGTCGGCCAGCCCGCGCAGGTCCGGGCCCAGGTGCCCGCACAGGAGGTCCCGCAGGATCGCCCGCAGGTGCTCGGCCAGCTCGGCCACCACCGTCTCCAGGCCCGGCGCCGCCGGGGCCAGGCCACTGATCACCGCGCGCTCGAGCGCCACCGCCCGGGCCACCCGCTCAGTCAGGACGAGCCGCTCCTCCGGCTGTCCGCACACGGCCGCCACCCGGCCGGCCAGGCGGCCACTCGCCGGACCCTCGGGCTCGAGCAGGGCCCGGAGCGCGAGCAGATGGTCGGTGAGCGCTTCGAGCGGCGAGGTCCGCTCGCACGCCATCTCGAACCGGCCCAGCGCCCACGCCACCTCACCGCCGGACGGCGAGCGGCGGGCGATCAGGTTGTGGAAGGCGCGGAGCTCATCCTCGTGAGCGGCGGTGATGAAGCTGATCGAACGCGGGTGGCCGCTCGAACCGAGCGCCACCGGGCGCCAGGCGCCGTGGTCGCTGCGGACCCAGCCCAGCGGCCCGAGCGCGAAACCGCCGCGCTCGAACAGGCGCAGGGCGGTAAGCAGGCGGCGAAAGCGCCGCCGGGCACTCGACACCACCGGCGGCGCCCCGTCCTCCTCGCTCTGGGTGAGCACGGCGAGCACCCGCGGCTCCCGTCCGCTGCCCCACACAGCCTCATGCGGTGCCCCCGGCAGCGCGTCACCGCGCACGAGGGCCACGCCGTCGCCGAGAGGAAGCTCACGGGTGCCGTGATCGAGCGCCAGCCCGAGCAGTGGCGCGATCACGGTGGTGGTGCGGCGCCCCTCGTAGAGCGCCAGCTCGAGCTCGCCGTAGGCGGCCTCGAAGCGCTCGGGCCCGACGGCGAACCGGCTGCGCTCGGCGAACACGCGGGCCAGGAATGCCTCGAGCGCGGCATCGGCGCGCTCCCGGGCGCCGGCCGGGATCGGGCTGACCCCGCGCACCTGCAGGTAGGCCTCGGTGGCCTCGAGGCCGGCCAGGGCGCGGGCGGCGGGCACGTAGCTCGTCAGGGCCGTGAGCAGCCCGAGGCGCTCGGCGATGAAGCGCCCGGTGAGCGGGCGGTAGCAGTAGAGCGGGGCGCTGCCACCCGGCTCGGCCACGAGCTCGAACGGGATCTCGGCACCGGCCGCCGCCTCGGCGCTCAGGCGCGCGGCGGCATCGGCGGTGAAAGTGGCGAGGGCGGCGTGCAGGCTGCTGTTGCGCACGACCGACGTTTCGCGCCCGGCACGCCGAGTCCTGCCCTGGCGCCGAACCGGTCCGCGCCGCTCGAGCTCGGCGAGCCCGCGGGATTGCCGCTGAACTCAGGCGGCCGCGACGGCCGGCTCGCGGACGAGCTCGTCCGCGGGAACCTCGGCGGGGTCACAGCCCAGCCAGGCGCGCCCGTAGGCGCGCATGTCCTCGATGATCGGCACGAGCGCGCGGCCTTTGTCGGTGAGCGCGTACTCGACCCGGGGCGGAACCTCTGGGAAGGTCTGGCGCTCGAGGATCCCCTCCTCCTCGAGTGCGCGCAGCCGCAGCGACAGCGTGCGCGGGCTGATGCCCTGGAGCGATCGCTCGAGCTCGCAGAAGCGCGACCGGCCCTCCGCGAGATCCCGGATCACGAGCAGCGTCCACTTTCCGCAGACGATGTCAGCGGTCCGGCAGACGGGACAGGAGTCGTTACTGGCCATCGGTAACGCCGATTCTAGCGCAATGCTTCACCAAGTGAAGCTATGGCGCGGGCGGTGCGCGGGACTGGGGCGGGCGCGGCCGCGGGGGCAGCTAGGCGGCGAGCCCGGGCGGCCCGGTGGAGACGCCCGGCCGCGGGACCGCCGGCCCGCTGGGCGGCGAGGTGACCGGGATGGGCGCCGAGCTGCGCTCGGGGGGAGCCTCGGCGCGGCGGGCCATCGTGTCGCCCAGGTCGTCCATCGAGGTGGCCGTGCGACCGTCACCGGCCACCAGCAGCTTGAAGTCGTGCGGGCTGGAGGCGACCCGCAGCGCGTCCTCCATGGCCACCCGGCCGGCCTTGTAGTGGCCGAGCAGGGCCTGGTCGAAGGTCTGCATGCCGTAGTAGCTGCCCTCGACGATGACCTCGCGCAGGCGCTCGGTCTGATCGGGGTCGAGCACCATGTCGCGGGCCCGGCCGGTCATGCGCAGGATCTCGCATGCGGCCACGCGGCTGCTGCGATCGATCGTGGGCACGAGTCGCTGCGAGACCACGCCCCGCAGCGTGCCGGCGAGCATCGCCCGGGCCTGGCTCTGCTCATGGGGCTGGAAGAAGTCGATGATGCGGTTGATGCTCTCCGGCGCGTCGAGCGTGTGGACGGTGGAGAGCACGAGGTGGCCGGTCTCGGCCGCCGACAGGGCGGTACGCACGGTCTCCTCGTCGCGCATCTCCCCGATCAGGATGACGTCGGGGTCCTGACGCAGGACGCGGCGCATGGCGCGTCCGAACGAGCCGGTGTCGTTGCCGACCTCGCGCTGGTTGATGATCGACTGGCGATCGGTGTGCAGATACTCGATCGGATCCTCGATCGTGACGATGTGCCGCGACTTGTTGCGGTTGATGTGGTCGATGATCGCGGCCAACGTCGTCGACTTCCCCGAGCCGGTCGTCCCGGTGAGCAGGATCAGCCCCCGCTCCTCCTCGGCCAGGTCGCGGATCGCCTGCGGCAGGCCGAGCTCGTCGATCGACTTCACGCCGTAGGGGATGACCCGGGCGACGATCGACACCGATCCGCGCTGGCGGAAGGCATTGACGCGGAAACGGGCGAGGTTCTCCACCGCGTAGGCGAAGTCGACCTCGTTCTCGGTGTCGAACTCCCGCAGCTTGTCGGGGTCCGCGCTCAGCATCTCACGCAGCACCCGGTCGGTGTCCTCCGGGCGCATCGCTTCGTAGTGCTCGACCGGGGTGAGCGTGCCGTGGATGCGAGCCAGCGGCCGGGAGGGCACCTTGAGGTGCAGATCGGAGCCTTCGTGCTCCACGATGTAGCGCAGGGCGTCGTCGAGAACGAACATTGACCAGCTCATCGGCCTGCGGGCCCCCGCCCTTGAGCGCCGGCGCGGCGCCGTCCAGGACCGCGCGAGGCGGCGCAGCGGGCGGGCGACGGACGCCGTGGTCCGTCGCCCGCCCGCTGCCGCGTTCTCAGGCCGTGCGGTAGGGATCCTGGTAGATGTCGGCGATCGCCCATGCGCTCCCAAAGGAGGGAACGAACTGCAGGCGAACGCTGAGCGTGCTGCCCGGCATCCACAGCGGGAGGGCGCTGCTGAGCGCGAGCGCCGGCGACGCCTGCCAGGCCGTGAGCCCGAAGCCGCCCACTCCACCCACCGGGGTGACGTGGGAGAGGCCGAAGGCGTCGGTCCACAGCAGGTTGACCGCGAGGTTCGAGAGACCCGGCGAGACCGACCGCCCGTAGAAGCGGAACGTCGGTGTCGCGTTGCTCACGCACAGTGCAGGCGAGATCGCGCTGCCGCCCGAACCGATCAGCAGCGAGTACTCGCCCGGCTTGCCGGACTCGTTGCCCTTGACCAGGGCGGCTTTCGAGAGCGACCATCCGGAGGTCCCGGTCCCGAAGGTGCCCTGCGGCACCGAGACGTAGTCCGCGAGGTCGCCCAGGACCTTGAACACGGGGGTCCCACCAGACGGGACCGTGCACGCGCCGGCAAGAGCGGGAACCACCCCACCGGCGAATGCGGCGACCGCCGTGGCGCAGGCGAGCCTGCGGGCATGACGGACGATGGACTGCATTGACATGGAGACACTCACCTCATTGGTGGGTGCTGGCGGCCGAGCTATCTCACCCGGAGGCGAGACCTCTAGCTTTGCGACCCCGGCTCGCGCCGGGTTTGCCTTTTTCAGCTCTGGTGGCTGGAATTAGGAAACGGTTCGGCGCGTCACGGGGCGCCCGCGAGCGCCGGGCGCGGGAACGGACGCTTGATCGAGGTCGCGGGTTCTCGGGCGCCCAAACGACGGGGGGCCCGGCGAATCGCCGAGCCCCGGGGTCCGTTCAGGTCGTCGCGGCCGGCTCAGGCGACGTCGCGCAGCTTCTGCGCCTCGGCCAGCGACTGCAGCTTCTTCAGGGACTGGTTCTCGATCTGGCGGATGCGCTCGCGCGTGACGTTGAACGTCCGCCCGACCTCGTCGAGCGTGCGCGGATGCTCCCCGCCGAGGCCGTAGCGCAACTCGAGCACGCGCCGCTCGCGGTAGCTGAGGTTCTCGAGCGCCTCGCGCAGCGCCTCCTTGGTCAGGATCTCGGCCGCGCGCTCGTACGGGGACTCGGCCCGCTCGTCGGCGATGAACTGGCCGAACTCCGACTCCTCCTCGTCGCCGACCGGCTTCTCGAGCGAGACCGGCGCCTGGGCCGAGCGCTTGATCGACTCGACCTCCTCGGGCTCGATGCCGGTCACCTCGGCGATCTCCTCGGCGGTCGGCTCGCGACCGAGCTCGGTCACGAGCTTGCGCTCGGCCCGGCCGATCTTGTTCAGCTTCTCGACCACGTGGACCGGGATGCGGATCGTGCGCGCCTTGTCGGCGAGCGCGCGGGCGATCGCCTGGCGGATCCACCAGGTGGCGTAGGTGGAGAACTTGAAGCCCTTGCGGTAGTCGAACTTCTCCGCCGCGCGGACGAGGCCGAGCGTCCCCTCCTGGATGAGGTCCAGGAAGGGCAGGCCCTGATTGCGGTAGTTCTTGGCGATCGAGACGACGAGCCGAAGGTTCGACTCGACCATCTTCTGCTTGGCGTCGAGGTCGCCGCGCTCGATCCGCTTGGCCAGGTCGACCTCCTCCTGGGCGGTGAGCAGCCGGACCTTGCCGATGTCCTTGAGGAACAGCTGCAGCGAGTCGGTCGTCATGTCCGGCTTCAGATCGAGCGCCGTCTTCGCCTTGCGGCGGCCGCCCCGCTTGTCCGGGGCGCGCTCGACGTCCGCGGCCGCGATCGCCGGGTCGAGCTCCTCCACGAGCTCGATCTCCGCCCGTTCCAGGAAGCTGTGCAGCTCCTCCACGTCAGCCTCGTCGAGATCCAGTTCGCCCACCGCGGTCGCGATCTCGGCATAGGTGAGGACGCCGAGCTGCTGGCCGCGGTTGACGAGGCCCTTGATCTCTTCGAGTTCCTGCAGTTCCGCTACTGACATCTCATCCCGTTCTCGTCGTCGGCGCTGGCATCGGATCTTGCCCGCGATGAAGGAATCGGAGGCAGCGGCAGCGCACTGAGAGCGCAGACCCGCTACTCAAACACATCGCGGTGCGAGTATAGGTGCTCGACACTGGTCTCAGGACAGCTATACGTGGAAGCCTCGGACTCGTTTCAACCCGAGGCCGAAAATATCCGCTCCCGTCAACGGATGGCGGAGGCCCACGGCAGCCGTCACAATGTCTCAATCGTGATTCGCACTGAAGCTCACGCCTGATGGCGGACAAGCGCACACCTCCTTCGGACGTGCTCGGCTCGCTGCCGCGCTCGCGGCCGCACCGGCGCAGCGAGAAGCGCGCGGCGCCCGCGGCAACGAAGCCCGCGGCCGCCAAGCTCGCGGCAGCGAAGCCCGCGGCAGCGAAGCCGGCGGCGGCGCGACCGGCGCCGGCGAAACCCCGGGCGGCGAAGCCGGCGACCCGGCGCCCGACCCGCCCTCAGCCGCCCCAGCCCGGCGGCGTCCCCCGCACCCCGCCCCGCGAGCCCGACGCGCCCGCGCCGCGCTCGGACCTGCTCGGCACCGCGGTGCAGGCGGCGGCCGAGGTGGCCGAGATCGGCCTCACCGTGGGCGCGCGGGCGCTGCGCCGGGCCGTGGCCCGCCTGCCCCGGCCCTGAGCCGGCCCGCCCCCGGCCGCGCGGCGGGCCGGTTTCGAGAAAACCCACGGATTTGGGGGCTGATCTCGAACGCACCTGCAGCGCTCGACGGAGGTCCACATAACGTCGCGACCAGGGGTCCTCGCGTTTGCATATACTGCCGCGCCAGCCGAACGGTCCTCCCCCAGCGGAGGGCCGACGGGGGAACCACTTGCGATCTCCGGATCGCAGGGGCGAATCGGGCCCAGAGCGGCCCGTAGCGCGACAAGCGCGAGCCCGTCAGCTCACCTCGTAGGCACCAGGCCCCAGCAGATGGAGCACGCATACGTGAGTCGCAGCACCGTTCGTCACGGGATCGCCCTGTTCTCAGCCACCGCCGCCCTGCTCGCGCCCGGCGTGGCCCGCGCCGCCTCCGGCGGCGGCGGTCTCGACCCCTCCGGCGCCGGCAGCTCCAGCCCGACCGCGAGCCCGCTCGCCCCGGCGCCCGCCACGGGCGTGATCACCGCCTCGGCGTCCGGGTTCACGATCACCACCCGCGCGGCCGCCGTGCTGCGGGGCACGCTGCACGTGTCCGGGCAGATCGACGCGGCCGACGCCGGCGAGACGGTCGAGATCGAGCGCCTCGGTCACGAGACGCGCGGGCAGTGGGCGCGCACGACCTCGGCCACCGTGGGCTCAGGCGGCACGTTCACCGCGACCTGGCACGTGAACCACATCGGACGCTTCGAGCTCCGCGCGATCGTCGTCTCGGCGTCCGCAGCCGCTGACAGCAGCGCCTCGGCGGCCGGCGACTCACCGGTGCTCACGATCACGGTCTACCGCCCGGCGCTGGCCACGATCTACGGGCCCGGCTTGTGGGGCAACCGCACCGCCTGCGGCGAGAAGCTGACCACTCACACGATCGGGGTGGCCAACCGCACGCTCCCGTGCGGCACCGAGGTGGCGATCCTCTACCACGGCCGCTCGATCACCGTCCCGGTCATCGACCGCGGCCCGTACGCCAACGGGGCCGACTGGGACCTCACCGCCGCCACCGCGCGGCGGCTCGGGATGACCGAGACCGAGACGATCGACGCCGTGTCGCTGCCGGCCACGCCTGCCTCAGCGAGCTAGCCGCTCCCGCGCCGGAGAGGAGCGCGGCGCGAACTTCGGCCAGCGCATCCGGACCCTCCGGATGCGGTTGCCATCGTTCGGGGCGCGCCGAGCCCTAGTCCGGCGTCCCGGGCGCCCGCTCCCCCACCTCGTCGCCACCCGCCGCCGCCGCGAGCGCCGCCTCCTCGGCTGCCTCGAGCAGCCCTTCGACGTCGTGGGCGTCCTCGGCGAGCACGGCCACGCCGACGCTCGCGCGCAGCGGGGCGCCCTGCACGGGCTCGCTCGCCCGCACCGCGGCGGCCACCCGCTCGGCCAGGGCGGTGGCCCCCGCCCGCCCGGTGTCGCGCGCGATCACCCAGACGCGGTCCTCGGCCTCGCTGGCCAGCAGGTCGGGGCGCCGCAGGACCGAGCGCACGGCTTGGGCGAAGCGGCCGAACGCCGCGCCCGCCTCGCGCTCGGGCTCCGCGCTGGCCAGGCGATCGCCGTCCTGGAGCTCGACGAGCAGCAGCGCCAGCGGCCCGCCCCCGCGCTGGGCATGGCCGACCTCGTCCTCGAGCGCGGCCACCCACAACGATCGCTCCCCCCCGGAGGCGGCTGCCGGCGCAGGCTCCGGCCTCCCCCGGAGCGGGCTCTGAGCGCCCCGATGACGGGCCCGGGCGCTCCGGCGGCTGCACCGTCACCGCCCGCAGCCCGGGGTGGACCTCAGCCGCCCGCTGAAGCCGCCTCCGCGGCCCGCTCAGGCCGGAGGCCGGCCGCCGCCCGGACCGCGGCCCCGCGCACGAGCTCGGTCACCGCGCTCAGCCGCTCCGCCAGCCCGAGCACGAGCTCGGGCTCGGGATCGCGCAACTCGGCCCGCAGGCCGCTCCACAGCACCGCGTGCAGGGCGTCGACCACGCGCAGGGCGCCCTCCGGCCCCGCTTGGCCCGCGAACGACCCCGCGTGGGCGGCGAGCGGCTCGAGCAGCCCGCCCGGCTCCAGCCGGCTCAGATCGCGGTCGTCGGCCATGGCGCGCAGCGCCGCGGCACAGATGCGCGGACCCTCGGCGGCGATTCCGCCGGCCAGGATCGCCGGCGCCTGGTCGAGCTCGGAGACTTCGAGCAGGGCGAGCAGCCACCCCTTGGCCAGGGCATCCGTGCGCGTGAGCAGCTCGTCGACCGGTGCGTCGGCCAGCGGCCGCGCGCGCCGCCGCCGTGGGGGCGGGTGTGGCATCGAGGCCTTTTATCACGGCGCCCAGTCGTCTCGGCGCGGTTCTCCCCTCTCGCCGTGGGCGAGAATGTGCTCGTGGCCCAGGCCCTGCTCTCGATCGACGCCGCCCGCGCGGCCGTGCTGGCGGAGGTCGCGCCACTGAGCGCCGAGACCGTTCCCGTCACCGCCGCGCTGCGCCGCGTGCTGCGGGAGACGGTACGCGCCGCCGGCCCGACGCCCCCGTTTGACTGCTCGGCCATGGATGGCTATGCCATCGAGCCCGGAGCGGCCGGCCGCGAGCTCGTCGTCTGCGGCGAGTCGCGCGCGGGCGCGCCCGCCTCGAGCGCGCTCGGGCCGGGAGAGGCCCATCGCATCTCCACCGGCGCCGCCATCCCGGCCGGCGCCGAGGCGGTCATCCGCCAGGAGGACGTCGAGCGCCACGACGGCCACATCCGCACCCTCACCGACACAGCACCGGGGGAGAACATCCGCTCCGCCGGCGAGGACATGGAGGCCGGGCATGTCGTGCTCGGCCCGGGCGCCCGGCTCGGAGCAGCCGAGCTCGGTGCCGCCGTGGCGGCAGGCGCCGGCGCGCTCGTCGTGAGCCGCCGTCCGCGGGTGCACGTGCTGTCGACCGGCGATGAGCTGCGCGAGCCCGGTGCGCCGCTGGCACCGGGCCAGATCCACAACTCCAACGGCACCATGCTGCGCGCGCTGGCCGAGCTCGCCGGCGCTGAGGTGACCACGCCCCCACCCCTGGCCGACGACCGCGCGGCCACGGTGATCGCGCTCGCCGAGGCGCTCGAGGACGCCGACCTCGTGCTCGTGGCCGGCGGCGTCTCGGTCGGCCCGCACGACCACGTCAAGCCCGCCCTGGCCGAGCTCGGTGTGCAGGAGCGCTTCTGGGGCATCTCCCTTCAGCCCGGCAAGCCGACGTGGTTCGGGGTGCGGGCGGGCGCGCTCGTGTTCGGCCTGCCCGGCAACCCGGTCTCCGCCTACGTGACGTTCGTGCTGTTCGCCGCCCCGGCGCTCGCCGCACTGCAGGGCGCGGGCACTGCGCCCGTGGCCCTGAGAGCTGCCCTGGCCAGCGCCGTGGCCCGCAACCCGCAGCGCGAGATGGCCGTACGGGTGCGCCTCGAGCACCGCGACGGCGAGCTCGTGGCGGTGCCGAACGGCGCTCAGGGGTCGCACATCGTGACCTCCCTGGTCGGAGCCGATGGCCTCGCGCGCATCCCGGCGGGCGAGGGGACGGCGGCCGCCGGGACGCCGGTGGCGGTCATCCCCGTCTGAACGACGGGCACTTCGGGCACAATCGGCGCGATGGTCCCCGCCCTGATCGCCATCCTCGCCTCGGCCTCCGGGTACCTGCTCGCGCGCCAGCGCCGGCGCCGGCGCCTACCCGCGCGGGCGGTGATCGTCTCGCCCCGCCAGTCGACCTCGATCGCCCGCGACGGAGCGGTTCGCTCGGTCCAGTCGGCCGAGCTGACCCTCTCGGAGGGCGACCTCGAGTGGCTGTGGTCGCTGCCGAATCTGGAGAACCTCGCCCGCACCTACTGGCGCTTCCTCAGCCGGGTCACATGCGGGCTCATCCGCGTGGTCTACGGGGACAACGAGCGTGCGGTCGTGCTGCTCGGACGCCCACTCACGCTGCTGCGCTTCGAGGCTCCTGAGTACGCATTCGACCAGGAGCACGGCAGCGTGCGCTGGCGGATCCGCGACGGCCTGTTGGTCGCCCGCGCCGGCCGCGGGTGCGGCTTTCTCGCCATCGAGGTGCGGCGGGTCGCCGGCGGCGCGGACAGCGAGCCGGCGCCCGGAGCCCCCGAGACGCTCCACATCGAAGTCGAGGTGGCGAACTTCTACCCGGCGATCGCGGCCGGGTTCTCGACACCCGTGTACGAGGCCACACAGTCCTCCATCCACGTGCTCGTCACCCACGCCTTCCTGCGCTCACTCGCCGCGCTCGACCTCGCGCCGTCGAAGGTGGGCCGGTTCGCGCCCGGCGCGAGCACCGAGGCCGAGGCGCAGGCCGAAGTCGAGGCGCAAGCCGAGGCCGAGGTCGACCCGACCGCGCCGGACGAGGCCGCGCTCAGCCGTAACGGACGCCGGTGAGCGTCCGCAACTTGCTGCGGTCGTGGCGGCCGAATATCCGCCGCACGGTGCCCGAGCGCGAGCGCATGACGAGCGACTCCGTGGTCGCTCCCCGGCTGCCCTGGTAGCGGACGCCCTGGAGGACATCGCCGTCCGTGACCCCGGTGGCCGAGAAGAAGACGTCCTCGCCCGCCACCAGGTCGTCGCAGGTGAGCACGCGCTCGAGGTCGTAGCCGGCGGCCCGGGCGGCCTCCCGCTCCTCGTCGCTGCGCGGCCACAGACGCCCGAGCAGCTGCCCGCCGATGCACTTGATGGCCGCGGCCGAGATGACGCCCTCTGGCGTGCCGCCGATCCCCCACAGCAGGTCGACGGGCGAGTTCTCGCTCACCGCCAACAGGGCGGCCGAGACGTCTCCGTCGATGATCAGGCGCACCCGGGCGCCGGCGTCGCGGACCTCGGCCATCGCCTCCTGGTGGCGCTCGCGGTCGAGCATCACGACCATGACGTCGCGGATGTCGCGGCCCTTGCGCTCGGCGATCAGACGCAGCGTCTCGGGTAGCGGGCGGTCGAGGTCGAGCAGGTCGGCGATGTCGGGGGCGCCGGCGATCTTCTCCATGTACACGCACGGCCCAGGATCGAACATCGTCCCCCGTTCGGCGAGCGCGATCACCGACAGGGCGCTCGGCATCCCCAGCGCGGTCAGGCGCGTGCCCTCGAGCGGGTCGACGGCGATGTCGACCTTCGGCGGCGTGCCGTCGCCGATCTGCTCGCCGTTGTAGAGCATCGGCGCGCGGTCCTTCTCGCCCTCGCCGATCACCACCAGGCCGTCCATCGACACCGAGTCGAGCACGTTGCGCATGGCATCCACGGCCGCCTGGTCCGCACCCTCCTTGTCGCCGCGGCCGACCATGCGGGCCGCTGCCAGTGCCGCCGCCTCGGTGACGCGGACAAGCTCGAGCGCGAGGTTGCGGTCGGGCCGCACGATGCCTGATTCAGTGCTCACAAGACTCCCGGGGGTTTGCGGCGCGCGGCGGTCTCCTTCGTGCGCCAGATGGACCCGATGAGAATAAGCACTCCGGCGCCGAGCCCCATCCACCATCCGAACTGGAGGCTGACCTCGCTGCGCGGGTTGCCGGGATGGTCGATGGGCCCGAAGAACAGGGTGAGCGCGAGGACGGCGAGCGCGGTCAGCGCGGTCACCTCGCCTCGCGGCCAGGACAGGGCGTGCCCGCGCAGGATGATCCAGGCGAGGATGACCGGCGCCGCCGCCGCCACGAGCAGCAGATAGCGCACGACGGGCAGCGCCTGCCAGCCGGTGCAGCCCGTGTTCGGCCCGTGGCAGGGGCCGAGCGTCGTGTGCACGTTGCCCAGGTGGTACCAGTGCTGGAACAGGCCGACGACGAGCAACGCGGCGCCGGCGAGGGCGACCAGCTCGCCGCGGTCGAGCTCCTTGGGATGCATCGAGCGAGCAGCCTATAGCGTGGCCGCCACCGCCGGCGCCGCTTCCGGCCCGGTGTGCACAACTGGTAGGTTCGGGGCGGTGAGCGAGTCCGAGCCCCGCTTCCGCATGCTCGTGCCCGAGCCGGCGACAGTCACGGCCGCGGAGGTGCTCGACCGGCTCGAGCTCACAGGCGCCGCCCCGGCTCACCGGCCCTACACGGTGGTCAACTTCGTCGCCTCGGCAGACGGCCGGGCCGCGTTCCGAGGCCGCTCGGCGCCGCTCAGCGATCCCGGAGACCGGTCGATGTTCCACGGGCTCCGAGAGCGTGTCGACGCCGTGCTCGCCGGCACGGGCACACTGCGGACCGAGCGCTACGGCCGCCTCGTGCGCGATCCCGACCGGCGTGCCCGCCGGGCGGCGCACGGCCTCGCACCGGATCCGGTGGCCTGCGTCATCACGCGCAGCGGCGAGGTCCCGACCGAGATCCCGCTGTTCGCCGATGCCGGCTCCCGGGTGCTCCTGTTCAGCTCCCAGCCCGTCGCGCTCGACGGCGTGGCCGCGCGTGTGGAGACCATCGTGCTCGACCCCGCAGTGGTGACGATGACGACCATGATGCGCCTGCTGCGCCGCGACTACGACGTCCGCGCGCTGCTCTGCGAGGGAGGCCCCACCGTGTTCGGCGCCCTGCTGCGGGAGGAGCTCGTCGACGAGCTCTTCCTCACCGTGGCGCCGCGGCTGAACGGCGGGGGCAGCGACCCGCCCTCCACGGTCGGTCCCGACCTGCCCGCGCCGATCGCGCTCGACCTGGCCTGGGCCCTCGAGCGCGAGGGCACCCTGTTCCTGCGCTACACCCGCCACGGCGCCCCCGGTGGCGCGACATGAGCACGGCGGGGCGGACCGAGTCCGCGGGCGAGGTGCTCGTCGCCCTGACCGAGGCCCGCGAGCGCACACTCGCGCTCGTGGCCGAGCTGTCGGCGGCCGAGCTCGAGCGGGTCCACTCCCCGCTCATGAGCCCGCTCGTCTGGGACCTCGGCCACATCGCCGCCTTCGAGGACCTGTGGCTCGTGCACCGCTACGGCGAACGGCCGCTGCTGCGCGAGGACCTGGCCGGCGTCTACGACGCCTTCGAGTCGCCGCGGCCCGTGCGCGGTCAGCTACCGCTGCTCGACACCGCCGGCGCCCGCGGCTACCTGGAGGCGGTGCGCGGGCGCACGGTCGCCGTGATCGAGGACCGTGGCGTCGGCGACGGACGCTGGCACGAGCTCGTCATCCGCCACGAGCACCAGCACAACGAGACCATGCTCCAGACGCTTCAGCTCGCCGGCCTGCCCGGCTACCGGGCGCCGGCCGGGGCCCCGATGCCCCTGGCCCCCGGAACGCGGTTCACCGGGCTCGAGCTCGTCGAGGTTCCTGCCGGCCCGGCGGTGATCGGCGCCCCGGCGGGCGGCTTTGCCTACGACAACGAGCGCCCGCAGCATCGCGTCGATGTCCCCGCGTTCCGGATCGGGCGCACCCCGGTCACCAACGCCACCTACCTGACGTTCGTCGAGGGCGGGGGCTACGAGCGGCGCGAGTGGTGGTCCGACGAAGCCTGGGCCTGGAAGGAGCAGTACGACATCACGCGACCTGGAGGCTGGACGGCCGACCTGGTGGCCGAGCGCCGCCTCGGCGCGCTCGAGCCGCTGGAACCCGACCGGCCGGTCCTCCACGTCTCGTGGTTCGAGGCCGACGCCTTCGCCCGCGCCCACGGCGCCCGCCTCCCGACGGAGGCCGAGTGGGAGAAGGCGGCGACCTGGGACCACGTGGCGGGCCACTCGCGCCGGTTCCCCTGGGGCGACGAGCCCCCGCACCCCGGACGCCACGCGAACCTGGATCACTGCGGCGGCGGCCCGGCGCCTGCGGGCGCCTACCCCGCCGGCACCTCGCCGTGCGGATGCCTGGGCATGATCGGCGACGTGTGGGAGTGGACGGCCACGGCGTTCGCTGGATATCCGGGGTTCGTGGCCGACCCCTACCGCGAGTACTCCCAGGTGTTCTTCGGCCCCGACTACCGCGTCCTGCGCGGCGGCTCGTGGGCCACGCGAGCCCGCGTGGCCACGCCGAGGTTCCGCAACTGGGATCTCCCGGAGCGGCGGCAGATCTTCGCCGGGCTTCGCATCGCCGGCGACGACGGGTAGCGTTCGCGCCCATGCGAATCGAGGGACAGAGCGCACTCGTGGCCGGTGGGGCCTCGGGCCTTGGCGCCGCCACCGCCCGGCGCCTGCACGGCGCAGGGGCCCGCGTCGTCATCGCCGATCTCAGTGAGGAGCGGGGCGAGGCGCTGGCCGCCGAACTCGGCAGCCCGGCCCGCTTCGTGCGCGCTGACGTCACCGACGCCGACGACGTCGAGCGCGCGGTGGCGGCGGCGGCCGAGCACCCGGACGGCCTGCGGATCTCGGTGTGCTGTGCCGGGATCGGCTGGGCAGAACGCGTCGCCCGCCGCCGGGGGCCCCACCAGCTGGAACCGTTCCAGCGCGTGCTCGCGGTCAACGTGATCGGCACGTTCAACGTCCTGCGCCTGGCCGCCGCCGCGATGATCGCCGGGCCGGAGCGCGAGGGAGAGCGCGGCGTCTGCATCAGCACGGCGTCGATCGCCGCCTACGACGGACAGATCGGTCAGATCGCCTACGCCGCCTCCAAGGGCGCGATCGTCGGCATGACGCTCCCGGCCGCGCGTGACCTGGCCGACGCCGGGATCCGCGTGTGCACGATCGCCCCGGGGACGTTCGACACCCCGCTGCTGTCCGGCCTGCCCGCGCCGGCGCGAGAGGCGCTCGAGCGGACGATCCCGTTTCCTCGGCGGCTCGGACGCCCGGACGAGTTCGCCGCCCTGGCCGTTCACATCATCGAGAACGAGATGCTCAACGGCGAGGTCATCCGGCTCGACGGGGCGCTGCGCATGCCCCCGCGTTGAGTTTGTGTCCACAGCACTCAAGGAGTAGCGCGTTTTCTCCGACTACAGGACTATGTTCCGGAGACCGCTGATTGCCGCCACGCTGATCCTGGCACTGACTGCTCTGCCGGCCATCCCGGCCGCGACGGCCGCGGGAGTCAGCTTTGATCCGATCGCTCACATGACCGACGGACCCCACGCCGCCGTCCAGACCCACCGGGCCGTCCGGTCCGAGCGCTCGGCGCGCCAGCACGCCCGCGCCTGCCGGCTGGCTCGCCGCGCCGGCACGCCGCGTCCGCGCCTGCGCAACCTCGGCTGCAAGGCCACGGCCCGCCCGCCGGCCGGCCCGGCACGGCAAGCACGCCGCGCCGGCCCATCGCCAGCGCGCGCGCTAGCTCACCGGGTTGTGCCTCCGGCACAACTCCCAATCCTGACGGGCGCCAGCCGTCAGGACAGCCGTTCGATCAGCATCGCCTGGCCCATGCCGCCGGCGACGCACATCGACTCGATCCCGTAGGTCCCGCCGGTGGCCTGGAGGCCGTTGATCAGCGTCGTCATGATGCGCGCGCCGGTCATGCCGAACGGGTGACCGAGCGCGATCGCCCCGCCGAACGGGTTCAGCTTCTCCTCGGGGATCCCGAGCTCGTCCCGGCAGGGCACGATCTGCGCCGCGAACGCCTCGTTGATCTCGACGATGTCGATGTCGTCCATCGTCATGCCGGTCTGCTTCAGCAGCGCCTGGATGGCCGGGATCGGCCCCAGGCCCATGATCTCGGGCCGGATCGCCGCCACGGTGGAGGCGATGATGCGGGCCTTCGGGGTGAGGCCCAGCGCCTTGGCCTTCTCGTCGGACATGACGAGCACAGCGGCGCCGCCGTCGTTGAGCGGGCAGGCGTTGCCGGCGGTCACCGTGCCGTTCTCGCGGAAGGCCGGCTTCAGCTTGCCCAGCACCTCCAGTGTCGTGCCCGGGCGCGGGCCGTCGTCATGGCGCACGACGGTCTCCGGCACGTCGATCTCGTTGCCCTCCTTGTCGACATCCTTGTGGGCGGGCACGGTGACCGGCACGATCTCGGCGTCGAAGTGGCCGGAGTCCCGGGCGGCCACGGCACGGTTCTGGGACAGCACCGCCCACTCGTCCTGGGCCTCGCGGCTGACCTGGCAGCGCTCGGCCACGTTCTCGGCCGTCAGCCCCATGGGGATGTAGACGTCGTAGAGGGAGCCCTCGGAGCCGTTGAGCTTCGGGTGCTTGGCCTCGTCCATCATGCCGGCGCCCAGTCCGGCGCGCGAGACCGCCTCCACGCCGGCGGCGATGTACTGGTCGCCCTCGCCGGCCCGGACGGCGTGCGAGGCCATGCGGATCGTCATCAGCGACGACGCGCAGAAGCGGTTGACCGTGCAGCCCGGCACGTGGTGGTCGAGACCGGCCAGGAGCGCAGCGTTGCGGCCCACGTTGTAGCCCTGCTCGCCGATGCCCGAAGCGGCGCCCATGAGCACGTCGGCGGTCTCGGAGAAGTCGACCCCCGGATTGCGCTCGATCAGGGCCCGGATCGGGATCGCCGCCAGCTCGTCGGCGCGGACGGTCTTCAGCGAGCCCTTGCCCGCGCGCCCGATCGGCGTGCGGATGGCATCGACAATGACGGCTTCAGGCATCGGGTCTGCTCCTGCTCGGGGAAAGAGGTGACTGCACCCGAGCAGGCTACACGTCCGAAGGCCCGCTGTACCTCGCGGGTACGGCAGCCAGATCCGGCGTCACCGCGGCGATCGCGTCGGTCCACACCCGCAGCCGCTCGACGAGCGCCTCCTCGCGCGGGCGGGGTTCGATGAGCGCGCCCTGGCGCGTCGGCCAGCTGGCCGCCACGGCGGCGGGCTCGCGTCCGGCGAGCACCGCGGCCGCCTGCACGGCGGCGCCCAGGGCGACGAGCTCCCCCGCCTCGGGGACGAGCAGCGCCCGTCCGGTGAGCCGGCCGATCACCGTCTGCCACACCGCGCCGCGGGCGCCCCCGCCCACGAGCAGCAGCGGCGCCGCCGGATCCGGGGGCGCCCACCGGTCCAGGCGCTCGAGCGCGGCCACGAGCGTCCCCGCCGCCCCCTCGTAGGCGGCCTGGAGGACCGAGCGCGGGTCGGAGTCGTGGCGGAGCCCACTGAGCGCCCCGGCGGCCAGGGGCAGGTTCGGCGTGCGCTCGCCGTCGAACCAGGGCAGGAACACGAGCTCGCCGGCCGGCAGGACGTCCTCTCGCTCGAGGTGCAGCAGCGCCGCCACGCGATCGACGGCCAGCGTCGCGTTCAGCGTGCAGGCGAGCGGGAGGTGCCGGCCGTCCGCGCTCGCGAATCCGGCCACGATCCCGGTGGTGTCGGCGGCCGGCCGCTCGGCCACCGAGAAGGCGGTACCGGAGGTACCGAGCGACAGCACCGCCTCCCCGGGAGCCAGCGCAAGGCTGAGTGCTGCAGCGGCGTTGTCGCCCGCGCCCGGCCCGACCACGGCCCCGGCGGGCAGGCCGAAGCGCTCGGCGGCGGCGGTCCCGACCGTGCCCGCCGGTTCAGCCGGCCCGCGCACGGCAGGCAGCTGCTCGAGCTCGAGGCCCACCTCGGGCAGCGCGAGCACCGCCTCGTCGTAGGCCTCGCGGCCGGGCGAGAACCAGCCTGTGCCGGAGGCGTCGCTGCGGTCGGTGACCGGCTCGGCGCCGGTCAGCTGAGCGCTCAGATAGTCGTGCGGGAGGCACACCCGCGCGGTTGCTCGGGCCAGATCCGGCTCGTGGCGGCGCAGCCACGCCCAGGAGGTGACCGTGAACGACGCCGTGAGCACCGAGCCGACGCGCCGAGCGCAGGCATCCGGGCCGCCGAGCGCCTCCACGAGCGCCGCTGCCTCAGGGGCCGAGCGGGTGTCGTTCCACAGCACGGCCGGCCGCAGCACCTCGCCGGCCCGTCCCAGGGTCACGAGCCCGTGCTGCTGGGCGGCGATGGAGATGGCCGCCACCTCCCCCGCCCGTCCCGTCTGCTCGAGGGCGCCCCGCAGCGCCTCGATCCACTGCGCCGGATCGCTCTCCCGTGCCCCGCCCCGGCCGCTCACCTCGTGCGGCGCGCTTGCCGTGGCCACGACGGCGCCCTCGTCGGCATCGACGATGACGACCTTGGTCGACTGGGTCGAGCTGTCGACGCCGGCGACCAGGGGCATGCCGCGCAGCGTACTGTTCGGGCCGTGCCCGTGAACCGATCGGAGGCTGCCAGTGAGCGATGAGTACACGCCGCGCCCGGAAGACCGCTTCAGCTTCGGGCTGTGGACGGTGGGCTGGCCAGCGCGCGACTTCTTCGGCGACGCCACGCGGCCGCCGCTGGACCCCGTCGAGGCGGTGCGCCGACTGGCCGAGCTGGGCGCCTGGGGCGTCACCTTCCACGACGACGACCTCATCCCGTTCGGGACCGGCGAGGACGAGCGCCGCCGCACCATCGACCGGTTCCGCTCCGCCGTGGCCGAGCACGGGATGGTGGTCGAGATGATGACCACCAACCTGTTCCAGCACCCGGCGTTCAAGGAGGGCGCGTTCACCGCCAACGACCGCTCCGTGCGCCGGTTCGCGCTGCGCAAGACGATGCGCAACATCGATCTGGCGGCCGAGCTCGGCGCCCGCATCTATGTCGCCTGGGGCGGCCGGGAGGGCGCCGAGTCCGATGCCGCCAAGGACGTGCGGGCGGCGCTCGATCGCATGAAGGAGGCGTTCGACGTCCTGTGCGCCTATGTGCGCGAGCGCGGGTACGACATCCGCTTCGCGCTCGAGCCCAAGCCGAACGAGCCCCGCGGCGACATCCTGCTGCCGACGATCGGTCATGCGCTCGCGTTCATCCACGAGCTCGAGCATCCCGACATGGTCGGCCTGAACCCCGAGGTCGGCCACGAGACGATCGCCAACCTCAACGTCGTTCACGGGTACGCCCAGGCACTGTGGGCGGGCAAGCTCTTCCACATCGACCTCAACGGCCAGCACGGGCCGAAGTTCGACCAGGACCTGCGCTTCGGCGCCGCCGATCTGAAGAGTGCGTTCTTCCTCGTCGATCTGCTCGAGGGTGCGGACTACGACGGCGCCCGCCACTTCGACTTCAAGCCGCCGCGGGTGGAGGACGAGGCGGGCGTGTGGGAGTCGGCGGCGGCCTGCATGCGGACCTACCTCATCCTGCGCGCGAAGGCGCGCGCCTACCGGGCCGACCCCGACGTGCAGGAAGCGCTGGCCGCTGCGGGCGTTCCCGATCTGGCCACGCCGACGCTCGGCCCCGGAGAGAGCCTGGCCGACCTGCTGGCCGACCGCAGCGCGTTCGAGGAGTTCGACGCCGAGGCCGCCGGCCGGCGGGCCGCCGGCATCGAGCGGCTCGACCAGCTCGCGCTCGAGCACCTGATGGGCGTGCGCTAGGCGCGCCCGGCGCCGACTCAGAGCCCGAGGCCGCGCACGCCGTTCTCGTCCCAGCCCAGGTGGTGAGCGAGCTCGTGGCGCAGCGTACGGCGCACCTGGTCGGCCAGCCGGGCCGGGTCGTGGCCGAAGTCACGCTCGAGCGTGTCGCGGAAGATGAGGATGCGATCGTGGAAGTGGTCGCGTGCCACCGTGTCGCCCTGGTAGAGACCGTAGGCGCCGTACTCGGCGCCGGCGTCGGAGACGACGATGGCCACGTGCTCCAGCGCGCGGTGGAATTCGAGCGGAAGCTCCTCGATGGCGGCGCGCAGGAGCGCCCGGAAGGCGAGCTCGTCCTCGTCCTCGGGGTCGGGCTCCGGCTCGGCCGGCCCGAGCGTGGCCAGCCACTCGCTGCGCTGCACGAGCCGCTCGAACTCGGCCTCGGACTCGGGCTCGCGCCAGCCGCCCAGACGGACGAGCACTAGGGCGCTGACGGCTCCGAGCAGGGCGGCCCCGGCCGCGAACACCGCCACGACCTGGATGGCGCGGACCGGCATCGAGGTGCTGAAGCCGGCCATCAGGCTGATCGCGCCCAGGCCGACGCTCAGCGCGGCGAGCGCGCACAGCAGCACGCGGCGGACGCCGTGCTCGCCCGGCATCACCGCCTACCCCATCGAGCGGGCGATGACGAGCCGCTGGATCTCGTTCGTCCCCTCGTAGATCTGGGTGATCTTGGCGTCGCGCATCATCCGCTCCACCGGATACTCCTTCACGTAGCCGTAGCCGCCGAGGACCTGGATCGCCTCGATCGTGACCCGCATCGCCATGTCGGAGCAGAACAGCTTGGCCATCGACGTGTATTTGCCCACGTCGGCGTCGCCGCGATCGACCTTGGCACAGGCCTGGTAGAGCAGCTCCCGGCCGGCGGCGCACTGGGTCTCCATGTCGGCCAGCTTGAACTGGATGGCCTGGAAGGAGTTGATCGGCTGGCCGAACTGCCGGCGCTCGCGAGCGTAGGCAGCGGCGTAGTCGGTCGCGCCCTGGGCGATGCCGAGCGCCTGGGCGCCGGCTCCGAGGCGGGAGCGATCGAGCGTGGCCATCGCCACCTTGAAGCCCTGGCCGACCTCACCGACGACGTTGGCGGCCGGGACGCGGACGCCGTCGAAGATCGGCTGGCCGGTCGGTGAGCCGCGGATGCCGAGCTTCTTCTCCAGCTTGCCGACGCTGAACCCGGGGCGGTCGGCCTCGACGACGAACGCCGTGATGCCGCGGGAATACTTGACCTGGGGGTCGGTGACGGCGAACACGACGTAGAAGTCGGCCACGCCGAGGTTGGTGATCCAGTTCTTCGTCCCCGTGATGACCCATTCGCCGCCTTCCTGCACGGCCCGGGTACGCATACCGCCGGGATCGGAACCGGCCTCGGGCTCGGACAGGGCGAACGCGGGTGACCACTCGCCGCTCGCGCAGCGGGGCAGCAGGCGGCCCTTCAGCTCCTCGGAGCCGAACAACCGGATCGGCAGCGTGCCCAGCTCCTGCACCATGAGGATGAGGGCGGTCGACGCGCATGCCTTGGCGATCTCCTCGATCGCCAGGTTCAGCATGAGCGTGCCGGTTCCGGTGCCGCCGTGCTCGACGTCGAACGGGAGGCCGAGCACGTCCTGCTCGGCCAGGAGCCGGCGCAGATCGTGCGGGTACTCCGCCTTCTCGTCGATCTCGGCCGCCCGCGGAGCGATTCGCTCGCGCGCGATCTGGGCGATCGTGTCGCGGAAGTCGAGGTACTCCTGAGGGATCGTGTACAGCGGGGCGGAGAGCGAAGTCATGCTCCCCGGATCCTAGTGGTCCCGCCTGCCCGTCGCGGGGAGCCCGCCGCGACGCGGGCTCCCCGGCAGGTGCGTTCTCTAGAGGCCGGTCGGGTGACGAACCACGTAGCCGCCGGTCCCGTCGTTCAGGTTGCCGGTCGGGTTGCTTCGCCAGCGTGGCCCGGTCCCCGAGGGGACGTTCGGGCCGCCGAAGTCGGCGGTGTCGAATGCCCGGCCCGCCACGACGATCCACGTGTGCCCGGCATTGGCGTAGATCGTGATCCAGTGGCCGGGTCCCGGACTGCCGTAGGACTCGAGCTCGGTCGAGTCCTCGGGGCTCGAGAGCAGGCCCCCACCGTGCAGCGCGAAGCTGACCGAGCCCGAGCAGTCGTAGCAGCTCGAGGTCCAGCTGCCGTGGCCGCCGGCGTAGCAGTACGAGGTATTGATGATCTCGTTGGCCGCCTGCACGACGTTCTGAACCACCGACGGCGCGCCGGCGGGGGCCGTGGCCGTGCCGTCGGAGTTGATGCGCGTGATGGCGGTCGGCGGATCGGCCTCGATGGCCGCCACCTTGGCCCGGAGAGCCTTCTCGACCGCAACGGTGACGACGCCGTTGGCCGTGAACCCGTCCGCGGTCTGGAACGCCTTGACGTTGGCCAGCGTGCCGGGGCCGAAGTCGCCGTCGACCGACGTCGGGTAGCCCACCAGGGTGAGGTAGGCCTGGAGCACGCGGACATCGTGGCCGCTCATGCCCTCGCGCAGGGTGCGGTCGCCGAGGTGGCGCGAGTCGCCGTGCGACACGGCCTTCTTCACCGTCTTGCGCGTGGACTTGGACTTCTTCGACTTCTTCGACTTGGTCGTGTTCGTCTTCGACGAACTGCTCGACGTGGTCGTCGTCGCGGCGGTTGAGGAGCTACCGAGCCCCGCCCCACCGCTCGAGCCCGGGCCACCGCTGCCGGCGGCGGTCGAGCTGGCACTGCTCTTGGCGGCCGAGGACGAGCCCGACGCCGCGGCTGGCGCGACGCCGAACAGGCCTGTGGCCAGGAGGATGCCGGCGACCACAGCGGGCGCCCGCAGCAACTGCGTAGCACGTGAAATTCCTGGGTACGACAAGCACAACCCTTTCTCTTTCCGGTGCCTGCGGGGTTAGCTGTCGGGCTCGCGCTGAAAGAGATCGCGCTACGCCGGCGGACCGGCGACTCGCCCCAGAGGCCTGATGGCCCCATTGGGTTCCCCGCTCCCGGGCGCCTCGGCGCCGCGAGATTCGGCTGGTTGTATTTCGGCCGGGCACACTACCCGACCTGCATGACGAATGTCGTGCGCGTCGTTATGTCGACGCAGGACTTTCATCGGCCACTCCGACGCAGGGCTTGAACGGCGCCGGTGCGCGAGGCGCCCGCGTGTCCGCCTACCGGCCGGCCACCCGCCTCCCGCTCGCGGGGAATCCGACCACTATCGTGGAGGCTATGGACCCCGATCTGACCCCGCGCGAGGTGGCCGATCTGCACGCCCGCGGCACGATCGAGCTGATCGACGTGCGCGAACCCTACGAGTGGGAGGCCGGGCGCATCGACGGCGCGCGGCACATCCCCCTATCCCAGCTCACCGACCACGCGGACACGATCTCGCGCGAGCGACCGGTCGTCTTCTACTGCCGCAGCGGCGGCCGCTCTGGGATGGCCATGGAGGCGTTCGCCGCGGCCGGCTTCGATGCCCACAACATGGCGGGCGGCCTGCTCGAGTGGGCCCAAGCGGGGCTGGCGCTCTCGCCGGTGGGCGGGCGCGTCGAGTAGCCGCCCCCAGGGAGCGGCGAGGCCGTCGGGGGCATGACGACCTCGCCGCGGCTGGGCTCCACGCCGGGGGCAACGGCGACGATCTTCCTCTCCGAAGATCGGGTACCCACCGGGCTAACGTTCGCGGCGAGCCGAGGTTGGCTGGTCAGCCAAAAGTTTCGACCGGGCGCTACCCGACGGTCCACGTGTCGCCGGCCAGGAGCAGCTCGGCCAGCTCGCCGTCGGAGGCCGGGGACGGCCGGACGGGAACGCCGCGCCCGAACACCGGGCGCTGCACGGAACGGAAGATGCCGATCGGCGTCGGCCCGGTCGGGTCCTCGGCCAGCCGGGCCAGCGAGAACGCAAGGCCGGGATCCGGCCGGTGCGGGTCGTGGACGATGAGCGCATCCTCCCCCACGTCGGCGATGTCGACGATCCGCAGGCCGCCATCGGGCGCCCGCGCCACCCCGCGCTCGTTCTCGACCCCGAAGCGAATCGGCTCGCCGGTCCGCAGGCGGATCTGGTTGGCCTCGCGCACGTCCTTCTCGGTCAGCGCGTCAAACGCACCGTCATTGAACACCGGGCAGTTCTGGTAGATCTCGATCAGTGCCGCCCCGGGGTGGGCAGCGGCGGCGCGCAGCACCTCGGTGAGGTGGCGGCGATCGCGGTCGATCGTACGGGCGACGAACGAGGCCTCGGCGCCGAGGGCCAGGGAGACCGGGTTGAACGGCTGGTCGGCCACCCCGAACGGTGTCGACTTCGTCACCTTGCCGAGCTCCGAGGTCGGCGAGGCCTGGCCCTTGGTCAGCCCGTAGATCTGGTTGTTGAACAGAAGGATCTTCACCGGCACGTTGCGGCGCAGGGCGTGGATCAGATGGTTGCCACCGATCGACAGTGCGTCGCCGTCGCCGGTGACCACCCAGATCGACAGGTCCTCCCGGGCCGACGCCAGGCCGGTGGCCAGCGCCGGGGCACGGCCGTGAATGCCGTGCATGCCGTAGGTATCCATGTAGTAGGCGAACCGGCCCGAGCAGCCGATGCCGGTGATGAACACGATCCGCTCGGGCGGGATTCCGAGCTCGGGCATGAACTCCTGGACGGCCCGCAGCACGGCGTAGTCGCCGCAGCCGGGGCACCAACGGGTCTCCTGATCGGACTGGAAATCTGCCCGCGTCAGGTCGGCGCTCGCGCTCATAGCTCCTCCTCCTCGGCCAGGATCGGGGTGGAACCGGGGCTGCCGATCGACCCGGCCACGGTCGGCTCGACGATGTGCTCGTCCGCCGGAGCGGGGAGGTCCGGCTCTGGCGAACCTCCATCCGAGCGCACGCCAGCGCGTTCGAGCACGGCGCGCTCGATCTCGGCCGAGAACAGCGGCTGGCCCTGCATCTTGCACAGCGATTCGATGTCGATGAGGAAGCGGCCGCGCAGCACCTGGGCGAGCTGACCGCTGTTCATTTCGGGCACCAGCACGCGCTTGTAGGAGCGCAGGACCGCTTCGGTGTTGGCAGGCAGCGGGTTGAGGTGGCGCAGCTGGGCGCTGGCGACCTTGGCCCCGGACGCCCGGGCAGCGCGCACGCCGGCCCGGATCGCCCCCTCACTGGAACCCCAGCCGAGCACGAGCAGCTCCGTGGGGTGGGCGGGATCCGAGTCATCGTCGACCTCGAGCGGCGGCACGTCGCGGGCGATGCCGGCCACCTTGGCCGCCCGAAGCTCGGTCATCCGCGCGTGATTGGCGCCGTCGTAGGAGATGTTGCCGGTGCCGTCGGCCTTCTCGAGGCCGCCGATGCGGTGCTGCAGCCGCGGCGTCCCGGGCACCGCCCAGGGACGCGCCAGCCGCTCGTCGCGCGAGTAGGGCAGAAACGCCTCGTCGTCGCCCACCGGCTGCGCGAAGGCGGGATCGATGCGTGGCAGGTCGCTCACCACCGGGATCCGCCACGGCTCGGAGGAGGAGGCGAGGAACGAGTCGGAGAGCAGGATGACCGGCGTGCGGTAGCGGATGGCGATCCTCGCCGCCTCGAACCCGGCTTCGAAGCACCCCGCGGGGGTGGTCGGCGCGATCACCGGCAGCGGCGACTCGCCGTGGCGCCCGTACAGGGCCATCAAGAGGTCCGACTGCTCGGTCTTCGTCGGCATGCCCGTCGACGGGCCGGCGCGCTGGACGTCGATCACCACCAGCGGGAGCTCGAGCATGACGGCCAGACCGATCGTTTCCGCCTTCAGATCGAGGCCCGGGCCGCTCGTCGCCGTCACGCCGAGCCGGCCGCCGAAGGCGGCGCCGAGCGCCATGCCCGCGGCGGCGATCTCGTCCTCGGCCTGGATCGTGCGCACCCCGACCCCGGCGTGGCGCGAGAGCTCGTGCAGGAGCTCGGAGGCCGGCGTGATCGGATAGCTCGCCAGCACCATCGGCAGCCCGCTGCGCACGCTGGCGGCGACGAGCCCGAGCGCGAGCGCGGTCGTCCCGTTCACGTTGCGGTAAATGCCGGGCTTGACGTCGCCGGCCGGCTTGACCCGGTACTGCACGTCGAGCAGCTCCGTCGTCTCGCCGAACGACCAGCCGGCGGTGAATGCGGCCAGGTTGGCCTTCAGCACCGCCGGGGTGCGGGCGAACTTCTGCGAGATCCAGCGCTCGGTGACGTCGATCGGCCGGCCGTACAGCCACGACACCACGCCGAGCGCGAACAGGTTCTTGGCCCGGCCGGCGTCGCGGGTGGACGCCCCCTCGATGCCCTCGACCGCCCGCTGGGTCAGCCCGGTCATCGGGATGCGGTGCACGCGGTAGGCGTCGAGCGAGCCGTCCTCGAGCGGGTTCTCGCTGTAGCCGGCCTTCTCGAGGTTGCGCTTGGTGAAGGCGTCTTCGTTGACGATGATCGCCGCCCCGCGATCGAGCTCGGCCAGGTTCGCCTTCAGCGCCGCCGGGTTCATGGCCACGAGCACGTTGGGCGCGTCGCCCGGGGTGAGGATGTCCTGGGAGGCGAAGTGGATCTGGAAGGCGGACACGCCGGCCAGCGTGCCGGCGGGGGCCCGGATCTCCGCCGGGAAGTTCGGCAGCGTGGCCAGGTCGTTGCCGAGCACCGCGGTGGCATCGGTGAACCGGCTGCCGACGAGCTGCATGCCGTCGCCCGAGTCGCCAGCAAAGCGGATGACGACGCGGTCGCGTTCTTCAATTGTCTTACTCATCGCTCCGTGCCTTGACGGGAAGCCCCTGACACGAGCGATTGTACGCGCCGCACCGGATAGGCCGCGGGCTCGCGCCACTGCGGACATACCGGCCCATGTCGGTGCTTCTCCGCCGTCACGGGGCGGCCACGCTCGTGCTGGCTCAGCTGCTCATCACGGGGTGGCCGCCTGACCGGGCGCCGCCGCTGGGGCGGCGCCGGGCCACGGCTCAGCTACCTAGATCTTGCTGACGTTGATCGCCTTGGGGCCCTTGGGCCCGGCCTCCTCCTCATAGGAGACCTTGGCGCCCTCGGCCAGCGAGCGGTAGCCGTCGGAGTTGATGCTCGAGTGGTGAACGAACAGGTCGCGGCTGCCCTCATCGGGCGTGATGAAGCCGAAGCCCTTGTCGTCGCTGAACCACTTCACCGTTCCGGTTGGCATGTGGAGTGTTCCTCCGTAGGAAGTAGTGCTGCTACCGCGGAGGATGCGACTGTCTGCAACGACCTCTGCAACGACCCCGGGCCTGCACCTGCTTGCGCCGCCCGATCGAGCGGCCTTTCGAAGCGGCACGGTAGCACGGAGTACCGCGCGCGCGTGAAGGATTCGTGATCGCCCGGCGTGAGCCATCCTTCCGGCATGGAGGATCCGATGCCCCTGGGCCGCCACGGCGCGGTGCCGCTGCGCGAGATCGCGCTGCGGGCCTCCCGGTCCTCTGGGCCCGGCGGCCAGCACGCCAACGTCACCGCCTCCCGGGTGGAGGCGAGCTTCGACGTGCTCGCATCGGAGGCGCTCTCAGAGGCCCAGAAGCAGCTCCTGCTCAGCCGGCTCGGCCCGCGCGTGGTCGCGGTGGCGCAGGACGCTCGCAGCCAGGCCCGCAACCGAGAGCTCGCGCTGACCCGCCTGCAACGGCGGCTGATCGCGGGGCTGGCCGTCCGCCGCCCACGCGTGGCCACGCGCCCGTCGGCGGCCGCGATGGCGCGCCGGCTCGAGAGCAAACGCCGGCAGGCCAAGCGCAAGCAGGGACGGCGGGCGCCCGGGGATGAGGAGTAGCCGTGCGCCCGGTGGCACGCTCCGGGTGACGCGGGCTACAGGAGGTGGGCGAGCGGGACCTTGCCGCTCCGGATCTGCACGAACGCCCGCTCGGGCGCCAACCCCGGCGCGGTCAGCCGGAGGTAGATGCGGTCGCCACTTCGGTAGTGGTGACCGTGCAGGACGTGGCTGAGCGCGGACAGCGGCACCGTCAGCCCGGGCCCGGGGCGCTGCGCGGCCGGGCAGCCGCGCCCCAGGCAGTGGACGGTGACCGAGACCGGCCCGTGCGGAACGCGCTGGAGTCCGACGCCCACCACCCACGCGCGCGTGGTGAGGAAGTCCCAATGCAGCGTGATCTGCACGTTCACGGCGCGGTGGTGCGGGCGCGGGGTCACCACGTCGTAGTGGTTGTGGGTGGTGATCGTGCGATCGAGCACGGTGGCGACGTTCCCGGCCGCGTCGGTGACGATGACCTGCAGCCGGTGGCGCCCGTCGCGCAGGTCCTGGGTGGTCACGGTGGCGTCGACGGGCACGGAGATCGGGCACGGCTGCTGCCAGTCGAACATCATGATCGGCCCGAGCCCGCCGACCGGGACACAGGCACCGTCGTCGGTGTCGGGCGTCGCCGCGTAGACGTAGTGGCCGTCGACGAGCACGTCGACCCGGTACACGCCGGGGCCCCCGGGATCGGCGGCGGTGAACAGCATCCCGACGACGCCGGTGGCGTGGGGGACGAACAGGCCGCCACTGAAGTTCGTGCCGGTCGGCGTCGCGTTGTTGCGCAGCAGGATGTCGGCCGAGCGCACCTGCACCCGCGCGAGGTCCCCGTTCGGGTTGCCGTTCTGGTTGCAGTGGCCGGTCGTCGCCCCCAGGCAGCTGACGCTGGCGCTCACGAACCCGCTCTGGCCGACGGGCAGCTGGCGGTTCCCCGACCACACTCCCGAGGTGCAGGGGGCGAGCTGTGGGGCGCACTGCTTGATCACGTTGCTCGAGCCGGATCCGGGCTCGGCCAGAGCGGCGTCGGTGACCATCGAGGCGCCCGTGCCCACAGCCACCAGCTTCACGTTGACGCTGCCGCCCACGATCGCCGAGCCGGCCGGCGGCGTGTAGATGAGGCCCTCCGTGCCACCACCGTTCGGAGGTCCGAAGATCCAGTCGAGGTAGGCCGTCATCGGAGTGCCGGGCGCACACCGGGTCGAGGTCCCCCCCGCTCCCGGCTTGCCAGAGCTGTAGCCGCTCCAGCCGCTCGACGGGGCGGCCGAGCCGTTCGGGTTGATGCAGGAGGCCTGGACCCACTCACCGGCCCGCGCGCCGGCGGGCAGCGCCATCAGCGCCACCACGATCGCAAGCGCGATCGCCATCGCCCCACCCTGTCCGCGCCTTCCCCTTGCCACCATCGCGAGCCCGCAGGATACCCGCTGGCCGGCGCGATCACTCCAGCTCTTCGCGGCGGACGGCGCCGCCGGCGAGAGCCTGCTGCGCGAGCGCCAGGCGCTTGTGATTCTGCGGCACGTCGTGAAGCTCAAAGCGGTCGAACAGCACGCGCAGGTGGCTCTTGACCGCGGCCAGGCTGAGGAACAGCTCGCCGGCGATCTGCTCGTTGCTCGCCGTCGCCTGGGCGCCCTGGACGAGGGGGCGACACAGCGCGCTGAGCACGCGCCGCTGGGCGTCGGTGACCGAGGGGACCCTGACCGTCGAGACCGCCACCGTGGCCGCGATCGGACGAGGGGCCGGATCGCGGTAGCCGAGCACGGTCTCCCCCACCCGCACGAGCTCGCCGTCGCGCAGCGTGCGCTCGCCCCGCAGCCGCTCGCCGTCGACGAAGGTCCCGTTCCGGGACAGCCCGTCGTCGGCGATCACCCAACCGGGACCGCGCCGTTCCAGGTAGGCGTGCACGGCTGAGACGCGCGGGTCCCAGGCGATCTCGACATCGCTGCCGGGGGCCCGACCGAGCACGACCCGCTCGCCGCTCAGCGGCACGATCGACAGCTCGCCGCCACCGTCGCGCAGAAACAGGAACGGCACGCCGCGCCGCTCGGTGTGGACGAGCGCCTGCAGTGCGCGGGCGCCGAAATCGGCCCCGAGGACGGCGGTCAGCTGGGCAGTCAGCATCGAGGCCAGCCTACCCAGGGCTCAGGCGGCCACCCGAGCGATCGCGGCGCCACCTGTTCTGGGGTCCACACGTGCCGGGCGATTGGACGGCGGGACTCCAGTACAGCTATTTCATGGTCTGCAGTCCCCGCGTCCGCGGTGGACGGTTGATTGGACGGAAAACCAGCTGCATTGGCCGTGGCAGGCCCGGGAAGCCGCGTGCGGTTCCTCCCCGGACGGGTGTTCCGACGCCCCCGTGGCGAAGCTCAGCGGCCGCTGGGCGTCGGGACCGCTAGTACGCTCGGCGCCGATTGCCATGCACGTGGTGCTCGAGAATCCCGGCGGTGGGCAGGCGGACGTCGAGCTGCGGCTCGGCAACGCCGATGTCACGGTCGGCGATCTGCTCGAGGCGATGCCCGGAGGGGCCAACGGGGCGAGCGGGATCCTGCTCGACGGGCGCTTCCTGCACGCGGAGCTCGGTCTGGGCGAGATCGGCCTCTACGAGGGCGCCCGGATCCGGGCCGCGCGGCGCGCCGCGCTGCCGGATGAGTCGCCGGTCACGCTGCTCGAGCTGCACGCGATCGCCGGCTACGACGCCGGCCGCCGCCTTCCGCTCACCCAGGCCGGCGTCGTCATCGGCCGCGAGCCGACCTGCGAGGCGGTGTTCGAGGACGAGAGCCTGTCACGCCGCCACGTCCGCGTCGATCCGAGTCCCAGCGGCTCGCGCGCCACGGTGACCGACCTCGGCTCGGTCAACGGCACCTGGGTGGAGGGCCGGCGGATCAGCGAGCCCACCGAGGTGGCGCCGGGCGAGGTCTTCGAGGCCGGAGAGATCGCGTTCGTCGTGGCCGAGCGCACGCCCCCGCTGCTCGTCGACCCCGTGCGCGAGGCCGGCGCGACGGGCACGATCGCGTTCAACCGCCCGCCCCGCGCGCGTCGCCCGGGCGAGCTGGCGCCGCTGAGCGCCCCCGAAGCCCCGAGCGAGTCGAGCCGTCCGCGCTTCAGCGTCGCCTCAGCCGTCGGCCCGCTCATTCTCGGCGGGGTCATGGTGATCCTGCTGCACAACATCATGTTCGCGCTGTTCATGCTGCTCAGCCCGGTGCTCGTGATCGGCAGCTGGCTCGAGCAGCGCCGGAGTGCCGGGCGCACCTCGCGCACGGGCCAGCGCGAGTTCGCCGGGCAGCTGGCCGCGTTCCGGACCGAGCTGGCCCGCCGGCGCGAGGACGAGCTGGTGGACCGGCGCGAGGCGCTGCCTGAGCTGGCCGAGGTCGAGCGCCGCGCCGTCGCACCTGACCCTCGCCTGTGGGAGCGCCGCCCCGACCACGAGGACTTCCTCACCCTGTCGGCCGGCCTCGGCGAGCTGCCGTTCACGACTCCTCTGGCCGACCGACGGCGGGCCAGCCCCGAGGCGGAGGCGGTGCTGGCCGAGCTTGGCTCGCTACCGCTCGTCCCGGTGCCGGTGCCGCTCGGCCACGGGGGCGTGGTCGGCATCGTCGGGGCGCGCGAGCACGCTCTGGCGCTGGCCCGCGCGCTGCTCGCCCAGGCTGCCGTCCTGCACGGCCCGGCCGACCTGATCGTGGGGGTGTTCGCCCAGGACGAGCGGGCCGGCGAGTGGGACTGGGTGAAGTGGCTTCCCCACGCGCACGAGGACGGCGGCGGATCCGGGCGCCGGGTGGCCGCCGAGCCGGGGGCCGGTGCGGCCCTGGCCGCTGAGCTGGCCGGTCGCGACGAGGAGGATCCGCGCACGGTGCTGGCCGTGTTCGACAGTCCGGCGATGATCGAGGGTCGCGGCGCACCCGGGCGTGCGCTGCTGCGCGACGGGCGCGTGAGCGGGATCGTGCTCGCCGACTCCGCCGAGCGGCTGCCCGCCGCCTGCACGACCGTGATCGAGCTCGCTGCCGACGCCGGAGACGCTCTCCTGCAGCGACCGCAGACCGGCGAGCGGGTCGATCCGCTGCTCGTGGCCGGGATGTCGGCCGCCACGGCCCGCGAGTGCGCCCGGGCGCTCGCCCGCTTCGAGGACTCCGACCTGCAGGTGAGCGGTGGGGCCCTGCCCGACTTCGTCAGCCTGTTCTCGCTGGCCGCCCTGACCGATCCGCTCGCCGAGACGGTGGCGCGGGCCTGGCGGTCCTCGACCACCGCGGCCGGCCTCGCCGCCGCGTTCGCGCTCGCCGAGGACGGGGCGTTTCCGATCGATCTGGTCGCCGACGGCCCGCACGGCCTGATCGCCGGCACCACCGGCGCCGGCAAGAGCGAGCTGCTGCGCAGCCTGGTTGCCTCGCTGGCCGCCGCCCACCCGCCGGAGCGGGTCAACTTCGTCCTCGTGGATTACAAGGGCGGGAGCGCGTTCGCCGAGTGCGCCGAGCTCCCGCACACGGTGGGCATGGTCACCGACCTCGACGAGCATCTCGGCGAGCGGGCGCTGCGCAGCCTCGAGGCGGAGCTCCGCTACCGCGAGCGGGTGTTGCGAGACGCGCGGGCCTCCGACCTCATCGAGTACGACCGCCTGGTGGCCGGCGGCGCGGTGCCGCCCCTGCCCCGGCTGCTCGTGATCATCGACGAGTTCGCCACCCTGGCCGCCGAGCTCCCGGACTTCGTTCCTTCGCTCGTCGGCATCGCCCAACGCGGGCGCAGCCTCGGCGTGCACATGATCCTGGCCACGCAGCGGCCCTCGGGTGCCGTGAACGAGAACATCCGGGCGAACACGAACCTGCGCATCTGCCTGCGCGTGCAGACGCCCCAGGACTCGAGCGACGTCATCGACGCGCCGGTCGCCGCGCGCGTCCCCCGGCGCAGCCCCGGCCGCGCCTACGTGCGGCTCGGCCCCTCCGAGCTCGTCCCCGTCCAGACCGCGCTCGTGAGCACGACGACGGCGGCCGACGAGGCGACCGGCGTGGCGCTCAGGCCGTTCCGGGCTCCGGCGGGCAGTCCGGGCGGCAACCGTGCCGCGTTCTCGGCCGACGGGCCGTCCGATCTCCAGCGGCTCGTCGCCGCCGCCCAGACCGCCTTCATCGGCGATGCGCCGCGGCGGCCGTGGCTCGAGCCCCTTCCCGGCGCGGTGCCCGCGGCCGCGCTGGCCGAGCTCGGCGCGGTGCGGCCGCTGGCCGGGGACCGCGGGCCTGACCGTGGCGTTCGCCCTCGCCGACGACCCCGACGCCCAGGCCCAGTACCCGGTGGGCTGGAACCTCGATGCCGGCAACCTGCTCCTGTTCGGCATCGGTGGGGCCGGCACCACCACGGCGCTGCGCACGCTCGCCCATGGCCTGACCGCCGGTTCGGATCCGAGGCGCATGCACCTGTACGCGCTCGACTTCGGCGCCGGCGAGCTCAGCGCCCTGACCGCGCTGCCACACGTCGGGGCGGTCATCGGGGCGGCCGAGCACGAGCGCCAGCGGCGGCTGCTGCGGTGGCTGATCGGCGAGCTGCGCGCCCGCCGCGGCCTCGACGCCGCGACGCGGGCCACCGTGCCCCGCCTCGTGATCCTGCTCGACGGCTACGGCACGTTCGCGGCCGAGCATGGGGACATCGCCGGGGATGAGCTGCGGGCCGCGGTGGGCCGGGTGTGGAGCGACGGTCCCGAGCTCGGTCTCCACATGGCGATCGCCGCCGACCGGGTGGGGGCGGTGCCGATGGCGCTGGCCTCGCTCGCCCAGCAGCGCCTGGCGTTCCAGCTCGCGGATCCGGCCGACTACGCGCAGTTCGGCGTCATGCACCGGGCGATCCCCCGCTTCGTGCCCGGCCGAGCGATCGTCGCCGGCACCGCGCAGGAGATCCAGGTCGCGCTGCCCGGCGGCGCGCCGCCGGCCGGACCCCGCCCGGCCACCGGAGGCCCGCGCCAGATCGAGGTCCTGCCGGACGCCGTACCCGTCAGCGTGCTCCTCGGCGCCGCGCGCGCCGAGGGCGATCCGATGTTCGTGCCCCTCGGGATCGGCGACGAGCGCCTGGCCCCGGCCGGGTTCGAGCTCTACGAGGGCGAGCACGCGATCATCGCCGGCCCGGCCCGGTCGGGGCGCTCGACCGCGCTGATCGTCGCCGCCACCGTGCTCGCGCAGAGCGCCCCGGATCTCGTACTCGTCGCGGTCGCCGCCCGGCGCTCGCCGCTGCGGGACGCGGCGGGGCTCGCGCGCGTGGTGGGCGCGGGGCCCGAGTTGGCCGAGCTGGCCGCCGAGCTGAAGGCGGCCGAGCACCCGCACGTGCTGCTCATCGACGACGCCGACGCCGTCGAGGACCCCGGACGCGCCCTGAGCGACCTGCTCAGTGCGTCGCTGCCCCACCTGCACGTCATCCTGGCCGGCCGCTCGGACGCGCTGCGCAGCCTCGGCCATTGGAGCGTCGGCGCCCGGCGCTCGCGCACCGGCCTGCTGCTCACACCCGATGTCCAGGTCGACGGCGCACTGCTCGGGGTCACCCTGCCGCGCCGCCCCGAGCCTCCGGCCCGTCCGGGCTGCGGCTATCGCATCGACCCGGCCGGGTTCGAGCTCATGCAGGTCGCGAAGGTGTGAGTGCGAGCAGCCGGGCGGGCGGCAGACGTCCGGTCCGGGACGAGCTCTAGGCCATGGAGGAGCGGATCGCGTCCTCGGTCTGCTGATACTGCAGCGCCGCGTTGCCGAGCAGCCGCGAGATCCCATCCAACGCGTCCTTCAACCCCGCCGCCGAGCGCTGCCACTCATCCCACAACGCATGAAACTGACCCGACGCCGCCCCCTGCCAATCCCCACCCACCACACCCAACACCTCACCCTGCATCCGCGACAACTGATCCTGAATGCTGCCCGACCCCGTCATCACATTCGTCGACAGCGAATGCAGATCCTCCGACGTCACCCTGATCAGACTCACAACCCACCTCCAGACGTAGCGAAAACCCGTGCACCTCCCAGTCTGCGGGACGCCGCGCATGGCGACCAGTGGCCACAGGTATGAACACCACCATCCCCACAGCAGCCGGGCCGCGGGGCGCGCGGCGCGCGGCCCGGGCACTTTGACACCGAGCCCCAACCGCGTGGCCCTCCCGCGGGCGGCACCCCCACGCCGGGCAAATCGACGCAACTCCGCCCGCCTGAGGGGTATCGTGTGGATATGGCAAAGCTGGTAGGGGCGGTTGTCGTGGGAGCGCTGGCGGCGCTCGGGGGGGTGCTCATCGCGATGCACCATCCACGCGCGTCGAGCCATGCACGAATCGACCGCACGGCCTCGATCGTGCACCGGGTGCCGAGCGGGCCAAGCGGAGCCGAGGTGGCCGCGCTGTTCGGAGGCAGGGTCACCCGCCTGCCCGTCGCCCTGCGCCACCGCGCGCATCGGCGTCACCACGGCGCCCACAAGGCGCTCGCGGCTGCGGGCCAGCACTCCAGCGCGACGACCCAGAGCGCGCCGTCCCAGTCGACGCCGACCGACACCTACACGGCGCCCGTCTACACGGCACCTGTCGACACCCAGACGACGCACTACACGGCGCCGGTGACGGTGCAGCGGGCCACGACGTCGCACACGACGACCCACCACAAGTCACAGCCGCAGTCGGGCACCACGACGATCGGCGGACCCGGCTAGGCGGCCGGCCTCCGGGGCGCCCGCCGCCCTACAGCCGCGCGGTCAGCCGGCTGAGCTCACCTTCGACCGCCGTGACCTGCGCGGCGGCCTTGCCGTACGCGGTCGCATTGTTGACCTGTGCCGTCTGGGCCAGGGACGTATATGCCTGCTCGGCCCGGTTCAGCAGGGTCCGCACCGAGCCGGTGGTGGCGCTCGCCCGCATGTCGGCCGGCAGCGCTGCGAGCCGGCCGGCTGCCGCGGCGTACGCGGCGGCGACCCGGGCGGCGGCCCGGCCACGGTCCGCCGCCGTGGCGGTCGTGCTGGCCAGCGGCGCGGCCAGGGTCGTGCGCCGGGTGCCGAGGGCGTCGAGCAGAGTGAGCAGGCGGGCGTCGACGACGCCGTGCCGGCGCGACGCTCGGGCGCGAGCTGACCGTACGCCGAGGGCGCGTCTTCGGATGCCCGCCGCCCGCGCCCAGGATGATGGCCACGGCGACGATCGCGCCGGCGAGGACGACGAGCCCGAGTGCGGCCGCCAGCCGTCGTCCCCCGCGCCCGCGCTCCTCGGGGGGCGCCTCGTCGGGGTGGCGGCGGGCCAGCCGCACGATCGTCGTGACAGCGACTGGCACCCGGCGACGCGGCGCCACGGTGAGCGGTCCCGTGGCGGCGCTGCGCGGAGCGGGCACCGGTGCGGGTTGCGGCGCCGGATCGGCCACCACCGGAGCCTCCCGCGGGGCACCCGGCTCGGGCGACGCCGGCGGTGCCGGCAGCTCGTCGATCGTCGGGGCCACCGGCACCAACTCGGGCGGGGCTCCCGCGGCCGCGAGAACCCCGCTTGTCTCGAAGGCGGCCGGGGTCAGCGGCGCGGCGCCGGCGGCCGGGCGCCCGCGCACGGCCAGGCGGGCCTCGCGCCGCCAGCGCGGCCCGAGCAGCTCGAGCACGACGTCCTCGAGCGCCTCCCAGGCGCGATCGGCGTTCTCGAAGCGGTGGCCCGGATGCTTGGCCAGCATCCGGTCAAGCCACTCGGCCAAGCGCGGATCGACGTCCGGGACAAGGTCGTTGATCGGCGGCACCGGCTCGTGCACGTGGCGGTAGAGGACGGCCACCGGCGTCGCCGAATCGGTGAACGGCAGCTGCCCGGCCAGCAGCTCGTACGCGACGACCCCGAGCGAGTACAGGTCGGTGGCGTGGGTGAGCGGGTCCCCGAGCGCCTGCTCGGGCGCCATGTAGGCCGGGGTACCGATCGTCGTGCCGGCCACCGTCACCACCTCGCGCGTGATCACCTCACCCAGCGCCCGGGCCACCCCGAAGTCGGCGATCTTCACCCGGCCATCAGCGGTGACCAGCAGGTTCTCGGGCTTGAGATCACGGTGCACGATGCCGTGGCTCTGGCCGTGCGAGAGGCCGGCCAGCACCCCCTCGAGGACACCCGCGAACTGGGCCAGGCTGACCGCGCCGACGTACGGGCGCAGCGAGCCCTGGGGCAGGTACTCCATGGCGATGAACGGCACGCCGTCGGCCTCGAAGAACTCGTGCACGGTGACGACGTTCGGGTGGTTGAGCAGTCCGGCCACCCGCGACTCGTCGACGAACCGCGCGGCGAAGGTGCTGTCGGCGGCCTGCACGGGCGCCAGCTCCTTGAGCGCGACGAGCCGACGGAGATCACGCTGCTGCGCGAGATAGACGACCGCGGCCCCGCCCCGGCCGATCACCTCGAGCAGCTCGTAGCGCCCGATCGTCCTGAACGGTGCTGGCGTCGACATCGGCGCTCGGGATTATCGACGGGACCGTCCTCGAACGCGCATCTGCCACCGTTACGCCCGACGATGCTCTGCCCCACCTGCCGCCGCTGGCTGACCCCGGCCGACGCCCGTTGCCGGGGCTGCGGCGCGGTGCGACCGGGCGCCGGGCGCCTGGATCTCGTGCTGCCCGACGGGCGCCGGATCGCGCTCGATCGCTCGCTCGACATCGGGCGCGGGCGGGGGAACGATCTGCAGCTCGAGGACGGGTCGGTCTCCCGGCATCACGCCCGCATCGAGCTCGCGGACGCCCGCGCGACGCTCGACGACGCCGGCTCGCGCTTCGGCACCCTGCTCGACGGGCGGCCGGTCCGCGCCCCCACCCCGCTGTCGGCCGGAAATCGCATCGCCGTGGGCGACATCGAGCTCACCGTCGATGTCCACGAGCCCGACAGCGCACCGCGCACGATGTCGATGCCGGCCGGCGTCAGCCTGGTCGTCGACCGGACGAGCGCCCGCCGGGTCGCCACCTCCCCGGCCCCGCGCCGACCCCGCCTGCGCTCGGGCTGGTCCCTGAAGGAGCTCCAGAGCGCCGCCGGTGGCGCCGAGCATGTGCTCAAGGACCACCGCTCGTCCCACTTCCACCGCCTCTCCTCCGAGGATGCGGCGTTGCTGGCCCTGCTCGACGGTCGCCGCGAGATCCCCGAGCTCGTCGACGAGTCGGCCCGCCGCCTGGGTCCTGACGGGCCGGCCCGGCTGGCCCGCCTGCTCGCCGAGCTGGCCGATCAGGGCCTGCTGGCCGGAGTCCGGCCGGCATCGGAGCGGGCTCGCCCGGAGCCCCGGGGCGCGCGGGCGCGCCTGCGCGCGCTCCTGCGCCCGCGCGAGCACGTGATCGCCGGCGTTCCGGCGACCGTCGCCGCCGTCTACCGCCGGGGCGGCTTCCTCGTGTTCACGCCCGGCGGCCTGCTCGTGCTCGGGGTGCTCGCGTTCATGGGCCTGGGCGCGTTCGTCACGCTGATCGTGGCCGGACTGGCGACGCCGCTGCTCGTCGGACGCAGCCTCGGCCTCGGCGCCCTCGCGCTGCTGCTCGGGCGCCTGGCCATCGTCATCGTCCACGAGCTCTCCCACGGGCTGGCCGCCGAGGGATCTGGCCGAGGGATCCTCCGCGCCGGGAGTGAAATGGGTGCTCGTCTTCCCGTACGCGTTCGTCGATGTCAGCGACGCCTGGTTCGACGCGCCGCGCCGGCGGATCGCCATCGCGCTCGCCGGCCCCGCCAGCGACCTGGTGATCGGCGGCGCCTGTGCGCTGGCCTGCGCGCTCGTTCCTGGTGGCGCCCTGCGCGACGTGCTGTTCCAGGTCGCGCTGGCTGGCGTACCTGGGAGCGCTGTTCAACCTCAACCCGTTGCTGGAGCGTGACGGCTACCACGTGCTCACCGACCTGCTCGGAGCACCGGGCCTGCGCCGGGCCGCGCTCGCCCGGGTGACCGAGGTGCTGGCCGGCCGGCGCTCGCGCGCAGAGGCCCGCGGAGTGCTGTGGCGCTACGGGGTGGCGTCGGTATGCTGGACGGCGGTTACGGTCGGATTTGCCATCGCCATGTCGCTGCGTTACTACCACCGGCTCGTCTCCGTCGCCCCACCTGCCCTGGTGTGGACACTGCTGGCGGCCTTCTACGTGGTGCTGGCCATCCCGCTCGCCGTCCAGCTGCTCCTACCCCTTCGAGACCGCCGGGCCGCCGGGGCCCTTGCCGATGACTGAATCCGATCCACCCGGCAGCTGCGCTGATCGAGCGGCTGCTCGCCGATCCCTCCCTGCGCTCCCGCTTTCGTAGCGATCCGGCCCGGGTCATGCGCGAACATGGCCTCGACGGGCTGGCCGACCAGCTCGACGGTCCGGCGCTGCGCACGCTCGAGCTGCGCCAGTCGCGCTCCAGCCTGGCCGGCGCGCTGTTCGCCGCCGCCGCGGAGGGAGTGGCGCTCGCGGAGCTGGGGGTGCACGCCGCGCCCGCGCTCGCCCACGATGCGGCCCACCTCGCCGACCAGCTCGCCCACCCCCGCCACGCCCACCCCGCGCCCACCCATGCCAAGTCCGCGCCGGCGAGCGAGCTCGCTCCGGTCAAGATCGCCCCCCTGCCCCAACCGCAGTCGGGCCCGGGCACGACGTCGGTCGGCGGCGCCACCCCGAACGGTGCCGGCGCAGCCAACGGCGCCCAGTCCGGCACCACCGTCATCGACCCGTCGAGCCCGTCCTCGTCGGGAACGGCCCCGCCGGACGCCCCGCAGTCAGGCACGACCGTGATCGAGCCGAGGGCGCCCGCGCCCGCCCACCACGTCCACCACACGCTCCCGGGACCGGCACGGGCACGACGGTCATCGACCCGGGCGCCGCCGACACCTCGACGCACGGCCCGCAGCGGCTGCTCGCCTACCCGGGCGACGACGCCAGTGCGCGCCAGCTCGCCCTGTGGATGGGAGCCCACGCGGTGAAGGCGGGACTGCCGCCCGAGCTCCCGGTGATGGCCGCGCTCACCGAGTCCGGGCTGCGCAATGTCCCCTACGGCGACCGCGACTCGCTCGGCTTCTTCCAGATGCGCACGAGCATCTGGGACAACGGCAGCTACGCCGGTTACCCGGGTCATCCCGAGCGCCAGATGCAGTGGTTCATCGATCAGGCGCTCGCCGTTCGTCAGGCGAATCCCGCCCTGGCCGAGAACCCAGCCGGCTGGGGCGAGTGGGTGGCTGATATCGAGCAGCCCGCCACGGCCTACCGCGGGCGCTACGCCGAGCGCCTGGCCGAGGCCCAGGCGCTCGTGGGCGGGTTCGACTTCCACGCCGCCCTGACGCCGCCGCCGAGCCCGGGCCGGCTCGCGCTCACCGTGGCCGAGCGCTTCCTCGGCACCCCGTACGACTACGGCGGAGTCGAGCCCGCGGACCGGCTTCGATTGCTCGGGGCTCGTGCAGTACTCGTTCGCCCAGGTGGGCATCCACCTCCCCCGGGTGGCGGCCGATCAGTTCGAGGTTGGAGTTCCGGTCGCCCGGTCGGACCTGCGGCCCGGGGACGCGGTGTTCTTCGCCGACCCGAACGGCTACGTGCACCACGTCGGGCTCTACATCGGCAACGGCGAGTTCATCAACGCGCCCCGCACCGGCGAGGACGTGAAGATCGACTCGCTGTCGGAGCCCTACTTCGCCCAGCAGTACGCCGGCGCTCGCCGCTTCCTGCCGGCGGCCGGCATCGAGCCGAGCTTCGCCCGGTCGCTGCCCACCATCGGTCGCTGAGACACCCGCCACCGTGCGCTGGCTCGTCGACGGGATGAACGTCATCGGCACGCGCCCGGACGGCTGGTGGCGCGATCGTGACCGAGCCATGCTCCGCCTGGTCAAGCTGCTGGAGGAGTGGGCGGCCCACGAGGGCGAGGACGTCACGGTGGTGTTCGAGCGCCCTCCCTCCCCGCCGATCCGCTCCACCGTGATCGAGGTTGCCCACGCCCCCCGGCCACGGGCCGACGCCGCCGACGACGAGATCGTCCGGCGCCTGCGCGCCGACCGGACTCCCGAGCGGGTGCGGGTGGTCACCTCGGACCGCTGGCTGGCCGATCAGGCGTGGGCGATGGGGGCCAGCGTGGAGGGGTCGGAGCTGTTTCGGTCGCGGCTCGAGGAGTAGGGCGCCGGGGCCCGCTCGCGGCCTTGCCACAATGGTGTATATGGCCGAGCCCCCGACTCGCCGCGACACGCCGGGCAACCGCCGGACCCCCTCCGGCGGCCCGGGTTGGCGCGTCACGCCTCCGCCCGGGGGCACGCGGCCGACGGCGCCGAGTGGGGGCCGTCCGTCGGGGCTGAGCGGGCGCTGGCTCGCGGTCGCCCTGATCGCCGGGCTGCTCATCCTCAACCTGTGGATCTCCTCCCAGGCCCTGCAGCCCCCCAACCGGGTGCAGATCCCCTACTACCCGACGTTCATCGATCAGGTGCAGGCGGGCAACGTGACCGCGATCTCGACCACCGGCGACTCCGTCCAGGGCGAGCTCAAATCCTCGATCGTCTATCCGACCGGCTCCACCACGCCGGCCACGCGCAACTTCTCCACCCAGATCCCGTCGTTCGCCGACAACCAGCAGCTCAACAAATTGCTGGACACCACGCACGTGACCCAGAACGCGAAGCCGATCAGCAGCGGGGCATCGTTCCTGGAGGAGCTGATCCTTGGCTTCGGACCCACGCTGCTGCTCGTGCTGCTGTTCGTGGTCATCATGCGCCGCGCCGCCGCGGCCGGGGGCGGCGCCGGTGGCCTGATGTCGTTCGGCCGCTCGCGGGCGCGTCGCGTCGAGGGCTCCGAGCAGCCGGTGACCTTCGCCGACGTGGCCGGGATCGACGAGGCCAAGGAGGAGCTGACCGAGATCGTCGACTTCCTCAAGAATCCGGACAAGTACCTCAAGCTGGGCGGCCGGATTCCCCGCGGGGTGCTGCTGAGCGGCCAGCCGGGTACGGGCAAGACGCTGCTCGCCCGGGCGGTGGCCGGCGAGGCAGGCGTCCCGTTCTTCCAGATGTCGGCCTCGGAGTTCGTCGAGATGATCGTGGGCGTCGGCGCCTCCCGGGTGCGCGATCTGTTCGCCCAGGCCAAGGCGGCCGCCCCGGCGATCATCTTCATCGACGAGCTCGACGCCATCGGCCGCTCGCGCTCCTCGGGGGGCCCCAACATCTCCGGCGGCCACGACGAGCGGGAGCAGACGCTCAACCAGATCCTCACCGAGATGGACGGCTTCGACCCGCGCACCGGCGTGATCGTGCTCGGGGCCACGAACCGGCCGGAGATCCTCGACCCGGCGCTCCTGCGCCCGGGCCGCTTCGACCGCCGGGTCGCCGTGCAACCCCCGGATCGCGCCGGCCGCGAGGCGATCCTGAGAGTCCACACGCGCTCGGTGCCGCTGGGACCCGACGTCGACCTCCGGGCGCTCGCAGCCTCGACGCCGGGCATGGTCGGCGCCGACCTGGCCAACCTGGTCAACGAGGCCGCGTTGCTGGCCGCCCGCCGCAGCCACGAGCAGGTGAGCGCGGGCGACCTCGCCGATTCCCTGGAGCGGATCGTGCTCGGGGCCGAACGCAAGGTCATGCTGAGCGAGGACGACCGTCGCCGCACCGCCTACCACGAGGCCGGCCATGCCATCGTGGGCATGCTCGTGCCGGGCGCCGACCCGGTGCGCAAGGTGTCGATCATCCCCCGCGGCCAGGCGCTCGGCGTCACCTTCTCGGCCCCCGACGCCGACCGGTTCAACTTCGACGAGCGCTACCTGCTCGCCCAGATCAAGGTCGCGCTCGGTGGGCGCACGGCCGAGGAGATCGTGTTCGGCGATCTCACCACCGGCGCCGAGTCCGACATCCAGCACCTGACCCGGATCGCCCGTCACATGGTCGGCCGGTGGGGCATGAGCGCGACGATCGGCCCGGTCGCCGTCGTGCCCATGGACGGGATGGGACCGCTGCTGCCGGGCGTCTCGGAGACCTCCCAGGCCACCCAGCAGCTGATCGACAGCGAGGTCCGGCGCATCGTCGAGACCTCGCACGAGGAGGTCACCGCGCTCCTGCGGGAGAACCGGAGCAACCTCGACGGCCTGGCCCAGGCGCTGCTCGAGCACGAGACGCTTGACGAGGCAGGCGCCTATTCGGCCGCCGGACTCGCCCGCCAGGGCCACCCGGAGAACGGCGTGGCCGCCTCGGGCGGCGAGCTGCCCGGGCAGGGCACCCCGGACGACTCAGCCGTCGCCGAGCAGTTCTAAGCGATTGCCGAACGGGTCCGCGGTGAAGAAGCGCCGGGTGCCGGCGATCTCGGTGTCCCAGCGCACCTCGTGGCCGGCGCCCCGCAGGCGCTCGGCCAGTGGCTCGAGGGCGCCCGCCGTGACCCGCAGCGCCGGGTGCGCCTTCGTGGCGGCCGCGAACGGGTCCGCCACCCCGACGTGGAGCTGCTGGGCACCGCAGGCGAACCAGACGCCGCCCCGGCCCACCAGGGCGGGCGGCTTGGCGAGTTCCGGCAGCCCGAGCAGCTCGCCGTAGAAACCGCGGGCGGCCGCCTCGCACTCCGGCGGGGCGGCCACCTGCACATGGTCGAGCCCGGTGATCATGCGCTCGGCATTATGCGACCGCCGGCGCGGCCGCCGCGGGCTCGCTCGCCTCGACCGCGCCGCCACGGAGCGCGTCCATCGGATCGCGGGCCCACCGCGGCAGCGCCAGCGAGAGGACGATGAGGCCGGACAGCATGCCCATGGCCACCCACACGGCCGCGCGGAGTGCGTGCTCGAAGCCGCCGTGGGCGATGGCACCGAAGAACACCGTGCCGAGCACGGCGACGCCGAGCGCCCCACCGAGCTGATCGACGGCGTTGATGACGCCGGAGCCCGACCCGATCTCGTGGTCGGCCACCCCGGCCAGCACGATGTCGTAGAGCGGCGCGACGACGAAGCCGAAGCCGACCCCGGAGACGATCAGCCCGGGCACGAGCTGCCAGCTGCTGACGTGGCGTCCCGACAGTGCCACGAGCACGAGCGCGAACCCGCCCACGTTGAGCGCCGCCCCGGCGGTGATCACGAGCCGGCCCAGGCGCGGGGCCAGGACGCCACCGGCAACGCCGGCGCCGACGCCGGTGGCCAGCGACCAGGGGATGAGGGTGAGCGCGGCATGCAGGGCGCTGAAGCCCTGGCCGAGCTGGAGGAACAGCGTGAGCGACAGGACCGTCCCGATCATCGCCGCCTTGAACAGCAACACCGTGGCCAGCCCAACGCTGTAGCCGCGGTGGGCGAACACGCTCGGGGTCACGAGCGTGGGGCGCCCGCGGCGGTCGCGCCGGCGCTGCCCGAGCGCGAAGACGAGCAACCCGAGCACGCCCGCGCCCAGCAGGACCCACGTCCAGGCCGGCCAGCCGAGTTGGCGGCCCTCCATGAGCGGATAGGCAAGGGCGAACCCGCTGGCGGCGGTCAGCAACGTGGCGCCCCAGTCGAGCCGCAGCGCCCGGTCCCGGCGGCCATCGGGGAGCACGCGAGCGGCGAACACGAGCGCGCTCACGCCGACCGGCAGGTTGACCAGGAACACCATGCGCCAGCTCGAGCCGAACAGGTTGAGCGACACGAGCGCGCCGCCGACGATCGGTCCGAGCATCGCGGTCAGGCCCATCACCGGACCGAAGATCCCGAACACCTTCGGCATCTCCGCGCTGGAGAAGTTCTCGCGCAGGAGACCGAGACCCTGCGGGAGCATGAGGGCGCCGGCGACGCCCTGCAGGAGCCGCGCCGCGATGAGCACGCCGGTGCTCGGGGCGGCACCGCACAGCAGCGAGGCGGCGGTGAAGCCGGCCACGCCGGCCATGAACACGCGCCGGCGGCCGAAGATGTCGCCCAGGCGCCCGCCGGTGATGAGCCCGACGGCGATGGCCAGGGGATAGCCGCCGAGGATCCATTGCAGGGCGGTGGCCGAGGCCCCGAGGTGGCGGTGGATGACCGGCGCGGCGATGTTGACGATGGTCCCGTCGAGCAGGTCCATGCATTCGGCCATGAGGACGACGGCGAGGATGAGCCACCGTCGAGGGTGAGCAGAACTCAAGGGAGAGGTCCTTTCGAACGTTGTTCGTGTTGACGAACATCGTTCTAGCAATGGAACGTTGTTCTTGTCAAGCGGCTAGACTTTGGCCCATGGCCGCCCGCTCCGAACCCCCCCAGCCGCCCTGGGCCCCTCCCCCGCGAGCGCGACGACGCCGGGCCCCGATCACCCTCGATGCGATCGTCGACGCGGCCATCGCGGTGATCGACACCGAGGGGTTCGACGCCCTGACCATGCGACGGGTGGCGGCGGAGCTCGGCACCGGTGGCGCCTCGCTGTACGCGCACGTGTCCGGCAAGGAGGCGCTGATCGCGCTCGTCATGGACCGCGTGTTCTCCGAGCTGGAGGTCCCGTGGCCACCCGACCCCCGCCGCTGGAGCGAGCAGGTCAAGCAGATGGCCCGCGACATGAAGGCGATCTACGGACGCCATCGCGACATCGCCCGCGGTGGGTTCGCGCGAATCCCCACGGGCGAGAACGCCACCGCCGGGATGGAGCGGGTCCTGGCCGTGCTGCGGGCCAGCGGCCTGCCGGACCGCGTGGTCGCCTACGCCGCCGACCTGCTGCCGCTCTACGTCACCGCCATCTCCTACGAGGAGAGCCTGTATGCGTCGCGAGGCTGGTCGGCCGAGGACATGTTGCGCTTCGTCGACGAGCTGCGCGAGTACTTCACCTCGCTGTCCCGCGAGCGCTACCCCAACCTGGTGGAGCTCGCCGACGCCCTGACGGCTGGCGGCGCCGGCGACGAGCGCTTCGAGTTCGGCCTCGAGGTGATCGTGCGGGGGCTGGCCTCGATGGCCGCCGACGCGCCTAGTCGCCCAGCCGCGTGAGCTTGGCCAGCGCCTCGTGGATCTCGACCACCCGCCGCTTCACCGGGTCGGTGTCGGGGCGGTCGTGGACGAGGTCCCAGGTGCGGTCGGCGATCTCGCGCGCGTTCTCGGTGTTCGCGGAGTCGAACAGCCGGTTGACGAGCAGGAGCTCGAACTCCCGCAGTTGGTCGCCCGGCTGACCCGGCGCCAACCGGGGGAGGGCCTCGCCTGTCGTCTCCCGCCACATGGCGGTGGCGACGAGCAGGCGGTTGCGCAACGTGATCGGGTCCACTGCCGCCCATCATTTCAGACGCGGGCGCACACCGGACCCCCGCCCGCCGCTCACAGCTTGGGCAGCGCCTGGCGGAGCTCGGCGGCGGGGGCGAACAGGTCGCCGTGCTGCTCGACGCGGGCGAGCACCTGATCGGTCTCGAAGCTGAGCAGCGACGGGTCCCCGTCGGCTCGGCAGCGCTCGACCTCCTCCCAGCGCACCGGTGTCGACACGGTCGCCCGCTCGCGGGCGCGCACGGAATAGACGGTCACCGTCGTCTTGTGCGCATCGTTCTGGCTCCAGTCGACGAGCACCTTCCCGGCCCGGATGTGCTTGGTCATGCGGGAGACGACGAGCTCGGGCATGCGCTGCTCGAGCAGCTCAGCCACGCGCCGGGCGAACGGCTTGGTGTCCGCGTAGGTGGCCTCGCCGTCGAGCGGGACGTAGACCTGCAGGCCCTTGGAACCGGAGGTCTTGATCACCGACTGCAGTCCCAGCTGCGTGAACAGGCCGCGCAGCACGAGCGCGATCTCGCAGCACTCGAGCAGGCCGGCCGGCGGCCCCGGGTCGAGGTCGAACACCATGAGCGTCGGCCGCTCCGGCGCGGCGGCGAGCGAGAGCGAGGTATGCAGCTCGATGTCGGCCAGGTTGGACAGCCACACGAGCGTCGGGCGGTCCTGGGCGAGCGTGTACTCGATGTCGCCGACGCGCTCGGTGGCCACCCAGTCGGGGCGGTGGCTCGGCGACTGCTTCTCGTAGAAGTACTGCGCCTCCACGCCGCCCGGATAGCGCTTGAGCGTGAGCGCCCGATCGTGCAGATGGGGCAGGACGGCGGGCGCGATGCGGGCGTAGTAGGCGATGAGATCGCCCTTGGTGAAGCCACTGGCCGGATACAGGACCTTGTCCCAGTTCGACAGCTTCAGCCGCCGGCCCTGGCAGAGCACACCGAGGCCGCCGTCGGGCAGTTCGCTCACCTCCTCGAAGAGTGCATCCGGCGTGTCGGGGGCAGGTGCCTCGCCCCCGCCGTCGGCACCTTCGAGCACGACCTCGCGAGCCGGCTTGTCCTCGCGCAGGCCCTTGAACGACGGCGCCCGCATGATCCGTTCCCGCGTCCACTCCCGCAACTCGATCTCGGCCACCAGACACGGCTCGACGAACACGGTTCCCCGGGGGAGCTTGGGCTTGGGCGCGAACGGGGCATCGGGGCGGCGCAGCGGCGCCAGCTTCGCCTCGAGCTCGCCCAGCGTGCGCTCGGTGAACCCGGTGCCGACCCGGCCGGCGTAGCGGAACGCGCCATCCTCGTAGTAGCCCATGAGCAGGGCTCCGATCCGCTCGGCCCGGCGCCCCTCGCCGGGCACCCAGCCGCCGATCACCAGCTCCTGGCGCATGGTGTGCTTGATCTTCAGCCAGGCGCCGCTGCGCCGCCCGGCCTCGTAGCGGGAGTCCAGCCGTTTGGCCACCAGTCCCTCGAGCCCCTGCTTGGCGGTGGCCTCGAGCAGCCGCGTGCCCTCCCCGGGGTGCGAGGCGGGGATCCGCCACCCCTGACCGCCCGAGCCGAGAGCCTCGAGCGCCTCCCGGCGCTCACGGTAGGGCAGGTCGGTGAGGTGGTGGCCGTCGAGGTAGAGGAGATCGAAGGCGGCGTAGACCACCGGTGTCGAGGCCGCCAGCCGCGCGCACCGCCGCCGGGGCGGTGACGTGCATGCGGCGCTGCAGGCGCTCGAAACTCGGTCGGCCGTTCTCGTCGAAGGCGACGATCTCGCCGTCGAGCACGATCTCGCGCATGCCCAGATCGGCGATGAGCCCGCGCAGCTCGGGATAGGCGTCGGTGATCTCGTTGCCGGCTCGGCTCTCCAGGCGCAGGCGCCCGGGCTGGACGTAGGCGAGCGCCCGCACCCCGTCCCACTTGACCTCGAAGGCCCACTTCTCCTCGTCGGGAGGGATCTCGCCGGCCCGAGCGAGCATCGGCAGCAGGTGCTCGGGGAACGGTTCCCGCTCGGGGTCGCTCGGCGGGTCCATCCGGTGGATCATCCAGTCGTGCTCGCTGCCCTCGCCGCTCGCCCGGCGGCCGATCGGGAACAGCCCGTAGCGCCCCTCCAGGCGCTCGCCGTGGAAGCTGATCTCGACCTTGCGCTCCTCCCACTTGTGCAGCTGGTAGGTGCCGCGGTCCCAGATCGTCATCGTCCCGGCCCCGTAGTTGCCCTTGGGGATCTCGCCGTGAAAGTCGAGATACTCGAGCGGGTGATCCTCCGTGCGCACCGCGAGCCGGTTCTCCGCCGGCGTGGGGGGAATCCCGTTCGGCACCGCCCACGACGCGAGCACCCCGTCGTGCTCGAGCCGCAGGTCCCAGTGCAGCCGGGTGGCGTGGTGCTCCTGGATGACGAAGCGCGGGGCTCCGAGTTCGCCGCCAGGCGAACTCGCCAGCGAATCCGCGCCAGCGGATTCGCCAGCGGCGGCCGGTTCGCTCGTGGCGTCGAAGTCGCGCTTGGCGCGGTAGCGGCTCAGCTTGGGCGAGTCGGGCACCCCTTCATCTTCACAACCTTTTACGCTGAGCGGACAGGATTGAGACATGGCACGAGTTCTGGTCGTCGATGACGAACCCGCTGTGCGGCGCGCGCTCGAGCGAGCGCTGGCCCTCGAGCGCCACGATGTCGTGCTCGCGGCCGACGGGGAGGAGGCCCTCGACGCGCTCGCCGGGTCGCCTCCGGATGCGGTGATCCTCGACGTGATGATGCCCCGCTTGGACGGACTCGAGGTGTGCCGGCGCATCCGCGCCGCCGGGGACCGCACGCCGATCCTCATGCTGACCGCCCGCGACGCCATCGACGACCGTGTCGAGGGCCTCGACGCCGGTGCGGACGACTATCTGGTCAAGCCGTTCGCGCTGCGCGAGCTCCAGGCCCGCCTGCGCGCGCTGCTGCGCCGGGCCGGCGAAGGCGAGGGCGAGGGCGAGGTGCTCCATTACGCCGACCTCGAGCTCGACCCGATCGCCCACGAGGTGCGGCGCGGGGATCGCCCGATCGAGCTCTCGAAGACCGAGTTCCTGCTGCTCGAGCTGTTCATGCGCCACCCGCGCCAGGTCCTCACCCGCTCGATGATCTTCGAGAACGTGTGGGGCTACGACTTCGGCGCCACCTCGAACGCGCTCGGCGTCTACATGGGCTACCTGCGCCGCAAGACCGAGGCGGGCGGGGAGCCGCGACTGCTCCACACGGTGCGCGGGATCGGGTACGTCCTGCGCGACACCGCTCCACCGTCCTGAGCACCCATGCCGCTGCGTCGAAGGCTGTCGCTCGTCGCCGCCGCCGCGGTGGCCATCGCCGTGGCCATGGTCGTGCTCGTGTGTTACTTCGTCGTGCGCAGCCAGCTGCGCGGTCAGGTCGACCAGACGCTCACCGCCCAGGCCTCCCTCGTCCTGCGCACCCACGGCGGCGCTCTCTTCGGGCGAGGCGACTTCCCCGATCTCCCCGCGAGCGCGGGCGGAAGCGCGCCCTACAAGGACGTCGTGTACGAGGGCGGGGACGAGGAGACCTACAGCGGACCGGCTGTCCCCGTGAACGGGACCGCGATGGCCGTGGCAGGCGGTCGGCCTCAGAGCGCGTTCGCTGACGTGACCGTCAACGGGGTTTCCGTCCGCGTCTACGCCTTCCACGCGTACGTGACCACGGCCGACGGCCAGTCGCTTTCGGTCGCGGTCCTGCTCGGCCGCTCACTCAGCCAGGTCAACTCGGTCCTGTCCAGCCTGCGCCTGGTCCTGTTCCTCCTGTTCGCCGGCGGCATCGCGCTGGCCGCGGCGCTCGGGCGCGTGGCCGCCCGCCGCGTCCTCGCTCCGCTCGCCGAGGTGGCGCGCAGCGCCGAGCACATCTCCGCCACCGAGGACCTGTCCACGCGCCTGACCGTGCATGCGGAGGACGAGGTGGGCCAGCTGACCCGGCGCTTCAACGCCATGATCGAGCGTCTGCAACGTTCGCGGGTCGAGCTCGACGAGTCCGTCCTGGCCCAGCGCCAGCTCGTCGCCGACGCCTCGCACGAGCTGCGCACGCCGGTGACCAGCCTGCGTACGAACGTCGAGGTGCTGCTCGCCGGAGCTGAGCTCGCGCCGGCCGATCGCGACCGCCTGCTCGCCGACGTGGTCGAGCAGACCGAGGAGCTGAGCGCGCTCGTGAACGATCTCATCGAGGTGGCCCGCGGCGACCTACCCCTGAGCCGGACCGAGGACGTGCGTCTGGACCGGGTGGTGGCCGACGCCGTCGCCCGCGCCCGCCGCGACGCTCCCGGCGTGCAGTTCGAAACCACGCTCGAGCCGGTCGTCGTGCGCGGGGTGGCGGAGCGACTGAGCCGGGCGGTCGGCAACCTGCTCGACAACGCCGCCCGCCACTCGCCGGCCGGCGGCGTGATCGAGGTGAGCGCCGACGCCCGCGGCGTGCGCGTGCGCGACCACGGCACCGGCATCGAACCGGCCGATCTGCCCCATATCTTCGAGCGCTTCTACCGCGGCGTGAACGCCCGCGGCCGCCAGGGCAGCGGGCTCGGCCTGGCCATCGTGCGCCAGGTGGCCGAGCAGCACGGCGGGACGGTGAGCGCAGAGAACGCGCCCGGCGGCGGCGCGCTGATGACCCTCGAGCTGCCCACTCTCCCGGTCGCTCCGGAGCCCGCCGAGCCGCCGCTCACGCCGGTGGCAGCGCCCGCACGCGGGCCTGCCGAGCTTCGGTGAAGCGCCGGCGCAGGGTCAGGAACGTGAGCCCGAACACAGGCACGATCGCGATCAGCAGGACTGCACCCGCCCGCGGCACGATGACCACGCCGAGCAGGGTCTCGACGGCCACCGCGGCCAGCCCGGCCAGCAGCGTGGCGTGCGAGCGGTAGCCGGAGAAGTGCTCACGCGCGGTCACCTCGATCGTGCCCAGCGCGCACACAGCCACCCCGGTGAACAGAACGACGTCCGCGCGCTGCAGCCAGCCGACGATGACCGCGATGGCGCCGGCCAGGATCGCGATCTCGGACACCGGGACACCTCCGAAGAGGCCAGGCGGGCGCATCCCGTAGGTCGTGGCGCTCGAGCGCTCGCGCGCGGCCGGCGGCGGCACTGCGTCGCCCCCCGTGGCCCGGCGCTCGCGCCGGTCCGAGGTGACCGCTCGTGGGGTGGTGGCCGAGGCGCGCCGCTTGCGCGAGCGTCGGGCCGACTTCTGCGAGGCCATCGTCGCGGGAGGATACGCGCGCTGCGCCGTTCGGCGCTAAGTTTCGCTCTAGCGTCAGGGGTAGCCATCATCTAGGCTCGCCGACCAGGCAGTTGGAGAGGGAGGAGAGCGCGGCTTGAGACTCACAATCTGGGGAGCACGGGGATCGATCCCCGCACCGGGTCCGGAGACGATGCGCTACGGCGGCAACACGTCGTGTGTCGACGTGCAGCTGAGCGACGGGACCCGGCTCATCCTCGACGCCGGCACCGGCATCCGCAACCTCGGGCTCGCCCTCGGCCAGGTGCACGACCCGATCAACATCCTGCTCACGCACCTGCACCTCGACCACATCCAGGGCCTGATGTTCTTCGCCCCGGCGTTCCGCCACCAGTGCGAGATCACCGTCTGGGGCCCGTGGTCGAGCGAGGCCTCGCTGTGCGATCGGATCGCCCGCTACATCTCCGCGCCGCTGGCGCCCGTCGACGTGCGCGAGCTGCCGTTCACCTTCCAGGAGGCCGAGCCCGGCCAGTGGAAGATCGGTTCGGCCACCGTGCGCGCCCAGCCGGTCAACCACCGCGGACCGACCCTCGGATACCGCATCGACGACGGGCCGACCTCGCTCTGTTACATCCCCGACCACGAACCGGGCGTGGGCACGCCGCTGCGCGAGCTGGCCGACGAGTGGATCTCGGGGATGGAGCTGGCCCGCGACGCGTCGCTGCTCATCCACGACTGCCAGTACACCGACGAGGAGTACCCGAGCCATGTCGGCTGGGGCCATTCGTCGGTCGGCGACGCGCTCGAGTTCGCCCATCGCGCCCGCGCCCAGCGCGTGCTCCTCTTTCACCACGATCCGCTGCACTCCGACGAGCAGCTCGACGCGCTGGCCGGCCAGGTGAGCGAGCGCTGGAGCGAGATCGGCGGCGGTTCGGTGCCGATCGAGCTGGCCACCGAGCGGCTCGAGATCGCGCTGCCGGCCCCGGCGGCGGCAGCGGCGTCATAGCGCCCGGAGGACGTCTCGCGCCACCATGGCGTGCCGGCGTTCGAGCTGGCGCCAGGTGTAACGGTGGACACTGTGGTCGGCCGCGCGGAGGACAAGGTCGCGCTCGTGGTCGGTCTGGATCTGGCCCCAGCTGCTGTGGGCGTCCCTGCCGTCGAGCTCGACGATGAGGCGCTGGGTACGCCAGAGCGCGTCGACACGCTCGCCGGCCACGGTGACGTTGAACTCCGGAACCGGGATCGCGTAGCGCTCACACAGGCGGAGCATGAGGCGTTCGAACTCGCTGCGGGTCCGGGCGAGCTGCGGCTCGTGGCGCTCGAGCGCTGCGCGCAGCGCGGCTGAGCCGGGCCGTCCGCGGCCGAGGTGCGCGGCAAGCTGGTGAGCGTCGAGCCAGCCCTCGTACTCGGCCCGCGCGAGGGCGTAGCGGATGTCCTCGTGCGCGTGGGTGGCGGCGTAGTCGAGCAGCACCTGGGGGAGCGGGGCGACCGGCAGGTTGTGGTGCCAGAACCGCTCCCAGGGGCGCCGGCCGTGGATCGTGATGCCAGGCGGCGATCGACATTCCCGGGGCGTGCTGAGGTGGATCACCGGCGGGCGCCGTCCGGTCAGGCCGAGCCACCAGACCCCGGTGGCGTGGCTGAGCATCGCGTCCGGGCCGGCGTACAGCACGGCGGCGGTCAGATCAGCCGCGGCTGAGCGGGCGGTATGACCGACCGCGTAGACGCCCGGGAGCAGCCGGTGGAGGTAGGCGGTGCCGACCCAGCTCGCGATCAGGCGGTCGGCGATCCCAAGCTTGACGAGCTGACGCCGGGCGACCACACCGGACTGCCGCGCCGCGAGGCGTGCAACCCCAACCTTGCGGGATTCCTTCCCATATCCGTCAGTGGATCCGCATCGTTCGGGCATGCGACCACGGTCGCGCACCCGCCGGCAACGAAACAAGACCCGCTTCGCAACGACTCTGCGCCAAAACTGCTACGCGACGACTTCGGGCGGCGTCGACGCGTCCGCGAGCTCGCGGAACAACCCCGTGAGCACGAACACCGTCTGCTCGGCGATGTCGACCGTGTTGTCGCCGAGTCGCTCCAGACAGCGCGCGACGAGCACCATGAACATCGCCCATTCGCGGAGCTCAGGGTCGTCGCCGATCTGGACCGCCCGCTTGAAGATCGCCCGGTTCAGCCGGTTGATCTCGATGTCCTGATCGGCCAGCCCGCGGGCGAGCTTCTCGTCGCGCTTGGCGAACGCGTCCTTGGACTGGACGATCTGCGCGCGGGCGAGCTGGCCCATGCGCTCGATCGCCTCGAGGATCTCGCCGTCCTTGGGCTGCTCGTGGCCCGACAGCGGCACGAGCTTGGCGATGTTCACGCACTGGTCGCCCATCCGCTCCACACAGCGGATGATGTGCAGCAGCGCGGCCACGATCCGCAGATCGCCGGCCACCGGGGCCTGGCGGGCGAGCAGCGACAGGATCCCCTGGTGGACCTCCAGATAGCGGCCGTCGATCCGGTCGTCGTCGGCCACCACCATCCCGGCCAGCTCGACGTCCTGGTAGCCGACCGACTCGAGCGCGCGGTCGAGCTGGAAGACGACGATGTCGAGGCCCCCGAGCGCCTGCTGCTCGAGCTCCTTGAGCGTCTCCCGGAACTGGTGGCGAGTCTCTTGCATCGACGCCGGCCCTACCCGAACTTACCGGTGACGTAGCGCTCGGTGCGCTCGTCCTTCGGATTGGTGAAGATCTGGGTCGTGGGGCCGTGCTCGATCACCTCGCCGTCGAGCATGAACACGGTCGAGTTGGCCACTCGCGCCGCCTGCTGCATGTTGTGGGTGACGATCACGATCGTGTAGCGCTCCTTCAGCTCATCGATGAGCTCCTCGATCTTCAGCGTGGCCACCGGGTCGAGCGCCGAGCAGGGCTCGTCCATGAGGATGACCTCGGGCTCGACGGCGACCGCGCGGGCGATGCACAGGCGCTGTTGCTGACCGCCGGAGAGGCCGATCCCCGGCTCGCCCAAGCGGTGCTTGACCTCGCCCCAGAGCCCGACCGCCCGCAGCGCGCGGTGGACGCGCTCCCGCACGTTGATCCCGCGCGCGCCCCCGGTCAGGCGCAGGCCGGCGGCGACGTTGTCGAAGATCGACATCGTCGGGAACGGGTTCGGCTTCTGGAACACCATGCCGATCAGCCGGCGCACCGACGTGACATCGACGTCGGTCCCGTAGATATCGAGCTCGTCGAGGCTGACCGTGCCCTCGGCCCGGGCGCCCGGGATCTCCTCGTGCATGCGGTTGATGCAGCGCACCAAGGTCGACTTGCCGCACCCCGAGGGGCCGATGATGGCGGTCACCTCGTTGGCGGGAAGCACCAGATCGATCCCCTTCACGGCGTGCTGGGTCCCGTAGTAGGCGTGCAGACCGGCAACCTTGATCGAGTGCCCCGCGCCCTCGCGCACGCCGAGGGCGGACAGGTCGGGTGCGTCCTCCCCGGTCTCCGGTGGGCGGTCCTCGGCGGTCGACATCGTGGTCTGTTCCTTGATCTGGGTGTCGGGCGGGGTCATGCCATCCGGCTCCTTCTCGCGATGGTCCTGGCGACGACGTTGAGAATCAGGACGAGGACGACCAGCGTCAGGCCGGCCCCCCACGCCCGCTGGACGATCTCAGCCCGCGGCGACTGGATGTCAGTGTAGATCTGGAAGGGCAGCGTGTTCATCTGCGCTCCGAGGTTCCCGGTCAGCCCGAACGCGGCGCCGACCGTGAACAGCAGCGGTGCCGTCTCCCCCATCCCGCGGGCCACCGCGAGCAGCGAGCCGGTGACGAGACCGGGCAGCGCGGTCGGGAGCACGACGCGGAACATCACACGCCACCGGGGCGCCCCCAGGGCCAGCGCCGCCTCCCGCAGCGCGTTCGGAACGAGCATCAGCACCACCTCGGCCGAGCGGATGACGATCGGCAGCATGAGCAGGGCCACGGCGACCGCGCCCTTCCAGCCCGCGAACGAGCCGCCGATGTGCGCGGTGACCAGCGTGATGTAGATGAACAGACCGAACACGATCGACGGCACACCGGTCATCACGTCGACGAAGTACCGCACGGTGTTGGCGAAGCGCCCCTCCTTGCCGTACTCGGTCAGGTAGAGGGCCACCCCGACGCCGGTGGGCACGGCGATCGCGGTGGCCAGCCCGACCAGCTCGAGCGAGCCCAGGATCGCGCTGCGGATGCCTCCGGGGGTGCCGAAGAAGCTGCCCGTCGGATCGGTGGAGAAGAACCCGGCGCTCCCCCACGCCGACAGTCCCTTCTTCAACAGGTAGTAGAGGATGAGCACGAGCGGGACGAGCGCGATCAGCGTCCCCGCCAGCAGCATCCCGCGCATGATCTTGTCGGTGCGCCGGCGGCGGGCCAAGACCGGCGGGATCGACGCCAGCGCGCTCATGCGTCACCCGCCGGCGCGGCGGCGATCGTCATGCCCGTGGCGCCGGTCCCGCGGGTGCCGTGGCTTCCCCGGGCGATGAACCAGCGTGCGATGAGGTTGACGATCAGCGTGAGCACGAACAGCACCAGACCAGCTGCGAACAGCGCGGAGACGTGAATCCCCTGCGCCTCGCCGAACTCGTTGGCGATCACGGCGGCCAGCGAGTAGCCCTGGTTGAACAGGTGGTGACCGATGACCGGGGCGTCACCGATCACCAGGACGACGGCGATCGTCTCGCCGAGCGCGCGGCCGAGACCGAGCATCGCGCCGCCTGTGATCCCAGGCCGGGAGTAGGGCAGGACGGCAATGCGGATCATCTCCCAGCGCGTGGCGCCGAGGGCGAGTGCCGCCTCCTTGTGCTCGGCCGGCACGGTGGCGATCACCTCGCGGGCGATGGCCGACACGATGGGCAGGATCATGATGGCCAGGATCAGCCCGGCGATGAAGTAGTTGTAGAGCGTCGGCGTCCCGCCCCCGATCCAGGGGATGAACGAGAACGTGCTGGCGAACCACTTCTCGACCGGCAGCAGCTGGGGCGCGAGCACGAACACTCCCCACAGGCCGTAGACGACGGACGGAACCGCGGCGAGCAGGTCGATCAGGATCGTCAGGATGCCGCGGGCGCGCCGCGGGCACAGCTCGTTCAGGTAGACCGCCGAGGCGATCGCCACCGGTACGCCGATGACGAGCCCGATGGCTGAGGTGATCAGCGTGCCGACGAGCAGTGCGGCGCCGTGGTAGATGCCCCGCGAGGTATCCCAGTCGTTGCCGAACACGAAGCTCGCGCCGTAGTGGTGCAGCACCCCGCCCGACTCGCCGATGAGCCGGATGAAGAAGTAGGCGATGATGACCAGGATGAGCGCGGCCAGGCCGCTCAGGCCCCAGCGCAGCGCCTGGTCGGGTAGCCGTGCGCCCGGCGACCGCTCAAGGAGCGAGCGGCCGCCGGTGACGGTGGTGGCGGATGCCTCCACTTCTCATGCCCCCTACGAGATCGGGGATCCGTTGCAGGTCATCGTGGCCAGCTGCGTCTGGTCCTTGGCCTGCAGCGACGCGGGCAGCGGCGCGTAGGGCAGCTGATTCGATCCGGCGCCGAGCGTCTGCTGGCCGGCCCCGAACGCGTAACCCAGGAACGACTTCAGGGCCTTCGCCGTCGAGGCGGTCGCCCCGCCGCTCTTGCATGGATCGGTGTAGACGTCCAGGAACGTCTGGGACACGATCGGATAGGCGCCCGAGGCGGGCGAGTTGACCGTCGAGATGCCGAGGTTGGCCGGCACCGCGATGCCGCTCGCCGCGGCCGAGGTGTTGGCGAGCGTCGGCAGCACGTAGGCGCCGGTCGAGTCCTTCACCGCGGCGTACGTGAACCCGTTCTCGAGCGCGTAGGCCTGCTCGACGTAGCCGATCGCACCGGGCGTCTGCTTGACGATCGCGGCGACGCCGGAGTTGCCCTTGCCGCCCGTGCCGGTCGGCCACTTCACGTCCTTGCCCGAGCCGACGGAGGACTTCCAGCCCGGATCGACGTCCGACAGCCAGGTCGTGAAGCCCGATGTGGTGCCCGAGGAGTCCGAGCGGTGCGCGACCGTGATGGCCGTGCCGGGCAGGCTCAGGCCTGGGTTGAGGGCCTTGATCGCCGGGTCGTTCCAGCTCTTGATCTGACCCTCGAAGATCTTGGCCACCGTCGGGCCGTCGAGCTTCAGTCCGCTCTTGACCCCGGACAGGTTGTAGGACAGCGTGATGGCGCCGAAGGCGACCGGGAACTGCAGGACGGGGCCCTTCATCTTGGCCGTGTCGGCCGGCTTCAGCGACGGATCGCTGCCGGCGAAGTCGACCGTGGCCGACTCGAGGTCGGTCTGACCGGCACCGGAACCGACCGGGTTGTAGTTGACGGTCAGGCCCTTGCCCTTCAGCACCGACCCCCACTGCTGGTAGATCGGGGCGGCGAGCGTCGAGCCGGCGCCGTTGATCGTCCCGCTGGCCACCGCGCTGCTGCTGGCGCCGCCCGTCGTCGCGCTGGACGACGATGACGACGACGAGCCGCCGCCGGATCCGCTCGCGCCGGAGCTCGAGCTCGAGCTCGAGCCGCAGGCGGCGAGGCCCACAGCGGCGGCCAGCGCCAGCACCACGAGCTTGGTGTGACCTAGTGTCATCGTGATCTCCTTCATTGTTTGGCGACCCAAGTGTGTGCAGTCGCATCGGCCCGGGTGTTATCGAGTTGTGAATGGCCGTTTGTTCGCCCCCGCGGCTCGGGGGTGAGGCGATAGCCGATCCCGAAATGGGTGTGGATGAAGCTCCACCCCGGCAGCGCCGCGTCGAGCTTCACCCGCAGCCGGCGAACGTAGACGTCGAGCGATCGGTCCCCCGGCCGAAGCCCTCGCCCCCAGACCAGGCTGAACAGCTCCTCGCGCGCGATGATGCGATCAGCGCGGCGCGCGAGCTCGGTGAGCACGCGCAGCTCGCGACCGGACAGCGTGAGCACGCGCCCCTGGACCCGGACGAGCCGGTCCTCGGGCACGACCTCGAGCGGGCCGACTTCGAGCACCTCGCGATCGACAGGCCTCCCTGGCATGGACACGATGCTGGCCGCTGAGGCCGGCAGAGAAGCGACCAGGGCGTGAACGAGATGTGAGCAAGTTGTGAACGGACGTGTTCACGGGCGCGGCACGCCCTTACACGCCACGCGCGTGTCGCTCCACCACGGGGGCAGGCGGCCACGGCCGCCGGCCCGGATCAGTCGGCGAGCGCGACCTCGAGCTCGTCGTCGAGGTCGGCAGCGGTGAGCAGGTCGGCCGCCTGGCCGCCGTCGAGCTTCGACTCGGGGGCGAACCGGTAGCCCACCCCGAAATGCGTGTGGATGTAGCTCCACTCCGGTGACACCGCGCGCAGCTTCTGGCGCAGCTTGCGGACGAACACGTCGACCGATCGATCGCCGTGCACCATTGCGTAGCCCCACACGCGCTCGTAGATCTCCTCGCGCCGGAGCACGCGATCCGAGCGGGCGAGCAGGGCGAGCAGCTCGAACTCGCGCGGGGTGAGGTCGAGGCTGACCTCGCCGACGAACGCCTGGTAGAGGTCGGCGCGGATCGTGATCTCGCCCACCGTGACGGCGGCGTCCACCTCGGGCACCTCCTGGCGCCGGTGGCGGCGCATGGCCGCCTCGGCCACCGCGATCAGCTCCTCGGGATGGCAGGGCTTCGTCATCCAGGCATCAGCCCCCAGGCGCAGCCCGCGGACCCGCTGAGACACCGAGGCGGGCGCTGTGCAGACGATCACGGCCAGGTTGGGGAGCCGGCTGCACACCCGCTCGAGGTACTCCCACCCATCGGGTCCGGCCACCGTGAGGTCGATCACGAGGGCGTTCAGGCGCATGGCCAGCAGCAGCTCGACCCGCACCGGGCTGGCGAGAGCGCGATGCTCCCAGCCCTTGGTGCCCAGACGATTCGACAGCACCTGCATGAATCCGCCGTCACGATCGATGATGGCCAGGCGCGGCCGGGCCTGGGTGCGCGGCGCGCTCGCCGGGGCGGTCCCAGGTGCGTCCATGGTCGACACTGTAGTTCAGCCCCCCGGCGGCACCGCGCTGTGCGCCGGGGCCGATCACACGATCTTCACAACGATTCCCGCAAACAGCAACCAATGGAACGGCATCATCAAGACCATGCACGCGCCACCGACTCGCCTCCTGGCAGCGATGGCGGCCGCGGCGCTGGGGCTCGCCGCCTGCGGCTCGTCGTCGAGCTCGCACAGCCCCGCAGCCGCGCCGAGCACCCCGACCAGCACCACCGCGAGCGCCGCGACGGCCCCGCCGGCCGTGTCGGGCGCCACGCCGTCGGCCGCCGTCGTCGCGGCTGAGAGTCCGCAGGCCGGCCAGTTCCCGGCCACCCGCGGGCGCACGCTCGAGCAGCTGAGCGCCGGCGTGCACTCGAGCGCCCAGTTCGGCGCCGCCGCGTCGGTGTTCACCCCCGGCGCCAACCGCCTGAACTTCGCTCTGAACTCCGCTTCGGGCGCCCTCGTGTACGCGCCCACCGCCGTCTACCTGGCCAGCAGCCCGAGCAGCCACGACGTCACCGGACCGTTCCTGGCCCCGGCCGACCCGATGACGGTGGCGGTCCAGTACCGCTCCAAGCAGAACGCCGGCCCCGGGGACATCCAGGCCATCTACACCGTCCTGCTGCACTTCCCCCATCCCGGCACGTTCGACGTGCTCGCGCTCAGCCGCAGCGCCGCCGGCTTCGTCGGGGCACCGGGCGAGGTCAGTGTGGCCGCGTCGACGTCCATCCCGGACGTCGGCCAGCGGGCCCCGTCGATCGCCACCGACACCCTGGCCAGCGTGCACGGGAACATCGCGCTGCTCACCACGCGCCAGCCGCCCGAGGCGATGGCCTCGGCACCGCTGGACCGCGTGCTCGGCCGCCAGCCCGTCGCGCTCCTGTTCTCCACCCCGCAGCTGTGCACCTCGCGCGTGTGCGGGCCGGTGACCGACGAGCTCGTCTCGCTGCAGAAGAGCTTTCCCGGCGTCGTCTTCATCCACCAGGAGGTGTACGCCGAGAACAACCCGTCCAAGGGCCTGCGCACCCAGATGAAGGAGTACCACCTGCAGACCGAGCCCTGGCTGTTCACGATCGACCGCCAGGGCGTGATCACCGCGCGCCTCGAGGGCGCCTTCGGCCTCAACGAGGCCAGGGCGGCGATCGAGGCCGCGCTGCGATGATTCGCCGCTATCCTGAGCGCGGGGGAGCGCTCCGGCTGACCACCAACCGGAGGAAGTAAGAACCGACATGGCTTCGCGAGCTCAACAGAAGGAAGAGGCACGCCAGCGCCGGCTGGCCGAGGAGCGGGCGCGCGCCGAGCGCGCCAGCCGCATGCGCCGGACCCAGATGCTCATCGGCGTCGTGCTGGCCGCGATCATCATCGCGGTCGTCGCCGTCGTCATCTCGACCCAGGGCGGCGCGTCGAAGCCGGCCATCGCGCTCGACAGCAAGCAGGCCACGGCGGTGCAGGCCCAGGTGAACACACTCCTGGCCGGGATCCCGCAGAGCGGCAATCGCCTCGGGTCCCCGTCGGCCAAGATCACCGTGACCGAGTTCGGCGATCTCGAGTGCCCGGTCTGCAAGTCGTTCGCTCAGGGCGCCGAGAACCAGCTCATCCAGAACGACGTCCGTTCGGGCAAGGTCGACCTGGTCTACAAGTCGCTGTGCACGGCCACCTGCAGCGGGCCGAACGCGAGCCTCTTCCCGGCTCAGCAGGCTGCCGCGCTCGCCGCCGGACTGCAGAACAAGCAGTGGTACTACATCGAGCTCTTCTACAACGAGCAGGGCACCGAGGACACCGGCTACGTCACCGACACTTATCTGAACGGCCTGGCCAACCAGGTCCCCGGCCTCGACTTCTCCAAGTGGTCCACTGACCGCACGCAGTCCGCGCTCAGCTCGCAGGTGACGAGCGACGAGCAGCTGGCCGCATCCCAGGGCTATCAGTCCACGCCCACCCTCGTCGTGCAGGGCCCCAAGGGTCCGGCCTCGCCGATCCAGGGCGACACCACCTACGCCTCGCTCGAGCAGGAGATCAACTCGGTGTCATGACGACCGCGTCGGCCGCCGCCCACCCGCATCCGGCCGCCTCGGCGCCGAGCACGGACCGGCGGCTGCGGATCGCCGCGATCGTCCTGTGCGTCATCGGGCTCGCCATCGCCGCGTACCTGACCTACGTCCACTATCGGGGGATCAAGATCGCCTGCCCGGTGAGCGGCGGGTGCGAGACCGTGCAGGGCTCGGTGTACGCGAAGCTGGCTGGGATTCCGGTTCCGGTGCTCGGGCTGGTCGGCTACGCCGGCATCATCGGCACGCTGGTGTTCGTTCCCGGCGACCTCGGCCGCATCGCCGGCTTCGGGATGGCGCTGGCCGGCTTCTTGTTCAGCGTCTACCTCACCTACCGCGAGGTGTTCACGATCAAGGCGATCTGCCCCTACTGCGTGACGAGCGCCGTGCTGATGACGCTGCTGGCGATCATCACCGGGATCCGCGCCGTGCGCGGTCCCGACCTCGTGCTGCCGGTCGCCGACGCCGACGAGTTCGATTGACCCGGGCGTGGGCGCGGCGGCTCTGACCGGCGGGTGCCTGTGCGGCGCGGTGCGCTTCGAGCTCAGCCAGGCGCCGGAGAGCGCCGGCTACTGTCACTGCACGCGCTGCCAGCGGCGCACGGGCACGGCGGCCTCCGCCCAGGCCCGGATTGACGGGCGGGCGCTGGCGCTGGTGGCGGGCGAGGAGTTCGTGACGGGCTGGCGCCACCCGGACGGGGGCTTCGAGAAGCTGTTCTGCCGCGAGTGCGGCGCGCACCTGTTCAGCCGCAACCCGGACGCGCCGGAGCAGATGGCCGTGCGCCTGGGGGCGTTCGACGGCGATCCCGGCGTGCGACCGCAGTGGCACCAGTTCGTCGCCTACGCGGCGCCCTGGGAGCCGATCCCCGACGACGGCCTCGAGCGGTTTCCCGAGAGCCGACCCCGGATCTGAGCTAGGCGAGCACGACCTCGGCGTCGTAGCGAGGTGTCTCGGTGATGGCCCGGCGCATCACCGGCTCGCTGTCTCGCCGGGTGGGCCGAACGTGGCGGCGGCGCACGAGCTCGGACAGGACGACGCGCATCTCGTACTGGGCGAATGCGGCCCCGAGACAGCGTCGAACACCACCGCCGAACGGGATCCAGGTGTAGGTCCCGGGCGGGGTCTCCAGGAACCGCTCGGGCCGGAACGCCTCCGGGTCGGGATAGATCTCGGGCCGACGGTGCACGAGCGGGATCGCCGGCACGACGGCCACACCGGCCGGCAGCTCGAGCCCGGCCACCTCGACCGGCTGGGTGAGCCGGCGTACGACGACCGAGATCACCGGGCGCAGCCGCAGGGTCTCGGTCACCACCGCGTCCAGGTAGGCGCTCTGCCCCGTCCGGACCTCCTCGGTCAGGCGGTCGAGCTGCTCCGGGTGGCGGGCGAGCCGCTCGACGGCCCAGGCCAGCGCGGTCGCCGTCGTCTCGTGGCCGGCCACCAGAAGCGTGAGCAGCTCGTCGCGCAGCTCGCGGTCGCTCAGCCCGCGCGCGGCGTCGCCGTCCTCTCCCGCCACCCCGGCCCCGAGCAGCAGCGACAGGATGTCCGGGCGCTGCTCGAGGTCCCCGGCCCGCCGGCGCTCGGCGATCTCCTCGTAGAGCAGGCGGTCGACTCCGGCCATGAGGCGCTGGAAGGGCGCGAATCCGGCCAGCCGCTGCGGTCCCATGGTGACGAGCAGGCCGAGCATCGCCGGGCTCGTGAGCAGATCGAGCAGGCCCCGGAGCTCGACCCGCAGCCGCTCCAGTCGCTCGCCCTGGCGCAGCCCGAACACGGCCCGGAGGATGATCTCGAGGGTCACCGCCTGCATGCGCGGGCGCAGCCGGTAGGGCTCACCGCGGGGCCAGCGTTCGATCTCCGCTCCGGCGATCTCGGCCATCAGCTCCCCGTAGCCCTGCATGCGGGTGCCGTGGAACGGTGGGAGCAGGAGCCGGCGCTGGCGCATGTGCTCGTCGTCGTCGAGCAGCAGCAGCGAGTGCTCGCCGAGGACCGGCAACAGGACGCGGTTGCCCTCGCCGGCATGGAAGACCCGCGGGTCGCCCGTGAACACCTGTCGCACGTGCTCGGGGTTGGACAGCACGACCCAGGGATCCTCGTGCAGCAACCAGAGCGAGAACGTCTCCCCGAAGCGCCGCTCGCACTGGGCAAGCGTCCACTGTGCCCGCCGGGCCCAGATGGCGGTGAGGAGCCCGCGCGGCATACGCGGACCGGGAGGCAGCGGCGCCGCGAACCGGGGCATCCCCGCACGGTACCCCTGTGGGTGCGGCACCGTCCGCCCGGGTCTCGATCATGCACGCCATGAGCTGGCGCACGACCCGCGCCGCCGCGCGCGGCGGTGCGCCCGGCCGCACCGTCGCCGTCATCGACCTGGGCTCGAACTCCTGGCGGCTCGTCGTCTACACGTTCGTGGCCGGCCACTGGTGGATGCGGACCGACGAGCTCCACGAGACGGTCCGGATCAGCGCTGGGCTCGATGCCACCGGGCGCCTGAGTGAGGCAGCCATCGCGCGCGGGCTGGAGACGCTGTCGGTGTTCTCCCGGTTCTGCGCCGCCTCCGGGCTGAGCGCCGGGGATGTGCACGCCGTGGCCACGAGCGCGATCCGCGAGGCGACGAACCGCGAGGAGTTCCTCACCCGCGCCGCCGAGCTCACCGACCGGTTCGCCATCGAGGTCATGTCGGCCCGCGAGGAGGCGCGGCTGGGCTATGTGGCCGCCGTCAACACGACGACGCTCGAGGACGGCGCCGTGCTCGAGATCGGCGGCGGCAGCCTGCAGCTGATCGAGGTGCTCGGCCGCCGGAGCCGCGACCTGCGCTCCTTCGAGCTCGGGGCCGTGCTGATGAGCGAGCATTTCCTGCCCGGCCAGGGGCCGGCCACGAAGTCGCAGCTCCGGGCGCTGCGCAAGCACGTCCGGGGTGCCGTCGCCGATCTCGACTGGCTGAGCGCCGGCGGGCGCCGGGTGGTCGGCGTCGGCGGAGCGGTGCGCAACCTGGCCGCCGCCGCCCAGCGGGCGGCCGGGCAGCCGGACATCGGCGTGCAGGGCTACGTGATCACGCGCGAGACGCTGCGCGAGCTCGTGAGCGACCTCGCCGCCCTGCCCGTGGCCGAGCGCCGCGCCGTGTCGGGCATCAAGCCCGACCGGGGCGACATCATCCTCGCCGCCGCGGTGACGATCGAGGCCGTGCTCGAGGCGGGCGAGTTTCCAGGGCTCGAGGCGACCGAGGCGGGGCTGCGCGAGGGCGTGTTCATCGCTCGCGACCTGCTGGCGGGTGGGGATCCGCCGCTGTTCGAGGACGTGCGGGTGGCCGCCGTGCGCAACCTGGCCGTCCAGTACGAGTCCGACATGACCCACACCGAGCACGTGGCCACGCTGTCGCTGCAGATGTTCGACTCGTTGGCCGCCCTGGGGACGTTCGCGCCCGAGGAGGGCGAGCGGGAGCTGCTATGGGCCGCCGCCATGCTCCACGACGTCGGCATGACGATCTCCTACGACGACCACCACAAGCACTCGCGTTACCTGATCGTGAGCGCCGAGCTGCCGGGGTTCGACCCTCGCGAGCGCGCGCTCATCGCCCAGATCACTCGATATCACCGCAAGGGGACGCCGAAGCTCGGCGAGCTGGCGCCGCTGTCGGGACCGGGCGACCAGGAGCTGCTCGAGCGCTGCGCGGCCATCGTGCGGGTGGCCGAGCACCTGGAGCGCGGGCGTGATCAGGCCGTGCGCCAGGTCGCGGGTGAGCGAGGACGGCCTCGACGGCGCGCTGCGTCTGGACGCGATCGGCGATCTGACGCTGCCCCGCTGGAGCATCGAGCGCTACCGCGACAACGAGCTGTTCGAGCGGGTGTTCGGCCGCGCCCTGGCCCTCGGCTGAACGCTGCGTTCACAGGCGTGCGCGCGGGACCGAATACAGTGTTCGGGGAATGGTGTGGCTCCTGCGACACGCGCAGGCCGCCGAGGGCCTGCCCGACGACGAGCGACCGCTGACCGAGACCGGGATCGCGCAGGCCCAGGCGGCGGGCATCGCCCTCCAGCGCCTCGGCGTCAGCCTCGACGCCTGCCTGGCCTCGCCCAAGCGCCGCGCCCGGCACACCGCCGAGCTCGCCTGCGAGCCGCTCGGCATCGCGGTGACGATCGAGCCCGCACTGTCCGGTGAGCCCTTCGACGTGGCCGAGCTGACCGCCGGACTCGAGGACGTGCTGCTCGTCGGCCACGACCCGTCGTTCTCGATGACGCTGCACGACCTGACGGGCACGCAGGCCCGGATGAAGAAGGGCGGACTGGCGGGGATCCGCAAGGGCGAGCTCGTCGTCCTGCTGCGCCCGAGCGAGCTCGCCGCGATCGCCAGGATCAGCGAGGTACCGGCGTGAGCTCGACCAGCGAGCAGGTTCGTCCGCGCCCTGAGCCGGGCGGCGGGCGGGACCTGAGTGATCGCTCGCTCTACCTCAACCGCGAGCTCTCCTGGCTCGACTTCAACGACCGCGTTCTGCAGCTGGCCGAGGACCGCTCGCTACCGCTGATCGAGCGCCTGAAGTTCCTCGCCATCTTCACCACCAACCAGGACGAGTTCTTCATGATCCGGGTGGCCGGCGTGCACGACCAGATCGAGGCCGGCATCGACGCCCGCGGGCCCGATGGCCTCTCGCCCACCGACGTGCTCGAGGCGGCCGCCCGCCGGGTCGGCGAGCTCGACCGCCGCCACGCCCGCCAGGCCCGCGAGGTCATCGCCGAGCTCGAAGGCAAGGACATCCGGATCGTCAACTGCGCCGAGTCTCCGGCGCCGACGCGGGATCTCGAGCGTCACTTCCGCGAGCAGATCTTCCCCGTGCTCACGCCGCTGGCCATCGGGCAGGGGCGGCCTTTCCCGTACATCTCGAACCTGTCGCTCAGCCTGCTCGTGCACCTGCACGATCCTGACCTCGATCAGGAGGTGTTCGCCCGCGTCAAGGTGCCGACCGAGGTGCTGCCGCGTTTCGTCGAGGTGGCCAAGCACACGTTCATCCCGCTCGAGGACATCATCTCCCACCACCTCGGCGTCCTGTTCCCGGGCATGGAGATCGTCAGCCACGACCTCTTCCGGGTCACCCGGGACGCCGACTTCGAGGTCTCCGACGAGGCGGATGACCTGCTGCGGGCGGTCGAGGCCGAGTTGCGCCGGCGCCGGTTCGGCGAGGTCGTGCGGCTCGAGGTCGGCGCCAGCATGGAGCCGGACATGCGCGCCCGGCTGATCGAGTGGCTGGCGGTCGACGAGATCCAGGTCTACGACGTCGACGGGCTGCTCGACCTCGGCGACCTGTGGCAGATCGCGGGCGTCGACGGCGCGACCGAGCTGCGCCAGTCGCCGTGGACGCCGCTCACCCACCCGGCGCTCCAGCCCAGCCCGAGCGCGCACGATCACGACGAGCAGCCGGACGTGTTCGCGGCCATGCGGGCCGGGGACCTGCTCCTGCACTATCCCTATCAGTCGTTCGCCACCAGCGCGGAGCGCTTCGTCAAGCAGGCGGTCGACGACCCCGCGGTCCTGGCCATCAAGATGACCGTGTACCGGACCTCGGATGACTCGGCGCTCGTCCCGTCGCTGATCGAGGCGGCCGAGAAGGGCAAGCAGGCGGTCTGCCTGGTCGAGCTGAAGGCCCGGTTCGACGAGCGACAGAACATCCGCTGGTCGCGCGCCCTCGAGGAGGTGGGCGCCCATGTGGTGCACGGGATCCCGGGCCTGAAGACGCATGCCAAGGCGATCCTCGTCGTGCGCCGCGAGCGCGGCCGCGTCCGCCACTACGTGATGATCGGCACGGGCAACTTCCACGCCAAGAACGCCCGCCTGTACGAGGATTTTGGGCTGTTCACGACCGATCCGGTGATCGGCGAGGAGGTGGCCAGCCTGTTCAACACGCTGACCGGCTACGGGCACCCGGCGGCGCAGCGACGCATCCTCGTCGCCCCGGCCTGGCTGCGTCGGCCGCTCATCGAGGAGATCGACGCCACCATCGCCGCCCACCAGGAGGGACGCCCGGCGCGGATCGTCATGAAGATGAACGCCCTCGTCGACCAGGCCTGCATCAAGGCGCTCTACCGCGCCTCCCAGGCCGGCGTCCCGATCCAGCTGAACGTGCGGGGCATCTGCTGCCTGGTGCCCGGGGTGCCCGGGGTCAGCGAGACGATCGAGGTCATTTCGGTGGTCGGGCGCTTTCTCGAGCACTCGCGGATCTTCGCCTTCTATCGCGGCGAGGAGCGGAAGTTCTACATCGGCTCGGCCGACCTCATGCCCCGCAACCTCGACACCCGTGTCGAGCTGCTCGCCCCGATCGACGCGCCCGAGCTGCAGATCGAGATCGAGGACACGCTCGAGCGCGGTCTCGCCGACGACACCTTTGCGTGGACGCTCGACAGCGAGGGTACGTGGACGCGGAGACCCGGCGGCTCGCGGTGCGCCCATCGTGAGCTGATGGAGCGCGCCATCGAGCAGAGTGCCGTGGGCGCAGCCTGACGCCGCTTCGCTCGCTTCACTTGGGCTGACATGCACTCCACGCTTCTCCTCGTGATCGTCGTGGCCACTGCGCTGGCGTTCGACTTCACGAACGGCTTTCACGACACCGCCAACGTCGTGGCCTCCTCGATCTCGACCCGCGCCCTGTCTCCCCGGGCCGCGATCGGGCTCGCGTCGGTGCTCAACTTCGCCGGCGCGTTCGTCTCGTTGAAGGTGGCCGCCACCGTGGCCAGCGGGATCGTGGCAACCGGCAAGGTGACCGAGACGATCGCCTTCGCGGGCCTATTCGGCGCGATCGTCTGGAACCTGATCACCTGGTACTTCGGCCTGCCCTCGAGCTCCTCCCACGCCCTCATCGGCGGGGTGATCGGCGCGCTGCTGGCCGCCGTCGGCGGCTCCGGAGTGAAGTGGCAGGCGCTCGTGGGCAAGGTGGTGATCCCGGCCGTGCTCTCTCCGGTGGTCGCCTTCGTCGTCGCCGGCGTGTCGATCGTGATCATCTACCGGCTGGTCGGGCGCCGCCGCCCGGGCGTGGTCGTGCGCGGGTTCAAGATCGGGCAGATCGCCTCGAGCGCGATGCTCGCTCTCGCCCACGGCACGAACGATGCCCAGAAGACGATGGGGGTGATCACCCTGGCGCTCGTGGCCCACGGCACGATCTCCGCCCACCACGTCCACGTGCCGGTGTGGGTGATCGTGACCGCCGCCAGCGCGATCTCGCTCGGCACCTACGCCGGCGGGTGGCGGATCATCCGCACGATGGGCAGCCGCATCATCAAGATGGACACCACCCAGGGATTCGCCGCCCAGGGCGCGGGCGCGGCGGTCATCCTCGCCTCCTCGCACGTCGGCTATCCGCTGTCCACCACCCACGTCATCTCGGGCGGGATCATGGGCGCCGGCGCCGCCCGGCGGCTCTCGGCGGTGCGCTGGGGCGTGGCCGGCAACATCATCGTCGCCTGGGTGGTCACCCTGCCGGCGGCGGCCCTGTTCGGAGCGGTCGTGTACTGGCTGGCCTCGATCCCCGGGCAGGGGGTGGGCGGCCCGCTCATCATCCTCGTGATCGCGTGCGCGCTCGTCGCCACCGCGCTCGGCCGCCGGACCCCGGCCGTCGAGGGTGCGCGTTGATGGGGAACTGGCTGGCTCCAGTTCCATTGGGAGTTTCGCCGGGGGCGAAACTCCCGGCCTGGAGGTGGCCGATGATTGAGGTTCTGGGAGCGATCGCCGACCCGGGCAAGCTCGGCCAGGTCGTGCTCTATTCGCTGATCGCCGGGATCGGCGTGTCGACCGTCTTCGCGATCGCCGTCTCGGGCGCCGCCGGCCTGCTCGATGCTCTGCGCGACCGGCGCCGGGGCGCCGCCGCCGGCTGGGCCGCCGTGGCCACGGTGGGGGTCGCCGTGGCGATCGCGATCATCATCGTCGGCATCGTGGTCATGGCCACGAAGTGACCGGCCGCCCGCCCCGTCGCGAGCCGAGCGGGGCGGCGGGGCGGCCGGACTCAGCCGCTCGGAACGGTCTGCGGGCGAGTCCCGAGGGTGAGATGCAGCGTCAGCGTGTTGCCGCCGCGCTTGACCTTCATCGTGATCCGCTGACCGGGCTGGTACTGATCGACGGTCTCGATGAACTGCTCGGTCGAGCTGATCGTCTGGGCGTTGACGGCGATGATCGTGTCGCCGGGCTGCAGGCCCGCCTTGGCCGCCGGGCTGCCGGCGACGACGGAGCTGCTCGAGCTCCCGCTCGACTGGGTGGCGACCTGCGCCCCGCCGGTGGCGCTCGGATTCAGATCGACGCCCACGTACGGGTGGCGAATCGACTGGCCGGCGATGACCTCGTTGGCGATCCGGGCCACCGTGTTCGAGGGGATGGCGAAGCCGACGCCGGCGCTCGATCCCGAGTTCGTCTGGATCTGGTCGTTGAGGCCGAGCACGTGCCCGTTGGCATCGAGCAGCGGACCGCCCGAGTTGCCCGGGTTGATGGCGGCGTCGGTCTGGATCGCGCCGGTGATGGTGAAGTTGTTCGGGGCCTGGATGCTGCGCCCGACCTGGCTGACGATGCCCGCGGTCACCGTCTCGGGCAGGCTGAACGGGCTGCCGATGGCGACCACCGGGTCACCGACCTGAGCGGCTGAGGAGTTCGCGAAGGCGATCGGGTGCAGCTCCGAGGACGGGGCGCTCACGCGGATGACGCCGACATCGGTCGACGGGTCGGTGCCGATCACCTTGGCCGTCGCGGTGCGGCCGTCCTGGAAGGTGACCAGGGCGCTCGACGCGGTGGTGACGACGTGCTCGTCGGTGAGGATGTCGCCCTTCATGTCGTAGACGACGCCGGCGCCCTCACCCTCGCTCTGCTGGCTGCCGAACAGCCCGGGGCTCGTCGTGGTGACCTTGATGTCGACCACTCCGGGACCCGCGTTCTGGTAGATCTGGTGGATCGTCAGGCCCTTGGTCTGCGACAGCGCGGCGGGCTCGCTCGACGATTGCGCCTGCTGGATGACGGTGGTCGTCAGGTTGTGGCTCGAGCCGCCGCAGCCGGCCACAGCCACGGCAAGCGCGCCGCCGGCCAGAGCACCGGCCGCGGCGCGAGTGAGACGGCTGGGACGGTTCATGACTTGGACTCCAATGTGGTGGTTCTCACGCCAGTACAGCAGGCCCGGCGACGCGGCCGATTCGGCCGCTCGCCAGGTCCCTACCCGGAAAGATGGCCGGGCGCGCGCGAGGCGCGCCCGTGATCAGATGATCGTGCAGGCGTTTGAGAGTCGCGTAAGAGTGCGGTGCAGGCGCTCGGCTTCCGCTTCGGCGCGATCGTGGATGCGTTCGTGCGTCACCCGCACGGTCGGGTGGCCGGCGAGCAGCGCGTTGGCGTCCCGCTCGCGGTCGGCCTCGAACGCCTGTGGGCTGAGGTGGTATTCGACGCTGTCGAGCTCGACGATCAGCCCGGCATCGGCGAAGAACGCGTCGACCTCCTGCCCGGCCACGACCACGTTCAGCTCGGGCTCGGGCAGGCCGTGCTCGCGCACAAAGGCCAGGAACGCGTCCTCGAGCTCGGAGCGCGTCGGTCCGCCGCGCGCGTGCAGGAGCGCGGCGGCGCGGCGGGCGGCGGGGGCGTGCGGGGAGCGGTCGAGAACGGCCTCGAGATCGCTCGGGCGGATGAACTGGCGCAGGCGCATCTCGTTGTAGCCGCGGGCCAGGCGGGCGCCGGTCAGGCGCGGGGCCATGGCGAGCAGCGTGCGGGCCGGCGTGGTCGTCTTGATGCCGAACTGGGTCGTGATGTCCTGGCGGGTGAGCTCGCTCCGGTGGGCCCGGATGCCCTTCGGGCGCCGGTCGGTGGGCACCGTGATCTCGAGCGGGGTGCTCCAGTGGTGGAGCATCTCCCAGAGGACGGCGGCCGAGCTGTGGGAGAGGCAGGCGTTCGGGCCGCCGGCGAGGACGGCGGCGGCGGCGCGGGCGATGGGATTCCGTGGGAGGTGCCCGACGGCGTACACGCCGCGGTGGACGGTGATCAGGGTGCCGTTCGCGCGCCGAGTGGCGATCTGATCGCGGGAGAGGCCGGCGGCGAGCAGCTGCAGGCGGGTGACGTGACCGTGCTGCCGGTACGCGAGGCTCGAGAGCACTCGGCCGACGGCCGGCTGGGATGTTTTGCGTGCCATACACGCTTAAGAGCCTCGGGAACCCGAAGTCCACCCCCTCTCCCCTGGCGACCGGGCGATTGTGGGCGCCAGGGACGTCAAACATCCCAGCCGCCCCGCCCCGGCGCCCCGTGAGGGGCGCACACGCCCGCCACGACGCCGCGGCGGCTCCGCTACCCCGACCCCGCCTGCGCCATCTCGACGAAGTAGTCGAGCGAGCGCGGATTGGCCAGCGACTCCCGGCTGGCCGCCTGGTCGACCGGCGTGCCCATGAGGATGCGCTTGACCGGCACCTCGAGCGCCTTGCCCGACAGGGTGCGCGGGACCTCGGCGATCTGACGGATCTCGTCCGGGACGTGGCGGGGCGAGCAGTCCTCGCGCACCCGCCGGCGGATCGCCGCGATGAGCTCGTCGCTCAGCGTCTCACCTTCGCGCAGCACGACGAACAGCGGCATCCAGCCGTCGGTGCCCTCGCGAGGCACGTCGACCACGAGCGCATCCATCACCTCGTCGAGCGACAGGACGGCGCGGTAGATCTCGCTCGTGCCCATCCGCACGCCGCCGCGGTTGATCGTCGAGTCCGAGCGCCCGTAGATGATCGCGGTTCCCCGCTCGGTGATCTCGATCCAGTCCCCGTGGCGCCACACGCCCGGGTAGTACTCGAAGTAGCTCTCCCGCAGCCGCGATCCGTCCGCGTCGCCCCAGAAGCCGAGGGGCATCGACGGCATCGGCTTGGTGATCACCAGCTCCCCCACCTGCCCGATCAGCGGCCGCCCCTCCGGGTCCCAGGACTCGACCGCGCAGCCGAGCACCCGCGCCTGCAGCTCGCCCAGGTAGACCGGCAGCGTCGGAACACCTCCGACGAACGCCGTGCAGACATCCGTCCCGCCGGAGGTCGAGAACAGCCACGTGTCACGGCCGAGCTCGTCGAACACCCACCGGAATCCCTCCGGCGCGAGCGGCGATCCGGTCGATCCGACCGCCTGCAGGGCGCTCAGGTCGCGACCCTCGCGCGGGCGCACGCCGGCCTTCATGCACGCGGCGATGAACGCCGCGCTCGTCCCGAACGTCGTCACCCCGGCCTCCGCGGCCAGGTCCCACAGCCGCTCGGGCCCCGGGTAGCCCGGATTGCCGTCGAACAGCACCACGGCGGCCTGGCTGAGCAGCACCCCGACGAGGAAGTTCCACATCATCCAGCCGGTGGTTGAGAACCAGAAGATCCGGTCGCCGGCCTGGGCGTCGAGGTGCAGATGGGTCTTCTTCACCTGCTCGAGCAGGATCCCCCCGTGGCCCTGCACGATCGCCTTCGGCAGTCCGGTCGTCCCCGAGCTGTAGAGCACCCACAGCGGATGGTCGAACCCGACCCGCTCGAACGACAGCGCGCCCGGGTCGGGACCGAGAAAGCCGTCCTCCCACCCGGTCCCCGACAGGTACCCGAACCGGACCACGCGCTCGAGCGACGGGATCTCGGCCGCGATCCCGTCCACCACCGAGCAGCGGTCGAAGTCCTTGCCCCCGTAGCGGTAGCCGTCGATGGCCAGCAGCACCTTGGGTTCGATCTGCGCGAAGCGGTCGACCACCGACCGCGCCCCGAACTCCGGCGCCGCCGAGGACCACGTCGCCCCGAGCGACGCGCAGGCCAGGAACGCCGCCACCGTCTCGGGGATGTTCGGCATGTAGGCCACGACGCGATCGCCCGGGCCCACCCCGAGCTCCCGCAGCCCGGCGGCGATCTGGGCGGTCTGGGCGCGCAGCTCGCCCCACGTCCAGTCGGCCAGCTCGCGCAGCTCCGACGCGGAGCGGATCGCCACGGCGTCGTCGTCCTTGCCCGCGAACACGTGCTCGGCGTAGTTCAGCCGCGCGTCGGGGAACCATCGCGCCCCCGGCATCGACGCGTCCGCCAGCACGGGGCCCGGGTCCTCGCCCAGCTTCACGCCGAAGAACTCGACCACCGCGCTCCAGAACTCCGGCAGCGCATCGACCGACCACTGCCACAGCTCCGCGTAGCCGTCGAAGCGCAGTCCCCGCTCGCGCTCCAGCCAGCGCGAGAACCGGGTCAGGCAGGCCCGCTCGACGCGCTCGGGCGACGGGGTCCACAGAAGCTCAGGCGTCGACATGCGGGCCAGTATCCCGGATCATCGCCCGCGCCGAAGCGAGGAGCGTATAGGCTGTCTCGCAATGGCTGATCGACTTGACGCCGCCGCCCTCGCCGACACCGTGCTGCCCGATCAGGACGGCAACGACGTGCGGCTGGGCGATCTGTGGCGCGAGCGCCCGCTCGCGCTCGTGTGGCTGCGCCACTACGGCTGAATCTACTGCCGCGCTCACGCGGTCCAGTTGGACCGCGCTCAGAAGGACTTCGAGGCCGCCGGCGTCGATCTCGTGCTGATCGGGCAGGCCACCCCGCGCCAGGCCGCGCACTTCAAGCGCACCCAGGGCGTCGGGCTGCGCGTGCTCGCCGACGAGGACCGCGCCACCTACAGGGCGGCCGGGCTGAAGAAGGCCAACCTGGGCGAGCTGCTCGGTCCCAAGATCGTCGCCAAGGGCCTCTCGACGATGCGCAGCACCGGCAAGATGCAGGGGCGCACGATCGGTAGCCCGAACCAGCTCGGCGGCGCGGCGGTGATCGCCCCCGACGACCGGGTGCTGTGGTTTCAGGCCTCGGCGAATGCGGGCGACAACGTCGAGCCGGACGAGTTGCTGGCCGCCGCCCGCGGCGTCGCCGCGGCGTCCTGAACGCCTTAAGCACCTCCTCACCGAGCATCAACAAATGCCATTGAGCGGCCGATTACATTGGCGGCATGCTGGGGGATCACCGTCGACTGAAGCGCTGGCCGGCGATCGTCGCCCCCGGTGTCCTCGCCGGCCTGGCGGCACTGCTGATCGGCATGCTCACCGGCGCCTCAGCCACGCCCGGCCCCGCCCCGGCGCCCGCCGTGGCCAGCGTGCGGGTGCTCCCGGGCGGCCCGGCGAGGCCGGTCCCGGCGTCCTACCTCGGCATCTCGACCGAGTACTGGACGCTGCCGATCTGGGAGCGTCAGCTGCCCGGCCTCGAGCGCGTGCTCGCGCAGCTGCACGCCTCGGGCGACGGCCCGTTCATCCTGCGCATCGGCGGTGACTCGGCCGACCACGCGTTCTGGGAGCCGCCCGGGCCAGAACGCGCCGGACTGGGCCTACGAGGTCACGCCGAGCTGGCTGGCCGGGGTCGCCCGCCTGGTGCGCGAGACCGGCGTCAAGGTCATCCTCGACCTCAATCTGGTCACCGCCACGCCCCGCATCGCCGCTGCAGTGGGCGGCGGCGGCGGTGAACGGTCTGCCGCCCGGCAGCCTGATCGGATTCGAGATCGGCAACGAGCCGGACATCTACACCCGGACGGGCTGGCTATCGCTCGTGAAGGGAGCCGGCGCGGCCGACGTCACGCTCCCGATCGCCATCACCGCCGGGCACTACGCCCACCAGTTCGAGGCCTACGCCGACGCACTCGAGCGCGTCGCCCCCGGGGTGCCGCTGCTCGGCCCGGCGCTGGCCAACCCGGTCAGCCACGGCTCGTGGATCCGCGCCCTGCTCGACACCCCGCACCCGGGGCTCCGGACAATCACCGTGCACCGCTACCCGTACTCGAACTGCGCGTTCCCGGGCACGCACGCCTACGCGACCATCGCCCGCGTCCTCAGCCCGGCCGCCAGCACCGGCCTGGCCCACCAGCTCATCGGTGACGTCCGCCTCGCTCACCGCTCCGGCCTGGGCTTTCGGCTCACCGAGCTGAACTCGGTCACCTGCGGCGGCCGGGCCGGGGTCAGCGACACGTTCGCCACCGCTCTGTGGGCGCCGGACGCATTGTTCAGCCTGCTGCACGCCGGGGTCGATGGCGTCAACCTGCACGTGCGCGAGTACACGATCAACGCCGCCTTCGCGCTCACCCGCCACGGCATCTTCGCCCGTCCGCTGTTCTACGGGCTGGTGATGTTCACCCGCATGCTCGGCCCGGACGCCCGCCTCGTTCCGGTGGAGGTGCGGGCCCCGAGATCGGCCGGATTGGCCGTGTGGGCGGTGCGGGTCGGCAGGGCCGGGCTGCACCTGCTGCTCATCGACAAGGGCCAGACCGGGGTCTCGGTCGCCCTGCACCTCCCGGCCACGAGCACCGCCGGCGTGGAGCGCCTGCTCGCACCCTCGGTGAACTCGCGCGGCCCGGTGACGCTGGCCGGCCAGTCGCTCAGCGCCAAGGGACGCTGGCGCGGGCAGCGGGTGACCACGACGGTGCTCCCGCTGGCGCGCGATCTCTACCGGATCAACCTGCCGGCGGGCAGCGCGGCGCTCGTCTCGGTCCCGCTCAGCCCGCCCCCGGCTGCGGCCCGGCGGGTCACTCGCAGCGCTCGCACGCGCCGCGCAGCACCACCTCATGGTGCTCGACCCGCACGCCGAGCCGCGCCGACAGGCCGTGGATCGCGCGCTCGAGGCCAGGATCGTCAAACGCGATGATCCGGCCGCACTGCTCACACAGCAGGTGATGATGGTGCTCCCCGTCGGGGTGCACGGGCTCGAACAGCGACTGGCCCGACCCGACCGCGACCCGCTCGAGAAGCCCGTGCTCGACGAGGAGCTCGAGGACCCGGTAGATGCTCGCCCGGCCGGTGGTCTGGCCGCGCTCACGCAGCGCGGTCTCGATCTGCACGGCGCTGAGGGCGCAGGGCTGCTCGGCCAGAAGCTCGATCACGCGCTCGCGGGCACCGCCGCGCTTGAGCCCGGCGGCGGCGAGCGAGCGGTGCACGTGCTCGCTCCAGCGGGTGCTCGGCCTCGTCGCCATCCCGGCCCAGCTTACCAGCAGAAACGATAACGGGACTCAGTCTCATTTCGTGGTAGTCTGGCGGCATGCGCCCCGCCGTCGTGCTGCTCGCCGCCGCCATCAGCCTCGGTGGCTGCGGCCAGGGCGTCACGATCGGGGCCGCCCACCCGGAGGTCGTGGCCGCGGAGAGCATGTGGGGGAGCATCGCGGCGCAGATCGCGGGGCCGGATGCCGGTGTGCAGAGCATCATCACCAACCCGGCCGAGGACCCCCACGCGTACGAGCCGAGCGCCCAGGACGCGCGCATGATGGCCACCGCCAGCCTGGCCATCGTCAACGGGATCGGCTACGACCCGTGGGCCGGGCGCCTGCTCGGCGCCAACCCGACCCCCGGCCGGCTCGTCCTGAACGTCGGCACCCGCCTCGGCGTGCCTGACGGCGGCAATCCCCACCGCTGGTATGACCCCGCCGACGTGGTGCGTGTGGCGGGCGCGATCGCCGCCGACCTCGAGCGCCTCGAGCCCCGGCAGCGGGCCGCCATCGCCCGCCGGCTGACCGGGTTCCAGACGACCGGACTGACCGCCTACCACCGCTGGATCGCCCTCATCCGGGCTCGCTACTCCGGCGTCCCCGTCGGGGCGTCGGAGAGCATCTTCGCCCTCCAGGCGCCCGCGCTCGGGCTGCGGCTGCTCACGCCCCCCGGCTTCATGACGGCGATCAGCGAGGGCACCGACCTGACGGCGGGAGAGATCGCCACCGCGACGCGCCAGATCACCACGCGCGCGATCAAGGTGTGGGTGTTCAACGCCCAGAACTCCACCCCGGCGATCACGCGCCTGAACGCCCTCGCGCGCGCCCGAGGGATCCCGGTCACCACGATCACCGAGACGCTCGCCCCCGCCGGCGCGCGCTTCCAGCAGTGGCAGGTCGCCCAGCTGCAGGCGCTCGCCACCGCCCTTCACCGGGCCACCGGGCGATGAGCCCGGCGAGCGCGACCCCAGCGGTGCGACTGCGCGACGGCGCCGTGCGCATCGGTGGGCGCGAGATCCTCACCGGCGTCGACCTCGACGTGGCCCCGGGCGAGTTCATCGGCGTGCTCGGGTCAAACGGAGCCGGCAAGTCAACCCTCATGAAGGCGCTGCTCGGCCTGCACCCGCTCGCCGCCGGTGATCTGCGCGTCCTTGACCGGACGCCGGTCCAGGCCCGCGGCCAGATCGGCTACCTGCCCCAGCGCCGGCGCTTCGAGGACGCCATCCGCGTGCGGGGGATCGATGTCGTACGCCTCGGGCTCGACGGCACCCGATGGGGCGTCCCACTCGCGCTGACTCGGTCGGCGCGCGCTCGCCGCGCCGCCGAGCGCGCCCGGGTGGCCGAGGTGATCGAACTGGTCGGTGCGAGCAGCCTACGCGCACCGGCCGATCGGTGAGCTCTCGGGCGGCGAGCAGCAGCGGCTGCTCATCGCCCAGGCCCTGGCCCCGCGCCCCCGCCTGCTCATCCTCGACGAGCCGCTCGACAGCCTCGACCTGCCCAACCAGGCCGCGGTGGCAGCGCTGGTCAGCCGCATCGCCCGCCAGGAGGAGGTGGCGGTGCTGCTCGTCGCCCACGACGTCAATCCGCTGCTCGCCTACCTCGACCGCGTGGTCTACCTGGCCGGCGGCCGGGCGCTGGCCGGGCCGGTGCGCGAGGTGATCAGCGCGCAGACGCTGAGCATGCTCTACGGCGTAGCCATCGAGGTCCTGCAGGCGAGCGATGGGCGGCTCGTCGTCGTCGGCGCCCCCGAAGCCCCCCATCACCACGGCCACCGGCACGAGTGAACCCGACCCTGTCCCTCAACCTCCCGCAGGACCTGCGCGAGCTCACGCAGTTCCCGTTCATGGTCCACGCCCTGTGGGCGGGGACGGTTGTGGCGGTGCTCGGCGCCGTCGTCGGCTGGTTCATGGTCGTGCGTCGCCAGGCGTTTGCCGGCCACACGCTGTCGGTGATGGCGTTCCCCGGCGCCGCCGGCGCCGCGCTGGCCGGCGTGGCCGGCCCCTGGGGCTTCTACGTCGCCTGCACGACCGCGGCGCTGCTGATCGGGCGCACCGGCGCCGGGGCGCGGCGGGTGCAGACGGCGACGATCGGCACCGTGCAGGCCCTCGGCCTGGCCCTCGGCTTTCTGTTCCTCGCCCTCAGCACCCAGCTCCTCGCCGGTCCCGAGACGCTCCTCTTCGGGACGTTCCTCGGCATCACGAGCGGACAGCTGCTCGCGCTCGCTCGGCGTGGCCGCGGCCTGCCTGCTCGCGCTCGCACTGGCCGGCCGCCCGCTGCTGTTCGCCTCGCTCGATCCCGAGGGCGCGGCGGCGGCCGGCCTGCCCGTGGCCCGCATCGAGCTCGCCTTTCTCGTCATCCTCGGCCTGGCGGTGGCGGCGACGAGCCAGATCACGGGCGCGCTGCTCGTGTTCGCGCTCCTCGTCGCGCCGCCGGCCACCGCGCAGCAGCTCACCGGCCGGCCGCTGGCCGGGCTCGGGCTCAGCATCGCCCTCGGGCTGCTCGTCGTGTGGCTCGCGCTCGCACTCGCCTACTTCACCCCGTGGCCGGTCGGCTTCTACGTCACCTCGCTCGGCTTCTCGCTCTACCTGCTCGGCCGCCTGTGGCGGGCCCTGCGCGCCTGATGTTCGCCCACGAGTTCGTCCGCAGCGCCTGGCTGGCCGGCACCGGGGTCGCGCTGTGCTGCGGGGTCGTCGGCTGGTTCACCGTGCTGCGCGCGCAGGTCTTCGCCGGCGACGCGCTCAGCCATGTCGCCTTCGTGGGCGCGATCGCCGCCGCCCTGGCCGGGGTTGACGTGCGCGTGGGCCTGTTCGCCCTCACCGCCGTCCTCGCCCTCTCCATGGCCGGGCTCGGCCGCCGGGCCGAGAGCGCCGATGAGGAGGTCGGGCTCCTGTTCGCCTGGATCCTCGGCCTCGGCGTGCTGCTGCTCGCGCTCCTGGCCCGCAGCTCCCACGGCGGCACCGGAGTGGCCGCGGCCAACACGCTGTTCGGTTCGATCTACTCGCTCGACACCGGAGCGGCCGTGAGCACCGCCGCGGTCGGCGCCGGCCTGGCTCTGCTCGTGCTCGCCGCCCTGCGCCCGCTGCTCCTGACCAGCCTCGACCCCGAGCTGGCTCGCGCGCGGGGAGTGCCCGTGCGCCTGATCGCCGTCGGCTTCCTGCTCGCCCTGGGCGTGATCACAGCCGACGGCACCGAGGCGGTCGGGGCGCTGCTCGTGCTCGGCTTGCTCGCCGCCCCGGCCGGCGCCGCCCACCGGCTGGGCGGCGACCCACGGCGCAGCCTCGCCATCTCGGTGGCGGTCGCGCTGCTCTCGATGTGGGGCGGGCTGGCCCTCAGCTACGCAGTGCCGTCGCTCCCGCCGAGCAGCGCGATCACCGCTCTGGCCGCCGGCGCCTACGCAGCGGCCGAGCTCTGGGGGCGCAGCGGCGGCGCCCGGCGCGCCGCCCCCACCACCTAGGTCGTCGTCGTCGTGCCGCCGGCCGGCGGCGCACCCGCCGGGCGCTGGGGCACGAGCAGGCTCTCGCACGGCTTAGCGGCCGCGATGAACTTCGGGTCGGTCCGGATCGAGGACGGGAACACCGGCCCGCTCCCGGACAGGTTCGGGTTGGGCATGTTGTAGCCGTGGCGTCGTACGCAGGCCACGAACGCGGTCACGGTCGTGCTCGAGGGCCGGAACCGCCGCGCGCCGCCGGCGCCGAACCGGGCGCCGCAGGCCTGGAAGGCCGCGCGGAGCTTCGGGTTGGCCGCGAAGCCGCCGCCACCACCGGCGCCGCCGCCGAACAGGCCGCCGCCGGGCGTGCCGCCGCCCGGAGGCCGGTTCGTGCCCGGCCGGCGGTTCGGCAGGGTGACGCCGTGCGCCTTCAGGCACGCGCGCAGGGCGGCGCCGCGGGCGCTCCCGGCACCCGCGGCCCTCGCCGGGGTGGAGGTCGTGCTCGACGCACTGGCGCTGTTCGACGAGGAGCTGCTCGATCCGCAGGCGGCGAGCACGGCGCTCAGCGCGAGCGTGGCGAGAAGCGCGCCGGCCCGGCGCCAGGTGAACGGGATTGATGTCACGGGATGTCCTTTCTGTCGGTTCAGCCGCCGGAGCCGAACAGCGAATTGAGCGCCGAACCGGAGCTCGACGAGCTCGAGCTCGACGAGCTCCCGCTCGCGCTCGCGCGCGCGCCGGTGTCGCTGACCGTGGTGGCCGAGATCGTTCCGTCGGAGGCCTTCAGGCCCTGCACGGCGATGGTGTCGCCGGGTCGCACCGAGCGGGAGGAAACGGTCTCGCTCTTGCTGATCGTCGTGGCGGAGGAGAGGGTCACCTTGATGGTGTTGCCGGAGGTGTCGGTGAGGTAGAGCGTGTGGCCCTGGACGGCGCTCACGGTGCCGAAGGTGCCGTTCCCGCCGGTGGCGCCGAAGCGGCCGGGACCGAAGCCGCCACCCGCGGCGGCGGTCGCGCCGGCACCGCCGGCCGCGCCCGTGCCGGTGGCCGTCCGGGAACCGGTGGCGCCGCCGGCCGCCGCGCCGCCCCGCAGCGCGGCCAGGCGCGCGGCCAGGCCGCTCGTCCCGGCGCTCGCGCCGGTCGCGCTCACATGGCTCTTCTCCACCCGCACCCCGGCGTAGAAGCAGGCCGCGCCGACCAGGGCGGCGAGCAACAGGCCGGTGAGGGGCGTCCACAGGCGCCGGCGCTGGCGTCCGGGCAGAAAGCCGGGCTCCTCGACCGGGTCGTCCCACTGCTCGGGGTCCTGGTGCGACGGGGCGCCGTAGGGCATCGCGTTCATGGGAGGTGTCCTTTCATTCGAAGCGCAGGGCCTCGATCGGGCGCAGAGCGGCGGCGCGCCCGGCCGGATAGGTGCCGAAGAAGAGCCCGGTCAGGACGGCGGCCCCGAAGGCCAGGGCGATCGAGTACGGGGCGATGACCGGATGAACCCCCGCGATCGTGAACTGGCTGCCGACCACGCCGGCCACGACGCCGGCCAGGCCTCCGAAGAATGAGACGAGCACGGCCTCGACGAGAAACTGGATGAGGATGTCGCTGCGCCGGGCCCCGACCGCCTTGCGGATGCCGATCTCGCGCGTGCGCTCGGTGACCGACACGAGCATGATGTTCATCACCCCGATGCCGCCGACGAGCAGCGAGATCGCCGCCACCTCTCCGAGCAGCGTCGTGAACACCTTGCTCGACGCCGTCGAGGTCTGGATGATCGAGCTCTGATTGATGACGTTGAAGTTGCTCGTCGTGCCGCTGAGCTCGGACGCGGTGCTCACCGGATCGAGCTGGTTGAGGATGTCCGTCACCTCGACCTGTGCGGCGTCGAGCTGGTTGCGTGACTTTGCCTGCACGACGATCTGGTTGATGGAGCCGTAGCCGGTCAGCGTGTCCTGGACGGCGGACAGGGGCGCCATCGCCACGTCGTCCTGGTTGCTCGTGCCATTGGAGCCCTTGGGGGCGGTGACGCCGATGACCTCGAAGTTCGTGCCGTTGACCTCGACGGTGGCTCCGACGGGGTCCTGGCCGGGGAAGAGCTCCTGCGCCACCGTCGGGCCGAGCACGAGCACGCGCGCGTGGGCGCTCTCCTGGGCGGCGGTGAACCAGCTGCCCTGCGCCACCGTGTAGCTGCGCGCCTGCTCATAGCTCGGGGTCGTGCCGACGAACGACGAGGGCGAATAGGTCGAGGTGCCGTAGGCGAGCTCGGTGCCGCTCGCGGACACGACCGGCGAGACGCTCTGCACGTCGGGGGCCTGGAAGCGGTTGGTGAGCGCCTGGGCATCGGCGAGCGTCAGCTCGGCTGCGCTCGTGGCCCCACCGCGGCGCAGACCGCCGAGCGTCGGGCCGGTGGTGACGAGCAGGACGTTGGAGCCGAGAGCGTCGATCTGCTTCTCGACCGCCGACGAGGACCCGGTGCCCACGGCGATGAGCACGATCACCGACCCCACGCCGATCATCAGCCCCAGCACGGTCAGGCCGGTGCGCAGCTTGTTCGCCGACAGGCCGGCCAGCGCGACGCGGACGACCTCGATCATCGCGCGCCCCGGAGTGCCCCGACGGGCTCGTCCGCGACGATTCGCCCATCGCTGAGGCGGATGACCCGCTGGGCGTGCTGGGCAACCTCCTGCTCATGGGTGATGAGCACGATCGTCGCCCCCTCGTCGCTCAGGCGCTCGAAGATCCCCAGGACCTCTTCGCCCGAGGTGGTGTCGAGGTTTCCCGTCGGCTCGTCGGCCAGGATCATCGCCGGCCGGGTGACGAGCGCGCGGGCGATGGCCACCCGTTGCTGCTGCCCGCCCGAGAGCTCGGAGGGCAGATGCTGGACCCGGTTGCCGAGGCCGACCATCCGCAGCGCGCCCAGCGCGCGCCGGCGGCGCTCGGCCCGCGAGATGCCGGCGTAGGCGAGTGGCAGCTCGACGTTGGCGAGCGCCCGCGTGCGCGGGATCAGGTTGAAGCTCTGGAAGACGAACCCGATCGAGCGGTTGCGGATATCGGCCAGGGTGTCCTCGTCGGCGCCGCGCACGTCGAGTCCGCCGAGCCGGTAGCTCCCCTGTGAGGGGGTATCGAGACAGCCGAGGATGTTCATCAGCGTCGACTTGCCGCTCCCCGAGTGGCCCATGACGGCCACGTACTCACCCTGGGCGACCTGCAGACTCACGCCGCGCAGCGCGTGCACGGCGATCTCACCCATCCGGTAGGTCTTGCTCACCGAGCGCACATCGATGACCGGGCCGTCCATCAGCCCCCGCCGAAGCCGCCGCCTCCGATGGCCCGGAGGCCCGCGCCGCCGCCGAAGCCACCGCCGCCGCCGAACCCACCGCCGCCGAACCCGCGGGTGCTGCCGCCCAGCGTGCCGGTGCCGCTCGTCCCCGACGTGCTCGAGGAGCCGAGCGAGGGCAGCGTGATCGTGATCTGGACCTGCTGGCCCGCCTTCAGGCCACTGATGATCTGTACGCGGCTCGTCCCCCGTAGCCCGACCACGACCTGCTGGGAGACCGTGTGCCCGTTCTGGAGCAGGTTGACCGTGGCCAGCGACCCGCTGCCCGTGACCGCCTGGGTGGGCAGGCTGAGGCCGCTCGCCTGGGCCACGATGACCGTGGCCGACGCGGACATGCCCGGCCGCACGGACGGGTCGGTCTGGTCGAGCGTGAGCGTGGCGTCGTAGCTCACCACACCGTTGCTGCTCGTACCGGTGGTCGAGATCGAGCTGACGTGAGCGGCCAGCTCCACTCCGCTCAGCGCGTCGATCGACACCGTAGCGGTCTGACCGACATGCACCTTGGTGATGTCGGACTCGCTGAAGGCGACGGTCATCGTCATCGTGCTCGTGTCGACGATCTCCGCAAACGCGGTGCTCGACGAGCCGGAGCCGGAGCCGGAGCCGGTCGAGGACGAGCTGCCGCTCCCGCCCAGGCCGCCCGCCGTCGTGGCACCGCTCGAGCCGCTGGCGCCGCTGGCGGTGCTCGAGGACGTGCTCGAGGATGCGCCGCTCGTGCCGGCGGAGACCGAGTCTCCGGGCTCGAGGCTGGCCAGCGAGACGATCGTGCCGGTGGCCGGGGCGTGCAGCTGGGTCTTGGCCAGCGCCTGCTCGGCGTTCTGCAGCGAGGACTCGGCGCTGTCGATGTTGCCCTGCGCGGAGGCGATGCTGGCCGGCGATGGGGTCGTCGTCGTGGTCGTCGAGGTCGTGTTCGTCCCGCTCGCGCCGGTGGTGCGGGTCGGCGTGGTGGTCGCGCTCGTGCGCGTCGGGGTGGTGCTCGTGCGCGTCGGCGTCGTCGTGGTGCTCGTCGTCCCCGAGCCGCCTGCGGCCGTCTTCTTCTTCTTCTTCTTCGCGGCCGGGGTGCTCGCGTCTCGGATACGAACTCAGTGCTCGTGCCGGTCAGCTCATCCGAGGTACTCGTCGCGCTGCCGGTGCCAGTGCCGGCGCCGCCCGAGCCTGAGCCCGAGCCCGACGTCGCCGTCCCATCCTCGAGTGCCGTGAGCTGGTCCTGGGCGGCGGCCAGGTTCTCCTGGGCCTGGTCGACGGCGAGCTGCTCCGAGGTCGGATCGAGCTCGGCCAGCAGCTGGCCCGCGACGACGTGCTGGCCGACGTGCACGTCGACGACCGCCAGGGTGCCACTGGTCTGGAAGTTCGCATCGACGTCGGTGCCGGCCTCGACGTTGCCGGTGCCCTGGACCGTCGTCTGGATGACGCCGGGCTCGGCGGTGAGGGTCTCCGTCGAGGTGCGCGATGAGCTGGCCGGGGTCCCAACGGCCGTGAAGGCAAGGATGGCCAGCGCGATCGTCCCTGCGGCCAGCAGGTAGAGGTGAAGTGGTCTGCGCATGGGTGTCGGCTCCGCGCCCGGGAGCTCTCACGTTTGTAGCGGCGGTCTCGTCAGCTGCGCATAAGCGCCGTGCGCTCTTCAAGCCTTCTTACAACTGGGCGGCCGGCCGATCGGCGGCTCGCTCGAGCGCCGGCCGGCCGGCCGGCGGCAGCACCGGCAGCCGGATCCGCACCTCGAGCCCGCCCTCCTCGCGGGGGCGCACCGACAGCGATCCCCCGTGCGCCTCGGTGACCGTGCGCACGATCGAGAGCCCGAGGCCGAAGCCCTCGCGGCTGCGATCCAGGCGGCGGAAGGGCTCGGTCAGCGTCTGGGCCTGAACCGGATCGATGCGGGGGCCGCCGTTGGCCACCACGACCTCGGCCGGGCCGTCCGCCTGACCGGTCCGGACCTCGACCCAGCCCCCGGGCTCGTTGTGGCGGATCGCGTTGTCGATCAGGTTGGCGATCGTCCGCTCGACCAGGGCCGGCTCGCCGCGCACCCAGGCGGACGCAAGCGCACCGCTCACCCGCACCTCGGCCGCGCGCGCGCGGGCGCTCATGTCGGTGATGCAGTCGGCGGCCAGCGAGGCGAGGTCCAGCGGCTCCTCGCGACCGCCCAGCGCCTCGCTGCGGGCCAGGAACAGCAGCCCGGAGATGAGCCGCTCGCAGCGGTCGATCATCTCGCGCACGGTCTCCCCCATCGCCCGCAGCTCGCCGGTGTCGGCGTCCGGATCACCGAGCGTGACGTCGATCTCGGTGCGCATGATGGCCAGCGGCGTGCGCAGCTCGTGCGACGCGTTGGCCACGAAGTGACGCTGGCTGGCAAACGCCGCGTCGAGGCGGCCGAGCATGCCGTCGAAGGTGTCGGCGAGCTCCTTGAGCTCGTCGGCGGGGCCGCGCAGGGCGATGCGCTCGCCCAGATTCTCCCCTGAGACGCGCCGCGCCGTGGCCGTGATGTGGCGCAGCGGCCGCAGCGCCCGGCCGGCCAGCAGCCAGCCGGCGGCGACCGAGACGAGCGTCATGACCGCGAGCGCGGCGATGTACTCGAAGACGAGCCGGTGCAGCGCCTGGGCGCGCAGTGCGCTCCGCACAGCGGCGCCGAAGCGGGTGAACCGGGGGTCGAAGCCCGGGGGCCGTCCGACCCGGGGAGGCCGCTGGGCGGGCAGTCCGAGCCGGCGCAGCTCGGCTCGGGTGAAGCGCGGCGCATCGAGGTTGTGGCGTACGAGCGCGTAGCCGATGGTCAGCAGCACGGCGCCGGTGATGAGGAACACCACCCCGTACAGCAGCGACAGCCGCAGGCGCACGGTCGGCGCGGGCAGGACGGCGCGCAGCCGGGCCGCCATCACGCCATCCGGTAGCCGACGCCGGTCACGGTCTCGACCACGGGCGGATCGCCGAGCTTGCGGCGCAGGGTCATGATCGTCATGCGCACGACGTTCGTGAACGGGTCGGTCTGCTCGTCCCACACGCGCTCGAGCAGCTCCTCTGCCGACACCGTGGCGCCATCGGCCCCCAGCAGGGCCTCGAGCACTCCGAATTCCTTGCGGGTGAGCGGCACGTCGTCTCCCCCGCGGGTGACCGAGCGCCGCGCCGGGTCGAGCTCGATGTCGCCGTGGGCGAGCATGGGCGGCCGGCTCGGCGTCGAGCGGCGCGACAGGGCGCGAATGCGCGCCACCAGCTCGGGAAAGCGGAAGGGCTTGGGCAGGTAGTCGTCGGCGCCGAGCGACAGCCCCTCGACGAGGTCGTCGAGCCCGGCGGCCGCGGTCAGCATCAGGATGCCGGTCTCGGGCCGTTCGCCCCGCAGTGTTTGGCACACGGCGTCGCCGTGCATCTCGGGCAGGTCGCGATCGAGCACGACGACGTCGTAGCGAATGACCCGCGCCTTCAGCAGCGCGTCGGCGCCGTCGCCGGCGAGGTCGACGGCCATGCCCTCCCGCCGCAGGCCGCGGGCGATCGTCTCGGCCAGCCGGCGCTCGTCCTCGGCGATCAACACGCGCACGGAGGGAGGATGACGGCCGCCGGATAAATGTTCCATAAGTCGCCCGGCCCCGTGCGCTGGGGGATCTTTACATCATCTGATGTCACACCGTACTGTGATATCGTCGGCGCATGCCGACCGCACAGCAGAACCTGGCCGAAAAGGGCATGGCCGTCGGTCTCCGGGCGCTCAACCGCCTCGCCGGCTCGGACCTGATGGACCGCCTGGGTCTGCGCGATCCCACGGAGCGTCTGCTCCACGGGGTGTCCAAGCAGACCGTGCGCACCGCCACCCGCGCCGGACGGACCTTCGCCGCCGCCCAGAAGCTGACCCGCCCGGCCCGCCAGCCGCGCGCGCGCCGCAGCGACCTGTTCGACATCACCCCCTCCGACGAGCAGGAGATGCTCCGCGACACCGTGCGCAGCTTCGGCCTCGAGCGCCTGCGCCGGGCCGCCGAGGCGGCCGACGCCGCCTGCGCGACGCCGCCCGAGCTGCTCACCCAGGCCAACGAGCTCGGCCTGACGATGGTCGGCGTCCCCGAGGAGCTCGGCGGCGCGGTGCAGGAGCGCTCGGCGGTCACCTCCGTGCTCATCAGCGAGGCGCTCGCCCAGGGCGACCTCGGCATGGCGCTCGCCTGCCTGGCTCCGGCCGCGGTCTCGACCGCGCTCGGCCTGTGGGGCGACGCCGCCCAGCAGTCCACCTATCTGCCCGCGTTCGTCGGCGACGACGTGCCCGCGGCCGCGCTGGCCCTCCAGGAGCCGCGCGCGCTGTTCAACCCCTTCGACCTGCACACGACGGCGCGACGCCGTGGCGGCGGCTTCGTGCTCGACGGCGAGAAGGCGCTCGTCGCCCGGGCCGCCGACAGCGAGCTGTTCGTCGTCGCGGCCGCTCTCGAGGACGGGCGACCGGCACTGTTCATCGTCGAGGCGGGCCTCCAGGGCCTGGCCACCGAGCCCGAACCGGCCATGGGCGCCCGCGCGGCGGCCACCGGCCGGCTGCTGCTCGAGGGCGTCGAGGTGCCCGACGCCGCGCTGCTCGGCCAAGGGTCGCCCGAGGTCTACGCCGAGTGCGTGGCGCTGGCCCGGCTCGGCTGGTGCGCGCTGGCCGTCGGCACCGGTCAGGCCGTGCTCGACTACGTCCGCCAGTACGTGAACGAGCGCACCGCGTTCGGCGAGGCGATCTCCCACCGGCAGGCGGTCGCGTTCACCGTGTCGAACATCGCCATCGAGCTCGAGGGGATGCGCCTGACCACCTACCGGGCGGCCGCCCGCGTCGACCAGGGCCTCCCGTTCACCCGCGAGGTCGCGCTCGCCCGCCGCCTGTGCGCCGAGCGCGGGATGGCGATCGGCTCCGACGGCGTCCAGCTGCTCGGCGGCCATGGCTATGTCAAGGAGCACCCGGTCGAGCGCTGGTATCGCGACCTGCGCGCCGCCGGGCTCATGGAAGGTGGGGTGCTCGTCTGATGCCGATCAATCTGGAGATCCCGAAGAAGTTCAACGGGCTGGTGGGCCAGGCCCACCAGGTGGCCGCCGAGGTGTTCCGCCCCAACTCGCGCAAGTACGACCTGGCCGAGCACGCCTATCCGAAGGAGCTCGACATGCTCGCCGCCGTCATCGACGGCATGAACGAGTCGGGCGGGCTCGGTGGCGCCGGCGCGGGCGCCGTGGGTGGTCGCTCAGCGAACGGTTCGAGGAGCCACGGCCGCGATGTTGGCCGCCAGGCCAACTCGCAATCCTCGCCGTCAGGCGAGGACGAGGACGGCAATCGCAACGGGTCGAACATGGCCAGCCTGCTCGGGCTGATCGAGCTGTGCTGGGGCGATGTCGGCCTGCTGCTGACGATGCCCCGCCAGGGGCTCGGCCAGGCCGCCATCGCCGCCGTGGCCGATGAGGAGCAGCTGGCGCGCTTCGGCGGCAAGTGGGCGGCCATGGCCATCACCGAGCCCGAGGCGGGTTCGGACTCGGCGGCCATCCGCACGACCGCGCGCCTCGACGAGGAGACCGGCGAGTACGTCCTCAACGGCGAGAAGATCTTTGTCACCTCCGGGGACCGGGCCGAGCTGATCGTGGTGTGGGCGACGCTCGACCGCTCGGCCGGGCGGGCGGCGATCAAGTCCTTCGTGGTCGAGCGCGACAACCCGGGGTTGAAGCTCGATCGCCTCGAGCACAAGCTCGGCATCCGCGCCTCCGACACGGCGAACTTCGTGCTCAGCGACTGCCGGGTCCCGAAGGAGAACCTGCTGGGGGACCCCGAGATCGCCCCGAAAGGCGGCTTCGCCGGCGTCATGCAGACCTTCGACAACACCCGTCCGCTCGTCGCCGGCATGGCCATCGGCGTCGCCCGCGCGTGCCTCGAGCGCACCCGCGAGCTGATCGAGGCGTCGGGAGTGGAGATCGACTACAAGACCCCGCCCCACCTGCAGAGCGCGGCGGCGGCGGACTTCATCGCCATGGAGTCCGATTGGGAGGCCGCGCACCTGCTCGCCCTGCAAGCGGCGTGGATGGCCGACAACCGCAAGCCGAACTCGCTCCAGGCCTCGATGGCCAAGGCGAAGGCGGGGCGCGTGGGCACGGACATCGCGCTGCGCTGCGTGGCGCTGTGCGGGTCGATCGGCTACGGCGAGGGCGAGCTGCTGGAGAAGTGGGCCCGCGACGTGAAGATCCTCGACATCTTCGAGGGCACCCAGCAGATCCAGCTGCTCATCATCGCCCGCCAGCTGCTCGGCAAGACGTCGGCCGAGCTCAGGTAGCCGGCGCCGATGAGCTGGCTCAGTCGGCCCCGAGCGTGCGGAAGGCGATGCCGGCTCGGGTGAGCCTGTCGATGAGCGGCTGGCCCATGGCCACCGCGGGCGTGAGCTGGCCGGAGCGCTCGGGCAGGGTGTCGAAGGCCAGGCAGAGCGCCGACTCGGCGAGCATCTTCGCCGTCTCCCCGTAGCCGGGGTCCCCCCCGCTCACCTCGGTCTGCACACTCTGACCACCACCCGATCCGTGCAGGCGGACCTTGAACCACGAGCGGGCGCGCTGCTCCGCGCTCGGGCCCTCGCCTGAGGCCTTCAGCTTCAGCAGAGCCGCCCGGGCGGGCGGGATCTGAGCCAGCGCGATGAGCGATCCGGCGCCGAGGGCCAGGCCTCCGAGCACGGGGAGCCGGCGGACGGCCAGGTAGTGGCCATAGCGGAAGTCGGGTCCGTAGCGGTCGAGCGCCCGCGCTGAGCGCAGCACGGTGACCGGATCGATGGTCGGGAACGGGACCACCCAGGCCCCGACGCTGTCCTCGCGGTGCGGCGGGCGGGTGACGCCGCGGACGCTGCGACCGTCCGGGCGCGGCTCCTGCCGGCGGCGCTCGCGCGCCACCTGCTGTCCCTGGCGCAGGCGGCCCATGATGTGCAGGGCCGACTGATAGGTGCCGCCCGAGAAGGTCCCCCCGGCCCGCACGAAGCAGTCGACCTCGAGCGGTACGCCCTCGGGGAGCTGCTGCACGGTGAACAGCGTGCCCAGGTCGTAGGGGATGGAGTCGAACCCGCACGAATGCACGATCCGTGCGCCTGTGGCCTGCGCCTGTTCGTGGTAGGCGAGCCACATCCGGTCGACGAACTCAGGCTCGCCGGTCAGGTCGACATAGTCGGTGCCGGCGGCCGCGCACGCCTTCACGATCGGCTCGCCCAGGTTGATGTAGGGGCCGACCGTGGTGATGAGCACCTTGGCCGCCTCGGCCACGGCGCGCATGGAGGCTTCATCGCCGATGTCGGCCTGCATCAGCTCGAGCTCGGCCGCACCGGGACCGAGGCGATCCCGCACGGCGCGCAGCTTGTCCAGGTTGCGGCCGGCCAGAGCCCAACGCAGCTCGCCGGGGCCATGGGCGGCCAGGTACTCGGCGGTCAGCGCACCGGTGAACCCGGTGGCGCCGAACAGGACGATGTCGTAGGGCCGTTCAGCCACTTGCGCTCACCTCCCGAGCGCTGGCCAGCGCCTGGGCGGGGCTCAGGCCGGCTCGGGCCGCGACCCAGCAGCTGACCGGCGCAGCCACCCGCTCGGAGTTGTGCGCCGCCTCCCCGGCCAGGTCGAGCAGCTGGGCGAACTCCTCCGGGGTCGGAGGCGGGACCCCGAGGCGCTCGGCATAGGCGGTGATCCATTCGCGGGCGTTCATGGGGCCGCCGGACTCTATACCCCCGAGGTACACGGCCGCCCGGAGGGTGGCAATATGCCACCCACTCAGTCAGCGGACGAAAGGCAGCAATGGCAGTTCTCGACGGCAAGGTGGCGATCGTCACCGGCTCCGCGCGCGGCATCGGCCGGGCGACGGCCGAGCTCCTCTCAGAGCACGGGGCCAAGGTCCTGATCAACGACCTCGACACGGATGTGGCCGAGCAGACGGCGGGCGAGATCGCCGGCGAGACGCTCGTCTTCGGCGGTGACCTGACCAAGGAGGGGGTCCCCGACCAGCTCGTGCAGAAGGTCATCGACGAGTTCGGTCGCGTCGACATCCTGGTCAACAACGCCGGCTACACGCTCGACGCCCCGATTCACAAGATGAGCGACGACTGGTTCCAGCGCATGCTCGACATCCACCTCGTGGTGCCGTTCCGCATGTGTCGCGCCGTGGCGCCCCACATGCGCGAGCCGGCCAAGCAGGAGCGCGACCAGGGCCAGGAGGTGTTCCGCAAGATCGTCAACGTCTCGTCGATCTCCGGCACCATGGGCAATGCCGGCCAGGCCAACTACTCCTCCGGCAAGTCGGGCGTCGTCGGCCTGACCAAGACGCTGGCCAAGGAGTGGGGCCAGTTCAAGATCAACGTCAACGCGGTCGCCTTCGGGTACATCGAGACCCGCCTGACCGCCTCCAAGGACGAAGCGAACGTGATGGAGATCGGCGGCGAGAAAGTGCAGCTCGGGATCCCCGATCAGCTGCGCGGCATGGCCTCGATGCTCATCCCGCTCGGTCGGCCGGGCACGCCCGAAGAGGCGGCCGGAGGCGTGTTCTTCCTCTGCTCGCCGTGGTCGAACTACGTTCATGGCCAGGTGCTGAACATCACCGGCGGACAGTTCACGGGCATGACCAGCTGACGCTGGCCCTGCCTCGGGGGTACGCCGCAGAGCGGCGTACCCCCGGGTCCGGGGGACGCCGGCGCCTCCCGGCTCCGGGCACAATGGCGCACGTGCAGATCCGTCACGCCGACGCCGCCCGCGACGCCGCCGCCTGCGCGGCCATCTACGCCCCGTTCGTCAGCGACACCGCGGTGTCGTTCGAGGAGACGCCACCAGATGCCGCCACGATGGCGCACCGGATCGAGACGATCTCGCGGGCCTATCCGTGGCTCGTAGCCGACGACGACGGCGCGGTGGCGGGTTACACCTACGCGTCCCAGCACCGGCAGCGGCCCGGCTACCGGTGGGCGTGCGACGTCACCGTCTACGTGGCCGAGAGCCACCGCCGCCGAGGGGCGGGCCGGGCGCTGTACCGCGTCCTGCTCGACCTCCTCGCTCGCCAGGGCCTGCGCAGCGCCTGCGCCGGCGTGACATTGCCCAACCCGGGCAGCGTCGGCCTGCATCGCGCGCTCGGCTTCCAGCTCGTCGGGGTCTACCGTCAGGTCGGGTGGAAAGCCGGCGCCTGGCGCGACGTCGCCTGGTGGCAGCGTGAGCTCCTCCCGGCCGGCGCCGAGCCTCCGCGGGCGCCCGGGCCTCCCGTCCGCCTGGGTGAGGACGGGGGCCCGAACGCCGAGTTCTGAGCGGGGCCGGTCAGCGCGGGCGCCAGCCATGCCGCAGCGCGGCGGTGTCGACGGGCGCGAGCGGGGCGGCTCCCCGCTCGCTGGCCAGCCGCACGAGCATCTCGGCCCGATGCGCCTGGTCGGCCACGCGTTCGCCACGCCGCGCGCGCCAGAGCTCGCGCCGGCGACGAGTGAGCAGGAGCGGACGCCGGACGCCCGCCCGGTGTATGGCTCGCATCGCGAGCCTCCTTTCTGGGTGTGGTGAGTGCGAGGTGTCGCGCGCAGCGGTCACCGTCACACTCAGCAATGCGTCACATTGACACTTGAGTCACTGTGACGGTGAGCGCGGCGGGCGCACCTCAGGGATATGAGACAGTGCGAGCGCCTCTCCGGTCTGACCCGGCCAACAAAAAGGGCGATCCGGTGGATCGCCCTCGCCTGCAGTGGATACGCCCGATGCGGCTAGGGCGTGATCGTGGCGGCGAGGGCGAGACGGCGGGCGGTGGAGACACGAGCGAACGCACGGATCCCCATCATGCGCGCGCCGGGCGCGATGTGCACGATGATGTGATTGGACTTGGTGCGGTTCATAGTGTTCTACCTCCTGCCGGTGGCGACACAGTAACTCATCTGTCACCGATTGACAAGACCACCCGGGTGAATTTCTTGTCCCCCGGGCTACCGGTTCGCCGAGGGCTCGCGCGCCTCGAGCAGCACGGCCAGCGTCGGGCAGGCGTCGACGGCGCGCCGGGCCAAGCCGAGCAGTTCCTCCGGGACCTCCGGCTGCTCGATGATCGGGTAGCCCCAGTCGTCAAGGCGGATCAACTCGGGCAGCAGCTCGGCGCACAGCCCGTGTGCCTCGCAGGCGATCGGATTGATGCGCAGGTGCATCGCCTCGCTCATCGTGTTCTCCTCATCATCGGGATCAGGTCCTCCCCCAGTGGCAGTCCGGCGGGCACCCCGCCGCAGCGTCCGCCGCGATGGCGCTCGATCTCGGTCGCGAACACGGCCAGGGTGCTCTGCACGAAGCGGACCGCCCCGTCGGGGTGGTGACACGCCCCCCGGCCCCGGACCTCGCGGCACCAGCGCTGGACCTCGGCCAACTGCCCCTGGGCGGCACGGCCGTCGGCCAGGTCGAGCACCGCGTCGGCGATCGCCCGCAACCCGTGCACGCACGGGCCACACTGGCCGGCCGAGGAGCGGGCCAGGTAATCGATCACCCGCGCGCTCTCCAGCAGGCCGCAGGATGCGTGGCCGAGCACGATGATCACCCCCGAGCCGAGCGAGCAGCCGACCGAACGGAGGTCCTCGCGGGCCAGCCGCAACTCGAGGGCCGGCCCCGCCCCCACCCAGGTGCCGAAATAGCCGCCCACGAGCAGCGCCTGGAGCTGGTCGGTCGGTCCTCCGGCCGCGCTCAACAGCTCGTCCATCGGCGTGCCGAAGGCGAGCTCGTACACGCCGGGCGCCGCCACCGCCCCGGAGATCGTCACCAGAGCGCTGCCCGGGTCGGCTCGAGTCCCCAGCTCGCGGAACCAGTGGGGCCCGAACCGGGCCACGAGCGCGAGCTGAGCGAGGGTCTCGGCGTTCTGGATGAGCGTCGGGCGCCCGCGGTAGCCGCGCTCGAACGGCCGCGGCGGGACGGCGACCGGAATCGGCGGCCCACCCGCGAGCGCGTTCATGATCGCGCTCTCCTCGCCGCTCACGTAGCCGCCGGGCCCGGCGGCGATCCGCACCGTGACCGGGTCGGAGCGCTGCCCGATCGCCCGCTCGAGCGACGGCTGGGCCCGGACCGCCCGGCCGCTCAGGCGGACGATGATCTCCCGCGCTCCGACCGCGTCGGCGGCCAGCACGGCGCCATCGAGCACGAGGTGCGGCAGCCGTCCGAGCAGCAGCGCGTCCTTGTGGCTCGCCGGCTCGGTCTCCGAGCCGTTGACGACGACGGCCGAGACGCGGCGCGCAGACGCCACCGCCTCGAGCTTGCGCGCGGTGGGAAAGTCCGCTCCACCGCGTCCGCGCAGCCCGCTCTGGGTCACGGCGTCGATGAGCTCGGCGGACCGCAGGCGGGGCAGCGGGCCGTGCACGGCCTCGTGCTCGCCCAGTGTCATGGCCTCCGGCCCCGGCCCGAGGCCGGCGAGCAGGCGGGGCAGACCGTGATGGGCGACGCTCATCGGCTTCCTCAGCGTAGGCCGTCAGGCACTCGCGCCGCTCAGCGTCCCGGTCACGGTGTTGTTGCCGGAGATGCTCAGCTGCGCCCGGAGCGTGAGGACACGCCCGGCCGAGTCGGTCACCCGAGCGACGAACTGCTCGCCCCGGAGCTCGAAGATCGTCCCCTCAAAGGCTGAGGTCAGCCCGACTGCGGTGAGCTGGACCTGGCTACCGGTCAGCGACAGCCCACCGCCCGGGACCGGCTGCCCGGCCATCCGGACGCGCAGCACGCCACTGATCTGACCGGTGGCGCTGAGCACGAGGTCGACGAGCGCGCCGCCCGGCGCTGGGATCTGACGGACCTGGCCGCTCAGCTGGGCGCTGAACGGGAGCCGGAACGTGGCCCGGGTGGCCGTCGTCCTCACCGCCGCGCGCGCGGCCGGGTGCAGCGCGACCGGATGGGCGGAGCGCAGGAGCGCCACCGGCGTGCCCGCGCGCCGCGCCCAGTGCGGGGCCAGCGGGCCAAGCAGGGCGAACACGACCAGACCGATCGTGGCGAGGCCGAGAGCGGCGACGGCGGCGGGGCGGATCGAGGGCAGGGACGGGCGCGCCCGCCGCACGCGCGCGCCGCTCGCCACCAGGACGGCGATGAGGCTGAGGACGGTCAGCGCGAGCAGCCAGGCCGAGTGGGCGTCGCTGCCGGTGCCGAGCGAGTGCAGCACGGCCACCGGCCAGCACGCGTAGGCGAGCCAGTGGACGATGCGCCAGCTCCGGTAGCCGATGCGGCGACGCAGCATGCTCGTCAGCCACACCGCGATCATGAGGTCGAACGCCACCGCACCCAGCCCGAGCCAGAGCGGGCGGTAGGAGGAGTGCAGCGGGATCACCGCGTCGAGCAGGCTGATCGGCGCAAAGCTGTCGAGCACGCTGGTGACGATGTGGACCACGAGCAGGGCCATGGCCAGCAGGGAGACATCGCGATGGACGCGGTCGACGACGAATCGCGGCCATCGGGGCGCCGTGAAGCGCTCGACGTCGAGCACGCCGAGCACGACCGTCACGCTGAGCAGGACGAGCGAGACGGTGCCGGTGCCGCGGGTCAGGTACCAGTAGGCGCTCGGGCCGGCGGTGGCCAGCGCGAGGCTCATCGGGCGGTCCCGGCGGTGGCCAGTGCGCTCGCGGCCTCGAGGTCATCGTCCTGGGGCGGCCAGCCGGCGAGATGGCGCACGGTGCCCGTGCGGGTGACCAGGCGGCTCGGCAGCCCGAGCTCTTCGAGCCAACCGACCGCACGCTCGCCGCGGACGATCGCCGCCGTCGAGGCGATGTTGGCGTCCAGGCAGGTGGCCGCGCACACGCTGGCCGTGCGCCAGGCCGAGGCGATCGGCTGGCCGGTGGCCGGGTCGAGCAGGTGGTGGGCCGGCCCGGCGTCGGTCTCCCACCGGCGCACCTCGGTGCTCGAGGTGGCCAGGCCCCCCTCCCGTAGGGTGATCCATTGCCCCGGCGCCTCGACGCCGGCGCGATGGTCGTCGGTGACCCGCACCCGCCAGCCGGCCGCCGGGACCGAGCCGGCGATGGCCAGGTCACCGCCGAGCGACACGAGCACGCCGGCGCCGCTTGCCGCCGCGGCGGCAGCGGCGGCGTAGTCGGCGCACAGCGCCTTCGCCGTGGCCCCAAGGTCGAGCGACAGGCCGGGCGGGAGCTCGAGCGTGCCCGCCTCGCGATCGACGTGCACGGCCCGCCAGCCGGGGATGCGGACCGCGCGCACCCGGGCGGGGCCGCGAGCGTCCAGCTGGGCGAAATCGCGGTCGTAGCCGAGCGCGGACAGGGCGCCGCCCAGTGTGGGGTCGACGTCGCCGTCGGTGAGCACCGCCGCCCGCAGGGCCGCCGCCACCGCCTCGGCGAGGAGCGGACTGATCGCCACCGGGCGCCCGGCCTCGCGGGCGACCGCGACGATCTCGGCGTCGTCGCGAAACCGGGAGCAGGCGAGGTCGAAGGCCGCGAGGACGCGCTCGGTGGCCGTGCGGGCGCGCTCGAGCCCGGATGGCTCGGTGACGGCGACCAGGGCGGTCGTGCCGAGAGCCAACCAGCTCGCGCTGACCGGCGCCGCGCTCATCCTCGGCCCGTCCGGAGCCTCGTCAAGAGCCGCCCGACACCGCGCCCCCCGAGGGCGCGGCCTGGGCCGGCGGTGCCGCCGGAGTCACGGTCTGGCTGGGGGCGGGCGTCGGCTCCTGCGGATCGCTCTGGGCCGCGCTCGCGCCTGTGTTCCCGGCGCCGGTATTTCCCGCACCCGTATTCCCCGTCGGGGCGTTCGCGGCGGCCCTGGGAGCCGCCACCGCTGCTCTGGTCCGAGCTGCCCGACTGAGGGGGCTGGCTCGGCGCCTTCAGCCCGAGCGCCGAGGCGCTCTCCAGCGGCGGCAGCTGGGGGGCGCGCAGGACGACCGGACGCGCAGGCGGCGTCACCCGGGCGGCGGTGCCGCGGGGCGCGCTCGCGCTCGTGCTCGCCTGGCTGGGCGGCGAGGCGGCGACCAGCCCGGCGAGGGCGGCGCTCAGGGCAGCCGATCCGGCGATGGTGAGCCCACGCACCCGCCCCGCGCGGGCCAGCGCGGCGTCCCGATCGCGCGCGGCGGCGGAGGAGGGCGGAGCGGAGCGGACGTGGGAATCCATGCTGCCACTATCGTGCCCGATCAGAAGGGATGGCTAAGACCCGGATGAGAAAGCGCTGACATTCGGGCTTCCGCGGTGGTTCGGACCCGGCTTTGATTTGTATCGCCAGAGCACGCATAATGATGCGGTAAGCTCACCTTTCAGGAAGGAAGAGTAGCTTTGCAGCTGGACCGGGGGAAACGTCAGGATGACATCGCCATGCCCGCAGGCGCACCGTTGCGCCTGCTGCTCGTTGAGCCCGATCCGCGAGCCGCGCTGTGGGTGGGCGAGATGCTCCGGGCCAGTTGGCCGGCCTCGCTGGTCATCGCCCACGCCGAGCGCCTCTCGGACGCGCTGGACGACCTCACGCTCGGCCACGCGACCTGCATCCTGCTCGACACGGCCGGGTCCGCGGAGGCGTGGCTGCCGGACGTCGAGCAGCTGCGTAGCGCAGCCGCCGACGTGCCGATCGTCGTGATCGGCGACGAGGCCGACCACGAGTCGGCGCTCAGCGCCCTGCGCGTCGGGGCCCAGGACTACCTGCACCGGGCCGAGCTGTGCCCCGCCCTCCTGCGGCGGTCGGTCGCTCATGCCATCGAGCGCAAGGCGGCCGAAGTCCAGCTCACCTATCGGGCGCTGCACGATGCCCTCACCGGCCTCCCAAACCGGGCGCTGTTCCTCGATCGCCTCGGCGTCGCGCTCGATCGCGCCCGGCGCTCGGGGGCCTGCGTGGCTGTGCTGTTCCTCGACGTCGACAACTTCAAGGAGATCAACGATTCGCGCGGCCACGGCGCCGGCGACACGCTCCTCGTCGAGCTCGCCGAGCGGTTGCGCACGATGCTCCGGCCGATGGACACGGTGGCTCGCTTCGGCGGCGACGAGTTCACCTTCCTGTTCGAGGAGCTGGCCGACGAGCGGGAGGTCGTGCTCATCTCCGAGCGCATCGCCCGGGCCTGCAAGATGCCGATCGACCTCGGCCACGGGGAGGTCGTGATCACGGTCAGCATGGGGATCGCGATGGTCGGCGATCCCCGCACGTCGGCCGAGACGGTCATCCGCGAGGCCGACGCGGCCATGTACCGGGCCAAGGAGCGCGGCGGCGGCCGCTTCGAGCTCTTCGACGAGACCACGCGCGACCGGGCGCTCGAGCGGATCGAGCTCGAGGCCGAGCTGCGCCGGGCCCTCGAGGAGGGCCAGCTGAGGGTCCACTACCAGCCCCACTACTCGCTCGCCGCCAGTGGCGTGGTCGTCGGCCTCGAGGCGCTGCTGCGCTGGGAGCACCCCGAGCGGGGACTGATCGGGGCCGGGGACTTCATCGCCCTGGCCGAGCAGACCGGGCTCGTGCTCGAGCTCGGCCGCTACGTGCTCGCCGAGGCGCTGCGCGCGCTACCGGGCTGGCGCGAGCAGCGCCCGGGCGTGACGCTGGCGGTCAACCTCTCCCAGCGCGAGCTCGAGGACATCGGTTTCCCGGCCAGTCTGGCTTCCCACCTGCGCCGGGCCGGCGTCGAGGCCGATGCCCTCTGCCTCGAGGTCGCCGAGAGTGCGGTGGCGCGCAACCCGGCACTCGCCTCCCGCGCGCTGCGAGCGCTCCAGGACATCGGCGTGCGCACGACGATCGACGACTTCGGCACCGGCTCATTCTCGGTGCTCGAGCTGCGCCGCCTGCCCGTCGATGGGATCAAGATCCACCAGAGCCTGCTCGCCGAGATCGGCTCCGACGAGCCGCCGGTCGTCGGTGCCGTCGTCGACCTCGCCCACGCGCTCGGGCTGCGCGTCGTGGCCGAGGGCGTCGAGACCGAGGCCCAGGTCGACCGCCTGCGCGAGCTCGGCTGTGACGGGGCCCAGGGGTTCCTGTTCGCCCGCCCGATGCCCGCGGAGGACGTCGAGCCGCTGCTTCACCGGGCCGACGGCGATCAGCTCGAGTGCCACTCGCTCTCGTAGCCCACGCGGACGCGGCGCTTGCTACATCACCCACGTATACGGTTGGTTATGTAGCACGCGGCTTTGCGGGGCACGGCCGGGGCGGAAGCTGGCCGGCGCCCGCCCACGCGAGCGTCCGGATGTCAGGCCCCATGGACGCCGCGCGCAGCGCGGCCCAGAATCACCGGCCAGGGGTCCGGCCTCGAGGCCGACCTCCCAAGATCTGCGCTATCCGCCGGCGACGTCGCGGCGCAGGAAGACCAGGAACGCGGCCACGAGCGCCGGGATCCCGTACATCGCGCACACCCACACGGCCCGGATGACCGGTGCCCAGTCGATCGGCGTGCGCAGCAGCCCCTGCCAGGCGTTGAACTGGGTGCTGAGGAGATACGGCTGCGCCCCGCCGAGCCCGGGCAGGATCCCGATGAGCTGGAACAGCAGCGAGATCATCAGCGTGCCGACGACCGCCGCGGCGCTGTTGCGGGTGATGGCCGACAGCAGCAGCCCGATGGCCACGATGGTGGCGATCGGGATCAGGTAGATGAGCGTGGCCGCATACACCAGCTCGAGCGACTTCGGCGCCGAGACGATCGTCCCGGACAGGCTCTGGAGCGAGTGAAACCCCGACTGGATGCAGCCGGCGATGACCGCCACGGTGATGTCGAGCAGGATCGCCGCCACCGCGTAGGTGGCCGCCGCGAGCAGCTTGCCGGCGAACACCTGGGAGCGGTCGAGCGAGCGCGTGAGGATCGTCTTCAGCGTGCCGTTGTGATCCTCGGAGGCGAAGATGTCCCCGGCCACCAGCGCGGTGATGAGCGGGAACATCCACACCGCGCCGAACAGCATGATCACGAGCGGGACCGCCAGCCCGCTGCGGTCGAGGTAGGACGAGAAGGCGAAGTCGCCCCCGTGGCGGTCGTGGTGGCGGAAGTGGATCGCCAGCACGAACAGGATCGGCACGATGACCGACGCACCAAGGCCCAGGTAGGTCCGCTTCTGGAAGCGCAGCTTGAACAGCTCCCAGCGGTAGACGGTGAGCACTCCCGGGCTCACGCCGCGGCCTCCACCGGCTCGCTCCCGGCCGCCCCGCCGTCCGGCACCGACTCCCCGTCCCCCTCGGTGAGCGAGAAGAACAGGTCCTCGAGCGTCACCGTCTCGGGCGATAGCGCGGTGATCAGCGCGCCCGCCTCGACGAGCGCCCGCGACAGGGCGGCGACCGCGCTCTCCTCGGCCACGAAGCAGATCTGACGTCGCTCGACGCGCACCCCGGTCAGCCCGTCCAGCCCGCGGCAGATCGCCAGCGCCCGGTCGTCGTCTGTCGTGCTCAGCCGGTATGTCGTCCCGGCGCTGCGCTTCAGCGAGGCGATCTCGCCCTCGTAGACGATCTGTCCCCGGCGCACGATGGCCACCCGGTTGCACAGCTCCTCGACCTCGGCCAGCAGGTGGCTGGAGAGCAGCACGGTCATGCCCTGGTCGGCCAGCCGGCGGATGAGCCGGCGCATGTCGCGCATGCCGGCGGGGTCGAGGCCGGTGGCCGGCTCGTCGAGCATGAGCAGACGGGGATCGCGCAGCAGCGCGGCGGCGATCCCCAGCCGCTGGCGCATCCCGTGCGAGTAGCCGCCCACCCGGTCGCCGGCTCGCCCGCTCAGCTCGACCGTGGCCAGCGCTTCGTCGATGCGCCCGGCCGCGCCGTGGCCGTCGAAGGCGGCCAGCAGCTCGAGATTGCGCCGCCCGGTCAGGTAGGGATAGAACGTCGGCGCCTCGACGAATCCGGCCACGCCCGCGAGCGCGGCCACCCCGCTCAGCGGATCGCGCCCGAACAGCCGCACCTCCCCCTCTGTGGGGGTGATGAGGCCGAGCATCATGCGCAGCGAGGTCGTCTTGCCCGCCCCGTTGGGCCCGAGATATCCGTACACGTCGCCGGCCCGCACCGTGAGATCGACGCCGGCCACGGCGGTCAGCTCGCCGTAGCGCTTGACCAGGCCCCGGACCTCGACCGGCGGGGCCTCCGGCTCAGCGCCGGCGGGGCGTGCGTCGCTCATTCCCGGCTCGCGGCCGGATCACAGGCCGCGGGCGGCCCGCTCGACGGTGGCCGGCGGGCAGCGAACCGGCGACCGTGTAGCTCACGCCGCTGCGGGCGAACTCGAGCACGGTGCCGAGCGCGGTCGGCAGCTCCTGCGCGCTCGTGCCGTTGATCGTCGCGCTGGGCAGGCTCAGCCCCGGCTGGTCACCCGAGGGCTGGGCCACCTTCGCCGCATGGCCCGGGCGCTCGAGCACGACGACACTGCCGAGGCCCTGGCCGTAGGTGATGAGCGCGCCCGCGTCCGCGCCGCGGCCGACGAGCGTGACCGAGCTGCGCGTGAGCCCGGCCAGCGCGGCCGGCGCGTCGAGCGTGAACGGCACCCGCGCGGCGACCGCCGAGACGCCGGTGATCGCCTGCTCGCCCTGTGCCGTGGGTCCGGCGAAGTCGAGCCCGCGGCGGCTCGGGACCGACACGTGGACGACGTGGGCGCCGGCCGGCGGGTTGATGGTGAACACCGAACGCGCGACGGCACCGTAGGAGACGTCGCCGGCGCGCAGCTCGATGACCGGGGAGCTGTCACCGCGGGCGTAGAGGTCAAAGCGCAGCGGCACGCCGTGCACCGCGTCCCAGCTCACAGCGGCGCCGCCGAGCAGCCCGCCGCTCGAGGCGGGCGAGACGCGGACGGTGTAGGTGGGCCGCCCGCCGACATCGCCCGGCGTGGCCCCCGAGACGGTCAGGTGTCCGGCGACGCGCTGGAGCGCCGTCTCGATGTCGGCGATCGTCGGCACGTGCTCGGTGCGCGCCCCGGAGTGCGTGCCGTGATCGGCACCGGCCGGGAGCGCCAGCTCGTACACGGTGTCCGATGTGGGGTCATAGGCCCACAGCTTGCCGGCCCGGGCGACGATCTGGGCGTCGCCGTTATCAGACTGGATCTCGATCCGCAGCCCGTCGCGGCTCGAGTACCACAGGCGCCCGCTCCCGCCGGTGAGCAGCGGATCCGTGCCCTGGATGGCGCTCGTGTCGATCAGGTGGTTGGTGAAGGTGATCCGGGCGCTGAACGCGCTCACGGCCGGCGCGGTGAGCGCGGCGTGCACGGCGGTGGCCAGCGGCTCGCGCCGGGGCACCGGACCGCTCCCGGCGGCGGCGACGGCGATCGCCGCACTGGCGCAGATCGCGATCACGACTCCGGCCAGAGCAGCCAGAAGCCGTCCGGTAGACATCGTCCGCAGTCGCCTCATGTCGGATCACCCATCCTTTGCGCAGCCTGAACAGTCGTCACCGATCCTGCCTCCAGAGTAGCCCGCGTCAGCTAAGGATCTGATGAGACCGCCGGGGGCGCCCGGGTCAGGCGGCCTGCTGCTCGCCGTCCAGGCGCGCCCGCAGCTCGCGCTTGAGCACCTTGCCGGTCGGGTTGCGCGGCAGCTCGGCCAGGAAATGGACCTCGCGGGGGATCTTGTACCGGGCCAGGTTCGCTTTCACGAACGACTGGACGTCCTCCTCGGAGAGCTCGTGCTCGCCCCGGCAGACGACGAACGCGGCCAGCCGCTGCCCGAATTCGCGGTCCTCGACGCCGACGACCGACGCCTCGGCCACGCCGGGATGGGTGAGCAGCAGCTCCTCGACCTCGCTCGGGAACACGTTCTCGCCCCCGGACACGATCATGTCGTCGTCGCGACCGTCGATGAACAGCCGCCCGGCGGCGTCGAAGTGGCCGACGTCGCCCGTGCTCATCAGGCCGTCGATCATCTCCTTGTGGCCGCCGCCGGTGTAGCCCTCGAACTGGAAGCCGTTGCCGACGAAGATCCGCCCCACCTGCCCGGCGCCGTGCACCGGGCGCCCGTCGCGGTCGTAGAGCCGCAGGATGGTGCCGAACGGCGCCCGCCCGGCGCAGCCCGGGGCCTCGCGAAGGTCCGCGGGTGTCGCGAACGTGGCCCAGGCCACCTCGGTGGTGCCGTAGAAGTTGTAGAGCTTCCCGCCGATCGTGCGGTGGGCACGGCGGACGAGCTCGGCCTCGAGCTGAGCGCCGGAGAGGAACACGACCCGCAGCGAGCCGAGATCCCAGCGACCAGGGCTCTCCTCCAGCTGGGTGATCAGCCGGGCGAGCATGACCGGCACGAGCACGAGCCCGGTCGGCCGCTGCGCGCTCACCGTCTCGAGCACGACCTCGGGGCGGAAGCGCCGGTGGGTGATGACCGTCGAGCCGAGCACGACGGCGAGGATGAACTGGGTGAAGCCGAGCCCGTGAAACAGCGGGGCGGCGATGTAGGTCGACTCCCGGGCCCGGTAGGGGACCTTCGACAGCAGCGCCCCGAGCGGGTGCAGAGAGGCGCCGCTGTGCCGGGGGGCGCCCTTCGGGGTGCCCGTCGTCCCGCTGGTCAGCAGCACGACCGCGCCGGCGTCATCGGCCGGCGGCGGGCGCTCGCCGGCGTGGGCGGTGATCAGCTCCTCGAGCGTCGGCGCCTTGGCCGGGCCCTCCTGCCAGGCGATCAGGCGGCCATGCTCGGTCTCGATGGCGCCGACGAGCTCCTCGTACTCGGCGTCGTGCACGAGCAGCGACACGTTCTCCCGGCGGCACACGTCGCGCAGCTGGGGACCGGCGAAGTCGGTGTTCAGGTAGAGCACCCGGGCGCCCAGCTTCCCGGCCGCGAACGTGATGTCGAGGAAGCCCCGGTGGTTGCGGCAGAGGATGCCGATGCAGTCCCCGCCCCGCAGGCCGCGGGCAGACAGGGCGCTGGCCAGGGCGCTCGAGCGGTCGTCGAGGGCACCGTAGGTGAGCATCCCGAGCTCGTCCACGAGCCCGGGGCGGTCGCGGTGCCGGATGCCCGCGATGGCGATGGCGGCGCCGATCTGGCCCCAGTCGCGCAGCGCGCGGCGCACGGCCTGAAGCTCAGCGGGCGGCAGCGGCGCGAGGATGCCCGCCCGAAACATGTGCGCAGCCGAGCGCAATTCGACCGCACCTCGAGCCGCCAGGCGCGCCGAGCGCGCGCTCAGGTTCGACAGGTCAGGCATGCGGGGCAAATGTATCGGGTAAGTTCGGGGACCAGATGTGCCGTCTGTTCGGCATGAGCGGTGGGAGCGAGCCCGTGGGGGCGACCTTCTGGCTGCTCGAAGCCCCGGATTCGCTGGCCGTGCAGAGCCGGCGCGAGCCCGACGGCACGGGCCTCGGCTACTTCGATCGCCACGATCGCCCGGTGCTTGAGAAGCAGCCGCTGGCCGCCTACGCCGACGAGGCGTTCGCCCGCGAGGCGCGGGAGGTCCACTCCCGCACGTTCGTGGCCCACATCCGGTACGCCTCCACCGGGGCGGTGGCGCTCCAGAACACCCATCCCTTCGAGCAGGCCGGGCGCCTGTTCGCCCACAACGGCGTGCTCGGCGACCTGCCCCGGCTCGAGCAGGAGCTCGGTCCCGCCATGGCGGCCGTGCACGGCGAGACCGACTCCGAGCGCTTCTTCGCCCTCATCACGCGCGAGATCGAGGCCAGCGGCGACGTCGGGGAGGGCATCGTCCGGGCCGCCGGCTGGGTGGCGGACAACCTGCCGGTCTACGCGCTCAACATCATCCTGATCAGCGACCGGGAGCTGTGGGCGCTGCGCTATCCCGACGTCCACGAGCTGCACGTGCTCGAGCGGGCGCCGGGCGGGCCGGCGGGCGGGCGCCATCTCGATCACGCGAGCGCCCGCGGCTCGGTGCGGGTCCGCTCGGGTGAGCTGGCCCGTCGCGCCGCCGTCGTGGTGGCCAGTGAGCCGATGGACGAGGATCCGGGCTGGCAGGCCATGGAGAGCGGCGAGCTCCTGCACGTGGACCCGCAGCTGCAGCGTGCACCGCCGCCGCGTGCTCGACCGCCCGCCGGCGCGCCCGCTCACGCTGGCCGAGCTCGATCCGCGGGCCGCCGCGTCGCAGTCGCCGACCGCGCAGGCCACGTGAGCACGGCGCTCCAGCGGCCACCCGGTGCCGCGGGAGCGCACGCCGGGCCGCGCCGCCTGCCCCCGGCGCCGCCGCTGCCCCGCCTCGTCCAGACGGTGGCCTTCGCCTCCGGCAGCGTGCGCTTCCTGCACTGGTGCCGGCGCCGGTACGGCGGGGCGGTCTTCCTGCGCACCCTGTTCGACGACGGCTTCGTCATGGTGTTCGACCCCGCCCTGGTCAAGGAGGTCTTCCAGGGCCAGAGCGCCCAGCTCCACGCCGGGGAGGCGAACGAACTGCTCGGTCCGATCCTCGGCCATCGCTCGGTGCTCCTGCTCGATGGGGCCGAGCACCTGCGCCATCGCCGCCTGCTGCTGGGACCGTTCCACGGCGAGCGGATGCGGGCGTGGACGCGGACGATGCTCGATGCCACCGACCGCGAGATCGATCGCTGGCCGGTCGGCCGGGAGTTCGCGCTGCTCGAGTCCATGCAGGCGATCACGCTGGCGGTCATCGTCGAGGCGGTGTTCGGCCTCGGCCCCGGGCCGGCCGCGGACGAGCTGACCGTCGCCCTGCGGGCGATGATCGAGCCGCTCGCCCGCCCGCGCGGGCTGATGCTCGTGGCCGCGCTGAGCCGGCTCGGGTCGGTGCTCGCGCTGAGCCGCCGAGTGCGCCGCACCCCGGACGCCATGCAGCGGTTCGCCGCCCGGCGCGCCGCCGTCGACGCGCTCATCGAGGCCGAGATCGCCCGCCGCCGCGCCGATCCCCACCTCGACCAGCGCGACGACGTGTTCTCCACGCTGTTGTGCGCCCGCGATGAGACCGGGAGCGGCCTGAGCGACGCCGAGGTCCGCGACGAGCTCCTCACGTTGCTGCTGGCGGGGCATGAGACGACGGCCACCGGCCTGGCCTGGACGTTCGACCTGCTGCTGCACAACCCGGCCGTGCTCGCCCGGGCCCGCGGCGGCGAGGAGCGCTATCTCGATGCCGTCGCCCGCGAGGCGCTGCGCCTGCGGCCGGTCATTCCCGCCGTGGGACGGATCGTCCGCGGGGAGCCGTTCCGGCTCGGCCGCTTCGAGATTCCCGAGGGAGTCGAGATCAACCCGTCGATCCGGACGATCCACACCCGCCCCGACCTCTATCCGGAGCCGCTGGCGTTCCGGCCCGAGCGCTTCCTCGGCGAGGACGCCCCCGATACCTACACGTGGGTGCCGTTCGGCGGCGGCGCGCGCCGCTGCCTGGGGGCGAGCTTCGCGCTGCTGGAGATGCGGCTCGTGCTCGGCCGGGTGCTCGAACGGGCCGGGGGCGTGTTGAGCGCCGCCCGCCCGGAGCTCGAGCGCGCGCGCCTGCGCACGATCACGCTGGGGCCCCGCGACGGCGTGCGGGTTCGCCTGAGCGGTCCAGTGGCGGCGCGGCGGCGCGGCGGGCGAGCGTCGCTCGGCCGGCGCGGGTGATCCATGCCGGGTCGGGGTGGTGCGCGGCGCGCCGGGGCGGCGGGCGCGCCACCGCTCCGCGGACAGCTCCGAGGCGAGGCTCTCGGGGCTATCGCTCCGCGGACAGCTCCGAGGCGAGGCTCTCGGGCATGCCCGACTCGCGCCACTGGCGCAGGATGAGCAGCGCGCCGTCGACGATCCGCTCGCCGAAGGAGGCGCTGTCGTTCAGGCGCGGGAACGGCGCCTGGGGAACCGGGATCTCCATGAACTCGCACAGCGGCTCCCAGCCGTCGGCCACCGACCACACGAGCAGCCGCTCGGCCGGGATCGTGTCGATGACCTCCTGGTTGAAGCGCTCCATCTCGCGCCCCAGGTCGCAGTCGGGGGTCATGCCGACCCGGTCCCACATCTCGCTCATCAGCTCGATGTAGGACCGCCAGCCGGGATCGACCCGGCAGCGAGCGCTCGACAGGTCATGGATGATGCTGTCCGCGTACAGGACGTCCCAGATCGTCTGGCGCATGCTGCGCTCCCAGGCCTGCGGGTCACGCACGCTGAGCAGGAACTTGGCCTCGGGAAAGGCCTCCAGCGCCTCGCGGTAGAAGAAGCCGCCCGGCCAGTCGACCGAGGCTCCGTAGCCGGCCAGGGCCTCGCGCAGGTCGCTCTCGCCGGACAGAACGCGCTGCCACACCGCCCCCTGGGAGAGGTCCCCGAGCACGTTGACCATGTGGTAGCACTCTCCGAGACCGGCCATCTCGATCGCCACCTTCTGCGAGAGCGTTCCGGTGCGCGGAAGCCCGGCTCCAAAAAGCTTCATCTCACTGCCTCCTCTGCCGCCTCGGGCGTGGGTCTGGCCGGCCGTCGGCTGCGGATCATCGCAGCCGGGCCACCGGGATGGCGTCAACTGTGTCCGAGCCCGCCCTGGCCGGCGCGGCAGGCGGCCAGCGGGCGGGCGGGCGCGCGAGCGGGCGGCAGGCGGGCGGCGTGAGCGCGCCGGCGGCGAGCGCCGCGGAAATGCGCCCCGGCGATGGCACCGCGCCGAGAGTAGCTTTCTGCCGCATGCTCCTCTACGACAGCGCCGTGTCCGGCAACTGCTACAAGGTCCGGCTGCTGTTCGCCCACCTCGGGATCGAGTACGAACGCCACGAGCTCGACGTGATCGATCGCTCGAACCGCCCCGGACTCATCGGCGACCTCAACCCCGCCCTGCGGGTGCCGACGCTCGTGCTCGACGACGGCCGCCCGCTGGCCGAGTCCAACGCGATCATGTGGTACTTCGCCGACGGGACGCGCTACCTGCCCCAGGAGCGCTACGAGCGCGCGCAGGTCCTCCAGTGGCTGTTCTTCGAGCAGTACAGCCATGAGCCGAACATCGCCGTCGCGCGCATGTGGCGCCACTTCGGGATCGAGGTGAGCGACGCCGAGCGCGAGGCCAAGGAGCGTGGGGGCCGCGCCGCCCTGGCTGCCATGGAGGGTCACCTGGCCGGCCGGCGCTTCCTCGTCGCCGAGCAGTACACGATCGCCGACATCGCCCTCTACGCCTACACGCACGTGGCCGAGGAGGGCGGCTTCGACCTGTCGGGCTACCCGTCGATCCGGGCCTGGCTGGGGAACGTGGCCGGCCAGGCGGGGCATGTGGCGATCGACGCCTGAGGCGCTGTCGTGAGGGGGCGGCCCCTCCCAACAACTGCAGCATCGCGGCGCGCGATCCCGGCGCTGCTGCAGAAATGCGTCCCTGAGCCGAGAAACTGCAGCAGCGCGGTGGCATCCGACCACTCGGGCTGCACTTATTCGCGCCGCCCTGGCCTGACGGGCTTGGGGCGGGATCGGTTGTCCCTCGCGGTGCCGGGGCCGGGGACGGCGACGGCGCGCGGCCAGCGCGCGGGCGCGGCCCGGTCCGCCCTGCCGGCGGCGACAGACGCGGCGCGGCGGTCCTGCGGATAACTGCAGCATCGCCGCCCGCGATCCGGCGCTGCTGCAGAAATGCCCGCCTGAGCCGAGAAACTGCAGCAGCGCAGTGGATCGACCACTCGTGCTGCACTTATTCGCATCGCGCTGCTGCGAGCATGCTCGTCGCCGGGCGGCGCCGCGCCCGCTACCCGCCTCGCGCAGCCCACCCGCCTCGCGGCGGCGCGCCCCACCCGCCTCGCCCCCGCCCAACCTTCTCACAACTGTGTCAAGGTTGGTAGCATCGAGCGATGCGCGATTTCCTTTCCGCCGCCCGCGAACGCGTCGTCGTCTTCGACGGCGGCATGGGGGCCACGCTCGAGCAGTTCGACCTCAGCCTCGAGCGCGACTACGGGCTGCCCGGGCGCTGTCACGAGGTGCTCGTGCTCAACCGCCCCGATGTCATCGAGCACGTCCACACCTCGATGCTCGACGCCGGCGCCGAGGTGCTCGAGACCGACACCTTTCAGGCCTCGCGGCTGAAGCTCGGCGAGTGGGGGCTGGCCGAGCACACCGAGGAGATCAACGTCAAGGCGGCCGAGATCGCACGCCGGGCCGCGGGCGAGCACCGGTTCGTGGCCGGGTCGATCGGGCCGACCGGGTTCCTGCCCGCCAGCGACGATCCGACGCTCGGCCAGATCCGGTTCCGGGAGCTCGTCACGGTGTTCGCCGAGCAGGCCGCCGGCCTGGTCAAGGGCGGCGTCGATCTCATCATCATCGAGACCGCGCAGGACATCCTCGAGGTCAAGGCGGCCGTGTTCGGCGCCCGCGAGGCGTTCACGGCGGCCGGGCGCAGCGTGCCGATCCAGTGCAGCGTCTCGCTGCTGCCCAACGGCGGCAAGATGCTGCTCGGCACCGACATCAGCGCCGTGCTCACGACGCTCGAGGCGCTGCGCGTCGATGCCATCGGCCTGAACTGCTCGACCGGGCCCGAGGACATGCGCGACGCGATCCGCTTCCTGGCCGAGTTCTCCGCCCTGCCCGTGCACTGCATCCCGAACGCGGGCCTGCCGATCCAGGGCCCCAACGGGGAGACGATCTTCCCCGAGGAGCCCGGACCGCTCGCCGAGACCCTGGGCGAGTTCGTCGACCGCTACGGCATCAGCGTCGTCGGCGGCTGCTGCGGGACGACGCCCGAGCACATCGCCGCCATCGCCGAGCGCGTGAGGAATCACACGCCGCCGGCCCGGCCGGCCCCCCGTCCTCCCCACCTCAGCTCGATGATCGCCGCCACGCCGCTCGTCCAGGACCCGCGCCCGAGCCTGGTCGGCGAGCGCGTCAACTCCCAGGGCTCGCGCAAGGCCAAGGAGATGCTGCTGGCCGACGACTACGACGGCCTGGTCACGGTGGCCGAGGATCAGGTGACCGGCGGCGCCCACGTCCTCGACGTGTGCGTGGCGCTGACCGAGCGCCAGGACGAGGACGAGCAGATGCGCCAGGTGGTCAAGCGCATCAGCCTGACCCAGCCCGCCCCGATCCAGGTCGACTCCACCGAGCCCGAGGTGATCGAGACGGCGCTCGAGCAGATCCCCGGCCGGGCGATCGTCAACTCGATCAACCTCGAGGCCGGCCGGGACAAGCTCGACCGGGTCGTTCCGCTCGCCCGCGCCCACGGTGCGGCGCTGATCGCGCTGACCATCGACGAGGTGGGGATGGCCAAGACGCGCGAGCGCAAGCTCGAGATCGCCCAGCGGCTGACCGAGCTGTGCTGCACCGAGCACGGGCTCGATCCCGAGCTGCTCATCTTCGACTGCCTGACCTTCACCCTGACCACGGGCGACGAGGAGTGGCGTCCGAGCGCGGTGGAGACGATCGAGGGCATCCGGATGATCAAGCAGAACATTCCCGGCGTCAAGACGAGCCTCGGCGTCTCCAACGTGTCCTTCGGCGTCGGGCTGCCGGCGCGCAGCGCGCTCAACAGCGTGTTCCTCCACCACTGCGTGGCGGCCGGGCTCGACCTGGCCATGGTCAACCCGAACCACATCACGCCGTACGGCGAGATCCCCGAGCTCGAGCGCGAGCTCGCCGATGACCTGGTGTTCAACCGGCGCGAGGATGCGCTCGAGCGCTTCATCACCCATTTCGAGGCCAAGGGGCCGGCCGAGGAGACCGCGCAGACCGACCCCACGGCGGGCATGGAGCCCGAGCAGGCGCTGCACTTCCACATCCTGCGGCGCAAGAAGGACGGCGTCGAGGACTGGATCGACCGCAGCGTCGAGAAGATCGGCGCCGTCCCGACGCTCAACGACGTCCTGCTGCCGGCCATGAAGGAGGTCGGGGACAAGTTCGGCGCCGGCGAGCTCATCCTCCCCTTCGTCCTGCAGTCGGCCGAGGTGATGAAGCGGGCCGTGGCCCGGCTCGAGCGCTACCTCGATCGCATCGAGGGCTACACGAAGGGCACGGTGGTGCTCGCCACCGTCTTCGGCGACGTGCACGACATCGGCAAGTCGCTCGTCAACACGATCCTGACCAACAACGGCTACACGGTCGTCGATCTCGGCAAGCAGGTGCCGATCTCGACCATCCTCGATGCCGCGGTCGAGCACTCGGCCACCGCGATCGGGCTGAGCGCGCTGCTCGTCTCCACCTCCAAGCAGATGCCGGCCTGCGTGCAGGAGCTCCACGCGCGCGGGCTCGAGTACCCGGTGCTGGTCGGCGGAGCGGCGATCAACCGGAACTTCGGCCTGCGCATCCTCTACCCCGGCGGCACGAACTCCGACGAGGTCTACGACCCCGGCGTCTTCTACTGCAAGGACGCCTTCGAGGGCCTGTCCAAGATGGATCAGCTCGTCGACCCGGAGGCCCGCGAGCGGCTTCTCGCCGGCGTCCGCGAGGCTGCCCAGCGGCTGCGCGAGCAGCCCGTCGCGACCGACGACGGCGCCCCGCCGACCGACGACGCCAGCGTGCGGGCGGCCGTGCACACTGAGAACCCCGTCCCCGAGCCCCCATTCTGGGGGCCGCGTGAGGTCGCGGTCGACATGGACGCCGTCTACCGGCACCTCGACACCCACGTGCTGTTCAAGCTCCACTGGGGCGGGCGGGGCGTGAAGGGCGAGGCGTGGCGGGCGCTCGTGCAGGACGACTTCCAGCCCCGGCTCGAGCGCATGTGGCGCACCCAGGACTATCTGCGCCCCCGGGCCCGGGTGGGCTACTTCCCCTGCAACTCCGAGGGCAACGAACTGATCGTGTGGGACCCGGAAGCCCCGGGCGAGCGCGAGCTCGAGCGGCTCGTGTTTCCTCGCCAGCCGCGCCACGACCGGATCTGCCTGGCCGACTTCTTCCGGCCGCTCGGCAGCGGCGAGGTGGACGTCGTCGCCCTGCAGGCGGTCACCGCCGGTGAGGAGGTGACCGAGCTGATGGCCCGCCTCGAGCAGGAGGGCGAGTTCGCCGAGCAGCTGTTCGTCCACGGCCTCGGCGTCCAGACGGCCGAGGGCATGGCCGAGTGGCTGCACGGCGAGGTGCGCGCCGCCCTCGGCATCGCGCCCACTCAGGGCCGCCGCTACTCCTGGGGCTATCCCGCCTGCCCGGAGCAGTCCGAGCACGAGAAGGTCTTCCGCCTGCTCGACGCGCCGGGCATCGGCCTGCGCCTGTCCGGCGGCTACGCGGTCGAGCCCGAGCAGTCGACGCTGGCCATCGTCGCCCACCACCCGCAGGCGGTGTACTTCGGCATGAAGTCGGGCTTCCTGCCCAAGTCCGATCGCCAGGCCGCCGACGATCTCATCGCCGGCTCTGACCGCGATCCCACCCGTCTGGCCGCGCCGCCGGAGGCCGATCCGGACGCGGCCGGCGAGCCGGCCGAAGACCAGGCCGCGCCGGCGCTCACCTAGCGGCTACTGCCAGACGCGCACGTAGTCGACCTGCAAGTCGGCCGGCGCGAGTCCAGGCTCATCTCGCCCTTGAGCACGTTGAACAGCTGCGGCAGCTCGTCGAGGCTCGTCCGGCGCAGCAGCGACCCCACCCGCGTGGCCCGCCCGACCGCCTCGCGCTTGGCCCGCTCGACGTGAAGGGCGATCGCCCGCGGCGTGAGCTCGAGCCCACCCGGCTCCGCCACCGCCGGCCGAAAGGGCGTCGTCAGGGTGCGGAACTTGAGAATCACGAACGTGCGGCCGTGGAGTCCGACGCGACACTGGCGAAACAGGACCGGCCGACCGCTGTCGATCACGATCGCCAGCGCGATCGCGGCGAGCAGCGGCGAGAGCACGACGATCAAGACGGCCGCGCCGAGGAGGTCGAGGGTGCGCTTGACGAACGCTCGGCCGCGCGTCACCCGCCGCCCCGGGACGCTCAGCATCGGCAGCCCGTGGGTGCTGTACATGGTCGCCGTCGGTCCCAGGAAGTCGAAGAAGCGCGGCACGATGTCGACCGTGCCGTCGAAGTGGCTGCAGGCGCGCAGCACCGCGAGCGTCTCGCTGTCGCGCCGGGCGCTGAAGGCGATGACGACGCGGTCCACGGCCCGCTCGGCCAGCTGGTCGGGCAGCGAGTCGATCGGGCCGAGCACGACGACTCCGATCGGGGCTGCCCCGTCGTCGTCGAGGCAGCCCAGGATCTGCGCCCCGGCAGTGCGCGCGAAGCGGGCCACCCGGGCGGCCACCTCCCCGCCGCCGACGATGAGGATCTGCTCAGGCCGCAGCCGGTGCCAGGCCGCAGCCGCGCCACGACGGCCGGCGTACCAGGCGATCGGGAGGATCACCCACGTCCCGATCAGGGGGCCGGCGTGCCAGCGCGCCCGAGCGAGCGTGGCCAGCATGAGGACCGCCCAGGCGAGAACGGTGGCCACGACCGCCAGTCCGCCGAGCATTTCGATCGGATGCTCGCGCCGCCAGGAGGCGGGACGGTAGGCGCCGGCACAGCTGAGCGCGATCGCGGTGAGGGCGGCGAGCGGAACCAGGGCCAGTGCCGAGGCGAGGCCGGGTCCGAGCGCGCCGGTGAGGCGGAGCAGTCCAATCGCCACCACCACGTCCCAGGCACCGAGCGCGCCAATCACGACAGCGTCACGCCTCCCCAGCCGCGGCCGCAGGCTCGTCGGCGGGCCTGCGCCCTCGGCCGGGTCGCGCTCGGTCACCGCCATCGCATCACCCGGCGCCCCGGGCCCGGACGCGCTCCCGCGCGCTCGTCAGGCTCCGTGCCGGGGCCCGTCCCGCTCCATGCCTCGTGTAGGTGTCCACCATGTCCCGGACCATCGACTCAAACGAGAAGCGCTCCTGGCCGTCCCGGCGCGCCGCCTGCCCCATCTGGGTCCGCAGGCTCGGGCGCCGGGCCAGGGCAAGGACGCAATCGCCGAGCATCTCGATGTCGCCGGGAGCCACCAGGTACCCCGTCCGCCCCGGCCGCACCTGCTCGCCGACTCCGCCGACGTCATAGGCGACGATCGGCAGCCCGGCGGCCATGGCTTCGAGCACGGCGATCGACGCCGACTCCCAGGCCGAGGTCTGCACCATCAGGTCGGCAGCCGCGTAGGCGAGGGCCGGATCGGTGCCGGGCGGCGCGAGCGTGACGCCGGCGGAGCGCAGGTCGAACTCGAGCACGGTTCCGTGAGCACCGTGGCAGAGGGCGAGCACGCGCACGCGGCCACGCGCGCGGCGAGCGAGAGCGTTGAGATCGGCGGGCCGCTTCTGGGCTCCGGGCCGCCCCACCCACACGGCGACGATGTCGTCCTCCGGCAGACCAAGCGCCTCCCGGGCGCTCCCGCGGTCGACCGTGGGCAGGGGAGTGACTCCGGTCGGTACGACTTCGACCTGACTGGCCGGGACCACGCGCCAGCGCTCCGCCGACGCTCTCTCCGCCGCGGACACGCAGACCACGCCGGAATGCCAGCCGCGGACGAGCCCCCGATCGAAGGCTGCGTACGCGGCCCTCAGCGGCAGCCCGACCCGTTGATCGAAGGACCAGCAATGGGGCGTGTACACAGACGGCCGGTCCGCCCGCGCCCCGGCCAGGGCAGCCAGCATGCCCGCCTTCGTACTATGCCCGTGAATGACCGACACCTGGCGCTGGCGGCACCAGCGGACAAGCGCGCGCACGGCGAGCGCGTCCTTGACCGGATGCGGGTGGTGGACGAGCCCAAGCGGCAGGGTCTCGATGCCGAGGGCGCGCAGGCGAGCGAGCGCGGGGGCCCCGGCCGGACCGGCAACGCTGACCCGGAGGCCGGCCTCAAGCAGGCCGGCGCTGAGCGCGGTGACGTAGGCGGGAACCCCTCCGGTCTCGGGCTGGAAGACGTGCACGACGTGCAGCGGCTGGTGGGCGCGCAGCGGCTCGACGCGCGGGACTCCGACATCAACGCGCGCTACGCCTCCTGCGTATTCGCGCGCCCGGTCCAACGCCACGGGCGGCGCGTGTCGCAACACCTGCGCCACTAGTCCTCCAGAGCCAGATCCCCTTGGGCGGGATCGCGATAGTCGCTTACCCGGCGTCTCCCGACGTCGTCACCGGACGGCTTCTCCCCTGTGAAGACGTCAGATCACGACGGCAAAGCCAGGATATCAAGGGCCTTCGGGGCTGAACAGGCCCGCGACTCATGCAGCCTGACCGCTCTTGCCCGCCCCGACCGTGCAACCTGACGGGCGTGCGCGACCTCCCGCGCCCGGTTTCACCCGTCGGCCACACGTCCGGCCTGACGTCCCCCCGATGCACCATGAAACCGTTCATCGACGCCCGGCTCGTCGCCGCTCGCGGCTGGGCAACCGCCCCCGTACACTGGCCACGGGGTGCACGAACCGGTCGACAACCCGCGCGAGCACGGACGCGTCGCTCTCGTCCACGACTTCCTCCTCGACATGCGCGGCGGCGAGCGCGTGTTCACCCAGCTGTGCGACATCTGGCCGCAGGCCGACATCTTCACCGCCGTGTACGACGAGCGTGGCACCGAGCGGCGTTTCACCGAGCGCCGGGTGCACACCTCGTTCCTGCAGCGGCTGCGCCCATCGGCGCGCAACTTCCGCGCCTTCCTACCGCTCTACCCGGCCGCTATCGAGTCACTCGACCTGAACGACTACGACCTCGTCGTCTCGAGCTCCTCGGCCTGGGCCCACGCGGTCATGTGCGGGGAGCAGACCGTGCACGTCTCCTACTGCCACAACCCGTTCCGCTACGCCTGGAACGATCGCGACAAGACGCTCGCGCGCCGGCGCGACCCGCTCACGCGCGCCTTCCTCCGCGGGGCGTTCAGTCGCTGGCGCCACTGGGACCGCTCGGTGGCCCGGCAGACCGACCGCTACGTGGCCAACTCGCGCACCACCCAAGCGCGCCTGCGGGCGTACTTCGGGCGGGAATCGAACGTCGTCTACCCGCCGGTGGAGACGCAGCGCTTCTCTCCCGGGACCGTCGGCGATCACTACGTGCTCATCTCGGAGTTGATGCCGCACAAGCGCATCGACATCGCGGTAGCCGCGTTCAGCCGGCTGCGGCTGCCGCTCGTGGTCATCGGCGACGGGCCAGCAGCCGGCCGGTTGGCGCAGATGGCCGGACCGAGCGTGCGCTTCACCGGACGGATCTCCGACCACGAGGTCGAGGATCTCGTGCGCAGCGCACGCGCGCTCATCATGACCGCGGTGGAGGAGTTCGGGATCGTCGCCGTGGAGAGCCAGGCCGCTGGGCGCCCGGTCATCGCCTGCCGTGGCGGCGGCGCCCTGGAGACGATCCTCGACGGCGTCACGGGCTGCTTCTGGTCCGGAGGCCCCGAGGAGCTCGCCCGAGCGGTTCTCGACTTCGACGACGAGGCGGTCGACCCGGCCGCCTGCGTGGCCAACGCGGCCCGGTTCGACACCCGTCACTTCACTGCCGGAATGCTCGCCGAGGTGCAGGCCGCGATCAGCGCCCGCGGCGGCACCTCGCAGCCGCGCCGCCAGCCGCTGCCCTCGACCCGCCTGGTCCAGCGGATCACCCGCGGGCCGCGGATCCGCAGCGTCGCGCTCTAGTGTCGCGGATCAGCCGGATTCAGCCGGCCCGGCCGAGCCCTGGGTGCGGCGCATCGCCGGCCGCGGCGGCAACTTGACCGGGGTGGCGTGCAGCGCCCGCAGACGGACCTCGCGCCACGACATGCCCTCCTTCAGCAGCGCCGGCATGCCCATGATGATCGCCGTGGTGACCTCGACCGCCTGGAGGATCACCCCGTAGGCGATGCCGGTGCCGTAGCCGACATGCCACCCGGCATGCAGGACCGTGGCCGCGGCGGCCTGGAAGACGCCGACGTTCGCCGGCGTGGCCGGAAGCACGGCGGTGATGTTGACCGCGAACAGGACGGCGGCCGCGCCGGCCGCGCCGGCCTGATGGTCGAGGCCGAGCGCGACGAGCAGGACATAGCAGGACAGCCACTGCAGCGCCCAGGCGCCGAGCTGGCCTCCGGCGGCGACAAGCCCGAGGCCGGGGCGGCGGAACACGACCAGGCCCGAGCGCACGCGCGTCACTGCGCCGCGCAGTCCGGTCGCCACGCCCTGCAGGCGGGCGAAGCGCCGGTGGACAGCTCCCCGGCTCAGCAGCAGCGGCGCCACCAGCACCACGACGAGCAGTGCGAGCGGGGCGATGGCGGCGATGAGGAGAGCGTCCTGATGGCCGCTGAAGATGTCAACCGATGAGAACATCACCGTGCCGAGCACGGTCAGGGCGAGGATGTTGAGCAGCGTCTGCGACACCACAGTCCCGAGCACGATCGGCAGGTGCTCGCGGGGGCGACCGGTGCGCCGTGCCACCACGAGCGCGCGCGAAGGCTCGCCCAGGCGCGCCGGCAGCGTCGAGGACATGAGGACCCCGATGAACGTGCCCTGCATGGCGTCGGTCAGCCGCACCCGGGCCCCGGGCAGCGCCGCCTTGAGGATCGCGTGCCAGGACACGGCGCGCATGGCCATCGCCCCGCACATGATCCCGAGCCCGAGGAGCACGAACGCCGGGCTCGAGGTCAGCAGCGCCTGCCCGACGCTGGCCAGTCCGATCTTCTTGAGCGCGAGCACGGCAAGGGCGATGCCGGCGAGCGATGCGATGACGAGCGCACTGCGGCGTACCGCCGCGAGCACCCGGCTGCCGGTCTGGAGCCTCGGCTGGAGGCTGGGCAGGCGTCTCGCCGGCTCCCGGGGCCGCAGGTCGGCCGGCCTGGCTCCCACGCGTACGGCGACGCGGTGGGAGCTGCTCGCCGGAGCGGGGACGGCGATCGCGTCCTCGTAGGCGCCGAGCACCTCGGCGGCCACACGCGGCCAGGCGAAGCGCTCGACATCACGCACCGCCTCCCGGGCCAGGGCGAGGCGCTGCTCGGGCGCCTCCCACAGGTCGCGCAGGGCCTCGGCCAGACGGGCCGGATCGCCCGGCGGGACGAGCAGGCCGTCGACACCGTCGCGCACGACGTCGCGATAGCCGGCGATGTCGGAGGCGATCACCGGAGTGCCGGCGGCGAAGGCCTCGGTCAGCACCATGCCGAAGCTCTCGCCGCCGAGCGACGGCGCGCACAGGACGTGGGCGCGCTCGAGCTCGAACTGCTTGCGCGCGTCGTCGACCTTGCCGAGGCCGCGCACGCCCTCGGTCTCGAGCAGGAGCGGCGCGAGCTCCTGCTCGGTGGGGCCGATGACGGTCAGCTCGGCCGGGACGTGCTCGCGCAGCGCCTCGAAGGCGCGCAGCAGGAGCGGCAACCCCTTGCGCTCGACGGCTTGGCCGACGAACACGATCCGCAGCTTCTCGCCCTGGGGCAGCGCCGCGTGGGCGCGAGCGCGCTCGACATCGACGTGGACGCCGTTGGGGATGATCCGGTAGTGGCCGCCGAAGAAGCGGCGCGCCGTCCAGGCCGCCGCCTCGGAGACGGCGATCCGGACGTGGAGGTGGTTGAACACCCGCCGCGCCCCGACCAGGTTGGCCAGGCCGTTGGACACCTTGTTCTCGTTGTAGGTGTGGAACGTTCCCACGAGCGGCAGCGGCGTGGCGTCGGCGGCCACCCATCCGAGCGTCGGCGCGATCGGCTCGTGGACGTGCACCACGTCGTAGCCGCCGGTGCGCAGCTCCCGGTGCATGACGGAGATCCCGTAGGCGGTGATCGACAGGTTCGAGACCGCGCCGTTGGCCTTGAAGCCGACGGTCCGGCCGAGCGGCACCAGGTAGTCGGGCAGCTCCAGGCGCTGGGGATGGGCGCCCCGATGGAGGATCGATGACGCGCGGCCGGGCGGATCGACGGGGGCGAGCACGCGGACCTCGTGGCCGCTGGCCAGGAAGGACTGCGCCAGGGCGCCGATGTGCCGCGTCACGCCGCCGGGGTAGGTCCACGAGTACGGCGAAACGAGCGCGATCCGCATCGGTCAATCCTAGCTTTTCACGGGGTCGGCGCGAGAGCGAGCAGGCGTATCATCGGCCGTCCATGCCTGTACGCCACTTCGTCAAATACACCTTCCTGAAGGTCGACCCGGCCTGGCGCCGCCTGCCCGACGAGCAGCGGGCGCAGGACAAGCGGGAGTTCATCGCCGCCTGCGAGGACTTCGCCGACGGGCATCTGCTGCGCGCCTTCTCCCTCGTGGGCACCCGCGGAGACTCCGACCTGATGCTGCTCACCCAGGCCCAGAACCTCGAGCGCATCCACGAGTTCCACGTCGTGCTCGCCCAGAGCGGGCTGATGAAGTGGTGCGCGATCCCCTATTCGTACCTGGCCATGACGAAGCCCTCGGAGTACTCGGAGGAGTCGCGTCTGGAGGTCCGTCCCGCTCACGGCCGCTACCTGTTCGTCTATCCGTTCGTGAAGACCCGGCAGTGGTACGGGCTGCCGGGCGACGAGCGCTGGCGGATCATGCAGGAGCACATCCGGGTCGGGCGCGAGTACCCGTCGGTCGACCTCAACACGAGCTACTCGTTCGGCCTCGATGACCAGGAGTTCGTCGTCGCCTTCGAGACCGACGACCCGAGTGACTTCCTCGACCTTGTCCAGCGTCTGCGCACGACCGAGTCGAGCTCCTACACCCTGCGCGACACGCCGACGTTCACCTGCATCGCGAGTTCGGTCGAGCGGGCGCTCGGCGCTCTCGACGGGATGGCGGTGGCGGCGAGCCCGCTCGAGGCGTGAGCGCGGACGCGGTCGCGCACCTGCGCGAACGCGATCCGGTCCTGCGCGCGGTCATCGATGAGGTCGGCCCCGGTGGGCTCGGCGACCCGCGAGCGGGGCGTCCCACCGACCACTACGGAGCGCTCGTGCGCTCGATCATCGGCCAGCAGGTCTCGACAGCCGCCGCCCGGGCCATCTACGCGCGCCTGACGGATCGATTCGGCGGGCGCACCCCCACCCCGATCGAGGTGCTCGCCGATGACCCCGAGGAGCTCCGGGCGGCGGCCGGCCTCAGCCGGGCCAAACTGAACTACCTGCGCTCGCTGGCCGAGCACGTGGTGGACGGCGGGCTCGAGCTCGACCGGCTCGATCAGCTCGACGACGAGGCCGTGGTGGCCGAGCTCGTCGCCGTGAAGGGCATCGGCCGCTGGAGCGCGGAGATCTACCTCATGTTCCACCTCGGGCGACCCGACGTGTTGCCGGCCGGGGATCTCGGCATCCGACGGGCGGCCATGCTGCGCTACGCGCTGCCGGCGCTGCCCGATGTGGACGAGCTGACCGCGATCGCCGCGCCGTGGCGCCCGTACCGGACGCTGGCCTGCCGGTTCCTGTGGGCCTCGCTGCGCGCGACGCCCCAGCCGGCTGGGGGCGCGTGATCCCGGGGCACGAGAGAGCTCCCGGCCGGCGAGGGTCGAAATACCGGCGACGGCACGCGCGCGAGAGCCGTGCTCGAGGACGACTCGCCACGCGGGACGTGGCAAACGCTCCGCGCGGCCGCCCGCGCGGCAGGGCCTTGCGCCGACGAAGCCCGGGACTAGACGGCGGAGACTTCTTCCTCCTCCGCCACGCGGAAGGAGGAGCCGCAGCCGCAGGCCGCGATCACGTTCGGGTTCTCGACCTTGAATCCAGCGCCCTGGAGCCCCTCGACGAAGTCGATGATCGAGCCCCGGACGTAGGGCAGGCTGGCGTGATCGACGAGTAGGCGGATGCCCTTGTCCTCGAACACCTCGTCGCCTTCGCGCTGCTCATCGAACGCCAGCGCGTACTGGAAGCCCGAGCAGCCACCTCCGCGCACGCCCACGCGCAGCCCGGCCGTCGCAACCACAGCGGCCTGAGAGGCCAGGAACTCGTTGACCTTCTCGGCGCCTTTGTCAGTCAGAGTGATCATGCTTCATTCAGTATAGCCATGGGATCTCGCTACGCTGAAGCACGATGTCGACCGCTTCCCCCACCGCGACGCCGGAGGAGCTGAAGGCCCGCATCGAGGCCGGCATCCCCGGCTCGAGCGCCGCCGTGACCGGCGATGGTCACCACTTCAACGCCGTGGTCACCGCGTCGGCGTTCGACGGTCTCCCCCGCCTGGCCCAGCACCGCCTGGTGTACGACGTGTTCGGACCCGAGATCGGTGGCCGCATCCACGCCCTGTCGATTCAAACCCGAGTGCAGTGAGGTCTCCATGAGCGAGCAGAGCACCAACCCGATGCGCGACGCGATCCAGGAGGCGATCTCCGAGAACCGCGTGATCCTATTCATGAAGGGCAACCCGGACGCGCCCGCGTGCGGCTTCTCGGCACGCACCTCCGGCATCCTGCAGTCGCTCGGCCAGCCGTTCGCGGCCGTCGACGTGCTGCCCGACCCGCGCATCCGCCAGGAGCTCTCGGCGCTGTCGAACTGGCCGACCATCCCCCAGCTGTTCGTCGGCGGGGAGCTGGTGGGCGGCTGCGACATCGTGACCGAGATGTACGAGTCGGGCGAGCTCCAGCAGGTGCTCGGACTCGAGGCCGAGCCGGGCGAGGCCCCCGAGGCCGGTGCCCCGCCGCTGTCGATCGAGAACCGCCTCTGAGCACTCGCGCGGCGGCGCTCGCACCGCCGGCCGCCGTGCGCTTCGACGGCGAGGTCCTCCACGCGATCGATCAGACGCGCCTGCCCTGGCACGAGGAGGTCCTCGCCCTGGCGGATGCCGCCGCGGTGGCCGACGCGATCCGCCGGCTGGCCATCCGCGGTGCGCCGCTGATCGGCGTGGCGGGCGCCTACGGCGTCGTGCTCGAGCTGCGGCGCGACCCCACGCGGGCCGGCCTGGAACGGGCCTGCGCGCTGCTGCGCGAAGCCCGGCCCACCGCGGTCAACCTGGCCTGGGCAGTCGACCGCGTCCGGGCGGCGGCCGAGCGGGCGGGCGCGGAGGAGCTGCTCACGGCCGCGCGGGCCGAGGCGGAGAGGATCCACGCGGGCGAGGAGGCTGCGAGCGCGGCGATGGCCACTCACGGCGCCGAGCTGCTGGCCGGCACCCGCACGATCCTCACCCACTGCAACACGGGCTTCCTGGCCGCGCCCGGCCGGGGCACCGCGCTCGCCGTCGTCGCCGAGCTGGCGCAGCGCGGCGAACTCGAGCACGTCCTGGCCACCGAGTCCCGGCCCCTCCTGCAGGGCGCCCGGCTGACCGCCTGGGAGCTCCGGCGCCTCGGCATCCCGCACACGCTGATCGTCGACTCGGCGGCCGCCGGCCTGCTCGCGCGGGGTGCCGCGCAGGCGGTGATCGTCGGCTGCGACCGGGTGGCCGGCAACGGCGATGTGGCCAACAAGGTGGGCACCTACGGGCTGGCGCTGGCCGCCCGCGCGGCCGGCATCCCGTTCGTGGTCGCGGGGCCGACCTCGACGGTCGATCTCGCCTGTCCGAGCGGCGAGGCGATCGCCATCGAGGAGCGCGACGGCGACGAGGTCCGCGCGATCGCCGGCCAGCCGGTCGCCCTCCCGGATACTCCGGCCCGAAACCCGGCCTTCGACGTCACCCCGGCTGCGCTCATCAGCGCGCTCGTCACCGAGCGCGGGGTGATCAGGAGCCCGGATCGCCGCTCGCTGGCGGCCGCTCTCGGTCCCTCAGGTAGCTGAGGATCCGACGCGAGTCGCAGATCGCCTGGCCATCGATCGCCAGGACGGGCACGCGCGCCTGCCCGGTCAGGGCCTGGACCTCGGCACGCTGCGCCCGGCGCCGCGGCACGCGCACCGGCTCGGCGGCGATGCCGGCGCGGCGCAGCGCCCGGGCCACCCGCCCGCACGGGCACAGCCAGTCGGTCGGCGTGGTGCACCGGTACAGCGTGGCCATCAGCTGAGCCCGGCGCGGCGGAGCAGCCCGGCAGCCACGCGCAGCGCCAGCGGCTGCCGGGACCCGGCGGGCGCGAGAGCTCGCCCGTCGCGCTCGCGATAGAAGGTGATCGTCTCCTCCAGGCAGTCCTCATGGGGCGATGGGCGCCAGCCGAGCTCGCTACGGGCCCGGCCGCTGACGAACGCCCAGCGCAGCGAGGCGGCGCGGATCTCGGCCGGCGCGGGCATGGACACGCCCCCGACCTGCCGGCCGGCCTGGGCGAGGGCGATCGCCACCGCCGGATGGAGCTTGACGCGCGGCGGCTCGACCCCCGACAGGCGGCCGAGGTCGGCGAACAGGCGGTCGAAGGTGAAGTTGCGATTGCCGAGGATGTAGCGCTCACCCACGACCCCGCGCTCGGCGGCCAGGAGATGGCCGCGGGCGACGTCCTGGACGCCGACGACGTTGAGCGTGCCATCGACGTAGGCGGGGATCTGGCGGCGCAGGAAGCGGCGCACGAGCGCGGTCGAGGAACGGCCGGGGTCGCCCGGGCCGAGAACGTGCGCCGGGTTGACGATCACCGCCGGCAGTCCGCGGGCGACCAGCCGCATGACGATCATCTCGGCCTCGTGCTTGGAGTCGACGTACGGGATGGCGTGACGTCCGGCATCCCACACGTTCGTCTCGTCGGCCACCCGGCCGGGCGGGGCCGGGCCGATCGCGGCCACCGAGGACGTGTAGACGACACGCTCCACACCGGCGCGCAGGGCCTCCTCGAGCACGACGCGCGTGCCCTCGACGTTGAGCGCGAACACCCGCTCGCGCGGCGCGACGAGGCTCGTCGTGCCGGCCAGGTGGTAGACGCGCTCGATGCCCCGCAGCGCCCGCCGCACCGCGCGGCGGTCGCGAACGTCGCCCCGCACCACTCGCGCGCCGAGATCGGTCAGCTCCCCCGGAGGCGTGTCGGCGCGCAGCAGCACGACGAGCTCGTCGCCGCCGCGGGCGGCCAGCAGGCGCACGAGGTGGGAACCGATGAATCCCGTGGCGCCGGTGATCAGCGTGGTGGGCACCGAGCGCGCGAGTCTAGTGTCGTGTCCGGGACCCGACGGAGAAATCCGTGCCGTCCGCTACTTTCCTGCCATGGCCGTCGCGATCGTCACTGACACCTGTCACTACCTCCCGCCCGAGCTCGTGGCCGAGCACGGCATCCATGAGGTCAGCCTGTACGTCCACTTCGACGACGCCGCAGTCCGCGAGAGCGAGCTCGACGACTACGACGCCTACTACGAGCGCCTGCGCGATATCGAACGCCTGCCCACCACCTCGCAGCCGTCGATCGGCGATTTCCTGGCCGTGTACGAGCCGCTGCTGGCCGACGGCCACGAGGTCGTCTCCATCCATCTGGCCGGCGGGATGTCGGGTACGGTCCACTCCGCCGAGCAGGCCCGCGACGCGCTCGGGGCCCAGGCCGGCCGCGTGCACGTCGTCGACTCGCGCTCGGCCTGCGGCGGCGAGGGGCTTGTCGTGCTCGCGGCGTGCGCGGCCTCAAGCGACGGGCGGACCGGCGCCGAGGTGGCCGAGCACGCCCGCCGCGCCCGGGGCGAACTGACCATGTGGTTCGCGCTCGACACCCTCGAGTACCTGCGCCGCGGCGGGCGCATCGCCACGGCCCAGGCATGGCTCGGGTCGGCGCTGCGAGTCAAGCCGATCCTCACCGTCGAGTCCGAGATCACCCCGATCGAGCGGGTGCGCACCTCGCGCCGGGCATTCGAGCGCATGACCGACCTGCTGCGCATGCTGGCCGGCGAGGGCCGCGACGCCTGGATGGTCCAGCACATCCAGGCCCCGGATGAGGCGGCCGAGCTGTCCCGCCGGGGGACCGAGCTCCTCGGGTGCGAGCCGCTCGTCATCTCGGAGATCGGACCGGTCATCGGCACCCACGTGGGACCGGGCCTGCTCGGCGTGGGCGGGCTGCCGAGCAGCTACACGCGCAGCCGCACGGGCGCGGCCTCACGCTTTCGCCGCGCGCTGCCTCAGGCCGGGATCACGTCGCGCTCATAGCCGCCGGCGGAGCTGGCGCGCCATGGCGCCGCGCGGGTTGCTCGAGCGCGCCCTCCGCCCGCCTGCCGCACAGCCGAGGATCGTCAGCCAGACGCGATCGAACTACTGCGCGCGCCGCTTGCGCCGGCCGAACGTGAGCGCGCCGATCGCCGCCAGCCCGCCGCCGAGCACGAACCCCGCCACGGCGGCGCCGATCATCAGCGGCTGCTGATGAGCGCGGACCTGGGAGCGCCAGTCGGTGAGCTGGACGACCTCCATCCGGAGCCTCTCGAGCGAGGTGCCGAGCTCTTCCCGGTTGACCTCGATCGAGGCCCGGATCTCCTCGGGCGAGCGGGAGGGCATCAGCTCCTCACCTCGGACTTCGCGCTCACCGTCTGGCGGATGCGCTTGGCCTCGTCGATGGCCATCGTGGGCGCCGGGGCGCCGACCTTCAGCTTGCGCACGGCGAACATGACGCTCAGCGCGCCGAGCAGGGCGAGGAGCAGGAAGACGCAGAGAAAGCCGAGCCACAGGTGGCCGGTGGCGTCGTTGATCGCCCAGGCGATGGTCGAGAGCGCGAAGATGAGGGCGAAGAAGCCGAACACGCCGGCCAGGATCGCCGCCACCGCGCCCTTGCCCAGGGTGATCGCCTTGGCCGTCATCTCGGCCTTGGCGAGCTCGATCTCCTCGCGGACGAGGACCGTCACGCGCTCGGAGACCTCCGAGACGGCGGCGACGAAGTTCTCGGGCTGGCCGTTGCTAGCGGGCAAGGCGCTTGAGGACGAGGGCCAGGATCAAGCCGCCCGCGAACGCGCCGCCCACCGCCACCTCGGGGCGCTCCTGCACGCGGGCGGCCAGGTCGGACGCCGCGCCGCCCGGCGAGGAGACGAAGCCGGTCCCGGCGCTGGCCGGGCCAGCGCCGTCACCCACCGTGGTCGGCTCGGTGCTCACTCGGGAGGCTCTTCGTCGAACAGGCGCTTCCAGATGACGCTGGAGGCTCGCGTGGCGACGATCTGGGCGAGCGCGCCGGTTCCGGCCAGCAGGCCGGACCATATGAGTCGCTTGACGAGGGGGCTTTCGGTCATCGGCGAGGATTCAATCAGACGGGGCGGCCAGTCGCCCGGGGCGGCCCGGGATGGTGGCTCATCTGCCCGCTGGGCCGGGCGGGCAAACCGCGGCCCTCAGGGCTCCAGCCCGCGGCAGATCGTCTCCACGATCAGCGACTTGGCCGCCTCGAAGTCGACCTCGCCGCCCTGCTCGCGGTCGAAGATCCAGCCCGTGAGCACCTGCTCGATGAGCCCGTAGAAGGCCAGGGCGGCGAACTCCGGCGTGATCTCGGACCGGAAGACGCCGGCCGCCTGGGCCCGCTGGACGATGCCGGCGATCTGGGTGTACGCCTCGCGGATCTGACCCAGGTGGGTGCGACCGAATGTGTTCGCCGCACGAGTGACCTCGACGATGATCACCTTCATCAGCTCGGGGTCGTGGCGGTAGGAGTCGATGATGAAGGCGGCGATCGCGCGCAGCTTCTCGCGCGCCAGCGCCTGCGTGCGATCCGCCTCGGCGATGGCGGCGAGCATCAGATCCCAGCGCTCGAGGAAGAGCGTGTCGAGGATCTCGTCCTTGGAGGAGAAGTAGTGGTAGACCAGGCCGTAGGCCACGCCCGCCTCGTCGGCGATATCGGCCACCCGGCAGGTGTGAAAGCCCTGACGAGCGAACACCCGGACGGCGGCGTCGAGGATGACCCGCCGCTTGTCGACGGTGGCGTTCTGAGCCGCCATCAGCGGTAGACCTCGGGGCGGCGGTGGGTGAGCGCGGGCAGCCGGCGGCGGACGTCGCGCAGCACCGCGAAGTCGAGCTCGGCCACGATCACCGTCTCGGTGTCTGGCGCACCGGCAAGCACGAGTCCCCACGGGTCGACGATCAACGAGCGCCCACCGGAGCGGTGGCCGGGCGGATGCGCCCCGGTCTGGTTGGCCGCGATGACGAAGCACTGGTTCTCGATCGCGCGCGCCCGGACGAGGATCTCCCAGTGATCGCGCGTGGTGGCCAGCGTGAACGCAGCCGGGATGGCCACGACGTCGGCCTCCCGCGCCGCGAGCTCGCGGTAGAGCTCCGGGAACCGGATGTCGTAGCAGATGCTCAGGCCGAAGCCGGTGCCGTCGGCCAGGCGAGAGCTGACCACCTCGCCGCCCGCCCGCTCGTGCTCGGACTCGGCATAGCGGACGCCGTCGACCTCGACGTCGAACATGTGGAGCTTGCGGTAGACGGCCTGGATCTCGCCGTCGGGCCCCACGTGCACGCTCGTGTTGGCCCGGGCACCGTCGGGCAGCGCCTCGACAATCGAGCCGGCCAGGAGCTCGATACCGAGTTCGGCGGCCACGCCCTGGGCCCAGCCGATGCACTCGCCGTCGAGCGGCTGAGCGGCGGCGGCCATCGGCTCGGGGCGGCCCAGCACGCTCCACTTCTCGGGCAGCACGACGAGCCCCGCCCCGCGGCCGGCCGCGACGCGGACGAGCCGGTCGGCCGTCTCCAGATTGCGGGCAGTGTCCTCGGTGGAATTAAGCTGAACGGCCGCGACGAGCACGATCGAAATGACTCCCTCGAGCAATCGATTGACTGGTCAGTCAGTCGCAGCATACCCCTCCCGGCGACCCGCGGGGCCGGATCGCGCCCCAGCAGCAGAAGCGCGCGACCGCAGGGCCCAACCGGTGGCCAGGGGCGCGGCCGACCCCGCGGCGGCAAACACGAGACCGAGCCCGAGCCAGCCGGCGATGCCGGCCGGCACCACGAGCGCGGTCATGAGAGCCGGCGCGAGCATGATGGCCAGAGCCTGGCCGGTGGCGAACACGCCCTGATACTCCGCCGGGCGCTCGGGCGCCATCAGCGGCACCGACAGACCCCAGGACGCCGCCATGAACCACAGCTCACCGAGGACGTGGGCCAGTCCGGCGGCCAGGAGCACGACCGCGGCCACCAGTCCGCCGGGCAGCGCGGCGAGCGCGAACAGGACGCACGAGACGGCGAGCGCGATCCCCGAGCGCACGGCGACGCCGGAGGCCGGCCGAGGGGCGCGAACCCCGGCGCAGAAGCGTGTCTGCAGGCCGGCGATGGTGATGCTGCTGACCAGGACGATGACGCCCGCCAGCGCGTGCGGCGCCCGGGTGCGGGTGACGATCCACAGCGGCACACCCGCCGACAGCACCCCCCAGCACAGTGTGAGCACGCCGCAGATGCCCGCCAGCGTGGCGTAGGGACGGTCCCGCAGGGCCGCCCGGCCGGCACGCTGGCTCGCCAGCGCCCGCGGTGCAGCGTGTGGGACCCGTCGGGTCGTGGCCGCGTAGGCGAGGAAGCTGAGCGCGTTGAAGGTGATCACGGCCGCGTAGGCCGGTCCGCTGCCCAGGCCGATGACCAGGGCGCCGCAACCGGCCCCGATGGCGTCCCCGGCATGCGAGCAGGACCGCAGTGCCGCCAGCGCCCGCACCCGCTCCGCCGGAGGTGTGAGCTCGGCGACGAGCGCCGTCTTGACCCCGGTGGCCGCCTGTCCGGCACCGGCCACCACCATGGCCACGGCGATGATCGCGGGCAGCGTCCGGGCGGCCAGGAAACCGAGCGAGCCGACGCCCTCGAGCACGAGCAGCGCCGCCAGCACCTCCCGCGGACCCCGGCGGTCTGCGAGGCGGCCGAACAGGGTGGGGCTGACGAACCCGGCCGCGCCGGCCGCCGTCATCGCCAGTCCGGCCTGGGCACCGGGGAGGCCGACCTGACGGGTGAGGTAGAGCGCCCAGGTCGTGTACCAGGCTCCGCTGCCGATCGAGGACACCGCGCCACCCGCGGCCAGCGGACGCAGCTCGGCCGAGAGGCCGGTGAGTCCGAGCTGCCGGGACATCCAGCGACCACAGTTCACGCTCATATGAACTGTGGATGCACATTTCACGCGAAGCTGAAACATGCATGTAGAATGAAGCCATGCCTGAGGCGTCCGACCCGCGGGTCGAGCTGCTGGCCCTGCTCGCCGATCCCACCCGCTTCGCCGTGCTCGAGCGGCTCGAACGCGGGCCGGCCACCGCCACCGAGCTCGCCCGCCACGTCGGCGCGTCTGCGACCGGCCTGGCCAACCATCTGCGACGCCTGCGGGACGCCGGGCTGATCGCCGTGCGCCACGACGCCCGCCTGGCCATCTACTCGCTCGCCGAGCCGGGTCTGCGCGAGATCTTCTCGATGGTGAACGGGCTTCGGGGCCGCCCCGTGCAGCCGGAGACCGATCCTCCGCTGGCCCGCACCTGCTACGACCACCTGGCCGGGCGGCTGGGCGTCGGGCTCCTCGAGCACCTCATCGGCGCCGATGCCCTCGGCGCCCGCGAGGGCGAGGGTGAGCTCCACCTTGGACCCGAGGCCCGGTCCGCATTCGCGCGCCTGGGCGTCGACCTCGACGGCGACGGCGGCCCCGCGCGGCGGATGGCCGCCTACGCGTGCATGGACAGCGGGGTCGGGCGCCCCCACCTGGGTGGCCATCTGGGCGCCCGCCTGGCCTCCGCGCTGCACGCGCGAGGCTGGGTGGCTCGGGGTGCCGAGCCTCGTGAGCTGCAGCTGACCCCGCCAGGGCGGCGCGCGTTACGCCGCCTCGGCGTCGAGCTCTGACCGGCTCTCATTCACCGAGCAGCCGGGCCAGGCGGGCGCGGTCCGCGTCGCCGGCACCGGTGAAGCGCACGCCGGCACCGCCGCTCACGGCGCGCACGCCGACAGCACTCAGGCGCAGCGGCTGGTCGCCGTCGCCGAGTGAGATCTCGAGGCCGAACTCCCCCAGCGGTAGCGGATGCTCGAGGCGCAGGAGCGCTCCACCGAGGCTGAGATCGCCGGTCACGCGCCTCCAGCGGGGGACTACCGTCCCGCGGCAGCAGACGGGCCGGGGCCTGGAAGCGGAACCGGGTCTGATGCCGGCGCTCGGGAAGTTGCACGCCGTCGATGACCACGAAATCGAGCTCAGCCGCATCCGGGGCGGGGGCCCGGAGGGCTCCGCGCAGTGCCACCGGCAAGCCGCCGTGGCTGAAGAGCAGGAAGCCGGGGGTTCCGGCGCGCAGGCGCTCGACCGTCGCACGCCGGATCTGAACCGTGCGCACGAGCGTGGCCATCTGGCCGGTCAGGCCCGTCAGCACGCAGGCGACCGAGCTCGGTTCCTCACCGAGCTCGTACAGCGCGCCGGGATCCGCCTCGAGCTCGGCGACGACCGTCTGTCCGATGCGCAGCCTGCGCATGGCACCCCATCGGCAGACCGAGCCTCGAGCATGAGCCCTGACGGCGACATTTCAGCCGCTCGTGCGCCGCGCCCCCTGCAGCGCGGCGAGCAGCAGCTTCGAGTGCATCGCCCCGATCAGCTCGCGCAGCGGCTCCGCCCCCGAGGCGATGATCTCGACTGCGCGCTCGACCTCGACCCGTCCGGCCAGCCGCTCGAGCAGGACGGCCACCTCCTGGCTGACCAGCGGCTCGAGCGCGTCGCGATAGCGCAGCGTGTCGTAGACGGTGAAGCCGAGGGCCTGCTCGTAGCCGCCGGCCCGGAACCGCGCGATCGCCTCGATGATCGCGATGTCGTCGGCGTCGTAGCCGCGCGCGTCCGGGGTGAGCACGCCGATCTCCTCCAGGCGGCTGAGCACCTCGGCCGGCATCGGGTAGCGCTCGGTCACCACCGCCCGCGGGACGCGCTCGCCGTCGCGCTGCGCGATCGCCCGCTCGACGATGCGGTCCTCGAGCTCGAGCAGGCGGGCCGCCCGCTCAGGGTCGTCCTCGAGCAGGTCACGGATGACCCGCAGCGGCATGAAGCGCTCCTCCTGCAGGCGTTTGATCAGCCGCACCCGGTCGACGAACGCCGGCGGGTAGTAGGCCATGTTGCGCGAGGTGCGCACGACGCCCTCGCCGCGACCGAGCAGTCCCTCGCGCAGGTAGTGCTTGATCGTCCCCGCGCTCACCCCCGAGCGCTCGGCCAGCTCGGAGATCTTCAGCATGCCCGCCGTCGCGCTCACGGCGACAGGAACGATCCGGCGGGCGTCTCGCCGGGCGGACCGGCCACCGCCCCGGACGCGTGCAGCTCGGCGATCTCCTGCGCCGTCAGCCCGGCCTCGCCGAGCACCTCGTCGGTCTGCGCGCCGAGCGCTGGACCGGGCGCCCGCGCCGGCTGCGCCGGGGTGCGGCTGAGCTTGAGCGGCGGAGCGAGCAGCCGCACGGGCCCGGCCACGCCCGGCTGGGCCAGCTCGATCACGCAGCTCGCGCGCGCGGACCTGCTCGGAGGCGAGCGCCTCGGCGAGCTCGAGCACCGGCTCCAGACAGCAGTCGTGCTCGCCGGCGAAGGCCTGCCATTGCGCGCGGGTGCGCGCGGCGAAGATCTCGCTCACGGCGCGGTGGGCCTCGGAGCCGGGCGGGTCGAACGCGTGCGGGAGCAGGTCCTCGCGACCGACCCCACGGCAGAACGCGGCCCAGAACTTCGGCTCGAGCGCGCCGAGCGTCACCCAGCCGTCGGCGCAGGCGTAGGGCCGGTAGCAGGTGAGCGAGCCGGCGAGCGGCAGCTCCCCGCGCACCGGCGAGCGCCCGCCGGCGAGCGCCTCGGCGGCCACCAGCGCGAGCCAGCTCAGGGCGCCGTCGAACATCGAGCAGTCCACGAGCTGGCCTTCGCCCGAGCGCTCGCGCTCGCGCAGGGCGATGAGGATCCCGAGCGCGGCCGGCAGGGCACCGCCGCCGAGGTCGGCGATCTGGCCGGCGGCAGGCACGGGCGGTCCGTCGGAGGCGCCGCTCAGCGCCAGCAGGCCGTTCAGCCCCAGGTAGTTGAGGTCGTGGCCGGGCCGGTCGCGGTTGGGACCGTCCTGGCCGTAGCCGGTGATGGCGCAGTAGACGAGGCGCGGGTTGAGGGCCCGCAGCGTCTGGTAGCCGACGCCCAGGCGGTCGAGCACGCCGGGCCGGAACGACTCGAGCAGCACGTCGGCACCGGCGGCCAACCGCTTCAGCGCGGCGCACCCGCCCGTCGGTCTTGAGATCGATCCTGATCGAGCGCTTGCCCGCGGTTGAGCGCCAGGAAGAGCGCGCTCGAGGCGGTCGGCTCGGCGCCCTCGTAGTGCGGCGGCGAGAAGCGGATGTAGTCGCCCGCGCCGGTGTCCTCGACCTTGATGACGTCGGCCCCGAAGTCGGCCAGGATCATCGAGCAGAAGCCGCCCGGCAGCAGGCGGGTGAGGTCGAGCACGCGGATGCCGTCGAGCGCCCCGCTCATGAGCTCTCCTGCACCCTGCGGTCGGCCCCAGCCGACTCCCCGACGCCGAGCAGCGCCCGGGCCTCGGCCACGGTGGCCGGGCGCCGGCCGGCGTCCTCGCACATCCGCCGCGCCCGGGCGATGAGCTCGCCGTTCGAGCGCGCCATCGCGCCGTCAGGCAGGTAGAAGTTGTCCTCCAGGCCGACCCGGACCGAGCCCCCAAGCGACAAGGCCGCCGCCACCATCGTCCACTGCACCCGGCCGATGCCGATCACGCCCCAGTGGGCCGGGACTGCGGCGGGCAGGTTGTCGGCCATGGCGGCCAGGTTGCGCGCCGTGGCCGGCACGCCACCGAGCACGCCCATGACGAAATCGGCGTGCAGGGGCGGCTCGAGCAGCCCCATGTCCAGCAGCGGGACCAGCGAGGCCACGTGCCCGAGGTCGAAGCACTCGTGCTCGGGCTTGATGGCCAGCCGCCGCATCTCCTGCAGCAGGGCGACGATCTCCTCGAACGGGTTGGCGAACACGAACGAGAACACGAAGGCGCGACGGCGGCTCGAGTACTTGGCGTAGTTGAGCGAGCCCATGTTGAGCGCCGCTACCTCGGGCCGGCCGGCCTCCAGGTAGGCCACGCGCTTCTGCACCGGGACGCCCACCGTGCCGGTGGAGAAGTTGATGATCGCCGCCTCCCCCACCTCGGCCACGATCGCCTCCCGGATGGCGACGAAGTCCTCCACCTCGTGACTCGGCGTCCCGTCCGGGCGCCGAGCGTGGATGTGGATGTGGACACCGCCCTCCTCGACGATGCGCCGGGCCTCGGCCGCGTACTCGGCCGGCGTATAGGGGATGGCCGGGCACTGATCGCGGCCGGCGATCGCACCGGAGATCGCGCCCGTGATGACCACCGGATCCTCTAGTCCCATGACTCACCGCCGCTGCGGGAGCTTTCGGACGCAGATGGAGATCGGCTTGCCGGTCTCCACTCATACGGGAACGACCCCGCTGCGTTTCCATGGGCGTTGCACACGCTTGCTGGCGGCCATCTCGAGCCCCCGGCAGATCGTCGCCCGGGTCTCCCGTGGGTCGATGACGTCGTCGATCATGGCGTTGCCGGCGGCGACGTAGACGTCGATGATGCGGCGGAAGCTCTCGATCAACTCGTGGCGCTTGGCCTCCGGGTCCTCGGCCTCCTGGACCTGCTTGCGGAAGATGATCTCGACCGCGCCCTCCGCCCCCATCACGCTGATCTCGGCGCTCGGCCAAGCGACGATCAGGTCGGGGTCGTAGCCGCGACCGCACATGACGTAGTAGCCGGCCCCGTAGGCCTTGCGCAGGATGACGGTGATCTTGGGCACGGTCGCGTTCGCCGTGGCGTAGAGCATCTTCGCTCCGTGGCGGATGATTCCCGCCGCCTCGACCTTCGTGCCGACCATGAACCCGGGCACGTCCATCAGATACACGAGCGGGATGCCGAACGCGTTGCACAGGTTGATGAAGCGGGCGGCCTTGTCGGCCGAGTCGTTGTCGAGGATCCCCCCGAGCTGGCGGGGTTGGTTGGCCACGATCCCGGCCGGCCGGCCGCCGAAGCGGGCCAGGCAGGTGATGACCGTGCGGGCGAACTGGGGTTTGAGGTCGAAGTAGCGGCCGTCGTCGACGATCCGCCGGATCACCTCGTACATGTCGTAGGGTTGGCGGTTCGAGGGCGGCAGCACGTCGAGCAGCTCCTCGTCGCCGCGCTCCACCGGGTCGGCGCACGCGGCCACCGGCGGAGGCTCCTCGCAGTGGGAGGGCAGGTAGCTGAGGTACGCCTTGATCGCCGCGATGCACTCCGGGTCATCGGCCACCTCGAGGTCGCCGACGCCGGAGCGGCGGCAGTGCACGCGCGAGCCCCCGAGCTCCTCCTGGGTCACCTCCTCGCCCACGGCCGCCCGGACGAGGTGCGGACCCGCCAGCGCCATCGAGCCCCGTCCGCGGACCATGGGCACGAAGTCGGCCAGCCCGGGGATGTAGGCGGTCCCGGCGGCGCACGGGCCCATCAGCGCCGCCACCTGGGGGATGACGCCGGAGGCGATGACCTCCTCCTTGAACAGCTGGCCGCTGCCGGCAAACAGCGAGCCGACCGCCTCCTGGATGCGTGCGCCGGCCGAGTCGAGGAGCCAGATCATCGGAATGCGCTTGGTCAACGCCAGCTCGCGCAGCCGGGTCACCTTCAGCTCGCCCGTCATCCCCATCGATCCGGCCATGACGGTGAAGTCGTAGGCGGCCACGGCGGCCAGCCGCCCGTCCACACGGCCGTAGCCGGTGATGACCCCATCGGCCGGCGCCTCGCGGCCGTCCATCGCCCGCTGGGAGAAGTGCGGCCGGCCGTGGATCCCGAGCTCGACCCAGGTGCCGGCGTCGACAAGCAGCTCGACCCGCTCGCGGGCGGTCAGCTTGCCCTGCGCGTGCTGCGTGGCCACCTTCTCGGGCCCGCCGCCGCCGCGGATCCGCTCCCGCCGCGCGGCCAGGTCCTCGGCGAGCGGGCGGAGCAGGCTGGTGGGCGGAGAGTCGGCGGTCATCGAGAGTAGGAAGTTCTACTTTCTACTCTGTCAGGCCAGGCGTGCCGCCGTCAAGCCTCGGGTCGCCCGGGCGCCGCGACGCCCAGCGCCGTCGTGAACCGGCGGCGGGGCCTCGGCGCGCGCCCCTGTGGCTGAACCGCATCAATTCTCACCATCAGGGGAGGAAGTGAAAAAGTTTGCCCTTGCCTCGACACCCGAACTAGAGTGACATTACCCACGCTGAAGTCCGCGCCGGGTCAGAAATACGGTTCTTCGTTACCTGTACGGAGGGTCCAATGCACCGGTCAGGTTCATACTCGATGTAGGTGCACAACTCGTCGGGCGGCCACGCACCCATGAGTGCCACTGCGCGCCGCCAGCAATCCGAGAGTGAGGTCATCACATGTTCATCCGCCGGCTCATCTGGCTGCCGGTTGCGGGCGCGCTCGCGCTGGCCGGAAGTCTGCTGCTTCTCACGGGCGCATCGGGCCAGCCCCTCCCGACCGCGGGGTCGCACTGGCTCACCACCTGGGGGGCGAGTCCCCAGGTCGCCACGCCGGGCACGCTCGCCCAGACCGGATTCCAGGACCAGACCGTCCGCAACGTGATCTTCACCAGCGTGGGCGGGTCGATGGTCCGGGTCCGGTTCACGAACACGTTCGGCAGCACGCCGCTGCGGATCGCGCGGGCGGCCATCGGGGTCCGTCAGACGCGCGGGGCGGTCGTCCCGGGGACCAACCACATCCTGTCCTTCGGTGGCAGCGACGCCGTCACCATTCCCCCCGGCGCCGAGGCCCTGAGTGACCCGATCGCCATGGATGTCGCCCCGTTGCAGGACCTGGATGTCAGCGTCTACCTGCGCCAGCCCACCGGGCCGGCAACGCAACACGCGCTCGCCCAGCAGACCAACTACATCGCCCGCGGCGATCACACCCTCGATGACAGCACGACGGCGTTCACCACAGAAACCAAGTCGTGGTACTTCGTCGATGCTGTCGATGTGACGGCCTCGGAGCGTGACCTCGGAACCGTCGTGGCATACGGTGACTCCATCACCGATGGTTACCACTCGAGCGAGAACCGCAACGAGCGCTGGCCCAACGACCTGGCCCGGCGCCTCGACGCCCTGAGCGGCCCGAGCCTCAGCGTGGCCGACGAGGGCATCAGTGGCAACCGCGTGCTGAACAACTCGCTGTGCTGCGGCGTCAATGCCCTGGCCCGGTTTGACCGGGACGTCGTCGACCGGGCCGGCGCCCGGGACGTCATCCTGCTCGAGGGCATCAACGACATCGGCTTCAGCCAGCTCAGCGGCCAGGAGACCGAACCGAACACCGAGGTGTCGGCGGCCGAGATCATCGCCGGCTACGAGCAGATCATCGCCCAGGCGCACGCCGCCGGCCTGAAGATCTTCGGCGGCACGCTCACGCCCTTCCAGGGAGCGGCGTACTGGACGCCCGGAGGTGAGGCCAAGCGCGAGGCGGTGAATCACTGGATCCTGACCAGTGGTGCCTTCGACGGCGTGATCGATTTCGCCGGGGTCACCGCTGATCCGATCGATCCACAGCGACTGAACCCCGCGTACGACAGCGGCGATCACCTGCATCCCAACGATGCCGGCTACCAGGCCATGGCCAACGCCATCGACCTGGGCATGCTGCTGAACGGCTGATCAGATGCCCTGGGGGCGCCGTCGCCATGGCGGCGCCCCCGGCGGTTATCGCGCAAGCGTCTGCGCCAGGGCTCCGGCCGCGTGCCAGACCGCCTCCCGGCCCGCCTGGCCCAGTCCGAGCACGTTGGCGAATCCGTGCAGGAGCCCGCGGTGGCGGTACACGCTCGCGGGCACGCCGGCCGCCCGCAGCCGCACCCCGTACTCCTCGCCCTCGTCGCGGAGCGGATCGAAGCCGGAGGTGGCGATGTAGGCGGGAGCGACGCCATCGAGGGCGGTGACGAGCAGCGGGGAGCAGCGGGGGTCGGCGGCCTCGCCGCCGGCACCCACGTAGTGGGACCGGTACCAGTCGAGGTCGCGCTCGGTCAGGTAGAGGCCCTCGCCGAACTGCCGGTAGGAATTGCGCTTGCTCGACAGATCGAGCCAGGGGTAGAAGAGCAGCTGCAGCCGCGGCGCCGGCCCCTCGGAGCGGGCCGCCCGCTGGGCCACCCCAGCGGCCAGGTTGCCGCCGGCGCTGTCGCCGCCGACGGCCAACCGCCCGGGGTCGGCCCCGAGCTCCTCGGCCTGGGCGGCGGCGAACGCGAACGCGGCCCAGGCATCGTGCGCGGCGGCAGGGAAGCGGTGCTCGGGCGCGCGCCGGTAGTCGACGGCGAGCAGGCGCACCCCGCCGCCCAGCGCGAGCAGCCGGCACAGATGGTCGTGGGTGTCGAGATCACCGCTGACGAAGCCGCCACCGTGGAAGTAGACGAGCAGCGGGCTGGGGGCCGGGAGGTGGATGGGCGTGTACAGCCGCGCCGGCACCAGCGCCGGACCGCCGCGCACGCTCACCGGCTCGGTGCGCACGGGCTCGGGCCGACGGCCCTGCACCGACATCGCATCGCCGGCCAGCCGGCGACGGGCCTGTTCGGGGGTGAGCGTGTCGAGCTCGGGCGCCCGGACGAGCGCGCGCAGGCGCAGCAGCAGCTGGGCCTCGGGGTCAAGCGTCTGGCCGTCGCCGGTCCTGAGCGGACCGGCGAGCGCTCGCACGATCGGCTCCGGCAGGCCGGCGAGCCACCGGGCCAGGGCGCCCTGGCCCCGGGCCGCGGCGCGCTGGGCGCGGTTCAGCGTCCCCGCCACTGCGGCTCCCGCTTCTCGAAGAACGCCTGCACGCCCTCGCGGATGTCCTCGGTCGAGAAGGCGACGGTGAGCTGCGCGCGCAGGAAGTCAAGTGCGTCGGCAAAGGCCATGTCCTGCTGGCGGAACATCGCGTCCTTGCCGAGCTTCATCAGCACCGGTGACTTCGCCGCCAGCTTGGCGGCCCACTCACGCACCCCCGCCTCGAACTCGTCGGCTGCGAGCACCCGGTTGACGATCCCGATCCGCTCCGCCTCCTGGGCCGAGATGCGCTCACCGAGCAGCAGCATCTCGGTCGTCCTCTTGCGCGGGACGTTGCGGTAGATGAGCGCCATGATCATGAACGGGAAGGCGCCCACGTTGATCTCCGGCGTGCCGAACTCGGCCCCCTCGCGGGCGATGATCAGGTCGCAGGCCAGCGCGATGCCGAGCGCCCCGGCCAGCACATGGCCGCCGGCGGCGCAGATCGACGGCTTGCCGAGCTCGCCGAGCAGCCGGAACAGGCGCGGAAACGCCTCGGTGCCGAAGTGCTTGTGCACGAGCGGCACCTCAGCGGCGAAGCCGCCCAGGTTGGCTCCGGAGCTGAACACCCGCTCGTGGGTGGAGGTGAGGACGACGCAGCGCACGGCGGCGTCGTCGCGGGCGGCCTCGAGCGCGTCGATGAGCTCGCCGAGCAACTCGTCGGAGAGCGCGTTGCGCGTGTCCGGCTGGTCGAGCGCGATCGTGGCCACCCCCTCGGCCAGGTCGTAGCGCAGGGTTGCGTAGGGCATGCTCGGGGAGCCTACGCGACGGGCTGGGAGGCTGCTGGCCGTTGAAAGTAGGAAGTGCCACTGTTTACTTCCCTGGTGCGCTCAGGTAGCGTCCGGGCCATGACCGCCGCCGACGTCCTCAAGCCCGACCATGCCGCCACCCGGCGCCACTTCATCTTCACCGACGAGCACGACCAGCTGCGGGACTCGATCCGTCGCTTCGTGATCAAGGAGCTCCAGCCCCACGCGGAGGAGTGGGAGGAGACGACCTTCCCCGACTCGGTGTTCGCCCGCATGGGCGAGCTCGGCTTCCTCGGTCTCGACAAGCCCGAGGAGTACGGCGGACAGGGCGGCGACTACTACACCGCGCTCGTGCTCGCCGAGGAGATGGCGAACGCGCACTCCGGCGGGCTCGCCATGGGGGTGGCGGTGCAGACCGACATGGCGATGCCGCCCGTCCTCGCGTTCGGGACCGAGGAGCAGAAGCGCCGGTGGGCCGCACCGGCGATCGCCGGCACGGCGATCCTGTGCATCGGCATCACCGAGCCCGACGCCGGCTCCGACGTGGCCGGAATCAAGACCCGGGCCGTGCGCGACGGCGACGAGTACGTCATCAACGGCTCCAAGACCTACATCACCAACGGCCACCGCGCCCACGCGATCGTGCTCGTGACCAAGACCGACCCCGACGCCGGCTACGACGGCTTCACCCTGTTCCTGGTGCCGATGGACACCCCCGGGGTCGTGCGCGAGAAGCGGCTGCGCAAGCTCGGCATGCACGCCTCGGACACCGCGCTGCTCGCCTTCAACGACGTGCGCGTGGGCGCGGACGCCGTGCTCGGACAGGTCGGCAAGGGCTTCTACCACATCATGTGGGAGCTTCAGGGGGAGCGGCTGATCGGTGCCGCCGGCGCCGTGGCCGGGGCCCAGAGCGTGTTCGACCGCACGCTGCAGTACGCGAAGGAGCGCACCGCGTTCGGGCGCCCGATCGGTCGCTTTCAGGCCATCCGGCACAAGTTCGCCGAGATGGCGACGAAGATCGAGACCGCGCGGCAGATGGTGTACACGACCGCCTGGCGCTTTCAGAACGGCGAGTACCCGGTGCGCGAGATCACGATGGCCAAGCTCTACTCCGCCCGGATCGCCGTCGAGGTGGCTGACGACTGCATCCAGATCCACGGGGGCGCCGGCTACATGCAGGAGTACGGCATCGAGCGCGCCTGGCGCGACCTGCGCCTGAACCGGATCGGGGCCGGCACCGACGAGATCATGCTCGATGTCATCGGCCGCTCGTACGGGTTGTAGTGCCCAGGCGCTAGCGTGTCGGGACATCCGACCCGGGAGGTAGAGATGGCCGAGGTACAGATCGTCCCCACCGAGAACGGCCCCTACAAGGTCACGGGCCCGATCGAGCTCGTGGATCCCGACGGCAACCCGATCCCGACGCGCGGGGAGACGATCTTCCTCTGCCGCTGCGGTGGCTCGACGAACAAGCCGTTCTGCGATGGCACGCATTCGAAGATCGGCTTCCAGGGCGCCACCCGAGCGGTGCGGGAGAGCGAGGAGTCCTGAGCCTCGGGACGGTCGCGACGGCGCCGCCGGCGGCGCCCCGCCGGACCCCGCCGCCGTTCACCGGCGCGCACGATCAGCTCCGCGCGCGCATCCGGCGCTGGGTGGAGCGCGAGCTGCTCCCCTACGCCGACGAGTGGGAGGCGGCCGGGTTCTTCGACGATGCCGTCTTTCCCGCCCTCGCCGCCGAAGGCCTGCTCGGACTGTCGCTGCCGCGCGAGTACGGTGGCGGCGGGGACCCGGTCGCCGACGCCGTGTTCGTCGAGGAGCTCGCCCGCTGCGGCTCGGGCGGCGTGGCGGCCGGGATCGGCGCGCACTGCGGGATCGCGCTGCCCCCGATCTGGCGCTTCGGCACCGAGGACCAGCACCGGCGCTTTCTGGAGCCGGGGATCCGGGGCGAGCTCGTGGCCGCGCTCGCCATCACCGAGCCGGACGCCGGCTCCGACGTCGCCGCGCTGCGCACCCGGGCCCGTCGCGTCACGGACGGCTACGTGGTCAGCGGGACCAAGACATTCATCACCGGCGGCGTGCGGGCGGACGTGCTCGTCACCGCGGTGCGCACGGGGAGAGGCCGGTCACGCGGGAGTCTCCTTTTTGATCATCGAGCGCGGCCCCGGCGTGCACTCGACGCCGCTGGCCAAGCTGGGCTGGCACGCCTCCGACACCGCGCTCATCACCTTCGACGACGTGTTCGTGCCGGCGGAGAACCGGCTCGGGGAGGAGAACCGGGGCTTCGGGCTGATCATGGCCAACTTCCAGTGGGAGCGGCTGCTCATGGCGCTGGGGGCGGTCGGAGCGATGCAGGTCTGCCTCGAGCGCACTCTCGAGGCGCTGCGCGCTCGCCCGCGGCCGCCCGGTCAGGCGGCACGCCACCGGCTGGCCGGCGTCGCCACGACACTCGAGACCGGACGTGCAGTCACCTACGCCGCCCTGCGCCGCCACGTGTCCGGTGCCGACGCGGTGCGTGAGGTGACGATCGCCAAGCTGGCCACCCAGCGCGCGGCCGTCGACGCGATCGCCACCTGCCTGGAGGTGCTCGATAGAGAGGGCGATGCGCTGCTCGAACGCGCGCTGCGCGACGCCCGTCTAGGGCCGATCGGCGGAGGCACCGACGAGATCATGAAGGAGATCCTCGGTCGCTCGCTGGGGTTGTGAGAGCGGTGGAGAGCACGCGCGGACAGCTGCTGATCGCCGGGCCCGGACTGGTGGACCCGAACTTCTGGCGCACGGTGGTGCTGATCGTCGAGCACACCGCCGAGGGCGCGCTCGGGCTCGTCCTCAACCGGCCCTCGGAGACGACGATCACGGAGGCCGTCCCCCAGCTCGAGCCCCTGCTCGACTCGGGCGACCGGGTCTACCTCGGCGGCCCCGTCGGCCCCTCCTCGGTGATCGTGCTCGCGCGCTTCGAGGATCCGGAGGAGGCGGCGCTCCTGGCCTTCGCCGACGTCGGCGTGCTCGGCACCGAGACCATGGTCGAGGATCCGACCGCCGGCGTACGAGAGGGGCGCGCATTCGTCGGGCACGCCGGCTGGGGGCCGGGGCAGCTCGACGGCGAGATCGAGCGCGGCGACTGGATCCTCGAGCCGGCACGTCTCGAGGATGCGTTCAACCCCGAGCCGGAACGGCTGTGGCCGGAGGTGCTCACCCGCAAGGGCGGCAGCTACGCGCTCATCGCACGCATGCCCGCGGATCCGTCCGTGAACTGAGGGGTGTCGTCGTAGCATGGTCGGATGGCGCACGACCACGCGCACTCGCGGCGTGACGCCGACCAGCGCTCGCTGAGGATCGCCCTCGGCCTCATCCTCGCCTTCATGGCGCTCGAGGTGGTCGTCGGGGTGCTCGCCGGCTCGCTCGCCCTGCTCTCCGACGCCGGCCACATGCTCACCGATGCGGGCGCGCTCGCGCTCTCGCTGCTCGCCTCCCGCCTGGCCGCGCGGCCGGCGCGGGGAGCCATGACCTACGGGCTCGGCCGGGTGGAGATCCTCAGCGCCCAGCTGAACGGGCTGACCCTCGTGCTGCTGGCGGCGTTCGTCGTCTACGGCGCCGTACGCCGCCTGATCGCCCCCGCGCACGTGGCCGGCGCCGCCGTCCTTGCGGTCGCCCTGGCCGGGGTGGCCGTCAACCTGCTCGTGGCCTGGGTGCTCTCCGGGGAGGGCGAGCGCCCGCGCAGTCTCAACCTCGAGGGCTCCTACCGCCACGTGCTCACCGATCTCTACGGGTTCGTACTCACCGCCGTGGCCGCGGTGGTCATCCTGCTCAGCGGCTGGGAACGCGCCGACGCCGTCGCCTCCCTGGCCATCGCCGCGATCATGATCTACGGCGGCGCCGGCCTGCTGCGCTCGGCCGTCCGGGTGTTCCTCGAGGCGGCGCCGGCCGGTCTCGACCCGCCGGCCATCGGCCGGGCGCTGGCCGCCCACCCGGGGGTGGTGCAGGTCCACGACCTCCACGTGTGGGAGGTCACCTCGGGCTTCCCCGCCCTGTCCGCCCACATCGTCGTGCGCGCGGGCGAGGACTGCCACGAGCTTCGCCGCCGGCTGCAGCGCCTGCTCGAGGACACCTACCACCTCCACCACACGACGCTCCAGGTCGACCACGAGGCCGCGCTCCAGGGACCGCTGCAGATCGAGGTGAGCCGGGGCACCCCGCGCGGATAGACTCAGGCCATGAGGCTGGTCAAGCCCGAGAGCGATCGCGAGGTGCCCCGGGGCGTGGTCGGCGGGGCGGAGATCTCGCAGGCCACCACCGGCGCTCACAACATCTACATGGGCATCTTCCGCGTGCCCCCCGGGGCCCAGTCGCACCCGCACTACCACGAGCACTGCGAGAGCGCCGTGTACATGGTGTCGGGCTCGATGCGCGTGCGCTGGGGCGACCACCTCGAGCAGGAGCTGACGCTCGAGCCGCGCGACCTCGTCTACGTGCCACCGCGCGAGACCCACGTGCTCGAGAACCTGTCCGACAGCGAGCCGGCCGAGTACGTCGTGGCCCGCGACTCGCCGCAGGAGGACGCCGTCGTCGTGCCCTGGGCGGCGAATCCGCCCGGGGCGGATTAGCTGTCCGTCCGCCTGCGGCGGACGGGACGGGTTCACCGCAGGGTCAGCGCGCAGCCGCTGTAGTAGCCGCCGGCGGGCGAGAGCACGAAGGCGACGATCTCGACCAGCTCGTCCCCGGGGGTCCGCGCGCCGGCCAGCAGTGCGACCACGGTGATCTGGTGGCGGGCCCATTCGACCGACAGGGTGCGGGCGAGGTTCTCGACCGCCGCCCGGGCGGCGCCAGCCAGCGGACCGGCGTCGGCCGGCGGGGCCACGAGCACGACGCGCGCCGGCGCCCCGCGGGCGATCAGCGCCTCGGTGTGGGGGGCGAGCGCGCTCCACAGCGCCTCGAGCAGGGTCTCAAGCCCGCCGCGCCCGGCGGCGTGAAAGCTTCCCCGCGTGTCGATCACCAGGGCGGCGACCGGACTGTCCGGATCCACCTCGTCGGCGATCGTGGCACCGAGATCGGCGAGCCCGGCGGCCATCTCCGGAGCGGCGTCCGGCGCGGCGTCGGGGGCGGGCTGCGGGGCAAGGACGACGCCCACGCCGTCCAGCACTCCGGCCCGCAGGATGCTCACGCTCGCTCGGCCTCGAGCTCGTCGTGCAGAGCGCGGACGCGCTCGAGGATCACGTCGGCCGCCTGCTGCTGGAGCTCCCGCGACGGCTGGCTGACCTGGCGAAAGCGCAGCGGCTCGCCGTAGCGGACGATCACCTGCGGGAACTGCAGCCGCTTCCAGTTGCGGACCTGGTGGGAACCGAGGATCGCCACCGGGACGACCGGGACGCCGGACTCCAGGGCCAGTCGGCCGATGCCCGGACGGGCCTGGTCGCCCACCCTGCCCGTGCGCGAGCGCCCGCCCTCGCAGTACATGACCACGACGCCGCGGCGGCCGAGGATGCGGAAGGCGGTCGTGAACGTCTCCTCGTCCCCGTGGCCGCGCCGGACCGGGAAGACGCCGCCGTGGCTGAAGATGTAGGCGCCGATCCCGGAGAACAGCTGTGACTTGGCCATGAACTGGACGCGGCGGCGGATGAACGCACCGGCGAAGAAGTGATCCATGAACGAGGCGTGGTTGGGCGCCAGGATGACCGGGCCGTTCGGGACGTTGTAGGAGTCCAGCCCGCGGGCTCGGAAGGTGAGCAGGGCGTGCAGGGCCGTGACCAGGCGCACGGGCTCGTACACGTGCGTCTCCGGCGGGTGGTCGCGGACCCGCTCGTGGTAGCGGTCGAAGTGCTCCTTCGGGCGCTCGTCCCGGTAGACCTGCGGCTTGATCTCGATGTCCGGCATCGCTGTCCGCGGACGATACCCGGCTTTTCCAGGGGCTTGCCCGGGCATAATGTCGGCTGGGTCCGGGGAGGATCGATGTCGATAGCCGCTCTCATCCGTACGCGCAGCGACCGCCGGCGCGCCCAGGCGTTGAGCCGGGCCATTCAGGCCCTGCCCGCGGATACTCGCGAGGCCATGCTGGCCGCCGCCCGCGACCAGACGCTCATCACCGGCGGCTATGCGAACCGCAACGGCGACGTGTGCCCGATGCTGGCCGCGCACCGGAGGGGCGCCCGCACCGATGTGGGGCACTTCCCGCTCGCGTGGGACCGCTTCACCGGAGCGACCCGCCCCCGTCTGGCCACGATGCGCGAGCTCGAGATCCTGCGCGCGCTGCTCGAGGAGAGCCTGGGCTCGGTCCCGGCCTCGGTTGCCGTCCCGGCACCGCCGACCGCCACCGTGCCGTGAGAGTGGCCGGCGCGCTTGCGGCCGTGCTCGCCGCCGCGGCGGCACCGCTGCTCATCTGGGGCGGCATGCTCGCCGACGTGCTCGCCTCGTTTCACTGGAGCGTGCGCTATCTGGCCGCGGAGCTCAGTCCCTGGCTGCTCTTGCTCGCCGGCGTCGTGTTCCTGGTCCCGGTCGCCGCCTCAGCCGGGCGAGATCCCGAGAGCCGGCTCTATCCGCGCGCCCGCCGCGCCTACCTGGCCTGGGGGACGTGCATGTACCTGCTCGGCGCTCTTCTCGCCGTGCAGGTGGCCGAGATCTGGGGCTACGCGCACTGACGCCGCCGCGACCCGGTCGGTTCGCACCTGGCGCGACCGGCCACCGATGATCCGGGGCGCCTGGCACAGTCTCTGCTCGGATGAGCACAGCTGACAGCGCGATCTCCCTGCGCGCCGTCGTCAAGCGCTTCGGTGCCCTGACCGCGGTGGACGGCCTCGACCTCACGGTGCCCTATGGCACGTGCGTCGGCCTGCTGGGACCGAACGGGGCCGGTAAGTCGACGACGATGAAGGCGCTCACCGCTCAGGTGATCGCCGACGAGGGCGAGATCACGATCCTCGGCTACCGGCTGCCCGGCGACTCCAAGCAGGCGCGGGCGGAGATGGGCGTGGTGCCCCAGCTCGACAACCTCGACACCTCGCTCACCGTGGAGCAGAACCTGCTCGTGTTCTCCCACCTGTACCGGGTGCCGGCCGGCGCGCGGCGGCGCGCGATCGACCGGGCGCTCGAGATCGCCAACCTGCGCGAGCGGCGCACGGCCAAGGTCGAGGAGCTGAGCGGCGGCATGCGCCGGCGGCTGCTCATCGCCCGCGCACTGCTGCACGAGCCCCGCCTGCTCCTGCTCGACGAGCCGACCGTGGGGCTTGACCCCCAGATCCGCCAGGAGCTGTGGGCGCTCATCGATCGGTTGCGCAGCGAGGGGGTCTCGATCCTCATGAGCACCCACTACATCGAGGAGGCCGAGCGGCTGTGCGACACGGTGACGATCATGTCCCACGGCCGCGCCGTGGCGATCGGGTCGCCGGCGGAGCTGATCCGCTCGCACGCGGGCGCGCGCGCGCTCGAGGTGTACGGCCCGCCGGCCCGCCTGGCCGAGGTGCAGGCACTCGGGCGAGAGCGCGGATGGCCGACCCGGCGCACCGGCACCTCGGTCGTCGTCCTCGGTGCTGCGCCCGGCGACGGCGAGCTCGAGGGCGAGGCGCGCCCGGCCAACCTCGAGGACGTGTTCGTGCTGCTCACCGGAGAGGAGATCGAATGAGCGTGTCCCTCGGCGGACCGCGCAGCGCGTCCCGCCGCCGCCTGCACCGGCTCGAACCCGCCGCGCTGCGCGGAGTCATGGTCCGCGAGGTGGTCAACTTCTCGTCCTTCTGGCGCTCCTCGACGTTCTCCTCGACCGTCGATCCGACGATCTACCTGCTCGCCTTCGGCTTCGGCTTCGGCGCCCTCGTCAGCCGGGTGGACGGCCACCGCTACATCGACTTCGTCGGCACCGGCATCGTCGCCACCACCGTGCTGTTCTCCGGCGCGTTCCCGGCCATGTACGGGACGTTCGTCAAACGCACCTTCCAGCACACCTATGACGCCATCCTCGCCGCGCCGGTCGACACCGAGGAGCTTGTGAGCGGGGAGGCGCTGTGGGTGGCCGCACGCACCGGCGTGTACGGCTGCGTGCCCCTGCTCGTGGCCATGGTGTTCGGCCTGGCACCGAGCTGGGGAATGCTGCTCGTCCCGCTCATCGCCGCGCTGGCCGGCGGCGGCTGGGCGTGCTTCGGCATCTTCATCGCCGCCAGCGCATCGAAGATCGAGAGCTTCTCCTACTGGCAGAGCGGTCTGCTCACCCCGATGTTCCTCGTCGCCGGCACGTTCTTCCCCCTGACGAAGCTTCCCGAGTGGGCCCAGGCCCTCGGCAACGTCAACCCGCTGTTCCACTGCGTGCAGCTCGTGCGCCACGCGGTGTTCGGAACGCTCGGGCTGGCGGATCTCGGGCACCTGGCGTTCCTGCTCGGCTTCATGCTCGTGGCCTGGCGGCTGGCCATCCGGATGATGGAGCGGCGGCTCATCCTGTAGGGCGGCTCGCGCGGGGCGGGACGCGCTGACCGCGCCGCCTCGGTCGCTGCGCCGAGGCCGCTTGGGCGATCGTCTCCGGATGGCGGACAGAATCGCCCACGGGCGATCGGCTCCGGACGGCGGTGCGAATCGCCCGCCTGAGGCGGTCGTCGCGGGCTGGCCGGCCGGCCGGTGCAGTGAACGATGGCTGATTTCTTCCACCCCCTGGAACAAGATCGCCATTGTTCCCATCGGCGCCGCCCGACCGCCGCGCCGGCGAACCGCGCGGCGACTTCGCCACGCCCAGCGTGGCAAACCCACCACCCGACCACGCGCCGCGCCCCGCCGGCCAACCGCGTGGCGACTTCGCCACGCCCAGCGTGGCAAACCCACCACGCGACCACGCACCCCAACCGCGCGGCGCGCCGCGTCGGCAACCACGCGGCGACTTCGCCACCCCCGCGCACCGCCGCGAGCCGTCGACCGCCCCAACCTCAACCGCGCCGCGGGCTATTCTCCGCCTCGCCAGCGAACCCGACGCCCAGGAGGCCCGTGACGTGCCCGACGTGGAGGCCCATATCACCGGAACCGTGTGGAAGATCGAGGTCGAGGTCGGTGACACGGTGCAGGAGGGCGACACCGTCGTGATCCTCGAGTCGATGAAGATGGAGATGCCCGTCGAGGCCGAGGATGAGGGCGTGGTGAAGCAGATCCTCGTCGAGGAGGGGCAGTCGGTCTCCGAGGGCGACACGCTCGTTGTCCTCGAATAACGGGGGCGGCCGGCTGCTCGTCGACGAGCCGGCGCCGGGGATCACCCGCCTCACGATCTCCAATCCCGGCCGGCGCGGGGCGCTCGATCACACCATCCTCGACGCGATCGCGGCCACCATGCCCGAGCTCGACGCGCGCTGCGTGCTCATCACCGGCGAGGGGCGCATCTTCTCGGCCGGCTACGACATCGGCGACGTGGGCGGGTGGGATCCGGTCATGTTCGCCGATGAGGCCGAGAAGCTGATCGCGCACCCATTCGCGGCCGCCATCGATGCCGTCGACGCCTACCCCTTCCCCACCCTGGCCGTCCTGAACGGCCATGCCATCGGCGGCGGGCTCGAGCTCGCGCTCGCGTGCGACCTGCGGATCGCCGATGCCGGGATCCGCCTCGGCATGCCCCCGGCCAAGCTCGGGCTCGTGTACTCGCACACCGGCATCCGCCGCTTCATCGATGCCGTCGGGGCGGCGCGCACCCGCCAGCTGTTCCTGGTCGGCCGCCATGTCGACGCGCCCACTGCACTGTCCTGGGGGCTGGTCAACGAGCTGGCGCAGAGCGCCAGCCTCGAGGAGCAGGCGCTCGAGCTCGCCGCCGAGATCGCCGCCAACGCGCCGCTCGCCCAAGCCGGGAACAAGCGCGTGATCGGCTCCGTGCTCGCCGCCGAGGGCGCGCTTGACCCGCAGCTCGAGCGCGAGCTGATCGAGCTGCGGCGGGCGTGCTTCGCCAGCCGCGACTTTCGCGAGGGCGTGCGGGCATTCGCGGAGAAGCGCGCGCCTCGGTGGGAGGGCCGCTGAGCACCCGCCTGCTCAGCCTCGACGACGTCCCCGCGCTGGCCGCACTCGCGCGGCGCAATCGCGACTACCTCGCGCCCTGGCAGCCCGCGCAGCCGCCCGGCCACGACACGGAGGCGGCGCAGCGCGCCGCCGTGCTGCGCGCACTCGACGGCTACGAACGCGGCGTCACCATCCCCCACGTCATCCTCGACCGCGACGCCGTGCTCGCCGGGCGGATCACGCTGAGCGACATCATCCGGGGAACCTTCGAGTCCTGCCATCTCGGCTACTGGGTGAGCGAGGACCGCACCCGGGCCGGGCTGGCCACGGCGGCCGTGGCGGACATCGCCAGGCTCGCCTTCCGCGAGCTCGAGCTCCACCGCATCCAGGCCGCCACCCTGGTGCACAACGCCGCCTCCCAGCGGGTGCTCGAGCAGAACGGGTTCGTGCGCATCGGCGTCGCCGCCGGCTACCTGCGGATCGCCGGTCGCTGGCACGACCACGTGCTCTTCCAGCTGCTCGCGCCGCCTCCCTGATACACCCGCCCGAATACCCCCGGTGGCGTCCGGGCGCTCGCATATCGTGCCCGCCCATGCCGCCGCTGATCACCCGTGAGGAGGCTCTGCGCCTCGGAGAGCTTGAGGATCCGGTCGAGATCGAGGCGCTCGTCGAGCGCGCCTGGAACGTGCGCCGCCAGCGCTTCGCCGACTCGACCGACATGTGCTCGCTCGTCAACGCCAAGTCGGGCGGGTGCGCCGAGGACTGCGGGTTCTGCGCCCAGTCGCGCTACGCCGAGGCCGACACGCCGCTGCACGCGATGATGGAGCCCGAGCAGATGCTCGAGCACGCGCGCGCGGCCGAGGCGGCCGGGGCGCACCGGTTCTGCATGGTCACCCAGGGCCAGGGGCTGTCGAGGCGCGACTTCGAGAAGGTGCTGGCCGGCGCCCGGCTGGTGGCCGAGCACACGAACCTGAAGCGCTGCGCCTCGATCGGGCACATGTCAGCGGAGCGCGCGCGGGCGCTGAAGGCGGCCGGCATCCAGCGCGTGCACCACAACGTGGAGACGGCGGAGTCCTACTACCCCGAGGTGTCGAGCACGGTCCGCTACGAGGGCCGGCTGCGGACGATCGCCGCCGTGCGCGAGGCCGGGCTGGAGACCTGCGTGGGCGGCATCCTCAACCTGGGCGAGACGCGGGAGCAGCGCGTCGAGATGGCCTTCCAGCTGGCCGAGATCGACCCGACCAGCGTGCCCATCAACCTGCTCAACCCCCGGCCGGGAACGAAGTTCGGCGACCGCGACCTGATGGACCCGTGGGAGGCGGTCAAGTGGATCGCCATCTTCCGCCTCATCCTCCCTGACGCCCTGTTCCGCCTGTGCGGCGGGCGGGTCGAGAACCTGGGCGAGATGCAGGCGCTGGCCGTCAAGGCGGGGGTCAACGGCGTGATGATGGGCAACTTCCTCACCACGCTCGGCAACACCCCCGACGAGGACCGGGCGATGTTCGAGGAGCTCGGGCTGAACGTCGCCGCCCAATCCGACAACGGCGCAAATCCGCGACCGGACAACCGCAGCGGCTGGCTCCAGGGCGACACTCCGGTGCGCGCGTCCACCGGACCCAGCCGCCGGGCCGCTGCCGATCCGGCTGTGGGATCCGGCCAGGCAGCTGCGCTTCGCCCCCAAGCGGACCGTTCCGCCGCGCCCGGACGGCGCGCCGAACACCGGGCAGGGACGCACCACCCGCGAGACGCTGGCGAGGCAGGGCGCATGATCGAGATCGAAGCCCAGCTGCGCGAGCTCGAGGCCCGGGGACTGCGGCGGCGCACCCGGCTGGTCAGCGGTCCGCAGGGCCCCCACGTCCTCATCGACGGCAAGCCGGTGCTGCTCCTGTGCTCGAACAACTACCTCGGCCTGGCCGACCACCCCCGGGTGCGCCAGGCCGCCGGCGAGGCGGCGATGCGCTGGGGCGTGGGCGCCGGAGCCTCGCGGCTGGTCTCCGGCACGATGACCATCCACCGCCGGCTGGAGGATCGGCTGGCCGAGTTCAAGGGGCGGGAGAGCGCGCTCCTGTTCGGCTCCGGCTTCCTGGCCAACGCCGGCGTGATCGCCGCGCTGGCCGGCCCGGGCGACGTTGTGTTCTCCGACGAGCTCAACCACGCCTCGATCATCGACGGCTGCCGGCTCTCCCGGGCCGAGGTGTTCGTCTACGAGCATGGCGATGTCGAGCACCTGGCCTGGGGGATCGAGCAGGCCGAGGGCCGGGGCGCGCTGATCGTCACCGACAGCGTGTTCTCGATGGACGGCGACATCGCGCCCCTGTCTGAGATCATCGACCTGGCCTGCGACCACGGGATCCGCGTGATGGTCGACGAGGCGCACGCCACCGGCACGATCGGCCCCGGCGGCCGGGGCGCCCTGGCCGCGCTCGGCCTCGAGGAGCACGTCGACGTCATGGTCGGCACGCTCGGCAAGGCGCTCGGCTCCTACGGCGCGTTCGTGGCCTGCGATCGCGCCATGGCCCGCTACCTCACCTGCGCCGCGCGCACCTTCGTGTTCTCGACCGCCCTGCCGCCGCCGGCGGCCGCCGGCGCGCTCGCCGCGCTCGAGCTGCTCGAACAGCGGCCCCGGCTGGTCGACCGCCTGCATCACAACGCAGCCGTTCTGCGCGACGAGCTCGTGCGCCAGGGCTTCGCGCTCGCAGGCACCGAGACGCAGATCGTGCCCGTGGTGATCGGCGACGCCGGCACCTCGGTGCGGATCAGCGAGGCCGCGCTCGCCCGCGGCGTCTTCGCCCAGGCCATCCGCCCGCCCACCGTGCCCGAGAACACCTCGCGCCTGCGGCTCACCGTGATGGCCACGCACCGGGAGGCCGAGCTGCGCGCCGCCGCGCGGACGCTGGCGGCGGCAGCACGGGCGACCGGCGTCGAGCCCTCGGAGCTCGGGGCGCGGTGGTCGATCGACGCGCACTCCGGCGAGCTCGCCGAGCCGATCGCTCCCCGGATGCCCGACCCGGAGCCCGCCGGGGTGCCGGCGCTGGCGACCGGGGCGCCCCCGGTGGGCAGCCGGCCGACCGGGGTGTTCGACTTCGAAGCCCGCGCCGCCTAGAGGTCGCCGAGCGATGCGTGGTTGCCTGATCACCGGCACCGACACCGGTGTCGGCAAGACGGTCGTCACGGCGGCGATGCTCGCCGCCCTGCGAGCCGCCGGGGAGGACGCGCTGGCGCTCAAGCCGGTCCTCACCGGCACCGAGGACCCGCCTGATCCGGTGTGGCCCCCCGACCACGAGCTGCTGGCCACGGTGGCCGGGGTGGCGGTCGAGGCGGTCAACTTCGCCAGCTACGGCCCGGCGGTGTCACCGCACCTGGCCGTCGCCCTGAGCGGGCGGGCACTCGATGTCGAGGCACTGGCCGCGCGGATCCGGGCCGCCGCTCCCGCGCGCGCGCCGCTGCTCGTCGAGGGCGTCGGCGGCCTGCTCGTGCCGCTCGACGGCGGCTGGGACGTGCGCGCTCTGGCTCGCGCGCTCGGGCTGGCGCTGATCGTCGTCGCCCGACCCGGTCTGGGCACGATCAACCACACGCTGCTCACGCTCGAGGCCGCGCGCGCCGCCGGGCTGCGGGTGGCGGGCGTGGTGCTCAATCGTTGGCCCGACGAGCCGGGCGAGATCGAGCGATCGAACCGGGAGACGATCGCCCGGCTCGGCGGCGTCGAGGTCGCGGTGCTGGGCGAGCTCGCGGGCCCGGAGCCCGCTCTGCTGGCGGCGGCCGGAGCGGGGCTCCCGCTCTCGCGCTGGCTCGGCGAAGCGGAGCCGTCCGGCGGGGAGCGCGACAGCGCCGCGCTGGTGGCGGCCGACCGCCGCCACGTCTGGCACCCGTTCACCGCCCAGCAGAGCTGGGGCGCGCAGGACCCGGTGCTCGTGATCGAGCGGGGCGAGGGCGCGACGTTGTGGGACCGCGACGGCCGCGCCTACCTCGACGGCGTGAGCTCGCTGTGGTGCAACGTCCACGGTCACCGCCACCCCGTCCTCGACGCCGCCGTGCGCGCGCAACTCGACCGGGTCGCGCACTCGACGATGCTCGGGCTCACCCATCCCCCGGCCGTCGAGCTGGCGCAGCGGCTGGCGGCGATCGCCCCGGCCGGCCTGACGCGCGTGTTCTACTCCGACAGCGGCTCCACCGCGGTCGAGATCGCGCTCAAGATCGCCTTCCAGTACTGGGCTCAGCAGGGCCAGCCGGAGCGACGGCGGTTCGTCTGCCTGGAGAACGCCTATCACGGCGACACGATCGGGGCGGTATCGGTCGGCGGCATCGACCTGTTCCACGCCGTCTACGGGCCGCTGCTGTTCGAGGCCCACCGGGCGCGGGCGGGCGACGCCGGCGACCTCGCCCGCCTGCTCGAGGCCCGCGGCGAGGAGGTGGCGGCGGTCATCGTCGAGCCGCTCGTGCAGGGCGCGGCCGGGATGCTGCTCCAGCCCGAGGGCTACCTGCGCGAGGTGCGCGCACTGTGCGACGCGCACGGCGTGCTGCTCATCTGCGACGAGGTGGCGACCGGGTTCGGGCGCACCGGGCGGATGTTCGCCTGCGAGCACGAGCAGGTGAGCCCCGATCTCATGTGCGTGGGCAAGGGACTGACCGGCGGCTACCTGCCGCTCGCCGCGACGCTCGCCTCCGAGCGGATCTACGCCGGCTTCCTCGGCGATCCGAGCCAGGCGCGCACGTTCTTCCACGGCCACACGTTCACCGGGAACCCACTCGCCTGCGCGGCTGCACTGGCCACGCTCGAGGTGTTCGAGCGCGAGCGCACGCTGGCCCGCCTGCAGCCGAAGATCGAGCGCCTGCGCAGCGCGCTGCACCGCCGGGTCGCCCCGCTGACCGCGGTCGGGGAGATCCGCCAGCGCGGCTTCATGGTCGGAATCGAGCTCCGCGACTTCGCGCCCGAGGAGCGGACCGGCCACCGCATCGCCATGGCGGCTCGCGAGCTCGGAGCGATCATCCGGCCGCTCGGCGACGTCGTCGTGCTCATGCCGCCGCTGGCCATCACCGAGGGCGAGCTCGACCGGCTCGTCGAGATCACCGCCCGCGCGATCGTCCGCGTGACCGGCGCTGACACGCCGAAAAAGACGGGCGTGCCGCCCCGGCAGTTGGCCGGTGCGGCACGCCCTTGACCCCCCATGGCCCTACCCTGGCCGGCTTCCGTGCCCGGCCGCGAGCAGCTTTGTAGGAACGTTGACGGCCGCGGGGGCGCGGCACTCGATCACACGGCGCCGGCCTGCACGGATGTACTACTGCGCAGGCCGCACGAGAGAGGGGTCGCGCGCTCGCGGCGCCTGGCCGGGCGGGCCGCCGGAACAGCGGCCGCCTGTTTCCGGTAACTGCATCAGCGTGAGCGCTCCGTCCGTGCTGATGCGGTTTCTCGGCACCTATCCGAGCCACGGCATCATCGCTCGCCGCCAGCCCGGGCTGATGCACTTGTGCGCAAGGCCGGACTCTGCGGCGTTGCTCGCGGGCTCGCGTCGGCGGAGTTCTCACCACGGCCGCCGCCGGCTCACCACCGCATCCGGGTCTCCGGGCGGCCCCCGCCCCACTGACGAAGTGCGGTGAGCGCTCCGCTCAGCCCGCGGTCGCCACCGACCGCCGTCCGGCACTCAGTCTTCGTAGGGTGTGAAGTCCCGCTTGCGCGCGCCGCACACCGGACAGAACCAGGTGTCGGGAATGTCCTCGAACGCGGTCCCGGGCGGGATGCCGCCGTCGGGATCGCCATCGGCCGGGTCGTAGATGAACCCGCAGGATTCGCACATCCACTTCACGGCCCGCAAGGGTAGCGACGGCGCCCCGGCGACGTCTGGCCCACGCCCCGCCTCGCCCCGGGCCTCCGCCCGGTAGGGTCGGGCGATGGAGAGTGCACGTCCCGGACCCGGGGAGGAGCTGACCGAGGACGAGCCGGTGCTGCCCCGGCCGGCCGCCACCGTGATGCTGTTGCGCGGCGGAGCGCGCGAGCTCGAGGTGCTGCTCGTGCAGCGCACCCCGGCGGCCCGGTTCATGGGCGGCGCCTGGGTGTTCCCGGGCGGGGCGGTCGAGCCCGGCGAGGGCGACGGCCAAGCGGCGCTGCGGGCGGCGGCAGTGCGCGAGCTGGGCGAGGAGGCGGGCGTACAGCTGCCCGCCGGCACCGAGCTGGTCCCGTTCGCACGCTGGATCACCCCCGCGCGCGTGAAGATCCGCTTCGACACCTGGTTCTACCTCGCCGCCGCGCCGGCCGGCGTGCACCCGGAGCCTGACGGGCGCGAGATCGTGCAGGCCCGCTGGTATGCCCCGGCGGCCGCGCTCGAGGCGGGGCGCCAGAACGAGATCCTCCTCGTCTTTCCCACCATCCGGCAGCTCGAGCAGCTGGCCGGCTTCGCCGAACGCCGAGGCGCTGCTCGCGCACGCCCGCGGGAGCGAGGTCCGCCCGGTCGAGCCGCGGGTGATCGGGACCGCCCAGGAAGCGCGGATCGTGCTGCCCGGCGAGCCCGGCTACGACACCGGCTGACCCCCACCGTCGGGGCTATGCTCGGAGCGTGACGGCGTCGCTGCCCACGGAGGTGCAGTCGGTCCTCGCCCGGTTCCTCACCGCCGAGCTCACGACCATCGACGGGCGCGGGCGGCCGGTGACCTGGCCGATGACCCCCTCGTATGAGCCCGGTGATCCGTGCATCGACGTGAGCACCGAGATGGCGAGGCCCAAGAAGGCGCTCGACGCCCGGCGTGAGCCCCGCGTGGGGCTGCTGTTCTCCGATCCCACCGGCAGCGAGCTGGCCGATCCGCCGGTCGTGCTCGTGCAGGGTTCGGCGGCCGTCGAGGTCGCCACCGCCGCCCACCGCTACGACATCCATGTGCGACCGGAGCGCGTGTACGCGTGGCGCACCGGGTCGCCCGGTAGCGAGCCCGAGCTGTTCGACGCTCATATGGAGGAGGTCCGTTCCGGCCACTCGGAGGAGCCCGAGCGCGAGCAGGCGCCGGTCTCCGGGGGCTCGAGTGCGTGGGACGCCCGCCTGTCCGAGCTGGGCACGCGCCACCCGACCGCGGTGCTCTCGCTGATCGCCCCCGACGGCTTCCCGTTCGCGGCCCGGGTCCGCGCCCGCCCCGAGGCCGCCGCGCGCTGGATCGAGCTGGCCGGGCTGCCCAGCGGGATGCCCCTCGACATCGGCCCGGCGTGCCTGGCCGCCCACCGCCACGATGAGCTGGGCCGCCACCCGGAGAGCTTCCAGGTCCGGGGCGACCTGGTGGAGCGCGACGGCCACTGGCTGCTCGTGCCCCATCGCGTGATCCCGGGCGCCGAGGTGCCCGCCTCGCGCCTGGCCGCGCTGCGGGCGAGCGCCAGCCGGGCCCGGCGCACCCGGAGCGCCCTGCGGCGCGAGCTCACGCGCCCGGACTGAGCGCCCCGGCCCCACACTGAGTCCCCGGGCGGGGGCCCGATCAGGCCGCCGCGTCCTCCTCGTCGGCGATCACGTGCAGCACGGCGTTGATGAGCGCCAGATGGGTGAACGCCTGGGGGAAGTTCCCCAGATGGCGTCCGCTCGCCGCATCGAGCTCCTCGGCGTACAGGCCGAGTGAGGAACCGTGGGCGAGCAGGCGCTCGCACAGCGACTGCGCGCGGTCGCGCTCGCCGATCTCCGACAGCGCGGAGACGAGCCAGAACGAGCAGATGAGGAACGTGCCCTCCTCCCCGTGCAGGCCGTCGTCGGTCTCCTCCACCCGGTAGCGGAGCACGAATCCGTTCTCGGTCAGCTCGTCGGCGATCGCCAGCACGGTGGCCCGGACCCGCTCGTCGCCCCGGGGCAGGAAGCGCACCAGCGGGATGAGCAGGATCGAGGCGTCGAGGGCATCCGTCTCGTAGTGCTGTCGGAACACCCCGCGCTCGGACACGCCGCGGGCGAGGATGTCGGCCTGGATGCGGTCCGCGGCCGCCTGCCACTCCCGGGCCAGGTCGCGCTCGCCCTCGAGCTCGGCCAGACGCGCCCCGCGGTCGGCGGCCACCCAGCACATGAGCTTCGACGACACGTAGTGCTTGGGCGCCCCGCGGGCCTCCCAGATCCCCTGGTCGGGCCGCTCCCACACATCGAGCGCGCAGGCGACCTGCGCCTGCAGGACCGGCCACAGCCGCTGCGGGATGTGGCCGCCCATCTTCGTGTGCAGGTACACCGAGTCGAGCACGGCGCCGAACACATCGTTCTGGTGCTGGGTGTAGGCGCCGTTGCCCGTGCGCACCGGCACCGCGCCGTCGTAGCCCTTCAAGTGCGGGAGCTCGTGCTCGGTCAGGTCACGCTCGCCGCCCAGCCCGTACATGATCTGCAGGGCCCCGTCGGAGCCGCGGTCCAGGTCGGCCACGAACTGCATGAAGTCGTCGGCCTCCCAGTCGAAGCCGAGCGCGTGCAGCGCCCACAGCGTGAACGTCGCGTCACGCATCCAGCAGTAGCGGTAGTCCCAGTTGCGCTCCCCGCCCGGGGTCTCGGGCAGCGAGGTCGTCGGCGCGGCCACCGTGGCGCCCGTCGGCGCGTAGGTGAGCGCCTTCAGCGTCAGCGCCGAGCGCTGCAGGTGCGCGCGCCAGCGATGGTCGGGAAAGCGCCCCCCGGCCAGCCAGCTGCGCCAGTAGTGCGAGGTCGCGCGCACGCGCTCGCGGGCGTCCTCGAGGTCACTCGGCCCCTCCAGCCCGTGCGTCCAGCCGAGGGCCACGTAGCACCGCTCGCCCTCGGCCATCGTGTGGCGGGCGCGGGCCCGGTTGCCCTCGATGCCGATCCGCAGATCGGTGCACAGCCGCAGCTCGGTCTGTCCGTCGCTCGCCTTGGCGCGGCTCCAGTCATCGGACAGCAGCTCCCAGCTGGCGGGCGTGCGGCCGAAGTCGAACAGGGGCTCGCAGATGGCCTCCACCTGCACCTCGCCCTGGGTGCACTCGATCGTGCGCACGAGCATGTGGTCGGCGTCGTGGTCGGTGGGCGGGCGCGTATGGGTCGTCTCATCGGCGTGCTCGTCGTGCCAGGGCCCGATCGTCAGCGCGTCGCGGACGAGCAGCCAACCGGACGGGGTCATCCAGGTCGTCTCGAGGATCATCGTGCCCGGCACGTAGCGGACCGACAGCGGCACCATCGTGCCGTAGGGACCGACACGGAAGGAGCCGGCGCGCCGGTCGAGCAGGGCACCGAACACGCTCGGCGAGTCGAAGCGGGGCAGGCAGAGCCACTCGACGCTGCCGTCGGGGGCGATGAGCGCTCCGGTGTGGCAGTCGGACACGAACCCGTAGTCGGCGATGGGCGGAAACGGGCAGCCGCCGGCGAGCGGAGTCTCCGGCGGCGGCAGGCGGATGCTGGGCGACATGTGACCCGGCAGCCTATTCAGCTGAGCGGACCCGGTGACGTGCGCGGCTCCAATCGGCACGTGCCCCCTATCCTCACGAGTGCCGTGCAGCCCCAACCGACCGACAGCAACCCTGAGACCGCCGCCCCCTGGCGCTCGGTGGCGGCGGGACCCGGCTGGGAGCAGCTCGTGCTCCCACCCGCTCTCATCGAGATGTTGCGCTCGCTGACCGAGCAGGCACGTCAACTCCGAGCTTCCGGCCCCGAGTCGCGGGGGGGCATGGTCGTGCTCCTCACCGGTGAGCCCGGCGTCGGCAAGCGGACCGCCGCCCGGGTCATGGCGGGCGAGATGCGGGCCCCGGTCATCGAGGTCCATACCCCGACCGTGTGCCGCCACGGGCCGGCCGGACTCGGCGCCGCCCTCTGGCGGCTGCGCCAGGAGGGAGAGCGCGAAGGCGCGATCCTGCTGTTCGCCGACGCCGGGACATACCTGCGCGTACGGGTCGGCGCGAGGGGCGCCGCGCGCATCGGAGTACGACTGGGACCTCCTCGAGCGCTGCTCCGGCTATCCGGGGCTGGTCATCGTCTCCGCGCGCCCCCCGGTGCGCCTTCACGAGGCCGACAGTGCCCATGTGGCCCAGCAGCTCGTCTTCCCCTTCCCCGACGAGGAGGCCCGAGGTCGCTTGTGGCGGACGTTCCTCCCCAGGCGCGAGGTACTGAGCGACTCGGACATCGACTTCGTCGCGACATCGTTCAAGCTCTCGGGCGGAGCAATCGAGAAGTGCTGTGCTGACGCGGCCGGCGCCGCCACCCAGCTCGGCCACCCGGTGCGCCGATCGGACCTGGTCGCGGCCTTGCACGCGCACTATGAGACCCGGCTCACCTCAGGGGTCCACCCGGGCGGCATTGGAGCAGCTTTCGGGCGAAAACAACCCTCTTAGAGAGCAATAGTGCACCGTTTCTCGGTGCCCACTTTTCTTCGATTCTCAGACTAACCCCAGCGCAGTTAGCGGTTCGGCTTTGACGCCACGCCGCGGTGGTGAGTACCGTGCGTGCCCCTCCGGCCGGGGGATTGTCGTGCACTCGCTGCCCCGCGAGCAGCGCGCACCTGACCCCGAGCCGGCACCTCCCCCCGCCCCGGTCAGATTTGTGACAACAAGACTCAAGAGTGTCGTCCCGGTGCCGATAGGTATCCATGTGAACGGGACGCGAACGAGACTCCGGGCGCTACCCTCTCGGCGGCGGCATGCTCCTGCTGCTCATCTTCCTTCTGGCGCTCCCGAGCGTCGCGGCCGCCACGACCTACGCGAACTTCAACCGCTCGGCCTACGGCTACACGAGCACTCTCACGCCGTCGCAGGAGGCGAACCGGTATCAGGTGCTCGTGTTGCAGTCGAGCGACGCGGCGATCGTTCCGACGCTCAAGGCGGCGAACCCGAACCTCAAGATCCTCATGTACGAGGGGATCCAGGCGGCCGCAGAACGCCACCACGGCGTCGGTGACCTGTACGGCAGGTCCGTGGGTGCTGGCCAATCACCCCAGCTGGATCCTGACCGACCAGAACGGTAAGCAGATCCTCTATCAGAACCACTATCTGATGGACGTCGGCAATACGGCGTACCAGCAGACCTGCCTCCAGAACTTGATTCCGGTGGCCAAGCGCGGGGGCTTCGACGGCGTCTACTGGGACATGGTCAACATGAAGCTGTCCTGGACGCTCCCGCCGAACACCACCGTCCCCGAGTACCCGACCGACCCCTCGTGGCAGACGGCGATGTACTCCATGCTCTCGTATGCCGGCGCGCAGCTGCACGCCAACGGCCTCATGGCCATCGCCAACATCGGTGGCGGCATACCTCGCCTGTGGCAGCAGTGGAACGGCCCCCTCGACGGCGCCGAGGAGGAGTCCTGGACCGACGGCAAGGCCGGCCTGCTCCAGCAGATTCCGAACTGGCCCTCGAAGCTCAGCAACGCCGCCTGGTCCGAGGCCAACGACAAGATCGCTGATCCTGCACTCGTGGAACACGACGCACGCCGGCAACGTTTACGGCTTGGCCGTCGATGATGCTGGTCGCCGGCGGCAAGTCGAGCTACTCCACCTCGCAACGTCTGCTATTCAGCACCTGCGAGGTCTGGTATCCGGAGTACACGACCGCGCAGCAGCTGGGTGCCCCGGTCGGTCCGTATACGCAGCTCGCCAACGGTGCCTACGAACGCCGGTTCCAAACGGGTCGTGGTGGTCGTCAACCCGACGGCGATCCGATCTCCGGTTCTCCCTGGGTGGCGGGACCTACACCGGTTCGGGGCTCAGCAACGCGGGCACTGTCGACCTCCCCCCACCAGCGGCTACATCTCTCGCTCGACGACCTCCCAGCCCCCGGTCATCACCAGCCCACCGACCATCAAGGGTGACCCCGGCGATCGGGGCGACGCTGACCACTTCGGTGCCGGGAGGTTCGTGGGCACCGGGCTCGACGACGAGCTACCGGTGGGAGCGCTGCACGGAGCCGCGGCACATCGATTGCTCCGCGATCCCGGGCGCCACCGGCGCGCCTACACCCTGCGCCGACGAAGCGACGCGGACATCGCTTGGCCGTCACGCGTGTCCAACGCCGCCGGGAGCACCAGGCGAGCTCGGGCGTGACGCGCAGGTCCCCGCCCCCCACAAGCGAGGGTCGCCTCCGGCGCAGCCAGCCGACCGCGCCAGCGAGCGGGCCGACCGTGGTGGTGTCGCCGACGCACCTCCCACGGCTTCGCGTTGGTCGGCCGGCTGATCCGCGGCGCTTCAGGTCGCGTCGGCTGCCCGAAGCAGGTCAACGGCGCCAGTGCCGCTTCGCGCTGACGATGTCCGGTCCCCGGCCGCCCGGCTTCGCGACTGGAAAGACGCATAGGCCGGCCTGGCGAATCTGGCCACCGGATAGATCACTCCTGCCCGCGGGAAGGCGCGGCACATCACGATCCGCTGACCGCGGCGGGCGGCGCATGCTGGCGCACGGCAACTCGGTGCGGGTCCGGATTCGCCTGGCGTGCTCTACGACGGGCAACAGACGACGCTGGTCTTCTTCGCCCGGATCAAGGCCCCGCCCATCCTCGCCACGCCTAGCGCCGGCGCCCGGGATCCGCAGGACAGCCGGTAGGCTTCGCGATGCAGGGTAGGCAACCAGGGGCATAGGCAAATGGCGAGTCAACCGGGTCACCCGCCCAGCGGGTCCACACGCGGGTCTGAGAAGGGGTGCCGGGCAGCACCCCGGACATGGCTGCGGGTCGCCGCCTACCTCGGCTCCACGAGACAAAGACGCGCTGCGGTTCGTCATGTGCGGCAGCGTCGATGACGGCAAGAGCACGCTCATCGGCCGTCTGCTCTACGAGTCGCAGGCGCTGTTCATCGACCAGCTGGCCCGGCTCGAGGCGGACTCCAAGGCCGTGGGAACCCAGGGGGAGGAGCTCGACTTCGCCCTCCTGCTCGACGGCCTGGCCTCCGAGCGTGCGCAGGGCATCACGATCGACGTCGCCTACCGGCACTTCTCCACCGAGCGCCGCCACTTCATCGTCGCCGACGCGCCCGGCCACGAGCAGTACACCCGCAACATGGCCACCGGCGCCTCCACGGCCGACAGCGCGGTGATCCTCGTCGATGCCCGCAAGGGCGTGTTGACCCAGACGCGCCGCCATAGCCACATCGTGGCTCTGCTCGGCATCCGCGACGTCGTGCTCGCGGTCAACAAGATGGACCTCGTCGACTACTCCGAGTCGCGGTTCCGGGAGATCGAGGTTGCCTACCGCGAATTCGCACGCGACGTCGGCATCGAGCGCGTCACCTGCATCCCCGTGTGCGCGCCGCGCGGCGACAACGTGCTCGTGCCCAGTGATCGCATGCCGTTCTACAGCGGTCCGACGCTCATGGATTACCTGGAGAACGTCGACGTCGACCAGTCACATGCGCAGGACATGCCGTTTCGGTTTCCGGTGCAGTGGGTGAACCGGCCCAACCTCGACTTCCGGGGATACACCGGAACCATCGCCAGCGGAAGCGTGCGCGCCGGTGACCGGATCGTGGTGACGCCGTCCGGCCGCGAGAGCCGGGTGGAGCGAATCGTGACCTACGACCGAGACCTCGAACGTGCCGTGGCCGGACAGTCCGTGACCCTCACCCTGGGCGACGAGCTCGATGTCAGCCGGGGCGACGTGATCGCGCACAGCGACGAGGCACCCCCGGTCGGCCGACCAGTTCGAGGTCACGATCATCTGGATGGGTGAGCAGCCGATGCTCCGGGGACGCGAGTACCTGATGCGCATCGGGACGAAGACCGTCGCCGCGACCGTCGCCCCGCTGAAGTACAAGCTGGCCATCGACTCATTCGAGCGCCTGGCGGCGACACGTCTGGAGATGAACGAGATCGGCGTCTGCGATATCGAGCTCGGAGAAGCCATCGCGTTCGATCCCTATCGAGAGAACCGCGAGACCGGCGGGTTCGTGCTCGTCGACCGGATCACCAACAACACGGTCGGGGCCGGGATGATCCACTTCGACCTGCGCCGCTCGCACAACATCTCCTGGCAGCAGCTGACGATCGACCGGGCCGCCCGGGCGGCCAGCCTCCACCAGCACCCGCTCGTGCTCTGGCTCACCGGCGTCTCCGGGGCCGGCAAGTCGACGATCGCCAACCTCGTCGAGGGCGAGCTTCACCGTCGCGGCTACCACACCTACCTCCTCGATGGCGACAACGTCCGCCACGGCCTCAACAGCGACCTGGGCTTCACCGAAGCCGGGCGGGTCGAGAACATCCGCCGGGTGGCCGAGGTGGCCAAGCTGATGGTCGACGCCGGCCTCATCGTGCTCGTGTCGTTCATCTCGCCGTTCCGCGCCGAGCGGGACATGGCCCGATCGCTGTTCGAGCCCGGGGACTTCCTTGAGGTGTACGTGGACACCCCACTGGCGGTCGCCGAGGGCCGCGACCCGAAGGGCCTCTATCGCAAGGCGCGGCGCGGGGAGCTCATCAACTTCACCGGGATCGACTCTCCCTACGAACCGCCCGAAAGTCCCGAGATCCGCCTCGAAACGACGCGCCTGATGCCCCGGGACGCCGCCCGCGAGGTCGTCAGCCGGCTCGAGCGCGAGGGCCTGCTCCCGTGAGCCGCGGGACCTAGAAGTACCCCTCCTGCTTCTTGCGCTCCATCGAGGCGGCCGCGTCGTGGTCGATGAGCCGGCCCTGGCGCTCGGACGTCGTCGCCCGCAGCATCTCGAGGATCACCGCTTCCAGCGTGTCGGCGTCGCTCTCGATGGCGCCGGTGAGCGGGTAGCAGCCCAGGGTCCGGAAGCGCACCCGCTTGAGCATCGGCGTCTCACCCGGGGCCAGGCGCATCCGATCGTCGTCGACCATGATGAGCATCCCGTCGCGCTCCACCACCGGTCGCTCGGCCGCGAGGTACAGCGGCACGATCGGAATCTGGTGCAGATGGATGTACAGCCAGACGTCGAGCTCGGTCCAGTTCGAGAGGGGAAAGACCCGCAGCGACTCCCCCGGTCGCTTGCGGGCGTTGTAGGTGTGCCAGAGCTCCGGACGCTGGTTCTTGGGATCCCAGGAATGCTGGGCGGAGCGAATCGAGAAGATGCGCTCCTTGGCCCGCGACTTCTCCTCGTCGCGCCGCGCGCCCCCGAACGCGGCGTCGAATCCGTGCTCGTCGAGAGCCTGCTTGAGGGCCACGGTCTTCATCACGTGCGTGTGAACCTCGGAGCCGTGGTCGAACGGGTTGATGCCCATGGCCAGGCCCTCAGGATTCGTGTGCACGAGCAGGTCGAGCCCCGACTCGGCCGCGATGCGGTCCCGGAAGGTGATCATGTCGCGGAACTTCCAGGTGGTGTCGACGTGGAGGAACGGGAACGGCGGCTTGGCCGGATGGAACGCCCGCAGGGCGAGATCGAGCATCACCGAGCTGTCCTTGCCGATGGAGTAGAGCATGACCGGCCGCTCAGCCTCGGCGACGACCTCGCGCATGATGTGGATGCTCTCGGCCTCCAGACGCTGTAGGTGGGAGAGGACCACGTGGCGCTGGGTGCTCAGCTCAGAAGCGCTCATCGGCCGCTCACATGTCGCCGATCGTGTCGAAGCCCGGACTGGCGACCGCGCCCTGACGGGCACGGACGAGTAGGCGGGTGCCCAGAGTGCGCTGGGCGTAGAAGACACCGCCCGTCGCTCGTCGGCAGGCTGAGGACCGTCCGCCAGCGGTGACCGCGCCAGACGTCGATCTCCACGGTTCCCGCGTGCGGAGCCAGCCCCCAGAGCGTCACCATGCCGTGGTGGCCGCCGACGGCCACGAACGGGAAGTGGAACGCCGCCGCGGCCGGCTTCGGGACCGCATCGTGGGAGAAGAGCCCACCGAAGGAGAAGCTGTTTCCCTGGCCGAGCGGATCCTGGATGAGGTACCAGAACACCCGGCTGACCTTCTCTCGCCACAGGACGTAGAAGCTCAGGCTGAGGAAGCGCGTCTGGCGGGGGACCGTGACATCCAGCGGCGGGATGGTGGCCCAATCGATCTCGGTGACCCAGATCGACTTGGGCCCCGCCGGAAGTGCGTGGTGCACACGCTGGGCGGCCCGCAGGATCTGCCAGATCTTGCCGATGTCCGGGACGCTGATATCGCCGGCGTTGCGGGCATGCAGGCTCGGGGTGGCCGCATACGGGTGGTGGTCGAGCACGTCGAAGTGCGGCGGGCCGGACGGACAGGCCCGCGAGTCGGGCGTGAGGCAGAAGAGCTCCTGGTAGAACTGCACCGGGTACATCTGATCCCGCGGAGCCCCGGGCGGGTCCCCGTAGGGCCCGGTCCCAGCCGCCAGCACCACATCGTTCCTGCTCACGGACTTCACGCCCGCGTAGAAGGCGTTGAGCAGCGCCCGGTAGATGCCGGGGCTGGCCGGCACGAGCGAGCCGTCGGCGGCCTGATACCACTGGGGCATGATGTAACGGGGGTAGTTCGGCTCGTTCCAGGCCTGGTAGTAGCGCACCTGCGGCAGCGTGTGGTGGGGCCGCAGCGGGTCCGGAAACCGGCCCGAGTAGCGGAGCGCCAGGGCGCGGGCGAACTGGCCGAAGGCGACCGAGCTGGGCTCCCAGGCCCCCGGGAGAACGAGGCTGACGCTCGGCCGATCCGGGCCTTCCGCCCACGCGGGAGCATGGGAGACGCTGAGGACGACGGTCTGGCCGTTGGCCGTCGCGTCGCGCACGGCCGTGTCGAGGAACGTCCAGTCGTAGTGTGGATCCCGCGGATCCGAGGGATTGAATCCGGCCGGCCGTACCGCGGGAGCGACCGTCGACCACGGCACGCCGAGCCGGACGGCCGTCGACCCGATCGTGCGAGCCCGAGCCAGCCAGACCGACTGGCCGGCGTCGAGGAGGAAGGCCCGGTCATCGCTCAGGCCAACGGAGAAGGAGGCCGATCCAGGCAGTGCGACGGCCGACGCGCGCGGGACCAATCCGAGTCCGAGCAGGCAGCTCGCCAGCGCGACCGCCGCCAGCGCGCGCGCTCCAGTCCGTATTGGCAGCCGTCCGCTCACCGACACCTCCCGAGTTCCACTACAGATGTCCGAGCCCCTCGAGGAGCCCGAACAGGAGCAGCAGGCCGCCGCCCCCGAGATAGGCGGCCACGATAGCGCGCAGGCGCTCTGGACGGTGACCGTGCCCAGGATCCTCATCGGCTAGACGACGCCCGAGGGCGCCGCGAAAGCCGCCCGCGGAACCGGCCGCACCGCGCCAGACGCTCCGCCAATTCGGCCTCGCCGGCGTCGCCCGGCAGACGGGTGTCGCCGAGCTCGCTCATCGCAGGAACAGGAGGGACTCGGGGTTCAACGTGTGAGCGCGACGGTAGTCGGCCACCGCCGGGAGGATGTCGCGGCCTCGGCCTCGAGACGGGAGAGGATCAGCCACGGCTCCCAGTCCGTGGGCTCCTTCGCCGCTGCGGTCCGAGCCGCCGCCAACGGCGGCCGGAATCCGGTCCTGCAGCTCGAGCACGAGCGCTTCCTGAAGATGCGCGGACATCGACACCGGGCTCGACGCGAACCGCCTGCCGCGCGTCCGCGAGAGCCGCGGCAGCATCACCGGTCTCCGCCGCCGCCTGGCTTGCCCGGAAGGCGTTCGTCCGGCGCGAGCGGGATCCCGATGGCGATCAGGCTGCCCCGGCGAGCGCGACCAGTGCCGAGGCGGCCGGCGACCAGCGGGCGGCCGGCCCGGCTCTGCCGGCATCGCCCGAGCCGCGACTCACCCGCGCGCGGATCGGCGCGCGCCGGCATCAGCACCGCGGCGCGCGAGCAGCATGAAGGCAACCGGCAGCACGGGCACCTGCCAGACCCAGTCGAACGCGCCGAGACCATGAACGCGAGGCACGGCCGCGGCGATCGCCGCGGCGTGGGTCCGCGCCTCGAAGCGGTGGCCGACGACGCGGCGCACGGCCGCTGCGAGCATCGAGCACGAGGAAGCCGGTCAGGAGCAGCGCAGGCCGATGATCCCGGCGTCGGTCAGCGTCTCGATGTAGAGCGAGTGCGCGTTGCGCACGTAGCTGACGACGTGCGCGCGCGGAAGCCACACGAGCTGGAACGTCCCGGGACCGAAGCCCTTCAGCCAATGGCCGGGCATCGCGTTGCACGGCGGTCTTCCAGTACGTGTACCGGCCGTTGCCGCTGAGCGCGCCGAAGCGCGCGAGCGCGCTCTGGTGCAGCGCCGCGGCATTGGGCTGCTTGAACTGGTCCCAGGCGTGGCTGAGCCGGTGCGGCGCGCCCGCGGCCAGCGCGCGACCACAACGACCACAGCACCGCGGCGCCGAGCAGCGACGCGGGCGCGGGGCATCGGGATGCGCAGCAGCCGGGCAGCGTTCCGTGTCGCGCGGCGAGCCCGACGCCGGCCTGCAGCCACGGCGACCCCCGCGACAGTGAGCACGAGGGCGACCAGCAACGTCGTCCCCTGCTGGCGGGCAGCCGGCGGTCGTCAGCCCCTGCTCGACCGCATGGCGGTGCACGGCGCCGGCGATCAGCACGGCGCTGCCCGCCGCGCATAGCGCGAGGGTGGCCAGCTTGGGAATGCGATCCGGCGCGAGGGCGACGAACAGCACGACCGCGGCCGCGGCGGCGATCGCGCCGCCGCGGGAGAACGTGAGATAGGCGCACAGGGCCAGGACGGGGACCGCCGCCGGCCGCGGCCGCCTGGACGCCGAGACGCCGCGCCGTAGGTGGCCACGGCGAGCAGCAGCGGCAACCCGATGGCCATCAGCGCGGCCAGCGCGTTCCAGTAGTTGAGCGGCCAGCTGAGCCGCCCCTGTGCGCCCGGGAGGAAGGCTGGCGGTCGCCTGCGCCCCGGAGAACAGCCCCGGGCGCAGCCGCGAGAGCACGGCGACGCAGCGCGATCAGAGCGCGATCGCCGCGCCCACGGCCGCGACCACGTGGCGCTGTGCGCGCCCGGCGATCGCCGTAGGTCGTGACCGCGAGCACGAGCACGCCGAGGTAGCACAGCACGCGAGAGAGCTCCTCGCAGGCTGCGCTCGGAGCTGATCGACCAGGTCGGGCCGAGCGCCTCCCAGCCGGCGAAGGCGGCGAACAGCCCGACGGCCAGCCAGCCCGCGCGGCTCGGGCGCGGTCACCGGGAACGACGGCGAGCAGCGCAGCCAGGAGAACCACCCACCACACGACGACCGCCGCGTCGCTGCTGACACGACCAGGTCATATCCGCCGCCGTCGAGCCCGAGGTAGAGGACGAGCAGGGCGGTGAGAACCAGATCCACACGCCGCGCCCGTCGAGGCGAGAGCGCCAGGGCAGCGAAGACGGCCGTGCGTCGCGAGCGCGGATTCCATGCTGGACTCAGCTCGTCCGGCGCCGACGGAGCGCCGCTCCACCGACCGCGAGCGCGCTCAGGCCCAGCACGACGGGCAGCATCGACCCCAGACCCCCGCTCGCCCCCGCGCCGGTGACGGCGCGCAGCAGGCTCGGCCCCCCGCCCGACCCCACGGGCGTGCCTGCCTGCCCGGTGCCGCCCGCGCCCGCGCCGGGACCCGATCCACCCGAGGAGCCGGCCGCAGCTGCGCCGTGGTGGGCATGACGGCGCACCGATGCCGGAGCGGTCGCGCTGGCGAACGCCGCCACCCGCGTGCCGTCGCTGCCCTGCCGGCGGAGGGCCGTCTGAGCACTCGGAGAGAGCGGGCTGGCCTGACTCACGGCCGTCTTCTTCGTCCCCGGATGGGTGAGGGGGCTGGTCGATTCGCCGCCACCGGCGGTCGGCACGACCTCGACGTACTGGCTGGCGGCAGAGTTGCCCGCCGGCACGAACGGCTTGGGCGAGCTCGCGGCCTGGGCAGTGGCGGGAAGGGCCAGCGCGATGAGCGTTCCGAAGATTGTGCGCTTCATATGGCTCATATACGCACCGGGGGGGCGAAAGCTGACACGCCGAGCGTGTGAACCGCCGCGGGAAGCGACCGCGCGGCAACGTACCCGCGCTGCGCGAGGTAGCTACGCGACCGCTGGCCAGTGGCGACCGCGACGAACGGGATCCCGGCCCGGGCCGCCGCCTCGCCGTCGCTGTCGCTGTCGCCGATGAACCCGGCGGGAGCCAGGCGCTCGAGGACCGCCGCCTTCGCCACCACGGCAGCGCCGGGATCCACGACCCGACCCGTCGTGAAGAGCTGCGAGACCCGCTGCCCGCAGCGACCGGGCAGCGCCACCGGCGCGCCGGCGGGCGGTGAGGACGACGAGCGTGTGATCCTCGGCGCGCAGCCTCCTGAGGACGCGCGCGGCACCCGGCAGCGCGCGGTCGCGATCGAGCCAGTCGTCGTCCTCGACCCGCTCGGCCCAGCGCCGGGCGACCTCGGCGGCCACTCGGCGTCGGATGTCCGAGCCGGGCGAGCGCGCTCACGCGTCGTCGCCCCAGCGCGCTTGGCGCGCCAGAAGCGCGCCTGCGTCCAGCCTCTCGCCCCGTCACCTCGGCCAGCGCCTCGGCGCGCCACTCCGACCTGCCGCCCCCGCGCGTCGATCAGCGTGCCGTCGAGGTCGAACGCGAAGACCACTAGACCACTCAGTTCGCGCCCCGGCGGGTCAGCACCACCGGCACCGTCTGCAGGATCAGCTTGACGTCGGTCCACAGCGACCAGTTCGCCACGTAGAGGTAGTCGAGCATGATCATCTGCTCGAACGGGATGTGGGCGCGCCCCATGACCTGCCAGACGCCCGTGATGCCCGGCGTGAGGTCGAGCCGGCCGCGGGCCCAGCCGTTGACGTTGCGGTCCTCCTCGGCGATGAGCGGCCGCGGCCCGACGAGGCTCATGTCGCCGCGCAGGACGTTCCACAGCTGCGGCAGCTCGTCGAGGCTGGTCAGGCGCAGGAAGCGCCCGACGCGCGTGATGCGCGGATCGTGCTCGAGATCGAGCCACGTCGGCCTGCCGGCTCTGGGCCAGCAGCGCCGCGCGCTGGCGCCTCGGCGTCGACCACCATCGAGCGGAACTTGGTCAGGCGGAACGGCCGCCCCGCCGGCCGATGCGGCTCTGGCGGAACAGGACCGGCCCGGGCGAGTCGAGCTTGATGGCGATGGCGGCCAGGATCCAGATCGGGGCAGTGACCAGCAGGAGCAGGAGCGCGCCGACGATGTCCATCGCGCGCTTGATGCAGCCGGTTGCGAGCGGGCCAGCGAGGGCGTGTTGATGCCGATCAGGGTGATGCCCTCGAGGTGATCGACGGTCGCGCGCCGGCCCCATCATGGCCGCCAGCGAGGGCAGGGCGCTCGACCTTGACCCGCAGCTCGCGGCACAGGCTCGACCAGGTCGAGCAGCGCGTCGTCCTCGATCCCCTCGGCCGAGACGATGACCCGGTCGATGCCGCGCTCGTCGATCAGCGCGGCCACGTCGACCTCGCCCAGCTCGCCCAGCGTCGGCCAGCGGCAGCGGCCAGCGCGCGTTCTCCGCGCGGGTCAGCACGCCGACGGCGTCAAGCCGTGCCGCGGCTGGCGCGAGCATCTGGCGCGCGAGGATCGGCGTCATCGGCCCGCTGCCGACGAACAGCACCCGCTCGGCGCCGAACATGCGCAGCGGCCAGCTTGCGCGGGCCAGCGCTCCGCAGAGGCCAGGCGAGCACGAAGGCCAGGCCGACGAAGACGAGCAGCTCGGAGAAGGCCAGCTTGCCGGGCGGCGTGATCTGGAGGTACAGCCACATGGCCACCGCGCCGACGAGCAGCGCGTGGGCCAGGGCGGGGATGTCGTCGACGGTCCCGTGCCCGACACGGCGCAGGCCGGCGCCGTACAGTCCGTAGGCCGTGAACAGCGCGATCCACAGCGGCAGGGTGATGCAGCCGCCCACAGCACGTGACCGGCCTCGTGGGGAATCTCGAGCAGCGCCCAGGAGGCCGATGCCCGGCTCAGGGCCGAGCAGGTCGGCGCAGACGAGCAGCCGGCGGGCCCGGTACTCGCGGCTCCCGGCATTTGCCGCCCGCGGCTGCGGTTCAGCCGCCAGCCTCACCGCGCCCTCGTCTGGTCGTACGCGCCCAGTCGAAATCGCTCCCCTGTCCGTTACGTCCGCGCCAAATGAAGCGCTCGCCTCTGCCACGGTGCCCCTCCGTCATAGCCCGTTCGGCGCGTTCCCTGCGCCCGGGCAAATAGCGTATCGGACTGCGAGCTGATACGCCAGGGATCGAGTTCACGTATGCCTGCACTACCCCCTGCGCGCCAACGCCAGCTCGAATACGCGAAGCGCCCGGGCACGTGGCGCCACCTGGCCCGCCGCGCGTGGTGGCGCGTCACCCCGGAGCCGGGCGGTGACCGTGTCCCACTGTCCTGGCCGATCCCGCCCGAGGCGCCGACGCGTTTGCATCTGCGCTGGCCCCGCCGGTACGGCTGGCCCAACGCCGGCGAGTGGATCGACCCGATCAAGCTCGGCATCTCCGCGCATCTCGTGCTCGACTACGCGGACCTCCCCCAGCCGGCTGGAAACGTCGTGCTTTTCGAGGCCGTCAGAGGTGGCCTCACTCGTCGGGTCGTGATCGACTACAACGACCAGTCGACGCTCAACGAGAACGCCGAGGACGCGGATCTCTACTTCAAGATGCAGCATCGGCGCGGCGGTTATGACCGTCCCGGCATCCGGCCCGGTGGGTACGTGAGCAAGCAGCCCGCGCTCTATCGGTACGCGCGACGCTGGCGGGCGCAGCGGGAACGATCGCGGCCGAGCCTCGATGTGCTCGGACGGTTCGGGATGAACTGGGCCCAGACCATCCGTGGGCAGGCCATCGCCGCACTGCAAGCTCAGGACCGCTTCCGCTTTCAGGGAGGTGGGCAGGCGCTTTGGTGGGGCGAGTACATGGACGAACTCGGCCAGGCGCGGGTCTGCCTCGACCTCCCCGGCCTGGGCGAGTTCTGCTACCGCCTGGTCGAGTACCTGGCCGTCGGAGCCTGCGTGATCGGCCCGGAGCTCGACGCGGAGATGCCCGTGCCGCTTCAGTCAGGCGTCCAGCTCCTGCGGATACCGCGGAATCTCGACGGCCTCGTCGAGGCCTGCGAGTGTCTCGTGCGCGATGACGGGGAACGCCACCGCATTCAGTGCGCAGCCGGCGAGTACTTCGATCGATACCTGGCTCTCGAGCAGCTCGGCGCCTATTACCTCGACACCATCTGGCGCTCGTACACCGATGGCTAGGAAGACAGCCGGTCATCGGCCGGGAAGCTAGACAGGTTCGAGGCCGGAGGTCCTGCGCAGGCCCTCCTCGAGGGTGATCTCCGGCGCCCAGCCAAGCTCGCGGCGCGCTTTGTCGGTGTCGTAGCGGAGATCCCGTGTCGCGGTCGCGATCTGAAACCGGGACAGCTTGGGCGGCACCTCGGCCCCGGCACGGTCGTACCGTCGCTCGAGGGCTGCCGCCAGAAGCCGCATCGGTGTCGCCGGGAGACCGAGCACGCGCACGCTCTCGCCCTTGGCGTGAGCGTAACGAGCGGCGATGTCGCGCCCGGCAAGCTGCGGCTCATCGACCAGGTTGTATGTCTGGCCGGCCGCCTCGTCCCGCGTCAGAGCGAGAAGGATGCCGTCGACGACGTTGTCGATGTACGTGTAGGGCAGATGGTTCCGCCCGCGCCCGATGAAGATCTGAAGCGAGCCGAGCTGGACTCGCCCGGGCCGGGGGGGCGCGCCAGGGCCGTAGATGATCCCCGGGCGCACGACCACGACGTCATCCGGTCGCTCGGCGCCATTCCTGGCGAGGTTCTCACCCGCCAGCTTCGACCGCAGGTAGTACGCCCACGGGCTGATCTCGGATGGGGCGGCAGCAGTCTCCGAGACCGGCCCGCGTGTCGCTTCGCCGACCCCATACACGATCACCGAGCTGACGTGCACGAGCCGTCTCACCCCCGCCTCGCGTGAGGCCGCAAGCACCGCCCGCGTCCCGTCGATGTTCGTCTGCTCGTGGATGCGCCAACGAACCGAGTTCGTCGTCACGGCTGCGCAGTGGACGGTGTGATCGGCGCCGCGCATGGCCGCGTCCAGCGACTCCCGGTCGATGACATTGCCCACCACGAACTCGGCCTCGCCAGCCAGGTCGTCCGGGACGCGCGAGGCGTCGCGCACCAGCACGCGCACCCGAGCGCCACAGCGGAGGAGGCCGGCGACGAGGTGGCGTCCGAGATAGCCGGTCCCGCCGGTCACGAGCACCGTGCCGGAGATCCCGCCGCCTGCCACGATCCGCCGTTCGGCCTCCGTGCGCGGCTGGCGGACGAGCGCCGGTGAGGACTGGGCCGACTCTGGACCAGACCGCCGATCGAGGTGCTGCCGGATTTCCTCCATGACGGTCACGACAGCGCGCGCGTCTTGGGCGCCCACGGGCGGCTCGTCCCCCGATTCGAGGGCCACGTACAGCTCGTCGACGAAACGGTGGAGATCGGGCATGTTGCGCATCGCGCCGGTCAGGACGCGCGCGGTGTTCACGGCGGTGCCGAGGGCGATCTGCGGCATCGGCTCGAGGTTGAAAAGCACCTTGGTGACGAGGCGCGGCATCCGCCGTTGGCGGTGCACGGTTGTCACTTCGCCGACGAGATCCGCATGGACGATGCCCTTGGTCCCGAAAACCCGGACGTACTTCGCGTAGGGCTGGGCGCGGGTCGAGATGACCATCACCCCGGTCGCGTTCTGGCCCTCGACGACCACGGCAAGCTCACCGCCATGTCCAGCCCCGCGAGCATGGGCCATCGCGACGCCGTCGACGCGGCGTATGCCACCCACGAACGCCGACTGAAGGTAGACGACGTGGGGAAGGAAGTTCGTGAACACGCCCCCAGGCAAATGGTTGGCCCAGTGCCCGGCCGCGGCGCCTGGGGATGAGTTGGTGGTTTCGCTGACGCCGTAGTACGTCTCGACGTGCACGACCTCTCCGACCTCGCCCGAGCGAACCAGTTCCACAGCGCGCCGTACCGACGGCTTGAAGAGATAGTTGTGGGTCGGGATGAGTCGCACGCCGCCGCGTTCAGCGGCCGCGATCACCGCGTCGATTTCGGCCGTCGAGAGCGCCACCGGCTTTTCGACGAGGATGTGCGCGCCCGCCTCGGCGACCTTGATGGCGAGGGCGGCGTGGCTGGACGGCGGCGTCGTGACGTGGACGACGTCCGGCCTGGTCTGCGCGAGCAGCAGGTCGACATCGGTGAAGACGCGCGTCATGGGCGATCGCGCGGCGATCTCGGCCGCCTTCTGCGCATCGAGATCGCATACCGCGACGAGCTCGATGCCTGCGGCGTCGAGTGCGCTGGCGTGCAAACGCGCGATCTTGCCGCACCCGATCACAGCGGCGCGCAGGCGTCGGCGCGAGAGGTCCTCGCCTCCCGCGGTCGCGGACGAGCCGGTCCTAGCCATCAGAGCATCACGATGAAGCAGAGCCCGTCCTCCTGAGCAGCACGCGCCATGACGATACGGCGGGAGCTCACACACCCGACCCCCGGTGCCAGGCCGGAGTCTAGACCGACCCGGTACACGGCCGCAAATGCGCCGGAGCCGCGGCCATGGCTGGCCGCGGCTCCGGTGAACTTCCTGTCAGAGACAGTGGCGTCCTCGGGGCGTCACCGTCTCGGCGTGCTCATGTGAGCGTCAGCGTGAAGGTGGCGCTGTGCGACACGCCACCGTCGGTGCCGGTCACGACCACGTGGTACGTGCCCGCTGGCGTGGACTTGGAGGTCCAGATGTTGAGCATGTCCTCGTAGGTGGTGCTCGAGCTGTTGAACGACGCGGTCGCGCCGCTCGGCAGTCCGCTCACGCTGAGCGCGACCGGAGTGGAGAGCCCGCTCAGCTTCACGTTGACCTGAGCCCAGGTGTACTGGCCCCGACCAATGCTCCGGCTGCTTTGCGAGAGGCCGAGCGTGAACGACCCGACCGGCACCTGGGCAGTGAGCACAGAGGCCGCCGAGGCCGAGCCCGAGCTGCTCGTGGCGGTCACCACGACATCCAGGTACGACGAGCCGTCCGCCGACTGCACGGTGTAGGTGCTGCCGGTCGCGCCCGAGATCGCGGCGCAGCTGGACAGGGACGTCGTGCTGCACCGATCCCACTGGTAGGAGAAGCTGGGTGCGGGAGTCCCGCTCCAGCTGCCCGTGCTCGCCGTCAGAACCGAGCCCACCTTGGCCGTTCCGGTGACCGTGGGAGCGCTCGTGTTGGCCGGCGGCGTCGAAGTCGACACCGACGGGATCTGAGCCGTCTCGGCCGAGGTCGACATGGCAGTCCCGGCGCTGTTCGTGGCCGCGACCACGAGATCCAGATAGGACCCGGCATCGGCCGACTGCACCGTGTAGCTGCTGGCGGTCGCGCCCGAGATCGCGGCGCAGCTCGACAGGGACGTCGTGCTGCACTGATCCCACTGGTAGGAGTAGCCAGGGGCCGGAGTCCCGCTCCAGCTGCCCGGGCTCGCGGTCAGCGCCGAGCCGACCGAGGCCGTTCCGGAGATCGCCGGGGCGCCCGTGTTGGTCGGCGGCGTCGCCGTCGTCCCGCCCGAGCTGTCGGCCAGGAGGATGAGGCCCGTCGTCGGCGCCAGGCTGACGCTGCTGACGCTGGTCAGACCGGAACCCGTGTAGGTTCCGCCGCCGAGCGAGACAGACCCGATCGTGTTCGCGGTCGGGTTCACGAGCACGAGGCCGTTCTGGAACTGGCGCTCATAGGCCCCGTTCGACAGCTTCGTGTATGCGCCCCAGCGGAGCACCCAACTGCTGCGCGGTCGTGTACTCGGGGTACCAGGTCTCACAGTTGGTGTAGCGGCTGTTCGAGGTGGAGTAGCTGGCGGAGCCACCGGCGATGAGCAGCATCGAGGCCAGGCCGTAGGCGTTGCCAGCCTGGGTCGTGTTCCAGGAGTGGAGGATGACGAGCTTGCCGTTGGCCTGCGACCAGGCGGCGTTGGCGAGCTTCGAGGCCCAGAACGGGATCTGCTGGGCCAGGCCGAGCTTGCCGTCGGTCCAGGACTCCTCTTCGCCACCGTCGATCGGGGCCGTCCACTGCTGCCACAGACCGCTGTAGCCGGCGACGCCGCCCATGTTGGCGACGGCCAGGAGCCCGTTGCTGTGCAGCTGCGTGCCGGCGTAGGTGAGCATCGAGAGCATCGCGCCTGCCAGGAGGAGGCGCTGGGGTACTCCGGCACCGACGATCCGGTCGGCAGCGTGTACGACAGCGACGCGTTGACCATGTCCCAGAACACGCCATCGAAGCCGTCCTTCTTGGCCATCGAGATCGCGTTCCCGACGCACGTCTGCTGATAGCCCGCGTTGCCGATGTCCATCAGGTAGTGGCCGTTGGTGAGGATCGAGTTTCCGTTCTGATCCTTCAGGATCCAGCTCGACTGGTCCGTGGTCCCGGTCGTACACGTCGTGTACTGCGGGCTGACGTCATTCGCGGCCATGATCCCCTGGTACAGAAGCACCTTCAGGTTGGGGTTGGCTGCCTTGAGCTGAGGAATCATCGACGCGTTCGTGGCCTGGAGCACCATCACCTGGTAGCTGTTGGCCTCCTGCGACGTCGTCATCGACGTCGAGTACGCGTAGGTCTCGCGGTTGAAGTTGGCCGGCGACCCACCGGTCGCCGCCGACGCCGACCCGGCGAGGAGTGAAAACAGGAACAACACCGTCGCGCCTGCGAGCAGGCATGCGGGGGCACGCCAGCGATTGATGACAGGGATGAGCGTGATCATCGGGAAAGATCGGTCCTTCCGACAGGGGGGTAGACCCCGGTTTGGCTTGCGCCCGCCGGCGGCAGATCGACGGGCTGGTCGACGGACTCCAGGGGACTGCGGAACCGTCAGTCTTGGGTTTCGGCCGTCGGCGCAGCTTCTGAAGGGCCTTGAGGGCCCCTCGACGGATATCCCACATCCGTCTGACCACCCCCTGGACGCGCGTCCAGCTTCAGGCCGAATTAACCTGAATCAGGTTAAGTGCCACCACCTGCGCTTTGGCGTGTCTTGGTGAGGTTTTGGGGGCGGGTTTCCGGGGTGCTGATGCGCCGGTCTACGGTGCGCACGCCGGCCACCCGTTGCGTCCGCCCCGCTATGTCAACGTGAGCTTCACCGTCGTCGTCGTGACCTGGCCGGATGCGTTACCGGTGACGGTGAGCGTGTACGTGCGCGCGGGCGAGGCGCTCGCCGTCCAGACGTTGAGCATGGAGGAGGTGCTGGTGGTAGCCGGGCTGAGCGTGGCCGTCGCGCCCGACGGCAGGCCGCTCACGCTCAGAGCCACGGATCCGGTGAAACCGTCGAGCCGGGCGACGCTGATCGAGTACCAGGTGTACTGCCCGGGGCCGATGCTCCGGCTGGTCGGGGAGGGGACGAGCGAGAACGTGGGTGCGGGGGTCTGCCCCGTCTGGACCGTCGCCGTGGCCAGGCCGGCGCTGTTGACGCCCGTGACGTTGACGGCGAGGTAGCGGCCGATGTCGGCCGACTGCACGGTGTAGGTGCTGTCCGTCGCACCTGGGATCGGGGCGCAGCTCGAGCGGCTGGTGGTCGTGCAGCGGTTCCACTGATAGGCGTAGGTCGGGCTCGGGCTGCCGCTCCAGCTTCCCGGGGAGACCGTGAGCTGACCGCCCAGCCAGACATTGCCGGAGATCGTGGGTCCGCTCTTGTCGACCGGCGCGCTCAGCGTGTTGGCGCTGCTCGCCAGCAGGATGTAGGCGCTCGTCGCCGGCATGCTGACGCTGCTCGCTCCCGTCAGCCCCGACCCCGTGTAGGTGCCTCCGCCGAGGGAGAACGTCCCGATCGAGTTCGTCGTGGGGTTCACCACCACGAGGCCGTGCTGGTACCAGCGCAGGAAGGCCCTACTCTCCGGGTGCGTGTACGGACCGACGGGAGCGCCGAGCTGCTGTGCCGTCGTGTAGGGCGCATACCACGTCTCGCAGTTGGTGTAGCAGCCGTTCGACGTGGAGTAGCTCGACTCGCCACCGGCGATCAGCAACATGGAGGCGAGGCCGAAGGTGTTGCCCGCCTGGGTCGTGTTCCAGCTGTGCAGCAGGACCGGTTTGTGATGGGCCTCCGACCAGGCAGCGTTCGCCAGCTTCTTCGGCCAGTCGGGCAGCTGCTGGGTGAGCCCGAGCTTCCCGTCGGTCCAGGACTCCTCCTCGGCCGCGTCCAGAGGCGCGTTCCATTGCTGCCAGAGCCCTGGGAATCCCGTTGAGCCGCCGATGTTGGCCACGTTCATCAGGCCGGCCGCGTGCAGCTGCGACCCGGCGTAGGAGAGCATCGAGTACATCGCCGCCTGCCACGACGCGTCGGTCGGATACTCCGGCACCGTCGTTGCGCTCGGGAGCGTCCATGACAGCTTCGCGTTGACCATGTCCCAGTAGATGCCGTCGAAGTGGTCCTTCTTGGCCGTTGCGATCGCGTTCTGGAGGCAGGTCTGCTGATAGCCGCTATTTCCGACATCGACCAGATCGTGGTTCTGGTAGAGGATCGGGTTGCCGTGCTGGTCCTTCAAAAGCCAGCTGGGATGGTTGGCCACCACCCACGGCCCGGCCGTGCACGTGACGGTGGCGGTGGTGACGTTGTCGGCCGCCACGATCCCTTCGTACATGAGGACCTTCAGCCCAGGGTTGGCCGCCTTCAGCGCCGCCGCCGCCGACCCGTCGGTCGATTGGAGCACCATCTCCTGGTAGCGGGCCGCCTCCTGCGAGGTCGAGAGCGTCGTCGAGTACGAGTAGGTCTCGCGGTTGAAGTTGGCGTAACTCGTCGCGTCGGCGCTGCTCGCGGCCGCCGCAGCGGACGCGAGAGCGAGCAGGCATGCGGCCGCCAGGCCGCGAACCGACGCGCAATCGAAGACGTAGCTGAACACGCTTGACCGACCTCTCTGCGCTGGATCTCGACACCGCCGCGCGCCGAGGAGCCGTTGGTCCTGAGACCGACCTGACCGCGTGAGGCTGCGTCGCCGTCGTCCCCGGTACCCGTGTGCGGTCGGTGCCTAACCCTGGGTGGCGCGGCTGGCGAGCAGGATGTCGGCGCTCGCCGGTCGCAGCCTGACCTTGCTGACGCGGGTCAGGCCCGAACCCGTGTAGGTCCCGCCCTCGAGCCAGACCGGGCCCGCGGAGTGCAGGCTGGGGTTGACGAGCACGACGCCTCGCTGATACCACCGTATGGCCACCGCGTTGCCGATGCGCGTGTACGGGCCGAGCGGCGCGCCCAGCCGCTGCGCCGTGGCGTATTCCGGAAACCACCTCTCGCAGGCCGCATAGCAGCCGTTGGAGGTCGAGTAGCTCGACTCCCCATCGGCGACCAGCAGCATCGACGCCAGCCCGAACAGGTTTCCGGCTTGGGTGGTGTTCCACGAATGGAGCATGAGGAGCTTGTGGTTCGCCTCCGACCAGGCGGCGTCGGCCAGCTTCGCCGACCAGGCCGGCAGCTGCTGGACGATTCCCGAGCTTGCCATCTGTCCAGGATTCTTCCTCGGCACCGTCCAGAGGTCCGTTCCACTTCTGCCACAGCCCGGGGAACGACGCACGCGCCGCCGATATTGGCGACGTTCATCAGACGGCTGGGCATGCAGCTGCGAGCCCGCGTAGGCCAGGAATCGAGTAGGTGGCCGCCTGCCAGGAAGCGTCGGTCGGATACTCGGGCACCGAGCTGCCGTCCGGGAGCGTCCAGCACGAGCCCGACGTTGGCCATGTCCCAGTAGACGCCGTCGAACCTCCCCGCCGGGCGGGCGCGATCACGTTCTGCAGACATGTCTGCTGGTAGGACGCGCCTGCCCGACGTCGAGCAGATAGTGGTTCTGGTAGAGGATCGGCTTGCCGCTCTGGTCCTTGAGGATCCAGCTTGGTGGTTGGCCAGCCACCCACGGCCCGGTCGTGCACGTCGTGATGGCCGCCGGAGTTGCTGTTCTGGGCGGCCATGATCCCCTCGTACAAGAGGACCTTGAGGTGCGGGTTGGCCGCCTTCAGCGCCGGCGACGATGAGCCGCCTGGTTCGACTGCAGCACCATCACCTGATAGCGGCCGGCCTCCTGAGCTGTGGAGAGGGTGCTCGAGTAGGCGTAGGTCTCGCGGTTGAAGTTCGCGTAGCTCGCCGCGTCGGCGCCACTGGCCCCGACGGTGGCCGCGAGCCCGGCGGCGGTGAGGAATGCGACGGCCGCAGCGCGGGCAGCACGACGAAGACCACGATCGATGGCAGAACATGACGGGTCCTTTCTGGTCCGAGAAATCCACGTACCCGGCCGCCCGGGGCGCCGGTCCGACACCGGCGTGCGACAACCTCCGCGCTTACCCGGATACGTCTTCCGTCAATCCTAGCCGCCGATCGGCCGGGTTGGCCGACCCGGGAGCCGGGGCGGCCGGTTTCCAGCCAGATCGGACCTGCCGAGGGTCTACGCCGTCGCGGCTGCGGCGTCGGGCGCGTTCTGCATCTGGCCCATGGCCACCAGCAGCTTGCGCTCACCACTGAACGGACGCCGGGCGTGGGAGATGATCATGTTGTCGACGGCGATCATGTCCCCCTTCTGCCAGGGGAACTCGACGCATGCTCCTCGAAGAGCTCGCCGATCCTGTCCATCACGTCATCGGGGATCGGCGTGCCATCGCCAAAGTAGACGTTGCGGGGCATGTCCTCCTCGTCGAACAGCTGCCAGAGCGCCTCGCGGGTCTCCGCGTCCAGACAGGAGATGTGATGCAGCTGGATCTGGTTGAAGAACAGCTTCTCGCCCGTGCGCGGATGCGTGGCCACCGCGCGGGCCATCTGGCTGATGCGCAGCCCGACGTCGGTCCACTCGCAGCTCATCCCGGCCTCTGAGCAGATCCGCTCGACCTCGGCTTGGTCGTCGGTCTTGAAGAACTCCTGCCAGGGGACGTCGATGCCCTCGGAGAAGTTGCGCACGTACTCGAGGCCCTTGGTCTCGAACTGCTCGAGCAGCTCGGGATCGAGAGCGCTGTAGACCTCGCGGCAGTCGAGCAGCGGGGTCGTGCCCGCGGTCCTGGCTCGGGATCACGCAGAAGAAGAACTGGCGCAGCGGCCACGTCGGCAGGTGCGAGCTCTCGTTGTGGAACAGGATCATCTTGTCGGGCGGATACGGCGTCGATCCGTAGACCTTCTCGCCCGCGCTCTCCGGCGGCAGGTCGCCGTACTCGGCGAACAGGTCGCCGGCGATCGCCGAGGCCGCCGGCCTCGAAGTCGGCCGCGCTGTCCAGGCCGAACCCGCGGAACAGGATCGCGCCGTACTGGTCGAAGTAACCGTCGACCTCGTCCTTGTGCGCCGCGCGCCAGGCCGCGAGATCGACGTTGTCGACCGCGGGCGTGATCATCACCGGGAAGCTGCCCGTCGTTGCCGGGAACAACGCCCGACGTTGACCAGTTGTTCGGTCGCGACGGCCTTGCGCCGCATGCCCCGCAGTGCGCCCGGTCCGGATGCCTGTTCGCTCATCCCTCTCCTGTTCAATTGGATATTCGAGCCTCGACCTGAGGTCGCCATGCAGCGGAACGCAGCCGGGACCCTGTGCCCGTCGCGGCCGCAGCCTGGTAGCGCCCTGCTCAGTTCAGTCGCTCAAGCTCCACTCCGTGGATCGCTCGTCGACCAAGCCGTCCGCATCTTGCGGCCGGCTGCCCAAAAGGAAAGACTAACACAGGGCCATCGACTGCAATGTGCCCCTCGGCCGGCACCTTCGACCACCATCACCGGCATGGTAACCTGCCGCTAGTGGTGCGCGGATTGCACCCTCTCCGGAGCATGGGGGCGCCCAATTGAGCTCAGACATCAGAACCATTTCGAGCGGGGCCGGCGAGGACGAGCGCGCACGGCTGTCCGATGGCCGGCGCGAGCTGCTCGCCGCCGTGGCCGCGCTCGTGCGCCGATACGCCGACCGCGCCGAGGTCACCGTGGGCTACCTCGCCGACGACGAACTCCGCCCGTCCGGTACGTGCGGCTGGCCGACGACCCGCCGTTCACCGAGAGCCGCCCGCGTGGGTCGCGCCGCGCCGGCAGCCCTAACCGCGGCCCCGAGTGCGACACGACGCCTCTCCGGTGAGCACCCGGCTCCTTTGAACGGCAACGGTCCGCCCGGGGACGGCTTTCAGATCCACCTGAGCAATTGCACGCCGCCGCGCCCGCCGATCCTGCTCGGGCCATCGACGCGCTCCCACTCCTGACGACGGCGAGCGGGCACAGGTGCTCGAGGAGTGGAATCGAGACCGAAGAGCCCTACCCGAGGCTTGCCTGGACGAGCTCTTCAGCGAGCAGGCGAGGCGAACGCCCACTCGGGTGGCGGTGCGGTGCGGCGAGACGGCCTCACCTATGGCGAGCTCGACGCCGCCTCGAGCCGGCTGGCGCACCATCTGCGTCGGCCTGGGCGTGGAGCCGGGGATGCTCGTGGGCATCTGCGTGCACCGCTGCGCCGAGATGCTCGTCGGTCTGCTCGGCATCCTCAAGGCCGGAGGGGCCTACGTGCCCATCGATCCCGCCTACCCGGCAGAGCGGCAGGCCTTCATGCTCACGAGCTCCGCGGCCCCAGTGGTCGATCACCAGGTCGCGCTGCTCGCTCGCTACCGGACGGCGACCACAGCGTGGTCTGCCTCGATCGCGACCTGCCCGAGATCGAGGCGCGGCCCGCCGAGCCGCCGGCGGTCGAGCGCGACCCCGAGCAACTGGCCTACGTGATTTACACCTCCGGTTCGACGGGCCAACCCAAGGGCGTCCAGATCCCGCATCGTGCGCTGGTCAACTTCCTCACCACGATGGCGCGGCGGCCGGGCCTGGCCGAGCACGACGTGCTCGTCGCGGTCACCACCCTGTCGTTCGACATCGCCGGGCCTCGAGCTCTACCTTCCGCTCATCACCGGCGCGCGCGTAGTCATCGCGCCATCGCGAGACGGCCGCGGATCCGCGCACGCTGTGGGAGCTGCTCGACCGCTCGGGGCGCGACCGTCATGCAGGCCACCCCGACGACCTGGCGGATGCTCCTCGACGCCGGCTGGCACGGCCACGCCCGGGCTGAAGGCGCTGTGCGGCGGCGAGGCGCTTCCGGTTGCCCTGGCCGACCGCGCTGGTGGCGCTGCGGGCTCGAGCTCTGGAACATGTACGGGCCGACCGAGACGACGATCTGGTCGACCTGCGCCCGCGATCGAGACGCAGGGAAGCCGCTCACCATCGGGCGGCCGATCGCGAACACCACGCTGTACATCCTCGACCGCCATCGCGAGCCCGTCCCGGTCGGAGTGGCGGGCGAGCTGTGGATCGGCGGCGATGGCCTCGCGCACGGCTATCGCGGACGGCCCGACCTCACCTCCGAGCGCTTCGTCCCTGACCCCTTCGCTCGCCGCGCCCGGCCGCCGGATCTACCGCACCGGGAGACCTGGCGCGCTACCGCGCCGGACGGGGCAGTCGAGTTCCTCGGCCGCATCGACCATCAGGTCAAGGTCCGTGGCTTCCGCATCGAGCTGGGTGAGATCGAGACGGTGCTCGCCCGCCATCCCGAGGTGAGCGAGGCCGTGGTCGTGGCTCGCCGCGCGGCCGGCGGCGAAGCTGAGCTCGCCGCCTACGTGATCGCGCCGGAGGCTCGCCGGTTTCCGCGCGCGAGCTGCGCGAGTTCGCCGCCCAGACTCGCTGCCCTCGTACATGGTGCCCGTCACGGTGACCACGCTCGAGGCGCTTCCCGCTCACCCCGAACGGCAAGGTCGATCGCAAGGCGCTTCCCGAGCCGACGCCGCGAGCGCTCGGATGATCGCGAGCTGGTCGCACCCGCGCACCGACCTCGAGCGCCGGCTGCTCGCCATCTGGGAGCGCGAGCTCGGCATCCATCCCATCGGCGTCACCGACGACTTCTTCGAGCTCGGCGTGACCTCGATCGTGGCCGCGACGCTGTTTGCGGCGATCGAGAGCGAGCTCGGGCGGCAGCCTTCCGCTCGGCGCCATCTTCCGCGCGCCGACCATCGAATCCCTGGCCGTACTCATCGACTCCGGCGCCGGGCTGGCGCTGGACCTCGCTGATCCCCATCCAACCCCGCGGCAGCCGACCGCCCATCTTCTGCGTCCACGGCGGCGCGGGCACGATCCTGCACCTGCAGGGCCTCCCGCGGCGCCTGGGCGAGCGATCAACCCTTCTACGGGCTGCAGTCCCGCGGGCTGTACGGAGGCGCGACGCCGCTCACGACGGTCGAGGCGATGGCTCGCCACTACCTGTCCGAGACGCGCGAGGTCCATCCGGGCGGTCCGTGGCGGCTGGCCGGGTATTGCTTTGGCACGATCGTCGCCTTCGAGATGGCGCAGCAGCTCACGCGCGAAGGTGAGGAGGTCGAGCTGCTGGCGATGTTCAACGGCCCAAGTCCGGCCTGGATCAGGCAATGGGGCTGGTACGGCAACCAGCCGGGCTGGCGCGCCCGCAACGCCCTGCCGCCACGAGCGCCGCAGGCCGTGCGAGAAGTGCGCCGCTTCAAGCGCTACCTGCGTCGCACGGCCTCCCGGCTTGCGCGTATTCCGCGCCTCGTCCGCGACCCCACGCGCATCGCCAACAGCTTCGCCTGGTACACCCGCTACCCCCGCACGCGCGTCCTGCTCGCGCTCGGGCTTCCGGTCCTCGAGCGCCACCGCGAGGACTACTTCTTCGAGTTGCACGGCAAGGCGGAGCTGGCCTACAACCCGACGCGGTTCCCGGGCGAGATCATCGTCCTCTACGGCGACGGCCTCTACGAGGAGCCCGCACTCGGCTGGGATGGGCTTGGCCCCACGCGGCATTCGCTCGATCGCGGTTCCCAGGGAGCATCCGGGGAACCGCCGGATGATGCGCGAGCCGGCCGTCGCCTTCGTCAGCCAGCAGCTGCAGGAATATCTCGCCGATATCGCCACCGCGACAGCGGCGTCGTAGCTCTCAGCCTCTGCGGAGGATCAGCCCCGTCAGTGGGGCCATCGACACCGAGCGCACGTGCCTGCGCCCGGACCCTGAGTACCGTCCCGGGAGAGCGAAGCGATGGATCCGTCGTAGCCCCGGATTGACGAGGACGAGGCCAGCGGCAAAGCGGCGCTCGTAGATCCCGTTGCGCAGCCGGCGGTAGGCACCGAGCGGAGCGCCAAGCCGGGCAGCCGTGCTGTATTCGGGATACCACACCTCATAGCCGGCGTAGTTCCCGTTCGAGGTGGAATAGCTGCTGAACCCGTTCGCCACCAGCAGCATCGAGGCCAGGCCAAAGACGTTTCCGGCCCGCGTCGTGTTCCACGAATGCAGCAGCACGTACTTGCCGTGGTGCTCGGACCAGGCGACATTGGCGAGCTTGCTCGTCCAGAACGGGACCTGCTGAGCCAGGCCGAGCTTTCCGTCCGTCCACGACTCCTCCTCGGCGCCGTCGAGAGGCCCGTTCCAGGCCCGCCACAGCGACGGCGCCGCGCCACCGATATTGCCGAACAGCAGGAGGCCCGCGGCGTGCACGACCGGCCCGGCGTAGTCGAGCAGCCGTGACATCGCGGCCTGCCAAGATGCGTCGGTGGGGTACTCGGGCACGACGGGCCGCGCGTTGGGCGGGAACCCGTACCCGCTGGACGCGTCCACCCCATCGAGGTAGATCCCGTTGAAGCCGCCCCGCTTGGCCGCCGCCACCGCGTTCGCGAAGCACGCCTGCTGGTAGGCGCGATTGCCGATGTCCATCTCGGATCCGGAGGAGGCCGTGAGGACGGCGCCGGTGACCCCCCGCAGGAACCAGTCCGGATGGGCGAGGTCGGTGAGGTAGTTCGTGCACCCCTCGGGATCGCCGGCCTTCGACTTGAGGATCGCCTGGTACATGAGAACGATCAGGTGCGGGTTGTACCGGCGCAGCGTGGGAATTTGGCGCGCGTCGGTGCTCTGAAGCACGAACACTCTGTAACGCCGAGCCTCGGCGCGGGGGCTGAGCGCGGTAACGAACCTGTAGGCCTCGCGGTTGAACAGCGCCGGGCTTGTTCGGTGTGAGGCGGGTCGCGCCGCCCCAGCGCACGCGACCGCGCTCGTGACGAGCAGGCACGTCAGCGTGAGCGCGAGGACCCGCCTCGCGCATGCGCCTGCGAAACTCACTCCTGGGTGGTGCGGTTGCGGATCACCTCGGCCAGCGCCGCGACCGTGGGAGAGTTGAAGAGCGCACCGAGCGGTATGTTGCCGTAAATCCGACGGATCTTCATGATTGCCTGCGTGGCCAGCAGGGAATGGCCGCCCAGAGCGAAGAAATCGTCGAGCACTCCGACCTGCTCCACCCCGAGCAGCCCGGCCCACACTGTGGCGATTTCGCGCTCGACCTCGTCTCGGGGGGCAACGAATTCGCTCCGGCGCTCGGTCCTCACCGAGTCCGGATCGGGTAGTGCCATCCGATCGATCTTGCCACTCGGGGTCAGGGGAAAGGCGCTGATCGGCACCCACCGTGACGGCATCATGTACTCCGGCAGGGAGTCGGCGAGAAACGCTTGCAGGTCCCCCAGCTCCGGCTCGCCCACGGCGACGAAGTAGGCGACCAGACGCGGGTCGCCCTGACCCTCCTCCCGGGCCACCACCGCTGCCTCCCGGACCGAGGGATGGCGTAGTAGCGCGGCCTCGATCTCTCCCGGCTCGACACGGTAGCCGCGGATCTTGAGCTGGTGATCCACCCTGCCCAGGAACTCGATCGTCCCGTCTCGGTGGAACCGAACGCGGTCACCGGTGCGATACATCCGGCCACCGCGGGGATCATCGACGAACCGCTCGGCGGTTTCCTGCGGACGGTTGACGTAGGCCCGGGCCACGCCGGCGCCGCCGACGCAGAGCTCGCCCACAACGCCCGCAGGTACGGGGTCCAGGCGTCCGTCGAGCACGTACGCTCGCGCACCGGCAATTGCGCGACCGATCGGGACGGTGGCGGAAGGCGGGCGGCCCTCAGGCGCCTCGACGAGATGCGTGCAGCACCCGATCGTGGTCTCCGTCGGGCCGTAGTGGTTGAGCACCTGGCAGCCCGATGCCGCTGCCACCCCGTCGGCAAGCTCCCAGGAGAGCGCTTCGCCGCCCAGGACGAGCCACCGCCGGGGCAGGAAGGCATCCGAGGCCGCGAGCAGCGCCCGCAGGTGGGTGGGCGTGATCTTGATCACGTCGAACGGATGCTCGGCCGCGTAGGCCCCGAGCTTGGCGCCGTCCATCGCCGTCTCCGGGTCGATCAGGTGGATGCATCCGCCGCGCGCCAGAGCCGGATAGATGGCCGTGTTCCCCAGGTCGGTGCTGATCTCGGACACGACAGCGCACTGCATGCCCGCGCCGGCGCCGAGCTGCTTGGAGATGGCCGCGGTGTAGTTGGCGAGGTTCCCGTGGGTGACCGCAACGCCCTTGGGCAGGCCGGTCGAACCGGAGGTGTACATCACATAGGCCAGGTCATCGGGCCGGCTGACCCGCGGCGGGTCGGCGACCGGACGCTGCGTGAGCCCGGCGTCGTCGCGGTCGAGACACAGCGTCTGGACCCCAGCAAACACGGGAAGGCGGCTCTCGAGCTCGGACTCCGTGACGAGCCAGCGCGTGCCGGCCTCGCCCAGCTGGTGGGCGAGGCGGGCCGGGGGATGGGTGAAGTTCAGGGGCAGATAGGCCGCCCCCGCCTTCATGATCCCCAGGAGTCCGACGAGTAGTGCCGGGGTGCGGCGCAGGCACAGCGCGACAGCATCGTCGCGCCCCGCCCCGAGCTCGCGCAGGCGGTGGGCGAGTTGGTTGGCGCGCTCGTTGAGCTCGCGATAGGTGAGAGTCTGGCCGTCGCCCACGACCGCGAGCAGGTCGCCGTCAACCTGGGCGCGGCGCTCGAACTCGTGGTGCACCGGCTCAGGCACGCCGGATGGCGCGGGCCCAGCGGCCAGCGCGAGCAGCGCCTCACGCCGATCTCCATCGACGATCCGTAGGCTCTCGATGACCAGCGAGGCGTCCTCGGCGACGCTCGCGAGCAGCCTGATGAGGCAAGCGGCGATCTCGGCCGCATCATGCGCGTCGTAGATGGCCTCGTCGTAGCGCAGCTCGAGGCGGTCGCCTCCGAGCCAGGCGAGCTCGATGGCCGCTCCGGTTGTGCCCACCGAGAGCGAGCGCACCGGCCCGGCCGGCTGGTCGATGGCCGCAAACCCGGCGCTCGCGACGTCGGCCAGCCGCGCCAGGTCGGCCTCAGAGGCGTAGTCCTGCCAGAGGACGCCATCCGCCCGCGCGCGTCCGACTCGATCGAGCAGCTCGGCGAATCGGGTCTGCGACTCAACCCGAACGCGGATCGGTACGGGCTGCTCATAGGGACCGATCGCATCGTCGAGCTCGGACTGCGAGCGCCCATGGGCAAGGCCCGCCGCCAGCACCTCGCCGGCTCCGGAGAGCCGGACGACGAGCGCCAGCCAGGCCGCCTCCAGCAGTCGCTCAAGCGGCGTCCGAGTGGCGTCCGCCTGCTGCCCGAGCCGGGCCAGCAGGTCCGGGCCGAGATCGAGGCCGACGCGCGCCCGTGAGCGTCCTCGCGGTCCGGCACTGCCGAAGAGCAGGCGCAACGGCTCTCCGGCCTCGGAGAGCGCGCTCCAGAATGCGCGGCCATCCGCGGCCTGCGCCTCTTCGCTGGCGCGCAGCTCGTGCCGCCACTCGGCGAAGTCGGCGTGCTGGATCGGCTCGAGCGCAGCCTGGCGGGCCCGGCCCGACAGCTCTGCCGCCATCAGCGTGAGCGAGCGAGCGTCGGCGCAGGCCGACAGCGCCGTGAGGACGAGCAGGCCGTCGTCGGAGCCGGAGAGGAGCGCCCGGATGGTGGGTCCACGCTCCGGATCCAGGCGGCTCGCCTCGCGTGCGAGCAGGGTCTCGAGGGTCGTGTCCCCGCTGTCCTGCGCAATCTCCCAAGTCGGCTCCAGCCGCTCGTGCACGGCCTGCGCGACCGGGGCGCGCGCGCCCGCCGGGGTGGGAAACGTGGTGCGAAGGGTCTCGTGGCGCTCGCTGAGAGCACGCAGTCGCTCGCCTACCGCCGCGGGATCGGCCGGCGGCTCGAGGGCCACGACGCACTGCGAGACGAGCGCGTCGCCGGGGCGGGTGAGCAGGAAGCTCTGCTGCGGAGAGAGGCGGAATGCCGTCTGGCTCGGTTCGGTCATCAGTTCGTCGGGGATGGATTCTCACGGCCCCGGGCCCGGAAGCCCCGCAGACCACCGGCGCTGCGCATCGAACGCCGCGTGGTCCAGTCGTGCTCGGGCTCGAAGGACAGCAGGCGACGGTCTGGGTCCGTGACGGCAGCCGCCATCAACCGCGTGAACTCGTCCGCGATCTGGGCGATCGTGGCGGGTTCGAAGATGTCGCGGTTGTAGCGGAAGTAGCCTGCGCATTCGCCCTCGAGCAGGTCGAGATCGAACGCGAGATCGAAGCGCGCCAGGCCGCTGTCGACCCGCAGGCGCTCGCCGCGCAGCTGCGCAAGCTCAAGCGCCGGACGCGGGGCGGCGTTGACGCGCAGGTTGACCTGGAACAAGGGGTTCACGCCGGGACGGCGCTCGGGGGCGACCACCTCGACGATCTTCTCGAACGGGACGGCCTGATGGGAGTAGACGCCGAGTGCCGTCTCCCGCACGCGCGCAAGCAACTCGCGGAAGGTGGGATTGCCGTCCAGGCGCGTCCGGAAGACGAGCGTGTTCGAGACGAACCCGATCACCCGCTCGAGCTCGAGGCTGGCCCGGTTGGCGACCGGACTGCCGATCAGGATGTCGTCCTGGCCGGTGATCCGGTAGAGCAGGGTGCTCAGGAGGGCGAGCCCGAGCATGTACGGCGTCACGGACTCGCCCCGGCACAGCGAGCGCGCGGCCACGGCGAGCTCGCCGGCCACGGAGATGTCGTGCGTGGCGCCGTTGAACCGCCGGCCGTCGGGGCGAGGGGAGTCCACGGGCAGCTCGATCGTGGTCGGCGCGCCGGCGAGATGCCGCCGCCACCACTCGAGCTCGCGCTCGACATCCTCGCCGGCCAGCCAGCGCCGCTGCCAGCGAGCGAAGTCGCCGAACTGCAGCGGCATCGGGGCGAGAGTGTGGCCCTCATAGAGCGCGGCCAGCTCCTTGAGGAGCACCGCCTCTGACCATCCGTCGAAGGCGATGTGGTGCGTCTCGAGCAGGAGAACATGGTCCGCATCGCTGATCCTGAGCGCTGACGCCCGCAGGAGCGGGTCGCGGGAGAAATCGAACGGCCGCCGGGACAGCTCGGTGAGGCGAGCGATGATCTCCGTATCGCCGGCTCCGGGCAGAGGAATGATCTCGAGCCCAACCGCGGGGTGCTCGAGGAGCACGGGCACCGGCGCATCGTGACGCACCTCGATGACCGTCCGAAGGGCCTCGTGGCGCTCCAGCAGCCCGGTGAGCGCTTCGCGCAGCACGTCGAGGTCAATCCGACCGCGAAGCCGGAAGGGCAGGGCGACGTTGTATGTCGGGGCGCCCGAGTCCCACTGGTCGAGCAGCCACAACTGCTGCTGCGAGTACCCGAGCGGCCAGCTCTCCCCCACCTCCCGGGGGGCGATGCCGCCCCCTGCGGCAGTCGCATCGCCGTTCACGGACGGGCGCTCGATCAGCGCGGCGAGATCAGCCAGCGTCGGCGCTTCGAACACCGCCCGAACCGGCAGATCGATCTCGAAGCGAGCCCGGATCCTCGCCGTGAGCTGGACCGCGAGCAGCGAATGGCCGCCCAGGTCGAAGAAGTCGTCCTGGACCCCCACGCGCTCGACCCCGAGGAGCTCCTGCCACAGCTCGGCCAACTCGCGCTGCGCCGGGGTGCTCGGCGTGACAAGCCCCCGCGCCGAGCGATCCTCGACCGGCGCGGGCAGCGCGTTGCGGTCGACCTTGCCGTTCGCGGTTTGCGGCATGGCCTCGAGCAGGGTGATGGTTGCCGGGACCATGTACTCGGGGAGCGTCCGGCGAAGCCACTCGCGCAACTGCGCAACCAGCGCACCGGTATCAGCGCCGGCGGTGGGGACGACGTAGGCGCCCAGCCGCGTGTCGCCAGCCGCGAGCTCGTGGGCCACGACCACCGCGTCGGCGACCGCATCGTGGCGGGAGAGTGCCGTCTCGATCTCGCCCAGCTCGATCCGGTAGCCGCGGACCTTGACCTGATGGTCCACCCGGCCGAGAAACTCGACCTCGCCGGTGGCCCGATAGCGGGCGAGATCGCCGGTTCGGTAGATGCGCCCGCCGCCGAACGGGCTGGGCAGGAAGCGCTCTGCGGTCAGCTCGTCACGTCCGCGATAGCCACGCGCAAGCCCATCCCCGCCGATCCACAGCTCCCCCACCACGCCGACGGGCACCGGCCGCAGGTGCGGGTCGAGGAGGTGGAGGGTGGTGTTGGCGATCGGGCGCCCGATCGTCAACCCTGCGGCGGTCGACTCGATCCGAGCGCAGGTCGACCAGATCGTCGTCTCGGTCGGCCCGTACATGTTCCACAGCTCGACCCCGGCATCGAGCAGGCGGTCGGCGAGCGCGACCGGGAGCGCCTCGCCGCCGCACAGCGCCTTCAGTGCCGGCGCGCCAGGCCATCCGTCCTCCAGGAGCATGCGCCAGGTGGTCGGCGTCGCCTGCATCACCGTCGCGGCGGAGCTCGCGAGCAGGGCCGCCAGCGCGCGCGGATCCGATGCCGTCTCGGTTGAGGCAATGACCAGACGCCCCCCGGTGATGAGCGGCAGGTAGAGCTCGAGTCCGGCGATGTCGAACGACAACGTCGTCACTGCGAGGAGCACGTCGGTGGGGGCGAGGCCAGGGCGCTGCCGCATGCTGGTGAGGAAGTTGACCAGCGCGCGGTGGGGGATCTGGACGCCCTTGGGCTGACCGGTCGAGCCGGACGTGTAGATGACGTAGGCCAACTGCTCGGGATCGAGTCCGGCGTCGGGTGAGTGGGTCGGCCGCGTCTGGATCTCCCCCCAGTCCCGATCCAGGCACACCAACTCGACTGTGCTCTGGAGCGGAAGCGAGGCCGCGAGCCGCTCCTGGGTGAGGAGCACCGGCGCACTCGAGGCCTCGAGCATGAAGGCCTGGCGCTCGCGCGGATACGCCGGGTCGATGGGGACGTAGGCGGCGCCGGCTCGGAGGATGCCCAGCAGCCCGACCACCATCTGCACGCCGCGCTCGACGCAGATGCCCACGAGCACCTCGGGCCCGACTCCGAGGTCCCGGAGATGCCAGGCGAGCTGACTGGCCCGCGCGTCCAGCTCGCGATAGGTGAGCGAGGCGCCGTCGGCCTCGACGGCCACCGCGTCGGGTGTCCGCGCCGCCTGCTCGCTGACGAGCTCGTGCAGGCAGCGGTGAGGATAGTCCGCACGCGTCTGGTTCCAGTCGGTCACGATCTGGCTGAGCTCCGTCGCAGGCACCAGCGGCAGATCGTCGATCGGTTGATCCGGGCTCTCGACGATCGAATCGAGGAGCTCGAGGAAGTGCCGCCCGATCCGCGCCACGGTCGCCTCGTCGAAGAGGTCGCTGCTGTACTCCCAGATCGCGTCGAGCTCGTCGCCCCGCTGCTGGAGCAGCAGGCTGAGGTCGACCCGGGCGGTCCTCTTGGCGGTATCCAGTTCCTCGGTCTCGAGTCCGGCCAGCTCCACGCCCGGCTCGGGCGGGTTGAGGGCGATCAGGACCTGGAAGAGCGGGTGGCGTCCCAGGTCGCGACTCGGCGCGAGCGCGCTCGACAAGCCGCTCGAAGGGCACGTCCTGGTGTTCGATGGCCTCGAGTGTCCGGCGCCGCACCCGGCCCATGAGCTCCCGGAAGCTTGGGCTGCCGGAGAGGTCGGTCGCGGGTCACGATCGTGTTGACGAACGGGCCGATCGACGTTCGAGCTCGGGACGGCCGCGCGTGTCCACCGGAGTACCGACGACGACATCGTCCTGGCCGCTGTAGCGGTAGCAGGAGCACGTCGAAGGCGCTCAGCATGACCATGAACAAGGTCGCACCCTCGCTGCGTCCGAGCTCCTGGAGGCGGCGGTAGGTCTCGGGAGCGATGCTCGTGCGCCACCACCCGCCGCGCAGGCTGGCGACCGTGCGGCCGCGGGCGATCGGTGGGAAGCTCAAGGGCCGAAGGGATGCCGGCCAGCCGGCCGCTCCAGTGCTCGAGCTCGCGCTCCAGGCGCTCGCCCTGCTGCCACGAACGCTGCCACTCGGCGAAATCGGCGTACTGGAGGGCAGCTCGGCCAGCGCCGCGGGACGGTTCTCGCGGTAGGCTGCGTAGAGCGCGCCGAGCTCGCCGAAGAAGACCACCTTCGACCAGCCGTCGGCGGCGATGTGATGCACGACGACCTGCAGGACGTGGTCCTCGCTCGCCCACGCGCAGAAGCGTGGCGCGCAGCAGCGGGCCCTGCTCGAGGTCGAACGGCGCCTGCGTCTGCTCGTCGACGACGCGCCGGATCTCGCCTCGGGGTCGGCGGCCGAGCTGAGGTCGAGGAACTCGAGCCGGATCGACGCGCCCGGCTCGATCACCTGCACGGGCCGTCCGTCCTCGGGGTGAAGCGGGTGCGCAGGACCTCGTGCCGGCGGACGATCTCGTCCAGCGCGCGCTCGAGCGCGACGGCATCGAGCGGCCCGCGCAGGCGCAACGGCCAGGAGATGTTGTAGGCGGCGCTCTCGCCGCCACCTGGTCGATGAACCAGAAGCGCTCCTGGGCGAACGAGGCCGGCGCGGACACGAGCCGCCGGCAGCAGTGGGGGCGGAGCGGCCGCCGGTGCGGCGCGGCGCGGATCCGCACGCGCCGGGCGCAGGTCTCGGCGCGCCGGATCGCCGGCACCTGTCGATCCGCGCCGCCAGCGCGGCGCACGGTGGGCGCCTCGAACAGCGCCCGCAGCGGGCAGCTCGAGCGTCGAACTGCGCTCCAGACGCGGCTGACGAGGCGCGCGGCCAGCAGCGACTGGCCGCCGAGGGCGAAGAAGTCGCTCGTCGGCGCCGACGCGCTCGGCACCCGAGCACCTCGGCGAACAGGGCGGCGACGGCGCGCTCGGTCTCGGTGCCGCGGCGCGACGAACGGCGTCGCCGCGCCCGGGGCGCCGGCGTCGGGGGCGGGCAGCGCCTCGCGGTCGAGCTTGCCGTTGGGCGTCAGCGGCAGCGCTCGAGCAGGCGACGATCGCCGCCGGCACCATGTAGGCGGGCAGGCTGCTCGCCAGAGCAGCGCGGCGAGCTCGCTCGGCGTCGGCGCCGATCGCCGACCACGTAGCCGACGAGCGCGGGCTCGCGCCCGCCGCGGTCGGACGGTCGCGGCGGCGTCGCGTCACGCCGCGGGTGGCGGTCGAGCGTGGCCTCGATCTCGCCCAGCTCGATGCGGTAGCCGCGCAGCTTGACCTGGTGGTCGAGCCGGCCGAGGAACTCCAGCGTGCCGTCGGCGCGGTAGCGGGCCAGGTCGCCGGTCCGGTAGAGGCGCCCGTCCGACGCGAACGGGTCGGGCACGAACCGCTCGGCGGTCAGCTCGGGGCGGTCCGCGGTAGCCGCGGGCGAGCCCCGCGCCGCCGATGTAGCAGCTCGCCCGGGAACGCCGACCGGCGCGGGCTCGCCGCGGCGGTCGAGCGACGTAGCAGCGTCGTGTTGGCGATCGGGCCGGCCGATCGTCAGCGGCTGGCCCGGCGCGCTCGAGCCGCGCGCAGGTCGACCAGATCGTCGTCTCGGTCGGCCCGTACATGTTCCACAGCTCGAGCCCCGCAGGCGATCAAGCTCGTCGGCCAGCTGCGGGCGGCAGCGCCTCGCCGCCGCACAGCGCCCGCAGCTCCGGCCTGCCCGCGCCAGCCGGACGTCGAGCAGCATCCGCCAGGTCGTCGGCGTCGCCTGCATCACCGTCGCGCCCGAGCTCTCGAGCAGGCGCGCGAGCGCGCGCGGATCGGCCGCGGTCGCGGCCGGACGCGATCACGACCCGGGCCCCGGCGACGAGCGGCAGGTAGAGCTCGAGGCCGGCGATGTCGAAGGACAGCGTGGTCACCGCGACGAGCACGTCCTCGCGCGCCCGAGCCCGGGCCGTCGCGCCATCGAGGCGAGGAAGTTGACCAGCGCCCGGTGCTCGATCTCGACGCCCTTCGGGCGTGCCGGTCGAGCCCGAGGTGTAGATCACGTAGGCGAGCCCGCTCGCGCTCGGCGCTCACGTCGGGCGGCGTGCGCGGGCTCGGCGGCGATCGCGCGCGCCGTCGCGGTCGAGGCAGCAGCACCGTGGCCGTCCCGGCTCGGGCAGGCCGTCGAGCAGCGCCTCGCTCGGTGACGAGCACGCGCGGCCCGGCGTCGGCGAGCATGAAGGCCTGCCGGGCGGCCGGGAAGGCCGGGATCGATCGGGACGTAGGCGGCGCCCGCCTTCAGCATCGCCGAGCAGCGCCACGGGCAGCTGCTCGGAGCGCTCGCAGGCAGATGCCGACCAGCTCGCCCGGCGCCGGCACCGAGCGCCCGGAGGCGGTGGGCGAGCTGGTTGGCGCGCGCGTCGAGCTCGCGCGTAGGTGAGCTGATCGGCCGTCGAACGCGCACGGCCACCCGCTCCGGGCGTCCGCGCCGCCTGCTCGGCCATGAGCGCCTCCAGCCGGGCCGTCGGGGACCGGCCGCGCGGTCGCGTTCCACGTCCTCGAGGACAGCCGCCCGCTCGGCCTCGTCGAGCAGCGGCAGCTCGTCGATGGGTCGATCGGGATCGGCGACGACGGCCTCGAGCAGGCGCTCGAAGTGGGCGCGCCATGCGCTCCACCGTCTCCGGCGTCGAACAGGTCGGTGCTGTACTCCCAGATCGCCTCCATCCCGTGGGGCAGGTCGTCGAGGACGAGGAACAGGTCGACCCGCGACGCCGACCACGTCGGGTCGATGTCCTGGCTGACCCGAGGCCGGGCAGCGCGAGCCCGCGCTCGGGCGGGTTGAGCGCGATCAGCGCCTGGAAGATCGGATGGCGGCTGAGGTCGCGCTCGGGCGCCAGCGCCTCGACCAGCCGCTCGAACGGCAGCTCCTGGTGCTCGACCGCCTCGAGCGTGCGCTGCCTGCACGCGGCCGAGCAGCTCGCGGAAGCTCGGGGAGCCGGACAGGTCGCTGCGGATGCACGACCGTGTTGATGAACGGCCCGATCACCGCCTCGAGCTCGGGCCGGCTGCGGGTGTCCACCGGCGTGCCGACGACGACGTCGCTCCTGCCCGCGTGTAGCGGTAGCAGCAGCACGTCGAAGGCGGCGAGCATGGCGGTGAAGAACGTCGCCCGCTGCGCTGCGGGCCAGCTGCTCCAGCGCGCTGCGCAGCTCGGGCGGGCAGCGGCACGGCGCAGGCGCGCCGCCGCGCAGGCTGGCCACCGCCGGGCGCGGCGGTCGGTGGGAAGCTCGAGCGCGGCCGGCATGCCCGGCCAGCCGCTCGCGCCAGTGCGTCGAGCTCCCCCGCCAGCCGCGCAGGGTCGAGCGACGCCGCTGCCACTCGGCGTAGTCGGCGTACTGCAGCGCCGGGGCGGCGCGAGCGGCGAGGGCTGACCGGCCGCGAAGGCGCCGTAGAGCTCGCCGAGCTCACGGTAGAGCACGACCTTGGAGACGCCGTCGAAGACGATGTGGTGCACGACGATCTGAGAGCGATGTGGTCGCTCCGCGCCGGAGCGAGCGACGAGCACGCGCGCAGCAGCGGGCCGCGGGCCAGGTCGAACGGCCGCGCCGGTGTGCTCGTCGACGCAGCCGCTGGGCGGCCGCCTCGGGATCGCGCTCGTCGCTGCAGGTCGACCACCTCGAGCGCCACCTGGCCGGTCGGCTCGACCACCTGCAGCGGCTGGCCGTCGTGCGGCGGCGAAGCGCGTGCGCAGCGCCTCGTGGCGGCGCACGACTTCGGCCACCGCGCGCGCCCAGCGCGGCGCGTGTCGAGCGCGCCCGCGATGCGCATCGGCCAGGAGAAGTTGTAGGCGGCGCTGCCCGGGGTGAGCTGATCGACCAGCCAGAGCTGCTCCTGGACGAACGAGCAGCGCAGCGGCCGGTCGCGCGGCGCGCGCGGGAGCGTCGGCGCGGCCGGAGCCGCCGGCTCGGGCCGGGCGCGCCGGGCCGGCGGTTGGAGCGCCGGGGCGCGGACGGCGCCCGTCGATCCTCGCGGCCAGCTCGCGGACGGTCGGCGCCTCGATGAGCGCCTTGAGCGCGAGCTTGGCCCCGAGCTCCTTGCGGATGCGCGCGATGAGCCGGATGGCCAGCAGCGAGTGGCCGCCGAGCGTCGAAGAAGTTGTCGTCCGGCGCGACCTCGCGGCCGAGGAGCTCGGACCAGATGGCGGCCAGCGCCGCCTCCGTGCTCGCTGCGCCGGGCTCGGCCGGACGCGGCGGACGCCGCGGCCGGCGCCTCGCGCCTCGGCGCGGGGCAGCGCCGCGCGGTCGAGCTTGCCGTTCGGGGTCAGCGGCAGCTCGGTCGAGCAGCCACGATCGCTCGACGGGACCATGTAGGCGGGCAGCGTCGCGGCCAGAGCTCGGCAGCGCGTCAGCGCTCGACGTCCGGGCTCCCGACGACGTAGGCGAGCGAGCCGCTTGCGCCTCCCCCTCGCCGGCGGCCACGACGGCGGCCTGGCGCACCGCCGTGCTGGCGCAGCAGTACGGCCTGGACCTCGGCCGGCTCGACCCGGAAGCCGCGGATCTTCACCTGCTCGTCGGCCCGGCCGAGGAACTCGAGCTCGCCGTCCGGCCAGGCGGCGCGCCAGGTCGCCGGTCCGGTACATGCACGCGCCGGGCTCGGCGAACGGGTCGGGCACGAAGCGCTCGGCGGTCTGCTCGGGCGCGCCCGACGTAGCCCGCGGGCCACCCCGGCGCCGCCGATGTACAGCTCGCCCGGCACGCCGACCGGCACCGGCGCCGCGCGCGCGTCGAGCACGTAGGCGCGTGGCGTCCGTGATCGGCCGCCCGATCGGCACGGTCGCCGACGCCGGGCGCGGGGCCGCCGGCGTCGACAGCTCGTAGGTGCAGCAGCCGACCGTGGCCTCGGTGGGGCCGTAGTGGTTCATCACCCGCGGCCCGCCGGGGACGGATGACGCGCTCGTGCGAGCTCCCAGGTCAGCGCCTCGCCGCCGACCACCAGCCAGCGCCGGGGCAGCATCGCCGGTGCCGGCGCGGCGTCGAGCAGCGAGCTGAGGTGCGACGGGGTGATCTTCAGCACGTCGAGCGGGTGCTCGGCCGACGTAGGCGGCGAACGCGGCCGCGTCGGTGGCCACGTCGGTCGGCGATCAGATGCAGGCAGCCGCCGCCGGCCAGGGCCGGGAAGATCGCGGTGTTGCCGAGGTCGGTGCTGACCGCCGAGACCGACCCGAAGTGCAGCCGCCCGGCGCCGAGCGCGTCCGATCATGTGGGCGGTGTAGTTGACGAGGTTGCGCGTGCGTGACCGCGACGCCCTTGGGCACGCCGGTCGAGCCCGAGGTGTAGAGCACGTAGGCGAGCCGCTCGGGGTCGCCGGGAGCGCGCGCGGATCGGTGCTCCGGCAGCGTCGCCAGCCGCTCGCTCGTCGCGGACCGAGCAGCGGCGCCGGCGAAGCCCGGCAGCGGGCTCGCTCGGTGACGAGGATGCCGCGCCGCGCGGTCTCAGCTGGGCGAGCAGCCGCGCCGGCGGATGCTCGGGGTTGAGCGGGACGTAGGCGGCGCCGGCCTTGAGGATCGCCGAGCAGGGCGGCGATCAGCTCGGGCGTGCGCCCGAGCGACGATGCCCGACGCAGTCGCCCGGCCGGCACGCCGAGCTCGCGCGAGCCGGTGGGCGATCCGGTTGGCGCGCGCGTTCGAGCTCGCCGTAGCTCAGCTCGCTGCCGGCGGCGACGCAGCGCCGGCGCGGCGGGGCGCGGCGGGCCGCTGCTCGAACGAGCTCGCTCGATGCACGCGCTCCGGCGAGCGGTGCCGCGGTCGCGATTCCACTCCACGAGCGCGCGCCGGCGCTCGTCGTCGTCCAGCAGCTCGAGCTCGTCCACCGGGCGGTCCGGGTCGGCGGCCACGGCCGCGCAGCAGCGCGAGGAAGTGGCGCGCCAGCCGCTCGATCGTGGCCGGCTCGAACAGGTCGGTGCTGTACTCCCACACGGCGTCCAGGCCGCCGCGCTGCTCGTCCAGGTACAGCCCGAGGTCGAACTCCGAGGTCAGCTTCGGCACCTCGAACGGCTCGGAGCGCGACGCCCGGCAGATCGGAGCTCGAGCGGGGCCGGGACGATGAACTCGTAGAAGACCTGGAAGACCGGGTGGCGGCTCGGGTCGCGCTCGGGCGCGTGCGGCGGCCAGGCGGTCGAACGGGCAGCTCCTGGTGGGCGATCGCGTCGAGCGTGCGTCGCGCGCGCCCGGCGCAGCAGCTCGCGGAAGCTCGGCGCGCCGGTGAGGTCGCGCGCGCAGCGCGAGCACGTTGGTGTACAGGCCGACCGCGCGCTCGAGCTCGACCCGGCCCCGGTTGTCGATCGCGGTGCCGACCACGAGGTCCTCCTGGCCGCGTGTAGCGGCTGCAGCAGCGCCTGCGAGCGCGGCGAGCATGGTCATGAAGAAGGTCGCGCCCTCGCGCGCGCCCGAGCGCGCGCAGCGCGCTCGGCCAGCTCGGGGGCGACCGCGCGTGCGCAGCCGCGCGCCGCGCAGGCTCGGCGCCGGCGGGCGCGGCCGGTCGGCCGGCAGCTCGAGCGCGGCCGGAGCACCGGCCAGCACGGCCTGCCAGTGCGCGAGCTCGGCGCGCAGACGCCTCCTCGTCGAGCCGCTCGCGCTGCCGGCGCGCGTAGTCCGGGTACTGGATCGCCGGGCGGCTCGAGCTCGGCCGCGCCGCCCGTAGAGCGCGCCGAGCTCGGACAGGATCACGCCCTTGGTCCAGTCGTCGCAGATGATGTGGTGGGCGACGAAGTGCAGCACGTGATCCTCGGGCCCGAGCCGAGCAGCTGGCGCCCGCAGCAGCGGGCCGCGCGCTGAGGTCGAACGGGACCTGGGCGGCGGCGCGCGGCCAGCCGGCGGTGGCCTGGCCTCGTCGCGCGGCCGTCAGACGCTCGAGCCGGACGCCGCCGGCTCGGCCTCGACCACCTGCACGGGCTGGCCGTCGCGCACCTCGAAGCGGGTGCGCAGCGTGTCGTGGCGGCGCGACCAGGTCGGCCAGGGCCTGCTCGCAGCCGGCGACGTCGAGCGGGCCGCGCAGCCGCAGCGCCCAGTGACACGTTGGAGACGACGTTGCTGCCGCTGGCCTGGTCGATGAACCAGAAGCGCTCCTGGGCGTATGAGCAGGGCGCCGGATCGTCCACCGCGAGGGGTTCCGAGTCCGCCGGCGCGGGCGTGGCGTCGGCCACGAGCCGACCCAGTGCGGCCAGCGTCGGCTCGGCCAGGAAGGCCTCCAGCGAGAGGTCGACCGCGAGACGGTCGATCACCCGCGCCACGAGGGCGGCCGCTCCGATCGAGTCGCCGCCGGCCGCGAAGAAGTCCTCGGTCTCGGTCGCCGGCCTGGACCCCAGCAGCCCGGCCCAGATCAGCCCGAGCTCGGCCTGCTCGGGAGCAGCCTCGGATTCGAAGATCGTCATACCTCGCCGCCGTCGCCAGTGAGCCGAACGAGACACTCGTCCAGGCTGCTACACACGGGCTTCGATGCCCCCAGGTTCGGCACAGACCACCTAAATCGCCCCTTCCTTTGCGCCTTACTTGCGCAGACGGGCCAGGCTACCACACCGTTTCCGGCCGGCCGGTCAGGTTTGTGGCGATTCGACACGATGTCGACCCCTCGCTATCATCCCGCGGCGGCCGGGGCTGGGCCATGGGGGCCGGCAGGCCGCCGTCTTGGGGGTACCAGTTGCAGCGCATTGACAGGCACGCCATCGACCGCCGGATTCGTCAGGCCATTCCGCGGGAGGCGTATGACGGAGCCAAAGGGGTGTACTACAGAGCGCGCAAGGCCGCGCGCCTCAACCCCGGTCGTGGACGGCTGCTTCCCGACTTCCTGGTCTGTGGCTCCACGAAGTGCGGTACCACGAGCCTCCACGGTTGGCTGACCGACCATCCGCTCGTGGCCGAGACGAAGAAGGAGATCCACTTCTTCAACATGAACTACTACCTCACCGAGGACTGGTACCGCTGCTACTTCCCCTACGAGCGTGACCGCGACGCGTTCGCTGCCGAGCACGGCCGCCCATTTCTCGTCGGCGAGGCCACGGCCTCGTACCTGGCCAACTACCGCACGCCCGCCCGGGTGCGCGAGCTCGTGCCGAACGTCAAGCTCATCGTCTCGCTGCGCAACCCGGTCGACCGGGCGTATTCGCAGTACCACTACTTCCGCCGTCGCCAGACCGAGCCCATGGAGACCTTCGAGGAGGCGATCGACGCCGAGGAGGAGCGGCTGCGCGGCGAGGAGGCGCGGGAGATCGAGAATCCCCACTACCACAGCTGGCGCGCGTACCGCTGGGGCTATCTGCGCACCAGCCGCTACGCCGAGCATCTGGAGCGCTGGCTCGCGCTCTTCCCCCGCGAGCAGTTCCTGTTCCTGAACTTCGATACCGAGCTCGCGGCCGCCCCCGACGCCACGCTGGCGCGCGTGCATGAATTCCTGGGCCTGCCCCCCCACTCCAATGGGCCCCTCCCCACGCTGAACGCCGGCACCTACGATGTCCTGGCGCCCGGGACCCGGGAGCGGCTGAACGAGTACTTCCGCCCGCACAACCGGCGCGTGTACGAGCTGACCGGCATCGACTTCGGCTGGCCGAGCTGAGCGATCCGCGCGCTCTGTCTCCGGCCAAACGCGCGCTCCTGGAGCGGGCGTTGCGCGAGCGGCGCCGAACCCAGGGCGGCGAGACGGCGATTGCGCGCCGCCATGACCGCGGGCCAGCCCCGCTGTCGTACTCCCAGCAGCGCATGTGGTTCCTCCAACAGTGGGAGCCCGGTTCCCCGACCTTCAACGGCTCGCGGGCGCTCAGGCTGCGCGGCCCCCTCGATCGCCCCGCTCTCCAGGACGCGCTGCAGACCGTCGTAGAGCGTCACGAGAGCCTTCGGACGGTTATCGCCGGTCGAGCGCGAGCCGAGACAGGTCGTGCTCGAGGAGTTCTGCGCTCGAGGTCCCGGTGCTCAGCTTGGCCGACTTGGGGGCCGAGGAGCGCGAGCGCGAGCTCGGCCGGCTCCTCCGGGCGCTCTCGCGGGAGCCGTTCGACCTCGCGACCGAGCTGATGCTGCGCGCGACGCTGATCGAGCTCGGCCCCGAGGACCACGTGCTGCTCATCCGCATGCACCACATCGCCGCCGATGCGCACTCGGACAGCGTCCTGTTCGCCGAGCTGGCCGAGCTCTACAACGCCCGGCGCGGACGCCGATCACCCACGCTGCCCGAGCTCCCGATCCAGTACGCGGACTTCGCCGTCTGGCAGCAGGAGCGGCTGCACCGGCGCGACCGCTCGACGCGCTCGTCGCCTACTGGGCGCGCCAGCTCGAGGGCGCGCCGCCGCTGCTGAAGCCTCCCGACCGACCGGCCCCGCCCGGCGGTGCAGCGCCACGACGGGGACGCACCATCGCGCTCACCTTGCCCGCGCTCGTCCGCCGAGCCGCTGGTCGAGCTTGGACGGGCGGCGGGAGCGACGTTCTTCATGGCCATGCTGGCCGTGTTCGCCGACCCTGCTGTACCGGATCAGCGGCGAGGCGGACGTGGTCATCGGCAGCCCGATCGCCAACCGCAACAACGTCGAGCTCCAGGGTCTGATCGGGTTCTTCACCAACACCATCGCGCTGCGCCTGCGGCTCGAGGGCAACCCGTCCTTCCGCGAGGTGCTCGCCCGGGCCCGAGAGGCCGCTCTGGGCGCCTACGCCCATCAGGACCTCCCCTTCGAGAAGGTCGTCGAGGCCGTTCGCCCGAAGCGCGACCCGAGCTACAACCCGCTCTTCCAGGTCAACTTCCGCGCGCAGGCCACCGAGCGTCCGTCGCTTCGACCTGGCCGGTCTCGAGGCCGAGCCGATTGCCGTCGACATCGGCTTCTCCCGGTTCGACCTGGCGCTCGAGCTCGAGCTCGGCGCCGAGAGCTCAGCGGGCTACTTCGAGTACGACCGCGACCTGTTCGAGCGAGACGACCGTCGTCGGGCTCGTCGAGGACCTCGAGGCGCTGCTGAAGCGCCGCGGGCGACCGAATCCCGACGCCCGGATCCTCGAGCTGCGGCTGCCCCACGGCCGGCGCGGGCGCCCGCCGGCGGGTGCGCGACCCTCGATCGGGCGCGTCGGCGAGTTGACGCCGTGCGGTACCCTTCGGTGGAGACAGATCCGGTCGCATGCGGGGCATTTGTGCAGCGGCACGCGCTTGACACGATGACAGACCGTGTGCGCGAGCGGCAGTGATGCGCTCGGCGCAGCGAAGTCGGGGGCCATGACCGAACAGACCGCAGACAGCTTTGAAGTTTCGCCGCAGCAGGAGCAGCTGTGGCTCGCGCATCCGGACGGGCCCGCCAGGACGCGTCCAGGCGATCCTCGCCCTCGACGGCGCAGCTCGATCCGGCGGCGCTGCAGGCGGCGCTGCGCCGCGTCCGTCGAGCGCCACGAGATCCTGCGCACGACGTTCGTGCACCGGCCCGGGCATCCGGGTCCCGCTCCAGGCGGTGGCCGGCCAGCTCGCCCCGGCGTGGGCGAGCTCGACCTGTCCGATGCTCGCTGCCGGCGGACAGGCCGACCGCGCTCCAGCGCCTGGCCGCGGCGGAGCGCGCTGCGCCGCTCGACTTCGCCGACCGGGCCCGCTGCGTCGCGCGCGCGCCTCGTCCGGCTCTCGCCCAGCCGCCACGCGCTCGTGCTCACGCTCTCCGCCCTGTGCGCCGACGCTAGCTCGGCGAGCACTCCTGACCGACGAGCTCCTCGCGCCTATTCGGGCACCGCCGAGCCGACGGATCCGCTCCAGTACGCCGACTTCGCCGCCTGGCAGCGCGAGCTCCAAGACGCCGACGACGACGAGGCCACGAGCGCCGCGCGCGAGTTCTGGTCGGGGCTCGAGGACCTGAGCCCGCCGCCGCGTTCCGTTCTCCATCCGGGCCACGGGCCAGTCCGGCGACCGAGCGCGATCCCGCCTCGGCTCGACGCCGGACCGCGCGGCGTTTCGCGAGCTCGCCGCCCGCTACGGCGTCGACGCCGCACCGTCGTCCACGCCGCCTGGCTCGTGGTGCTCGGACGCAGCGCCGGGGCGGCGAGGTGCTCTCGCTGGCCTCGGCTCGGCGCCGAGCGGCGCCACGCCGACCTGGCAGGGCGCGATCGGGCGCGTTCACCCGCCCGGTGCCGGTCGTCTCGACGCTGACGCGCGGGCCTGACGTTCGCCGAGCTGGCGTGCCGGCGTCGCAGCACGCCACCGAGCGAGGCCGCTCGTGTGGCAGGACTACGTGCCCGCCGATGGCCCCGACCGCGGTCGGGTCGTCGCGCCGCCGAGCTCGATGGCGCGGCGGGCGACGTGCAGCCGCGGCCGAGCGCCGTCCTCATGGCGGGCTCGGCGCCTGCGGCTGTGGCTGACCTGCCTGACGCGGCGAGCGACGCTCGACGCTGGCGCTCGACCACGACCCGGCGCTTCATCGCGCCGCGAGCATGCCGAGCGCCTCGCCCGCCGGCTCGAGCGCGCTGCTCGCCGGCGCCGCCGGCCGAGCCGGGCGCGCCGTCGACGACGCTCGAGCTGCTGGACGCGCGCGAGCGCGACGCCGTGCTGACTCGAGTTCAACCGCAGCGGCCCCGCGGTGCTCGACCCCGGCCGTCGCACGAGCTGTTCGCCGCGCACGCCGCGGCAGCGCCCGGACGCGGGTCGCGGTCGTCGACGAGCACGGCACCCTCTCCTACCGGGAGCTCGACGAGCGCGCCAACCAGCTCGCGCAGCGGCTGCGCCGGGCCGGCGTGGGCCCCGACGTCACGGTCGGCCTGTGCACCGACCGCTCGATCGACATGGTCGTCGGGCCTGCTCGGCATCCTCAAGGCCGGCGGCGCCTACGTGCCGCTGCACTACGAGCATCCCGCCGGCGCGGCTGGGCCACCAGCTCGACCACCGCGCGGCGCCCGGGCGATCGTCACCCAGGAGCCGCTGCTCGCCCAGCTGCCCGAGTTCGCCGGCGAGGTCATCTGCCTGGATCGCGACCGCGGCCGAGCTCGCCGCCGAGGAGCCGCTCGGCGCCCGGCGGTCGGAGCGTCGAGCCGAGAACCTCGCCTACGTCATCTACACCTCGGGCTCGACCGGGACGCCCAAGGGCGTCGGCGTCACGCACGGCAACCTGACCAACTACGCCGCCGGCATCGCGCGCCGGCTTGGGCGCCGACCAGCGAGCCGCTGTCCTTCGGCCTCGTCACCTCGATCTCCACCGACCTCGGCAACACGTCCGTCTTCGGCGCGCTCTGCTCGGGCGGCACGCTCGTGCTCGTCAGCCCGGCTCGCCGCGGCCGACGCGGGCGCGCTGGCGCGCTCAGCTCGCAGCGCACGCCCGATCGACGTGCTCAAGATCACGCCCTCGCACATCGGCGCGCTGCTCGCCGGCGGCGATGCCGGCGCGTGCTCCCCCGCCGCTGGCTGGTGATCGGCGGCGAGCGGGCGCCGTGGGACCTCGTCGAGCGCGTCCGCGCCCTCTCCGACTGCCGGATCCTCAACCACTACGGGCCGACCGAGGCCACGGTCGGCTGCTGCACGCTCGAGGTGCGCGAGGGCCCGGGCGAGTACGAGCCGGCGAGCGTGCCCGATCGGCCGCCCGCTGGCCGGCGACGCGCCTGCTACGTCCTCGACGAGCGCCGGGCGCCGGTGCCGATCGGCGCGCCGGGACGGCTGTACATCGCCGGCGCCGGCGTGGCCCGCGGGTACGTGGGCGCGCCCGAGCTCACCGCCGAGCGGTTCCTCGACGACCCGTTCGCGCAGCGCCGGCGCGCGCATGTACGACACGGGCGATCTCGCCCGCTGGCTGCCCGACGGCACGCTCGAGTTCCTCGGCCGGGTCGACGAGCAGGTCAAGATCCGCGGCTACCGGGTCGAGCCGGCCGAGGTCGAGAGTGCGCTGCGCGCCCACGCGCAGGTGCGCGAGGCGGTCGTGGTCGCCCGCGCCGGAGCCTCCGGCGACATGCGCCTGATCGCCTACTGCGCCGGCGATGCCGGGCTCGACGCCGGCCACGACCTGCAGGCCCACCTCGCCGAGTGGCTGCCCGAGTTCATGCTGCCCGTCGGCGATCGTGAGCCTCGACGCGCTGCCGCGCACGCCGAGCGGCAAGATCGACCGGCTGGCGCTTCCCGATCCCGAGGACGCGGCCGGGCGCGGCCGAGTACCTCGCCCCGCGCACGCCGATCGAGGAGGCAGTGGCCGAGATCTGGGCGCACGTGCTCGGCGTCGACCAGGTCGGCATCGAGGACGACTTCTTCGCCCTCGGCGGCCACTCGCTGCTGGCCACCCAGGTCGTGGCCCAGGTGCGCAGCGACTTCGCCGTCGAGCTGCCGCTGCACAGCCTGTTCACCTACCCGACCGTGGCCAGCCTGTCGGAGGAGATCGTCCGGCATGATGGGCGACTCCGACGAGGACGAGACCGCCAAGCTCATCGCCGAGCTCGAAGGCCTCTCCGACGAGGAGGCCGAGCGCCTGCTCGCCGGGGAGCACCAGTCGCCGGACGCGTGAGAACCGAGCGCGGTCCTCCCCCGGGCCGAGCTGCTCGCGCTCGCCGACCTGACGCTGGCCGAGTATCTGCGCTACCTGGCCGGCCTACGGCGGCGCGGTGCAGGAGCAGGATGGCCTGCTCCTGTTCGCCGGCGCCCACCGCCAGCCCAATCCCGTACCGCAACGGAGCCCTGCGGCTCGACGGCGAGCTGCCCGTCGCCGAGGTGGTCGCTGCGGGCTGAGCGGTTCTTCGGTCAGCGCAGGAGCGGCTACGCGCTGTGGGCGCGCGAGCACGGCGACGCCGATCTGGAGCACGCGGCCGTCGCGCGAGGACTGCGCGAGCTGGAGCGGATCCCCGAGCTCGTGATGTACGAGCTGCCGGACTACCTCCCGCCCCCCGATGGCGTCGAGCTGCGCCGCGCCCTCGACCCGCAGACGCGGGAGGACTACCTTGCCTTGGTGGCCGCGGCGTGGGGGATGGCGGCCATGCCGCGCGAAGTCGCGCCGCGCGTGTTCTTCGACCCGGACAGCCTCGACGGCGCCGAACGTGGCCGCCTTCGTGGCCTACTATGACGGCCGGCCGCTGTCGGCGGCGATGACGCATGTCAGCCACGGGGTCGCACTCGGCTGCCAGGCGGCGACGATCCGCCGGCCGCAGCAAGGGCCAGCGCCTTCCGCGCGCGGGCCCGCCCGGCCAGACGCGCGGGCTGGCCGAGAGCTGCCTGTGGGCGGCGCTCGAGCTGAGCTTCGCCGAGCTCGGCGCGACGCTGTCGCTCTGCCAGACCTCGCAGCTCGGCGCCCCCGTGTGGCTGCGCCTCGGCTACGAGCCCTTCACCAGCTATGCCCGCTACGTGGTGCCGATGAGCCCGCAGCCCGGACGAGCACGGCGAGCTGATGCGCGGCCCGGTCGGCTGACGCGGCGATCCCGCCGCGGCCCGACCCGCTCGACGAGGAGCAGCGCGTCGCTGCGCCGCTCGGTGGCCGAGTTCGCCCAGGACGCGCTGAGCGACGGACCTCGAGCGCCGCGACCACGAGGCCGACGTTCCCGCGCGAGGCCTGGCGGCGCTGCGCCGAGATCGGGCATCCAGGGTCTGCCCGGTGCCCGACGCGAGTACGGCGGGCTCGGGGCGTCGGCGACGACGATCGCCGCCGCGCTTCAGGGTCTCGGCTACGGCTGCGCCGACAACGGCCTGATCTTCTCGCTGGGCGCTCAGATGTGGGCGTGCGAGACCCCGATCGTGCACTTCGGCACCGAGGAGCAGAAGCGGCGCTACCTGCCCGGCCTGTGCGACGGCTCGCTGATCGCCGCGCATGCCATGAGCGAGCCCGGCTCGGGCTCGGACGCCTTCTCGCTCAGCACCAGCGCGCGCGCGCACGGGCCGAGCGGCTGGGTCCTGAACGGCTCCAAGACCTACGCCACCAATGCCCCCGAGAGCGACCTGTTCGTCGTCTTCGCCACCACCGATCGCGCGCTCGGGTTCGCCGGGCTGTGCGCGTTCCTGATCGAGCGCGGACACCCGGGGCTCGAGATCGGCCGGCCGTATTCGCAAGATGGGTCTGCGCACCTCCCACCTGGGCGAGCTGTTCCTCTCGGACTGCGAGGTCCCGGCCGAGGCGCTGCTCGGCAGCGCCGGGCGCCGGCATGGCGCATCTTCAACTACCTCGATGCGCTGGGAGCGCAGCCTCATCCTGGCCGCCGCCGTGGGCACGATGCAGCGCCAGCTCGAGCGCTGTGTCAGCTACGCCCGCGAGCGCGTGCAGTTCGGCCAGCCGATCGGCGCGCTTCCAGGCCGTCTCGCATCGCCTCGCCGAGCATGAAGCTGCGGCTCGAGACCGCGCACCTGATGCTCTACCGCATGGCCGCGCTGCTCGAGCCAGGGAAGCGCCACCGACCTCGACGCGGCCATGACCAAGCTGCATCTGAGCGAATGCCTCGTGCAGCTCGAGCCTCGACGCCCTCCAGATCCACGGCGGCGCCGGCTACATGACCGAGACCGGTCTCGAGCGCGAGGTGCGCGACGCGCTGGCCGGCCGCATCTACTCCGGGACCTCCGAGATGCAGCGCAACGTCATGGCCGCCCACCTCGGACTATGACCGTCCTGACGATCGATGCCCTGCTGCGCCAGGCCGCTGAACGCGCCGGGGAGCACGACGCCGTCATCGACCGCGGCCGGAGGATCACCTACGCCGAGCTCGACCGCCAGTCCAACCGCCTGGCCCGCGTGCTCCGTGCGCGCGGGGTCAGGCCCGGCGATCGCGTCGGCCTGTATCTGGAGAAGTCGTTGGAGGCCATCGTCGGCGTATACGGAACGCTCAAGGCGGGAGCAACCTACGTGCCGCTGGACGACCAAGCGCCGGTGCGACGGGTGGCCTACATCGCCCGGGATGCCGGCATCCGCGGCCTGATCACCTCCGCGCACCAGGCTCCGCAGTGGACCGAGCTCGCCGCCGAGGCAGCATCGCTCGAGTGGGCGATCGTGGCCGGCGAGGTCACCGGTCCAGCGGCCGGGATCGAGCTCATCCCCTGGTCGGCGCTGGAGGAGCTGGACACCGCTCCGCTCGAGCGCCACGAGGATCCGGACGCGCTGGCCTACGTGCTCTACACCTCGGGCTCGACGGGTGAGCCGAAGGGCGTGATGCTCTCCCACCGCAACGGGCTCGGCTTCATCGACTGGGCGGCCCGAGAGATCGGGGTGAGCGCCCGCGACCGGCTCTCGAGCCACGCCCCGTTGCACTTCGACCTCTCGACCTTCGACCTCTTCGCGGCGGCTTGGGGTGCGGCGCCCGTGGTCCTCGTCCCGCGCGAGACGTCGGTGTTCCCGATCGAGCTGGCCCGGTTCATCCGCGAGGCCCGGATCACGGTCTGGTACTCGGTCCCGTCGATCCTGACGCAGCTGGTGCTCCGAGGCGACCTCGACAAGCACCCGCTCCCCGACCTGCGGGCGGTGATCTTCGCTGGTGAGGTGTTCCCCGGGAAGTACCTGAGCCGGCTGATGGAGTTGGTTCCAGCGCCGCGGTACGTCAATTTCTACGGGCCCACCGAGACGAACGTGTGCACGTGGTACGAGGTGCCGCACGAGGAGCCGCTCGGCGAGTCGCTGCCCATCGGCTGGCCGATTCCCGGGGTTCAGGCGATCGTGGAGCGAGGGGACGGGACGCCCGCGGCGCCCGGGGAGATGGGCGAGCTCCTGATCCGCGGGACGACCGTGATGCATGGCTACTGGGGCGACCCCGAACGGACCGCACGCACGCTCTCCGAGGGGGAGGGTGAACGCATCTACCGCACGGGCGACCTCGTGCGCGAGGAGCCCGACGGGCGGCTCATCTTCCTGGGCCGGCGCGACGCCCAGATCAAGACGCGCGGTTATCGGGTCGAGCTCGGCGAGATCGAAGCGGCCCTGAATGCGCTCGGTGTCGTGCTCGAGTGCGCGGTCGTGGCGGTGCCCGACGAGGCCATCACGAACCGGCTGAAGGCCTTCGTGGTCACCCGCGAGCCCATTAGCCCCTCCGCGCTTGCCGCCGTGTGCGGAGATCGCCTGCCGCGCTATATGATTCCCGATCAGTTCGAGTTTCTGGACACGCTGCCGAAGTCCTCGACAGGGAAGATCGACCGCCGGCAGCTGCAGCAAGGCGAAGGGGGTATGGCGGGACATGTCGGACGCTGAGAGGATCCGTGGCTTCCTCATCGAGGAGCTGCACTGGCAGGGGCCGCGCTCAGAGCTGAGCGACGATCTGCCGCTGATCGAGAACCGCGTGGTCGACTCGATGGGGCTCCTGAGGCTGGTGGCATGGCTGGAGGAGACCTTCGGGGTCGAGATCGCCGACGAGGAGGTCGTTCCGTCCAACTTCGGCACGATCGCGGACATCGAGCGCCTGCTGGCGGCCAAGGGCAGCGCGTGAGCATCACACGCCGCACCGCCGAGGGCCCGGCGCGCATGTCGTTTCCCCAGGAGCGGCTGTTCCTGCTCGACCAGATCATGCCCGGCATGTCGGCTTACAACGTCCCGACGCTCTACCGGGTCGCGGCCACCCTGGACGAGAACGTCCTGCAAAAGGCGTTCGACGCGGTGGTGGAACGCCACGAGATCCTGCGTACCTCGCTGCGGCTCCTCGACGGCGAGCCGGTGCAGCAGGTGCGTCCCCATCAGCCCTTCGAGCTCCTGGTCGAGGACCTGCGTGGTCACGCCGAGGCGGATCGCGAGGATGAGGCGCAGAGCATCCTCGGGGAGGCCGTTCGCCGTCCCTTCGACCTGGCGGGCGATGTGCTCCTGCGCGCGGCGCTCGTCCACCTCGCCCCAGGAGATGACCTCCTGCTCGTGGTCTTCCACCACACGGGGTCCGACCACCTCTCGACCGGGATCCTGTTCGACGAGCTCGACGAGCTCTACGACGCCATCTTGCGCGGCCGTGAGCCCCGGCTCCCGGCGCTGCCGATTCAGTACGCGGACTTCGCCGAGTGGCAGCGCGCGCACCTCGAAGGCGAGACGCTCGAGGAACTGACCGCCTACTGGACCGAGCAGCTGGCCGGTGCTCCGGAGCGCCTCGAGCTTCCCGCCGACCGTCCCCGCCCCGGCGTCCAGAGCTACCGCGGGGCGTGGGATCAGACGTCGCTACCGGCCGCGACCGTGACGCCGCTGCGCGAGCTTGCCCGCCGCGAGGGCGTGTCGCTGTTCATGGTCCTGCTGGCCGGCTTCACGACGCTGCTGCACCGCTATACGGGAGCCGAGGACGTGGTGCTGGGGACACCCGTGTCGGGCCGGCACTATGAGGAGATCGAGCATCTGCTCGGCTGCTTCACGAACACGCTCGCGCTGCGCTCGGACCTGTCGGGCGACCCGACCTTCGCCGAGCTGCTCGGGCGGGTCAAGCAGACCACCCTGGGCGGCCTCACCTACCAGGAGCTTCCGTTCGAGAAGCTCGTGGAGGTGCTGAACCCCGAGCGGGCTCGCAGCCACTCCCCCATCTTCCAGGTGCTCTTCGCCTACGACATCGTGGCCGGCCGCGAGCGCACGCTGGCCGGCGCGCCGGCGCGTCAGGAGCCGGCCCCGGGCTGGGAGGCGGCGCGCCTCGATCTCTCGGTCAATGTCCAGGACCTGCCGGATGGATCGCTTCGGCTCAACCTCGGCTACTCCACCGACCTGTTCGATGCCTCGCGCATCGCCCGGCTTGGCGCCCACCTGGAAGTGTTGCTGAGCGCGGCCGCCGCCGATCCCCAACTTCGGCTCTCAGAGCTGCCGATGCTGACCGACGCGGAGCGCCGGCTGCTGCTCGAGACCTGGAACGAGACCGCCGCCGCCTACGACGCTCGCTGCCTGCACGAGCTCATCAGCTCCCAGGCGCTGCGCACGCCGGACGCCATCGCCGTCGTCTCGGCGGAGGGCCAGGCCACCTACGGCGCGCTCGAGCAGCGCTCGAACCAGCTGGCCCGGCACCTCGCCTCCCTCGGCGCGGAGCCCGGAACCCTGGTCGGCATCTCCCTTGAGCGCGGGATCGACATGGTCGTCGCGCTCCTCGGGGTGCTCAAGAGCGGTGCCGGCTACGTGCCCATCGACCCGACCTACCCCCCGGACCGCCAGGAACTCATGCTGCGTGACTCCGGCGCGCGCGTCCTGCTCACCCAGGACCGGTTCGCCGGCATCGTCGATCCCGGCAGCGCGGGCGTGCTCCGGATCGACCGCGAGTGGCCGGTCATCGCCGAGCACTCCTCCGATGCACTCGGGCGCACGGCGGATCCCGACGCCCTCGCCTACGTCATCTACACCTCTGGGTCGACGGGACGCCCGAAGGGGGTCGAGATCAGCCATCGCGCGCTGGTCAACTTCCTGGCCGCCATGCGGCGGACGCCGGGCTCGGGCCCGAGGACATCCTCCTCGCCGTGACCACCCTGTCCTTCGACATCGCCGGGCTCGAGCTGTTCCTGCCCCTGCTCGTGGGCGCGCGAGTGGTGATCACCCCGCTCGAGGCCACCATGGACGGCGTGCAGCTCACGGACTGGCTCGCGCGTTCGGGGGCGACGTTCATGCAGGCAACTCCGACGACCTGGCAGCTGCTGGTCGAGGCGGGGTGGAAGGGCAGCGCCTCGCTTCGGATCGCGTGCGGCGGTGAGGCGCTGCCGCGGGCGCTGGCCGATCAGCTGCTCGACCGCTGCGCCGAGGCGTGGAAGATGTACGGCCCGACCGAAACGACGATCTGGTCCTCGAGCACGCTCCTCGCGCGCGAGGACGAGCCCGTGCCGCATCGGGCGGCCCGATCGCCAACACGACCTTCTACGTCCTCGACGCGCCGGCGACAGGTGCCGATCGGCGTGCCGGGCGAGCTGTACATCGGCGGCGACGGGGTGGCACGCGGCTATCTCGACCGCCCCGAGCTCACCGCCGAGCGCTTCGTCGCCGAGCCCGTTCGTGCGCCGGCGAGCGCGCTCTACCGCACCGGCGATCTCGGCGCGCTGCCGTGCCGACGGACGACTCGATTTCCTCGGGCCGCATCGACCAGCAGGTCAAGCTCCGCGGCTTCCGCATCGAGCTGGGCGAGATCGAGGCCGTGCTCGCCGCGCACCCATCCGTGTCCGCTGTCGCGGCGGCCGTGCGCGACCTCTCACCCGGCGACCGGCGGCTCATCGCCTACATCGTGCCCCGAGCTGACCAGCTCGACGTCGATGATTTGCGCAGCCGCCTGCGCGAGAAGCTCCCGCCGTTCATGGTGCCCTCGTTGTTCGTGACCCTCGAGGCGCTGCCGACGACGGCCAATGGGAAGCTCGACCGTGGCGCCCTCCCCGCCCCCACCGGGCTCCAGCCCCGCCAGGCCGGCGCGTACGCCCCGCCCGAGACCCCGCTCGAGGAGTCGCTGGCCGAGATCTGGAGCGAGGTCCTGGCCATCGACCGGGTGGGCATCGACGACGACTTCTTCGCGCTGGGGGGGCACTCGATGCTCGCCGTACGGATGCTCGCGCGCCTCCAGGACGCCTACGGCTACGCCCCGTATCTCGGGAGCCTGTTCGACCATTCGACCATCCGCCAGCTGGCCGAGCTGCTCATGCTCGAGATGCTCACCGACGCGAGCGACGCCGAGCTGGCTGAGCTGCTCGAGGGCTGACCGATCGGGTGATCGAATGTCAGACGAATTGCCTGGACTGCTCGTATGTCAAGAAACCCTCGGACCGCTGAGGAGCGTTCCTGGCGGTCTATGGTCCGATGGCGCGCATCGGTTGTATCCGGTGGCTGGTGGTCTCGTCTACATGGGGTATCCCGAGCGAGACGCGGCGATGATCGGCGCGACAATGGAGGAGGAGCGAGAGTGGCAGGGGACGACTGCGACTCTCGAGCGCGACGCGGCGTTTCTGCGTGAGAGCGCGCCGCAGGCGGCGGCATTCATCAACCTGGTTTCCAGACATGTCTCCGCATCCCGGCCCCGGGCTCTCGAACTCGGCTCGGGTTCCGGATGGGTCAGCTGGCTCCTCGCCCGAGCGGGCTATGACGTCTACCTCTGCGATTTCGAGGCCAACTCTCTCAGCCTCGGGCTCCAATTCGAGCACCGCAACATGGGCGTGGGACATCGCATCGTGGCGGACGCCCGCTACGCACCATTTCCCAACGGAGCCTTCGACCTGGTGGTGTTCAAGGAGTTCGTTCACCACGTTGCCGACTACGGCGCTCTGTTCCGGGAGGCAGACCGCGTCCTCAAGCTCGGCGGAGTACTGGCGCTCATGGAGCCCACCATGAGCCTGGCGAAGAAGGCATGGCAGATCCGTCATCCCGACCCTCACGAGGGCCACCGCATCACCTGGCCCGGGCGGTACCTGAGATCGCTCCGAAGCCTCGGGCTCGACCCGATCCACATCACAGCGCTTTACAGCAGCCGCGTGCCGCTGAATCCCCTCGTCCGGGCCCTGAAGCAAAGAGCGGCGGCCGCCACAGCCGACGCCGCGCCCCTCACCCCGTTCACCCGGGCGCATCTGAGCATCCTCGGCGGTGGTCAGCTCGTCGTTCTGGCCCGGAAGACCCGTGACGAAGCCCCTCCCGAGCGCCCACGCATGACAGTCATCGATCCGCACACGATGACCGTCGATCCCGCCTCGTTCGAGGCCTACGGCGGCCTTCGCCGCATCGTCGAGGAGGCTGCGTCCAGTGCGGCGTTCAATGCCGCAGTCGGGGGCGGCAGCAAGCGCCCCGTCTGAGCGACGGCGCTACGAGAGCTCAGCCGACGCGCCCGCCGCCACGGCGACGGCGTCACGCAGGATCGACAGCGCCTGGTCGAGCGTGCGGCGGGAGATGTTCAGTGGCGGCAGCATCCGGACCACGGAATCCCCGCGCCCGCCCAGCTCGACGATCAGGCCGTGCTCAAGCGCCTCGCGCTGCACGAGCGCCGCGGCGGTCGAGTTCGGTGCGCCCGTCACCGGATCGACGAGCTCCAGGCCAAGCATCAGCCCCCGCCCGCGGGCCTCGCCCACGATCGCGTAGTCGTCCTCGAGAGCGCCCAGAGCCGACAGCGCTACCGCGCCGAGCTCGCGCACGTTCGCGAGGACGTCGTCACGCTCGATGATCCGCACGGCGGCCACCCCGGCGGCGAAGGCAAGCTGGTTGCCGCGGAATGTTCCCGTGTGAGCACCGGCGTTCCAGGCATCGAGGCGCTCGTCGTAGAGCATGATCGAGATCGGCATTCCCAGCCCACCGAGGGCTTTGGAGACGAGGATGACGTCGGGCACGATCCCGTGCTGCTCGAAGGCGAACCACGTGCCGGTCCGCCCACACCCGGACTGGATCTCGTCGACGATCAAGGGGATGTCCAGCTCGCGGGTGATTGCACGAACGCCCTGAAGGAAATCGGTCGAAGCCGGCACCACGCCACCCTCGCCCTGCACGACCTCGAGGATGACGGCCGCCGGGCGCGGCAAACCACCGATCGGATCGCGCAGCGAGCGTTCGAGATACTCGGCGCAGCGGCGGCCGACGTCGCCGCCGCCGCCCAGTGGGCTGCGCAGGGTGTACGGAAACGGGAAGAAGTGCACCCCCGGCATCTGGCCCGCGACCGGCTCCTTCTGCGAGACGAGCGCCGAAACGGCCATGGCGCCGTGCGAGCCGCCGTGGTAGGAGCCCTGGAAGGCGACGATCTCCGAGCGGCCGGTGGCGATCTTGCACAGCTTGAGCGCCGCTTCGACCGCGTTTGCCCCGGTCGAACCGCAGAAGGCGATCTTCGTGCGCCCCTGCATCGCCTTGGGCAGGAGCCGGAGCTGCACCGAGACGAACTCGTCCCGGATCTCGGTGGGGAAATCGAGGCCGTGCTGGAAGTGGGGGAGCTGCTCCTCGACCGCGGTCACGAGCTCGGGATGCGAGTGGCCGAGTGCCATCGTGCCGGCGCCGTTCAGGAAGTCGATGAACACGTTGCCGTCGAGATCCTCGACGTAGGACCCGGCGGCGCGGGCGATGGCGATGGGAAGCCGGCGCGGGTACGTGCGCGCGCTGGACTCGCGCTGCGCCTGGCGCGCGAGCAGCTGGGCCGAGCGCGGACCTGGCAGGGGCCCCTGGACATGCGGCTCATCGAACTCCGCCACGTCCTTGCGGCCACGCTGTACTCTCGCTGCCTGCAGCGAAATCGCCCCGGATGTCATCAATTACCCCCTTGTTGGCTGAGCCCGCGGGCTCGTTCCTCGCCCTAGCCCTCCTCCTGAGAGCTCACTGCACAGAAATTGTAGCGGGTGGAACGGAACTCTCATCATCTGTCATAATTCGTGACTGGCTGTGGAGGGGCGACGGATGCGCGTACGGAACCGCGCAGGAATCCAGTGAAGTGGCGATAGTGGGGGTTATGATGGGGGCAATTTTTCGATTGCGCGCTGAAAAGGCGGCTGGTGCTCGATGAGCGACACCAGGCAGGCGGACGCGCGGCGGCGCCTCGAACAACTGTCGCCCGCGCAGCGGGCGCTGCTCGAGCGCCGGCTGATGCAGAGCCGGAGCGCGGTCGCGCAGGCCAATCGGATCGCTCGCCGGCCGGGCGACGGCCCGGTCGAGCTGTCCTACGCCCAGGAGCTGCTCTGGCTCCTCACCCAGGTATTCGACGACGGCGTGGCCTACAACGCCCCGACGGCCTACAAGCTCGAGGGCGCGCTCGACCTCGAGCTGCTGCGCCGCGCCTTCCAGGGCCTGCTCGCACGCCACGAGATCCTCCGCACCACCTACAGGGTGATGGACGGCAAGCCGATGCAAATCATCGGGGCCCCGGACCAGCTCGACCTCGTCGTCGTGGACCTGCGAGGCCGCCCCGCCGATGAACAGGAGATCGAGTCGCAGCGCATCCTCAAGGAGGAGGCCCGCTTCCGCTTCGACCTCGAACAGGGCCCGGTCATCCGCCCGGTGGTGATCCGGCTCTCCTCCAGCGACCACATCCTCTTCCTGAACATGCACCACGTGGCCACAGACGGCTACTCCCGCTCGACGATCTTCCGTGAGCTCACCACCCTCTACGACGCGCTGGCCAAGGGCGTCCCGCCCGCACTGCCGCCGATCGCCATCCAGTACGCGGACTATGCCGTGTGGCAGCGCCGGTGGCTCGACAGCGGCGTCGCGGACGCCCAGCTCGAGTACTGGAAGCAGAAGCTGAAGGGGGCACCCTCTCGGCTCGATCTGCCCACGGATTTCCCGCGTCCGCCCGTCCGGTCCTGGCGCGGGGACTCCGTCAACCTGATGCTCGACATGGAGGTGCGGGAGGCCCTGCGGACCACCGCACGCAGCCACGACGCCACGCTCTTCGTGGCCATGCTGGCCGTGCTCGCCTCCCTTCTTTCGCGGTACTCAGGGCAGAGCGACATTGTGATCGGCACGCCGTACGGCGGCCGGGGTCGCACCGAGCTCGACGACATGATCGGCTACCTCATCAACCCGCTCGCGCTGCGTATGGATCTCTCGGGCGATCCCTCGTTCACCGAGCTGCTCGCGCGAGCGCGGGAGACGACGGTTCAGGCCTTCGCTCATGCCGACGTCCCCTACGAGAACGTCGTGCGCGCCACGAACCCCCAGCGCGATCTCAGTCAGACGCCCGTGTTCCAGGCCATGATCGTCTACCACAACCCCGATTGGCAGACGAATCGGCCGAAGTTCGAGCCCGAAGGGATCCGCTGCGCCCAGATCAGCCACGAGAAGGGGTGGTCGAAGTTCGACCTGCTGGTGGGCATGAGCGAGCGAACGAACGGGCTGAACACGACGTGGGAATACAGCACCGAGCTCTTCACGTTGACGACGGTGCAGCGCATGACCGAGCATTTCCGCGCGCTCGCTCAGAGCGCGGCAGCGAGCCCGCACCGGCGCCTCTCGCAGCTCTCAATGCTGTCCGAATCCGAGCGGGCCAAGGTCGTGCGCTCTTGGAACACCCACGCCAAGCCCCTGCAGAGCGCGGAGTGCATCAAGGATCTCTTCGAGGCGCAGGTGGCGCGCACGCCTGACGCGCCGGCGGTCGTCTTCGGCGAGGACGAGCTCACCTACGACGAGCTCAACCGGCGGGCCAACCGAATCGCTTGGCGCCTGCGCGAGCGCGGGATCGGCCCCGGCGCCTTCGTCGGAGTCCTCATGGAGAAATCCATCGACCTCGTCCCGGCCGTGCTCGGCGTGGTCAAGTCCGGCGGGGCCTACATCCCGCTCGATCCGCTGTATCCGGCCGACCGGATCGACTTCATGGTCGCCGACGCCCAGCCGAGCCTGATCCTGACCCAGTGCCAGCATCTCGACACGGTCCTGGCCAGCGACGCCCCGCGCTTCGCAGTCGATGCTGCGGCCGCTCTGCACGGGATGCCCGACGAGAACCCCGCCACGCTGCAGGGCGGCAACGACCCGGCCTATGTCATCTACACGTCAGGGTCGACCGGCCAGCCGAAGGGCGCCATGATCGCCAACCGGAGCCTGACCAGCGCCTTCTTCGCCTACGAGCGTGCCTACCGGTTGCGTGAGCTCACGGCGCACGCCCAGATGGCGAGCTTCTCCTTCGACGTCTTCACGGGCGACATGATTCGGTCCCTCCTCGCCGGCGCGAAGCTCGTGCTCTGCCCCATCGATACGGTCGTCGATCCGGCGGCGCTGTACCGGCTCATGCTCGAACAGGGCATCGACACCGCCGAGTTCGTGCCCGCCACCGCCTCGCTGCTCTTCGAGTGGGCAGCTCGTGAGGGCAAGACCCTCGAGCACATGGGCCTGGTCGTCGTCTCGAGCGAGGCCTGGCGGGGCGACAAGTACGCGTTCTTCAAGAGCCTGTGTGGGCCGAACACCCGGCTCATCAACGCCTACGGACTGACCGAGGCGACGATCGACTCCACCTGGTTCGAGCCCGAGACGATCGACGAGCTCATCCCCGGGCGCTTCGTCCCCATCGGTCGGCCGCTCGACAACACCCAGGTCTACATTCTCGACGGCAACCTCGAGCCGCAGCCGATCGGGATCCCCGGCGAGCTCTGCGTCGGCGGGATCGCGGTGGCGCGTGGTTACCTCAACCGGCCCGAGCTCACGGCTGAGCGGTTCGTGCCCGATCCGTTCGCACACGTCCGGGCCGAGGACGGCTTCGAAGCGCTGCTCTACCGGACCGGGGATCGCGCCCGCTGGCTGCCCGACGGAACAATCGACTTCCTCGGCCGCAACGACCGCCAGATCAAGATCCGCGGCTTCCGCATCGAGCCCGGCGAGGTCGAGGTCGTGCTCGAGCGCCATCCGCTCATCCGGGCCGCGGCGGTGACCATGCGCGAGGATCCGCGCGGCGAGCCGCGGCTCGTCGGGTACCTCGACGTGCACGGTGAGCAGCCAGATGCCGCCGACCTGCGTACCTTTGCCTCCGAGCACGTCCCGCACTACATGATCCCGAGCGCCTTCGTGGTCGTCGGCGAGCTACCCCACACGCCGAACGGGAAGGTCGATTGGGACGCGCTGCCCGATCCGGAATGGGATCAGATGAGCAGCACCCAGGAGATCGTGGCCCCGCGGACGGAGACCGAGCGTCGTGTCGCCGAGGTCTGGCGCAACGTGCTGGACGTCACGGAGCTCAGCATCCACGACAACTTCTTCGCCTTGGGCGGCCACTCGCTGCTCGCCATGCAGGTCACCTCGCGCCTGCGCGATGAGCTCGGTGTGGCGCTCACTCTTCGCTCCATCTTCGACGCGCCGACGATCGCGGAGCTCGCCGGCGTGGTCGAGGCGGCCGAGGCAAGCGGGCCCAGCAGCGCTGCGCCGGCGCTCGTGCGGATCCCGAGGAGGGCGTGACCGCCGTGGCCGTGGAGCTCACACCGGACGCGGTCGAGGATGAGCAGTTCATCCTGCCGGCGTCGTACGCCCAGCAGCGGATGTGGTTCCTCGATCGGCTCGAGCACGGAGGGTCGGCGTACAACGTTCCGCTGCTTACGCGCATGCGGGGCCCGCTGGATCAGGCGGCCCTCGAGCATGCCCTCGACGCTCTGATCGAGCGTCATGAGTCGCTGCGGACCTCGTTCACGATCGTCGACGGCGTCCCGCATCAGGTGGTCAGGCCCGCAGAGCCGGCCGGGCTCGAGCTCCGGGACGTCACCGACGCGCCGGATCCTGAGGCGAAGGCCCGCGAGATCGCAACCGAGAGCGCCCGCACGAGCTTCGACCTGTCGGCTGGGCGGCTGTTCCGTGCCACGCTCGTGCGGTTCGGGCCCGAGGACCACATCCTCGCCTTCACTCTCCATCACATCATCACTGACGCTTGGTCGATGGGTGTGCTCGCCCGGGAGCTCGGCGAGCTCTACGCGGGATTCCTGGCTGGAGAAGCCGTCACGCTCCCGGAGCTTCCGATTCAGTACGGCGACTACGCAGCCTGGCAGCAGCAGTGGATGGACGGCGGCGGGCTGGAGCAGCAGCTCGAGTACTGGAAGCGCAAGCTCGCCGGCGCCCCCTCGCTGCTCGAGTTGCCCACCGACAAGCCGCGGCGAGCCGCGCCGACGTTCCGCGGCGCCACGCTCGAGGCCGTTTTCGCCCCGGAGCTGCTCGACGGGCTCCGGGCCCTCGGCGAGAGCGAGGGCGCAACGCTGTTCATGACCCTGATGGCCGCCTACGCGATTCTGCTCGCGCGCTACTGCGGCCAGGACGACATCGTCATCGGCACCCCCGTGGCCAACCGCAACCGCGTCGAGCTCGAGGGACTCGTCGGCCTGCTCGTGAACACGCTTCCCGTGCGCGTCGAGCTCGGAGAGCGCCCGACCTTCCGAGAACTCCTCAGGCACGTACGTGAGGTCTCGCTCGAGGCGTTCTCCCACCAGGACCTGCCGTTCGAGAAGCTGATCGCCGAGCTGAATCCGGACCGAAACGCCGGCCACGCGCCCGTCACCCAGGTTCTGTTCTCGATGCAGGGCGGCGCCGGCGGCTCGCTGCAGCTCCTGGGCATCGAGCACGAGCGCATCCGCACCTCGCGCGGGACTGCGAAGTTCGACCTCGCGCTGGCCGCGGGGACGATCGGCGACCGCCTGCGGGTCGGGCTCGAGTACTCGACGGACCTCTTCACCGCGGAGTCGGCGAGCGAGATGCTCGAGCACTTCGGGGTTCTCCTCGAGGCGATCGTGGCTGACCCGAACAGGCCCGTGGACCGAATTCCGCTGCTCAGCACTGCCGAGCGCGCGCGGCTGCTCGGACGCCTGGCCGGCGCCCCCGATCCCTCCCCCACCTTCTGCCTTCACGAGCGCTTCGAGGAGCAGGTCCGACGCAGCCCCGACGCCGTCGCGGTCACCTACGACGGGCGATTCCTGAGCTACCGGGAGCTCAACGAGCGGGCGAACCGCCTGGCTCACCACCTGCGTAGGCTCGGCGTCGGCGCCGAGACGCTGGTGGCGCTGTGCCTGGAACGCTCCCTCGAGCTTCCGGTGGCCATTCTCGGTGTCCTGAAGGCTGGCGGCGCGTACGTGCCGCTCGACCCCGACTACCCGGCTGAGCGGATCGAGTTCGTGCTCGAGGATTCGGGCGCCCCGGTGCTCATCACGCAGGAGCGGCTGCTCGAGCACCTGCCGCCCTTCCGAGGCCCCATCGTCTGCCTCGACCGGGACGCGGCCGCGCTCGAGGCCACCAGCAACGCCGATCCCTCGCGGCTTGCCACGCCGGACAGCCTGGCCTATGTGATCTACACCTCCGGGTCGACCGGGCGTCCCAAGGGCGTCCTGGTCGAGCACCGCAACGTCGCCCGCCTGTTCAGCGCCACCGACAGCTGGTTCTCGTTCGGCGCGGACGATGTCTGGTCGCTGCTGCACTCCTACGCATTCGACTTCTCGGTGTGGGAGCTGTGGGGTGCGCTTCTCTACGGGGGCCGGCTCGTCGTCGTGCCGCGGGCCACCACGCGCTCACCGGAGGCGCTGGCCGCGCTGATGGTGAGCGAGCAGGTGACGGTCATGAACGCGACTCCCAGCCTGTTCCTGACCGCCATGGACGCGCTCTGCGCCGCGGGCGAAGGATTACCGCTCCGCACGGTCGTGTTCGGGGGCGAGGCCCTGCAGACCCGCCTGCTCGCCCCGTGGTACGCGCGCTTCGGCGAGGAGGGGCCGCGGCTGGTGAACATGTACGGCATCACGGAGACGACGGTGCACGTGACCTACCGGCCGCTGAGTGCCGCCGACGCCGACCGGGAGGGCAGCCCGATCGGCATCCCGATTCCCGACCTCCAGCTCTACCTGCTCGACCACAACCTCGAGCCGGTGCCGGATGGCGTCTCCGGCGAGCTGTTCGTCGGGGGCGCCGGGGTCACCCGCGGCTATCTGGGCCGACCCGAGCTCACCGCCGAGCGTTTCGTGCCCAACCCCTTCGGACCGGGGCGGCTGTACCGCTCTGGCGACACCGCGCGCTGGATCCGTGGGTCAGGACTCGCCTTCGAGGGCCGGGTCGACGATCAGGTCAAGATCCGCGGCTTCCGCATCGAGCTCGGCGAGATCCAGGCCGCGCTCACCGCGCACGAGTCCGTCGCCGAGTGCGCCGTGCTCGCCCATACCCTCGGTCGGGGGGATGTGAGGCTCGCCGCCTACCTGGTCGCAGCGGCCGGCAAGGACGAGGTACGCCCGGCGGCGCTGCGCGAGTGGCTGAGCGCAAAGCTCCCGGCCTACATGGTGCCATCCTCGTTCACGCTCATCGACACCTTGCCGCTGACTGCCAACGGGAAGCTCGATCGCGCGGCGCTTCCGCCGCCCGAGTTCGCCTCCAGCGAGGCCAGCGAGCGGGTGGCTCCGCGGACGGAGCTCGAAGCGGCGCTCGCCGGCATCTGGATGGAGCACCTCCAGGTCGAGCAGATCGGGATCGACGACGACTTCTTCGCCCTGGGCGGGCATTCACTGCTCGCGGTGGCCGTCGTTCATGCCATGCATGAACAGCTCGAGCGCACATGCACGCTGGCCATGCTCTTCCGTAATCGAACAATTAGGTCCTTGGCTGACGAGCTCCGAGCCGGAGGGGCCGATGCCACCGAGCCGGCGGTCCTCCAACTCTCGGGCGGTGACCGTCCGCGACTCTTCTGTATCTGTGGGGTGCACGCCTATCAGGAGCTGGCGGAGGAGCTCGGAGCGGATTTTTCGGTCTACGGCGTCTTCCTTCCCGTCGAGCAGGAGCTGCTCCGCCGGTCGGCCGGGAGCCCCCCACCCAAGCTCTCGCTCGAGAAGATCGCCGCGCAATACGTGGCCACGATCCGCGAGCAGCAGCCAGAGGGCCCGTACATGCTGCTCGGGTTCTGTTTCGGCGGGATCCTCGCCTTCGAGGCCGCCCAACAGCTCCGGCGGGCTGGCGCCGAGGTGAGCCTGCTCATCATGCTCGACTCGACGCTCCAGTCCGTGCTGCAGACCAAGCGGGCGCTGCGGTTGCGCCGCCGGCTTCGCCGCACGGTGGTCAAATATCACCGCTATCTCCCGCGTTGGGTTCCGGACCTCCTGATCGGCGCAACGTGGCGCGACGAGCGCCAGCGGCTGGAGCTCATCCGCCTGCGCATCTACGGCGAAGCGCTCCGCCGCTACCACGTCGCTGGCTACGACGGCTCGACCGTGCTCGCCCGGCCAGCGAAGACCGCCGACGCGCTCGCGTCCCGTGGCGCCGACACGAAGTGGGGCTGGAGCCGGCATATCTCGGACATCGCCGTGTGTGACGTCCCGGGCGACCACCTGAACCACCTGACCCGGCCGAACGTTCATGTGCTCGCGCAGGCGCTGCGCCCGCACCTCGAGCGTGCCACGCGCAGCCCTGCCCAGGGCTGAGGACCGTAGGATCACACGATGACTGAGTCGACCACGCGCCAGCACATGCCCCGCGCCGCGAGATCCCTGTCGCTGGTGGCGCTCCTGCTCACGGCCACCCTGCTCGTCGCCTGCGGCGCGTGGGCCCGATCCACTCATTCCGCCGCGCGCCCCAGGGTTCCGAGCGCGCCCGCGAGCGCGCCGGCGAGGAAGGCCTCGGGTCCCATCACCGAGGCGCAGATCACCTCGCACTCCTGCGAGGGGGCTCAGCTCGCCGCCCGCCCGGCGCCGATCGTGGACCGCCCGAGCTCACTTGGCAACGCCCCGGCACCATTGATCCTGGCCCTCCACGGGGCGGGTGGGAACGGGCAATCCATGCTTGGCCTGAGCCACTTCGACGCCCTCGCCGCGCGAGACGGGTTCGAAGTCATCTCGCCGTCGGCATGCGATCTCTCCCACCCATGGGCGGCCGGGCAGGATCTCTACTACCTGGATGGGCTCATCCACGCCCAGGTGGCCAGCGGCGCAGTGGACCCGAGTCGCGTTTATCTCGCCGGCTTCTCGGCCGGCGGCGCGGAGGCGTGGCGGATGGCGTGCATGTTCAGTAACGACATCGCGGCGATCGCCGTGGTCTCCGAGACGATGAGCACCAAGATCGTGCAGGCCTGCGCGATGAGGAGGCCGATCTCTCAGCTCCTGATCGTCGGGACGGCGGACGGCGACCGCTGGACCGGCCTTCCCGGCCGCCTGCTGTCCGCCGTCCAGGAGGCCGCGTGGTGGCGCAACCTCAACCACTGCAGCAGCGCGATCCAGCAGTCCCAGCCCATCCCATCCGTGACCCAGATGATCTGGCCCTCGTGCGCGAGCGGAACCGCCGTCGGGCTCTACGAGCTCAGCGGCGCCGCGCATGTGTGGCCGCCCTACGGCGTCGGCGCACCACAGAACTACCCCACCTCGCAGGAGGTGTGGAACTTCCTGGCCGCCCACCGCGCCACTCCGACGTCCTTATCCAGCCCGGACGCTCAGTTGCTCGGCGTCCGGGTCTCGGTATCGAGGGGCACGCGGGTGGTGACGGCCAGCTTTCGTCTCGATGAGCCACTCGCCGTGAGCGAGACGCTGACCGCCCGCGGCAAGCGCGCCGTCCGGGCGCACGGCGACCTTGCCTCCGGGAGCAGCGTGCAGCTGCGCCTCGTGCTCTCCAGGCGCGTCGCGGCCGGTCGCTACCGGCTCACGCTCGCCCTGAAGGACTCGTTCGGGCGCACGGCGACCTTCTCGCAGACCGTCGCGGTCAAGGCGCCGCCGCGCGTCCGGCTCCGCCACGGTTAACCGCGCTCAGACCGAGCGCCCGGCCACCCGCCCGTTAGGCGGCCGCGATGTCCCAGCTCGAATCGATGTGCAGTGGCGAGAGACGCACCACAGCACGCGGCGCCGCGTCGAGCTCGGGCCCGTAGACGTCGAAATGCGCCATGGGCTGCCACCCGACGAGCTCTGTGCCGTTTGTCCAGTCCTTGTAGACGCCACCCCAGAGGTAGTAGCGGCCACTCGGCAGCGGAAGTGCGGGAATCTCGCAGCGGACCTGGGTGAGCCCGGACTCGATGATCGTCTCCCGGCCGGGGTTGAGGAGGAAGATCGGGGTCGCCGCGCCCTCGCTGACGCCGAGATAGATCCAGGCGCGGTAGCGGTCCTCGCTGCGCAGCGTCAGGTTCACCTCCAGCGGACCGCCCGTGTTCGGCAGCCCTCCGTCTGGTCCCACGGCCGTGACGTCGTCGACGCCGACGAGGCCGTCGATCTGCGGCCGCGCCTCGGCCTCACCCTCCACCGCCGCCCGATAGGCCGCCAGCACCTTTCGGATCGGACCGGTCTCCTGCACGCGACCGTTGTGCATCCACACGCCGTTGGCACATGTCGCCTCGACGGCGGCCAGGTCGTGGGAGACGAAGACGAGCGTCGAGCCTTCGGCGAGGACGGCGCGAATGCGCTCCAGGCACCGCTGCTGGAAGGTGGCGTCGCCGACCGCGAGCACCTCGTCGACCAACAGGACTTCGGGCTGCAGGAAGGCGGCCACGCCGAATCCGAGCCGCATCTGCATCCCTGAGGAGTAGAACTTGACCTGACGGTCGATCGCGTGGTCGAGCTCGGCGAAGGTGACGATGTCGTCGAAGCGCTTGGCTACGTCCTTGCGCTTGAGCCCCATGATCGAGCCGGTGAGATAGATGTTCTCCCGGCCGGTGAGCAGGGGCGAGATCCCGGCGCGGACCTCGATGAGCGCGCCCACGCGCCCGCTCACACCAATCTTGCCGGCCGTCGGGTACATGACGCGCGAGAGGATCTTCAGCAGCGTCGACTTCCCGGCGCCGTTGGCGCCGACCAGCGCCCAGGATTCGCCCGGGGCGGCATGGATGTTCACGTCGGTGAGCGCCCAGCGAAAGCTCGGTCGCGAGCGGCCGCGCATGCGGTCACCCATCCGGGACAGCTGATCCTGGAGATAGCTCGGCCGGTCGTCGCTGCGGAAGCGCTTCCAGACCTCGTCGGCGGCAATGGTGCCCTTAGGCAACGTCGGCAATGCCGGTCTCCAAGCGCTTGAACAGGATGAAGCCGCCGAGCAGGATGAGAAGCGAGCTCGCGGTGCCGACTCCCAGCGACAGCCAATTCGGCGCCAGTCCCTCGAGCACCGTGCGACGGAGTCCGTCGAGCACCGGGACGAGCGGGTTCAGGGCCGAATAGAGGACGAGGACGGCCTTGTGCTGGAACAGCGTGGCCGGCGAGTAAATGACCGGCGTGACGAACATCCCGACCTGGATGATGATCGGCAGGACGAGGCGCAGGTCGCGCAGGTAGACGACGATCACCGATACGGCCAGGGTCGCGCCGAGCGTGACCGCGACGAGCGGGATCAGCAGCAAGGGGATGTAAAGGGACTCGAGCTTGGGCGCGAAGCCCTCAATCGGGAAGAGGAACAGGAGGACGACCGTCGCGATGAGGGCGTCGAAGGCGGCGTCGACGATGGCCGCGATCGGAAAGACCTCCCGCGGGCAATAGAGCTTGTTCAGCAGGGGAGTGTTGCCGACCAGGCTGAGCCCTCCGCTCTGCAGAGAGGAGGAGAAGAACGTCCAGGGAAGCAGCCCCATGTAGGAGAACAGGGCGTACGGGACACCGGGCGCGTGGGTATTGACCTTGGCCACCTTGGTGAAGATCACTGTGAAGGCGATCATCGTGACCACCGGCGTGAACACGGCCCAGGCGAGGCCGAGCGCAGCCTGCTTGTAGCGGATGCGGATGTCCCGCTCGGCCAGGGTCACCAGCAGTTCGCGGAAGGCCCACAGCTCGCGCGTGGCGCTGCGAACGCTGATCCGGCGCCGGAACCAGATCTCCGGGCGCGGTCCATCGGGCCTCAGCGCAGGCGCTGATGTCGAAGCCTCATCGGCCGCGACCGTATCCACGGTCAACGTGCCCTCCCCGCCCCGGGGCTAGTTCCATCTAGCACGACAAAAATTGTAGCGCCTCCTGAGCGGGGGGCATGCAGTGGCGGCGGTGTCGATGACAGAACGTCCAGTAGCGTTCGCGCGATGTCCGCCTTTGCCGACCTGTCCCCCGTAATCGCGCGTTTTCAGGAGATCTCCGAGACCGTGCTCTCGGCGCAGGGGCTCGAACTGGATCCATGGCTTTACCAGTACTGCGGTTCGGTGCGGAGCGCCGGCGGTGCGGGGCGCTACGTCCGCCACCGGGCAGATTTCCTCGAGCTGGGCTGGCCGGCGCACGGCCGCCCGGTCGTCGTCGACGCCGGCTCGGGGTTCGGTTTCACCCTCGTCATCGCTGCCCTCCTGGGGGCGCAGTCGGCGCGCGGTATCGAGATCAACCCGAGCATGGTGCAGACGGTCCACAGCTACCTGCCCCTGCTCCCGGAGGACCTCTCGTCGCGCATCGAGGTCGTTCAGGGGGACGTCACGCACATGCCCTACGCGGACGCGTCCGCGGACCTCGTGCTCTCGATCGAGGCCATCTCGCACTACCTCGATGTGGACGGCTTCATCGCGGAGGCCCGGCGTGTGCTCCGCCCGGGCGGCACCCTCGTGATCTCCGACGGGAACAACGGCCTGAACCCGCGGGTGCGCCGATACACGTACGGGATCTGGGAGTCGGTCGAGCGCGGCCCCGCCGGCACCAATGTGCATGGGCTCGTGATCGGCGAACCCTACGTGGAGGTCCGCCGCCGGCTGCTCGAGGAGCACTTCCCCGATCTCCCCGCGCAGGCGCGAGACGACCTCGCGCAGAGAACAGCCGGCTATGTCGAGGCTCAGTTGCTTGACGCCGCCCGTGCCTACCAGGCCACCGGACGCCTGCCCGATGCCGTGTACCGCCGCGGGCAGCTGGCCATCGCGCCCGACGGCGCCGCCATGGAGCGGCTGTTCTCGCCTCATGAGCTGGCCCGGCGGATGAGCCGCAGCGGCTTCCGCGCCCGGGCCTACGGCTACTGGGGTGGAGCCGGCGGAGCGCCGTGGATCCGCGCCGCCAACCGCGTCCTCTCCGCCCTCTCGCTCCTCACCATGCCGGTGGCGCCGAGCTTCCGCATCGTGGCCCAGAAGTCCTGACGAGACCGTTCTCGCCTGCCGTGGCGCGGTATTGCGGCCACGGCACCCTGTTGTATGCTCTTGGTGGAGGGGTTCGCGGGGCACGCCTTGGGCGATATGCGGGCACAATCAGGGATTGAAGATCCGAAGGGAGCGCGCTTTACATGTTTGATCGGCTCGCAAGCGAGCGCGACGGCGCTGGGTTCGTCACCGCTCTGCGGCGGCAGTGGTGGGTCATCGTCCTCGTGGCCGCGATCGCAGCTGCCGGAGCCTACGTGCTCGCAAAGCGCGAGGAGAAGAAGTACACGGCGACGAGTGGTCTGCTCTTCCTGAGCTCCCATCTCGACCAGGAACTGGTCGGCAAGCAGATCGTCGACAACACCGACCCCAGCCGCCAGGCCGCCACCAACCTGTCTTTGGTCGAGCTTCCGACCGTTGCCGCGGACGCCGCGCACCAGCTCCGGATCTCACCCGGCCGCGTGCTCTCCGAGGTTTCCTTCACCTCCGACACCGACTCCGACGTGCTCAAGGTCAAGGTCACCGACCCCAACCCGGCCATGGCGGCCAAGATCGCCAACGCCTACGTCACGCAGTACATCGCCTTCCGTAAGACGGCGGCCATCAGCCAGATCGCCACGGTGGAGGGCCCCGTCGTCCAGAAGCTGGCCGCGATTCCGGCCTCCGCCCAGAACGGCGCCGTCGCCCAGGCGCTCATCACCTACCGCAACGAGCTGGACCTGCTCAAGAGCGCGCAGACCGGCGACGCGCAGGTCGTCCAGACGGCCGGTGCGCCCAGCTCTCCGTCCTTCCCCCATCCGGCCCGTAACGGCGTGCTCGGCCTCATGCTCGGCCTGTTGGTGGGCTTCGGACTCGTCGCCGCCCTGTCGCGACGCGACCGTCGGATCCGCTCGGTCGAGGAGGTCGAGGAGATCTACGGCGTTCCGGTGCTCGGGACCATCCCGGAGTCGGCATCCCTGCGCGATGGCCGGCCCTCCAGCGCCCAGGAGGAGGAGGCGTTCCTCATGGTGCGAACGCAGCTGCGGTACTTCGACATCGATCGCACGATCTCGCGCCTCATGGTCACCTCGGCCGACAGCGGCGAGGGCAAGACGATGCTCTCGCTGAACCTGGCCCGGGCCGCGGCCCGCACCGATGGCAAGCGGGCGCTGCTCATCGAGTGCGACATGCGACGTCCCACGCTCAGCCGTTTCGTCGGCCGCCACGGTGAGGCCGGGCTCTCGGAGCTGCTGTCGAGTTCCCACGACCTTCCGAGCGCCCTGCGAGAGCTCGTGATCAACCCCGGCCAGGACATCGACGAGGCCCACGCGGTCCAGCTGGACGTGCTGCTGGCCGGAGCAATGCCGCCCAACCCGATTGAGCTGCTCGAGAGCAACCGCATGAGCGAGCTGCTCGACGTGGCCGAGGACATGTACGACATCGTGGTCATGGATACGACCCCAGTCGGCATCGTCAGCGACGCGATCCCGCTCATCCATCAGGTCGACGGTCTCGTCGTGGTCAGCCGCTTGGGGATGAGCCGGCGCGATCACGCCATCCGACTGATGAAGCGGCTGCGCGGGCTGAACGCCCAGGTCTTCGGCGTCGTCGTCAACTCGTACCGGCCTGCGCTCTACGGCTCGTACGGCTACGCGCCGGTCGCGAGCGATCAGGACGGCGCCTCGCGGCGCGGCATGTCCCGGCGCCGCTCGACGCTCGTGCGCTGAGACGTATGAGCTTCGGCTCCGGAATGCGGCGGGTGGCGTTCGTCCACGAGCTCATGTCCCCGTGGCGGGCCACGCGCGGTGCGCGGCTCGCCCGGACGCTGCTCCTGGCGGGGGGCTGCTGCGTGCTCGGCGTGGTCGTGGCCCGGCTCGCGATCTCCTCCTATGGGACGCGCGCCATCGAGCTGGCCATCGGGGTGCCGCTCCTCATCTTCCTGCTGCCCCGACCGTTGCTCGCCTCGCTGGCCCTGCTCGCCGTCCTCTCCACGGTCTATCCATACGCAGGGCTCCCGCACATCAACCTTCCCGGTCACCCACCGCTGAGCCTGGCCGATGTCTTCCTCGCCGCCCCGGTGCTCGGAACCGTGTGGCGCAAGCCGTGGCGTACCTGGCACCCCGCCGTGAGGCGGTGGTTCCTGGTCGTCGCACTCATGCTGGCACTGGTGGCCATCGTGTCCGCGCCCGTGGCGACCCAGGGTCACGCCGCCTTGCGCACCTCGATCGTCGGCTTCAAGAACCTGGCCTACCTCCTGTTCGCCCTCACCATCGCGCTCGAGCTGTCAGGGCGGCCCTGGCGCCCGCTGCTCGATGGCGTGATCGCAATCGCTGCCGTCGTCGCCATCGTGTCGATCGCGGCCGACGCCATCCCGAGCCTGGCCCACCAGCTCGACTCGATCAACGCCACGACCGTGCAGACCCAGACCTCCTCCGGGGGCGTGAATCGCATCCGGCTGCCGGGCCTGTTCCTGGTCTACGGAATGATGATTCCGACCCTGGCGCTCGTGCTCACGGTCAAGGACCGCTGGCGGACCGCCCGCATTCTCGCCCTCGTCCTGATGGTCGGCGCGGTGGCCATCAGCCTCAACCGGAACATGTACTTCGGGGCGCTCATCGGCCTGATCGTCACGATGCTCGTCGGGGGACCGCGACTCCGCCACCGGATTTTGCTCACCCTCGTCATCATCGCGGCCACCGCTGTGCTCGTGGTCGAGTCGCTGAAGCCGTCGGTGTCCGCGGAGGTCACGCAGCGCGCCGGCAGCGCTCTGAGCACATCCGTGCTCAGTTCCGGGTCCGCGCAGGACCGAGCCCTGGAGTTTCAATTCGCATTACGGTCGATTTCCGCTCACACATGGGCCGGCGTCGGCTGGATGCAGTTCTACGGCCTTACTCTTTCGGACTTGGGGGCGACTGGAAATGCCGGCGGGTCGCAGCGGGTCTACGTCGAGGACTGGTACCTCCACCTCGCGACCGATTACGGCGTTCCGGTGGCCGTCGTCTTCTTGATGTCATGCGGACTACTTTTGGGATACGGAATCGTGCGGGCACGTCAGGCCGCGAAACCGGCGGATCGCGCCATGATCGGCGCATGTGCGGGGGCCGTCGTGGCGATGCTTCTGAGCGCGCTCGTGGGCACCTATCTGCAATCGCCAGACTCGATGGTCGCGTTCGGTGCAATCTGCGGCTTGCTCCTCGCGGCCTCCCTGCGGGCCACCCGCCCCTCCGTCGGAGCTCTGCCGGCCGTGCATGGCCTGCCGCCCTACACGAGCATCTCCGGCAGTGAGAGCGCCGCACTCACTCGCCCGTAACACGGTCGCGCAGTCGGCTTCGCGGCTGCTCGCCTACCTTCTCAGCTTCGCCTCGGCGCCCATCATCGTTCAGGGTCTCGGGCTGCGGAACTTCGGTATCTGGGCCCTCACCGGGGCACTTGCCCAGTACGCGGGGCTGCTCGATCTGGGCGTCGGCATGGCACTCGGCCGCTATATCGCCACCGAGCACGACAACCGGCGCCGCTGCGGCCAGTTCATGGCGGTGGGCTGGATCTCGGTGGCGGTCATCACCCTACTGCTGGCCGGTGCCTCGCTCCCGAGCGCCGATCTCCTGAGCAACACGCTCCACGGCGTCTCGCAGGGCGTGATGCGCACGGTGCTGCTGTCGAGTGTCGCGCTCCTCGGATGCACCCTGCTGACGTCGGTGATCTCGGCCTATCCCATCGGGCACCGCCGGATGGTCGTGCCGAACGTCGCCCTGGCCATCGGCTCGGTGATCAACTTCGTGGCCAGCGTCGGGTGCATCGCCCTCGGAGCCGGATTGCCGGGCTACGCCGTCGCCAACGCGATCGCCGGTGTGATCAGCGTGATCGTCATGGTGGTGATCGTCGTCCGGGCGGAGGGCCGGCTGCCACTCGCCCGCCCCGACTTCGCGCTCATCCGCGAGCTCGTGAGCTACTCGAGCAAGAGCCAGATCGTCCGGCTCATGGACCTCGTCAACTACCAGACCGACAAGGTGATCATCGCCTTCGCAGTGGGTCCGGCGGCCGCGGGTGCTTATGACCTGGCCAACCGGGTGGCCATCGCCGCGCGCCAGTTCGGTGTCTACGCCACCTCGGCGGCCGATATCGAACTCGCCTCGCTCATCACCCGCTTCGGACTTGATCGGGCCCGCCAGCGCTATGGGCGCTTCACCGAGATCGCCGCCATCTTCGGGTTTCCCCCCGTGCTTCTGGTCATCGCAAGCGCCCCGCTTCTGCTCGATGCCTGGCTCAAGCACAGCCCGTCGCTGGCGCTGCCCGTGCTCGTGGCCCTCTGCGGCGCGTATCTGATCGCCGTCTCGACAGGGGTGGGATACGGCATGTCCCGCGCCGCCGGAGAGCCGGGGCTCGTCGCCCGGACGTCGGTGGCCACCGCATTGGCCAACATCGTCCTGACCAGCATCCTGGGTCCGATCTTCGGGATATGGGGAGTGCTCTCGGGGACGGTGGTGGCGCTGAGCGCGGGCGCGATCGTCCAGGTCATCTACATTCACCGGCATTACCACTTGCCGGCGGCCGTCTATCTCGACGCTGTCGGCCCGGCGCTGCGGACCTATGCGCTGCTCGCGGTTCCCGTCGCCATCGTGTCCTATTCCCACGTCGTCGCCGGCCGCGGTCCGACTGCGGTCGCGGTCGTCGTCCTCGGAGCAGGCTACGCGCTGGCCTGCCTGACCTGGGCCAGCCGCACCGGGAGGCTGCCGTCGGCCGTCTCCGACCGGCTGCGGCGCATCCCGCTGGTGCGCCCGGCGCTCAGCCGCGAGACACCCGGTAGCCGGGCGTGTGTGTCGGCCGAGCCCCCATCCCGGCCACTAGGCCCCGCGCGACCTGCCACTGATGATCGAAAGTCGTCAGCCGTCGGCGCCCGAGAATGAGGTTCAGGACCGAGATGGGCAGCGAGAGGAGCACCGCGAGCAGGAGCATCAGCGCCGTGAGCTGGCCGCGCAGGTCGCCATCTCGCTTGCGGTAGAAGATGACCCGGCTGCGGTGACGCTGCCGGGTCGCCATGTCGGCCACACGTCGCATCGAGGTCCCCCCCACGTGCTCGGCCACCGCTTCCGGGGCGTAGATCGCTGCCCCCCCCACCTCGCGCAAGCGCAGGGCCAGGCTGTCTTCCTCGTAATAGAGGAAGAGGTCCTCGTCGAAGCCGCCGATGGCCTCGAGATCCGCTCTCGATATGAGAAAGCATGCCCCCTCGAGCGCATCCACGGTTCCGCCGCCGGCGTGCACGTAATCCTCGCGAGCGAGCTTTCCGTCCCAGCCCGCGGGTGCCCAACGCGCCGCAGAGGGCAGGAGGCCGACGAAATCGAGCAGAGCGGAAGGACGTCGTTTGCAGGGCCGTAGGGCGCCGGTGTTATCGAGCAACGCCGGGCCGACCATCGCGTGCGGCCGCTCGAGCGCGCCGGCGAGGAGCAGGCGGAGGGTGTCCTCGCGCAGTCGCACATCGGGATTGACGAAGGCCAGGTAGGGGCGACTTGTCGCGCGCCAGCCCACATTGCACCCGCCACCGAAGCCCAGATTGGTGTCCGACACGATGGCCACCACATCCGAGCGCGCGGCCCGGGCGCGGGCGAGGCCGTCATCGCTGGACGCGTTGTCGACCACGATCACCTCCGCATCGCGCGGAACCGAAGCCAGCATTCCCTCGATCACGTCGGCCGAGTTGTGCAGGACGGTGACCACGGCTATCTGGTCGTCGGTGGTCGGGGCGAGTTGTAGCATGGCGCTCCTGGGGGTCGTATTGTGGCGCCGGATCGCGCCCGAGGGTTGCCCCTCCGGACGGTGTCTGGTGGACGATGCGAATAGTCCTGACATGTGACTGGTTCCTGAAGTACGCCGCTGCACAGGCGGCGGCACTCGTCGATGCGGGCGCCGAGGTGATCCTGCTCTGCCGTGAGCACGCCGGCGAGTTCGGCGGCGACCGGCGCGAGCGGCAGAGCACCCTGGAGCGGGCAAGCGCCGCGGGCGCCCAGATCGCCGAGATCCCTGGACGCCTCTCGGACGCACGAGCGCTGCCGGCGCTGATCCCGCTGCGCCGCCGGCTGCGGCGATTCTCGCCCGATGTCGTGCACGCTCACGACGGTGCGGACCCGCGCGCCCTCTGGCTGCTGTCGGGCTACCCGACCGCGCTCACGCTGCACGATCCCGTGCCCCATCCCGGACAGCCCGTCCCGGTCGTACGCAAACGGTGGTTCCTCCACGGGGCCCGCGACGCCTGGCGCGCACGAGCCGGTGTGATCGTCGTCCACAGCGAGCGCTTGAAAGCCGAGATGGCGCTCGATGCCTCGCGACGCTATGTGGTCATCCCCCACGGTCTCGACATGGTGCCTGCGGCGGGTCCGGCGCCGGAGCGCCCCACCGTCGCCTTCTTCGGGCGGCTGGCTCCGTACAAGGGGCTGGACGTGCTGGCACGGGCCATGCCACGGGTCTGGGACGCGCGCCCAGAGGTCCGGCTCGCCATCGCCGGCGCCGGCGATGCCCAGTTCCCGCTTCTCGACGAGCGCGTCGAGCTTCATCGCTCCTACCTCCCCGAGGATGAGCTCGAGAGCTTTTTCGCCGCCGCCTCGGTGGCCGTGCTGCCCTACACCCAGGCCTCGCAGACCGGCGCAGGCAGCGTGGCCATCGGCTACGGGGTGCCCGTCATCGTCACGCGCGTCGGCGGCCTGCCCGACCTCGCTCTGGACGACAGCTACCTGGCCGAGCCGGGCGATGAGGTTGGCCTGGCGGCCGCGATCGTGCGCCACATCGACGACGATGGCTCGGTCCGCCGGCGCGTCCTCGACGAGCTGGCAGCGCCGCGCAGCTGGAGTGCGGTGGCGGCACAGAGCATCCGGCTCTACGAGGAGATGTCGGCCGCGGCCCGCATGGCGCCGGAGCGGCCTGGCGATCTCGCGGGGCGCCCATGAAGCTTCTCTTCATCGGCCCGAACCTCGGCCCGGGTGGGGCCGAGCGGCAATGGTCGATCCTGGTTCCCGGACTGGCCGCGCGCGGCTTTGAGTCACGCGTCATCGCGCTCGATGGTGGCGGTCCGTTTGTCGAGCCGATCGTCCGCGGAGGCGTGCCGGTCGAGGTCCTGAACATGCGCCATCAGGCCGATCTCGGCCGGCTGTGGCGCTCTCGGAGCGTGCGCGACTTCTCGCCCGACATCGTCGTCAGCCGCGGCGTGAGCGGAATCTACGTGGGCCACGCCATCGCGCGCCTGCGCCGGGCCCGGCACGTGTTCAACGAGCACAAGGGCATTGCGCTCACCCTCTCGAACCGTCGCGAGACCATGTTGCGGCTGCTGGCGCGCCGGATCGACCTCGTGGTGACGGTGACCGAGGAGCAGGGAGAGCTCTGGTCACAGCGCAGGTTTCCGAACGGTGGCGTGGTCGTCGTGCCCAATGGAGTTGAGGTCCCCGAGGTCTCCGATGCCCCGGCCGCGATCCGGTCCGAGCTCGGCATTCCCGAATCCGCCGTCGTCGCGCTGATGGTCGCGCGCATGCGCCCCGAGAAGCGCGTCCAGGACTTCGTCGCCGCCGTGGTGCGGGCCCGCCGCCAGCATCCCGAGCTCATCGGCGTCGTCGCGGGCGATGGACCCGAGCGCGCGGCCGTCGAGGCCGCGGCCGGCGCGGACGCGGGGATCCGTCTGCTCGGGTACCGGGCCGACATCCCCCGGCTGCTGCACGCGGCGGACATGTTCGTTCTCACGAGCGAAGCGGAGGCAGCTCCGATGGCCATCCTCGAGGCCATGGCCGCTGGGCTGCCGGTGGTGGCCACGGACGTGGGCGGGGTGCCCTCGATCGTCGAGGCGACAAGGACCGGCCTCCTGGTTCCACCGGGCGATACCCTCGCGCTCGCCGACGCGCTCTGCGCGCTGGCTGGTGATGCGCAGCGGCGGGCGACGCTGGGCGCCGCCGGGGCGCTCCGCCAGCGCGCCCACTGGAGCGCCGAGAGCATGATCGCCCGCTATGCGCAGGCCTTCGCGGACGTGTGCGGCACAGCCTCTCAGACGAACCAGGGCGAGGGCACGGCATTCAGTTCGTAGGCGAGCTCGTGCGGCCGCTGGCCGATGACACGCGCCGGGATCCCGGCGACAACCGCGTAGGGCGCGACGTCATGCGCGACCACCGCCCCGGCCGCCACCACGGCGCCCTCGCCGATGGTCACTCCGGGAAGGATCGTGGCGCGGAAGCTCAGCCACGCGCGATCGCCGACCCTCACCGGCCCTCCCAGCACACCGAAGTCGGGGTCGCGGAGGTCGTGCTGGAGCGTCCAGATGGCCACCTGGCTGGACAGATTCACGTGCCGACCGATCGTGATGCCGCGGCGCCCGTCGAGGATCACGTCGAAGCCGATCACCGATCCCTCCCCGATCGTGACCTGACCGGGCACGCGGATCTCGAGGCCGCGGTGCACGACAGCGGCCGGAGCGAGCTGCATGCCGAGTCGCCGATACGCGAGGTGGCGCACGCGGCGAAGCGGGATCCTTCCAACGAGCAACGCACCTTGAAGCGACGCACCCACGAGCCCCGGGCGCAGGCCCCACTTGACGGCCTGGAGGGGTCGCGTGAGGCCGAACCTGGCCACGATCCGCTTCACCCGCTCGGGTGTCGGGCGCAGAAGCAGGGCGATCACCTGCCGATTCCTGTCGTCGGTCGGCCGGACCCAGGCGCTGCCGGTGCGACATCCCACGGCATGACAGCGCGGACCTCGGCATCGCTGACCACACGGTCATCCCAGGAGCGCAGCAGCCACATGCCGGCCGCGCGGCGCAGATCGTGGTCGGCCACCGGCGCGCCGACCGCCAGCTTGAGATAGACCAGCGGGATGTTGAGGCCGGCGCCGATGGTCAAGCCCATCGCCGCGGCAAACTTCGGGTTGACCTCGACGAAGTAGCAGCGGCCATCGCGCGTGGACTTGATGAGCTGGACGTTGCCCTGGCCGGTGAGACCGAGGGCGCGGACGCAGGTCCGGGCCGCGGCTTCGACCTCCGCGTCGTCAACGGTGACGCCCTTGTAGGACTGGCCGGCGCGCACCTCGAGCCGGATCCTCGGCGCAGTTGCCATCACGGCCCCATCCGGGGCGACGACGAGATCCACCGTGTACTCCTGGCCGTCGATGAACTCCTGCACGAGAGGTTCCGGTTCGGCCAGACGCAGCGCGGGCTCGAGCTGCTCGCGGTGGTTGACGACCGAGACGCCTTGGGATCCCGCACCGGAGGTCGGCTTCACGATCACGGGGAAGTCGCCATCGCTCAGCGTGGCGGGAGCGTGAATGGCGGGCACGGCCACTCCCGCAGCCGCCACGCACTGCGCGCTTGCCCGCTTGTCGCGGGCCAGGGCGACGGTGGCGACCGAGTTGGTGATCACCGTCACACCGAGCTCGCTGCTCAGCCTCGGTGCCGCCTCGGCGAAGGCGTCGAGCTCGAAGTCGGCGATGGGCACGGCGACGTCGACGGCCTGCGCACGACAGATGGCCTCGATCGCGGGCCAGAACTCCGGGTCCTCGACCCGCGGGACGGTGTAGCGCGCGTCGCAGTCGAACAGGCCCGCCGCGTGCGCGACGGTGTCGATGCCGACGAGGCGGACCGCGAGCTCAGACTGGCTGCGCAGCCCGCGGATGAAGGCCTGCGCGGGCGCGGCCCCGGCCGCGGTGACCAGGACCGTCACCGTCTCGGAGCCGTCCGGCGGCTCTCGATGGCCGTCGCCGATCAAGCGCTCTGGGCGTGTACGCGCTCGCCGACGACGCCGGCGATGTAGGCAGCGTCGTCGGCCGAGAGGTGCGGATGCATCGGCAGGGAGAGCTGAATGCGGGCACGGCGCTCAGCGACGGGGCACTCCGCGCCCGACCCGCCGAAGGCGGGGTTCGAGGGAATCGTGCGCGGATAGTGGATCCCCGTCTGTACCCCGGCCTCCCTCAAACCCGCCATCAGCTCGTCGCGCCCCTCGCTCATGATGGGGAACAGGTGGTGGACGTCGGCCAGCGGGTCCTCCGAGCGCCCGTCGAGGAGCTCGGCCGGAAGTGCCTCCCGATAAGCGGCGGCCGCCGCGCGGCGCCGTGCGTTCCAAGCGTCGAGATATCGGAGCTTGATCTCGAGCACGGCGGCATGAAGCGGGTCGAGGCGGCTGTTGCGGCCCACGACGTCGTGGGTGGTCTGATCCCGGCGACCGTGATCGCCGAGCAGCCGCAGCCGCCGCTCCACGTCGGGGTCGTTCGTGACCACCGCACCGGCATCGCCGAAGGCGCCCAGGTTCTTGCCAGGGTAGAAGCTGAAGCAGCCAACGTCTCCGAAGGCGCCCGCCCGGCGGCCGGAGCGCTCCGCCCCATGGGCCTGGGCCGCGTCCTCGATGACCGCCAGGCCGTGACGGCGCGCGAAGCTCAGCACCGACTCCATGTCGGCCATGCGGCCGTAGAGATGGACGACCATCACGGCCCGCGTGCGCGAGCTCAGCCGGGTCTCGCAGCTGTCCAGGTCGATGAGGCCGCTGTCCGGCGCCACATCGACGAACCGGGGCGCGGCGCCGGCCGACACAACCGCCGCCGCACTGGCGATGAACGAGTTCGCGGGCACCAGAACCTCGGCCCCCGGCTCGATTTCGAGGGCCCGAAGAGCGAGCTCGAGCGCGTCCGTCCCATTGGCCACTCCCACGGCCGCCCGCGTGCCCACGTAGTCGGCGAACGCCTGTTCAAACGATGCCACCCGGGGTCCGGCCACGAGCTGCCCGGAGCGGATCACCTCGAGGACAGCGGCCTCGAGCTCCTCACCCACCTCGCGGTGCAGCGCGCCCAGATCGACGAGCGGATAGACGCGGGTCCGTCCATTGTGCGCGGCGGCACCGCTCGCGTTGGCTTGTGCGTTCATCTGCCGAATATGTCCTACCGGTCGGCGCGCTGGCCGACCCCGCCCCCTCGACGTATCATTCCCGTCAGGTACGGCTAAGCATACCGACCCAGGGGCCTTCGACGAATGGCGTTTCCGCCGCCCGAGCAGATCACGATGCTGCTCGAGAACAACCCGTATCCGCAGGATGTACGCGTGTTAGCCGAGGCACGCACGCTCGCGGCGGCCGGTCACCGTGTGACGGTGATCGCCCCGCGGGCTCCGCGCCAGCCGCGGCGCGAGGTCCTCGAGGGAGTTGAGGTCATCCGCTTCCGCGGCCTCGACGGCTCCTCGCGAGGGCCGATCGGCTACCTGCTCGAATATCTGGTGGCCGGTCTCGCTCTCCATTTCTGGGCCCTGCGCCGCCTGCTCGCCGGTTCGACGGTCCTGCACATCCACAACCCCCCGGACATCCTCGCGGCGGCCGGCGCGCTCTACCGCCTCTCGGGCCGCAAGGTGATCTTCGACCACCATGACCTGTTCCCCGAGACCGTGAGCGCGAAGTTCGGAGACGGACTGGGTTCGCGGTTGGCGGCCGTGGGCGAGCGCTCTGACCTTCGCTGTGGCCACTCACGTGATCGCCACCAACGAGTCGTTTGCCGAGCTTGCTCGCACGCGCGGCGGAAAGGACCCCGAGCGCCGTGACCGTCGTGCGAAACGCACCGCCGAGCTCCTGGCCCGCGTTCGCCACCCGGCCTCGACCGGGCGTCCTGGACCGAATCGAGCTCGTGTACGTGGGCGCGATCTCCAGCCAGGATGGAGTCGACGGGCTTGCTCCCGTGCTCGCCGCGGTTCGGAACGGCCGCCATGGCCTTGACGCGCGACTCACGATCATCGGCGACGGCGACGCCCGCCCCGGACTGGAGACCGAGTTCGAGCGCCACGGTGTCGCGGACAGCGTCACGTTCACCGGCTGGGTGGAGCTCGCCGCGGTTCCTGAGCTCATCGCGCGGGGGGACGTGTGCGTCGACCCGGCCCCGGCGACTTATGTCAACGAGCGCTCGACGATGATGAAGGTGGCCGAGTACCTGGCCCTGGGCAAGCCGGTGATCGCCTATGACCTGCTCGAGACGCGCAGGACCGCCGACAGCGCCGCCGTACTCGTGCAGCCCGGTGACGTGGAGGCGTTCAGCGATGCCATCGCCCGGCTCGCGCGCGACCCCGACCTCCGCGAGCGTCTCGCCGCCCAGGCCCAGGCACGGGCCGAGAGCCTGTTGTGGACCCATTCGGAGCGGGCGCTGCTCGGAGCCTACAGCCGCGTTCGCCACTAGCGCCGCGTCCGGGCATGCGGATCCTCACCGTCACGAACCTCTATCCGACCGCGGCGGATCCGTTCTACGGCATGTTCGTCGGCGACCAGGTCGACGCCCTCAGGCGCCATCCCGCGGTCGAGCTGTGCGAGGTCATGTTCGTGGACGGCCGCAAGGGCGCCACCGAGTATGCGCGGGCGCTGCCGGCGCTTCGGCGTATCGTCCGGCGCCGGAGCTTCGACGTCGTGCTCGCCCATTACGGGCTGACGGGTGCAGTCGCCGTGGGTCAGCGCCGGCTGCCCGTGGTGATCATCTACCACGGCGGCGATCTGCTCGAGAAACGCTGGCAGCGAGCGATCTCGCGCCTGGCCTACCGCGGCGCGACGGATGCGGTGTCGGTGAGTGCCGAGGGGCTGCGCCACCTCCCTGGGCCGGCCCACCATCTGACGTGCGCCATCGACCTCGACCGCTTTGCGCCCCTCGACCGCCGGCAGGCCCGCCGGCAGCATGGCGTCCCCGACGACGCACTCGCGATTCTGTTCCCCTCCTCGCCGCACCGGGTCGAGAAGATGTACGGGCGCTTCGAGTCTGTGCTGAGCGAGCTGCGCCGGCGCGGTCACCGGGTGCACGAGCTTCAGCTGCGCGGCCTGCACCGGGAGGAGGTGCCCGAGGTCATGGCGGCGGCGGACGTCATGCTGCTGACCTCGCGGCGCGAGGCGACACCGGTGTCGATCATGGAGGCGCTGGCCTGTGGGCTGCCGGTGGTGGCCACGCCCGTGGGCGACGTCCCGGCCATGCTCGCGCCGGTCGAAGCCGCGCGCGTCGTGGCCTGGAGCACCGAGGCGTTCGCCGACGCCGCCGAGCAGCTCATCACCTCGGCCCCGGCGGACCGCCTCCCGGACCCCCAGAGCCGCCGATACGGCGACGCCGAGATCACCGAGCGGCTGGTCAGGATCCTCGAGGCCGCGCGGGACCGCCCTGGCTCCGTGGGCCACCGGGTGGCGCCGGCCGCGGCGCCCTGAGCCACACACCGCGTCAGCCGTGTCCAGCGCGGCGATGGACGGACGTCTGAGGCCGATGGCGCCCCGGTGGCCGAGGCGCGCGGCGGTGACGACAACACAAGGGACCGGGCTGGGAATTCCAGCCAGCCCACCAGCTTCCCGACGCCTTCGCGGACCCGCTCCGCCGGAGTTCACTCATGCCTCGACGACTCTTTCCGGCGGGGACGCTTCTGTGCGCCCTCGTCCTGACCCTGCTCGCCCTCCAAACGGATACGCCCTCCGCGCACGGCGCGACCGCGCTGCGCCCCGCCATCGCCGTGCCCGACTGGAGCACGGTGGCCGGCAGCATCCCCCTGACCGCGCGCGGGGTCCCCCGCGACACCGCCTCGGTCATCTTCCTCGTCGACGGCTCGCGCAGATGGACTGCGCGTCGCCCGCCGTTCCGCTATGGCCGCCGCGGCGTCCTGGACACGCGGCAGCTGCGCAACGGCAGCCATCTGCTCACGATGATCGTCATGTCGCGCCGCGGCCGCCAGCTCGGCGTCGCCCGTCAGCGGATCCAGGTCGAGAACGAGCCCGCACGCGGCGCGTCGGGCCGGACGGCGTCGAGCGCCCACCAGACCAGCGCCCGGACCACTGGGCATCCCCTTCCGCCGACTCCGAAGCCGCCGGTGAAGAGCGGGTCCGGGTCCGGGAGCGGGAGCGGATCTGGGAGCGGATCGGGCTCCGGAAGCGGCGGGGGGTCCGGCTCCGGGTCCGGGTCCGGGTCCGGGTCCGGCTCTGGGTCCGGGTCCGGCTCTGGGTCCGGGTCCGGGTCGATCACCGCCTTCGGGCCGCCCCCCGGCGGCGTATCCGGGCCGGGGGTGGCGCTGTTCAACCGCGAGACCTATCGGTACTCGAGCGCGCTCACCTTGGGTCAGGAGGCCGGTCAGTACCAGGTCCTCGTCCTTCAGGCCAGCGACGGCGGCCTGGTCCCGGCGCTGCACGCCGCCAACCCGCACCTGAAGATCCTCGTGTATCAGCATCCGTGGCAGTCCGCGCCGAGCGATCCGGGCGACATCCACGTCTGCACGTCGTACCCGGACGACGCGGCGAGCCATCCCGGCTGGTTCCTCAAGGGCCCCGGCGGCGCGGCGCTCATGACCCGCGGCAACGGCAAGCTATCCGATGGACATCGGCAACCCCGCCTACCAGCAGGCCTGCGTGGCCGGCATGATCAGCCTGGCCAGGCGCTACGGCTTCGACGGAGTGTTCATCGACGATCTTGCCGCCTCCTGGGAATGGGACCTGCCCGTCGGCGCCACCGTCCCCGAGTACCCGACCACCGCCTCCTGGCAGGCGGCCGTGTCGTCGTTCATCTCCTACGCCGGCCAGACGCCTGCGTGCGGCCGGTTTGATGTCGGTCGGCAACCTGTCCGGCACGTCGCTCGCCCCCGGGCTCTGGCAGCAGTGGAGCACGCCGCTGGACGGCGCCGAGGAGGAGGCGTGGACCGACGGCGGTAGCGGCCTGGCGCAGCAGGTCCCCGGCTGGTCGACGAAGCTCGCCAACGTGGCCTGGTCAGAGGCCCACGGCAAGTACGTCCTGGTCCACTCCTACAACACCACGCAGGCCGGTAACACCTTTGGCCTGGCGTCCCTGCTCCTGGTGGCGGGAGGGCACTCCAGCTACTCGACCTCCAACGGCAACTACACGTCCTACGAGGCGCTCTATCCCGACTACGCGAGCGCCGCCCAGCTCGGCGCACCGGCCGGCCCGTACGTCCAGCTCGCCAACGGCGTCTACGAGCGCGTCTTCGCCCACGGAATCGTCCTGGTCAATCCGACGACGCAGTCGATCGGGAGCTTCTCGCTCGCGGGCGCCTATTCCGGGCTCGGGCTTGACCGCCGCGCGTTCGGTATCCATGGGGCCGACGAGCGGGCTGATCCTGCTCCAGGTGGGCTGATCCCCGGCCCCTGCCGGGTGGCGAGCGTGCTCGGCCCTCGCCGCTCAGGCCCCGCCGAGCGTGACGACCAGGTCGGTGATGACGCCGACCAGGAACCCGGCGGTGAGCATGATCAGCCCGAGCTCGCGGTGGCCGTAGCGGCGCATGCCGTTCCACACCTCGCCGATCACGTACAGGATCGCGCCGCCGGCGGCGGCGTAGAAGGCAAGCTCGAGCGGGTGGCTGGTCACCCCGTAGCCGACCACCGAGCCGAGGAAGGTCGGACCACCACCGATCAGACCGGCCAGCCCGATCCAGCGCCAGGACGGCTTCACGTCGCCGAGCGGGCCGACGATGCCGAACCCCTCGGTGGCGTTGTGCAGGGCGAAGCCGATGATGAGCACGGTGGCCAGCCCGATCGCGCCGGTCCGCGCCGAGACACCGATGGCCAGACCCTCGGCGAAGTTGTGCACGCCGATGGCGGCGGCGATGGTCAGCCCGGTGCGCAGCGCCCGTCGGCGCGCCGCGTCGAGCTCCTCGGCCAGCGTCTCGGTCTCGTTCGGCGTGAACGCAGCCGCGCTCGCGCCCCCGGCGATGGGCGGGCGCCCCGCGCCGATCGGCCGCAGGCGCCGCTCGAGCACGGCGAGCCCGGCGCTGCCGGCGCCGAACCCGACCGCCAAGAGCACGACGAGCCACACGACGTAGGCGGCGGAGCCGTGGTGGTTCTTGGCCTGATCGAGCGCGTGGTTGACGATCTCGAGCCCGTTGGAGAGGACGTCGACGAAGATGAACGCGAGGACCCCGACGGCGAACATCGCCGTGGCCACGCGCATGCGGCGGTCCAGGAGCTGCAGGCGACCGATCGGGAGCCCGAGATAGATCGTCAAGCCCGCCAGTGCCCCCAGCGCGATTGTCTGTGCGAATGACATGTCGTCCGTGCGCTTGTTAGGTAACCCTAATGTCGATGCGAGACTACCAGTTCGCGCCTGCCCCGTTCACCCCTTCCGGAATCCTTCCGAAATCAGGTGTCGGAGTTGAAGTTTGGCAGGCCGAGGCTCTGCAGCCAATGGCTGACGGTGATGTTCAGCTGCGTGAACTCGCCGGTCCAGATGAGCGTCCCCATCGCGATGAGGACCGCGCCGCCGCCGACGATGATGATCGGGTAATGGCGCTTGACGACGTTGAGCGCCGAGGTGGCCGTGCCGAACGCCAGCCCGGTGATGAGGAACGGCACCGCGAGGCCGGCGCAGTAGACGGCGAGCAGGAAGGCGCCGCGGCCGGCCGAGCCGGAGGTGCTGGCCGCGCCGACGATCGCGCCGAGCGTCGGCCCGGTGCACGGCGTCCAGGCGAGCGCGAAGGCGGCGCCGGTGAGCACCGGCCCACCCCGGCCTGCCCGCTCCATGAGCCCGCCCACATGCCACTCGCGCGAGAGCCGGGGCACGAACGGGGCGAGCATGAACAGCGCGCCCATGACGACGATGACCGCGCCGCAGACCTTCAGCGCCGTCGGGCCGGTGAGCGCGCCGTGCAGAGCCTGCTGGCCGAGCAGCCCGAGGGCGATGAAGATGAACGAGAAGCTGGCCACGAAGGCCAGGCAGGGCCCGATGACCCGGCGGGCGCGAATCTCGGCAGGGGCGACCCCGGCCACGGCGGAGATGTAGCCGGGGACGAGCGGCAGCACGCAGGGGGACAGAAAGGAGATGAGCCCCGCTCCGAATGCCACCGGAATTCCGATGCCAGAGGCAGCATCCATCGCTGACCTGAGAGGGTACCGCCGCCGACGGGGTTCGGCGCGGGGCGGGTCTGCCACGTCCTGCGTGGCGGACTCTCCGAGCGATCGGCGCACTCGTGCTGGGCATCGGCTCGTGCGGTTCTTTGCTGAATACGCCCTACCAGCCAGGGCCTCATTCACAACGTTCGGGCTCGGCCCAGCGTCACGCGCGAGCGGCAGGGAAAACCCGACGCAATCGTCACGATCCTGTCTCGTTCCGCATACAGCCGAGCAACTTCCGACCTCGTGAGCCGTTAGAGTCAGCACTGGGGAACTCGTGGAAGCGTCTGCCCTCCAACCTCCGGTAAGTCTCCCCCGGCCGAGGTCCGGACTTGGGTTTGCGGTGCTGCGGCTGCGCTCCGACGAGCAGCTGGTTGCGCTGCTGCGCGCCGGCCACGAGGAGGCCTTCCAGGTCATCCACGACCGCTACCGGCAGCGCCTGTTCGCCTACACGCGCCAGATGCTGCCGCTGCGCCAGGACGCCGAGGACGCGCTGCAGGAGGTGTTCGAGCGCGCGTACGCGAGCCTGCGCGCCGGCGACCGCGACCTGGCGCTGCGCCCGTGGCTCTACCGGATCGCCCACAACCGCTGCGTGGACCATCTCCGGCGCCCGATTCCACCACCGCCCGACCAGCTGCTCCAGCTCGGCGCCAGCATCGGCGACCCCGTGCAGGAGGCCGACCGCCGGGAGGCGCTGCGGCGGCTGCTCGAGGACGTGCGGCGGCTGCCCGAGCAGCAGCGATCGGCGCTGCTCATGCGCGAGCTCGGCGGCATGAGCTACGCCGAGGTGGCCGAGGCGCTCGGCGCCAGCGTCCCGGCGGTGAAGTCGCTGCTCGTGCGCGCGCGGATCTCGCTCGTGCAGGCGGTCCAGGCCCGCGATACCGCATGCGAGGAGATCCGGGCCGAGCTCGCGCTCGCCCACGAGAGCCGCGTGCGGGCGGGCGCCCAGGCCCGCCGCCACCTGCGCGACTGTTCGGCGTGTCGCGAGTATCGGGGCGAGCTGCGGGGCGTCAGCCGGCAGCTGCTCGCGCTGGCCCCGGCGCTCGGCCTGCCCGGCGTGATCGCGCGCCTGCTCGGAGGCGGCAGGCGGCGGCGCCGCCGCGGCGGGCGGATCGGCCGCCTCGAGCCTGGCCGGTGGCGGTGCAACCGGCGCCTCGAGCGCGGCCGGCATCGGGACGCTGGCCGGCACCGCCGGGCACATGGCGACGATCATCGCGGCCACCGCGCTGACCGCCGGCGGCGCCGCGGCGCTGACGCACACGATGGCGAGCGCCCACGCCCGCCATCTCCCCCGCATCCACGTCGTCGCGGCCGCCGCGCCGGTGAGCAGCACGAGCGCGCCCGGCTCGCCCGTCCTCGCCGGCGGCCGCATACCCATCCGCGTCACGCCCGGTACCAGCACCCGAACGCCGGTGAGCGCGCCCGCGCCGATCGGCAGCGGATCGAGCTCGGCCGGCGCTGGAGCGCCCGCCCGCGCCTCGGACGTCACCTCCGTCCAGCCCACGGTCTCCCGCCTGCGCCCGGACAACAACGCGCTCGAGCCGATGCCCGACCCGGTGCTGCCGACCGGTCCCGCCACCAACCCGGCGACCGGCACCGGGAGCCCCACCGGGACGGCAACGGCCCCAGGCTCCGGAACCGGCACGCTGTCAACCCCCGCGAGCGGGGAGGGGACCGCTGGGAGCACCACCGGCACCGGCACGGGCACGAGTACCGGCACCTCCACGGGCGGCACTCAGGCCAGCACGGGCGGGGGCACCATGAACAGCGGCAACGCGACCGGCACCGGAGCCGCAACGGGCCCCACCAGCGGCAGCCAGTCGGGTTCTGGGCTGACAGGACTCGGCACCTCGACCGCGAACGAGACCCCGGCGCGCTACGGTCCCCGCACCGTATGACGCGGCTGGCGCTCTCCCCCACGGTTCCGACACGGCCATAGACCCCACGATCGAGAAGCTCGAGCACGAGGAGGTCCTCGTTCGCCGGGGCACACGCTCGGGGCTGTTCACGTTCGTGGCCGTGCACTCGACCGTGCGCGGTCCCTCTCTCGGCGGCTGTCGCATGTGGGTCTACGACGATCCGCGCTCGGCGCTCAGCGACGCCCTGCGCCTGTCGCGGGCGATGACCTTCAAGGCCGCGGTGGCCAACCTGCCGCTCGGCGGGGGCAAGGGCGTGATCATGGCCCCGGTGGGCGAGCGCCTGGTCCGCGAGCGCCGTCAGGCCGCGCTGCTCGACTTCGGTGAAACGGTGGCCGCCCTCGGGGGCCGTTACATCACCGCCGAGGACGTCGGCACGTCGAGCCGCGACATGAGCGTGATCGCCACGCGGACCAAGCACGTGGCCGGTCTCCCGCGCGGGCGCGGGGGCTCGGGCGACCCGAGCCCGTTCACCGCCCTCGGCGTCGAGGCGGGCATCCGGGCCGCCTGCCGGCGGGCGTTCGGCAGCGACACCCTGGCCGGGCGCACCGTCGCCGTCGTCGGGCTGGGCAGCGTGGGCTCGCGTGTGGCCAAGTTGTGTGCGCGGGCGGGTGCCGAGCTCGTACTGAGCGATGTGGACGAGTCAAAGCGCGCGCTCGCCGACCAGCTGGGTGCCCGCTGGAGCGCCCCCGAGGAGGCGCTCGAGAGCGATGTCGACGTCCTCTCCCCCTGCGCGCTCGGCGGCGTGCTCAACGATGAGTCGGTGCCGCGCCTGCGCTGCCGGGTGATCGCCGGGGCGGCGAACAATCAGCTGAGCGAGGAGCGGATCGCCGACCTCCTGGCCGCGCGCGGGATCCTGTGGGCGCCCGACTTCGTCGTCAACGCGGGCGGCATCATCAACATCGCCGAGGAGCTCGACGACTACGACCCGGCGGCGGCCCGCCGAGGCGTCCGCCGCATCGCGGCCACGCTCGAGCGCATCTTCGAGGAGGCCGCGCACGCCGGCATCACGCCGCTGGCGGCCGCCGCCGCCCTCGCCACCCAACGCCTCGCCCCCACCGGTTAGAGCAGCCCAGCCGGAACCTCCGGCCGCTGCACCCCAGCGGGCAGGCGCCCCTCCTCCTCGAGCTTGTCCAGGTGCGCGGCCAGCGTGACCGCGGCCAGCGCCCGCAACCCGGCCGGAGCGTCGTCCCACACGCGGTCGAGCAGCGCGTCGACCGTGCGCCCGCCCTCCGACAGGGCGGCCAGGAGCCGGCGCTCGCGCTCACTGCGGTGGGCGATGTACTGCGAGAGCTTGGCTGCCGGATCGGTGACGAGCGGTCCATGCCCGGGGCACAGGCAGGTGAGCGCGAGCGCGCGCAGGCGCTCGAGCGCGGCCAGGTAGCCGCGCAGTGCGCCCGGGTGCGGGGCGATGAACACGCTTCCCTCCCCGAGCACGGCGTCGCCGGTCAGCGCCACCGTCCCGACGACGAACGCCATGTGGTCCGGCGCGTGCCCGGGCGTGGCCAGCGCCTGCAGGGGACCCGCGCGCGTGCCATCGGTCAGCCGCACGTCGGCTTCGCCGCGCGCCGCCGCCACCGGCACGCCTGGGTGGCGGGCGCGCATCGCGCGCAGCGCCTCCACGTGGTCGATGTGATCGTGCGTGATGGCGATCCCGCCCAGCCCGCCGCGGGCGGCCAGCTCGGCATCGAGCGCGTCCAGATGGGCGGGGAGGTCGGGACCTGGGTCGATGAGCCAGGCCGCGTCGCGGCCGACGATCCACGAGTTCGTGCCGCTCAGGCTGAGCGGGCCGGGGTTGTCCGCCCGCAGGCCGACGATGTCCGCGCCCGGAACCTCGAGCCGGCGAGCCGGCGCGCTCACGAGCGGCCAGGCACCGAACGGGCCAGATCGCGGCCGATCACCATGCGCTGGATCTGGTTCGTGCCCTCGAAGATCTGCATGACCTTCGCCTCGCGCATGTAGCGCTCGACCGGGAACTCCTTCGTGTAGCCGTAGCCCCCGAGCACTTGCACGGCGTCGGTGGTCACCCTCATGGCCGCATCGGTGGCCACCAGCTTGGCCACCGCGGCCTGGCGGGAGAAGGGCAGCCCACGATCGCGCCGCCGCGCCGCCTCGAGCGTCACCGCCCGGGCGCTCACCACCGCGGCCTCCATATCCGCGAGCAGGAACGCCAGTCCCTGGTGCTCGATGATCGCCCGCCCGAACGTTCGGCGCTCGCGTGCATAGGCGACAGCGTGATCGAGCGCCGCCTGCGCCAGACCGGTGGCCACGGCGGCGATGCCGAGCCGGCCCGAGTCGAGCGCCTGGAGGGCGATCGGGAGCCCCTGCCCCTCCTCGCCGACGAGCCGCTCCGCCTCGAGCGGGACCTCGTCGAAGTCGATCGTGGCCGTGGTCGACCCGGTCAGGCCCATCTTCTGCTCCGGAGACTGGACGGCGAGGCCGGGCGCATCGGCCGCAACGAGAAAGCAGGAGATCCCGCGCGAGCGGTCCTCCGAGGTGCGGGCGAACAGGGTGTAGAAGTCGGCCTGCCCGCCGTGGGTGACCCAGGCCTTCGATCCGCTCACCCGCCAGCCGGCGCCGTCTCGGCGGGCCCGCGCGCGCATGGCGGCTGGATCAGACCCGGCGTCGGCCTCCGACAGGCAGTAGCCGCCGAGCCGCTCGCCCCCGAGCAGGTCGGGGAGCCAGCGCTCCTGCTGCTCGGCGCTGCCCCAGGTGGCGAGGGGATAGCAGGACATGACGTGCACGCTCAGCCCGACGCCGACGCTCGCCCACGCGCCTGCGATCTCCTCCAGCACCTGGAGGTACACCTCGTAGGGCTGGGCGCCGCCGCCCACCTCCTCGGGATACGGCATGCCGAGGAAACCCAGGCGGCCGAGCTCGCGGAACGCGTCACGAGGGAACGCCTCGTCGGCTTCGGCCCGAGCCGCCCGGGGGGCGAGCTCGGCGGTGGCGAACTCTCGGGCCACGCGCACGAGCTCCTCGGCCTCGACCGACGGCAGCAGGCGCTGGGCAGGCATGGCCGCGCCGCGGCCTCAGGCCCCAGCGCGCTCGCGCGCGTACGCGTTCAGCCGCTCGAGCTCGTCGGTATAGATGCCCTGCATGACCTTGGGCGCGAACGTGCGCTCGAAGAAGCCGCCGATGCCGCCGGCGCCCTGCCAGGTCGTCTCGATCTGCACGCGGCAGGCGCTCGCGCCCTCGGGCTCGACGGTGAACGTGGTCATCAGGCTCGAGCCGGTGTCGGACTCGCGCAGGACGCGTCCGGGCTCGGGCTCGGAGACCTCCATCCGGTACGCGCGCACCCGGCGGCCGGCATTGACCTTGAACGTGGTCACGGTGCCCGCCCCCACCCCGCCGCTCTCCACGCGAAAGTCCTCGAACTGCGGCGGCAGGAAGCGCGGGTGCTCGTTCATGTCCGCCAGCAGCCCGTACACGGCTGGCGCCGGCGCATCGATGGTGCGCTGTGCGCTGACTCGAATCGTGCCCATGCCGGTGTGTTTATCACGCGCCCGGGGCCAGCCCGTGCTCGTAGGCGTAGTGGACGGCCTGGGCCCGGTCACGGGCACCCGTCTTGGCGAAGATGTGGTTGACGTGGGTCTTCACGGTGGCCTCGCTGACCACGAGCGCCCCGGCGATCTCGCGGTTCGACAGGCCGCGGGCGATCAGCCCGAGCACCTCGGCCTCCCGGGTCGTCAGCTCGTCCGGCAGGGCCGCGGGCGCGGGGGCGGGGCGCATGGCCCCGGCAGCGGCGAGCAGGCGCGCCTGGACGACCGGGTCGAGCAGCGCCTGATGGTGGGCGGCGGCCTGGATCGCGCGGGCGATCTCGGCCACCCCCGCGTCCTTGGTCAGATAGCCGCGCGCCCCGGCCTGAAGCGCGTCGAGGATCGACGCCTCGTCGGCATGGGTGGTGAGCACGACGACCTCGGTGTCCGGCTGGGCGGCCCGGATCTCCCGGGTCGCCTCCACCCCGCCCATCCCCGGCATGCGGAGGTCCATGAGCACGACGTCGGGCCGGTGACGGGCGCACAGCGCCACCGCCTCCTCGCCGCTGGTCGCGGCGGCCACCGGGTCGATGTCGGCGACCGCGCCGAGCAACGTCATCAGCCCCTCGCGGACGAGGGCCTGATCGTCGGCCACGAGCACGCGGACGCGCTCGCTCATCCGATCGGCTCCGCTCGGCGCTCCGCCGCCTCGGCCGGCAGCCGCAGCTCGACCCGCCAGCCGTCCGGCTCCGGTCCCGCCTGCACGCTTCCGCCCAGGAGCGCTGCCCGCTCCTGCATCCCGCGCACCCCGTACCCGCCGCCGCTCGCCCGCAGCGCGGGATCCGCCGCGCCGCCACCGCGGCTGGATACCCGAGCGTGGATCCCGTCCGCGGACTCGATCTCGATCTCCACCTCGGCCCCGGGGGCGTGCTTGCGGACGTTCGTGAGTGACTCCTGGACGACCCGCAGGAGGGTCTCTCCCGCCTGCCCCCGCAGCAGCTGCGGGTCGCCGTCGATCCGCACGCGCGCGGGGGCGCCGGCGGCCGACCGATACTCGCCGGCCAGCTCGTGGATGCTCGGCGCGACGGCCATGGCGTCGCCGCGCAGCGCGCCGACCGCGCGCCGGGTCTCCTGGAGCCCGTCGCGGGCCAGGCCGTGGGCACGGCGCAGGCGCTCGAGCACGGCGGCCGGGTCAGCGCCCTGTTCGACGAGCACGGTCGTGGCCTCGAGCTGGATGGTCAGCCCGGCCAGCGCATGGGCGAGAACGTCGTGGATGTCTCGGGCGATCCGTGCCGACTCCTCCAGGCGGGCCGCCCGCACCTGCTCCTCGTGCGAGCGCTGCGCCTGGACCAGGAGCAGCTCCGCCTGTTCGGCCCGCACCACGGTCTGGCGGCTGTTCGAGGCGGCCAGCCCGCTGGCGGCGAAGCCGAGCGAGTAGGCGAGCAGGCCGAGGGCATGGCCGCCGTAGACGAGGTCGCCGATGGCCAGGGCGAGCGCGCCGAGCAGACCGACGGGCAGTGCGTGCACGTGCTCGCGACGCAGCGCCGCGGCCACCACGGCGGCGAACACGAACGCGCTCGCCGCGCTGCTCGGGCTGGCCGCGGTGAGGGCCCCGCCCGCACCCGCCATCACGTACAGGTCGGGACCGATGACGGTCGAGCGCGTGCGCTCGCGGGCCATGGCCACCAGCCAGGCCAGCGAGGCGAGCGTGGCCAGGGCGAGCGCGATCGCCACCACCAGCCCGCGACCGCTCGTGGCCGGCGGCCGGTTCGAGCCGGCCACCGACCACAGGATGAGCGCGAGACCCGCCAGCCGAACGGTGGTGGCGATCCGGCGATCGAGTCCGAAGACGAACATCGCTCCGGGACGGTACGCCCTACCGGGCGAGCCCGACCGGGACCGGGCCCCGGACCTGCTCGCGGCGGGCGGCCAGGATCAGGGTGCGGCCGAGCACCTCGGCCACCGCCATGCCCAGGAGGGCGACGGTCCAGGCCTCGCCGCTGGTGATCGAGTGGGTGGCGCTGAAATGGCCGACCGTGGTGGCGCCACCGTGGCTGACCCAGACCGCGAAGGCGAAGCGGGAACCCATGCCGAGGACCCAGAACACGGCCGAGGCCCAGCCGGCCCGGGCCAGGATGGCGCCGTCGGCGGCGGGGCGCATGTGGACGGTGAGACCGCTGGCCACGCCGATGGTGCCGCCGAACAGAGCGAGTGCGCCGGCGAGAACGAGGTCGTTGCCCGCGGTCGGGATGCCGTGCAGGTAGTTGGCCACCGCGATGGCGAGGATCACGAGGGGCCGCACGATCGTCTTGGTGGTGAGCTCGCGCTCCTTGAGCTGGAGGACGACGAGCAGGACGAGGGATGAATCGAGGATGTAATCGGTGAATGACATGGGAGGATCATCAGCCTCGCGAGCCCTTCCCACATCGGCGTCCGGGTTGATCCGCGGGTGGAACCGGGCGCGGCCTCCACCCGAGGGTGGAGACCGCGCGGCACCCGTCCCTCAGCCGGCCTGCTCGACCGGCTCGAGGAACCCCGTGATCGCCTGCATGCGCCCGTCGGCGGCCAGCTCGGCGACATCGAGGCCAATGGCGACCGGCTCCTCGCCGTCGGGGGCGAGGGCCCAGCGGAACCGCACTCGGTCGTGATGGGCATCCGGGCCGGAGTGGAGCGTGAACCGGTGGCCGGGGAACTGCGCCTGGACGGCGGCGATGAGTCCGGCGATCGCCTCCACGCCGGCCACCTCCGCCATCGGGTCCACATAGGTCGCCTCCGCGGTCACCGTGCGCGAGACGAGCTCGCGCCGTGCGGCGGGATCTGTCGCGTTCCACATGGCCAGATAGCGCTCGACGAGCTCCGCGTGAGAGGTGGTGGACATGGTGTCTCCTTTGGTGGGGGTGGGATCGGTCAGACGACGGTCTCGGTGGCGACGGCGAGGGCGCCGGCGGGCGTGCGGCCGGGGAGCAGCCGCGCGCACGCGAGCACCGCCGCCCCGAGCCCGGCCAGCTCGAGCAGCGAGAGGGCGAATGCGTGGGCGATGCCGTGGTGCCGGGCGGCGAAGAAGATCACCCCGGTCACGGCGACGCCGACCGCATAGCCGATCTGCTGGACGGTGGCCATCGCCCCGGACGCGGCGCCGGCGCCACTGGAATCGATCCGGGCGAGCACGATCGAGGTCAGGGGCGTGTAGCAGAGGCCGATGCCCGCCCCGACGAGCAGCAGTCCGGGCACGAGCTCGACCCAGCTGCCACCGGTGCCGATGTCCTCGACGACGATGGCGAGCAGCGCCAGGCCGCCGGTCAGGCAGACCCCTCCGGCCGCGATCACCCCGCGGCCGAAGCGAGCGGTCAGGGCGGGCGCCGGGCCGGACACGGCGACGTAGGCGACGGCGAGCACGGTGAACAGGAGCCCAGCGGCCAGAGCGCTCATGCGCCGTCCCTCCTGGAGGTACAGCGCCAGATAGACGAAGAACGAGGCCTGGGCGCCGGCGAGCGCGAGCTGGGCGAGCAGGCCGGCCGAGAAGGCCCGCGCGGCGAACAGGCGCAGATCGAGCAACGGGATCCCACCGCCCCGGAGCACCCGGGCCTGACGGACCGCGAAGGCGGCGAGTACGAGGGGCGCCAGCGCAAGGGCCACCCACGTCCACAGCGGCCAGCCGCTGCTCTGCCCCTCGGTCAGGGGCACGAGCACGGCAAGCAGCCCGGCGGCGAGCAGCCCCGCGCCGGCCAGGTCGAGCCGGGCACGCTGCGGCGCTCGCGATTCGGGCACGAGGCGCCGGGCGGCCAGCGCACCCACGGCGACCGGCACGTTGATGAGGAAGCAGGCGCGCCAGGACAGCCCGGCCGGATCGAGCGCGACGAGCGCTCCGCCGATCACCTGGCCGCCGACCGCGGCCAGGCCGAGCACCATGCCGTAGATGCTGAGCGCGCGCGGGTAATCGGCGCCGCGGAAGCTCGTCCCGATGATCGAGAGCACCTGCGGCACGACGGCCGCGCCGGCCGCGCCCTGCAGCACCCGGGCGGCCGACGAGCACGCCGGCGCCGGGGGCTGCGCCGCAGGCCGCCGAGCTGACCGCGAACAGGGCGATGCCGATCGAGAACACACGGCGGCGGCCGAGCTCGTCGCCCAGCCGCCCGGCCAGCACCAGGCTGAGGGCGAAGCTGAGGCCGTAGCCGGCCACCACCCACATGAGCGTGGTCGAACCGGCGTGCAGTTCGCCGGCGATCGTCGGCAGCGCCACATTGACGATGAAGAAGTCGAGCACGACCATGAACGCCCCAGCCAGCAGCACCGGCAGGGCCGCCCACGGCGACGGTGAGGAGGGAGAGATGCGGTTGTCGTTCATGGCCGCCACGATCCCGGCCATCCGGGCGCTCGGCAACGACCTCGGAGGTAATGGCGGCGCGGCGGCGGCGACGACTACCGTGACCTCATGTCCGCACACCTCACTGCCGCCCGGCCCGAGATCGGCGTGCTCCTGCGCCAGTGGCGCCAGCGCCGCCGGCTCAGCCAGCTCGACCTGGCGCTCGAGGCCGGCGTCTCAGCCCGCCACCTGAGCTTCATCGAGACCGGCCGCGCCCGCCCGAGCGCGGAGATGGTCGACCGCGTGGCCGAGACGCTTGCCGTGCCCCTGCGCGAGCGCAACACCCTGCTGCTCGCCGCTGGATATGCGCCCGCCTACCCCGAGCGAGAGCTCGATGACGACGCCATGGCCCCCGTGCGGGCGGCCCTCGAGCACCTGCTCCGCGCCCACGAGCCCTATCCGGCGCTCGTCGTCGACCGCCAGTGGGAGCTGCTGAGCGCCAACCGCGCCGTCCCCCTGCTCATCGCCGGATCGGCCCCGGCGCTGCTCGAGCCGCCGGTCAACGTTCTGCGGTTGAGCCTGCACCCCGACGGCGTCGCGCCGCGGATCCTCAATCTCGGGCAATGGCGCGAGCACATCCTCACCCGGCTGCGCCGGCAGGCGGTGGCGGCCGGCGACCCGGCGCTGTTCGCCCTGCACGAGGAGCTGAGCGGCTACCCGGTGCCCGGCGCGGCGGGCGAGGTCGACCACGACGCCGGCATGATCGCCGTCCCGCTGCGGATCGCCACCGAGGTCGGGGAGCTGAGCTTCCTCAGCACGGCGACCCACTTCGGCACCGCGGCCGAGCTCACGCTGGCTGAACTGACCATCGAGTCCTTCCACCCCGCCGACGCCGTGACGGCGCAGCGGATGGCCGCCGCGCTGGCGGACCGCCCCACGTGAGCACGCTGCCACTCTGGCGTATGAGTTTTGGCGGTTCGGGCCCCCAGGGCCAGCCCCGACGGTATAGCTTTTCGGACAATCGGGGAAGGAACCACACCAAGGGAGGAGTGCCCATGCGGGTCATACGCGCCCGGAGCCTGTTCGCAGCCGGGGCCACAGCCGCCGCCTGTGCGATCGCCATGATCGTGCCGGGGGCCGCGTCCGCGCAGCTCAAGCAGCTGCCCGACGGTCAGGTCGTCTCATACATGCCGCTCCGCGGCGTGGCGTCCCGGGAGGCCGCCGGGAACCTCAACGGGTTCGACAACCAGGACTACAACGGCGGCCCGATCATGCCCCGCAACACCGACGCGCTGATCTTCTGGAGCCCGTCGGGCTACGGCGCGTTCGGCGACAAGCCCATGCCGGAGTACGTCACCGGGATCGAGCAGTACTGGAAGGACCTCGCCCACGACAGCGGCGGCAACCAGAACGTCGATTCGATCGCCACGCAGTACAACGACCTCACCGGCGCATTCGTCCACTACGCCGTCACCTACGGCGGGGCGCTGCTCGATACCGACCCCTACCCGACCAGCCGCTGCCCGGTCGAGAGCCCGAACACCGAGTGCTTCACCGACGCGCAGCTGCAGCGGGAGCTCGTGCGCTTCGTCACCGCCCACCATCTGAAGACGGACCTCGAGCACGAGTACTTCGTGCTCACGCCGCCGAACATCCAGGAGTGCTTCAGCGACCAGGCCAGCGCCGGCTACGGCGGCTGCTCGGCCGGCGAGAAGCCGCAGACGCTGGCCGCCTACTGCGCCTACCACCAGAACACCAGCGTCGACCCGATGCTGTTCTACGCCTTCGAGACCTACGTGGCCGGCAACCCCGGCTGCGACGACGGCAACCACCCGAACGGCATCTCGGACGGTGCCATCGAGGGCGGCATGGCCCACGAGCACAACGAGTCGATCACCGACCCGATCCCCAACGACGCCTGGACGGTCGGCTCCGGCGTCGAGCACGGCGAGGAGGTTGGCGACGTCTGCGAGACCCAGAACGGCACGCCACTCGGCACGGCCCCGAACGGAGCCGTCTACAACCAGGTCATCAACGGGCACCGCTACTGGTACCAGACGATGTGGAGCAACGATGGCCACACCTGCCTGCAGCGGTACACGATGCCGAGCTCGCTGCCGACGGCCACCGAGACGGTGAGCGCCGACGGCGGCACGACGATGACGTTCGACGCCACCGGCTCGACCGCCCCGGGCGGCGTGGCCGACTACAGCTGGCAGTTCAACGACGAGTTCGGGGCTCCGACCCAGGACACGACGACCCCGTCGATCGTCCACACGTTCCCCGAGGCCGGCTCCTACTCGACTGGGTTGGCGGTTTTCGGACCGAACGGCCAGTCGATCGGCACCGGCGGCATCGTCACCACCGGGCACAACGGGTTCACGCCGGCGTTCTCGGTGACCACCGCGAACCCCATGGCCGGGCAGCCGGTGAGCTTCAGCGCCCTGCGTGTGGTCAGCCGCCGTGCGGTGATCGCCTACCTGTGGCAGTTCGGCGACGGCAGCACCGGTTACGGGCCGACCCCGTCGCACACCTACAGCGCACCGGGGCAGTACAAGGTCAAGGCGGTGCTGTTCAGCGGCATCGGCTCGGCCTACCCGGGCGCCGGAGCGGCGCCCGTGTACGCCCAGACGGTCACTGTGAAGTGAGGAGGAGGCGGGGGCTGCCGCGCGGCAGCCCCCGCCGCTGCTCCCGATTCTCGACGTTTGGCCACCGGGCTCCTCGGTATGTTGTAGGCCTGCCTGGCAAACGTCGTGACGGAGGAAGTGCCGTGACTTACGTCATCGCAGAGCCGTGCATCGGAGTGAAGGACAACTCGTGCGTCGAGGTCTGCCCCGTCGACTGCATCCATCCCACGCCGGATGAGTCCGACCACGCGAACGTCGAGATGCTGTACATCGACCCGGATGAGTGCATCGACTGCGACGCCTGCGTCGAGGCCTGCCCCGTGGACGCGATCTTCCCGGAGGACCAGGTCCCCGATGAGTGGCAGCGCTTCACCGAGCTGAACGCCGCCTACTTCCGTAACCAGGCCGCCTAGCGGCGGGCCGCGTTCGCGGCCCGCATCCCGCTCAGCTCGATCAGGCAGCCGGCCCGAGTCGGGGTCGCGGGGCACGAAGCCGGTCAGGCTGGCGAGCGCGCTCGCAGTTGCCCAGGCACACGCTCATGCCATCGGCGTCGCCGGGCATGATCGCAGCCCATCGTGCGGTGAGCGCAGCGCGCGGGCGAGCCAGCGCCCGAGGTCGTTGTCGGCACGGGGGCGCGGCCACCCGACTGCGCGCCTGGGCGACCGTCCACCCGTCGAGCGGCCGGCAGCGCGCGGCCGACGGACCTGCGCCCGCTCGCTGCTCGAGCCGGTCGAGATGGACGCGCACACCGTTGGGGTGAAGGTCGAGGTGCTGGGCCAGCTGTCGGCACAGCCCGTTTATGAAAAGCCAGCGTCAGCCCCGGGGGCGGGAGACTGCGGCCCATGCAGCGAGTCGCCACCCTGCTCGTCCTGCTCGGATCGCTGGTCCTGGCCGGGTGCGCCGGGTCCGCCCGCACACCCCGCCGGGCCGCTGCGCCGGTGGTTCACCAGGCCGCGGCGAGCGGCTGTGGCACGCGGCCCCCGATCCAGCCGGGAGCGGTCGGGGAGATCCGGGTGCCCGTCCCGCCGCGCATCGCGCTCGGCGCCGATCACCGCATCGCGTTCATCCACGTCCCACGCGGCTACCGCAGCCGTGCACCCGCGCCGCTCGTGCTCGAGTTCCACGGAGCCGGCCGAGATGCCACCGGGGCCGGCTACCTGCGTAGCTCACCGCTCGAGCGGCTGTCCGATCGGGTGGGGTTCCTCGACGTCTTCCCCCAGGGGCTGCGCTACACGAACGGGAATCTGGGCTGGAACGCCTACGGCCCCGTCCTCGACCCGGTGGCTGAACTGCCGTTCGTCGAGCGACTGATCGCCCGCATGCGGTCGCTGTTCTGCGTCGATGCCCGGCGCATCTACGCCAGCGGAATCTCCAATGGGGCCAACATGGTCAACTATCTCGCCTGCCGGCCGGCGGAACGGCTGATCGCGGCCGTCGCTCCGGTTGCCGGCCCGATGTACGGGCAGGACGACGGGCCGTGCGCACCCGCCCGCCCGATTCCCATCCTCGATGTTCACAGCGTCGACGATCCCGTGGTTCCCTACGCCGGCCTGCCGTCGCCCCCCAACCCGTACCGCGCTCCCGTCCGTGCCGGCGTGGCTCGCCGGTTGGGCCCGGCTCGACCACTGCCGGGGCGCCCCCACCACCCAGGTGCTGGACAGCGGCCAGACGCTGCGGCGCTGGGCGCGCTGCGCTGCGGGCGCCGAGATCCTCGCCTACGCCGTGCACGCCGGCCACGGGTGGCCGGCGACGCTGGGCGGCTACCCGGCGGCGCAGGTCATCTGGCAGTTCTTTCAGCGCCACAAGCTGACCGGAGTCGCGCTGGCTCGACAGAGGCGACCGGATCGCCGGCCGCGTTGCGGGCGGTCCCCCGACAGCTGGCGTCATCGGTCAGGCGTACCGGGCGAGACGGGATCCCGACCTAGCCGGGATCCCGTCGCGTTTCCGTTGTGGCTGCTTGCTCAACAGCGTTCAGTCGATCGGAGCGTCGGACGTCGCCACCGTCCGGGCGCAGTGGACGATGCCGTCTCGTTCGAGTCGACCGATCTCCGCTGTGCTGAGTCCGAGTAGGTCGGCCAGCACCTGTTCGGTGTGCTCCCCGAGGACCGGAGCACGGCGGGCTGGGAGGCGTTCGAATCTCGAGAAGTCGAGCGGCGTCCCGGGCATCAGGTAGGTGCCGACGCCGGGGTGCTCTACCGGCTCCCACATGTCGTTGTCGATTAGACAGCGCGGGTCTTCGCGAACGAGCTGCTGGAAGGTTTGATAGGCGCCCCACGAGACACCGGTCGACTCGAACGCAAGTCTGATCTGTTCGAGCGTCCGCGCTTCGAACCATGGCCGCAGGACGGCGGCGAGCAGGTCCCTTAGACGGAAGCGCTCGTCGACCGATTGCAGGTCGGTGCCCATCGCCCTTTCGATCGCCTGCACCGCCTTCGTTAGCCCGGTCACCGCAATGAGCGCGTTCCACTGGCGGTTGGTGAGCGCCACGACCATGACGCGCCGCCCGTCGCTGGTGGCGAAGTCATGCCCAAACGCACCGTAAAGGTAGTTGCCGTCGCGCGGGGTTTCGTGGGCGCCCAGCTGTGCTCCCGCGATCCGACCGAGATGCCCCACAACAGCGAACGCGACGTCGGACAACGCCACCTTGACCAGCTGGCCGTCGCCGCTGCGCGAGCGGTGGCGCTCGGCCGCCAGCAATCCGACCGCGGCCATCCCGCCCATCGTGATGTCCCAGGCCGGAAGCACGCTATTGAGCGGGTCACGCGAAGTTGCGCGGTCCGGTCGCCCACGGGAATCCGGTGGCGGGGTTGACGGTGTAGTCGACCTCGGAGGTGCCATCGCGGTTCCCGGTTAGCAGCACCATGATGAGGTCCGCGCGGCGTGCGGCGAGCGACTCGTACGCGAGCCAGCCGCGCGCGGGGAAGTTCGTCAGGAACGCGCCGGCAGCGGCGATACACGCTGTCACGAGCTCACGACCACGCTCTGAGCTGAGGTCGACCTCGAGCGAGCGTTTGCCCTTGTTCATCCCCGCCCAGAACAGGCTGTCGCCGTTGTCGGCCAGCGGCCAGCGGCGGTAGTCGAGCCCCCCACCGAGCTGGTCGAAGCGGATTACGTCGGCACCGAGCTGCGCGAGCATCATCCCGCCCAGCGGCGCCGCGACGAACGCCGAACCCTCGACGAGCGTCAGCCCGGACAGGATCCCCTGGTCGCTCATGGCATCAACCCGGTCAGCCGCCAGTCGAGCACGGGGCGCGGATCGTCGTCGTCTGCCGGGGCGATGGCGGACATCACGATGCGCGCATCGACGAGCCCGCCGCCGGCAAGCCCGTCGCCAGCAAGCGGCTCGAGCCGCTCGAGCGTGATCTGTGAGTGCAGGAGGTCGCCCTCAAACGTTGGGCCGAGATGATCGCACGAGCGCCAGGCGAGAATCGTTGCGAGATCGGGCAGCACCCGCGTCAGGTGCGCGCCAGCGATCCCGATCACGTGCCCGCCGTAGACCAGGCGGCGCCCGTGCGCGCCGGCGGTCGCGTCGGTGTGGGTCATCGCCAGGTTGAGCGACAACCGCGCCAACTCCGGGGCGCAGCTAACCGTCTCGCCAGGCTCGAGCGCCCAAGCAGCGCCGGCTTCGAGGCTGGCGAACATCGGCCCGAGCGGTTCGCGGCGGAGGGCCTCCGAGCTGCCACCGGGCCGGCACCAGCTCGTGGACGTCGCGCTCGGCCGCGGCGTCGGCTGCCGCCTTGACGTCGTCGCCGGCCTCGTCCGGATCCTCGTGCCGGGCGGGGAGCAGCGGGCAGCGGTGGTAGTCGAGCACGACCTCGCCGTGCTCGTCACTGGTGATGACATGCAGGAGCACCATGCCTCGGGGGGTGCGACCCGACGAGCGCGCGCGGCGCTTGGCGACCACCGTTGTCCTCGTCCGCAGCGTCATACCGAGCTGCACGGGGCGGGCGGCCAACCCCCGGTAGAACAGGTTGCCGAGCACCCGCCCACTCGGCTGCGTCGACTGCCCGATCGCAAGGTCGCACACCAGCAGCGGGTGCGCCAGCAGCGACTCGGCGCCGGTGACCTCGCGGCACAGCGGCTGATCCAGCGACAGCCGCAGCCGGTTACCGACGATCGCTTGGTGCAGAGCCGCCAGCCCGTCGGTGACCGTCACCCCCGGCGACGAGAACACCTGACCGACCGCGAGGTCCTCGTAGTAGGGCGGCCCGACCGTCGCCTGCGTCGTGCCCGCGGGTGTGGCTGTGCGCCGCGGGAGCGACAGCAGCCGCTGCGCGTGCGCGCGCATCGCCTCATCGACCATCGCACCCTCAACGCGGACCGCCGCATCGCCCGTCCGCCCCGCCTCGCTCAGTGCCTCCTCGACGGCGCCCGCCCAGCGAAGCTCCAGGTCGCTCGCCGCGAACGCCTCGTTCAGCACCGGCACCTGGTCGGGGTGAATCGCCCACTTGCCGTCAAAGCCGAGCTCGCGCGCCGAGCGCGCCGCCCGCGCCAATGCCAGCTGGTCGCCAAGTCGCAGGAACGGACCGTCGATCGCCTGCAGCCCGGCGCCGCGAGCCGCCGCCAGCACCACCTCCTGGTGGTAGAGCCAGCGGTCGAGCTGCCGCTCCGCGCCGCGCCGGCCGAGCGCCGTCGCCAGGTCCGCGTAGCCGAGGATCAGCGCGTGCAACTGCGGTAGCGCCCGCGCGATCTCGCCCGCCGCCTCGACCCCCGCAGGCGTCTCGATCAGCGCCTGGAGCCCGATCCCACTCGCGAGCCGCTCCACCACCACGACGAGGTCCTCCGGTGACTGCACCTTCGGCACGACGACCGTCAGCTCCGACCGCGGGGCCAGTGATCGCACCAGTGCAAGGTCCTGGCCGAGCTGGTCCGAGCCGACCGGATTGATCCGGATCGCGACGCTCCGCGCCGCCCACTCGGGGCGCGCCAACGTCGCCGCGATCGTCTCCCGTGCCTGCTGCTTCGCGCCCGGCGCGACCGCATCCTCAAGGTCGAACACGACCTCGTCGGCCGGAACCGAGAGCGCCTTCTCATGCATCCGCGCGGCGTGGCCCGGCACCGACAGGCACGAGCGGCGCCGGCCCTGCGCGACTCGTGCCGGTGAGCGAGTGATCACCTCGCCACGGTATCGTGGCCGCATCCAGGACGACCTCGTCAGCTCGCAGGCAAGCCCTCGATGGAGCTCCCCCTAGATCGACCACGAATGAGCCCATCGGCCATGGACGCGCCAGGCGTGAGCGGGACCCTCCGCCCGTGGTGGCCACCGGACCGGCGCGGGGCATGTGAACCACACTAGGCGTCGCTGTGCAAGAGGGCGGACGGCCGAGGTGGGCGAGAAACCAGGCGCCGCGCGCCGGCACCGCCCGCGTCGCCTAGGCAGCGGGGGCGGCCGCGCCGCTTCAGGAGAGAGCCGCACACACTCTAACCGGGAACCGCACTGCGGCTGCCGGTGCGGTCCCCGGTTCAAAGCGCCCTGCTCACGAGCGCTTTTCGCCCGCGCCAGGCTCCCATGCTGCGGTGTTTGTGCCGAATCGGCGCCCGAGATACAAGGCCTCCGCGCCGACCAGTCCAACAAAAAACCCAGCGATTGCTGGGTTTTTTGAGTCGGGGCGCCCGGATTTGAACCGGGGACCTCACCGACCCGAACGGTGCGCGCTACCAGGCTGCGCCACGCCCCGATGACCTGAGTATCCCACAGCGACCGCCACGTGGCGGTCGCGGCTGCACCTAGGGTAGGAGGTGTAGGCCGCCGAGGCCGCCCTCAGGGGCCGGCGGCTGGCCCGCCCGGCCAGGCGCCGATGTGGCGGCGTGGACGATCTGCTGCACCGCCGCGGCAGCGCCGCGAGCGGTTCTCTGTCCGGCGGCGCCGGCCCCGCCGACAGTGCGCTGCGCGGCAGACGCCGCGGCACCGACCGTGTGCTGCACCGCGCTGCCCGCGGCACCGACCGTGTGCTGCACCGCGCTGCCGAGGCACCGACCGTGTGCTGCACCGCGCTGCCCGCGGCACCGACCGTGTGCTGCACCGCGCTGCCGAGGCCACCGACCGTGTGCTGCACCGCGCTGCCGAGGCCACCAACCGTGTGCTGCACCGCGCTGCCGAGGCCACCAACGGTGTGCTGCACCGCGCTGCCGAGGCCACCAACGGTGTGCTGCACCGCGCTGCCGAGGCCACCAACCGTGTGCTGCACCGCGCTGCCGAGGCCACCAACCGTGTGCTGCACCGCGCTGCCGAGGCCACCAACCGTGTGCTGCACCGCGCTGCCCACGCCACCAACCGTGTGCTGCACCGCGCTGCCCACGCCACCAACCGTGTGCTGCACCGCGCTGCCCACCCCACCAACCGTGTGCTGCACCGCGCTGCCCACCCCACCAACCGTGTGCTGCACCGCGCTGCCCACCCCACCAACCGTGTGCTGCACCGCGCTGCCCACGCCACCAACCGTGTGCTGCACCGCGCTGCCGGTGGCGCCGACGGTCCGGCTCAGCGTCTGGCCGGTCTGCGCGAGGGGCGTCGTCGTGCTGGCCATGAGGCCCGAGGTGGCACTTCCGGTCAGCCGCGCGCTGGTGGCGGGCCCACCGCCGGCCGATTGGCCGGTGCCCTGTCCGTTCGCGCCTACAGGCGTCGCCGCTCGGCCTCCCGAGCTCGGGGCGCCGCCCGCCGGGCCGCCGGTCGACGTCGACGCACCCCTGGCCGGGGGCACGAACGGCGAGCCCACCGTGCCATGGCCGTAGCCGACGAACGCGCTCGCGCGCGGATGACCCGCGGCGGCCTGAACTCTGCCGGGGGCGCCTGAAGCCGGCAGACGTACCGTCGCCGCCACGGCCGACCCCGGCGGCGCCAACGCGGCGTCATGCACGGCGCTCAGCGCCACCGCAGGCCCGTGGCGCGGATGAGCGCCCTGAGCGGGCAGGATGATCGCCGCGGGCACACCACCGGCCACGATGACCGCGGCGGCGGCCGCGCCGCGACCGAGGCCGTAGCCGCCGTTGGCGCCGTTGGCGGCCCGCTGCAGCGCCGGCATCGGCCGGGCCAGACGCGCCCGCCAGCCTGCGCCGGCACCCCCGCCGCCCGGACCGGGTGAACCGGAGCGGCGGCCGCGGCCGCGGAGGAAGCGCAGCCAGCCGAAGGGCAGCAGGGCGGCCACGCGACGACCGACCGGCGGCACCCGGAGTGCTGCTTCGTCGATACCGGCGGCGCGCGCGTAGCGCAGGCAGTCGTCGCAGAACTCGAGATGGCCGGCGATGCGGCGGCGCTCGCGGATCCCTCGCGAGGCGAGCGCGCGCACGGGCTCGGTATCGACCGCGGCGCGGACGTCCTGGCAGCGCTGTCCGCTCGAGAGCTCCCCGTACTCCTGGGTCAGCCGCCGGCGGGCTCGGAACAGGGTGCTCTCGACCACCGGGCGCGACATGCCGAGCCGGGAGCCGATCTCCCCGTAGGAGAGCCCCTCGAGCTCGCGCATGACGAGGATCTGGTGGTGTGCCTCGGAAAGGCCGGAGAAGGCCCCGAACAGATGGCCGAGCTGCTGCTTGCGCTCCCAGCGCAGCTCCGGCGATCCCGTGTCGGGCATGGGCGGGATCTGCCCGCCCGGCTCGCGCTCCTGCTCGTCGAGCGACACGACCATGGCCCGCCGGGTCCGCCGATGCTCGTCGATGCAGGCGTTCCGGGCGATCTCGTAGATCCAGGCACGAAACGCGATCGGCCGCTCGGTCTCGCGCAGACGCCGCAGCGCGGAGATGAACACCTCCTGCGTGATGTCCTCGGACCGGCCGTAGTCGCCGACGAGCCCATACACATAGGAGCTGATCCGCCGGCGGTAGCGGGAGAAGAGCGTCTCGAACGCACGATCGTCACCGGCCCGTACAGCGGCCACGAGCTGGTGCTCGGTGATCGGCGAAGCCGAGTGGATCTCTCGTAGTGCCAAGCCCATGCCGGGTCCCTACCACGCTTGGTTATGCCCGCGGCAGCGGTCGATCATGCGCGGCGCGCCGATCAAATTTCGCCCGAGGTGCGGTGCAAAATCTGCACGGATCCTGCCTGCAAATGCACCGGAAGTCGAAGGATCGTCGAATCTGGTTGAGCACATCCGGCACGAGCGCAATACTTGCGCCATGTACTGATCTCCAACAGGAGGCAAGGACCGATGGCCATTCACCTGACGCCCAGCGAGCTCGCCCGCGAGTCTGGACTGGAGCGTCGCGAAGTCATCGTCAAGTGCGTGGAGCTGGGCGTCCCGATCTTCAATGGTCGGATCGACAAGACCCTCTTCCTCTCGAGCCTGCGCACCGAACCCCTCGGGCAGGAGGCGCGCGCCGCCACCGCCTGACCCATCGCCGTCCGCATCCGGTACGGCGTCAGAGCTGTGCCGTTCCCGGCGGACGGGTCGCCCCCACCGCCGCCGCCGCGGGCCCCGCCCAAACGGGCGATCGTGCCTGTCAGTCCTGCGCGGACTGGCGCAACAGGGTCGACGTCGTCTGCTCGAGGATCTTCCGCCAGGCGCGCGTCTTCTCGCGCTCGGCCTCGAAGTGGCGGACGACCTTGCGGACGCGCGTGGCCGAGATCTCCACCCCGTGCCGCGCGCAGATGCGCTTGAAGCGCGGGTAGTCGTGCGCGAGCTTCAGCGTGACCGACTGGAAGCCATGGCGCGCGATGTCGACGCGCGAGGTGTAGTTCATGATGCTGGTCTGGAACATCAGCTCGTCGTTGGGCTCGGGCTCGATGAGGATGATGTCGACGCCGGGATAGCGCTCCTCCCAGCGGCGGGCCAGCTCGTGCAGGCGCTGATAGGCGAGCAGCTTGAACGCCTGGTATCCGATCTGAGGAAAGCCCATGTCGGACACCCGCCGCGCCCGCGATCCGGCGATCGTGGGGATCCGCTTGTGGAAGTCGTTCACATAGGGCACGAGCGGGTTGACGACCACGATGAACTTGGCCCCCGCCTCCACGGCGATGTCGAGGTTCGTGGTCGACAGGATCCCCCCGTCGATGAGCTCGCGGTCCTTGACCTTGACCGGCTTGTAGAGCATCGGCAGAGCCCCCGAGGCGCTGACCGCGGTCGAGATCGGCACGTCATCCCAGCCTTGCGCGCCGAACACGATCCGCTCGCAGGTATCGAGGTCGGTGGCGGCCAGGTAGAGCTCGTTCTCCAGCAGCCGGAAGTCGTCGGTGCGGTCGGGATCCGAGAGGACCTGGCGCACGTAGCGTTCGATGCCCTCGCCCGAGTAGAGGCCGGACGGCAGCGCCTCGGCCAGCCCCACGACCAGATCGACGGCCGACACCTGGCCCAGATCGCGCACGAGCGAGCGCAGAACGGCCAGCAGCCGCAAGGGCAGGAGCACCCCCTTGCTGAGGAACTCGCCGTAGTTCGGGCGCAGCAGCGCGCTGACCCGGGCATCGGGGAACGGGGTGGGCACCTGCTGGACGATGACCCGCATCATCTCCTCGGGCGTGACGCCGTTGGCCACCGCGGCGGCCACGAACGAGCCTGCACTCGTTCCCACGTAGACGTCGAACTGGTTGACCGTCCGGTTCACCGACAGGAGATCGAGCGCTCGCAGCGCCCCGATCTCGTACACACCGCCCGTGAACCCGCCGCCACCGAGCACGAGCGCGGACTTCGACCGCTGGCGCCGGCGGCGCGTCGCGGCGTCGCGGGCGGCCGGCGCGCGCTCGCCACCCGGCTTCTCGAGCTTGACGACCTTGCCCATGCTCGCCGGATTGTAAGACTGCCGGGACCGGGCGCACCTTTCCCAGGTGCACCGGGTTACGGCTGGCAATGCGCGTTGCCCGGATTCTGCTCACTGTCCTGCTCACCCTGATCCCGGCCACCGCCCAGGCGGCGGCGGCGCGGACGCCGCCGACGCCCCAGCAGGCCCTCACCACGGCGCTGAACAAGCAGATGAAGGGGCTCGGCGCCTACGCCGGCGCCGACGTCGTCGACCTCACCACCGGCCAGCCGCTGTACGCGGTCGATCCCACCACCCCGCGCCTGCCCGCCTCGGTGGAGAAGCTCTACACCACGTCCGCGGCGCTGCTCGAGTTCGGCCCGAGCGCCACGCTGAGCACGCAGCTGTGGGGGATGGGCGCGCGCACCGCCTCGGGTACCTGGGCGGGGACGCTCTACCTGCGGGGCGGCGGCGACCCCACCTTCGGCACCGCGCGCTTCGACGCCGCCGCCTATGGCGCTGGGGCGACGGTAAGCCGTCTCGTCGCGGCGTTCCGGACCGCCGACCACATCCACGCGCTCCGTGGGCCGGTCATCGGCGACGAGTCGTACTTCGACTCCCTGCGCAGCACGATCGAGAGCGACTACGCCTTCGACCCCGACATGGAGGGTTCGCTGAGCGCGCTCGCGTTCAACCGCGGGGTGCTGTCGAACGGCGCCCAGATCCCCGGGCCGCCCGTGTACGCCGGCCGCCAGTTGGTGGCTGCGCTGCGCAGCGCGCACATCCGGGTCCCGCGCGGCGAGCGGGTGCGCTCGGGACGCACGCCGGCGAGCGCACGCCTGCTGGCCAGCGTCGCCTCTCCGCCCATGTCCGAGCTGATCGCGCTCACGAACACCCCATCGGACAACTTCTTCGCCGAGATGCTGACCAAGGACCTCGGAGCCCGGTTCGGCGCCGGCGGCACGACCGCGGACGGCGTGGCCGTCATCCGCTCGGAGCTCTCCAGCCACTTCAGCCTCACGCCGACCTTCGACGACGGCTCCGGACTGTCCCGCGCCGACGCCACCAGCCCCGAGCAGGTGGTCGCCCTGCTCGGCGATCAGGCCCAGAACACCACGTTCCTGTCCTCGCTGGCCGTGGCCGGGGAGACCGGGACGCTCGTCGACGAGATGCGGGGCACCGTCGCCCAGGACGACTGCCGCGGCAAGACCGGCACGCTGCACGACGTGGCCAGCCTGGCCGGCTACTGCACGGCCGCCGACGGCCACACGCTGGCGTTCGCCATCCTGGCCAACGCGCTCGGCGATCCAGCCCTCGGCCATACGATCGAGGCGAACATGGCCGTGGCGATGGCCAAGTACAACGGCTGATCAGCCGGGCAGCAGCTCGCGCAGTCCGGCCTCGTCGAGGACGCTCACGCCGAGCCGTTCGGCCTGGGCGAGCTTCGAGCCGGGGCTCTCCCCGGCCACCACGTAGTCGGTCTTGCGCGACACCGACCCGGTGACCCGGCCGCCGGCGGCGATGATCATCTCGGTCGCCTGCTCGCGCGTGAGGTCGGGCAGCGTGCCCGTGAGCACGAAGGTCTTCTCGGCCAGCGGCCCCTCCCCGGGAGGCGGTCCCTCGTCGGCGAGCGTCAGCCCGCGGGCGCGCAGGCCCTCGATCAGCTCGAGCATCTGGGGGTCGTGGAGCTGCGCGAAGATGACCCGGGCCATCTTCGGGCCCACGCCCTGGGTCTCCTCGATCTGCTCGGCCGTCGCGTCGAGCAGGGCATCGATGGTGCGGAAGCGCTGAGCCAGGTTGCGGCCGGTCACGTAGCCGACCTCCTCGATCCCGAGCGCGAACAGCACCCGGCCGAAGGGCTGATCCTTGGAGGCGGTGATGGCGGACACGAGCTTCTCGGCCGACACCTGTCCAAAGCCGGGCTGGCCGGCGATCTGCTCGGCGGCCAGGTCGTAGAAGTCGGCCGCGGTGCGCACCCACCCGAGCTCCATGAACAGGCTGACCTGCTTCTCGCCCAGGCCGTCGATGTCCATCGCGCCCACGTAGTGCTTGAGCAGCTGCCAGCGCCGACCGGGGCAGTCGCGGTTCGGGCAGCGCGTGAACACCGAGTCCTCGGGCTTGACCGTGGGCGTCCCGCACACCGGGCACTGGGCCGGCGGGGCGGGCTTCGGCGGCCGGTCCTCGTGCTCGGCGACGTGCGGCGCGGGTGAGAGCACCTGCGGGATGACGTCGCCGGCCCGGAGCACGATCACGTCCTCCCCGGCGCGGATGTCCTTGCGGGCCAGGTCCTCCTCGTTGTGCAGGGTGGCGAGCTTGATCGTCACTCCCCCGACGTGGACGGGCTCCAGCATCGCGTAGGGGTGCAGGTCGCCGAACTTGCCCGGGTTCCACCCGATCTCGCGCAGCCGGGTCTTCGCTGTGGTGGGCGGAAACTTCCAGGCGATGGCCCACCGCGGCTCCCGGCCGACCACACCGAGCCGGCGCTGGAGCTCGGCCTCGTTGACCTTGACCACCACGCCGTCGATCTCGAAGTCGAGCGAGCCCCGGCGCTGCTCCCACGCCCGGCACTGGGCGACGACATCCTCCTCGGTGCGGAGCTTCTTCACGTCGGGATGGACGGGGAAGTGCTGCGCGCGCAGCCACTGCAGCGCGTCCCAGTGGGCGCCGAAGCTGATGCCATCGGTCGTCCCGACCTGGTAGGCCCAGAACGACAGCGGGCGCTCGGCGGCCAGCTTGGGGTCGAGCTGGCGGATCGTGCCCGCGGCCGAGTTGCGCGGGTTCATGAACGTCGACAGCCCCGCCTCAGCGCGGCGCTCGTTGATCTGGGCGAAGTCGGGCAGTGACATGTACACCTCGCCGCGCACCTCGACGAGCGCGGGCGGGTCCTCGAGGTCGAGCCGCAGGGGGATCTGCCCGATCGTGCGGATGTTGTGGGTGACATCCTCACCGATCTCGCCGTTGCCGCGAGTGGCGCCCCGCTCGAACACACCGTCGCGGTAGAGCAGCGACATGGCCAGCCCGTCGATCTTCGGCTCGGCCACGTACTCGAAATCGGGGTCCTCGATCCCCTCCCGCGCCAGGTGGTTGCGCATGCGCTGAATCCACGCCCGCAGCTCGTCCTCCGAGCGCGCGTTGGCCAGCGAGAGCATCCGCTGCGGGTGGCGGACCTTCTCGAGGTCGCTCACCGGCTCACCGCCCACCCGCTGGGTGGGCGAGTCTGGGGTGACGAGCTGCGGATGCTCGGCCTCGATCGCCCGCAGCTCGTTCAACAGGGCGTCGTACTGATCGTCGCCGATCTCGGGGTCGTCGAGGACGTAGTAGCGGTAGCCGTGGTGGTCCAGCTCGCGGCGCAGCTCGGCCGCGCGGGTGGCCGGATCCAGGGTCGGCTCAGCGCTCATCCACCACCTCCTCGGCGGCGCCCACGAGGCGGGCGAGGTCGTAGCGCTGCAGCGCGTCCATGCCATCGCGGTCGGTGAGATCGAAGTGGATCGGCGTGACCGCGATCTTGCCCGCGGCGACGGCGGCGAGGTCGGTATCGGTCTGGTCGCGCTCGTAGCTGGCGTCGCCGTAGATCCGGTAGAGCCGCCGGTTGCCGGAGCCCTCGTCGACGAGTGAGAGCTCATCGCGGTAGATGCGCTTGCCCAGCCGCGCCACCTCGACCCCGCTCGGGTCGGCCCCCGGCACGTTCACGTTGAGCAGCGTGCCCTGCGGCAGCGGCACGCTCTCGAGCTCGGCCACGAGCCTGGCGGTGAACCGGGCGGCGATGTCGAAGCGAAACGCCTCGCCGGCGCGGAAGTCGAGCTCGAGCGCGCTCGACTGCTGCGAGACCGCGATCCCGGGCAGGCCGAGCACGATCGCCTCGAACGCCGCCGCCACCGTGCCCGGAGTAGGTGATGTCATCACCCAGGTTCGCGCCGTGATTGATGCCGGAGACGACGAGCTCGGCCTCGAAGCCCTCGATCAGACCCAGGTTGGCCAGCCGGACGCAGTCGACCGGGGTGCCATCGGTGGCGTAGCCGTGGCTCCCGTCGGCGAAGTCGACCTTCTCCACCCAGAGCGGCCGGCGCGTCGTGATCGACCTCGCCATGGCCGAGCGGTTGCCGTCGGGGGCGATCACGGCCAGCTCGACTCCGGGCACGGCACGCAGCGCGCGCCGCAGCGTCTGCAGGCCCGCAGCCTCGATGCCGTCGTCGTTGGTCAGCAGGACTCGCATCCGGGGGTGGATGCTAGTCGTGTGCGCGGCGGGCGCGGGCGGCGCTTGGCCGGGCCGGGAGGGAGGTCGCGGCGGGCGTTCGAACGCGGAGATCGAGCCGCCGATTGACCGGTTCGCGCGCCGGCAAGTATGTTGGGCGCCGTGATGGCTGGAGCAGCGACATCCGGTGGAGGGCCCCGGCGCTTCCAGGAGCAGCGGTGGCTGGTCGACCAGGCGATCAGAACCCAGAGCGTCGAATTCGACCAGCCGCGGCTTGCCTACCACCTCGGGCCGGTGGGTGACGAGCAGGCGGCCGGGGACATGGCGAGCATCCGAATCGGGGTCAAGAAGCTGGCCGACCACGTGCCCGTCGTCCGCAGCGTGGCCGAGCGACGGGAGCGGCGGGCGCGAGCGGCCGAGGATGCCGGTCACCCGTTGACCGCGGCGACCCACTGGTATGCCGCCGCGCAGCTGTGGGCGATGGCGTCGTGGCCGGTGTGGGAGGATGACGCGCTGGCCGGCGAGCTCGAGCAGGCCAAGAACCGCGCGTACCTGGCCTGGGCGGAACACTGCGGCCATCGGGTCGAGAAGGTCGACCTGCCGTTTGGGGGCGCGGCGCTGCCCGCCTGGCTGCACCTCCCCGCCGGTGAGGGGCCGTTCCCCACGCTCGTGGCCTGCGGCGGCATGGACGCCGGACGAGAGATTCTCGTCGCGCGGGCCGGTGACCCGTGGCTGGAGCGTGGAGTGGCGGTCGTGGCGCTCGACGGGCCGGGCCAGGGCGAGTCGGTGCTCCGCGGCGTGCACGTCACCGCCACCGCCTGGGTGGAGGCCGGGGCGGCGATCGTCGACTGGCTCCGCGCGCGGCCGGAGCTCGACGTCGAGCGGCTCGTGTGCGCGGGGACGAGCTTCGGCTCGTTTTGGATGACGCAGGTCGCCGCCACCCAGCCGTTGTTCCGAGGCTGCTCAGTGTGCCTGCCGGTCTTCGAGCCGGGTGCAGCGACGATCTTTGGGCAGGCATCGCCGACGTTCAAGGCCCGCCATATGTGGATGGCCGGCCTGTGGAACGACGAGGATGCGTTTGATCGCATGGCGGCCGGCTACGACCTGCGGCCTCTGGTCGAGCGCCTGGAGGTGCCGTGGCAGGTCATCGGAGGCGCCGCCGATGAGCTCTCGCCTGCCTCCTGGGTTGCCGAGATGGTGGCGCGCTGCCCGGCGCCGTCAGCGGTCACCCTCTACGAAGGCGCGCGGCACGCCATGACGGAGTCACCAGCCACGGTGGCCGGACCCTCGTGGCGGGGGCTGAGCGTCGACTGGCTCCACGACCGCATCCTCGGCCGGCCGATCGAGCGTGGCTTCGAGCGCGTACTGCCGACTGGGCAGGTCGTGCGCGAGGCACACCCGGGGCCGGGATCCTAATCGCGCGCGAGGGCGGCGCTCAGGGTGGCGATGACGTAGAGGGGCTGCGTGCTGAGCTGCGGCCAGGTGTAGTGCAGGATGCGCCACCCGGCGGCGATGAGGATGGCGTCCTTGCGGCGGTCGCGCTCGAACGCGGAGCGGTGGCCGTGCCCCTGGATGCCGTCGAGCTCGACGATCAAGCGGTGCTCGGGCCAGACGACGTCGACCCGGTGGCCTTCGATCCATGTCTGCGTCCGGGGGGCGGGGAGACCTGCGTCTCTGACCAGCCTGAGAAAGCGTCGTTCGGCCTCCGACTGCGTGATGAGCGGGCCGATCTCGCGGTTGAGGTAGTCGCGGACGCGGCCGGTGCCCCCGCGGCTGCCCGCATTCTGCACGGCGCGTTCGAGCTCGCCGTCGCGGATGAGTCTGAGAAAGCGCGCCTCGCTGAGCGCAGCTTCCCACCCGGTCGGGCCGAGCTGCGTGGCCAGGTCGACGAGGGTGCGGCAGGGCGAGGTGAGGGGGAGGCCCTGGCGGATGCGGATCTCGGCGCGCGTCAACTGGTGACGGTGAACGCGCAGGCCGGGGCGGGATCTGCGTGGGCGCCCGGGTACCGTGACATCGACCGGACCGCCGGCGGGCTGGATGATCTTCCAGAGCGCGGCGGCCGACAGATGGCTGAGCACCCCGTCCGCCCCGCAGGCCAGGAGCGCCGCCTGTTCAAGCGCCAGCTCGGGCAGCGCGGTATGGCCGACCACGTAGACGCCGCGGTGCAGGCGGTGGAGCCGACCGGCGGCGGCGGAGCGGGAAATGCCGCTGTCGCTCAGTCCGGCGGCATGGAGCTGGACGGTGCTGACGACCCCGTGCTGCCGGGCGGCCAGAACGACCACCGCCCGTTCGGGGCGAGAAACCACACTCCCGTTCCCGGCCGCGGGCTCCGGGTGTGGTTCCTTGCGCGACGCGGGAGGAAGTGCACTCGGATCCGGCGGGCGCGCGTCCGGGTGCGGTTCCTTGCGCGAGCCGGGAGGAAGTGCACCCGCGTTCCGGGGGCGCGCGTCCGGGTGTGGTTCCTTGCGCGAGGCGGGAGGAAGTGCACCCGCGTCCCGGGGACGTGGGTCTTGGTGTGCTTTCTCGGGCTCCATATGGCTTAAGAGCCGCCAGAGCCCGAAGTGCACCCCCCCACATGGTTGATTCCACCACCCCGCGGCCCCGGCCCCGCCCCGCGCCCCCGCCCCCGCCCCCGGGCACCTAGCCGATGATGCGCGCGCCCCCGTACCCCACCCCGGCGAGATGGAGGCCGTGCGGCGGAGCGGTCGGCCCGGCGGCCGTCCGCGGCGCCCCGGCCAGGAGCCCGGCGAAATCCGACACGGTCCGCTGGCCGGCCCCCACCTGGAGCATCGTCCCCACGAGCACCCGGATCATCTGGCGCATGAAGGTGTCGGCCTCGATCCAGAACTCGAGCACCCCCGCCTCGCCCCCGGGGCGCCAGAGCGCCGCGAACACGTCGCGCGAGAAGCGCACGTGGTAGGTCTCGGTCGGCGTGAAGGCGGTGAAGTCGTGGGTGCCGACGAGCGCTGCCGCGCACGCCTGCAGGGCGCCGACATCGAGGGCCGGCCGCGGCCAGTGGAGCACCCGGCCGCGCGCGAGCGCCGGCCGAGCGGGCCGGGTGAGCACCCGGTAGCAGTACGCGCGTGAGGTGGCATCGCGCCGGGCGTCGAACCCAGGCGGCGCGGACGTGCAGGCGAGCACGGCGACATCACGCGGCAGGAGCGCGTTCAGCGAGCGCACCGACACCGGCGGTCCGGGGTAGGAGGCGACCTGGCCCCAGGCGTGGACGCCGGTGTCTGTCCGCCCGGCCACGGTCAGCCGGGCCGGCTCCCGCAGCACGACCGCGAGCGCGCGCTCGAGCTCGTCCTGCACCGTGCGCTGCCCCGGCTGGCGGGCCCAGCCGCGGAAGTCGCGGCCGTCGTACTCGATGTCGAGGCGGGACACCGGGTCCGCGAGGAGACCGGGTTCGGCTTCAGGGCTGGGGCGAGCTTCGCTCATTGGGTGCGGGGAGACCGCTCCGCTCGCCTCAGCACCGAGCACCGGCCTGCACTCCGCGGCCAGCCGGCGTCCAGCCGGCCGGGACGCCCGCCGGGATCCGGCCGGCCGAGGCCTGTGCGCTGCGCCCCGCCTAGACCAGTTCGAGGAGGACCATCTCGGTGGCATCCGAACGCCGCGGCCCGAGCTTCATGATCCGCGTGTAGCCACCGGACCGGGCCACGTAGCGCGGCGCGATCTCCTCGAACAGCTTGTAGACGGTGAACTTGTCCTGGCCAAGCGCGGACAGGGCCTGCCGGCGCGCGTGCAGGTCACCGCGCTTGGCGAGCGTGATGAGCTTCTCGACCTCGGGCTTGACCGCCTTGGCTTTCGCCTCGGTGGTCTGGATGCGCTCGTGCTGGATGACCTCCTTGGAGAGGTTCATCAGGAGCGCTTTGCGGTGGGCCGCGTCGCGGCTCAGCTGGTATCTCTGACGCTGGTGGCGCATGGCGTGGCCTGGACCTTACTCGCCGCGGAGCGCGAGCCCGCGCGCGTGGAGGGTCTCGATCACCTCGTCGATCGACTTCTTGCCGAAGTTCGGGATCGCGTTCAGCTCGCCCTCGGTCTTCGTGACCAGATCACCGACGGTCTGGATGCCGGCGCGCTTCAGGCAGTTGTAGGAGCGCACGCCGAGCTCGAGCTCCTCGATGAGGATGTCGTCCATCGCGTTGGGCTGGCGCCCACCGCCGCCCGCGCCCCCGGCGCCCGCGCCGGTCAGCCCCGGCTCCAGCACCGGCGAGCCGGCCTCGCGGAGCTCGATCACCCGGTCGGCGTCGGTGAAGATGGCCAGCTGGGAGATGAGGATCTCCGCCGCCTCGCGCAGCGCGGCGTGCGGATCGATCGAGCCGTCGGTCTCGATGTCGAGGGTCAGCTTGTCGAAGTCGGTCCGCTGCCCGACGCGCGCCTGCTCGACGTTGTAGGCGACACGGCGTACGGGCGAGAAGATCGAGTCGATCGGGATGACGCCGATCGGCTGGTCGGGCGACTTGTTGTCCTCGGCCGGGCGGTAGCCGCGGCCCCGGCCGATGGTCAGGTACACCTCGAGCTTCGTCTTGTCCTCGAGCGTGGCGATGTGAGCGTCCGGGTTGAGGATCTCGACCCCGGAGGGCAGGTCGATGTCCTTGGCCGTGATGTCGCCCGGGCCGGTGACCACGAGCGGGGCCTCGACCTCGGTGGCGTCCGAGTGCATCCGGCAGACGATGCCCTTCAGGTTCAGCACGATGTCCGTCACGTCCTCCTTGACGCCCCGGATGGTCGAGAACTCGTGCGCGACGCCCTCGATGCGGACGCTCGTCACCGCGGCGCCGGCCAGCGAGGAGAGCAGCACGCGCCGGAGCGAGTTGCCGAAGGTGTAACCGAAGCCCCGATCGAGCGGCTCGATCGTGAATGAGCCGCGATTGTCGTCGACACTCTCGCTGGAGATTCGGGGGACTTGGAAGTCGAGCATCAGGGTCCTAACAGTCGTGGGTTACTGCCGCCGCCGCGGCGGCTGTGCGGGAGCCTCGCGTCCGCAGGGACGGCGCGAGCGCAAGAATTACTTCGAGTAGAGCTCGACGATCAGCTGCTCCTGCACCGGCGCGGCGATCTCCCGCCGCTCGGGCTTGCGGAGCACCTTCGCCGTGAGCGCGTCATGATCGGCCTGCAGCCACGCCGGCACCTGGCCGGTGAGCTCGGTCGCCTCACGGATGACCTGAGTGGCCGTCGAACGGGGGTCGATCGCGATCACATCGCTGTCGCGCAGCTGATAGCTGGGGATGTTCACGCGCCGGCCATTGATCGTCCAGTGGCCATGCAGGATGAGCTGGCGGGCCTGCCGGCGCGACGCGGCGAAGCCGAGTCGCACGAGCACGTTGTCGAACCGGCACTCGAGGGTGCGCAGGAGGTTCTCGCCCGTGATCCCGTCCTGGCGGGATGCCTTCTCGTAGTAGATGCGGAACTGCTTCTCGAGCACGCCGTAGTAGCGCTTGGCCTTCTGCTTCTCGCGCAGCTGGACCCGGTACTCGCTCTGCTTCTGACGCCCCCGCCCGTGGTCACCAGGCGGATAGGAGCGTCGCTCGACGCCGCACTTGTCGGTCAGGCATCGCTCGCCCTTCAGGAACAGCTTCTGTCCCTCGCGACGGCACTGCTTGCATTGCGGAGCTGTGTCTCGTGCCACAGTTAAGCCTTCCTATACGCGGCGCCGCTTGCGAGGGCGGCAGCCATTGTGCGCCTGGGGCGTCACGTCCTTGACGCCGGTGACCTCGAGACCGGCCGCCTGCAGCGAGCGGATCGCGGTCTCGCGGCCCGAGCCCGGGCCCTTCACGAACACCTCGACCTTCTGCAGGCCGTGCTCGATGCCCTTGCGGGCGGCGGCGTCGGCCGTGACCTGAGCGGCGAACGGGGTCGACTTCCGCGAGCCCTTGAAGCCGGCGCCGCCGGCGGACTCCCACGCGATCACGTTGCCCTCACGGTCGGTGAGGGAGACGATCGTGTTGTTGAACGAGGTCTTGATGTGGGCCTGGCCGACCGGGATGTTCTTGCGAACGCGGCGGCGGCCACGCTGCGGACGACGCGGAGCCGGGCTCACTTCTTACCTGCCTTCTTCTTGCCCGCCACCTGCATGCGCTTGGGACCCTTGCGCGTCCGGGCGTTGGTCTTCGTGTTCTGACCCCGCACGGGCAGGCCGCGGCGGTGCCGCAGGCCGCGGTAGCAGCCGATCTCCTGCAGGCGCTTGATGTTCTGCGAGCGCTCGCGGCGCAGGTCGCCCTCGACGGTCAACGCCGAGTCGATGAGCTCACGAAGCTTGATGACCTCGTCCTCGGTGAGGTCGCGCACCTTGCGGTCCGGCTCGATGCCGAGCTCGGACAGCAGCCTGCCCGAGGTCGAACGGCCGATGCCGTAGATGTAGGTGAGCCCGATCTCGACGCGCTTGTTGAGGGGGATGTTGACCCCCGAGATCCGTGCCATCAGCCCTGCCTCTGCTTATGGCGAGGGTTCGAGCAGATCACGAGGACCCGGCCGTGACGGCGGATGATCTTGCACTTTTCGCACATCGGCTTGACCGACGGTCGTACTTTCACGCTCTTCGCTCTCGTCGTATCGTTCGCGGGAGTACCCTCAGGCAGCGGCTCTGGCGACCGGTACGGTCGCCGCTACCGCCCTGAAAGCGGCGCCTCAGCACCTCACGGGGCACTTTGGGCGCACACGCGCATCGTAGCAGCGACCGTTCCTCGCCGCCCGCCGACGCGCGGCTCAAGCCGCCGCGCGGCCGCCGCGCGCCTCATGCCAGGGCGTGAGGATGCGAGGGCCGGTCGCCGCGATGGCGATCGTGAACTCGAAGTGGGCGGCCAGAGAGCCGTCCTGGGAGAAGATCGACCAATGATCGTCTCCGACCCGGACGGCATGCCGCCCGGCGGTGACCATCGGCTCGACGGCCAGGACCATGCCCTCCTCGAGCACCACGCCGGTGCCCGGGTTGCCGTAGTTGGGGATCTGCGGGTCCTCGTGCATGTCGCGGCCGATGCCGTGGCCGACCAGCGTCCGGACGATCGATAGGCCGGCCGCCTCGACATGGGCCTGGATCGCGTGCGAGACGTCGCCCAGGCGGTTGCCCACTCGGCACTGCTCGGCACCCAGGTGCAGCGACTCCTCGGTCACCTTCAGCAGCTTGGTGGCGATCGGGGTGATCGGACCGACCGGGAAGGTGCGGGCAGCATCGGCGACCCAGCCGTCGAGGACCACGCCGATGTCAACCGAGATGATGTCGCCCCGGGCCAGCCGGTAGCCGCCCGGGATCCCGTGCACGATCATCGAGTTGGGCGAGGTGCAGATCGAGCCGGGGAAGCCGCGGTAGCCCTTGAACGCCGGCGTGGCGCCCTGGGAGCGGATGAACCGCTCGGCCGCCGCGTCGAGCTCCTGCGTGGTCACGCCGGGGCGGATCTTCGCCGCCAGCAGGTTCATCGTCTTGACCAGGATCTCCCCGGCGGTGGCCATCCGCTCGATCTCCTCGGGGCTCTTCTTGATGATCACTGGCTCGTCTCCATCTCCCGCGCCTACACATCCTCCTCGAGCAGCAGCGTCGCGATCACGGCCCGGATGTGATCGTGCACGTCGGACTGCTCCCGGGTGCCGTCGATGCGCCGCATGAGGCCCTGATCATCGTAGTAGTCGACGAGCGGCTCGGTCTGGTCGTGGTACACACGCAGCCGATTCTCGATCACCTCGGGCTTGTCGTCGTCACGCTGGACCAGTCGCGATCCGTCCTGGTCGCACATGCCCTCGTGCTTGGGCGGGTCGAACTCGACGTGGTAGTTGTGCCCTGCCTTGACGCACATGCGCCGGCCCGACAGACGCCGGACGACCTCCTCGTCGGGCACGTCGATGAGCAGCGCAGCGGTCACCCGACGCCGGAGCGCCGCGAGCTGGCGATCGAGGGCGCGAGCCTGCTCGAGCGTGCGCGGGAAGCCGTCGAGGATGAAACCGTCCTGCGCGTCCGGCTGCTGGAGGCGATCGGCGGCCATGGCCAGGATCAGCGTGTCGGGCACGAGCTCGCCCGCGTCCATGTAGCGCTTGGCCTTCTGCCCCAGCTCCGTGCCCTCCTTCACGTTGCCCCGCAGCATGTCGCCGGTGGCGATGTAGGGCAGCTGGAAGTCCGTGCGCAGGCGAGCCGCCTGCGTGCCCTTGCCGGCCCCGGGAGGACCGAACAGGATCAGGTTGAGCTGGCGGCTGTTGTTCGAGGACGCGGAGGACACGGGCCGGGACTGTACCGGCCGGGGCGATGCGAAGAAAGCCGCGTCAGCCCGCGGGCTCGACGGTCGCCAGACCGGCCACGACAGCCGTGTGGCTGCGCGCGGTCTCGAGCCGCTCGACGAGCTCGATCCAGGCCGGGCTCGCTCACCTTGAGGCGGCCGCTCGCCGCCGGCGGACCCGCTCGCCAGGAGACCGGCAATCGCTGTCTCGACGATGTGACCGCGTCCGGCTTTCGGGCCGGCCTGCGTCCGGGCGCTTCTGGAGTGCGAGAGACCGCTGCGCTGGGTCGGCGGTCGCTTTCTCGACGGTATAACCGCGTCCGGCTCTCAGGCCGGCCGGCGCTCCGCTCCTGGAGTGCGAGAGACCGCTGCGCTTGGCCGGCGATCGCTTTCTCGACGATGTGACCGCATCCGGCTCTGAGGCCGGCCGGCGCTCCGCTCCTGGAGTGCGAGAGACCGCTCCGCTGGGCCGGCTGTCACCACAGCCCGGCATCCGGCCGGGCTATTTGAGGAAGCCCTCGTAGTTGCGCATCATCAGCTGCGCCTCGAGCTGCTTCATGGTGTCGAGCGCGACGCCGATGACGATCAGGATCGAGGTGCCGCCGAAGTTGAAGTTGGCGTGCGTCTGATCGATGAGGATCGTCGGCAGCGCCGCGATGGCAGCCAGGAACAGCGCCCCCGGGAATGTGAGGCGAGCGAGGATGCGGTCGAGGAACTCGGCCGTGGGCCGCCCTGGTCGAACCCCGGGGATGAAGCCGCCCTGCTTCTTCAGGTTGTCGGCCTGGTCGATCGGGTTGAACGTGACCGCCGTGTAGAAGTACGTGAACACGAGGATGAACACGCACTCGCCGAGCACGTAGTGCCAGCCCTGGGGGCTGAAGAAGTTGGCCAGGTTCTGGGCGAAGTTGTGGCGGTTCTGGCCGATCAGCTGCCCGATGGTGGGCGGGATGGCCATGATGCTGGCGGCGAAGATGACCGGGATGACGCCGGCCATGTTCACGCGCAGGGGCAGGTAGGTCTGCTGCCCGCCGGTCATGCGCCGGCCGATCACGCGCTTGGCGTACTGGATCGGGATCCGCCGCTGGCCCTCCTGGACGAACACGACCGCGGCCACGACCGCCAGGGCGATGAACGGCATCATGACCCGGAACACCTGGTCGGGACTGTTCCACCAGCTCTGCAGGCCGCTGGGGATGCGGGCGACGATGCTGGCGAAGATGAGCAGCGAGATGCCGTTGCCGATGCCCCGCTGGGTGATCAGCTCGCCGATCCACATGAGCAGGATCGTCCCCGCGGTGAGCGAGATCACGATCATGAACACCTTGGGCGCGTTGAAATTGCTGATCAACGTTGCCCCGGCCTGCTGCTGGAAGCTGCGGAACAGGAACACGTAGCCGATCGACTGGGCGAAGGCGAGGCCGACGGTCAGGTAACGCGTGTACTGCGTGATCGTCGCCTGTCCGGCTTCCCCCTCCTTGGAGAGCTTCTCCAGCGAGGGGACGACCACCTGCAGCACCTGCAGGATGATCGAGGCGGTGATGTAGGGCATGATCCCGAGCGCGAAGATGGCGATGCGCCCGAGCCCGCCGCCCGAGAACAGGTTGAGCAGCCCGAGGATGTTCGTGCCGCCGAAGTTCTTCTGGATCGCCGCCACGGCGGCCGAGTTCACGCCCGGGGCCGGCAGGTGCGTGCCGAGCCGGTACAGGAACAGCATCGCGGCCGTGAACAGGACCTTGTTGCGGATCTCGCCGATCCTGAACGCCCCGAGGATCGTGGCGATCACCGCTTAGACCTCCGGTGGTGAGGCGGGCACGATCACCTGGCAGGTGCCCCCTGCCGCCTCGATGGCCGTCCGCGCGGCGGCGCTGAAGCCGTGCGCATGGACGGCCAGGGGCTTGGTGATCTCGCCCTTGGCCAGCACCTTGACCGGAATGCCCTTGCGCGTGGCCAGGCCCTTGCCGTGCATGGCCTCGAGCGTGACCGCGGCGCCCGACTCGAAGCGCTCCTCGAGGTCGAGCAGGTTGACCGGCTGTGTGTGCGTCCGGAACGGCTCGAACGGCATCGACTTCTTCATGTGCGGGCCGCGCAGCTTGCGCATCCGCATGTGAATCGGGTTCTGGCCGCCCTCGAAGCGGGCCCGGCGCTTGGCGCCCGACCGCGAGCCCCAGCCCTTCTGGCCGCGACCTGAGGTCTTACCGGTGCCCGAGCCCTCACCCCGGCCGATCCGCTTGCGCGGCCGGCGCGATCCAGGGGCGGGCTTCAGGTTGTGCAGCCCGATCCGCTCCGGCCCGGTGGCGTCCTCGCGTGGCTGGTTCGTGCTCATGAGCGACCTCCGCGACCTTCGCCGCCAGGCGAACTCGCCCCGGTACCGGCGCCGGCCGGATCCGCAACATCAACGAGATGACGGACCTTGTGGATCATGCCGCGGATCTGCGGCGTGTCCTGAAGCTCGACGGTGTGGCCGATCCGGCGCAGGCCGAGCGAGCGCAGCGTGTCGAGCTGGCGCTTGTCGCACCCGTTGCGCGACTTGCGCTGGGTGACCCTGACCGTGCTCATGCCGACTGCTCCTCGGTCTCGGCAGCGCCGGCCGCGGCCTCGCTACCGGCCTCGCCCTCGCGCCTCGCTCTCGCCGGCAGCCTCGGCCTGGCCATTGGCCTCGGCCTCGCCGCCGTCGTCCTGCGCGCTCAGCCTGGCACCGTTGCCGCTCTCGCTATGGAGGCCGAGCACCTGGTTGATCGACAGCCCGCGCAGCTCGGCCACCTCGTCCGGCGTGCGCAGCGACTCCAGCCCGGCCATCGTCGCCTTGACGAGGTTGATCGGGTTCTGGGAGCCGAGGCTCTTGGACAGGATGTCGTGAATCCCGGCCAGCTCGAGCACCGCGCGCACCCCGCCGCCGGCGATGACGCCGGTACCGGGGGAGGCGGGCTTCAGCATGACCCGGCCGGCACCGAAGATGCCAAGCGTCTGGTGGGTGATCGTCGACCCGTGCTTGGGCACGCGGTAGAGGTTCTTCTTGGCGTTCTCGACGCCCTTCTGGATCGCCACCGGGACCTCGTTGGCCTTGCCGTAGCCGACGCCGACGACGTCGCGCTCGTCACCCACCACCACCAGCGCGGTGAACGAGAAGCGGCGGCCGCCCTTGACGACCTTGGCCACACGGTTGATCTCGACCACGCGTTCCTGCAGGTCGAGGCCGAGGGCGGAAACTGTGCGATCACGTGCCATTCAGGAAGTCCAGGGTAGCGGTCTAGAAGCGGAGGCCGCCCTCGCGGGCGCCTTCGGCGAGGGCCTTGACGCGGCCGTGGTACTGGTAGCCGCCGCGGTCGAACACGGCCGCCTCGACGCCGGCGGCGCGGGCCCGCTCTGCGAGCGTCGCCCCGACCTGCCGGGCCTGGTCCATCGGCGCCAGGGTGCGCAGCTCGGTCTCGGTCCACTGGGCCGCGGCCAGCGTGCGGCCGGCGACATCGTCGATGAGCTGAGCGTTGATCCCGCGGTTGGAGCGGAAGACGGAGATGCGCGGGACGCTCGGCCGTGCCGTGCACCTTGGCGCGGACGCGGCGGCGGCGCTTGAGGCGCTTCTGCTGGGGAGTGATCGTGCTCATGCGCGCTTACCGACCTTGCGAGCCACGTACTCGCCCTCGTAGCGGATCCCCTTGCCCTTGTAGGGCTCGGGCTTGCGCTGCTTGCGGATGTAGGCGGCGACCTCGCCGACCTGCTGCTTTGAGGCGCCGCGCACGACGATGCGAGTCGGCATCGGAACCTCGAAGTCGATGCCGTCGGGCGCCTTGACCGCGACGGGATGGGAGTAGCCGAGCGCGAGCTCGAGGTCTCGGCCCTTGAGCTGGGCGCGGTAGCCGACGCCCTGGATCTCCAGGCGCTTCTCGAACCCGTCGGTGACGCCGGTGACCATGTTGGCGATCAGCGTGCGGGTCAGGCCGTGCAGAGCGCGGTGCTCGCCCCGATCGGTGGGACGGGTGACGCGCAGCTCGCCGTCGGCCTGCTCGACCGTCATGTCGCGGTTGATCCGCTCCGTGAGCTCGCCCTTGGGACCGTTGACGGTCACCCGCTCGGGCTCGATCGAGATCGTGACGCCGGCCGGGACCGGGATTGGCTGCTTTCCGATTCGTGACATTGCGTGCTGAAAGGGTCTACCAGACCCGGGCCACGACCTCGCCGCCGACGCCCTCGCGCCGGGCGTCGTGGCCGGTCATGACCCCCTTGGAGGTGGAGATGATCGTCGTGCCCATGCCGCCCTGGATGCGGGGGATGTGCGCGTGATCGACGTACGTGCGCCGGCCCGGGCGCGAGACGCGCTGGATGCCGGAGATGACGGGCTTGCGCTCCTCGGTGTACTTGAGCGTCACCGTCAGGTCCTCCCCGTGGCCGGACGCCGCCGGGTGGACGTCATAGGCGTCGATGTAGCCCTGCTCCTGCAGGATGCGGGCGACCTCGGCCTTCAGCTTCGACGACGGCAGCGTGACGTCCTGATGCTGGGCACCCAGGCCGTTGCGCACCCGGGTCAGAAGGTCGGCGATCGGATCGGTCATCGACATGCGATCACCAGCTCGACTTCGTCATGCCGGGGATGTAGCCGTTGTGCGCGAGCTCGCGCAGGCAGATGCGGCACACGCCGAAACGGCGGTAGACCGCGCGCGAGCGACCGCACCGGCGGCAGCGGGTGTAGGCCCGCGTCTTGAATTTCGCGGGGCGCGCCTGGCGGACGCGCTGGGAAAGCTTGGCCATGTGCTCCTCTGACTCCTAGCTGACGGTCGCCGGAGTGCGACCTTCCTTCGAGAACGGCATCCCAATGGCCTCCAGCAGGGCGAAGGCCTCCTCATCGGAGGATGCGCTCGTGGTGATCGTGATGTCGAGACCCCGTACCTGATCGACCTCGTCGTAGTCGACCTCGGGGAAGATGATCTGCTCGCGCACGCCCATGGAGTAGTTCCCGCGCCCGTCGAAGGCGCGCGGGTTCAGACCCCGGAAGTCGCGGATCCGCGGGATGGCGACCGACAGGAGCCGGTCGAGGAACTCGTAGGCACGCTCCCCGCGCAGCGTGACCGCCACGCCCACCGGCATGCCCTCGCGGATCTTGAACTGCGCGATCGACTTGCGGGCCCGGCGCACGCTTGGGCGCTGGCCGGCGATCGAGGCGAGCTGCTCGGCGGCGGCGTCGAGCACCTTGGAGTCCTGCTTGGCCTCCCCCACACCCATGTTGACCGTGACCTTCTCGATCTTCGGTGCCTGCATCGGCGTGGAGTAGCCGAAGCGCTCGATGAGCGATGGCCGGATCTCCTCGTTGTACTTCGTCTTCAGTCGTGCGCTCGCCATCAGTCCAGCCTAGCTCCGCTTCGCTTGGCCACCCGCAGGCGCTTGCCGTCCTGCAGCTCGATGCCGACCCGGGTCGGCTTGTCGTCCTTGGGGTCGATCAGCATCACGTTGGAGACGTGGATCGGCCCCTCCTTCTCGATCACGCCGCCGCCCTGCCCGGTGCTCTGGCTCGGGCGCTGGTGGCGCTTGACCATGTTCAGGCCCTCGACGTACACGCGCTCCTTCTTGGGATCGACGCGCAGGACCTTGCCGCGCTTGCCGCGGTCCTTGCCGCCGATGACGACCACCTGGTCGTCGGTCTTGATCCGAGCCGGCATCAGAGCACCTCGGGAGCGAGGGAGACGATCTTCATGAAGTTGCGCTCGCGCAGCTCGCGCGCGACCGGCCCGAAGATGCGGGTCCCGCGCGGGTTGTTGTTGGCGTCGATGATCACGGCCGCGTTCTCGTCGAAGGCGATGTAGGTCCCGTCCTCGCGGCCGTAGGCCTTCTTCGTGCGCACGACGACGGCGGTGACGACCTCGCCCTTCTTGACCGAGCCCTGCGGGCTGGCGGTCTTCACCGCGGCGGTGATGACGTCGCCGACGTAGGCGTAGCGGCGCTTGTGGCCGCCCTTGACGCGGATGACCAGGATCTCGCGCGCGCCGGTGTTGTCGGCCACGCGCAGGCGGGTCTCGTTCTGGATCACTTGGCACGCTCCACGACTTCGACCAGCCGCCAGCGCTTGGTCCGCGAGAGCGGCCGGGACTCGCGCACGACGACGGTGTCCCCGATATGCGCCTCGCTGCGCTCGTCATGCGCGTGCAGGGTGTTCGAGGTGCGGACGATCTTCTGGTAGCGGCGGTGGCGCCGCGCAGTGTCGATGCGCACGGTGATGGTCTTGGCCGCGCGGTCGGAGACGACCACGCCCTGGCGGGTCTTCTGGCGGCCCGGACCGTGCTCGCGCGGCGGTGTGCTCTGGCCCTCGCCGGCCGCAGCCTTGTCCTTGGCGCGCTGACGCTGGCGCTCGACTCGGCGAGCGGCTGCCTTCTGCGCGCGCTCCTGGTCACGCTCGGCATGGCGCTCCTCCGCCGTGCGGGCCTGGCGCGGGCCGGTCTTGGCCGCGCGGGCCGCGCGGGCGCGTTGACGGCGCTCCTTGGGCGCGAGCACGGGCTCGGGCGCCCGGGCCTCGGCGGCCGGCTCCTGCGCAGCCGCCGGCTCCTGCGCGGCGGCCTCCTGGACGGCCTCGACGGCCGTCTCGTCCGGAAGCCCCGGAGCGGTCTCTTCAGGGGTCGGGGTGTCCTGCTCGTCAGCCATTCTCAGATCTCCAGGTTCCGCTCGCGCGCGACCGTCAGGGCCCGCGCCACCTCGCGCTTGGCCCGCCCGATGCTCGCGGTGTTCTCGAGCTCGCCGGTGGCGTGCTGGAAGCGCAGGCCGAAGAGCTCGCGGCGCGCGGTCTGCACGTGCTCGCGCAGCTCGGTCTCGCTCAGGTCTCGCAGCTCGATCGACTTCATTCCGAATCCTCCCGGAGCACGAACTTGGTGCGCACGGGCAGCTTGTGTCCGGCCAGGCGCATGGCCTCGCGGGCGAGCGGCTCGGGCACGCCGGCCAGCTCGAACATCACGCGTCCGGGCTTGACCACGGCGACCCACCCCTCGGGCGAGCCCTTGCCCGAGCCCATGCGGGTCTCGGCCGGCTTCTTCGTGTACGCCTTGTCGGGATAGATGTTGATCCACACCTTGCCGCCACGGCGGATCTTGCGGGTCATCGCGATACGTGCCGCTTCGATCTGGCGGTTGGTGATCCAGCCCGAGTCGAGCGCCTTGAGGCCGTACTCGCCGAACTGCACGTTGACCTGCCCGCGCGAGAGGCCACCGCGACGCCCGCGGTGCTGCTTGCGGAACTTGACGCGCTTGGGGGCCAGCATCAGCGGCCACCTCCCTGGCCACCACCGCCGCCGCCGCCACCCGGCCGCGGGCCCCGCCCGCCACCGCCACCGCCGCCACGACCGCCACCGCCGCCGCCGCCGAAGCCGCCGCCACCGCCGCCGCGACCGCCGCCGAAGCCACCCTGGCCGCCACCGCCACCGCCACCGCCGCCGCCACGACCGCCACCGCCACCGCCGAAGCCGCCGCCACCGCCACGACCGCCGCCGAAGCCACCCTGGCCACCACCGCCACCGCCGCCGCTGCGACCGCGGCCCGCGCCGCCGGGACCACCGGGTCCACGGCCGCCCTGGCCGCCCGGGCCACCGCGGCCACGGCCACCGGGACCGCCCGGACCACCGGGCCCGCCGCCCTGGCCACCGCGCCCGCGCCCGCGCCCGTCACGACCACCGCGGCCGTCACGGCCGCCGCGGTCGGGTGCCTGCGGAGCCGGCTCGTCCATGATCGTCAGATCGGCGCCGGTGTAGCCCTCGGGCATGATCTCGCCCTTGTTGATCCAGCACTTCACGCCGATGCGGCCGAACGTCGTGCGGGCCTCGTGGAAGCCGTAGTCGATGTCGGCGCGCAGCGTGTGCAGCGGGACACGGCCGTCGGAGTAGCCCTCGGTGCGCGCCATCTCGGCGCCGCCGAGGCGGCCGGAGACCTGGACCTTGACACCCTTGGCGCCCGAGCGCATCGCGCTCGTCAGCGCCCGCTTCATGGCGCGGCGGAAGGCGACGCGGTTCTGCAACTGCTCGGCGATCGACTGGGCGACCAGCCGGGCGTCGAGTTCGGGCCGCTTGATCTCGAGGATGTTGACCTTGACCTGCTTGCCGGTGATCCGGTGCAGGTCACGGCGCAGCTGGTCGACCTCCGAGCCGGACTTGCCGATCACGATGCCGGGCCGCGCGGTCTGGATGTTGACCTCGACCTCGGTGGCGTTCTTGCGGATCGTGATGTCGGACAGGCCGGCGTGCGAGAGGCGGCCGATGATGTGGCGGCGGATCTCGGTGTCCTCGTGCAGGTAGTCCGAGAAGTTGCGCTCGTTGAACCAGTTCGACTTCCAGTCGTGGATGTAGCCCACGCGCATGCCCTCGGGGTGAACTTTTTGACCCATCAGTTTTCCTTCGGCGTAAGCAAGATCGTCAGGTGGGTGGTGCGCTTGCGGATCTGCGTCGCGCGCCCCTGGGCGCGCGGGCGGAACCGCTTGATCGTCGGACCCTCGTCGGCGTGCACGGCCTTGATGTAGAGATCCTCGCCGTCGAGCGAGTGGTTGTGCTCGGCGTTCGCGACGGCGGACTCGAGCAGCTTGCTCCAGTCGCGCGCGACCGCTCTCGGCGTGTGAGCCAGGATAGCCCGCGCCTCCACGACGCTCTTGCCCCGGATGTGGTCGCACACCAGGCGCGCCTTGCGGGCGGAGGAGCGCACGTACTTGGCCTGCGCGCGCACGATCGGGGCCGGTCCGGCCGGGCGCTCGCGACGTCCCCGCCGGGGGGCGGCCGCGGGCTTCTCGGCGCTCTCGGCGCCGCGCCGGCGCGAGCGGCTGCGGGTCGGCGCCTCGGGGGCGGGCTCCGCCGCCAGCGGGAGCCTCGGGCTCGACCTCAGCGGTCTCCGGCTCAGCTGCCGTGGGCGCGGGCTCCGCGGTCATGCCCTCGGCCTCGTCGTCGGCTTCGAGCACGACGTCGCTGGCCTCCTCGGCGGCCTCGGTGTCGGCCGGCGTGGGCTCGATCTCGTCCTCGCGCTCTTCGGGGCTCTCGCTCATCGGCGCTTCCCCGTCTGCGTGTGGCCGCGGTAGAGCCGCGTGGGCGCGAACTCACCGAGCTTGTGCCCGACCATCGACTCCGACACGAACACGGGCACGTGCTTGCGGCCGTCGTGGACGGCGATCGTGTGCCCGACCATCTCGGGGAAGATCGTGGAGGTGCGCGACCACGTGCGGATCATGCGCTTCTCGCCCGAGGCGTTCATGGCCTCGATGCGCTCCATCAGACGCTCCTCGACGAACGGGCCCTTCTTGCTGGATCTACTCACTGGGAGACCTCCACCCCGAGTCCGTGCCGGCGCAGCCGGCACCGACTCACAAGCGAATTCGCAGGATTCGCCCTCATCGCTTCTTACCTCTTCTGCGTCCACGGACGATGTAGCGGTCCGACGCCTTGCCCTTCTTGCGCGTGCGGTAGCCGAGCGTGGGGACGCCCCACGGAGTCACCGGATGGCGACCGGGCGTGGTCGAGCCCTCGCCGCCACCGTGTGGGTGGTCGACCGGGTTCATCGCGGTGCCGCGCGTCTGCGGGCGGACGCCCATGTGGCGCTTGCGGCCCGCCTTTCCGATCTTGACGTTCTGGTGATCGGTGTTGCCGATCGTGCCCACCGTGGCCCGGCACTCGCCGCGGACCATGCGCATCTCGCCCGAGGGCAGGCGCAGGGTCACGTACTCGCCCTCCTTGGCCAGCAGCTGCACTCCGACCCCTGCGGCGCGGGCCATCTGGCCGCCGCGGCCGGGGGTGAGCTCGACGTTGTGCACGAGCGTGCCGGCCGGCATGTTGGCCAGCGGCAGGGTGTTCCCGACCCGGATGTCGACGTTCTCGCCCGACACCACGCTCATCCCGACGCGCAGCCGGTTGGGCGCGATGATGTATCGCTTCTCGCCATCGGCGTAGTGCAGCAGGGCGATGTAGGCGGTCCGATTGGGGTCGTACTCGATGTGCGCGACCTTGGCCGGCACGCCGTCCTTGCGGCGCTTGAAGTCGATCCGGCGGTACAGGCGCTTGGCGCCGCCGCCGCGGTGGCGCGAGGTCTTGCGGCCGTGCGCGTTGCGGCCGCCCGACTTCGTCAGCCCCTCGACGAGCGACTTCTCGGGCTCGGAGCGGGTGATCTCGGCGAAATCGGGATAGGTGACGAAACGGCGGCCCGGGCTCGTCGGCTTCGGCTTGCGAATCGGCATGGGCTACTCCGCTCCCTCTGAGTCCGGGACTCGGCGTGTGGTGTCGGCAGCCATCACTCTGCGCCTTCGAGTCCTCTGAAGATCGGGATCGTGTCGCCCGCGCGGACCTGGACGATCGCCTTCTTCCACGCGCGCGTGCGGCCGGACGTGTGGCCGCGGCGCTTGGGCTTGCTCTTGACCGACGAGGTCCTGACCTCGAGCACCTTCACGTCGAACAGCTGCTCGATGGCCTGACGGATCTGGGTCTTGTGGGCGCGATCGGCCACCCGGAAGGTGTACTTGCCCGCCTCGGCGAGCACGTAGGACTTCTCCGAGACGACCGGCCGGATGATCACCTGGCTCGGATCCATTAGCTGGTCTCCTCCGCGGCAGCGCCGCGCTCTGAGCGCGTGCGAGTGAGCAGCCCGGGCAGCGCGGCCTCGCTGATGAGCAGGGCGCCGGCCCGGACGATGTCGGCCACGCCGGCGTCCTGCACCGGCATCACGGACACGCGTTCGAGGTTGCGGAACGACTTGCCGGCCGCGGCCTCGGCCTCGTCGAGCAGGACGAGGAACGGGCCCCGGGCCCCCCAGTCGGCGAGCAGTGCCGCCGCCTGCTTGGTCGCCGGCCCGTCGAACACGCCGGCATCGAAGACGGCGAGCGAGTCGCGGTCGGCGTGCTGGGAGAGCGCGCTGCGCAGAGCCGCCTTGCGAGCCTTGCGGTTGACCTTGAACGTGTAGTTGCGCGGCGTCGGGCCGAACACCACGCCGCCACCGGTCCACACCGGCGAGCGCGAGGAGCCGGCGCGAGCGCGGCCGGTGCCCTTCTGGCGCCACGGCTTGGCGCCGCCGCCTGAGACCTCGCCTCGGGTCTTGGTGGAGTGGGTGCCCTGACGGCGAGCAGCCATCTCGGCCCGCACGGTCTCGTGCACGAGCGGCATGTTGAAGGCGGCCTCGAAGGCGTCGGTGTCGAGCGACACCGTGCCCCCGCCGAGCTTGGGCGCAGTCCTAGGCATCGGTGCGCACCTCCACGGTCGCGCCCTTCGGCCCGGGGACGGCCCCGCGCACGAGCATCAGGTTCTGGCCCGGCATGACCTCGATGACGGTCAGCCCGCGCTGGGTGATGCGCCCGCCGCCCATGCGGCCGGGTCCGCGGATGCCCTTGAACACGCGCGAGGGCGTGGCCGAGGCGCCGATCGAGCCCGGGGCGCGGTAGTTGTGCGATCCGTGGGTCTTGGGGCCGCGCTTGAAGTTGTGGCGCTTGATCGTGCCCTGGAAGCCCTTGCCCTTGGACAGGCCGGAGATCTTGACCTTGTCGCCGGGGGTGAACGCCTCGACGGTCACGGTCTCGCCGACGAGCAGCTCGCCGGCTTCGTCGCGGAACTCGACGACATGGCGGTGGGCCGAGGCGTTCGCCTTCTTCAGGTGGCCGAGCTCGGCGCGGGTGAGCGACTTCTCCTTGCAGCGACCGAACGCGAGCTGAACGGCCTCGTAGCCGTCGCGCTCGTGCGTGCGGATCGCCGTGACCGGGCACGGGCCGGCCTCCAGGACGGTCACGCGCTCGACGCGCCCGTCGTCCAGGAAGCGCTGGGTCATTCCGATTTTCTTGGCGAGGATGGCGGCCATCAGATGTCAGGAAGCCAGGCGGATCTCGATATCCACGCCGGCCGGGAGGTGGTCGAGGCGCTGGAGCGAGTCGACCGTCTTCGGCGTCGGCTGGTGGATGTCGATGAGGCGCTTGTGGGTGCGGATCTCGAAGTGCTCGCGCGAGTCCTTGTCCTTGAAGGGGGAGCGGATCACGCAGTAGACGTTCTTCTCCGTCGGCAGCGGCACCGGACCTGAGACGCGCGCGCCGGTGCGCGTCGCCGTCTCGACGATCTCTTTGGCCGCCGTCTCGATCGCCGAGTGGTCATAGGACTTCAGGCGGATGCGGATCTTGTTCTGGGCGAGTGTTGCCACGGGAAAGTGAGCTTTTTGAGTCTTTTCTCAGTGTTGGGGGCGAACCCCGGGCTGGGGGCCCGCCCCTGTGGTCGTATCTGCTGGTTACAAACGAAGGGCGGCGCGCCGAGCCGGCGCAGCCGCCCTCCGGGTGCTACTGGATGACTTCGGTCACGACGCCGGAGCCGACCGTACGGCCGCCCTCGCGGATCGCGAACCGCAGACCGGCGTCCATGGCGATCGGCTGGATGAGCTCGATCTCCATCTGGACGTTGTCGCCCGGCATGACCATCTCGGTGCCCTCGGGCAGGTTCGCCACGCCGGTGACGTCGGTGGTGCGGAAGTAGAACTGGGGCCGGTAGCCGGTGAAGAACGGGGTGTGACGACCACCCTCCTCCTTCTTCAGCACGTACACCTCAGCCTTGAACTTGGTGTGCGGGGTGATCGACCCCGGCTTGCACAGCACCTGACCGCGCTCGATCTCGTCGCGCTTGGTACCGCGCAGCAGGCAGCCGACGTTGTCGCCCGCACGACCCTCGTCGAGGATCTTCTTGAACATCTCGACGCCGGTGACGACGGTTGAGGTCGTCGCCTTGATGCCGACGATCTCGACGGTGTCACCCGTCTTGATGATGCCCTGCTCGATGCGTCCGGTGGCGACGGTGCCGCGACCGGTGATCGAGAACACGTCCTCGACCGGCATCAGGAACGGCTTGTCGAGGTCGCGCACGGGCTCCGGGATGTAGGTGTCCAGGGCCTCGGCGAGGTCGACGATCTTCTGCTCGTACTCGGCGTCGCCCTCGAGCGCCCGCAGCGCGGAGCCGGTGACGAACGGGATGTCGTCGCCCGGGAACTCGTACTCGGAGAGCAGGTCGCGGATCTCGACCTCGACGAGCTCGAGCAGCTCGGGGTCGTCGACCATGTCGGCCTTGTTGAGGAAGACGACGATGTAGGGGACGCCGACCTGACGGGCGAGCAGGATGTGCTCACGCGTCTGCGGCATGGCGCCGTCGGCCGCCGAGACCACGAGGATGGCGCCGTCCATCTGCGCCGCGCCCGTGATCATGTTCTTCACGTAGTCGGCGTGACCCGGACAATCGACGTGCGCGTAGTGCCGGTTGGGGGTCTGGTACTCGACGTGGGAGGTCGCGATCGTGATGCCGCGCGCCTTCTCCTCAGGAGCGTTGTCGATCTGCTCGAACGACCGCACCTCGGTGCCGCCGTACTTCTCGGCCAGCACCTTCGTGATGGCAGCCGTCAGCGTCGTCTTGCCATGGTCGATGTGACCGATGGTGCCGACATTGACGTGGGGCTTATCGCGCTCGAACTTGGCTTTCGCCACTTGAACTGCTCCTTACTCAGGGGTGTCGTCCGCCCGCAGGGCGAACCTCAAGAATCTATCGGACTTCCGTCCGGGGCGAGTGCTACGCCGCGACCTTCTCACCGACGACCTTCTCCGCGATGTTAGGCGGCACCTCGTCGTAGCGCTCGAACTGCATGGTGTACGTCGCCCGGCCCTGGGTGTTGGACCGCACGTCGGTGGCGTATCCGAACATCTCCGACAGCGGCACGTAGGCGCTGACGACCTGGGCGTTGCCGCGCTGCTCCATGCCCTGGACCTGGCCGCGCCGGCGGTTCAGGTCACCGATCACGTCACCCATGAACTCCTCCGGGGTGACCACCTCGACGGCGAAGATCGGCTCGAGCAGGACCGGCTTGGCCCGCGCCACGGCCGCCTTGAGGGCCAGCGAGCCGGCCACGCGGAAGGCGATCTCCGAGGAGTCGGTGTCGTGATACTTGCCGTCGACGAGCGTCACGCGGACGTCGACGAGCGGGTACCCGGCCCGGGGGCCGTTCTCCATGGCCTCCTCGACGCCCTTCTCGACCGCCGGGATGAACTCGGTCGGGATCGCGCCGCCCTTGATCTTGTTGATGAAGTCAAAGCCCTCGCCGGGCGCCGGCTCGACGTCGACGTAGACGATGCCGTACTGGCCCGAGCCGCCGGTCTGGCGCACGAGGCGCCCCTCGACCTTCTGCGCGGTGCCGCGGATCGTCTCGCGGTAGGACACCTGCGGGCGGCCGACGTTGGCCTCCACCTTGTACTCGCGCATCATGCGGTCGACGAGCACCTCGAGGTGCAGCTCACCCATCCCGGAGATCTCGGTCTGGCCGGTCTCCTCGTTGGTGCGCACCTGGAAGGTCGGATCCTCCTCGGCCAGGCGGCCGAGGGCGACGCCCATCTTCTCCTGGTCGGCCTTCGTCTTGGGCTCGATGGCCACCTTGATGACCGGCTCGGGGAAGGTGATGTTCTCGAGCTTGATCGGCTTGTCGGGGGCGGCCAGCGTGTCGCCTGTCACCACCTGCTTGATGCCCACGGCGGCGGCGATGTCGCCCGCGTAGACCTCCTTGAGCTCCTCGCGCTCATTGGCGTGCATCATGAGGATGCGCCCGATCCGCTCGGTGCGCCCGGTGGTCACGTTGAGCACGCGCGAGCCCGCCTCGAGCCTGCCCGAGTAGACGCGGAAGTAGGTGAGCTTGCCGACGTAGGGATCGGCCATGATCTTGAACGCCAGGGCCGCGAACGGCTCCTCGTCGGAGGCGTGGCGCGCGGCCGTGCGCTCGCCCGTCTCCGAGCCCTTGTCGGGCTCCAGCCCCTCAACCGGGGGCACGTCGAGCGGGCTCGGCAGGTAGTCGAGCACGGCGTCGAGCAGCGGCTGGACGCCCTTGTTCTTGAAGCTCGACCCGCACAGCACCGGGGTGAGCTTGATCTCGAGCGTGGCCTTGCGGATCGCCGCCTTCAGACGGGCGACCGGGATCTCCTCGTCCTCGAGGATCATCTCGAGCAGCTCGTCGTCGTACTGGGAGACCTCCTCGAGCAGGTGCTCGCGGGCCTCGGCCGCCCGGTCGACGTGGTCGGCCGGGATCTCGATGACGTCCTGCTCCTTGCCGAGCTCGTCCTTGTAGATGATCGCGTGGTTCTCGACCAGGTCGATGATCCCCAGGAACTCCGACTCGGCCCCGATCGGCAGCTGGATCGGCACCGGGTGGGCGCCGAGGCGGTCGATCATCGTCTGGATCCCGCGGTCAAAGTCGGCGCCGATGCGGTCCATCTTGTTGATGTAGGCGATCCGGGGGACGTGGTACTTGTCGGCCTGACGCCAGACGGTCTCCGACTGGGGCTCGACGCCGGCCACCGAGTCGAACAGGGCGATCGCGCCATCGAGCACGCGCAGCGAGCGCTCGACCTCGACGGTGAAGTCGACGTGTCCGGGGGTGTCGATGATGTTGATGCGGTGGCTGTTCCACTCGCAGGTGGTGGCCGCGGAGGTGATCGTGATCCCGCGCTCCTGCTCCTGCTCCATCCAGTCCATGACGGCGGCGCCCTCATGAACCTCACCCATCTTGTAGGTCCGACCGGTGTAATAGAGGATGCGCTCGGTCGTCGTCGTCTTACCGGCGTCGATGTGAGCCATGATCCCGATGTTGCGGGTGTTCTGAAGAGAGAAGGTGCGAGGCATGTTCGTCGGCAATCTGGAGGCGCCCCGAAACGCTGGGTGCGGGCATGAAAAAGGGCCCCGTGGGCCCCGTCACGACGCAGCTGTGCGCTCGAGGCGGGTGTTCAGGAAATCGGCGTCTCCATGGCTTGGATCTTCCGCGCCCGGGGGCACGCACAGATGACCGCGACACCGCCCGAGGCGAACACCGAATATAGCAGAGCTCCTCGGGGCCTCCGAGGGGGCGGATCGGGCCGCCCGCGGGGGCTTCGCGGCCTGCGCGGGCGACCGCTTGCGGGGCGCGAAGCGGCCGGTTCGGCCGGGGCCGCCGTGGCCGCGGGCGCCGTCCTGGGCGCCATCGCCCTCGTGGTGGCCGAGCTCCTCCCGCTCTACACCCTGCACATCATCACGACCCAGGTCCCGGCCGGCAGCGTGGGCACAGGCAGCCACGACTCCTGGGCGCTCGTGCCCGTCGCCGTGCTCGCGGCGGTGCTCGGTCTCGGTCCCGGCCGCCGGCTCCAGCGCCCGGCGCTGCTCGCCCTGGCCGCCCTCGGCGTGATCGTGCTCGTCATCGCCCTGGCCGTCGACCTGCCCGACACCACCGCCCACGGCCTCATCCACGGGAACCTGCTTGCCGCCACCACGACCGGCGCCGGGCTCTACGTCGAGACGCTCGGAGCCGTGGTGCTGCTGCTCAGCGCAGGCGGCGGGCTGCTTGCCTCCGGGGTCGGCACGCCCCCGCTCTGGCTCGGGCGTTCGGGGCGGGTCCGGGGCGCTGCCCCCAGCGTGGAGTCACGATCCTGACCATTCGTTGACAACCGGCATGACTTGTGAAATGGGCGGCTACATTTGACTCTGCGAGGGCTGTCCCGCTGCAGCCCCCGGTCCCGTGTAGTGGGCAGCCCTCGCGTCTTGCTCCGCCCGCCCGTTCGCGATCGTGACGATCGCCCGGGCGGAGCACTCGATTGCAGCTCGGCCCGCTCGGCGAACCGGGTGGCCGCGGGAGCGGTTGGGCGATCTTCTGCGAATACCGCAGACAATCTCCCCGGCGTGCCGCAGTGCGAACGCCGCGCGGATCCGAGCGGCGAACGACGCCGCCAGGCGAGCCGGCTACCAGCGGTAGTGCGCGAAGGCCTTGTTGGCCTGCGCCATGCGATAGATGTCGTCGCGCCGCTTGTAGGCGCCGCCCTGCTGCTGCTGGGCGTCGAGCAGCTCGTGGGCGAGCCGCTGGGCCATCGTCTTCTCGCGACGCTGGCGGGAGAACTGGATGAGCCAGCGGACAGCCAGCGTCCGGGCCCGGCGGGGCGGCACCTCGACCGGCACCTGGTAGGTGGCGCCGCCGACGCGGCGGGACTTCACCTCGAGCACCGGGGTGAGGGCCTTGATGCCGGCCTCGAGCTGCTCGACCGGGTCCTTGCCCGAGCGTTCGGCCAGGATGGCCAGGGCGTCGTAGACGATCTTCTCGGCCACCGACTTCTTGCCGTCGAGCATGACCTTGTTGATCACCTGCTGGACGAGCCGGTTGCGGTGGACGGCGTCCGGCTCCACGGGCCGGATCTGGGCGGCGGCGCGGCGGGGCATCGCTACTTGGCCTTCACGCCGTACTGCGAGCGCGCCTTCTTGCGGTCGCTCACGCCGGCGGCGTCGAGCGTCCCGCGGATGACCTTGTAGCGGAAGCCCGGCAGGTCCTTCACGCGGCCACCGCGCACGAGCACGACCGAGTGCTCCTGCAGGTTGTGGCCCTCGCCGGGGATGTAGGCGCCGACCTCCATGCCGTTGGTGAGCCGCACACGGGCGACCTTGCGCAGAGCCGAGTTCGGCTTCTTCGGCGTGGTCGTGTACACGCGCGTGCACACACCGCGCCGCTGCGGGGCGGCGACCTTCTTCTTGCGGCCCTTGCCGGACTTCAGGCCCGGCGTGGCAAGCTTCTTCTTGGGAGGAGTGCGACCCTTGCGGATCAGCTGGCTGGTAGTCGGCATGCGGATGCGAGAGTAGCAGGGGACCTATGGGTGGGCCGGGCCGCATGCGGCCCGGCCGCAGCGGGCGCATGCGCCCGCTGCCGGGGAGGCGCATGCGCCTCCCCGCGGGGGCGCGCATGCGCGCCCCCGAACGACCCAGAGGGCCGGGGGCGACCGCGCGGATCAGACAGTCGCCGGCACGCTGGCCAGGGCCTCGTCGACCGGCACCCCGGCGATCCCGGTGGCCTCGGCGACCGGCGCGTAGGTCAGCTGGCCGGCGGCGACGTTGACCCCGAGCTTCAGGCCCGGGCTCTCCTGCGTGGCCGCGTGGACCCCGGCGCGCGCCAGGTGCAGGACGTAGGGCATGGTGGCGTTGGTGAGCGCGTAGGTCGAGGTGATCGGCACCGCCCCGGGCATGTTCGTCACGCAGTAGTGGGTGATGCCGTCGACCTCGTAGGTCGGGTCGGAGTGGGTGGTCGGCCGCGAGGTCTCGAAGCAGCCGCCCTGGTCGATCGAGACGTCGACGAGCACCGCCTGGCGCTTCATCAGCGAGAGCTGCTCGCGCGTGACCACGTGCGGGGCCCGGGCGCCGTGGACGAGCACCGCCCCGATCACCAGGTCCATGTCGGGCAGGCGCTGCTCGATCTCGAGCGTGGAGGCGAAGCAGGTGTCGGCGCGGCCGCCGAAGGCGATGTCGAGCTCGCGCAGGCGGTCGATGTTGCGGTCGTACACGTAGACGGTCGCCTCCATGCCGAGGGCGATGAAGGCAGCGTTCATGCCCACCACACCACCGCCGATGATCATCACGTTGGCCGCGGCCACGCCCGGCACGCCGCCGAGCAGGATGCCCCGCCCGCCGAGCGGCTTCTCGAGCATGAACGCTCCCGCCTGGGTGGCGATCTTGCCCGCCACCTCGGACATCGGGGCCAGCAGCGGCAGGCGCCCGCGCGCGTCCTCGACCGTCTCGTAGGCGATGCAGGTGGCGCCCGAGTCCATCAGCCCGCGCGTCAGCTCGGTGTCGGCGGCCAGGTGCAGGTAGGTGAACAGCGTGTGGCGGGGCTGCAGGCGCCCGACCTCGACCGGCTGGGGTTCCTTGACCTTGACGATCAGGCTCGCCTCCTCGAACACCGCATCGGCGTCAGGCAGGATCGTCGCCCCCTGGGCGATATACGCCTCGTCGGTGATCGCGGAGCCGAGGCCCGCGCCGCTCTGCACGACGACGTCGTGACCGGCATCGACGAGCTCGCGCACGCCGGCGGGCGTCAGCGCCACCCGGTATTCGTCCGGCTTGATCTCCGAGGGCACACCGACTTTCATGACTGGTCCTCCGTCTGGGGGTTCGAGACTTCAGAAATCAGGTGACGAGCTCGCGGCCGCGCAGGGCGAGCCAGAACTCGATGCGGTCACGCGCGCTCCCGAGGTTGCGCCCGGTCAGCTCCTCCACGCGCCGGATCCGGTAGCGCAGCGTGTGGCGGTGGCAGTACAGGCGCCGCGCCGCGCGCTCCCACTGACCGTTCTCCTCGATGAAGGCCTCCAGGGAGCGCATGAGCTCGCCCCCATAGTGGCCCTCGGAGGCCTCGATGGGCCCGAGGATCGAGTCGCAGAACAGGCGCAGGGCCTCGTCGTCCTGGAGCGAGAGCAACAGCTGAAAGGAGCCGAGCTGCTTGTAGGTGGCGACCTCGATCACGCCCGCCCGGTGCGCGCCGGGCCCGCTCCCGTTGCCGTTCGCGCCATGGTCGGCCATGGCCAGCGCCTCGACCGCGCACCGGGCCTCGTGGAAGCTCCGCCGGGACTCGCCGGCCGGGACCGCGCGCCCGGCTCCGAGCCGCAGCCCCGCCCCGTCGAGATCCTCGGCCGCGCGCTGGGCCACCCGCTCGGCGAGCGCGAACAGGTCCTCCTCGGGCAACCCGGGGAGCAGGGCGCACGTGAGCGACCCCGTCGAGGCGATCAGCCCTCGCACCGCCTCCTCGCGCAGCGCCGCGTGCAGCGCGGCCTCGGCCGGCGCGATGTTGCGCGTCCCGGCCGGGCGTGAGAGCACGAGCGCCGCGACGGTGTCGTGAACGCCGAACGGCGCCAGGCGCCGGGCCAGGTCGGGACCGGCGAGCTCGCCTCGCACCAGGGCCTCGAGGAGATCGCCGGCCAGCCGCCGCTCGGTGTCCCCGGCCACGCGCGTGCGCAGGAGCTCCAGCGCGACGATCGTCACTGCCTGGTGGAGGGTCAGGCGGTCGAAGTCGGTCAGCGGGCCGGAGTCCTTGAGCGCCACCAGCCACGCCTCGGCGGCCCGGGTCTGCCCGGCCGGCCCGGCCGGGCCGCCGTCGGAGAGCACCGGCAGGGCGAGCCCGCGGTTGCCGTGCTCGAGCGAGGGCACGAACGCCCGCGCCTCGCGCCGGCGCGCCCGCTCGCGCACCTCGCCCTGGAGCATGGCCAGCATGTCGGGCTCGAGCGGACGGCGGAACACGTGCTGCATGAGCGCGTCCCCGCGGGCGTCGAACACCACGACGGCGGCCCCGATGAGTGCGGCCAGCGCGCCGACCAGCGCCTCGAGGCCGCGCTCGGAGAGGACGATCCGCTCCAGACGCTCCTGGGCGGCCAGGGCCCGGCGCAGAACCGCGTACTGCTCGTTGACCAGCTGGGTGAAGGCGGCCTCGGTGACGGCGATGAACGGCAGCTCGTAGGGGACCTCGAACACCGGGAACTCCCGCTCGGCCGCCACCTCGAGCAGGGTCTCGGGCACCCGGTCATGGGTGAATCCGGTGCCGAACCCGAGCCCGGCCAGCTGGAGGTCGGCCAGCCGGGTGATGAACTCGCGCTCGCGCGCGACCGAGTCGAGCTGCATGCCGGTGGTGAGCAGCAGCTCGCCACCGGACAGCCACGGCGTCGGATCGACCAGCTCGGAGATGTGCACCCAGCGCACCGGCAGGCCCACCGCGGCCTCGCCGGTCAGGAGCCGGATGTCGAGCTCGCGCAGGAGGTCGGCGACGGTCAGCATCCGCGCATCAGGGCGTGTGCACGTGCATGCGCTCGCCGGCCTCGGTGAGGACGGAGCGCAGGATCTGGTCGATCTCGGCGAACTGCTCGGGACCGGCGATGAGCGGCGGCGAGAGCTGGATGACCGGGTCGCCGCGATCGTCGGCCCGGCAGATGAGGCCCTGGCGGTAGAGCTCGGTGGACAGGAAGCCCCGCAGCAGGGTCTCGGACTCCTCGTCGGAGAAGGACTCCTTCGTCTCCTGATCCCGGACCAGCTCGATGGCCTGGAAGTACCCGGCCCCGCGGACGTCGCCGACGATCGGGAGCTCGCGCAGCGCGTCGAGCATGCCGCGGAACTGCGCCTCGTTTGAGCGCACGTTCTCGATCACGCCCTCGCGCTCGAACGCGTCCAGGTTGGCCATGGCCACGGCGGCGCTCATCGGGTGCCCGCCGAAGGTGAAGCCGTGCGTGAAGCTCGCCGTGCCGGTGAGAAACGGCTCGGCTATCCGGTCGGACACGATCACCGCACCCATGGGCGCGTAGGCGGAGGTCAGGCCCTTGGCCGTGGTGATGATGTCGGGCTGGTAGCCGTAGCGCTGGGCGCCGAACCACTCGCCGAGCCGTCCCCAGGCGCAGATCACCTCGTCGGAGATGAGCAGGACGTTGTGTTCGTCGCAGATCTCGCGCACCCGCTGCCAGTAGCCCTCGGGCGGCGTGAAGCAGCCGCCGGCGTTCTGGACCGGCTCCAGGATCACCGCGGCCACCGTGTCGGGGCCCTCGAACAGGATCCGCTCGTTGATCGCCTCGGCCAGGTCGGCCTCGCTCAGGCCGTTCGGCAGGCGGTAGAGGTTCGTGTTCGGGACGTGGCAGCCGCCGGGGGTGAGCGGCTCGAACGGCTGGCGCAGAGCGGTGATGCCGGTGGCCGACAGCGCCCCGAGGCTCGTGCCGTGGTAGGCGATCTCCCGGGCGATGAGCTTCGTCTTGTTCGGCTTGCCGGTGAGCTTGAAGTACTGGCGGGCGAGCTTCAGCGCCGACTCGACCGCCTCGCTGCCGCCACTGGTGAAGAACACACGGTTCAGGTCGCCCGGCGCCAGCCCGGCGATCCGGGCGGCCAGCTCGATGGCCGGCGGGTGGGCATAGGACCAGTTGGTGAAGAAGCCGAGCTCGCGCGCCTGGTCGGCGCCGGCCTGGGCGATGTCGGCCCGGCCATGTCCGATGTTCACGCAGAACAGGGCCGAGAGCCCGTCGAGGTACCGCTTGCCGTGCTCGTCGTAGACGTAGCAGCCCTCGCCCCGCACGATGATCGGCATCTCGTGCTCGGCGTAGGCCGACATGCGGGTGAAGTGCATCCACAGGTGGCGCCGGGCCAGGTCCTGCAACGTCGCGCGCTCACTGGCGGCGGGTGCCGTGCTTGCCATGGGTTCTCCTCGTCAGGCCGGTGTGCCGTTTCGTACAACGCTATCGCCGGAACGGCAGAGTGGTCATTATCCGACACGGCACCCATCGTCCGCAAGCCTTGTGCGCCCCGTTCGGCTGAGACAATATGACGCGTGGACCCGGGACCGGCCACCCCGCAGGCACCGTCCGCCGTCGCCACGGCAGAGCGGCGCCTGCGTCGATCCTCCAAAGCGGCCAACGTGGCCGGCGGTCTCGTCGTGTTCCTGCTGCTCGCCTTCGCGCTGCCGCTCCCCCGCCACCTGGAGCACGACTGGTGGCTGCTCGGCCTGAACGCCGGGCTGCTCGCCGCCTCGGCGGTGGTCCTCATGCCGCTGGCCGACCGGCGCCTGCACGGCATCTGGCGCCGTCGCACGGCGTGGGTGCGTGAAGGTCGGCCCCCGACGCCCCAGGAGCGCGATCTGCTCCTGCGCTATCCGCTCACCGCCCACCGGGTGATCGGCATCGACTGGGTGCTCGGGGCGGTGCTGTTCGGCGTGGGCAACGCGTTCGCCTCGCTGCGCCTCGGTGTCGAGGTGGCGATCACCGTCCTGCTCGGCGGCGTCGTCATGGTCGCGCTCGGCTACCTGCTGTTCGACCGCCTGCTGCGGCCGGTGTGGGCGCACGCGCTGGCCGCGGGCGTCCCGGCCCGCCCGCAGCTGCCGGGCGTGAGCGCCCGCACCGTGCTCAGCTGGCTGCTGGGCACCGGCGTCCTGTTGCTGGCCATGCTGCTCGTGGCCGCCGATGCGCTCGTCCACAGCGACGTCTCGCGCGGGCACCTGGCCTGGGCGATCATCGCGCTGGCGATCGTCGGTCTTGTCGTCGGCGCCCTGCTCATGCTCGCGCTGGCCCGCTCGCTCGCGGACCCGATCGAGGGCCTGCGCGACGCCGTGGCCCGCGTGGCCCGAGGCGAGCTCGACCAGGACGTGCCGGTCGACGACGGCAGCGAAATCGGTCTCCTGCAGGCCGGCTTCAACCAGATGCTGGCCGGACTGCGCGAGCGCGAGCGCATCCGGGACCTGTTCGATCGCCAGGTCGGCGCCCACGTCGTCCGCCACGCGCTCGAGCACGGGGTCGAGCTGGGTGGCCAGGCCGTCGAGGCCGCCGTCCTGTTCGTCGACCTGAAGGGCTCGACCGAGCTGGCCGAGGAGCGCGACCCGGCCGAGGTGGTGGCCCTGCTCAACGCGTTCTTCGCCATCGTCGTCGAGGTCATCGACGCGGCCGGCGGCTGGGTGAACAAGTTCGAGGGCGACGCCGCCCTGTGCGTGTTCGGCGCTCCGGTGAGCGATACGGCCTGCGCCGGGCGCGCCCTGGCCGCCGCGCGCGAGCTCTCCGAGCGCCTGCAAGTCCGACCTGCCCGAGCTGCGCGCCGGCATCGGCGTGTCGGCCGGACGCGTGGTGGCCGGGCACCTGGGGGCGGCGCGCCGGTTCGAGTACACGGTGATCGGTGACGCAGTCAACGAGGCGGCACGGCTGAGCGACGTGGCCAAGGGGCACCCCGGCGGGGTGCTCGCCTCCGGGCCGACCGTGCGCCAGGCCGGCGAGGCCGAGCAGGCGGCGTGGCGCATCGTCGGGCGCGAGCAGCTGCGGGGACGCTCCCGGATGACCGAGGTCGCGGTGCCGGTGGCCGTTGACGTCGTGGGCTCGCCTGCCGCGAGGAGCCAGAGCGGCTCCTCGCGGTAGGGGACGTCGCGGGGGCGCCGCGTGGTGAGTTCGCCACGCCTGGCGTTGCGAACTCCCCCGCGCGCTCCCGGGCGGCCTCGCGGGCACGCCGCTTGGTGAGTTCGCCACGCCTGGCGTTGCGAACTCTCCCCCGCGCGCTCCGGCCGGGATCGCGAGAACGCCGCTTGGTGAGTTCGCCACGTCTGGCGTTGCGAACTCTCCCTGCGCGCTCCCGGGCGGCGTCGCGGGTGATTCGCCACGCCTGGCGTTCGAACTCCCCCGCGCCCCGGGCGGCTCGCGGGACGCCGCCCGTGAGTTCGCCACGCCTGGCGTTGCGAACTCCCCCCGCGCGCTCCGGGCGCGGCGATCGCGGGCACGCCGCCTCGGTGCAGTTCGCCACCTCTGGCGTTGCGAACTCCCCCCGCGCGCTCCCGAGCGGCCTCGCGAGCACGCCGCGGTGAGTTCGCCACGCCTGGCGTTGCGAACTCACCCCGCGCGCTCCGGGCGGCCTCGCGGGCACGCCGCTCGGTCAGTTCGCCACGCCTGGCGTTGCGAACTCCCCCCGCGCGCTCCGGGCGGCCTCGCGGGCACGCCGCTCGGTCAGTTCGCCACGCCTGGCGTTGCGAACTCCCCCGCGCTCCCGGGCGGCCTCGCGGGCACGCCGCGCGGTGAGTTCGCCACGCCTGGCGTTGCGAACTCTCCCCTGGTCCGGCCGCCCCGCGGCCGCGGGTGCGGCCCTGAGGCCCTGAGCCCCGGCGGCGCCGGAGCGTCTACGCCGTGGCCACGCCGGCCGCGCGGACCGGGGCGGGCATCATGTAGGCGGCCAGGAGCAGGAGCACGAACGCGCCGCACTGGGCCACGAGCGTGAGCGGGTTGGGCGACAGCGGGTCGCCGAACACCAGGATGCCGCCGATGATGCCGGATACGTTGGCGGCCGTTCCCGTGACCGCGATGACCGGGACCGCCTCGCCGTCCTGGAAGCTCTTGGCCGAGGAGAAGAAGGCGACGACCGAGGCGGCCACGCACACGAGCGTCCACGGGGTGCCGAAGCCGAGCAGGCCGTGGGACCCGACGAGGCCGGAGATGGCCTTGATGGCGACGTCGGAGACGCCGAACAGGATGCCCGAGGCGGCGCCGAGCATGACCCCGTGGTGCTCGCTCGGGGCGCCGATGCGCGGACCCATGATGAGCAGGGTCCCGACGACGATGAGGCCGCCTTCGAAGGCGATCATGGCCGGCATGGAGAAGCGCGAGTCGGCGCCGTGGGCGCTCGGCAGGGTGAGTCCGAGCATGATCAGCCCGGTGGCCATGGCGGCGAGGCCGACCCACTGACGGCGGCCGATGCCGATCCCGAACATCCGCTCGGCCATGACGGCCAGGAGCACGACGCCGCCGGCCAGCACCGACTGCACGAGCGAGAGCGGCGCGATCGCCATGGCGGCGATGTGGAAGATCCAGGAGCCGCAGGCGATGATCATGCCGATCGTGAACAGGCGGCAGGAGAACAGCGCCTTGGCCGAGCACACCGGCTTGCGCATGTCGACCGGGGGGACCGAGCGTGCTCCGCGGTGCTTGTACAGAAAGCCGACGTTGGTCGTCAGCGCGCACGCGAGCGCGAGCAGAAGTCCGAGAATGATGGTCATGAGTCCTGTCTGGCGGGGTTCAGGCTGGTCGGCCGGTGCGGCGCCTCACGGTTCTTCTCGACATCGCGGGCCGGCGCCTTGAGTCCTCCGCCATGCCCGTTGCACGAATCTGGACGGATCCGGTCTCGGGCGCGGGGAACGCGTCTGTGGCAGTCTCGCGACCGAGCATTAACGGAAGGTATGGAGAGTGTGAGTGCCCCGGTGGACCCGCCCCTGCTGCTGATCGACGTCGATGGCGTCATCTCGCTGTTCGGATTCGATCCGGCCCGGCCGCCGGTCGGCCACTTCGTCTCCGTCGAGGGCATTCCGCACCTCCTTTCGGCCGTCGCCGGCGATCACCTGCGGCGCCTCGGCGGCTCTTTCGAGCTCGCCTGGTGCACCGGCTGGGAGGAGAAGGCGGGCGAGTATCTCCCGTCCGTGCTCGGTCTCCCCGGCCCCATCCCCCACCTCAGCTTCGACTGCGCTCCCGGGACACGGGCCCACTGGAAGCTGGCCGCCATCGACGCGTTCGCCGGCCGCGACCGGGCGCTGGCCTGGATCGACGACGCCCACGACGAGCGCACGGCCACCTGGGCCCGGGAGCGGCCCGGGCCGACGCTGCTCGTGCGCACCGATCCGCCGACCGGCCTGACCGCCGAGCACGTGGCCGAGCTCGAGGACTGGGCCGGGGCGCTCGCCCCCGGGAGGCGCTAACCCAGCTTGAACGTGCGCTTCGCCGTCTGCGTGCGCAGGCCGCGAGCCATGAAGGTGCTCACCGCGGTCAGCTGGAGCCGTCCGCCGTGGCCGAGGAGCCGGCGGCCGAGCGCGTTCAGCACGAGGTGGAGCTTCAGGCGGTGCCGGCCGCTCACGCTCGCGCTGCCCACCCCCACGCGCACGGCCCTTCCGTGCTCGCGCAGGGTCAGGGTGAGCGTCAGCCGTCCGGACGCCGGGGCGGTGAACGCGAGCGTCCACCCCTTGTGGATGAGGGTGCTCGCCCGGGGCAGCCGGGCCGCGCTCAGCAGATGGGCGATCGCGGTGTGGACGGCGGTGGCCGAGGCCGTCGGGGAGCCGGAGCCGGTCGCCGGAGGGGACGGCGTGGGTGTGGGCGTCGGCGTCGGCGTCGGTGTGGGGGTCGGCGTGGGTGTGGGCAGCGGGGCGGCGATGATGGGCCCGACGCGAGCCGAGACCGCGGGCGCGCTCGTGCCGCCTGGTCCGGTGGCGCTCTGGCTCAGCTCGATCGTGTCGCCGACATCGGCGCCCTGCAGCGTGTAGGTGGGAGCATCGGCGCCCAGGATCGGGGTGCAGGTGGCTGTGCAGCGCAGCCACGCGTCGCTCACCGAGCTCACCGAGCCCGACCACGTGGCCGCCACGGCGCTGAGCGTCTGGCCCGCCTGCGCGGTGCCGATCACCTGCGGTGGCGAGCCGACGGTCGGGGCGGGCGGGTTGGCCGCCGTGACCGGCAGCTTCCACACGCCGCGTCCATGCGTGGCCGCGTACAGGTCCCCGGAGGAATCGAGAGCGAGCCCGAGCACGGGGACGTTCGGCAGGCCGCTGCTCAGGGCGCTCCAGCTCGTCGAGCTGCCGGCCAGGCCGCTCACCGGTGTGCTGAACACGCCCACGTCGGTGGCCAGCACGAGCGAATCGCCGGCGAACAGGACGGAGTTCGAGGCGACGTCGACGGGCAGATTCCCGGTCACGTCGGAGAAGGTGGCCGTCGGGGCGGAGGCGAGCATGACGCTGGCGCTCTGCACCATCGGCGGCAGGGCCGAGGTGTGGGTGTTGGAGGCGCTGAACGTGAGGACGATCCGGCCCGGATCGGTGGGGTCGATCGCGATGTGGGTGATCCACTGGCTGACGCCCGAGGGGATCGAGGTGAACGTCGGGTTGGCCGAGGTGGCGTTCGTGCTCACCTCGAGCGTGCCGTCGTCGAAGCCGACGTACAGGACGGCCGGGTCCGACGGGGCCACGGCGATGGCCGAGACGCCGGTGCCGAGGTTCGTCAGACGGGTCCAGGTCGGGGTCGCCGCGGCCGGATCGGTCGTCTCCCACAGGTCCGCGCCGCCGTAGAGGACGGTCGGCGCATCCGGCGTGGCGGCGTTGGCCACGAGCGCGATCGGCGGCACGAAGTTCGCCCCGGCGTCGGGCTCGCCGGGCGGGCTGATGTCGGTGGAACCCGTCCACGCGTTCGTGGTCAGCAGGAGCTCGCCGTCGCTCTCGGCGTACTGCTGGGCGGAGTCAAGCGGGTTGATGGCGCTGTCGCCGCCGTTGCCGGACAAGACCTGCGGCCAGGCCTGGCCGGCCGCCGAGACCACCGTGCCGTTGTCCTGCAGGCCGGCCAGGATCGTGCTCCCGTCGCTGCTCAGGCCGAGGTCCTCGTAGACGAGCCCGGTGTCGAGATCACCGTTCAGGTTGACCACGCCCGTCGGGCCGGGGGTCGACGGCGCATATCCGAATACGCCGCCGTCGGAGCCGAGCATGACCTGGCCCGAGGGCGCGAAGGTGATGGCGTGAAAGTCCGGATGCAGGACGTTGGCCGCCGGCCCGAAGAAGTCCTGCCCGTTGAGGTCGCTCCAATGGGCGCCGCCGTCGGTCGACTCGATGGCCGAGATCCCGCCCGCGATGATGTGTGAGGGGTCGGCCGGGTCGACGGCGAGGGCGTTGTCGAAGTCGGCCTGGTCGGCGGTGCCGGTGCCGAAGGCGTAGGCCTGGTTCGTGTACTCGGGGATCGTCAGCTGGACCCAGCTCGTGCCGCCGTTCGTGCTCTGGTAGAGCGAGATGCCGCCGCCGTTGGGATCGGTCGTTCCCTCGAGCGCCACCGCCGCATACAAGGTCTGATCGCCGGCCGGATGGTTCGCGCTCGCGGTCCCGATGGCCAGCGCGGTGCTGCCAACCGTGGGGCCGCTCGGGAGCCCTCCGCCGAGCAACGTGAACGAGTTCCCGCCGTCGGTCGACTCCTGAACGCCGTCCCCGACCGTGGCCACGAACGCCGTGGACGGGTTCTGGCTCGGGTCGAGCACGACCGCGGAGGCGGGGTCGGTGACGTCGCCGCCGCCGGTCGGATGGGCCCAGCTCGCCCCGCCGTCGGTTGACTCGAACACGCCGAGGCTCGTGGCCGCGTACACGTGCTGGTCGTTGTGCGGATCGACGGCCAGGGCGGCGAAGTCGACGCCGCTGAACAGGCCCGCGGGATTCTCGACCGTCCAGGTCAGGCCGCCGTCGGTCGACTTCAGCACGCCGCCGCCGTAGAAGCAGTCCCCGCAGTTGTTCGCCTCCCCGGTGCCGGCGTAGATGATCTGCGGGTTGGTGGGGTCGATGGCCAGCGCCCCGACAGCCAGGCCGGTGCTCGCCTGATCGGTATGGGTGCTCCAGTGCGCGCCGGCGTCGGTGGAGCTCCACACGCCGCCGCCGGCCGTGCCGAGGTAGATCTCGCCGCTCGGCGCGACGGCCACGGCGTCGACGCGGCCGGAGCCCGCACCGCCGTAGAAGCTGTTCGTGACCGGAGCCGGCCCGACCGGCGACCAGGTCCCCCAGGTCGAGATGCCGGATTGGGCGGCGGCGCGCGGACGGGCGCGCAGGGCCACTGCGCGAACCTCGGCCGCAGCCGCGCGAGCGGCCGCCTGGCGGGGGGAACCGTAGCCGGCGCGCTCGGCGCTCAGATAGCGGGCGACGGCGAGGGGATCGGGAAGCGCGCGTGGGGTCTGCGCGCTCGCCGCCACGGGCGCCCCGGCGAAGCTCAAGAGGACGCCGAGGAGCGCAGCGCCCAGGGAGACTCGCGAAAGAACCCGCACTCCCAGGTTTTCGGCGGCTGCGCGCAGCTCTGTAGCTCAGAATGCCCCGTGGCGGCCCTCGCCCGCCCGGAAGCGCTCGAGGCCGGCCGCGACCTCCTCCAGCGAGCGCAGGCCGTGCGCGAACTCTCCGGCCATGGCCTCGGCCTCCGGGCGACCGGCCTGCTCGAGCAGCGACAGCCTGTCCTCACGCAGGCAGCGCTGGGGAAACCGGGCGATCTCGCGCGCGAGCGCCTGCGCGGTGCCCAGCGCCTGACCGTGAGCGACCACGCGGTTGGCCAGCCCGATCGCCAGCGCCTCCTGGGCTCCCACCGCCCGTCCGGTGAGGATGAGGTCGAGCGCCCGGCTCTCCCCGATCAGGCGGGGCAGGCGCACCGTGCCCCCGTCGATCAGGGGCACGCCCCAGCGGCGGCAGAACACCCCGAACACGGCGTCCTCCTCGGCCACCCGCAGGTCGCACCACAGCGCGAGCTCGAGGCCGCCGGCCACGGCATGGCCGGCCACGGCGGCGATCACCGGTTTGCTCAGGCGCAACCGCGTCGGTCCCATCGGCCCGTCGCCGTCGGCGCTCACGCGATTCCCCGCCGGCGTGCCGGCCGCTGTCAGGTCCGCCCCGGCGCAGAACGTGCCCCCCTCGCCGTGCAGCACGGCCACCGCGGCCGCGGGGTCGGCGTCGAAGTCCCGAAAGGCAGTGGCCAGGGCCTGGGCGGTGGCGCCGTCGACGGAGTTGCGCCGCTCCGGGCGGCGCAGCGCGACGGTGGTCACCGGCCCGTCGCGCTCGACATGGACGGTGGCGCTCATCTCATCTCAGGCCGCTCCGGAGGACCGGAGGTTCCGCGCCAGCGGAACCTCCAATGGAACCGGCGCCAGCCGGTTCCACCGCCCCGATCGCCCGCAGCACGAAGGCACGCTGGGCGCCGAGCACGGCCTCGACATCGGGCGGGGCCGCGCTCAGCGGCGAGAGCGGGCCGACGAGCGCCTCGGCGCAGCCGCCGACGAGCGCCGCCGCAGTGAACTCGACGTCCTGGGCCGGCAGCTCTCCGGCGGCGATGCCCGCCTCCAGGGCCTGGACGGCGAGCCCCCGGTAGCGGGCCCGGTAGACGAGCCGCTCGGCGTCCACGAGCGGGTCGACGGGCTCGGCGATGAGCGCCCAGGCGAGGCGGCGGCGACTCAGGGCACGCCGGGCGAACGTGGCGAGAACGAGCACGAGCCGGTCCCCATGGCGCTCCTCGCGCGCCGCCGCGGCCGCCGCCTCCATGGCCCGCAGCTCACCGTCGCAGACGATGCGGAACACCTCGACGAACAGCTCCTGCTTGGAGGCGAAGTGGCGGTACAGGGTGCCGGCGGCCAGGCCGGCACGGCCGGCGATGGCGAGCACCGAGGCGCCGCCGTAGCCCTCCTCCTCGATGGTCGCGCGGGCGGCGGCGAGCAGACGTGCCCGCGTGCTCAGCGGCGCGGCGGCGCTCATGCGCCCGGGAGCGCGCGGGCGACGATCGCGGCGGCGCCGACGCCGGGGGGCAGCGTGCCGTACACGCGCCCGCCCTGACCGCCCAGGCGGGCCGCGCAGAAGGCGTCGGCGACGGCCGGCGGAGCGCTGCGGACGAGCACCGAGGCCTGCAGGGCCACCGCCAGGTCCTCGACCAGGCGCCGAGCGGCGAACTGCCCCTCGGCCAGCGCCTGCTCGTGATCGGCCCGCGGGGTGAGCAGCGCGGCGGCATCGGCGCGCACGCGGTCGAGGTGGGCGTCGAGCCGGCGGTCCGCGCCCTGGGCCTCCCCGCATTCGGCCAGGAAGGCCGGAAGGCCGTCGGACTCCTTGACCAGCGCGCGCAGCACGTCGAGGGCGGCCACGTTGCCCGACCCCTCCCAGATCGAGTTCAGCGGCGCGTCGCGGTAGAGCAGCGGCAGTCCCGACTCCTCGACGAAGCCGTTGCCGCCCAGGCACTCGAGCGCCTCGGCCGCGTGCCCCGGCGCGCGCTTTGACACCCAGTACTTCATCACGGCGGTGGCCAGGCGCCGGAACGGGCCCGCCGAGGGCTCGTCATAGCTGCGGGCGACCCGCAGAGCGGCTGCCGTGGCCGCCTCGGACTCGATGGCCAGGTCGGCCAGGACGTTCAGCATGAGCGGCTGCTCGACCAGGGGCCGCCCGAAGGCACTCCGGTGCCGGGCGTGATGGATGGCCTCGAGCGTGCCCCGGCGCAGCCCGGCGGTCGACCCGAGCAGGCAGTCCAGGCGCGTGTGGTTGACCATGCGAATGATCGCCGGCACCCCGCGCCCCTCCTCGCCGATCAGACGGGCGGGGGCGCCGCGGAACTCGACCTCCGAGGAGGGCAGCGAACGGGTGCCGAGCTTGTCCTTCAGGCGCTGGAACTCCATCCCGGGCCCCCGCTCGACGAGGAAGCAGGACAGCCCGGCCGGCGCCTGGGCGAGGACCAGGAACACCGCGCAGGGCGGATAGGAACAGAACCACTTGTGGCCCTGGAGCTCGTACAGGCCGCCACCGACCGGCTCGGCCTGGGTGATGTTCGCCCGCACGTCCGAGCCGCCCTGGCGCTCGGTCATGGCCATGCCGGCCAGGGCGCCGCGCGCGTAGTCGGGGTCGGTCAGCCGCGGCTCCCACTCGGCCGCCAGCTCGGGCGCTCCGTCGCGCAGCGCCGGCACGGCGGCGTAGGTCATCGAGACCGGGCACATGACGCCGGCATTGGCGTTGGTCCACAGCATGAACAGCGCCGCCCGCACGACGTGGGCCCCGGGCCGCGGATCGCGCCAGGGCAGCCCGTGGATCTCGCGAGCGACCGCACCGTTGAGCAGCCAGTGCCAGCTCGGGTCAAGCTCGACCTCATCGATCCGGTGGCCGTAGCGGTCGTGGGTGCGGAGGATGGGCAGGTTGCGCTCGGCCCGCCGGCCGTGCTCGAGCGCCTCCGGGCTGCCGGCCGCCGCGCCGGCCTCCCGGGCCCGCTCGACTCCCCACTCGCCACCCTCGCGGGCCAGAGCGTCCTGGAGGGCGAGGTCAACCTCGAACAGGTTGACCGGCGCCAGCGGCGGTGGCTGGTTGCGCACCGCCCGCGCGGGGTCGAGCGTCTCGGTGTCGAGCATGGCGAGGTCTCCTGACAGCTGTGAATCCGGATTCACAGCCTACTCGCGCCGACGTCGGCTGTCTACGCCGGCGCGCCGGCCAGCACCCGCTCGGCCACCCGGTCGGCGGCGTCGTGGGCGCCGCCGAGCAGCCGCCGGGAGAGCTCGGCGCGGCGGAAGTAGAGTGGCGCGTCGTGCTCCCACGTGGCGCCGATGCCGCCGTGGACGTTGATGTTCGCCCGGGCGGCGAAGTCGAGCGCCGCCCCGGCGACCGTACGGGCGGCACTGGCGGCGAGCGCGAACTCCTCCGGCCGGGACGCTCGGGCCCAGCCGGCGTAGTACTGCAGGCCGCGGGCGTTCTCCTGCCGGCGCAGGACCTCGGTCAGCTCGTGCTTGATCGCCTGGTAGGAGCCGATCGGGCGCCCGAACGTGAAGCGCTCCTTGGCGTAGGCCACGGCCATCTCGAGGCAGGCCTGGACGGCGCCGAGCGACTCGGCGGCGATCAGTGCCTGGGCGAGATACCAGGCGTCGGCGAGCGCGGCCTCCGGCGCCGCGAGCCGGCTCCCGCGCGCGCTCGCGAGCGTCACGTGACCGAGCGCCCGCGTCGCGTCGTAGCGGGTGACGCTCTCGATCTGCACCCCAGCGCCGCCGGCGGGCACCGCGGCGGCCAGCGGCGTGCCGTCCTCGGCGCGGGCCACGACGACGAGCAGGTCGGCGCCGGGCGCGTCGGGCACGAAGGCGACCGTGCCCTCGAGCACGAGCTCATCGCCGTCCGCGCTCGCCCGCGGGGGCTCGGACCGGACGGTGCCGCCACGCGGCTCCACCGTCCATCCGTCCTCGAGGTCGCCTGGCGGGCGCGCGGGCACATAGACCGGCCGCAGCTCGCCCGCGGCGATCTGATCAAGCGCGTCATGGCCGGCGGCGTCGAGGATCGCCGTGGCCGGGAGCAGGCCGAGCAGCGGCACGCCGGCCAGCACACGCCCGCACTCCTCGGCCACGAGCAGGGCATCGAATGCGCCCAGCCCGGCGCCGCCCCGCTGCTCGGAGATGAGCAGACCGGGCCAGCCCGCCGAAACGGCGGTCGGCCACAGGTCGGGCAGCGACGAGGGATCCTCGAGCGCGGCCCGGGCGGCGGCCACGGTGCCGTGGCGGGCCAGGGAGCCGCGGGCCGCCTCACGGAGCAGTTCCTGCTCGTCTGAGAGGGCGAAGTTCATCGCTGTACCGCCTCCTTCTCCTTGGCCCGGAGCTCCGAGAACGGGATCCCCTTGTCGAGCCGGGGCTCGGGCGGCAGGCCGAGGACGCGCTCACCGATCGTGTTGCGCAGGATCTGCTCGGTGCCGCCGGCCGACTTCAGCCCCGGGAGGAACGAGATCAGGTAGCTCCACTCGGTGTCAGCGGCGAGCGCGTCCGGGCCGAGCACGTCGGCGCCGAGGTCGCTGGCCCGGATCGCCGCGTTGACGAGCGTCACCTTGGCCAGGCCGGCCTCGGGGCCGGGGATCTGCCCGCGGGCCAGCGCGGTGAGGGCCCGGTAGCCGTTGAAGCGCACGGCGAGCAGCTCGGAGATGATCTCGCCGAGCTCGCGCCGCGTGCTGGGGTCGCGCCGGGCCCCGGCGTCGCCGGCCACCGTGTGGGCCAGACGCGTGGGCGAGCCGAAGCTCTCCGAGCCGAAGCCGATGGTCAGGCGCTCGAACATGAGCACGGTGAGGGCGGTCCCCCAGCCGTTGCCGACGCCGCCGACCACGGCATCGTCCCCCAGTGTCACATCGTCGAAGAAGACCTCGTTGAACTCGGCCTCGCCGGAGATCTGGCGCAGGCCACGGACCGTCACCCCGGGGGCGTCCATCGGAACGATGAACATGGTCAGTCCCTTGTGCTTGGGCACATCGGGGTCGGTGCGGGCGAGCAGCAGGCCGTAGGCGGCGAACTGCGCGTTCGTCGTCCACACCTTCTGGCCATTCAGCGTCCACGTCCCCGCCGACTCGTCGTGGCGGGCGCGGGTCTGCACGGCGGCCAGGTCCGAGCCGGCGGCCGGCTCGGAGAACAGCTGGCACCACACCTCGTCCCCGTGGAGCATCGGGCCGAGATGACGGCCCTTCTGCTCCTCGCTGCCGTGGGCGATCAGGCAGGGACCGAGCATCCCGATCCCGATCACGTCGAGGATCCCGGGCACCCCGGCGTCCGCCAGCTCCTGGTTGACCGTGACCTGCTCGATCGGCCCGAGGCCCTGGCCGCCGTACTCCTTCGGCCAGGTCACACCGGCCAGACCGGATTCGGCCAGGCGGCGCTGCCAGGCCCGGCGCGCGGCGATGTACCCGCCGTCCTCGGAGGAGCCGTTGCGCGGGGGCGCGTCGGCTGCGTGCTCTCGCAGCCAGGCGCGGGTGCGCTGGCGATACTCGGCCTGGGCGGGGCTGTCGTTGAGATCCACGGCTCTCCTGGGCTGCCGGACGGGTCCCGGGCGGTGAATCCGGGTTCACGAGGATGGTACTGCAGCGCCCCTGGTCGGGCGCAGCGCCGGGTGGTGAATCCAGGAAAGGAAAAGGGCCGGGGAGGCGCTGGCGCAGCGCCTCCCCGGCCCGTCAGGATCGCGACGAGGAGCTACTCGTCGTCGTCGGGAGCGGCCACGTCAAGGTCGGCGAGCTCCTCGGCGAACCCGAGTGAGGCGCCGTTGCCGAGCCCCTCGAGCTCGGACAGGTCCGCCTCCACGCCGCCGAAGCCGCTCAGGCCCTCGCCGTCGCCCAGGCCGAGCTCGGCCAGGTCGTCGTGATCGAGCAGACCCACGTCGTCCATGCCGCGGGGCAGCGGCTCGGAGGGCTCGATCTCGATCCGCCGGTAGCGCTTCAGGCCGGTGGCGGCCGGGATCAGCTTGCCGATGATCACGTTCTCCTTCAGGCCGTTGAGGCGATCGATCTTGCCCTCGAGCGCCGCATCGGTCAGGACCTTCGTCGTCTCCTGGAAGGAGGCGGCGGACAGGAACGAGTCCGTGTTCAGCGAGGCCTTGGTGATGCCGAGGATGATCTCCTCCGCCTGGGCTGCCTCGCCGCCGGCGTCAAGCACCACCTGGTTGATCTTGGCGTACTCGTAGCGGTCGACGAACTGGCCCGGGAGCAGGTCGGTGTCGCCCTTCTGGTCGACACGCACCTTCTTCATCATCTGGCGCACGATCAGCTCGATGTGCTTGTCGTCGATGTCGACGCCCTGGGACTTGTAGACCTCCTGGACCTCGCGAACGAGGTACAGCTCGGTCTCGGTCCGCCCGCGCACCGCGAGCAGCTCGTGCGGGTACAGGGAGCCCTCGTTGAGCTGGGTGCCCGGCTCGATCCGGTCGCCGTTGCGCACGTACAGGATCGTGCGCCGCGGGAACGTGTTCCGGTGCTCCTCGCCACCGTCATCGGTGACGACGACGGTGAGCGCCTTGTCGGACTCCTCGATCGAGACGACGCCGCCGACCTCGGCCAGCTTGGCCAGGCCCTTCGGCTTGCGGGCCTCGAACAGCTCCACGACGCGCGGCAGGCCGTGCGTGATGTCCGCGCCGGCGACGCCGCCGGTGTGGAAGGTCCGCATGGTCAGCTGGGTGCCCGGCTCACCGATCGACTGAGCAGCGATGATGCCGACGGCGTCGCCGATCTGAGCCAGCTTGCCCGTGGCCAGCGAGCGCCCGTAACAGGCCTGGCAGATGCCGGTCGGGGCCTCGCACTTGAGCACCGAGCGCACCGGCACCGTGACCACGGTGCCCGCCTCGGTGTCCGTGGCGTGGGCCGCGACGATCGCCGCAAACTCGGCGCGGTCGATCTCCCGGCCCTGCTCGACGATCAGAGCGCCCTTCGCACCCTTGATGTCGCGGGCGGCGATCCGGCCGATGAGCTTGTCGTTCGGCTCGCCGGTCGGGCGCAGGCGCCGGGTCTCCGGGTCGGGCTCGAGCTTGGACACCGGCATCTCGATGAACGCCTCGGTGCCGCAGTCCTCCTGGCGGATGATCACGTCCTGGGAGACGTCGACCAGGCGCCGGGTCAGGTAGCCCGAGTCGGCGGTGCGCAGCGCCGTGTCGGCCAGACCCTTGCGGGCACCGTGCGTCGAGATGAAGTACTCGAGCACGGTGAGACCCTCCATGAAGTTGGCCTTGATCGGCCGCGGGATGATCTCGCCCTTCGGATTGGCCATCAGGCCGCGCATGCCGGCCAGCTGGCGGATCTGGGAGAACGAGCCACGCGCGCCCGAGTTGGCCATCATGAAGATGGGGTTCATCTCGTCCAGGTGCTCGTACAGCGCCTCGCCGACCTCATCGGTGGCGCGGTTCCACAGGCCGGTGACCGCCTCGTGGCGCTCCTCGGCGTCCATCTCTCCGTTGTTGTACTGCTCCTCGATGATCGCCAGCTCGGCGTCGTAGCGGGCCAGGATCTCCGCCTTTGACGGCGGCGTCTGGACGTCGTTCTTGGAGATCGTCACCCCCGCCTGGGTGGCGTAATGGAAGCCGATGTCCTTGAAGGCGTCGAGCACCTGCGAGATCGTCGAGGCGCCGTAGGCCTGGACGAGGTCGTCGACGAGCTTGGTCGTGTCCTTCTTGCGCATCGAGCGGTTGATGAACTCGTACGAGCTGGGGTCGAACTGATCGCCCAGCGCGTCGTGGAGCGCCCGCCCGATCTTGTCGTTGTAGATGATCCGGCCCACCGTGGTGAGCACGTGGCCGCCCTGGAGGCCGGCCGGGCGGTACTCGGCCAGGTCGTGGAGCTTGACCACGCCGTGCTCGTAGGACCACTCCGCCTCCTGAGCGGTGCGGTACACGTGCGGGCGCGGGTCGGCGGTCGCCGGGTCGATCTTCTCGAGCTCCGAGACGTCCGGGCCGTAGGTCAGGTAGTAGGCGCCGAGCACCATGTCCTGAGCCGGGGTGGCCAGCGGAGCGCCGTGGGCCGGGGAGAGGATGTTGTTGGCCGACAGCATGAGGATCCGCGCCTCGGCCTGGGCCTCCGCCGACAGCGGCAGGTGGACCGCCATCTGGTCGCCGTCGAAGTCGGCGTTGAAGGCGTGGCAGACGAGCGGGTGGACCTGGATCGCCTTGCCCTCCACCAGCACCGGCTCGAAGGCCTGGATGCCGAGGCGGTGCAGGGTGGGTGCGCGGTTGAGCAGCACCGGATGCTCGTGGATGACCTCCTCGAGCACGTCCCACACCTCGGGGATCATCGAGTCGACCATCTTCTTGGCCGCCTTGATGTTCTGGGCCGACTTGCGCTCGACCAGCCGGGCCATGATGAACGGCTTGAACAGCTCGAGCGCCATCAGCTTCGGCAGACCGCACTGGTGCAGGCGCAGGGACGGGCCGGACACGATGACCGAGCGGCCGGAGTAGTCCACGCGCTTGCCGAGCAGGTTCTGGCGGAACCGGCCCTGCTTGCCCTTGAGCATGTCCGAGAGCGACTTCAGCGGGCGGTTGCCCGGGCCGGTGACCGGCCGGCCGCGGCGGCCGTTGTCGAACAGGGCGTCGACGGCCTCCTGGAGCATGCGCTTCTCGTTGTTGACGATGATCTCCGGCGCGCCGAGGTCGAGCAGCCGCTTGAGGCGGTTGTTGCGGTTGATGACGCGGCGGTAGAGGTCGTTGAGGTCCGAGGTGGCGAAACGGCCGCCGTCGAGCTGCACCATCGGACGCAGCTCCGGCGGGATCACCGGCACGGCCTCGAGGATCATCATCTCGGGCCGGTTGCCCGAGCCCAGGAAGGCCGAGACGACCTTCAGGCGCTTGACCGCGCGGGCCTGCTTCTGCCCCTTGGCCGTCTTGACCTGCTCCTGGAGGTCAGCCGCCTCGGCGTCGAGATCGACCTGCTGGAGCAGGTCGCGCACCGCCTCGGCACCCATGCCGCCGCGGAAATACTCGCCGAAGCCGAACGGTGATCCGAAGCGGTCCTTCAGCTCGCGGAAGGTGGTCTCGTCGTTGACGACGTCCTTGGGCTTCATGACCTTGAACAGGTCCCACACCTGGCGCATGCGCTCGGCCGCGTCCTCGATGTAGGCCTCGGTGTCGTCGATGTCGGCCTGGAAGCTCTTGCGCAGGTCCTTGAGGATCTTCTCGCGCTCCTCGTCGGAGAGCTTGGCCACGTTGACGTCGAGCGACTCCGCCCACAGGTGGTCGTCGTCGGAGAAGTCACGGCCGGTCTTGCCGCTCTCCAGATGGGCCTCGCGGCGGGCCAGGGACTCGCGCAGCTCGAGGACGCGCTCCTCCTTCTCGGCCGCGTAGGCGTCGAGCTGCTCGTTCACGCGGCCCTCGAGCGTGTCGAGGTCGCGCTCGCGCGCCTCATCGTCGACCCAGGTCACGATCGAGGCGGCGAAGTACAGGACCTTCTCGAGCTCCTTGGGCGCCATGTCGAGCAGGTAGCCGATCCGGCTCGGCACGCCCTTGAAGAACCAGATGTGGGAGACCGGCGCGGCGAGGTCGATGTGCCCCATGCGCTCGCGGCGCACCTTGGAGCGGGTGACCTCGACACCGCAGCGCTCGCAGACGATGCCCTTGTAGCGCACGCGCTTGTACTTGCCGCAGTAGCACTCCCAGTCCTTGGTCGGACCGAAGATGCGCTCGCAGAACAGGCCGTCCTTCTCCGGCTTGAGCGTGCGGTAGTTGATCGTCTCGGGCTTCGTCACCTCGCCGGAGCTCCAGGAGCGGATCTGCTTGCTGGAGGCGAGGCCGATCTCGATGGCGTCGAAGTTGTTGATGTCGATCAAAGTGGGATCTCTTTCGGTTCAGAAAAGCTGTGGCGGGAGTGACGGGGGCCCCGGGAGCTCGCCCCCGGGGCGAACTCCCGATGTGATGGCGCTGTGCGCCATCACACCGCCTCGTCCTCCTCGAGCACGCCCTCGGCCTCGCCGGCCGGAACGTCCTCGTCAATCATCGGGTCGACCTCGGAGGCGAAGTCCTCCTCCTCGAGCTCCTCCCCGCCCTCGAGGTCGGGATCCTCGACCGCCGACTCCGCAGCGCTCGCCTCGACCGTCTCACCCTCGTGCTCGACCGCCTCATCGGCCGCCTGGCCATCGGTGGCCCGCACGCCGGAGAGGTCGATGCCGAGCTCCTCGGCCGCGCGCAGGAGATCGTCGTCCTCCTCGCGCATCTCGGCCCGCTCGCCCTCCTCGGAGACGACGTTGACGTCGAGCGCCAGCGACTGCATCTCCTTGAGCAGGACCTTGAACGACTCGGGAATCGACGGCTCGGCGATGTTCTCGCCCTTGACGATCGCCTCGTAGGCCTTCACGCGACCGACCGTGTCGTCGGACTTGATGGTCAGCATCTCCTGCAGGGTGTAGGCGGCGCCGTAGGCCTCGAGCGCCCACACCTCCATCTCGCCGAAGCGCTGACCGCCGAACTGCGCCTTGCCGCCCAGCGGCTGCTGGGTGACGAGCGAGTACGGGCCGGTCGAACGGGCGTGGATCTTGTCGTCGACCAGGTGCAGCAGCTTCAGGATGTACATGTAGCCGACCGTCACCTGCTCCTCGAACGGCTCGCCGGTGCGGCCGTTGAACAGGGTGACCTTGCCGGAGGCCTGCTCGCCCTTGCGCCGCTTGGAGTCGACGTCCATCCTGATCGCGCCGGTGTGCTCCTCCTGCCAGCGCACGAGCGCCTCGTCGACGTCGGCCACCGTGGCCCCGTCGAACACCGGGGTGGCCACGTAGACCTTGCCGGGGCGCCCGTCGGGGCGGCGGCCGCCGTTGGTGGCGATCTTGCGAGCCTCCGAGCCGTCCTCGTACCAGCCGTTGGCGGCCACCCACCCCAGGTGGGTCTCGAGGATCTGCCCGACGTTCATGCGGCTCGGCACGCCGAGCGGGTTGAGGATCACGTCGACCGGGGTGCCGTCCTCGAGGAACGGCATGTCCTGAACGTCGACGATGCGCGAGATGACGCCCTTGTTGCCGTGGCGTCCGGCGAGCTTGTCGCCCTCGGAGATCTTGCGCTTCTTGGCCACGAACACGCGCACGAGGTCGTTGACGCCCGGCGGGAGGTCGTCGCCCTCGTCGCGGCTGAACGTCTTGACGTCGATGACGACCCCGCCCTCGCCATGGGGCACCTTCAGCGAGGTATCGCGAACCTCACGGGCCTTCTCCTTGAAGATCGCGCGGATCAGCTTCTCCTCGGCCGTCAGCTCGGTCTCGCCCTTCGGCGTGACCTTGCCGACGAGCAGGTCCCCGGAGGCCACCTCGGCCCCGACGCGGACGATGCCGCGATCGTCGAGGTTGCGCAGCGACTCCTCCGAGCGGTTCGGGATGTCGCGGGTGATCTCCTCGTCGCCGAGCTTCGTCGTGCGGGCGTCGATCTCGTACTCCTCGATGTGGATCGAGGTGAGCTCGTCGTCCTGGACGAGGCGCTTGCTCAGGATGATCGCGTCCTCGAAGTTGTAGCCCTCCCAGGACATGAAGGCGACGAGCAAGTTCTTGCCCAGCGCCATCTCGCCCTGGTCGGTGGCCGACCCGTCGGCCAGCACGTCGCCGACGGCCACGGCCTGGCCCCGGTCGACGATCGGCTTCTGATGGATCAGCGTGCCCTGGTTGGAGCGCATGAACTTCTGCAGTTCGTACTCGTCCTGGCCGCCGTCCGCCCGGTCGACGACGATCTGCTCGGCGTCGATGTAGGCGATGGTGCCGTCGGCCCGGGCGACCTGGACGTCACCGGTGTCGATGGCCGCCCGGCGCTCCATCCCGGTGCCGACCACGGGCGCGTCGGTGACGAGCAGCGGCACGGCCTGGGCCTGCATGTTCGAGCCCATCAGCGCCCGGTTGGCGTCGTCGTGCTCGAGGAACGGGATCATCGCGGTGGTGACCGACCAGATCTGCTCCGGCGAGACGTCGATCAGGTCGACCTCCTCGGGCGACACGGTGACGTACTGACCTGCCTGGGTGCGGCAGACGATCTCGTCGCCGGTCAGGTTGCCCTGGCCGTCGACCGGCGTGTTCGCCTGGGCGATGATCTGCTCCTCCTCCTGGGTGGCATCCAGGTGGAGGATGTCGTCGGTCACCTTGCCGTTCCTGACCACCCGGTACGGCGTGGTCACGAACCCGTGCTCGGAGATCTCCGCGTAGGAGGACAGCGAGCCGATCAGGCCGATGTTCGGACCCTCCGGGGTCTCGATCGGGCACATCCGGCCGTAGTGGGTCGGGTGGACGTCGCGGACCTCGATCGGCGCGCGCTCGCGGGTCAGGCCGCCGGCGCCGAGCGCCGACAGACGACGGCGATGCCGCAGACCCGAGAGCGAGTTCGTCTGGTCCATGAACTGCGAGAGCTGGCTGGAGCCGAAGAACTCCTTCAGCGCGGCGACGACCGGGCGGATGTTCACGATCGTCTGCGGCGTGATCGTGTCGGCGTCCTCGGTGGTCAGGCGCTCGCGCACGACCCGCTCCATGCGGTACAGGCCGATGCGGAAGGCCTCCTGGATGAGCTCCCCGACCGTGCGCAGGCGCCGGTTGCCGAAGTGCTCGTACTCGTCGAGATGGTCCTGGATCGGCTCGCGCGGCATCGACAAAGCCTCGGCGGCGAAGTCCTTGACCTCGGAGTCGAGCTCTTCGGGCATGCCGAGGATCCGGGGCAGCGAGACGAGCTCCCGGACCAGGGCGATGATGTCGTCGTGGGTCAGCGTGCGCGTCTCGAGGTCGATGTCGAGGCCGAGACGCGAGTTCAGCTTGTAGCGCCCAACGCGAGTGAGGTCGTAGCGCTTGGGGTCGAAGAAGAGCTGGTGCAGCAGCGAGCGGGCGGCGTCGACCGACGGCGGCTCACCCGGGCGCTGCTTCTTGAACAGCTCGATCAGCGAGCCCTCCTCGGTGCGCAGCATCTCGGCATCCGCCTCCAGCGTGAGCCGGATGTAGAGCGAGTTGTCGAAGAGGTTCAGGATCTCCTCGTCGGTCGCGTAGCCCATCGCGCGCAGCAGCACGGTGACCGGCAGCTTGCGCTTGCGGTCGATGCGCACGTACACGCGGCCCTTCTTGTCGATCTCGAGCTCGAGCCACGAGCCGCGGGCCGGCATCAGGTTGGCGATGAAGACCTGCTTCTCCCGGTCCTTGGGCTCCATCACGTAGGCGCCGGGTGAGCGCACGAGCTGCGTGACCACGACGCGCTCGGTGCCGTTGATGATGAACGTGCCCCGGTCGGTCATCCACGGGAAGTCGCCCATGAACACCGACTGCTCGCGGATCTCCCCGGTCTCCCGGTTGATGAACGCGACCGTGACGGTCAGCGGCCGGGCGTAGGTGAGGTCCTTCTCCCGGCATTGCTCCAGGCTGGCCACCGGCTCGTCGAAGGTGAACTCGCCGAACTGGACGGCGAGGTTGCCGGTGTAGTCCTCGATCGGCGAGATGTCGTCGATCGTCTCCCGGAGACCGCCGCCGTTCGGGTCGGTCAGCCAGGCGAAGGACTTGCGCTGGATGTCGATCAGGTTCGGAACATCAAGGACCTTGTTCAGGCGCGCAAAGCTGCGGCGCGTCCGCGGGGCGTGAGCGGTGGCCAAGACGGCGACTCCTCGGGCGGTCGGAGAGGGAGGCAGACACGCGCTTCCGGGACCGCGCGGGCACCCTGGAGCGCGACCAATCAAGATAGCACACCGAGGCAGCGCCCGACCAGGGCTGCTCAGCTCTCACGGACCCCGTCCCCGGCGACCGCGTATGTGGCGCGGCCCGGCGTGATGGACGGCTACGGCTATTGGCTGGCGGGGCGCAGTGTAGGGGCAAATCGGAGATCAGGCAAGCACCAGCTCAGGAGGGCGACGGCCACATTTCCCACACATGGGTCCTGCCAGCGAGTAAGTTCGGCGCGACGGTGCGCGGGGCGCTCGCCTCGGCATCGGAATGTGCGGGACGAACGGAGGGGCACCGAATGCGGTATCTGAGCAGATGCGGGCTGGTCGCCGCGGTCGCTGCGCTCGCCTGGCCGGCGGGGGCACTCGCGGTCAGCGGCCACAGCAGCTACAGCGTCGTCGTGGCACCGAGCTCCGCCGTCGGCGGCGCGAGCACGACGTACTCGGTCACGATCTCCGACTCGGCCGACTCGGCCTCCCGGGTGGGCGCGCTCGCGCTCACCGCGCCGGCTGGCTTCACGCTGACCGCGGCCACGCTGCCGCCGGGCAGCCCGGGAACGGCGAGCCTCAGCGGCAACACCGCCGACTTCCAGGGGCTCGCCCTCTCCCCCGGCCAGAGCGTGACCGCGAGCGTCACCGCGGTCGACGCCTGCCAGGCCGGCAATGAGAGCTGGAGCTCCTACGCGACCTCGGAGCCGAACTTCACCGGCACGGTCCTCACGCTCGATCCCTCCGCCTCCAGCGAAGGGGTGAGCGTCGTCTCCTCGTGCTCGCTCATGTTCACCGGTGAGCCGGCCAACGCCGACGTGAACCAGACGATCACCACGAGCCCGCTCAACCCGGCCGGCCCGCCGATCACGGTCGAGGTGCTCGACGGCAACGGGAACCCGTCGCCGATCACCGGCCTGCCGGTGAGCATGTCGCTGGCCGCCAACCCCGGCAGCGGGGCGCTGTCGGGGACCACGACGCAGCCGACCACCGGCGGCGTGGCCACCTTCGACGATCTGAGCATCAACCAGCCCGGGGACGGCTATATGCTCGGGGCGATGAGCCCGGGCGTGACCTCGGCCACCTCGACCGCGTTCGACGAGTACACGACGAGCGTGACCTGCCCGCCGGGCCAGAGTTGCTCGGCGTCGAGCAGCACCCCGACGAGCACGCTGACCGTGAACGCGCCGCCCAACGCGACCAGCAACACGCTGACCATCAGCGTCGACGAGGGCACCACGCTCGCGTGCACCGGATACGGCTCCCAGGACCCGAACTGGTATGGGTTCCAGACGTCGACCACCGGCGAGAAGACGATCACGTACCGGGTGGTACCGGCCTCGGCCGACCACCGGGTTCTGGCGGCGTTCAACTTCTGCCTCGGGGCCCCGTACGAGTTCACCAGCAAGTCCGGCGCGCCGGCGCCTCCAGGCACGCTGCCAGACGGCTCGAGCGGCTTCATCGGCCTGGTGCCGAACTGCCCCGTCACCCCGGCCGGGCCGTGCGTTCTCTCGCGCACGTCGGTGCCCGACTCGGGCAGCCCCACGGGTTTCGACGCCGTCCTCAAGGTGCGCTTCCCGGCCGGGCTGCCGGGCGACCCATACGGTCGCGTGTAGTGGTCGACGGCAGCGGGGCGGGCCCGGCCGGACGCCCGCCTCGCCGCTACACCACGTGCGAGGCGGCCGGTGCCGGCACGGTCTCGGCGACGCGGACCATGGCCACGATGTCGAGGCGGTGGAGGATGGCGTCCCGCTCCGCGCGCAGCTCAGCCGAGGCGATCCCCAGCTGGTCCATGACGTCGATCGTCGTCGCGATCTCGTAGTCGGCGCGCTGGCGGCGCGCCTCCACGAGGCTGGCGTTGAGCACCGAGCGCCCGGCGGCCGGCCGGCCGAGTCGGACATGGGCGACGGCGGCGGCGCGCAGCAGCAGCGGCATGTACCGCTGCGCCTCCGGCAGATCCGCCTCGGCGAGGGCGACCGCGCGGCGGGCATCGCCGGCGATCGCGAGCGCCTCGGCCAGGAACGCCTCGGCGAAGCGGACCTCGTGCATGCCCAGGATCCGCATCTCGTCGACCGCGCGCTCGAGCGTCGACAGCGCCTCCTCGGCCCGGCCGTCGCGCAGCGCCAGCCGGCCGAGCAGGGCATCGGCGACCGCGGTGCCGTGGCGGTCGGCGGTCGCACTCCAGACGCGCCGCGCGTGGGCCAGGTGCCGGCGCGCGGCGGCGTAGCGGCCCTGATCGGACAGGATCTCCCCCACATTGCAGTCGGTGTAGGCGGCGTCGCCGGGACGTCCGGCCTGTTCGCTGCACTGCGCCGCCTCGCGGTAGAGACCGACCGCTTCCTCCCAGCGGCCGTCCAGGTGGGCGAACATGCCGAGGTTGTTGAGCACGGTTGACTCGTGCTCGCGGTCGCCCAGACGACGATAGATCTCGAGCGCCGAGGCGGAGAAGACGGCGTCCTCGGCGCGACCGGATTCGACCAGCACCCAGTCGAGCACGTAGCAGGCGAAGGCGAACGCCCGGCGCTCGCCGATCCCCTCGGACTCCGCGATGGCGCTGCGACAGGCCCGCTCGGCGTCGGCCCACCGGCCCTGTCGGGCCCGCATTCCGCCCAGGTACGCGTGGAGGCGCGCTCGCTCGACCATCGCCTCCTCGGCGGCAAGCCCGTCGAGCGTGCGCAGCCCGCGACCCACCCAGCGCACCGCGGCGCTCAGCGAGCCGCCGCGTTGGGAGACCTCGGCGTGGGCGTGGCAGAGCCGGGCCTGAGCGACCGGGTCATCCGGCAGTAGCCTCCGCGCCTCCGTGAACGCGCGCGCCGCGGCGTCGGGCTCGCCGACCGCGCGCAGCGAGTCCCCGAGCTCCTCGTAGGCGCGCGCGAGCAGCCGCCGGCCCGCGGGCGCGGCCGCCTGCCCGGCCGCCCGGCCGCTCTCGATGGCCCGGCGATACAGACCGGCCGCGTCGGCGTGGGAGAAGGCCCGGCGGGCGCGTTCGGCGGCCTGCATCGCGTACCCGTGGGCGCGCAGCGGCTCGCCGGCGAGCATCCAGTGCTGGGAGAGGACGGCCGGATCGGCTTCGGCCGCGTCGCGCTCCAGCGTCAGAGCGACCTGGGCGTGCAGCTGCCGGCGGAGCTTGAACGGCAGGCTCGCGTAGGCGGCCTCCTGCACCGCCGGTCGCTTGAATCGCAGCTCACCGGTCGGGTCGCTGGCCAGGATCGGCGACAGGCGCCTCCACTGGGCCGGGCCGGAGGCGGGCAGCTCGCCGCCCAGGAGCTCGGAGGCCCGGGCCGGGTAGAAGGCCATGCCGAGCACCGACAGCCGCCGGACCAGCTCCCGGTCGCGGGACTCGAGCGCGTCCAGACGGGCGGTGGCGGCGGCGCTGATGCTGGCCGGCAGCGCGTCGCGATCGCCCTGCGCCGCCGAAGCCAGGAGGTCGAGTAGGAACTCAGGGCTGCCGGCCGCTCGGTCCACGCACACCTCGAGCACGTGCGGCGGGATCCGCTCCGCCTCAGGGGTGGCGAGGGCGATCTCCATCATCTGCTCGCGCGTGAGCGGGCCGAGCTCCAGGCGGGGATGCAGCTCGTCGCACACGAACGCGCCCGGCTGCTCCTGGCGGGTCACCACGACGAGCCAGCGGGTGGCGTCGAGCTCGTGGGCGAGGGCGTTCAGCAGCCCCGCGGACGCGGCATCGATGAAGTGGGCATGCTCGATCTGGATCAGCGTCGGACGGTTCAGCTCGGGCTCGAAGAACGAGAACACCGTGTGCTGGAGCTTGCGCACGCGCACCTCAGCCGAGAGCTGCTCGATCTCGGCCGTCAGGGGGGCACTGACCCCGAACGCGATCGCGAGCAGCGGCAGCCAGGGCGCGAGCGCCGGGTGGCGGCGGTCCACCTCCCGGCGCAGGTGCTCGAGGACGGCGCCGTCCTCGGCGTCGGTGCGCAGGCCGAGCAGCTGGCGCAGAGCATTGCCGGCGCCTGCGTACGGTGTCTCGCGCCTGTACGCCTCGCAGGTCGTGTGGACGAGGCGCATCCCGTGGGCCATGGCCCGCAACTCCGAGAGCAATCGCGACTTGCCCATGCCGGTCTCGCCGATGATCTCGATCAGCGTCCCGGATCCGTCGGTGGCGCCGCGCAGCGCATCGCCGAGCAGCTCGACCTCGTCGCGGCGCCCGATGAGCGGCGGGCGTCGCGCGGCGGCCGCCCGCAGCGACGTCGCCGTGCTCACCGGCCCGATCTCCCAGGCGGTGAGCGGATGGCGCTTGCCCTTCAGCACGAGCGGCTCGAGCGCGGTGAGGCGGAAGCTCGTGCGCACCCGTTCGAGCACCTCCGGTGTGCCGTACATCCGGCCATCGGGTGCCTTGGTCATCAGCCGGGCGGCGACGTTGACGATGTCACCCATGGCCGCATACACGCGCCGGTAGGACGGTCCGAGCTCAGCGGCGAACACGTGGCCGCGACCCACACCCACCGACACCGGCAGGGGCGTCTCGGAGTCGAGGACCTCGCGCAGGGCGAGCAGCATCCGCTCCTCGTCGTCGCCGTGGGCGCGGGGCGCGCCGGCGATCAGCAACATCTTGCCGCCGTCCTGGGCCACGTCGGAGCCGAGGAAGCAGACCTCGTAGCGGCCGGCGGCCGCCTGCGTGCGCACCACGAGCTCGTGCAGGCGCCGCCCCGCCTCCTCCGCGCCCCGCTCCTGCAGGACAGCGTCGAACCCGCTGAAGCGCAGGAACGCGACCGTGGCCGTTCGGTGCTCCGGAGCCACCGACTGACCGATGACGTGACGGCGCATGAGCTCGGAGAAGCAGCCGCTGACGAGTTCGGACGGGACTCCCCCGCGGACTCCGCAGAATGGCGTCGCTCCGGGAGCCGGCGCGCGCGCCAGGAGCGTGCCGAGACCGAGGTCGGCCCCCAGGTAGCGAGCCGGCAGCTGCTGGGCGGTGCGGCGGCTGAGCAGGACCTGCCCGGCGCTCGCCGCCGCCTCCATGGCCACCGCCGTGGTCATCGAGGGCCCGGAGATGAACAGCTCGCGGTGCGAGTCCCCGACCAGGAAGAAGTCGAAGGGACCGCTGTGCACGCCCACCGACATGCGAAGCGCGACGGTGGCCAGCCCGGTCTTGACCGGGCCGATCCGCCGCAGCGCCGCCCGCATGGCGCTGGCCGCCGCCGCGGCCCGGGCGGTGTGATTATCGCCCTCGAACCAGAGCAGGAGGGCGTCCCCGCCGAACTTGAGCATCGACCCGCCGGTGGCATACGCCTCGGCGAGCAGCACGGAGAAGGTCCGATCGAGGACGTCGACGAGCTGCTCGGACCCTTCCTCTCCGCGCCGGGTCAGCCGCTCGGTCAGCCGCGTGAAGCCGGAGATGTCGGCGAACACGACGGTTCCGTCGATCCTCGCCGTCGGCGGCTCGAGGCCGGCCAGCATCCGTAGCTGCACTGCGGGCACGTACCGGCCCAAGCTCGAGGTATATGCGTCCGCACGCAAGGTTGTCCCGGGTGCCATCAGCGCTTGAACCTCTCGATCCCGCCACAACTCTACGCCCGGCGGGGCGCGGACCGCGGGAAAAAGTCACGGGCATTAAGCACGACGGGCGCCCACGCGAAGTGGACGCCCGTGGAGCAGTCGCCTGAGCCGGGCTTCACCGGCAGCGAAACCCCCAATCTGGGGTCGCGCCGCGACCTCAGCAGCTACTTGAGCTCGACGGTGGCGCCGGCCTCCTCGAGGTCGGCCTTGAGCTTGTCGGCCTCCTCGCGGTCCACGCCCTCCTTCACCGGCTTGGGCGCCTCGTCGACGAGCGCCTTGGCCTCCTTGAGGCCGAGGCCGGTGGCCGCGCGCACGACCTTGATGACCTGGATCTTCTTCTCGCCGGCGGCCTGCAGGATGACGTCGAAGGCGGTCTGCTCCTCGGCCGCCTCAGCGCCGCCGTCGCCGGCCGCCGCGGCCGGGGCCGCCGCCGCCACCGCCGTGGCCGAGACGCCGAAGGTCTCCTCCAGGGCCTTGATTCGCTCGGAGAGCTCGAGCACGGAGATCGACTTCAGCTCGTCGATCCATTCCTGCGTGGTGGGCATAGTTCCTCCTTATGCCTCGGACTGCTCGGCATCGCCGGCGGTGTCCGGTTCGGTGTCCGTGGTTGAAGTGTCAGTGTCGGCCTGCGCGGCCGGGGCTTCTGCGGCCTCCGCCGCCGGGGCCTCGCGCCTCCGCGGCCGGGGTCTCCGCGGCCGGGGCCTCCGCGGCCGGGGCCTCTGCAGCGCCTCCGCGGCCGGGGTCTCCGGGGCGGCCGGCGCTGGGGCATCCGACCCGACCAGGCCCTGATCGGCGATTCCCTTCAGCTGGATGGCCAGCCCCGCGATGAGCGCGTTCAGAGTGCGCACGAGCCCGCTCAGCGGTGCAGCGATCGTGCCCACGAGCTGGGCGGTGAGCACCTCGCGGGAGGGCAGACGGGCGATCGAGCGCACGTCGTCGGCGCTGAGGGCAGCGCCGTTCAGCACTCCGCCCTTGAAGTCGAGCACGTTCGTCGTGCGCGCGGCGTCGCTGAGCGCCTTGGCGGCCATCGCGGCGTCGCCGCGCACGAAGGCGAGCGCGGTCGGGCCGACGAGCAGCGGCTTGAGCAGCTCCGCCCCCGCCTGATCGGCGGCGCGGTCCGACAGCGAGTTCTTGACCACGCGGAAGCGCGTGTCCACCTCGCGCAGGCGCTCGCGCAGATCGGCTGCCTGGGCGACGCTCAACCCGCGATAGTCGACGGCGAAGATCGCATCGGAGGCGGTGATGTCGCCCGCGATCTCGTCGATGACAGCTGCTTTCTGGTCTCGGTTCATGGTCCTCTTTCAAACGGCAACGCCCGCACAAGGCGGGCGTCGAGGGTCACGTGACCGGGATCTCTCGCACTCCGCCTGCCCCGGTCTTACGCGCGTGCCGCCGGGGGTCTCGGGCTGGGCTCTGGTGAAGTCTGCTCGGGCGCAGTCTACGCCGCGACGGGCTCCTCGACGATGTTGCGGGTCACGGATGGGTCGACCTTGACGCCCGGGCCCATCGTGCTGGCCAATGTGACGGTGCGCAGGTAGCGCCCCTTGGCCGCCGACGGCTTGGCCTTGACGATCTCGTCCATGACCGCGGCGTAGTTCTCGAGCAGCAGGCGATCCTCGAACTGGCTCTTGCCGATCACGAGGTGCACGATCGCGTGCCGGTCGGTGCGGTACTCGACCTTGCCCGCCTTGGACTCGCCGACCACTCGGGCGACGTCCATGGTGACGGTGCCGACGCGCGGATTCGGCATCTTGCCCCGCGGGCCGAGGATGCGGCCGAGGCGGCCGACCACCGGCATCAGGTCGGGCGTGGCGATGGCGACGTCGAAGTCGTCGAAGCCGTCCTGGATCCGCTGGGCGAGGTCCTCTGCCCCGACGACGTCGGCGCCCGCCTCCTCGGCCTCGCGGGCCTTGTCGCCCTGGGCGAACACGGCCACGCGCACCTCCTTGCCCAGCCCGTTGGGCAGGGTCAGGGTGCCGCGCAGCTGCTCGTCGGCATGGCGGACGTTCAGACCGGTCCGGATGTGGACCTCGATCGACTCGTTGAACTTCGCGCGCGAAAGCTGCTTCACCAGCGAGATCGCCTCCGCGGGCGCGTACTCGCGCTCGCGGTCGAAGCGCTGGCGCGCGTCCAGGTAGCTCTTGCCCCGGTGCGCCATCACACCACCTCCACACCCATCGATCGGGCCGTGCCGGCGATGATCTTCGCCGCGGCCTCGACATCGTTCGCGTTCAGATCCTTCATCTTCTTCTCGGCGATCTCGCGCAGCTGCGCCTGCGAGATCTTGGCCACCTTGTCACGGTGCGGCTCGGCCGAGCCCTTCTCGAGCGACAGTGCCTGCTTGATGAGCACGGCGGCCGGCGGGCTCTTGGTCACGAAGGTGAACGAGCGGTCCTCGTAGACCGTGATGACCACCGGAATGACCGTGCCCAGGTCGCTCTGGGTCTGGGCGTTGAACGCCTTGACGAACTCCATGATGTTGACGCCGTGCTGACCGAGGGCCGGGCCCACCGGCGGCGCCGGGCTGGCCTGGCCTCCGACGGCCTGGAGCTTGATCTGTGTCAGAACCTTCTTCGCCATTTAAACCTTCTTCACCTGATCGAAGCCGACCTCGACCGGCGTCTCGCGCCCGAAGATCGAGACCAGCACCTTGAGTCGCTGAGCGTCCTCGTTGACCTCGGAGATCTCGCCCGAGAAGTCCGACAGCGGGCCGGAGACGACCTTGACCGACTCGCCGATCGAGAACTGCGCCTTCGTGCGCGGACGCTCGGCCGTCTCCTTGTGCAGGAGGCGGTTGACCTCTTCCTGGGTGAGCGGCACGGGCTCATTGGAGGCGCCGACGAACCCGGTCACGCCCGGCGTGCCCTTCACCAGCGACCAGGAGTCCTCGTTGAGGTCCATGTTGACCAGCACGTAGCCGGGCATCGTCCGCCGCTCGATCGTGACCTTCTGATTGTCCTTCATCTCCGAGACCGACTCGGTGGGGACGACGATCTGGCGCACGGCACGCTGCTGCCCGAGCGACACGACGCGGTGCTCGAGGTTGTGCTTGACCTTGTTCTCGTGGCCGGAATATGTGTTGACTACGTACCAGCGAAACATTCTGTGTCCTTCAGCAGAGCCGTCGGCCCCGCGGTCTTGTGCGTTGTGAAGATATCGCGCACGCTGCGCAGGGCCGCGCGGCGGGGTCGGCAGTTCCTCGCTACTTCAGGATCCAGTCCATGAGATGGGTGGAGGCGAGATCGGAGAGGCCGAGGAAGAGGCCGGCCACGATCACGAACCCGATCACCACCCCCGTGGCCTGCATCACCTGACGGCGATCGGGCCACTGTACCCGCTGCAACTCGGCCCAGCTGCCCTGCAGGAAGGTGAGGAACCGCGAGACGAGCGAGACCCGTTCGGCGTGGCGCTCGGGGCGGTCACCCCGTCCGCCTGGCCGCTCGGCCACCGCCGCGGCGCCTCCGTTGCCACCCGGAGGGGCGGCGCCGCTCGCCTCGGCCAGCTCCTCGAGCTCCTCCTCGGCGACCGGGTCCAGGTTCTCGTCGGGCTCGGGCGCACCAATGGCCAGCTGCGCGGCCGCCAGCTCGGCGTCCGGCGTGGCGTGGGCGAGGGGATCGGGCGCCCCGTCCGGCCGCTCCGCGCGGTCCGACGGCAGGCCGGCGCCACGCGCCGCCACCGAGCTGGTGCGTCGATCCTTCGCGCGTTTACGGTTGCGAGCCACCAACCTCTCCCGACGCGCTCAGCGGGTCTCGCGGTGCGCGGTGTGGCGCTTGCACCAACGGCAGTACTTGCGCAGCTGCAGGCGCTCGGGGTTGTTGCGCTTGCTCTTGTTCGTCTGATAGTTCCGGCGCTTGCACTCCTCGCAGGCGAGGGTGGCGGCGATCCGGACGTCTCCACGGGCCATTCGGCGCTTTCCGGTACGCGGTGGTCAGGGTCCGGCGACGGTGCGAGCGTGCTGAGGCACGCCACCCGGCGCCACGGCGGAGTGTAGCCGAGCCCAGGCGATGTCAGCCGGCGAGCTCGCCGGGCACGATCTCGAGCTCGAGCCACCGATCGGCTCGCAGGACCCGGGCCGGCAGCGGGCGGCCGATCGCCGCCTCGCTCAGCTGGGACTGGACGTCGTCGACCCGTCCGATCGCCGCGCCCCCGAGCTCGACGAGCAGGTCCTCCGGGCGCAGCCCGGCCCGCGCGGCCGGGCCGCCGGGCACGACCTCGATGATCTCGACCCCGCTGTCGCGGGCCAGGGAGACCCGCGCGTGGGGCGGTAGTGGCCGCGGGCCGCCGGCGATGCCGATGTAGGCCCGGCGCACCCGGCCCTCGCGCATCAGCGCGGCGACGATCCGCCGGGTCGCCGTGTTCACGGGCACGGCGAGGCCAAGCCCATAGCCGGCCAGCGCCGTGTTGACGCCGACGACCCGCCCCCGGCTGTCGGCCAGGGCACCGCCGGAGTTGCCCGGGTTGAGCGCGGCGTCGGTCTGGATGACGTTGTCGATGTAGCGCACCGTCCCCCCGGCGCGGGCGGGCAGCGAGCGCCCGAGCGCCGACACGATGCCGGCGGTCAGCGACCCGGACAGCCCGTGCGGGTCGCCGATCGCCACCACGAGCTGGCCGACGCGCAGCGCCTCGGCATCGCCGAGCTCGGCCGCGCTCAGCGTTCCCTCGGCGCGCAGGACGGCGAGGTCGGAGAAGGGATCGCGGCCGACGATCTCGGCCGCCACGTCGCGACCGTCGTGCAGGATCGCGCGCACGCTGCGCCGCGCCCCGGCCACCACGTGCGCGCAGGTGAGCAGAAAGCCGTCCGGGGTGAGCGCCACGGCACTGCCCGGCGCCGCGCGGCCGCGGCCGGCCGTCCCGTCCGCGGCCGCTCACGCGCAGGCTGGCCACGCTCGGGGCCAGTCGGGCGGCCACCTCGGTGACGATGCGCGAGTACGCGTCGAGCGCCTCGCGCTCACGCGGTTCGGTCTCGAGAGTCATGCGCTCGCTGGAAGCTCGACCGACACCGCCAGCTCGCCCTCGCCGCGGACGAGCTGCAGGCGCACCGGCGCGCCCGGCTCGGCGGACGCGAGCGCCTCGTGCAGGGCGTCGAGGCGCGGCGTGGGCCGCTCGGCGCAGGCGACGATCAGGTCGCCCCGGCGCACTCCGGCGCTCGTCGGCCGGTCCGCCGTCGAGCACGCCGCGCACGAGCAGGCCCTCGCGCTCGGGCAGACCGACGGCGCGGCGCAGCTCCCGGGCGGCACGCGGCGGGGCGAGTGCGACGCCGAGGCGGGGCCGGCGGGTGGCCTCGCCGCGCGCCAGCGCCTCCACGCGAGACGCCAGGCTGCCATCGCCGCCGGCGGCCACGATCAGCCCACCGTCGGCGCGCACGACGTTGACGGCGAGCACGGCACCGGAGCGGTCCAGCAGCGGGCTCCCGGCCGAGCCGCGCGGGAGCGGGGCGCTGTGCTCGACAGCACCGCCGATGCGCCGGCCCCGGGGTCCGCGCAGGCTGGGCCCCACCCCGGCCACGAACCCGAAGCCGACACGCAGGCCGCGCCCGCCTGGGCTGGCCAGGGCGAGCACCGCCTGCCCCGGGCGGGCCGCAGCGCCGGCGATCGCCAGCGGCGCGAGGCTCCCGGTGGGCACGGCGAGCACGGCCAGGTCGCCGTCCGGGTCGGCCCCGAGGACACGGCCCTCGCGGCGTTCGCCGTCGGCGAACACCACCGTCGGGGTCTCGGTCCGCAGCACGTGCAGGCTCGTCAGCACGCGATCGGGACCGATCACCGCCCCCGAGCCGCTGCCCCAGCCGGGCCCGATGCCGACGATCGCCGGCCCGTGGCGGGTGACCGCCTCCTCCAGGGTGGTCTCGATCTCGTCCAGCACGCTCATGCGCTCCGCTCCCGCTCGACTGCTACTTGCGACTAGCATATCGCAAGTTACCTGCCGCCGACCCGGCGTGAGCCCCGCTCCCGGCCGAGGGGCGAGGACCCCCCGACAGGCTCCGGGGCGCATACGATCGGCCCCACGTGAGCACCGACCCGCCCGACCCGCACCCGCCGAGCCCTGCCCTGGCCGAGGCCCTCGGCGTGGTCGGTGACCGCTGGACGCTGCTCGTGATCGCCGCCCTGCTCGGCGGGGCGGCTCGCTTCGGCGAGCTCCAGGAGGCGGTGAGCGGGATCGCTCCGAACGTGCTCACCCAGCGGCTGCGCCACCTGACCAGCCACGGCCTGGTGCTCGCCCGCCCCTACTCCGAGCGGCCCGTCCGGCACGTCTATGAGCTGAGCGAGGCAGGACGGGGCCTCGCCGGGCCGCTGGCGCTGCTGGCCGGGTGGGGGGCCGCGCACCTCCCAGGGGCCGAGCCACCTCGGCACGCGCCCTGCGGCACGCCGCTCGAGGTCCGCTGGTGGTGCCCGGTGTGCGAGGTCGCGGTGGCTCCCGGCGAGGAGCACGGCGACGAAGACCTCCACTTCGCCTGAGCCGCCAGCGAGAATACGCGCCCGTGCTCCGCCTGCTCGGCATCGTCATCTCGATCGGACTCGCCGACTCGCTGAACCCGACGACCATCGCCCCGGCGCTCTACCTCGCATCAGGCGAGCACCCGCGCGCCCGGGTGCTGGAGTTCACGCTCGCCGTCTTCGCCGTGTACCTCGTGGGCGGTCTGCTGCTCGCGCTGGGCCCCGGCCATCTGCTGCTCTCGCTCATTCCGCTTCCCCACCACCGGCTCCGGTACACGATCGAGCTGGCCATCGGCCTGGCCATGCTGTTCGGCGCCGGCCTCCTGTGGCGCCACCGCACGCGACTGGCCGACCGCGAGCCGACGCCGCTGCGACCCACCGGACGCTCGAGCTGGGTGCTCGGGGCGACGATCACCGCCATCGAGCTGCCGACGGCGTTTCCGTACTTCGCCGCCATTGCGGCCGTCGTCTCGGGCACCCGCCACCTGACCTCCCAGGTCATCCTCCTGGCCGTCTTCAACCTGTGCTTCGTCCTGCCGCTGCTGATGATCGCGATCACGCTCACCGTGGCCGGCCCTCGCGCGCAGGAGCTCCTCGGCCGCGGGCGCGACTTCCTGCACGCCCACTGGCCGCGCATCCTGGCCGGCGCCGGCGTGCTCGTCGGCCTGTTCATCGTGCTGCTGGGCGCCACCGGGCTGGCCGCCTCGCCGCACAACGACTTCGGGCAGCTGATGCGCCGGATCCACCGCAGCATCCCGCGACCCTGATCTCCCAACCGGCTCAGAGCGCTCCCGACCGGCATAGGATTCGCCCGCGTGGCGACGATCGAGCTTCCCGCTGTCGAGCAGTTCGAGCCGGAGGACCTCCGCGAGCGCCTCGACGGCGGCTACGCCGAGCTGCGCCGCCGCGTGCTCGAGGTCCTCGCGCGCCCCGAGTTCGCGCCCGTGAGCGCCCTGCCCACCGCCGAGTACCGCGAACGGGTGATGGAGTGGGCACGGATCATCGCCGCCGAAGAGCTCACCGCCCCCGGCTTCCCGGAGCGCTACGGCGGCCTGGGCGACCCCGGGGCGAACGTCGCCGCGTTCGAGACGCTCGGCTTCGGCGACCTGTCGCTGCTGGTCAAGTTCGGCGTCCAGTTCGGCCTGTGGGGCGGAGCCGTGCACCAGCTCGGCACCGAGCGCCACCACGAGCGCTACCTGCGGGCGACCGCCACGCTCGAGCTCGCCGGCTGCTTCGCCATGACCGAGGCCGGCCACGGCTCCGACGTCCAGAGCCTGGGGACGACGGCGACCTACGACGTCGACACCGGCGAGTGGGTGATCGCCACCCCGACCGACGACGCCCACAAGGAGTACATCGGCAACGCCGCCTGCCATGGCCGCCTGGCCGCGGTGTTCGCCCAGCTCATCGTCGGGGAGGAGAACCACGGCGTGCACGCGCTCGTCGTCCCGCTGCGCGACGCGGACGGCCAGGTCCTGCCCGGCGTGCGCATCGAGGATTGCGGCGAGAAGATGGGCCTGAACGGGGTCGACAACGGCCGCCTGTGGTTCGACCAGGTGCGCGTGCCGCGCGAGGCGCTGCTGAACCGCTACGGGGACGTCGACGAGCACGGCATCTACTCGAGCCCGATCGACAGCGCGGGCAAGCGCTTCTTCACCATGCTGGGCACGCTCGTACAGGGCCGGGTGTGCATCTCCGGCGCGTCGATCAGCGCCGCCAAGAGCGCGCTGACGATCGCCATCCGCTATGGGCTCACACGGCGCCAGTTCGGACCCGCGCCGGGTGAGGAGGTGCTGCTGCTCGACTACCGGACCCACCAGCGCAGGCTGCTCCCCCGGCTCGCCCGCACCTACGCCCTGCACTTCGCCCAGGACGCGCTGCGCGAGCGCTTCCACGCGGTGTTCAGCCAGCCGGACGCCCCCGAGCGCGAGCGCCGCGAGCTCGAGACGCTGGCCGCCGGGATGAAGGCGGCCGCCTCCTGGCACGCGACGGCGACGATCCAGACCGCGCGCGAGTGCTGCGGCGGCGCCGGCTACATGAGCGTGAACCGCTTCGCCGCGCTGAAGGCCGACACCGACATCTTCACCACCTTCGAGGGCGACAACACCGTGCTCATGATGCTCGTGGCCAAGGGCATCCTCACCGACTACCGCGAGCACTTCGGAGAGCTGAACCCGCGCGAGACGGTGCTGTTCGTGGCCGAGCAGGCGGTCGAGACGATCGTCGAGCGGCTGTTCGCCCGCAAGATCCTCCAGGTCATCGGCGACGTCGTGACCGGCAGCGAGGACGAGGGCGGACTGTGCGACCGCGAGTACCAGCTCGACCTGTTCCGCTGGCGGGAGGGACACATGACGGCCGGGGTGGCCCAGCGCTTCCGGCGCGGCCTCGGCGACGGGCACGATCCGTTCGAGGTGTTCCGGGCGGTGCAGGATCACGCGATCGCCGCCGCCGGCGCCCACATCGAGACCGTGCTGCTCGAGTCCTTCGGCGCGGCCGTGGAGGCGTGCGAGGACGAGGCGCAGCGGGCCGCGCTGGCGCGGCTCTGCGATCTGTTCGCGCTCACCGCGATCGAGACCGATCGCGGCTTCTTCCAGGAGCATGGGCGCCTGTCGGGGCCGCGATGCAAGGCGATCACCCGTGAGGTCAACCGGCTGTGCAACGAGGTGCGCACCCAGGCCGGTGCGCTGGTCGACGCCTTCGGCATCCCCGACACCGTGCTCGGGGCGCCGATCGGCGGCGCCGGATGACGTTCGCGTCACGGACAGGGCGTTCGCCACGCGAACATCGCTCGGGTTGGTGCGCGGCGAGGCTCAGAGGCTCCATCAAACCTACATTCCGCATAAAGCTCCGCAAATTGCGAGACGATTCCCGCCCCATGGGACCGGTCTCGATGCGACGCACGCATTCGCTCAAGCTGCGGGCGTGCGTCGCCGAGAGCGTCGGGGCGCCGCCGGTGCCGCGCCGATGAACAGCCGGATGGCGCGCCTGACCATGAGCGCCTCGGGTCACGCCGCCGTCCACCGCAGCCTTCTGCACTGCATGGAGCTCAGCGGCCTCACCTGTGCCGCCGCCTTCAGCCTCTCCGCCCGCCGCGAGCCCGTGCTCGAGGTGCACACGGGCTTCCCCGACCCCTGGGCGCTCGAGGACTTCTTCGGCGACACCGAGCTGCTGCTCGACTCCCTGGCCGCCGCCACCGGACGGGTGTTCCGCCTCCGGGGACAGGACGGCGAGTCACGCGCCCGCGCCGTGCAGGGCCGCGCCGCGCTCGCGGTCGTCGTGCTCGTGCGCATCGGCAACCCGCACGCGCCCGAGGGCATCGTCGTGCTCGGCGCCCCGTTCGTCGCCCCGCGCGAGCGCGCGGGTCGCCTCGGCCACACCCAGCGAGTGAGCCGCTACGCCCAGCGGCTGGCCGAGGCCGCCGGAATGGGGACCGCACGCAGCACCGTCATCGGCCTGGCCAGCGCCCTGCACGACGTGGGCAAGCTCGAAATGCCCGACGGCCTGCTCACCAAGCCCGGAGCGCTGACCGCGCGGGAGCGCGTGATGATCCAGAGCCACGCCGAGCGCGGCCACGCCATCCTGGCCGGCCAGGGCGCGCCGTTCACCGAGCTGGCGGCGACGATCGCCTTCACGCACCACGAGCGCTGGGACGGCGGCGGCTATCCGCGCGGTCTGCGCGGCGAGGAGATTCCACTCGAGGGCCGGATCGCCGCCATCGCCGACGTGTTCGATGCGCTCACCTCCGACCGGCCCTACCGCCGCGCGATGTCCAGGGGTGACGCGCTCGCGCTCATGCAGGCCGGCTCCGGTGCGCACTTCGATCCGATCCTGCTCGAGCTGTTCATCCGCCTCCAGGCCCAGAGCGCGCCGGCCCGGCGGCTCGAGCGCCCGCAGCCGGACGCCGCCCCGCGCCCGGCCCTGGCCGGCGTCGCCGCCGCCTGCGCCTGAATCGCCCGACGCCGGCCACGCGCCGACCTGGCACGATCCGCCGCCGTGTGTCGCGACGACAGGAGGAACCGCATGAGCAAGGCACGACCGGCGCCGCTGGCTGGGCGCACGGCGGTCATCACGGGAGCCGGATCGGGGATCGGCCGCGCGCTGGCTCGCCGGCTCTCCGGATCCGGCTGCCCGGTGGCCATCGCCGACGTGCAGGCCGACGCCCTGGAGGAGACCGAGGCCCTGCTCGACGGACCCGTGCTCGCCCGGCGGCTCGATGTCCGCGACCGCCAGGGCCAGCTCACCTTCGCCGCTGACGTGGCCGACTGGGCGCCGGCCCCGCTCGGCGCGGTGTTCAACAACGCCGGCGTGGCCATGACCGCCACCGTGGCCACCACGCCCCCGGAGGATCACGACTGGCTCATGCAGATCAACTTCGACGGCGTCGTGCACGGGACGAGGGCCTTCCTGCCCCTGCTCCTGCGCCAGGGCGAGGGAGCGATCGTCAACACCTCGAGCGTGTTCGGCCTGGTCGGCGTTCCCTACCAGGCCGCCTACTGCTCGTCCAAGTTCGCCGTACGCGGCTTCACCGAGTCCCTGCGTCACGAGCTCCGCGGCACCGGCGTGCGCGCGATCACCGTGCACCCCGGCGGGATCAAGACGAACATCGCCCGCAGCGCGAAGGTGCACGAGGACCCGCGGGGCGAGAACCGCAGCCGGGAGGACATCGTGGGCGAGTTCGACGCCATCGCTCACACGACACCCGAGCGGGCGGCGGAGATCATCCACCAGGGCGTCGACGCCGGCCGCAGCCGCATCCTCGTCGGCCCCGACGCCTACTTCCTCGACGCGCTCGTGCGCATCACTCCGGGCAACTACCACCGGGTGCTCGAGCCGCTCGAGCGGGCCGCGGCCTGGCTCGGGGCCCGCCGAGCCGGCGCGGCTCACTGACGGGCGCGCGGCAGCACGAGCACCGGGCAGGCAACGTGGTCGAGGACATAGCGCGTGCGCGGGCCGAAGCTCTTCGGTCCGGCGTGGCCCGGAGCGCCATCCCGGGCGAGCACGAGCAGGTCGGCGTCCGCGCTCGCCCGCACGACCTCGCGCTCGACCCGCCCACGGCGGGCGAGCAGGCCGGCCGGGCGGCCGAGCCGCTGGCGGGCGGACTCGAGCAGCGCCTGGGCCTCGGCGTCGGAGATCGAGGACAGCGCCGGCTCAGGCCGCCGCGGAGGACGGCGGCCGAGCAGTCCGGCCCACCCGCCCTCGGCAAGCGACTCGACATCGCCCGCGGTGACGTGCAGCAGCGTCGTCTGTGCCGCGCTGGGCAGGAACTGGCCCGCCTCCTCGACGCAGGCCTCCCACGTCTCCTCGGCGATCCAGATGAGAACCCGCATCACAGCACTCGCGTAGACAACCACAACGCGAGTGTCGAGGCGACGAGCACTGCCGGCACGGTGAGGAGACCCAGGCGCACGAACTCCACCACGTCGGTTCTCTCGTCGTGGGCGTGGAGCACCCGGCGCCAGAGCAGCGTGGCGAGCGAGCCGACGTAGGTGAGGTTCGGACCGGCGCCCACCCCGATCAACATGGCGAGCACAGCGGAGCGGCCGCCGGCGGTCACGACGGGCAGGAGCATGAGCGTGGCGGGCAGGTTGTTGAACAGGTTGGCGGCGAGGGCCGCGATGGCGGCGATGGCCAGGAGCGCCGGCAGCGAGCTCGAGTGGGGCACGACCTCGGCCAGGCCGGCGGCGAGACCCTGCTGAGAGGCGGCGTGGACGACGAGCGCGAGCCCGAGCACGAAGGCGAGAAAGCCGGGCTGTACGGCGCGCACGAGCGCCCGCGGCGCCGGGCGCTGCTCGAGGGCGAGGGCGAGCGCCCCGGCGGCGGCAGCCCACACCGGCGCGATCCCGATCAGTGAACTGAGCCCGAAGGCGGCCAGCGTGGCGATCACGACGCCGGCGGCGAACCGGGGCATCCGGACCGCCGTGGCCGCCGGGTCCGGACGGCCCGTCGCTGAGTCAAGCTCGCCCGCGAAAGCCCGGCTGAGCACGAGCCACTCGACGCCCACCGCGGCCAGCCATGGGAGTGCCATCAGCCCGGCGAAGTGGAGGAAGGACAGCCCGGTGGCGCTGAACGCGAGCAGGTTCGTGAGGTTCGAGACCGGCAGCAGCAGCGAGGCGCTGTTGGCGAGGTGCGAGCAGGCGTACACGTGCGGCCGTGCGCTCAGCCGCAGCCGCCGAGCCGTGGCGAACACGACCGGCGTGAGCAGCAGCACGGTGGCGTCGAGGCTGAGCACCGCCGTGGTCACTCCGGCGCCCGCGAACACGAGCGCGAGCAATCGCCGCGGTGCTCCGCGGGACCCGCGCGCCATGGCGGCCCCGAGCGCGTCGAACAGCCCCGCGCGGGCGCAGCCATCGGCGAGCACGAGCAGCGCGGCCAGGAAGCCGAGGGTCGGGCCGAGCTGGCGCAGCACCGAGTGCGCCCCGCGCGTGGCGAGCACGCCCCCGAGGGCCAGCAACCCGGACCCGACCACGGCCACCGCCCAGTCCGGCGCCCAGCGGGGACGGGTCACCGCGGCAACGAGGCAGGCAGCGAGCACCACCAGGGCAGCCGCCTCTCTCATGCCGGCACCTCCACCGGGCCAATGATGACGGCCGGGGGTCTCCCGGCCCGGCGGATGACCCCGCTACAGCCCCCGGGCCACGGCCATGTACGGGAGCAGGGCCAGCTCGGCCAGGGCGGGCAGCGGATCCTCGCGACTGAACACGCCTCCCACGTCGGCGCGCGCGAGCGAGCCCGCGTAGCGGCGCGCGGCCAGGCGTCCGTGAGCGAGCTCGATCAGGGCGGTGGGCAGATCGGTGGCCAGGCGCACCCAGCGCACCCCGGGGGTGGCCCGACCCGCATCCGGCGCGGGCAGGCCGAGCTGGTCGGCATAGACGTGGGCGGGGAAATCGACCCCGGCCCGCTGTCCCAGGCCGTGGTAGCCCCAGGTCCGGGGGTTGACGTCGAGCAGCTTCGGCACCCCGTCGCGAGGATCGCGCTTGTACTCGAGCTCCACCAGCCCGTAGTGGCCGATGTCGCGCAGGAATCGCTGCGAGGGCTCGGCCAGGCCGGGGTCGGGAACGGTCCGCACGTAGGTGCTCGCCCGCCCGAACTCGCACGGGTGCTGGCGCAGCCGCTGCACGGTCATCTCCGCCCGGCTGGCGCCGTCCTTGAAGAAGCAGCAGTAGGCGAGCTGCGTGTCGCCGGCGCCCGGGATGAGCTCCTGCACGACGACCTCATCCTCGCCGATCAGGCGGCTGGCCTCGCGCACCCGCTGAGCGAGCTCCATGCGGGTGTCGGCGCGCCAGGCCTTGGCCCCGGTGGCGTAGAAGAAGTGCTCCTTGATCGCCGGCTTGACCACGAACGGCCCCGGCCCATCGACGGCGTCGAGGCCGTCGGCGGCGGGCAACCAGGTCCGTGGTACCGGCACGCCGAGCTCGGCGGCGCGGCGGTAGGTCTCCCGCTTGTCCCAGGCGCAGCGCACGGCCGGCCAGGGCGGCGTGCTGATCCGGAACAGCTGGGTGAGCTCGGACCGCCGGCGCGCGATGGCGGCCACGGTCTCGTCGCGGGTCGGGAACAGCAGCCAGCCGTCGAGCGGATGGCGCGCCGCGATCCAGCGCAGCGCCGCCACCGTGTCGTCCTCCGAACGCAGGCTGGCCACCCGGACGCCGTACTGGACGTGACGCGAAAAGGCGGCGATCGAGGGCTCGTCGTCGATCACGACGACCTTGATGCCCCGCCGCCCCAGGCTCCGCGCGGTGGCCAGCCCCTGGTAGTCGCCGCCGATGATCACAGCACCTGGACGGCTGCTCGCCGCGGGCGTCATGCCACCCCCGCCTGGGTCCGCGCCCCGGCGATCGCGCGCGCGATCGCCGTGCCCGCGTACCAGCTGCCCGACACGAAGCGCATGATCGGGCCGAAGCTCCAAGCCGCGGGCGCACCGGCCACGTGCAGCCCGGGCACGCTGCTCGCGAGGCCGCGTTCGAGCACCGGGAAGCCGCCCGTCACACGCACGGCGCCCCGCAGCGCGGGATCGATGAACGAGTACCGCGCGAAGTCGACCTCGTAGCCGGTGGCCAGGATGAGGTGGTCGGTCCGGCGGGCGCTCCCGTCCGAGAGATCGAGAGCGAGGCCGTCGCCGTCCGCGCGCGCGGCGCGGACGCTCACGCCGGTGCTGATGCGCACAGGGTCGAGGCGCACCCGGACGAAGTGCGAGCAGGCGGGACGGATGCAGCGGGCAGCGATCCGGTCGCGGCGCCCGCGCGGCACGAGCCCGAGGAGCGCCGGGCGCTCGACGAGGCGGCTGTACCAGAGCGGTCCGACGTCGGTGGGCGCATACACGACCGGCCCGAGCCGCCCGAGCGCACGCTTGACCGAGTGACCGCGCAGCCAGACGATCTGCTCGGCGCGGGTCAGGACCTCGACGCTCGCGGCTCCGGCCTCGGCGAGCAGTGCGGCGAGCTCAAAGGCGCTCTGCCCGCCGCCGACGATCGTCACCGCCCGCCCGCGGAAGCCCGCGGGCTCCCGGTGGTCGGCGGCGTGGGAGACGAGCGTCTGCGGCAGATGCTCGAACCCCGGCGGCACGCGCCGGAACGGCGCGATCCCGCAGGCGACCACGACCCGCCGCGCTCGCACCGGCTCGCCGCTCGAGAGCGTGAGCGCGAAGACGCCGCCATCGGAGGCGAGATGCGTCACCTGACGGCGATCGAGATCGGGAAGGGCGCGCTGCTGCACCCAGTCCCCGTAGGCGACGAAGTCATCGAGCGGGACTGGAGCCTCGACCGGCGCGCCGCGCTCGGCCCCGAACGCGCCGAGGGAGAGCGGACCCCGTGGCTCGATCAGGTTGCTCGCACTCAGGTTCGAGCGGAGAAGCATCCCCCGGGGCATCGAACGCCAGAACGCCATCGGCTCGCCGAACACGTGCGCCGCGACACCGGCCCGCCGCAAGTGCACCGCGGCGGAGAGCCCGTGCGGTCCGGCGCCGAGAACGGCCACCTCCACCTCGGCGGTCGGCCTCATCGGGCCACCGGAGTCGCGTACGCGATCGCCGCCTCGCCTGCCGCCGGTCCGACGACCGTCCACCCGTCACCGTCGCGGACGATCCGCGAGGCGTCCCGCCGCCGCCACCAAGCACTCACCTCGGCCGGCAGCGCCCGCCATGCCGTCGGGTCGTCAGCGTAACGCTCGAGCAGGCGTCGATACGGGCCCGGACCGGTCTCGTCCAGGTAGTCGGGATGGGTGACCAACAGGGCCATGCCACCACGCGCACGGAGAGCCTCGGCCTTCTCGACCCACAGGCTCTCGTCACGGTGGCCCAGGATCACGAACAGGGTGTGATCGTGGGGCATGGTCATCGGCAGCTCAACCAGCCCCCGGTTGAGCAGGGGCCACCAGCTGCAGCAGCCGCCGCTCTGTGGCTCGAATGGATCGGTGTCGGGAAACGAGGAGTCGTAGTCGAAGGGCAGGTGCGACATCCATTCCCAGTTGCGCCGGCTGGCCGGCGAGCGGAACCCCACCGCTCCCCACCGGCGTGCGGCCTGCTGCATGGCGGGCAGGCGCCGGCGCAGAGTGGCCAGCGAGGAGAGGTCGCGACCGTCGTGGTAGAGGCCGTGCACACCGACCTCGAACCCATCCGCGCGCAGGCGGGCCACCAGCGCGTCGTCAACGTCGTAGCGGCGGGGCACGAAGTACCAGGCCGAGCGCAGCCCGAGCTCCTGCTCGAGCGCCGCGAGCGGCTCGATCCGCGTGAGGCCGAACGCGGTCTCCACGTCGTGGGTGAGCACGAGCGCCCACTCGTGCCCCCGGGGCCATGGGGCCAGATACGGCAGCGGCTCACCGCAGACGCCGGCGAGCAGGGTGAGGAAATGCTCGAGGAATGCGGACAGGCTCGGCTCGATGGGCCAGGCGGGGAACGTGGTCCGCGCCTGGAGACGGGCGTAGCGCCGGCGCAACCAGATCTGGACCCGTCGCGGAAGGACGCCGCGCACCCGGTAGTAGGCGCCGAGGGCGAGGCGTCCGGCCGGCCCCCGGCCGCGACCGGGCATCCGCTCGGCGTACGCCTCGCTCCACAGGGTCTCCGCCACCTCGTCGGGATCGAAGGGCAGCGCGACGTTGCCGATCTCGTCCCGCCACACCGCGGCGACGGGACGGGAGTCGAGGTCGGCCACCCACGCGATCGGCGAGAAGCTCCCCGGCAGCTCCGACAGCGCCGTTCGGGCGCGCCGCGAGCTCGAGCAGGCACGCGCACACGGTGATCGGTCCCTCACTACCGGACAGGCGCGCCCATCGTGGAGGCCCGGTCAGGCGTTCGCGGTCCGGCCACAGCAGCTGCGCGCCCCCGGGGATCCCGATCTGCTCCCACCCCGGGTACTCGCCCGGGCCACCGACCCCGACGGGCAGTCCGAGATGGCCGGCCACGGCCAGCGCCCGGCTCGCCCGCATGACGTCAGTGAATTCTCCGGCAGAGTCCGGGGTTCCGGGCGTGCGTTCCCGCGCCCCAGCCGTGATGTCACTCACCTGCCTGCCATCCCTACCGATCGTTACCCGGCGTCATCCGAACGCCCGATACCTCGGGAAGATACCGAAGACCAGCTTTATCGAGAAATCGGCTCGCGCATCGAAAGTACCGGCGCGAACAGCTCGAGCAGGGTGGCCACGATCGCCTCGTGCTCGGTCTGGGCGCCCCGGCGCACGGCGTCGATGAGCAGCCCGTCGGTGGCGCCGACGAGCGCCACGGCGGCGCGGCGCTGGTCGCGCACCGCGAGCTGCCCCTCGCGGGCGAGCAGGTCGATCTGCCCGGCGATCATCTCCGCGTAGGCGCCGAGCGCGCGACGGCGGCGCGCTTCGAGTTCGGGGCTGACGCCGACGACCTCGAAGTAGTTGATCCGGGCGGCGCGCGGATCGGCCAGCGTGCCATCGAGGAACGCGCGCAGCCCGGCCTCGAGACGGGCCTGGGGGCGAGCCGGCGCCGCCTCGATGGCGGCCAGGACGCGAACGGCCACGGCCTCGACGTGACGCTCGTACACGGCGCCGAGCAGATCCTCGCGGCTGGCGAACTGCTCGTAGAAGTAGCGAGGATTCAGCCGCGCGGTCCGGCACAGCTGCTCGATCGTCGTCTGGGCATAGCCCTGGGTGCCGAACAGCTCGAGCCCGGCATCGAGCAGCTGCGTACGCCGCAGCGCGCGACGCTCGTCGAGCGACTTGCCGCCGTAGCGGCGTCCGGTGTCGGAACCCCTGCCCACGAGACCAGTCTGGCAAAGCCCTTGACAGCGGAGCGCCGGCGGCCGATACTTCTGGCAAGGCGTCATACCAGATTGGCTCATGTTCGATCTCATCCTCTACGCCATCCCGGTGTTCGCCGCTCTCCTGGGCGTCGAGTGGGCGTCCTTCCGCCGGCATCCCGCTCCTGAGCTGCGCGGCTACGAGCTGCGCGACACCGCCACCAGCCTGGCCATGGGCATCGGCAACGTGATCATCAACACGGGCTGGAAGCTCGTCGTGCTGGCCGTCTACGCCGGCGTCTACGAGCTCACCCCGCTGCGGATCTCGAGCAACGACTGGTGGGCGTGGCCGCTGTTGTTCGCGGCCGACGACCTTGCGTTCTACTGCTATCACCGGGCCAGCCACGAGGTGCGCGTGTTCTGGGGCAGTCACGTCGTGCACCACTCCAGCCAGCACTACAACCTGTCCACGGCGCTGCGCCAGCCCTGGGTGCCGATGACTGCGTTCCCGTTCTGGATCCCACTCGCAGCGCTCGGCTTCCCGCCCTGGATGATCGTGCTCGAGCAGGCGATCAGCCTCACCTACCAGTTCTTCCTGCACACCGAGCGCGTGCACCGGCTCCCGCGGGCCATCGAGGCGGTGTTCAACACCCCCTCCCACCACCGCGTCCATCACGGCTCCAACGCCGGCTACCTCGATCGCAACTACGGCGGCATCCTGATCGTGTGGGACCGGCTGCTGGGCTCATTCACGCCCGAGACCGAGCCGGTGCGCTACGGGCTGACCAAGAACATCGACACCCACAACCCGGTCTGGGTGGCGCTCCACGAGTACGCCGACATGTGGCGCCTGGCCCGCCGCTGCACCCGCTGGCGCGACCGCCTCGGCGTCGCGCTGCACGGGCCGGGGTGGTCGCCGCCCTCAGGCGAACCGCGCCGCGACCCGGGCTTGGCGGTAGTCGAAGATCGCGCGTAGATCGCGGCGCACGAGTCCGGCCGCCACCGTGCCGAACGGCCCCAGCGGAAGCGCGTAGTGGACGTGATCGCGCACGAGGGTGCCGCCGGGCACGGGAGTGAATTCGTGGCGGTGGTGCCAGAGCCGGTAGGGCCCGCGGAGCTGGCGATCGACGAACGCCCGCGGCGCCTCCCAGCGCTCGATCCGGGTGTGCCAGCGGATCGGCAGACGGTGCAGGCGCAACCGGTAGTCGATCAGCGTGCCCTCGCACATGGCGATCGGCTCCGGCGTGAGCACCTCGAAGTGCAGCCACGGCGGAGTCAGGTGCTCGAGGTTGCGCGCATGGGCAAAGAAGGCGAACACCTCGTCGAGGTCCGCACCCACGATCTGGCCTCGCTGCAGTGTGTGGACGCGCATCACCCGAGCAAATCGCGCAGCGCCGGCTCGAGCTCGGAGAACGCGAACCGGTAGCCGCGGGCCTGCAGCGCGGCCGGCATCACACGCTGGCCGGTGGTGACGATCTGGCCCATCTCCCCGTAGAGCAGGCGTAGCGCCAGGGCGGGGACCGGGAACACCGCCGGGCGATGCAGCGTGCGCCCGAGCGCCCGGGTGAGCACGGCGTTCGGCACCGGGGTGGGGCCGGTCAGGTTGACCGCCCCGGCGAGTCCCTCGTCCTCGAGGCAGCGCACAAGCCCGCCGATCACGTCGTCGAGGTGGATCCAGGGCACGTACTGGCGCCCGCCGGCCACCGGGCCGCCGAGCCCGAGCCGGAAGAACGGGAGCATCGTGGCCAGGGCACCGCCGCTGGGCGAGAGCACGACCCCGGTTCGCGGGCAGACCACCCGCATGAGCTCCTGCGCCGCGTGCGCCTCGGCCTCCCAGGTCACGACCACGCCGGCCAGGAAGTCGCTGCCCGCAGGGGCCGCCTCGTCGAGCGGCTCCTCGCCGCGCGGACCGTAGAAGCCGGTGGCCGACTGCGAGACGAGGACCGCGGGGCGCTCAGCCGGAGCGAGGGCGCGCAGGCCCTGCACGAGCATGCGCGTGGACAGGACGCGCGAGTCGCGGATCTCGTCCTTCACCTGCGCGTTCCAGCGCTGGGCGACCGGCTCACCGAGCAGGTGGACGACGGCGTGGGCCCCGGCCAGCGCGGCCGCGGGCGGCGGGGTGCCCTTCGGGTCCGCCCAGGCGTGATGCTCTCCGTCGCCGAGCGTGCGCCGGGCGCGCTCGGGGTCGCGGCTCAGTAGGACTGGAACCTCACCGCGCTCGCGCAGCGCGCGGGCGAGCGCACTGCCGATCGTGCCCGTCGCACCGGTGATCACCACTCGTGCCATCGCCTCACGTCCTTTCGCTCGCGATCTGCCGGCCGGCTCCGTAGCGCTCCAGCGCCCGCTGCCGCTCGCGGCCATGATCGACGATCGGGGCCGGGTAGTCGCGGCCGATCACGCATCCGCAGGCCCGCTGATCGGCCGCGCTCAGGCGCCAAGGCTCGGACAGGCGCGCGGTGGGAACGTCCCGAAGCTCGGACACCCAGCGGCGGATGTAGGTGCCGTGGGGGTCGAAGCGCGCGGCCTGGCGGGTCGGGTTGTAGAGGCGGCGGAACACCGGCGCCGGGTCGGTGCCGACCGAGGCGATCCACTGCCAGTTGCCGTTGTTCTGGGCCGGCTCGCCGTCGAGCAGACGATGCTCGAACCAGCGCTCGCCCTCACGCCAGTCGACGTGCAGGTCCTTGGTCAGGAACGAGGCGACGGCGAGCCGGACGCGATTGTGCATCCAGCCCGTCTCCCTGAGCTGGCGCATCCCGGCATCGATCAGCGGATAGCCGGTCTCGCCGCGCTGCCAGGCCTCGAGATGCTCGGCTGGGTCCGCCCACTCGAGGTCCCGGCGCCGGGCCTGGAACTCGAGGCGGGCGTTCTGCGGCCAGGCGAGGAGCACGTGAGCGTAGAAGTCGCGCCAGGCCAGCTGGCGCACCCACGCCTGCGCGCCGGCGCCGCCGTGGCGCTGCGCCCGCTCGGCGAGCTCGAGCGCCGACAGGCAGCCCCAGCGCAGGTACGGGCTGAGCATCGAGGTGGCGTCCCCGCCGACGTCGTCCTGGCCCTCGGCGTAGCCGTGGAGCCCGCCGGCGAGCCACTGGCGGGCCGCCTGACGAGCAGCGGTCTCGCCCGGCACCACGACCGGCTGCGCGAACCCCGGCGCGCCCGCGAGGCCGAGCGCGCCGGCACCGTGCGGGCGCAGCCCCGGCTCCACGGCGTCGGGCAGCGCCGGCAGCCCGCGCGGGGCCCGGTGGACCTCACGGCGAGGCGCCGCCGCCCAGCTGCGCTGAAAGGGTGAGAACACCGAGTAGGGCTCGCCGGCACCGGTGCGGGGGCGGCTGACGTCGATCACATAGTTGCCGCCGTGCGGCTCGGCCCGCACCCCGGCGGCCCGGAGCGCTTCGCTCACCCGGCGGTCGCGAGCGCGGGCGTACGGCGAGACGTCGCTCGTCCACAGCACGGCCGCGGCGCCGGTCTGGCGCGGCCAGCTCCGGCAGCACCTGCTCGGGCGCGCCGGCACGCAGGACGAGCCGGCTGCCCCGCTCGCGCAGGCCGTCGTCGAGCGCGTCGAGGCAGCCGAGCATGAAATCGGTCCGCGGGGTGGAGGCGAAGCGTCCGTGGAGCAGAGCGCCGTCGAGCACGAACACCGGGATGACCCGTTCGTGCTCGCGCCGGGCCGCCGTCAGCGCCGGGTGGTCGTGCACGCGCAGATCGCGGCGGAACCAGACGATCGCCGTGCTCATGCGGCGGCCAGGCGCGGGCGGTGGTTGTAGCGCAGCCGCTCGGGCAGCAGGGGCAGGAGCACGCGCCGGGTGTACTCGGCGCCGCCCCGGTGCGCGAGGCCGCGCACAGGATCCCACCCGAACCCGTACTGGCGGCGCAGCGGTGCCGGGAGCAGTCCGATCGTGATGAAGTTGGCCAGCTCGAGCAGCGGGCGGGCGGCGAGCGGAACCGGCGGGTGGAGCACGATTCGGGTGGCCAGATCCCGGGCCTGCGGCGTCACGTACAGCTCCGGTCCGTCGAGCGTGGCGGCGATGTACGCCTCCAGCCCCGCGTAGGTGACCGGCATCCGGCGGCCGGGGAGGCCGAACAGGCGGCCGAGGGCGCGGTAATCAGCCCAGAGCGACTCCCGTTCGGCCGCCGAGAGCGGCTGCACGTAGCGCTCGTACACCCGCACGGCGGAGTCGACGAGCGTCGCGATGATCCACAGCAGCAGCGCGGGATCGTCGGCTGCCCACGGCGTGCCGGCCGCGTGAGGCCCGGCGGCCTCGCTCAGCGTGCCGCGGACGCGGCGATGGACACGGCGCACCCGCGCAGTCACCCGCTCGGCGGCCTCGCGCTCGCCGAAGATCACCGTGTTCATGGCCGCGGCGGTGCGCTCGAGCCGGGCATACGGATCACCGAGCGCTCCGGTGGAGGCGAAGAAGCCGGCGAAGGCGAGCGGGTGGGCCGCCTGCATGAGCAGGGCGCGCGGTCCCGAGAGCGCCACCACGTGCTCGCGGTGCACGCGGCGAATGAGGGCGTCCTCGGAGAAGTATCCGGCCATCGATCGTTTGCTCTCCGAATATGTCTTGAGATAAACCTGCACAAGCTGTATAGATATTAGCCGTGACCGACCCGTCCGCTGCCAGCCTCAGCATCGGCGAGCTGGCCATTCGCAGCGGCGTCGCCGTGGGCACGCTGCGGATGTGGGAGGCCCGCCACGGCTTCCCGGCACCGCAGCGGCGCCCGAGCGGGCATCGCCGCTACAGCGAGCAGGACCTCGAGCGGGTGTGCGCGGTGGCGCGCGATCGGGCCGGCGGCCTGCCACTGGCGATCGCCATCGAGCGGGCCCGCCGGCTTGCTGATCACCCACGCCGCTCTGTGTACGGCACCCTGCGCGAGCGCTTCCCTCACCTGCATCCCGCGCGCATGCCCAAGCCCCTGCTCACGCGCCTGAGCGCAGCCATCGAGGACGAGTGCTGCGCCCGGGCGCCGCGGCCGCTGCTGTTCGCGTGCTTCCAGCACGAGCGCTTCTACCGGGCCGTGCAGCCGCGGTGGGGAAGCTTCGCGCGCACGGCCGAGCTCGCGTTCGTCATGGCCGAGTTCCCGGACGGCCTGCGCGCCGGCGCCCAGCCGGTGGAGATCCCGCTGGCCGACGATGACCCGATGGTGCGCGAGTGGGTGCTCGCGTGCGATGCGCCTGAGCTCTCGGCCTGCCTGGCCGCGTGGGAACGGCCTGTCGCATCGGGGGCGCCCCGGGAGTTCGAGACCGTGTGGACGGTGGAGCCGGCGGTCGCCCGCGAGGCCGCGCGGCTGTGCTGCGATCTCGCCGCCCGCGCGGATCCCCAACTGGTCGCCGGTGCGCGCGAGCGCCTGGCCGACCCGGCGCCGGTGCCCGATGAGGACTACCTGCGCGCCACGGTCGAACTGGCCACCCGGGCGGCGCTGTACGCCGGCCGGGTGCCAGCGGTCTAGATCTCGAAGCGGGCCACGACGTCCCCGAGTGCCCCGGCGCTCGAGGCCAGGTCGGCGGCTGACGCGGTGAGCTGCTGGCTGGCCGCGCTCGTCTGTTCGGTAGTGGCAGACACCTGCTCGGCCGTGGCCGAGGAGCCCTCGGCCACCGCGGCGACATCGCTCATCGTGTCCTGCATCGCCCGGGCCGATGCCGTGACCTCCTGAGCCTGAGCGGCGATCGCTCCGGCTCGACCCGCCATATCCTCGATCGCCTCGCCGAGGCTGTGGAAGGCCTCACGGGCAGTGGCGACGACGGCTGCGCCCTCGGCGCTGCGCCGGACCCCGTCCTGCACGACGCCCACCGCGGCGGTGGTGTCGTCCTGGATGACCCGGATGAGCCCGCCGATCTCCTCGGCGGCGGCCTGCGACCCCTCCGCGAGCTTGCGCACCTCCTCGGCCACGACCGCGAAGCCGCGGCCCTGCTCGCCCGCCCGGGCCGCCTCGATGGCGGCGTTCAGCGCGAGCAGGTTCGTCTGCTCGGCGATGCCGGTGATCGTGGCCACGATCGCGCCGATCTGATCGGATTTCGCGGCCAGCGCGCGGATCGCGCGGCGTCAACCTCCTCGCTCGAGCCGCTGACCGCGGCCATCGCCTCGGTGGTCTTACAGAGTCCAGAAGTGCCCGACGTGGGCGGCGATGCGCGGCGTGACGGCGAACTCGGGTGCGATCGACTCCGACCTCCCCTCCCCGCCCAGCGCGGCCACCGTGGCGAGCACCGACTCGGCCAGCGCGGCCGGGTCGTAGCCGCCCTCGAGCACCGCTCCCACCGGCGCACCGCAGCCACGGGCGAGATCGCGCACCTGGCAGGCCATCTGGTGAAAGCTCGCCGCCTCGAGCTTGCAGCCGCCGAGCGGGTCGCGCGCGTGGGCGTCGAACCCGGCCGAGATGAGGACGAGGTCGGGGGCGAACTCGAGCCCGGCGGCCAGGACGACATGCTCGAGCACGGACAGCCACACCTCCTCGTCGCTGCCGGGCGGAACCGGGGCGTTGATCGTGTACCCGAGTCCGGCGCCCGAGCCGGCGTCGCCGGCCGGTCCGGTGTTCGGAAACAGCCCGGCCTGGTGAATGCTGGCCACGAGCACGTCGGAGCGCCGCCGGAAGATCTCGGCCGTGCCGTTGCCGTGATGCACGTCCCAGTCGACGATCAGGACCCGCTCCACCCCGAGCTCGCGCCGGGCCAGCTCGGCCGCCAGGGCCACGTTGTCGAACAGGCAGAAGCCCATCGCTCGCTCGGGCTCGGCGTGATGGCCGGCCGGGCGGGTGAGGGCCAACCCGGCCTCGTCCTCGCCGGCGGCCAGCGCCCGCACGAGCGCGAGGGCCGCCCCGGCGGCGTGGCGGGCCGCCTCGAATGAGTCCGGCGAGACGAGGGTCTCGGCGTCGAGCGCCCCGCCGCCCGCCTGCGCGAGCGCGCGGATCCGCCCGACATGCGCGGGGCTGTGCACGAGCTCGAGCTCCGACTCGGAGGCGGCCGGCGCCTCGCGGACCTCGGCGCCGAGCCAGTCCCGAGCGGCCAGCGCCGTCTCGATCGCCGCGATCCGTTCGGGCCCGTCCGGGTGCCCGGCCAGCTGCGCACCCGGATCGTGTGCGCGGGCGAGATCATGGCGATAGAGGAGCACCCGCGCGGCAGGGTAGTGTGCCACGCATGGGCGCCGTCACGAGCGCGCGGTGAGCGCCCCCGCCGAGCCCCAGCCCCGCTACCCGGCCGAGCACGAGGCCGACGTGGCCCTGCGCGACGGCTCGACCGTGCACGTGCGGCCGGTGCGCACCGATGATCGCGAGGCGATCCGGGCCTTCCTGGGCACCGTGTCGGCTGAGGCGATCGCGTTTCGCTTCTTCGGCACACCCCGCCTGGAGTGGATCGTGCAGTGGTCGCTCGATGTCGACTACACCGATCGCTTCGCGCTCGTGGCCGAGAGCGGGAGCCCGCGCGAGATCCTTGCCCACGCCGCCTACATCCGCGAGAGCGACACGCGGGCCGAGGTCGCCTTCCTGGTCGCCGACTCCTGGCAGGGGCGCGGGATCTCGACGATCCTGCTCGCGCATCTCGCCGGGGTGGCCGAGCGCCAGGGCATCACCACGCTGACCGCCCAGGTGCTGCCGGCCAACCACCGCATGATCGGCGTGTTCCGGGCCAGCGGCTTCCCGGTCGAGATGCGCTCGACCTCGGATGCGATCGTGCTCGAGCTCCCGACCTCGCTGTCGGCGGAGGGCCTCGCGCGCTTCGAGGAGCGCGAGCGCCGAGCGGCCGTGGCCGCGGTGCGGAGCTTCCTCGAGCCCGCCTCGGTGGCGGTGATCGGCGCCTCGCGCCGCCGCGGCACGATCGGCGGCGAGATCCTCCGCAACCTGCTCGACGGGGTGTTCAGCGGGCCCGTGTATGCCGTCCACGACCACGCCGACGTCGTGCAGTCGCTGCCCGCCTACCGCTCGGTCCGCGACATCCCCCGCCCGGTCGAGCTCGCGGTTCTCGTCGTCCCGGCCGAGCGGGTGTGTGACGTGGCCCGCGACTGCGCCGCCGCCGGCGTGCGCGCCCTGCTCGTCGTCACCTCGGGCTTCGCCGAGACCGGGGAGGCGGGCGCGCAGCGCCAGCGCGAGCTGCTGGCCATCTGCCGTGACGCCGGCATGCGGGTGGTCGGCCCCAACTGCCTCGGAGTGCTCAACACCGCGCCGGACGTGCAGCCTGAACGCCACCTTCGCCCCCCACCCGCCGGTGCCGGGAGCCGTCGGCTTCATGTCCCAGAGCGGCGCCCTGGGGATCGCCATGATGGAGGCGGCCGGCCGGCTCGGCGTCGGGCTGTCCTCGTTCGTCTCGGTGGGCAACAAGGCTGACCTGTCGGGCAACGACATGCTCTCCTACTGGGAGGAGGATCCGGGGACACGCGTCGCCCTGCTCTACCTGGAGTCGTTCGGCAACCCGCGCAAGTTCGCCCGCATCGCCCCCCGGTTCGCGCGGCGCAAGCCGCTGCTGGCGGTCAAGAGCGGGCGCTCGAGCGCCGGGGCGAGCGCCGTGAGCACGCACACCGGCGCGCTCCTGTCGGCCTCGGACGTGACCGTCGACGCGCTGTTCGAGCAGGCCGGGGTGATCCGGGCCGACACGCTCCACGACCTCTTCGGCGTGGCCGCCCTGCTGACCGCGCAGCCGATCCCGCGCGGGGACCGGGTGGCGATCATCTCCAACGCCGGCGGCCCCGGGGTGATGTGCGCCGACGCCTGCCAGGCGGAGGGCGTCGAGGTGCCCGAGCTGCCGGCGGCGGTGCGCGAGCGGCTGGCCGAGTTCCTGCCCCCGGGGGCCTCGCTGCGCAACCCGGTCGACATCGTGGCCAGCGCGTCGGCCGGGGACTACGAGCGCGCGCTGCGCGCCGTCCTCGAGGCCGGACGCCTGCGATGCCGTGCTCGTGCTGTTCGTGCCCTCGCTGGCCGCCGACCCGCGCGAGGTGGCGGGCGCGGTGCGCGTGGTGGCCGAGGCACACCCGGAGGTGACGCTGGCGGCGGCGTTCATGACCAGCGAGGGGCCGCCGCCGGAGCTGCGGGGCGAGCGGGCCCAGGTCCCCGGCTACGCGTTCCCCGAGGACGCCGCCCGGGCGGTGGCGCTGGCGGCCAAGCACGGGCGCTGGCGGGCGCGGGCGCCGGCCGAGCCCGTCACGCTCGACGGGATTGATTCCTCGGCCGCCGCGGCGCTGCTCAGCGAGCAGCTGGCCGAGGGACCGGGCTGGCTGACCCCCGAGCGCGTGCTGGCGCTGCTGCACTGCTATGGGCTGCCCGTGGCCACGACACGGATGGCAGCCGGGCCCGAGGAGGCGGCGGCGCTGGCGAACGGCTTCGAGGGGCCGGTGGCGGTCAAGGCGCTCACCGCCGGGCCGGCTCGGAAGGCCGAGGCGGGCGGCGTGCGGCTCGGCGTCCTCGGCGCCGACGCCGTGCGTGCAGCGGCCGGCGAGGTGAGCGCCGCGGCGGCCGCCGCGGGCTACGAGGTGTCCGGCGTGGCCGTGCAGGAGATGGCTCCGGAGGGCGTCGAGCTGGTGGTCGGGGTGGTCAACGACCGCAGCTTCGGGCCTGTGCTCGCCTGCGGGGCCGGCGGGCCGGCCGGCGAGCTGCTGCGCGACGTCACGGTGCGAATCACCCCGCTGCACCGCGGCGACGCCGAGGAGATGCTTGCCGCGCTGAAGAGCTACCCGCTGCTCGAGGGCTACCGCGGCGGCCCGCGCTGCGACATCGCCGCGGTCGAGGAGGTGCTGCTGCGGGTGAGCGCGATGGTCGACACGCACCCGGAGATCGTCGAGCTCGACTGCAACCCGCTGATCGCCTCGCCGGCGGGCGCGCTGATCGTCGACGCGCGGGTGCGGGTCGAGATCGCACCCGTGCCGGCGCCGCTGGCGGCGGTGCGGGGGACGGCTACCTCAGCCGGCTGAGGAAGCCGACGAGGGCCGCGCGCTGGGCGGCCGGCAAGGCCGTGAAGGAGGGCATGGGCGGGGGTGAGTGCACGAGCGTGCTGGCGATCGCCGGCGCCCTGAGTCGGGCCCCGATCTTGGTCAGGTCGGCGCCCGGGCCGTTGTTGCCGGTGCCGGCAAGGGCGTGGCAGGCGGCGCAGCCGGACTTCTCGTACACGCGTTCGCCGGCCTGGAAGGCGGCGCGGGCGGCCGGGGTCAGGCCGGCCGGTGGTGCGGGGAGCGGGTGAGCTGGGGCCGCCGCGACGGGCTGCGGCGGCACGAGCGCCCCGGCGGGCGGACAGCTGTCGTACTGGCGCACGAGCGCGGCCGCCAGGGTGGAGTGCGCGCGGTTGAGCAGGGTCGAGGCCACCGCCGCCGAGCGGTCGCCCACGATCGTGGTCCAGTGGCCGGCCGGGTACATGGCGTCGATCCACAGCGAGCGCACGGTGCAGGCCGGACCGGGCAGGGCGATCAGGTAGAAGGTGCCCCCACCGGTGCGCACCCGGACCTGGGCATCGACGACGCGAGGATGTTCGTCGCTCAGCGCGTTGATCGCTGCGGCGACGCGCGAGACGCGCGGGACGGCCGCGAACCCGTACACGAAGCCGCGCCGAGGAATGGCGATCAACCCGAAGTCGAGCGTGGCCGCGCAGGCGAAGCCGTAGCGGCGCGTGCCGAGCTCGAGCACCGGCCGCGCCTTCCCGCCGCTCAGCGTCCACCGGGTTCCGTCGATCCTGCCCGAGGCCAGCCTGGGGCCTGTCGGCGCGGGGCCGGACAGCTCGACCGCGCATCCGGGGGTGTGCGCGGCGGGCCGGGGCGCGAGCGTGCGCTGGGGCGCCCGTCCGGAGCCGACCAGCACGACGGCGAGCACGGCCACCCCGAGCGCCACGATCGTGCCCGCGCTCAGCACGAGCCACGGCCGGCGCCGGCGCTTCGGGGCGCCCGCGAGCCGCTCCGCACGGACGACCGCGCGCAGCTGGCGCTCGAGCTCGGGCATGAGCAGGCTCATCGTCTCTCCTCCGCGGTCAGGCGGCCGCGGAGCGCAGCCAGACCTCGGCTCACGCGCTTGCGCACCACGCTCTCCGAACATGACATCCGGGCGGCGATCTCGTCGTAGCCGAGCTCCCCGAGCACGCGCGCTTTCAGGGCGGCGCGCTGATCGTCCGGCAGCCGCTCGAGCAGCTCGAGCGCCGGTGTGCCCGCCCCCGCCGCTTCGATGCGCTCGATCAGCTCGTCATCCAGGGCGAGCGGCGCGAGGCCGAGCCGCCGCCGGGCCCGGTCCTCCACCCGGCCGCGGGCGCGGCTGCGCGCGAGCACGTGGCGGGCGATGCCGAACAGCCAGGCGGCGCCGCTTCCCTGCTCGGGATCGAATCGCCGCGCGCTGGCCAGGGCCTGCGCGAACACCTCGGCGGTCAGGTCGGCCGCGAGCTCACCGCTGCCCGTGGCGCGCACGAAGAATGCCGCCACGGGTCGTTCATAGCGGGCATAGAGGGCAGCGAAGGCCCCCTCGTCGTCGAAGCTCGACGCGAGCAGCTCCTCGTCGGTCCGGTGCTCCGGCGCGGCCATCACCCCCTAGTTGCACGCTGGGGGCGAATTGTGACCGCACCGGACGCTCAGCGCACGTTCGCCCGCGCCACCGTCGCCGCAGATCCCGCTCGAGCGCTGAGCGGCGCCCGGGTCAGAACCGAGACTGCAGGGCGGGCGAGCGCGCTGCCGGCGGGTAGCCCGGGCGAGACCTCGTCCTCCGGCCGGAGCCCCCGCCCATGCTGCTCGCCGCCCTGCTCGTCCTCGCCTGCCTGACCGTCCTCGCGCCCGTGTTCACCGCGGTGTTGCTGCGCCGCCGCGCGCAACTGCCGCGGGTGCGGCCCGGCTGGTGGGTTGAGTTCGAACAGGAGTTCCGCGTCTACGCGGCCCGGCAGGACAGCGGGCGCGCGCCCGCACTGACCGCCGGCATTCGAGATCACCCACCGCCGCAACCACTGCCGCGAGACGCCCCGGGCGATCATCTCCGTCGATCGGAGAAGATCGCCCACTCGCGTGGAGAGTTCGCCACGCTGGGCGTGGCGAACTCCCCTCGGGCACCGCGCCCCGACCATGCGGCTCGCGGCGCCCGCCGGCGAAGCGCCTACCCGGCCACCAGCGCCCGCAGCGACTCCTTGACCGAGCTCATGGTGTGCAGCGTGGCCGTCGGCTCGTACCCGCAGTGCGCCATGCAGTTCTCGCACCGCGGGTCGCGCCCGCGACCGTAGGCGTCCCAGTCGGTGGTCTCGATCAGCTCCCGGTAGGTCTTGGTGTAGCCGTCGGCCATCAGGTAGCACGGGCGCTGCCAGCCGAACATGGAGTAGCTGGGGATCCCCCAGGCCGTGCACTGGTAGTCGACCTTGCCCTCGAGGAAGTCGAGGAACAGCGGCGTGTGGTTCAGCCGCCACTTGCGCCGCCGGCCATCGGCGAACGCGGCGCGGAACAGCTCATGGGTCTGGCGCACCCCGAGGAAGTGCTCCTGGTCGGGCGCCTTCTCGTACGCGTAGGCGGGCGAGATCATCATCTGGTCGACCTTGAGCTCGTCGTTGAGGAAGTCGAGCACCTGACGCACCGTGCTGGGCGAGTCGTGGGTGAAGAACGTCGTGTTCGTGGTCACCCGGAACCCGGCCGCCTTGGCGGCGTGGATCGCCGCCACCGCCTTGTCGAACACACCCTCGCGGCACACGGACTCGTCGTGGCGCTCGCGCAGACCGTCGAGGTGGACGACCCAGGCGAAGTACGGGGACGGGGTGAACTTCTCGAGCTTCTTCTCCAGCAGCAGCGCGTTCGTGCACAGGTAGACGAACTTCTTGCGCTCGATCAGCCGCCGGGCGATCACGTCGATCTCCGGATGGATGAGCGGCTCGCCGCCGGCGATCGACACCATCGGCGCGCCGCACTCCTCGATCGCCGCCAGCGCCTGCTCGACCGGCATGCGCCGGCGCAGGACGTGCTCGGGGTGCTGGATCTTGCCGCACCCGGCGCACGCCAGATTGCATTGGAACAACGGCTCCAGCTCGACCAGGAGCGGGAACTTCTCTCGGCGCCGGAGCTTCTGGCTGACCAGATAGCTGCCGACACGAACGGACTGACGGATTGGAACGGCCATCTATCGACCCCCTGGGATGTGAGCGGGAAGCTTGAAGTGAATGTCCTCGGTCCTGACCCGGTGCTCGCGCACGCGTACCGGGCCGAGTCCGGCGAGTGCCGCCACGACCTCCTGGACGAGTGCCTCGGGCGCCGAGGCGCCCGCGCTGATGCCGATGCGCCGGGCGCCGGAGAGCAGCGCGGGATCGAGCGCCCGCGCGTCCTCGACGAGCACGGCGCGGGCGCCCGCGCGCTGTGCCACCTCGACCAGGCGGCGAGAGTTGGAGGAGTTCTCCGAGCCGACCACGAGCACGAGATCGGTCTCGGCTGCGACCGCCCGCACCGCGTCCTGGCGGTTCTGGGTCGCGTAGCAGATGTCGCTGGAGCGCGGGCCCTCCAGCCCCGGGAAGCGACGGCGCAAAGCGTCGATCACCTCGGCGGTCTCGTCCTGGGCCAGGGTCGTCTGGGTCAGGTAGGACACCCGTCCGCCCGGCTCGAGCTCGAGCCCGTCGACCTCCTCGACGCCGGCCACCACGTGGGTGCGCTCGGGCGCCTCGCCGAAGGTGCCCTCGACCTCCTCGTGGCCCTCGTGACCCACGAGCACGATCTCGAAGCCGCGCTCACGGAAGCGCCGGGCCTCGGCGTGCACCTTGGCCACGAGCGGGCAGGTGGCGTCGATCACCCGCAGGCCGCGCCGCGCCGCGCCGGCCCGGACCGCCGGAGCGACGCCATGGGCGGAGAAGATGACCGTCGCCCCCTCCGGCACCTCGTCGATCTCCTGCACGAACACCGCCCCCCGGCGCTCGAGGTCCGCGATCACGTGGCGCGTTGTGGACGATCTGCTTGCGCACGTACACCGGAGGTCCCTGATCGCCCAGCACGCGCTCGACGATCTCGACCGCGCGCTCGACCCCGGCACAGGACGCGCGCGGGGTGGCGAGCACGAGCTCCCGCTCGCCCAGCGCGGGCGCCCAGTCGGCGAGCAGCGTGCTCGCCCGGACCAGCGACCGGTAGGCGCGCAGGCCGGCCCCGGCCAGGCGCAGCGGACGGTGCAGCTCGTGCCGGCCGGTGTCGAGCACCACCCGCACGACCGCCAGCGGGCGGCCGCGCAGGGCCCGGGCCACGGCCAGCGACTCCATGTCGACCGCGAGCGCGCCACTGGCCTGCAACCGCTCGCGGGCGCTGCCGGTGACCACCCGCGGGGTGCAGGCCAGCCGGCCGACGTGGACGCGCAGCCCACCGCGGCGCAGCGCGCGCAGCCAGCAACGTCGGGTCCGGGCAGGCGACCGTCCCGCCGGCGCCGACGAGCTCGGAGGCGACGACGACGTCGCCCGGCGACAGACGCTCGTCGAGCCCGCCACAGAAGCCGGCCAGCAGCACCGGGTCCGGGCAGGCGTGCACGGCCATGGCGGCGCGCCGGGCCGCCCGGCGCGGGCCCATCCCGATGCGCGTCACCCGCGCCCACGGAGCACCGCGGCGCAGAGCGCGCGCCTCGATGCCCATCGGAGCGAGGATGCAGAGATCGGCCGCCATCACACCGGCTCCCCGGTCCTGAGCGGCGCCGGCGACGCGTCCCGAGACCGCGACGGCGTTCCCCCCGGGCGGCGCGCCGATGGCCCGGAGGCCTCGAGCACGACATCCGCGGCGGCGTGGCCCGAGCGCACGGCGCCCTCCATCGTGGCCGGCCACCCGGTCGCGGTCCACGCCCCGGCCAGCGCGAGCCCCGGGATCGCCGTCCGCGCCGGTGGGCGAAGCCGGCGGGCCCCGGGGACAGCGCGGAAGGTGGCGGCGTGCTCGCGGGTGACGAAGAAGGCGTCCACGCCCGCGCGGTCGCCGAGCAGGTCGAACAGCGCCGGCAGAGCGCGCTCGCGCAGCGCGTCGGCACTCATGGCCAGCTCGGCGTCGGCGGCCGACAGGGTGATGGCCAGGTACTGGCCGCGGCGCACCCCGGCGCTCTCGGTGCGGTCGAACAGCCACTGCAGCGGTGAGTGAACGGCGGCCGCGAACGGCTCGTCGAGCAGCGGGCGGTCGAGCACGACATGAAGATTGACGATCGGCGAGCGGCCGAGCCCGGCGAGCTGCCCGGGCGTGGGGCCGGAGCGGGCCGGCAGCAGCGCCGCCGCCCGGCCGGGAGAGGTCGCGAGGACGACGCGATCGGCATGCACGGTCGGCGCACCGCGAACCTCGACGGCGAAGGCGCCGGCAGCCGGGGTGATCGCGCTCACGCCCCGGCGCAGGCGCACGTCGACGCCCGCCCGCACCGAGCGCCCGCTGGGCGGCCGTGTCGTGGATGTCGGAGAGCGGGACCCGGGCATACCCGACGTCCGCGGCCTTCGTGTCGTGCAGCAGCCCGACCTGGAAGACCTGCGCGGCCTGAGCGAGCGAGGCATCGGCGGGCACCAGATTGACGGTCGGGCGCACGATCAGCTCCCATAGCGCCGCCACCGCGTCCGGGCTCTGGCCGTGCTCGGCCAACCAGTCGCCGAATGCCTGCTCGTCATGGCCCGGGTCGTCGATGTTCACCCGGCGCAGAGCGGTCATCGCGCGGGCGACCGAGAGGCGCTCGCGGCGGCCGAGCAGGTCGTAGCCGAGCAGGGAGCGGGCGAGGTGCAGGGGCGCCGGCAGGTCGCTGCGGGCGAGCTGCGCGCGGCGCCCACCCGGGGCGAGCACCGGGATGCGCAGTCGCGGCTGCAGGGTGACGAGCTCGGTCGCGTCGAGCCGATCCAACAGGCCCGTGTACGCGGTGCAGCAGCGCAGGAACACGTGCTGGCCGTTGTCGAGGTGCAGGCCGTCGCGGGTGAACGAGTAGACGGCGCCGCCGAGGCGCCCGCGCGACTCGAGCAGGACGACCTCGCCCCCCGCCTCGGCGCACTGCAGCGCGGCGGTGATCCCCGCCAGTCCGCCTCCCACGACGGCTACGCGGATCCCGGTCATCACGGCCTCCGCGCGCGCCATCCGCCGGCCAGGCTGCGCGCGGCCAGCCACGCCTTCTCGCCGGTGGAGAGCGCGATCCGCTCACGCAGCACCGCGGCCGGGTCGGCACAGATCCGCTCGAGCACCTGCCGGTAGATGCTCGTCATGGCGAGCACGCAGGCGGCGCTGCGCCCGTCGAGCAGGTCGACGAGCTCGAGGCCGTGGTCGAACCAGGCCTGCGCCCGGCCGGCCTCGAAGCGGATGAGCTCGACTGCGCGCTCCGGCGCCACGTCCGGCAGGCCCTCGGCGCCGAAGCGACGGAGGTCCTCCGCCGGGAGGTAGATCCGGCCACGCTCGTGATCCTCGCGTACGTCGCGCAGGATGTTCGTCAGCTGCATGGCCACGCCGAGGTCGTCGGCCAGCGCCGCCGCTCCGGCGGGCTCGCGGTCGCGACCGCCGCAGAAGATGGCCAGGCAGAGTCGCCCGATCGACCCGGCCACATCGCGGCAGTAGACGACGAGCTCGTCGAAGGTCTCGTAGCTCTCCCCGCGCACGTCGAGCTCGACACCCTCGATCAGCAGCTCGAGCGCATCCAGCGGGATCGCGTAGCGGGCGTGCGCGTGCGCGATGGCGACCGCCACCGGGTCCTCGCTGAACAGGTTGCCCGGCGCGCCCGCCTGGGCGAGCATCGCGCGCTCGGCGGCCAGGAGCTCGAGCCGGCTGTCGTTCGTCAGGCCGGCGTCGTCGCCGATGTCGTCGACCCGCCGGGCGAACGCGTACACGGCCGACATGGCCTCGCGCTTGGGCCGCGGCAGCAGGCGGATCCCGTAGAAGAAATTCGCCGCCTCGCGGCGCGTGATCCGCTCGCACTCGCGGTAGGCGAAATCGGCCTCGAGGGCGGGCACCGTCGCGCTCACCGTCCCCTCACCACCTGCGCGAGCGCCCGCGCGAAGCCGCCCGGCGTCCGCCGCGGGCGGTGGGCGAGCACGTCGCCGTCCGCGGCCTCGATCGCCTGCAGCGTCGCCCGGCCGCCGGCCAGGAAGCCGGCGACGGCGAGGCGCGGACGTGGTCCCAGCCCGCGCAGCAGTGGCGGCCCGGCGGCCAGCAGGCCGTGGCAGCGGCGCACCTGGAGCGCGACGACCGCGCGCAGGGCCGGCGAGGCCGCCGGGGCACCGAGGTCGGCCTCGGCCACCCCGGAGTCGCGCAGGTCGGACTCGGGCAGGTAGATCCGCCCGCGGGCGTGGTCCTCACCGACGTCCTGGAGGTGCTCGATCACCTGCAGGGCGGCGCAGACCCGGTCCGATAGGGCGACGCGCTGCGGCGTGCTCACCCCGAAGACGTGCAGCACGAGCTCCCCGATCGGGGCCGCCGACAGGTGGCAGTAGTCGAGCAGCTCGGCGAACGTGGCGTAGCGGGTCTTGATCTGGTCGAGCCGGTTGGCCTCGATCAGGCGCGCGAACGGCTCCTGTGGCAGCCCGCACGCGCGCACCGTCGGGGCGAGGGCAGCGAGGACCGGGTGCTGCGGCGTCGCGTCTGCGTACACGCGTGCGAGATCGGCCTCGATCGCGTCGAGCGCGGCCAGCCGATCGCCGGATAGCTCGTCGCCGGTGTCGTCGACCAGACGCGCGAAGCCGTAGAGGGCGAGCAGGTGATCGCGGGCGTCGCGGCCGAGCAGCCGCAGCGCCACGGGGAAGTTCTCCGCTCCCGCCTGGACCATCACGACGTCGCGGGAGGGCAATGAGCCCGGCGGGGTGGGCGCGGTCGGCGCGGTCGCGCTCAACGCGAGAGGCGCCCCAGCGCCATGATTGGGAAGACGAGCCGGTACAGGTGGTAGTTGATGTAGAAGTCGCCCGGGAACCCGGTACCCGTGAACTCGGGCTCGTCCCAGGTGCCGTCGGGGCGCTGCGTGGCCACGAGCCACTCGACCCCCCGACGGACCGCCGGCGAGCGCTCGCCCGCCGCCTCGAGCGCGAGGAGCGCCCAGGCGGTTTGCGAGGCCGTGCTCTCGCCGCGCCCGATCCACTCCGGGTCCTCGTAGGAGCGGCAGTCCTCGCCCCAGCCGCCATCGGCGTTCTGATGGGCCTCGATGAAGCGCACGGCGTGGCGGATCGCCGGGTGCCGCGGCCCCAGGCCGGCCCGGCGCAGCGCCGGCAGCACCGCACCGGTGCCGTAGATGTGGTTGACGCCCCAGCGCCCGAACCAGGAGCCGTCGGGCTCCTGGTGCTCGAGCAGCCAGCGGATGCCGGCCTGCGCGCGCTCGGAGCCGCCGCGGCCGAGCACGGCCAGCATCTCAACCGCATGGGCGGTGACGTCGGCGCTCGGTGGGTCGATGACCTCACCGAAGTCGCAGAACGGCAGATCGCGCACGAGCGTGCGGCAGTTGTCGGCGTCGAACGCGCCCCAACCGCCGTCGCGGCTCTGCATCCCCTCCACCCAGTCGAGTCCGCTCTGCAGCGCGGACTGCACGCGCCCGGGATCCGGGTGGGCGACCGCGGCCAGCGCCAGCGCCACCTCGGTGGTGTCGTCGACGTCGGGGTAGTTGGCGTTGGCGAACTCGAACGCCCAGCCGCCCGGAGCGAGGTCGGGCCGGCGCACCGCCCAGTCCCCGCGCGCCCGCACCTGCTGGTCCAGCAGCCAGTCGGCCGCGCGCACGAGCGCCGGATCATCGGCCGGGTGACCGGCGTCGGCCAGCGCGAGCACGGCCAGGCAGGTATCCCACACCGGGGATTGGCAGGCCTCGAGCCGCCGGCTCCCGTCGGGATCCTCGATGGCGAACGTCTCCAGTCCGGCCAGCCCGCGCCGCATGACCGGATGCTCGAGGGAGTAGCCGCGCACGTGCAGGGCCATGAGCGAGTACACCCACGGCGGCTGGATGCCGCCCCAGGAGCCATCCGCCTCCTGGCGCTCGACGATCCACCGCTCGGCCCGGTCCAGTGCGAGCTCGCGCAGGGCACGCAGCGGGCGCCGCGCGTAGAGGTGGAGGAGCCGGTCGGCGAGCAGCAGTCCGCGGCCCGTCCACGAGCCGGCGGCGGGGCGTCGCCAGGGGTCGGGACCGCGGAGCTCGTCGATCGCGAACGGCAGCGGCCGCTGGGGCCGTGCGCTCGTGAGCACGCTCAGGGCGACGATCGTCTGGCGGGCCCAGCACGCGAAGTCGTAGACGTTCAGCGGCACCTGGGCGGGGAGCAGGATGATCTCGGGCGGGAGCACCGGAACCTGGTCCCAGGACCACAGCCCGGACAGCGCCATCCAGATGTGGGTGAACACGCGGGCGCGCTGCAGCCCGCCGCGGGCGAGCACGAACGCGCGCGCCCGCTGCATGTGCTCGGCCGCCGGGTCATCGCCGGCGAGCTTGAGCGCGACGTAGGCCTCGATCGTCGTCGAGAGATCTCCCGGCCCGCCGCCGAACACCGCCCAGGATCCGTCGGACAGCTGTTGGGAGCGGATCCAGGCCGCCACCCGCAGCGGTCAGAGCAGCGTCGCGAATTCCCAGAAACTGCCGAAACAGCAGGTCCTCGGCGTCCATGGTGACGTTCGTCTGCAGCTCGCCCTTCCACCAGCCGTCGGTGTGCTGGAGCTCGAGCAGGTGGGCGCAGGCGCGCTGGAGCGCATCGTGCGCGCCGGCGCCGCCGGGCCGCGCGCCGGCGCGAGACGGCACGGCCCAGCTCATGGTCGCGGGCGGTTCGTTGGCCGGAAAACTCGCACTGGCTTCGCGATGCATCCGACTTAAGTGTGAGCTGAATTCCGGCGTCCCCGGCGTGCACCGGGCGTGGACCGCGTTCCTGCGGACGCGCGCCGCTCGCGGCGGTACGTTGACGAACCGGGAGCGCGCAGCATCTCCGGGCTCAGCGGGTGGCCAGCATTCGCCGTCCCAGCCCGAGCCCCAGACGCGTGTAGCTGCGCAGCATCCGCCGCTCGGCATCGGCCAGCACGGCCTCGAGCGCCGTCGCGAAGTGCTCCAGGTGCGTCTCGTCCACGATCAGCGGCGGCAGTGCCTTGATCACGTTCATGTGGTGGCCGGCCACCTGGGTGAGGATTCGGTGCTCGTGGAACAGGGGCACGGTCACCAGCTGCGCGAACATGCCCGGCTGGCGGCGCTCGATCGCGTCCCATACCTGACGGGCCAGGCGCCCGTGCGGCGGTCCGAGCTCGATCGCCCACATCAGCCCGAGCCCGCGGACATCGCGCACGATCTCGAAGCGCTCGACGAGCGGGCGGGTGAGCTCGAGCAGCCGGTCGCCGAGTGCCGCGGCCCGCTCGACCAGATGCTCGCGCTCGAGCACGTCGAGCGTGGCCAGAGCGGCCGCGGCGGCCATATCCCCGCCCCCGAACGTCGAGCCGTGCACGACGCTGCGCTCCATCGAGTCGAAGGTGGCGCTGAACACCGCGCGGCTGGCCAGGACCGCCCCGGCCGGGACGTACCCGCCCGAGAGCGCCTTGGAGACCGTGATCAGGTCCGGCTTCAGGCCGGCGTGGTCGAGCGCGTAGAAGCGGCCGGTGCGGCCGAGACCGCTCTGGACCTCATCGGCGATCAGCAGCGTGCCGGCACTCCGGCACAGCTCCTGGGCCTCGAGCAGGTAGTCGGGGGCGGCCACGTACACACCCTTGCCCTGCACAGGCTCGATGACGAACGCGGCCACGTCGCCGGCCGCCAGCTCGCGGCGCAGGGCGTCGAGATCGCCGAACGGGATCGCGCGACCGGGCAGCAGTGGCCCGAAGCGCTCGCGGAACTCCTCGTTGCCGTTCACCGACAGGCTGCCGAGCGTGAGACCGTGGAAGCCGCGCTCGCAGTAGAGCAGGCGTGGCCTGCGCGTGGCCGCGCGCGCGAGCTTGATCGCGCCCTCGACCGACTCGGTGCCCGAGCTGGTCAGCAGCACGGCATCGACCGAGTCCGGCGAGCGGCCGAGCAGGCGATCGGCCAGCACGCCGGGAAGTGCGGAGACGCCGAGCTGGGGCAGGCTGGGCAGGTCGGCGTCGAGCACGCGGTGCAGCTGGGCCTTCACGTAGGGATGGCCGCGGCCGAGTGCGAACACGCCATAGCCGGAGAGCAGGTCGAGGTACTCGTCCCCGTCCCGGTCGATCAGGTACGGGCCGCTCCCGCGCACCCAGTCCCGGTCGAACCCGAGCGTGCGGACGACGTTGCCGGTCTGCGGGTTGAGGTGGCGCTGGTTGAGCTCCATCGCCTCGGAGCCGGTGAGGCCGAGCAGGTCGGCGACATCAGGTCGGTGGCCGTTGGTGTGCGCGCTCATCGGATCGCCCACCAGTCTATGGAGCCCGCGGCGCGCGCCCGGGCCGATGCGTCCCCGCGGGAACGGCGAAGCGGTTAGGGTCTGCTCGGCAACGATGGATGCGACGGGGGTGTGAACGTGACGATGTCCACGCAGGAGCTCGACGAGCGCGAGAGGGCGGTATGGCGCCGGGGCGCGTCTGGCTGGGAGCGCCATCAGCGGTCGCTGCGGGAGAAGACGGCGCCGGTGGCCGACTGGCTCATCGCCGCCGTCGAGCCCCGGCCGGGCATGCGGGTGCTCGAGCTGGCCGCTGGACCGGGAGAGACGGGCTTCCTGCTCGCGGCCCGGATCGCGCCCGAGGGCCGCTTGCTGTCCACCGACCAGGCTCCCGAGATGGTCGAGGTGGCGCGGCGACGGGCGGCCGAGCTCGGGCTCGACAACGTCGAGTTCGCCGTCGTGGATGCACAGCGGCTCGAGCTCGAGCCCGGGCGGTTCGACGCCGCGGTCTGCCGCTGGGGCTACATGCTCATGGCCGACCCCGACGAGGCGCTCCGGCGCACCCGGCGGGTGCTGCGCCCCGGCGGCCGGCTGGCGCTGGCCACGTGGGATCGCCCGGACCGCAACCTGTGGATGGCGGCCCCGGTGCTGGCCATGGTTGGCCAGGGCGTCCTCCCGCCGCCCGATCCCAGCCAGCCGACGCCGTTCTCGCTGCACGATCCGGCCGACCTGGAGCGGCGTCTGACCGACGCCGGGTTCGTCTCGGTGGCCACCGATCGGGTCGAGTTCGCCCAGGCCTATGCGAGCTTCGACGCCTACTGGGAGGAGACGCTCGACCTCGCCGCCCCGATCGCCGCGGCAACGGACGGCCTCGAGCCCGCCGCCATCGAGGCGCTGCGCGCGGGGGCGCGCGAGATCCTGTCTCGCTTCATCGAGTCCGACGGAAGTCTCAGCATTCCCGCCAGCGCCATCGTCGCCCTCGCCACCGCGTAGGCGTGCATCCGACGGCGGCACGGCTGGCCGGGCGCCTGGCAGCGCGCGGGCTCGACATCGAGGTCCGGACCCTGAGCGACTCGGCCCGGACGGCCGCTCTGGCCGCCGCCGCCCTCGGCGTCGAGGTGGGCCAGATCGTGAAGTCGCTCGTGTTCCTGCGCGGCGACGAGCCGAGGCTCGTGCTGTGCGCGGGCGATCGCCGTGTCGACACCGAGCGGCTCGCGCTCGCGCCGGCGCCGGCCGACCGGGTGCGCGCGGTGACCGGCTTTTCGATCGGCGGGATCCCACCGATCGGACACGACATCGAGCTGCCGACGACGATCGACACCTCGCTGCGCCGCTTCGAGGTCGTGTGGGCGGCCGCGGGCACGCCGCACGACGTGTTCGGGATCGAGACCGAGCGACTGATCGCGGCGATTCCGGGGGCCGAGCTGGCCGACGTGAGCTGACGGGCTGTGACGCCGCCCCCGGGCGCACGTAGTGCGGGCGAGATGCGTCGACGCTGGCCGCTGATCGTGCTGAGCGCCGGGTGGTGGAGCGGTCCTGCTCGCAGCCAGCTTCGCCGACTGGTACGGGATCTACATCGTCCAGGCCGGCGCGCCCGAACCGCTGCTCGGACCCACGGCCACGTTCAACGCCTGGCAGCCGTTTCGCTGGGCGGACGTCGTGCTCGCCGCCACGGCGGCGCTGGCGATCGGGGCCGCACCGCTGCTCACCCGCCGTCCGGTGGCCGTCACCGTGCTCGCACTCGCCGTCGCCTCGACGTGACCACCACAGTGCGGCTGGAGCACCCGCCGCGCCTGTTCGGCCCGGAGGTGCGGATCGACACATCGCTCCGGCAGCGCGACGAGGGCGGCGGACCGCTGGCCATCGCCGGTGCGGTCGTGGTCTGCTTCGGGGCGGCGGCGAGCGCGGCGCTCGGCGGACGGCGCCGGGTTAGCATGGCCTGGTCGTGAGCACCACCTCGCCCCACCTGGCCCGCCCGCTGCCGGCCATCCGCTCCGAGTTCCCCGGGCTGAGGCCGGGGGAGGTGCTGCTCGACGGCGCCGCCGGAACGCTCGTCCCGGCGCCGGTGATCGAAGCGATCGCCGATGCGCTGCGGTTCTCGATGGCGAACACGCACGGGACGTTCGCGGCCAGCGAGCGCTCAACGGCCACGATCGCCGCGGCGCGGGAGGCGCTCGCCGACCTGCTCGGCGGAGTGCCCGAGGGCGTGGTGCTGGGCCCGAACATGACCACGCTCACGTTTCACTTCGCCGACGCGCTCTCGCGCGACTGGGGGCCCGGGGACGAGGTCGTCGTCACCTCGCTCGACCACGACGCCAACGTCCGCCCCTGGGTGCTCGCGGCCGAGCGCACCGGGGCGACGGTTCGCTTCGCCGAGTTCGATCCCGAGACGGGCGAGCTGGCCCCCGAGGTGTTCGAGGCGCTGCTCGGTCCGCGCACCCGCCTCGTCGCCGTGACCGCGGCGTCGAACGCGATCGGCACCAAGCCCGACGTGCGGGCGATCAGCGACCTCGCCCACGCCGCCGGGGCCCTCACCTACGTCGACGGGGTGCATGCGACCTCGCACGGCCCGATCGACGTCGGCGCGCTCGGGGCCGACTTCTATGCCTGCTCGACCTACAAGCTGTTCGGACCCCATGCCGGGACGGTCATCGCCGACCCGGCGCTGCTCGAACGTCTCACGCCGGCCAAGCTCGTCCCGGCACCGGATGCCGGTGCCCGAGCGCTTCGAGCGCGGGACGCCCCCGTTCGAGCTGCACGCCGGGATCACCGCGGCGATCGACTGGATCGCCGGCCTGGCCGACGGTGGCGAGAGTCGCCGCGAGCAGGTCGTGCGGGCACTGACCGCGGTCGAGGCGCATCTCGACACGCTGCTGCACCGCGCGCTGGACGGGCTGGCGGGCATCCCCGGGGTCCGCGTGCTCGGGCGGGCCCGGCATCGCACCTCGACGATCTCGTTCACGCTCGAGGGCACATGCGCCGGCTGCGGTGGCGAGCGCGCTGGCGGCTCGCGGCATCGCGGTGTGGGACGGCGACAACTACGCCTACGAGCTGATGGGCCGCTTCGGGCTGCGCGAGAGCGGCGGCGCGGTGCGGGCGAGCATCGTGCTCTACAACGACGCCTCTGACGTCGACAGCTTCCTCGCCGCCGTGAGCGAGATCGCGCGCGGCTGAGCCGCCCGGCGCGGGTGGGCTCGCCGCGTGGTGAGTTGGCCACGCCCCACGTGGCGAAGTCCCCACCGGCGGCCGGGGGTGTCCCTGGGTGCCCGTTGGCACGGTTTGCCGAATCGTTCGGCATTGCGTCGCACGCAAACGAGCGGGACCGTGCTCTCGCGGCCCCGGGCGCCGTGCACGCGCGCATGCAGCGCTGGCGGGGACTTAAGTCACCATGGCGTTCTGTCGATGAATGTTGCGTCCACCACCGGGGACCCCGGAGCCGGGGCCCACGACTGCCGCGGAGGCTTGCCATGAGCATGACCACCCACTCCAACGACTTCGAGTTCGCCCAGGCGGACGCGCAGAGCCGGGTCTCCGTCGAGCTGCCCCTCGCTGAGGCGGAGGCGCTCCACACCTGGCTGCTGCGGGCCAACGCCGACGGCGTCACCGCGCTCGACGAGCCGGCCGTGAGCTCAGCGCTCGCCGCGCTCAGCCGCGCCGTCGACGACGCGCACGTGGTCATGAAGATCCGTCGCGAACTGACTGCGGTCGGTATCTCCGACCACCACCTGTCCGACCAGCAGGTCCGCGAGCTCGGGCGCCGCGTCGCCCAGACGATCACCGCCGTCTCCGCCGACTAGACACTCCGCTCACAGCGCGCGGCCGGGGGACCTACCGCGGCCGCGCCGCCTACCCTGTGGCGATGCGCCGGGAGACCGAGCTCGCCCGTCATCACCTGCCCCAGGTCGACCGGGCCACCGTCCACCCCTACGAGGACGCGACCCCCGGCCCGTTCTACTACCAGCGCTACGCGCATCCGGTCGGCGTCGAGGCCGAGCGCCTGATCGGCGAGCTCGAGGGCGGGCCGGCCCTGCTGTTCCCCTCCGGCGCCGGCGCCACCACCGCGGTGGCGCTCGGGCTGCTCGCCCCCGGCGCCCGCGTGGCGATCGCCGACGGGGGCTACTACGGGACCGTCGCCCTGTTCCGGACGCACCTGTCGCGCTGGGGCATCGAGGTGACCGGCTTCGACCAGACCGGCCCGCCGCCGCCGGCTGACCTCGTGTGGCTCGAGCCGTGCGCGAACCCGCTCATGACGTTCCCCGACCTGCGGGCGACGATCGAGACGGCCCACGCCGCCGGCGCCCGCGTCCTCGTCGACAACACCGTGCTCAGCCCGCTGTTCCTGCGCCCGCTCGAGTACGGAGCGGATTTCGTGCTGCACAGCGCGACGAAGATCCTGGCCGGCCATCACGACGCGCTGATCGGCGTGGTCAGCTGCGCCAGCGCCGAGGACCATGCCCGGCTGCTCGCCTTCCGGGGCAGCTCGGGCATCGTGGCCGCACCCGACGCGGCCTGGCTGCTGCTGCGCGGGCTGAAGACGCTCGCCGTGCGCGCCGAGCGCCAGTCCGACACCGCGCTCGAGCTCGCCCGGCGCCTGCGCGAGCACTCGCGGGTGCAGCGCGTCCGCTACCCCGGCCTCGATGACCCGGTGGCCGCCCGCTACGTCGAGCGCTTCGGCCCGCTTCTGTCCTTCGACGTCGCCGACGGCGCGGCCGCGGACCGGGTCGAGCGCACGCTCGCGCTGATCGAGAACGCGACCAGCCTGGGCGGAGTGACCTCGACACTCGAGTCGCGCACCCGCTGGGAGGGAGATCGCGTGCCGGCCGGCTTGCTGCGGCTCAGCGTCGGGCTCGAGGACGTTGAGGATCTGTGGACTGACCTCGCGCAGGCGCTCGAAGCCTGAGCCGGCGTCAGCCGCGCCCTCACGCGCTCACGCCGGCACCGCCGCCAGCTCGCGATCGAAGTGCCGGTGCTGCTCGATCGCCGCCAACAGCGCCGAGCCGAACTCGTCAAGGCTCCCGCCGCCGGCGTCGGCCAGCGTGACCACGCCGGCGTCGGCCACGAGCCCGTTCTCGGACAGGCTCACACCCGGGAGATGGGCCTCGCGCAGCAGCTCGACGCCCTCGCCGATCGCCGCCACCGGCTTGGCGTGCTTGAACGCCTCGGCCACGTAGCGCAGCGCGGTGCCGTTGCCGGACAGGGCCCGCGCGCTGTCGGCTCCACCCGCCACGAGCACGGCGTCGTAGAGGACCGAGGCCATCGTGACGAGCGGCCGGTCGACCGCGACGCCACCCTGCAGCGTGCCGCCGTGGGGGGCCAGCACCTCGCAGATGACACCCTGGCCGGTCAGTTGCTCGAGCACGGGCTTCAGCGACGTTTCGTCCGCGCCGTCGGCCGCCAGCACGGCCACCTTGCGCGTGGCCGCGCTGCGCGGCTGCCCGGCCTGGCTGAGTGCCGGCGAGCGCCGGCCGTGGTTCGCGTTGCCGCTCGCCGACGGGGTTTCAAGGCCGAGCCCCGCGGCGACCGCCGCGCCGAGCCCGGCATCGATGCGCGCCAGCTGCTCGAGCATCCGCTCGCGGATCGGGACCCGCTCCACCTTGCCGAGCTCGAATTGCAGCGCCTCGGTCAGATGCTGTCGCTCCCAGTCGCTGAGCGAGTTGTAGAACAGAGTCGCCTGCGTGTAGTGGTCGGCGAAGCTCTCGCTGCGCCGGCGGATCACGCGCCCCTCGACACGCTCGGTGTAGTGACGGAACGCCCCCTCCTCGACCGAGGCCAGGTGCGGACAGCCGCCCGCGATCGAGTTCGGGTGATACGACACCGGCGAGGTGTCAATCCGGTGCTGGGCGTAGCCGTCGCGCTGGTGGTGGTGGACCTCGGCCACCGGCCGGTTGACCGGCAGCTGGGCGAAATTCGGTCCCCCGAGCCGTATCAGCTGCGTGTCCAGATAGGAGAACAGCCGGGCCTGCAGCAACGGGTCGTTGGTGAAGTCGATGCCGGGAACGACGTTCTGCACGCAGAACGCCACCTGCTCGGTCTCGGCGAAGAAGTTGTCCGGGTTGCGGTGCAGCTGCATCCGCCCCACGACCCGCAGTGGCACCTCCTCCTCGGGGATGATCTTCGTCGGGTCGAGCAGGTCGAAGTCGAAGTCGTGCTCGCGCTCCTCGGGGACCAGCTGCACGGCGAGGTCGTACTCGGGACCGTTGCCGGTCTCGATCGCCTCCCACAGATCGCGCCGGTTGAAGTCGGGATCGGTGCCGGCGATCTTCTGCGCCTCGTCCCACACCAGAGAATGGGTGCCGAGCACCGGGCGCCAGTGGAACTTCACGAACGTGCCGCTGCCCTCGGCGTTCACGAACCGGTAGGTGTGGACGCCGAAGCCCTCCATCGTGCGATAGCTGCGCGGGAATCGCACGGTCGGACATCAGCCACATCAGCATGTGCAGCGACTCGGGCGTCAGCGAGATGAAGTCGTAGAACGTGTCGTGCGCCGAGGACGCCTGGGGCATCTCGTGCGGCGGCTCGGGCTTCACCGCGTGGACGAAGTCGGGGAACTTGATCCCGTCCTGGATGAAGAACACCGGCATGTTGTTGCCGACCAGGTCGTAGTTGCCCTCGCGCGTGTAGAACTTGGTCGCGAAGCCGCGGACGTCGCGGACCGTGTCCGCCGAGCCGCGCGAGCCGCCGACGGTGGAGAAGCGCACGAACACCGGCGTCTCACGCCCGGCCTGCGCGAGGAAGTCGGCCTGGGTCACGTCGGCCAGCGAGTCCGTGCAGGTGAACGTGCCGTAGGCACCCGACCCGCGGGCATGGACGACCCGCTCCGGGATCCGCTCGTGGTCGAACCGGGTGAGCTTCTCGCGGAAGTGGAAGTCCTCGAGCAGCGTCGGGCCCCGGTCGCCCGCGCGCAGCGAATCGTCGGTGTGCTCGACCTTCACGCCCTGGTCGGTGGTGAGCGCCTTGCCGTCATGTCCGACGCGGTCACGGTTCAGATCCTGAAGCTTGCGGTCGTCGCTCACGGCGGTCTCCTCGCGCTAGTGCTCGTAGGTGCCGATCAGGCGAGCCTGCTCGATCACGTGGTCCTCGATCTGTTCCAGGAGCGCCCGGCGATCGAGGCCGGGCTCGAGGTCGAGCTCGGTGTCGAGCGCGTAGATCCAGAAGTAGTAGTGGTGCGGACCGTGCTCGGGCGGCGGGGCGGGGCCGTTGTAGCCGGTGTTGCCGAACGAGTTCGTCCCCTGCACCGGGTCCTCGGCGCCCTCGGGCAGGCTGCGGGCGTCGCCGGAGATGCCGTAGGCGACCCAATGGGTGAAGCCATCGACGAGTGGGGCATCGGGGTCATGCACGACGACGGCAAACGAGCGCGTCCCGTCCGGCACCCCCGACCACTCGAGCACGGGCGAGACGTCCTCGCCGTCGCCGGTATGGCGCTCGGGGATGCGGGAGTGGCCCTTGAAGGCCGGGCTCGAGAGGCGCAGGTCGGCGACATTCAGTTCCTGGGGCATGCCGTGATCCGTACCCCAGCCGGGCGAAGGCGAAGCGATCGCCGGGTGCAACTTTGCCTGCAGGCGGCGGCAGGCCCTCCTCCGAGCCCGATGGCGCTGCTAGCTTCCGCCCGCGCCCGCGCTGATGCCGTCTCTCTCGCCGCCTCACCGCCCTCTCATCCGTCGCCTGATCGTGGGCGGTGCCGCGCTCGCCATCGCCGGCGCGGCGGCGGCGCCCGGACGGGCTGACCTGGCCGGTCGGGTGGCCGCGGGCAAGCGCGCGGCCGGCGGGCTGCAGGCCCGGATCGCTCAGGAATCGGGCGTGATCGCGGGCTACGAGGGCTCGCTGTCGAACCTCCGCCAGCGGCTGAGCGATCTTGACTCCGCGCTCGCCGTGCAGGAGCACGACCTCGTCCAGGTCCGCTCGCAGCTGAGCGCGGCTCGCCTGCGCCTGAGCGAGCTCGAGTCCGACCTCAATCGCGACCGGCGCATCCTGGCCGCCCAGCTGGTGGCCGACTACGAGTCCCCCACGCCCACGCTTGTCGGCGTCGTGCTCGACTCGGGCGGCTGGAACCAGCTCCTGAACGGCCTGGCCGACCTGCGCGCCGTGAGCTCGCGCAACGCGGCCGCGACGCGCACCGTCATCACGGTGCGCACAGACGTCGTCGAGCAGGCGCGCCGGCTGGCCGCGGTCGAGCAGCGCCAGAGCCGCGCCACCACCGCCGTGCTCATCGAGCGCGACCAGGTCGCCTCGGTGAAGCTGTCGATCGTCACCCGCGAGCTGCGTGTCGCCCGCGCGCGCTCGCGCGACGAGGGCGCGCTCATCCACTTGCGCGGTGTGTTGCAACGGGAGACCGACATCCTCGATCGCCAGGCGCTGGCGGCGGAGGCGGCGGCGGCGAGCGATACGGGCGGCGCGCCCGTGGGCGGGGCGTGCGTGAACACCCCGTTCGTGCCCCACGGGGGACCGTACGGCTTCTTCCCGGCTCCGGGCACGGACTACACCGTCAACGAGGAGCCGGTCATCGCCGCCCGGCTCGACGCGCTCGGCCGCGCGCTCGATCTGCACCTGATCGGCCTGTCCGGCTACCGGAGCCCCCAGCACTCGGTCGAGGTGGGCGGGTTCGCCGATGACCCACACACGCACGGGGAGGCGTCGGACACGCCCGGGGTCGAGGGCGTGCCCGAGGCGACGCTCGAGCGGTTCTGCCTCACCCGGCCGTTCCCCGGCCCGCGCGAGGCCGATCACATCCAGGAGCTGTAGGCCGCCCGGTTCACCCAACCCCTCGGGTCGGGTTATTAGGGTGCCCTAACGAAATGCCGTATGCTGGGTGGCGGGGTGCACTGCTCGCTGCCCCATCCGAGACCGATGGCCCGCCCGACTCCGACAGCATCGCAGAGCTCCACCGACGGCTCACGGCTGGCGGTCTATCTGTGGACGGCCGTGCTGCTGGCGGTCTCGGTGACCGTGGTCGTGCTCGGCTGGCACTCGCACGGAGGGCTGAGCGATCCCACCGCGCTGCCGTCCGGACGGCGCCTCAGCCACACGACGGTCGTGCTCAACAGCGCGATCCTCGTCTTCCGCGAAGGCCTGGAGACGATCCTCGTACTGGCGGCGCTGACCGCCAGCTTCCGCGGCGCCCGGAGCGCGCTGCGCCGGCCCGTAGCCGCCGGCGGCACCGCCGCGCTCGGCGCCGGAGTGGCCACCTGGTTCTTCGTCGTGTGGCTGATCGGCCGCTTCCACGGGGGTGAGTTCGATGTCCAGGCCGCCACCGGCCTGCCGTCGATCATCGTCCTGCTGCTGGTCATGAACTGGTTCTTCCACAAGATCTACTGGACCGGATGGATCTCCAGCCACAACAAGCGGCGACGCAGCCTGGTCGGCGGCGGGGACGCGGCGACCCGCCGGCTCGTCCTCGGGCTCGTCGCGCTCGGCTTCACCTCGGTGTACCGCGAGTGCTTCGAGGTCGTGATCTTCCTGCAGAACCTGCGCGAGCTCTACGGAGCGAACGTCGTGCTCGAGGGCGTGGTGATCGGCGGCCTGTTCACGGCCGCCGCCGGCGTCCTGACGTTCACCCTGCACCAGCGCCTGCCCTACAAGAAGCTCCTGATCGCCACCGGCGTGCTGCTCCTCGCCGTGCTGATCGTGTCGGTGGGCGAGGAGGTCAGCGAGATGCAGTTGGCCGGGTGGATCGGCACGAGCCCGATCGCGGGCGTGCACGTTCCGGGCTGGATGGGCACCTGGTTCTCGCTCTTCCCCAACTGGGAGACGGTGGCCGGCCAGCTCCTGGCCGTGGCCATCGTCGTGGGCTCCTACGTGGGGGCGCAGTACCTGCGGATCTGGCGCCCGCGGCGTGCCCGTGCGCGTCGGGCCGCAGCCCTTTCTGCCGCCACCGCGGCGGAAACCGGCGCGCCGGCGCCGAGCTCACGCCGGCGGGTTCCGGCCGGGTCGGCCGCCCGCGGCTGAGCTCGCCGGGGCACCGTCCTAGGATGGAAGGTCAATGAGCGAGATCACCACACTGACCCCATCCCAGCAGACCACGACGGCGCGCGCGGTCGGCGCGCAAGCGCCCGACGCCCGCCTCGAGCCGCTGGCCATCGAGCGACGCGCCGTCGGGGCCAAGGACGTCCGCATCGACATCCGCTTCTGCGGCATCTGCCATTCCGACATCCACTTCACCCGCGGCGAGTGGGGCAAGGTCCCCTATCCGGCCATCCCCGGCCATGAGATCGCCGGCATCGTCGCCGAGGTCGGCTCGGAGGTGACGAAGTTCACCCGCGGCGATCGCGTCGGGGTGGGCTGCATGGTCAACTCCTGCCGCGAGTGCGTGAACTGCGAGCGCGGCGAGGAGCAGTACTGCCTGGCCGGGAACACGCAGACCTACGGCTCGGTCGACCGCGACGGCACGATCACCTACGGCGGCTACTCCGACCATGTGGTCGTCGACGAGGATTTCGTCGTGCGCGTCCCGGACGGACTCGAGCTCGACGCGGCCGCGCCGCTGCTGTGCGCCGGGATCACCACCTACTCGCCGCTGCGCCACTGGGGTGCCGGCCCCGGCAAGCAGGTCGCCGTCATCGGCCTCGGCGGCCTCGGTCACATGGCGGTCAAGCTCGCCAAGGCGATGGGCGCCGAGGTGACAGTGCTGTCGCAGTCGCTGCGCAAGCGCGAGGACGGCCTGCGGCTCGGCGCCGACGGCTACTTCGCCACCAGCGACGAGGCGACGTTCACCGAGCTGGCTGGTCGCTTCGACCTCATCATCAACACGGTGAGCGCCAAGCTCCCGATCGGGCGCTTCCTCGGCCTGCTGGGGACCGACGGCGCACTGGTCAACGTCGGCGCACCGCCCGAGCCGCTCTCGGTCCCGGTGTTCGCGCTCCTGGGCCAGCGCCGCTCGTTCGCCGGCTCGGCCATCGGTGGCATCCGGGAGACCCAGGAGATGCTCGACTTCTGCGCCGAGCACGGGATCGCCGCCGACATCGAGGTCGTCTCGGCCGAGCAGATCAACGAGGCCTGGGAGCGGGTGCTCGCCTCCGACGTCCGCTACCGCTTCGTGATCGACAACTCGACGATCACCGGCTGAACCCGGGTCCGGCCCGAGCTCTCTCGGGCGCCGATCGCCAATGTGTGAGTGCCGGTCGTCCGCTCGTGGGCGCGGGCTCGCGGCCGCGTGACGCCTGTTCAGGTCGCGGCGGGGTGGCTATCGCTCTTCGCGCGCAGAGGGCAGTCAGATCCACAGTGCCGGAACGGCGATTTTGCCGCTCCCGGTGGCCGCCGCTACTGGCCGGCCTGGGCGGGAGGAAGTGCACCCAGACGCCTGGGGCGGTGCACGCTGACGCAGTTTCTCGGCCTGGGCGGGAGGAAGTGCACCCAGACGCCTGGGGCGGTGCACGCTGACGCAGTTTCTCGGCCGGGGCGGGAGGCCTGCGCGAGAGCGAGGTGTTCAGCCGCCTGCCGAGGAAAGATGCCGATGGACTGCCTCCGCGACTGCATCGGGCGCTTCACGGTGGGGGAAATGCCCCACACCGTCAAGCAGTACCCGACGGTAGCTAGCGAAGTACCGCTCCAAGTCCGACGAGCCGGCCGGCTCGTCACATCGGTCGTCCCCGCCTTGGATCATCAGCGTCGGAATCTCGATGTACTCCACCTGCGCCAGGCGTTGAGCCAATGGCTCATAGCTCAGGTCGCGCCCCTCGTCGGTGAGAAACCGCGAGCGGTAGGCGTTGAGGGTGATTGCGACCCAGTCTGGGTTCTTGAAACTCTCGGCGGTAGCGGCGAACTCATCGTCGTCAAACCAGCCAGGTGGGCTCCAGGTATCCCACTGGATTCGCGCGAAGCCGATCGGCTCGGCAGCGATAGCGCGCACGCCGGCGTCGAGGTACATCAGCCACTGGTACCAGAAGGCGCGTGCCTGTTCGAACGGGGGGATCGTGAACACACCCCGCGGCTGATAGGGAAGCGCCAAGGCGACAACCGCGCTGACGCGCTGGGGCGCGACTGCGGCGAGCGTGTACGCAGCCCGTGCGCCCCAGTCATGTCCCACAACCGCGACGCGATCGAGGGCAAGGACGTCCAGCAGATCGAGCGCATCAGCAGCCAGCGCTACCCCGCGCCCATCGCGCGGCGTGGAAGCTGAGCGGAATCGCGTCGCGCCGAACCCGCGCAGCGCCGGAACGATCGTGCGCCAGCCACGCTGCTGCAGCCGCCCTGCGACCGGCCGCCAGCCGCGCGGCGCGTCAGGCCACCCGTGCAACAACAGCACCGGCGAACCATCAGCCGGGCCCCCGTCCTCGAGCTCGACCTCCAGAACGTCAGTCTCGGCCACCCGCACGATGCGCTTTCTACCATGCCAGCACCGCGCTTCCTCACCGAAGCGGAACTCAGTCCGTCGGCTCGAGCGGATCGGCCACACCGCCGGGTTCACGCGGGAGCAGCAGTCCACCACAGCTCGAGCGAGTCGGCGCGGCTTCTGCTTCCCGACAGGAGCGGGCAGATCGGCGGCTTCGGGGACGACGGCGCCGCGCACCATTGCGACCCGGTGCGCCGGCCATTGGACTAGAGCGGCGCCGCGACCCGCGTTGCGCTGCGGCGGGCACCGTCGGCGCGAGCCGGGTCGTCGCGATGCCAGCGTGGATGGGTGTCTTCAGTCCCGCGGGAGCTTGCCTAGCCGCAGTACCGCTTACTCGGCCTGACCGGCTCGCCGCAGCTGTCGTGGGCAACCGCAGCTCAAGCTGGCGCGAGGGTCGCGAGGAGTGCTTGCGTCTCGCGCTCGATCGCTGTGCCGCCGCGTTCCCGCGCGATGGTGAGTGCGCGACCTAACAGCACTCGACCGCGCTGCGTTTCGAGCGGGCCCCCGCGCGTGATGCGGACGTGCCCCCAGTTCAGCAGCGTGCGCGCGAGCTGGAGCTGTGCGCCGATGCGCTCGTGGATATCGATCGCGGACGCGAAGTGCTCGTCCGCTGCGTCGTGGCGGTCCAGTAGGGCGGCGAGCAGACCGAGGCTGCGTTCAACCGAGCCGTAGACAACGGCTGCCGAGGTCGCGATGTGTTCCCGGAAGGGGAGCAGGATCTCGTATAGAGCGGCGGCGGGTCCTTTGGCGTCCACGCGCGCGGCGATGTCGGCGGCGCGAACCATCGCCATGAGCCACGCGGCGTCCATGCGGATCGCGGCGAAGTTGTCCGGCGCAACAGCATTCAGACGCGTCACGGCCTCGTCGAGACGACCGAGTTCGGCGTAGTAGAAGCCGAGCGTCAGCTGCAGCGCGGGGACGTCGAGATTCTCGTTGGCGCGCTGCGCGACCAAGTCGACCACCTCGTCGAGCCGGTCCTGTTCTTGCCGCGCGTAGAGCAGCTGCAGACCGAAGATCATGAGCGCGTCGGGCTGTCCGGTCTCGGCTCCGAGCACCCCTGCTTGGGTGGCGAGCGCCTCGACCTGATCGATGTCGCCGATGAGCTGGGCGCGCGAGCTGCCGAAAAACAGCCACACCCACCGCATCCACGGTTGCCCAATCGCGTCGACCAGCAGACGCATACGCTCGAGGCACGCGTCCACTTCGTCAAGCTCGCCACGCTCGAGCGCCGCGATGAATCGCCACGCGGCGCTCATGAAGCTCAGCGCTGGATCCTCGACCTCATCGCACAGAGCGACGAGCTCGGCGCTGAGCGTCCACCGCTCCTCGAGCATCGGCGCTCGCAGCAGGGCACTCAGGACTGAGCTGAGGACGAGACCCAGCTCGCGGCGGTCCGGGCCGCGCCGCGCCGTGGTGAGGGCTTCGTCGATCAACACCCGGACGCGCGGGAAATCGGCTGAGAAGGACAGCTCGGAGGCAAGCGTTGCGAGCACGCGTGCGCGCTCAGGCGCCCCGTCCGCAAGCGCCGCAAGCGTCGACTCGAGGTCATCCACGCGCTGCTGATCGATCGCGAAGATGCGACTCGTCCATCCGCGTGTGTTCGCGAGCACGGCTTGGGCAAGGCGTTGCGGGTCTTCGAGTGACCGTGCGATCGCCGCCGCCTCGAGCAGCGTCTCGCGGTAGCCGGGCTCGCCGAGTTGCTTCTGGGCCTCGCCGCGGCCGATCAACAGCTCGCAACGGTCCCGCTGCGTTGGGGACTGAGCGCTGCTCAACAGCTCGAGCGCTTGATCGAACCAGCGCAGGGCCTCATCCGGAGCGAGTTGCGCAAGCGCGCGCGCCGCAGCTTGCCCCGCGTAATCGATCGCTTTCGGCAAGTCGACTGCCTGGACCGCCACCGACCAGTGATAGGCCAGTTCACCCAGCCGATCGCCGGGTTGATCGCCGCACAACTCCTCGAGCGCTGCAGCGACGCGATGGTGCAACCGTGCTCGACGGGTGCGACCGAGCTCTTCATAGAGGGTGTGATTGATCAAGTCGTGCACGAAGGTGAAACGGCCTGGGACCTCCGCGCTCTCGCGCAAGGCAGATCCGGCTACGGCCGCGTCGAGCGATTCGAGTAGCTCGTCCTCCCCTCGGTCGGTCACGAGCGCGAGCAGCTCCAGATCGAAGTCGCGACCGATTACCGCTGCCGCGCTCAGCACGCGAACGGCGGTCTCTCCAAGTCTCTGGATCCTTCGGCCGACCACCTCGCGCACGCTCCGCGGCAGACCGAGCTCGCTGAGCCCAAGCCGTACAACCCAGCGCCCGTCGGGCCCTTGCACGACGGCGCCGGACTCTTCCAGATGGCGCAGGATCTCGCCGAGGAAGAACGGGTTGCCGTCGGTTTCGCGGCTGACCTCACGCGCCAGCATCACGCCCCCGGGAGTGAGTTCGTGCCCAGCGGCGGCTTCCACGAACGAGATCACCTCGGCTGGCTCGAGTCCGTCCAACTCGACCCGTACCACACCCTCCTCCCGCCGCAGGTCAGCCAGCAGGGCGGTCAGCGGATGCTCGACGCCGATCTCAGAGTCCCGGAACGTGGCGAGCACAAGTAGCCGCATCGGACTGCCGGACCTGACCACGTGCTTGAGCAGCGACAAGGTTGTCTTGTCCGCCCAGTGCAAATCATCGAGAACGAGCACGACGGGCTCGGCCCGCGATGCCTCTTCAAGCAGTCCCAGGACCGCGCCGAAGAGCAGATAGCGCTCGACCTCGGGATCGCTCGCACGCGGCTCGGGTAAGTCTGGCATCCGTGCGGATAGCTCGGGTATCAACCTCCCGAGCTCGCCCGCGTGGGCCTCGACATGGGCCTCGAGCAGCTCCGACGGCGCGCTTTTCACCAAGTGCCGCAGAGCCTCGATCCACGGCTGGTAGGGCAACCCGACCTCATCGTCGCAGCGCCCGTAGAGGACCGTTGCGCCCGCTCCCCGGGTTTCGATCGCCAGGTGCATCGCAAGTCGTGTCTTGCCGATCCCAGGCTCGCCGGACAGCAGCGCCAGCTTGCACCGCTCGGTCTCACGAGCGAGCCGCCACTGCTCCCGAAGCCGGTCGCGAATCGCCTCCCGTCCGACGAACCCGGTGTCGGGCAGAACCTGCAGGCGCGGGGGGAGCGGCACTCGCTCGCTCGGTAATGGCTCCCACAGGAGCTCGCACACCTCGACGGGATCGGGGAAGCCCCTCAGCTGCGCGGCCCTGGGCGCGGACAACCTGTGCCCACCACGGCTCCCGAGCATCAGCCCCGCGAGCCTGGTGATCAGGACCTGTCCCCCTGAGGCCTGTGCGCACAGCCGTGACGCCTCGATCACGGGCGAGCCGAAGTAGTCGCCTCCTTCGCGGGTTGCCTCGCCGAGTCCGACTCCAATCCGCACCCCCAGCTTGTGCTCGGCCCGCCGGTTGCGCAACTCGATCCGCTGCTGCATCGACGCCGCGCACTCGATCGCGGCGGCGACACTCATGAAGGCGACCATCAAGCCATCGCCAAGGTTCTTGACCTCCCGTCCACTCGCTGCCGCGACCGCCTCGCGCAGCAACGAGAAATGCTCGACCCGCAGGAGATCAGCGACCTCGGGCCCGACCCTCGAAGACATCTCGGTGGAGCCGACCAGATCAGTGAACAGGATCGTGACCGTCTCGATCGAGCTCATTCGAAGATCCGCCCCCAGTCGCCCACCGACTGCATGGTACGTAGCCCCAGCAGGCAAGGAAAGAAAGCTTCAGGGCCCCCGATCACAGCCCCGCACAGCGCGAGCGACGCTGCCGCTCGCGCCCGTGGCGAGGCGATGCGGGGAACATGGGGTCAACTCGGCGCTGGGATGCGCCCGCTCGAGCTACATCCAACACCGCGAGGACCGTCCACGTCGGCCTCGCGACGTCGCGCGGGCCACCAGCCGCGGAGCTGCAAGCGGCTCGAGTCTGAAAGCTCCGCACTTGTGAGTCCGCGTGAAGGGAATCGTCGCGGTGGTGTTCGTCTCCGAGAACCCTGCCGAGGGCCTCATCCGGCCGGCCGACCGGACCGGCGGCCGCGGCGATTCGCGAGACGCACCCGAGCCTCCAACGCCGCTCGGCTGGGGTACTCCTCGGTGGAAAACGGCCCGTCTCCCGCCGATGAGCGGGTCGACACCGTCAACGAGAACAACCAGGCCTCAGCGTTGCCACCAACGAACCGGCACGAGACCCCAAAACCCCGCCACTAGACGCAATACGGCAGAGCCCTCTGACGGACTCGAACCGTCGACCCCTTCCTTACCATGGAAGTGCTCTACCAGCTGAGCTAAGAGGGCGCTGCCGCAAGCGTAGCGGTTTCCCCGGGCGGCTCTCGCCGCCGGACGCGCCAGTGCTCGACGGTGACTCAGTACGAAGCGCGGAGAAGGGCCATCATCGTCGGCGCGCTGCCGGGCCCGATCGGGTTGCCACTCGAGTCGGCGAAGCCCATCTCGACGTGCGGGCCGGTCGAGATGCCGACGATGCCGGGTCCGATGCTGCTCATCACCTGGCCGGCCGACACATGGGTGCCGACGGGCAGCTGGTAGAGCGGGCCGGCGTGGCCGTAGTAGACGTAGCTGTAGCCGTCGAGCGAGCCATCGCAGTGCAGCACCGGCGCCCAGGGGCCAAAGCCGCCGATGCCGTGTAGGACGATCGTGCCCGAGCAGACGGCGTACTCGGGGGTGTCACCGGGCGCCGCCATGTCGACGCCGTCGTCGAGGCTCCAGCTTCCTGGTCCGACGACCGCGCTCTTGGGCAGCGGGAAGGTGAATCCGCCCGAACTCGCCACCCCCGAGGGCGTGGGGGCGGAGGAGGGTGCGGACACGGCCGGGGAGGAAGGCGACGAGCTCGGAGCCGAGCGCGCCTGCGCCGCCCGAGCCGCCGCTGCGGCCTGCGCGGCCTGGAGCGCCTCGAGGTGGCCGAGCTCGGCGCGCAGGCTGGACAGGCGACCCTGAGCGCTGGCCAGCCGCCCGGCCTTGGCGTCCCGGCTGCGCTCGGCCGTGATCTGCTCGGAGACGAGCCCGAGCCGCGCCTGCCAGAGCCGGTTCTGCTCGGTGACCTCATCGCCGGTCAGCCGCTGCTGGTGGAGCTCGAGGGCGCCGAGGTGGGTGGCCGCGGCGGCTTCGGCCCGGCGCGCCGCCCGCACGTCGCGGATCACGCTGGCGTTCGTCGTGGCAATCCGCTGCTGGAAGGACAGGCGCTCGAGCAGGTCCTGAAAGCCGGTCGAGTCGAGCACGACGGTCACGAGGTCGGGAGTGTCGCCCTCGTAGGTCGAGACGAGCTGGGCGGCGAGCACGTTCTGGTCGCGGGCGGCCTTGGCCACGAGCTGGGCCAGCCGAGCCTGAGCCCGGGCGAGCTCGCCACGCAGCGCGAGCAGCTGGCGCTTGTCGCTGTCGATCCGGGCCTGCAGAGCGCCGATCCGGGCCTCGAGCGCCGTGATGCTGTCGCCGAGCGCGCCGACGCGACCGTCCGCCGCGCTGACCTGGCCGGCCAGGCCGCGGACCTCGCTCTGCCCGGCGGAGATCTGCTGCTGCAGCTGACCGACGCCGGCCGCGCGGGCCGGGGTCGAACGGGACGCGATCGCCAGCGCGGCGGCGCAGAAGAAGACGACGACGACGAGCACGGCGGCGAGCCCGCGTCGGTATGGCGTCGAAGGGTGATGCATGTCGGGCAAGCGGCTCCGGATCCCGGCGCGGGCCGCCGGTACAGTCGCGGCCCGGGGGCGGACCGCGAGGCCGGTCACCGTAACACGGGCCGTCGCACGCGCGGTCGCCACGGGCGCGCATGCAACGAAACCTGCACCGGGAGGAGCGCGCGTGGGAGCGGCGACGGCGACCCGGTGGCGCTCAGCGCATGACCTCGATCACCTGCAGACCGCGCGGGGCCCCGTCGGCCTTCAGACGCTTGGCGCGCCCGGTGTGCAGCCCGGATGTGTCGAGGTGATCGAGCACAGGAGCCGAGATCAGGACCTGCTCGCCCTTGGCCGCGTCGACCACGCGAGCGGCGATGTTCACGTCGACACCCAGATAGTCGCCCCCGAGCTTGCGCGGCCGGCCCCGGCCGGCCCCAGAGCACGCCCGCGCGCATGCGCGGGCGGTGGTCCGCGACCTCGATCCTCGCCACCGCGGCCTGGGCCTCGAGGGCGGCGGCGCGACGCAGCCGGGCCAGGCGGACCGTGGCCGCCCGCCTCGCCTCGGGGGCCCGGTCATCGCCTTCGGGCACCTCGCGGGCGGCGATCTCGCTGGCGGCCGCCTGTTCGGTGTCCTCGGGAGCCATCGTGCTTCGAGGATAAAGAGGGCCGCTCGACCGGGGGCTGCCCGCTGGGCGCCGTCCGTCGCCAAAAAAGAGGGCCGCACGATGGGCGGCCGCTGGAAGTGGCGGGGGCAGGATTCGAACCTGCGAAGGCAGAGCCAACGCGTTTACAGCGCGTCCCCTTTGACCGCTCGGGAACCCCGCCAGGGGCTGGTCAGTCTAGCGTTGAAGCTCGTGAGGCGGCTCCGAGAACCATGGCAGCGAGCGTCCCGATTCGATCTCGAACTCCCCGTACTTCGAGCCCGCCACGGTGATCGCCGGGCGTCCCCCAAGCGCCGCGGCCGGGATGTACCAGCGGCGGCCGTCCCCGGCGTGGACAAACAGGCGGTCAAGCGGTCGGGGCCCGACGCATGCTCCCCCTCCCGCCAGCCACTCGATGGCGGAAGCTTCGCCGAGATCGCCCTGGCGCTTCCAGCCTCCCGCGCGATCCACCGTGCTCACCCTGACCCTCCCCCACGCCCGGCGATGAGGCTCCCAGCCTCGATCTCATAGCCGGCGTACTTGGGCCCACCCACCCTGATGCGGCGCGTCCCATCGAGTGCGCTCACCGGGATGTACCAGCGCCGTCCGTCCCCGACGTGGACGAACAGCGCGTCGATCCGACTGCAATCGAGCCGCTTTACCAATCCGCTCCAGCTCTGGTTCCCGCCGCAGGTCGCCAGCGCCACCTCGTAGCGACCGGCCCGCGAGTAGGTCGAGGTCTTCACCTGCACCCGTTCGATCCGATCTCCCCAGTCGGCGACCAGGTCGTAGTGCGGGTTCTCGAACAGCGGCTTGAGCACGATGGCACCCGCGAGCGTCAGCCACTCCATGGCCGAGAACTCACCCGCATCGCCCTGGCGCCGGGGTGTCCAGACCTGCTGCATACCACCGAGAATACGCGCGCGAGCGGACGGAAAGATCCTGCAAATTGCAACAATTTTGCAACACCTTCGTCGCCACCGTGAACGATGGCGATCTACTTGCCCCTGGGACGAGTAGATCGCCAATGTTCGCCCCGCGGGCCCGTTGGACCGAAGGGCCGCGCCGGCACCCCGCGACCCGCCGCCGACCCGCCACCGCGCGAGCGCGGCCCGCCGCCCGGCGGCAGCGCGCCCGCGCGCCGACAGCCCCGAGCCCTACGAAGCGTCCCGAGCCCTACGAAGCGTCCCGCAGCCGCTGCGCCTCGGGCAGCGCCTCGAGCTTCTTCAGCGTGTGGTTCTCGATCTGCCGGATCCGCTCGCGGGTGACGTTGAACGCCCGGCCGACCTCCTCGAGCGTGTACGGGCGCTCGCCGCTCAGCCCGAAGCGCATCTCGATCACCTCGCGCTCGCGCTGGGGCAGCGCGGCCAGCGCCCGGCGCAGGTTCTCGCGCCGCAGGCATTCGGAGGCCAGCTCGAACGGCGACTCGGCCGTCTGATCCTCGACGAAGTCGCCGAGCTCGGACTCGTCCTCGTCCCCGATCGGCTTCTCGAGCGAGATCGGCTGCTGGGCCATGCGCAGGACGTCGCGGACCTCGCGCACGTGGCAGTCGAGCTCGGCGGCGATCTCCTGCGGCGTCGGCTCGCGGCCGAGCTGCTGGACGAGCTGGCGCTCGACGTGGACGACCTTGTTGAGCTTCTCGACCATGTGCACGGGGATGCGGATCGTCCGCCCCTTGTCGGCGATCGCCCGCGTCACCGCCTGCCGGATCCACCAGGTCGCGTAGGTGGAGAACTTGTAGCCCCGGCGGTAGTCGAACTTCTCCACCGCCCGGATCAGCCCCATCGACCCCTCCTGAATGAGGTCCAGGAACGTGAGGCCGCGCCCGAGGTAGCTCTTGGCGATGGACACCACGAGGCGCAGGTTGGCCTCGATCATGTGCTGCTTGGCGTCCATGTCGCCGCGCTCGATGCGGCGGGCGAGCTGGACCTCCTGCTCGGCGGTCAGCAGCTCGACGCGGCCGATCGCCCGCAGGTAGAGCCGCAGCGAATCGAGGCTCGGCTCGACAGTCAGATCGACGGTCGGCTTCTTGCGCTCGGCCGCCGGACCGTCGTTGCTCGCCGCGACCACCGCCTCGTCGCGCCCGTCGACCTTGGCCGGGCGCCCATCGGCGTCCACGACATCGATGCCGTGCTCGTCGAGGTAGGCGTGGAGCTCCTGCACCTGCTCCTTGGTGATCTCCACCTCCTCCAAGCAGGCGGCGATCTGCTCGAAGGTCAAGAAGCCGCGCTCCTGTCCCTCGGCGATGAGCGGACGAAGCTCGTCCAGCTCCACGATCGGAGCCTCGTCCGCCAACAGCACAACTGATTCGTCGCTCACAGCCCCTGAGCTCCTCCCTCTCGGTGCCACCCGGTTCCACGCCGGATGGCTGTCCTCTCTCCACGCCCCCTCAAGCAGGGATTGCGCGGATTGTTACCACATTCACCGGCGATGTCCAGCGTGGTCACCCGGATATCCCTCCCACTCCCGCCCCGCGCGCCCTCGGGGCGGGATGACGCGACCTCTACCCTGTACGGGGAAGATGTCCGCGAACCGCACACCCACCGTGCCCGCACTCGATGTTCAGGCGCAGGCACCCCCGGTGCAGATCGGCCTCTCCAGGGTCGGCGTCACCGGCGTCGAGAAGGTCATCCGCCTCCGTCACGGCGGCCGTGAGCAGCTGTTCTCGGCCCGCTTCGAGTGCGTGGTCGATCTCGGCAGCGCGCAGAAGGGCGCGCACATGTCGCGCTTCGAGGAGGTCGTCAACGAGGCGATCGGACAGGTCGTCCTCGGGGAGGCACCGTTCCGGGCCGAGACGCTGGCCGAGCACATCGCCGCCCTCGTGCGCACTCGCCAGGGGGCGCGCCGGGCCGAGGTGAGCATCGAGGCGCGCTTTCCCGAGCACAAGCCCGCGCCCGTGTCGGGAGTCCAGACCCAGGAGCTCTACACGCTGCACGGTGTGGCGGTGTCGACCGCGCTGGGCACCCGCCGGCTCGTCGGCGTGACCGCCCAGGGCATGACCGCCTGCCCGTGCGCGCAGCAGCTCGTCGCCGCCTCCGCCCGCGAGCGCCTGGAGGATCAGGGCTTCGGGCCCGAGGAGATCGAGCGGATTCTCGACGCCGTCCCGGTGGCCACGCACAACCAGCGCGGCCTGGGCACCCTGCTCATCGGCTGCCCCGAGCTGTGCGACGAGCACGTGGCCGCAGATGCCCTGCTGGAGATCGTCGAGCAGTCGATGTCCTCGGAGATCTACGAGCTGATGAAGCGCTCCGACGAGGCCCACGTGGTCGAGAAGGCCCACCGGCGCCCGCGCTTCGTCGAGGACTGCGTGCGCGAGATGATCCGCGGCGTCGTGGAGGCGTTCCCCGGTCTCGACGACGGCGCGTTCGTGTCCGCGCGCCAGCTCAACCTGGAGACCATCCACCAGCACAATGTGGTCGCCGAGCGCTTCGGCACCCTCGGCGAGGTTCGGACCGAGCTGCGCGACGGCCGGCTGACCGGCGAGCACACGAGCCAGCGCGCCTGGCTCGACGCCCTCCCCTAGGTGCGCGCCGCCGTCCTCGCTGCCCCCGGCCGGCCACTCGAGCTCACTCGAGGTGCCCGACCCCGTTCCGGGGCCCGGGCAGCTGCGCCTCACGGTCGCCGCCTGCGGGGTGTGCCGGACCGACCTGCATCTGCGCGACGGCGAGATCGCGGCGGGCAAGCTCCCCGTCGTGCTCGGCCATCAGATCGTCGGGCGCACCGAGGACGGCCACCGCGTCGGCGTGCCCTGGTTGGGCTGGACCGACGGCGAGTGCCGCTACTGCACGAGCGGGCGCGAGAACCTGTGCCCGCATGCGCGCTTCACGGGGCGCGACGTCGACGGCGGGTTCGCCGAGCTCACGGTGGCCGACGAGCGCTACTGCCTCGCCCTGCCCGACGGCCTCGAGGACATCGCGGTGGCGCCCCTGTTGTGCGGCGGCCTGATCGGCTACCGGGCGCTGCGCCTGGCCGGTGACGCGGAGCGGCTCGGGCTCTACGGCTTCGGTTCGGCCGCCCACATCATCGCGCAGGTGGCCGCCTTCCAGGGCCGCCGCGTGTTCGCGTTCACCCGGGACGGCGACTCGTCCGGGCAGGCGTTCGCCCGGCGCCTCGGAGCGGTGTGGGCGGGCTCGAGCGATGAGCGGCCGCCCGAGGAACTGGACGCCGCCCTCATCTTCGCGTCCGCCGGCGCGCTCGTCCCGGCCGCCCTGAAGGCGCTCGCGCCCGGCGGCACGGTGGTGTGCGCGGGCATCCACATGAGCGACATCCCGAGCTTCCCCTACGAGGACCTGTGGCACGAGCGCACGATCCGCTCGGTGGCCAACCTGACCCGGCGCGACGGCGAGGAGTTCCTCGCCCTGGCGCCGCAGGTCCCGGTGCGCACGACGGTGAGCGCCTACCGGCTCGAGGAGGCCGAGCAGGCGCTGGCCGATCTGCGCGCCGGGGCGTTCGCGGGAAGCGCCGTGATCGTGCCAGGCGAGCCCGGCGAGCCGTGGCGGGCTCGCGAGCGAGTTTCGCCGGGGGCGAAACTCGGGGCTCAGAAGGACCCAACCGCGCCGACCCACTAGGGTTCACGCCATGCCTCTAGTCCCGATGGTGATTGAGCGGACCGCGCGCGGTGAGCGCGAGTTCGACATCTACAGCCGACTTCTCAACGAGCGGATCATCTTCCTCGGCACGCCGGTGGACGACCAGGTGGCGAACCTGATCGTGGCCCAGCTGCTGCATCTGGAGTCCGCCGACCCCGACAAGGACATCTCCATCTACATCAACACCCCCGGCGGGTCGATCTACGCCGGGCTGGCGATTTACGACACGATTCAGTTCATCAAGCCCGAGGTGCAGACGATCTGCGTCGGGATCGCGATGTCGATGGGATCGCTGCTGCTGGCCGGGGGGGCGAAGGGCAAGCGCTTCGCGCTGCCGAACAGCCGCATCCTCATCCACCAGCCGTCGGCAGGCTTCGAGGGCCAGTCGACTGACATCGAGATCCATGCCCGCGAGATCCTGAACATCCGCCGGCGCATCGACGAGATCTACGCCGAGCACACGGGTCAGTCGGTGGAGCAGGTACACACCGACATGGAGCGCGACCGCTTCTTCAAGGCCGACGAAGCGGTCGAGTACGGGCTCATCGATCGGGTGATCTTCGAACACTAGGTCAGGTCGGATCGGGCCGGTGCAGGCACCGGCCCGCCCGCGAGCGCTGCGCCCGCGGGCTCCTGCGTGCGTCCGCTCGGCATCCAGCCTCGCCGCGGCCGTGCGGCGCACGAGTCGTCCGGCTGGGCGCATGCGCCCGGTGCTGCAGGATCATGGGGATGAACTTTCGGGAGGCGCGCGGCATATCAGCGTCCGACATGCATCTCCCTGAGACACACCTCACGGCGGCGCTCGCGCTGCCTCCGCCCCGCGCGCGGGGCGACGCGCACGTGATGGCGGAGTCGGTCGGCGATCCGGCCGCGTTCGCGGCGCTGTTCGACCGCCACTGGCCCGCGCTGCACGGCTTCTGCACCAGCCGGGCCGGGTCGGCGGGCGAGGACATCGCGGCCGAGACGTTCCGGCTCGCCTTCGACCACCGGCGCCGCTACGACACCCGGTACGAGGATGCGCGCCCGTGGCTGTACGGGATCGCCACCAACCTCATCCGCAATCACTTCCGCTCCGCCCAGCGCCGGGAGCGAGCGGAGGGACGCACCCGAGCCCTCGCCTCCCGACTCGCGGGTGAGGGCCCGATCGGTGAGCTCGAGCGCCAGTTGCTCGGCCCGCGCCTGACCACCGCGCTCGGGGAGCTCACACCGGCCGAGCGCGATGCCCTGCTCCTGTTCGCCTGGGCGGAGCTCGACTACGCCGAGATCGCGCGAGCGCTCGAGGTCCCCGTGGGGACCGTGCGCTCTCGCCTTCATCGCGCTCGCCGCCGCCTGCAGGCCCATCTGACGGAAGGAAACGACGATGACTGACTCCCATATCGACTGGCTCCGCGCCGAGCGCCCGGCTCCCGTCGCGCTCGACCCCACCACGACCGCCGCCGCCCGCCGCCGGCTGCTCGAGCACGCCGCACACGCGCGGCGCCGGCGCTGGCGGCGTCAGTGGCCGCTCGCCATCGCCGCCGGGGCCGTGGCCGCCGGGGCCGGGCTCGTCATCATCGCCCCGGCCGCGCGCGTGCCCGTCACCCCGCGGCCGAGCACCGCTCCCGCGGTGGCCATGCGGGCACCGTCATCGCCCCTCGTGCGCCTGGCCGACTACATCCGCGCCGGCGCGCGGGCGCCCGGTGACGCCACGCTCGTGCTGCGCACCCAGGTCTATCCATCGAGTCCGTCGATCACCGGCGCCGACCTCTACAGCGACTCGGGCAAGTACTTCTTCAGCCAGACGCTGGCCGGCCTACCCGCCGCGGTGGCCGCGGACGCGAACGTCGGCAACGGCTTCATGTCGCGCGAGCTGGCCGCGGCGCGTCTGGCCGCCAACGGGAACGTGCAGAGCGCCCGCGCGCAGATGGCAAACGCGACCTACGACAATGGGGTCAAGCCGAAGCCGCTTCACGGGCTGGTGCCGGCGTGGGTCAAGCAGAAGTTCGAGAGCTTGATCGCGGCCACCCATAACCCCGCGCTCAAGCAGTCGCTGCGCCATAAGCTCACGCTGCTCGAGGAGGGCCGCTCGCTCATCAGCCCGCAGGCCCAGGCCGACAACATGGTGTGGGAGAACTCGATCGACACCCTGGTTGCCGGCGCCACGGACCCGCAGGTTCGCGCCGGGATCCTGCGGCTGCTGGACACGATGAGCGAGGTGAGGGTGACCCGCACGACCGCTGCTGGGCAGCCGGCGCTCGACATCGTCGCCGGGCCCCCGGCCCTCCCCAATGACTACCGGGAGGAGCTGATCATCAACGCGAACACCGGTGTGCCGATCCGCTTCATCGGCGGCGCCCCGGGCCAGGTCCCCGGCGTGACGGTCACCTACCGGGTCTCACGCGTCAGCCTGGCTCAGATCGCCGCCGGGCACACCGGCCCCTAGCTACGTGGCGGGCGCTCGTCGCAGCCGGCCCGATCCCTGCCCCCGCGTCTCGGGCGGCTCGGGTTGGACCGGCCGGCTGAGCGCCCAGAAGACCATGAGCGCGCCGAAGATGATCATCCCGATACCCGTCCACAGGTCGACGTTGATCCCCGCCGCCTTGTGCTTGAGATGGTGGGAGCCGACGATGCCCGCGACCGTCAACGTGACGCCGTAGAGCAGGAAGAGCCCGCCGATGAGCCGGCGGATGTCGAAGCGGTTCGCTGCCTTCGCCGCCCGCGCCTCCTCCTCGTCGCTCAGCTCAGTGCCGGGCTGCTGATCGTCCGGACCGGCAGTACCGGTGGGCTGTTCGGGATCGGCCACGGAAGCCTCCTAGATGAAGATGATGTTCAGGACGACGAGCATCGCGACGGCGATGCCCCCCAGCAGCCACGGAGAGCGCCACCACACCTTGTCGGCCATGTCGACGCGCTCCTGATCCTGCTCGGGGCGTTTGAGCCCCCACACCAGGCCGCGCAGCTCGGATTCCGGCTTGGCCGGCGTGACCAGCGACACGACGACCAGCACCACTCCACCGGCGATGAAGGCGATGATCGACTGCCAGAAGCTCGCGCTCAGCGCGGAGCCGAAGTGGAAGATCGTGTGGTACGCGGCCAGGCGGTTGGTGGCGTAGGCCGCCGCCATGCCGGCGACGAGGCTGAAGAAGCCGCCCCACGCGCTCGCCCGCTTCCAGAACATGGCGATGATGAAGGTCGAGAACAGCGGCGCGTTGAAGATCGAGAACAGCTGCTGGATGTAATTCATCATGTTCGAGTAGCCCTTGGCGATGAACGCCGTGAGCACCGAGATGACGATGCCTGCGATCGTGATGAGGCGCCCCATCCGCAGGTAGAACGCAGAACTGCGGTCCTTGGCGATGTACGCCTGGACGATGTCGTAGGTCACGACGGTATTGAACGCCGTGACGTTCGCGGCCACGCCGGCCATGAAGGCGGCGAGCATCCCGGTCACGGCCAAGCCGAGCATGCCCGTCGGCAGGTAGTTGCCGATGAGCTGCGGGATCGCGGTGTTGTACTGGCTGCTGACCGACTTGCCGCCGAGGCCGTGGATGGTCACCGCGGCGATCAGGCCCGGCAGGATGATGATGCCGGGCAGGAAGATCTTGGGGAAGGCGCCGATCAGCGGCGTGCGCCGCGCGGCCGACATGTTCTTGGCCGACAGCGCGCGCTGCACCTCGGCGAAGTTCGTCGTCCAGTAGCCGAAGCTGAGCACGAAGCCGAGGCCGAACACCACGCCCACCCAGTCCGAGTGCAGCGGATTGGTCACGTGATTGATACCCAGGCCGTGCCAGGCATGAAGACCCGCACTGCCGAGCTTCGAGGCCTCGACGCGGTGCTTGAGCCCGTTGATCCCGCCAATGCTGTGCAGGGCGACGATCGTCAGCGGCAGCAGCGCGGCCACGATGATGAAGAACTGCAGAACCTCGTTGTAGATCGCCGAGGTCAGCCCGCCGAGAGTGATGTACACGAGCACGAGTGCCGCGGCGACGAGAATCGCCGTGGTGATCGACCACCCGAGCATGAGGTGGATGATCAGGGCCAGCGCGAACAGGTTGACCCCGCCGATGAGCACAGTGGCCACGGCGAAGGTGAGCGCGTTGTAGGCGTGCGCCCATTCGCCGAAGCGCAGGCGCAGGTACTCGGGCACGGATCTGACCTTGGCCCCGTAGTAGAACGGCATCATGATCAGGCCGAGGAAGATCATCGCCGGAACTGCACCGATCCAGTAGTAGTGCACCGCGGCCACGCCGTACTGGGCTCCGTTGGCGGCCTGTCCGAGGATCTCGAGCGCGCCCAGGTTGGCGGCGATGAATGCCAGGCCGGTGATCCAGGCCGGCAGCGAACGGCCGGACAGGAAGAAGTCGACGTCGGTCTTGATGGCCAGGCGGGCGACGAACCCGATCCCGAGCACCACGACGAAGTAGACCGCCATGATCGCGTAATCGAGCGCTGACGGATGGAGTCTGAGCATTCCGGTCTCTCCTTCCCGGCCGGGAACGCTCCCGGCTCCGGGATGCCTTTACCCAGAGGCGTCGATTTTTAGGCCCTGCTTAGGAGAGGTGCGGCGCGAGGACCGGATGCTCGATTGCGCCCAACCGCTCGATCTCGATCCGCACCACGTCACCGTCGGCGAGCAGGCGCGGAGGATCGAAGCCGATGCCGACCCCGCCGGGAGTGCCGGTGAGGATGAGATCGCCCGGCCGCAGCGTGCACGTCTGGCCGATGAACTCGACCAGCGCGCGGCAGCCGAAGATGAGATCGGAGGTCCGGGTGTCCTGGCGCAGATCCCCGTTCACCCAGGTCCGCAGCTGCAGGTCGGGGTCCTCGCCGATCTCGTCCACCGTGGTCACCCAGGGCCCGAACGGGCAGAACGTGTCGGCGCCCTTGGCCCGGGTCCACTGGGGCTCGCGACCCTGCAGGTCGCGGCCGGACACGTCGTCGGCCACGCAGTAGCCGCCGATCCGTCCTCCGGCGCCGAGCACGACGGCCAGCTCGCCCTCATAGTCGAGCCGGCGCACGGCGCCGGGACACCGGATCGGGCCGGACGGCCCGGTGACACTGCCCGCAACCTTCACGAACACGATCGGCGCCTCGGGCCGCTGGGCGCCGGTCTCCTCGACGTGACGCGCGTAGTTGAGCCCGATCGCGTACACCGTCCCGGGCGCCGGAATCGGCGCCAGCAGCTCGATCTCACCCAGCGCGAACGCGGGTCCGGGCGCTCGCGCGTCGGCGCCGCCGAGCACGTCGGCGACGCTCGCCCCGGAGGCGAACGCGCGCACCTCTTCGCCCTCGAGAATGCCGGCGAGCGGCTGCTCATGGCCAGGGGCACGGAACGTTGCCAGCTTCATGCCCCGGCAGCCTAGCGAGGCTCGCCTTCACGGGCCCCGGCGCCCACCTCCTCCCGCGTGCCGGCGGCCACGTGCGTGACCGGCAGCCCGAGCGCCCGCACCTTGCTGATCAGGTCGAGCTTCAGCCACCGCGAGATCCCGAGCGGCAGCGTCGAGATGATGATCTCGTCGTAGCTGCCGAGGTTGACCGCGTCGTGCACGGCCATCAATGGCTCGGAGTCGCCGACCGACCCCATCACCTCGGCGCCGGCCGCTTGGGATAACTTCGGCAGCGACTGGGCCAGGACCTCACGCGCCTCGGCGTCGCCGGCCTCATGCGGATCGACGACCCTGTGCATGCCGTGCGGCTGGCGCGGGACGACGAGATGGAAGCGAGCCGGGCTCTCGCGGGCCCGGCGGCGGACCGCATCGAGCAGTCCCTCGTGCGCGGCCGTCTGGTGCGCGAGCACGAGAACGTTGGCCGGCTCTGACATCTGCTCACCTCCGGAGAGTGTGTGCCAATCGTCACGGGCGAGTATTCCACCGGGACGGCGGGACGGCAAGGCGAATGCGGATGCGGTTAGGCGATCACGACGACGAGCTGCGCGCCCGGTCCGGCGGCCGCGCGGGCGTTGGCGTCGATCGGTGCCAGCCGCGTGGCCGGCAGCCTCAGCAGAGCCGCGAGCTCCTGCGCCTGCGCCCGCTGGCCGGCGCCGTACAGGACCCAGTCGCCGCGAGCGAGCGCCTCGCTCACGTTTCCGGTCCCGATCACGAGGACGCGCTGGCTGACCAGATGCTTGGCCAGCGCGGCCGCTGCGCCGGCCTGCCCGCTCGCGTTGAGAACCGCGACCGGCGCCGTGGGGGAAGCAGTCGCCAGCACGGAGTGCCGCGCGGCCAGCCGGGTGGACCGCGGGGATGCGTGGCCGCCACGCGTGAGCAGGTAGGCCGCCACGCCCGCCGCGATCAGCGCCACCACGACCGCCGGCAGCACGGACAGGACGCGGCGCCTGGGTAGCGCGTAATTGCGCCGATCGCTGAAGTCCGTCTCGGCGGGTGCAGGCCGGGCCGGCGCAGACGCGACCAGCGGGAGCGCGGCCGGGAGCGGGAGCGCCGCGCCGAGCTCCGCGGCCAACCGGAGATTGCTGTGCAGCTCCAGGCGCAGCCGTCGGGCCAAGAGTCGCTGGCGGATGCTCAGGATCGCCAGGCCCGGGAGGAGCACGAGAGCCAGGAGACCGGCGAGCGACCCGATCGTCTGGCGCGTGGAGGTCGCCGCCTTGGCCGTGGGGAGCACGGGCACCGAAACCGGCTTCAGGCTGACCGGCGATGAGGCAGCCGGACTGCGGGGGTTGCCCGTGATCGGGGGCGCACCGGCGACCGGCACCATCTGTTCGGCGATGGCCAGGAGCTCGCCGCTGTCCATTGCGTTGGTCAGCGTGTTGCGAACCCAGTAGACCGCTCCGTACTCGTGCCAGGCCACCATGTCGAGCTGAGTGCCCTCGTAGTAGAGGTCGTAGATGCGCCGCCCGACCCGCACGGTCTGGTTGGGACTAGCGAACAGCGGCGCGCCGGTCCAAGTCGTTCCCTGCACGTCGTAGAACTGGCCGAGCTGGCCGTTGGAGAAGACAGCGACGTAGGTCGGATACATCCGCCCCCCGGGGCCCGGCAACAGATAGCTGCGCACGCAGGCCTGCGTGCCGGGCGTGCACTGCGGGGAGAGCGGATAGGCGCCGCTCCCGGACAGGTCCTGCACCTTCGGGAACTCCGCCGGGAAGGGCAGGTTCGCCGTGGCGCCCCTCTCGGCGGCCACGTTCGCGGCCAGCGTCGGCGTCAGCGGGAGGTGCGAGATCGCCCCGTGGTGGTGGACCGACCGGGCGACCGATGCTGTCTGGCCGGCCGGCGGCGGCGCACCGCCGAACAGGAAGTTGTGCGCGGCCTCGTGGATCTGCTCCGGCGTGGCACTCAGGTCGCCATTGGGCAGCGGCGTGGCCGCGAACGGAACCTGGCGCACGCGCAGGCCAGCGGCCGTGATCAACAGGTCAGCGAAGTTGAGGATCTCCGTCTGGCTCTGCAGGCCGGCATCGGTTTGCACCGTCTGGCCAAAGATCTTCTCGAACTTGCCGACGCTCGCCGCCAGCTCGGGGCCGTACTGCTTCTTGACATCGAGCAGGAACGCCTGGTCGCGCGCGTCACGGATCTGGGAGGTGTCGGTGTGACGGTAGGAGACGAACTGCTCGGCCTGGCTGCCGCTCAGGCACTGGTAGCCGGGCTGAAGATCGATGTTCTGGTACTGCGCGCCGCCGTCGGCGTTGTTGTGGTAGTAGCGCTCGTCGACGGTGGAGTAGACGCAGCCGAGCTCGTCGATCGCCCGCTCGAAGCGGCCGAACGTGGCCGCGATCACGTGATTGACCTGCAGCCCGGTGATCTGCTTGATCGTGTCGACCAGATAGGTGGTGCCGAACGTGTACGCGGCGTTGAGCCGGGTCGGTCCGATCGTGCCGCCGGGGGTCTGGATCGGCACCCAGAGCTCGCGCGGGATCGACATCATCGAGATCCAGGGCTTGCTCGGGTCAATCCGAACGAGCAGCATCTCGTTGGCCAGGTGCGGGACCGCGCGACGGTAGTACTTCGTCTGCGGCCGCCAGTCGTCGCCGACGAGCAGCAGCGTCTCCGGGCCCCCGTAGTAGTCCGGGGCGAGCACGCGGCGATCGACCGGAAGCGGCTTGTTCGCCCTCAGGTCCTGGACGACCGTGTGGACCTGCTCGAGCACGAACACCGCCGTCGCTCCGCCGGCGGCCAGGACGACGACCAGGCAGCCGAGCACCAACCGCCAGAGCAGTCCGCCGCGCGGGAAATCGGGATCTGTCTCTGACCGTCTGAACACGCGAAGACCGGCCGTCAGTCGAGTCGGTAACGCCCCTCAGCCACCGTCACCGCCGCGCCACCCACGAGCACCCGCTCGAGCCGATCGGCGCTGCCCTCGACCCGCGCGCGCAGGACGGAGGGCCGGCCGATCGCCGTCCCCTGGTGGATCTCGATCTCCTGCCCGAAGGCGATCCGGCCGTGGCGAGCCAGGTGCAGGGCCAGCGGACCGGCGGCCGAGCCGGTGGCCGGATCCTCGGGGACGCCCAGACCGGGGCAGAAGACGCGGGTCTCGACGTGGGTGGGTCCGGCCGCGAAGCAGTTGATCCCGGCCTCGCCGAACGCGGCCAGCGCGTTCATGTCGGGGTGCAGGCCGAGCACGGCGTCGATGCCGGGCAGCGCGACGTAGATGTGCAGCGGCCCGTTGCGGTAGCCCTCGACCGGCAGCTCGGCGCCTGCCACGCCGACTGCGGCCAGCACGGCCTCGGCGTCGACCGGCTCATCCCGGGGCAGCGGCTGCTCCATCTCGCCCTCGACGATGCGCCCGCCGTCGCGGCGCAGGCGGACGGGGACTGGACCGGCGCCCGTGCGCAGGACAACGGTGTCCCCGCCGGTCCGTGCGCCGAGGACGAACGCGGTGCCGAGCACGGGGTGGCCGGCGAACGGCAGCTCGGCGGCCGGGGTGAAGATCCGCACGGCGGCGTCGTGCTCGCCGTCGCCCGGGAGCAGGAACACGATCTCGGAGAGATTCAGCTCGCGGGCGGCGCTCTGCATGGTCTCGGTGCTCAGCCCCTCGCCGTCGAGGAACACGGCCACCGGATTGCCCTGAAGTGGCGTGTCGGTGAACACATCGAGGACGACGTACTCGCGCATGACCCTGAGCTTACGGGGCGCACATCTCGAGCAGGGCGGCCACCGTGCGCCAGTTGCGCGCTGTCGCCGTGAGTCCCTTGGCTGGGGCGCCGAGCGCCGTGCCAAGCTTCGATCTCCCACCTCCGTCGGGCAGCCAGGCGTAGAGCTCGCGCTCGGCCATTACCAGGCGCTCCTGCCCGGCAAGCAGGCCGACCAGCCGCTCGCGCTCGGCATCCGCCAGCGACCGCTCGAGGAAGCTGACCCAGAAGCGCTTCGGCTCGGTCACCGCCGCGCCGAACGGGTCGGCAGCCACCACCGCCTCAAGCTCGCGGTCGGTGCGGACGATCACCGGGACGTCGAAGCCGCAGTGCCCGGAGATGATCTCCCGGGCCCGGGCGGCGAGCGTCTCGGGTGGTGCATCGCTCGTGACCACGACGTTCCCGCTCTGCAGGTACGTGCGCACGTCCTGCCAGCCCGCGCCGGTCAACAGATCGCGGAGGGCCGCCATCGGCAGGCGGCGGGGCCCCACGTTGATCGCCCGCAGCAGCAATACGCGAGTGGCCACAACCAGACCCTAGATGGACGCACGGACGGCCGTTTGCCGGCCTCGCTGTCCACATCGCGTCCATCGCGCCGAGATCTCCCCCGAACGTCTGTCCACTTTTAGGGCGTTTGCGGATAACTACGGAGCATCGATGGTGGTCGGCACGGAAGACCGCCCCCACGACAGGGCCGATGTCACCTGTGCCGAGCCGACCCGGCCGGTTGTGCCCCCCCGAAAGTTCCTCGATGGATGGAGACGGAGAACGCGATGCGAAGCGTCAAGGATAAGGCAGGCCGCCTGTCAGCCCAGGAGACTCTCGCGCTCTGGCAGTCCTACAAGGAGAGTGGCGATCCCAAGCTGCGTGACCGGCTGGTGCTCACGTTCGCGCCGATGGTCAAGTACATCGTCTACCGCAAGGTGCGCGAGATTCCCGCGCGCTGCGAGGTGGAGGATTTCATCTCTTGCGGCCTCGAAGCCCTCATCCGCTCCATCGACCGTTACGACCCGGCCAAGGGCGCGACGCTCGAGCAGTTCGCCTGGACCCGGATCCACGGCGCAGTGCTCGACGAGCTGCGCCGCAACGACTGGGCGCCGCGCTCCCTGCGCCGCTGGGACCGTGACATCAACAAGGCCCGGGAGCAGTTCATCGGCCTCTACGGCCGCCCGCCGAGCAACGATGAGCTGAGCGACGCGCTCGGCATCAAGACCTCGGAGCTCGTGCGCCGCCAGGACGAGATCACCCGCTCGCACGTCGGCTCGCTGAACACGCTCGTGCTCTCTGACGACGACACGACGATCGAGCGCATCGACACCCTGCCCTCCGAGGACCGCGAGGCCGACCCGCTGCACTCGGCGATGCGCGAGGACGCCAAGGCGCGCTTCCGCGCCGCCTTCGAGCGCCTCTCGCCCCGTGACCGCAAGGTCGCGGTGCTCCTCTACGTCTACAACCTGACGCTGCGCGAGATCGGCGAGATCCTCGGCGTGACCGAGAGCCGCGTTTGCCAGATCCACGGGCAGATCACCAAGAAGCTGCGGGCCGACCTTGCGGCCGACGAGCAGCTGTTCTCCGAAGTCGCCTGAGCCGGGCAGCGGCCCGGTCCGCCCCTCGCTTGTTTCTCACGACCGCGGTCAGTTCGACCGCGGTCGTTGCGTTTGCGCGGGGCGGCCCTGCGGCGGTGTGAGAGTCCGGAGCCCTCGAAGCGTGCCGGAGCCACGGCGTGGGGCAGCTTCGGGCGCGGGGGCACCGGTCGTGAGATCACCGCCCCCCCGGCACCAACGCATTGGCCAAACCGCCCCGCTCCGAGAGGGGTGTTGGGGGATTGAGCGTGCAGGAGACGTCACACATCCACCCGGCTCGTCCCGAAGGGCGGGCGGGCAGTCGAGCCGAGTCGAGCCAAGCCGGACGCGCGGAACGCGCGAACGCCCCGCGCTACTCGCCCGACGGCTCGCGCAGCCGCACCGACACGTCGGGCATCCGCGTCAGCGCCGCGTCGGCGGCGGCGCGGTTCTCGCGCTCGACCTCGAGCCAGAGCTCCTCGCGGTACACGGCCACCGACCGCGGTGCGTCGATGCCGAGCCGCACGGTGCCGCCCCGGACCTCGATCACCTCGACGATGACGTTGTCGCCCACCCGGATGCGCTCCCCGGCGCGGCGCGTGATCCGCAGCATCAGCCCTCGCCCTCGCCCTCGTCGACGTCAACGCCGGCGAACAGCGGAGCGCGGAAGTCGAGCCCCTCGGCCTGATTGATGATCTGCCACCCCTGGCCCTCGTGGACGAGGATCGGTGCCTTCTGGTTGGCGGTGAAGTCCTCCAGGCGCTCGGCCGCCCGCACGGTCACGTAGACGTCGACCGCCGTGCGCTCATCGACGCCGACCCGCTCGACGTCCTCGTCGGTCAGCTCGACCGCATAGGCGCCGAAGAAGCGGTGCGGGTTGGTCACTGGCAGGGCCAGCGACGGGTCATCCAGCGACTGCAGCCAGGCGAAGGCGCCCTCGCGGTCGCGGGTGAGCAGCGCGAAGCGCGTGCCGGGCAGGCCGATGAGGCCGTCCGGGAAATCGATCACCGACGCCGGGTCGATCTCGACCGACCCGAAGCGCGAGCTGTCGATGGTGAGCGGCGCGGCGGACAACGATCAGTTGGGCAGGAAGTTCATGAGCGACTCCTGAACGATATTCGCTCCCGCCTTCAGAGCGGCTTCATAGGCCGCCTGCTGGGTCGAATAATTGATCTCGGTCTGCGCCATGTCTGCATCCTGGGTGTTGGACAGCACCTGCGTATCGGCAATCTGGAGGTCGGAGATGCGGCTGGCCGCGAGCTGCAGTCGGTCGCTCGTGGCACCCAGGCTGGCCTGCATCTGGGTGAGGTTGTCGAAGTTGGAGTCGAGGTTCGTCAGGTCCGCATTGCTCAGGCCCTGCGTGTTCCCCGACTGCATGTCGTTGTAGATCGTACGCAGCGTGGCCAGGAGCTTCCCGTCGCCCTGGGCGCTCTGGGAGAAGCCCGAACCGAGGACGGAGGAGAGGTCGACGTTGACCTGGACCTGCGTGTTCGGGCCGATCAGCCGGTTCACCGCGCCGGCGCTGCCGCCGTTGCCGGAGAAGGCGTCGTTGACTCCCTGCTGGTAGGGCGGGCTGGTGCTCGTGCCGGAGAACACGTACTGGCCGTCGTAGGACGTGTTCGCCTCCTGCTTGATCGCATCGATCAGCTGGCCCACCTCGGCCGCGTCGTCCTGCAGGTCGGATGTCGTGTTGGTCCCGTTGGCGGCCGACACGGTCAGCTCGCGGACGCGCTGGACGATGTTCGCGACGTTCGTCATCGCCGTCTGGCTGGCGGTGGCGTACGCCTGGCCGTCGGTGACGTTGTTGTTGTACGCCGTGAGCGCCCCGAGATCCCCCTGGGTCTGCATGATCACGCTCATGCCGTAGGGATCGTCGGAGGGGTTCTGGATCTTCTTGCCCGACGCGAGTTCGTTCTGGGTGTTCGTGAGACGGTCGTAGGCGAGCGAGAGGTCGCTCAGCGTGTTCTGCGCCGTCATCAGTGTGGTGATGCGTCCGATGCTCACAGCCCGACCGTCCCCGTGTGGTTGATGAGGGTGTCGAGCGTCGAGTCGATCGTCGTCATCATGCGCGCCGACGCCTGGTAGGCCTGCTGGAAGGTGACGAGATTGGTCATCTCCTCGTCGAGCGAGACCCCGGAGACGCTCTGGCGCTGGTTCTGGATCGAGGACAGCAGCGTGGTGCCCGTTGTCAGTGAGGCCTGGTTGGACTGCACATCGCTGCCCACCTGAGCCACGAAGGCCGTGTATTGCTGGTCGGCCGCCCCGCCGGAGAGCTGTGAGATGGCCAGGGGGATGTCGTTGGCGCCCGGGTTGGTCGTCGTCGTCGTCTGCACCTGGCTGGCGGTGACCCCGACCCCGAGCGTGGTGGCCGTCGAGCCGAGCGAGGTGGTCGAGCTCGAGACGGTGAAGAAGGGCGGGTTGGAGTGGATCGCGTTCACCGAGCTGGCCAGCGTGTTGGCGAACGTGTTCATCGAGTTCAGGTAGCTCGAGATCGGGCCGCTCGAGCTCGAGAGGCCCAGCAGCGTGCCGAGCGTGCCCCCCGAGGCCGGGGTCAGGTTGAGGCTCGAGACCGCGTTGGCCGTCTTGCCGTTGACCAGCGGCGTCGTCGTATCGCCACCGAAGTTGACCACGAGCAGGCCGTTGCCCGGGTCGGTGACCGAGACGGTGCCGTATTTGGAGAGGTCATCGAGCAGCTGATCGCGCTGGTCGAGCAGGTCGTTCGGGCTCTGGCCGGCGCCGAGCGCCTGGTTGATCTCGCCGTTGAGCGACGCGATCTGGCTGGCGTCGGACTGGACCTCGCCGTTGGAGGCGGTGAGGGCCGTGAATTGGGAGGACGCCTGGTTCTGGATCGTCTGCAGCTGGCTCTCGATGCCGTTGAAGGTGTCGGCCAGCGTGGTGCCGTCGTCGACCACCGCCTGCTTGGCGGCCAGGCTGCCCGAGCCGGTGGGGTCATTGGCCAGGTCGCTCCAGGAGGACCAGAACGCGGTCAGCTGGCTGGAGACACCGTCGGTCGATGGCTCGGCGAGCGCGGTCTGCACCTGCTGGAGCAGACCCGAGGCGGTGTTCAGGCCGCTCGTGTTCGTGTTCTGAGCCCGGTACTGGACGTCGAGGAACTGGTCGCGCACGCGGTTGATGGTCTGCACGTCGACGCCCTGGCCGAGCTGCACGGCGTCGCCGGTGTTGTTCGAGAACCCGGTCAGGTTCAGGCCCGGGCTCTCGACCTCGACCGCGACCTGGCGTGAGTAGTTCGGGTTGTTGGCGTTGGAGATGTTCTGGCCGGTGGTGTCGATCGCCGCCTGGGCGGCGGTCAGACCGCGCAGCGCCGTCTCGATCCCGGTGTTCGTGGGGATCATCGCCTACACCTCGAGATCCAGCACCCGCCGGGTCGCACCGGCCGCCAGCGGACGGGCGGACGAACGCTCGCCGGAGGCGCCGTAGGCGGCGTCGCCCGTGCCCGACAGGCGCAAGAGGTGGTCGAGGAAGGCGAGCTCCTGGTTCATCAGCGCGCGGTTGACGTGATGCTCGCGCTGGACGACCTCGAGCAGCCCGCGCAGCTCGGCGCTGCGCGTGCGCGCTCGCCCGGCCGAGGACGGGTCCATGAGCGTGGTCAGGCGCTCGAGCGTCACCTCGCCGGCGCCGATGCCGAGCCGGGCGCCGGCGCGCTCGAGCAGCTCGGCGCGGTGGAGCTCGAGCGAGCGACGCTTCTGCAGCTCGGTCTGGAGTGTGCTCGTGAGCACCACGACCTGCTGGACGTTGCGCTCGCGGATCGCCGCGCCCTGACTGAGCACGACAGCGAGGAGCTCCTGCACGGAGGCGATCTGCACCTCGAGGTGGGTGAGGACCTCGGCGGTCAGCTGGGCGTCGCTGCGCTCCATCGTCATCAGGGCGCTCACACCGCACCTCCACCGCTCGCCGCCGTCGCCGCGGAGCTCGACTGCCCGCTCACCGACGTGCGCAGCGCCGGGTCGATGCCCTCGGCGATCTGCATGGCCACGCCGAGGCCGCCGGCCGACATGACGCCGGTGGTCAGGGCCTGGGGCAGCAGGCTGGCGTAGGTGCTGCTGGCCGGGTCCGATCCCATGAGGCCGGCGCTTGAGTCGCCCGTGCTCGAGCCATCGCCCGAGTCCGTGCCGGCGGTGCTCGTCATCTCCTGGGCGAGCTGCTGCACGAGCAGCTGCTCGAACTCCTGGCCGACCGCGTAGGCCTGCTTGGCCGCCGTGTTGCCGCTGCGGATCGCCGCCGGCTCGGAAGCCGGGTTGACCTGAGGCACGCTGTCGGGGGCGGAGATGCTCATGGCTTGATCTGGTTGGCGATCTGCAACATCTGGTCCTGCATCTGGATGGCGCGCGAGTCCATGTCGTAGCTCGTCTGCGAGTCGACCATCCGGCCCATCTCGGCTGAGAGGTCGACGTTGGAGGCTTCCAGCGCGCCGCCCTGGATCGTCGTTCCGGCGGCGGGACGGATCGCCCCGCTGGCCGCGGTGGCCGAAAGCGTCGAGTCGCCGGAGTCGAGCAGCTGCTCGGGCGCCGGCACCGTGACGATGGCCAGGCGGCCGACGGTCTTGCCCGCCGCCTGCACGCTCGCCGTTGGCGGTGAACGTGATCTCATCCTCCGGGACGCCCGAGGGGATCGTGATCGGCGGCTGCACGGGCATGCCGAGCTGATTGGTCAACTGCCGGTTCGCGTTGAGCTCGAGCGCGCCGTTGCGGGTCAGTCCGATCGTCCCGTCGGGCCGGCGCACCTCCAGGTACCCCTCGCCCTGGAGGGCGACATCGAGCGAGCGACCGGTCGCCTGCGCGGAGCCCTCGCTCTGGTCGCGGCCGAACACCTCGGCCGCCGACCCGGCGCCGGTGGCCTGAGTGGTCGCGTTGGCCGGGCCGGCCGTCGTGTACAGAAGATCGTGGAAGCCGAGGATCTCGCTCTGGTAGCCCGGCGTGGACACATTGGCGATGTCGTTGGAGACGGCATCGAGCTGCGTCTGCTGGGCCTCCATCCCCGAGGCGGCGGCGTACAGGCCTTGCAGCATGATCAGCCTCCGAGTGAGCCGACCGACTGCGCGGCCTGCTGCAGCGTCTGCCCGATCGAGTTGATGGCGTTCTGCCCGGATTCGTAGGCCCGCAGTGAGGCGATCATGTCGACCATCGTGTGCACGGAGTCGACCGAGGAGTCCTCGAGCGCGCCCTGCAGGACGGTGCCGGTGGCGCGGCCGGCCGCCGTGCCGGTGAACAGGTTGTCGCCCTGCTTGGCCGGCCCGGTGAGGTTGAACACGCCGAGTGCGCCCGCGGACACCGTGCCCGACGCGCTCACGCGGATCGGGGCGCCGGACTGTGAGAGCACGTCGTTGCCGCTCGAGTCGACGAGCAGTCCCTGGGCGGAGGACTCGAACTGTCCGTCGCGCGTGTAGCGGACACCTTGAGCCGTCTGAACCGCGAAGAAGCCGTTGCCCTGGATGGCGAAGTCGAGTGGCTGACCGGTCTGATTGACCCCGGCCGGGGTGAGATCGGTGACGATCTGGCCGACCCGCAGGCCGGTGTTGATCGAGCCGATGCTCTGGCCGGTCTGGGTGTTGGAGAGCAGCAGCGACCCGAAGTCCTGCTGGGTCGTCTCGTCGGACTTGTACCCCGGGGTGGAGGCGTTGGCCAGATCGTTGGCGAGCTGGCTCTGCCGGATCTGCTCGACATCCATCCCCTGGGCGGCAATGTAGAGGCCTACGTCCATACGCACCCGTTGTTCGGTTGTGCGCGAGACTTCTTGAGTGACCATGCAGGCGCTGGCGGTGGAACTTCGACTAATGTCCGATGTCGGCGGCCCGGACCTGCGCCTCACCCCCGGGCGCGGGTTGATGGCCCGCGTGATGGCCGTCGATGGTCAGGGGCGGGGCGTGCTGAACATCGCCGGCGCGGTGATCGAGGCCGAGCTGCCCCGGCATGTGCGAGCGGGTGAAGAGCTGCGGTTGACCGTGCGGGCGCTCGATGAGCACCGGGTCGTGCTCGAGCTCCCGCGGGAGGGCACGGCCGCGCCGGGCCCATCGACCCCGCCCCCCACCGTCGCGCTGCCCGGCGGCGGCGCCCTGCGGGCGGCCGGCGAGGAGGCAGGCGGTGACTCCGGGTCCTCCGGCGGCCGCGCACCCGGCGCGCACACGCTCGCACTGCGCTACGACGCCCCCGCCCTCGGGCCACTGGACCTGCGCTTCGAGCTGCATCCGGACGGGCTGCGGGTGACGATCGCCGCTGCTCCCGGCGCTGCGCTCGAGCGCGTCGACGCCGGCGCGCCGGCGCTGCGCGAGGCGCTCGCGGAGCGCTCCGAGCGGCCGGTCGCCGTCACGATCCTCCCCCGGCGGGAGCCGCTCGATGTCTACGCCTGATCCACCGCCGCGCGCGGCGCGCGATCGCACTCTCCTACACCGAGGGCGCGCCCGCGCCTGAGGTCACGGCGGCAGGCCAGGGCCTCGTCGCCGAGCGCATCCTGGCCGCCGCCCGGGCAGCCGGCGTGCCGGTGCGCGAGGACCCCGGGCTCGTGCAGGCCCTGGCCGCGCTCGAGCTCGGCGCGGAGATCCCGGAGGCTCTATGGGTGGCTGTGGCAGAGACGCTCGCCTGGGCCTACCGGCTCGATGCGGCGGCCAAGCCAGGTTAAGTTCGAGCCCTCTGCTGCCGATCACCGGGACGTTCCGACGGAAGGTTCCCTCGCATGGCCCTGCGCCTGACCGGCACCCCCACGACGTCCTCGCGTCCGCTGTCCGCGGCCGAACTGACCGCCCAGGCGGCCGGTCCACTCGCCCTGGGCGACTGGCCGCGCTTCGGCGCGCTGTTTGCCCGCGTGGGTGAGATCGAGGACGGCTTCGACCGCCTGGGCGCCCGCATCGCCCTCATCGAGCAGGGGCTCACGGCCTCGCGCAGCTCCGCGGGCGCCAGCGCCACCGGGCTGTTCGTCGTTCTCGCTCAGGCGCTGACCGAGATCCTCACCGAGGAGCCGCGCGAGCCGCTGCTGCTGAATTACGCCGGTGTCGTCTTCTACGAGCTGTGGAGCCTCGAGGCCGCGCGCGACCTGTTCCGGGCCGCCAAGCGCCTGGATCCGGAGCTTCCCCACCTCGACCGCAACCTGAGCGAGGTGGGCCGCCGCCTGCGCACCCGCCGGCCGCGCCCCCTGCACGCGGCGCTGCCCGACCTGTCCCGGCGCATCCGCCTGGCCGCCGGCCGGGCCCAGCCGGCCAGCGGGCTCACGCTCAGCCTGTGCATGATCGTCCGTGACGAGGAGGAGATGCTGCCACGCTGCCTCGTCTCCGCCGCGCCGGCCGTGGACGAGATCATCATCGTCGACACCGGCTCCACCGACCGCACGATCGAGATCGCGCGCTCGTTCGGCGCCCGGGTGATCGAACAGGCCTGGACGGGCTCCTTCGCCGAGGCCCGCAACGCCTCGCTGGAGGCGGCGACCGGCGACTGGCTCATCTACCTCGACGCCGACGAGGTGCTCGTCGAGGGGGACGCCGAGCGCCTGCGCACGCTGCTGGGCCAGGTCTGGCATGAGGCGTTCTACATGCTCGAGACGAGCTACACCGGCGAGGAAGGCGACGGGACGAGCATGGTGCATCCCGCGCTGCGCGTGTTCCGCAACCGCCCGAACTACCGCTTCAGCGGGCGCATGCACGAGCAGTTCTCGCGCACGCTGCCCAGCCACGTGCCGGGCCGCATCGCCCACAGCTCGGTCCGCATCGAGCACTTCGGCTATCTCGGCTCGGTGCGCGACGCCAAGGAGAAGTCGCGGCGCAACATCGAGCTGCTCGAAGCCCAGCAGGCCGACGGGACCACCGGCGGCTTCCTGCACTTCAACCTCGGCACCGAGTACAGCATCGTCGGTGACACCGCCCGCGCCCTGCACCACCTGCGGGAGTCCTGGCAGCTCGTGCAGCAGGGCGGCGAGCAGGCCCGTGACTATGTCCCCACCCTGATCGTCCGCCTGGCCACCGCGCTGCGGGCGGCCGGCCGGCCGCAGGAGTCAAGCGAGCTGTGCGACCAGGGGGTCGCGCTGCTGCCCGGCTTCACCGACCTCGTATTCACCAAGGGCCTCGCTCTGGCCGAGCTGGGACGCCCCGACGAGGCGCTGGCGGCCTGGGAGCAGTGCCTGGAGCTCGGCGATGCGCCGGCTCGCTACGGTGCCGTGGTCGGGGCGGGCAGCTACCTGCCTCTGATTCAGGTCGCCAACCTGCACCGCCGTCGCGGCGAGACCGCGACCGCCCGCGCCGTGCTCGAGCGCTGCGCGAGCGAGCACCCCGGGTTCCCGGGCGTCATCGCCCCCTTGGCTGATGCCCTGCTCGCCGACGGCGTGGCGCCCGAGACGGCCGTGGCCGAGATCGAGGCCCGGCTGATCGACCCGGGGGCGAGCGCCCGCTTCATGCTCGCGCGTGCGCTGCACCAGCACGGCGCGATCACACAGGCCCAGCGCCAGTACGAGCTCGTGCTCGAGGCGCGCCCGGCGAACATGCACGTGCGTGTGACCCTGGCCGAGATGCTGCTGCATGCCGGGCGCTACGCCGAGGCCGCCGTGCTCGCGGAGCCGGTGCCCGAGGAGGATCCGTTCGCCGCCCAGGCGGCGCGTATCGCGCTGTGGGCCACCGTGGCTGAGGGCGAGCTCTCAGGACTCGACGAAGCGCAGGCGCGCGCCCGCAGCCGCGGCGTCAGCGATGTCGAGCTCGACGTGTTCGCCCGCTGGGCCGCCGTGCGCGGTGCACCCCTCCCCGCCGGCCCTCTGGCCGTCGGTGGCACACCCTGGGTCGGAGTCATCCTCGAGCACCTGCTCGCCCGCCGCGACATCGCCGGCTTTCAGGCGCTGCTCCCGGTCCTGACCGGCTCTGAGCTGCCCGAGCGCGAGCAGCGCGAGCTGCTGGCTCGGATGTACCTGCGCTTCGGCCTGCTCGGACCGGCCGCACGGGAGTGGATGGCGGTGTGCGAGGCCGCACCCGACGCCCGCGCGATGATCGGCCTGGCCCGGGTGGCCGCCGCTCACGGCCTGCCCGAGGACGCCATGACCTTCGCCGGCCAGGCCTGCGCGCTTGATCCCGCGAGCACCGAGGCCCAGCAGCTGCGCGTCGCTCTGGCGCACGGCGCGGCGCCCGCCGGCATCGCCGCTTGAACCGCGCCGGAAGCCGGGCGCTCGGGGCGCCTTGTGGGCCAAGCGTCCGCACGGGCCCTCAAGTTTGCCCGCAGGCGAACGATTACGGCACCAGAAGACTCATACGACGCGACGGGTCCGTCCCTCGACGGCCCCGAACAAGGAGGCTCGCAGACATGAGGTTTGACGTGAACCCGGTGCACGGACCGGGCGCCAGGATGGCGCCGGTGCCGGCATCAAAGAAGAGCAGTGCCCCACAATCCACCCAGTCCACCGCCGGCAGCGATGCCGTCAAGGTCGACGTCCGCTCGACCAGCATTCCTGACAGCCCGCCCGCCGAGGTGCTCGACGCCATGGGCGCGGCCTCACAGGCCTACGACCGCTTGGCCGCCAGCGGCCGCGGACTCACGTTCAGGGTGGACGACGCGACCGGCAAGGTCCAGGTCCAGGTCCACGACAGCGATGGCAACGTGATGTTCGCCGTGCCGGCGAGCAAGGCGCTGGATATCGCCGCGGGCGGAAGCCTGGACGAGTAGCCCAGTCAGGAGTGATCCCATGAGTGTTTCCAGTTCGAGCAGCGGCGGCAGCAGCGGCGGCATCAGCCTGTCGCAGCTGCTGAACCTCGGCTCCAGCAGCTCCAGCAGCTCCAGCAGCTCGAGTTCCGCGCCGCTGCAGATCACGGGTCTGGCGTCGGGGCTGAACACGAACCAGATCATCACCGAGCTGATGTCGATCCAGCAGCAGCCGCTGACGCACCTGCAGAACCAGGAGTCAGGGATCAAGGCTCTGAACTCCAACCTGGGCAGCATCCAGACGGCGCTGCAGGGGCTGGTCTCGAGCGCGCAGGCGCTCACCAACACCCAGCTGTTCGGCAACACGCAGACCGTCAGCTCGAGCAACTCGAACGTGGTTACGGCCACGGCAACCTCGGGCGTCGGCGCCGTCGTGGGCGGCTATCAGGTGTCGGTCACGAACATGGCCAGCGCGAGCCAGGGCACCTGGGCGGTCAACGCGACCACGCTCGCGAACGGCGACCACGTGACGATCACCCCGAGCACGAGCGGAGTGGCCGGCACCGCGTCGACGTACACCCTGTCGGCCGGCGCCACGCCGCAGGACCTGGTTGACCAGGTCAACTCCGACCAGAACGGCAGCGTCTGGGCCACGCTGGTCAACGGCAACATCGTGTTCTCCGACCGCACGACCGGCTCGAATGCGAGCTTTTCGGTCTCCGACAGCCAGAATGCCCTGACGCCGCCGACCGGTGGCGTCACCGCTGGGCAGAACGCCAGCTATGCGATCAACAGCGGGGCGACCCAGACCTCGCAGTCGAACACGGTCACGAACGCGATCCCCGGCGTCACGCTTACCCTCGCCGGCCTGACGAACTCCGCCACCGGTCCGGTCGAGATCAACGTCTCCCCGCCGAGCATCAGCCAGAGCGCGATCACGAGTGCCGTGCAGAGCTTCATCAGCTCCTATAACTCGGTCGTCTCCCAGATCCAGGGCCAGCTGACCCAGGCGCCGTCGAGCAGCGATCCCACCCAGGGGACGCTGTACGACGACCCCGGACTCGGCGACATGCTCAACCAGATGCGTGAGGCCATGTACCAGTCGGGCAGCGGACTGCCCGTCGGGATGGCATCGATGATGGATCTCGGAATCACCACGGGCGCCACCACCGGCGGCGCAGCGCCATCCCAGAGTGCGATCAGCGGTCAGCTGACACTTGACACAACGGCGCTGACGAACGCCATCCAGAGCAATCCCAGCGGTGTCACCTCGGTGCTCCAGAGCTTCGTGAACAACTTCACCGGCATCGTCAACAACATGGCCCAGGCGGGCGGCGTGATCGACTCGCGGGTGCAGGGCAACGACAGCGAGATCACGAATATGGACAGCCAGATCAGCGTCATGCAGTCGCAGCTGAACGACAAGCAGGCCCAGCTGACGCAGCAGTTCGCGGCCCTCGAAGGCGCGCTGTCACAGAATCAGTCGACGTCGAGCTGGCTGACCAGCCAGATCGCGGCGCTGCCCGTGGCGTAAGCGCACCGACCCCGCGCGCCGACCGGACTCGACAAGGGTCTGAGTGGGTCTTAGGTCCGGGGTCGGACGGTCGATTACCGGGGCATGACGGCACAGGACGACAGGAGTACCCGGTGAGCCTGCAGACTGCCTATTCCCCTAAGGCCTACAGGGCAGGATCGATCCTCAGCGCACCGCCGGAACGCCTGGTCGTCATGCTCTACGACGGCGCCCGTCGCTTCCTCGCCCAGGCCATTGCGGCCATGCAGGCGGGCGACGTGCCGGCCACGCACGAGAAGCTGCGCCGGGCCGAGGACATCATCGCCTACCTGCGCGACACCCTCGATCACAGCCATGGGCAGGTACCCAGCCACCTCGCCTCGCTGTACACCTTCTACCTGCAGCACCTGCTGCGGGCGCGACTCGACCGCGACCCGGCGAAGATCGAGCGGGTGAGCACGATGCTCGGCACGCTGCGCGCCGCCTGGGCCGCGATCGAGACCTCATGAGCGAGCTGCTCGAGGACGCGCCCTATGAGCGCCTCCTCGCCCTGGCCATCTGCGAGCTCGAGCTCGCTCGGACCGGCCGCCTCGACGCCCTGGCCAGCTGCCAGGAGGCCAAGCAGGCGCTGATGGAGAGCCTGCCGGCCGTGCCGCCGCCGGACGCCCGTTCCGCGCTCGAGCGCTGCATGGTCATCGAGCGCCAGCTCGAGAACGAGCTGCGGAGCGCTCGCGAAGGCGTGCTCGAGGCGCTCTCGAGCCTGCGCCAGGCCCAGCGCGCAGCGGCCGGCTACACCCCCGTGCGCCGGCGCGTGCGGGTGGTCAGCGCCGACGCCTGATCGCCCGCCCCCGGCGGGCTGTGACTATCAAGACAGCGGCCTGCCTGCCGATCTCTCGGACATGCGGCTCGTCCCCACGACCATGCTCGAGGACGGTGCGCTTGTCGCGCGCGATGTCCTCGTCGGCCGTCCCGACGGGATCCCCCTGTTGCGTGCGGGCGTGCGCGTCAATCCCGACTATCGCGCCCGTCTGCTCAAGCTCGGGATCCGTGCCGTGTACGTGGAGGACGAGATCGGCGACGGCATCCGTCCGGCGGCGATCGTCACCACCGAGACCCGCCAGAAGGCGACCCGGGCGGTCGCCGATGCCTTCCAAGCGTGCAGCGACGCGATGCAGGCCAAGCAGATGCTGCCGCCGGCGACGATCCGCTCGTTGGAGGAGATCGTGCGCCGCATCCTGGCCGACGTGGCCAGCTCGGGCGGCGCCGCCCTCGCCCTGGCCGATCTGTCCGTCGCCGACGCCTACACCTTCCAGCACTCGATCGACGTAGCTGCGCTCGGCATTCTCATCGGCGAGCGCCTGTTCCGCGAGCGCGGGTGGATCGACTACCGCGGCGTCCGCCAGTTCCACCGGCTCGAGGAGCGCCTGCACCTGCTCGGGCTCGGGCTGCTCCTGCACGACGTCGGCAAGCTCGCGCTGCCGAGCTCGATCACCCAGAAGACCGACACCCTGACCGACGACGAGTGGGAGCTCATGCGCAGCCACCCCCGGGTCGGCCTCGAGCTGCTGCGCGGCGATGACTTCTCCCCGATCGTCAAGGCGATCGTCCTGCGCCACCACGAGCGGTGGGACGGCAGCGGCTATCCCGACGGCAAGTCGGGCACCGAGATCCACGAGATGGCGCGCATCGCCGCCGTCGCCGACGTGTACGACGCCATCACCTCCGAGCGCCTGCACGCGCAGGCGCGCCCGGCTCACGTCGGCGTGCGCACGATCCTCGACGGGTCCGGCACGCTGTTCGACCCCGAGGTCGTGTCCGTGTTCGCACGCCTCGTCGCCCCCTATCCCCCCGGCGTCGAGCTGCGCCTGAGAGACGGCCGTCCGGCCGTCGTGGTCAGCGTCCCCGCCGATGCGCTCGACCGGCCGCTCGTGCGCCTGCTCGAGACCGCCACCGAGCTTGCGCTGCTCGAGAATCCCAGCCTCGAGATCGAGGGCTGGGTCTCAACGGCTGACGCCGTGGACACCGGGAGCCCGCTGGCGCGGACTCCTGGCCACTTCAGCGCCGAAGCATCCGCAGCCTAAAGGTGCCAACCGCTGGCGCGGCTGGCATTGGAAGTTCGCTGGCGCGAACTTCTGGGCTCGGGCGGCCCTAAAGCCTGGGTCGCGCCGGCCGATGTACGGCTTGACGGCGCACGGAGCGAGCCGGATGCAGAGCCCACGGAGGGCGGACAACCTGGAGCCTTTCCCATGTCCATCCTCGACACCACTCAGGTCGCCCTCGAAGCCGCTATGCGCGGCTCGATGCTGCGCCAGTCGCTCCTCACCAACAACCTCGCCAACGCCGACACCCCCGGCTACCAGCGCGAGGACGTCAACTTCCAGTCGACGCTGGCGAGCGCGGTGGCCTCGGGCCAGCCGCTCGACCAGGTCAACTTCCAGCCCTACACCCAGCCGGGTGTGGTGAGCGCCGACGGCAACGGCGTCAACGCCGACACCGAGTCGGCCGATCTGGCCGAGAACGGGATCCTCTACCAGGACCTGACCGAGATCGCGTCCACGCGCGAGCAGATCCTCAAGACGGCGATGGGGCTGAACGGATGAGCTTCTTCGACTCCCTCGACGTCGCGGCCAGCGGTCTGACCGCCGAGCGTCTGCGCATGGACGTGACGGCCGAGAACCTGGCCAACGCGCAGACCGCCGGCTACCGCCGGCAGGACGTCGTCGTCCAGCAGGCCGGCGGCTTCAGCGCCACCCTGGCCGGCGCCATGGGCGCAACTGGGCCGGGCACCGGCACGGGCACCATCGGGGGGGTGCAGGTGTCGGGGATCGTCTCGGACCCGACGCCCGACCAGATGGTCTACGACCCGAGCAACCCGGCCGCCAACGCTCAGGGCTACGTGCAGATGCCGAACGTCAACACGGTCAACGAGATGGTCGACCTGATCGACGAGTCGCGCTCCTACCAGAGCGACATCACGGCCATGCAGACCGCCAAGGACATGTACACCAAGACTCTGGACTTGCTCAAGTGATTCCCGCCATCTCCTCCGCCCTCGGGCAGCTGAACCCCTCCGAGTGGAGCATCGGCTCGGTCGACTCTCCCGCCCCGGGCACCTCGTCCGGCGGCTTCGCCGGCGCCCTGTCGAGCGCGCTGGACTCCCTGCAGGGCGCGCAGGCCGGGGCCGACACGGCCGCCCAGCAGCTGGCCACCGGCCAGGCCACCGACCCCACCCAGGCCGTCACCGCCGTCGAGAACGCGTCGCTGGCCATGGACCTTGCCTCGCAGATCCAGACCAAGCTCGTGCAGGGCGTCGACCAGGTCTTCCAGACCCAGGTCTGAGCTAGTCCATGCAACCGCGTCAGTTCATCTCCAAGCTCTCGCCGAAGGGCTGGCTCGCCGTCGGCGGCGCCGCCGCGGCGGCGATCGTCTTCCTCGTCCTCGTCATGCAGTTCGCCTCCGCGCCGAGCTACACGACGATGATGGCCGGCCTCGACCCCGCCCAGACCGGCAAGATCACCGCCGCCCTGGACTCCAAGGGGATCAGCTACCAGCTCCAGAACAACGGCACCGCCCTGGCCGTGCAGCCGGGGCAGGAGGCCCAGGCCCGGATCGCCCTGGCGGGAGCCGGCCTGCTCACCCAGAGCGGCTCGAGCGCGCTGTCCTCGGTCAGCAACATGTCGCTGGGCGCGAGCAACTTCCAGCAGCAGATCGTCTACACGAGCGCGCTGGAGACCCAGCTGGCGCAGACCATCGAGCAGATCCAAGGCATCTCGAGCGCCCAGGTCCAGCTCGCGCTGCCGAGCCAGCAGGACCAGCTGTTCGGGGACTCAACCCCGGCCAGCGGTGCGGTCCTGCTCTCCGACGACGGCTCGCTGGACTCGAGCGCGGTGCGCGGCATCGCCCAGCTGGTCTCCTCGAGCGTTCCCGGGCTGAGCTCGAGCAAGGTCACGATCACCGACTCGACCGGCGCCCTCTTGTGGCCGACCTCCGACAGCGGCGCGGGTGGCGATTCACTGCTCGCCAAGCAGGACGCCGAGACTCGGTATGACGCCCAGGTCGAGGCGCAGGTGAACGCGATGCTCACCCAGGAGCTGGGTGCGGGCAAGGCGGTCGTGCAGGTCAACGCGGACCTGAACACCAACCAGACGACCCAGCAGTCGCTCACCTACGGGGCCAAGGGTGTGCCGCTCACTCAGACCAAGCAGGTCGAGGCGCTGAACGGCGCCAGCACCGCGGCGAGCGGCGCCGCGGGCACGGCGAGCAACGTCCCCGGCGTCGCCGGCACCACCGGCAGCGGTGGCACCTCGAAGTACAACAACTCGAACATCCAGACCACGTATGGGGTGAACAAGACGGTCACCAACACGACAGTCACCCCCGGGGCGGTCAACCGGCAGACGGTCAACGTCACCTTCGACAAGTCGGTCCCGGCGGCGACCCAGAAGTCGGTGCTGGCGGCGGTCTCGAGCGCGGTGGGTCTGAACCCGACACGCGGAGATGCGATCACCTCCGGCACGGTCACGTTCGCCAAGGCCCCGGTCGCGGCCGCCCCAGCCGCGACCTCCAAGATGCTCGGCTACGCCAAGTACGTGGTCATCGGTCTCGGAGCGCTGTTCTTCCTCTTCTTCGTCAGCCGGTTCGTCAAGCGCCGCGAGTCCGAGGGCCTGACCGGCGAGCCGACGTGGCTGCGCGAGCTCGAGGTGCCGCGCCCGCTGGCGTCGGTGGCCGGCTCGCTCGGCGCCGGTCCCCGGCCGGCCGAGATGGCCGCGATGCCCGACCAGCCGACGCTCGTCACCCCGCTCACCGCCCCCGTCAATGTCGCCCGGCGCCAGGTCGAGGACCTGGTCGAGCGCGACTCCGACCGCGTGGCCCAGCAAGTCCGCGCCTGGATGTCGGAGGACTAAGAGGTGGCAGTCGTCGGATCTTCGCGACGGGGACGCTCCTCGGGCCGGCACAAGGCGGCGGTGCTGCTCGTCACGCTCGGCTCCGAGCGGGCGGCGACCGTGTTCAGGCACCTGCGCGACGACGAGATCGAGTCGCTGTCGCTGGAGATGGCCAAGCTGCAGAACGTCGACCCCGAGGTCACGGACGGGGTGCTCGAGGAGTTCGCCGCCACCGTCAGCGCGTACGACTCCTTCGTCTCCGGCGGCGTCGAGTACGCCAAGGAGGTGCTCGAGCGAGCGCTCGGGTCAGAGCGCGCGCAGGAGATCATCGCCCGCCTGTCGATCGTCATCGAGATGCGGCCGTTCGAGTTCATGCGCCGCACCCCGCCCGATCAGATCGCCAACTTCCTGCGCAACGAGGCCCCCCAGGTGGTGGCCCTCGTCGTCGCGCACCTTCACACGCAGCTCGCCGCCCAGGTCCTCTCCAACCTGCCCGAGGCCGAACAGGCCGACATCGCGCTGCGAATCGCGCGCATGGGCGAGACGACCCCGGACGTGGTCAAGCAGGTCGAGGCCATCATGCGGCAGAAGCTCGACAGCGTCGTCCAGCAGGAGTACTCCGCGGGGGGCGTGAAGTCGCTGGCCGACATCCTCAACCAGGTCGACCGCTCGACCGAGCGCAACGTGCTCGAGTCGCTCACCGAGATCGACGAGGAGCTCGGCGACGAGGTCCGGCGCCTGCTGTTCGTCTTCGAGGACATCGCCAAGCTCGATGACCGCTCGATCCAGATGATCCTGCGCGAGGCCGAGCAGAAGGATCTCGCGCTCGCCCTGCGCGGCGTCACCGACGAGGTGAAGGACAAGATCCTCTCCAACATGTCCGAGCGCGGCGCGCAGATGCTCAAGGAGGAGATGGACTTCCAGCCGCCGCAGCGTAAGAAGATCGTCGAGGATGCCCAGGGACGGGTGGTGGCCATCGTGCGCCGCCTGGAGGAGTCCGGGACGATCGTGCTCGACCGTGGCGAGGAGGAAAGTGTCGTCTGAGGCGGGCGCCATGGGTGCCTTCACCTTCCGCCAGCTCGACGGTCCGCCCACGGTCCGCGAGGTCGGGGATGCGCTGGCCGTCGTGCAGCGAGAGGCCCAGGCGCTGCGCGAGCGCGCCCAGGCCGAGGGCTTCGCGGCCGGCCACGCGGCCGGCGTGGCCGCCGCCCGGGAGGAGGCCGCCCCGGCCCTCGCGGCAGCCGCCGCGATCCTCGACGAGGTGCAGAGCCTGCGTCCGGCGCTTCTGGCCGGTCTCGAGCAGGACGCCGTCGCACTCGCCTTCCAACTCGCCGAGCAGATCCTCGCGGCCGCCATCGAGGTCGAGCCCGAGCGCGTCCTCGACGTGGCCCGGCACGCGCTGCGCCATTTCTCCGACCGCCGCCAGGTGACGCTGATCGTCCATCCCGAGGATCTGGCACTGCTCAGAGACTCGGCCGCGGCGCTCGGCGCCGAGCTCGGCGGGATCGAGCACCTGGCCGTGCAGGCCGACCGGCGGATCGGCCGGGGCGGCGCGGTGGCCAGAACGGAGGCGGGCGAGATCGACGCCGGGCTGAGCGTCCAGCTCGGTCGCGCGCGCGAGCTGGTGGCCGAGGCGCTGGCCGGGCGGCTGCCCGATGCGGCCGAGCTCACCGCCGAGACTCCCGTGCCCGCCGTGTCGAGCGATGCTGAGTAACGGCAACGCGGTCCGCACGGCCGCCCACATCCTCGCCGGGTCTGACCTGTCGCGCCGCCGCGGACGCGTCGCCGATCTGATCGGGCTCATCATCGAGGCCACCGGTGTGCAGGTCGAGATCGGCGAGATCTGCCTGGTCGGCGACGGACGCGACCGCGCTCCCGTGGCCTGTGAGGTGGTCGGCTTCCGGGCCGGGCGCACACTGCTCATGCCGCTCGGCGAGCTGCACGGCATCGGTCCCGGCACCACGGTGCACCCGACCGGACGCCCGTTCCGGGTCGCCGCCGGCACGCCGCTCCTCGGGCGCGTGCTCGACGGGCTCGGCGCCCCGCTCGACGGCGAGGCCGCACTCGGCCAGGGCACGGTGCTGGCGCACGGCGATGGCCGCTCCGCCCGACGCGCTCACCCGCCCGCGCATCACCGAGCGGGTCGAGCTCGGCGTGCGCGCGCTCGACACGCTCGTGCCCTGCGGGCGCGGGCAGCGCCTGGGCATCTTCGCCGGCTCGGGCGTGGGTAAGTCCTCCCTGCTCGGGATGATCGCGCGCTCGACCAGCGCGCAGGTCAACGTCATCTGCCTGGTCGGCGAGCGCGGCCGCGAGGTGCGCGAGTTCATCGAGCGCGACCTCGGCGAGGCGCTCGCGCGCTCGGTGGTCATCGTGGCCACCTCCGACCAGCCGGCGCTCGTGCGCATCCGGGCCGCCTTCACCGCCACCGCGATCGCCGAGTACTTCCGCGACAGCGGTCACGACGTGATGCTGATGATGGACTCGGTCACGCGCTTCGCCATGGCGCAGCGCGAGGTCGGGCTGGCCATCGGCGAGCCGCCGGCCACCCGCGGCTACACGCCGAGCGTGTTCGCCCTGCTGCCCAAGCTGCTCGAGCGCGCGGGCACGAGCGAGCACGGCTCGATCACCGCGCTCTACACCGTGCTCGTCGACGGCGATGACATGAACGAGCCGATCGCCGACGCGGTGCGCTCGATCCTCGACGGCCACGTCGTGCTCACGCGCTCGCTCGCCCACGCCGGCCACTACCCGGCCATCGACGTGCTCCAGAGCGTCTCCCGTCTGGTCGGCGAGATCGTCTCGCCCGAGGTGCAGGCGGCCGGCCAGCGGCTGCGCACCGCGATGGCGGCCTACCGCGAGAAGGAGGACCTCGTCTCAATCGGGGCCTACCGCTCGGGTACCGACCCCATGCTTGACAGCGCCATCGCCTGCCGGCGCGAGATCGACGGCTTCCTGCGCCAGGCGGTGGACGAGCGCAGCGGCCTGCCCGACGCCGACGCGGCGCTCCTCGAGCTGGCCCGTGCGCTCACGCAGGCGAGTGCGGTGGCCACCGTCGTCGACAGTGGCCCCACCCCGCCTCCGGCCGCCCCGCCGGCCCGGGTGCCGCTCGGCGGTCCCGCTGGTGCGCCGGTGGCGATTCCGTCGCTGTCGCTCGGGCTGTAGCTCTGCGTCGCGCCGCAGGCGCGGCGGCGGAGCCGGGCGAACGCGGCCCCACAGCGGAGCGGGGCGAAAAAGCCGCGCGTCGTGCGGCTTTTTCGCCCTGCTCGCGCCGCCGGTGGCCAACTGGCTCGGACACCTGTCCAGTGCTCTGAAGATCTGGGTGTCGGAGCCGACTACGGGGGCATGTCCGGTTCCTCGTTCCGCTTCCGCCTCGAGCGCGTGCGCGCGCTGCGCGAGCGTGGCGAGGACCAGGCGAAGCAGGTTCTGGCCGAGGCGATGCAGGCGCATCACCAGGCGGTGCAGGAGCACGAGCGCGCCGAGGAGCGCGTCGAACGTGCCCGGGCCGCCCAGCTCGACGCCACCTCGGCACCGAGCACGGTGAGCGATCTGGTCGCGCGCCAGGCGTTCCTGGAGCGCAGCGAGCGCGCCCTGGCGGCCAGCCATCATGTGGTGGCTCGCCACGAGCATCACCTCGAGCAGCGTCGCGAGGAGCTCACCGCCGCCGCACGCGAGCGGCAGGCGCTTGAGCGCCTGAAGGAGAACCGCCGGCGCGATCACGAACGTGAGGAGGCCCGCCGGGAGGGTCTCGTCCTCGACGAGATCGCCATCAACGGATTCCGCCGGAGGGCGGCATGAGCGCCACGCTGAGCGCGGCCGCGCCGCCAGCGCCTCCGGCCGCCGGACCGGGCGCCCCGCCCGTCCCCACCACCGGGCCGGCGAGCGCCGGTTTCCCGCCGGGAGCCAGCGCCCCGCCGGGGGCGCCGCCCGGGGAGGGCACCAGCCCACCGACCGGAGCGTTCGCCACCGTGCTGAACGACCAAGTGGCCCGGACCGCAGTTGCGGAAGGCCAGACCAACACCGCCGATTCCCGCCCGACGCGCGGGGAGGCGAAGGACCAGAGCGACGCGGGCAGCACGCCTGCGGATCCGGCCACGACCGTGCTCGCGGAGTTGCTCGGCGCCGCCCCGGCGGTGAGTGCGTCCGCTCCGGCTCCGGCCACCCCGGCCACCCCGGCCCCGAACGCCGCGACTTCACCGGCCTCGACCGCACCGCCCGCGACCGCCCCGCCGAGCCGGGCCGCGGGCACGCCGGTCCTGAGCGCCCCGGCCCCCAGCGCGCCGACCCCGACGAACCTCCCGGCTCCCACGCCGGCCCCCGGCGCACCCGTGCCTGCCGGCACCGCCGCCTCGCCGACGTTCGCCGCCGCGCTCCCGGCCGATCCGTCGCTCGTGAGCGCCGAGGCGAAGCCCGGCGCCTCTCTCCGGCCGGCGCTGACGGAGCTGTTCGGCGCTCGGACAGCGACGGCGACGGGCGGGACGAGCGTGGCCGCGAGCCCGCTCGCCCCGTCGAGCCCCGCCGCCGTCGCGACCGTCCCCACGACCGCCCCGGCAGCCGCAGGCGTCCCGGCGCCCCAGACTCCGGTCCCGGCCCCCGCGATGTCGAGCACCACTCCGGTGACCGTCACGCTGACGAACGCCGCCCCGGCGGCGGCGCTGCCCACGCCACCGGCCGCGCCGAGTTGGGCCGCTCCGGCGAGCCCTGCGACCACGACCGTCACCGCGACTGCCGCGACCCCCGCGACTGCCGCGACTGCCGCGACCCGCGACCGCGACCGTCACCGCGACCCCCCCGCCGGCGACTCCTGCCTCCGCGACGCCCGCACCCGCGAGCACCCCCGCCAGCCCGGCCCCCTTGCCCCCCCAGGCCCCCGTCGCGGGCGCCGGCAGCACCGCGGCGCCCGCGACGCCCACCCTGACCGCCGCGCCCGCGCCCCCGACCGCACCGGCTCCGGCCACGCCGGCGCACCCCGACCGCGACCACCCACCGCCGCCCCCCGCGACCACCGCGGCCCCTGCCGCCACGACGGCCACGACGGCCACCCCGACCGCGACCACCACCACCCCCGCCCCCAGCACGACGGCCGGCGACGCGGGCACCGGCGGCTCGGACGCCGGCGGCGCGGACGAGCAGCACGCCAACCACGACGCCAACCCGCCCGCCCCCAGCGCCCCCAGCGCCCCGAGCCCGAGCGCCGCGACCGCCGCCCCGCCGACCGTTCCCCTCACCGCCGCCGCCCCCGCGAGCGCGACGCCAAGCGCGCCGGCCACCCCGGCCAGCGCGCCCGTCCCGCTCTCGCGCGCGATCCAGGCCATCCAGCAGGCGATCGAGCTCTCCGCCCGCCAGGGGAGCCCGGTCGCCCGCATCGAGCTCTCCCCCGCCTCGCTCGGCACGATCCAGATCCACGTGCAGCGCACCGCGGAGGGCGTCGTCGCCCGCGTGGTGGCCGGCCACGAGGCGGCACAGAGCTTCCAGCAGAACGCCGACGACCTGCGGCGCTCGCTGCAGTCGAACGGCATGACCCTGCTGCGCCTGAGCATCGAGACCTCGGGCGGCCAGGGCGGCGGCAGTCGCGCCGACGACACCCAGGCTCGCAGCGGCGGCCGCACCAGCACTTCCCCGACCACCGAGGATGACGCGCCACCGAGCGTGGATTCCCTCACCCCGACGACGGGCGGCCTCGTCGACCTGCTCGCCTGAGGCCCGAGACCAGAGGAACGACCATGAGCCTTGACGGAACCACCGGAACGACGATCCAGTCGACCAGCTCGAGCAGCCCGACCAGCGGGCTCGGCACGTCCGGCAGCCAGTCGACCTCGTCGACCGATCCGCTGCTCGACAAGGACGCCTTCCTGAATCTGATGATGACCCAGATGAAGAATCAGGATCCGCTGAACCCGAGCGATCCCTCCCAGTACCTGGGCGAGCTGGCCCAGCTCACCTCGGTCGAGCAGGAGACGAACATCGCCACCTCGGTGTCGCAGACCCAGACCGCGCAGACCGACACCACCGCGCTGTCCCTGCTCGGCCACACGGTCAGCTACACGGACGCCAACGGGAACACGCTGACCGGCCTGGTGCAGAAGGTCGACTTCGACTCCAGCGGGCCGTCACTGACCGTCGCCGGCACGACCGGCATCTCACCCGCCCAGGTGATCGAGGTCTCGTGAGCGGACTGGTCAACCCCGCGCTCGTCCCCCCGGGCGTCAGCGGCGCCGCGCCGGTCACGCCGGCCGCGCCCGGTCGCGGCACGGCCGCGACCGGAGCCCCGCTCAGCGGGCCGAGCTTCGCCCAGGTCCTGGCCGACAAGTCGGCCGGCGCCGAGCCGCCGCGCTTCTCGCGCCACGCGCTGGCGCGACTGCAGCAGCGCGGCGTCGAGGTTGGCGCCCCGACGCTCCAGCGCCTGTCCGAGGGAGTCGCCCGCGCCGCCGGCAAGGGTTCGCGCGACTCCGTGGTCTTCGTCGACAGCACGGCCTTCGTCGTGTCGGTCGCGAACAACACCGTCATCACGGCGGTGCCCTCCGAGCACATGCGCGAGCACGTGTTCACCAACATCGACAGTGCCGTGATCGCCTGATGCGCACGGCGGATAAACACAACGGCCGGACCTCTTCGAGGGGGCCGCGAAAGGAAGGGATGCCCCGATGATGCGAGGCATGTACGCCGCAATCAGCGGCCTCGATGTTCACCAGACGATGCTCGACGTGACGGCCAACAACCTGGCCAATGTCGACACCATCGGCTACAAGGCGCAGCGGACGACGTTCGTCGACCAGCTCTCCCAGCAGCTGCGCGCCGCCACCGCCCCGACCACGGGCACCAGCGGCAACGGCGGCAGCAACGCCGCGCAGGTCGGCCTGGGCGTCCAGCTCGGCTCGATCGACAACCTGATGGGCCAGGGCTCGATGCAGTCCACCGGCAACACGCTGGACCTCATGATCCAGGGCGACGGGTTCTTCCAGGTCGCCGACGGCGACCCGACGACGACGCCGCCCACGTTCGCCGCCACGCAGTACACCCGCGCGGGCAACTTCACGCTCAACTCGTCGGGCTACCTGACCACACAGAGCGGCGCCTACGTCCTCGGCCAGCAGTCGACGGGCGCGGTGAGCACGACCAACGCGCAGGGCCCGATCAAGATCCCGCCGGGATCGACCAGCGTGGCCATCGGCACCAACGGGGCGGTCACCTACGTGGACACCTCCGGAAACACCCAGACGGCCGGCTACGTCTCGCTGGCCAGCTTCCCCAACGAGTCCGGCCTGACGCGTGACGGCGGCTCGATGTGGTCGCAGAGCGCCAGCTCGGGCGCGCCGATGAGCGTCGGCACGCCGGGTACCGGCAACCTGGGCACGACGATCTCGGGCGAGCTCGAGCAGTCGAACGTCGACCTGGCCACGGAGTTCACGAACATGATCACCGCCGAGCGCGGCTTCCAGGCCAACTCGCGCGTGATCACCACTGCCGACCAGATGCTGCAGACGATCGTCCAGATCGGTCAGTAGCGACCCCGGGCTCGCTGCGCTCGCGCAGTGAGCCCATCCCGAGCCGGCAGGACAGCAGCGAGGGGCGGCAATCGAGGGTGCCGCCCCTCCCGCTGTCCTTCGCTCACGTCAGCCCTCGTCCGCAAGGAGCACCGCATGATCACCCTGCACCGGCTCGGCCGCGTCGAGCACGAGTTTCACGTCAACCCAGATCTGATCGTCACCATCGAGGCAAATCCCGACACGGTCATCACGCTGGCCAACGGGTCAAAGCTCGTGGTGAGCGAGCCGCCGGCCCAGGTCGCGGCCGAGGTCCGCGACTACCGCGTCGAGATCCTCGCCGGCGCCCTGCGCCAGCGCCGTGGCGAGGCTGAGGCCCCGCAGCCCGAGGTCGCGCCGGTGGCGCTGCGCCTGGCGCCGGAGAGCGTCGGTTAGCACTGACCAAGGCCACCTCCGGGCGCTCCAAGTTCGCCCGCCACGGCCGATGACAAGACCATGAAGGCTGCAACCGCAATCGGAATCGCCGTCGCCGCGGGGGCGATCCTCATGAGCGCGATGATGGACGGCACATCGCCGGCCGCGTTCATGAACCCGACCGCGATCCTGCTCATCTGCGGCGGCACGATGGGCGTGACGCTGGCCAGCGTCGGCATGGAGAACCTGAAGCGGATCCCCGCGCTCTACAAGCTGGCCATGAACACCGAGCCGCTCGACATCAAGGGCCGCGTGGAGCTCCTGGTCGGGCTGGCCGAGCAGGCCCGCCGCGAGGGTCTCCTGGCCCTCGACGCCAAGGTGGGCGAGATCGACGATTCCTTCACCCGCAAGGGCCTCCAGCTCGTCGTCGACGGCTCAGACCCGGCGCTCGTGCGCGAGGTGCTCGAGGCCGAGATCGACGGCATGAGCGCGCGCCATGCGCTCGGCTTCGGGATGTTCGAGAAGGCGGGCGGCTTCGCCCCCACGATCGGCATCATCGGCACGGTGATGGGGCTCGTCCACGTGCTCCAGAACCTGTCCGCGCCCGCCACGCTGGGCCCGAGCATCTCCTCCGCGTTCCTGGCCACCCTCCTGGGTGTCGCCTCGGCGAACGTCATCTATCTGCCCGTGTGCTACCGGCTCAAGGCCCTGTCGGCCGAGGAGGTCGAGCTGCGCACGCTCACCATCGAGGGCATCCTGTCCGTGCAGGCGGGTGACAACCCGCGCATCGTGCAGGAGAAGCTCATCTCCTTCGTGCCCCCGGCCGAGCGCGACGCCCCCGAGGAAGAGGGCACGGTCACCGAGCTGCCGAGAGGCGGCATAGGTGTCCGCCCCGGCCGGAGGTGGCAGGAAGAAGAAGCGGGGCGCCCACGGCGGCGATCACGCCGACGAGCGCTGGCTGCTCACCTACGCGGACATGCTCACGCTGATGTTCGCCCTGTTCATGGTGCTGTTCTCGATCAGCTCGGTGAACATCTCCAAGTACCAGGTGCTCCAGCAGTCGCTGAAGGCGGCGTTCTCGGGCTCGATCCTGCCCGGCGGGCGCTCGATCATGCGCTCGGGCTCGGAGTCGACCAGTGCGCACAGCCCGGCCACCTCGGAGGTGCCCTCGCTCGTGCCGCTGCAGCCCACCCCGGCCGCGAGCAGCGCCAACGCCAATCCGAGCGAGACCGTCACCTCGTGCGTCGGCGGCGCCGCCGGCTCACAGCCCTGCCAGGTGAACCAGGCCATGGCGGCGCTGGCGGCCGGCAACGTCGAGCAGAACGAGTTCACCCGCCTCAAGAACGAGCTGAACGCGTTCGCGCGCAAGCACGGGTTCGCCGGTCAGCTCTCGGCCCAGATCACCAAGAGCGGACTGGTGATCAACGTGCTCACCGACAAGCTGCTGTTCAGCTCCGGCTCGGCCGTGCTCAAGCCGGCCGGCCTCCCTCTGCTCGTCGAAGTGGCCAAGTTGCTCAACGTCGACCAAACCCATCCGATAACCGTGGCAGGCCATACAGACAACCAGCCGATCGACACGCCCCAGTACCACTCGAACTGGCAGCTCTCGACCGACCGGGCCACCAACGTCGTGCTCTTCCTGATCGGGCACGGGGTCGACGGGCAGCGGCTCGCCGCCGCCGGATACGCCGACCTGCACCCGATCGCGAGCAACGACACGGCGGACGGCCGGGCCAAGAACCGCCGCGTCGAGATCCTCCTCCAGCGCCTCAACCCGTACCCGATGCCCTGACATGAAGAAGAAGCTCATCATCGTCCTCGTGCTCGTGCTCGCCGTCGGCGGGTTCGCGGCCAAGACCATCCTGCTCAAGCCCAAGCCGGTCAAGCTGAAGGTCAACGGTGAGGTCTACGTCCTCCCGCACCAGTTCACGCTCAACCTGGCCGACGGCCGCTACGCCACTCTGACCGCCGCCCTCATCCTCGCCCCCGGGCAGAGCGACGGCGCGACCGCCGCCGGCGCCACCGCCGACGCGAGCGCGGAGGTCGGCACACTCCCCGAGGAGGCGGTCATCCGCGACATCATCACCAACGTCGTCACCGGCGCGAGCGCCCAGCAGCTCATCTCCCCCACCGGGCGCGAAAAGGTCAAGGCGGAGATCCTGGCCGACATCAAGTCGGGGACCGACGACAAGATCGCCGACGTCCTCTTCCCCGACCTCGCGGTGCAGTAGGAGCCCGGCGATGAGCGAGGACGTCACCCTTCCCCAGCTCGACGGCGCTTCGGCGGCGGCCGAGCGGCCGGCCACCGAGCCGTTCACCGGCGACCTGCGGCGCCTGAGCGCGGTGCCGGTCGACCTGACGGTCGAGATGGGCCGCACCCGGATGACCGTCGGAGAGACGCTCGAGCTGCGCCAGGGGTCGATCATCACGCTCAACCGGATGGCCGGCGAGCCGGTCGACCTGCTCGTCAACGGCGCACCGATCGCGCGGGGCGAGGTGGTCGTGATCGACGAGCAGTTCGGTTTGCGCGTCACCGAGGTGCTGGGCGAGTACGCCCGCGCGAATGAGCCCGCGCAACCCGCATTGCCGGCTCCGGCGCAGGACGCCGCCTAGTTGCCGGGCGCGTGCCTAAAGCTCGCGAGGCGCAGGGCCGAATACCCGGCTACCGGGTGTGCCCAGAGCCTCCGGCGAGGCGCCGTCGCCGCAATCTTCCACCGACCTGAACCACACCGACCGCAAGGACACTCAGATGTCAGATCAAGCCAACCCGCGCCAGCTCGTCGTCTTCACGCTCGGGGCTGAGCAGTATGCGCTGCCGATCCAGCAGGTGCACGAGATCATCCGCTACTCCGAGCCCCGCTCGGTGGCCTCGCGGGTCGATTGGGTGCGCGGTGTGATCAGTCTGCGTGGTCGCATCGTGCCCGTGTATGACCTGGCCGCTCGCCTGGGTGCCCACTCGGAGGTCTCAGAGCACACCAAGATCGTCATCGTCGAGGCGGGGTCGGAGACGGCCGGCGTCATCGTCGACGGCGTCGAGGAGGTGCTGACGGTCTCCGACGAGCAGATCGAGGAGGTCCCCGGCGCCGACAGCTCGCTGATCGAGTGCATCGCCAAGGTCGGTGACCGCCTGATCGTGCTGCTGAAGCTGAGCAGCGTGTTCGCGGGCGCCGAGTACGCGGTCGCCGCCTGAGCGACTGCCGAGCCGCGACGAATCCCAGCCATGAGTGCCACCGCACCGACCCGGGTCGTCGTCGCCGACGACAGCGCGATGATGCGCGCGATCGTCACCAACTCGCTGAAGGCAGGTGGCGTGGAGATCGTGGGTACGGCGGGCAACGGCGACGAGGCGCTCGCTCTGTGTGAGCGCGAGCGTCCCGACGCCATGACGCTCGACTTGCACATGCCGGGCCTGGACGGCATCGGCGTGCTGCGGGCGCTGCGCGTGCGCGGCGGGGACATCGTGCCGGTGGTCGTCGTATCCGCCTTCTCGCCCGCCCACGGTGCGCGGGCGGTCGACGCGCTCGCCGAAGGCGCCTTCGACCTGGTGGCCAAGCCGGCCGTCGGCGAGGGCCTCGAGGGGTTCAAGCAGAGCCTGACCGAGAAGATCGCCGCCGCCGCCCAGTCGCGGCGGCGCCCGGCCGCGCGCAGCCTGAGCGCACGGTCACCGGCGTCGGCACCGCCCTCGCGGCCCCGGCCCGCCTTCGGCCGCGCCGGGATCGCCCCGGCCGCGCCGCTCCCGCCGGTGCCGCGCCGCCCGTTCACCCGCAGCGGCGTGCGCACGGTCGTGCTCATCGCCACCTCGACCGGCGGTCCCCGCGCCCTGGCCTCTCTCATCCCCAAGCTGCCTGCCTCAGTCGGCTCGGGCACGATGATCGTGCAGCACATGCCGGCGGGCTTCACCAGCTCACTGGCCGCGCGCCTGGACGGCGCGAGCGCCCTCGGCGTCCGCGAGGCCGCCGGCGGGGAGACCCTCGATTCCCGCTCCGCCCTGCTCGCCCCGGGCGGCCTGCACCTGCGGCTGCGTCCGGACGGACGCACCGTCCTCAGCGAGGAGGACCCGATCGGCGGCCTGCGCCCCCGGGCGGATTTGCTCATCGAGGACGCCGCCCGCGTGTTCGGCGATCGTCTGCTCCTCGTCGTCATGACCGGCATGGGCAACGACGGCCTGCGCGGGGCGGCCGAGGTGCGCCGCCGCGGCGGCCGCATCCTCGCCGAGGCCCAGGAGACCTGCACCGTGTACGGGATGCCCCGCGCGATCGTCGAGGCCGGCCTGGCCGACGACATCCTGCCCCTCGACCAGCTGTCGGCCGCGATCGCGGCCGAGGCCTGCTAGCGGCGCCATGAGCGTCATCACCGACGACTACCTGGCCTTCTGCGAGGGCCTGCGCCGGGTGTGCGGCATCGACCTCACTCAGTACAAGCGCCCACAGATGGAGCGCCGCCTGCGCTCGTACTTCGAGCGGCGGGGAATCACCCGCCTCTCCGACGCGCTGCCTGAGCTGCGCCCCGGCTCGACCGAGCTCGACCAGCTGCTCGACCGGGTCACGATCAACGTCTCGCAGCTGTGGCGCCATCCCGACCAGTGGGAGCACCTGACCCGCTCCGTGCTGCCCGAGCTAGGCAAGTCCGGTCGCGTGCGCGCCTGGAGCGCCGGGTCCTCCTACGGCGCCGAGGCGTTCACGCTGGCGGCCGTGGCCAAGGCGGCGATCCCGGCGGCGAACATCCAGATCCTCGGCACCGACATCGACCGCCGGATGGTCGCCAAGGCGTCCGAGGGCCTGTTCAGCGACGAGGATGCCCGGACCGCGCCGGCCGCGCTCATGGAGCGCTTCTTCGAGCGCGTGCACGGAGGCTGGCGGGCCAAGGTGGAGCTGCGCTCGATGACCCGGTTCGAGGTCGGCGATCTGCTGCGCCTCACCCCACGGGCGGCCTCGTACGACCTCGTGATGTGCCGCAACACCGTCATCTACTTCGCCGAGCCGATCCGAGACGAGCTCCACGCCCGCCTCGCCGACTCGCTTCGCCCCGGCGGCTGTCTTGTGATCGGGGCGACCGAACGTGTCGCCAACCCCAGCGAGCTGGGTCTCTCCCCCCTGCACCCATTCATCTTCAGGAAAGCGTGATGGACACTTCCGACTACATGCCCATGTTTCTCGCCGAGACCGGCGAGCACCTCCAGGAGCTCAACCTGGCCGTCGTGCGCCTGGAGGAGAACCCCGAGGACCGCGGGACGGTGGATGAGATCTTCCGCATCGCCCACTCGCTGAAGGGCATGAGCGCGACGATGGGCTTCGCGCGCATCGCCGAGCTCACCCACGAGATGGAGAACGTGTTCGAGCTCCTGCGCCAGCGCTCCGGCGCGCTCGGCCGCGATGCCATCGACACCGTGCTCGCCTGCCTGGACGCCCTCCAGGGCGCGGTCGACGCGCTCGAGGCCGACGGGGAGGAGAAGCTCGACCCGGAGCCGCTCATCGAGCGCCTGCACCAGCTCGTGCGCGAGCGCACGACCGAGCAGCTCGTGGCCAGCCTCGGCGGCGTCGACCTGCCCGACCTGGACGCCGCCGGCACCGCCGGCGAGCGGGTCCTCCGAGTCACGATCGACCTCGACGACGAGGTCCTCATGCCGGCGGTGCGCGCCCACATGCTGCTCACGGCTCTGTCCGAGCACGGCGAGATCGTCGGCAGCGTCCCGGCCCAGGACGGGGTCGAGATGTTCCAGGGCCGCCAGGTCCAGGTGTGGGTGCTCAGCCAGCACGAGGAGGAGGTGCTCCTGGCGAGCGCCCGCCACATCTCCGATGTGGCCAGCGTGAGCGTGACTGAGGCGCGGCTCGAGGATGCCGAGAACGCCGAGCCTGCCCCCGCCCCCGCCGGCGCCGCGCCCGTGAGCGCGAGCACGGGCGTGTCCGACGCGCCGCGCGAGGAAGCTCCCCACAGCAAGGCCGCCCGCACCGTCCGCGTCGACGCCGAGCGACTCGACGCGCTCATGCACTCCATGGGCGAACTCGTCATCCATCGCACCGCGGTCGAGGCGCTGACCGCCGCACTCGACGTCCCCGGCCTGCAGCAGGCCATGCAGGAGCTCACGCGCAGCTCACAGGCACTGCAGCAGATGGTCATGCAGGTCCGGATGATCCCGGTCGAGGTCGTCTTCCTGCGCTTCCCGCGCCTCGTGCGGGATCTCTCGACCAAGCTGGGCAAGCAGGTCGAGCTGAAGCTCGTGGGCTCTGATACCGAGCTCGACCGCACGGTGGTCGACGCCCTCGGCGATCCCCTCGTGCACCTCGTGCGCAATGCGCTCGACCACGGCCTCGAGGCGCCGGAGAAGCGCGAGGCCGCCGGCAAGCTGGCGACCGGCACGCTCGAGATCGCCGCCCGCCACGCCGGCGGCAGCGTGATCATCGAGGTGCGCGACGACGGCAACGGCATCAACCCCGAACTGGTGGCGCGCAAGGCGCTCGAGCGCGGCCTGATCGACGAGCAGGCGGCGAGCGAGATCGACATGCGGGGCGCCATCGAGCTCCTGTTCGCCCCCGGGTTCTCGACCGCCGAGACGACGAGCGACATCTCGGGTCGCGGCGTCGGCATGGACGCCGTGCGGGCGAAGATCCGCGAGCTCGGCGGCGAGGTCGTGCTGGACTCGAAGTTCGGTGAGGGGACGCTGGCTCAAATCCGCCTGCCGCTCACCCTGGCCATCGTCTCGGGCCTGCAGGTCGACATCGGCGGGGCGGCGTTCGCGATCCCGCTCGACCGCATCGAGCGCACCCTGCGCATCTCCGAGCAGACCGTCCGCTCGGCCGCGGGCCGCGCCATGCTCGTCCTCGAGGACGGCGTGCTGCCGCTCATCGACGGTGGGCTGGCCTTCGGCCGCGACGGCAGCGAGGAGCACGAGTTCGTCGTCATCGTCCGGGCCCAGGACCGGCGCCTGGCCGTCACGGTCGCCGACCTCGTCGGCCAGCGCGAGCTCGTCACCCGCCCGCTTCCGGCCGTCGTCTCCGACGGCGAGCCGGTGTCCGGGGGTGCCGCTCTGGCCGACGGTCGCATCGCCCTGATCGTCGACTGCGACGCGCTCGTCGCCGTCGCTCCCCGTGCGGGCGCCAGTGCCCGCATCGCCACATTCACCTCGCCCGACAGCTCCGCCGAGACGGTGGCGGCGCTGGCTGCATAAACCAACGAACACCACAACACAGGAGCCACCGTGACATCCCGTCTCAACGACATGCAGCTCGACGCGCTGAGGGAGCTCGCCAACATCGCCTCCGGCACCGCCGCCACTGCGCTCTCGCAGATGCTCGGCCAGGAGGTCGAGCTGAACGTGCCCCAGGCGCTGGCGCTTCCGCTTGCGGACGCGGTCGACGCCTGCGGTCCCTCGGACGCCATCGTCAGCGGTGTGGTCATCCCGCTTGAGGGTGACATCCCGGGGCTCGTGCTCCTGCTCATCCCCGAGGAGCACGCGGCCAAGCTGTGCACCCTGCTCGGCGTCGAGCCGGGCAGCGAGGTCGGCGACTCGGCCCTGTGCGAGATCGGCAATATCCTCGGGACCTCCTACCTGAACGGTCTGTCGGCCATGACCGGCCTGTACCTCGGCCCGTGCCCGCCGCACCTGACCACCGACATGCTCGGCGCGATCGTGGCCACGCTCCTGGCGCAGACGGCCGGCCACTCCGACATGGCGCTCGTGCTCGACTCCGAGCTCGATCTGCAGCAGGACCCGTGCTCGATCTCGTTCCTGCTGCTTCCGACTGCGGGCGGTGTCAACGACCTGCTCGCGCCGCTGGGCCTGGCTGAGGCTGACTAATCATGACCGCGGTGAGAATGGGAGAGATCGCGGTGTCCAGCCGCGGCGGAGGAGAGCTGGTCGCACTCGGCCTGGGCTCCTGCATCGGCCTGGCCCTGGTGGACCGCTCCAGCGGGGTCGCCGGCCTGGCCCACGTCGTGCTGCCCGAGTCGCGGGAGAATGCCACCGAGCCGGGCAAGTTCGCCGACCTGGCCGTGCCCGAGCTGATCGCCCGCATGCGCCGCGCCGGCGCCGGCGAGCGCCTCGAGGCCGTGCTCACCGGCGGCGCGCGCATGTTCGAGCTCGGGTCCGAGCTCGATATCGGCGCCCGCAACGAGGCCGCGGTGCGCAGCGCACTCGCCCAGGCTCGCATTTCGGTCAGCGCCGCGGCCACCGGCGGCAACCGCGGCCGCACCGTCAAGGTCCTGCCCGACGACGGCAGCGTCAGCGTGCGCGAAGCCGGCGGCGAGACGGTCACGCTGCTGGGTGGCGCGCGCGCGAGCGCCACCGCCCGGCCCATGCGTTCCGTCGCGGTAGGGGCCCGCTAAACCACACGCTCCATGAGTACCGGCATCCTCTCAACCGACGAGATCGCCGCCCTCGTCGAGGCGGCCAAGCACGGTCAGCTGCCCGAGCAGTCCTCGGGTGGCTCGGCGCCCCGGCGCACGCCGCGGTTGCGCACGGTCGACTTCTCGCGCCCGACGAAGTTCACCTCCGACCACCAGCGCCGGATCGCCCGCGCCATCGACACGTTCTGCCAGACGGCGGTCACCCGCCTGTCGGCCGAGCTGCGCTGGCCGATCGAGATGGAGGCCATCAACACGATGCAGCTGACCTGGTCCGCCGCGCAGGCGCAGCTGCCGACCGGCGCGATGTCGACCACGGTCGAGGTGCGGCCGATCGGCACCCGGATGCTGCTCACGCTCGAGCAGTCCTTCGTGCTCACCGCGCTGGAGTGCATGCTCGGCGGCACCCCGGTGGGGCCGCCCCGCGAGCGTCGCTTCTCCGAGATCGACTGGGCGCTCACCCGGCGTCTGATCGACACGATCACCTTCCAGCTCTCGCTCGTGTGGGACGACCTGGCCGGCGTGACGCTGAGCGCCGGCGAGATCGAGGTCAACCACGAGGGCAGCCAGATCGCGTCCGTGAGCGAGCCGACCTACGTGATCGTCATCGAGACCCGCATGAACAAGCTTTCCTCGACGCTCGAGCTGCTCATCCCGTGGGTGGCCATCGAGCCGGTGGCCGCACGCATCGCCGGCCGTGAGCGCCGCCACCGCGACGACGGGGATCCTGACGACGCGCCCGCCATCGAAGCCGCGCTGGCCGAGGCGCCGATCACGCTGCGCGCCGAGGTGGCGGGCACCGAGCTGGCCGTCGAGGACATCCTCAGCCTGCAGCCGGGCAGCATCATCCCGTTCGCCGCCAAGGCCGAGAGTGGCGTGTCCCTGTTCGCCGAGAACGTGCGCATCGCGCGCGGGCTGCCCGGGTCCAACGGTCCCCGGCGCGCGGTCCAGATCCGCGGCACCGATTGGGGCGGGGCATGAGCCACGAGGTCACCCCCCGCGAGGCGCTCATGCGCCTGGGCGCCTCGACCGCCGAGGCCGTGGCCCAGGTGCTCGAGGCGTTCGCACCCGGACACGTCGAGCGCGGCGAGGTCACCGTCATGCCCGACGGCCAGACCCCGTTCTCGAACCTCCCGGTCGGCGCGCTGGCCACGAGCGTCTCCTACGTCGACGGCGTCACCGGAGCGAACATCTTCGTCCTCGCTCCCGCCGGTGCGCGGGCGCTGGCCGGCGCCATGGGCGTGCCGGCACCCGACCCCGGCCCCGATGGCGATATGCCGGAGGAGCTCTCCGAGCTCGAGCTCTCCGCGGTCGCCGAGGCGGCCAACCAGACGATGGCGGCCGCCGCGTCGGCGATCAGCCTCGTCATCGGCCAGGAGATCGAGATCAGCCCGCCGGACACCCGCGTGCTGACCGGGTCCTCGGCCGCCGCCGAGGCCTACGGCAAGGCTCCGCACTCGACCTCGACCACCTTCCTGGTGGCCGGCGAGGCCTGCCGCCTCATCCAGCTCATCCCGGCCGCCTTCGTCATGCGCATGGTGCGGGCGATCGACGAGCTCGGGATGCGCGGCGAAGCGTCCGGCGAGTCCGCCGTCGGGGGGCCCCCGGTCCTGCGCCCGGGTGGCGACGCTCCGGCGACGCTCGGGGTCGCCGAGGCGATCGGTGGCGTGAAGCTGCGCGTCTGGGCCGAGCTCGGGAGGACTCAGCTCCCGCTGGGCCGCGCCCTGGAGCTTCCCCTGGGAGCGGTCGTCGACCTCGATTGCGCGGCCGACGCACCCGTGGACCTCTTCGTGAACGGCCTCTGCTTTGCGCAGGGCCACCTGCTCGTCACCGATGACGGTGAGTGGGCGATTGTCATCGACGAGCTCGGTGGACGTAGAGAACCGGCCGAGCCGGCGGCGTTGATAGCCGCACAAAGTGAACCCCAACCAGAAGGAGCATCAATCTGATGGCCCGTGTACTCGTAGTCGACGACGCCGCTTTCATGCGGAAGGTGGTGAGCGATGCGCTCGCCTCCGGCGGCCACGAGGTGGTCGGCGAGGCAGGGAACGGTGCGGAGGCCGTGGAGCGCTTCCAGGAGCTCCGTCCCGAGCTCACCACGCTGGACATCACGATGCCGCAGAAGGACGGGCTGTCCGCGCTGGCCGAGATCATGTCGATCGATCCCGGCGCCCGCGTGCTCATGTGCTCGGCGCTCGGCCAGGAGTCCAAGGTGATCGAGTCGATCAAGCTCGGCGCGAAGGACTTCGTGGTCAAGCCGTTCCAGCCGACCCGCCTGCTCGAAGCCGTCGGCAAGGCTCTGGATTAGCCCGGCGGGCCGGCGGGGAGCGTCCTCGCCGGCCTCGCCGCGGCCTCCCGGCCCGGCATCGTCCCGCATCGCCCCGGATCACCTCGCGCGCCTGACGCAGCCCCTGCGCCGCGCCCTTAGCCGTGCCGCCACGGCCCGCGCGACCCCCTGCCCCCCGCGCTGCTCAAGCGCGCGGCCCATACGCCGATAACCGGAATGACTCCTCCCTCGGGAGTCGTTCCCTCGATGAAGTCGCTCACGCTCACCCGTGGCGCCGCGCTGGTCGGCGTCCTGATGCTCGTGCCTGCCCCGGTGGCGCTCGCGAACGGCGAGAACACACCGCTGCACCTGGGCGGTACCAGCACGACCGTACACGCCGCCTCGAGCGGATCGACGATCGTGCGGACGATCGTCGGCCTGTTCATCGTCGTCGCCGTCATCTATGGCGTCGCCTGGGTCCTGCGCCAGGCCAAGGGCAAGTCGAACCGGGCCAGCGGCAGCGGGCTCGAGCAGCTGGCCAGCCTCCCGTTGGGCAGCGGGCGCTCGGTCGCGCTCGTGCGCGCCGGCCAGGAGGTCGTCCTGCTCGGCGTGGCCGAGCACGGTGTGACCCCGATCCGGACCTACACGGAGGCGGAGGCGCTGGAGATCGGGCTCGACATTCCCATCGACGAGGACCCAGCCCCGAGCTCCCGCGCGCGCACCCGCACCAGCGGTCCGGGCGCCAGCCGGGTGCTCGACCAGCTGCGCCGGATGACGGTCCGCTCGTGAAGATCGGCAGCTCGAATGCGCTCGAGATCCTCGTCCTCATCGGCGGGCTCTCACTCATCCCGGCGATCCTGTTCACCGTCACGGGCTTCGCGCGCATCCTCATCGTGCTCGGCTTCATCCGCAGCGCCATGGGCACGCAGTCCTCGCCCCCCAATCAGGTGCTCGTCGGCATCGCGCTGTTCCTCACCCTGTTCGTGATGTCGCCGACGATCTCCGCCATCAAGAAGGACGCCTGGGACCCGGCCTCCAAGGGCCAGATCAAGATCTCCACCGCGATCTCCCGGGGGGAGGAGCCCCTACGCGAGTTCATGTTCCGCCAGACCCGCTCCCAGGACATCTCGCTGTTCGTCGGCCTCGCCCACATCAAGACGCCGCAGACGCGCGCCGAGGTCCCGACCTACGTGCTCATCCCCGCGTTCATGATGAGCGAACTGAAGACGGCCTTCCAGATCGGCTTCCTCGTCTTCCTGCCCTTCCTGATCATCGACCTGATCGTCTCCTCGACGCTGATGAGCATGGGCATGGTCATGCTCCCACCCACCTTCATATCGCTGCCGTTCAAGATCCTCCTGTTCGTGCTCGTGGACGGGTGGGACCTGGTCACCCATTCGCTCATCGCGAGCTTCCACTAGGGCCCGGTTGACATGAACCAGGACACCGTCGTCAACCTGGCCACGCAGGCGATGACCCTCGCGTTCGAGGTCGCGGGCCCAATGCTGCTGGCCGGGCTGATCATCGGCCTGCTCGTGAGCATCTTCCAGGCCGTCACCCAGATCCAGGAGCAGAGCCTGTCGTTCATCCCGAAGATCGTCGGGGTGGCGGCGCTGATCGTGCTGCTCGGGCCCTGGATGCTCGACCAGCTGGTCAACTACGCCCAGAACCTGTACCTGTCGATCCCCGGGCTGGTCGGCTGATGAGCCACGTCACCCTGACCCAGCTCGTCAAGATGCTCGGCGGCACCGACGAGGTGACCGCCTTCTTCCTCGTGCTCGCGCGCGTCATCCCGCTGTTCGCACTCGCGCCGCTGTTCTCCTCGAAGATGCTCGCCGTCCAGGTCCGGGGGATCATCGCCGTGGCCCTGTCGATTGGGCTGACCCCGATTGCCTTCCATGGCCAGCATGTCCCTGGGCAGCCGCTGCAGGTGGCCGGGCTGATGCTCGAGAGCGTGCTCGTCGGGCTCGCCTTCGCCTTCTCGGTCGGCGTGGTGTTCGCCGCTGTGGACGCCGCCGGCCACCTGATCGATACCCAGTCGGGCTTCTCCTACGGTGCCACCGTCGACCCGATCAACGGCAACCAGGGTGGTGCCATGACGAGCCTGTACGGGCTCGTGGGCACGATCGTGTTCATCACCATCGGCGGCGACGCCTGGGCGCTGCGCGGCATCGCCCGCACGTTCACGCTCGTGCCGCTGACCCGGGGCCCGCAGATCGCCTCGCTGACCGCTGGGGTCGAGCAGTCCTTCAGCGCCATCTTCGTCGCCGCGCTCGAGCTCGCGGCGCCGGCGCTGTTGGCGCTGCTCATCACCGACGTGGCCTTCGGCATGGTCTCGCGGGTCGTGCCCCAGCTCAACGTGTTCGCGGTCGGCTTCGCGATCAAGGTCGGGGTGGCGCTGCTGATCGTCAGCGCGGCGCTGCCGTTCATGGGCAACTGGATGACCACGCAGCTGACCAGCTCGGTCGGCACCGCGCTCAGCACCCTCCACGTCGGCTAGGGCTCCGCGATGGCAAACGACGACCGCACAGAGAAACCGACAGCCAAGCGCAAGTCAGAGGCCAGGCGTAAGGGCCAGGTGGCCAAGAGCCACGACCTCGGCGGCTCGGTCGTGCTCGTCGGCGGGCTGATTGCCCTGTCCGCCTTCGCTCCCGCCGTCGTGCACGGCGCCGCCGGCGCCATGACGCAGATCTTCGGCCGCATCGCCACCCCGGACGCGAGCACGAGCGCGGCCGGCCTGAACGGCCTCCTGCACATCGTGATCTCGACGATGCTCGCCACGGTGGCACCGATCGCCGGGATCTGCCTGGCCGCCGGCGTGCTCGTCAACGTCGCCCAGGTCGGCTTCAAGCCGAGCTTCCACGGGCTGCGCCCCGACTTCGGCCGCATCAACCCGGCCAGCGGCGCCCGCAACCTCGTCGGCGTGCGCTCGCTCGTCGAGACCGCGAAGTCGGTGGCCAAGGTGGCGCTCGTCGGCGCGCTGGCCGCCAGCGCGCTCCTCCCCCAGCTGACGAACCTCGGCGCCAGCGTCGGCACCCCGCCGGCCGCGCTTGGCACGCTCATGAAGAGCAACGTGATGGGGATCGCCGAGCGGGTGGCGGTCGGCTACGTGCTCCTCGGTCTCGTCGATTTCATCTGGCAGCGGCGGCGGCTGAACAAGTCGCTGAAGATGACCAAGCAGCAGGTCAAGGACGAGGGCCGCCAGACCGACCTGGCGCCCGAGATCAAGGGCGCCATCCGCCGCCGGCAGATCCTGGCCGCCCGCGCACGCATGATGGCCGCCGTCCCGACCGCCGATGTCGTGGTCACCAACCCGACCCACTACGCGGTCGCGCTCAGCTACGACGGCAACCATCCCGCTCCGATCGTCGTGGCCAAGGGAACCGACCACGTGGCGGCCCAGATCCGCCGCATCGCCACCGAGTCAGGCGTGCCGATCGTGCCCGACCCGCCGCTGGCGCGCTCGCTGCACGGCTCGGTCGAGCTCGGCCAGATGATCCCGGCCGAGCTCTACGCCGCCGTGGCCCAGGTCCTCGCCTTCGTCTACCGCCTGGCCGCGCGCCGAAAGGCCGCCGCATGAGCAACAAGGGCGCCCTGCACTCGCTGCTCAAGCACGCCGACCTGCTCGGCGCGATCGCCGTCGTGCTCGTGGTGGCGATGCTCGTCGTGCCGCTCCCCTCGCCGCTGCTCAGCCTGTTCATCACGCTGAACATCGGGGGCGCGCTCGCCGTCGTCGTGGCCACGATGTACATCGGCCGGGCGCTCGACTTCTCGGTCTTCCCCACGCTGCTGCTGCTCACCACGATGTTCCGCCTGGCCATCAACGTGTCGGTGACCCGCCTCGTGCTGTCGAAGGGCGACGCGGGCAGCGTCGTGCACGACTTTGGCCAGTTCGTCGTCGGTGGCAACATCGTCATCGGCCTGGTCATCTTCCTCATCCTCGTCGTGATCCAGTTCGTGGTGGTCACCAACGGCGCCGGCCGCGTGGCGGAGGTCGGCGCACGCTTCACCCTCGACGCCATGCCGGGCAAGCAGATGGCGATCGACGCCGACCTGAACGCCGGGCTGATCACCGACGAGCAGGCCCGCACGCGCCGGCGCGAGGTCGCCCGCGAGGCGGATTTCTACGGCGCCATGGACGGTGCCTCGAAGTTCGTCAAGGGCGACGCCACCGCCGCGGTTCTCATCACGGCGATCAACCTGATCGGCGGCATCGTGGTCGGGGTCGTGCAGAAGCACCTCGCGTTCGGCCAGGCCATCAACCAGTACTCGCTGCTGACCGTCGGCGACGGCATCGCCGCTCAGATCCCGGCGCTGCTCATCTCGGTGGCCACCGGCATCATCGTCACGCGCTCGGCCTCCGAGCGCGACCTTGGCTCCGACATCGCCGGCCAGATCCTCACCCAGCGCAAGGCGCCGCTGATCGCCGGTGCCCTCATCTGCACGCTGGCGCTCATCCCCGGCCTGCCGAAGCTCCCCTTCCTGTTCATCGGCGGCCTCTTCGCCGCCGTCGGGTGGGCGGTCCGGGGCGGCCTGCCCGAGGGCCTGCTCGTCGGGGACGCCGCCGCGGCGGCACTGCCGGTGGCGGCGCCCGAGCCCGAGCCGACCGCGCCGCGCGACGCCGTGCTCAAGGAGCTGCCGATCGACCCGCTCGAGCTCGGCATCGGCTTCGGCCTCGTGCCGCTCGTCGACAAGCGCAGCGGCGGCACGCTCGTGCGCCGGGTGTCGATGATCCGCCGCCAGATCGCCGGCGAGCTCGGCATGGTCATCCCGCCGGTGCGCATCCACGACGAGATCGAGCTCGACTCCCACGAGTACGTGTTCAAGGTCCGCGGCACCGAGGTGGCGCGCGGGCGGATCATGCCCGGCCACCGACTGGCCATGGATCCCGGCGACGTGATCGGCACTCTGGGCGGGATCCCGACCACCGAGCCGGCCTTCGGCCTGCCCGCGCTGTGGATTCCGGAGAGCCAGCACGCGGAGGCCGAGGCGCTCGGCTACACGGTGGTCGACGGCGAGTCGATGATCGTCACCCACCTGACCGAGACCATCCGCGGCCACGCCGCCCAGCTGCTCACCCGCCAGGACGTGCGCCAGCTGCTCGACCAGCTCAAGGAGACCAACGAGGCCGTGGTCACCGAAGTGGTGCCCGATGTGCTGACATTGGGAGAAATACAAAGAGTCCTGCAATCCCTGCTTTCCGAGGGCGTTTCGATCCGCGACCTGGGGGCAATCGTCGAATCCGTGGGCGACAAGGCCCGCATCACCCGAGATCCCAGCCTGCTGGCCGAGTACGCGCGCCAGGCGCTCGGCCGTGCCATCACCGCGCCCCACATCGGCCCCGACCACACGTTGCGGGCGGTCACGCTCGACCCGGTCATCGAGCAGGAGCTCGTCGGCTCGATCACCCAGACGAGCGACGGCGAGTACCTGGCCATGGATCCCGCCCGCGCCCACTCGGTCCTTCAGGCCGTGCGCACCCAGCACGAGCAGGCCACCGCCCGCGGCACGCGTCCGGTGCTCCTGTGCTCGGCCCGCGTGCGCCGCCACCTGCGCCGTCTCGTCGAGACGGTCGTGCCCCACCTCCCCGTCTGTTCCTACAACGAGATCGCCGCCGGCATCAGCGTCGAGACGATTGGAGTCATCACCGCATGAGCGCGACCCACCGTGACCCCACCGTGCGCACCTACCGGGGGCGCAGCCTCGAGGAGCTGATCCCGCGGATCCGGGCCGAGCTCGGCCCCGACGCGATCATCCTGCGCGAGCGCGAGGGCCTGACCGGCGGCGTGGGCGGCTTCTTCGCCCAGCGCTGCGTCGAGGTCGACGCCCAGGCGCCGGCCGCGATCGACTTCTACGACGAGGAGGACGAGGCGCTGCCCGCCGAGACGCCGTGGCCCCAGCCCCCGCGTCCGACGCGGGGACCGACCCCGACGCCATGGCCCGAGCGCCCGGCCGCCGCCCAGGCGCCGGCTCCCGCCCCCGAGCCAGAGCCCGAGCTCGAACCGGAGCCCGAGCCCGAGCCCGAGCCCGAGCCCGAGCCCGAGCTGCAATACCTCCCCGTCCCGCCCCCGGCCCCGGCCGTGACTGCACCCGCCCCGGCTCCCGACCCCGAGATGTCCTTCGCGCAGCGGCTGGCCCTGGCCCGCCAGGAGCACGCCGCTCACGCCGGTGCCCCCCACCCCACCGCACCGGCGGTGGCCGAGGAGTCCCGGCGGCCCGGTCCCGCGGACGCCGCCCGCCCCGGAGGCCGGCCACGCCGCGGCGCGCGCACGGCGCCGCGCAGCTCGATGCCGTCAGCGCCGGCGCCCTCGCCCGCGAGCTCACCGCCCGCGGTATCAGCGAGGCCTGGGCCCGCGAGCTGATCGTGGCCGCCGGTGCCCACCTCACTCCGTTCATGACCGGGGGAGACCTGCGAGCGGCGGTCCGCGACGGGCTGGCCGCCAGCATCGCCGCACCCGCCCCGCTGCCCAGCTCGGGTGCCGCCGTCGCCTTCGTGGGCGCCGGCGGATCGGGCAAGAGCCGCTGCACGGCCGCGCTCGCCGCCGCCTACGCCCGGGCGAGCACGCTGCGGGCCGGCGTCGTCACGCTCGGCAACGGTGCCCACGGTGACGATGTGGCCGAGCTGCTCGACGGCCGGGGCGTGCCGGTGACCCCCGGTGACGGTCAGCGCGGCGCCGACGCGGTGCTGGCCGGGCGCGAGCGCGGTCTCGTCATCCTCGACACCCCGGGCGTCTCCCCCGTCGACGGCCCCGGTGTCGCCGCTCTGGCGCACGAACTCGGCGAGCTCGCGCTCGATGCCGTGTACGTGGCCGTCCCGGCCACGCTGAGCGCGACCGCGGCCCGCAGCCTGCTCGACGGTCTGGCGCCGCTGTCCCCCACCGCCCTCGCCATCACCCACGCCGACGAGACCGACGCGCTCGGCATCGCCACCGAGCTCGCGTTCCTGAGCGGCCTGCCGATCGCCTTCGTGCACGCCGGCACGACGCTCGAGGGCGGGCTCGCCCGCACCGACCCGCGCGCCGTCGCGGCAAGGATCCTCCCGTGATCGACCGGCCCGAGGAGCAGCCGCTCGCTCCGGTCCGCTTTCACCCCGCCGCGCGTGAGGGCCACCTCCGCGCGCCCGGACGCGACACGATGCCGGTGCGCGTGTTCGAGCGCGGCCGCGACGCGCTCATGCTCGTCGTGTTGCTCGATGCCGACACCGGAGAGGCCGCGGAGGCGGTCGACCCCCTGCTGCTCGAGTACGGCTCCAGCCAGGGCCTCGTGCGCCTGCAGGGGCGGGCCGAGCTCGAGGAGCGGGATCTCATCCGCTTCGAGCCCGACGGACCGGCCGAGGTGCTGCAGCGCCGCGAGTTCGTCCGCATCGACACCGCCCAGCCGGTCGTGCTCACCGGCACCGGTGAAGGAGCGCCGGTCGCGGCGCACGCAGTCGATCTGAGCGGCGGCGGCATGCTCCTGCGAGGTCGTGAGCCGCTCGAGGCGGGACAGCAGGTGCGCTTCACGCTCGACCTGGGGCCCGGCCTGGCGCCGATCGTCGGCACCGCCCGGGTCGTGCGCACCGAGGACGCCGGCCAGTGCGGCGTCGTGTTCGAGGCGATCTCCAGCGCCGAGCGCCAGCGCCTCATCCACTTCATCTTCGATGTCCAGCGTGCCGCCCTGGCCAAGACCCGAACAGTCGCGGGGCACAAGCGGAGGCGGGCATGAGCAAGGCCGCAGCCAAGGGCAAGGACGCCCGGGGGAAGGGCAAGAAGGGCGCCGCCAAGCGGGCCGGCGGCATGCCGCTGATGAGCGTCGCCACGCACCCGCGGGCGAGCGCGCAGATCCGGCAGGCGAAAGGCTGGGGCGGACTCATCGCGTTCGCACTGACCGCATACCTGTCGCTCTCGCACGGCGCACCGATCGACGTCGCCGGCGAGCGGGCGCTCGCGGCGGGCGTCGCCGGCGTCGTCCTCGCCCGCGCCTGCGGCGTCATGGTCTGGCGCCACCTGATGATGGCCGAGCTCCGGGCCCGGGTCGAGAAGGTCCGCCGCGAGGTGGAGGGCCCGCCACCCGCGCCCGCGCCCGCGCCGGCGGCCGAGCAACCGGCGGCGCAGTAGGCGCACCGGGACCGCGAGCCGAGTCGCTGAGCCACCGCGATGGATCCGCTGCACCCGATCATCCCCACGCCGCCGCCGATCCGGCCGGTGGCACCGGCTCCCGGCGTCCGGGCGACCGCGCGCGACGCCGGCCAGGGATCCTCAGGCGCCGGCGAACGGCGCCGGCGCCGCGCGCAGACCGATTCGCCACCAGAGTCCAGCGACGGTGGGCGCTCCGAGGCGCCGGACGACGGCGACGACGACGGTCACCCGCACATCGACGTCATCGCCTGAGCGGAGACTGAGCCGGGACCGCCGGGCCGGTCCGGGGGCGTCCAGGTTCTCTGGACACTCCATTCAAGTCGGACTGGACGCAGACGATCATCTCGGCCATAAGGCTGGCAGGACGCCGGCCTTGGGACAAGCAAGGAAAGCAACGCACCACGGAGGTGTCATCGATGTCCCTGTCCATTCTCACCAACATCTCGGCGATGCAGACCCATCAGAACCTGCTTCAGTCGAGCGACGCCGTCTCGACGGCGATGGAGCGCCTGTCCTCGGGCCTTCGCATCAACAACGCGTCGGATGACGCTGCGGGGTATGCGATCAGCCAGGGGCTGACCTCCCAGACCAACGGCCTCGATCAGGCCCAGCGCAACGTCGGCGACGCCACCTCAATGGTGCAGACGGCGGAGAGCTCGCTCAACAACATCCAGAGCATGCTCCAGCGCGTTCGCGAACTCGCCGTGCAGTACCAGAACGGCGACCTGTCGAGCTCAGACAAGAGCGCGATCCAGGGCGAGGTCGATCAGATCACCAACGAGGTCCAGCGCCAGCAGGGCGCCGTGCAGTTCAACGGCATCAACCTGCTCAACGGCTCCGCCGGGGGCGGCACCGGGGCGGTGACCTTCCAGGTCGGCGCCAACGCCACCGATACGCTGTCGGCGACGTTCGCCGACATCCTCGGCGGCACCAACACCACCAGCACCACGGTCGGCCTCAACCAGGCCGTCGGGTTCACCTGGACCAACGCCAGCACCGGTCACGTGTTCGACCTCAGTGCACTCGGCGCCACCGCGCTGTCGAGCCTGGATGATGCGATCAGCTCCATCTCCTCGATGGCGGCCACGCTGGGCGCGGTGCAGAACCGCCTCCAGTACACCTCGGACGCCATCTCCTCCACCGAGACCAACCTGTCCTCGTCCAACAGCCAGATCAAGGACGTCGACATGGCCTCGGAGATGACGACGATGACCCAGGAGCAGATCCTCCAGCAGGCCGGCACCTCCATGCTCGCGCAGGCGAATGCCGCGCCGCAGATGGTGCTGAAGCTGCTCGGCTGATCCACCTGCCTGTGCTCGGGCCGGGCGGCGCTCGCGCGCCGTCCGGCCCGCCGCACCCACACTTGTCCGCGGCGGCGTAGGCCGACCGCGAGGCAGGACAAACAACCACCCCGCGACCGTCCCGACTCGCATCCGCCGCGGGGTCACATACCACGTCCGATCCATCGAGGGAACCGGAAGCGAGGGCGGGTGCATGCGTGCGCTCGCCCTCGCGTGGACCCTCCGTGGCCGGCGTGGAGAACCCAATAACCAACCGCCGACAGGATGTCGGCGTCGCGCACCCGCGCACACACCACGGAGGTGTTCCCCATGTCCCTGTCCATTCTCACCAACATCTCGGCGATGCAGACCCATCAGAACCTGCTTCAGTCGAGCGACGCCGTCTCGACGGCGATGGAGCGCCTGTCCTCGGGCCTTCGCATCAACAACGCGTCGGATGACGCTGCGGGGTATGCGATCAGCCAGGGGCTGACCTCCCAGACCAACGGCCTCGATCAGGCCCAGCGCAACGTCGGCGACGCCACCTCAATGGTGCAGACGGCGGAGAGCTCGCTCAACAACATCCAGAGCATGCTCCAGCGCGTTCGCGAACTCGCCGTGCAGTACCAGAACGGCGACCTGTCGAGCTCAGACAAGAGCGCGATCCAGGGCGAGGTCGATCAGATCACCAACGAGGTCCAGCGCCAGCAGGGCGCCGTGCAGTTCAACGGCATCAACCTGCTCAACGGCTCCGCCGGCGCCGGGGCAAATGGTGCGGTCACGTTCCAGGTCGGCGCCAACGGCGCCGATACGCTGTCGGCGACCTTCGCCGACATCCTCGGCGGCACCAACACCACCAGCACCACGGTCGGCCTCAACCAGGCCGTCGGGTTCACCTGGACCAACGCCAGCACCGGTCACGTGTTCGACCTCAGTGCACTCGGCGCCACCGCGCTGTCGAGCCTGGATGATGCGATCAGCAACATCTCGACCATGGCGGCCACGCTGGGCGCGGTGCAGAACCGCCTCCAGTACACCTCGGACGCCATCTCCTCCACCGAGACCAACCTGTCCTCGTCCAACAGCCAGATCAAGGACGTCGACATGGCCTCGGAGATGACGACGATGACCCAGGAGCAGATCCTCCAGCAGGCCGGCACCTCCATGCTCGCGCAGGCCAACGCCGCGCCGCAGATGGTGCTGAAGCTCCTCGGCTAGGCATCACGAGACGCAGGATGAGAGCGGCGTCCAGACGATCTGGACGCCGCTCAAGTCCGCCACGGGCGGGGCGATCACCTCGGTTGTAAGGCCGACACGGAGTTGGCCGGGACAACCGCCATCAATCGCACCATGGAGGTGTCATAGATGTCCCTCTCGATTCTCACCAATATCTCCGCCATGGAGACGCATCAGAACCTGCTGGCTTCCAGCGATGCGGTCTCCCAGGCGATGGAGCGCCTCTCCTCGGGCCTTCGCATCAACAACGCGTCCGACGACGCGGCCGGCTACGCGATCAGCCAGGGGCTGACCTCCCAGACCAACGGCCTCGATCAGGCCCAGCGCAACGTCGGCGACGCCACCTCAATGGTGCAGACGGCGGAGAGCTCGCTCAACAACATCCAGAGCATGCTCCAGCGCGTTCGCGAACTCGCCGTGCAGTACCAGAACGGCGACCTCTCGACCAGCGACCAGTCCTCCATCCAGGGCGAGGTCGACCAGATCACCAACGAGATCCACCGCCAGCAGGGCGCCGTGCAGTTCAACGGCATCAACCTGCTCAACGGTTCCGCCGGGGGCGGCACCGGCTCGGTGACCTTCCAGGTCGGCGCCAACGCCACCGACACGCTGACGGCGACGTTCGCCGACATCCTCGGCGGCACCAACACCACCAGCACCACGGTCGGCCTCAACCAGGCCGTCGGGTTCACCTGGACCAACGCCAGCACCGGTCACGTGTTCGACCTCAGTGCACTCGGCGCCACCGCGCTGTCGAGCCTGGATGACGCGATCAACGCGATCTCCTCGATGGCGGCCACGCTGGGCGCGGTGCAGAACCGCCTCCAGTACACCTCGGACGCCATCTCCTCCACCGAGACCAACCTGTCCTCGTCCAACAGCCAGATCAAGGACGTCGACATGGCCTCGGAGATGACGACGATGACCCAGGAGCAGATCCTCCAGCAGGCCGGCACCTCCATGCTCGCGCAGGCCAACGCCTCGCCGCAGATGGTGCTGAAGCTCCTCGGCGGCTGATCCGCCGTCTGATCCTTTCGCAGCTCGCCGGCTGACGCGTGCAACCGCGCGCGTCGCCGGCGGCCGCGAGCCAAGCTTGCCCGCCGTCAGCGTGAGCTGACGGCAGGCAGGGCCAACAACCACCCCGCGACCGTCCCGACTCGCATCCGCCGCGGGGTCACATACCACATCCGATCCATCGAGGGAACCGGAAGCGAGGGCGGAAGCACGGATGCTTCCGCCCTCGCGTGGGTTAAGAAGCGCTGCCCGCCGCCGATGACCTGGGACGGATGCGACGTCTGATGATGACGGCCTTCGGCTGGAATGACAGCGGGGGCGGGACGACCGTGCCCCGGCTGGCGGCCAAGGAGCTGGCCCGCCGAGGGTGGGAGGTGACGGTGTTCCACGCCGCCGTCGCGCCCCTGCCGGGCGCTCCGGCCTATGCCGTGCGCGAGTTCGAGCAGGACGGCGTACGCCTGATCGCCGTCCACAATCGCGCCCACGGGCTGTTCGACCACGCCAACCCCTGGCGCGAGCTCGACGACCCGCCGATCACCGCCGCGTTCGCGTCCGCGCTGGAGCGCCTGCGCCCGGACGTCGTGCACTTCCACAACCTGCACAACCTCGGCGCGGCGCTCATGGACGAGGCGGGCACCCGCGGCCTGCCGGCCTTCTTCTCCACCCACAACTACTGGCTCGTCTGCCCGCGCGCCTACCTGATGCGGGGCGACGGCTCGATCTGCGCCGGACCGGGCGACGGCAGCCGCTGCGCGAGCTGCGCCGGCGGCCAGGACCCGGCCGGATACGTGCGCCGCCTGGCCGAGATCCGGGCTCGCGCGCAGCGCCACCTGTCCGCGGTGCTCGCCGTGTCCGACGCCGTGCGCCAGACGCTTCTGGGCGCCGGCTATCCGCCCGAGCTCGTCGACGTCGTGCGCCAGGCCATGCCGCACGAGGAGCGCGTGTGGGATGAGGTCGGCCGCGACCGGCCGCCCGGGCGCGCCGGCGGGCCGCTCACCGTCGCCTTCCTCGGCTCCGCCTATCCGCACAAGGGACCGCAGCTGCTCGTCAAGGCCGCGCAGACGGTCACCGCCCCGCTTCGGGTGCGGATCCTCGGCGAGGTGCCCTCCCGCTTCGCGCACGAGCTGCGGGCCCAGGACCGCCGCGGCGTGGTCGAGATCGCCGGCGCGTTCGCGCCGGATGAGATCGGAGCGTTGCTGCGCGAGGTCGACGCTGTCGTGCTGCCCTCGATGTGGTGGGACTGCGCGCCGCTGGCCGCGGCCGAGTGCCGAGCCGCGCGGGTGCCGCTCATCGTCCCCCGGCTCGGCGGGCTGCCCGAGGCGGTCCGCGATGGTGTCGACGGCCTGCACTTCGATGCGCTCGACGCCGACGGTCTGGCCGCCGCCATCGAGCGCCTGGCCAGCGAGCCGGGTCTGCTCGAGCGCCTGCAGGGCGCGGTCTCCCCGCCTCGCCCGTTCGCCGCCTACGTCGACGAGCTCGAGGCCTACTACGCGGGCGAACGCCCGAGCGCCGCCACCCGCCGCTCCGAGCCGGGAACCCGCCTGCCGGCCGTCCGCTGGCAGGGTGACCACGGCCGTCACACGAGCCTGTCGATCGTCAACGACCAGGTGACCGCCCGGCTTCCCGGCCCGGTCCAGCGGGTGCGCACCGACGGCACGGCCCTCGACCGGCCCCTCCCCCACGCCGCCGACGTCGAGGTGCGCCATCAGTGGCCGCCCGACTTCTGCACTCCGCCCGCGGGCCGGCTGGTCATCCTGCAGCCGTGGGAGTTCGGCGCCCTGCCGGCGGCCTGGCTCGACCCTCTGCGCAGCGCCGACGAGATCTGGGTGCCGAGCGAGTACGTGCGCGCGATGTACCTGGCCGCCGGCCTCCCCCCCGAGCGCATCGTGACCATCCCCAACGGCGTCGACCCCGTCCGCTTCCACCCCCCGTCGGACGCCGAGCTGGCGACCCGGACCGGCGAGCGGCTGCGCTTTCTGTTCGTCGGCGGGCTGATCGGCCGCAAGGGCGCCGACCTGCTCCTGCCCGCCTGGCAGCGGGCGTTCGCCGGCCGCGACGATGTCGTGCTGACGATCAAGGACTTCGGCTCCGCCGACCTCTACCGCGGCGGCCACCGCGACGAGCTCCGGGCCTGGGCGCACAGCGGCCGGGCCCCCCGGGTCGAGCTCGCGCCCGAGCAGCTGAGCACCGAGGCGATGGGAGCGCTCTACCGATCAGCCGACGTGCTCGTGCATCCGTATCGCGGTGAGGGCTTTGCCATGCCCGTGCTCGAGGCGATGGCCAGCGGTGCTGCCGGTCATCGTCACCGCCGGCGGTCCCGACGGATGAGTTCTGCCCGCCCGAGGCCGGCTGGCGCATCCGGTCCCGCCGGCTGTACTTCCCCGCCGATGCGGTCGACCATATGCCGACCGCCGGGCGGCCGTGGATGCTCGACCCCGACCTCGATCACCTCGTCGAGCTGCTGCGCGCCGCCGCCTCCGATCCCGCCGAGCTCCGGCGTCGCGGGACGCTCGCGCGCGCGGCCGCCGAGAAGCTGAGCTGGGATGCCGTGGCCGGCCGCTACGCCGAGCGCCTGAGCGCCCTGGCCACGAGCACCGCCCCGCTCGCCCGGCTCGCCGCGGTCGAGCCGTGGCGGTTCGAGATCCCGGCTGCCCTGCGCGTGCTCGCCACCCCGGCCTGGCGCGGCAGCGACGCTCTGCCCGAGCTCCTCACCGAGTGGGTGGCGGCGACCACGCCGGCCGACGACGCCTCGCTCTGCCTGCTCGCCGATCCCGGCGTCGACGGCACCCCGGAGGAGCTCGAGGCACACATCCTCGGCGCCGCTGCCCGCGCCGGCGTGAGCCTCGACGGCTGCGCCGACATCGAGGTGCTGATGGCGCCGGGCGAGGCCGGACGCGATGAGCGCCTGCATGCCGCCACCGACGTCTACGTGCCGCTCCACGGCGCCTGCGCCGGGCACGAGCGTCTGGCTCGCCGGGCCGGCTCGGCGGTGGCCGCGGCCGGGCAGCTGCAGCTCTGGCTCGGCGCTGCGGCGCCGGCTGAGGGCACGACCGCGGCCTGATCAGAGGCCGCGCACGACCTCGCCGACCACGGCCGTCATCGCTGCCTGCGGCGAGAGGACGGCGAGCTGCTCGGCATCGCGCTCGGCGAGCTGGCGGTGGCCGCGCGCGGCGTGCCACAGGGCACGGTTGGCCAGCGCCTCGACGCAGCCGGGCTCGATGACGAGCGCGGTGTCGAACGCCTGCCCGGCGTCGGGGCGGCGCAGGGCATCGCGGACCACGCCGAGGCTCGACCAACCGCTCGCGAAGATCGGATGGACGGCGAGTGCCGTCTCGATGCGGGCCAGAGCGCCCGCGAGATCGGCCACGGCAAAGCGCTCCTCGCCCTCGGCCACGAGCCTGGCCGCCTCCTCGGCCGCCCCGCTCACCGCGGCCGCTCGAGCGGCGGCGGCCATGGCGGTCCGGTCGCACTCGGCGATCGCCCGCCGGGCGGTGAGGCGCCGCAGCTGGACGCTGGCGGGGAAGCGCGTCACGGCGTCGAGCAGGTCCGCGAGTGGCGCCGCCATCCAGTGATCGTCGTTGCCCTGCTCGCAGGCAAAGCGGATGTCGAGCATGCGGGCGAAGTCCGCCTCGTCGAGGACGTGGTGGAAGCCGGCATCGAAGGTACCCACGATCTCGCGGGTGAGCAGCGTGACCCGTCGCGGCAGCCACCCGGACTCCAGGCCACCCACCACGCCTTCGCGCGGCAGCACTGCGCACGGGCCCGTGGCAGCGGCGACACCGAACCAGATGTGAGGCGCCCACTCGTTGCGCGTGTGCACCCGCTCGAGGGCGCCGCGCAACGCCGACGCGCGCACGACGGAGGCCGAGACGAAGTGCAGGCAGTGATCGGTCAGCAGCAGCTCGCGGCCCGTGGCGTGGAGCTCGAGATCGCTGGGGCGGGGTGAGCGCCCGGTCACCTCGCCGCTCGCGCTCTCCCACCGGCAGGGGAGGTGGACGAGAACCGGCTGGTGCTCCGCGATCACATCGATCGACTGCGGCCACGGTGCCCTCGGTGGGTCGGTCGTCGTCGCCCAGCCACCACAGGTACTCCGCCGCGGGCGCGTGCTCCGCGAGCCAGCGCATGTTGGCCTCCGGCCCGATGTTCTCCGCGTGCTCGTGGAACGCGAGGTCGAGCCCCGGCAGCGCCGCCACCAGCTCCGCGAGCATCGCCGTCGTCCCGTCCCGCGAGGCGTTGTCAGCCACGCGTACGGGGATGTGGTGGCGGATGACCGCGGGCTCCTCGGCCAGGAGCCGGAGCAGCTTCTCGAGGTGCGCCGGTCGCCGGAAGGTGGGAATGAGGATCGCCAGCGCAGGCGCAGCCAGGAGTGGATCGAGGGCATCCACCTCCCTGTGATCGGATGTTCGCGGCCTGGCTTGAGGCACCCGATCGGCCACAATGGCGGCATGTCAGACGCCGAGACACGCCGGAGCCAGGTCGCGGAGGTCTTCGCCGACCCCCCGCCCGTTCACGGCCAGGCGGCCGGGGCGCGTCAGGTATGGGCCACCGAGGTCGATTGCTATGAGTTCATCGCCCGCCACGTGGAGCCGGGCGCCCGCACGCTCGAGACCGGTTGCGGCGTGTCGACCGCGCTGTTCGCGCTCTGGGGGACCGAGCACACCTGCGTCGTCTACGCGCAGGAGGAGGCGGACATCCTGCTGAGCCTGGGCCCGCGAGCGCCAGGTCGACACCAGCCGCCTGCGGTTCGAGATCGGCCCCTCCGACGAGCGTCCTGCCGCGGCTGGAGCCGACCGCCGCTCGACCTCGTGCTCATCGACGGCTCCCACGCCTTCCCCGCCCCCATCATCGACTGGTTCTACGGCGCCGGCCGGCTCGTCGAGGGCGGGATCGTCATCCTCGACGACCTCCAGCTCGCGGCCGTGCGAGTCGGGCTGCTCGAGTTCCTGGCCAAGGACCCCCGATGGGAGCTCGTCGCGCACTCCGAGAAGTGGGCGGCGTTCCGCCGCCACAGCTCCGGGCCGCTCCGCGAGGAGTGGACCGAGCAGCGCTTCCTCGAGGGGTGACTGCGCTCAGCCGGCGAGCGCGCTCTGGGCCGCCGCCGGCCCGAGCAGCAGGGCCGTCTGGGCGTATCGGCGCAGCTCGGCCAGCGAGTCCGGCGTGAACACCGGACGCTCGCGCTCGCTCGCCGTGGCCGTGTAGAACGCGTGCGCGCCGCTCAGCATGCGGTGGCGCTGCGCCTCGTCGCAGGGCCCGGTCACGGCGAGCAGATCGATGTCGCTGCGCTCGGTCAGCCCGCAGCGGTTCACCAGCGCGACGCAGCTCCCGCTCGGCCACCTCGGCCGGCAGGCGCGTCGAGTCGATGGCCAGCGTGATGAGCTCCGAGCCGCTGAGCGCCTCGGCGTAGGCGTCCATCAGCTCGGCGCACGAGAGCAGCTCCTCGGCGTCGGCGAGCACGACGAAGCTGCGCGCGCCGGCAAGCGGATGCGGTCGCGCTCCCGCCGCGGCGGCGCGGCGCGCCAGGGCGAGCAGGCGCTCGCGCCCGCCGGCGAGGTACGGATCCCATCCGAGCGCCCGTAGCGCCTGCTCGGCGGCGCCGGCCAGGTCACCGCTCGCCCCCAGGCGCTCGGCCTCCGCCTGGGCGAGCTCGGCCCGGGCGGGGTCGGCATCGATGTCGGTGAGCGTGGCGAAGTAGGAGCCCGCGGCGGCGAGCAGCCGACGGCCGTGCTCCTCGACGCCGGCCCAGACCGTCACCATCTCCTCGGGGGTCAGCGTGGCGAGCGGGAGGTGGCGCAGGCACCAGAGCTGGAAGCGGATCTCCTTGCGGTGCTCACGGACCGCGCCCGCGCCCGTGACGCCGCCGGTCAGGTTGGCGCCGTGCTGGCGGTAGAGGGCGAGCGGCGCCCGGGAGTAGTCGATCTCCGCCACCTGGGCGGCGCGCAGCGTCAGCCACCAGTCCGAGTACGGGATCTCCGCCGGGATCGGCGCGTACAGCTCGCGCAGCGAGGCGCGGATCATGATCGAGGACTGCGTGGCGACGTTCTGGGCGAACACGCGGGCGTAGGCCCTCCGGGGAAGCGTGCCGAGCTGCCCGATGAGCGACGGCGCGGTCACCCGCTCCTCGGCGTCGATGATCGCCATGTCGCTGAACACGAGACCGAGCGAGGGCCGCTCCTGCAGCATCTGCACCTGCACCCGGGTCTTCTCCGGCAACCAGATGTCATCGGCGTCCAGCATGCAGATGAGCTCGCCGGTGGCCTCGCCCAGCGCAGTGTTCGCGGCCGCGGTGGCGCCGGCGTTGGTCTGGCGGATGAGGCGGATGCGGCCCGGGATGCTGCTCGGCCAGGGCGGCCACGACGGCCGCGGTGGCGTCGGTGGAGCCGTCGTCGACGACGATGATCTCCATGCGGTCGGCCGGATAGTCCTGGGTCAGCGCGCTCTCGATCGCGCGGCCGACGTAGTGCTCGTAGTTGTACGCCGGCATGAGAACGCTGACCAGCGGCTGGCTAGGCGGCACGGGCGCTCACCTCCTGTTCTCCGAACGCGTGGCGGCGCGGTGACCAGGGCCTGCGCCACGACCTGATCCATGTTGAGGTACTGGTAGCGGGCCAGTCGCCCGACGAAAAGGACGTCGCGCTCGGCGGCGGCGAGCTTGCGGTAGCCGTTGTAGAGCTCCCGGTTCTCCGGGCGGGGGATCGGGTAGTACGGGTCGCCCTCGGCCCGTGGGTACTCGTAGATGAGCGTCGAGCTCGCCGCCTCCTGGCCCGTCAGGTGCAGGAACTCGGTGACGCGGGTGTGCGGCGTCGCCTCTGCGGGATGGTTGATGACCGCGACCGGCTGCAACCGCCGTCCCGGCTCGATGGGGTGGTTGGCGAGACGGAACTCGAGGCTGCGGTAGGGCAGTACGCCGAGGCGCCGGCCGTAGTAGGCGTCGATCGGTCCGGTCCACACCACGGTGCGGTAGCGCACGCCGGGCCCGAGCTCGTCGAAGTCAACGCCCAGGCGCACCTCGATGAGCGGGTGGTCGACCATCCGCTCGAACATGGCCGTGAAGCCGGCTGCGGGCATGGCCTGGAAGGTGTCGGTGAAGTAGCGGTCATCGGTGTTCGTGCGCACCGGGATCCGCCCGCACACCGCGGCGTCGAGCTGCGAGGGATCGAGCCCCCACTGCTTGCGCGTATAGCCGCGAAACATCCGCTCGTAGAGGTCAGGGCCGACTTTGCCGATCACGGCGTCCTCGGAGGTCTCGACCCGCTCCCGCGGTTGCGCCGTGGCGGCCAGGAACGCCTCGACCTCCTCCTCGCGCTCGAGGCCGAGGCCGTAGAGCGCGTTGATCGTCGTGCGGTTGATCGGGATGGGGACGAGCTGCTCGTCGACCTGGGCGAGCACCCGGTGCTCGTACGGGCGCCACTCGGTGAAGCGCGAGAGGTAGTCGGTGACCACCTGGGCGTTGGTGTGGAAGATGTGTGGCCCGTAGGGGTGGATGAGCACGCCGTGCTCGTCGTGCACGTCGTACGCGTTGCCGCCGATGTGCGGCCTCCGGTCGACGAGGAGCACGCGCCGGCCGCTCGCCGCCGCGCACTCGGCCATGACCGCGCCGGCGAACCCGGCGCCGACGACGAGCACGTCGTAGGGCAGGGTCCGGCCCGTCAGGTGTGACTGGTTGACCGCATCCGTCATCCCGCCCGGGTCATCGACCCCGCGACCGTCAGCTTGAGCAGGCGGTCAAGCCCGGACGGCGCGTGGCCGATGAACCCGTGAGATGCCCTCGGATGCGATTGGCGACGCCGTGGCCGGGCCCCCGCTCAACCTGCTCGTCGTCCACAGTGACGTCCCGCCACCCGACCGCGACGCCTGCTCGCAGCGTCTCGGCCGCATCCTCGAGCTCCTCGTCGCCGAGGGCCACCGCGTCACCTTCCTGGCCCGCGGCGGGTGGAACCAGGAGCTGGGCGTCGCCCGCCTGCTCGCGCACGGCGTCGACACGGTCATCCCGGTCGACTTCGAACGGTTCGCCCTCCACCAGCGCTCGCCCGACCTGCGCTCCGTCGCTGGAGCCGCTCGACTTCGCCGCCCTGATGCGGCGGGGCCGGTTCGACGTCGCCTGGCTCTCCCTCTACGACGTTGCCGAGCAGTACCTCCCACTCATCCGCGGCCACTCGCCGGCCACGCGCATCGTGGTCGATTCGACCGATGTCGCCTGGGTGCGCGAGCACCGGGGCGCCCTGCTGAGCGGCGACCCGGCCGCCCTGGCCGCCGCCGAGCGCACGCAGGCGCGCGAGCGCGCGGTGTTCTCCGCCGCCGATCTCAACGTCGCCATCAGCGCCGCCGACGCGGAACCCACCCGCCAGCTCGCCCCCGCGGTGCCGGTGAGCATCGTCTCACAGGTGCAGCCGTTCGCACCCGTGGACTCCTCGCCCGCCGGGCGGCGCGAGCTCCTGTTCGTGGGCAACTTCCAGCACGCCCCGAACGTCGACGCCGCGATCGACTTCCACCGCGCCGTCTGGCCGCTCGTGCGCGCCGCCGTGCCCGACGCCCACCTTGTGCTCGCCGGCACCTCCCCCCCGCCCGAGGTCGTCGCGCTGGCCGGCGACCGCGTGACGGTGACCGGCTGGGTGCCGAGCCTCCATCCCTACCTCGACCGCGCGCGCGTGTCGATCGCCTGGCTGCGCTACGGCGCCGGCGTGAAGGGCAAGATCACCGAGGCCGTCGCGGCCGGCGTGCCCGTGGTCACGACGACGGTCGGGGCCGAGGGCATGGATCTCGTGCATGGCGAGCACGTGCTCATCGCCGACACGCCCGAGGAGTTCGCTCGCGCCGTAGCGCGCCTGTTCGCCGACGACGCGCTCTGGCAGCGTCTCGTCGCGCAGGCGCACGGCCATCTCGAGGCCCTGCTTGGGCCGGAGGCGGTCCGCGGCGCCCTGCGCCGGGTGCTCGCCCTCGCCGCGCCGCCGCGCTGGCAGACGGGCGCCGAGGACCCGTCCCTCGGCGAGACGCTGGCCGGCTTTGCGCAGGCGCACCCGGTCGGGGCGCCCGCCACGCTCGTCATCACCGTCGCACCCGGAGATCCCGAGGCGCCGCAGCGCGCCTACGAACGGGTTCTCGCCCTCGTGGCGGAGCGGGGGCTCGACCTCGACGCCATGGCCGACATCGAGATCACGCCGTGGCCCGAGCCGCTGCCGGTGCCGGCGCGAACCTGGAGCGGCGTGCCGGGCACGCGTGCACCGCGCGCTGCCCGCCGTCCCGTGCCTGAGCTGGCCGTCGCGGTGCGCCTCTCCGGGGATCCGGCCACCGCCCAGGCGCAGCTCTCCGCGCTGCGCTCGAGCGTCCCCCCCGAGGTCGACACGGTCCTGCTCGCGCCGGCCAGCCTGCCCGGCGCCTGGTCGGGCACGCTCGGCACGAGCGGGGCAAAGGTCATCCCCTGCCCGACCCAGGCCGGACGCTCGCAGCTGCTCGACCTGGCGCTCGAGGCCACCCGGGCCGAGACGATCGTCACGCTCGGAGCGCTCGCGCTGCCGGCACCCGGCTGGCTGCCCGCGCTCTCGGACGCTCTTCAGCGCGGCGCCGTCATCGCCGCCCCCCTCATCGACGGGGTGGCCGGGCTGCGTGCCGGCCCGGACGGGAGCCTGTGGCCGCGGAGCCTCGACACCGAGCCGCTGGACGCCCTCGCCCTCGACTGCCTGGCCGCCCGGCGGGAGACCTGGCGGGCGGCGCCGCACGCGCTGTCGGCCCGTGAGGGCCACGCCGAGCTGCAGCTCGCCGCCTGGGCCGGCGGTCCGGGTGCACTTGCGGTGGCGCCCGCAGCGGCGGTTGGTCGCCTGCAGACGGCGCCGGTCAGCGTCGTCATCTGCACCCGCGATCGCGCCGAGGAGATCACCGACGCGGTCTCGCTGCTCGTCGCCCACGGCGTCACGCGCGAGGGCGGCGAGATCATCGTGGTCGACAACGGCAGCAGCGATGGGACCGACGAGCTCGTCCGCGAGCTCGCCGCCCGCCATCCGGGCGTCCGCCTGATCGTCGAGCCGACCCCCGGCCTCTCCCACGCCCGCAACGCCGGCGCGGCTGCCGCGCGCAACGAGCTGCTCTGCTACCTCGACGACGACGCCCGCCCCACCTCGGGCTGGCGCGAGCACATCGCCTGGGCCCTCACCCGCCCCGGCGTCGCCGCGGCGGGCGGCCCCGTCTGCGCACTGTGGCCGCCCGAGCGCGAGGCCGGCTGGCCGCCCCCCGGACTCGAGGGTGCCCTCAGCGTGCTCGACGGGGGAGAGCTGCTGCGCACGCTGACGCCCCCGGAGATCGTCTACGGCGCCAACTGGGCGATCCGCCGCTCGGCGCTGCGCGCCGCCGGCGGCTTCGACACTCACCTCGGCTACTCGCCCGAGGTGCGCATCGGCAGCGAGGAAGTCGCGGTGGCGTGGCGGTTGCACCTGCGCGAGATCGGCGTGACCCTGTTCGTCCCCGAGGCGGCCGTCGGGCACCGGATCGACCCCCGGCGGCTCCACGACGGCTTCGTGCTCGGGCGCATGCTCGCCGTCGGAATCGAACACGCCCACCTGCGCGCGGAGCGTGAGGGCACCGCCGTCACCCGCCTGGTCGGCGACGCTCGCGAGGCGGCCCACTCGCTCATGAGCGCCGTGCCGCTCGAGGGTACGCTCACGCTCGAGGAGGCCTTCGCCCGGGTGAGCGGTGCCTCCGCGCCGCTGCAGACCCGCACGCGCGCCGCCGAGGCGCTCGGGCTCCTGGCCGCGACCGTGCTCCTGGCCGGCGAGCAGGTTCTCGAGGCCGCCGCCCTGCGACTGGTGCTCCGTCCCGAGCACCTGCGCGGGTTGCTGGCCGCTCCGGCGCCCGCCGCCGCCCGCGGGAGCGCGGGCGCCGTGCGATCGCCGTAAGCTCGCCGGCCATGGACACCGCCGCCCCCGGGCCGTTGCACGACCGTTCGATCTTCGTCACCGGTGGCTATGGCCTGCTCGGCAGCTGGCTGGTCAAGGGCCTGCTCGAACGTGGCGCCGCCGTGACGGTGCTGCGCCGCGACGCCGTCGTCGGCTCGGCCCTGGCGCTCGAGGGAACCGAGCAGCGCGTCAACGTCGTGCAGGGAGAGCTCACCGATGGCCCGCTGCTCGAGCGGGCGCTCGGCGAGTACGAGATCGAGATCGTCTTTCACCTGGCCGCCCAGACGATCGTCGGCGTGGCCAACCGCGCGCCGTTGTCCACCTTCGAGACGAACATCCGGGGCACCTGGATCCTGCTCGAGGCCTGCCGCGCGCTGGGCGTCTCGCATGTCGTCGTCGCCGCCTCGGACAAGGCCTACGGGGTACACGAGCAGCTGCCCTACCGCGAGGACTTCGCGCTGCAGCCGCTGTACCCCTACGACGTCTCCAAGGCGGCCACGGACATGCTCGCTCGCTCCTACTGGCACACGTTCGGGCTGCCCGTCGCCGTGACCCGGTTCGCCAACCTCTACGGTGGCGGCGACCTCAACCTCTCGCGACTCGTCCCCGAGTGCTCGCTGGCCGCGCTCAGCGGCCGCTCGCCGGTGATCCGCTCCGACGGCACGCTGCAGCGCGACTTCCTCTACGTCGAGGACGCGGTGCGCGCCTACCTCGCCATCTCGGAGCAGCTGGCCGCCGGCCGGGCCGGGGGCGAGGCGTTCAACGCCGGCGGCGAGGAGCCCCACTCTGTGCTCGAGATCGTCGAGCGGATCTGCCGCCTGGCCGGAACCGGCGTGCGGCCCGACATCCGCGGGCGCGGCGTGCCGGCTGGCGAGATTCCCCGCCAGTGGGTCGACTCGAGCAAACTCCGCGCGTTGACCGGGTGGGCACCGCAGGTCGAGCTCGACGAGGGGCTGCGTCGCACGCTCGACTGGTACCGCGCGTTTCACCCCGGGCTGGCCGGCTGAGGGCCCGGCCTCACCGGTCGGTCAGGCTCCACTGCACCCACTCGCGCAGCACGGCCAGCCCCTCCGGCAGGTCGGTGAGCGGCGGCAGCGGCGCGCGCGCCCGGCTGCCCACGCGCGCGGTGCTCGGCACGCTGCGCTGCGGGCCGGCGCCGGGGGCGTCACCGAGCCCGACGGCGTCCTCATCCACACCCGCGGCGAGCGCGCACGCGCGCGCGAGTTCGGCCATGGCGAGCTCGCCGTCTGGATTGCCGATGTTGAGCGCCTCACCGGCCGCCGTCGCCGGGTCCAGGCAGGCGGCGAGCTGGACGAGCCCGTCCCAGGCGAAGCACGGGCTGCGGCGCGAACGTCCGTCGCTGGACAGTGAGACCCGTCCGTGCTCGAGCGCCGAGCGCATGAACGCCATCGGGACGCGCCCGTCGCTCAGCCGCTGGCCCGGGCCGTAGAGGTTCCACGGGCGGACGATCGTCAGGGGGATGCCCGTCTGAGCCGAGAGCGCGCGCCCGAGGACCTCACCCATGCGCTTGGACTCGGCGTAGATCGAGCGAGGATCCTCGAGCGCCGGCGCACCAGAGACATCCTCGGCGGTGGGGATGGCGTGATCGGGCGGCTGCCCGTAGACCTCGGCGCTGCTCAGATAGACGACGTGGCGGGCCTGCACGCGCTCGGCCTCGGCGAACGTGCGGATCAGGCCGTCGGTGTTGGCGCGAAACGTCTCCACCGGCGAGCGCAGGTAGTCGGCCGGCGCGCCGTAGGAGGCGGTGTGCACGGCGATGAGCCCGGGAACCTCGGGCAGCTGGGTGGTCTCGGCGGCGGCGATCTCCCAGGCCGCCTCGGGCCTGCGGCCCAGGAAGCCGAACAGCCCCACCTCCGTCGCGGGCCGGCGCGCGCTCGCGTGGAGGTCCAGTTGCGGGCCGCCCCGGCGCGCGGCCGCGTCGAGCAGGGCGAGCAGGTTGGAGGCCAGAAAGCCCGAGGCGCCGTTGACGTGGATGGCTGCGCCGTCCAGCGCAGCGACCTGGATGGCCACGGCGTTCGCCGCCGCGGCGAAGCCCGCTCGCCCCGTGCTCACGCCGCGATCCGCACTGGGCGGGGTGCGCCGACCAGCTCGAGCGCTGAGGCGGCGATCGCCTGGGGACTCAGTCCGTGCACGTGCAGGAGGTGCGACTCCGAACCGACCTCGTGGGCGAAGACGTCGGAGAGCCCGAGGCGTCGCAGTGCCACCCCGGCACCCGCCTCGGCCAGTGTCTCGGCCACCGCGCTGCCCAGGCCCCCGGTGACGGTGTGCGCCTCGACGCTCACCACGCCGCGGGCATGGCGCAGCTGGGCGATCAGCGCCGCGCCGTCGAAGGGCTTCACGGTCGGATAGTGGATGACGCCGACCTCGAGCCCGACGGCGCGCAGCGCCGCCGCCGCCTCCAGCACCGAGCCGAGGATCGCGCCCGTGCTCACGAGCACGATCTCGCCACCCGAGGCGATGACCCGCGCGCGGCCGATCGCGAATGGGGCCTCGGGAAGCAGCCGCGGCTCGCCGTTCTTGCCGAGGCGCAGATAGAGCGGCCCGTCGTGGGCGAACGCGGCCAGGCTGGCCGCGTACGCCTCGCCGGGGTCGGCGGGAGCGAGCACGGTCATGTCGGGGAGCGCTCGCATCACGGCGAGATCCTCAGTGCCGTGGTGAGTGGGGCCCAGATAGCCGTAGGCGACCCCGCCCCCGACGCCCACCAGCGTCACCGGCGCCCGGGCGATGGCCACATCGACGCGCACCTGCTCGTGGGCGCGTGCCGTGAGGAACGGTGCGATCGAGTAGACGACGGGATGCTCGCCCGCGTAGGCGAGCCCGGCGGCGATGCCGACCAGCGCCTGCTCAGCGATGCCGACGTTGAGGTAGCGGCCAGGCGCGCGCCCGGCGAAGGTGTCGAACAGGCCGATGCCGAGGTCGCCGGTGAGGGCCCACAGGCGGCCGTCGCGCTCGGCAGCGTCGCTCAGGGCGGCGAAGAAGGCGTCGCGCACTCAGTCACGCTCCAGGGCCGCCAGCGCCGGCGCCAGCGCCTCGGGGCGGATCCGGCGGTAGTGCGACATGACGTCGTTCTCCATCGCGGCCACGCCGTAGCCCTTGATCGTGCGCGCGATGACGGCCCGCGGCCGGTCGCCTGGCCGCGGCGCCAGCGCCGCGGTGAGCGCCTCGTGGTCGTGACCGTCGACGGTGAGCGCGTCGAAGCCGAAGGCCTCCAGCTTGGCCGGCAGCGGCTCGAGGTCGAGCACCTCGCTGCACGGCCCCAGGCCCTGCAGGCCGTTGGCGTCGATGACGAGCGTGATTGCTCCCAGCCTGAGATGCCCGGCCAGGGCGATCGCCTCCCACACCGAGCCCTCGGCCAGCTCGCCGTCGCCGACGAGGCAGAACACCTGCCGCGGAGTGCCCTGCTGCGCGAGTGCGAGCCCGACCGCGATGGCGGGGCCGTGCCCGAGCGAGCCACCGGTCATCTCGACTCCGGGCACTCCGCGCTCGGGATGGCCGTGCAGCGTACCCCCGTCGGCACAGTAGCCGGCCACGACCTCCGCCGGGTCGAGCACGCCGGTACCGGCCAGGGTGCCGTAGAGCGCCGAGGCGGCGTGGCCCTTGGAGAGCAGGAAGCGGTGCTCGACGCCCTCGCGCTCGAGCACGTCGGCGTAGAGGACGGCCAGGATGTCGACGATCGACAGCGAGCTCCCGATGTGGCAGGTCTGCGCGGCGGCGGCGGCCTCGAGCACGAGCCGGCGGCAGCTGGCGGCCAGGGCGCGGCTGCGCTCGCTCACGCCGCCCTCGGGAAGAGCGGGCGCACCACGTCGCTCGTCCGGCGCAGTGGATGCCCGGCGGGCTCGCCGTCGGGCGGCGTGGGCCGGCGGTCGTCCCACACGCGCCAGGGCGCGCGCCCGCTGTCCCACAGCCCGCGCAGGTGCTCGATGTCGCGAACGGTGTCGGCGCACTGCCAGAAGCCGTCGTGCGGGAAGACGCACAGCTCGCGATCGGCCACGAGCCCCTCGAGCGGGCCGCGCTCGAGCACGCAGTCCGGCTCGGGCGACAGCCGGTCCAGGACCGCGCGGTCAAAGACGAAGAAGCCGCCGGAGATGCGCGAGCCGCCCTCGGGCTTCTCGGCGAACCGGGTCACCGTCGGGCCGTCGCACACCAGCTCGCCGAAGCGCGACGGCGGCCGCACGGCGGTCACCGTGGCCTGGCGCCCGTGCGCGCGATGGAAGGCAAGCAGCGCGGTGAGGTCGATGTCGGCCAGCCCGTCGCCGTAGGTGCAGAGGAAGACGTCGCTGACGCCGAGGTGGTGCTCGACCCGCTTGATCCGCGCGCCCGTCATCGCGTCCTGACCGGTGTCGACGAGCGTGACCTGCCAGTCCTCGGCCTCTCCCGCGTCGTAGCTGACCCCGCCGTCAGCCAGCGACACCGTCACGTCGGAGCGCAGCGCGTGGTAGTCGAGGAAGTAGCGCTTGACCACCTCGCCGCGGTAGCCCAGACAGCACACGAACTCGGTGAGGCCGTGCGCGGCGTAGAGCTTCATGATGTGCCAGAGCAGCGGTCGGCCGCCGATCTCGACCATCGGCTTGGGCCGGTACTCGGTCTCCTCGCGCATGCGCGTTCCGAGGCCGCCGCACAGGAGCACGACCCGAGGAAGGGGCGATCGTCCATCGAGGGACACGGGCCGGTAATCGGCGCGCAGGGAGCAAACCTGAGCCCGGGCGAGGCGCGAGCGGGTCAAGGTCCGGCGCCGGCGGCCGAACTACCGACAGGACCCTCCGATGGACGTCACCGCTCAGGACATCCTCGAGCTCGTCGCCGCCTACGCGGCCGACCGACACCCGCTGCGCACTTTCGACCCCGCTCACCCTTCGGTCCCGGTGTCCGGCAAGGTGTTCGGGCCGGAGGAGGTGGTCGCACTCGTGCAGGCCAGCCTCGACTTCTGGCTCACCTCCGGGCCGGAGACGCGCCAGTTCGAGCGGGCCCTGGCCCGGCGGGCCGGGGTGCGCCACGCGCTCATGGTCAACTCCGGGTCCTCGGCGAACCTGCTCGCCCTGGCTACCCTGTGCGCCCGCGGCATCGGCGACTCCCGCCTGTGCCCGGGGGATGAGGTCATCACCGTGGCCGCCGGCTTCCCGACCACCGTCAATCCGATCCTCCAGCTCGGGCTCGTGCCGGTGTTCGTCGACATCGCTCTCCCCACCTACAACGTCGACGCGGACGCGCTCGAGCACGCCCTGTCGCCCCGGACCCGGGCGGTCGCGCTCGCCCACACGCTCGGCAACCCGTTCGACGTGGCCGCGGTGCGCGCGTTCTGTGACCGCCATGGGCTGTGGCTGGTCGAGGACTGCTGCGACGCGCTCGGCGCCCGCTTCGGCGACGCACCGGTCGGCACGTTCGGCGAGCTGGCCACGCTGTCGTTCTATCCCGCCCACCAGCTCACCACCGGGGAGGGCGGCGCGGTCCTGATGAACCGGGCCTCGATCCGCCGGGTGAGCGAGTCGCTGCGCGACTGGGGCCGCGACTGCTGGTGCGACACCGGCTGCGACAACACCTGCGGCAAGCGCTTCACCCAGCAGCACGGCACCCTGCCGCCCGGCTACGACCACAAGTACGTGTACTCGGAGCTCGGCTACAACCTGAAGGCGACCGACCTCCAAGCGGCCATCGGCACCGTCCAGCTCGAGCGCCTCGACGGCTTCGTCGCCCGGCGTGCACACAACCATGCTCGCCTGTACGAAGGCCTGGCCGACCTGCAGGATGTGCTCGTGCTGCCCGAGGCCACCCCCGGCGCCACGCCGAGCTGGTTCGGCTTCGCCATCACGGTGCGCCCCGGGGCACCCTGCTCCGCCGCCGAGCTCCGCCACCGCCTCGAGCAGGGCGGCGTGGCCACCCGTCAGCTGTTCGGCGGCAACCTCCTGCGCCAGCCCGCCTATCAGGAGATCGCGCATCGGGTGGCCGGCCCACTGACCGTGACCAACGCCGTCACCGAGCGCTCGTTCTGGATCGGCTGCTTCCCCGGACTGACCGATGCCCACATCGATTACGTCATCGACCTCGTGCAGGCGATCGTGCGCTCGCCGCAGCAGGCTCCGGCAGTCCCGCTTCCCGGCCTGGCCGCATGAGCTTCCAGGACGCGATCTCCCGTGTTTCGGCGATCCAGGCCCAGATCGGTTCGCTGAGCGCCGCCTTCTCGCCCCAGAGCACGGCCGCCGCCACGAGCACCACCCCGACCCCGACCCCGACCTCGAGCTCGAGCTTCGCCTCCCAGCTGGCGTCTGCCACGGGCGCCGTCGGCGCCTCCGCGGACACGAACGCGACCGCTGCACTCGCGCTGCCGACCGGAGCGACCAGCCAGCTGACGAGCGCCCAGCAGACCTTCGCCTCCCGGCTCGCCGCCGACACCGGCCTCGATCCCGGAGTGGTATCGGCCTGGCTGCTCGCCGAGGAGTCGGGCAGCGCCGCCACCTCCCGCCAGGCCCAGAACAACAACGACTGGCTGAACATCGGCTACACCGACAGCGGCACCTACGGATCGGCCGACTCGGTGTGGAGCGATCCGAGCGCGGCGGCCGACGCCACCGCCGGCTGGCTGAAGGGCCAGAGCACGATCCCTGGCTACGGCACCGCCAGCTCCGGCATCCAGGCCATCCTGGCCACCGCCGACCAGTCGCCCGCGGCGCAGATCGCCGCCCTGCAGGGCTCGGGCTGGGCCTCGAGCGGGTACCCCGGCCTCCCCTCGCTGTACGCGCAGATCGCCGGCGCCTGAGCGCCTCACGCGGTCGGACTTCGGACAGCGTCCGGCTCAGGTTGACGGGGGCGGCGCCGAACACGCGGTTATGCCCCTCTTCTCTCGCGCCGGCGCCACGCCCACGCCCGTCACCGCCCCCTCCGACCCCGCCCGAGAGCAGCTCAGCGTTCGGCTGCGCAGCCTCCACGACCACTGCCTGACCGACCTCCTGGCGGGCCTCGAAGCGATGCAGAAGGGCGACCTGACCGTCGAGGTGCGCCCGGCCACCACACCGATCGACCTGAGCAGCGACGATCCGATCACCCGCGAGCAGATCGAGCTGTTCAACGGCATGCTCGCCAAGGCCCAGGCGGCGCTCAGGGGCTACAACGCGGTGCGCGAGGAGCTGCGGACGGCGCTCGGTGACCAGTCCTGCCTGCGGACCCTCGAGGAGCGCCTGGTCAGCCTGGATGGCCACTGCCTGACCGGCCTGGGCACCGGCCTCGACGCCGCCGCGCGCGGCGATCTGAGCGTCGACGTCCAGCCGATGACCCGGCCCCTCGCCGCCGCCCCCGGCCGCCGGCTCGGGCGTTTGGCCGAGATCTTCAACTCGATGCTCGGGCGGGCTCAGGGCGGCCTGGAGGCCTACAACACCATGCGCGGCCACGTCGGTGATCTCGTGCGCGAGATCTCCGAGAACGCGGCCCGGGTGGCCAGCTCGTCGGAGCAGATGTCCGCCTCATCGCAGCAGACCGGCGCGGCGATCCAGGAGATCGCCCGGGCCGCGGGCCATGTGGCCGAAGGCGCCGAGCGCCAGGTCGGCCTCGTGCAGTCGGCCGGCGAGATCACCCACGAGGCCGTCGAGGTGGCCGCCCGCGCCCAGCAGGTGGCCGCCGAGGGCGTCGAGCTGACCGGGAGGATCGCCTCCATCGCCGACCAGACGAACCTGCTCGCCCTCAACGCGGCCATCGAGGCTGCCCGCGCCGGTGAGCAGGGTCGCGGCTTCGCCGTCGTGGCCGAGGAGGTCCGCAAGCTGGCCGAGTCGGCCTCCCGCACGGTGGGCGAGACCCGCGAGGCGTTCAACGGCCTGGCCGAGGCGATCGAGAACGTGAGCGACTGCATCACCCGGATCAGCGGCGCCACCAAGCAGGTGACGATGGTGGCCGAGGAGTCGAGCAGCGCGAGCGAGCAGGTGTCGGCCTCGGCTCAGGAGTCGAGCGCGGCCACCCAGCAGGTGGCGGCCTCGAGCGAGGCGCTGGCTGAGCTGGCCGCCCAGCTCGAGCGACTCGTCGGCCGCTTCAGCCTGTAGTGCGCCTCACCTCGACGTCCTAGAACAGGGCCTCCTGGCCGGCCGGCCGCCGCGGGTCGGCCGCCTCGCCGCCCTCGAGGTGCAGCGCCAGCCCCACGTCGCGGGCGATCGCCGCCTCCGAGCGCGAGGCCACGAGTGGCTCGTCAATGCCCTCGACGTGCACGAGCGTGCGACGGCCGTCCCCGCGGGCCCGGCCCTCGAGCGGCACGAGCGCGTAGATCCGGTCGGCGCGGACGAACTTGCCGTAGCCGAGCGGGATGAGCGGTGCGGCGGCGCGGGCCATCGCCGCGGATCGTATCCCGGCGGGCAGCGGCTCAGGCGAGCTTCAGCCGCGCCGGCTCCGGCGGCGGTCCGCCGACCAGGTGCCGGCGGCACTCCTCCGCCTCGGTCGGGCGGCCGAGATGGAAGCCCTGGGCGTAGTCGCAGCCGAGCTCGCTCAGCCGGCGCTGCACCCCTTCGCTCTCCACCCCCTCGGCGGTCACGCGCATGCCGAGGTTGCGCCCGAGCTCGATGATCGAGCGCACGAGGACGGCGTCGCCGCGGTCATTCTCCATCCCGGCGACGAACGAGCGGTCGATCTTGATCTCGTCGATCGGCAGCTGCTGGAGCTGGGACAGCGAGGAGAAACCGGTCCCGAAGTCGTCGATGGCGATCATCACCCCCATCGCCCGCAGCTCCTCGAGTGTGACCCGGGCCCGGCGCAGGTCGGCCACCGTGCGGCTCTCGGTGATCTCGAGCGCGAGCGCCGAGGCGGGCACCCGGGCGAGGCTGAGCGCGCGGCCGATCATCCCGGGCAGGTCGTGCTCGAGCAGGCTCCGGATCGAGACGTTGACCGACATCGTCACCTCGAGGCCCTCGGAGCGCCACTGGCCGCACTGATGCAGCGCCCGTTCGAGCACCCGCTCGGTGAGCGGGCGGATGATCCCGGTCTGCTCGGCCAGGGGGATGAAGCCGTCGGGGCCGATCCGCCCAAGCTGGGGATGGTCCCAGCGCACGAGCGCCTCCACGGCGACCCCCACGCCCTGGTGCAGCGGCACCTTGGGTTGGTAGTGGACGACGAGCTCGCCGCGGTCGAGGCCCCGGCGCAGCTGCGCCGCCAGGGCGAGCCGGTCGAGGCTGTGCTCGTCGTGCTCCTCCGCGTAGACCTCCACCCCAGTCTCCGACGCCTTGGCGCAGTGCATGGCCACGTCGGCGTGGCGCAGCACCTCGGTGGCGCCGCGGCCGTGCACCGGGTAGCAGGCGATCCCCACGCTCGCCGCCACGTGCAGGGACAGCGAGCCGACCTCGAGCGGACTCTCGAGCGCGGCGAGCAACCTCCGGGCCAGCGGCTCAGCCACCGCCTGCCCGTCCTGAACCAGCACCGCGAACTCGTCCCCGCCCAGCCGGGCCAGCATGGCCGGCTCCTGAACGGCCTCGCGGAGGCGACTCGCGGCCTCGCGGATGACCAGGTCGCCGAACTCGTGCCCGAGCGTGTCGTTGACGGTGGTGAAGTCATCCAGGTCGACCACCAGCAGCGAGACCAGGCCCGGCGCCGGCTCGTCGTCGAGCAGGGCGTGCAGCCGCTCGCTCAGCAGCAGGCGGTTGGGCAGGTCGGTGAGGGTGTCGTGGTGGGCCCGGTGGCCGTTGAGCACGGCCTGGCGTCCGCCCACGTAGATGGCCAGGACGGGCACGAAGGCCACCGCGACGAGCGGTGCGCTCATGTCCCCGGCGGCGAGAACCACGGGCGCGAAGGCGAGCAGGCACCCGGCGATCCAGGCCTGGAACGGCAGGTCGTCACGCAGGTAGCGCCCGGGCGCCAGCCCGGCCAGGAGGGCGGCGCCGATGCCGGCCAGTCCGTAGTTGACGGCGAAGAAGGCCAGCGCGGCAGCGAGAATGGCCGGCAGCTGGCCGGCCTGGACACCGGTGAGCCATGGTGTGTGGGTGAGCGTGAGCACGGCGGCGCCGGCCAACATCGCCAGCGCGTACTGGGCGGCGTTGAACACCACCTTGACCGGCGAGACGCGCTCGATGGTGTCGGCGAGGATGAGGCTTCCCACCGACACCGCCGCCGCCGGGCCGGGACCGAAGCGCAGCAGCAGCGCGACGGTGAAGCTCGCCGAGACGGTGACCTTGGCCAGACCGGCCCGGTGGGGCACCGGGATGGGCAGGAGCTCGCCGATGCACGCGAACAGCGCGAGCATCCAGAACAGGCCGGCGTCGTGCACGCGCCAGGCGTGCGCCCAGGACACCGAGCCGATCGCCACGGCCGCGGCCGCGGTCGTGGCGATCGCGTACAGGAAGAACGGCTCGGGAACGGAGGCGGGCCGGGAAAGCGCGGAACGGCGCGCGGACCCGGCACCCGGCGGGTGGCTGTCCATGGCGGCGACTTCGCGATCGGAGCCGAGGCTCCTCTCGCGCGCCCTACCCGACCTTGTACGCGCGCCGCGTCCGACGGGACGACAACCCCGCACCCGAGATCGATCCACGCATTGTTCTCTCCCTCTCTCTCTCGCGCGCCCCCCGGTGAGAGCGCTTATCGCGTCCTATCGGCAGCGGCGCGGCAAGCTGAAGTCGAACATTCGTCCAATGTCGCCGCCCCACCTCAAGGTTCCAACCGGCGGCGCGGCTCAGCGCGGGCGCCCGGCCACCTCCGCGAAACGGCTCAGGCTCCAGCCGGAGCCGACGGCGGCCCGCATGGCCTCCCAGCCCTCGCCGTGGCGCTCGAAATGCCGATGCTCGAGCTCGACGAGCGTGCGCTCCGGGCCCTGGGGCGTGAACCGGACCTCGACTTCGCTCACCTTGGCCGGGTCGGTCTCGAGTTGCCACTCGAGGGTGATGTTCCAGCTGAACACGAGCCGGTGCGGCGGCTCGTAGGCACGTACGGTCGCCCATCGGCATTCGCTCCCGTCGCTGCCGCGGTCGTAGATCTGCCCGCCCACCCGCGGCTCGAACACCATGCCCGCCAGCTCATGCTCCCTCCCTCGTGCTCTCGGCCGCCGCTTTGAACGCGGCCAGCGAGCGGGTCCAGAACCGGTCGAGGTAGGTCCGCATGGCGGCCACCCCGTCCGAATCGAGTTGGTAGATGCGGCGATTGCCCACCGCCTGGTCGCTGACCAGGCCGGCCTCCTTGAGCACCTTCAGGTGCTGGGAGACCGCCGGGCGGCTGACCGGCAGCTCAGCCGCCAGCTCGCCCACCGCCCGCGGATGCTCGGCCACCCGCTCGAAGATCGCCCTCCGGGTCGGGTCGGCCAGGGCGGCAAAGCCGCTGTCCGGGTTCGCGTAAGTCATCGCTTACCGTAAGTCTAGCCTTACCGAACGAGGCCGTCAACTGTTCATGGCCAACGACATCCGGAGGGTCCGGATCTCATTGCCACCGCGCGCGCCGACGCGCGCCGGACGCGCGAACGGCTACGTGCCCAGAATGAGCTCGAGCCGCTGGTCGAGCGCGTCGGCCAGGTGCTCGCGCACCGGGCCGGGCTCGAAGCGCTCGACGAGCGCAGCCAGAAAGCCCTCGATGACCAGCCGCCGGGCCTCAGACTCAGGCAGGCCACGCGAGCGCAGGTAGAACAGCTGCTCGGGGTCGACCTGGGCGACCGCGGCAGCGTGCGTGCAGCGCACGTCGTTGGCCTGGATCTCCAGGCCGGGGATCGCATCCGCGTGCGCCCGCTTGGAGATGAGCAGGTTGCGCGACTCCTGGAAGGCGTCGGTCTTCTGGGCCCCGGGGTCGACGATGATGTTGCCCCGCCACACCGCGGTGGCGCGCTCGGTGAGCACGCCCCGGAAGGCGAGATCCGAGGTGGTGTGCGGAGCCGCGTGCTCCTGCGTGGTGTCGAAGTCGACGTGCTGGCGGCCGTGGGGGGCATAGGCGCCTGTCACCCGCGCCTCGGCGCCCTCGCCGGCCAGCCGCGTCTGCATGCGCACGCGGCCGCGGGCGGCGCCGAAACCGAGCGCCACCCAGTCGAGCGCGGCGTCGCGACCGACCTCGGCGCGCTGAGCGCCGAACACCCAGGCGTTCTCGGCCAGGCCCTGGGCGCACACGTAGCGCAGCCGGGAGCCGGCACCGAGCACGAGCTCGGTGACCACGTTGAACACGCCGTCGAGCTCGGGCGCCGCGGAGAGGTACTGCTCCCACACCGCCGCCTCGGCGCCCTCCTCGAGCACGATCAGCGTGCGGCCATGCAGCAGCGTGCCGGCCCGCGCCTGCACCGTCTGGATGGCGATCGGCTCCTGCACCACCACACCCCGCGGGACGTAGACGAACGTCCCCGCCCGGTAGGCGGCGGCCTCGTTGAGCAGCGTGAACACGTCGTCGCCGGACACGAGCGAGCCGAGGTGGCGGCGCACGAGCTCACCGTGCTCGGCCAGCGCCTGGGCGATCGGCGCCACGATCACGCCGGCGGGCAGCGCCTCCGGCTCCGCCAGCTCGAACAGCGACCCGTGCGCCGGCGCCGGCTCCTCGGCCTGCACCGGCGCGTAGGCGGCCAGGTCCAGCCCGGAGATGTCGGTGAACTCCCAGCCCGGACGGCCCTTGAACTGGGGCAGGGCGAGGCCTGCGCCCCGCTCGGCATCCGGCCTCGCCTCGTCGGGGCGGGCCTCGGTCATCCGGCTCTCAGCCAATCGAACCCTCCATCTGCAGCTCGATGAGCCGGTTCATCTCCACGGCGTACTCCATCGGGAGCTCCTTGGTGATCGGCTCGATGAAGCCGTTGACGATCAGCTTCGACGCCTCCTCCTCCGGGATGCCGCGCGACATCAGGTAGAAGAGCTGGTCGTCGCCGACCTTGGACACTGTCGCCTCGTGGCCGACGTTGACGTCGTCCTCGCCGATGCGGATCGTGGGATAGGTGTCCGAGCGCGAGTCCTCGTCGAGCAGCAGCGCGTCGCACACCACCTTCGAGCGCGCGCCGTGGGCGCCCTTGGCGATCTCGAGCAGACCCCGGTAGGAGCTGCGCCCGCCATCCTTGGAGATCGACTTGGCGAAGATGTTCGAGGTCGTGTTCGGCGCCGCGTGGATGATCTTGCCGCCGGCGTCCTGGTGCTGGCCCTTGCCCGCGAACGCGATCGACAGGATCTCGCCGTGGGCGCGCTCGCCCATCAGGTAGACGCTCGGGTACTTCATGGTCAGCTTCGAGCCGAGGTTGCAGTCGACCCACTCGACGGTGGCGTCCTCCTGGGCGACCGCCCGCTTGGTCACCAGGTTGAACACGTTGGCCGACCAGTTCTGGACCGTCGTGTAGCGGATCCGCGCGCCCGGCTTGGCGATCAGCTCGACGACCGCCGAGTGCAGGCTCGAGCTCGAGTACGTCGGCGCCGTGCAGCCCTCGACGTAGTGCACGTAGGAGCCCTCGTCGGCGATGATCAGCGTGCGCTCGAACTGGCCCATCGACTCGGTGTTGATGCGGAAGTAGGCCTGCAGCGGCATATCGACGTGCACGCCCGGAGGGACATAGACGAACGAGCCACCCGACCAGACAGCGCTGTTGAGCGCCGCGAGCTTGTTGTCGTTGGGCGGGATGATCGTGGCGAAGTACTCGCGCACGATGTCCTCGTGCTCGCGCAGGGCAGAGTCCATGTCCAGGAAGATCACGCCCTGCTTCTCGAGATCCTCGTGGATCTGGTGGTAGACCACCTCTGACTCGTATTGCGCGCCGACGCCGGAGAGGAACTTGCGCTCGGCCTCGGGGATGCCGAGGCGGTCGAAGGTCTTCTTCACATCATCGGGGACGTCGTCCCACGAGCGCTCGGCCCGCTCGGAGGCGCGCACGAAGTAGTGGATGTCGTCGAAGTCGACCTCGGCGAGCATCGGCGAGCCCCAGGTCGGCATCGGCCGGGCCAGGAAGTGATCGAGCGCCTTGAGGCGAAAGTCCCGCATCCACTGCGGCTCGGACTTGAACTCGGAAATCTTGGCGACGAGTTCGCGCGTGAGTCCCTTCGGCGCCTTGTACAGGTAGTTCTCGGCGTCGTGGAAGCCGTAGCGCTCGTCGTAGTCGGAGTTGATCCCGGCCAGGGCTGCGTTCTCTACCAGGGCCACTACTCCACCTCCAGCTTGATCGTCTCGTCCTCGATGATCACCGGGAAGGTGTCCACCGGGGCGTATGCGGGCAGCGTCAGCGGGCGGCCGGAGCGCAGGTCAAAGCGCGAGCCGTGCCGCGGGCATTCCACCGTGCAAGTCTGCTCGTCCAGGACACCCTCCACGAGCGGGCCGTCGTCATGCGAACAACGATCCTCGATCGCGTACACCGTGCCGGCGCAGTTGAACACGCCGATCTCGAGGTCCTCCCAGCGCACCAGGCGCATACCGCCGGGCGGGAGCTCGGTGAGGGAACAGACGTCGATGACCTGTGACACGGAGATTTCTAAGTCCTAGCGGATTGCTCGGATTTATTCTAGCCGCTGGGGCGCTCGCGCCCGCGCCCGCCCGGTCAGGCCGCGCTGCTCTCGGCGCTGCTCGGCGGAGTCTCCGGCTCCCACCCGGCGGCGTGGCCGAGCGCGGCGCTCTTGAGCACCTTCAGCGACAGCAGCGCGCACTTCATGCGCGTGGCCGATATGTCGATTCCGAGCAGCTCGAGCACGAACCCGCGATCGAGTGCGAGCAGGTCGGAGATCGCCATGCCCTTGACCTCGTCGGAGGTCATCGACGCGGCAGCTTGGGAGATCGCGCAGCCGTGGCCGAGGAAGCGCACATCGGTGATCCGGTCCTCACCGTCGAGCGCCAGCTGAACCGTCAGCTCATCGCCGCACAGCGGATTGAGATCGTGGAACTCGAGCGCCGGCGCCTCGATCTCGGGCTGGGGCGGGCTCCAGTTGTGCGGGTGCTTGTAGTGATCGAGGATGTTCTCGCGGTAGAGGTCGTCCATCGCTAATCCAAGCGTAGCGGTCGGAGATGGGCGGCAGCCACCTTCCGTGCCTCGGCACCTGTTTTCGAGTCCAACCGAACGCGGATCCCGGACAGCGGGACTCCAGTACAGCTATTTGATGGTCTTCGGTCCTCGCGGCCGTCCCCCTCCCCGCGCGTGGACTGCAATACAGCTCGGGACGGCCGTCTCAGTCTGCCGCGCCGGCAGGCACCGCAACTGCCGGCGCGCGCCGCGCCGCCGCATGCGCGCCGACCGAGGAGAGCGCCGCCGCCGCCATCGCCGCGCAGGAGAAGACGAACGGCGCGCTGAACCCGACCGCGGACACCAGCCCGCCCCCAAGCGCCGATCCGGCGGCGATGCCGGCCACGAGCGCCGCCGAGACCCAGGTGAACGCCTCGGTCTCGCGCCCGGGGTCGATGGCCTGCCCGACGAGCGCGTACTGGCAGGAGAAGACCGGCGCGATGGTCAGCCCGGCGAGCACCGTCCCGCCCACCCCGGCGAGCACCGAGCGGGCGGCGATCAGGGGTGCGATGCAGCCGACCGCGAGCACGAGCAGGACGCCGTAGCGCGTCCACAGCGATGCGCGCCAGGCGCGGCCGCCGAACCACAGCCCGCCGGTCATGCTCCCGACGCTCCACATCGACAGCAGCAGGCCGGAGGCCGAGCGCGAGCCGGCGTGCAGGGCGAGCGCCGGCAAGCCGACCTCCGTGGACCCGAGCGCGGCACCGGTCAGGGCGATCGGCACGAGCAGCGCGCGCAGCGATCGGTTGCGCAGGGCGGCCCCGAGCCGGCCCGGCGCAGCGTCGCGCTGGCGCTCCGCGCGCACGAGCGGAGTGCGGATGAACAGCGCGCTACCGAGTGCCGACTCGGCGGCGATGACCCCGACGGCCACCGCCGGCGAGCAGAAGGCGATGAGGACGCCGATGAGCAGCGGCCCGGTGATCCACACGAGCTCCTGCGCCACCGCCTCGAGGGCGTAGGCGCGCTCGCGCACCTCGACCTCGGCGAACACCTCGCCGAGCAGCGCCCGCAGCACCGGCGCCACGGGCGGAAGCGCGGCGCCCCCCGCGCCGGCGAGCGCGACGAGCACAGCACCGCCGGCGTGGAGCTCGGCGGCCAGCACGAGCGCGAGCAGCCCGGCCGGGTAGACCACCGCGCATGGCGTCAGCACCCGCGCGCGCCCGAAGCGGTCGATGAGCCGGCCGAGCGGGGGCGCGCCGATGGCGGCGGCCAGCGCCTCGGCCCCGACGGCCGCGCCGGCGGCGGCGTAGGAGTGGGTGGCGCCGCGGACGAGCAGCAGCACGGCGAGCGCCGTCATGCCCTGGGGCAGCCGTGCGATCAGCGCGACGGCGAACAGCCGCCGCGCGCCGGGAACCGCGAGCACGGGGCGATAGGGCGCGAACACGCCTCCACACTAGTGCCCCGCGAGCGTCACCCCAGCCGCGTGATCCCCGGGTAGTTGTACGTGCCCTCGAGCGCCGAGGCCTGGGGGCCGTACAGGCGCAGGGTGACCTCGAACGCACCGGCCGGCGCCGGCAGCCAGTTGGCCACCGGGGCCCCGGCCGGACGCGTGTGGCCGATGTAGATGTCGAGCGAGCCGTCGGGGTTCCGGCGCAGGCCCGCCGTGCGGTTGCCCACCTCGTACTTGTGCCGGGCGTTCGGGACCAGGTAGAAGCTCGCGTCGTACATGGTCAGCGACCAGAAGTAGCGCGCCGGTGGCAGCCCGCCGGCCGGGAAGTGGATGACGTAGTGATCGGCACCGGTCAGCAGCCCGAGGCTCCCGTCGCGCACGCCGACGATGTACATCGCCTCGGCGGGACGGTTGGCGGCCAGGCCGTTGAGCGCCACGACGGCGCGCCAGGGGTAGTCGGTGCCGTAGTCACCCGTGTCGGCCGGGGGCACGAACCAGCCGTGGTGGACGATGACCGAGCTGGCGGCGATCTGCGTCTTCAGCGCGAGCACGGTCTGCGGACCGGAGGCGACGGCGCTGCGCAGCGCGGCCGCGACCGCCACGCTCAGATGCTCCTTGGACGGCCGCAGGCCCGGTCCGACGCCGACGCTGCGCAGCAGCGCGAGCTCGGCGTGGTCGCGACTCGGCGGCGGGTTCTGGGCCAGCGCGAGGCCGAGCGCGTCGAAGAACGCCAGGCCCACCGGCTCGGCGTACCTCTTCGGCGTCGTCACGATGTGGCGCGGGCGCGGCGGGCTCCAGTTCAGGCCGTGGCGGGTGTACGCGCTCAGGGGCAGCAGTCGGTACCCGTCCTGCACCCGGTGGGCCGCCGCCAGGTCAGCCGGGCCGTCCACCAGGGTGCGTCCGGCCAGCCAGGCGCGGGCATAGGGCGAGCGGATGCGCCGCAGCCCGGCCGGCACGTGGCCGTGCCAGCCCGGTCCGGTGATCAGGAACGTGTGGGCGCCGTCCCCGGTCGTCCGCGTGCCCACGTACGCGAACACGTTCGTGTACGGGTCCATGAACTCGAAGGAGTAGTAGCGGTGCCCGGACACCGTGGGCACGTGGAGGACGAGCGGCCCCGCGCTCAGGTCGACGTGCGCCATCGAGTACAGCGTGTCGTTGTTCGGCTGCACGATCACGTGGTTGCTCGGCGTGGCGAGCCGGCGGGCGTTGCCGAGCTGGTTCAGCGGCGCATCGGAGTGCGTGTCGGGCACGGTGACGCTCGTCTGCTCGCGCGCCGTGCGCAGGAACTCCATCAGCGGGATGCCGTAGAGGTAGGCCGCCCGGGCAGCTGTGGCCGCCTGGGCCGCCGTCGGGGCGGCGGCGGCGACGGGAACGAGCGCGGTGGCCAGGACGGCCGCAACGGCGGCGAGGATCGAGAGCGTGCGGGTGCGGGTGCGGGTGCGCATCAGCGCACCCTACATCGGCGTTCAGTCGAGCTGCAGTGTGCGCCGGACGACGTGCAGGCCCTCGACGAGCCGCTCGATGTCCGCCGAGCTCGAGTGGACCGCGAGCGACGCCCGCGTGGTGGCGCGGGCGCCGAGACGGCGCATGAGCGGCTGGGCGCAGTGGTGTCCCGCGCGCACGCACACGCCCTCGCGCCCGAGGATCTCCGCGATGTCGTGCGGGTGGGCGCCGTCCAGTGTGAACGACACCAGCGCGCCGCGGTCGGCCGCGGCGAGCGGGCCGTGGAGCACCAGGCCCGGCACCTCCGCGCTCAGGCGGTCGAGTGCCTCGCCGATCAGCATCTCCTCGTGCGCGCGCACCTGGCTCATGCCCAGGCCCTCGAGCCACTCGACGGCGGCGCCGAGGCCGATCGCCTCGGCGATCTGCGACGTGCCGGCCTCGAACTTCCACGGCAGGTCGGTCCAGGTCGAGGAGGCGCTGTCGACCGTGCGGATCATGTGGCCGCCGCCGATGAACGGCGGCATCCGCTCGAGCAGCTCGCGGCGGCCGTGGAGCACGCCGATGCCGGTCGGGCCGTAGGCCTTGTGGCCGGTCCAGGCGTAGAAGTCGACGTCGAGCTCGCGCAGGTCCACCGGGAGCTGCGGGATGGCCTGGGTTCCGTCGACGACCACGACCGCCCCGGCCTGGTGGGCGCGGGCGGCGATGGTGGCGATCGGGTTGATCGTGCCGAGCACGTTGGAGACGTGGACGACGCTGACCAGCTTCGGCCGGCGGGCCAGGAGCACGTCGAGCGCCTCGAGGTCGAGCTGCCCGTCATCGTGCACGGGCACGTAGGCGAGCTCGGCCTGGCGCTCCTGGCAGATGAGCTGCCAGGGCACGATGTTCGAGTGGTGCTCCATCTCGGTGAGCACGACGAGGTCGCCCCGCCCGACGTTCTGCCGCGCCCAGGTGTAGGCGACCAGGTTGATCGCCATCGTCGCGTTGGCGGTGAAGATCGTCTCCTCGGGAGTCGAGCCGAGCCAGGCGGCGATGCGCGCGCGAGCGCCTTCGTAGAGGTCGGTCGCCTCCACCGCCAGCGGGTATACGCCGCGGTGGATCGACGCCCGTGACTCCGTGTAGTAGCGGGTCATGGCATCGATGACCGGCTGGGGCGTCTGCGAGGTGGCGGCCGAGTCGAGATAGGTGACCGGCCGCCCGTTGATCCGCCGCCGGAGGACCGGGAACTCGGCCGCCACGTGGGCGAGGCCGGCGACGGTGCTCATGCCTGGGTCCCCGACAGTTCCGCGCCAGCGGAGCTTTCAATGGAGTCTGACTCGGCCAGATTCCCCGTGATCCAGCCGTAGCCCTTGGCCTCGAGCTCGTCGACGAGGTGCGGGCCGCCCTCCTTGACGATCCGGCCCTGGTACATGACGTGCACGTGGGTGGGCTGGACAAGGTGGAGGATGCGCTGGTAGTGGGTGATGATGAGGATCCCCATTTCCGGCCCGGCCACCGCGTTCACGCCGTTGGCGACCACGCGCAGGGCGTCGATGTCGAGGCCGGAGTCGGTCTCGTCGAGCACGGCCAGCGCCGGCTTCTGCAGGGCAAGCTGGAGGATCTCCATGCGCTTCTTCTCGCCCCCGGAGAAGCCCTCGTTCAGGTAGCGGCTCGAGAACTCGCGCGGCACGTTCACCAGCTTCATCGCCGCCTCGACGGTCTGCCGGAACTCCTTGAGCGGGATCGCCTCCTCGCCGTGGGCGTCGCGGTGGGCGTTCAGCATCGTGCGCAGGTACTTGGTCACTGTCACGCCGGGCACGGACACCGGGTACTGGAAGGCCATGAACAGGCCCATGCGGGCGCGCTCGTCCGGCTCGGCCGCCGTGATGTCCTGACCGTCGAAGATGACCTGGCCGTCGGTGACCTCGAGGCCCGGATGGCCCATGATCGCGTTGGCCAGCGTCGACTTCCCCGACCCGTTCGGGCCCATGAGGGCGTGGATCTCGCCGCCGCGCACGGTCAGGTCGAGGCCGCGCAGGATCTCCTTCTCGCCGGCGCGGACGTGCAGGTTTCGGATCTCAAGGTCAGCCATGTTCAGCTCTCGTTCGTCGTTGGTTCAGGCGGCCGGGACCGCGAGCGGGGGCACCGCGCCGGCCGGCTCGCCGCGACGCGAGAACTCGACCAGCTCGGCCAGGGTCGTGGTCTGCAGCGAGCGCAGGATCCCGCCCTGCACGCGCATCCACAGGAGCTTGGTGGCGCACCCGCGGCCGGCGTCGGGCTCGTGCGAGCACAGCACACGCTCGGTGTGCTCGCTCACGAAGCACTCCATCGGCGCGATCGCACCCTCCAGCGCCTGCACCACCTCGTCCATCGGGATCTCCTGCGCCGGGCGGGCGAGCCAGTAGCCGCCGTGCGCGCCGCGCGCGCTCATCACCAGGCCGGCCTTGCGCAGCCGCGCCACCACCTGCTCGAGATAGGCGAGCGGCAGCCCCTCCGCGTCGGCGATCGCCTTCAGGCTGCGCGGATGCTCGGGCGACTGGCGACCGAGCTCGACCATGAGCCGCACGCCGTACTCGGCCTTGGAGGAGAAGATCATGGGCCATATCCTACCAAGCGGGTCGGTTATGGCGTGCTCGCACGGCCAGTACGCTCACGGCCCGATGTCGTTCACCGCAGCCGACTCCGCTCAGATCGCCGACGCCGCCCGCATCGCCGCTGAGCGGGGCCGCATCGGCATCGACACGGAGTTCATGTCCGAGGGCCGCTACCGCGCCCTGCTGTGCCTGGTGCAGATCGCCGTCGACGACCCCGAGGCAGGCAACGGCACGCGCGTCCTGCTCATCGACGCGCTCGATGGCCCCGACATCGGCCCGCTGGCCGCGCTGCTCGCCGACCCGGCGATCGAGGTCGTCCTCCATGCCGGCCGTCAGGACGTGGCGATCCTGCGCCGCACCTGGCGCACGGAGATGACGAACGTGTTCGACACCCAGATCGCGGCCGGGTTCGCCGGGGCCGGCGCCCAGACCGGCTACGGCAACCTGCTCGGAGCGATCCTCGGGCGCCGCGTGGGCAAGACGGCAAGCTACACGCGCTGGGACGTCCGCCCGCTCACCCGCGAGCAGCTCTCCTACGCGGCCGAGGACGTCGTGCACCTGCTCGAGCTCGCCGACGAGCTCCAGCAGCGGCTCGCCCGCACCGGTCGCCTCGGCTGGGCCCGGGAGGAGTGCCTGCGCCTGGAGGGCGCCAGCGACGAACGCGACCCGCTGAGCGCCTGGGAGCGCCTGCCCCGCGTGGGCCAGCTCGATCCTCGCTCCCGGGCCGTGGCGCGCGAGCTGGCCGCCTGGCGCGAGCGCACCGCGGCCGCCGAGGACAAGCCGACCGGGTCGATCGTCGGCGACCCGTCGATGGTCGAGCTCGCCAAGCGCCAGCCCGGCAGCACCGGCGCGCTCGAGCAGATTCGCGGTCTGCACGGATCGACGATCCGCCGCCGCGGCCAGGCCATCCTCGACGCCATCGCCCGCGGGCGCGAGGCGGAGCCGATCCCGCGCGAGGAGGGCCGGGGGCGCTCGGACTCCTCCGACGTGCCGCTGATCGTGCTCGCCGAGGCGCTCCTGCGCGCCCGGGCCATGGAAGCCGACCTCGCCTACGAGCTCATCGCCTCGCGATCGGAGCTCGAGCAGATCGTCGGCGCCGCCCGCCGCGGCGAGACGCCGCCGACTGTGCGCGCGCTCACCGGCTGGCGCGAGGAGCTCGTCGGGGCCGACCTGCGCGACCTGCTCTCCGGGCGCAGCGCGGTGTCCGTCGGCCCGAAGCGACGCCTGCAGGTTCAAGCGCTCGACGGGCACGACGCCGGCGTCGATTAGGTCGCGTTCGAGTCGACCTCGACGATCATTGCCATGGCGGGCGTGCCCTCGCCCCAGATCGCATTCGACAACGCAGTGACGATGCTCGGCGGCCGCTTGACATAGTGCTCGGCCGTGGAGTAGAGCTCTGACCCTGCGGCCGCGTAGGTGAGATGGAGCTTGTGGCCGGGCGAGTCGGCCGCGGACTCGGGGCCCACGAGGCCATTGGCGTTCGTCCAGTGGGCGTGCTGGAGCAGCTTCTTCTCGGCTCCGAACAGATCGTCGGAGTTGCCGTAGTGCCTGTTGTAGACCGCGAGCTCGATCGCGCAGTAGGCGTTGGCCCCCGGATCGCACTGCTTGACCCGGGCAACGATCCGACTGCCGGGCACGAGCGGCAGGCCGGCCAGGTTCGGCACGTGGTCACTCGAGCCGCCGCAGGCGGACAGGCCCAGCGCGGCCAGGCAGGCGGTGATGGCGATCCGGCAGCGCATTCCGGCCAGTCAGAGTACCGGCGGACGATAAGGTCACGGCCATGTCCGCGACCGCCGATCACCTGTCCGACCCCGAGCTGCTCGCCACCGAGTGGGATCTCTCCGACCTGCTCGGCGACGAGAGTATCGAGGCGCTCCTCGATGACGCGGCGGCGCGCGCCGAGCGCTTCGCCGCCGCGCATGCCGGCCGCGTGGCCGAGCTTGACGCCGAGGGGCTGCGCGATGCCATGCGCGAGCTCGAGGCGCTGAGCGAGCTCATCGGCCGCGCCGGCTCCTACGTCTCGCTGCGCTTCTCCACCGACACCGCCGATCCCGAGCGCGGTGCTCAGCTGCAGCTCGTGCAGGAGCGCGGCACGGCGATCGAGACCCGGCTGCTGTTCTTCGAGCTCGAGTGGGCGGCGCTCGACGACGCCCGGGCCGAGGAGCTGCTCGGCACCCCGGGCCTCGAGTTCTGCCGCCACCACCTGCGCACGGCGCGCCGCTACCGGCCCCACCTGCTCTCCGAGCCGGAGGAGAAGGTGCTGGCCGAGAAGTCGCTGCCCGCCCACAGCGCCTGGGCACGCCTGTTCGGCGAGCTCGTGTCCGCGCTGCGCGTCGAGCTCGATGACGGCCAGGCGCCACTGGACGTCGCGCTCGCCCGCCTGCAGGACCCCGACCGCGACCGGCGCCGGCACGCCGCCGAGGCGGTCAGCGCCGCGCTCGAGCCGGGGCTGCGCACGCGCGGCTTCATCCTCAACACGCTCGCCTACGACAAGTCGGTGGAGGACCGCCTGCGCTCCTACCCCCACTGGCTGGCCAGCCGCAACCTGGCCAACGAGGCCTCCGATGAATCGGTGATGGCGCTGATCGAGGCGGTGCGAGCCCGCTTCGACATCCCTCAGCGCTGGTACCGGCTGAAGGCGCAGCTGATCGGCGTCGAGCGGATCGCCGACTATGACCGCGCCGCTCCGATCCTCGGCGAGGACATCAGCTTCTCCTTCGGCGAGGCGCGTGAGCTCGTCCTCGACACCTACGCCGAGTTCTCCGAGCAGGCGGGTGAGGTGACCCGGCGCTTCTTCGAGGCCAACTGGATCGACGCGCCCGTGCGCCCGCACAAGCGCGGCGGCGCGTTCTGCTCCTACACGGTGCCGAGCGTGCACCCGTACGTGATGCTCAACTTCACCGCCCGCCGCCGCGACGTGCTCACGCTGGCGCACGAGCTCGGGCACGGCCTGCACGCCGCCCTGGCCCAGCCCCAGGGCGTGTTCCACCAGGGCACGCCGCTCACCCTGGCCGAGACCGCGTCGGTGTTCGGCGAGACGCTGGTGTTCGAGCGCCTGCTCGCCGCCGCGCCGAGCGACGAGCAGCGGCTCGGACTGCTGGCCGAGCGGATCGACGGCGCCGTGGCCACTGTGTTCCGCCAGATGGCCATGAACCGCTTCGAGCACCTGTTCCACACCGGCCGCCGGCGCGAGGGCGAGCTGTCGGTCGACCACATCGCCGCCATGTGGACCGAGAGCCAGGCCGAGCTGTTCGGCGACTCGGTGCAGATGACCGACGGCTACCGGATGTGGTGGTCCTACATCCCCCACTTCGTCAACACGCCCGGCTACGTGTACGCCTACGCGTACGGCCAGCTGCTCGCGCTCTCGGTCTACGGCCGCTTCCAGGAGGCGGGGCCGGAGTTCGTGCCCCGCTACCTCGAGCTGCTCGCCGCCGGCGGCTCGCGCAGCCCCGAGGAGCTGGCCGCCATCGTCGGCATCGACCTCACCGACCCCGGCTTCTGGGACTCCGGGCTGGCGCTCGTCGAGCAGCAGCTGACGCGGGCCGAGGCGCTCGCCGCCGCGCGCTGAGTCGGTTCGCGCTTGACAGCGCGGCGCTCGTCCTCTGTGATCCCGGTGATCCGGGTCCGAGAGGAGAGTGTTCGATGTCGCGAGCCAGACTTGCCCTGCTGTCGCTGGTCGCCATCCTGGCGGTGAGCGCGGCGGCCGCTGCACCCGCGCTGGCGCAGTACCCCGTGGTCTACAACGGGATCGCCGGCTACGCCCACGTGAGCTCGACCGCCAGCCCGCCGGCGGCCAACAACTGGTCCTGCCGGCCGAGCGCCGCCCACCCGCGGCCGGTCATCCTCGTGCATGGCACCTTCGCTGACATGTCCGACAGCTGGCAGGCCCTGTCACCACTGCTGGCCAACAACGGCTACTGCGTGTTCGCGTTCAACTACGGCTCCTACGCCGGCAGCGGAGCGCTCGGCATCTACGCCACCGCTCCCGTGGCGAGCTCGGCCGCCCAGCTCGGCAGCTTCGTGCAGAAGGTGCTCACCGCCACCGGCGCCAGTCAGGTCGACCTGGTCGGCCACTCGCAGGGCGGGATGATGCCCCGCTACTACCTGAAGTTCCTGGGCGGCGCGAAGTACGTGCACACGCTCGTCGGGCTCGCGCCCTCCAACCACGGCACGACGGTGGACGGCCTGTTCACGCTGGCGGGTTACTTCCCCGGTGCGAACCTGTTCCTCGGCGCCCTGTGCCCGGCGTGCGCGGACCAGGACCAGGGTTCGTCGTTCCTGCAGTCGCTGAACAGCGGCGGTGACACCGTCGCCGGGGTGCACTACACCGTCATCGAGTCCGAGTACGACGAGGTGGTCACCCCATACACCTCGGCCTTCCTGTCCGGTCCGAACGTCACCAACATCACCCTGCAGAACCAGTGCTCGCTCGATGACGGCGAGCACCTGTCGATGCCCTATGACCACATCGCCGACGCCGACGTGTTGAGCGCACTCGGAACACCGACGACGCCGGCGTGCAGCCCGGTCGCCCCGGTGGCAGGCGGCTGATCCGCCCCCGCGCCTGGCGCGCCCTAGTGGCGCGCCCGGCGCGTGCGCGAGCGCTCCTCCTGGCGCTCGACCACGCTGACGATCAGCCGCAGGACCTGCTCGATGCCAGTCGCCTTCGCGTCGCCGTGCTCGAACGCCGCGCGCCAGCTCTTGATCGTGCCGTTGACGGCAAGCTCGTTGAACGTCGCGCGCGGGATGGCCAGGGTCACCTTGGCGTCGCTGGGAATGTCCTTGCTCACCTTCGGCCCCGGCAGCTCGACCCGGTAGATCTGCAGATCGCGGCCGCCGCGCAGCTCGAGGCCGGCGACGATCTTCAGCGGCTGGAGCGCCGGAACCTCGGCCAGGAAGCGCGTGACCGCGGTCTCGATCAGGGTCTTGGTGTCGGGGCCGGACACGGCGCGGCGCCTAGATCTTGTACCGCTGGAGGAGCTTTCGCCCGATGACCATGCGCTGGATCTCGCTCGTGCCCTCGCCAATGAGCAGCAGTGGCGCGTCGCGGTAGATCCGCTCGATCTCGTACTCCTTGGAGTAGCCGTACCCGCCGTGGATGCGCAGGCACTCCTCGGCGCAGAAGCGGCCGGCCTCGGAGGCGAAGAGCTTGGCCATGCCGGCCTCGATGTCCGAGCGCTCGCCGGCGTCCTTCATGCGCGCGGCCTTACGCGTGAGCAGGCGGGCGGCCTCGACCTGGGTGGCCATGTCGGCGAGCTTGAACTGGATCGCCTGGTGCTCGGCGATCGGCTTCCCGAACGTCCTTCTTTCCTGGCTGTACTTCAGCGCCAGCTCGAGGGCTCTCTGGGCCAGGCCGACGCCGCGAGCGGCGACGTTGACACGACCGAGCTCGAGCGCGTCCATCATCTGAGCGAAGCCCTTGTTCAGCCCGGTGTCCTCACCGCCCAGGATCTGCTCGGCCGGCAGGCGGTAGCCGTCGAAGACGAGCTCGGTCGACTCGACGCCCTTGTAGCCCATCTTCTTGATCTGGGGCGGGACGTCGAAGCCCTTGTAGTCGCCCGTGTTCTCGGCCACCCCGGGCTCCTTCTCGGCGATGAAGCAGGTGAGCCCACGGTGCTTGGGCTCGGCGGCCGAGTCGGTGCGCACGAGCACGAACACCAGGCTCGAGCGCAGGCCGTTGGTGACCCACATCTTCGTGCCGTTGATCTCGTAGGTGTCCTCGTCGACCTTCCGGGCGCTCGTCTTGATCGCGGCCACGTCGGAGCCCAGCTCGGGCTCGGAGAGGCTGAACGCCGCCCGCATCTCGCCGCTGGCCATCTTGGGCAGGTAACGCTGCTTCTGTTCGTCGGTCCCGAACTTCATCAGCAGGTAGGAGCCGATGAAGTGCGTGTTCACGATGCCGCTGATGCTGATCCAGCCGCGGGAGAGCTCCTCGACGATCATCGCGTAGGTGGCGAGGTCGAGACCCATGCCGCCGTACTCCTCGGGGATGGTCACCCCGAACAGGCCGAGCTCCTTCATCTGCTCGACGATCGGCTCCGGGAACTCGTCCTCGTGGTCGTAGTGCTCGGCGTTGGGGATGATCTGCTCGTCCGCGAACTGCCGCACCATCTCGCAGATCGCCTGTTGTTCGTCTGTCGTGACCGCCATGGGCTGGACTTTACGCACAGGGGGGGTGGACATGCCCCGCTCGCGGCTCTTCAGGCCGCATGGGCAAAAACTCGCATGGGGACCGACGAAGTCCCCACGGACCTGATGCCGCGATCGCGCGGCTGGCCATGCGCCAGCATGGGAACGTCACCGCCCGGCAGCTCCGTGATATCGGCCTGGATAAGGACGTCCTCGAGCGCTGGCCGAGGCCGCCGCACGTCACCGTCACCCAGGGCGACCCGCGCCCGCCCGGCATCATCGTCCACCGGGCCAAGCTCCCCAGGGCCGACCGCACGCGCGAGCGCGGGATCCCGACCACGACCGCGGCCCGAGCGCTGCTCGACGCCGCGCCCGCTCACCGACGCCGAGCTGGCGCGGGCGACCGACGACGCCCGGCGGTTCGCCGCCGCCATCCACGGGCCGCCGCGCCGCTCGGACTGGGAGCGGGCCTTTCCCGCCTGGGCGTCGCTCACGGCCTCCCGGAGCCCGCGATCAACGTCCGCCTCGGCCCATACGAGGTCGACGCCCTGTTCGCGCGCGAAAAGGTGATCGTCGAGCTCGACGGCTGGGAGTTCCACCAGTCGAAACGGAGCTTCGAGCGCGACCGCGACCGCGACGCCGACACGGCCGCCTGGGGCTTCGTCACCGTGCGGCTGACCTGGGAGCGCCACCGCGCGGCGCCGGCGCGTGAAGCCGCGCGCCTACGCGCCACCCTCAGCCGGCGATGACGATCCCCAGCCACACGATGGCTAGGGAGACCAGGAAGATCAGCCCGTCGAGAACGTGCCAGGCCGGTCGCCGCATGTGCACCCCGATGAGGACGATCACCAGCACGAACAGCCCGAGCTTGACCTGCAGGTCCGAGTTGCTCCAGGCGTGGATGTGGCTGGCCAGGGCCGCGCCCGTGATCACCTGCATGGTGAGCGCGATCAGCGTGCCGATCCCGAACCGCCGGGCGGCCGCTCGCAGCGGCGCCCGATCCTCGCCCCCGCGCAGTACCGGAACGACGATCGCCGCCAGCATGAGCTGACCGCCGACGAAGAACGCCATCCCGAGCAGGTGCAGCCAGAGGACGAAGTTCCAGAACGTCACGGCGCCCCAGGCTGGCACACTCACTCGCGCCATGAACTTCGCCCGCGACGTCGTCGATGCCGCCCCGCGCGATCAGCGGGCGCTGGTCGAGTTGGACGGCGACGGGCGGCGGCGCGAATTCAGCTTCGGCGAGATCGCCGACGCCCATGCCCGGCTGGCCGGGACGCTGATTCGCCATGGCGTGGGCCCGGGCGACGTCGTGATGACGCTCATCGGCAACCGCCCGCAATGGGTGCTCAGCCTGGTGGCCTGCTTTCGCATCGGCGCCGTGGCGCTGCCCTGCAACGAGCAGCTGCGCGCCAAGGACCTGGCGCTGCGCCTCGATGCGGCCCGGCCGAAGCTCGTCATCGCCGACGAGCGCAACGCGGCCGAGCTGAGCGCAGCGGGCCCGGAGTGCCGGGTGCTGACGATTCCCGACCCCTCGCTGCTCGACAGCGACCCCGCCCCGGCGGCTGAGCTCACACCTACCGACCCGTGCCTGATCACGTTCACCAGCGGCACGACGGGCGAGCCCAAGGGCGTCGTGCACGGCCAGCGCTACCTCCCCGGTCAGCGCGTGCAGGCCGAGCACTGGCTCGGCGCCCGCCCGGGCGACCTCGTGTGGTGCACGGCGGCCACCGGCTGGTCCAAGTCGGCCCGCAACGCATTCATCGCCCCCTGGATCCGCGGCGCCGCCGCCCTCGTGCACGACGGCCGATTCGACCCGGCGCAGCGCCTGGAGATCCTGGCCGCCGAGCGCGTGAACGTCCTCTGCATGGCCCCGACCGAGTACCGGGTGATGGCCAAGCGCACCGACATCCAGCCGGTCCCGTCGCTGCGGACGCTCGTCGCCGCCGGCGAGGCGCTCAACCCCGAGGTCCTGCGGGCCTGGGAGGCGGCCACCGGCCTCGAGATCCGCGACGGCTACGGCCAGACCGAGACCGGGCAGCTGACCGCCATGCCGGCCGGGCGGCCGGCCCGGCCGGGGTCGATGGGCCGCCCCCTCCCGGGCGTGGCCCTGAGCGTCATCGACGGCGAGCTGGTCCTCACCGATCCGCGCACCGACCCGACGTTCTTCGTCGGCCACCTGAACGGCGACCCGGCGCCGGAGAGGACCGCCTGGCACACCGGCGACCGGGTCACTGAGGACGAGGACGGCTACCTGTTCTTCGAGGGCCGCACCGACGACGTGATCATCTCGGCCGGCTACCGGATCGGCCCGTTCGAGGTCGAGTCGGCACTCGTCTCCCACCCCGCGGTGGCCGAGGCAGCAGCGGTCGCCGCCCCGGACGAGGAGCGCGGCGCCGTGGTCCGCGCGATCGTGGTGCTGCGCGACGAGCACGCCGCCAGCGAGGCCCTGGCCCGCGAGCTCCAAGATCACGTCAAGACGCAGACGGCGCCGTACAAGTACCCGCGCATCGTCGAGTTCGCCCCCGAGCTGCCCAAGACGGCGAGCGGCAAGATCCAGCGTGCCCTGCTGCGCGAGCCGGGCACGGGAACCTAGAGGAGCCGCCGTGCGCCACAACCCCCATCACTTCGTCGACGACCCCGAGGTCGTGCGAGAGCTCATCCGCGGGAACCCGTGGGGCACCCTGGTGAGTCCGAACCTCGTCGCCTCCCACTACCCGATCCTGCTCGACGAGGAGAGCGAGGAGCTGGCCGTGTTCACCCACGTCGGACGACCCGACGAACGCCTGCACGACTTCGGCCCGCGCGAGATCCTGCTCATCGTCCAGGGCGTCCACGGCTACATCTCGCCCAGCTGGTATGCCCCGGGGGCGACGCGCGCCCCGACCTGGAACTTCGCCGTGGCCCACTGCTACGGGATCCCCGAGATCCTCGACGAGGAGGCCAACCTGCGCACCCTGGCTCGGCTGGTCGAGCACTTCGAGCGCCACGTGGAGGATCCCCTGCTCCTCGATCCCGAATGGGGACGGCCCCTTGCCCGGGGCACGGTCGGCATGCGGCTGCCGATCACCCGGTTCTCGTGCAAGGTGAAGATGAGCCAGGACAAGGATCCCGAGACCCAGCAGCGGGTCATCCAGGCGCTCCGGGCTCCCGGGCCCTACCAGCATCCCCGGCTGGCTGACGCGATGGAGCTCGCTCTGAAGGCCTCCCACTAACCTCAAACCGGTATGGACGATCAGAGACCCCGCATCGGCATCTGCGCCGCGCTCACCCGGGCCCGCTGGGGCGTGTGGGACCAGCGCGCGGTGCTCCTGTCCCTCAGCTACATCACCGCCATCCAGAACGCCGGCGGCCTGGCCATCATGATCCCGCCCGATCCCGGGCTCGAGCGCGACCCGGACGAGATGCTCGACCTCATCGACGGGCTCGTTCTGGCCGGCGGCGACGACATCGATCCGGCCAGCTACGGCGCCGAGCCCCACCCGATGACCAAGGACACCGTGCCCGAGCGCGACGCGGTCGAGCTCGCGCTCACCCGCGCCGCCGTCGCGCGCGACATGCCGGTGCTCGGCATCTGTCGCGGCATGCAGCTCATGAACGTGGCCTTCGGCGGCACGCTCAAGCAGCATCTGCCCGACGAGTACGGCCACGAGGACCACCGGCGCTTCCCCGGCAGCTTCGACGGCGCCGACCACGACGTGCGCCTGGAGGCCGGGACCGCGGCCGCCCGGGCGGCCGGTGAGGAGCTCCACGCCACGAAGTCCCACCACCATCAGGGCGTCGAGGCGCTCGGAGAGGGCCTCGCGGTGAGCGGCACCTCGATGATCGACGACCTCCCGGAGGCGATCGAGCACCCGGACAGGACGTTCGTGCTCGGCGTCCAGTGGCATCCGGAGGCCGATCCCGAGAGCCGCGTCGTCGCCGCGCTGGTCGAGGAGGCGCGCGCCTATCGCGACGGCCGCGCCACCGAATCGGCCACCGCTCGCGCCTGAGGCCGACGGCCGCTAGCGCAGCAGCCGCGGCTCGCCGTAGCCGGCCGCCCGCACGGCGCTCGTCACGCGCTGGGCGTGGCTAGTGCTGCGGGTCTCGAGCACGAGCTGCACGGCTGTCTCGCGCACGTGCAGGTCGAAGCCCTCGCGCAGGTGCTCGACGTCGAGCAGGTTGGCCTTCTGCTCGCCGACGATGGCCAGCACCTGAGCCAGCGATCCCGGACGGTCGGGGATCGTGGCCAGCAGGACGAGCCGGCGCCCGGCCTGGGTCTCGTGGCGGCGGGCGATCTCGGCCAGCAGGCCCGAGTCGACGTTGCCCCCCGAGAGCACCACGGCGGTGGTCCCCGAGCCGCGGGCGCGCAGGCGCCCGCCGAGCAGCGCCGCCACGCCGACCGCGCCGGCGCCCTCGACGACGAGCTTGGCCCGCTCGAGCAGAAAGATCATCGCCTCGGCCACCTCGTCCTCGCCGACCAAGGTCACGTCGTCCACCCAGGTGCGGATGAGCCCCAGGGTCAGCTCGCCCGGGCGCTTGACCGCGATCCCGTCGGCGATCGTCAGCGCCGAGCGCACGCCGAGCGGCCGGCCGGCCTCGAGCGACGCGGGCACCGGCGCGCACGTCTCCACCTGCACGCCGATCACCTCCACCTCCGGGCGCGCGCTCTTGACCGCGATGGCGATCCCGCTGACCAGCCCGCCCCCGCCCACCGGCACGATCACCCGGGCCAGGTCGGGGACCTGCTGCAGGAGCTCGAGGCCGAGCGTGCCCTGCCCGGCCACCACGTCGGCGTCATTGAACGGGTGCACGAACGCGACCGAGCCCTCGGCGGAGAACGCGAGCGCGGACTCGAGCGCGTCGTCGACGCTCGAGCCGCCCTGCCGGACATCGGCGCCGAGATCGCGGGCGGCCTGGAGCTTGGCGATCGGCGCCGTCTCGGGCACGAACACGGTGCAGGCGACGCCCCGCGAGCGGGCGGCGTAGGCGACTGCCTGGGCGTGATTGCCGGCGCTCGCGGTGACCACCCCACCGCTGCACGCCTCACCCAGGGCGGCGATCTTGTTCAGCGCCCCGCGCAGCTTGAACGAGCCGGTGCGCTGCAGGTTCTCGGCCTTCAGCACCACCGTCGAGCCGGTGCGGCTGCTGAGCGTCCCCGAGCTGAGCACCGGCGTCTCGCGCACCACGCCCGCGCCGGCGGCGACGGCGCGCTCGATGTCGGCGGGCGTCACTGGCCCGCTCACGGTTGCCGGCCGATCAGTCAGGGATCGCCACCACCGCGTCGATCTCGACCTGCGCGCCCTTGGGCAGCGCGGCCACGCCGATCGTCACCCGCGCGGGCGGATCGGCCTCGAAGAAGGAGCCGTAGACCTCGTTGACCTCCGGGAAGGCGGTCATGTCGGTGACGTAGATCGTCATCCGGACCGCGTGGGCGAGTGAGGTGCCGGCGCCCGCGCACACGAGCTGGAGGTTCTCCAGGCAGCGACCGGTCTGCTCGCCCGGCCGCTCGCCCACGATCTCGCCGCTGGAGGGGTCGAGCGGGATCTGGCCCGAGCAGAACAGCAGGTTCCCCGCGCGCACGGCATGGACGTAGGGGCCGATCGCCTCGGGGGCGCCGAATGCGGACACAGACTCACGATGTGCGGGCAAAAACCTCTCCTCTCTGCGCGGCTCGCCACAGCCTACGGGGTACGCTCAGCCCATGCCCAACCGGTTGGCCGGCGAGACCTCCCCCTACCTGCTCCAGCACCGGGACAACCCGGTCGACTGGCACCCGTGGGGCGAGGAGGCGCTCGGCCGGGCGCGGGCGGAGAACCGGCCGCTGCTCGTCTCGATCGGGTACTCGGCCTGCCACTGGTGCCACGTGATGGAGCGCGAGTCCTTCGAGGATCCCGACATCGCCGCGGTCATGAACGCGCACTTTGTTCCCGTCAAGGTCGACCGCGAGGAGCGCCCGGACGTCGATGCGATGTGCATGGAGGCCTGCCAGGCCATGACCGGCAGCGGCGGCTGGCCGCTGAACACGTTCCTCACCCCCGAGCTCGTGCCGTTCTGGGCCGGCACCTACTTCCCGCCCGAGCAGCGCGGCGGGTTGCCGAGCTGGCGGATGGTGCTGCTCGCGCTCGCCGATGCCTGGGCGAAGCGCTCCGACGAGATCCGCGGCCAGAACGAGCGCATGCTCGCGTCGCTGAGCGCGACGGCGCGGATCGAGCCGGCGCCCGAGCCGATCCCGGCCGCCACCCTCGAGCAGGCGACCGCCGCCGTGATCCAGATGGTCGATCCGGTGAACGGCGGGTGGGGCGGGGCGCCGAAGTTCCCCCAGCCCTCGGTCATCGAGCTGCTGCTCGCCCGTGGAGCGGCGGAGCCGGCTCTGGCCACGCTGCGGGCGATGGCTCGCGGCGGCATCTACGACCAGGTGGGCGGCGGGTTCGCCCGCTACGCCGTCGACGCCACCTGGACCGTGCCCCACTTCGAGAAGATGCTCTACGACAACGCGCAGCTTGCCCGCGCCTACCTCCACGGCTGGCAGGTGAGCGGCGAGGAGCGCCTGCGCGCAGTGTGCGTGGAGACGCTCGACTTCGTCCTGCGCGAGCTGCGCGGGCCCGAGGGCGGCTTCTGCGCGGCGCTCGACGCCGACTCCGAGGGCGTCGAGGGCAAGTTCTACGTGTGGAGCCCCGACGAGCTGAGGGCGCTGCTCGGCGAGCTGGCCGAGCCGGCGATCGATCACTTCCGCCCCCACCGCTTCGAGCACGGACATGTGCTCGAGGCGCGCGGACCGGTGCCCGAGGGCCTGCCCGAGATCCGCGCCCGGCTGCTCGCCGCCCGGGCGCAGCGGGTGCGCCCGGGGCTCGACGACAAACGCCTCACGGCCTGGAACGCGCTCATGATCGGGGCCCTGGCCGAGGCCGGCGCGGTGCTCGAGCGGGCCGACTACGTGGAGGCGGCCATCGACGCGGCCGACTTCGTCCTGCGCGAGCTCTCCGACGGCGCCGGCGGCCTGCTGCGCACCTGGAAGGACGGCCGCGCGGCCATCCCCGGCTACCTCGAAGATCACGCGTTCATGCTCGAGGCGCTCGTGACGCTGTATGAGTCGAGCTTCCAGCCGCGCTTCTACCACGCTGCCGCTGCGCTGGCCGACACGCTCATCGAGCGCTTCGCCGACCCCGAGCGGGGCGGCTTCTTCACCACCGCGGCGGACGGGCACGATCTCCCGGCCCGCCGCAAGGACCTCGAGGACGCGCCGATCCCGTCCGGCAACGCGGCCGCCGCGTTCGGGCTGCTGCGGTTGGCCGCGCTGTCGGGCGAGCGCCGCTACGAGGACCAGGCGCTCGGGGTGCTGCGCCTGCTCTCGCCCCTGGCCGCCCGCCACCCGCTCGCCTTCGGCCACCTGCTGCGGGCGGCCGACTTCGCGCTTGCGCCGGTCAAGGAGGTGGCGATCGTGGGCCCCGACGCCGGTCCGCTCACACGCGCCGTGCGCGGGACACTGCGGCCCCATCTCGTGCTCGCCGGCGGGGAGGGCGACGGGGTGCCGCTGCTCGAGGGCCGCACGGCCGTCGACGGCCAGGCGGCCGCCTACGTGTGCGAGCACTTCGCCTGCCGGGCGCCGGTGAGCAGCCCAGATGAGCTGACCGCGCTGCTCTAGCTCCCGGCTCGGCGGCCCGGTTCACGCTCCCCGCCCAGTGGGTCCGGCCCTCAACGCTGTCCGGGTGGGTGCATGCACCGCGCGGGCAGCTACAGAACGGGCAGATAGCGATCGAGCTCCCACTGCGTGACCTGCACGCGGTAGTCGTCCCACTCCTGGCGCTTGATCTCGATGTAGCGGTTGAACATGTGCTCGCCGAGCGTGCGCAGGACGAGCTCGGACTGCGCGGTCAGCTCGATCGCCTCCCCGAGCGTCTCCGGCAGCTGCTCGATCCCCAGCCGCCGCCGCTCGTCCGGCGCCAGGTGGTACAGGTTCTTCTCCATCGGCGCCGGCAGTTCGTATCCGTGCTCGATCCCCTCGAGCCCGGCCTGCAGCAGCACGGCGAAGGTCAGATACGGGTTGCACGCCGGGTCCGGACAGCGCAGCTCCATCCGCGTCGTGCGCTCCCGCCCCGGGTGGTACATCGGCACCCGCACGAGTGCTGAGCGGTTGCGCCGCGACCAGGCCACGTGCACCGGCGCCTCGTATCCCGGGACCAGCCGCTTGTAGGAGTTCACCCACTGGGCGAAGATCGAGCAGATCTCCCGCGCGTGGCGCAGCTGCCCGGCGATGAACGCCTTGCCCACCTCGGAGAGGTAGTACGGGTCATCGGCGTCGTAGAACGCGTTGCGCTCTCCGGTGAACAGCGACTGGTGGGTGTGCATCCCCGACCCGTTCTTGCCGAACAGGGGCTTGGGCATGAACGTCGCATGCAGGCCGAACTTCATCGCGTATTCCTTGACCGTGATCCGGTAGGTCATGCAGTCATCGGCCATCTTCAGCGCGTCGGCATAGCGCATGTCGATCTCGTGCTGGCTCGGCCCCACCTCGTGATGGGCGTACTCGGTGTGGATCCCCAGCTGCTCGAGCGCGAGCACGGTCTCGCGACGCAGATCCGAACCGGCGTCGAGCGTCGTCAGGTCGAAGTAGCCGCCCTCGTCGAGCACCTCCGTCGACTTGGCGTCGCGGAAGTAGAAGAACTCGAGCTCAGGCCCGACGTAGTAGTGGTCGAAGCCCATGTCCTGCGCGCGCTGGACGGCCCGGCGCAGCACGTGCCGGGGATCGCCCTCATACGGCCGCCCCTCGGGGGTGAGGATGTCGCAGAACATCCGCGCCACCCCGGCCTCCTGGGGGCGCCAGGGGAGCACGGCAAACGTGCTCGGGTCCGGCTTGGCGATCATGTCCGACTCCTCGATGGCGTTGAAGCCGGTGATCGAGGAGCCGTCGAAGCCCATGCCGCCCTCGAAGGCGTCCTCGAGCTCGCGGGCATTGATCGAGAACGCCTTCAGCTGCCCGAGGATGTCGGTGAACCACATCCGGATGAAGCGGATGTCGCTGCGCTTCACCTCGGCCAGCACGTCCTGGGCGGTCATCGGAGTGCTCATCGAGCGAGGTACGTTAGGGCCTGGCCCGGCTAAACGTGCGGCGGGGTGCTTCGGGCCAAGCCGGGGCGCTGTACGTGGTGATCCGCCCCCGGTCATGGGCCACACCCGGGCGCGCGACCCGCTGGGAGAGGTCCTCACGGCCTCCCTCGGCCGCGCCCGTATGCTGAGCGGGATGCACGTCCGGCTGGCCCTCGTCGCGATCGCCGCCACGCTCCTGGGAGCCTGTGGCTCCTCGGCGGCCCGGCCCGCGAGCCCCCCTGTCGCGCGGACGACGACGACGTCGTCCACCGTGCCGGCCCGGGCCTCCGCGCCGATCTGCGGACCGGCCCGCGCGCGCACGCTGGCGAGCGACCGGCGCGCCCGCGTCTACACAGGCGGCGACTGGGTGTACGCCTGTGCCGCCGGCGCCCGGACCCGCCAGCGCCTCGGCCTGCACGTCTCCTGTCTGGGCGGCACGCGGGTGGGGCCGTTCGCCCTCAGCGGCGAGGTCGTCGCCTACGCTGCCGAGAGCTGCGGCGTCGACACCGGACGGACCTCGGTCCTGGTGCGCCGGCTGAGCACCGGCCGCCAGTTGGCCAGTGCACCCGCGCTCAGCACCCCGCTCGGTCCCGAGTCCTACACCGCGGTGAGCGCTCTGGCGCTGGCGGGCAACGGCGACGCGGCCTGGATCGCCGTCGGGCGGGCGATCGTGGCCGGCCACAGCGCCACCGCCGTGATGGCGCTCGACGGCCGGGGCGAGCACCAGCTCGACAGCGGGACCGCCATCGCCACCCGAAGTCTCCAGCTGCACGGCCGCACCGTGCGCTGGCGGGACGGGGGCAGCTGGCGGACGGCGCAGCTGAGCTGATCTCTGACGCGATCGTGGGGAGCGCGCCGCTCAGGTGCGGGCGGGCACCCGGGCACCGAGCCAGCGCGTGGCCCATCGCTGCAGCTCCGACAGCGCGGGCTCGAGCTCGCGGCCCATCCGCGAGAGCGAGTACTCGACCCGCACCGGTGGCCCGGGCCGCACGGTGCGCTCGACGATGCCGCGGGCCTCGAGCTCCTTCATCCGCTCGGACAGCAGGCGGTCCGATAGCTCGGGCACGGCCGCGGCCACCTCGGAGAAGCGCAGCGGGCCGTCCATGAGGACCCGGAGAATCGCGCCGGTCCAGCGACGTCCCACGAGCTCGACGGCTTCGTGGTACAGCGGGCAACAGCTCGGCGGATGTCCTGCCCCAATCACGCTCTCATCCTGGGCGCTCATGTTCATGTGAAATGTAGCCTCGTCGGGCGATTCGTGGGCGGCTTGGCCGGTTGAACGCCCCGGCGCCTACGCGGCCTTCAGTGAGCGCGAGGCCTCCCGGGACCCGTCGACCGGGACCTCGCCGGCCAGGTTGACCATGGCGGCGAAGCCCTCGAGCGCCACAGCGGCGATCGCCTCGAGGATCTGCTCGTCATCCCAGCCCGCCTCGCGGGCCTCCTCGTGCAGGTGCATCGGCGGGCGGCCCCCCAACTGCAGGAGTGCCTGGATGTAGCGCAGCAGGGCGGCCTCGCGGGGGTCCCTGGACTCGAAGCGGCGGGCTAGGGCCACCTCGTCGAGGGCCAGACCGGCGCCCCGGGCGGTCCGCGAGTGCATCTCGATTCCCGGCTCGGAGCCGTAGTGCTCGGCCACGGCGAGGGCGATCCGCTCCAGCGTGGGCAGCGTCAGTTTGCCGTGACGCAGCTCGGAGCGAAAGCGAGCGTAGGCCCGCAGCGCCGCCGGCGAGCCGGCGAGCACGCCGAGGAAGTTCGGCAGCTGCCCGCCAGTGGCGAGGGCGCCCCGGAGCACCGGCAGCGAGCCCTCGGGGGCGGTCAGGTCGTCGTGGATATCGAACCTGCTCATCGGAATCTTCATTGAGGACCACCGAATTGGGGGGATGGAGATGGTCGGCCGCACCGGACACAGCGCGTTTGATCCTTTTCCTTTTCTAGTTGCTTACGCGTGATAAGTCAACTATCCAAGCGCGGGCGTAACGAACCGTTCACGGTGCGCTCGCGGCGGCCCCTGTCGCCCAGCGATGAGGGCCGCACATCCTCTTATACGCGGAGGGATAAACGGTGGATCACGGCCGCGCGGCAATGTCGTAAGCGCGGGTTCTCGCGCGCGACGGCGCCGCCTGGCGCGTCAGCACGGCCAGCGACGGTGCGCGCCCCGTCAGCGCTGCGACGAGACGGTGCGCACGATCGCCACCCGCGGTGCGGGCCCGGCGTGGTGGGCAGCCACCGCCCGCGGAAGCGAGGCGGCGTGGGCACTGGCGCAGGCCACGAGCACCAGCAGGACGCCGAGCATGACCGCCCACATGGCGGTGCGGTCGGGCTGGAAGCCCGGGCGCTCGTGGCGGCGGGTGGCGGGCCGGCGGGCCCGGTCGTAGCTCGGGAAGGCGAGCTCGCGCTCGGCGCCCCGGCCGCGGATCGTGACCGTGCGGCGGGCCGGCGCCGGGCCGGGAACCGTTGGGGCCGCCGTCCTGGTGGGCGGGGCACTTGCCGCGACGGGGCGAGCGCTCGCCGCAGCGGGGCGCGCGCTTGCCGCAGCGGGCCGGCGCGCTGCGGTGGCCCGGGCGCCGGACGGGGCAGGACGCGCCGCCCCGGTGGGCCGCGGGCGCTGGGCGGCGACAGGCGGGGGCGCGGCGGCGCTCTGGCGGGCCCCAGCGCTCGGGGGCGCGGCAGCGCTCCGGCGGGCCGCGGCGGCACGAGGACGCGGCTCGACATCATCGCTGGCGCGCGAGAGGACGTTCACCCGCGGCCGGGGGACGGCCGGCGCCGGGGCCGGTTGACGCGGCGCCGAGCGGGTATGACCAGTCACGGCGTTCCGGCGGGGCCGCCGCGGCGGGGCCGGCTCCCACGTCTCGTCGACTCCGAAGTCGACCCAGGCCCGTTCGCGCTGGGCAAGCTCCGGGGCGATGGAAACGCCTGCTGACGGCATGTGGCGATGTCCTCTTTCGTGGCTTACGGGGTTAGCTGACGGGCTCGCACCGAAAGAGCGGCGCTACGCGGTGGCGATTCGCCCCAACAACTTGGTTCCCCCGCTTCCGACGCCCGGGCGGCCCGGGACGTCGCGGGAATTCAGCTGGTTCGGGCGGGAATCGTAACAGCGGCAGCGGCGGATGCGGCCGCTCCTGCCCGGAGAATGCGGCCTATTCGTTGCCGGCGACGGCGGCCACGAAGCTGGCCACCTCGTTCGCCTGCTGGCCCTGGATGACCCCGGCCGGCATGGTTCCGTAGCCGAGACAGGCCTGGTTGCTGCCCGAGGGCGCGTTCTGGAGGCAGCCGTTGGTGATCGTGCGGAGCACGATCCCCTTGGAGGGCTTCAGCTGGTCGAGGTTGGGGCCGACCTTCCCAGCCACGTTGGCAGCGGCCAGCGTGTGGCAGAAGCCGCAGCGGAAGGCAAAGATCTCCCGGCCCTGGCGCTCGGCCGAGGTCAGCTTGACCTCGCCCACGAATCGGTTGGCGTGCGAGTCGTTCCCGTGCAGCATGATCGTCGGCAGGGCGACGCCGAAGCCGACGTAGAGGATCACGAGCAGGGCGGCCATCCCAGGTCCGATCCGGCCAGCCGCGCCCGCGGCCCGCCGGCGCCGGCCGGCACCGGCGACGAAGAAGATCATCAGGGCCAGAAGGACCCAGAAAGCAATGAAAAGGCCGACTCCGAGCAAGGTGGCGGACGATACCGGTCCCGGCGCCGGGATGATCCGCCGGGGACCGGCCAGGGCAGCGAGCTGACGCGGGCCGGCCGGGGAACGCCCACGCGAGCGCGCCGCGCCCGCAGCCGTGGCCCGAACTTCGGCGATTGACCCCCCGAAAATGGGGGGTAAATCGCCATCGTTCGCTCGGCCGCGCAACGAGGGGGCGGACAGGCTCGCTCGCCACGGCTATCGCCTGCGCCCTGAGGCGAAGCTCATGACCGGCGGCGCGACCGCCCGGAAGTCCTCCGCGTCGGTCTCGCCCACGCGGTCCTCGCTCGGGGCCTCCCCAGGCTCTCTGGGAGCACTCGCATCGCGGTATCCGTCCCGGGCGCCGCGCAGGTCGTTGGGGATCCGGCGTGGCCCGGCGGCCAGCATCGCCCCGGCCCCGACTCCGGCCAGGGCCGCCCCGGCTCCGGCCGCCCCGACCCCAGCCGCGCCCCGCCCCGGCCGCAGCCCCGCCCGACCCGGCCCCAAGCGCCCCGCCCCGGGGCGACGGCACTCCGCCCCCGGCGGCCACGCCGCCGCCACCCCCGCCACCCGCGGCCACGAGCGGCAGCTCGCCCTGGTCGGCCGCTCGCACGGCATCCTGGCCGCGCACGCGGGCCAGCTCGCGCTCGTCGAGCATCGAGAAGTCCTTGACCTCGGCCACCAGCCGGTCGGGGGCGGCGATCGAGCTGATCCGGTCGATGAGCACGCTGATCGCCCCGCCGGCGGCCGGAAGGCGCTCGAGCTTGCCCGACGCGAGCACGAGCGGCTCGGTGCGGACGGTCAGGCGCTCGCGCTCGTAGACAGGCGGGGGGACGATCAGGTTGATCGTCCCGTGCTCGTCCTCGAGCAGCACGAACACGATGCCGCCGGCCGTCCCCGGCCGCTGGCGAGCCACCACGAGACCGCCGATCTGCACCCGGGATCCATGCGGCAGGGTCTCGAGGTCCCGGCTCGTCACCGTGCCGGCGGGCAGGCGGCGGCGCAGCAGCGCCAGCGGGTGGGTGCTGGCGGTCAGGCCGGTGGTGGCGTAGTCGGCCAGCATGGCCTCCCAGCGCGAGAGCGCCCGCAGCGCCGGCGGCGCGGGCAGGTCGAGCGGGAGTGCGAGCTGGGTCCCGCCGCGCACGCGCCGGCCCGGCGTCGCCACGCCGAGCTGCCACAGAGCGATGCGGCGAGCCGCCCCGACGGGCACCCGCGCGCCGGCGCCTGCCGCCGGTCCGGCCGCCGAGGCCACCCCGGGCACGAGCGAGTCGCACGCCCCCGCCCAGGCCAGCAGCTCGAGCGCCGGGGCCCCCGTCCCCGAGCGGGCGGCCAGGTCGGACAGCCCCCGGAAGCCCCCGCCGGTCCCGCGCGCCTCCACGAGCTCACGCACCTCCTGCTCGCGCACGCCGCGCACGTAGCCGAGCCCGATGCGCACGCGTCCGGCCTCGTCGAGCGAGCACTCAGCCCCGCTCTCGTTGACGTCCGGCGCGAGCACCTCGATCCCCCGCCGCTGGGCCTCGTGGACGAGCGCGTCGGGCGGATAGAAGCCCATCGGCTGCTCGTTGAGCAGCGAGCACAGGAACTCGGGACCGTAGTGCACGCGCAGCCAGGTCGACTGGTAGGCGAGCAGCCCGAAGGCGGCGCCATGAGCCTTGGGGAAGCCGAAGCCCGAGAAGCCCCGGACCATCGAGAACACACGCTCCGCGCACGCCTCGTCCACGCCGTGCCGAGCCTGCGCCCCGGCCACGAAGCGGCGGTGGTAGGCCTCGATCGCCGCCTCCGAGCGCTTGCGGCTCATGGCCCGCCGCAGTCCCTCGGCCTCCCCGGGCGAGAAGCCGGCGAACGCGATCGCCACCTCGAGCACCTGGTCCTGGAAGATGATCGTGCCGAGCGTCTCGCCCAGCACGGGCTCGAGTGACGGGTGCTCGTAGGGCACCTGGAAGTCGGGATCGACCCGCAGTCGCTGCCGGCGGGCGATGTACGGGTTGACCGCCCCACCCTGGATCGGCCCCGGCCGCACGATCGCCACTTGGATCGTGATGTCCTGCAGTGTCTCGGGTCGCGTGCGGTACAGGGACTGCATCTGGGCCCGGCTCTCGATCTGGAACACGCCCGTCGTGTCGGCGCTCTGGATGCACTCGTAGGTGGCCGGGTCGTCGTAGGGGATGCGCGAGAGGTCGATCCGCTCCCCGCGCGTACGGGCGATCAGCTCGACGCAGCGTTCGACCGCCGAGAGCATCCCCAACCCGAGCACGTCGATCTTCAAGAAGCCGGCATCGGCGCAGGAGTCCTTGTCCCACTGGGCGATCTGGCGGCCCTCCATGGCCGCGGGCACGATCGGGCAGCAGTCGATGAGCGGCCGGGTGGCCACGATCATCCCGCCCGAGTGCTGGGAGAGGTGGCGCGGCAGCCCGTGGGCCTCGGTGGCCAGCCGGGCCAGCCACGCCCACCGGCCGCCGGCGCCGCGGCGACCCGAACCGTCGCCCGGCCGGACCCCGAAGGCGCTCTCGATGTCCTTGTCGACCTGCCGGGCGTCCCAGCCCTCGCTGCCCCGGGCCACGCGCTCGATCTCCCCCGGCGGCAGTCCGAGCGCCTTGCCGAGCTCGCGGATCGCCCCGCGAGCCCGGTAGGTGGGGAAGGCGGCGACGAGCGCCGAGCGCTCGCGGCCGTAGCGCTCGTGCACGCGGGGGATGAGCTTCTCGCGGATGTCGCGCGGGAAGTCGAGGTCGATGTCGGGCAGCGCGGTCAGCTCCTCGTTGAGGAAGCGCCCGATGAGCAGCTCGTTGGCGATCGGGTCGACGTGCGAGAGCCCGGTCAGGTAGCAGACGATCGAGGACACGCTCGAGCCGCGCCCCCGCCCCGGCGGCAGGAGCGCCCGGGCGCTATCGGGGCCCCGCACCTCGACGGCGACCTCGCGGGCGAGCTCGAGCAGGTCATGGTGCAGGAGGAAGAAGCCGGCCAGCCCGAGCCGGTCGATGATGCGCAGCTCCTCCTCCAGGCGCCCGGCGGCCTCCGAGAGCCCCGAGCCGTAGCGCTCCCCGAGACGCGCCCGGCACAGCTCGCCGAGCGAGCGCATGGCCCCGGCGTCCTCGGCTCCGGGATACCGGTAGCCGAGATCGCTCGTGAGATCGAAGCGCAGCCGCTCGGCCAGCCGCGCGGTCTCGGCCACCGCCTCGGGGTGCTCGGGAAAGCGCGCCGCCATCGCCGCCGGCGATGCGAGCACATGGCTGAAGTTCCCGCGTCGCTCGGGCTCGGAGGCATCGAGCGTCGTGTGCAGGCGGATGGCCACGAGCGCGTCCTGCAGAGGCGCGCGCGAGCGGGCATGGGCGTGGACGTTGCCGGTGGCCACGCAGCGCAGGCCGAGCTGCCCGGCCAGGCGGACGAGACGGCGGTTGCGGGCGCGGTCATCGCGCAGGAACGGGCGCTGCAGCTCCACCCGCAGCCGCTCGGTTCCGAACCCCTCGCGCAGGCGCCCGAGCGTCACCTCGTCGTGGATTCCCCGCCGGGCGCAGCCGCTCAGGCAGACCAGCCCGTCTGCGTGCGAGAGCACGGTGTCGAGGTCAACGAACGCTCGCCCCACCGGCCCCGGGCGCTCTCGCGTATGCGCGTGCGCCCGGGTGAGGATCCGGCACAGGTTCGACCATCCGGTGGCGTCCTCGACGAGCAGCGTGAGATGACGACCGTCGGCGAGATCGATCTCCGCCCCGTGAATCGGCCGCAGCCCCAGCGCTCGGGCGCTGACCGCGAACTCCATCGAGCCCGAGACCGAGTTGTGGTCGGTGAGCGCGAGCGTCTGGTAGCCGAGCTCGAGTGCGGTGACGACGAGCTCATCGGGCAGCGAGGCGCCGTCCAGGAACGAGAAGGCGGAGTGGCAGTGGAGCTCGGCATAGGGCGGGAACGACATCGAACAGATGTTCGCATCGCTGCCGGACGCAAACGACGACGAGAAAGCCCTTGACAACTTCTTAGTGAGTGCTAACTTAGCAACCCGCGATTAGTTAGCAGTCACTAGGAAAGGACCTTCGAACAGTGCTGAGACGTCGCACCCCATCCCCCGCCTGGACCCTGGCCGTCGTGTCGATCGGCCTGTTCATGGTCGTGCTCGACAACCTCGTCATCAACGTCGCCCTGCCGAGCATCCACCGCGACCTCGGCGCCTCGATCGAGTCGCTCGAGTGGACGGTCAACGCCTACGTCCTCGCCTACGCGGTGCTGCTCCTGACCGGCGCCGCCCTCGGGGATCGCCTCGGCCGCAAGCGCATGTTCATCGCCGGCATCGCGCTGTTCACGGTGTCCTCGGCCGCCGCCGCGCTGGCGCCCAGCACCGCGGCCCTGATCACCGCCCGCACGATCCAGGGCGTCGGCGCCGCGATCGCCGCCCCGCTCACCCTGGCGCTGCTTGCCGAGGCCTTCCCGCCCGGGCGCCGCGGCCTCGCGCTGGGCATCTGGTCCGGCGTCAGCGGCGTTGCCGTCGCCCTCGGCCCGCTCGTCGGCGGCGCGCTCGTGCAGGCCGGCTCCTGGCACTGGATCTTCTGGCTGAACGTCCCCATCGGCGCCGCGCTCGTCCCCATCGCCGCGCTGACCCTGGGCGAGAGCCGCGGGCCGGTGCAGCGGCTCGACCTGGGCGGCCTGGGACTCGGCTCGGCCGGTCTCCTCGGCATCGTCTACGGGCTCGTGCGCTCGCAGACCCTCGGTTGGGGCGACACGCAGATCGTTCTCGCGCTGGCCACCGGCGCCCTCCTGCTCGTCGCCTTCGTCGTCCACGAGCTGCGCACCGAGGCCCCGATGCTGCCGATGCACTTCTTCGCCCGGCGCTCGTTCGCGGTCGCCAACGGCGTCTCGCTGGCCATGTACTTCGGCATGTTCGGCTCGATCTTCTTCCTCAGCCAGTACCTGCAGAACGTGCTGCACAACTCGCCGCTGCAAGCCGGCGTGAAGCTGCTGGCCTGGACCGGCGCCACGATGGTCGTGGCCCCGCTGGCCGGCTTCTTCTCCCAGCGCCTGGGCAGCCGCTGGTTCATGGCCGGCGGGCTCGCCCTGCAGGCGGTGGCGCTCGGCTGGCTGGCCACCCTGGCCGACGTGCGGCTCGGCTACGCGAGCATGGTCGTGCCGTTCATCCTCGCCGGCAGCGGCATGGCGCTCGTGTTCGCGCCCGTGGCCGCCGCTGTGCTCGACGCCGTCGCGCCCGACCAGGCCGGCCAGGCCTCGGGGGCCAACAACACCATCCGCGAAGTTGGCGGGGTGCTGGGGATCGCGGTGCTGGCCACGGTGTTCACCAGCCACGGCAGCTATGCCTCCGCGCATGCGTTCGTGTCCGGGCTGGTCCCCGCGATGTGGGTCGGCGTGGCGGTGCTGGGGGCGGGCGGGCTGCTGGCCGGCGCGCTGCCCCTGCCCCGGCCGGCCAGCGCCGGCGCCCCGGCCGAGCTCGCGACCGCGACCGCCACCGCGACCGCCACCGCGACCGCGACCGCAACCGCAACCGCAACCGCAACCGCCTGACAGACCCTAGGATCACCGCGATGGCCACCCCCACTCCCATGACCCGGCGCCGCGTGCCCGCGGGCGAGCGCCGGGCCGCCCTCGTCGAGGCCGCCGTGCACGAGTTCGCGCGCGGCGGCCTGCACGGGACGCCGGTGCAGCGAATCGCCGCCCGCGTGGGCGTCACCCAGCCCTACGTGTTCACGCTGTTCGCCGGCAAGCTCGGCCTGTTCCTCGCCGCGGTGGAGCGCTGCTTCGCCGACACCGAGCAGCTGTTCAGCGAGGCCGCCAGCGCCCATCGCGCGGCCGGGGGGAGCGATGAGGACGTGCTCGAGGCTATGGGCGTCGCCTACGTCGAGTCGCTCGCCACCCACCGCGCGCACCTGATGCTCCAGCACCAGGCCTACGCGGCCTGCGACGACGAGGTCATCCGCACCCACGTCCGCCGCGCCTACGCGCACCTGGTCGAGCACGTGGGGGAGCTCTCGGGCGCCGACGCCGAGCGCCTGGACGAGTTCTTCCGCTATGGCATGTGGCTGAACGTGGCCGCGGCGATGGGCGTTGAGGACCTGTCGGCCGGCTGCGAGTGGATGCGCGCCGAGGGCGAAAGCGGCTAGGCGAGCGCGAGGTCGCGCTCGGGCTCGATGCCCCAGCGGCGCGCAACCTCGCCGAGCCGGTCGTCGAGCGCCCAGGCGTCGGGGCGCTCGTCCCCGCTGTGCGCCGGGTTGGCGCCCTTGAGCGTCATGCTCCCGGTGTTGTCGCCCAGCGCGCGGATCCGCGCCACGTCCTCGGCCGCCAGCGGGCGAGCGGAGCGCAGGGCCGCCAGCTCGGCGCGCTTGTCCTCGACCGTGCGGGCACCCGGGCCGCCCTCCTGGATGAGCGTCGGGACCACACAGGCGACCGGCTCGTGGGCGAGGTTCCACTGGCAGGCGAGCTGGATGAGCGACAGGCCCTCGCGTTCGGCGATCGCGCGCATCGGCGCCACGCGCCGGCGACCGGCTTCGATCCACCCGGCCGGGCGAAAGCGCCGGTGGTCATACGGCGGCAGCTCGGCGTCCGGGCGGAGATCGTCGAACAGCAGCCCGCCGTAGTCGACCACCCGGGTGATCACCTGCACGCCGGCGCTAGCCGCGGCCGGCAGCACGAGCTCGCCCGGCCAGGGCTCGAGCGGCCCGAAGATGACCATGGCCCAGTCGAGCAGGGCGCCGAAGCGCTCGAAGCACTCGATCAGGTCGAGCGTGAACCCGTTCGCCGGCCCAGGCGCCACGCCGATCAGCCGCGTCAGCCCCGCCTCACGCAGCGCCGCCATGCCCTGCCACACGGTCTCGCTCGTGTAGCCCGTGCGGTCGGGGTTGTGCAGCAGCAGCAGATCGAACTGGTCGATCCCGCACCGTTCGAGGCTGCGCTCGGTGGCCATGCGCAGGTAGGACGCGTAACCGTCGGGACCGCGCAGGCGCGGGTCGGTGAAGCGAGGGAAGCCCTTGGCCCCGTCGCGCGCGCCGGCGTAGAAGTCGTGGCCGACCGCTCCGACCACGCATACCCGCTCGCGGTCGACGCTCTGCAGCGCGCGACCGAGGATCGTGTCCGCCTCGCCGGTGCCGTACACGTCCGCGGTGAGGACGGTGTCGATCGCCGCGTCGGGCGTGATGAGCGACAGGAACCGCTCGTCGGAGACCGGCTCGCCGAAGTGCATGTAACGCCCGCCGCTCCAGGTGCCGACGGCGACGGGACCGGGGTCGACGGGGGTGTTCGCCATGGCCGCGAGTGTAGAGCCGCGGGATCCTCGCAGCCTGCCCATCCGCGCGCCGCAGACCTGTGCAAGCTGCCGTTGCCAGGCCTAGCTTCAGCGATGTAGCTTCACCGTACGTCCACTGGCGGGCGCCGCGCTTTCGGGAGGCAGCACGGCGACGCGCCTGAAGAGAGGAGATCTCACCATGTTGCGCTCAGTGCGCCGGGCGGCGTGCCTGGCGTGGCTGGCTGCCGCGGTCGTGTTCGCCGTGTCGGCCGCCTCCGCCTCCGCCGATGCCGTCGTCCCGTTCAACAACTGGTCCGTGTCCGGCAGCCTGACGCTGGCCAAGCTGCACCAGGCGGCCACCCTGCCGTCCGGCTCGACGTTCAACGGGAGCGCCGATCTGACCACCGGCACCCTCACGGGCGATGTGAGCATCCCGCAGTTCACCACCCGGCTGACCGTGCTCGGGCTGCCCGTCGACGCCACTCTGCAGTTCGTCGAGGCCAAGCCGGTCAACGGCACGATCACCCTGAGCGGCGCCACCGCGACGGTATCGGCCACCGCCTCGGCCTACGTCCACCTGACCCGGCTGAGCTCGCCGCTGCTGCCGCTCAACCTCGTCGCGCCGGGCTGCCAGACCTCCGCCCCGGTATCGCTGCCGCTGAGCGTGAGCGGGAACGTGCTCACGCTGATCGGTCAGGGCTTCACGGCCACGGGGTCGACGACGATCCCGCCACTGCAGGGCTGCGGCCTGGCCACGCCGCTGCTCAACCTGCTCATGGCGGGTCCGAACAACCCGTTCTCGATCACTCTGGCCCCGTAGCACCGGACCGCGGTGGGTCAGCCCGCGGGCCGACCCACCGCGCCGCAGCGGCGAGCTCTTGACCGGCCGCTCGCCGCTGGCTGCGCTCCACGGCCGCGGGGCTGCGACTCTCCCTGGCAGCCCCGCGGCTCGAGCGCTCAGGCCGCCAGCTCGGGCTCGGGCCCCAGCCTCGGCGCCGCGCCGCTCGGAACCTTGGTCCTCGCCCCGCTCGGGGGCCCGCACACCGGGTACGTACAGTGCCGCCAGTGTCACCGCCGCTCCGAGCACTCCGGCTCCGATGAGCGTCGTACGCAGGCCGAGGGCCGCGCTCGCGGTGCCGGTCAGCGCATAGGAGAGCGGCAGCAGGCCGATCGAGATGAGCCAGTCGAGGCTCGAGACGCGCCCGAGCAGCCGTTCGGGGACGTGGCGCTGCTTGACCGTCGCCCAGGCGATCGTGCCCGCCGTCTCCAGGGCGTTGAAGGCGAGGCTCGTCACCATCAGTGACCACACGTCATGGGCCAGCCCGTAGCCCGCAATCGCGAGCGTCGCCATCGTCCAGGTGCCGTACATGAACGTGACCAACTTGCGCGGGAGCCCGCGGCGGGCGACAGCCAGCGCACTCATCAGTGCGCCGAGGCCTCCGGCGGCGTAGACGAGCCCGAGGACGCCGGCGCCGTCCGAGAAGCCGTTCTTGACCATGTAGGGAACGAGGACCTCGGCCGGTCCCATGAACAGCAGGTAGGCCACCGCGGCGCTGGCGAACGTCGCCCACAGCCACGACCGCCGGCGGATGTAGCGCAGGCCGGCCGCGATCTCCGCGCCCACCGACACCCCGGCCACGCGTGCCGCCGCGGGCGCCTGAGCCATGGTGAGCAGCGCGGCGGTCGAGGCGAGAAACGAGCCGGCGTCGAGCGCGAAGGCGCCGCCGGGGCCGACCGCCTGCACGACCACGCCGCCAAGCGCTGGACCGGCCAGCCGCAGGGCGATCGGACGCACGAGCTGCTCGAGCGCATTGGCGCCCGGCAGCACGTCGGCGGGGACGAGCTCGGGGACGATGGCATCGAACGCGGGGTCGAAGAACGCCGTGGCGGCGCCGTACAGCGCCGCGATCAGAAACAGGTGCCAGAGCGCCAGCGTCCCGGTGAGCGACAGCAGCGCCAGCAGCCCAATGGCGAGCGCACGCACGAGGTCGGCGACCAGCATGACCCGCCGGCGGTCGAACCGATCGCTCACCGCTCCGCCGAGGAGCAGGCACCCGATCGTCGGGAGCGTCATCGTGATGCCGACGCTGGCCAGCGCGGTGGTCGCATTGGAGAGCCCGTACACCTGCCAGGCCAGCGCGACCATGAACATGCCATCGCCGAGCAGCGAGACGCCCATGCCGCTCCACAGGCGGCGGAATTCGCGGTGGCGCAGGGCCGCGCGCAGGCCGCCGCGGGCGAAGCCGCCGCCGCGATCGAGCGCCTCGTAGCTGTGCTGCACGACCCTAGGCGGGGCCCGGGATCCGGTCTGCCTCGCCCGTGCGCTCGTCCATGAAGGCGATGAGCGCGTCCGCGCTCATCGGCTTGGCGAAGTAGAACCCCTGCCCGATCTCGCAGCCGAGATCGCGCAACGTCTCGGACTGCTCGGGGAACTCGATCCCCTCGGCGACCACCTCGAGCTCGAAGGTGTCGCCCAGGCCGAGCACGGCGGTGGCCAGGCCGGAGGTGACCGGTGAGGCACCGGCGGCGAGCAGTGAGCGGTCCATCTTGAGGACGTCGAGCGGGAACTTGCTCAGGTAGCTGAGCGACGAGTAGCCGGTGCCGAAGTCATCCATGGCCAGGCGGACGCCGAGTTCGCGCAGCTCGCCGAGACGGCGGACGGCGAGGTCGATGTCGGTCATCATCACCGACTCGGTGATCTCGAGCGTGAGCGCGCTCGGCTCCAGCCCGGCGTCGGCCAGCGCACTGGCCACGTCCGCGGTGATGTCGTTGTGAAAGAGCTGCTTGACCGACAGGTTGATGCTGATCGTCGGCGGATTGGGCGTACCGATGCGCTCGCGCAGGCGCGTCGCCTCGCGGCACCCCTCGCGCAGCACCCAACGTCCGATCGGCACGATCAGGCCGGTCTCCTCCGCGAACGGGATGAAGTCATCCGGCGGCACGGTGCCGCGCGTCGGGTGGTGCCAGCGCAGGAGGGCCTCGAAGCCGCTCACCGAACCGTCCTCGAGGCGCACGAGTGGTTGGTAGTGCAACTCGAACTCACCGCGCTCGAGCGCGCGCTCGAGATCGCCACGCAGCTCGAGGCGCGCGAGCACGCGCTCGTGCATCGCCGGCTCGAACAGCCGGTAGCCGCCCTTGCCGTCTGATTTGGCGATGTACATGGCGGCGTCGGCGTTGCGGATCAGCTCGTCGGCGTCGGTTGGCGCGCCCGGCTCGGCGATCGAGATGCCGAGGCTTCCCCGGATGACGTAGTCCTTCTCCTGCAGTCGGATCGGCTCGCCGAGGGCAGCGAGGATGCGCTCGGCCGTCTCGGCCGCGGCCTGCGGATCCTCGACGTCCTCGAGCAGGACCGCGAACTCGTCGCCGCCGAACCGCGCGGCGGTGTCCGAGGCCCGGATGCTCGCGTTGACCCGCTTGGCCACCTCGAGCAGGACGGCGTCGCCGGCGGCGTGGCCGAGGCTGTCGTTGACCACCTTGAAGTCGTCGAGGTCGAGGAACACGACGGCAAGACCGACCTCCTCGCGCCGTCCGCGCGCCACGGCGTGGCGGGCGCGCTCGCTGAACAGCGCCCGGTTGGCCAGGTGGGTGACCGGGTCGTGGAACGCCTGGTGGGCGAGCTGCTCCTCGAACGCCTTGCGCTCGCTGACGTCGCGGCCGTTGAGCACGATGCCGCGCACGCTCGGATCGTCGAGGAGGTTCGTGTGCAGGATCTCGAAATGGCGCACGCTGCCGTCCCGGTGGGCGAGCAGGCACTCGGTCGACTCCGCCCGCCCGCGGGCGCCCGGGCCGGCCTCGGTCAGGCGGCGCAGGAGGCGGCCCCGCTCACTCGGATCGAGCAGCCGGGCGAACGGCTCTCCGACGATCTCCGCCGCCCGGTAGCCGAGGACCTGCTCGATCGACGGGCTCTGGTAGACGACGTTCATGTCGGCGTCGAGCACGGTGATGAGGTCGCTGGCGTTCTGGACCAGGGAGGAGAGCCGGTCCTCGCCCGCCCGGCGGTGGACCTCCTCGCTCAGGCGCGCGCTCTCGAGCGCCAGGGCGATCTGGCTCGCGAGCGTGCGGAGCGCGTCGAGCGACTCGGCGACGGCACGGTGCTCTCCGGTGAGCAGCACCTGGATCGGCTGATCGGTCCCCGCGTTCTCGAGGTCGAGCACGAGCACCCGCCGGCTCGCGGGCGCGAAGCGCATGGCCGCCCGGAGCTCGGGCGAGACCTCGGTCACGCCGTCGGGGTGGAGGTCGATGGTGGCCAGCGGGTCGGCCGACCAGTGCTCGATGCCGCCGTCCCGGCCGGGGCCGGCCACGTGCAGGCCGGACTGGTCGCGGCGGCAGAGCCGGCACTCGAGCGCACCCGGGACGAGCTCGCACGCGGCGCGCAGCCCGGCAGCGACGATCTCGGCGCGCGAGCTCGCGGCCACGAGCATCGCGCCGGCCGAGGTGAGCGCGCTCTCGCGGGCCACCGACTTCTCGCGCTGGCGGACGAGTCCGTACATGCGTCCGACCACGAGCAGGAACAGCACGATCGAGGCGAAGATCACGGCGAGCATGTCGTCCTGGGTGTGGTGGAGCACCTTGAGGACCTCGAGGCCGGGCGCCACGAGCGTCGCCCCGGCGAGCAGGGCGAGCCGGCCTACACCGAGGCGCGGCCGCCGCTCCGCGCCGGCGTGCTCGAGCTCGGTCATCGACGGGTGCAAAGCGGCCGCGCCCCACAGCAGATAGAAGAAGATCCAGCCGGCGTCGAGCCACAACTGGTGGGTGTAGGCGTTGTCGAGGGTGAGGATCCCGTAGACGAAGTCGGTGCTCAGCAGCGTGACGATGCTGGCCACGAGCAGATAGAAGGCGGGGCGCCGCTTGCCCGTGTCGACGGCGAGGCGGATCGCTGCGGCGAGCAGGATGATGTCGCCCATCGGGTAGGCGATCGAGACGAGCTTGGGCAGCAGCGAGAGCGTGCGGTCGTGCACGTAGGGCGCGATGATCGCCACCGCCGAGATCAGCGCGAGCCCGATGGTCATGATCAGCGAGTCGATCAGCGCCGGGCCGTCCGCGCCCTTGTTGCGCCGGCGCACGAGCAGCAGCAGGCCGAGCATGAGCGCCGGATAGACGGCGATGTACACGGCGTCGCCGAACGACGGGAACGGCACGTCGGCGTGGAACAGACGCGGGTAGCTGTAGGTGTAAACGTCGCCGATCCAGAACAGGAACAGCCCGGCGGCGAAGCACCACCAGGCCGCGCGGGCGCTCGGGCGGTGGCGGCGGATGCCGAGAGCGACGGCGACGACGCCGGAGAGGCCGAGGCCGTTGATCACCGGGCCGCTCGCCTTCAGCGGCGCCACGAACACGTACAGGCCGCACATGAGCGCGCCCACGGCGAGGTACACCCACCAGGCGTGGCGCCACAGGCCGCTGGTCGAAGGTCCGGGCGCATCCCGCACCGTCTCGGCTGACGTCCCTGGTGACGGCTGCGCTGACGTCTCGACTGACCTCTCGGGCAGCGGCTCCTCACGCCCGGCGGCCGCGGGGATCGGTTGCCTCATGAGTCCCTCCGGGAGAGCTCGCCGTCCCGGAGCTGGAAGCGCTCCGCCACCTCGTCGAGGACGAGCAGCAGTTCGTCGACCTGCTCATCGGTGTTGGCGGCCGTGAGCTGGAGGCGGAAGCCGACCTCCTCGCGGGGCACGAGCGGGTACACGGCCATCGTGGCGTAGACGCCGCGGTCGAACAGCAGATCACCGACCTCGTCGACGGTGTCCGGCCGGGAGAGCGGAATCTCGATGATCGGGAAGCCCGAGTGGTTCGGCGTACGGATACCGAGGTGATCGACGTGGTCAAGCACGCGCGCGGTCAGGCGGCCGAGCCTGGCCCGCAGCGCATCGCCGCGCTCGGCATTGACGCGCAGCCCCTCGATCACGGTGGCGAGCGAGGCGACCGGCGAGGGGCCCGAGTACAGGTAGGGCGGCGCGGCGGTCTTCAGCAGCTGCTTGATCGGCGTCGGACAGGCGATGAATGCGAGCAGCGATGAATACGCCTTCGAGAAGCCGCCGACGAGGATGAGATTGTCGTAGCTCTCGTCGAGGTGGCGGACGATGCTGTTGCCGCGGATGCCGTACGCGCACGGTTCGCGCTCCGAGCGCTCACCGATCACGCCGAACCCGTGCGCGTCGTCGACGTAGAGGAGAACGTCGTGCTCACGCGCCAGCGCGGCGAAGCCGGCCAGGTCGGGCGCGTTGCCGGTCATGCTGTTCACGCCGTCGATGCAGATCAGCCCCGGCCGGCGCCAGCGGCCGCGCAGCAGCGATTCGAGCTCGTCGAGATCCTCGTGGCCGAAGCGCCGCACCGTCGCCCCGCGGGCCTGCGCCGTGGCGGCGCCGTCGAAGATCGTCTTGTGCGCGCGCCGGTCCAGGAAGATCGTGCCCGCCCCCGCGAGCACCGGGATCACCGACATGTGGATGTGGGTGATCGTCGGCAGCACCAGGCTGTCCTCGGCTCCGAGCAGCTCGGTCAGCTCCGCCTCGATGCGCTCGTACAGGACCGGGCTGCCGAGCAACCGGGACCAGCTCGGGTGCGTTCCCCACCGAGCCAGGTACTCGGGCACGGCGGCGATGATCTCGGGGTCGAGGTCGAGGCCGAGGTAGTTGCACGACGCGTAGTCGGTCAGCCAGTGCTCGCCGATCCGGATGCGGCGCCCGTCGACCTCGTCGATGACCGCGTCGAGCATCCGGTGCGAGTACTGCAGCCGGGCGAGATCTTCAGTCGTCTGAATCCACCGCTCGAGCCAGTGGTCCTCGCGCCGGCGCCCCCACGGGAACGCGCCAGCTTCGGGCACACGCGCAGGGGACGTCGCCGCCCACGGCACGAGCTTCGATCGAACGGAAGTGGCCAGCCGCCACATCAGCCCAGGCCTCCTGCTGGCCATCCGTGGCAGCCTCTCCCCCGGTTGGGGTACGAGCCCATGGTCTGCCTTATCGGCCCGGACACTATGTAGTTGAGCGGTCAGGCTTCGGGGGGACCATTCGCCCCCGCGAGCCGGGGCGAACGCGGCCCTATCGCTGTCGCCACCACCTCCCACTGCGCAGGTCGTGGAAGACGACCTCGTCGCGGCCGCACATCGTCACCACCTCCCAGTAGCGCCGGCGTACGGGCCGCTCGGTCCACCAGCGGTCCTCGAGCAGCCACGACTCTCGCACGGCGTCGATCTCGCGGCCGTCGACGACCAGCGGCTGGCCGTCCTCGGCCATGCGCACAGCCACGCGGCGCGGAGTGGCAAGCCGTCGCGGGGCGCTCATGGATGAGCTCCGGACATACGCACGGGCGGCCTGGTGACCCGGATCGGCGGCCGATTTTGGGCGTTTAACCCCTCATATACGAGGGTAAATCGACAAAGAACGAGCAGGCGCCCGGCGGCCCCGGCAACCCCGCCGGCGGCGAGCGTCCGCGCGCCCGCGACGACCAGCGCAGCGAGAGCAGCCGGCATCGCCGCCGCGTTCGCTCTCCGAGCTCCGACCATCACGCCTCGAACGGCGTCAGAACCGCCCGGCGCTCGGGAAAGCGCGAGCCGGGATCGACCTCGAGCACGCGCAGGGCGGCGTCGGCGCCCGCGGCGGCCCGCGCCTGCCGGATCGCCTCGCGCAGGCGGGCGGTCCGCGCGGCCGTCGCGTCCGGAAGCAGCGCACGCTGGTCGCTGAGCGGCGCCCCGAAGCGCTCGACCGCCAGTCGCAGCTGCTCGGCCGGAGCCGGGATGGCGGCGAGCCGGGGCACGAGGACCAGGCGCATCCGCTGCGGATCGGCGAGCGCCTCCCGGAAGACGACCTGCTCGCGCCAGGTCCCACCACCCTCGACGAGCACGGCGGAGAGGGCAACCGCCCGCAGCGTGCGCGCGCGGCGCTCCCGCCGGGCCAGCAGGCGATCGATCAGCAGCCCGAGCGCGTGCTCGAGCTGAACTCCCGAACCCGCCTCGGGCAGGTCGAGCGACTCGCGCAGGATCTCGCTCGGCGGCCGGGGCCGCAGCATCCCATCGCCTCCGGTAGCGAGTTCGTGGGCGAGCATGCCGGTGGCCCCGAAGCGATCGGCCGCCCGGGCCGCGGAGATGGCAGCCAGCTCCCCCAGGGTGCGGATCCCCAGCCGCTCGAGCGCCTCGGGCAACTCAGCGAGCGCGGGCCGCGCCCGCAGCAGGGCCACCGGCATGGAAGCCAGGAAGGCAGCCGCCTGCTCACGCCCGCCGGACACGATCACCGGCCGGCGCACCCGGGCGGTGCTCGCCGCCGCCAGGGCGGCGAAGCGCGAGGGCGCCACGCCGTAGCGGGCCGGGGTGGCAAGCGCCCGCCGAGCACTGGCGAGCACGGCGAGGATTCGCTCGCGCTCCCCGTAGGCGGCCGCCCCGTGCAGGCGCAGCAGACCGCGGGCATCGAAGCAGACCAGGCCCGGGCGCTCGGGCTCCACGGCGGCGCCGATCGACTCCAGCCGTTCGAGCAACCGCTCCCAGGCGTCGGCCACCCCGGCCGGATCGGGAGGGACGAGGGTCAGGCGCGGGCAGCGGGCGAGCGCCTCGCCCAGGCGCATCCCGGGGTGGATGCCGAATGCCTCGGCCGCCGGCGAGACCTCCCCCACGCGCTGGACGCCACCGGGCTCGGGCGCGAGGGCGACTGGCTGGTGGAGCAGCTCGGACCGCTCCCCGGCGGCCACGGCGAGGGTGAAGCGCGGCAGCGTCACGCAGACGACGATCGATGGCACGAACGCATGTTCGCATGGGTGGCGGACGGACCGGAGGGCGATCACAACCTTCGCCGCCGTAAGATGACCGCTCGTCCACGGAGGAGGAGAAGATGAGAAGGTCACCCTCGGCGCGCATGCTCGTGCTCGCCGCCACCGTCCTCGCCGCCGCGTTCGCGGCGTTCACCGGAACCGCCGCAGCGGCCGGCACACCGCTGCCCCCGGGCCAGGATCCGTTCTACCGTACGAGCCACCCGCTCGCCCCCCTTCGCCCGGGCACTGTCCTGCGCTCCCGGACGGTGGCGATTCCCGTCGCGGGCACCTCCGTGCGAGCCGTCCAGCTCCTCTACCGGACGACCGGGGAGCTCGGCCAGCCGACGGTCACCGTGACCACGGTGATCCTCCCCGCCGCCCCTGCGCCGACGCCGAGCAAGATCGTCTCCTACCAGACCGCCTACGACGCGCTCGGGGCTCAGTGCGACCCCTCGTACAACCTGCAGGGCGGCGGTCCCACCGACGTCAACACCGAGCAGGAGGCCTTCCTGCTCCCCTACGTGAAGGCCGGGTACGCCGTCGTCGTCTCCGACTACGAGGGTGAGAACCTCGACTGGACCGCCGGACAGGAGTCGGGCTACGGAACGCTCGACGGCATCCTGGCCGCCGAGCACTACCTCCACCTCACGCCGGCCACGACGCCGGTGGGAATGGATGGCTACTCGGGCGGCTCGATCGCCACGGAGTTCGCGTCCGAGCTGGCCCACAGGTACGCGCCATCGCTGCACATCGTCGCCGCGGCGGCCGGCGGCGTTCCGGTCGACCTGCTGCACAACCTGGCCTACATCAACGGCAGCCCGTCGTGGTCGGGCACGATCCCGGCCAGCACGCTGGCCATCGCCCGCGCCGTCGGCCTCAACTTCGGCCCGGCGCTCTCAGCCTACGGCCGCCAGGTGCTCGCCCAGGTGGCGCACGCCTGCATCACCACGTTCCTGGGCGCCTATCCGGGCCTGAAGATCTCCAAGCTCTTCAAGCCTCAGTACGGCCCTGTGCTCAAGGCACTGCCGAGCTTCGTGTCGGTCTCCGACCACCTGATCATGGGGCGCTCGGGCACGCCGAAGTCGCCGCTGCTGCTCGCGGTCGGCAACGCCGACGGGACCGGCGACGGCGTGATGGTCGCGCGCGACGTCGAGGGCCTGGCCCACGAGTACTGCCAGCGCGGTGTCTCGGTCGAGTTCCACGAGTACACGGGCGACACCCACACGGTCGCCGCGGTGCCGTTCGAGCTGGCGGCCGCGACGTTCCTGAAGGCGCGTCTGAACGGTCAGACGGTGGCGAACGGATGCGCTCAGATCGCGGCCGGCAACTCGCTCGCTCCGGCGCCGATCCCGCAGTCGAAGCTCCTGCACGCGCGCTACCTGGGCCGGCGCGGCGCCCACGCCGTTGCGGTGCAGATCTGGGCACCGCACCAGGCCCAGCGGACCGTCGCCGTCACGCTCGCCTTCGCGGGCCGCGTGATCAGTCGCGTCCGCCTGCGCCGTGTCGGCACCACGCGCGTCACGGTCGTGCTCACCGCGCCGGCGCGAACGCCGGCGCCCGGGTTGCTGACGCTCACGGTCACGATCCGGGGCGGCGGACTGATCTGGGAGCCGCTCGGTTAGACGTTGGCGAACGGGGGCGGGCGAGCCGCCCGCCCCCGGCGCCCGTGGGGACGGACGGCCCGGCGTCCGTGGGGCGGACGGCCGGTGCTCCCCCGGGGCGAACGGCCGGGACTCCCTGGTACGGTCCGCGCTATGGCCCTGCCCAACCCGCTCGACCTGGCGGCGCAGAGCGTCCGCACCATCTACTCGCTCTCGCAGCGCATCCCGCTCGGGGGCGGCGTTCTGGCACCGTCGCTTGCGGGCGCGGTGCGCGACCGAACGGTGATGATCACCGGCGCCTCGTCGGGGATCGGCAAGGCCACCGCGCTCGAGGTCGGGCGCGCGCACGGCAAGGTGCTGCTCGTGGCCCGGCGCGAGGATCAGCTCAACGAGGTGAAGCGGCAGATCGAGGCGCTCGGCGGCCGCGCCGCGGTGCACCGAGCCGACCTCAGCGATCCCGACGACATCGACCGGATGGCCCGGGAGGCGCTCGAGCAGCACGGCTCCGTCGACATCCTGGTCAACAACGCGGGCAAGTCGATCCGCCGTTCGGTCAACCGCGCCTACGACCGCTTTCACGACTACCAGCGCACGATGCAGCTGAACTACTTCGCGCCGGTGAAGCTCATCCTCGACGTGCTGCCGATGATGCGCGAGCGCGGCTTCGGCCACATCATCAACATCTCCTCGATCGGGCTGCAGATCAACACGCCCCGCTTCTCCGCCTACGTGGCCTCGAAGGCGGCGCTGGACGCCTTCTCACGCTCGATCGGACCCGAGGTGATCCATGACGGCGTGCACGTGACGACGGTCTACATGCCGCTCGTACGCACGCCGATGATCGCTCCGACCAAGCTGTACGACCGCTTCCCGACGCTCACGCCCGAGGAGGCCGCGGACATGATCTGCGAGGCCATCCGCAAGCGGCCGAAGCGCATCGCGACGACGCTTGGGAGCCTCGGGCAGCTGACCTACGCGATCGCGCCCGGCGCTCAGGATCTGCTGGTGAACCGGGCCTACCAGCTGTTCCCGGAGAACGAGTCCGGCGGGTCCGCCAAGGAGTCGCCGGAGCAGCGGGCGTTCGCGCGGGCGACGCGCGGCGTCCACTGGTAGCGGCCCGGCGGCCGGCGGCGGGGCGCCGGGGACGAGAAACGACACGCTCGTCGGATGCGGATGATCGGTCGGGCGGTTTCTCGGCGTGGAGACGAGAAACGACACGCTCTCCTCGGACGAGCGATCGCTGCTGTCGTTTCTGGCGGATCGGCCGCCACCGGGGGGCGATCGCTGACGGATGGGAGATCTTGTCCGCCAGGTAGAACATCGCCCAGAGACCGAGGCAGCGCGCCGCGATCGCGAGTCGCTTGGGCGATTTGACGTGTCGGATACGTCAAACCCGCGAGCCGCACCCCTCGCCGGGCCCCACGGCCCGGCCACGCGGCCACCGCCGAAAGCGAAAAGCTAGACCGACGCCCGAGCGTCGTGCATGAGCCGCCCGACCGGCACCCCGGTCAGATGATCGGCCCGCAGTGAGCGCGCCAGCCGCTCGAGCTCCCAGGCGAGCTGCGGGCGCCCGGTCACCGTGATCTCGACCACCTCGCCCGGTCGCAGCAGCCCGAGCGAGTCGTCGCGATCGTTGATGCGCACGGCGCCGCTGACCAGCCGGCCGCCGGCGCCGTGGGCGATCAGCCACTGGCCGACGCTCGGCCCGTGGGATGCGTAGAGGAACGGCCGCTCGACACCGAGCAGCCGGAGCAGGTGGTGGAGCGCGCCCTTGGCGCCGAGCCAGCGCACCAGCCCGCCGTTCGGCAGCCGGGGGAGCACCTGGTCGCCGTACACGAGCGGCGACAGCGTCGACGCCGTCCCGTGGTCGATGGCGAAGGACACGTGGATCCCGCGCCGTGAGAGGTCGCTGGCCACCACCGGCACCTGGGAGGCCGGAGCATCGACGAGCACGCCGACCTCCGGCCGCGAGGTGGCCACGGCGGTCACCGCGCGGATGTGGGCGAAGTGCGAGACGAGCGAGTACGAGGCCCCCGAGCTGAGCGCCCAGGCGGCCACGAGCACGATCGCCGTCGAGCCGGCGAACGCGCGTGCCGCTCGCAGCCGCCAGGCCGGGAGCTGCCGCACGCGGCGCTCGTCGACGAGGATCATCGAGGCGGTCGAGGGCTGGCGGGCGAACGAGTTGTCGGGCTCGTGGCCCTGCTCGAGCACCCGCTGCAGCGCGGGCACGACGTCGCCGGCGCGTCGCGCGACCTCGGCCAGGCGGAAGCGCTCAAGGGCGCGATCGGTCGCCCGCACATGGCCGTAGCTGAAGCCGTAGGAGACGACCGGGCAGCCGCGGATGATCGCCTCGAGGATGGTCAGGCCGCCGCTCGAGTGCACGAGCGCGTCGCTGGCCGCCAGCACGTCCCCCATGCGGTCGGTGAAGCCCATGACCCGCAGGCGCGGCTCGTCCGGGAAGCGACCGGTCACGCGCTGGCGCAGCTTGTCGTTGCGCCCGCACAGGCAGAGCACGATGGCGTCGGGGATCTCGAGCGCCGCCGCCGTGGCGCCGACGAGGTCGCCCACGCCCCAGCCGCCGCCGGACACGGCGATCACCCGGGCGTCGGCGGGCAGGGAGAGCGCGCGGCGGGCATCGGCACGCGAGCGAGCGGCCAGGAACGCCGCCGAGGTGGGCGGCTTGGCCCAGATCACGCTGTCCTTGCCCGCGATCCGCTCGACCTCCTCGATCGACTCCGGATGGGTGACGAAGTGGCGGTCGATCCCCGGGTGGGCCCAGAAGTGCAGCCCGGCCAGATCGGTGATCGACGCGTAGCAGGGCACGTCGAGTCGCCCGCGCCGGCGCAGCTCGCCGAGCACGGCGGTGACGCCCGGATAGGTCGAGACGACGAGGTCGGGGTCGTGGGCCCGGATCAGGCGCATGAGGCCCCGGCGGCCGAACCCGGTGAGCAGCCGCCGGGCCAGCCAGCGCGTCGGCCCGAAGTGCATGAACAGCACGTACTGGAAGTGGAACCACCAGGGCACCCAGCGGAACATGAACTGCGAGTTCTCGCGCAGCACGCGGGTGAGCACCGGGCCCATCGCCGGCAGCCCGTTGACGATCGAGATCTGGGCGTCCGGATCCTCGTCCTTGAACTCGCGGGCGATCGCCCGGGCCGGCAGGTCGTGGCCCTCGCCGATGTCGGCCGAGATGATGAGGATCTTCCGCGGAGGCGACTCGGCGTCGGGCTCGCCGGCCGGGATGACCGCCTGCTCCTCGGCCGCCTCGGTCCGGGCGGCCTGGTCGCGGCGCCACTGGACGTAGCGGCGCACGCCCTCGGCGAACGGGGTGGCCGCCGTCCAGCCGAGCTCGCGCCGGGCGCGCTCGCCGGAGACGATCTTCGTGCCCAGGTCGCCCGGACGGGCCGGCATGTAGACGATCTCGGTGTTCCCGACGATCTCCTGCACGAGCTCGGCGATCTGCTTGATGGTGACGTTCTCGTCGCTGACCAGGTTGTAGACCCGGTTGGTCGCCACATCCTCGAGGCCGAGCGCCACCCCGTCGGCCAGGTCCTCGACGTAGACGAACCGGCGCGACTGCATGCCGTCGCCGGACAGGGTCAGCGGCTCGCCGCGGAACGCCTTGTTGACGAACGCCGGGATGACCGCCGCCTCGCGGGCGCGCGGGCCGTAGGGAATCCCGAAGCGCAGGATCGTGTAGTCGATCCCGTAGAGCTCCTGGTAGCTCTTGCAGTAGAGCTCGCCGGCCAGCTTGGTGCTCGTGTACAGGTGGCTGGGCGGCGGCAGCAGGGTGTCCTCGTCGACCTCGTCGGACTCGGTGTCGGAGTACACCCAGATCGTCGAGGCGTAGACGATCCGCTTCACCCCGGCGCGGCGGGCGGCCTCGAGCACGGCCACGGTGCCCCGGGCGTTGACGCGCTCGGCGTCCTCGGGCGAGGCGTGGACGTCGTTGACGTCGGCCACGGCGGCCAGGTGGGCCACCGCGTCGCAGGAGTGCAGGGCGCGCTCGAGCGCCTCGCGGTCGGTGATCGAGCCGAGCACGGTGTCGACGCTGCCCCGCGGATGCCAGGGCGAGGGCCGCAGGTCGTAGATGACCGGCTCGTGCCCGCGCGCCCGCAGCTTGTCGACGACATGAGAGCCGATGAAGCCGGAACCGCCTGTGACGAGAACGCGCATGGTTGGCCCCTTACCTTCCCGGACGGTAATACAACGGCACGCACGAGTGGTTGCGCGCCACCCAGTCGGAATTGGGGAGCTCGACGTCGTGGCCGAGGATCCGGTGGCAGGGCTCGTCGTACACGCGACCGGTCGAACGCTCGAGCCAGTCGAACACGATGTACTTGTAGAGGCCGGACACCATGCCCTCGGGCAGCTCGAGCCGGCCGGCGTACTGCGGATCGAGCTCGGTGCGGGCGATGTCGTTCTTGAACGCGACGATCTCCGGCATCCGCTGCACCTGGAGCAGGCCGAGGGCGGCCGTGAACTCGCTCATGCGGAAGTTGAGCCCGTGCACCTCGAAGTTCGGCTTGCCGTAGTTGCGAAAGCCGCGGGCGAACTCGAGCAGCTCGGGGTGGCGGCTGACCAGCACCCCTCCCTCGCCGGTGGTGACCGTCTTGGTCGCATACAGCGAGTACACCCCGGCGTCGCCGTAGCCGCCGGGCTTGCGGCCGTTCCAGCTCGCACCGTGGGCGTGGGCGCAGTCCTCGATGAGGAAGATCCCGTGCTCGGCGCAGTAGCGCGCGATCTGCTCGGAGTCGAAGGCGATGTGACCGCCGATGTGGACGAGGAAGGCCGCCTTGGGCTTGTGCTGCTCGGCCTTGGCCTCGAAATCCGCGAACGACATGCAGAGGTCCTCGCGGTTGCAGTCGACGAACTGCACCTCGGCGCCGGCGTTCAGCGCCGCCAGCGGCGTGGCCATGAACGTGTTCGACGGGCACAGGACGGTCTCGCCGCGCACGCCGGCGAACTGCAGAGCGGCCATCGCGCCGCCGGCCCAGCTGGAGAAGGCGACGGCGGGAAGCTCGTTCCAGGCCGCCCAGGCGGTCTCGAAGCGCTCGGTCATGACCGACTCGGTCCAGCGGCCGGAGTCGATCACCTCGTCGATGAGCTCGTGCAGGCGGGCGCGGTCGCGCTCATCGAAGCCGATGGCAAAGCGCGAGTAGGACGGCGCGGTCTGTTCAGGTGAAGCGGATGGAGTCATGGTTAGCGGGCGGCGCGGCGGTCCAGCGTGGTCATGCTGCGACGCCGGCCGGCGGCAAGGACCCAGCGGACAACCTGCCGATCCTCTCAGTGGCTGGACAGGATGACAAGCGTCTCAGACGGCCAGGACGGTATCGAGGCCCTGCCGTCGAACAGATGAGATGATCGCAGGAAGTGCCGCCACGGTGCTTCGATGTGAGTTGCGGCCGCTGTAGAAATCGGCATCGTGCAGGAGAATCACGTCCCCGCGACCGAGGCTTCGGGTGGCCCGGGCGGCGATCTTCGCCGGGGTGGTGAAGCGCCGCCAATCCTTGCCCCACCGCGACCACAGCAGCGGCTGCAGACCGGCGGCGCGCGCCGCCGTGAGGCCGGCGGGGCTGTAGGCGCCGAACGGGGGACGGTGCAGCCGCGGCGGCTGGCCGGTGGCCTCGGCGATCGCCTCGAGGCCGCGGGCGATGTCATCGGCCACGTTCGCGGCGCTCAGCCGGGGCTGCCAGCGATGGCGAAAGCCGTGCAGGGCGACCGCATGCCCGGCGGCGAGGATCTCGCCCGCCAGCGCCGGACGGCGGCGCACCTGCTCGCCGACGAGGAAGAACGTCGCGCTCACGCCCTCGCGCGCGAGCGCCTCGAGCACGGCCGGGGTGCCCTCCGGGTGCGGCCCGTCGTCGAAGGTCAAGGCCACGCCGGGCGCGTCGAGGCGCCGCGGCAGCGCCCAGCGCGCGGCCAGACCGGGAACGACCGGGGCGCTGGCCAGGGACGCGCGAGCGAGCATCGCCCCGATCATTAGCATCCCGGGGATCAAGGAGCATCTCGACAGCTGGCTGCCCGCGCCGATGTTGCGCATCGCCCATCGCCGGCCGACCACCGCGAGCGCGGACGCCGCGTGGGCGGCGGCGAGCACGGTCCGGCTGCAGGACACGCAGCTGCTCGGCCGGCTCGTGCGCTGGCGGATCCCGGGCACGCCGCGCGATGTGGCGTTCGACGCCATGTTCCGCCGCCCGCCGTTCCTCGTGCTCGAGGAGGGTGAGCGGGCGCTCGTGGCCGGCGTGGTGGGACGGATCTGGACGCTGCGGCGCGACTATCCGCGCCTGGAGGATCCGGAGGAGTTCCGCGCCTGGTCAGAGCGCGGCACGGCCCGGGTGGTGTTCGCCAACTGGGTGGCCGAGACACCGGACGGCGTCGAGCTGTGCTCTGAGACGCGGGTGCAGGCGTTCGGGGCTCAGGGACGGGTGGGGGTGGCGTCGATCCGGCCGCTCGTGCGGGGCTTCGAGCACTTGATCGCCACCGATGGGCTCGCCGCCGCAGTCCGACAGGCCGAGGGCGACGCGCCTCGGATCGGGCACCGCGCGGCGGCGCGGTGCCCGGGCCCGGTCGAAGGTCAGTAGCTGAGGCCCCCGCTCGCGGCCTCCTCGTCGGCGGTCAGCTTCTTGGCCGCGGACACACAGAGGTTGTACGGCGAGTGCTTCTGCCCGGAGAGCACCTTCTTGCTCTCCGCCTTGCACGAGGAGTGCTCGAGTGCGGAGATCTGGGCGTCGCCGAGGTTGGCGTTCGGGGTCGTCTCGGTCTTGGCGACCTTCACCATGGCGATCACGCAGTTCGTGAAGTCGCTCTTCCTCTGAGAGGTGCGGAGCTTCTTGCTCTCGGCCTTGCAGTACTTGCCGAAGAACTTCACCTGCTTGGCCGTCGGCTTGGCGGCGGTTGAGTGGGCGCTGGCCAGCGCGGCCGCCGGAGTCACGGCGAGCGCAGCGATGGTGCCGAGCGCCGCGAGCTTGGAGCTGACTCGCATGGAGCCTCCTTCATTCGTGGCTGAATCAACAGGACCATAGACCCGTCCCGCCCGCGAAAGTCGCGCCCGCAGCCAGCGGTAACGTCTCGGTAACAGTGTCTGCGTTCGCCTCCGAGGTCACGGTCCGCCGCATCCGGTACGCGAACGAGGAGACGGGATGGGCCGTGCTCGACGCCCGGGCGGCGGACGCGAGCGAGGTCGTGCTCGTCGGCTCGCTCACCCACCTCGAGGAGGGCGAGCGGGCGCAGGTGAGCGGCCGCTGGGTCAACGACAGCCGCTTCGGCGCTCAGGTCAAGGTCGAGCAGGCGCTGCCACTGGCGCCCGTCGACGACGCCGCCGTGCGCTCGCTGCTGCAGCGCCTGCCCGGCGTGGGTCGGCGCCGCGCGCAGCGCATGGTCGATCGCTACGGCGCCGCGGCAGTGGTGGAGGCGATCGATCGCGACGCCCGATCCGTGTTCACGGCCGCCGGCATGGGCGAGGGCGCCGCACGCCAGGCCCGGTCGGCGTGGGAGAGCCTGCGGGTGACCCGCCGTCTGCACCTGCTGCTCGCGCCCCACGGGCTCGCACACCTGGTGGCGGGCATCCACGAGGCCTACGGCGATCGCGCCTACCGGGTGGTGAGCGACCGGCCGTACTCGCTCACCGACCTGTTCGGGGTCGGCTTCGCCACCGCCGACCGCATCGCCCGCGGGCTGGGCGCCCGCCGGGATGGTCCCGAGCGGGCCCGGGCGGGCGTCGCCCACCTGCTGAGCGAAGCGGAACGGCGGGGAAACACCTGCCTGCCCGAGGACGAGCTGATGCGCGCGCTGCGGGAGCTGCTCGGCGGGCCACCGGCTCCCGGCGCGCTCGAGGGCATGCTCGACGAGGGCGAGCTCGTGCGCGACGGCGCCTGGCTCTACCGCCGCGCGACGGCCGAGCTCGAAGCCGAGTTGGCCGAGCGGGTGGCCGAGCTGATCGCCAGCGAGCCGAGCGGCCGCCTCCACGACCCCGGACCCGAGCCCCGCCGTCCCGGCGCCGAGCCCGAGGAGCGGCTGACCGCCGAGCAGCAGGCGGCGGTGCGGGCGGCGTTCACGGGCCGGATGTCGCTCCTCACCGGTGGGCCGGGCACCGGCAAGACGGCAACGATCCGCACGCTCGCCGCGCTGGCCGAGCACCAGGGCGGGCGCGTGCTGCTCGTCGCGCCCACCGGCCGCGCCGCCGTGCGGATGAGCGAGGCCACCGGCCTGCGGGCCGGGACCGTGCATTCGGCGCTGGGCTGGATCCCCGGCGAGGGCCCCACGCATGACGAGCAGGACCCGCTGTCCTGCGACCTGCTCATCGTCGACGAGACCTCGATGGGCAATCTGGAGCTGCTCGTGGCGCTGCTGCGCGCCGTACCGGCCCGCGCCCACGTCGTGCTCGTGGGCGACGCCGACCAGCTCGCCCCGGTCGGGGCCGGCAAGCCGTTCGCCGAGCTCGTGGCCGGCGGTCTCGTGCCCACGACCCGCCTGACCCACATCTTCCGCCAAGCGGCCGGAAGCATGATCGTGCAGGGCGCGCACGCGATCCGGCGCGGGCAGGCCCCTGAGCTCTCGCCCAGCCCGGGGATGCAGCGCGACCTGTTCCTGATCGAGCGTGCCGACCCGGTGGCGGCGCGCGACGAGATCGTCTCGCTCGTGTGCGATCGGCTGCCCGCCCACTTCGGCGTCGACCCGGTGCGCGAGATTCAGGTGTTCGCGCCGGTGTACCGGGGCGAGCTCGGCATCGACGCGCTGAACCTCGCCCTGCGCGAGGCGCTCAACCCGGAGGGGCGGCCGGTGCGCGGTGGGCGGCTGCGGATCGGCGACAAGCTGATGATGACCGGGCGCAACCTGCACGAGCTCGGGCTGATGAACGGGACGGTGCTCACGCTGCTCGACGAGGTGGGCGGGACGGGTGGCGATGATCCGGCGCTCCTGCTGGCCGGCGAGGAGGGGGTGTTCCGGGTCCCGCCCGAGGAGTCGGAACGGCTGCGTCCGGCCTACGCCTGCTCGGTGCACCGGGGCCAGGGAATCGAGCTGCCGGTCGCCGTGCTCGTCGCCCACCCCGCCGCGGGCGCGTTCTTCCTGCGCCGCGAGATGCTCTACACCGCGCTCACCCGCGCGCGGCTGGCCACCGTGATCGTCGGCTCGCGCGAGGTGCTGGCACGCGCGGCGGCCCGCCCGGACACCGAGCGCCGCCACAGCCGGCTGTCGGTGCGACTGGCCAGGGCGGTCGCCCCCACGCCGGCACCGGCGATCGCCACCGCCGGGCCGCCCACCGGATAGGCACTCGTCACAATCGTCCTGTGGCCATCACCTCCCGGATCTTCGGTGAGCGCGGCCGGCGCCGCGCCCTGGCCCTCGGCATCGACCCCGGACGCCTGCCGCCCGGCCAGTCACCGACCGAGAAGTGGCCCGTGCTCAGCCTCGGCGCCACCCCCCGGGTCCTGACCGAGGCGTGGCGGCTGCGGGTCGATGGCGCGGTGGGTGCACCGTACGAGCTCGATTGGGCGGAGCTTCAGAGCCTTCCCCAGGTGGACTGGAGCGGTGATATCCACTGCGTGACCAGGTGGTCGAAGTTCGGCATGGCGTGGCGGGGCGTGAGCGTCGCCGCGCTCATCGCCCGCGCCCAGCCTCACCCCGATGCCAGTCATCTGATGGCTCACTGCTACGGGGGCTACACGACGAACCTGCCGCTGGGCGACGTGAGCGAGCACCCGGCGCTCATCGCCCATACCGTGGACGGCGCCCCGCTCGAGCCCGACCATGGGGGGCCGGCGCGACTGCTCGTCCCCCACCTCTATCTGTGGAAGTCGGCCAAGTGGATCGCCCGCCTGCAGGTCATGAGCGGCGACCAGCTCGGCTTCTGGGAGCAGAACGGGTATCACCACCGCGGCGACCCCTGGCGCGAGGAGCGTCACAGCGTCGACGAGTACGTCGCCCGGACGCTGCGCCGGCAGGCTCGCACCCGCCCCGATCGCCCGGCCTGATCGCGCGGCCTGATCGCCCGGCCCGATCGCGGCGGACCGGGGGTCGGGACTCGGACCGCCAGGCGGTCAAGAAGTCCCCGTGGTTGCCGATTCCCCGCTTATGAGCGTCAGCGCAGCGGCGACCCATGCCGATACGCCGGACTATCCGCGGGGCCTGATCCCCCCCACCCACCGCGGCCGGTCCAAGAACATGATCGGCGACATCATCGTCGAGCTCGGCTTCGCCACCCGCGACTCGGTCGACGACGCGGTCAAGCGCTCGCGTGAGGTCGGTAGGACGACCGGGCAGATGCTCATCGAGTCCGGCGCCGTACGGCCCGACCAGCTGGCCCGCGCGCTGGCCGAGCGCTTCGGCTTCGACTTCATCGACCTCTCCGCCTACGAGGTCGACATGGGCGCGGTGAACCTCGTCTCGACCGACGTGTGCAAGCGCTACCAGTCGGTCCCGGTCGGCTTCATGCCCGACGGCGACCTGCTGCTCGCCACCGCCGACCCGACGAACGTCCTGACCGTCGACGAGATCTCGATGATCACCGGTAGGCGGGTGCACATCGCGGTCGCCGCCATCGAGGACATCACGGCGCTCATCGGGCGCCTGAACCGGCTCGGCGACGCGATCGAGATCGAGGAGGTCGGCGACGACGACGAGCTCGGCGGCTACTCCCTTCCCGAGGTGGCCGACAGCGAGGCCCCGGTGGTCAAGCTCGTGCACCAGATCATCGCCGAGGCGGTGCAGCGCGGAGCCTCCGACATCCACTGCGATCCCGAGAACGGTGACATGCGGGTGTTCTTCCGCATCGACGGTGTGCTCACCCAGGCGGCCACAGTGGCCCGGGCGATGACCCCCGGGCTCGTCTCGCGCATCAAGATCATGGCCAGCCTCGACATCGCCGAGAAGCGCCTGCCCCAGGACGGCCGCCTGGCCTTGGCCCTGGACGGACGCCGAGTCGACGTTCGCGTGGTCACGCTGCCGCTGGTCAAGGGCGAGGGCGTCGTCATGCGCATCCTCGACGCCGGCGCGACGGTGCGCACGCTCGAGACGCTCGGCATGCCGGAGCAGGAGCGCGAGCGCTTCCGCGTGGCCATCAACAAGCCCTACGGCGCCGTGCTCGTGACCGGGCCGACCGGCTCGGGCAAGTCGACCACCCTCTACGGCGCGCTCGCCGAGGTCAACGACGGCGAGCGCTCGATCCTCACCATCGAGGACCCGGTCGAGACCCAGGTCGCCGGCGTCAAGCAGATGCAGGTGGCCAACAAGGCGGGGATGACGTTCGCCAAGGGCCTGCGGTCGATGCTGCGCGCCGACCCGGACGTGATCATGGTGGGCGAGATCCGCGACCGCGAGACGGCCGAGATCGCCATCCAGGCCGCACTGACCGGCCACCTCGTGCTCTCCACCCTGCACACCCGCGATGCCCCGAGCGCGATCACCCGCCTACTCGACATGGGCGTCGAGCCGTTCATGGTCGCCGCGGCCATCGACTGCGTGGTCGCCCAGCGCCTGGCCCGCATGCTGTGCGAGCACTGCAAGCAGCCGGTGGAGCTGCCCGAGGCGACCGTCTATCGCTACGGCCTCCAGGGCGCCGAGGTCTTCGGCCCCGCCGGATGCATTCGCTGCTCGAACACCGGCTACCGGGGGCGGGTTGGCCTGTATGAGGTGATGGCCGTCGACGAGGACATCCGTGCTCTGCTGCTCAGCGGCGCGAGCGTCGACCAGATCGCCGCCACCGCGGAGGCGGCGGGAATGCGGCGCATGCGCGAGGACGGCCTGCAGAAGGTCCGGCTCGGGCTGACCACGCTGGCCGAGATCGGCCGCGTGACCACGGGCTCCTAGATCGGCTGACCGGCGAGTCTCACTCCTGCTCGGGCGTGGGCGTGCCGCGATCGGCGGCCAGCCCGGGACCCTCGCCGGGATCATCCGCGCCCGCGCCGGGATCCTCGATGATCTCAGTCGACGGCAGCTCGTCCGCCTCGCCGTAGACCGCTGTCGCCTCGTCGGCCTCGAGCTCGGGGGTGAATGCGTCGCGCGCCGGATCGCCATAGCCCTCGCCGTGGGTGGCGTTCTCGATCAGAGCGTCCTCGGCGGCCTCGAAGCCCTCCTCCTCGCCACCGCCGGCCTCATACACCGGGTCCATCGCCGGATCGCCTGTGCTCGGGCCGGCCGGCCCGCCGATCGCCGCTGCTTCGGCCGCCGCCGCGGCCTCCTGCTGAGCGACGAGCGCGTCGCCCTCGGCCGCCGCCCCCGCGTCGGGGAGCGCGGCATCGGCCTGCTCAGCGCGCTCGGTCTCCGACTGGGGCTCGGCCGGCGGGGTGACGGACGGACCGGGAGTCTCGACCGGTGGCGGGGCGACCATGACACCCGGCTCGCGGGCGGCCATGCCCTCGCCGCTCACCCCCGGCGTGGCACCGGGCAGCGGACCGCTCTGGGTGCCGACTCCGGTGCCGGTGCCGCCGTCCGCGCCCGGCGTGCGCTCGGTCATCGCCGCGACGGCGATCTCTCCGGCGCCGATCAGGGCATGCGGCAGCCAGCTACCGGCGCGCGCGCCGCTGCGGCGTAGCAGCAGCGCGCTGCCCGCCATCAGGGCCCCGCTCCCGGCGTCGAGCTTCAGGTGCACGGGCATGGGCAGCTTGCGCCAGATCCCCAACTCGTAGTCGGTCGCCGCACTGGCCACGAGCGTCCCCGCACCGGCCAGGCGCAGGAGGGCGGCGGCTCGACGATCGCGGACGAACGGGAGCCGGGCGGCCAGGATCATCAGCGCACCGCCGGCGTAGTCGCCGACGGCATGTGTACGGGTCGAGATCGGTGCCATGGCTTCACTCCTACCCCGCTGCCCGGCCGGCACACACGGCCCGACCGGCCTGTGAAGCCCCGCGCCAGGGCGAGACTCACAGGTCCTGTCGGGTCGTGCTCGGCGTTAGTGGCGCAGCCGCGGATCGACGTAGAAGTCGTAGATCTGCGTCGCGCCCCGGCCCGCAGCGGCCGTGAACGTGAACCGCGCCGGCACGCTGCCGGCCAGCAGGTTGACCGGCAAGGCCAACCGGCCGGACGGGCCCCACGCCACTCCGCCGGCGATGTAGCCGGCCACCGCCTGGGCCTGCCACACGCCGCCGAGGGCATAGGCAATGCTCAGGTGCACGCCGGAGGAGCCGTTCAGCTCCTTGTCCATCGTGCGCGCGGTGGGGTACATCTGATCGATGCAGATGGGCGGGGTCACCGCGGTGGCCCCGCCCGGCAGGTTCAGCACCTGACCGGCGGTCCCGTCCCGCAGGGTTGTGCTCACGAGCGTCGCTCCGCCCGACAGCGTCCAGCCCGCTCCGTTGACGTTGTCCGCGGTCTCCCCGCCCACTGGCGTGTACCAGTTGAGGTCATTCCAGGCGGAGAAAGCTTGCGAGAACGTTTGTGCGGAACAGGGGATCGACGTGTCGGCCGACGCGAGCGCGGGAGCCACCGCCCCCAGTGCGAGGACCGCACCGACCGCGAGGCATCCCTTCCTGAAAAGGCCCTTCATGTCTGTACTCACCTTCCGTGGTGCGCACTGGCAACCGAGCTATCTCACCGGGTGGCGAGACCTCTGGCTTTGCGTCCCCGGCTCGCACCGGGTTTGCCCTTTTCAGCATGTGGTCTGTCGTCAGGGTCGGGCATCGGCGGCGCCCACCGCCGCCCTGCAGCGTGCCCGCCCGATGTGGACGTTCGTCCGAGGCCCAGAACGTGCGTCCGCTGCTCGCGCGGGATGCTTGACCAGTCGCCGCGGATGTCCGACCACGGTCGAGAAGATGTCGCTCGACCCCACTCAAGCAGAGCAGGAGGCGGCCGCCCGGACACTGAAGCAGGAGCGCACCGGCATGTCGCGCCGGGAGCTCCTCGGCGCGGCGCTGGCCAACCTGATCTTCTTCGCCGGCCAGGCCGCGCTGCTCGTGCTCGCGCCGCCGCACGGGATTCATGTCGTGGCGATGGTGCTGTGCCTGGTCGTGTTCGCGCTCGCCTCCCGCGTGCGTCTCGATCTGCCGTTCGGGTTCACGGTGCTCAGCCAGCTCGCACTCGTGCCGCTCCTGTTCGCCGCCCCGGCCGCGCTCGTCCCCCTGCTCGCCTGCGGGGCCTTCACCACCTCGGCCCTTTTCGAGGTGGCCCGGGGACGGCTGCGTCCCGAGCGCCTGTTCACCCAGCCGGCGAACTCGTGCTTCACGCTCGGTCCGGCGGCCGTGCTCGCGCTCGCCGGCGGCAGTCCGCAGAGCGCCGGACCGCTGCTGCTGCTCGCCGCCCTGGGAGCGGAGTTCGGGGTCGACTTCGCCGTGTGCGTCCTGCGCGACGCCGTCACGTTGCGCGTCTCGCTGGGCGAGCAGCTGACCGACTGCTGGGTGTACGGCATCGATGCCGGCCTCTCCTGCGTCGCGCTGGTGGTGGCTCGGGACGTCGTGCGCAGTCCGATCACCGTGCTCTCTCTCCTGCCCCTGCTGGCCGTGCTCGGAGTGTTCGCGCGTGAGCGGCGCCGGCGCATCGAGAGTGCGGTCGAACTCGGCAACGCCTACCGCGGCACGGCGCTCGTGCTCGGTGACGTCGTGGAGGCGGATGACGGCTATACCGGCGAGCACTGCCGCAGCGTCGTCGCGCTGGCGCTGGCGGTCGGCGAGGAGCTGGGGCTCGGCCCCGACCGCATGCGCAACCTCGAGTTCGCCGCCCTCCTGCACGACGTGGGCAAGATCGCCATCCCCAAGGACATCATCAACAAGCCGGGCCGCCTCAGCCCGGAGGAGTGGACGCTGATCAAGACGCACACGATCGAGGGTCAGCGGATGCTCGATCGCGTCGGCGGCTTCATGCGCGAGGTCGGCCGCATCGTCCGCGCCCACCACGAGCGCTGGGACGGGCAGGGATATCCCGACGGGGTGGCCGGGCACGACATCCCGCTCGAGGCCCGGATCGTCGCCGCCTGCGACACCTGGAACGCGATGCGAACCGATCGCGCGTACCGCAAGGCGCTCTCCTACGAGGCCGCCATGGCCGAGCTCTCCTCGTGCTCGGGCACCCAGTTCGACCCGAGGGTGCTGAGCTCGCTCATCCGCGTGGTCGCGCTCGAGGTCCCCGGGCCGGCGCAGGGCGGACCGGAGCGGTCGGCCGGAAGCGCCCTCGAGGGTGCCTCCGGCGCGCCGGTCACGGCCTAGACGGTTCTTTCACAGGCGTGGAATCAACCACCTAGCCGACGAGCGAAGCGACCTTTTCCCGGTGCTCGCGCCCGTGCTCGGGCTCGAGGAAGTACACCGCGCCCGCACCGATGGCCACGCCCGCGGCGACCGCGGGGCCGGTGCGACGAGGGCGCGCCCGGGGCTTGACCAGGCCGAGTTCCTCGGCCGCCGACGGCCCGTAGGTGATGAGCTCCTCGGCGGTGCTGCGAACGGCATCGCTGATCCGGCCCGCGCGCCGGCGGGCGCGGCGCTTGGCCAGCGGAGTCCCGGTGGCGAACGCAAGCTTGGCCGCCGGGCGGGCCGCCTTCGCGCCGGTGCGCGCCGCGACGAGCACCGCGCCCGGGTTGCGGACCGAGGCGCTGGCCGCCTTCATGCCGAGAACGGCCTTGCCGAGTGTCATCGCGGCCCCTGGATTGCGGGCTGCGGCCTTGACGCCGCCCACCCCGAGCCGAGCCTTGGTCGTCGTCTTGAGAACTGACATCGGATACCTCGCTTCGATCGCCTGCGTCCGTCGGTCTCGCCTACCCGCCAGCGCCACCGGGTAACGGTCCGAGGTGCGTGAGCCGGGCCGGCCGGCGCTCGCCGGGGCTCCGCCGATATCCTGGCGCCGTCACATGTCCGCCGTCGACGACATCCGCCTTAAGGTGCAGGCCCGCCTGGACGAGATCGAAGAGGAGATCGAGTCGCTGCGCGTGGCCCTGGCGGCGCTCGACGCCCAGTCCGGCGCTGCCCCCGTGCAGGCACCCGAGCAGGCCGCCCCGGCTTCGCTTCCGCGGAGTCGACCGGGGGCCCGCCGGGCCCCCGCCGGGCGGCGCTCAACCGCCTCGGTGAGGGCGACGACACGGCGGGGCAAGTCCGCGCCCTCGCCGGAGCTCGAGCGTCAGCTGGTCGAGACGGGTGGGGCGAGCGCGGTGGAGCTCGCCCAGCAAACCGGCACCGATTACGCCGAGGTCCTGGCGCGCATCCGCGAGCTCGAGCAGGCCGCTCGGCGCAATCGCGACGCGGCCTAGAGCCTCACGCGGAGCCTCGCCGGCGCACCTCGATCGCCCCGTCCTGCTCGCGGACCTCGAACGCCGGCTGGGGCGCGGTGGCCGGTCCCTGGAGCACGGCGCCGGTCCGGCGGTCGAATCGAGACCCGTGGCACGAGCACACGATCTCATCGCCGTCGAGCTCGCCCTGGGCGAGCGAACAGCCGCGATGCGAGCAGCGGTCGTGGAGCGCGAACAGCTCCCCGCCCGTGCGGCCGAGCACGAGGGGCGTGTCATCGACGACGACGCGCGTCAGCTCCCCCGCCTGCACGGGTGCGGCGTCGGCTGCGCGCGTCCATTCGTCGGGGCCCGGATCGAACACCGTCTGGTCGGGACCGACACCCCGCCGCAGCGACAGGTGGCCGCCGAGGTACCCGCCCACCATGAGCGCGGAGGAGCCAGCGAGGCCAAGCGCCACCCCGGCGCCCCGGCGTCCGCGCCGGCGGGCCGCCAACGAACCGGTGTACAGGGCGAGGGCTACCGCGTTACTCGCGGCGTGCGCGAGCCCGGCCCGGCGCACGCGGCCATCGGCGGCCTCGGTGTCGGCCCAGTCGTTGGCGCCGGTCAGGGCCGTCGGAACGTAGGCGGCGATGCCGAGTCCGAGCAGCCGACGGGTGGCCACGTCGGCCTGGCGGCCGGCGAGGAGGTCGAGCAGGGTGGTGCCGAGGAACGAGCCGATGACCACATCGGTGAGCATCGGGTGCACCGCGTGACCGAGCCAGGTGCCGCTGAGTGCGTCCTTGACCGCTCCGCCGGGCACCGCCCCCCGGATCTGCTTTCCGAGCAGCTGCCCGACCTGATCGAGCGCCTCGAGGCCCTCGATCTCGTTCACGAGTGCTTCCCAGGGCGGGCGCGATGGGCTCACGCCGGGGTGCCTACCCGTCTGCCCATCGGATAAGCGCACCCCTACCGCCAGAGCAGCGCGAGCGCCAGAACGAGCGCGACGATCACGAGCACCGCGCCACCGGCGAGCATGTCGGCCGGGTCCGGGCGCCAGCGGACCCGCCACAGGTGGCCGTCGATGTCGCGCACGAGCCGCTGGCCACGCCCCGATGAGACCGCATCGACGGGCTCGAGCACGTGGTGCTCGTCGAGCGGCTGACTCTGGTCATCCAGCGGGTGCATCGCAGGTGATTCTTCCCCATCCGGTGTGCCGACCATGCACGCGGGCCGTCCACGCGCCCCGGTGTCAGATGGCCGTCATCCGGCTCGCTGTCGGACATCTAGGCTGGGCGGGTGGTCACGACGCCGACAGGCAGCCGCAGCGGCCTGCTCCAGCGCGCCCCCTCCCCGGCGCTCGTCATCGGAGGGATCGCGTCGGTGCAGTTCGGCTCCGCCGTGGCCGACACGCTGTTTCACCGCATCGGCCCCGGCGGCGCTGTCCTGCTGCGCCTGCTCACCGCGAGCATCATGCTGCTCGCGGTGTGGCGCCCGCGCCTGCGGGCCACCACGGCCCACGGCCGTCTGCTCGCGGTCGGGTTCGGGCTCGTGCTGGCGGGGATGAACCTGAGCTTCTACTCGGCGCTGCACCGCATCCCCCTCGGGGCGGCGGTCACGCTCGAGTTCGCCGGCCCCCTGGCCGTCGCCGTCGCCGGGTCGCGCCGCCCGCGCGACCTGGTGTGGGTCGTGCTCGCGCTGGCCGGGATCCTCGCGCTCATGCGCGGCGGCAGCCACGGCCTGAACGGGGTCGGCGTGCTGCTGGCGCTGGTGGCCGGAGTGCTGTGGGGGACGTACATCCTCGTCAGCGCGCGGGTCGGCCGCGCCTTCGCGGACGGCAGCGGACTCGCCCTGGCCATGTGCGTGGGCACGGTGGCCGCGCTGCCGGTCGGAATCGTGCAGGGTGGGACCCGGCTGCTCGCGCCCCATAGCCTGCTGTTCGGATCTCTCGTCGGCCTGCTCTCATCGGCCATCCCCTACTCGTTCGAGCTCGAGGCGCTGCGCCGGATCGCCACCAGTGTGTTCGGCGTGCTCATGAGCCTCGAGCCGGCGATCGCCGCCCTGGCCGGATTCCTCATCCTCGGGCAGGGCCTGACGGCACGCGAGCTGGTCGGGATCGCGCTCGTCGTCGTCGCTTCGATCGGAGCCTCGCGCCGCCGCACCGAGGCGCCAGTCGACCTGTAACCGTCCGCCCGCACCCGGTGATCAAGTCGCCCCGGGCGGGGCGGCGGTCGCTCCCGGCGCCGAGCTCGAGGAGGAGCCGGCGCGCGCCGGCCGCTACGGGCGGTCCCTGTCGCTGATCCTGTTCGACGTCGACCACTTCAAGGCGGTCAACGACAGCGCCGACCACCCTACCGGCGATCTCGTGCTCGCCGAGGTGCAGGCACCGGGTCCCGGAGGGTCGACGTTCAGCGCAGCGTCACCCGGTCCTCTCAGGTCGCTGCCCCCGCGTGCCGATAGGGCCGCGTAGACCGGACATGTCGACCCATCAGAGCTCACTCACACACCGCCTGCGCGCCGAGCACGGTGCGAGCGTCATCTCGCTGCTCGGCGTCGTGGCCACGCTGGCCATCATCGCCGCGCTCGCCATTCCCGCGCTGAAGGGCAGCGGGAGCACGTCGACTGGTGCGGCAGCACAGGGCGCCAGCGCCACGGCACAGGCCCAGGACGTGCAGGCCACGAACCTGCTGAGCACCGCGCAGACGGCCATGGCCACCTACGCGGCGAGCAACGACAGCGGCTATCAGGGCGTCAGCGCGGCGGCCCTGCAGTCGATCGAGCCGACGCTCATCACCTCGAGCCGGACCGAGGCCTATGTGGCTCAGGCGAGCGGTACCGCCACCGACTACACGGTGACGGTCGTCAACCCGCTGACCGCCAACACGTTCACGCTCAGCGACAACGGCGGCGCGGTAACGCGCACGTGCACGGTGGCGGGACGGGGCGGCTGCGGCTCAGGCGGCACCTGGTAGCCGTCAGCTGACCGCCGCTCGCTCGGCGTCCGAGAGCAGTCGCTTGCCCCGGGTGACCGGGTCCCAGGCCACGATCACCGTCCGCCCGGACGCGGCCAGCCGTCCGTCCGGCAGCCGCACCTCGTGGTGCAGGTGCAGGCTCGAGTTCCCGACCCGGTCAAGGCGAACGTGGACGTCAACCTCGCGGTGGTCCTTGCGCACCTCGGTGTGGTAGTCGAGATCGACATGAGCGAGCACGAAGCCGCCGTGGACGTGCTGCTCACCCACGCGGCGGACGAGCTCGCCGATGAGCGCGGCGCGGCCCTCCTCGAGAAGCTCGTGGTAGACGGACTGGTTGAGGTGCCCGAGCATGTCCATGTCCCGCCAGCGCAGCTGGACGCGCAGGGTGTGCTCGAGGCCGGCCATCGCCCGGGCACGGTAGCGATCGGGCGGCTAGGACAGCCGGATGACCGCGCGTGTGGCCGCGCTCTCGCGCGCCGCCTCGATCACCTGCAGCACGGCGACGGCATCGGCGGGGTCCACCGGCGGGGGGCCGCCGATGCGCAGCGCCCGCTCGAGCTCGGCGTAGAAGCGAGGCCAGTCGCCGGGCTCGGAGGGGACGGGCACGCTCTGCTCCCCGGCCACCAGGCGCCCGCGCTCCCAGTCCTGCACCCCGCCCCAAGTGCTGTTGCGGTCGGGCCGGCGCCCCTCGCGCAGCGCCGCCTCCTGCGGGTCGAGGCCGCTGACCACGAACGCCGCCCGGGTGCCCTGGACGCGCAGGCGCGGCCCGGGGGCGGGCATCACGGCACCGGCGTGCAGATGGCTGATCGTGCCGCTGGCGTGGCGCAGGGCCAGGAAGGCGTCGTCGTCACCGGCCGTTCCGCGCCGCGCCTCGACCTCTGCGTACACCGACTCCGCCGGCCCGAACAGCTGGAGCGCCTGGTCGACCAGGTGGCTGCCCAGGTCGAGCAGCTGGCCCCCGCCCCGCTCGGGACCGAGCGCCTCGCGCCACTTCTCGGCATCCGCCTCCGGACGCCAGCGCTCGAACCGCGACTCGTAGCGGACGACCTCACCGAGCGCATCCTCGGCCAGCAGCCGCCGCAGCGTCAGCTGGTCGGTGTCCCAGCGGCGGTTCTGGAACACGGTCAGCAGCACGCCGGCCGCCTGCGCGCGCTCGACGAGCGCTGCCGCCTCCGCACTGGTGACCGCGAGCGGCTTGTCGACGACGACCGGTATGCCCCGATCGATCGCCTCACCGGCCAGCTCGGCGTGAACGTCGTTGGGCGTGGCCACCACGACGAGATCGACCGCCGGACCGTCCCACAGGGTCCGGGCGTCGGGCAGGACGGCCACACCCGGGTGATCACGCGCCACATCAGCCGCCCGCGTCGGGTTGGCGGTGATGATCGCGGTCAGGGCCAATCCCGGCGTGGCGGCGACGAGCGGGGCGTGGAAGACGCGGCCGGCCAGCCCGTAGCCAAGGATCGCCACGCGCGCCCCCGCCATCACGCCGCGGCACCCTCGGGCGGCTCGGGCAGCGTGCGCGCATGGCGGGCGATGCCCTTCCAGGCGTCGCCGTCCGAGCGCACCCGGTCTCCGGCGTTGAGGACCGTGAACGCGTCGGGCGCGAGCCGCGCGTCGTCGAGCTCCTCCCAGTGGATCGGCATGGCCACCGGCGCGCCGCGCCGCGCCCGCACCCCGTAGGGCGCCACCACGTGCTGAGCGTAGGCGACGCGGTTCACGTCGAGGTAGATGCGCTCACCGCGCTCGGCCCGCGCCCAGGTCAGCGTGAGGCGGTCAGGATCGTCGGCCACCATCGCTCTCCGCGATCGCGCGGGCGAAGGCGTGGGCGGCGTCGAATCCGGGACCGCGGCGCAGCGGGCAGACGACGTGCACGCCGCGGGAGCCCGTGAGCATCGCGTAGGGGTGCAAGCCGGCATCGCGCAGGCGCGCCCCGGCCTCGCGGGCGGCCGCCCGCACGTCGGCGAACCCCACCCCGGGCGAGGGATCGAGGTCGATGATCAGGCGGTCGGGTCGGCGCAGGGCGTCGGCGCGGGAGAGCCAGATGTGCGGGGTGACGACGTTCTGGCCGGCCAGGAACACCAGCGTCGCGGCGTCGTCGGCCACCGCCTGCTCGTTCGCGCCCCCCTGCTTGGGCACCTCGACCCGGTGGATCCAGTTCGGGAAGTGGGCCGGGGCCTTCTTGACGAAGAACCCGCGCTCCTGCACGCCCTGGGGGAACACCTCGAGCGCAAGCGGGCGGCCGCGCACGTGCGGGAGCATGAGCGCCGCGACCCGCTCGTAGTGCTCGGCCAGCGCCTGCTTGGTCACGTCGGGATCGGTGAACAGCAGCTTGTCCGGATGGCTGATGGCGATCCGCCGGCGCCCGCTCCGGATCTCGACGCTCACGGTGCCACCGCCTCGGGACGCTCGCGCACGACCTCGGCGGCCGCCTTGTCGTCCCGCAGGCCGAGGAAGCGGGGGTGGCGCAGCCGGCCCGCCCCCGTCCACTCCGTGAACGCGACCTGGGCCACGAGCTCGGGGGCCACCCAGCTGACGCCGCGCTCCCGGATGCTCGCCGCATCGGCGAACGGGGCCTGCGGCCGGGCCAGCTTGCGCAACCGCCGTCCGAGCTCGCGCAGCCCGGCCCGGTCGAAGCCGGTGCCGACCTTCCCGGCGTAGCGCAGTGTCCCGGCCGGATCGTGGTAGCCGAGCAGCAGGGCGCCGAGCTCGATCCGCGAGCCCCGCGGCTCGGTGTAACCGCCGATCACGAACTCCTGCCCCTGTTCGCACTTGAGCTTCAGCCAGTCGCGCGAGCGCCGGGCGCCGTAGGTGCTGTCGGCCCGCTTGGCGATGATGCCCTCCCACCCGTGCTCGCACGCCTGCGCATACATCGCTTCCCCGGCCTCGTTGCGATAGGTGCTCAGGCGCAGCGGATCGGTGAACTGAAAGCTCGCCTGCAGGAGCCGCTTGCGCGCGCGCAGCGGGAGCTCGCGCAGATCGGCGCCATCGAGCCAGAGGAGGTCGAAGGCGTACAGGAACACCGGCACGGAGTGGCGGCGGCGGTCAGCCAGGCGCGCGAAGCTGGTCGCCTCGCCGGCGAAGGCGACGATCTCGCCGTCGAGCGCGAAGCGGCGGCAGGCCTGGCGCTCGAGCGCGGGCACGATCTCCGGGTAGCGGTCGTTCATGGCCAGGTCGTTGCGGGAGTACAGGCGCACGGCGCCGCCTGAGCGGGTGGCGATGCAGCGCACCCCGTCGAGCTTGCGCTCGAAGATCCACTCGGGATGGCTGAACGGCTCGCGGCTGAGCGTCGCCTTCATCGCCGCGGTGCCGGACGGCGGTTCGGCGGCGGCGCGCAGGGCCGCGCGCTCCTGCTCGTCGAGCCGCTGGCGCCAGTCGCTCACGGGCGACATCATGCCCAAAGGCTTACCGGACTGCGCGCGGATGCCTGAATGTCGACATAACGCCCGATCGGGACGATGATGTGCTAGTTGGCGCCGATCAGGCAGCCAGGGCCTTCGGCCATCACGAGCGCCGCAGCGCTAACAGCGGGCCATCGGTACCGCCACTGCGGCGCTCGTTCTATGTCGGGAGGCGCCGTCTAGAACGGCGAGGAGGCGGCGAGGCCGAGGGCGCGGCTCATGTCGAACGGGGCCGAGCCGTAGTCGAGCCATGGCCGCCCCACCCACAGGTAGGCGTCGGCGTAGCGGGCGGCCAGCGACCGGTCGGTGGCCGACAGGCCCCAGCGCGGATTGGCCACGTCGCTCGTGGGCGGGATCCCGAGCGTGGCGCAGATCCGGTCGAACCGGTCGCGGCACACCCGGGGGTTGCCGACGTTGCCCGGGTACTGGCCGTTGAGGAACGGGGCGCCGTTCTCGGCCGTGTTGATGACGAAGTGCTTGACGGCGTAGCCGGCGGCGGCGAGCGCCCCGGTCAGGCGAGCGCCGTACTCGAGCTCGGCGCCGGTGCTGTCGTACTCGGTCGTGTTGAGCGCGAAGCCCCGGGCGTAGCGGATGCCGGCCTGCTCGAGCATCGCCACCGCCTGGTTGAACGACGGCCAGTAGTGCACACCGCCGTCGATGTAGACGGTCGTGTGCGCCAGCGCGCTGAAGCGCTGGGCCGCGTAGCTGATCAGCTGCAGCGGGACGCGCGAGGACGCGCACATCGAGAAGGCGAGGTCGGGCTGGAGGACGAGCGCGACGCGCGAGCTGCCGATGCCGGCGGCGAAGCGGTCGATCCAGGTCCGGTAGCTGGCCTGGTCACCCTCTGACCAGAAGCCGGCCGGGCACGCCGCGCCCTCCCACGGATCCATGCGGAAGACGGCCACCTGGGCGAGCACGTTCGGGTTGCCGCCGGTGACGCCGGCGATGAACTGGCGCGCGATCGTGGCCGCTTGGCTGTCGGCGTACCAGGCGCCGAACGAGAACACCTGCGGGCGCAGCGCGATCTTGGCCAGCAGCCGCCGGTCGCGCCCGCGCGCCTGCGCGTAGTACGGGTAGACACTGTTGTCGGAGGTGCCGGTGTACACGCCCCAGGGCAGGCCGGCCAGGGGATTGCTGCGCGAGGCGCCGCGCACCCCTTGGTTGGCCGTGCCGGCGGCGGCCGGGCCGGCGACGATGGCAAACGTGGAGCAGAGCGTGAGGAGCGCGGCGAGCAGCGTCCACGCGCGCCCGCGCAGGGAGAATCGAGGCATTGCCTCTAGGGTCGGCACGCCCCCGGCGAACCTGAGCCGGGCGGCAGAGAGCTGACGATTCGCCCAGACTCAGCGCTCGGCGAGCGAGCGGGTGAGCGCCACGAGCGTGACGAACATCCGGAAGAGCGCGAGCGGCTCCTCGCCGAGCACGCGCACCGTGCGTGGCGCCGTGCGCTCGACTCCCGGCACCCAGCTGGCCATCTCGGCCATGTCGGCGGTCAGGAACGTCAGCTCGAGCGTCGCCGGGAGCTCGATCGCCGGCAGCGGGGTCAGCGGTGCCCGGGCCAGCGCTCGGGCCGCCCCGGCGCGGATGAGCGCCCGCGCCCGCTCGGGGTGCACGCTCTCGGCGGCGAAGCGCGTGATCGAGCGCTTGACCTCGATCGCCTCGATCCCGGGCAGGAACGGCTCGGCCTCCTCGGCCGTCGCGGCGTCGCCGGTGATGAGCACGACCGGCACGCGGTGATGCAGGGCGACGAGCGCGTTGAGCGCGCTCTCGCCGACCGCGCGCCCGTTCAGGCGCGCCTCCCAGATCGCTGCCGGGTTGTAGGTGTGCGAGAGCACCGCGCGCTCGGCGCTGATGGCGCCGTGGTAGGCGACCATGAACACGGCGTCGAAGCTCGCGTCGAGCCCCTCCATCATGTACAGCGGCTTGTGGCGCCCGGACAGGTAGGCGGCGCCGTGGTGGAGCGCCTCCGGATCGAGGTTGAACATCGTCCGGTGGGCATCGTTGACGAGCACCTGCGTGGCGCCGGCCTCTACCGCCCCGTCGATGGCCGCGTTCACCTCGGCGGTGAGCAGGCGGCGCCCGATCTCGTACTCGGGGCCTGGACCGCGGACCTGCTCCCAGTCGACGATGCCGGCCGTGCCCTCGATGTCACTCGAGATGAACACCTTCATGGCGCGCGACTGTAGTGGTGCGCGGGGTGGTTCGTGTCGCCCGGACGCGCGCGGGCGCGCTGCGCGAGCGCGGGCGCGGGCGCGGGCGGGTCGCGGCGGCGCGCCTAAGCCAGGAAGTGCATCAGCGCGGCGGAGCGACCGGCGCTGGTGCAGTTCCTCGTCCTGGGCACGAGGAAGTGCACCAGCACGAGCCGACGGGCCACGGTGATGTCGTTATCCGCAAGTCCGGGCGGGGAGGCTCCCACGCGCTGGCTGCGCCGGCGCCCGTCACCGCAGGTTGCCCGCGCGGCCGTGTTCGGGGATACTCGCGCCGTGGGCCAGGAGGTCGCCGCGAAGGTGTTCAGCCGCGAGGACCGGCAGCGCTACCGGCGCAAGGTGCGGGCATGCCTCGACGTTTTCGCCCGGATGCTGTCGGAGTCGCGCTTTCACCCCGAGCGGCGCTCGTTCGGCCTGGAGATCGAGCTCAACCTGACCGATGATGCCGGCGAGCCCGCCCTCGCCAACGCGGCCGCGCTGCAGGCGATCGCCGATCCCGACTTCCAGACCGAGCTCGGGCAGTTCAACGTCGAGATCAATGTCGCCCCCCGGCTGCTCGAGGGCGAGGTGTTCTCCGAGCTCGAAGAGGCCGCCCGCGCGAGCCTCAACTCGGCCGAGACCAGCGCCCGCACGGTCGGGGCGCACATGATGATCATCGGGATCCTCCCCACGCTCGGACGCGACCACCTGCACGCCGACACGTTCAGCGCCAACCCCCGCTACGCGCTGCTCAACGAGCAGATCTTCGCCGCCCGGGGGGAGGATCTCGAGATCTCGATCGCCGGCGTCGAGCGCCTGCTCACGCATGCCGACACGATCGCCCCCGAAGCCGCGTGCACGAGCGTACAACTGCACCAGCAGGTCGACCCGGCCCAGTTCCCCCGCTACTGGAACGCCGCCCAGGTGATCGCCGGCGCGCAGGTGGCGGTGGCCGCCAACGCCCCGTTCTTCTGCGGCAAGGAGCTGTGGCGGGAGACCCGCATCGCGCTGTTCGAGCAGGCCACCGACACCCGGCCGGAGGAGCTCAAGAGCCAGGGCGTGCGTCCGCGGGTGTGGTTCGGCGAGCGCTGGATCACCTCGATCTTCGACCTGTTCGAGGAGAACGTGCGCTACTTCCCGGCGCTGCTGCCGGTGTGCGAGGACGAGGATCCGGTGGCCACGCTCGAGCGCGGCGATGTGCCGCGGCTCGGCGAGCTGCGGCTGCACAACGGCACCATCTACCGCTGGAACCGGCCGATCTACGACGTGGTCGGCGGCCAGCCCCACCTGCGGGTGGAGAACCGGGTGCTCCCGGCCGGACCGACGGTCGTCGACATCCTGGCCAACGCCGCCTTCTACTACGGCCTGGTACGCGTGATCGCCGAGGACGAGCGGCCCCTGTGGACGCAGATGACCTTCCAGGCGGCGGAGGAGAACTTCCACGCCGGCGCCCGGCACGGGCTCGACGCCCGGCTCTACTGGCCGGGGGCGGGCGAGGTGCCGGTGGCCGAGCTCGTGCTCCGCCGGTTGCTGCCGATGGCCCACGACGGGCTCGCGCGCTGGGGCGTGGCCCGCGCGGACGCCGACCGGCTGCTCGGCCACATCGAGCGGCGGTGCGTGCTCGCACGCAACGGCGCGGCCTGGCAGAGCCAGGTGTTCCACCGCCTCCACGACGCCGGGGCCGAGCGTCCAGACGCCCTGCGCGAGATGACCCGCCGCTACCGGGAGCTCATGCACGCGAACCTCCCGGTGCATGAATGGCCGCTTGACTAAAGCCGAATCGGAGCCGCCGCGCTCAAGCTGACCCGGTCTGGTGCCGAGTTACACGCGAAAGGCGCACTCGATGCGGAGGCGCCATCCGCGGGACCACTCATGCCAGACGCGTTCGTCGCTCGCCAGCCAATCTTCAATGACAAGCTCGAGGCTGTCGGATACGAGCTGCTGTTCCGCCCCAACGGCTACGTGGAGGACGCCGGGGTCATCGACCGCACGCGGGCGACGGCCACCGTCATCCTCAACACGCTGACCGAGCTCGACCTGCGCCGCATCGTCGGCCGCAAGCGCGCCTGGATCAACGTCTCGCGCGACTTCGTACTCGAGGGCCTGGCCGAGGCCGTGCCGCCGAAGCTCGTCGGCCTCGAGGTGCTCGAGACCGAGCGCTTCGACGACGAGCTCGTGAGCGCCCTGCGCGATCTGCGCAAGCAGGGCTACCGGCTGGCGCTCGACGGCTTCGCCTCCCGTCCCGGCTTCGAGTCGCTGCTGCCCATGTTCGACGTGGTCAAGCTCGACATGGTCGCGCTCGGCCGCGACCAGCTGAGCGAGCAGATGGACCGCCTCGACCGCTACCGCGGGGTCGTGCTGGCCGAGAAGCTGGCCACCCATCCCGACCACGCCTTCGCCGCCGACGCCGGGGTCGATCTCTTCCAAGGCTACTTCTACTGCCGCCCCGCCGTGATCGGCACCCGCGGCATCGCCGCCAACCGCCTGGCGCTCATGCGGCTGCTCTCGGACCTGCAGAACCCCCACGCCGAGCTCTCGGACATCAGCGAGCTGATCACCCGGGATGTCGCGCTCAGCTTCCGCCTGCTCCGCTACGTCAACTCCGCCTACTTCGGGCTGCGCGGCGAGGTCCGGTCGGTCGGCCAGGCGCTCGCGCTGCTCGGCCTCGAGAACGTGCGCCGCTGGACGACCCTGAGCGCCCTGGCCAGCATCGATGGCAAGCCGAGCGAGCTCACGCGCACCGCCCTGATCCGGGCTCGCTTCTGCGAGGTGGCCGGTGAGGCGATGAAGCTCGGCAACTCGAGTGAGCTCTTCACGCTCGGACTCTTCTCGGTCGTCGACGCGATGATGGATGCGCCGATGGCCGAGGTGGTCGACTCGCTGCCGTTCGCCCCCGACCTGCGCGAGGCACTCGTGGGGCGGCGGGGCAAGCTCGGCATGCTGCTCGACTCGGTGACCGCGCTGGAGGCCGGCGAGGAGGCCGGCGTCCCGCTCACGCTCACCCGCGCCGGCGAGGCCTACCTCGACGCCATGATGTGGGCCACCGCGGCAGCTGACACCCTGTACGGCGTCGGCATGGGCACCTCGGGCGACCTGAGCGGGTCGAGCGAGCGCGACCACGAGAGCCGGGCCAGCTGGCCGACGAAGTCGGTCAGCCCGCCGAGCTCGAGCACGCCCCCGCCCGGCCGGACCGCGCCGAGCCCGGTCCGCGCCCCCGCGCGCCCACGCGGGTTCCTGGCCCGGATCCGCCACTGGTTCCAGGGGCTGTTCGCCCCCGGCGCCCCGCGCCCCGAATAACCGCGAGCTTCAGCTGCGAAGGCCTGCCGGCGCAACCGCGTCGGGGCGTTCGGCCGCCTCGATGACCGCGAGCGCATCCGGGCTGAGCAGCCACTCGTCGCGGGCCACTCGCTCGAGCAGACCGGCCTCGGCCAGGCGCTGCAAACCGAGCGTGACGGTGGGGCGGCGCAGGCCGACGATCGTGGCCAGCGCGCTGTGGGTGAGCGGGAGGCGCAGCAGCACGCCATCCGGTCGCACCCGGCCGCTGCGCTCGGCCAGCACCCAGAACGTGAGCAGCAGCCGGGTCTCCGCCCGGGCCAGGTGGCTGAGCGCGTGCAACACGGCCTGCTGACGGCCGCGCTCGCTCATGCGCGCGACGAGCGCGCCCACCACCTGGGGCCAGCGCGACATGCGCTGGGCGAAGTCGCCGTCGAGCAGAGCGACCGTGGCGGGCGCGAGCACGAGCCAGTCCGACTGCAGTGGCAGCGGCTCGTAGCGACCGTCCTCGGGCCAGGGCCGGAACATGTCGCCGGGCACGAGCAGCTCGCTCGAGCTGCGGCCGCCCACGGCCAGGCGGCGCAGCAGCAGGCCGCTGACCAGGTACATCCCCAGCCGCCCCGGGCCACCGGCGGCGGGCAGCGGGCTCGGCCGCCCCTGGCGGGCACCGAGGGCCAGCACGCGCACGAGCGAGGCGCCCCGGGCCAGGGGGAGCTGATCGGACGGGATTCCGGCGGCCAGATCCTGGTCGATCTCGAGCAGCCGCAGCGGGGCGAGATCGCCGTCGCGCCGGGGCGTCCGGCGGGGGCGAGACGGGGCGGCGTGGAGGGAGCGCGCGCTGGACATCGAGGAGGGGACTTTCGCTAGGGTTCCATTAGGAACTAGGAAATTCGAAGTCAATTATGCACGAATAGGCCCAGCAAGGGAAGCCAAATGATCGACACCGCCCCCCGCCCGGCTCCCCCCGCCCCGAGTCTGCCGGTCGAGCTGAGCCGGCGGCGCGTGTACCGCCGGCTCGCGCAGCTCACGGCGATCGCCGGCTTCGTGGTGCTCGTCGTTGTGGCCAGCCCCGGGCTGGGCACCCTGCGCCGCGACCTCGACGGTGCGTCGGCGCCGTGGCTGATCGCCGGCGTCGGCCTCGAATTCCTGTCTGCGCTCGCCTACGTGCTCATCTTTCACGTCGCGTTCTGCCCGCGTCTGGGGCGGCGGCTCAGCTATCTGATCGGGATGTCAGAGCAGGGCGCGAACGCCGTCCTGCCGGCCAGCGGCGCCGGCGGCCTCGCGCTCGGCGTCTGGGCGCTGCGGCGCGTGGGCATGAGCAGCGAGCGCATCGCCAGCCGCTCGGTGGCGTTCTTCTTCCTCACCAGCCTGGCCAACGTGGGCACGCTCGTCGCCGTCGGTGTCCTGTTCGCGCTCGGCGTCCTGCCCCACGACGAGAACCCGGCGCTGACCGCAGTGTTCGCCGCGGCCGCCGGCCTGGCCATGGTCCTCGTGCTCGCGCTGCCGCGCCTCCTCTCCGACGACACTGCGCAGTCAGAGAGCGAGGACGCCACCGGGCGCGTGCCCCGTCTGCTCCGCTTCGCCCGCCGCTCGCTCACCCACGGCGTCCGCGACGCCCTGTGGTTGGTGCGGCACCGGCCCACCGGGGTGCTCGTGGGCTCCTTCGGGACGATGGCGTTCGACATCGCCGTCCTCGCGGTCACCTTCCGGGCGGTGGGCACCGTCCCACCCGCCGGCGTGCTCGTGGCCGGCTACCTGATCGGCCAGCTGGGCGGCAACCTGCCCGTCCCGGGCGGGATCGGCGGCGTCGATGCCGGCCTCATCGGCACCTTCGTCCTCTACCACCAGCCGCTCGCCGCCACGACCGCGGCCGTCCTGCTCTATCACGCCATCGCCCTATGGGTGCCGGGGCTGTTCGGCAGCGCCGCGTTCGCGCAGCTGCGCCGCGCACTGGATCGCCGGGCCACCGCCGCGCCGCGAGCATGCGAGCGCGCCGGCGACCGGTTCAGCAGCCCTCGGCGGGCAGGTTCACCCGAGCCCAGTGGGCGATCTGTTCCAGCGCGGGCATCAGCGCCCGACCGCGCTCGGTGAGCTGGTAGGAGACGGCGAGTGGCGGGCCGGCGTCGACTGTGCGGTCGATCAGCCCGCCTGCCGCCAGGTCGGCCAGCCGGTCGGCGAGCACCGAATCGCTGATGCCGTCAATGGCCCGCGAGAGCTCCCGGAAGCCGGCCGGTCCGGCGCTCAGATGGCCGAGCACGACGGCGTTCCAGCGCTTGCCCAGGAAGCGGAACGCGCGCGCGAGTGGATCGGCGGCGGGAATGCACTGCGCCGACGCGGTCGGGGTCGAGCGCGGGCGACCGGTCACGGCGGGATTCTATCTGTGAACGTGACCGCGTTGGCCGGTTTGACAGGCAGCTGACCAATATCGGGCGGCGCGGCGCGAGGAGCGTCGACTCACTCCAGGCGAGCACGACCGTAGGCTCGGCGCTGTGTTCCTGCTCGTCACCGGCGCCAGCGGCGCCGGCAAGTCCACCGTCCGACGGCTCATCGCACCCGATCTCGAGCCCGAGGTGGCGTGCATCGAGCTCCACGACGTCGTGCCGATACCACCGGCGCCGACCTTGGCCTGGCGCCAGCAGGCCACCGAGGCGGCCGTGCAGCGTGCACTTGCGCTGGAGGCCCAGGGTCGACATCTGCTGCTCTGCGGCGATCCCGTGGCCCCCGGGGAGGTCATCGCCGCGCCCTCGGCCGACCGCCTCGAAGCGGTGGCCGCATGCCTGCTCGACGTCGACCGCGACGCCCAGACGGAGCGGCTGTGGGCCCGCGGCGATGACCCGACGCTGCTCGAGCGCCACCTGGCTTTCGCCGACTGGATGCGCGGCCACGCCGGCGACCCTCGGCACATGCGCCACGTGCTCCGAACCGGGGGCTGGAAGGCCATGCGCTGGGAGCGTCTGGACGAGCCCGGATGGAGGGTCGACCTCATCGACACCTCGCTCCGTACGCCTGAGCAGGTGGCGGTCGAGCTGCTCGCCTGGTGTCGATCTATCCTCCGCGGCCCGCCACCCAAGGAGCCTCGATGAGCGAGCTGACGAGCTATGAGCAGGCCGATGGGATCGCCACGATCACCATGGACGACGGCAAGGTGAACGCCCTCGGGATCGCGATGCTGGGGCAGCTCCACGCCGCGTTCGACCGCGCCGAGAGCGACGGCGCGATCGTGATCCTCACCGGCCGCGAGGGGCGGTTCTCGGCCGGGTTCGACCTCAAGGTGTTCACCGAGACCCCCGAGCGGCTGCCGGAGATGCTGACCTTGGGCGCCAGCCTGTGCGAACGGATCCTCGCCTTCCCACGCCCGGTCATCACCGCGTGCACCGGTCACGGAGTGGCCGCCGGCTGCTTCCTCCAGCTCCCGGCCGACCTGCGCCTGGGCGTCGATGGTCCGTTCCAGATCGGCCTCAACGAGGTGAGGATCGGCCTGACCATGCCGCAGTGGGTGATCGAGCTCGCCCGCGCCCGCCTGCTCCCTGCCCACCTCGACCGGGCGGTGAACAGCGCCGTCATGTACACGCCCACCGACGCCGTCGCCGCCGGCTTCCTCGATCGCGTCGTTGACGCCGGCGCGCTCGCCGCCAGCGCACGCGCCGCCGCCGAGGAGCTGGCCGGGTTGAATCCGGAGGCGCACCGGGCGACGAAGCTGAAGACGCGGGCGGGCGTCATCGCCGCCGTTCGGGCGGCCATCGCGGCCGAGCTCGGAGCCTAGAGACCGCCGCGCGGACGCAGTCGGCCAACTCGCTCACGGCAGGGCGTCGGGAGCCCAGCGCACGAGGCGCAGGTTGGCGGTCGCCTCGTGCGCGGGCATGAGGTCGGCGCGGGAGATCTCGGCCACCACGGGCCCGATCGCGGCCACGCCGGCATCGCTGTCGATGCGCTGGAACGTGAGCGTCTTCAGGAACTTGGCCACCGACAGTCCGCCGGTGTAGCGCGCCGCCTGGCCGGTGGGCAGCGTGTGGTTGGTGCCGATCGCCTTGTCGGAGAAGGCCACCGTGGCCCGGCCGCCGACGAAGATCGAGCCGTAGTTGCGCAGATGTTCGAAGTACCAGGCATCGTCGGCGGTCTGCACCTCGAGGTGCTCGGGGGCGACGCCGTCGACGGCCCGGACCGCATCCTCCCGGCTGCCCACGACGACCGCAGCCCCGTGATCCTCCCAGGCCCGGCGGGGGACCTCGTCGGCCCCGCCGAGCTCGGCGAGCGCGTCGAGCCGGCGGTGGATCTGGTCAACGACCGCGTGGGCGAACGACTCGCTCGTGGTGACCAGGATGGCCGGCGAGGTCGGCCCGTGCTCGGCCTGGGCGAGCAGGTCGGCGGCCACCAGCTCCGGATCGGCGGTCTCGTCCGCCAGCACCGTGACCTCGGAGGGCCCCGCCAGCAGGTCGATCCCGACCCGGCCGAACAGCTGGCGCTTGGCCTCGGCCACGAACGCGTTCCCGGGCCCGACGATCATGTCCGCCTTGGGCACGCCGTCGAGCAGCCCGAAGGCCATCGCCGCCAGCGCCTGCACGCCACCGAGGGCGAAGATCGCATCGGCCCCCGAGGTGGCGATCGAGTGCAGCACCGGCGCGTGGATGCCCTGACCCTGGCGCGGCGGTGAGCAGGCGATCACCTGCTCGACCCCGGCCACCTTGGCCACGATCACGGTCATGAACGGCGTGGCGAGCATCGGCACCCGGCCGGCCGGGATGTAGGCGCCGACGCGCTGCACCGGCACCTGGCGCTGGCCGAGGAACACGCCCGGCAGCGTCTCCTGCTCGAAATCGGTCAACGTGGCGCGCTGCAGGCGGGCGAAGTTCGTGATCTGGGCCTGGGCGAACGCGATCGCCTCCTTGAGGGCGTCGCTGCAGGCCTCGGCGGCGGCGCGGATCTCCGCCTCTGTGACCTCGAAGGAGGGCGGGTCCCACCCGTCGAGCTCGCGCGAGTAGCGCCGGAGGGCGTCCATGCCCCCGCGCTCGATGGCCAGGAGCATCTCGCTCACCCGGGTGGCCACCTGCTCGTCGCGGGCGGGCGCCGGGGGGCGGCTCGGCGCCTTGACCAGGTGCGCGTCGAGGTCGGCGGGCAGGCCGGCCGGCCGCAGGCCGGTGGTCTCCTCGCCCGCGGTCATGGCGCCGAATCGTCGCGCATCAGCTGGGCCATGACGTCGAACTCGTTGGCGCGATGCCCGCTCGGAGCGCGGTCGAGACCGGAGCCGGGATGGGGGCGATCGCCGTCCAGCGCACACTGGCTGCGTACCCGTCGGGCGGGCTGCCCACCCAGAAGACCTGTGAGGACCCCGGATACACGGCGAGCTACACCGGACGGTCCGCCGGAGCTCACTGCGGCCGACCGGGCGATCCCTGCCCGCACTCCGAGGTGGTTGTACGGGCGTCCGATCGACATGGGCCGCGTGCGCGGTCAAGCGCCGACGCCGACCCAGACCGGGCCCGTGAACGACACGCCGGTCGGGGTGGCCCCGCCCGCGCATCCGGCGCCCGGCTTCCCCCACGCGGCCCGGAACGCCTGCACCGCCTCGATCGCGCTCGTCGTCGCCACCTACTTCGTGCGCTGGACGGCCGATCTGGCCGCCCTCGGCCCGAGGCGGGTCAGACGTTCACCACCTCCGCGCCAGCGGTGCTCGGGGCCGGGTGAGGGCCGGTCCGGCGCTCGTCAGGCGACGGGGAGTCGGGTGCGAGTCGCGGGCGGCATCGCCGGCAGCCGAGAAAGTGCATCACCGCGGCGTCCCCGCCGGGAGTGCTGCGGTTCTTCGGCCCCAGTCCGGACAAGTGCATCACCGCTGACCGGGCCGGAGCCCTGATGCGGTTATCCGGCCTGCCCGTCCGAGCGTCCCCTGGCCCAGAACGAGCCTGGTCGCCCCGCCACACGTGGCGGGCTGCTGACCGCCACGCCCTGAGCGGCGGTCCTCACGCGCGCCGCCCATCCGGGTCGCTACGGTGAGACGCGTGTTCGCCAGCTCCGGCCAGGCACAGCTCGCCTTCGAGATCACCGGCGTCTCGGGCGGGGCGGATGTGCTCTTCCTCCACGCCGGCGTGAACGACCGCCGCAGCTGGCAGCACGTGGCCCGGCGGCTCGGCGAGCGCCACCGGTGCGTGGGATTCGACCAGCGCGGATACGGCGGGACGCGCTACGAACCCGAGGACGGCTGGTCTGCGGTCGCGGATGCGATCGCGGTCCTCGACGCTGCGGGCATGGACCGCGCGGTTCTCGTGGCGTGCTCGATCGGGGGCCAGACAGCGATCGATCTCGCGCTCGCCCACCCCGAGCGGGTAGCCGGCCTCGTCCTCATCGGCGCCGCGATCCGGGGTGCGCCGCCGGTCGAGGCCGCAACCGACCCGGAGGCGAAGCTGGAGGCCCTTCTGGACCAGGCGGAGTCCGCGGAGGACCTGGAGCAGGTCGGTCGCTGGGATGCGTGGCTGTGGCTGGACGGCCCGGCGGCACCGGAGGGCCGGGTGACCGGCGCCGTGCGAGAGCTCTTCCTGGAGATGAACGACCGCGCCCTGCGCGCCGAGGATCCCGGCCCGCAGGCCGAGCTTCCCGCGGCCTGGCCACGCCTGAGCGAGATCGCCGTGCCGGCGCTCGTGATGGTGGGAACGCTCGACGTCACCCGCATCCGGTGGCTGGGCGAGCAGGCGGCGGACACCATGCAGAACGCCCGGTTCAGGTTCCTCGGCGGCGTCGCGCACGTTCCCCACCTCGAGGCCGATGCCGCCACGCTCGACGAGATCAGCGCATTCGTCGACGCGCTGGCCTGAGACGGCGTCCGCCGTCCGGCGTCAGGGATACACGCGCCGCTTCAGCGCCCGCGCCACCGGGCCCGGCAGCGCGCTGAGCGCGCGGAGCGCGTACGGCATCGCCCGGAGCGCCAGTCCGCTGTACACGCTCGGCACCACGGCCTCGACCAGGTGCGGGCCGGGCTCGGCGAGCGCGCGCTCGAGGGCGTCGAGCAGACCCTCGGCGGTATCGACGCGGACGGACGGGACACCCATCCCGTTGCCGAGGGCGACGAAGTCGAGATCCGGCCCGTGGAGGTCGAGCTGGGAGCGGGCCTTCGGGCCGTCCCCCGTGGTCCCGACCCGCTGCAGCTCGATGTTGAGGATCGCGTAGGAGCGGTTGTTGAGGATGACCACGGTGACGTCGAGCCCCTCGCGCGCCATCGTCCACAGGGCCTGGATCGTGTACATCGCCGAGCCGTCGCCGGCCAGCGCGATCACCGGCCGGTCCGGGCAGGCGATGGCCGCGCCGACGGCGACCGGCACACCCTGGCCGATCGCCCCGCCCGTGAGCGCCAGCAGGTCGTGTCGCGGCGCGCCGGCGGTGTGGGCGGCGAGCGTCACGCCGGAGGTCTGGGACTCGTCGGAGACGATCGCGCCCTCCGGCAGCACGCACGCGACGGCCTGGCAGACCTTGTCCGCGGTCAGCTCCCCGGCCGGCCGCGCCGGCCGGACCGGCTCCTGCAGATCCGGCCGCCGGTCGCCCGCTCCGAGTGCGTCCACGAGCGCCCGCAGCGAGGCCGCCGCGTCGGCGGACGGCCCGGCCAGCTCGTGCACGACGCACCCGTCCGGGACGAGATCGCTCGGCTTGCCGGGATAGGCGAAGAACGAGACGGGCGATTTCGCGTCCACGAGGATCAGGTGCCTCAGGCCGGACAGCTGCACGGAGGCGAGCTCGGCCAGGTACGCGAGCCGCTCGATCGCCGGCCGTCCGGCGCCCCGCTCGATCCGGGCCGGGAAGACCTCGGCGTACAGCTTGGCGCCGGTCGCCGCGGCGACGCGCGCCGCGTCGAGCAGGACCGGCTCCCGCAGAGCCCGTCCGCCGAGGAGGATTCCGGTGCTCTTGCCGCTGCGCAGCGCCGCGGCCACGGCGTCGACGGTCTCGGCGCCGGCCGGCGGCCGGGCGACCGGCACCGCCGGCGCGCCCGGTTCGGCGCCGTCGCCCCAGGAGACGTCGGCGGGCAGAATCAACGTGGCCACCTGGCCGGGAGGCCCCTGAGTGGCGGCGATCGCCTCCGCGGCGTCGCGGCCGAGCTCGCCGGGCGAGCGCGAGGTGCGGACCCAGTCGGAGACGTTGCGGGCGACGGTCTCGATGTCCGACTGCAGCTGCGCGTCGTACTTCACGTGATAGGTCGCGTGGTCGCCGACGATGTTCAGCATGGGAGTCTTGGCCTTGCGCGCGTTGTGCAGGTTCGCCAGGCCGTTCCCGAGGCCCGGGCCGAGGTGCAGGAGCGTCGCCGCCGGCCGATCGGCCATCCGGGCGTAGCCATCGGCCGCGCCGGTGGCCACGCCTTCGAACAGGGCGAGCACCGCCCGTACCTCCGGCGCCGAGTCGAGCGCGGCGACGAAGTGCATCTCCGAGGTCCCGGGGTTGGTGAAGCACGTCCTCACGCCGCTGTCCACCAGCGTCTGCATCAGTGCTCGAGCGCCGTTCACCGCGCGCACAGTACCCGTCGAGCCGATGCGCTGGCTCCCGCGCAGCTGTTCGACACCACGGCGATCCAGGCGGAGTGGGCGGCCTCGGCGACGGCCCGGGGTGGCCCGGGCGCGGCCGCTCACATACGCTGACGGTCAATGGACGACAGGCTGATCTACGTCTCGCGGCTGTGCCGGCTGCCACTCGTCGGCGCCGACGGCTTTGACGTCGGCCGGATCACCGATGTCGTCATCGATCTGGGGGGCCGGCCGCCGCAGGTCAATGGGTTGGTGGTGAGCGTCGGCCGGCGACGCGTCTTCGTCGGCGCGGGGCGCGTGGGCGAGATCAGCGGTCACGGCGTCCGGCTGCGCCGGGGCTCGGTCAACATGCGGCAGTTCGAACTGCGCGCCGGAGAGCGGCTCGTGGTCGGAGAGTTGTTCGGCCGGCGGCTGCGCGAGGGGCGCGTCGTGGACGTCGGGCTCTCCCCGGCACCGGAGCCGTTCGCGTGGGAGGTCGGGACGATCGCACTCGGGGGACGCGGGCTTCCGGGACGCCGGCGCGCCCCGGAGGTGCTCGACTGGAGCCAGGCGGGCGATCTGCTGGCAGATGAGCGTTCGGTCGATCGCCAGGCGGCCACCCTGGGCGGGATGCATCCGGCCGAGATGGCGGCGGCGATCCGCGGGCTGCCGCTCCAGCGCCGGCGCGTTCTCGCCGAGGCGCTCGAGGACGAGCGCCTGGCCGACCTGCTCGAGGAGCTCTCCGAGGACGAGCAGGTCCGACTCGTCGAAGGGCTCGACGGTGAGCGTCTGGCCCAGGTTCTGAACGAGATGGACGCCGACGACGCGGCCGACCTGCTGGCCGAGTTCTCGGCCGTCCGCCGAGCCGAGCTGCTCCGGGCCATGGATCCCGAGGAGGCCGAACCGGTCCGGCGCCTGCTCGTCTATGACCCCCACACGGCCGGCGGGCTGATGACGCCGGAGCCGATCATCCTCGACGGACGGGCGAGCGTCGCGGACGCGCTGGCCCGGGCTCGGGATCCCGACCTTCCGGTCCCGCTGGCCGCCCAGGTGTTCGTCTGCCGGCCGCCGCTGGAGACGCCGACCGGCCGCTTCCTCGGCGTGGTCGGCATTCAGCGGCTGCTCCGAGAGTCGCCCAGCAAGCCGCTCAGCCGCTGTCTGGAGGAGGCGTGGGAGCCGGTGGCCCCCGATCTGGGCGAGCGTGAGGTGGCCGCGCGCCTGGCCGCCTATGACGTCGTCGCCCTCCCGGTCTGCGATGAGACGCGGCGGCTCGTCGGCGCGGTGACAATCGACGATGTGCTCGACCGGATCCTGCCCACGAACTGGCGGCTCACGGCTGGGAAGACGACATGAGCCGCCGCGACGATCTCGGAAAGCCCCGCGGGACCGCGGGAGCTCCTTCATACGACCCCGACCTGTTCGGACCGGCGGCCGAGAACTTTGCCCGCTTCTTCGGCACGGTCACGTACCTGATCTGGCAGTCGGTCCTCGTCGCGATCTGGATCCTCCTCAACGCGACCGGCATCGTTTTGAAGTGGGATCCGTACCCGTTCATCCTGCTGAACCTCGTGTTCTCCACCCAGGCTGCCTACGCCGCGCCGCTCATCCTCCTCGCCCAGAACCGCCAGGCTGACCGCGACAAGGCCGACATGGAGAGCGACCGCGAGCGCAACGGGCGCGCGATGGCCGACATGGAGTTCCTGGCCCGGGAGATCGCCGGCATCCGGATGACGCTCGAACACAAGGCCGACCGCGACGACGTGCTCGAGGCGATCGACCGTCTCACCGGCGCGATCGAGCGCGCGGCGGAAGCCGGGCTCGAGGACCCGGCGTCGGAGCGCCTGCCGCCTGGACCGTCCGATCAATCCGACTGATCGCCCGGCAGCGGCAGCGCCGTTCCAGCGGGGCCGGTTGGTTGAATCTCCCCCATGCCATCCAGCCCGCGTCGCCGATCCCGGTCCCTCCCTGGCCATCTTCCCGAACCCGGCGCCGGTGAGGTGCTCGTCTGGACCGACGGCGCCTGTCAGCGCAACCCGGGCCCCGGTGGATGGGCGGCGCTCCTGTGCTGGGAGGACGGGGTCGTCGAGGAGCGCAGCGGTGGGCTGGCCCTGACGACGAACAACATCATGGAGATGACGGCGGCGCTCGAGGGCCTCCGCGCGGTCCCCTCCGGGTCACGGGTGTGCGTGGTTACCGACTCGCGCTACCTGCACGACGGGATGACCGCCTGGATGGCCGGCTGGAAGCGCAAGGGCTGGAGGACCGCAGCCGGCGACCCGGTCAAGAACAAGGAGATCTGGGTCCAGCTCGAGGCCGCGGCGGCCGGACACGAGCAGGTGCGCTGGCACTGGGTCAAGGGGCACATCGGTCACGCCCTCAACGAGCGGGCTGACATGCTGGCGGTGGCGGCGACGCGAACCGCCGCCCTGGCTGTCACCTGATCACCAGGTGGGGGGATGACCTTCGCCGGCTCATCGCGTTCCTCGCCTAGACGCCGGTCGTGCGGTGTCAGCCGCGCTCGAGCTCAAGCCGAGGGGACGAGCCCGAGGCGCGCGAACTCCTCGGCCATCTGCGCGCCGACTGCCTGAACGCCGAAGCCGGGCGCAGCATCACCTTCAGCTCGGCGATCAGCCCGGCCTCGTCGAAGGTGAGCTTGTCGATGCCCTCGACCTGCCGCCCGTCCACCTCGGTCGCGAACTCGAGGATGGCCACGCGCGCGGCAGCGTCCTCGAGCTGGTGGACGTACCGAAACCGGCCGCTGTTCCCGAGCACCCGCTCGGCGGCGTCGAGGATGGTCAGCACCGTCTCCCGGCCGGAATACGGCTGGAACACAACCGGGCTGCGGAACACGGCGTCCTCGCGGAACAGCTCGGTCGAGTTGGCGATCTGGCCGGCCTCAACGGCAGTGCGGAAGCGGTCTGAGAGCATTGGGGTCGGAGCCTACACGCGCCGCGCGCCGGGGCGACCTCGAGATCGTGACGACCAACCCTGAGGAGACCCGATGGCCGCGTACCTCATCTACGCCCGCAAGGAGATCACCGATGCCGAGCATCTCAAAGCGGTATAGCGAGCTGGCCGTACCCCAGATCCGCGAGTTCGGCGGCGAGGTGCTGGCCGCGCGCGGGTCGGTGCACGCGCTCGAGGGAGGGTGGGAGCCGCAGTCGGTCACGATCCTGCGCTTCGATGACCGTGCGGCGTTGATGCGCTGGTACGAGTCTCCCCAGTACGCGCCGCTCAAGCAGATGCGCCTCGACAGCAATGTCGGCGACATCATCGTGGTCGACGCACCGTGACCCAGTCAAGCCAGCTCGCACAGCGTGCTGGGAGGGTGCGGCGTTGGGTCGTGTCAGCGCCCCCCGAGCGATAGGTTCGGGCGAAGCTTGGCGGGGTTCGGCCGAGCGGTCCGGGCGGCAGTCGAGTGCGGTAGAGCGTATGCATACTCCTTGTCCGCGCTCACATATACAACGCCGTTGGCGACCACCGGTTGGCTCTGGACCTCAAAGCCGGTCGTCGCCGACCACAGCAGACCACCGCTGGTAGCGCCAAGTGCGTACACATTCCCGGAGTGCAGCGGGTCGCTTCCCTGCGAGCCGGCATAGACGACGCCGTTCGCGACCGATGCCCAGGACAGACCTCCGGCCGGATACGTCCAGTCCACGGCGCCGGTCGCCGCATTGAGCGCGTACAGATTGCCGTCGAACGAGCCGATATAGACCACGCCGTTGGCGACCGCTGGTGATGACTCGATGACCGCGCCCGTCGTGTGCTTCCACTTCAGCACTCCGGTGGATGCGTTCAGCGCGTACACGTTGTTGTCGTCAGATCCGATGTAGACCACGCCGTTGGTGACCGCCGGCGAGGATCGCCCCTGCGCGGTCCCGGTCGGGCCGCCCATCGCGAACGTCCATCTCACCGCTCCCGTGGCGGCGTTCAGCGCGTACACGTGGTCGTCCTCCGAGCCGATGTAGACCACGCCGTTCGCCACCGCCGGGGAGGACTGCACCGCGCCTCCGGTCACGTATCTCCACCGCAGCGCTCCCGTAGCGGCGTCGAGCGCGTACACCCCGGCGTCTCCCGAGCCGAAGTACACGACGCCGTTGGCCACCGTTGGTGCGGACGACTCACACTCGTTGCCGGTCTGATACTTCCACAGCAGAGTGCCCGTACTCGCACTGACGGCGTACATGTTTCCGTCCAAAGAGCAGTCGTAGACGATCCCGTTGGCCACCGCCGGGGAGCCCGGCGGCTGGAACCCGGTTGCGAACTGCCAGATCACGGAGCCGGTCGCGCGATTGAGCGCGTAGAGATACCCGTTGCCGGAGCCGACATAGAGCCGATCATTCACAACCGCCGGCTGCGAGCCGCTCGCCGGGATGTCGGCGTTGGCCCACATCACTCCCAGCCCCGAGACGTTGCTCGTCGACAGCACGTTTTCGAAGGGGTTCCAGCCGAGCCGTAACGGCGAGAATCCGCTCTGCGCCCAGTTCGTGCGCACCATGAACCGGCGCTGGGCAGACCGGTGGCTTGCCCGTCCGTCCGCGGTGATCCAATGAACACCCGGCAGCGAGGTCGCCGGGACCGGAATCGTGACCGGTCCGAACGCGCCGCCGCCGTTCGTGCTCGCCAGCGCCTCATCCGTCGTGTCCCAATAGATATCGACCGTTTCATAGGCGCCGAATCCGGAACCGCTGACCGCCACCGACGACGTCGGAGGCCCCGAGGATGGGCTCAGCGACGCTGCCGGGGGCGGTGTCGCTGACGAAACGGCAGGGTTCAGCAACACGAGGAACAGGAGCGACAGCAGGGCGATCCACGCCCCGGGCCTCCCCTTTCGTAAGGTCCGTTCCGGCCCAGCCAAGCGGAACGCGCGCATGTGTCCTCCGAACCCCTGTTGGGACCGCAGCGCCAAGCCAGCCCGGGCAAGACGACCGCGGTGTGTAACTGCAAGCCGAAGCCTATCGGGGCTGCACGGATGCCTGGGGGAATCTTGTCAATGGCTGGGCCTTGTCGCTCAAGCGGGCGCGACATGCCAGCCTGCGCGCAGATGGGGTCGACGGCACACCACTTCGTCGGGCTGCGCACGCTTTCCAGCCGGACTCCGACGAGGAGGTCGACTCGCTTCCGCGGTCGGGGCTCTCCTCGTCCGCGACGGTATCGTCCGTGATGTGAACGGACCGTTCGGCCTGATCGAGTTCCCGGCTGATGATCCCGACCGCGCACGTCGGTTCTGGTCAGGCCTACTCGACATTGAGCTCGGCCAGCGCACGCAGGCCGAAGGTCGCGGCTGGCAGACCCAGAGCGGGGCTCCCCTGCTCGGCATTCACGAACGTGGCGCCGGCCCGGGCGATACGGCCTCGCTTCCGTATTTCACCGTCGCCGATATGGCGGCCGCGCTCGAGAAGGTCGCCGCGCTGGGCGGAAGCACGATCCACCCAGGGGAGCGATGGTCGATCTGCCGGGATTCCGAAGGGAGCCCGTTCGGCCTCGCTGTCGCCTCGCGGGCATAGCCCGTCGCATCGCCAGCGCACCCGGAGTCATGCGCACGCTCAATCAACAGTGTGCCGGCAAGCAACGAGGCAGATCCGGCACCGTGGTCAGGTGCCAGTTCCGAATCTGTCTCCGGCTGTGATCGTCGGGGAAGCGCGAAACGTTCGAACAGCGTGGGTGTGGCGAACAGGGAGATGTGAGTGAGGTGGGTCGTCGTGCACGCCAGCACGGCGATCGCGAAGGCGTGGTAGGCGTCTCGCCGCGGTGGTAGGCCGCGGCGGCGAGTTTGACCGCCGACTCGTCCGCTGACAGGTACGTCCAATGCCAAGAGGTCCTGCGGACGACTCCGGTGCCGCGGCCGCCGCGGCAAGAGCCGCCTTCTTGGCGGGCTCCGCGGTCGCTCAGCCGCCGACTCGGCGTGAGGCAAACGCAGGCCAAGAGCGCCCCGATCCCTGGGCCTCGGCGATCCGCGCTCCTTCCGCAGATCCCGTTCTGCATCTCCGATCGCTACTTGCATACAGATCCCCCATATGCATATAATCGGTCGCAGGACCTGAGAGCAGATGGGGACGGCGTCTTAGGGCGTGGGCCCTTGGCCGGCCACGGATTCGCGCGGGGTTCGAACCCGAGAGGCTTGTCGCGATCGACTCGCGAAAGGAGTCACGTTGTTTTCGCTACGAGGGCGCGCGTTGCGCGGGCCGATTTCACGACTGGTGCGGCTAGCACTTGCGGGCGCAGCAGTCGCGTCCCTCTTCCTGGTGCTCGGCGCCGCGTCTGCCTCAGCCTCTACGGCGTCCGCGTGCTCGGGCGTCACCCCGAAGGCTCCCGCGACCGACCCGAGCAACCCGTTCGGTTCGAACGTCACGATCTTCAACGACTCCGAGTCGGTCTCAACGATCAACGCGGCGCTCAGCGCGACGTACACCCCCGCCAACCATGAGTTCTTCTTCCTGCCGGGTTCCTACGGCGATGCCTCGGCGACGCCGGCGACGGCGACGACGAGCAACACGATCGACGCGCAGGTCGCCAGCGGCAGCGTTGTCGCCGGGCTGGGTGGGAGCCCGTGCGATGTGCTGATCAACGGGAATCTCGGCATCTATAACGACAGTCTGGCGATCCGGCCGAGCCAGCTCGAGAACCTCACGATCAATCCGATCGAGAGCGGCGATCCGGCGGACACGATGACGTGGTCCACCTCCCAGGAGGCGACCTGGCGGCGGGTCAACCTGCTCGGGAACCTGCTCGAAGCTGCGCTCCCCTACACGACAGGCTTGTGCCTGAGCGCGTGTGCCCCATTCCCCGGCTCGGGAATCAACGGGAGCGGTGCTGTGGAAAACGGCTTCGAAGTTGCGAATTCGAACATCACCGGGGAGGTCATCGACACCAACGGGCAGAACACGGCTGGTGCCTCGGGCCTGGACGGCAACTCGGATCCCTACATCCAGGACAGCAGCATTGGCGGTGCTCAGGGCTTTGGCTCCGACACGATGTTCGCCGGGGATACGGGCAACGTGCCGGCAACGAACTTCGGTCCGGCGACTGCCTCCAGTCCCGCCGGCTCCAACGTCAACGTCGCGTTCCTGCCGGAGGTCCGCGAATCACCGTTCGTCTACTACAGGGACGGCCAGTTCTACGTCTTCGATCCCGCGGTGCAGTTTCGCCGGCGGGGGTATGACTGGAGCGTCGGGCCGCAGACGGGCACCTCGCTGCCGTTGAGCGACTTCTACCTCGCCGATTCGGCCACCGATACCGCGGCGACGATCAACGCGGCGCTCGCGACCGGCGAGGATGTGCTGCTGGAGCCGGGGACCTATGCCGTGAGTGCGCCGCTGACGGTCCCCAAGGCCGACCAGGTCGTCTTGGGTTTGGGCGAGGCCAGCGTGACCTCCAGCACCGACACCCCGACAGTCGTCGTCACCGACGCGGCCACCGGAACGATTCTGGCTGGATTCAGCGCGAACGGCATGGGTTTCAACCCGACCACCAATCCCGGTCCCTATGCGGCCGAGCAGATCGAGATCGGCACTACGCCGAACGCGAGCGGTTCGCCCAGCGACCCGACCACCCTCAGCGACGTCAGCACGGTCAGCAACTCGGAGAAGGACGAGCTCATCAATCAGAACGATGTGCTGCTGAACCAGGCCGAGATCCAGTCGAACAACAACAGCGGGAACGGCTACACGACGATCAACTGGCCCGCTGAGAGAAGCAGTGACTACGGTGTCGTCGTGAATGGCAACCATGTCACCTGGGAAGGCATCTGGCTCGAGCATTTCAAGAAGACGGAAGCCGTATGGAACGGCAACTACGGGCGGGTCATCTTCCTTGAGAACGAGCTGCCGTTGACGATCCCGTACTCGGCTCAGGGTGTCCAGCCCAGCTTCTGGAAGCTGAACAGCAGCTTTGACGGCTATCCATCGCTAGCCGTGTCCCCGAAGGTCACATCGTTCACGCTGTTCGGCATGCAGTCCTGGAGCCGCTTCAGCAGCGGGTGCTATTGCCTCGTCACCAGTCTGATCACAGCGCCGGAGAAGCGCGACGTATCCATCAACGACATCTTCAGCGGCCAGATCCTCGGTTCGGTGTCGTTGTCCGGCGACCCGACCGCGGTGGGCCCTGGATTCCCGGACTACTCTGGCGCCATTCAGGGCGGCGTGCTGAACCTGATCAACCATGATGGAGTATCGGCGTATATTCCGTACCACCCCGCGATGAGCGCGAGCTTCACCGGGACGACAAGCTCGGGGAGCATGACCGTGACGAACGTGTCGAGCTTCACCGGGGTCACCGTCGGATCGGTGATCAGCGCGGCCGATATCCCGTTTGGCACGATCGTCATTGCGATCAACACGTCGGCCGACACGCTGACGTTGAGCGCGCCACCAACGGGCTCAGGCCACCCAGGCGAAGCGATGACCGCCAGCGGTCCGGGTTATGACCGCTTCGTCGGGACGACCAACGGCACCACCACGGTGACCGTCACGCCCCCAGGCTTTCCCGGTTTTGTGGGTCTCGCGGTCGGATCGACGGTCTCGGCTCCCGACATCACCGGCGGGCAGACCGTCACCGGGATCGACTCGGCTGCCGGCACGATTACGCTGAGCGCGCCGGCGTCGGGGAGCAACGCGGCCGAGACCATGACCTCGAACGGCCCCGGCTATGCCCCCGCCCTGGCCTGGATAGGAAGCTCGGCCTACCCGCACTCGGACCTGTACGGTCACGGAGTAACCAACCGAGTCGCTCACTTTCCGGCTCGTCGCCAGCACACCGCTCGTGCGGGCGGACTATGACACCGTGGTGTCCCGCTAAGAGTTAGACGCGCCGGAAGTACGCCGGGCGGGATTTGGCCGTTCGCAACTCCAATGCGGACCAGATGCATCGCGCAACGGCGATGAAGCGATCCTCGTCGAGCGACGGGACTTGTCAATCCAGGAAATCGCCGCGTCGGGTCGTGAACGAGTTGGCGCGAACGCAAGGGCGAGGTTTCGCGGTGCGGCGTCGGAGCGGTGTGGTTAGGGCATCATCGGCAGCGGCGTGAGACCGCGCGATTCGCTGTTGTCCTGCCGTGCGCGGCAGTAGGCGGCGAGTTCGTCATAGATGGCGGTGCCGCACACCCGCCGAAGTTCGAGCTCCATGCTCAAGTACACCGGCTGGTGGGCGTTGAACGCGTCCTGATGCTCTGTGCACCACCACTCCAGAGCCCCCTCGGCGCCCCAGTCGACAGTCCGGCATGCCCGCACGATGGTCGTCTTCGTCTCTTCGTCGGTCTCGAAGAACAGCGGCGTCTGCCAGCAGGTCCGCGGCTTCCAGTCCATCGGGCTCTCGCCGCGGCGCAGCGCTGCGACGTGAAACGCACAACCAGCCCCGCCGGGATGGTCCACCCCGTTGTGGAAGATGCACGCTCCGCGGCACAGGCGGGTGTGAACGCTGTCGCGCTTGAACCGCGGCTTGCCCCAGGGGTCGCGGCCGCCGCGGCCCAGCGCTATGTGCCGGTTCTGCCAGTCCTCGTCGGTGAGCTGTTCGACGTGTCCGCGGATCCTCTCGAGGTCCTCCGCACCAGGCGTGTCGCCGTCGCCCTTGTAGATCTCGACGCCGTCGGCGCAGCAGCCGCGGGCCGTGTGCTCCAGTCGCGTGTCGGGGCATCCGTGTCCCCATATGCACTGATAGTTGGACAGCATGAACGTCAGGTCGAACTCCCAGTCCCACCCGTCGCCGTCCCGGAACGTGACCGTTTCGCGCGTGAGCATCAGGATCTCCCTCCGTCCCTGACCCGGGGCCGAGGACGCCACGATATCGCCGGCCCGACCGCCCAGGCCCCGTCGGCAAACGCAAGCGTCCTGTCACCGTCCGGCCAGCGGTCGTGGCCGTGCGGCTGATTTGGGTGTGAGCCGCCATGTCCTTCGACGATCGTGCGGCAACGCAGTGCCGGCCAGGAGCGATCCTGCCGCGGACGGACGCGGAGACGAGCCACACGCCAAGTCTCGACGGCGAGTCATCGCCGCATTACTGCTTCGTCCGTCTACTCCTGCTACCGCTACTGGCGCTGCTCTTCTTAGTGCTGCTCTTCCGCGCGCCGCTGCTCTTCGTGGCGCCGCTGCTCTTCGTGGCGCTGCTCTTCTTCCTGGCGCTCGTTTTCCTGGCGGTGCTCGCACGACCGCGACTACGTCTCGGCGGCTCCGGCTCCTCCTCCGCCTCTTCCTCTTTTCCTCCGCCTCGTCCTCGGGCTGCTCCTCGGCCTCGTCCACGGGCTCGTCCTCCAGCCTCGTCCTCGGGCTCTTCCTCCGCCTCGTCCTGCAGGTCCGCCTCCTCGCCGTCTGGCTCTTCATCCTCCTCCGGTGCCTGGTCTTCCTCCTCACCTTCCTGGTCGCCCTCGTAATCGCTCTCCGAGATCTGCTTGAGTGCGAACCAGGCGACAACAGCTCGGACGAGATCTCCATCTCCCGTCCTGCGCAACGTCGTCGACAATCTCCAATGCATCGTTGATGCTGTCAACGATCTCGCTGCGGCGCTGATCACTGATACGAGGCATCTACGTCCTCCCTGGTTGTATGTCGAGCCCACCGTACGTTGCGCAACGGTGATCTGTGGTCTCGAAGACGGCCGTCTTCCTCGAGCCGATAAAACGCTGCGAGTCGCGTTGAACGTTCACTTGCCCCGGCGTACACGCGGGCTGCGCCCACGCGCCTGCGCGAATCGGACTCGCCCTACCGTCTCCACCGTTGCCGTCGGCACGGCTGAAGACCTCCCTCGGGTCGCCGCCAATGGTCCTGCGCCATTTCCCAAACGATGGATGCTCAAACGCTTCGGGCCCGCCCGAACGCGGCGCGAGCGGCCTGCCGGTCACACCGGAAGGTGGTCGGGAGGCTCCTCCTCTCGGGCCCATTGGCCAATCCCGCCCAAGCTGCGCCGGACCGCGGCCTGCCTGGCGTGTCGCGAACCGGAGCAGGCCCCAGCAGCTCTCGATTTCCTCGGCTTCCCTCGAGGTAGGCGCCATCAGATGTGTCGCGGGGCGCAGTGCATTGCGTACCGCATCAGCGCGTCGGTACGTGGTAAGCTACGCTGAATGGCGACCGAGGCTCCAGAGACCTTGGTCGCGCGCTGATGTCGGGCGTGAAGCACGCGCGGCCGACGCCCGGTTATGGGCCGTCGTCGGAGCTTTCCAACGGAAGAATGACGCGCGCGGAGAAGCAGGCTGGCCGCTCGCGTCCGTGTAGAAGGGGTGGAGCGTCCCGGCCGCTGCCGCTGGTGCCGCCTCGGGCCGGACTCGCTTCCGCGCTGTGAAACGAGCTTCGACCCACTGCCCGCGCGCTCGGGCTCGGCGAAGACGTCCCAGGACGTCGCCGCCTCATACGAGCGCGCCAGGCCGTTCCCAGAGCCGACGCGGGGACTCGAACCCCGGACCCCTTCATTACGAGTGAAGTGCTCTACCAGCTGAGCTACGTCGGCTGACTGCTGGCAAGCGTAGCCGACGCTCCGGGGCGGTGCCGTGCCTCGCGGCCTGCCCCGAGCGTCCCCGGGTCGAGCGGCCGTGAGCGCCCAACTGCCCGCGCTGGCTGTAGATCCGGCGCTCAAAGCGGTGGACACGACACCGACGCCGTGCTCCCCAGACCAGGCTTGCCAGACGGAGGATCGGCGAGCTGGATCCCGCCTCCGGCCTCCTCTCCCCCGGCACTCATAGATGCAGAACTGCCCCGCGCCGCGCCCCCAGGGCTGGACGAGATCAGCCGTGGCTCACCCCGGGACCCGGCGTCATCCGGCGAAGCAGTCATGGCCAAGGAGCAGCCCGGTGGCCCCAAGGAACCCGTAACCCCGCGAGCCGGTCACAACCGACCCCGCCCGGCCGTCGACCCGGGGCGAAGACCCGCG
>CAWKEO010000003.1:0-348574 GCA_963848745.1 uncultured Solirubrobacterales bacterium | reverse complement strand
CAGGGGAGCTACCACGGGCGGGCCGAGCCGCAGATCTCGGCCAACCGCGTCCCCTCAACCGGCTCTACCAAGCGCCGCTCTCCGTAGAGTGAGCACGCCAATGGCGTGATCACGAGGGTTTCGCCGTCGGGATCGCTCTCTGCGTGCGCTGCGCCTGCGATGCCGCCCATCGCGCGCGAGAGAGCCACGCAGGCGTACTGAAAGCCGCCGCAGGTCCCGAGGAAAGGGATCCCCGACCGTACGCAGTGGTTGATCGCTGCGTACGCGGCGGCGTCGTCCCGATACGGGGTGCCGGGGAGCAGCCACACTCCGTCCACGGCGGCCAGCTCACCTGCCTCGGCGCCCGATTGGAGCCAGCTCAGTTGGGTATGCTCGTTGAGCGAGTAAATGCCGAGAAACGGAACGCCACAAGCCAGGCATTGGCGGTCGGCCGCCGTGGCACTGGAGCGCGTCATCCGGCTCTCCGGACGCCCGGGCAAGCGCGTCGTGACGGTGACGCCGTGGCGGGGGATGAAGAGCTAGACCGGCTCCTGCGTTCTGGTCGGCAGCGACGGCGCGGAGTCGACTGCCGCCTGATGGGGTTTGCTGCGCTAGAGCCAAACCGCTCGGCAAGAGGCAAGGCGCAGATCGTCAACGTTCACGACGGCTTCGTCAGCAAATCGTCCACCGACCACCGCGGTGGCGGAGTGACCGTTGCCGTGTCGCGGATCGTGCGGCTTGACAAAGCCTGAGCGTCTCGGGAATAGTGTGTCCCGGCGGCGACCGGCCGCCTAGCTGTGGAACGTCCGCCCCAGTCGGGGTTCCGTCGGCGAAGGGGATTCGCCCTCTCGGTCGTAGATGTCACAGGCCATCTTCTGACGCCGCGTCACTGGGGGACGGGGGCGTCGACGAGGAGGCTTGTCCATGACCAGGGACGCCAGTTTCAAGAAGGTTGTCCGGCGCCACGCCGAGCAGACGGGGCAGCGCTACACCGAAGCGCTGTTGGACCTCGAGGGGCTTGGTGCACGGATGAACCACGAACCTGCCGGCGAGCGGCTGCTCGTCCATCTCCGGCGCCGGTATGGCATCGACGCTGTCACCGCGACGACGCTGAGTGTGCACAAGACCTACGTTTTTCGTATCGATCGCACCGACGGCGAGCCCTGGGTTGCGCGTGCGTTTCCGCCCGGCCGGCCGCGAGTCGGCGTCGAGGGTGACGCGGCGATCCTGGGGTTCCTCGAGCGGCACGGCTATCCCGCCGAGCGCCTGGCGGTCCGGGACGCGGTGTCTGACTTCGAGGGGAGCGCGGTCCTGGTGACGAGGTTCGTCGAAGGTGTCGAGCTCCCCGACAGTGCGGAGAAGTTCGCCATGATGGGTGAGCTGCTCGGACGGCTGCACGCGTTGCCGCACGACGATTCCGTCAGCCGCCCGGGTGGCGCGAGCGGCGAGGATCCGAGCCGGGAGGGCACGCCCCGTCAGGACCTGCTCGCCGCCCTCTCGTTCCTCGATGCGGTCGACACGAAGGTCCCGCCCGCCGAGCGTGAGCGATTCGAGCGGCTCAGGGACAAGGTCCGATCGGCCGATGACGGTCACGGCCTGCCGGAGGCCTTGCTTCACGGCAATCTGCTCCACGCTCCCGATCACGCACTGCTGGGCGAACACGGCCCGATCGCGATCAACTGGAAGGCATCCGGGCAAGGGCCGCGGCTTGCCGACTTCGCGTACCTGATCTGGGGCACGGGCTCGTGGAACCCGCGACGGCCGAACCCGGAGCGGATTGACGCCGCCGTCAGCTCGTACCGCCGGCACATCGAGCCGACCGATGACGAACTCGACCGGCTTGAAGCGGTCATGTACATCCGGACGCTCTACCTCGCCTGCTTCGGGTACCGGCGTGCGGTCACCAACGGCGAGAGATTCCGCGAGTGGGGCTTCATCCGCCCACCCGAGTACTTCAGCGAAACCGCAGCCGCAACTCGCGACGCGTTCGCCCGGTAGACGCCGTGCGTGCACCTTGATCCGACCCTGCGCGGTTTCGGCGGTGTTCCGGTGAACCCGCCGGTGGTGGTTCCGCCGGACATCGTCGAACGGGTGCGCGCCCTGGCTGGGACTGCCAAGGTGACCGTGCCGATTACGAGTCACGACCCAGAGCGAGATTGCCGGTGGACTCGACCAGCTGGAAAGATCCCTGCTGTGAGTTCTGGGCAGACATTGAGCGAAGCAGATCGGCGAAATACGGCAGGGTGGGCTGCGGGTGCGGAACGGGCGCTGGACGGTTGGGAGCACAAGCGCCGGAGGACAGCCGCCCGCGCGAGTCGATCGCTCGCATGGGTGCCCGCGCCCTCGGTGCTGCGGCGTATGCCGCCGAGGCCGACGCACTGGCCACGTCCGAGCGGCCGGGGGCTGTCAGCGAGGAACTTGGCTGGCTGGTTGACCGGATGGCAGTTGCGGGTCAGAGCCGCGTTGGCGCAACTTCCGCCGTCGTGAGAATAGGTCCGGTCTTGAGCCTGGGCTTCTCGCATCGGGCGTTCTTGGCGCGATCATCCGTGGTCGTCGGGCGCGCTTGTTTGGCCAGGGACCACACCGGTAGCGGCACATCGTGATCGACGAGAGCAGTGAGTTCGGCGCACGCGTGGCACGTCACCTGACCGAGGACCCGGTGGTGTGGTTGACCACCGTGACGCCCTCTGGCGCGCCGCTGCCCCGGCCTGTGGGGTTCCTGTGGGACGGCGGCGGCTCTGTCACCGTCTACAGCCAGCCCGGTGCACGGATTCGCAACATCAGCCGCAACCCGAAGGTCACCTTGAATTTCCGTGGTGATGCCAACGGTGCCGACATCGTGGTGCTGTCAGGCACGGCTGAGGTCGAGGAGTCCGCCCCGACTGCCGCCAAGAACGGCGCCTGGGTCGCCAAGTACGCCTCAGAGTGGGCACGAGCGGGCTTGACAGCCGAGTCATTCGCGCAGCGCTTCAGCGTCCCAGTGCGGATCCGTATCGAGCGCATCGACGGTTTCTAATCCAGCGTGAAGAGGAACCGCGCCACGACCACCTGCTCTCGACCCTGAGATCCTTGCGCTACCCCTCCGTCGAAGCCCGGCTGGCGCCCAGGTTCCCGTTGACGACATCCAGACTCCGCATCACGGAGCTCCCCCGCAGGTGCTTCACCCGCGCTCCCTCGATCCACACCCCGGCCACATCGTGGCTCGTGCCGAGCGCGAAGGCCCGGGCCAGCGCCTGCTCCGGCTCATCCGCGCACCCCAACCCGGTGCCCAGCGGGGAGTCCGAAGGGGGACGCAGCCAGAGCGCGTCAAAGCGCTTGCCCACCCCGAGATCGCCGATCAGCTCGTGCAGGCCGAGCGCCCGCGCGCCGGCGGCGGTGGCCAGGTAGAGGAGGTGCGTCGCCGTCAGCGCCACGCCGTCCGCCCCCCGGAGCTGCTGCATGAAGTACGCCTGCAGCCCCTCCTTGAGCAGCGAGTAGCCGGTGCCGGCGCCCACGTCGCTGCCCAGGGCCACCGGAACGCGATGGGCGAGATGGCGATCGAGCGGGAACAGCCCGCTGCCGAGCGCCGCGTTGCTCGTCGGGCAGTGCGCGACGGCGGCGCCGGTGGCGGCCAGGCACTCGAGCTCGGGGTCGGTCGGGTGCACGTCGTGGGCGAGCACGCTGCGCGGACCGAGCAGGCCGTGGCGGTCGTAGCTGCCCACGTAGCTGCAACCGAACAGCTCGCGCACCCGGGCGATCTCGACCGGGTTCTCGTTCACGTGCGAGGTGAGGAAGCTGCCGGGGACGGCGGCCTGGAGTGTCGCGCACGAGGCCAGCAGCTCGTCGCTGCACGACAGGGCGAAGCGGGGGATGACCGCATAGCGGGCGCGGCCGGCTCCGTGCCAGCGCGCGGCCAGCTCCATCCCCTCCGCGTACGCCCGCTCGGGAGTCGTGTGCAGCTCGGGCGCCAGCAGGCGGTCGCTCACCACCAGGCCGCTGGTGATGCGCAGGCCGACGACGGCGGCGGCCTCGAACAGCGCGTGCACGGCGGGCGCGAAGTGCGCCCCGAACACGAGCGCGGTCGTCGTGCCGGCGTCGGCCAGCGCGGCCACGAACTCGCGGGCGATCTGGCGCGCGTAGGCGACATCGGCCAGCCGCGCCTCCTCGGGCAGCGCGCACCGCTCGAGCCAGTCGAGCAGCGGCATGCCGAGGGCGCCGATGATCCGCGCCTGGGGGAAGTGCACGTGGGTGTCGACGAAGCCGGGCAGCAGCAGCCCACCGCCGAGCTCGAGCACGGGTTCGTGGGGGTGCCGCGCCCGCACCTCGGCAAATGGGCCGCGCGCGGCGATCACGCCCTCGGGGTTGACGAGCAGCCCGGCGTCGTCCTCCGCGCGCAGCGACCCACCCCGGAACGGATCCTCGGGGGTGTCGAGCACGCGGGCGCGGTAGATCGTCACGCCCGGGCCGGATCCTGGTCCGGCGGAGCCAGCTCGGGCGCATCCGGCGCGGCGCCCGGCGCCTGGACCGGGGCCGGCCGCTCGCGCTCGATCGTGCGCAGAAGGTCCGCGGCCACGCTCACCGCGATCGTCGCCGGCTCCTTGCCCATGATGTCCGGCAACCCGATCGGCGTCTTGACCCGGGCGATCGTGGGCCCGTCGTGCCCCGCCTCGGCGGCCAGCCGGCGCCGGAACCGGGCCCACTTTCCGGAGGAGCCGATCAGCCCGATCGAGCCGAGGTCGGCCCGGCGCAGCGCGCCGTCGCACAGGGCGAGATCCTCGGCGTGATCGTGGGTCATGATGAGCACGTGGCTGCCGAGTGGGATCTCCCCGAGCACGGTCTCCGGGAGGACCGGAACCCGGTGCACGTGGACGGTGGCGACCGCGTCGGCCAGCACCGCGAGGCGCTCCGCGTGCACCATCTCCGGGCGCGTGTCGATCAGGTGCAGGTCGATGTCGTGCCGGGCGAGGATGCGCGCGAGCTCGAGGCCGACGTGCCCGACGCCGAAGATGGCCACCGCGGGGACGACGGCCAGCGGCTCGAGCAGAACGACGACCACGCCGCCGCAGCATTGCGCCCCGTGCTCGTGCGGGGCCCGCTCTGAGAGCTCGCTGCTCATCAGCTCGGGCACGGCGGCCGCACCGGCGAGCATCGCCCGCGCCCGGGCGATCGCCGCCTCCTCGAGGTTCCCGCCGCCGATCGAGCCCCACGAGCCGGTTCCGCCCACGACCATCTTCGCCCCCGCGCCCCGCGGCGCGTGCCCGCGGACGCTGACGAGCGTGACGAGCACGCCCGGCTCGCGCTCCGCGCGCAGCCGCCGCACGGCATCGATCCAGGTCCGGTCAGGCATGGACGGTGGCCCGCTGAGCCTCTTCGGAGTCCGGCCGCAGGGGCGGCGCGCCAGGACTCGGCTCCGGCGGCACCCGGCCGGGCCACCCCTCGCGCACGTCGGCGCACCGGTCGCCGGGGACGCGCCCGCGGGCTCGCTGCAGCGCCCAGAACACCGCTTCCGGGGTGGCGGGACTGGCCAGGTTGACGGCCGAGCCGGGTTCCCCGAAGGCGGCGATCGCCTGGCGCAGCGCCTCGCGCACCGAGAACGCGAGCATGAGCGGCGGCTCGCCAACCGCCTTGCCTCCGTATACGACACCGTCCTCGGCCGCGTCGCGCAGCAGCGTGACATTGAACGTCTCGGGCATCTCGGAGAAGCTCGGCAGCTTGTAGGTGCTGGCCGCCTGGGTGAGCAGCCGACCCCGGCCCCGGCCCTCGCCGGTGTCCCAGCGCAGCTCCTCGAGCGTCAGCCACCCGGCGCCCTGGACGAACCCGCCCTCGATCTGGCCGAGGTCGATGAGCGGCGAGAGGCTGTCCCCCACGTCATGCACGATGTCGACCCGTAGCGTCCGGTAGGCGCCGGTGAAGCCATCCACCTCGACCTCGCTCGCCGCCGCGCCGTAGGCGAAGTACTTGAACGGGCTGCCCTGCATGACCGTCGAGTCCCAGTGCAACCCCTCGGTGCGGTAGAACCCGGCCGCCGACAGTTGGACGCGCTGATGGTAGGCCGTGCGCACGAGCTCGTCCCAGGCGATCTGCGCCCCGGGGTCCGACAGCGCCCGCGCCACGCCGTCGACGATGCGCACGTCGCGGGGGTGAACGCCGAGCCCACTGGCGGCCACCGTGAGCAGCCGGTCGCGGATCTGCTCGCAGGCGTGCTTGACCGCCCCGCCGTTGAGGTCCGCGCCGGAGCTGGCCGCGGTGGCCGAGGTGTTGGGCACCTTGTCGGTGCGGGTGGGCGCGAGGCGGACCCAGGCCAGCGGAAGGCCGAGCGTGGTCGCCGCCACCTGCAGCATCTTCGTGTGCAGGCCCTGCCCCATCTCGGTCCCGCCATGGTTGACGAGCACCGAGCCATCCTTGTACACGAGCACGAGCGCGCCGGCCTGGTTGAACGCGGTCAGGTTGAACGAGATGCCGAACTTGACCGGCGTCAGGGCCAGCCCGCGCTTGACGTGCTCGTGGGCGGAGTTGAACCGCTCGATTTCCCGCGCGCGCGCGAGCACGTCGGCGCCCGCGAGGACCTCGCCCCACACCGCCTCCAGGCGCTCGGGATGACGCACCGGCTGCCCGTAGTGGGTGCTCTGCCCGGGCCGGTAGAAGTTGCGCCGTCGCAGCTCCATCGGATCCAGGCCGAGCAGCGGCGCGCAGCGGCCGAGGATGTCCTCGGTGACGAGCATGCCCTGGGGACCGCCGAAGCCGCGAAACGCGGTGTTCGAGGTCTTGTGGGTCCGGGCGATCCGTCCCAGCACCCGCACGTTCGGAATCCAGTAGGCGTTGTCGACGTGGCACAGCGCCCGGGCCAGGACGGGCTCGGACAGATCGAGGCTCCAGCCGCCGTCGGCGGTCAGCGTGGCCTCGAGGGCGAGCAGGTGCCCGTCGTCGTCGAAGCCCGCGCGCCAGTCGGCGTGGAAGCCGTGCCGCTTGCCCGACATCGTCAGGTCCTGGGTGCGGTTCAGCCGCACCCGCACGGGCCGGCCGGTGAGCACCGCCCCGAGCGCGGCGATGGCGGCGAAGCCGTGGGGCTGCATCTCCTTGCCGCCGAAGCCGCCGCCCATGCGCAGGCACTGCACGGTGACCTCGGAGCTGGCCCGGCCCAGCACGTGGGCGACGATCTCCTGGGTCTCGGACGGGTGCTGGGTGCTGCTCTGGATGAACACCTGCCCCGCCTCGTCGAGGTGGGCGAGCGAGGCATGGGTCTCGAGGTAGAAGTGCTCCTGCCCGGAGAACTCGAACTCGCCGCTGAACACCCGGGCCGCGCCGGCCAGCGCGGGCTCGACGTCGCCGCGGACCACCTGGGGTTGGCCACCCTGGAAGCTCTCGGCCGCGATCGCCTCCGCGAGCGTGACCAGGGCCGGCAGCGGCTCGGCCTCGATCTGCACCGCGCCGGCGCCGAGCCGGGCGGCCTCGATCGTCTCGCCCAGGACCCAGCAGACGGCGTGGCCGTGGAACATGATCTCGGTTGGGAAGAGCGGCTCGTCGTGCTTGACCCCGGCGTCGTTGACGCCCGGCACGTCGGCGGCGGTGAGCACCCGGACCACCCCCGGCACCGCCAGCGCCGGCTCGGTGCGCAGCGCGGTGAGTCGCGCGTGCGCGTAGGGCGCCTGCACCGGATAGGCGTGCAGCACGTCCTTGGTGCGGTACACGAGGTCGTCGGTGTAGAGCGCCGCTCCGGTCACGTGCAGCGCCGCACTCTCGTGCGGGATCGCCGCTCCGACGGCCGGGCTGTCCGGTCGCTGTGCGAGCTCGCTCATGCCGCGACCTCCGCGCGCCGCGGTCCCGGGTTCTCGGCATATAGCTTGAGCAGGCTCGAGACCAGCATGGCCACCCGGTAGCGAGCACTGGCCCGGTGATCGTCCAGCGGCGTGCCCTCGCTTCCAAGCTGCTCCGCCGCCGCCTCGACGGTCTCGATCGTCCACTCCCGGCCGGCCAGCGCGGCCTCCGTGTCCACGGCCCGCAGCGGGGTGGCCGCCACACCACCGAGGCCGATTCGTGCCCGCTGCACCACCCCGGACCCGTCGAGGTCGATGGCCAGCGCAATGGCCACGCTCGAGATGTCGTCGAAGCGCCGCTTGGCGATCTTGTGGAAGGCGGTCAGGCGAGCCAGCGGCAACGGGATCCGGACGGCCCGAATGAGCTCGCCGGCCCGCCGCACGCTCGTCCGGTATCCGGTGAAGAAGTCGGCCAGCGCGACCTCGCGCTCGCCGTCGGCGCCCGCGAGCACGACGCCCGCGTCGAGCGCCAGCAGCACCGGCGCAGCGTCGCCGATCGGCGAACCGGTGCCGAGGTTGCCGCCGAGCGTGGCGCCGTTGCGGATCAGCCGCGAGGCGAACTGGGGAAACAGCTCCGCGAGCAGCGCCACGCGTCCGGCCAGCTGCCGCTCGATCTCGGTCAGTGTGAGCGCGGCGCCGATCTCGATCTGCTCGCCGCCCACGGACAGCGTCCGCAGCTCGGGCAGCCGGTCGATGGCCAGCACGGCATCGGGGCGCGTCCCGCGCAGGTTGACGTCGACGCCGTAGTCGGTGCAGCCGGCCACCACAGAGGTGTCGGGTTCCTCATGCAGGATCTCCAGCGCCTGGGCGAGCGACGCGGGGCGGGTGAACCTGCGGCCGTCGTGGCGCAGCCGGATGGCCGACGCAGGGGGCGGGGGCCGGCGGCAGCGGGAGGCGAGCGCGTCCTCGGCCGGCGGCCGGCCGAGGGCGTAGGCGGCGTCCCGGATCGGCCGGTAGCCCGTACAGCGGCACAAGTTGCCGCTCAGGGCGTGGAGGTCGAAGCCATTGGGCCCGCGCGCCCCGTCGACGTGCCCGTCGCTGGCGGCGCGATCGGGCCGGTAGTACTCGGCGGCCATGCTGCAGACGAAGCCCGGCGTGCAGTACCCGCACTGCGACCCGCCCCGGACGGCCATCTCGTGCTGGACCGGATGCAGCTCACCGGGATCGCCCAGTCCCTCGGCGGTGACGATCTCCTCGCCGGCATATGCCGCGATCGGGACCAGGCAGGCGTTGATGGCCACCCATTCCGTCGGGGTCTCGAGGCCGGGCCGGGCCACAAGCACCGAGCAGGCTCCGCACTCGCCCTCCGCGCAACCCTCTTTGCAGCCGGTCTGGCCCTGCTCGCGCAGGAAGTCCAGCACCGTGGTATGCACCGCGACGCCGCTCAGTGACGTGCGGTGGCCGTTGATCGTGACCTCGGCGGCATCCATCACCTCGTCCTCTCCACTTCCGGGTGCATGGTTTGGCGGCCGTCATCGGGCAGCGTGGTTGTCCATGCGAACGCGCTGACCCGAGCCAGCTTCGATGGTACAGCCCCGGAGTTCCACGCGCAAGATTTTCGGAATTATTTTTCCGCAGCACGGATCGCGGAACCAGTTTGCGGGCGGCCTCAGCGCAGCCTGGCGTGGCGGTTGACGTCCTTGTAGAGCAGGTAGCGGAAGGGCTCCGGGCCGGCCGCACAGCAGGCCTGGGGGCAGAAGGCGCGCAGCCACATGAAGTCGCCCGCCTCCACCTCGATCCAGTCGCGGTTGAGCAGGTAGACGGCCTTGCCCTGCAGCACGTAGAGCCCGTGCTCCATGACGTGCGTCTCCGCGAAGGGGATCGTCGCGCCCGGTTGCAGGGTGACGATCGTCACGTGCATGTCGTGGCGCATGTCGGCCGGATCGACGAACCGGGTCGTCGCCCAGGCCCCGTCGGTGTCCGGCATCGGCTCCGGCGCGATGTCGGAGTCGCGGCCGAGCACCGGCTCGGGCGGATCGAGGCCGGCCGCCGGCTCATACGCCTTGCGGATCCAGTGAAAGGCCGCACGCGGTGCGTCGCGGTTGTGCAGCGTCCAGGCGCACCCCGGCGGCAGGTAGGCGAAGTCGCCCGCGCCCAGCGCGTGGACGGCGTCCTCGATCCTCAGCTCGAGACGGCCGTCGAGCACGAACAGCGCCGCCTCCGCCCGCGCGTCGCTCTCGGGTTGATCGCTGCCCCCGCCGGCGCCCACCTCCACGAGGTACTGCGAGAAGGTCTCGGCGAATCCGGACAGCGGGCGGGCGAGGACCCACAGCCGGGTCGCCTCCCACGCCGGCAGGCGGCTGGTGACGATGTCGCGCATCGTGCCCTTCGGCAGCACCGCGTAGGCCTCGGTGAACACGGCACGGTCGCTGGCCAGCTCCCGCTGGCCGGGCAGACCGCCGCTCGGCACGTGGTAGCTCATCATTGCCGCAGAAGTCTGCCGGGTCGGCGCCGGTCGCGTCGGCCCAAGTGAGACCGCAGGGCGCACCGCCGGGTCATCCGCCCTGCCATCTCGCTCGGGGTGAGGCAACCGCCGCCGGCATGACCGATGCCACCAGCCCGACCAGCACCGCGCACGTCCCCCACCACCCCATCCCGGTCGCGCGGAGCGCGCCGATGAGGATTGCTCCGGTGGCGGTCCCGGCGTCGAAGGCGCCGTTCCACACCGCGCTGGCCAGCGGCCGCGCGCTCGGTGCCGTGCGGGCGAAGGCGTAGACGAGCGTGAGGGACTGGACTGCTCCGTAGCCCACCCCGAGCACCCCACAGGCCGCCAGCACGACCCCATCCGAGCCTCCGCTCAGCCCGAGCGCCAGCGTGAGCAGGCCGGCGATGGCGATGGCGCAGGACCCGACCAGGAGCGAGCTCCGTCCCGGCCGGTCGACCTGCCTCCCGGCCTGCCATCGGGCCAGCGCGCCGGCCAGCCCGAACAGCCCCAGGCCGACCGAGGCCACGCGCTCCGAGCGCACGATGGGCAGGATCGTCACCACCACGCCACCCGAGACGGTGAGCGTGAAGAGCACCGCGGCGGGTGCCAGCGAGGGCGCAATCGCCCGCTGGGTCGCGCCGCGCGACAGCGCCGGAGTCGGCTCTGCGGCCTCGCGCCGCCAGCCGCCGCCCCACGCCAGTGCCGCGCCGAGGGCGGGGACGGCGGCGATCACGGCCACCGACCAGAAGCCCACCGCGTGCAGCAGGATCACCGAGAGCGGAATCATGACCACGTTGGGGATCGCCCCGGCCAGCCCGTACAGCCCGGCCACCGAGCCCTCGCGACCGGGCGGCGCGACCTCGCTGACCATGAACGCGCCCGCGATTGTGAAGACGGCGAACCCAACGCCCCGCAGCACGCAGATCGAGTACAGGCCGGCACCCGAGCCGGCCCAGATCAGCAGTGGGGCCGGTAGCCCCAGGGCGAGCAGGCCCACGGCCACCGCGGTGGATGTCGACAGGCGGCGCAGCAGCGCCGGCACCACGGGCCCGAACAGGATGGTGGCCGCCAGCATGGCGGTCGTCGCGGCTCCGGCCGAGGCGGTGGACCCGCCGGCCGACGCCACATGCGCCGGCAGCGCTGACAGGGTCACGAAGAAGCCCGTGAACCCCACCATCGCCATCGACATCATGCGTGCGAATGGCCACTGCGAGGCCAGCCGCGCGTCCGTCACTCAGCTCTCGCCCCGGTAGGCCCGCCAGCCTCCATGCCCGGTGATCTCGATGAGACCCGTGCCCCGTTGCAGGACCTCGTCCCGCAGCAGCATGGCGAAGCTGACGGTCCCGTCCTCGAGCTCGATCGTGCCCAGCTCGAGCTCCGGCGGTTCGGCCGGCAGGAGCGAGCGGTGCAGCGTCTCGATGGGCATGTCGTAGAGCTCACCCGCGATGGCCGCCCCGCCCTCAGCACTTCTCAGCAGCGCGGGGAACTCGTCGCGGATCGAGAAGAACCGGTAGTGGGGGGCGGTGCGCGCCTCCCGGATCAGCGGGACGCCCTCGACGTGATGGTGCACGGCCCCGCCCCGCATGCCGCCGCCGTTCAAGAACATCGGTGGCATGTCAGCACGCCTCCTCAGAGCGCCACCGAGCGCCACTGCCGTCGCCACCTGTCCCGACCTCATCGGCTCTTCGCACGCGCATTCCTCCGTTGACAGGGTCACTCGTCCTCGCTAGGCTTTCCAGTATACGGTAGTGGTATTCCGTGTGACGGAATAAGTCCGTTGAACTCGGAACGGTACGGCGACAAGGAGCCTCCCACATGGGCATCTCGCTCGGAGCAAATCAGTACGGCAAGGCGGAGAACCGGGTCGTGCGCGTCTACCGCGACACGCCCCGGCACGAGCTCGTCGACCTCAACGTGTCGAGCTCCCTGCGCGGCGCCTTCGCCGATGCGCACGTGACCGGCGACCAAGCCGACGTGCTGCCGACCGACACGCAGAAGAACACCGCGTTCGCGTTCGCCAAGCGACACGGCGTCAGCTCGCCGGAGGACTACGCGATCGCGCTCGGCCGGCGCTTCCTGCAAGCCGCGCCCAAGGCCGACAGCGCTCAGATCCGGGTCGAGCAGTATCCGTGGGCTCGGATTCCCGTCGGCGCGAATGGACACGACCATGCGTTCGTGCGCCGGGGCGACGGGACGCGGACGACGGTGGTCACGGTCAGCGACCGGGGCGAGGCCGAGCACGTCTCGGTGGTGTCGGGCCTGACCGACCTCGTGCTGCTTAAGTCAACCGGGTCTGAGTTCAAGGGCTATCTCAAGGACGAGTACACGACGCTGCAGGAGGCCGACGACCGGATCATGGCCACCTCGCTCGTCGCGCGCTGGCGCTACGCGAGCACCGACGTCGACTGGAACGCCAGCCACGACGCGATCCGGGCCGGGCTGCTGGAGACGTTCGCCACGACCTACAGCCGCGCTCTGCAGGAGACCCTGTACCTCATGGGCCGCAGCGTGCTGGAGAGCCACGACGACGTGGTCGAGATCCGGTTCTCCGCGCCCAACCGGCATCACTTCCTCGTCGACCTCGAGCCGTTCGGGCTGGCCAACGACGGCGAGGTGTTCATCGCCGCCGATCGGCCCTATGGCCTGATCGAGGCGACGGTGGCGCGCGACGACGCTCCCGACCCGGGCGACGCCTGGCTCGCCGTCCCGGCGTTCGCGTGAGTCGGAGCGGTCCGATGAGCGATCACGGCCTGGACTATCTGGTCAACTGCTCGATGCTGTTCACCGAGCGCCCCCTGCTCGAGCGTCCCGCGGCGGCGCGAGCTGCCGGCTTCGGCGCCGTCGAGTTCTGGTGGCCCTGGCCGGAGCAGCCCGTCCCCCCCGACGCGGAGCTCGACGCCTTCGTCGGCGCGATTCGTGACGCGGGGGTGCGGCTGATCGGGCTGAACTTCTTCGCCGGCGACCTCGCCGGGTCCGACGCCGGCGTGCTGTCGATCCCGGATCGCTCGGCCCAGTTCCGCGAGAACGTCGATGTCGCGGTGGGGATCGGCGAGCAGCTCGGCGTGCAGGCGTTCAACGCCCTGTACGGCAACCGCGTCGACGGGGTGCCGCCCCAGAAGCAGGACGAGCTCGCCCGCGAGAACCTCGGGCGGGCCGCCGACACGGCCGCCCGGATCGGCGCGACCGTGCTCATCGAGCCGGTCAGCGGCCCGAAGCCCTACCCGCTGCGCACGGCCGCCGACGCTGTAGGGGTGGTGCAGGCGGTCCGAGCCGACGGGCACGAGAACGTCGGGTTCCTCTGCGATCTATTCCACCTGGCCAACAACGGCGACGATGTCGATGCAGCGATCGCGCGCCACGCCGAGCTGACCAGCCACGTTCAGATCGCCGACCATCCGGGCCGCGGCGAGCCGGGCAGCGGCGAGATGAATATCGACCGCCATCTCCGCGACCTGGCCGAGCGCGGATACGCGGGCTGGGTGGGACTGGAGTACAAGCCGACCACCGAGACCGAAACGAGCCTGGCCTGGCTGCCCGCGCAGCGGCGTGCGGCGCGGCTGCCGGGCGGAGAGCGAGGGCGAGCATGAGCACCGTGGGATTCATCGGCCTGGGCATCATGGGCAGCCCGATGGCGGTCCACCTGCAGAAGGCCGGACACCAGGTGAGCGGCTACAACCGAAGCGACAAGGCCGGGCCACTCGTCGAGGCCGGCGGACGGGCCGCCGACTCGATCGCCGACGCGGTGCAGGGCGCCGACGTCGTGGCGATCATGGTGCCCGACTCCCCCGACGTGCGGGAGGTGCTGACCGGCCCGCAGGGCGTGTTCGACAGCGCGGCTCCCGACACGCTGGTGATCGACTTCTCGAGCATCCGGCCCGATGTGAGCGCGGAGCTCGCCGAGACCGCGCGCGAGCGCGGCTTGCGGATGCTCGACGCGCCGGTCTCGGGCGGCGAGGCCGGGGCCAAGGACGCCATCCTGTCGATCATGGTCGGGGGCGCGGCCGAGGACTTCGCCGCCGCCCAGCCGATCTTCGACACGGTCGGCCGGACGATCGTGCACGTCGGGCCCAGCGGTGCCGGCCAGACCGTCAAGGCGGCCAACCAGCTCATCGTCGCCGTCAACATCGAGGCCGTCGCGGAGGCGCTGGTCTTCCTCGAGGCATACGGGGTGGACACCGAGGCCGCGCTCGAGGTGCTCGGCGGTGGACTGGCCGGCTCCAAGGTGCTCGAGCAGAAACGCGAGAACATGCTGCGCCGGTCGTTCCCGCCCGGCTTCCGCATCGACCTGCACCACAAGGACCTGGGCATCGTCACCTCGGCCGCCCGCGAGGCCGGAGTGGTCCTCCCCCTCGGCGCGCTCGCCGCGCAGCTGATGGCCTCGGCGCGCGCCTGCGGTGACGGCAACCTCGATCACTCGGCCCTGCTGCGCGGCGTCGAGCGACTCGCCGGGCATTCGATCGAAACGGAGCAGTGACGACATGGCACGCATGACCGCGGCGCAGGCCGCAGTGAGCATCTTGAAGGCGGAGGGCGCCACCCAGCTGTTCGGATTGCCGGGGGCGGCGATCAACCCGTTCTACAAGGCGATCCAGCTCGACGGCGGGCTGCGCCACACGCTCGCCCGCCACGTCGAGGGCGCCTCGCACATGGCCGAGGGCTACACCCGTGCCGCGCCCGGCAACATCGGGGTCTGCATCGGCACGAGCGGACCCGCGGGCACCGACATGATCACCGGTCTGTACTCGGCCTCGGCGGACTCGATCCCGATCCTCTGCATCACCGGCCAGGCGCCCGTGGCCAAGCTGCACAAGGAGGACTTCCAGGCCGTCGACATCGCCGCGGTGGCCAAGCCGCTGACGAAGATGGCGGTTACGGTGCTCGAGCCGGGCCAGGTGCCGGGGGTCTTCCAGCAGGCGTTTCACCTGATGCGATCCGGGCGTCCGGGGCCGGTACTCATCGACCTGCCGATCGACGTCCAGCAGGCCGAGATCGAATTCGACCCCGCCACCTACCAGCCGCTCGACGTGTTCAAGCCCCGGGCCACGCGGGCCCAGATCGAGCGCGCGCTCGACATGCTCCAGACCGGGCAGCGGCCGCTCATCGTCGCCGGGGGCGGGATCATCAATGCCGACGCCGCCGAGTTGCTGCTGGAGTTCGCCGAGCTGACCGGCGTGCCCGTGGTCCCGACGCTGATGGGCTGGGGGACGATCCCCGACGATCACCCGCTCAACGCCGGCATGGTCGGCCTGCAGACCTCGCGCCGGTACGGCAACGCCACGATGCTGGCCGCCGACTTCGTGCTCGGTATCGGTAACCGGTGGGCCAACCGGCACACCGGTGGCCTCGCCACCTACACCGCCGGGCGCAGGTTCGTGCACGTCGATATCGAACCGACGCAGATTGGCCGGGTGTTCGCGCCCGACTACGGGATCGTGTCCGACGCCGGGGCCGCGCTCGAGCTGTTCCTCGCTGCCGCACGCGATCGCGAGCTGCCCGACCGCTCCGAGTGGGCGGACGCGTGCCAGGAGCGCAAGCGCACGCTCCTGCGCAAGACGAGCTTCGACGACGTTCCGCTCAAGCCCCAGCGGGTCTACCAGGAGATGAACCGAGCGTTCGGCGAGGACGTCCGCTACGTGAGCACGATCGGGCTGTCCCAGATCCAGGCCGCCCAGCTGCTGCACGTCTACCGCCCCCGGCACTGGATCAACGCCGGACAGGCTGGCCCGCTCGGCTGGACGATACCGGCCGCACTTGGCGTGGCCACCGCCGATCCGGACGCCACCGTGGTGGCCCTGTCGGGTGACTACGACTTCCAGTTCATGATCGAGGAACTGGCCGTCGGCGCGCAGTTCAAGATCCCCTACATCCACGTCGTGGTCAACAACGCGTATCTGGGGCTGATCCGTCAGTCCCAGCGCGGATTCGACATGGACTACTGCGTGCAGCTGTCGTTCGAGAACGTCAACTCCCCGGGGATCGGCGCCTACGGCGTCGACCACGTGAAGGTGGCCGAGGGCCTCGGCTGCAAGGCGCTGCGCGTGTTCGAGCCCGATGAGATCCTGCCCGCGCTCGAGCGGGCCAAGGAGCTGATGGCGGAGTTCCAGGTGCCGGTCGTCGTCGAGGCGATCCTCGAACGGGTCACGAACGTCTCCATGGGGACCGAGCTCGACAACGTCACCGAGTTCGAGGACCTGGCCCTGACCGGAGCCGACGCTCCCACCGCGGCGTATGCAAATCTCGACTGATGGCCAGGGTGGTACTGGCACCGGATAAGTTCAAGGGCACACTGACCGGGGCCGAGGTGGCGGCGTCGCTCGCCGAGGGGATCCGCAGCCGGCGCCCCGGTGCCGAGCTGGTGGCGGTTCCGGTCGCCGACGGCGGCGATGGATCGCTCGCCGCCTTCGAGGCCGCCGGCTTCACGCGCGTCGCGCTGGAGGCGAGCAATGCGATCGGGCAGCCGGCGGCGACCTGGTACGTGCGCCGGGGCCGGGAGGCGGTGGTCGAGCTGGCCGAGGTGGTGGGTCTGGCCGGGCTGCGGGGCGCGCTGGCTCCGCTCACCGCGACCAGTCGCGGGCTCGGGGAGGTGATCGCCCACGCGCTCGACTCCGGCGCGACCGAGGTGCTCGTCGGGATCGGCGGGAGCGCATCGACCGACGGCGGGCTCGGCCTCGTCCAGGCACTCGGGGCGCGGGTGTACGACGCCGCGGGCGCCCCGGCCGGGCGGGGCGGAGCCGGGGCCGGGACGGCGGCCACGCTCGATCTGACCGGGCTTCACCCAGGGCTGGCCTCCGCCCGCCTCGACTTCGCCTGCGATGTCGACAATCCGCTGAGCGGTCCGGACGGCGCCGCCGCCGTCTACGCCCCCCAGAAGGGGGCCGACCCCGACGAGGTGCGGCAACTCGATGCGGCGCTGGAGCACTGGGCCGACCTGGTCGCCGCGACCACCGGTCGGGACCGCCGCGGCGAGCCGGGGGCGGGGGCGGCCGGCGGGGTCGGGTTCGCGGCGGTGGCGATTCTCGGCGCCACGCTGCGCCCGGGCGCCCAGCTCATGCTCGACCACCTCGGGTTCGCCGAGGCGCTGACCGGCGCGGACCTCATCGTCACCGGCGAGGGCTCCCTGGACGAGCAGACCCTGCGAGGCAAGGCCCCGGCGGCGGTCGCCGCCGCCGGCCGCGCCGCGGGCGTGCCGGTCATCGGCGTGGCCGGACGCTGCCTGCTCGATGCCGCGCGACTGCGCAGCGCGGGGTTCGACGGCGTCTACACCCTGCTCGACGAGGCGGCAACGCTCGATCAGGCGCTCACCGAGGGACCCGCGCTGCTGCGGGGGATCGGGGCGCGACTGGGGGACCGGCTGCCCCATGGCTGAGCCCGCGTTTGACCGCATCTTCGTGGCCGCGCGTGCGGTCCTCGACGGCGCCGAGCGGCCGTGCGTCGTCGGTGTGCGCGACGGGCGCATCACCGCCGTGCTCGACCACTCGCAGGCCGGGTCGATCGCGGCTCCGGACACCGTCACGCTCGCCGACCACGAGGTGCTGCTGCCCGGCCTCGTCGACACCCACGTGCACATCAACGAGCCTGGGCGCACCGAGTGGGAGGGCTTCGCCACCGGCACGCGGGCCGCCGCGGCCGGCGGGGTGACCACGGTGATCGACATGCCGCTCAACAGCATCCCGGCGACGACCACCGTCGCGGCGCTGGAGCGCAAGCGTGAGTGCGCCGCCGCGCAGGCGTACGTCGACATCGGATTCTGGGGCGGCGCGGTCCCGGGCAACGTGGGCGACCTCGCGGGGCTCCATGGCGCCGGGGTATTCGGCTTCAAGTGCTTCCTCGTCGACTCGGGCGTGCCGGAGTTCCCGCCCCTGCGCGGCCCCGGGCTGGCCGAGGCGATGGCCGAGACGGCTCGGCTCGGCGCGCTGCTCATCGCCCACGCCGAGGACGCCGAGGTGATCGGGGCCGCCCCCCGCCCCGGCGGCCCCTCGTACGCGCGCTATCTGAGCTCGCGCCCCCCGGCGGCCGAGGACCAGGCGATCGCCGAGATCCTCGCCGGCGCCCGGGCGACCCGCGGGCGTGTGCACGTCGTGCACCTCTCGAGCGCCGGCTCGCTGGCGCAGCTCGAGGCGGCACGCGCCGCCGGCGTCGACGTGTCGGTCGAGACGTGTCCGCACTACCTGGCCATCGTGGCCGAGGCGATCGGCGACGGGGCGACCCAGTTCAAGTGCGCGCCGCCCATCCGCGAGGCCGAGAACTGCGAGCGGCTGTGGGCCGGGCTCATCGGCGGCCAGATCGACATGGTCGTGTCCGATCACTCCCCGTGCACCCCGGAGCTCAAGCGCTCCGACACCGGGGACTTCGCGGCCGCGTGGGGCGGGATCGCGTCGCTGGAGCTCGGCCTGCCCGTCATGTGGTCGGCGGCTCGCGCCCGAGGCTGCGCGCTCGCCGACGTGGTCAGCTGGATGTCCTGCGCTCCGGCGGCCAGAGTCGGGCTGACCGGCAAGGGGCGGATCGCGGTCGGAGCCGACGCGGACCTCGTCGTGTTCGACCCCGACGCCGAGCTCGTCGTCGATCCGGCGCGTCTACACCAGCGCCACCCGGTGACTCCCTACGCCGGGCGCCGGTTGACCGGCGTGGTTCGCCAGACCTGGCTGCGGGGCGAGCGGATCGACTCGGCGGCCGCCGGGCGCGGCAGGCTCATCGAGAGAGGCGGGCACGGGTGAGAAGAGACCTCGGCCCGGCGGCGAGTTGCGGCCGGCAGGGCACCGGGAGACCGGACGGATGGTTGAGCGCGCATACCGTCATGCGGAATCTTGATATCGTTGGGTGGACCAGGCACCGACCGGGGCTCTCGGAGGACGTGGATGGGAACCAATGGCTCCTCGGAGCCGCAATCGCACGGCGGGGTCCAGTCGCTGGCGCGGGCATTCGCGATTTTGGAGGCCATGGCCGACGCGGGGGGCGAGATCGGCCTTTCGCAGCTCGCCGCCGACGCCCGGCTGCCGCCGGCCACCATCCACCGCCTGGTCCGTACGCTCGTCGACCTCGGCTACGTCCGCCAGGAACCGTCGCGTCAGTACTCGCTCGGCCCGCGGCTGATGCGCCTGGTCGACACGAGCACGAAGCGGCTGGAGACGCTGGCGCACCCGTACATGTCCGATGTCGTCGCCGCGCTCGGCGAGTCAGTCAATCTCGCCGTCCTCGACGGCGAGGAGATCGTCTACGTTGCCCAGGTCCAGCCCTCGCAGAACTTCATGCGGATGTTCACCGAGGTGGGCCGCCGCGCCAAGCCCCACGCGACCGCGGTCGGCAAGGCGATCCTGGCCACCAAGTCCGAGGACGAGGTGCGCGAGCTGCTCAAGCGCAGCGGAATGCCGCGCCGGACCGAGCACACGATCACCACGCCCAAGCTGTTCTTCGCCGACCTGGAGCGGGTGCGCGAGCGGGGATATGCGCTCGACGACGGCGAGCAGGAGCTGGGCGTGCGCTGCGTCGGGCTCGCCGTACCGGGCGCCCCCCGGCCGCTGGCGCTGTCGATGTCGGGGCCGCTGACACGCATGTCCGACGCGGTGATCGAGAACGCCGCGCCGATCCTGCGCACGGCCGCCGAGAAGATCGGCGCCGAGCTCGCCGCTCCCGCGCCCGCGCGCGGCTGACCCCGACGCCGAGACCGCCGCATGACGCGCCGCGCCGGTGCGGCGCGGATCTGCGCCGCTCGCCCCCCGGGCGGGTGTGGAAAGCCGCTTGACAGCGGCTCCCGTTCGGAATAGCTTCTCTGCTCAGCGGAATAAGAAATCCGCTAGACGGAAGTCGAGACGGATCTCGAGCTCGCTGGGCAATCGGCCACCGCTGAGGAGAGGGAGAAGGATCAATGTCGTCAACACCGACGCTCGACCGACCGACCGGCGCCGGGCCGTCAAACGAGCCGCATGTCGTGGACCGGGTCCCCCCGCTGCACAAGCTGCTCGTGTTCGGCCTGCAGCACCTGTGCATCATGTACGCCGGAGCGGTCGCGGTTCCGCTGATCGTCGGACCGGCGGTCGGGCTGAACGCGGGGCAGATCGGGGCGCTGGTGAGCGCGGACCTGCTCGTCTCGGGCATCGCCACGATCATCCAGTCGGCCGGCATCTCCAAGGTGCTCGGGGTCAGGTTGCCGGTGGTCGCGGGCGCGACCTTCACTGTGCTGAATCCGATGATCATCATCGCGACCCAGTACGGCGGCGTGAAGGGCCTGCCCTACGTGTACGGCGCGATGCTGGTCTCCGGCGTCCTCGGGGTCATCCTGGCCAAGCCGTTCTCGATGATCGTGCGCTTCTTCCCGCCGCTGGTCGCGGGTACGGTCATCTGCATCATCGGGCTGTCGCTGGGCGGTGCGGACATCTCACTGATCGCCCCCACCGTGGTCAACGGGGCGAACGTCGCCCAGGTCTCCCACGTGGTGCTCGCCGGCACCGTCGCCCTGTCGATCATCCTGATCAGCCGCCTGTTCCGCGGGTTCGTCTCCCAGATCGCCGTGCTCCTGAGCATCGTGATCGGCACGATCGTGGCGGCGATCATCGGGCAGGCCCACTTCGGCAACCTCTCGCAGGCGGCGTGGTTCGGCGGGCCGCACATCTTCCGCTTCGGCGATCCCAAGTTCGCGGCCGCGCCGATCATCACCATGTGCATCGTGATGCTGGTGACGTTCACCGAGTCCACCGCGGACATGCTCGCGGTGGGCGAGATGGTGGACCGCGATCTGACGCCGAACGACCTGGCGCGTGGACTGGCGACCGACGCACTGTCGGCGTTCCTGGCCTCGTTCACCAACTCGTTCCCAGACACCGCCTTCGCCGAGAACGTCGGCCTCGTCGGCCTGACCGGGATCCGCAGCCGCTGGGTGGTCACCGCCTGCGGTTGCTTCCTGGTGATCCTCGGCCTGATCCCGAAGGTCGGGCAGATCGTCGCCGACCTGCCCGGGCCGGTCATCGGCGGCGCCGCCACGATCATGTTCTCGATGGTGACCGCGGTCGGGATCCAGACGCTGCACAAGGTCAGCTTCCGCAACAACCACAACCTGCTGATCATCGCCATGTCACTCGCCGTCGGCCTGCTGCCCGCGTTCGACCCGAGCTTCTACAACAAGTTCCCGAAGAACTTCCAGGTGATCTTCGGGTCGAGCATCACCGCCACCGTGATCGTGGTGTTCATCCTCAACCTGGTGTTCAACCACTTCGGCCAGGGCGCCCAGACCGAGAGCGCGGTGCAGGTCGCGGTCGACGAGGGGGCGGTGGTGCTCCCGGGCGCGCCGCCCCGTCCCGATGGCGGTGGCGTGTGAGGGGCGCGGCCGTCCTCGATGCCGCGCCCGACGGCGAGCTGCGCGCCCGGCTGCGCAGCTGCTGCGCCGCCGACGCGTGGGTCGAGGCGATGGCGGCCGCTCGCCCCTACCGGGCCGAGGCCGCGCTGTATGCGGCCTCGGACCGCGCCACGGCCGCGCTCGACGCCGACGGCCTCGCGCAGGCCCTGGCCGGTCACCCGCGCATCGGTGACTCTCACTCGGCGCACGGGGATGATCGCCGGTCCTCGGCGTGGGCGCGGGGTGAGCAGGCAGGCGTCGCCACCGCGCCCGCCGGCGTCCTCGACGAGCTCGCCGCCGCCAACGCGGCCTACGAGCAGCGCTTCGGCCATGTCTACCTCGTGTGCGCGTCCGGGCGCAGCGCCGACGAGCTCCTGTCCGTCTGCCGGGCCCGGCTCGAGAACGACCCGCAGACCGAGCGTGGTGTCGTGCTCGAGGAGCTGGCCAAGATCAACCGGCTGCGGCTGGGCAAGCTGCTGGAGGGCGCATGAGCCTCTCGACACACGTCCTTGACGCCACCACCGGGCGGCCGGCCGAGGGGGTCGCCGTGCGGTGGGAGGAACAGGTCGATGGCGAGTGGCGCACCGCCGCCCAGGGCCACACGAACGCCGACGGCCGGATCGCCTCGCTGGGCGATCCGGGAGTGGGCATCCACCGCCTCCATTTCGACACCGGCGGTTACTTCGCCGTCGCCGGCATCACGGCGTTCTATCCCGAGGTGACCGTGACCTTCACCGTCCGCGACGCGGCCGCCCATCATCACGTGCCCCTCCTGCTCAGCCCGTTCGCCTTCTCGACCTACCGCGGCAGCTAGGCGTGGCGCCTGCAGTGGGCGAGGCGGTGATCATCGATGGGTGCGCGATCGCCACGGTGGATCCCGCGGGCACCGAGCACGCCATCGGCCACGTCGTCCTGGCCGGGGGACGGATCACCGCGGTCGGGCCGGGGCCCGCGCCGAGCGGCGACGGGGCACGCCGGGTTGACGGTCGCGGTTGCCTGGCCACGCCGGGCTTCGTCAACACCCACCATCACCTGTACCAGTGGCTCACGCGCGGGTATGCGCCCGACGGCACGCTGTTTGAGTGGCTGACCGCGCTCTACCCCGTGTGGGCGCACCTCGACGCCGAGCTGGAGTACGTCGCGGCGAGCACGGGTCTGGCCGCGCTCGCCCTGTCGGGCGCGACCACGGCGATGGACCACCACTATGTCTTCCCGGCCTCCGGCGGCGACCTTCTCGCCGCCGAGGTCGAGGCGGCGCGCCGCATCGGGCTGCGCTTCTGCGCCACTCGCGGCTCGATGAATCTGGGCCGTTCCGCCGGCGGGCTTCCTCCCGACGAGGTCGTCGAGGACGCCGAGCGGATCCTCTCCGAGTGCCAGTCGGCCGTCGCCGCCTACCACGACGGCAGCTTTGACTCCATGCTCCAGGTGGCGCTCGCGCCCTGCTCGCCGTTCTCGGTCACCGCAGAGCTCATGCGCGACTGCGCCGAGCTCGCGCGAGCCCTCGGCGTCCGCCTGCACACCCACCTGGCCGAGACGCGCGACGAGGAGGAGTTCTGCGTCGCCCATTTCGGCGCCCGGCCGGTCGACTACGTGGAGTCGCTCGGCTGGCTCGGCGATGACGTATGGCTCGCCCACTGCGTGCACCTCTCCGACGGCGATATCGGCAAGTACGCCGCCACCGGCACCGGGGTCGCCCACTGTCCGAGCTCGAATGCGCGACTGGGATCCGGGATCGCGCCGATCCCGGAGCTGCTCGCGGCGGGCGTGCCGGTCGGGCTGGGCGTCGACGGCGTCGCCTCCAACGAGCACGGTGGTCTGGCCGAGGAGCTCCACCAAGCGCTGCTGTTCGCCCGCGCCCGCCTGGGTCCGCAGGCGCTCACCGCCCGTCAGTCGCTGTGGATGGCGACGATGGGCGGCGCCCGTTGCCTGGGCCGATCGGAGGCGATCGGGTCCCTGGAGGTCGGCAAGCTCGGTGACCTGGCGCTGTGGCGGCTTGATGGCCTCGGTCACGCCGACATCGCCGACCCCGTGACCGCCCTCGCGTTCGGCCCGCCCGCGCCGCTCGAGCTCCTGCTCGTCGGAGGACGCACGGTGGTCGAGCGCGGGGAGCTGCGCACCGCCGACGAGGCGGAGCTCGCGGCGGCCAACCGGGCGGGCGCTCGCGCGCTGGCGCAGCGCGCCGGCCTGCTCTGAGAGCGAAGGCGCGCTCGCGCTCTGCACCCTCCATCAGCCGCACAGGGGCTTGATGGCGTTGGTTTGCGCGACCGCCGGAGCCCAGCGGAAGTTCGTGCTCGCCCGACGCGGTCTCCGCCGCCACCGCCTGCGCCCCCTCTCGGGCTTCAGCTGCAGCGTGAGCGCCGGGCCTCCGTCTGCACGGAGGCCGCGGCACCAGAGACGATCGTCAGAGGACGGGAACGGTCACCCCGTTCTCGCGCTGCGCGTCGCTGCTCAGGTCAACCGTGGCGTGCACGGTCGCGTTGGTCTGCGGCGCGTAGCTCGGCGGTGTCACGCTGAACTTCGCCGTCGGGGCCTGCGACGGCGTCACGTTGTGGAACACCGTGGTCCCGATGGGCGTGACGGTCCAGCCCTGGGGCACCTGCAGCGCGAAGAGCACGGTGCTCAGCGTCTGGTTGCCCGACCGGGTCAGGTGCACGGTGATTGTCGAGGCGTGGCCGCGACGCAGGCGGGGCGGTGCGTGCACGACGACCTGACGGGCGGCCGGCGACTCGCGGATCACGAAGGAGCCGCGCAGCGGCAGGTCGCGCAGGGCCGAGGAGTCCCCGGCGTAGACCTGGTAGCGGCCCAGGCTCTGCGTCCAGCCATTGGCGGACTCCTTCCACCACCACGTTTCCTGCGGCGTGATCGTGAACTGCAGCCGTGTCGAGGCCCCCGGCGCAAGCGTCACCTTGTCGAAGGCGACGAGCTGGCGCGGCGGCTCCTGTGCGGCGGCGGGATCGCCCAGATACAGCTGGGCGACGTCGGCACCCGTGGTGTGCCCGACATTGGTGATGGTGGCCGAGACGTTGACGTCGTTGACGCCGCCGGTTCCGCTCGGAACCACGCTCAGATCGCTGAAGGCGAACTTCGTGTAGGACAGACCGAAGCCGAATGGGAACAGCGGCGTGATGTCCTTGGCGTCATACCAGCGGTAGCCGACGTCGAGGCCCTCGGAGTACAGGACCTGGCCGTTGACGCCCGGGAACTGTGCGGGCGTTGAGGCAGGCACCTGCGACAGGCTCCTGGGGAAGCTGACCGGCAGGTGGCCGCTGGGGTTGACCTTGCCGAACAGCACGTCGGCCAGCGCCGTTCCGTTGGTCTGCCCGGGATACCAGGCGTCCAGCACCGCGGCGACGTGATCGAGCCACGGCATGAGGATTGGCGCGCCCGCGTTGACCACGACGACCGTATGCGGGTTGGCCGCGGCCACGGCGGAGATCAGCTCGTCCTGGGCTGAGGGCAGGTTGAGGCTCAGCCGGTCAGTGGCCTCAGATTCGGTGTTGTCGTAGGCCACGACGACAGCAGTCTTGGCGGACTTCGCCGCCGAGACGGCCGCCGCGATCCCGGGGGCCAGCCCGGACGGCGTTCCCCAGCTCAGGTTGCTGGACTCGCCGCCCCCGCTGATCGACAGCGAGTAGTGCTGGCCGGCGGTGAGGTTGACGGCCACCGAGAACGTGCTGACCGGCGGCGTGCCCGGGTTGTCGATCAGCTGCTGGCCATCGAGGGTCAGATACTCGGGCGAATAGCACCCGCACGGGTTGGTGAACGACAGCACGTAGGTGCCCGTCTCCGGTGCGGTCAGAGTGCCCGAGTAGCTGGCGCCGAAACCGGTGCCTGTGTAGGCCGGCGTGAGGTCGGCGGCTGGGATCGCGGGCAGCGCAGAATCGGTCGGTAGGCCCTGGGTGTAGGTGACAGTGGTGCCGGAGCCCGCCGCCGCCTGCAGACCCTGCAGCGGGGTCACGGTGCTGGACGGAACGACGTAGGCGCTTCCGCCGCCGCCGTTGGTCACAGAGGGCGAGGCGCCCGGGCCGATCACGGCCACAGTGCCGGCGTGCTCCCGGGACAGCGGGAGGGTGCTGTCGCGGTTCTTGAGCAGCACGGTCCCGCTCTCGGCCACCTGAGTGCTTAGGGCCTGATGCGCGGGCGTCGTGACGGTGGCGCTCGTGGTGACGGGACGCGGGTGGTTGAACAGACCGAAGCGGAACATCTCGGTGAGGATCCGCGAGACCATCGTGTTGAGCACCGCGCGCGGGATCACGCCCGTCGCTACCGCCGTTTGCAGCGGGGTGCCGAAGTAGGTGTTGAACGGCTGCTCTTGATCGGTGCCCGCCAGAGCACCGGTGGTGCTGTGCAGGGCCCCGTAGTCCGAGGTGACAAAGCCCGGGAAGCCCCAGCGATCGCGCAACGTAGTCGTCAGCAGGTAGGGACTCTGGCAGGCGTAGGTGCCGTGCACCGAGGAGTAGGCACACATGACCGAGGCCACGTTGGCTTGTTGCACAGAAGCCTGGAAGGCACGGAAGTAGATCTCGTTGAGCGTGCGATCGCTCGCGATGACCTGGTCCTGTTCGGTGTTTCGGTTGGTCTCCTGGTTGTAGGCGGCGAAGTGCTTGACCTGGGACATCTCACCCGTGCTCTGTACGCCGTCGATCTCGTTGACCGCCAGCTCGGAGTTGAGGAAAGGATCCTCGGTGAAGGCCTCGAACGAGCGCCCCCACCGCGGATCGCGGTCGATGTTGACCGTCGGGCCGAGATTGACGTCGGCACCCTTGCCGGCCTCCTCAGATCCGACGACCTCGCCGTAGCGCCGCGCCAGGGTGCGGTCAAAGCTCGCCGCAAGGGAGACGGGCGCCGCCAGCTGCGTCACTCCGGTCAGCTGATCGGCCACGCCGGCCGGTCCATCCTCCTCACCGAGCTTGGGGATGCACAGGCTCGGAATCCCCGGGAACCAGAACACGTAAGGGTTGGGCGACGGGTTGGGGCCCTCGTTCGTCGTGCCGTGGCCCTCGACGACGAAGATCTCGTCCTCCAGGCTCATGTGGGCCATGAGCTGGGCGACGCGCTGGTCGATCGGCGCAGTCGATGTGACCCAGGGGCAGGCCGCCGCGTCGGCAGCGCGCGGTGCGCCACGCGCCGCGCGCGCCGCGCCCGCGGCCATCGCGGGCAACGTCAGCCCGAGGCCGCCCAGAGCAGCAGCGGCCAGAGCTAGGAACCACATCCGCCAGACCCGAATCCGACGAGATGATCGACCACGACGTGAAGTGAACATGCGCACTCTCCTGCTCCCACGACAACGCACCGGCTTGGGGGGGACGGGGTACCCACGCCGCCCTCCTCCCAACACAGAATCTAATTTCGGAAGCCGCTCCGAGAGGATCGTGAGCGCCTTCTCGCGCGAGTCGGCAACGCGGACGCTATAGAGGTTCTCGGCGAAAACGCTCGCGTTGCGTGGTCCTCGTCGGGCGACGAGCCGCACAGAGGGGCTCATGTTGGCTCGCGTTGACCCACGTCTGGCGCTGCGCCATCCGGTCCGTTTCACACCCCGGAAGCGGCGCAGTACCAGGAAACCTTGTAGCGACGCGGCGAAGGAATCGAACCTTCCAAGCCGGGGGCTGCCCGGTCCTGCCGGTTTTGAAGATGGTCCACTGGCTCTGAAAGCGCCTGCATAGCGGCCGTTTCTGGAGATCTTTCTAGTTGGCGCAAGTGAGAACTGCCGTGTTCGTGACACGGCTTGAGACCCGCCGCGAATCGCCAGGCGGCGGCGCAAGCGCCGGGTCGTGCGCGTGGTCCGGCTTGGACGAAGGAGCGGCGGGTCGCGCTTCGGGTCGAGCGCGACGCGGCTCGTGCCGAGGGATGGCTATGGCTTCAGCAGAGGGTTCCAAGCGGCTGCGGCTGCGCCGCCCCGACCGCTGCCTCGTGTGCGAGCGCGAGCTCCCGGCCGGGCACGAGGCGGTGTGGCACCGCGACCTGCGCCGCGTGACGTGCGTCGGGTGTGAGCTTGACCCCTCCGAGATCTTCGCCGGCGATCCAGGCGCGAGCGCGCTGCGGGAGTACGAGCGCCGGCACCGGCGCCGCGAGGCCCACGCGCGCGAGAAGCTGGGCCGGCTCGGCGTCGTGCTCGCGCGCGTGGTCGACGAGCCGACCTCGACCACCGTCTGGCGGCAGGGCGGCCAGGGAGAGGTCCGAACCGCAGCTCGCCTGACCACGCACCTCAATGGCAGCGCCGTCCGCCTGCTGCACGACCGGCGCATCCCGAGCCACGGCCAGGCGAACATCGATCACATCGCGGTCGGACCCGGTGGGATCACGGTGATCGACAGCAAGACCCACCACGGCAACGTCCGGATCGAGCACGTCGGAGGCCTCTTCTCCCCGCGAAGAGCCGTCCTGCGCGTCAACGGCCACGACCGGACCAAGCTCGTCGACGGCGTCGAGCGCCAGGTGGGGTATGTCCGGGACGCTCTGCGTGGTGCCGGCGACGGAACGATCGACATCCGCGCCGCGTTGTGCTTCCCAAACGTCGAGGGCCTTCCCCTCTTCCGCCAACTCACCCTACGAGACGTCATCATCGAGGGCCCCAAGGCAGTCGCGCGGCTGGCCGCACGCCCGGGATCGCTCCAGCCCGATGACGTCGAGCGCATCTGGCGCGTTCTCGCTCGCCAGTTTCCTCCGGCGTAGTGGTAGGACTAGGACACCCGGGGCCCACTCGGTCGCCATTCCGATCGCGAGCTCCGCGACCGCCGGCCGATCAAAGCAGTCGTGAGTGACGCGCCGCCTGGGTTCTGCGTCACGCCGCAAGCGACCACGGCGACGAGGCTGCCGCTACGCATGGAAAGGAGCAGCGACCGCAGCGGCTTCGACCGGCCCTGCAATGAATCCCGGATCTGCGGCTGCGAGCAGCGCGTCGACGCGGCCTCATGCTTGAGCCCGTCCGGTTCGGGGCAGACGCGCCTCAACGATCTCGGCTTAGGAGGCTTGAGTGATCACGCTAGGGGTAATACTCCTCATCATCGGATTTGTCGCGAAGATCGCGATCCTGTGGACCATTGGGATCATCCTTCTGGTGGTGGGCCTGGTCTTTGTCCTGCTTGGCAGCATGGGGCGCGCTGTCGGAGGGCGCCGCCACTACTACTGACCAGATGTCAGCCTGCCCGCCGAACCCGGTCCAGGTTCATCGAGCCTCGCTGCTTCGTCGGAGGGGAAACGGAGAGGACTTACAGGCCGTCGCGTGGCACGACGATCTCGCTAAGGCATTCGTGGGAGTACGCGTCGTCTTAGGGGAAAGCATTCGCTGGGCGATGCTGCCGTGTGCGCGATCGGGGATTCACTCGCCCGGCAGTGAACTACCGCGCGCGGCGCGGCCCGGCGAGCGTCCCGACCTCGACGTGCTCGTATAGCCCGGGATCACGAACGTCCCGCGGGATTGTTCCGGGCGCCTGAAGGTGTGGCACTGGGTGGCAGCTACCTCGCCCGACGATCCGCCCTAGGCCACGATCCCGTTTGTCGGGCAGTTGGCGAGCTGATTGACGCGCGCCAGCGTCAGCCGTCGAGAGCGGCCAGCGCCTGGCTCGCCGCGCGGATCAACAGGCTGCCGGCGCTGGCGTGCGTGCTGATCGCTCCGAGGAAGGCGGGCAGGTTTCTGGCGTTGATGGCGGCCAGCGCCTGCCGGGTGGCGCTGAGATCGGTGCTGATCGCGCCACGGAGGCTGCTGTTGGCCTGGAGGAGTGAGGTGGGGATCGCGGCCGTGCCAAGATCCTGCTGGGCGGTCAGCAGTTCGGTCTGATAGCGCTGGATCTCCTGGGCGCATGCCGGGAAAAGATAGTTCGAGCACGCGTGGTTGATCGCCCGATTGCGCGTGGACGCTTCCTGGAGCAGGCAGCCCACGACCTGTGCGTATCGCGACCCGGCGCACTGATCGGTTCCTGGGGCGGCGGACGTCCTGGCCCCGCTTGCCTGGGATGGCCCGGTGGTCGTCGCTGTTTGAGAACCTGTGCTTTGGGCTGTCGTCGCCGGCGGGCTCGTGAGCGCGCCGATGCTCGTACTCGTGCTCGTGGCGCAGCCCGCCGCAAGCAGTGAGAGAGCCACGAACATCGCCGCCTTTCGCATAGCGAGGGCGACCTTACCGCCTCGCTTGGCCGCGCGTGAGGGATTTGGCTAACCGCGGGGCGGGTGTCGAGGGTGCGCTGCGCGCTGTGATTCACCAGCGTCAAACCACCCGCCGCGTTTCGCCAGCTCTTCCGCGAGATCGTCATCGAGGGGCCCAACTCGTCCTCACGCTCACCGCACGCCCAGCGCGCTTGATCGGCCGATACCGGCGTTTGACGGGCGTTCGGGAGAGTCGGATGACGACGTAGTGGCTTAGATCGAGCCCCGCTGCCTCAGCGTGATCCCGGAATACCAGATCTTGGCCATGTCGCTCATACGCTCCTCCCCGATCGACCCGCCCTGGCCGGCGTGGGGCCGGGAGACGACCCATCGGCGATCACGTCGTGCGTGCTGGTGCAAGGTGTGGACCCGACGAACGCTTTAGTCCTCGCTCGCTCCGTGCCAGGCCATCGCTTCGGCGACAACGCGCTTGTCGGTGACGGAGGCACACTCGACGCCGCCGGCCGCCCTGCGGGTAAGGGGCCGCACCGGTTGCCTAGCAGGAGCGGGACCCGGGTCGCCCCCGGTCAACGACGCAGCGGAGTCATCGCCGGCCATCGCTCTGACAACCGCTGCGCTGACCTACACGATCGGTAGGGCGACTCATATGGATCAGGCGGACGGAGGCCGTATGCGGGCGAAGGTCGCCTTGCGTACGCGTTGCCTCGGCGCGTGCCCGCCTGCATGCTCCGTTGGGCGTCGGGCGTGCGCTGCGACGGGCGGCGGGCGCACGCGGCCGGTCGCGAGGCTCAACGCTTCAGGTGGATCACCGGTGCCGGTTTCGCCGGGAGCGGAGTGCTTCTCGCGCCGCTGCTCGTTGTGGTGCTGAACCGGACGACGTCGATCAGCACCTGGTACTCGTTGCGCGTAAAGCGGATACCCGGCGGCAGGCCGCCGATATAGCGCGGGCCGGGCACCCACCGCCAGCCGTGGCCGGGCTCGGCGCTATACACGCCCGCGCCTATCGGAGCGCTGGTATCGCCATTGAGGTCCCGACAGCTGAGCCCGCGCCCGGCGTCGGTACAGACCAGCATCGAGGGCTGCCCGACCGGCGGCACGAGCGTCTTGCCGTCGCGAGTGTTGTCCCCGCTGCCGTATGACCCGTACTGTCCTGCCAGCCATAGCTCGGCGAAGAAGCTGTCGGGCACGCGAGCCAGGTCCGCATGGAAATGCGCGGCCTGCGCCGAGGTCATCGTCCGCGCCGAGAGCGCCTTCGAGATGGCCTTCTCGAACCCGGCTCGGCTGAACAATGCTCTCGATGGCGGCGCCGGGATCGCGTCGATTTTCATGTACGGCAGTCCCGCGCCAGACAACCTGCAGGACGATGCTTGCTGACCTACCTGATAGCAGTTCTCCTGCGCGGGTGTGCAGCGGAACTGCCCGGTGCCGCTCGTGCGGCAGCGGATCTGCTGCGCCGTCGGCGTGCGCACCCGCAGGTTCGTGTTCACGTGGTAGTGCGCTTCGCTCGGGTTGCCGCTCCACCAGCCCATCGGGTCGGTGGCGGCAAGCGCGCCGCCGACTCCAAGCACGAGCACCGCGAACACGAGTACGAGTGCGTGCGGCCTCCCGGCGCGGCGCCTCGCGGCAGGCGCCGCCGACGGCTCTTCGAGGATACGCTGCATCGCAGCCTGGGCGACGGGCTCGTGTCCGCGGTCCCGATCAACGGCCGCCGGGTTGGCGGCTCGCAAGCGTCTCATCGTGTCGGGGTGCACGTCAGAGCTCCGTCCTGTTGAAAGATGCGGGGATGCCCGCCAGCAGGCGCTCGAACCGACGGCGGGCGCGGAACAGGCGGACAGAGAACTGCGGCGCCGAGCAGCCGACAACGCGCGCGGCCTCGGCCACCGACAGCTCCTCCCATGCGATCAGGGCCAACACCTCGCGATCGGTCGGTCGCAGGCGCTCCCACGCCGCCCACAGTGCTGGATCTCCGGTCACGTCAGGGTGAACCGGAGAGGGCAAGCGGTCACGCCCGGCTGCCTCGCGGGCCAGAGTCTCTCGTCTGGCCGCCTCGTGGTAGCGCAGCACAACGTTCCGCGCCACCCCATACAGCCACGGGAGCGGCTCGCCCGGCATGGCCTCCCAGCGCCGCCACGCGATCAGGAACGTGTCCGCCGCGATCTCGTCAGCCGCATCGCCACCCACGCGCCGGGCCGCATAGGCGTACACCGCGCCGTAGCAGTGCTCGTACAACGTGGCGAATGCAACGGACCGACCGTCCACAGCAACGAGGGTCATATCGCCTTATCCGCCATCAACGACAGAATCTTTCACCGAATTACACGCGCCGGAGTTGCGGCCCCCTGCCGACAACCACAGCGCGACCCCTCAGAGGTCCGACGCGTACAGGATCGGACCGGCGACTCCGCGCTCGCCCTCGGCATCGACCGGCACGATGCGCTGCCACCGAGCCATCGCACGCTCCACCGAACGCGGGTAGGCGAGCAGGCGAACCGATCCGGACGCTCCGCCTGCCGCGCGGCAAATCCAGGCGCTCGGCGTACTCCCTGCCATCACATCTGGTGACGGCCCGCTGCCGGCAAGCGGCGGGGCGACCAAGAGCCCGGCTGCCGGTGTTCCCCGGCCGGCGTCGCGCGCGGACAGCGGCCGAGCGTCCGTGCTCGGCGTGAGCACGCGCGATAGTCGCCCGGGAAGCGGTCCTCGTCGGCGCCAGCAACGACGAAGTGACGCGCGCGGACACCAGTCATTCGCAGCTTTCGTGCAGGGTCCCCCCGGGCAAGCGGACGGGGCCGCAATCGCTGGATGGGGGTGTGCCGATCATGGGACCCGAACGTCCTCATGCTCGTGCGCGGCCTGGCGCTGGTCGGCGCTCAGGTCTGACTCCCTGACCGGTGTCACCACCGTCCAATGGCCGCCCACCGGGCAGCGTTGAAACCTCCACCAGCCCAAGCGAAGCGACTTCAGAGAGCCTCCTGGAAGCCAGATCGTCGTAAACAGGTGGCCATCGCGACAGCGGACCACGACGTTGCCAGCGATGCGCGAGGCGCGCAGCCACAACGCGGCTGCCTCGAAACCGACAACGACGATCCCTATCTTGGCGGCACGGCGACCAGCGTTGGTTCGGGCCGTGCTTCGGCGGGCATGTCCGAACGAGAATATACCGTGCATAGCGGCCTCTTTTCCTAAGCCTTGGGTGCCTGGTATCGCTGTCGGTAAAGTTATCATCTCTGAGAATAAGATCAAGATGCTTCGTGACCAGCGCTGACCTGCTCCTGCACCCCGTCCGCCTGCGCATCGTCCAGGCGTTCCTGGGCGACCGGGCGCTGACGACCTCCGACCTCCGTCGCGAACTACGCGACGTGCCGCCCGCGAGCCTCTACCGCCACGTCGCCCGGCTCGTGGCCGCGGGCGTACTGAGCGTCGTCAGCGAACGGCGCGTCCGCGGCGCGCTCGAGCGCACCTACGTGCTGCGGGTCGCCGCCGCGAGCATCAACCTTGAAGAGGTTGAGCAGATGAGCCGGGAGGATCACCGCCACGCCTTCATGGCCTTCGTCGCCGGGCTGCTCGAGGACCTCGACCGCTACCTCGAACGAGAGGACTTTGATCCTGTCCGCGACGGCGCGGGGTATCGACTGGCCGGGCTCTGGCTCAACGACACCGAGTTCGCAGACTTCATTCGCGACCTCGCTCGAGTCATCCAACCACGGGCGGCTAACCCACCACAGCCCGGTCGAAGACGGCGCATCCTCGGCACCGTGCTGCTCCCCGGCGAAAACGCCTCTCAATAACCACCCAGGCGCCTCACCGAAAGCGAGCAGTTCGTCGACCGCGCCTAATCCTGCTTAGACGCGGCTTCCGACGACGAACATGCGGTCACGCAGTCGCCGATCGCCGAGCACGAGTCAACGATCTCCAGGACCGTGTCGCGGTCGCGGGTACGCATCTCGTCGATTACCGCTGCTGATCGGCACCGTCTCGCAGGCTGGGGTAGTCGCCCCATGGTCGGCCAGCGATGTCTGCCCATGCGCCGGCGGTGGCGACATGCACGCCGACGATGTCTGCCAGATCGCGGCGGGGATCTCGCCCGCGAGGCGCAGAAACGCAGCCCGGCGATCCTGGTTGCAGTCAACGCCAAAGAGCGTCAGCCGCCGACTAAGTGATTGCTCGCTGATCGGGCGTGACGGCGGGTTGCCCGGGAACAGCCACGGTGACGGGAGGGCGATGGGTGGCATGTCGGACTGCCGCTGGTCAAGCCATCGGCGCACCACGATGGCGGCAAGCTCAGGCAACGTCACCCGCGTCTCGGCGAATCGGATCGCGGTTTCAGTCTCGCTGACGGTGATCTGATCGATCGCCAGGCGCGCGACGCGGACGATCGGCTGCGCGTAGACGGCGACGAGGATCGCCGCGAGCCGTTCCCGCGCTGGGATGCTCGCGTCATCGAGAAGATCCGGAACCCGGCCTCCCACACACTCGCAAGCCACGACGATGACCAGGCACGCGAACAGCTCGCTGTCCTCAGCTCCATCGCCCACCGGCTCGATGACGCCACTTGCAGCGCCGCCGGCCTGGCCGGGCAGCAATTAGGTTCCCGCACTTCGCCCCGGATGGCCACTGGCACCCGGGCCGAACCCGTTGTCAGTCGCCACCAACTGGCATCATCGAAACGTCGGCATAGGAGTCGTGCAGGGCCCAGATCGTCGCGTCACGAAAGCGATCGTCGTGACCCCTTCGCCGTCGGCTGCGGAGCCCCTGCCCACTTGCCGCCGGTCTCGATGCCGGGCCGCCCGCGTGCGGCGGCCCGGCCTCATCTCGCGGTGCTAGTTCGCGAGGCGCGGTGCTCCCGCTGCAAGCTTGGATGAGTCGGATGAGCATGCCGCTGGGGTCCCGCACGATGACGCTCTGCACCCCGTGGACCGTCACGGGTTTACGTCCCGGTGTGAGCACACGGATTCCGAAGTGCTTCATGCGCAGGAGCAGCCCCGAGAGATTGTGGGTGGCGATTGTCTCGAGCGGGGCGCCGGGATCCTGGATCGCGGGGTTGAACGTCTTGCGTGCGGGATCCACGTAGTCGTAGTACTCGCAGCGCGTGGTGGGGGTGCAGTTCCCGGTGTCGGCTCCCCACGTTGAGCCCGGGGTGATCCCAAACATGGAGGCCAGGGGCGGGGGTACCGGCGACAGGCCGGGACCTACGAGCGGTTCGAATCCGGGGGTGATCGCGAAACCGAGGAGGTGGCGATAGAAGTGCAGCGTCGGGGCCAGCGAGCCGACCGTGAGGTCGAGTTGTCCGCGGATGACGTAGCGCATTCCTGGGCCGTTGGTGATCCGGGGCGGAGATACGCTGAACCAATCCGTCGGGCGCCGGTGGACGAGCTCGACGATGTAGCCGTCGGGATCGCGGACGAATACCGTCACGAGACCCGGGTTCGGTCCCGGGGTGGGGATTGAGCCACCGGGGAGCAGCGTTGGCGTGTGTGCCTGCCTCAGCACGGCGTAGAGGGCGGCCGGGTTCTTGACCGACAGGGTGAGCGCCGCCGCCCCAGGGTCGGCCTCCGTCGCCTCGAGGCGGTGGCGAGAAATACCCGTGTACTGCGTGAACTCGAGCAGGAACGGTTCGTTGGGGACGCGGAAGAACGCCGAGCGGAACTTGGCTCCCGTTGTGCCGGTAAGCGCCGCGTATTGCGGATCGCTGTGCGCCGACGACGGCACGGGCTGCGCGAGCTTGAGGCCGAGGATGTCGCGATAGAAGTGGATCGTGTGCTGCAGGTTCGTCACGGCGTGGCCCCAGACCACGGGCGTGTTGGGGGTGGCGGCGGTGGCTTTAGCCAGCGCGCTCGCGGGGAGCACGCACGCGGCCGCGAGTGCGACCGCGACGAATTTGATTGGGCGCATCGCTCAGCAGGTCCCGTTGTCGAACCAGGTGTGGGCGTTGCACGGGCGCGGGCCGGAAGCATTGAAGGCGTAGGTGCCGCCCTCAAGCTCGGAGCCGTCGGTCTGGGAGTAGACCCCGGTGAACTTGAACGGTGTGTACACGAGGACGATCGGGACGCCGTGCGTCACCTGCACGTCGTAGGTGAGCGTCTTGGTCTTCACGTTGAAGACACTCAGGTTGCTCACCGGGGTCGCGGCCGGCCCGCGGGGGTTCGCCCACACGCCACCGATGAAGTGCTGGTGGCCGGTGATCACGACGTCGCCGGCGGAGTCCACGCGCCGCGGGTCGTAGACGATTCGCTCGAGCGTGGTCGATCCGGGCGGGAAGGGCTGACCGGGCGCGGCGAACGTGAACGTGGTGGTGAATTCCCAGCTCACGAGCCGCGCCGCGCGATGCTCACGCTTGGCGAAATGTCGGGCCGCGCGATGGCCCGTGCTGCCGCTCGCGAGTCCGGCTGCAACGAGTAGCAGACTTGTCGCGACGCCGGGGATGAGCACCCAGCGAGCCAGCTTCGTCCTCATGACCTACCTCCTGGTCGAGCTAGGTGTGCACAGTTACGAGCATGCACACAGGTTGCTCGCGAGCGTACATTTGAGCGCCCGTATCATGCAAATCGTTAGTTTCGATGGCTAGCATCGGCCTTTCCGATGGATGATCCGTCCCGAGCGCTGGCGAATTCGGACCTCAACCTGCTCGTGGCGCTGAGCGCGCTGCTCGAGGAGCGCAGCGTCACTCGCGCGGGTGAGCGACTGGCCCTGAGCCAGCCGACCATGAGCGGCGCCCTCGCTCGCCTCCGGCAGATGTTCGACGATGAGCTGCTCGTCAGGGCGGGGCGAACGATGCAGCGCACGCCGCTCGCGGAGACTCTCGTTGCCCCGGTTCACGACATTCTGGCGCGCATCGAGCAGACGCTCGGCGCTGCTCGGCACTTCGATCCCCGCCGCGACATGAGGACCTTCAAGCTCGTCGCGACGGACTACGCGCTGGTCGTGGTTATCCGGCCCCTGCTTCAGGCGCTCGCTGAAGAGGCGCCGGGCGTCCGGCTCCAGATCCGCACGGCCGGGTTCCAGGACTACGCACGACAGCTTGAGCGAGGTGCCGTCGATCTGGCGATCATTCCTGAGCGGCTGACCCGCGCCGGTGGCCTGCCCGCGGAGCCGCTCATCAACGACCGCTTCGTCGCTGTCGTCTGGCGCCACCACTCCGAGGTGGCTGATCGGCTGACCGCCGATCTGGTTCGCCGCCTCCCGTATCTCGGCTACCGCTTCGGCTCAGCGGACTCGATGGCCGATCGATCGTTTCAAGGCAGTGGTCTCATCGAAGAGCCCGACACGCTCGTGGAGAGTTTCGTGGTCGGCGCCCACATGATCAAAGGCACGCGCCAGGTAACCGTCATCCAGGAGCGGCTCGCCCGGGCGTTCGAGGACTCTCAAGAATTGCGGATCCTCGAGACGCCGGTGCCAACCCCACCCCTGGTCGAGACGATGAGCTGGCATCCGCGGGCCACCAGCGATCCTGCCCACCGTTGGCTGCGCGAACGGCTACACGCCAGCGCGGGGGAGCTCCGTTGATCCGGGCTACTGGTTCCCAGCAGACCAGCAGCGGCTCCGACCGAGGAGGCCGCGCGGGCGCCGGCGGCGGGCTCGCAGCGAGCCTTCTCCCGGCGTTAGCGACGCTGCGTTCGCTGAGACCTCTGCGGCGTTAGTGTTGAGGCAGACCGAGGTCGCGCTCGCATGTGCGGCATTCCTGCTATCCGCGAGAGGGCCTACGAGCCTCGGCCGAACGATCGCATCCGTCGGCTCAGACGCCCCGAAGGGACGATTGCATAGGCGACCAAGCATCGCGGACGGGGCGAGCTGTCGCTACGGGACCTTGGGAACCCTCAACGGAACGACCAACGTCTGGCGGTCGGAGGGGGCTTGAGCGCCTTTGCAGCCGCTGCGAAGAAGGTGGCTTCTGCCTTCTCGACCGCTTTCCAAGCGTCGTTGTATAGCTGCGTGTCCAGACCTTCTTCAAGTTGGTCGCTCACGATGCGTCCGAGTTCGACGAGCTTGCTGTGAACGACGAGGAGAGCGATTGAGGCGGCATTCTCGCCTCCAAGGCGCACACTCAGCCGGTTGCACGTAGTACGAAGCGACCCGCGAGGCACCAGAGAGCGACCCACTGCACTCCTGCCCTGGGAAAGTCGGTCATTACACCTCGCGGGGTCGGATTTGGCCTCTTCCGCCGCCCAGTTCGCTTCGCCTAATGCCATGACGGTTTGAGCAATGTCTGCGGCGGCACCGTCGAGGATCAGTCGAAGATCGGCAACCCGCTCCTCGTGGCTCTGCCATCGACGCTGCGCCCGAGCGATATACACCGTCGAGGACAGCCCAGCTGCTCCGACGATGCCGGACGTTACGACGGAGGCTATGGCAACGGCGTCAGAGATCTGGTGCAAGATACGCGCCGGATCGGCGACCGGCCGTCGGACGGCCCTCCACGGCCTAACGGAACTTTTCGGGCCTCAAGCCTAGGGGCGCGAATGATCACGCCACCGCAGGGAGCCGGACGATCGCTTCTGCTTCCGATCCCGCCGACCGCTGCGTGTGCTTTGGCGACGATCCGTTCGTGCCAGCCGTGCTTCTGTTGAATCGCAAGCATGTTCTCGCACACGGCCTCAGCCCTGAGTCGAGCGCCAAGCGCCACCGGGGGCCGCGGGCAGCGAAGCACTTCCTATCGGAGTCGAAGCAGGGAAACCGAGACCCAGCCGTCTAGACGTCCTAGCGGGCACGATCCGCTGCTCCGTCCGTCCTGACGGCGGAAAAGATAAAGCACCGGGAACCGGTCAATATCGTTCACGGCACGACGTTAGATATCAGACAGTGAGAAGCCGGCACGCCGGTGGTATACGTTCCGGCTAGCGTGCGCGACAGGCCGGATCCGCCCGCTGATCGCAGAGTGCTGCCGCCGACTTGGTGGTGAGAACAGAGGAGGGCCGATGCGCGAGAGAGGGAAACGCGGTAGGCGGCGCGGTCTGCCGTACTTGGCGAGAGGGTACGAGCCAGGTTGAGCCGCTGCCCTGACCGGAGCTGTTCGTTCGTGACCACCCAACGTCTTGAGGCGGTTACACCTCAAGGAGGCGTTTCACATGAGGACAGGTTTACTGTCGCGGAAGGCAATCGCCACTGCGGTATCACTCTGTTGCGTCACTGTTGCGGCGGCCGGCGTGGCGCCGGCAGCCGTGTCGGCCAGTCCGCTGCCCTGCACGAGCGGGACGGACGTCCAAACCAAGAGCGGCCCGGTCTGCGGCCTCACGTCGGGTGCGGTGACGTCGTACCTGGGTATCCCCTACGCGGCGCCGCCAGTCGGACACCTGCGCTGGGAGCCGCCGCATCCCGTTGCGCCCTGGCAGGCGACCCTCCAGGCGACGGCCGCGGGCAACATCTGCCCCGGCCCGAACGTGACCGGCGGCGGACTGACAGGTTCCGAGGACTGCCTGAACCTGAACGTCCAGATTCCTGCCGGCCCGCACACCGGGTCTCTGCCAGTGATGGTGGAGATCCATGGCGGCGGGTTCCTCGACCCGATCGGGCCGCCCGATGGGTCGCACCTGGTGACGGCCGGGCACGTCGTGTACGTGGCGATGAACTACCGGCTCGGCATTCTCGGCTTCATGGCGAACCGGGCGCTCGGCCCGCACTCCGGGGACTATGGCCTCGAGGATCAGCAGGCGTCGCTGCGGTGGGTGCAGGACAACATCGCGGCATTCGGCGGCGACCCGCACAACGTCACGATCCTTGGGCAGTCGGCCGGCGGCGCGAGTGTCTGCGCGCAGGTTGCCTCGCCGACGGCCAAGGGCCTCTTCGAGCGCGGCATTCCGGAGAGCGGGTTCTATAACGCGGCCATCGGACCCAACCAGGTGTGGGAGCCGGCGGACTGCAAGTCGCAGATCCCGACCCAGGATCAAGCGCAGGAGGCCGGTGCGCGCTTCGCCGAGAAGGTGGGCTGCCAGCCGACGGACGTCGCCTGCCTGCGCGCTCTGCCCGTGGACAAGCTGGTCCTGGCGGGCGGCAGGGTCGACAACCCGACCGCGGGCGAAACGAGCGCGACGATCGCTCCCACCATCAACGGCACCACGCTGACGATGTCCCCGGCCACCGCGTTCAGGACTGGCCACATCAACCGCGTCGGCCTGATGAACGGGGTCGACCGTGATGAGATCAACGGCGGCGCATCTCTTGTAGCGCCAATCGCGACGAACCCGACCGAGTTCTTCAAGGACGTCCGGCGTCAATACGGCCCCCTGACGCCGCAGGTGCTCAAGCAGTACCCGCTCGATCGCTTCCCCTCGGCGTTCGTGGCCTACCGGACGATCGTGGCCGACTCCGACTCGGTTTGCCCGGCCCTCAACGCCGATCGCAATCTCGCCAAGTGGATCCCGGTGTACGCGTGGGAGAACGACGACGCCGATATGCCGTTGCAGTTCTACCCACAGTTCCTGATCCAGACCCTGCCCTACGGCGCCTACCACATCGCAGCGGATCCACTCCTGTTCCCGAACGCATCGGTCACGCTGTCGCCGGACCAGGCAGTGCTCGCAGCGCAGTTCACCGCGGAGGCGACCTGGTACAGCCATACGGGCAATCCGACGGCGCTGCACACGCCGTTCTGGCCGCCGTTCACGCATGAGGCCCAGAACGTGATGTCGCTGGTGCCGGCGGGTGACAGCGTCCTCATCTCGGCGGAGATGATCAGCCAGCAGCATCACTGCGGCTTCTGGAATGCAGTGACTCCGCAGGCGCACTCCTGACAGGTCTCGGAGGGCGGTTTCCGGCCGGGGCAACCCCGGCCCGGAGACCGCCCCTTCGTTTTGTGGTCGCGCAGCGGCACCAACGACGTGCGGGATCGACCGAGCGGACGCCGCTAGGCGCCTCGAGTTGCGGGGGGCGCCCGCGCGCGTGCGCGCGATGCCGACACGATCGACGAGTTCCGCCCATGACGCGCTGAGTCGCCTCCGCGGCGCTCGCATGCGGCTCTCGCCCTGGCCGGCCCCGAGCAGAGTCGGCCGGTCGCCGCCGAGGCGTGAGCGGGCCCGAGCCTACGGGCGCTTCCGGATCGGGGCTACATCCGCAGCCGCCAGGGCGCCGGGTTCAGTCCACGATCGGCCGGCTTCGCTCTCGTGCCACCGGGGCAGCGCAGCAGCACATCCGCAGCTCGCCCCATCCGTTCCAAGCCCACCTCGGTGAACGAGTTGAGCACGACCGTGGCCGTCGCATCCTCGTCATCGGAGACGACGGCGGTGTTGACGTGCCCGGCGCCGAACAGCAGCTCGTATCCAACGGCCTCGAGCCAGCGGTCGAAGATCGGCCCTCGGGCGACGGGGACCTCGTTCACGTGGGCACGCTCCCGCCGACCCAGCCGAGCCGCAGCGGCGCCCGATGTCGCGTCCCGAGCGTCCGGCCGGCCCTACGCCGGGAGAAGCCGGACCGGCACCGACGCGGGACCGACGCTCGGCCATCCCACCTGAGGTGCCGGGCCGACCAGCTGAAAAGAGGTAGTGCGCGCCATCAGTTCCTCGATCGCGATGCGCATCTCGGTCCTTGCGAGATCCGCACCCAGACAGCGATGGATGCCGTAACCGAAGGCGACGTGTCGGTTGCCGCCACGCTCCAGATCCACGGTGTCCGGATCGGCGAACACGGCAGGATCCCGGTTGGCCGCCGCCCACAGCAGGGCCACCTTGTCGCCCGGCTCCAGGGTCCGGCCGTGGATCTCGACGGGACGGGCCAGCCTGCGGCCCATGAGCTGTGCCGGCGAGAACGCGCGAAGAATCTCATCGACCGCTTCCGGGATCAGCTCGGGCCGGTCGCGGAGCCTCGCCTGGGCATCCGGGTGCGCTGCCAGATGCATGAACGCGCTGCCGATCCCGTTTGTGGTCGTATTGTGCCCCGCCTGAAGCAGGAGGCGGATGACCCCGGTGATCTCGTCGTCGTCAAGCGGCTGCCCGTCGACGCGCAGATCCAGCAGGCCGGTGATGAGATCGGCCTCAGGGTCACGGGGTGCGCCCCGCCGGTCCTCCACAACGGTACGCACGTACCCATACATGGCGTCGTTGGCGGTGCGGTGACGCGCGGCGTCCTCGGATCGCGCCGCGTCGATTATCTCGAGCGACCAGCTCTTGAGCAGTCGCCAATCCTCGCTGGGCAGTCGCAGCATCGCGCACAACACCACCGCCGGCATCGGCAGGGCTACCTCAGCAAGCAGATCGCATTCCGGTTCGGCAAGCACCGGCTCCAGCAGTTGCACGGCGATCGTCCGGATCTTCGGCTCCCATTCGCGGACGCGCTCTTTGGAGAAGTACGGCGCCAGCACTCGTCGGTACTGAGTGTGCTGCGGCCGGTCGCACTCCAGTGGCGGCCGCGGCGGTCGCCCGGGTCCGGTCGAATCCGGGATCGTCGTCTTCTGGCCGCTGATGAAGGTGTCTGTGTCCAGCGCCGCCGCCACGATGTCCTCATACCGCGTGAGCGCCCAGAAGCCGCCCCAGCGCTCGCTGAACGCCACGGGACAGCGGCTGCGGAGATGGGCATGAGCGGCGAACGGGTCAGCGACGGCCGTCTCGGACAGCGGGTCCCAGTCGGCCGCCGGGCGTCGCGCACGGCTGTCGAGCGGCGCAGGCGTGGATCCTGAGGGTGTTTGGGCTGACACGTTCGTACCTCCTCACCGGGGTTCAAAAGACATCGGCATCGAGCTGACGCCCAAGCGCTCCCAGCTGGTGCGCTGCACCGGGCCGGCCAGGCCGAACCAACGCGTCCGCGCCAACAGCCGCTCAAACGCGATTCGCAGCTCGATCAGCGCCAGCGTCATGCCCACGCATCGATGGATGCCGCGGCCGAACGCGACATGGTCTTGCGGGTCACGGTCGATGAGGCACTCGTCCGGCCGGTCAAAATGCCGCTCGTCGCGGTTGGCGGAGCTCCAGACCAGGAACACCGCCTCGCCGGCTCGGATCAGGCGGTCCCTCACCTCGAGATCCTGCACCGCGAGCCGCTTCGTCGCCATCACCGGGCTCTCATATCGCAGCAGTTCGTCAACGGCGCTCGGGATCTCGCTCGGCGTGGTTCGGAGGCGCTCCTGCAACTCCGGGTCGCGCGCCAGCGCCAGGATGCTGTTGCCGAGCGCGTTCGTCGTGGAGTTGTGACCCGCTGACAGCAGCAGACGGATCATCGCGACGATCTCGTCGTTGGTCATGCGGCGATCTCCGACCTGCTTTGTGATCAGGCCGGTGACGAGATCCTCGTCCGGGTCCAGCTCGAGGCTCATCCGCTCGGCGACCAGTGCTCGCCCATACGCCTGCAGCCGCTCCTCCGCTGCCTGACGACGCACCGGATCGTTCCCGCGCTCCTCCATCGAGGCAAACACCTCGTCTGACCACCGCTTGATGTTCGCCGCATCGTCGACCGGGATGCGCAGCAGAGCGCACAACACCCTCGCCGGAAGCGGCGAGGTGAATCCCGGCACCAGGTCGCCTTCACCAGCCCGCAGCAACGGATCCAGAAGCTCGTCCACCAGGTCGCGGATCGCCGGCTCGAGCGCGGCCAAACGGTCACGGGAGAAGTGCGGCGACAGGATGCGCCGGTAGACCGTGTGCTCGGGCCGGTCGCTCTCAATCGGCGGAGACAGACGAGTGCCGAACCTGGGGTTGGCTGCGTTGCTCAGGGCCGCGGTGTGACGAGCCGCCATCACGACGTCCTCGTAGCGCGTCAGAGCCCAGAACCCGTCGCCGAGGCGGCTGGTCCATGCCACCGGGCACCGTTCTCGAAGCCGCGCCTGTACTCCGAGCGGATCGGCGCTTGCTTCCGGGCCGGACGGATCCCAATCGTCCGCCGCCCGCGCGTCCCGTGTCGTCATTTCACGCTGCCATCAGATCACGCCCTGCTCGCGCAGCGACTGCAGGCGCTCGCTGTCGTAGCCGGCGAGCCCACCCAGGACCTCGGCGGTGTGCTCGCCCAGCCTGGGCGCGGGCCGGTCGAAGCCCACGTGCGAGGCCGACAGCCCCACGGGCACTCCGGCGGTGCGCAGGCCGTCAATCACGCCGCGAGTGGGATGCTCGACGGCCACCGTCTCCCCCCGCGCGGTCACGCGGTGGTCGTGCACCGCCTCCTGCGGCGTCCGCACGGGCGCGGCCGGGACGCCGGCGTGCGCCAGCGCCGCCAACGTGTCGGCGGCGGTGCGCTGCCCCGTCCACCGCTCGATCTCGGCCGTCAACTCCGCGTCGTGGTGCACTCGGGCGTCGCGGTTGGCGAACCGCGGGTCGTCGAGCAGCTCAGGGCGCCCCATCACCTCAAACAGCGTCGCTGCGAGCTTCTCCTGAGGCGCGACGAGCGCGATCCAGCCGTCGGCGCAGCGGTAGACGCCGAACGGCGCCAGCCGCGGCAGCGTCGACCCGGTGCGCAACGGCTGGCCGAGAGACTCGAGCGCGGCCCAGTCCTCGGTGGCCACAAGCGACGTGAGCACCCCGAGCATCGAAACATCGACGTAGTCGCCGGTTCCCGTGTGGTGGCGGCGTTGCAACGCGGCGAGGATGCCGACGACGGCCCAGACGGGGGCGAGCACGTCGGCCATCGGCACGCCCACGCGGATCGGCGGATCCTCGGGGCTGCCGCTGGTCATCATCACGCCGCTGAGCGCCTGGATGATCGTGTCCATCGCGCGCACCCCCGGATCGACGCCCGCGCCGAACCCGCTGATCGAGCAGTAGACGATCGCCGGGTTCGCGCCGCGCGCGACCTCGTACCCGATCCCCAGCCGGTCGGCGGTTCCGCTGGAGAAGTTCTCCACCACCACATCTGCCTCGCGCACGAGATCGCAGAAGACCTCCCGCGCCTGCGGGTGCTTGAGATTGAGCGTCACGCTGCGCTTGCCGCGGCACCGGTTGAGCAGCGCCAGCGAGAAGTCGTCGGGGCCGGACGACGCGAGCGTCAGGCCGTCGGCGCCGATGTAGGGTGCATTGCCGCGGGAGATGTCGCCGCCCGCGGGGTCCTCGATCTTGATCACGTCGGCGCCGAGGCCGGCGAGCACCAGGGTGCAGAACGGACCCGCCAGCGCGCGGGTCAGGTCGATCACCCGGACGCCGCTCAGCGGCCCGTGCCGGTCCTGCACCGCCGCGGCGGCTCTCAACTCGTCAGTCGACATGGTCCTCCCGCGCGGCCATCGCCGGCACCACCCTTCGCTCGATAAACGACCCGATCTCGTTGCTCAACCACTCCTCGCTCCACGTGCGGCGGTCGACGTTGTCGGCGGCGATCGACAGCACCGGGATGCCGGCCGCCTCCAGCCGGCGCACGCTGAAGTAGTCCTCCTCCCCGAGGCTGACGACGCCGTCGACGCCGTGCAGCCGCGCCTCCTTCAGATGCCATGCCGCCGACCACGTGGGCATCCGCAGCTCCTCGCCGACGGGCACGAACCGCGCCGCCAGCGCCCGCAGCGGGTCGCGGTCCGCGAAGTACCGGGCGTAGCCGTCTGCGGCCAATCCGAGGTACATCGACCACACGAACACCGCCCCGTGTCGCTCCTGGAAGCGCTGGTAGAGACCGAGGCTCGACCACAGCCCGCGCCCCAGCCACATCAGTCGTACGCGCTCCCCCGGGCAGGCCGCGGCGCCGTCAGCGACGCGTTGCTGGACCTCCGCCCGCAGTTGCGCCGCGGCGTCCCGGGCCCACTCGCTGCCGCGGTGCCATTGCGGGATCATCACTGCGGGCATGGTTTCGGCGGCGCTGACCGGGGCGGGCGCGGTGCGCGCGACCAGGTCACGGGTGGCGCGATTGTGCTCCGCCTGCTCGTTGGTGAGCTGCATGATCTCGGCGAACCGCGTCTCGGAGAACCCGCGGCCGGTGGCGCTCTCAAGCGTCCGGATGAGGCCGATGAGCTCGTCGGTCAGCAGATCCAGCCGGGGGCGCGGCAGGAACTCGTCCCAACGCTCCGGTAGCTCCTCCCACCACCGCTCGGGGATGTCCAGCCGGGGGTCGACCGAGCGCTCGAGCGCATGAAAGACGGCGCCGGTGCGCTGGGCCCACACCTCGAAGAGATGCCGCATGCCGTCACCGGACATCGCGGCCTGGAGGATCGTGGGCGTGGGCAGCCCGCCCCACGGCGCTCCTTCGGGATCACCGTCGAGCAACTCGCCGAGCGGCAGCGAGTTGTACTGCTCGTGGGTGTCCGGGTATCCCGCGTCGCGCAGCCGCTGCAGGTACGGCGGCCCCTTCTGCTTGGCGGCGATGATCGACGACCACCACTGCACGACAACGTATGGGATGTCCATCGCGCGGTAGATCTCGTGCGGCGAGTCGGCGCTCAACACCGCGAACGGCTCCCCGTCCGCGACCCGCTCCTTGACTTCGGCAAACCAAGCGCGCTGGTGGCGCGTGAACTCACGCGTGCACTGGAGCTCCGGACTGCGCCGCAGACCAGCGGTCTCAGTCATCGGGCGGCCGCCTCCTGCAGCTCCGCCGCCGCCTGCGCCAGCGCGTCGTCGCAGCGCTGCGCGTAGGGCAGGCGCACGCTGACGACCGGAACATGCTCGCCCAAGGTGCCGCGCAGTGTTGCCGTCTCCCACTCCGGCGCCTCATCGTGCTCGAACACGACCTGGAGCACGCACTCGGCCCCCGTCGCCGCCACGCGGCGGGCGGTGTGGCCGACGCGCTCGCCCAGCCCGGCGCGGGCGGCGCCCCGGGGGCTCAGGTGGTAGCGGTCGACGATGCCGTCCACCGGATCGGCGGTCTCGATGGCTGCGCCGTGGCCGTCGTCGCCCCACTCGTGATCCTCGCCGACGACCGCCAGCCCCGCGGCCTCCAGCGCCTCGTAGGTCCTGGGATCGTCCTGCCCGGAGCCGCTGACGAACACCCGCAGAGGCGATCCGGCCCGGTTCGCCGGTTCAGCATCCGGCTCGACGGGGGCGTCCAGCCAACGGTCCAGCGCGGCGCAGGACTCGCCGTCGGGCAGCGCCTGGGCGGCGCCGGCGACGACCAGCGCGTCGCTGCCGGCCACCGAAGGTGCGGCATCCGCCCGCAGCTCGTCCACCCGGCGCAGGCGGGCCGCCGTGGCGCCAGCCGCCCGCACCGCGGCATGCAGGTCAGCAACCTCGACCCGGCGCCGCCCCCAGACGGCGAGGGTTTCGAGCAGCTCCCGCGCGCGCTGGCGGTTGTACCGCGCGCTCGTGCGATGGGGGAGGCGCAGGAGGTCGTAGAACGCCAGCCGCTCGATCGGCCCCTCCCCCTCGCGATGAAGCTCACGCAGGACGTAGAACAGCTTGGTGTGGGCCTCACGGTCGCGGCCGATCACCAGCGCGTCGATCCAATCCAGGGCGCCCGTCAGCAGCGCGCCGAGCACCCGCGCCGTCGCCGGCGTGAGCTCGCCCGCCAGCCCCGCCGGGACCGCATTCGCGTAGCCGTCGCCGCCGGCCGCCAGCCGCAGGGGCGAGAGCCGGACCGGCAGCATCCCGGCGGCGGCGATCAGTTCACGCGGGACGCTCCAGCCCACCACGCCGACGACGAGGCCGTCATGGCGCGTGCGCCATTCCTCCGCCGTCGTCCACGGCCGGCGGTACGCAGCCTCGAGCGGCGCGGCCGGGCGGGCGCGGCCGCTACCAGCGTCCACAGCCGGCCTCCCTGGTTGCCAGCAGCTCCGGCAGGTCTTCCTCCAGCAGCCACCCCGCAGCGCTCAATGTCCGCGCGCATCGTTCGAAGCGCTCCATGTATGCCTCGGAGTTGCCGTAGCGGCGTTTCAGCTCCGCCATCTCGAACGGCTCCATGTGCGCGATCAGGTCGGCCAGCAGCGCCGGGTTGGCGTAGGGGGCGTGCGGCGCGGGCAGGCACCGGCCGGGGCGGGGCGTGCTGTGGGGCAGATAGGCGGCGGTCGGCACCTCCACCCACGGCGTGCGGACGCCGCCGACCGCGTTGCCGTCGGCGTCGCGCACCAGCGGCAGCGACTCCGGCATGTGCCCGCGGGGGCCGGCGTCACCGTGGTCGCCGTAGTCAAAGCGCGCGGCCCGCGGCGGCGGCGTGCCGGCGTCGATCCAGCGGTCGGCCGCATCGAAGACCGCCCGGGCGACCAGATCCATGCGCGCGTCCGACGGCCGCTCGTTGATCTCCCGCGGCAGTGGTGCGGCGCCGCGCTGCTCCATCTGCAGGCGGTTGGTGGTCAGCGACGGGACGCCGGTGACGACGTGACCGGTGCCCGCGACCTGGTACAGGCGGTAGAGGTCGTCCGCGCCGTCCCCGTCGGAGCGCAGCACGTCCCGGTGGGTCTCGGACTCGCCCTCGCTCAGCAGCTCCACCGCGGGCACGCCGTGAGCGCCGATCGTCCGCCGGGGGTCGTCGAGCGGGATCTGAGTGCCGGGGCGCAGCGTCCCGTAGCCCGCACGGCCGGCGCCGCCGGATGAGATGCAGATCACGTAGCCGTCGATCGCCGGCGCGGAGTCGACGCGGCAGCGCTCGTGGAAGCCCTCGCCGAGGAACGTGCGGCAGAACGTCCCCGTCATCGACCACCCGGAGAGGACCACTCGCCGCACCGCCTCCAGCCCGGTGACGGCGCCGGCGCGGATCGCGGCGGCGACTTGGCCGAGGATCTCCCAGCGCATGGTGGGCTCCGGGATGGACAGCTCGCCATAGCGCTGTGGATCCCACGCGATCAGGTCGGGCACGGTGGCCGGCTCCTGGGTGACGCCCACGTGAGCGTGCCCGCGGCGCACGATCCAGGGCGCGATCATCGCCCAGCTCAGAGCCCGGTCCTCGTCAGGATGGTGAGGCTCGAGCTGGACGCCGCCGCTGAACCGGGCCGGATCCGCCGGGCGGCGGACCAGCATCCGCGTCGTGAACCGTGCGCGGCCGCTCGGCTCCGCGCGCAGCTGCGCGTCCCATGTCCATGTTGCCGCCACGCCGCTCACCAGATACTCCTTCTCCACGTAGCCGTGGGCGGCCAGGTCGATGCCGCGGCCGTGCTCGGGCAGCCACGCCGTCCCCAGCGGCTGCGAGCTCGCGTCCACGGGCAGCGGGCCGCGGAGGGCTAGCCGCTCGACCTCTTCAGCGATCTCCGCCACCACCCGGGGCGGAGGCGCGGGCGATCAGGCGTGCCCGCTCCTCTCGCGGCTCGGGTACCGGCGCCGACTCCATCAGCGCCTTGGTGTAGGGCTGCGACGGCTCCGAGCAAACGCGCGCCGCCGGTCCGCTCTCCACAACTTCGCCGCGGCGCAGGACGACGACCCGGTCGGCGAGATGGCGCACGACCGCGAGGTCGTGGCCGATGAACAGGTATGCCAGCCCGAGGTCGCGGCGCAGGTCCAGCAGTAGGTTGATGATCTGCGCCTGCACCGACAGGTCCAGAGCGCTCAGCGCCTCGTCGCAGATCACCAGGTCCGGGGAGACCATCAGCGCCCGCGCTATCGCGATCCGCTGGCGCTGGCCACCGGAGAACTGGCGGGGGTAGCGGTCGGCGGCGTCGGCGGGCAGCCCCACGCGCTGCAGCGACGCTTCCACAGCAGCCGCGATCTCGGACCGCGGGTGGCGCTGGGCGAGGAGTGGCTCGGCGAGCGCCGCGCGCACCGTCCGCGCAGGGTTCAGCGAGCTGTAGGGGTCCTGGAAGACGGCCTGCAGGCGCCGCGCCAGCTCGAGGCGGGTGCGGTGCCGCGCGCCTGTGATATCGGCGCCGTCGAAGACGATCGTGCCGCTCTGCACGGGCACGAGGCCGAGCACCGCCCGCCCCAGCGTCGACTTTCCCGCTCCCGACTCGCCCACCACGGCCAGTACCTCGCCGGCGAGCACGTCGATGCTGACACCGTTGAGCGCCACAAACGACTGCCGGCCCTGATGGAAGCGGACGACGAGGTCACGCACCGACAGCAGCGGCGCGGGCTTGGCGTTGGCCGTCTGCGCCACCGGCCGGATCTCGGTTTCGTTCATCGCACCGCTTCTAGGGCGTCGATGCGGATGCACCGCGACTGCTGCTCCTCCCCGACCGTCAACAGCGGGATCGGCGCGGCGGTGCAGGCATCAGTGGCGAGCGGGCAGCGGTCGGCAAAGCGGCAGCTCTCGGGCCATTGGCCGGGTCCGGGAACCGTCCCGGCGATCGCCGGGAGCCGGCTGCCGGACGGCGCGCGATGCGGGTTTGAACGCAGCAGTAGATCGCTGTAGGGGTGCTGTGGGTGTTCGAACAGGCGCCCCGCCGGACCGTGCTCTACCACCTGGCCGGCGTACATCACCAACACCTCGTCCGCCATCCCGGCGACGACGCCCCAGTCGTGCGTGATGAGCAGGATCGCGATCTTGCTCGAAAGCTGCAGCGAGACCAGCAGCGCGAGGATGTCGGCCTGCACCGTGACGTCGAGCGCCGTCGTCGGCTCGTCGGCGACGATGATCTCGGGATCACCGGCCAGCGCGCGGGCGATCGTCACCCGCTGCGCCATGCCGCCGGAGAGCTGGTGCGGATAGAGCCTCGCCACCCGCACGGCGTCGTCCAGCCGAACGCGCTCCAGCAGCTCCACGGCCTTGTCGCGCGCGGCGGGACGGCCACAGCCAGAGTAGGCTCGGACGACCTCGGCCAGCGCTGCGCCGACCGGTTGTGTCGGGTCAAGGCCGGTCAGCGGGTCCTGGCCGATGAAGGCGATCCGCCGTCCGCGCACCTCGCGCAGCCGCGTGGTCGCTGCGCCCACGAGCTCGCCGCCGTCGAAGCGCACGCTCCCGGCGATCCGCCCGCCCGGAGGCGCGATGCCCAGGAGTGCCCGCGCAGTCACCGACTTGCCGCAGCCCGACTCCCCCACGATGGCAAGCGTCCGTCCGGCGCGAACATCAAAGCTCATCCCCTGCACGAGGACGAGCTCCCCGCCGCCCGGCCGCGGTGCGGTGACCGTCAGGTCGCGAACGCCGAGAACCGCGTCTGGCGCGGCCGGGATGGCGGCCGCGACCTCAGCGGGCATTGCGCCGTGCGCCGTGCGCCGTGCGCGGCGACGCGTCACGCGCACCCCGGTCCATTGTTCAGCGACAGCGTCGCGCAGGACGTCGCCGAGCAGGCCGAGGCTGAGGATCGTCAGCGCGATCACCCCGCCCGTCGGCACGAGGAACCACGAGTCCTGCTGGTATTGGCTCGCGGCCTCCTGCACCATCGTTCCCCAACTCGGCGCGGGCACCTGAACGCCGAACCCGAGGAAGGCGAGGCCGGAGGCCATCAGGACCGACACGGCGCCGACGAGCGTGGCCTGGACCACGATCGGGCCGCGGATCCGCGGAAGCACGTGGCGCACCATGATCTGGCCATGGCTGAGCCCGTTGACGCGCGCCGCTTCGATGTACAGGTCCTCCCGTACCGAAAGCGTCACCGACCGCAACATCCGCGTTGGTGCCGCCGACAGCATCACGCCCAGCGGGATCATCGCCGGATACAGGCTCGTGGGATACACCGAGACGACCGCGATCAGCACGACCAGGACGGGCATCGTCAACAGCAGGTCTGACCAGAGCGAGACGACGCGGTCAGTGAGACCCCGGCGATACCCGCTGACGACCCCCAGCACGGTGCCCAGGAGGAGCGCGATCGCCGTCGACATCGCCGCCGCCAGCAGCGTCGGTCGTCCCCCGTAGAGCAGGCGACTGAGGATGTCCCGGCCTAGCTCGTCGGTGCCGAGCAGGTGGTGTCCAGACGGGCCCGACATCTCGGCGGTCAGGCTCGACGCGTCGGGGCCATGCGGCGCGATCAACGGCGCGGCCGCGCACGCGATGATGATCCCGAGGAACACGACCAGCGAGACGGCGCCCATTGGGCGCTGCACGACGCGCCGCAGCAGGCTCGGGGGCTTCGGGCTGGCCGTGACCACCGCCGCCGGCGCCTGGGCGGTGAGATCGGTGGTTCCCAGCGGCGTCGTCGTGCTCACGAGGCGATCCTCACCCTCGGGTTCAGACGCGCATAGGACAGGTCGATGATCAGGTTGACCACCACGACGATCAGCGTGAAGTAGATCACCACGCCCTCGATCACCGGAAGGTCGTGGTCCGTGGCGCCCTGCACGGCAAGGCTCCCGAGGCCGGGGATCGCGAACACCTGCTCCACCAGGATCGTGCCCCCAAGCATCGCGACGGCAAACAGCCCTACCATCGTGACGATCGGGATCGCCGCGTTGCGCAGACCGTGGCGCAGGAGCACCGTCCGCTCCGACAGGCCGGCCAGCCGCAGCGCCGAGATGAATTCACTGCTCATCACCTCGCTCAGCGAATCGCGTGTCTGCTTGGCGATCCCGGTCGCCCCCGCCGCCGCCAGCGTCACCACCGGCAGCACCAGGGATTTCAGCCAGTCGCCCGGCGATGTGGCGAACGGGACATAGCCCGACGGCGGCAGCAGCTTGGCCCCCACAGCGATGTACTCGACCAGGATCAGCCCGAGCCAGAAGTTCGGCACCGCAAAGCCGCCCCACGACAGGACGTCGATCAGCCGTCCCAGCCAGCCGCGCCACACCGCGCTGGCGATGCCCAGCGGCACGCCGATGAGCAACGACACGAGCGTGCCCCCGATCACCAGCGAGATCGTCGCCCCGAGCCGCTGGTTGACCTCGCTGCCCACCGACTGCAGCGAGAACAGCGAGGTCCCCAGCGACCCGTGCAGCGCCCGGTCAAGCCAGTGCCAGTACTGCGTCAGGATCGGCTGTGTCAGTCCGAGCTTTTGATCCAGCACGTGGTACTCGGCCGCCGTGTGCCCGGCCCCCAGGATCCTCACCGCCGGGTCGCCCGGGATCAGAGCGACGACGACGAACGTCAGGATCGAGACCAGGAACAGCAGCGGTATCGACAGCAGCAGACGCCTGAGCAGGTAGAGCAACATGGCTTGTCGGGTCTGCGAGGTCCTGTCTCAGCTGCCCGACGGGCGCCAGCTCAACGACGGATCGGGCGCCACCGGGTCGATCGTCGTGTTCTGGAGCGACGGCGGCTGGACGTTGGTCACCGAGTGGTTGATGGCGAACACCGACGGCAGCGAGAACAGCGGCACGTACCAGGCGTTGTCGACCAGGAAGTCCTGCACCTTGGCGTACGCCGGGCCCGACGACGACTCCGGGAGCGCGCCCGCGGCCCCCATCAGCTGGTTGAGCTGGGGGTCGGTCGAGCCGAACACGTTGGTGAACGGCGCGAGAGCGAACTGCACCGCGTACGGGAAGCCCGGGCCGTTCTGAGACAGCGGCCAGATCACCGCGGGATACTTCTTGGACAGCGACGCCGGGACGAACTGGGCCGGCGACGGCGTCTCGGTGATCTGCAGGTTGATCCCGATCGGCGCCAGCTCGCTCTTCAGCTCTGCGCCGATGTCACCGTTGGGATCAAGCGCCAGCGTGTCGAGCACCGGCAGCGTAAACCCGCTGCCATAGCCGGCGGAGGCGAGGAGCTTCTTGGCCGCGGCGGGGTTGTACGCGTACTTGTTGGCCACGGCCGGGTCATAGCCCGCCGCTCCGGGAAGCGCCGACTCCGTCGGTCGGCACCGAGCCGTAGCCGCCCAAACCCTTGCTCAGGGCGGCCCGGTTGACCGCCATGTTGATGGCCTGGCGGACCGGCAGCTTGGCCAGCGGCGAACCCGGCTCGCTGCGCCCCATGAGGATCAGCGATGCCATCGCAAACGGCTGCGCAAACACCTGCAGGCCGTCGCCCTTGGCGGCGTTGTAGACCTGCCCCGGCAGGCTCGTCAGCACCTGGACCTGACCGGACTGGGCGCTGGAGACCGCGGTCTGGGGGTCGGGGATGACCTTGACGATGACGGTCTTGTACTTGACAGCCGACGGGTTCCAGTAGTGCGGGTTCTCCGTGTAGACGTAGGAACTGTTGGCCACGGTCTGCGTCGGGCTGAGGACGTAGGGGCCGGCGCCGTCCGAGGTGGTCGTCAGTGAGTTGGGGCTGGCGACGCCCTTCGGACCGATGATCTGGCCGACGTCCTGGTACTGGGAGAAGAGGAACGGAAGCTCCGGCTCCGGCGCGCTGAACTTCAGCTGCACGCCGTTGGCGCCGGATACCTTCGCCGACGTCATCGTCGCCAGATAGGAGCTCTGGGGACCATGGGCGCCCTTGAAGTAGTTGAGCGAGCTGATGACGCTCTGCGGGGTCATGAGCGAGCCGTCGCTGAAGTGCACGCCGGAGCGCAGCGTCAGGTTGAACACCTCGTTCTCGGAGTTCGGAGCGTAATCCCACTTCGTAGCGAGGTCGCCCACGTAGGTTCCGTCGCCGAGCTGGTAGATGAGCGAGTCGTAATCAAGCGCGCCGAAGTCGATGTCGGACTGGCTCGTCCCCTCCAGCGCTGGGTTGAGGCTCACCGGCGGGCTGAACTGCATCGTCAGCGTGCCGCCCGACGTGCTGGCGTTGCTGGCGCTGCTCGACTTTGAGCCACTGCCGGAGGAGCCGCCACAGGCGGCCAGCGCGGCGCACGTCAGCGTGGCGGCGATCACTGCGCCGGCACGCCGCCGGCGATTGCGACTTTCGCCCGCACCCGGGCGGCCAGTACGGGCATGCATCGCTTCTCTCCCCTCGTGATGGCCCGCCCGTTGGCTGGAGCAGGCCGTTGATCGGAATGTAGACAAGCCGGATAACTATGTCAAGCTGGTTGAGATAGGAAATCAGGGGGCTTGATCCTCGGGCTGGAGCCGGCGCTCGCCGCTCAGGCGAGATCGAGCTCCGGCAGCGATACGCCGGATGGCTGGGAGCTGGCACCGAGCCGCTCCTCCCAGGCGGCGGCGATCTCGTCGGCGCTCCAGCCGCCGTCGGAGTACTCCACCACGGCCTCCGCCGGATGCGAGTAAAGCGTGAGCTTGTCACCGCCGATCCCGATCGCCTGCCCGGTGACCCCGCCCGCGGCATCCGAGGCCAGGAACACGACCAGCGGGGCACACTCCTCCGGCATCCCGATGGCGTGCTCGCGCCGGACCGCACGTGGAAGCGGCTCGCCCGCCTCCACCCGCTCCACCAGCGGGGCATACACCGGGATGCTGGCCGTCATCTGCGTCCACGCGGTCGGGACGATGGCGTTCACAGTGATCCGCGAGCGGGCCAGCTCCATCGCCCAGGTGCGGGCGAAGGCCACGATCCCGGCCTTGGCGGCGGCATAGTTGGTCTGGCCGAAGTTGCCGAACTGGCCCGCGGGTGAGCCCACGACGACGATCCGGCCGCCCTCCCCCTGCTCGCGCATCTGGAACGCGGCGGCGCGCGCGCACGTGAAGGTCCCGCGCATGTGCGTGGCGATCACCAGATCGAACTCGTCGTCGCTCATCTTCCACAGCACGCGATCCCGCAGAATTCCCGCGTTGGTGACCATCACGTCCAACCGGCCGAAGCCGTCGACGGCGGCGTCCACCAGCGCCTTCGCCATCGGGCTGTCGCCGACGGCGCCGGGCACGGCCACGGCGCGCCCCCCGACGTCCGTGATGTTTCGGGCGGTCCCGACGGCCGATTGGTCGTCGGCGTCGTTGACGATCACGGCCGCGCCCGCAGCTGCCAGAGCCTCGGCGTAGGCCTGGCCCAAGCCCCGGCCGGCGCCCGTCACGACCGCCACCTTCCCGTCCAGCCGCAGGGGGCTCATGCGTAGAACCTGATCAGGCACTCGGCGACCGCCGCGGGGCGCTCGGAGTCCTTGACCTCGACGGTGGCGCGCATGCGCGCCTGGGCACCCCCCGGGATGTCGCTGACGTCGATGACCTCCGCGCCGGCCCGCCATTGCGCTCCGACCGGGAGCGGCGCCGGAAACCGCACCTTCTCCAGCCCGTAGTTGATGCTGGTCTTGGCGTCGGAGACGTTGAGCCTCTGCGTCGCCTCGGCGACGAGCGCCAAGGTCAAGAACCCGTGCGCGATCGTGCCGCCGAACGGCGTCTCACGCGCCCGTTGAGGATCAACGTGGATGAAGTTGTGATCGTTGGTGATGTCGGCGAACCGGTCCACCTGTTCCTGCGTCACCTCGCGCCAGGGCGTGTAGCCCAGGTGACGCCCGGTGCACTCACCGATGCGGGCCATCTCGATCGGACGCCCGTCGTGGATCACATCCTGCATTTCTGTCTCCCTATGACAAGTTAGTTGAGATGCTACGGAGCGTCGCGCAGCCGCTGCGTGGCGACGCGGAGCAACGACGCCAATGCCACACGCTCGGCTGCTGTCATGCCGGAAAATGACGCCGCCTCGATGTCGTCCACGATGCGTTCGCAGCGCAGCACCTGGCGTGCGCCCTTGGCGGTCAGCCGGGCGCCGCGCGCGCGGTGGTGACCGTTGGCGCTGCTCCCCGGCGAGGCCTGACGACGCACCAGTCCCTTCTCCTCCAGCGCGCCGAGCACCTGGTTCATCGCCTGCGGCGTGACCAGCGCGCGCCGCGCCAGCTGCGCATTCGACAATCCGCTGCGCCCGCTGAGCACCGACAGCGTGGTGAACTCCGGGATCGTCAGTGGCAGCGGCCGAAGCCTGCGCTTGAGCTCGTTGCGCAACGCCCTGTCATAGCGTCCAATCGCGTAAATCAGACGTTGCGCTCGCTCTTCTTCTCGCTGCACGGTGGCTGTCGCTCTAACGGGCATAAAGCCTCAAACTTCGGGGTTAAGGGCAAACGTCATCGGGCCGACGCTGACCCCCGACGTCCACCCGCGCCAGGCCCGCTCCCTCGGCGGCCCAGCTGGTTCTCGCACCCGCGGTCATTCTGATCGCGGTGACGTGCTTTGTCAAGCTGCTTTCTATACGGCTGGCGAAGTCATGTCAGGAAGCCTGAGCAAGGCCAGCGATGTCGGAACGGGCCCGACCCAGACGAGCCGCCAGCTGTGCCTCGAACTCCGGCATCAGCTCGGTGGCGAGGACGGCCTCGATGCGCTGCGGGTCGTCGGCGACGGCGCTCTCGTCGCCAAGAAGCATCGTCGCCCGCCGGACCGCGTCGTAGGCCGGCCACGGGGGCAGGTCGCCGTCCGGGCAATTCGGGTCGCCGGTCTCGGCGAATGCCGCCCATGCCGCGGAAAAACGATCCGCCATCGCAGCTGTGGCAGCGCCGCTGCCGCACGTCGCGGGCAACTCCCGGAAATTGTGGAACAGCAGCGGCAGCTCGATGGCGTGGGGCGCGATCAGCCTGCCGTCGAGCACCGGCGTCTCCCAGTCGATGCGGTACAGGTACGTCGGGGACCCGCCGAGCTTGGCATGGCGCTCCGCGATCACCGGCGTATACGGGAGCATGGTCACGTCAGACTGGAGGTACGCCCAGAGGCGCGCGGGTTCCGCCTCAGGATGCAGGTGTCTATAAACGTCGAGCGCGTGGCTGCCGGCGTCGCCGAGCCAGGCCCGGGCCTTGTCCTCCAGGCCGGGCGCATCGAGCGACAGCGTCGCCGCATCGGAGTACGGCGTCATCTCGGTCCGGGTGTTGCCGATCAGCACTGACACGTCCCGGCTCGCCGCGGCGGCCACTGGATCGAACGGATGCGCAGGCACGACCTCGCCGTCTAGGACGGGGGCGAAGGCCGGCAGGAAGTTGGGCAGCACGGGAGGGCCGAGGCGCCGCTCGACGGCGTAGCTCGCGGATACCAGCCGGCCGACCGGAAGGTCTCGAAGCCGTCCTGCCTCACGCTCGAGCAGCCCGAGCTCGTGCAGCAGAAGCTCGGCAGAGAGGTTGGCTCGGTCGCGATCGAGCACCCGCTTCGCCGGACCGCTCTGGATCGCAGCGCGCTGGAACAGTCCCGCGGCCGGCGCGGCCCCCAGCAGCGTCGAGACCTTCCAGCCGCCGCCGGACTGCCCGAAGATCATCACGCGGTTGGGGTCGCCGCCGAACCCGGCGATGTGATCTCGCACCCACTCGAGCGCGGCGACCTGGTCCAGCGTGCCGGCGTTCCCGCTGCGCGCGAACTCCTCGCCTCCGATGTCGCCGAGATGCGTGTAGCCCAGAACCGACAGCCGGTGGTTGATGGTGACCACGACGACATCGCGCCTGCGCGCGAGGTTCCCGCCGCGGTACATCGGCTCGGCACCACTGCCGGCGTCGAAGCCGCCGCCGTGGAGCCAGACCATGACAGGCCGCGGATGTGCCGGGTCGAGGCTCGGCGTCCAGACGTTGAGCGACAGACAGTCCTCGCTCTCGGGCTCGGCTGGCTTCACCCCCTCTGAGCGCCACAGCGCCAGGCCCGGCGCCACTACCCGGTGGTCCATCGGGTTGGGACGCGCACCGAGCGGATCTGTCTGCGGCGCGGCGCACCCAAACCGCAACGCGTCGCGGACTCCGACCCACGGCTCCGGCGGCGACGGCGGCCTGAATCGCTGCCGGCCCGCGGTGCTGGCGGCGTACGGGATGCCGCGGAACACGGCCAAGCCGTCCTCTCGAGCGCCGCGCACGCGCCCGAACCGCGTGTCGACGATCGGTTCTGTCATGCCCACGTCGCGTCGTAGAGAACGTGGGGCCCCGGTGCGTATGCCGTGAACCGGGAGGCCGCAGCGGCGGGTGCACCGCGCCGGAGCACGGTGAGGTCCAGCTTGGTGCGCTGAGCCAGCACCGCCGCGCGCTCGTTGAGCCGCCGCGGCTGGGTCTGCCCCGTCCACCGGTCCTGCTCGACGCGCTCGATCAGCACGTCAACCGCAGCAGCGAGCTCGCCCGCGGTGAAGTTGACGTGCCCGGCATTGTGCACCCACGCCTGCCGCAGCAGGTCGACGTTGCCGGTGCGGCGCAGGAGCTCCCGGTAGCTGTGCTCCTCGGGCGGAACCGCGTTGGGGTCGCCGAGTGACTTCATCGTCAGCACCGGGCAGCTCACGTGGCCGCGTGGCTCCGCCCCGCGCGAGACCGCGTCGCGGGCCCCCGCGTTGGCGACGAGACGCGTGGCGGTTTCCAGCGTGGCCAGATCCTCCTGCAGCGACAGCCCGGACAAGTCGTAGGCGAGCTGGACCCGCTCCCAGGCGCCTGACCGCGAGAGCAGCGCGCCATAGTCGATGCCATCGTTGCCGACGAACGCCGCGCCGGCGTGACGCTCGAGCGTGACGCGGTGGCCCGCGGACTGTCCGAGGTCATCAAGCAGCCCGCGCACCTGGCTGTCGAGACAGGCGTCGAGGTCGGCCTCTTCGGGCTCGGGCAGCGATCGGTCGGTCCACACCGGGCGCATCGTGATGCCCGCCGCCAGGGCCAGACGAGCTCGCACCGCTGGATCGGGCAGACGAGCGTTGATAACGCCGATCAGCCGGCCGGCCGCCGCGACCGGATCGTCGTGCAACTCAGTCAGCGGCGCCTGCGGGTCCAGCAGCGCGGACAGGACGAAGGCGTCGTGAAAGCCCATCGAGAAGACGGCGAGGGACCCGGCGCCGCCGCCGTCCATCGGGATCGCGCCGCAGTAGCGCCCGGGGTCGCGCTCGATGGCCAGGCGGGTGAGCAGGCCGCCCTGCGAGCAGCCCCACACCAGCGTCTGCTCGGGCGACCCGAAGCGCTCCGCGAATCGGGCCAGCAGCTCCTCGTGGTTGCCCAACCCTCGCTCGAGGTGCCACCGGCGCCCCTCTCGGGAGTGGCGGGCGAGCGCATGGCCCTGCTCCAGGATCCACTGTTCCACCACGACGTCCGCCGGATCGTCGAACAGATCGAACTCGCTCACCAGCCAGCCCTTCCAGTTGTCAGGCACGGCGATGCGAAACGCGCAGCCGTCGCTCAGCTGCCCTTCGAAGATGCCGCCCATGCGCCGGGTGCTGGTCACACCACAGCTCCGGCGAGCGCCTCGAGGCGCTGCTCGAATCGCTGCTCGAAGCCCGGCATCAGCGCGGTGGCCTCGGCAGCCTCGGCGTGCCAGGGGTCATCGGCAATTCGGCTTGGCTCCCCGAACAGCATCGTGGCGCGGCGGCCGGCGTCGTAGGGCGGCCAGTGCGGGATGTCAGGTGCGTCGGGGGCTCCGGTCGCGGCGAAGGCGGCCCACGCCGCCGACATGCGTTCAGCCATCGCGGGGACGGTCGCGCCCTGCCCGCAGAGGCCGTGGCACTCCCTCGCGTTGTCGAACACGAGCGCTATCTCAACGGCGTGCGGCGACATCAGCCGCCCACCGAGGACGTCGGTCTCCCAGTCGATCCGGTACAGGTACGACGAAGCGCCGCCGAGCTCGGCGTGGCGCTCGGCGATCACGGGCGCGAACGGCAGCATGATCAGGTCTGCCTGAAAGCGCGCCCAGCGCCGGGCGGCGGAGGCATCGGGGTCCAGGCGGCGGTAGAGCTCCAACAGCCGTGGGGCGTCGTCGTGGCCGACCCAAGCATGGACCCTGGCCTCCAGCCCGTCCTCGTCGAGGTCGAGCGTCGCCTCGTCGGCGTAGGTAGTCATCTCGGTCCGGGTGAAGCCCACCATCACGGCGACGTCCCGCGACAGCGGCGAGGCGGCCGGGTGAAACGGATGGGCCGGGACGACATCTCCGTCGACGACGGGGGCGAACGCGGGCAGGAAGTTGGGCAGGTAGGCAACAAGCGAAGCGTCCGGGTTGGTGCTGCCGGGAGCCCCGACACGTCGTTCGACCGCTCGCTGCGCCCGCACGATGCTCTGCGCCGGAAGCCGGCGCAGCTCGTCGATGTCGCTACTGCCGAGCCCGAGCTCGTGCAGGAGCGCGCGGGCCATCAGATCCGCGCGCTCACGCGTGAGCAGCCTGAGCGCGGGACCGCTCTGGATCGCGGCGCGCGTGAACAGGCCATGGGCTGGCGCCGTGCCGAGCAGCGTGCACACCTTCCAGCCGCCGCCCGATTGCCCGAAGATCATCACCCGACCAGGGTCGCCGCCGAAGGCGCGGATGTTGTCACGCACCCAGCGCAGGGCGGCAACCTGGTCAAGCGTGCCGGCGTTGCCGCTGTGGGCGAACTCCTCGCCGCCGATCCCAGCGAGGTGCGCGTAGCCAAGCGCGCCGAGACGGTGGTTGACGGTTACGACCACCACGCCGTGCCGACGCGCCAGGTTTGCGCCGTCATAGATGGGCTCCGACCCCGCGCCGACCGCAAAGCCCCCGCCGTGCAGCCAGACCATCACCGGTCGCTGCGCGGCCTCGTCAAGCGACGCGCTCCAGACGTTCAGAAACAGGCAGTCCTCGCTCTCGGCCCCGATGCAGTCGTGGTCGCCGTTGACGTGCATGAGGGCCGCTCCCGGCGCGGGGTAGCCGTTCTTGAGCACGAGGTCGTCGGGATCGGTCTGCGGCGCCACGCCGCCAAAGCTGAGCGCGTCGCGGATGCCGTCCCAGGGAGACACCGGCTGGGGTGGCCGAAAGCGGTTTGCGCCCCCAGTGGGCGCGCCATAGCGGATCCCGCGGAACACAACCGCCCCGTCGTCGAGCCATGCTCCGCGCAATGCGCCCGCGGTGGTCGAAACGATCGGGTCGCCGCGGCTCATGGTGCCGAGGCCAGGAACGGCTCGATCTCGGCCAGGAAGCGATCCTGGCGCTCCTCGTGGATGCTGTGACCGCAGTCGATCGTCACGCGGCGGATGCAAGCGCTGGAGCGCTCGAGCCGTTCGGCTACCTCGGCGTCCATCAGGGCCGGAGCGCTGGCCCAGAGGAACAGCGTCGGGGTCCGCAACTGCCGAGCCGCCTCCCATTGGCCCACGAGGAACGTCTCGTCACGGTCGGTGTGCGAGTCCGCCAGCAGACCGTCGATGTCAGAGCGCCAGCAGACGCCGCCGGCGGGATCCGCGCGCAGCGACGCGCGGAGCTCGCGCTCCAGCGCGACCGGGCCGAGCCACGCGTTCCGGTTCTCGACGTGCGCTCGCGCCGCCGCCCAGGAGGGAAAACGCAGCGGCACATCGGCATGGGCCTGGCGCACCGCGTCAAGTACCGTCGCACCCGGCGGCCCCCCGTCCTCCAGGACAAGCGCGCGGACGCTCTGCGGGTGGCGCGCGGTGTAGACGAGAGCGGTGCAGGCGCCCATGGAATGGCCTACGAGGATGAACGGGCGCGCCACGACCCGGTCGGCGAACTCCTGCAGATCGCCGAGGAAATCCTCCAGGTTGTATGAGCGCGTCGGCGACCACGAGGAACGGCCGTGGCCTCGCTGTTCGAGCGCGAGCACGTAGTAGCGCTCCGCCAGCGCCTGTGCGACCTCGGTCCAGGTCTCGACGATCGCCGTGCGGCCGTGGAGCAGCACCACCGGCGGCCGCGTCGGATCGCCCCAGGTGAGGTAGCGAAGCGAGGACTGCCCGATCTGCAGGTGCGACTCGGTCGGCTCGATCGCGGCTGCACGGATCACGCCGGCGACAATCGCACAAGGAACGAGGTATGTCAACCTACTTGACACAACGCGTGGGGCGGCCGTAGCCTGCACCAGATGAGTGCCCTCAAGGCAGCACCCCGCACCGACCACTCGGATTCGCCGCCGGTGTGGCGCGCGTTCTACGAGGACGCCGACCGCCGAAGCGCCTCGCTGCGCCGCGCCCTCGGTGCGCGCGTGGAGCTCGACGTGTCCTACGGCGAAGACCCCCGCCACCTCCTCGACGTCTACCTGCCGCCCCCGAACAAGCGGACCGGAGCGGTGTTCGTGTTCTTTCACGGCGGCGCGCTGGCCGGCGGTCATCCCCGCCACTACGGCTACCTGACGGCGGCGTTCCTGGAGCGGGGAGCGATCTTCATCGCCCCTGGCTACCGCCTGCTCGACCCTGCTGCCGCCGCTGAGCGCGATCGTCTCGAACACGAGCTCGGCGTCAAGTCACACGAGCTCGGAGACGCAGCGCCGGAGGCGCTCGCGGCGGTTCGCCGGGCCGGCGCCGACGCGGCCGCCCGGGCCGCCGAGGACGCCGACGCCGCCGTGGCCTGGGTCGGAGCCGAGGTGCAGCGCCGGTGGGGCGGCGATCCCGCGCGGCTGTACGTCGGCGGCCACTCGTCGGGGGCGATGCTCGCCCTCACCAGCGGCTGCCGCGCGCAAAGCCCAGTGGCTGGCATCGTGCCGATCGGTGGGCGTTACGGGATGTACCAGGGATCGGCGATCTTAGGTGGGCTTGACCCCGTCATCCCGGCAAGCGAGTGGCATCTTCCCCGCGTTCCTGCGCAGGCGGTGATCGCCTTCAGCGAGCAGGAGGCCGATGGCGATGAGGAGCCTGACGACCCCCGCCGGTTGGGTGATTGCGCGCGCATCGGCCGTTCGCTGGCGCGGGCGATGGCAGAGCGTGGCTGCGGGGTCACCGTTGCCGCCCTAGAGCCGATGGGCCATTGGCAGACGGTGTCGACGCTCGGCGATGCGCGGAGCGAGACAGGGCGCGCGACCCTGAGAATGATGGGACTGGAGGGCTAGCGTGGCGAGCGTGGCAGGCGTGGGTCAGCGTCTACACGCCGATGGGGCGGCGCCGATCGTCCACACGCGCGGCGGCGCGGTGTCGGGGGTGGAGGTCGATCGCAGCTACCGGTACCTGGGCATTCCCTATGCGGCTCCGCCTGTTGGGGCCCTTCGCTTTCGGCCGCCGGTCCGCGAGCGTGCGTGGCAGGGTGTCCACGACGGCACCATCCTCGGACCGGTATGCCCGCAACCGCCCGATCCGCTGGACGGGCCGATGGGCACTGTCGACCCGCCGGCAGACGAGGCGGCGTGCCTCACGGTGAACGTGTGGATGCCGACCTGTCCCCCGGCCGCGGAGGCCGGACACCCCATCTTCGTCTGGATGCACGGGGGAAGCTGGCGCAACGGGTTCGGCGGGGAGCCGACCTATGACGGCGCCGCCTTCGCCCGAGACGGCGTCGTGGCCGTCTCGTTCAACTACCGACTGCACGCGCTGGGACTGCTTGACCTGCGCGCGCTGTTTCCCGATGCACACGACACCGCGAATCTCGCGTTGCGCGACGCCATCGCGGCACTGGAGTGGACGCGGGATAACGCCGCCGCGTTCGGCGCCGACGCTGACAACGTGACGGTCTGCGGCGAATCGGCCGGGGCCGCCGGCGTCGGAGCGCTGCTCGCCGCCCCCGCTGCGAGGGGGCTGTTTCACCGCGCGATCCTCCAGTCGGGCTCCTGCCATCAGGTGCTCGAGCCGGCGGAGGCCCAGCACATCGCCGAGCGCTTCCTGGCCCACGTGGGCGTCACGCCGGGCGACTGGGCCGCCCTGCAGACCGTTTCGGTGCAGCGCGTCATAGCGGCGGCATCTGACGCCAGGCGACTGGTGAGCGGCTCAGACGGCCGTCCGCTGCGCCTGCCCTGGAACACCGTCCGCGACGATGACTCCCTGCCCCGGACGGGCTATGAGGCGTTGAGCGCGGGCGCACTGAGCGACGTCGACCTGCTCTGTGGCACGACGGCCGACGAGTTCCGGCTGCGCTGGCTGGTCGAGGAGCCAAACGTCGAGCCAGCGCCGCTCGCGCACCTGTCGGCGGTGCAGCAGCGTCGGCTCGTGGAGGCCTACCGACGGGCGGGGCGGGGCGCCACCCTTCGCGATCTGCACGAGGCCGTGAGGAACGACCAGTCTTTCCTCCTGCCGGCGGTGCGAGCCGCGGAGGCGCATACGCATCATGGCGGTCGCACGTTCATGTACCTGTTCTCCTGGCCGTCGCCCGTGCTGGGCGGCCGGATCGGGGCAGCGCACGCTCTGGAGAACGGCTTCGTTTTCGACACGCTGGTGACTCCCGGCTTCCATGGCGAGGATCCGCCGCGAGAGCTGGCGAGGGACATCCACGGGGCGTGGGTGCGCTTCACCGCAACCGGCGATCCGAACGGCGGCTCGCTACCGGATTGGCCAACGCACGACGCGACCTCACGGCCGGTGCTGCGCTTTGATGTTCCCTGCGAACTGCTTCACGCGCCGTTCCTTACCGAGCTTGAGGCGTGGGCGGACGTGGCCGACGCAGCGCTCGGCGTGTTCTAGATACCGGCGCCGGTCACCCGCGCGCGACGCAGCGGACCGGCAGTTGCTCAGGGCCGTAGAGGGGCCAATGCAGCGGCGTGCCCTCGCCGGCGAGTGTGAACTCGCTCGTCTGGGCCAGCAGCTCCTCCAGCGCGGCGCCCATCTCGGCGCGGGCCACCGGCTGGCCGGCGCACTTATGAGCGCCGTGGCCGAAGGCGATGTGTGGGTTGGGACTGCGGCCAAGGACGAAGCGGTCGGCGTCTTCGAAGACCGACTCGTCGCGGTTGGCCGACGTCAGCACCAGCGCCACCTGCTCGCCGGCCTGGACCTGCCGCCCGCGGATCGACGTCTGCTCCGTGGCGGTACGGGCAAAGCCCTGGTTGGGGGTGTACAGCCGCAGGAACTCCTCCACGGCGTCGGCGATCAGCTGCGGCTCAGCGCGCAGGCTCGCCTGGAGGTCACGGTCTTGCGCCAGGTGCTTGACCGCACTGGCGATCGCGGCCGTCGGGGCGACGTGGGCGGCGATCAGCAGCTGTCGCAGACTGCCCGCGATGAACTCGTCGTGCAGCGGCTCGCCGTCGATGCGGACCTCGTGCAGCGCGGTGACGACGTCCCGCTGCGGGTCGGTCGGGTGCGCCCGGCGACGCGCCACGATCTCTCGGCAGCGCTCGTACAGGTACAGGTTCTCCTCCTCGGCGATCTCAGCGCGGCGATGGCCCTGCGCCCACTCGAAGCGCTCGCTGTGGTCGTTGAGCGCGCGCGCCTCGGGTTCGTCGATACCCAGGAACATCCCGAACACGATCCCGGTCAGCGGCGAGCTCAGCCGGGCCACGACGTCGCCGCCGCCGGCCGTGACCAGGTCAGCGACGAGGCGGGCGGCCGTGGCCCGGATGCGCGGCTCAAGCTCGGCGACGTGCTCGCCCGAGAAGACCGCGTTGAGCGGCCGGCGGTACAACGGATGCTCCGGCGGGTCGAAGTGCAGCGGCGCGCGTCGCCCCGAAACCGGATTGCGCGGGACGGTGATGCCGTGCGCGCTGGTGAAGACCTTGGGCCGTCGGCTGACCTCTTTGATGTCGTCATAGCGGGTCAGCGCCCAGAAGTCCCACCGTGCGCCGCGGGCGACGGGGCAGGATCCGCGCAGCCGCTCCCACGTCGGGTGGGGGTCACGCACGAAGGCGTCCTCGAGAGGGTCGAAGTCCGGTTCGTCAGGTGCCGCGGTCATTCCGAGTGCAGGCGGACCGGGACCGAGAGCGTCCCGATCTCCGGCCACCCGCTCATCGTGACCTCGCCGCACACCTCGACGCGCCGGCAGCGCGTCACCAGCTCCTCCAGCGTGATGCGGATGATCTCGGTGGCCAGCGGCGCGCCCGCACAGCGGTGCGGCCCGCCGCCGAACGCCACGTGCTGGGCGATGTTCGGCCGGTGCAGGATGAACTCGTCGGGATCGGGGAAGACGTCCTCGTCACGGTTGGCCGAGGCGTAGGCCAGCGCGATTGGCTCGTCCTTGTGGATCGTGCGCCCGCCGATCTCCACGTCGCGGTTGGCGGTCCGGGCAAACCCGCGGTAAGGGGTGAACAGGCGCAGGTACTCCTGAACGGCGGCGGGAATCAAGCGAGGATCGTCCCGTAGCTGGGCGTGGATCTCGGGGTGCTGGCTGAGATGGATGGCCACGCTGCCCAGGAACACGATCGGCGCGACCATCCCCACGACGATGAACTGGCGCACCGTGCCCAGCACCATCGCCTCCGGGAGCGGCTCACCGTTCCACGTGGCCTGGAGCATCGCCGTGGTGGGGTCGTCGTTGGGATCGAGCGGCCTGGCCTTGCGCTCCTCGATCATCCGCCGTGCCACCTCGTAGAGGTCGAGGCTCGCCTTCTTGACGACGTCGTCAGAGGCGTTGTTGAGCGCCGCGGTGTAGCCCTTGGTGATGTCGCGGATCTCCATCCCGGTTTCCAGTGGCAGGTTGAAGAAGTGGGCGAGCACGGCCCCCGGCAGCGGATGCGCGAAGTCCACACAGAAGTCGACCTCACCGGCGTCGATCAGCGGCGTCAGCAGGTCGACGACGCAGGCGCGCACGAGCGGCACCATCGCCTCGACCTTCTCCTTGGTGAAGAAGGGATTCAGCGCCCGGCGGTAGGGCGTGTGCTCAGGCGGGTCCAGGTGCAGCGGCGGGCGGCGGCCGGTGAACGCCACCTTCGGAACCACGTTCTGCACCGACGTCACATACGTCTTCCACGCGCGCAGCACCTGCGTGATGTCGGCGTGCTTGGTCAGCAGCCAGAAGCCGTTGAAGGCATCCGTGTGCGCAACGGGGCACTCCGCCCGCAGCCGGCGCAGCTCGGCGTGGGCGGTGCCCCAGCGCTCCGGAGCGCGGGCGTCGAAGTCGGGCGGGGTGGCCGGCCCGCCCGAGGCCGTGGCCTCGTTGGCGTCGGCCACCGGGTCGTGCGCGCTTGCGGAGGCGGATCGCATTCCGCCGGAAGATATCAGGCTACCTGTTATTCCACAACCCGCGCGGCTGGGGAACGCGCTAGTTCTGCCCGCTGGAGGGCAGACCCATGTTGCGCCCGGCCTTGCCGATCGAGCGGCGAAAGCGCTGCGCCTCGCTGTCGCTGAAGCCCTCCAGCAGCCGGCTCTCTAGCTGGGCGATCCGCTTCTCGACCGACCGGATCGCCTTGCGCCCATCGGCGGTGAGATGAGCGCGCCGGATTCGCTGGTTGCTGGGGTCGGCCTTGCGCGTGACCAGCCCCCGGCGCTCAAGGTCGAGCACCACCTCGTTCATCGCCTGGGGGGTGACGAACGAGCGGCGGGCCAGTTGGGCGTTGGACAGCCCGGGCTCCTCGTGCAGGGCCAGCAGCGCGACGACCTGCGGCCCTGAGAGGTCCAGGACGTGGACGTCGGACAGGCCGCGGCTTATCTGACGCGCGAGGCGCGTCAGCGCGTAGCTGAGCGGGGGCCCTGGCGATTCCCGCGTCACGCGCGCTGTGCCGGCGCCGAGATCCCGGCGTAGATTGCCTGCTCGATCCCCAACGCGCTCTGCACGGCGCGCTCGTCGAAGAACGGCAGCAGCTGGGTGAGGAACGCCATCGCGATGCCTGAGCTGCGATCGAGCCAGTAGTAGCGGTTGAGCAGTCCGGCCCAGTCGCCGCTGCCGGCGTGGCGCATGCCCGGCAGGTCCTCGGTGAACAGATGGAGGCCGAGGCCCCATCCCTGCGCGAACGGTGGCGAGGGGACGTCGTTTGAGAGCTCGGGCTGCGCGGCCTTCATCATGAATCGGGCGTAGTCCGAGGCGGTGCCGAAGCCCCCGTGGCCCGCCGGCCAGAACCCGGGGCGATCGCGCCGGAAAGTCGACGTCGGGCACGTCCAGGCCGCCGTCCGGGGTGCGGCGATGAACCGTCATCAGCCGCGAGCGCGGCTCGTCGCTGGGCGAGAAGGTCGCGTCGGAGATGCCGAGCGGCTGGAACAGGTTCGCCTGCAGATACGCCGCCAGGTCCTGGCCGCTGACCGCCTCCACCACCTGGCCCAGCCAATCCGTGCTGATGCCGTAGTTCCATTCCGTGCCGGGGTCGGCGATCAACGGCATTCGCAGGCCCGCGCGCAGGCCGGACATCGGATCGGGCGTACGCGACGACTGGTGGTAGCGCAGCAGGTCGGGATTGAGGAACCCGTAGCCGGTGCCCGGAGGTGTGCGTGAGCAGGTGTCGGATCGTGGCCACGCTGGCAAACGCCTTGGTCATCGACATCAGCCGGAGCATCGTGCGCGACGTCACGGGCTCATCGCCACCGACCCGGAGCGACCCCGCCGTCACCTCCTCGCTGGTGCCGTCGGCGCGGGTGACCACCGCGGCCGCACCCGGGACAGCCCCGCCGGCCACCGCCGCCTCCAGCATGCCTTGAACGCTCTCCGTCCAGCTGCTCGCCATGCTCTCCCTTCCTCTCCGCGGCCTGTCGCCGGTCCGTGCAAAACCTACCGGCATTGCCGGTCAGCGGGACGGACCGGGGCCCGAGCGCCGCCCGCCTGACCCGCCCGCCTCGTGACCAGCAGGAGCTCCTTCTGCTCCGGTCCGCCGGCGTAACCCCTCAGCGCGCCCGCCGGGCCGACCACGCGGTGGCAGGGGATGACGATCGCGGTCGGTTGCGGGCGTTGGCGGCGCCGACGGCGCGTGACCCGAAAGGGTTGCCGACGACGACCGCCAGCTGCGCATAGGTCACGTCGTGCCGTAGGGCACCTCAGCCGCGTCTCCCAGACGAGGCGATGAAGGGGCGGCGCGTCGTCGAGGTCAAGCGCCAGCGAGGACCGGCCGGCCGCCGGCGGGGCCTGGCCTAGCTTGCTAGCATTGTGGCGTGGCTGAGCGAACGGAATCCGCGCGCGAGCGGGACACCGACAAACAACAGTTCAACGTCTACCTGCCCCCGGCGCTGATTCGGCGCGCCAAGCACGCCGCGATCGACCATGCCACCTCGCTGTCCAAGCTCGTCGAGGTGGCGCTCACTGAGCACCTCGACTCGCTCGCGAAGGAGACCCAATGAAGGTCCGTCCGATCCACTTCGTCCCCGACGTGGACGAAGCGATGCGCTTCTACGAAGCGCTCGGCCTGGAGGTTCAAGCGCGGGCCCGAACCGGGCACTGGATCGAGCTCGCCGCGAATGGCGGCGAGCTCGCCGTGCACGACGCCACGACCGCCGCCGATGGCCAAGGCCGACTGGGGATGCTCGTGAGCTTCATCGCCGAGGAGCCGCTTGAGGTGCTCGAGCGTCGGCTGCGCGAAGCCGGGTTCCCCCCGCGGGGGACCGTCGTCGATCAGGAGTGGGGGCGGTCGCTGTTCGTCCGCACCCCCGACGGGACGATCGTGCAGATCGACGAACAGGACCCAGAGCTGTACACGTGACCCCCTGAGGCCAACGACCGACAAGGAGAAACCATGGCCACCGTCAGCGTTCGCTACATCGTCGACGACGTCGACGCCGCGATTGCGTTCTATAGCGAGCAGCTCGGCTTCAAGGAGGTTATGCACCCCGCCCCGGCCTTCGCGATGCTCACGCGCGGGGACCTGCGGCTCGCGCTAAGCGCGCCGAGCGGCGCCGGCGGTGGCGGGCAGGCGATGCCGGATGGAACCCAGCCGGTGCCGGGCGGCTGGAACCGCGTGATGCTCGAGGTCGACGACCTCGCCGGCGCTGTTGAGCGGCTGCGCAAGTCCGGAGCGCGCTTCCGCAACGACATCGTCACGGGCTTCGGCGGTAAACAGATCCTGCTCGAGGACCCGGCCGGAAACCCGATCGAGCTGTTCGAGCCCACGCGACCCGAGGCTCGGCTCAGCGCTCACAGTTAGCCCGACCCCGTGAGGCGGCCGCCGATACGGCGCCCGCCCCGCCGGCGCTCTGGATCAGGCCGCTTGCCCCGAACGCGATCGGGCGCAAGAACTTGCCCTGCTTCCCCTGTCGGGACGCGCCTCCCGACCACCGGGCGCCCGCCCTGTTATGTGCGCGAAAGCGCTACTCGCACGACCCCGCTGGAAGCGCCGGGATGGGCGGTTGTGGTTCGATCCCTGGGCCATGTCCTCAGAGCCGTGCCTGGTCTCCGTCGATAGAGCCGACGACCCAACGCCAAGCTGAAGTGTCTCTGAGTGCGCGGGCTGGTCAAGCATTTGCATCTTGAGAGCCGCGCATGTTTCGCCGAGGCCCCGGTCGCGCTCCGGCTGGGAATCCGAAACGGCTTCATCGGCGTCATCAGGTTCGGACTCCGGTCGGGGTTGTGGTGGTGCTGTTCACGACCGTTGCTGCCACGACTCGCCCGCGCCGAGGAGGAGGCGCTCCTGGCGAAACCTGAACTCCGAGGCAAGACGGTTTTAGGGCTGTCTCTTGCGGTGACGGGGTGGGCTCGAACGGGAGTTGGTTGACAGCTGGGCGGGGTTGGGTTCCGGCGAGCGGCTGTGGTCGTTGGTCTCGAGGACGCGGAGTAGAAGGCTTATGACTTGCTGCTGCTCGTCGGGTGATAGAGCCGCGGGAGCGCGTGCCGAGACCGCTGCTCAGCGGCCTCCAGCTCGGCGAGGTCATGTTGTTTCGCGCACCCCGGCCTCCGTGGTCAGGCGGTCAGGGTCGCTGCCGGCACCGTCGCGTATTGCTGCGGCGGCTCGTCCGCGGCGGAAGGTGGGGAGCCCGGCCCGCTGGCGCAGGCCCTCGAGCTCGAAGGCCAGCGCTGCGTAGATCGCCAGCGCGGTCACGAGCAGGCCGAGCAGACCGGCGGCGTGCTCCCAGAAGCTGGTCATGCTGAGCTGGTAGATCCCGGCGGTGGCAAATCGCAGCGCCGCTGCGGCGAAGATCACCCCGGGCAACGGCTTGCTCCAGGCGATCGCGACGGCGGCTGTACCGAGTGCCCCGGCGGCCGCGACGAGCAGCAGCCCTAGTGCCCCGCTGGTAGCTCCAGGCCTGGCGGCGATGTGGATCAGGCCGATGGCCAGCCAGCTGCTGGCCAGTACGCCCACTGCTGCGCCGGTGGCGCCATCGCGGGCCAGGTAGCTGAAGATGCAGGCGAGCAACTGCAGCACGAACGGCACGGCGATCAGGATCAGCCCGGCTTGAAAGGTTTGGGCAGACGGCGTCCAGTGCAGTTCGACGCCGCTTTGGACCAGCGACGCGATCGCCAGCCCTGACATGCCAAGTGTCAGCGGCGAACCGAGCGGCCGGAGGAAGATCTGTGCGGACGGTCGCTCGCTGGCCGCATTTCTGTTGGCGTCGCCAAAGCTCAAGCTAGACCTCAGGTACGTCTGCGGGCGGCGAGGGCACCGGCGGCCACGGTAGCGCCCATGCCCGAGAGAACCGCTCGGCGGTGCATCGAGAGCCAGGTGACTGGGTCTTTGGAGTGCGCCTGGGCGTCAAAGGGGCCGTGCGCGCCCTGATCGGCATCCATGTCGCGGGGCTCTTCGACGTTTGAACCGAGGCGGGGCAGGTCCTTGTCGGTCTGCTGGCCGCTGACGCCGGTCCGAGCGAGGTAGAAGTCGGCGACTTTCGGGGCGAGGCGCTCACCCAGGATGGTGTAGGCGGTAGAGATGCCGATCCACATGTTGCGCCGGGGATGCTCGGCGAGGAACACGATTCCCTTCGCGGGAAGCTCGGGCTGAAAGATGGGGGCGACGGGCATCGGGTGTTTGGGCATCTTGTTGAGGTTCCAGTTGAACTGTGGGGTGTTGAGGCCGGGCAGTTGGATCATGCAGATCTTGACCTTGCTTTTCTCGTGCATGAGCTCGGTGATGACCGACTCGGTGAACCCCTTGACCGCGTGCTTGGCGCCGCAGTAGGCCGACTGCAGCGGGATCGAGCGATACGACATCGCTGAACAGACGTTGACGATCACTCCGCGGTTGCGCGAACGCATCCGCGCTAGGGCCGCCCGGGTGCCGTTGACCTGTCCCATGTAGGTGATGTCGGTCATGGTCCGGTACTCACCGGGAGTCGTGTCCCAGAAGAACGCCAGCGACCCGATGAACGCCACGTTGACCCACACGTCGACCTCGCCCAGCTCATGCTCGACGCGATCGGCCGCCGCATCGACGGCGTCGTTGTCGGCGACGTCGACGGCGATCCCAATCGCTTGCCCTCCCGTCTTTCTGACGTCATGCACGGCGCCGTCAAGTCCAGCCTGGCCGCGGGCAAGCACCGCGACGTCGTAGCCGTGGCCAGCAAATTCGCGAACTGTCGCGCGGCCCACGCCGGCGGTTCCGCCCGTGACTACGGCCACCTTGCGTCGAATACCTGCTGCCATGACCTTCACCGTCCTGTCTGTGGTGTCGCTGAGGCGGCCCTACGACGGGTTGCTGGTGAAAGTCGTACCCGGGAGCGGGTCTGAGAACCCGGCCGACGGCGCTTCGGTTTGCCGGATGACGCCGGCACGAACAGGCCGATGGCCACCAACCATCTTGGGTAGCTATCCGTGGTGACACCGACTCGGACCGATGGATTTGCCCCGCTGCGGGCCTACGCCCTGCTGGGTGACCTGCGGGCGACTGCCCTGGTCGCCCAGGATGGAGGCGTCGATTGGCTGGCGCTGCCCGCGATGGATTCCGCGCCCGTCTGCGCGGCACTGCTGGATCCCGTTCGAGGTGGCTCGATCGCCCTCGCGCCCACCGTCCCCTACGAGGTCACCCGCCGCTACCTGCCCGGCACGATGGTGCTCGAAACGACGTTCACCACGGCCCAAGGGGTTCTGCGCATCACTGACGCGCTGACCTTCGGCGCGCTCGGAACGCTGCCGTGGACCGAACTGGCCCGGATTGTCGATGTCGATGAGGGGGATGTCCCGGTCACTTGGGAGGTGCGCTTCGGGCACTGCCTGTCGGGGACCAAGAGCCCGTGGGCGTGTGTCGCGGCAGAGACGCCGATGCTGCTGGTAGGTGACTATCGGCTGGCCGTTGTCTGCGAGGGATTAGGTGAGTCGGCTATCAACAGCGACCGGGTGACGGGACGCGCGGTGCTGTCGGCGGGGAAGCGGGGGCTGCTTGCGGTGATCGGCACCGAGGCCGAGCCGGTGCACGTGCCGTCGGCGGATGAGGTCCGCCGTCGTGTCGAGCGGACGATTGAGACGTGGAACCACTGGTCAGGTCTCGTCACGTATCACGGTCGCTGGGAGGATCTTGTTTTGCGCAGTGCGCTGGTGCTCAAGGCGTTGACGCTGAAGGCCAGCGGTGCGATTGCCGGCGCGGCGACGACTTCGCTGCCGGAGCAGCCCGGTGGGAAGCGCAATTTTGATTATCGCTATGCGTGGATTCGGGATTCGTCCTTTGCGCTTGACGCCATGAGCCGGCTGGGGCTTTCGGAGGAGCTGCACGCCGGGGTGTCCTGGCTGCTTGGCGCGGTGAGCCAGGAAGCGCCCGCACTGCGCGTGTTCTACGGCCTCGACGGCGCACCGGTGTCAAGTGAGATGAGCGAGGTCGACAACGTTCCCGGCTACCGGGGTTCGCTGCCGGTCAACGTCGGCAACGGCGCGGCCGGCCAGACACAGTTGGGCGCCTACGGCCACCTGCTTGACGCCGTCGGACACTACTGCGCGCACGGCGGGAATCTCTCAACGACGGCTGCCAGGATGCTCGCGGACATCGTCGACCATGTGTGCGACATCTGGCGATCCCCCGACGCCGGGCTGTGGGAGCTCGGCTCCACCGAGCATTACACCAGCTCCAAGCTCGGCTGCTGGGTGGCCCTGGACCGCGCGGTGCGCCTGTCGGACACCGGCCAGATCACCAGCCCGCACGCAGCCCGGTGGCGCTCTGAGCGAGAGGCTGTGCGCAGCTGGATCGAGGCGCACTGCTGGTCAGAAGTCAAGCAGTCCTACAGCTTCTACGCCGGCAGCGACGAACTCGACGCGGCCGTTCTGCTGATGGCCCGGTTCGGTTACAGCCCCCCGGAAGATCCGCGGCTGGGGACCACGATCGATGCGATCCAGGCCGAGCTCGGCGCCGGCGGCGCGCTGCTGTACCGCTACAGCGGACAACAGGATCAGGAGGGCGCGTTTCTGGCCTGCTCCTGCTGGCTGGTCGAAGCGTTGGTCCAGGTCGGCCGCACCTCTGAGGCCGAGCGGCTGTTTCATCAGTTCGTCGTCCACGCCAACGAGGTCGGGCTGCTCACCGAGGAGATCGACCCCGCGAGCGGCGAGCTACTCGGCAACCTGCCCCAAGCGCTCACCCACCTCGCCCTCATCCTCGCCGCCACTACCCTTGACGCGGCCTTGGAGAGCGGGTCCTCGGGCTGATCCGGCGGGGCAGCGCCGGGAGCGGGGCGAGCCTCCTGCCTCGGACAAGCCGGGAGGCCCACCGCTCTCAGGTCGAGCTCTCACAGCAGCGGCCCTGTGCGCCGCCCACGCGCTGGCGGATATCCAGGCCGCCTGAAACATGATCGAGAGCACTTTCGAGGTGGTCCCTGTCGGAGGTTCGCGCGATGTGATCGAATTCGTCTGTGACCCACCCCCGACAGGGCAGTGATCCTGCGTCGGATCATCGCTGTGCAGGGCGATGCTCGAGTGCGAGTGGTGCTCGATCTGCGCGCCGACTTCGGTCACCACAGGGCGCGAGGACTGCACCGAGCTGATGACGGCTCCTGGATGGCGCGGGCGGGCGACGCGCACGTGCGCTGGGGCGGAGCGGGCGATGCCCAGTCGCGCGCCGGCGATGAGCACGTGTTGGAGCTGACGCTGAAGCTCGAGGCAGGTCGGCACCACGATCTGGTGCTGGTGTTCGATCGCGATCCCGATGGGGCGCTGCCCGATGTCGAACACGCCTGGCAGGGAACCGTCGCGGGCTGGCGCGAACGAATTCCCGAGCTTGCGCACACCGTCGCCGATCGTGACGCCCACCACGCCTACGCCGTGCTGGCCGGGCTGACCACTGCCGGCGGCGGGATGGTGGCGGCGGCGACCACATCGCTGCCCGAACGCGCCGCCCAGGGACGCAACTACGACTATCGGTACGTGTGGATCCGTGACCAGTGCTACGCCGGCCAGGCGGTCGCCCGCGCCGGCGGGCACTCGTTGATGGATGACGCCGTGCGATTCGTCTCAGAGCGCCTGCTCGAGCACGGCCCGGATCTCAAGCCGGCCTACACCACCACCGGCGGCCGGGTGCCCGACCAGCGCCAACTGAACCTGCCCGGCTACCCGGGCGGCCAGGACATCGTCGGCAACTGGGTCAACGAGCAATTCCAGCTCGACGCATTCGGCGAGGCGCTGCTGTTGTTCGCGAGCGCCTCAGACCACGACCACCTTGACGCCGAGGGCTGGCAGGCCGCCGAGGTCGCCGCTGAGGCGATCGCCAAGCGCTGGACCGAGCCCGACGCTGGCGTGTGGGAGATCGCGCCCGACGCATGGACCCATAGCCGGCTGATCTGCGCCGCCGGGCTGCGCGCCATCAGCTCCCGCCACGCCGCCGGCGAGCGCGCCGCCGGCTGGCTGGCGCTGGCGGAGCGGATCACCGCTGACACCTCGGCCAACGCGCTGCATCCCAGCGGGCGCTGGCAGCGCTCTCCCGGCGACGAGCGCCTGGACGCGGCGCTGCTGCTGCTCCCGATCCGCGGGGCGATCCCCGCCGAGGATCCCCGCTCGATCGCCACGCTGCGCGCGATCGAACACGACTTGACACAGGACGGCTACTGCTACCGCTATCGCCCCGACGAGCGGCCGCTGGACCAATCCGAGGGAGCTTTTCTGCTGTGCGGCTTCTTGATGGCGCTCGCCTACCAGCAGCAGGGAGACCTGGTCACCGCCGCGCGGTGGTTTGAGCGCAACCGGGCCGCCTGCGGACCGCCCGGCCTGCTCGCCGAGGAGTTCGACGTCGCCCAGCGGCAGCTACGCGGCAACCTTCCCCAAGCGTTCGTGCACGCCCTGATGCTCGAATGCGCCGCCACCCAGGCGCAGGCCCCGGAGGAATCGATAGGCATGCCAAACACGCGGCGATGACGTCAAGGCGTACAAGGCGGCGTCCAGCACGACCAAGGAGAAGAGGCGCCGGCGGTGACCTGCCGTCGCTACCGGAGGGGCGCCGGAGTCACCGGGGGCGCAGCCGCGCCTCGACGAGCCGAAAGGAACATGATGGCCACAGCACCGTCCGGTGAGCAGTTCGAGATCGCCCACGGCTCGCAACGAGCTACGGTGGTCGAGGTCGGAGGCGGCGTCAGGGAGTATCGGGTGGGGGACCGGCCGGTCCTTGATCCCTATCCCGTCGAGGCGATGTGCGACGGTGCCCACGGCGCGCCGTTGATCCCGTGGCCCAACCGACTGGCCGACGGCGTCTACCGCTTCGATGGGATTGACTACGGGGTCGCGCTCACCGAGCCCGACAAGCACAACGCGATCCATGGGTTCCTGCGCTGGCGATCCTGGCGCCCGGTGGAGCGAGAGCCCTCCCGCGTGGTGATGGGGACCAGGCTTCACCCCTTGATGGGCTACCCGTTCACGCTGGATGTGCAGGTTGCCTACCAGCTGGGAGAGGAAGGTCTGGTGGTGACCACGACCGCGGCCAACCTCGGTGACCAAACCTGCCCCTACGGGGCCGGACAGCACCCCTACCTGTCTCCGGGCAGCGGCCGGCTCGACGACTGCACGCTCCAGCTGGGTGCCGCTACCCGCATCCTGACCGATAACGACCGCCAGCTCCCCACCGGCAGGGCCACCGTCGAGGGAACCGAGTTCGACTACCGGACCGGCAGGCGCCTCGGTGACCAGAAGCTCGACTTCCCGTTCACCGATCTGGACCGCGACGCCAACGGTCGAGCTTGGGCGCGCCTGACGGCCCCGGATCAGAGCTGCGCGGAGCTGTGGGTGGACGAGCACTACCCGATCATTGAGATCTACACCGGCGACACACTCAGCGCGGATCGGCGCCGTCGGGGGCTGGGCTGCGAGCCCATGACCTGCCCTCCCAACGCCTTTGCCAGCGGCGAGGGCCTGATCCGCCTCCCGCCGGGCGAATCGCTGACCACCACCTGGGGCGCGCGACTCGACCGCGGCTGAACGAGACTGGCCTCGATGGGCCCACCGCCGACTCACGATCGGGGCCTCTCCAAGCTGCTCGGCGCCGGCGGCCGCCCGGCCGCGCAGCGGGTCATCGAGACCGTCGACGGCGCGGCCCGGGTCGGATTGCGACGGATCAAGCGTCTGCTCACCCAGATCGGAGATGCTGCCATCGGCGGGCGCCTCGTCAGCGCCCAGTGCGTGATCGACGCACGTAGGGCGTTATCGGGCCCGTTGCTCATCCCCTCAATTGGGGTGCCCCTCGAGGCCACGCCTGACTCTGGGTATTTCGGTGCGTTCCGCTGTCCCCGGAGCATCCTCGAATCGGTACGGCTCCAGCGGCGGCGGATAGGACTCTTAGACGTCGCGTCAGGTCCCCCGGCTGCCGTGTCTCCACCATTCGGCATCCCGTCAGATCCCACTTGGCTGTCGTGCGTGTCTGCCGCCTAAATCGGCGGGTTGGTCGCCGAAGGATGCGTCCGGCGGTGCCGGCCCCGACGTGTGGAGCTCCCAGCTGCGGAGGATCGGTGGCGGTCGTATCTCCGGGCCCGCCGGCGAGGGTTCCGTCCGCGGGGACCGGCACCGGCGTCTGGAGCTCTCGGCGGCGACAGATCGGTCGCGATGTCGTCACCCGAGTCGCCCGCGTCGTGTTCGCCGACCGAGACCGCGTCGGCCCGGATCGGCCGTGGATGCGTTCGGGAGGACGGCGCTTGAGAACGAGCGTATACCTACGTTCGTCGGAATACGCCTGTATAGTTAAATCTGAATGGGGTCTTCCGGGGTTCAAACTTCGGGTCGGGACCGCGCGCGCAATCGACGCGGCGAGGGTGCTCGTCTGCGCAGCGAGATTGTGGCGGCGGCCGCGCGACTGCTTGATCAGACCGGACGCCGAGAGGCGGTGACGCTGCGCGCTGTGGCGCGAGAGGTCGGGATCACTCCCATGTCGATCTACTCGCATTTTCCCGACCGTGAGGCAATTCTGGCTGAAGTCCTCCGAGAGACCCTACGCGAGCTCGCCGCCGCGTTGACCCTCAATGACGAGGTCTTGCCGGATCCGGTGGAGCGCCTGCTCGCGCGGTGTGGCGCCTATGTGACGTTTGCTCGAGAACGCCCGCAACGGCACCGGCTTCTTGACTCTTTCGTGCACGGGACCGAGGCCCCGGAGGAGGCCCGGACGGCGTTCGGCCTGTTTGTCTCAGGCGTCGATGACTGCGTGGCCGCCGGCCGGTCAGACAGCGTCGATTCGTTCACGGACGCGACCGCTGTCTGGGTTGCCGTGCACGGATATGCCACCCTGCGCGCCCACCATCCGGACTTTCCGTGGCCAGCCACCGAAGCGGCTTGGATCGCGGACATCATCCTGCGGCTCGCGCGCGTTTCGAGCGCGGATCGCGAAGTGTCGTGACCCCTCGAGCCGCCGACACCCGCCCGGTTTCGCATTGCCGCCGCGGGGGTCCCAGACCGGAGTTTTCGATGCGGTCAAAGTGGTCGAGCGCTGCCGCTTGACGGGAACGAGGTGACCGCGGACGTGCCGCGCAAGGGAGCGATCCTGGCCGCGGTCTGTCTCGCCGCGTTCGCGATCAACATCGATACCACGATCATCAACGTGGCGCTGCCTTCGTTGACCCGGGAGCTCGGCGCTGGAACCTCTGATCTGCAGTGGATCGTCGCCGGCTACAGCTTGTCGTTCTCGGCCCTGGTGCTCGCCGCCGGGAGTCTGGGTGATCGCTACGGGCGGCGCCCGGCGCTGCTGATCGGCCTTTTAGGCTTCGCGGCCGCCAGCGGAATTGGCGCGCTGTGCTCCACGCCCGGGCAACTCATCGCCGTTCGGTTCGTGATGGGAATGTTCGCCGCGCTGATCTTCCCGACGACGCTCTCGGTGATCACCAACACGTTTTCCGATCGCAAGGAGCGAGCTGGGGCGGTGGGAGCCTGGGGCGCGGTCGCAGGCCTGGGGGTGGCGGTCGGGCCAGTAGTCGGCGGGCTGCTGCTGACGCAGTTCAGCTGGCCGAGCGTGTTCGTCGCCCTGGTACCGGTCAGCCTTGCGGCCGCAGTGGCGGTGTTCCGGCTGGTTCCGGAGTCGCGCGATCCGGCGACCCCGCCGCTAGACCTTCCGGGACTGTTGACGTCGAGCGTCACCGTCGGCGCACTCGTCTACACGATCATCGAGGCGCCCAACCGCGGATGGCTGTCGGCGGCGTCGCTGATCGGCTTCGGCGTGACCGTGGTCGCCGGCGTCGTATTCGTGCGGATCGAACGGCGAAGCCGACAACCGATGCTCGACGTCTCACTGTTCGCGGAGCGAGCGTTCTCGGCCGCCAGCGGTTCGGTCACGGTGGCGTTCTTCTCGCTGTTCGGCTTCATCTTCCTGATCACGCAGTACATGCAGTTCATCCGCGGCTACGGAACCCTCTCGACCGGTTTGCGGATCCTGCCAGTCGCGCTCAGCCTCGGCGCCTTCTCGGTGCTCGGCGCGAACCTCGCCGCGCGACTGGGCACTCGCATCATCGTCTGCACCGGGCTCGTCCTGCTCGGCGCGTCGTTCCTGTGGATCGCTCAGGACTCGGCGACGATCTCCTACGGGATCATCGTCATCCAGATGCTGATGATGGGCTCCGGGATCGGACTCATCTCAACGCCGGCGACCGAGTCGATCCTCAGCGTGCTCCCCCCCGCCAAGGCCGGCGTCGGCTCCGCTGTCAACGACGCCACTCGGGAGACGGGCGGCACGCTGGGCGTGGCGATCATCGGCAGCGTCTACACCTCGCTCTACACGTCCACCCTCCTAGGAGCCTCCAGCCATAACCTCCCTGAAGCCGCTCTGCACGCGGCGAAGAGCTCAGTCGGCGCAGGATACGCCGCCGCTCATCACGCGCCGCCGGCCATCCGTACGGCCCTGCTTAACCACGTTCAGAATGCCTTCATGACCGGCCTGCACGCCGGCTGCTACGTCGCCGCTGCCGTCTGCGCCCTCGGAATCCTCGGCGCCCTCCAACTCCCAGGCTCACGCCCATCCGCCGCCCCGATCGTCGCGCCCCCGGCACTCGGCTAGCAAACGCGCTGCCGGACAGCGGCGCCTAGCGAGCACGCCTAGATCCTCGGGAAGCCACGTGGCGTCCCCGCGCTGAAGCGAGAGCAGGTCCCGCCCTCCGCATGCGACAGACTCACAACTCGCCGGTCTTCCAGAACATAGGCGCCGGTAGCGCCGAACATGAGTCTTTGAGGGAACGGCGAGGGAACGACGAGCCGCACAGAGGGGCTCATGTTGGCTCGCGTTGACCCACAGCTGGCGCTGCGCCGCCCGGTCCATTTCCCGACCGGAAGCGGCGCAGTACCAGGGAAACCCTGTAGCGACGCGGCGAAGGAATCGAACCTTCCAAGCCGGGGGCTGCCCGGCCCTGCCGGTTTTGAAGACCGGATGGGCCACCAGGCCCCTGCCGCGCCGCGCGGGAGCTTAGGGGGCGCGCGGGCCGACCGCGGACGCAGACGCTCTTCGGTGTGGGCGATCGTCTCCGGATACCGGAGACAATCACCCAACGCCCGCCCTGGCCGCCCCCGGAACCCCAGCCACGTGCCGAGAGCCGCTCCGGGCGTTCAACCGCACCGTCCCACCTGCCGATGAGCCCGGGAACCCACTCCAGGAGGACCGGATGCCCCTGTTCCAAGGCCACCAGCACGAGGGTCTCGAACGGCTGTTCATCGAGATGCCAGACCTTGCCCGCGGTCAGACCGTGTGGAAGTGGCCGGACGGGCAGCTGTTCAAGGGCGCGCAGGTCAATGTCGACCTCGACTACCAGGCCGTGTTCACGAACCTCGGCCAGGTCGTGGGCGTGCTCGGGCCCGGCCGCCATACGCTCGACGAGGGCGCCCCGATCGGCCTGGGCTTCGCCGTCGATCACCTGACCGGCCACGCCTACTACAACGCCGAGCTCTACTTCGTCACCACGCGCGAGCTCACCGGCGTGACCTTCGGCGGTCCGCTCGACACGCTGACCGACACGCCGAGCGGGCTCGTGGTCAGCCTCCGCGTCTTCGGCGAGGTGGCCTACCGGGTCATCGACCCCGCCGCGCTGCTCGCGCGCCTGGTCGGGACGGGCGCCGTCTCTGAGCTGAGCGCACCGGTCGCCGCCTGGGTGCGCGACCAGACGCTCGCCGCCATTCGCACCGTCGTGCCCGACGTGGTGGCCGAGCACGGCGTGCTCGCGATGGGGCAGATCCAGGCCGCCACCGCCACGGCGGCGATCGCCGCCGCCAATCCGGCCCTCGAGCACTACGGCCTCGCCCTCACCCGGTTCGGCGAGCTGAACGTCAACCTGCCGCCCGAGGACGCCCGCCAGCTGAAGCACCTGGCCGCCACCAAGGCCTACCAGTCGATGTCAGGCTCGTTCGACAGCGCGGTCCGCGCCGAGGCGGCGCTCGAGATCGCGGGCGGCGTGGCCGACGGCAACGTCGGCGCGCAGCCGGCGCTGGTCACCGGGATGCTGATGGGCGCGCCGATCGGCGCGGGCGCACCCAGTCCTGGCCCGGCCGCCGCGCCCTCCGCCCCGGTCGCCCCGGCCCGCTTCTGCACGCAGTGCGGCACCGCGCTCAGCCCGAGCGCCCGCTTCTGCGCCAGCTGTGGCACCGCCGTCGAGTCGTGAGCGCGACGCTTCAGCCCGTCGCCGCCACGCTCGGCGATCCCGAGGACTGGCCGGCCATCGCCGGCCAGCTCACCCGGGCCACCGGCCTGCCCGTGGTCGCCGACACCGACGCGCTGACGGCCTTCGTGGCCGGTGCGGTGCCGCTCCTCTACGAGGCCGACCGCGCGCGCGATGGCGGCCCGCTTCGGGGCAGCTTCGCCGATCCGGTGCTCGCCCAGGTTCAGCGCAACGCGCCCGCACTCGGCGGCGCCGTGCCCACCGGGGTCACAATCACCCTCGCCGCCTCGCGCGTGATCGACGGGCACGCAGTGATCCGCGTCCATCTGGCGATCGGTGTCCGCACTCCGACCGGCGCGAGCGCCGTCCAGCGGCAGTTCTGGGACCTTCAGCTCGGCGGCGAGGCCACCGTCGCCGCCACCACCTGCTCCGGCTGCGGCGCCCCGCTGGCAGCAGGCGAGCTGCTCTGCCGCCATTGCGGCGCGGACGCGCGCGTGCTCGCCCGCCCGCCGGTTCTGGTGTCCCGGCTCGAGCACTACTGAGGATCGGATCGCTTCAAAATCGCGGGGCACCTGCCGAGGACCGTGGACGATGCATCCCACCACCGAGACGTCCGCCCATGTGGTGCGCGCGCGACGGACCGCCGCCGTGGCTCGCGGCGCCATGAGCCTGTGCGCGCTCGCGCTCGTGTGGGGCAACCACGGGCTGGCTCCCAACGGACTGGTGGCCCGGCTCGGCTTCGCCCTCATCGCCGCCAGCGCGGTGATCCAGTTCCGCTTCACCGACCTGCGCGTGCTCCGGGTCGAGGAGTCGATGGCGCTGCCCGCGTTCTTCATCATCGCGCTCGGCGACGAGCGGGTGAACATCCTGTCGCTGCTCTGGGTGGGAGCGGCCGCCAGTGGGGTCCTCGCCCGCGGCGGCCGCGTGCATTGGTTCGGGAGCGCGGTCGTGACGGTCTCCGTCGCCCTCCCGGTGGTGCTCACCGGCCGTCTCAGCCTCGCCTACGCGGCCTTCGTGATCGCCGCTCTCGCCCTGTTGCTCACCTGCGGGCGGATCACCCAGGAGCTGAGCGCACTGCTCGCCCGGGCCCGCTACGACGCCGATCACGACACCCTGACGTCCACCCTCGCCCGGGCCGCCTTCCGGGAGCGCCTCGATGCCCAGGCCATCCGGGCCCGAGCCGAGGCGCGCGACAGCCTCGCTCTGCTGCTCGTCGACCTCAACGGCTTCGGCCAGATCAACAAGGCGCTCGGCCACGCCGCCGGTGACGGCCTGCTCGCCGAGGTGGCCGCCGTCCTGCAGCGCCATGCCGGAAAGACCGGCCTGGTCGGGCGCGTCGGCGGCGACGAATTCGGCGTCCTGCTCGAGAGCGCGACCCCCGTGCAGCAGGGCGAGGCGATCATCGCCGAGATCGAGGCGCTGCGGCCGCCCGTCGGCGCGTGCATCGGCATCGCCCGCACGCCGCAGGACGGCCACGACGCCGAGTCGCTGCTGCGCGCGGCCGACATCGCGCTGCGCGTGGCCAAGCGCGCCGGCCGCGACCAGGTGTCGCTGTACGCCGGCGACTCGCTCTCGGACACCGGCCCGGGCGGCGCCCGAGCCGCGCTGAAGCGGCTGATCGCCGGTGAGAACCTGGCCATCGTCGTGCAGCCGATCATCCACCTGGCCAGCGGCCGGGCGCACGCCTTCGAGGCCCTGGCCCGCTTCGAGTCTGGCGCCACCTCGAGCCCGCTGCACTGGTTTGCCCTGGCCGAGGAGTTCGGGCTTCGCCCCGAGCTCGAGCTGGCCTGCCTGGAGGCCGCTCTGTCGCTGCTCGACGAGCTGCCCTCGGGCGCGCTCCTGAGCGTGAACCTGTCCGGCTCGCTGCTGCTCGACCCGCGCACGCTCGGCCTGCTGGCCGAGCCGCTCGACATCTCACGGCTGATCGTCGAGCTGACCGAGAACACGCTCGTGGAGGACACACCCGAGCTGCGCCTGGCCATCCAGAGCCTGCGCAAGCGCGGCGCGCACCTGGCCGTGGACGACATGGGCGCGGGCTACTCCGGGCTGCGCCAGATCACCACCGTCGAGGCGCGCTACCTGAAGCTCGACCGCTCGCTGATCACCGGAATCGATGCCAGTCCCGAGCGCCAGGCCCTCGTCGCCGCCCTGGTCGGCTACGCCGAGCGGATCGGCGGCTCGCTGGTGGCCGAGGGCATCGAGACCGCGACGGAGCTCGCGGCGGTGCGCGAGCTCGGCGTGCCGCTCGTGCAGGGCTACCTGCTCGGCCGCCCCGCGCCGCCCTGGCCGACCGCCAAGCCGTGCTCGAGCGCGTCCTTGACCGAAGCGTCGAGACCGTTGACGCGGTAGAGCGCGAGCGCCTCGGCCGAGCCGAAGCGCCCGCCGGGCAACCCGGCCGCCCCGTGGTGGGCGAGCAGGCAGTGCAACAGGGCGAGCAGGCGCTCGGAATCGAGCTCGCGCCCATACGAGGACAGCATCCGCTCGCCGATGACCAGGTGGCCGAGCAGGCGACCCTCGTCGGTGAGGCCGAAGTCGGCTCCGTAGGTGAACTCGCGCACGCGGCCGATGTCGTGCACGATGGCCGCCGTCAGCAGCAGGTCGGAGTTCAGGCGCACGTGCAGCTGGCAGGTCTCGAAGGCGAGCTGGGTGACCGCCACCGTGTGCTCGAGCAGGCCGCCGAGGTACGCGTGATGGCCACCCCGGGTGCACGGCGCCCGGCGCCACTGGGCCCGCAGCGGCTCGTCGGCCAGCATCCGCTCCAGCAGAGCGCGAAAGCCGCGGTCGTGGACCTCGCCGGCCAGGTGCTCGAGAAAGCCGTCGAGCTCGTCGAGGTCGCGGTAGGCCTGGGGCAGGAACAGCGCCGGGTCGGCGTCGGGCACCCGCTCGATCTCGCTCACCTCGACGACGAGTTCGTCGCGGAAGCGCTCGACCGCTCCGCGCACGCGGACGATCTCACCGCGCTCGAACTGCCCGGCCAGGGCATCGGCGTCGCGGAACGCCCGGGCGGCGATCGTGCCCGAGCCGTCGCGCAGCTCGAGCGCCAGGTACGCGGTGCCGCTGCGCGTGCTCAGACGGTCCTTGCGCGTGCAGGCGAACACACCGTCGACGGGCTCGCCGGCCCGCAGGGCGCTGATGGAAGGGTCGGGAGCCACAGGGCCATGATGTACGGTGGTTCGGATGCAGCCGCTGCAATGGGATTACCGCCCGGACGGCCTGCGTGCCCCCGCACTCGTGTGCGCGTTCAAGGGGTGGAACGATGCCGCCGATGCCGCCTCGAGCGCGCTCACGTTTGTGGGCAGCGCCCTCGGCGCCCGGCGCTTCGCCACCATCGATCCCGAGGAGTTCTACGACTTCCAGAGCGCGCGTCCGAACGTGAAGCTGGTGGAGGGGATCACCCGCTCGATCGTCTGGCCCGAGGTCGAGCTCTATGAGGTGCGGGTCCCGCGGGCCCCGCGGGACCTCGTGCTGCTCTCCGGCACCGAGCCCTCGATGCGCTGGCGCACGTTCACCCGGGTCGTGGTCGAGCTCGCCGAGGCGCTCGGAACCCAGCTCGTGGTGACGCTCGGCGCGCTGCTCGCCGACGTACCGCACAGCCGGGCGGTCAACGTCACCGGGATCGCCTCGGACCCCGGGCTGGTTGCCCGTCTCGGCCTGCAGCACTCGAGCTACGAGGGGCCGACCGGAATCGTCGGTGTGCTCCAGGCGGCCTGTCACGAGAACGGGCTGCCCGCCGCGAGCCTGTGGGCGGCCGTCCCTCACTACATTGCCGCCGCGCCGAACCCGAAGGCCTCGCTGGCGCTCGTGCGCAAGCTCGAGGGCCTGGTCGGAGTGGCGGTCGACGCCTCCGAGCTCGAGACCGCCTCAGCGGAGTACGAGCGCCAGGTCAACCTCGCCGTGCAGTCCGACCCCGACGTCCAGGCCTTCGTCGACCGGCTCGAGCAGGCGGCCGGCGAGGATCCGGCCGCCCAGCCGGGGCCGCTCCCCTCGGGTGACTCGATCGCTCGGGATCTCCAGCGCTTCCTGCGCCAGCGGGGTGCCGGCGAGGAGCCCCCGCGGGGGGGTTAGGCGAGCGCCGCCACCAGGTGCTCGACGAGACGATCGCGGGCCGGGACGCGCGGCTCGATGGCCGCGAGCACCGCGATGCGATAGGGCGCGAGCGGCGTGGCGAGCGCGACCGTCACCGCACCCGGGGTGCCATCGGCCAGCCAGCCGGCCGGGACGATGCTGAGGCCGAGGCCGGCACCGACCAGCTGCCGGATCGTGCCGGGATCGCTCGTCTCGAACAGCGGCACCGGGCTGAAGCCCGCGCCCGCGAACGCGTCGTCGAGCACCTCACGCAAGGCGGTCCCGCGCTCGGGCAGGATGACCGGCCGGCCGCGGAGGTCGTCGATCGTCGCCCCCTCCCGATTGGCACGCGCGAGCGGGTCCCCGGCCGCGGCGAGGATCCGCAGGGGCTGCTCGGCGATCGTGTGCACCGCGATCCCGGCGGCCAGCTTCGGGCCGCCGTCGTGGACCGCCAGCAGCCCGATATCGGTGCTGCCGGCGGCGAGCTGCTCGACCACCTGAGCCGCCGAGGAGTGCTGGAGGGCGAGCTGCACCTGGGGGTGGACGCGGTGAAAGGCGATCAGCGCCTCGGGCAGGCCGTGTGAGTCGTAGGCCGTGGCGGCGACCCGCGCCACCCCGCGCACGGCGTCCCGGTGATCGTCGACCGCCGCCCGGGCCTCGGAGACGCGGCTGAGGATGGCCCGGGCGTGGTCGAGGAACTCGACGCCGGCGGGAGTCGGCCGGACACCCTTGGCGCCGCGGTGCAGGAGCGCCGTCCCGAGCTCATCCTCGAGCCGGGCGATCTGCTGGGAGAGTGCCGACTGGGTGACGTAGATCTCCTGGGCGGCTCGCCCGAAGCTCCCGTGGCTGACCACCGCGGCGAGGTATTCGAGCTGCCGCAATTCCATCCCCCTTGACCCTACCTCCCGGCTGGGGCGGCGGCGAGCACCTCGTCGAGCTCGGCCGCCAGCCGGCGCTTCGGGCGCGCGCCCACGAGGCGGAGGATCTCGAGGCCGTGGCGGAAGACGAGGAACGTCGGCATCGAGAGGATGCCGTGCCCCACGGCGGTCTGCGGGTTCGAGTCGGCATCGAGCGCGACGAACGCGATGTCGGGACGCTCGGCGGCCAGCTCGGCCAGGACGGGCGACATCGCTCGGCACGGCGGGCACCAGGCGGCCCAGACGTCGACCACCACGGGGCGGTCGGACTCGAGCACGCGGGCGCTGAAGTCGGCATCGGTGACGGGAGGGAGGTGGTTGTTCATGGCCCGCATCCTGGGCGCCGGGCAGGCCGACGGCCATTCCGATCGCTTATCGCGGTAACCGCATCCGGCTTCTGGGCCGGCCTGCGCTCCGCTCCTCAGGTGCGGGAGACCGCTCCGCTGGGCCGGCAGCTTGCCCCGGCCGGCATCCGGACGGCCGCAGCATCCGGCTTCTGGGCCGGCCGGCGGCGCTCAGTGCTCGGCCGCCGGGCAGACGAGCCGGTAGTCACAGAACGAGCAGGCGGTGAACGACGGGGTGGGCTCGAACCCCTGCGAGAGGATCCCCTCCCCCACCTCCATCGTCACCTCGCGGATCCACTCCGCCCGGCGGCCGTCGTCGTCGGGCACCGAGACCTTGCGGTCGTCGAGCAGGTAGTAGTAGGCCTGCCGGGAGGCGTCGAGCTCCCACGCCTCGCGGGCGCCGACGGCGTAGAGCGAGAGCTGGACGTCGTCGGCCAGCTGCGCCTCGCTCTTCGGCCGCCCGGTCTTGTAGTCAATGAGCTCGTATCCGCCGCCGGGCAGCTGGTCGACCCGGTCGACCCGGCCGCGCAGCAGGTGCGGCCCGAGCTTGAACGTGAACGCGCGCTCGAACCACATCGGCCGCGCCTCCTCGGTCTGGAAGCGCTCGTGGTAGCGGGTGAGCGCGCTCGCCGCCTTCCCGCGCAGCTGGCGCTCCTCCTCGGAGTCGCCGAAGCCGCCCCGCCGCCAGCCCGCATCGAGCAGGCCGAGCAGCTCGGGCAGCGTGGCCCCGGTCTCCTCGCTGCCGTGGAAGCGCTCGAGCACCTGGTGCACGAGGATCCCGAACCGCTGGTGGATGGTCGGCTCCTGGGGGATCCGGAATACGCGGGCGAACTTGTACTTCAGCGGGCAGGTTCGGTACGTGTCGATGTCCGAGGCCGACAGCACGACCCCCTCGCCGCGCCGGGGCAGGAACTGCTCGAGCGAGGGCTCATCCCGGGCCGCCACCACCTGGGCGCGGCGCCGGACGTCGAGCTCGGCGTCGAGCAGGTAGTCGTCGAGCGCCGAGGTGGAGAAGATCTCCCGCTGCTCGGCGCTCACCGCCTGGAGGATGCGCGCGTTCACGTCGCGCAGCCCCTCGGCCACGCTCTGACCCTCGGGCCGGGCGATCAGCGCCGCCACCTTGAGCAGCTCGAGATAGCGGACGACCGCGTGCGAGACGTCGAGGTCGGTGTCGAAGCGCAGCTCGCCGAGGCGCCCGCCCGCCCGCACCGTGCCCTCGAGGAGCTCGTCGCGCAGCAGCCGGTAGGTCGAGTGCAGGGTCTCGGCCGGCCCGAACAGCTCCTCGTCGAGGTCCTCCCACGTCCCACCGACGGCCTCGCGCAGCTCCTCGAGCAGCGGCGCCGGCGCCACCTGCCCCCCGCGCTCCCCCACCCCGGGATAGCAGAGCACCACGCGCTGGCGGGCGCGGGTGAGCGCGACGTACAGCGCCCGGCGGAGCATGGCCGCGTGCAGCGCATCGTCGTCGGGGGGCAGCGGCTCGCCCAGCAGCGCGTCGGGCACCGCCTCGGGCGCCGGAGCGGCCAGGCCGGCGTGCAGACCGAGGACGTAGGCATGCTCGGCCTCGAGCCCCCCGGCCGCGCCGAGGAGCACGACCTGCACGACGCCGGCGTCGCCGAGCTCGGGCTCCTCCTGCTCGCGCAGCCCGGCCTCGGCGACCACGGCGATCGAGCGGGCGAACTCGCGGGGCGTGGCCTGGGGCGAGCGGTGGGCGTGGGCGGAGGCGAGCTCTCCGAACCGCGACAGAGCGCGCAGCCGCTCGACCACGTCGGCCTGGGCGGCGAACAGCTGCTGGCGGCGCAGCCCGAGGCGATCGATCAGGCGGTGGACATAGAGGTCGGGGCGGGCGGTGTCGATCGCCGCCGCCGCCGCCCGGTAGAGCTTCAGGAACACGCGGATGCGCTCCCGGGCCTCGGGCGGCACCTGGGGGGACTCGGTCGCGGCGGCCAGCGCCGCCACCATGTCGAGCTTGCGCCGCCGGGCGATCTGGGTGCAGCGGGCGATGTCGACCGAACGCAGCTCGATCGGCGGCCGGGCCAGCGCCCGCACGACCGCGGGGGCGTCGGAGGGATCGGCGAGCAGGCGCAGCCAGGCGAGCACATCGCGGATCTCGGCCCGCTGGAAGAACGCCGCCTGGCCGATCAGCCGATGGGGCACCGCCCGCTCCTCGAGCGCCACCGCCATCGCCTGCCCCTCACGGGCCACGTCGGGGACGATGACGACGATCTGTCCCGGCGCCACGCCCTCGCGCCCGATCAGCCGCTCGATGTCGGCCGCCACCGCCTGCGCCTGGGCGCGGTCACCGGCGCAGCGCCAGAACCGCAGCTCGCCACCGGGACCGGCCGGCTCCGCCGCGACCGGGACGAGCGCCCGCGCGGCGCCCAGCACGGCAGCCCGGCAGCGCCGGCTCTCGGTCAGCTCGATGAGCTCCCCGACCTGTCCGCGCAGCCGCGCCACGCGCTCGGCCCCGGCGCCGCGGAAGCGCCTCAGCGTGTGCAGCGGATCCGCGGCCGCGGTCAGGCCGCGGGGCGCCAAGCGCTCGAGCAGCGTGGCGGCGGCGAGATCGAGCTCCTGCACGTCGTCGGCGAGGACGTGGGCGAAGCGCCCGCTCAGGGCCGGGCGCTCGGCGAGCAGGCGCAGGGCATCGCGCACGACATCGCCGCTGTCGCGGGTGCCGGTCTCGGCGAGCATGCGCTCGTGCCTGCGGTAGACCTGGGCGAACTCCTGCTCGAGCGCCGCATTGCCGGACTCGGCGCCATCGGCGTCCAGAGCCGCCGCCCAGGCCGCGTAGTCCTCGGCGCCGATCAGCTCGCCCTTCAGCCGGTCGATGCGGCGGATGAACGACGCCAGCAGATTCTTGAGGCTGCCACCGATGTCGTGGCGGGCGATCGACAGCTCGTCGAGGCGCTCGAGCAGCATGGCCAGCCGGTCGGCCGCGGTCACGGTGGCGTCGAGCCGCTCGCCGCCGGCGAGCAGGTGCGAGGCGAGCTCGAACGGCGTGGCCACGGTCAGCTCCTCGTAGCCGCGCGTGAGCGAGCTCTCCAGACGGGTCTGGAGGACCCGGGCCCGGGCCGGGGTGGGCACGAGCACAGCGAGCCGCTCGGGCGCCTCCCCGGCTTCCACAAGCCAGGCGAAGCGAGCCTCGATGACCGCCGTCTTGCCGGTCCCGGCGGCACCGAGCACCAGCAATCGATCGGCCGCGGATGTGACAGCCCGTCGCTGATCGGGAAGGAACGAATCGAGGTGGACACCCACGTCTGACAGCATAGGTTTGAGATGACCTCCGTTCGCTCCGCTCTTGACGCCGACTGGCTGACGATCTGCCGTCGTGCCGTTGAGGGCCTGGAGGAGATGCTCGCGGCGGCGCCGAGCACGGCCGAGCGGGCCGTGGAGACGGGAACCCGCGGCAGCGGCGGCGACCGGACGCTCGTCATCGATCACTCGGCCGAGGACCTCGTGTTCGCCGAGCTCGACCTGCTCCGCGCCCAGGGCCATCGCTTCCTCGCCCTGTCCGAGGAGCGCGGCGAGATCGACTACGGCGGCCAGGACGTGCGGGTCATCATCGATCCCATCGACGGCTCACTCAATGCCAAGCGCCGGATCCCCCATCACGCCCTGTCGCTCGCGGTCGCCGACGGCCCGACCATGGCCGACGTCGTCTTCGCCTTCGTCTACGACTTCGGGCCGGGCGAGGAGTGGTGGGCCCGCCGGGGCGAGGGCGCCTGGCTGGACGGCGAGCGCCTGGATGAGTCGCTGACCGAGCGCCGCGGCAGCGACGGTCGCCTCGAGGTGCTCGGCATCGAGTCCGCCGACCCGCGCTGGCTCGCGCTGTCCTCGCCGGCGCTCACCGACTGCTGCCGGCGCGTGCGGGCGCTCGGCACGATCGCCGCCTCGCTGTGCCAGGTGGCGGCGGCGCGCTTCGATGGCATGGTCTCCCTGCGCCGCTCGCGCGGGGTCGACGCTGCGGCGGCCCAGCTGATCGTGCGGGAGGCGGGCGGACTGGTCAGCTTCCCCGCCTGCTCGGAGCGGCTCGGCGCCCCGCTCGACGCCACACCGAGCTCGCCGGTCATCGCCGCCCGGACCGAACAAACGCTGCGTGAGCTGGAGAGGATTCCCGCGTGATCGACTGGATCCTGGCCGAAAAGATTGCCGGCTATGTGGCCGGCACCGGCGACGCGACGCCCCCGCGCGTCGATCTGGCCGCGCTGGCGACCGAGTCCGAGGCGCGGGTGACCGCGTACACGGGGCTGCAGCCGGCCCGCCCGCTGCCCCCGCCCGAGGGGATCGACCGGCGCGAGTGGGTGTCCAGCAACGTGGCCGCGATGCGGCTGCTGCTCGACCCGGTGCTGAAGAAGTCAGCCGAGAACATGGGCGCGCTGCGGCCGGCGCTCGAGCTCGGGATGGGGTTCGTGCTCAGCGGGGAGATCGGCGTCGTGCTCGGCTACCTGGCCCAGCGCGTGCTCGGTCAGTACGAGCTCGTGCTGCTCGACGAGGCGGTTGCCGAGCGCCCGCCGCGTCTGCTCTTCGTGATGCCGAACCTCGGACAGGCGGTGGAGAACTTCGGCGCCGAGGAAGAGGAGTTCATGACCTGGGTGGCCCTGCACGAGGTCACCCATGCCGTCCAGTTCGCCGGTGTTCCCTGGCTGCACGGATACCTCTCCGGCCTCGTGCAGGAGCTCCTGCAGCGGGCCGAGCTGCGCCTCGATGGGCCGCGCAAGTTCCGCCTGCCCAGCCGCGAGGAGCTTGCCCGGGTGCTCGATGCGCTGCGCCAGGGCGATCTGGTCTCGATCGTCACCACCCACGCCGAGCGTGAGACGCTCGACCGCGTTCAGGCGGTGATGGCGGTGATCGAGGGCCACGCCGAGCACGTGATGGACGCCGTGGCGCCGGACCTGCTGCCCAACCTGCCCAAGCTGCGGGAGGCCATCGATCGCCGCCGGCGCTCCCAGAGCGGGCTCTCGCGTCTGGTGGCGAAGCTGCTCGGGATGGACATGAAGCTCCGCCAGTACGAGCAGGGCAAGATCTTCTGCGACGCCGTGGTCAAGCAGGCGGGCGTCGAGGCGCTGCACCGTGTCTTTGCCTCGCCAGAGGCACTGCCGACCCAGGACGAGCTCCGCGAGCCCGCGCTCTGGCTTGAACGAACGAGTGTTCGCGCGCTGCCCGAAGGTCAGAGCACCCGAGCCTGAAAAGAAGTTTGCGCCGCCCTTTTGCGGGCAAACACAGCTGGGACGGGCAGTTGTGACCAGGCCGGACCGACCTGTAACGATCCACCGCACCCGGGTTACAAACATGTGTTCGATACACTTCATCGAACGCATGAACTGACTTCAACCGGGAGCACGTGAACCACATGGCTACGACCAACGACAGCTCGAGCGCCGCGACGCCGGCCGCCGAGAGCAAGCCGCCGACAGCGGCGCGCAAGGCGCCCGCCCGCCGCAGCGCCGCCCCCAAGCGCGCGACGGCGACGAAGAAGACCGCTGCCAAGACGACCTCGACCTCGAGCGCCAGCCGCAGCACCGGCTCGCGCGCCACGCGGGCTCGGAGCACGAGCCCGCGCACCACGAGCGCGCCGGAGTACGAGCCCGCGCGCCACGAGCCCGCGGAGCACCCGCAGCGCCCGCACCACCACCCGTCGCTCGACCAGCTCGAGCACCAAGCCGGCCGCCCGGGTCGCCCAGGTCCAGCAGATCGCCGAGCGCGCGTTCCTCGTGCCGGTCGGCGCCAGCCTGCTGGCCCAGGAGAACCTGGTCGCCACCGTGCGCGGCCTGAGCACCAAGTACCGGACCCGCGCCGGGGTCGAGCGTGAGATCGCCCGCTTCGAGCGTCGCGGCTCCACCGCCCGCAATCGCTTCGAGCGCGAGGTGCGCCGCACCCGCACCCAGTTCGAGCGCGGGCTGCGCCAGCGCCGGAGCGCGCGTCGAGCGCTCGGTGAAGTCGAACCGGGCTCGGTTCGAGCGCGAGGTGCGCTCGGTGCGCAAGGATCTCGAGAAGCAGTCGAGCGTCGCCAGCGAGCGGGCCACCAAGCTCGTCTCCAGCGCCCAGGAGCTGATCGGCTCGGCTTTCTAAGCCGTCACACCACCCCCTTCCCCCGGCCGGCGAGCAGGAGAGCGCCGGCAATCGGGAAAGGTTCGCCAGCCTCATATCTCCGCTGGCGGACGTAGCACCTCTCCTCCCTCAACCGCCGGGGCGCCACGCAAGTGGCGTCCCGACGGTCGTTAAAGGGCCCGCCCCGGCTGCGCCGGCCGTGCACTCTGCCGGCGGGCGGCCATGCAACGCGCGCGCGAAGTGAGCGGGGCGAAAAAGCCGCGCCTGGTGCGGCATTTTCGCCCCGCTCCGCCGCGCGAGCGCCCCGGTCCGCCTGCGGACCGCCCGGCATCCCGGAAGCCAAGTGGGGGTCTGTCACAATCGAAGGACATGCCTACTCGTGACCAAGTTCTTGAGGCGCTGCGGGAGGTCATCGATCCCGAGCTGCGCCGCGACATCGTCGAGCTCGAGATGGTCCGCTCGATCGATGTCCACCCCAATGGCGTCGTCGACGTGATGGTCTCGCTGACCACACCGGGCTGCCCGATCCGCAGCCACTTCGAGAACGGCGTGAACCAGGCCGTGCGCACCCTCGAGGGTGTGAGCGGCGTGAACATCAGCTTCGACGTCCTGTCCGACACCGAGAAGCAGACGCTCGGCCGCAAGCTCGGTCGCGGCTCCCTCCCCGAGGGCGCGCTCGCCCAGGTGCAGAACGTGCTCTGCATCGGCTCGGGCAAGGGCGGCGTGGGCAAGTCGAGCGTGACCGCCAACCTGGCCGCCGCGCTGGCGTCCGAGGGCAAGCGGGTGGGCGTGCTCGACGCCGACGTGTGGGGCTACTCCCAGCCGCGCATGTTCGGGCTCGGGGCGCGAGCGCCCGAAGGTCAACGCCCAGCGCAAGATCGTGCCGCTGCAGACCGGCGACGGGATCAGCGTGATGTCGATCGGCTTCTTCGTCGAGGAGGACGCCGCCGTCGTCTGGCGCGGCCCCATGCTCCACAAGGCGCTCCAGCAGTTCCTCGAGGATGTCGAGTGGGGTGTCCTCGACTACCTGCTCATCGACCTTCCCCCGGGCACGGGCGATGTCTCGATGACGCTCTCCCAGCTCCTGCCCCAGGCGAAGTTCATCCTTGTCACCACGCCGCAGCCGGTGGCTCAGAAGGTGGCCCGCCGCTCGGCCGAGATGGCCACGAAGCTGGGGCTCGAGATCGCCGGCGTGATCGAGAACATGTCCGGGTTCGCGACCCCGAGCGGCGAGCGCTTCCAGATCTTCGGGGAGGGCGGCGGGCAGCTGCTGGCCGAGGAGCTCGAGGTGCCGCTGCTGGCCAAGGTGCCGCTGACGATGCCGCTGCGCGAGCAGTCAGATGCCGGCGTACCGCTCGTGTTCTCCGATCCCGACGACCCCGCCGCCCAGGCCCTGCACCACGGCGCCCGCGGGATCATCGCGCTCACGCCGTTGCAGCTTCCGGTCATGCAGATGGCCACCCCGGCGCCTGCCCCGACGGCGCAGAAGCCGACCGGCATGTCGCTGCCGATGGCCTGATTCGGCCAGGCTCAGGCGCACTCGGCGACGAGCGTGTCCAGCCCCTGGCGGGCCCCGGCCGCACACGCCGCCTTCCACGCCTCCTCGCCCAGGCGCTCGCGCAGCTCGGCATCGAGCCGCCGCATGCGCTGCGCGAGCGCGCGCCGGCCCTCGCCGCCCAGCGATCCCTCGGTGGCCTGGATGGCGCCCACCAGCCGCGCGGCCTGGTCATCGGCGCCGTCGCGGGCGGCGAGCGCGGCCAGCGCCGTCGCGCCGTAGCCGAGCAGCGCGAGGTACCCGCACTCGCGGGCGGTCGGTAGGACCAGATCGAGCAGCGACCGGGCCCGCTCGAGGTCATCCCGCTCGATCGCGACCCACACGCTGACGATCCGCGTCACCGCTACGCCGATCGGATGACCGAGCTCCTCGGTGATCAGCGCACAGCGCGCCACCTCGCCCTCCGCCGCCTCGAGCGCCCCGGCGGCCAGCGACAGGTACGCCTGCGTCAGCAGCACGCGCGCCTGCTGGCGTAGGTCGCCGGCGCGCTCGAAGCAGTGCAGCGCCCGGGCCAGCCGTTCGTGCGTCGTCTCGATGCGCTCGAGCTCCTCATCCGCCCGGGCGGCCACGAGCACGACACGGCCCTCGAGCCAGGGATCCCGGACCTCGGATACGCGCTCGAGCGCCTCGTGCGCGAACGGGCGGGCGTTCTCGGTGCCCCCCTCCTCGAGATGCAGGTCCGCGGCCATGAGCAGGCTCTCCACGATCAGGCGCGGATCGTCGGCGCCGCGGGCCAGGTCCACCGCATCCGCCGCGAGCGCCAGGCCGCGCCCGGTGTCGCCCCGGGCCACGAGCGCGAAGGCCGCCTGCGTGAGCGCGCGGACGCGGAGGTCGACCGGCGCCTCGGGCGCCGCCGCCACGGCATCGGTGCACCAGCCGGCGATCTCGGTCAGGCGGTTGCGCACGAACGCGTACTGACCGAGCGCGGCGCCCAGACGCAGCGCGGCAGGGTCGGCTCGCTCGAGCGCCCACTGCACTGCCGCACGCACGTTGGGCAGATCGGCGTCGATCCGGTCATAGGCCGCCCGCTGGTCGGGCCCGTCCGCCTCCGCCGATGCCGCCTCGACGGTCTCCGTGAAGTAGACGACATGCACGGCGGCCACGAGCTCGGCCTCGCCGGCCTCCTCCAGCCGCTCGCGAGCGAACTCCCGGATCGTCTCCAGCAGCACGAAGCGGTCGCCCGTGCGCTGGACGAGCGACTTGTCGACGAGCAGGCCGAGAACGTCGAGCACGTCGTCGGGGCTGAGCGGTGCCTCGCCGCACACCGCCTCGGCCGCCTCGAGGTCGAACTCTCCGGTGAACACCCCGAGCCGCCGGAACAGCACCTGCTCGTCGGGCTCGAGCAGATCGTGACTCCATTCGATCGAGGCCCGCAGAGTGGCGTGGTGGGGCAACCCGGTCCGGTAGGCGTGCTTGAGGACCGAGAAGCGGTGATCGAGCCGCTGGGCGATGCGCGCAGGCGGAATCGAGGCCGTGCGGGCGGCGGCGAGTTCGATGGCCAGCGGCAGGCCGTCGAGGCGGCGGCAGATGTCGATGACGGCCTGCTGCTCACGGCCGAGGTCGAAGCCGGGGGAGACGACCCGCGCGCGCTCGACGAACAGCGCCACCGCCTCCGAGCTGGCGACGTCGGCGTCGTCGACCCCCGGGACGGGCAGCGGGGAGAGCGGGTAACGGCGCTCGGCGGGCAGGCCGAGGGGCACCCGGCTCGTGGCGAGCACGTTGACCTCGGTGCAGCGGGCGATCAGTCGTTCGATCAGCTCGGCCGACGGCATCGACGACGTGCTCGCAGTTGTCGAGCACGAGCAGCAGGTGACGTCCGGCCAGAGCGTCGGCCACGGTGTCGACCGGACGGCGGTCGGGCTCCGGTCGCACGCCCATGATCGTCGCCACCTCGGGGGCCACGTCCTCGGTGCGCGGCAGGCGCGCCAGCTCGATCATCCAGACACCGTCGCGGAAATCATCGGCCACGAGCGGCACCACCTCGGTGGCCAGCCGCGTCTTGCCCACGCCGCCGGCGCCGAGCACCGTGGTCAGGCGGCGGGCGCGCACCAGGTCGGCCAGCTCCGCGAGCGCCGTCGCCCTGCCCACGAACACCGTGGCCGGCTCCGGAACGTTGTGCGCCGCCGCCGGCAGAGCGCGCAGAGCCGGGAACTCAGAGGGCAGGCCGGGATGGCAGAGCAGGTAGAGGAGCGGCGGCTCGGGAAAGTCCCGCAGGCGGTAGCGGCCGGCGAGCTCGAACCGTGTGCCGTCTGGGAGCTGCTCCAGGGCCAGGTCGCGGGTCGCCCCCGACACGACGATCTGGCCGCCGTGCGCGACATCGACGATGCGGGCCGCCTGGTGCACGGCGAGCGAGACGTAGTCATCACCGCCCTCCTCGGCCTCGCCCGTGTGCACGCCCATGCGCGTCCGCACCTCGCCGCCCTCGGGCCACGGATGGGCGCCCAGGGCGAGCTGGGCATCCAGGCAGGCGGCAAGCGCCTCGCTTGCGCTCGGGAAGGCGCAGAAGAACGAATCCCCCTCGGTGCGAATCTCGGTGCCAGCGTGCGCCTCGATGGCGCCGCGGATGATCGCGTGGTGGGCGTCGAGCACCTCGGCCGAAGGCGGGGCCCGAGCGTTCGCAGCAGCCGGGTCGACCCCTCGATGTCCGTGAACACGAACGTGACCACGCCGGTGGGCAGTGCGCGACGCTGCGGGCTCGTCCTGTCCTGCGTGCTGCCGCCGGGCACTCATCACCCCCTCGTCGGTCGGCCCGGAATCCCGGGTAATGTTACCTACCGGGTTGTCACCTTCCCGCGATGTGCATACCAGCGCAGCAGCTCGCCGTCGAGAGCGCCGGTGCGGTCGAGGACATCCCACAGCTCGCCGGCCGGCGCTCCATAGCGCGTGGCCCGCCCGGTGGCGAGCAGCCACGGCACAAGCGCTTCGCGCAGCGTGTCAGGCTGCTGACCGAGGTGACGGTCCGCCCGGCGGGTGCGCGGCCGTGAGGGTGCCGGCGGGCCGACGCGGCGCTCGGCGAACGGGGCGCTGGCAGCCAGCCGGTCGACCGCTCGCTCGGCGTCCCGGCGCTTGACGTCGACCGGCTCACCGAGCGCCTGCGGCCAGGTGCGCTGCGCGAAATGGCTCGTCCGGACATGGCCGAGGATCGCCTCGGCTTCGCCCCGCGTGAGCCGCCCATCGCGCAGAGCGGCCAGGACCGCGAAGCGCACGTTGACCAGCGCCACCGACACGGCGAGGAAGGAGCGCTCGGGATCGGTGGCCACCGCGACCTCGTCGTCGTCACTGATCACCCGCAGCCGGTAGAGCCGGTACACCGCGCCCGACCCTTCCATCCCGGCCGGCCAACACTCGGCGGCCCGGATCGCGCCCAGGCTGGCGGCGCCGAGCACGCGAGCGCCGGCGCGGAGCGCCGCGACGATCTCGGCTGGCGGCAGGGCCAGCCGGTGAGCGAACAGGCCGTCGAGAATGAGGAAGGTGCCGTGGCCCTCGGCGCGCAGGCGATCGAGATCCCCCCGCGCGGCGGGGGGCTCGATGCGCGCTCCGGGGAGGCGCCGGGCCGCCTCGGGCGCGGGCAGCGAGGGGCCGGCGAAGATGACCGGCGCGCTCACAGCAGCGTGCTCAGGAGTCGGCGACCGGGCCGCCGGGCCGTGTCCCCGTACGGCCCGGCCAGTCCCGGTACGAGCACGCGGACGACCGGGATCCCGAGGTCGGGCCGGGTCAACTCGACCGCCACGCATTGCTCGAGGCCGGCGCCAGCGAGCCGCTCGCGCACGAGCGCCAGCCGGGCGCCGAGCTCGGCGCGGCGCCGGCGGTCCGGCGGCGAACTCCACCGTCTCCTCGCGGGCCAGGAGACGCCGGACGAGGCCCTCCGTGCCCCCTTGCGCCGCCTGCGGGCCGCCCTCGAAGGCGTCGCGGGCCCCGAGCAGCACGGCGGTATGGCTCTGGGCCGCCTCGGTCACCGCGCGCATCACCGCGGCCACGGGATCGAGGTCACAGCCCAGCCCCTCGAACCAGCGGACGGTGCCCCTCGCTGCCGGGAAAGCTCGCGTCGCCGAGGAGGACCCGGAAGACGGGTACGCCGAGATCGTGCGTGAGCTCCTGCACGCGCACGAGGACGCCGCGCCCCCGCAGGTCGGCGAGCGGTGCCGCCAGGCGCGTCAGGCAGAGTTTGTGGATCCACAATGCGCGCCGCCGTCAGCGCCTGCGGGTCGGCGTAGTGGGCGGCGAACCGGCGCTGGGCGTAGGCGTCGCGCTCGATGAGCTCGAGCAGGCCATGCAGCACCGCCTCGGTGAGCGTGTTGCCGGCCGCCAGCCCATTCGTCTCCACGCCCAGGCAGACGCCCTCGCGCGGTGGCGACAGGACGAGGTCGAGCGCCACCCAGACCTGCCCGCTGCCCAGATCAGTCCCCTGGATCCAGTCGATCGGGCGGTCCGGGCGATAGACGGTCTCAAACGGGAGGTCGAAGGCGGCAGGATCGAGGGCATCCGGCAGGTCGGTGAAGGCGGCCCGGCGCACGCGCTCCGGCGCCACGTCCTCGGCACAGACCCGCTCGATCGCCTCCATCACCGCGCTGATGCGCGCGGCGGCGGGCGTCGCGCCCTTGCCGGCATGGACCTTCAGGTCGGCGGCCAGTGGCGTGACCGCACCCCACACCGGCAGCCCGAGGCGTGTCCAGATGTGTGGCGTCGTAGACCCGGGTGATCGGCACCCGGTCCAGCAGCGGGGCCAGCCGGCGCTCGGTCTCGGCGAACGAGGCGGCGTGGCCGGCCGGGCTGCGCACCGGCTCGGGACCGGTGTCCGACCCAGCTCGCGGTGCTCAGAGCCAGGCTTTGATGCCCGGGTTGCTCGTCACCTTGTCGATCAGCGCGTCGTCGTCGTCGGAGGCCCAGTCCTCGCTCGTCAGCCGCTGGCGCTGATCGTCGTTGAGCTCGATGTCGTGCTGCTCGACCACCTGATCGGGCGCATCCCGGAACTGGTCACGCACCGCGGCGTCGTTGCGTCAAGCTCCTGACGAGGCTGTCCACGCTCATGTCTGTCCTCCGGTCGTGCGGGTTTGGGGCAGCCTATTCGGAGCGCCCCCAACCGCGCCACTCGGACTACTTGTTGCTGAAGTAGTCCGCGTTGAGCTGCGCGTACTGCTGCCACTCGTCGGGCAGCTGGTCCTCGGCAAAGCAGGCATCGACCGGGCAGGCCTCCACGCAGGCGTCGCAGTCGATGCACTCCTCGGGATCGATGTAGAGCATCTTGGCCGCGTCGTAGTCGGGCTCGTCGGGCGTGGGATGAATGCAGTCGACGGGGCAGACCTCAACGCACGAGTTGTCCTTCGTGCCAATGCAGGGCTCGGCGATGACGTAGGCCATGGCTGATCAAATCCTTGAATCGTGGTCGGGAATCCGCCGGAGGTCCGGCGGGGGTGGGATTCTAAATGGGTGCTCCTCCTGACCGGCGCCACGGGCACCATCGGCCGCGCGCTGCTGCCCCGCCTGCTGACCGGCGCCGAACCGGTTCGCTGCCTGGTCCGCCAAGCCGGTCGCGTCCCGGCCGGAGTCGAGGTCGCGCTCGCCGATCTGGCCGATTTCGGGGCCTTTTCGGCGGCCGTGCGGGGCGCCGAGACCGTCGTGCACCTGGCCGCGCCGCTGCGCGACCAGCCGGGCGGGACGATCGAGGCGCTGACCACCGACGCGACGGTGGCGCTCGCGGCGGCGGCCGAGCGGGCCGGCGTGCGCCGGTTCGTGTTCTTCTCCGTGCTCGGGGCGACCGCGTCGAGCCCGGCCCGGCTGCTGCGGGCCAAGGCGGCGGCCGAGCGCGCGCTCGCCGACTCCGGCATGGCGGTGACGGTGTTCGCCCCCGGCCTGGGTCTATGACCGCCAGCGACCCGTTCATGGAGATCACCCGGCGCCTCGCGCGCCTGCCCGTCGTGCCGATCAGCGGGTCGGGGCGGGCGCGCTTTCAGCCGATCTGGGCCGGCGACGTGGCCGAGTGCGTGGTGGCGGCGCTCGGCATCGGGCGTCTCCGGCCGGTTCGAGCTCGCCGGGCCCGAGGTGCTCAGCTACGAGCAGATCACCGCAGGTCGTCTTGGGTCGCCCGCGGCGCATCGTCCACCTCCCGCTCGGGCTGGTGGGCGCCGGGGCTCCGGGCACTCGGGCCCGCTCGCCCCGGCATCCTGGGAGGAGGTGTCGCTGCTCGAGCTCGAGTTGCTGTCGGAGCGCGGGGACCGCCGACGCGGAGGCGCTCGGGGTGCGGCCACGGCGGATGGTGGAGGTGCTCGGGGCGGCGGGCCAGGCCGGACTGGCCCTGTTCGTGCTGCGTGTCGCAGGGCTGCCGGGTGCCTAACGTGACACGGTCAGCCGCAGGAGCGCGCGTGTGCGGAAACGCACCTCCTGGGTGCTAACGCGACACGGTCAGCTACCGAAGCGCAGCGTGCACGGACGCACCGCGACGCGCCCAGGTTCGACAGACCCGGGACATACGCCGGTGCCCACCCCTACGGTGCAGCCGCCGAACCGCCCACCCGCCCCGTCCGCGTGTACACCAGCCGGTCGTGCAGGCGATCCTCGCGGTGCTGCCAGAACTCGAACCGCTCCGGCGCCACGTGGAAGCCACCCCAGCGCTCCGGCACGGGCGCTCGGCGCCGGCGTAGTGGGCGGCGAGCCCTCGACGCGGTCCTCGAGCCAGCCGCGGCCGGCACGACCTGGCTCTGCGGCGAGGCCATCGCGCTGAGCTGGCTGCCCCGCGGCCGCGACGCACGTACTCGCCGTGCGCCGCGGGACGTGCGCACCACGGGCCCCCGATCCGGACCTGCCGCCCGAGCACCTCCCAGTAGAACAGCAGCGCCGCCCGCGGATTGGCCGCCAGCTCGGCCCCTTGCGGCTGTCGTAGTTGGTGAAGAACGCAAACCCGTCCGGCGTCGAAGCCGCTTCATCAGCACCATCCGCACCGACGGCGCCCCGCCGGCATCCGCCGTGGCCACCGCGACCTCCTCGGGCTGCGCGATGCCCGCCGAACGCGCCTCCTCGAACCAGGCGGCGAACTGCGCGACCGGGTCGGCGGCGCGCATCCGCCTCGCGCAGTGGCTGCCCGTACGCCGGCTCGCTCAACAGCGCGGGCCGCCACTCCGCCCACGGCCGCGCCGCGCTCGAGCTGGGCAGCCAGGCGCAGGACGACGCTCCTCGCGGGCCGGCGGACCGATCAGCTGCACGGCGAGCGGCAGCCCGTCCTCGCCGTGATAGAGCGGCACCGAGCGGCCGGCAGGCCCGGTCACGTTGACGATGCCGGTGTAGGGGGTGAAGCGCGCCGGAGCGGCGGATAGTGCCCGAGCGCGTCGGGCCCTCGGCCGTGGATCTCGCCGATGCGGAGCGGACGGCCGGCCAGCGCCGGCGTGAGCACGACGTCGTAGGGCATCAGCAAGGCGACGATCTCGCGGGCGAACCCCTCGAGCCTGTTCTGCGAGGCCAGCTAGCTCGATCGGAGCCGTGCTCGCTGGCGCGCTCCCACATGCCGCCAGGTCAGCGGCTCGACGTCGCTCGGGGTCGGGCTCGTTCGGCCGCCGCCGCGCGCCCACCTCAGGCCAGCGAGATCCTGGGCGGTCCGAACGCGCGCGGTGAAGTCGGCCAGCAGCCCGCTGCCGGCCCACGGCGGGCGAGATCTCCTCCACCGAGTGGCCGAGCTCGACCAGCAGGTCCGCGGCGTCCCGGGCGCCCGCTCGCCAGCGGATCGAGCTCCGCGCCCTCCAGCGCCGGCGTCAGCGCCGAGCCCGATGCGCAGACGCCCCGGCGCCTGCGCCGCGCCAGCGACGCATACGGCGCGCGGCGGCGGCGGCGCCCAGGTGGCATCGCCGGGCTCATAGCCGGCCAGCACGTCGAGCACCGCGGCGCGTGTCGGCCACCGTCCGGGTGAGCACCCCGTCCTGACGAGAAAGCTCTGCCCCGCCGTCGGGCCCGACGGAGACCCGCCCGCGGGCGGGCTTCAGGCCGACCAGCCCGCAGCAGGCGGCGGGGATGCGGATCGAGCCGCCGCCGTCGTTGCCGTGGGCGACGGGGACCATGCCCGCGGCCACCGCGGCGGCCGACCCGCCGCTCGAGCCGCCGGGCGTACGCTCGAGGTCCCAGGGGTTGCGCGTCGGCACCGAACCGCCGCGGCTCGCGTGGTGGGCAGGAACCCCATCTCGGGCAGCGTGGTCTTGCCCACGATGACGAAGCCGGCCTCGCGCAGGCGGCGGACGAGGAAGGCGTCGTGCGTGGGCGACGCGGTCGCCGAACAGGTCGCTGCAGATGGTGATCGGCATCCCGGCCACGGCCCGGTTGTCCTTGATCGCGATCGGCACCCCGGCGAACGGCCGGGCGTCGCCGGGACCGATCGCGGCCGCCTCGGACAGCGCCTGCTCGGGGGCGACATGGGTGAAGGCGCCGACCCGGGGCTCGAGCGTCCTCGATCCGCTGCCAGGACTGGCCTCACGAGCTCGCGAGCGCCGAGCTCGCCGTCGCGCACGAGGCCGGCCAGCTCGATGGCGGAGCGGAACAGCAGCTCGGACACGGCCGCGAACCCTACCCGGATCCTCTCGAGCCTGTCAGGTGACCGTCAGCCGAAAGAGAGACCCATGAGCGCCGACGCCGAAGTGAAGTCCGGCCTTGAAGGCGTCGTCGCCTTCGCCACCGAGATCGCCGAGCCCGACCGCGCCGGCGGCGCGCTGCGCTACCGCGGTGTCGACATCGAGGAGCTGGTGGGCAAGGTGCCGTTCGAGCAGGTGTGGGGCCTGCTCGTCGACGGCACGCTGCTGCCCGGGCATGCCGCCGGCCGAGCCGCACCCGCTCCACGTCCACTCCGGCGATCCGCGGGTCGACGTGCAGTCGGCGCTGGCCATGCTCGGCCCGCAGTGGGGTTTCGGTCAGCTGATCGACATCACCGACGAGGAGGCGCGCGACAACCTGGCCCGGGCGTCGGTCATGGCGCTGTCGTTCGTCGCCCAGTCGGCCCGCGGGATCGGCAAGCCGCCGGTCCCCCAGCGCGAGGTCGACCAGGCCACGCTCGATCCCCGAGCGCTTCCTCATCCGCTGGCGGGGCGAGGCCGACCCGCGCCACGTCAAGGCGATCGACGCCTACTGGATCTCGGCCGCCGAGCACGGCATGAACGCCTCGACGTTCACCGCCCGGGTCGTCGCCTCGACCGGCGCCGACGTGGCCGCCGCCCTGTCCGCCGCGGTCGGCGCGCTGTCGGGTCCGTTGCACGGCGGCGCGCCCAGCCGCGTGCTGAAGATGCTCGACGAGGTCGAGGCGATGGGCGACGCCGAGCGCTACGTCACGGAGCTGCTCGATCGCGGCGAGCGCCTGATGGGCTTCGGCCACCGCATCTACCGCGCCGAGGATCCGCGCGCCCGCGTGCTGCGCCGCACCGCCCGCGAGCTCGGCTCACGCCGCGTCGAGGTGGCCGAGGCGCTCGAGAGGCGGCGCTGGCCGAGCTCCACGCTCGCAAGCCCGATCGCGTGCTGGCCACGAACGTCGAGTTCTGGTCCGCCGTCGTGCTCGACTTCGCCGAGGTGCCACCGGAGCTGTTCACGCCCGATGTTCACCTGCGCGCGCACGGCCGGCTGGTCGGCCCACATCATGGAGCAGAAGCGCGAGGCCCGGCTCATCCGCCCGACGGCCGCCTACGTCGGGCCGCCGGCGCGGCCCCTGGCCGAGCTGCAGGGTTAGCCCGCGGCGCACCTCCGGCCGCGGGGACGGTCCGCGACCTCGCCGCCCACAATCGCTGCATTGACTTAGAGGGTGCCGCCAGGTACCTTGCGCCGCAAGGATGCGAGACGGCGTGATACCTCAACTGCGACGGGGCGTGCTGGAGTTCTGCGTGCTCGCCCTGCTGCGTGACGGCGAGCGCTACAGCTTCGAGATCGTGCAGGCGCTCACCGAGGTGGAGGGACTCGTCACCACCGAGGGCACGCTCTACCCCCTGCTGTCCCGGCTCCGCCGCGACGGCGTGGTCGACACGAGCTGGCAGGAGTCTCCGAGCGGGCCGCCGCGCCGGTACTACCGGCTGACCGCGGCCGGCGAGACGGCACTCGACGCGTTCACCGCCGAGTGGTCGCGCTTTCGCGCATCCGTTGACACCCTCCTCGACACCGGAGCCCCGAGATGACGACGCAGACCCTCGCATCCTCGCGCGGCCGAGTACCTGACCGAGCTGCGCCGCGCGACCCGGCGGCTGCCGCGGCAGCGGGCGAGTGAGCTCGTCGCAGAGATCGAGGCACATCTCATCGAAGCCCTTCCGGCCGAGGCCGGTGAGGCGCAGGTGCTCGACACGCTCGTCCGCCTCGGAACCCCGGACGAGATCGTCGCCGCCGAGCAGCCGGTGGCGATGGTGCCCGCCGATCCGCGCGGCAGGGGCGAGTGGGCCGCGATCATCCTCGTGCTCCTCGGCGGCTTTGCGGTCGGGATCGGCTGGATCGTCGGGCTGGTGTTCCTGTGGAGCTCGCGGGCCTGGAAGACCTGGGAGAAGTGGCTGGCGACGCTCATCGTCCCCGGCGGCCTGGCGGGCGGGCTGTGGTTTGCGCTGACGATCTTGCTCGTCAGCGCGGGCCAGTCGTGCACCGGAGGCACCGGCATGCGAACCGTCTGCACCAGCGGTCCGAGCACGCCGATCGAGATTCTTGCCGTCGCCGGCCTCGCTGTCCTCATCCTCGGGCCGATTGCCGTGGCCGTCTTCCTCGCCCGTCGCGCGAAGACCCCGGCGGCGCTGCGCTGATCCCTACCGACCCCAGCAACCGCGCCCCGCACTCGAGCGCCTCGAGTCCGAGTAACGAGCGGTTGCGCTCCGCCCACGCCCCTGACGCGAGATCCTCGCGCAAAGCCGCCACCGCCCGCGCCTCCACGGCCGGCCCGACCTGTGCCCACACCGAGGATCCCCGGCGCACCGGCTCGGACAGGTAGGCCTCGGGGCGGCGCCAGTAGGCGTGAAAGAAGCCGTCGGCGCAGTCCCAGGGGATCGGCACCGGCTCCAGCACGGCATCGATGGCCGTCGCCCGCTCGACCAGCGTGAGCCTGCCGGCCACCTGGGCGGCGAACTCGGGCAGGTAGTCGCGCACGAGCCAGAAGCGCTCGATGACCGCGGGCTCCCACTGAAAGACGACGACCCGCCGGGCCACCCGGCGCAGCTCGCGCAGGCCGGCCACCGGATCGGACCAGTGATGGTCGGACAGGATCGCCATCGCGGCGTCGAACGCGCCGTCGGGAAACGGCAGCGCCTCCGCCCGCGCGTCGATACAGCGCGCAGCGCCCGCCGGGCGCGCAGCGCGCATGACCGCCGAGGGCTCGACCGCCAGCACCTCGCGGTCGGGTGGCTCATACGAGCCGGTGCCAGCGCCGACGTTCAGCACCGTCCGGGCGTCGCCGAGGGCGGCCCAGATGCGGGCGGCCAGCCGGGCGTCGGTGCGCCGGGCGCCCGGGTAACCGACGCCGATGCGGTCGTACAGGGCGCCCGCACCCTAGAGCGTCAGCCCCGGTACGGACCGTCGACGTACTCGTCGAGCATGCGCGTGGCGCTGAACTGCGGCCCGAGCGTGCGCAGCGAGGCCTTCACCCGCGCCAGCCAGCCATCCGGCAGCCCCTCGCCACCGCGGGCGTAGAACAGCGGCAGCACCTCCTCGGCCAGCGCGTGCTTGAAGGCGGCGAAGTGACGCTCGTCCTGGGCGTGGTGGTCGTGGTCGACATCGCCGGGCAGGCCCCAGCCGTTGTGCTCGTCGAAGCCCTCCGCCCACCAGCCGTCGAGCACGCTCAGCTGGAGCCCCCCGTTCATGACCGATTTCATCCCGCTCGTGCCGCTCGCCTCCAGCGGGGGGCGCGGGAGGTTCATCCACACGTCGCAACCGCGCACCAGCAGCGCGGCCGACGCGAGGTCGTAGTCGTCGAGGAACACGACCCGCTCGGCGATGACCCGGGCGTACTTCAGACCGAAGATCCGCTGCAGCGCGCGCTTGGCCTCCTCGTCGCGCGGGTGGGCCTTGCCGGCCAGCACGACCTGCACCGGCTCCTCGCCGGAGAGGAGGTGGAAGGTGAACTCGGGATCGCGCATGAGCAGGTCGAGGCGCTTGTAGGTGGCGACGCGGCGGGCGAAGCCAAGCGTCAGCGTGTCGGGATCGAACACGCGCGCGGCCGCATCGACGTACTCGTACACGTCGCCGCGGAGCAGGCGATCGGTGACGCTGCGCCGGGCGATGTAGTCGACGAGCGCGCCGCGCTGCGCCCGACGCACCTCCCACAGCTCCCGGTCGGGGATGTTCTCGACCCCGGCCCACGTCTGCGGATCGGCGGCGCGAGCCATCCAGTCCTCACCCAGGTAACGGTCGAGCAGCGCGCGCATGGGCGCGCCGACCCAGGTGGGGATGTGCACGCCGTTGGTGACGTGGCCGATCGGCACCTCGTCGGTCGAGCGCTCGGGCCAGAGCACGTTCCACATCTCGCGCGCCACCTCGCCGTGGCGGCGGCTGACCCCGTTGGCGGCCCGGCTCATGCGCAGCGCCGCCTGGGTGACGCCGAATGGCTCGTGCGGATCGCCCGGATTGGTGCGCCCGAGGGCGAGCCACTCCGCCTGGGGCATCGGCAGCTGGTCGAGCAGGGTGGTGACGGCGTCCTCGACCTGCTCGGCCGGGTAGCTGTCGTTGCCGGCCGGAACGGGGGTGTGCGTGGTGAAGACCGTGCGTGAGCGCGCGTCGGCGAGCGCGGACTGCAGGTCGATCCCGGACCGCACGGCGGCCCCGGCGAGCTCGACCGGAGCGAGCGCCGGGTGGCCCTCGTTCATGTGGATGACACCCGGGTCGACGCCGAGCGCGCGCAGCGCCCGCACCCCGCCCGACCCCAGGAGCACGTACTGGGCCAGGCGCGTGCGCGAGTCCGACTCGTACAGCCGCGCGGTGATCCACCGCTCGTGGGGCTCGTTCTCGGGCACGTCGCTGTCGAGCAGGAACAGCGGGATCCGACCGACGTCGACCCGCCACACGCGCGCCGAGACTTCGTGTCCGTAGATCGGCACGCAGACAGTCAGCGGGTAGCCCTGCTCGTCGCGCACGAGCGCGGCGGGAAGCCGGTCGGGGTCGGTGTCGATCCAGTACTCGTGCTGCCAGCCGCCGGCGTCGATGCGCTGGCGGAAGTAGCCCTTGCGATACATGAGCCCCACGGCGACGAGCGGGATGGCCGCGTCCGAGGCCTCCTTGAGCAGGTCGCCGGCCAGCGCCCCGAGGCCGCCCGAGTAGACCGGCAGGGACACGTGGACGCCGTACTCGGCGCACAGGAAGGCGACCGGGCGCGCAGCATCGATCCGGTTATCGAACGGGCGCTCGAGATCGGCCTGCACGCGCGCCTCGAGCGCGGCCGCCCGGGCGAGCAGCTCGGCGTCGCCGCAGGCGCGCTCAACCGCAGGCGCCGAGAGCTCCTGGAGCAGCCGCACGGGGTTCTGGAGCACGAGCTGGAAGCGCTCGGGGTCGAGTGCGGCGAACAGCTCCGGACCGCCGGGCAGCCATGACCAGCGGTAGTTGAGGGCCAGACGCGCGAAGGGCGCCAGCTCGGCGGGCAGGCGCCCCGCGAGCTCATCGGCGCGCCGGCGAAGCTCCCCGGACCCGTGGGTGATCGTTCCCGACTGCACGCCCCGATTATTAGCAGCGACGCTAGCCTCGCCGCGTGCCCGGAAGCCCTCACGGCAGCGACCAAGGTCTCGGCGTCCTCGCGTTCGGCGACTCGATCACCAACGGAGGCGGCGAGCTGCAGTGGGGCGTGGCGTTGCAGTCGTGGGCGCAGTGGACGGCCCGCGGCCTCGGTCTGCCCTACAGCGGCTTCGCCGTCGACGGCGCCGGCGTGCCCGACGTGCTGGCGGTGCAGATCCCACGCTTTCAGGCCACCCCGGCCTATCCCGACGGCCGCTACGCGCTCGGTTGCCTGTACATCGGCGTCAACGACGTGCGGCGGATCGACTGGGATCCTGCGACGTTCGAGCGCGGGTTCGCCCGCGTGCTGGCATTCCTGAGCGAACGCTGCGACCGCACGCTGGCGCTCACCGCGCCGCTTGACCTGGGCCGTCCGCGCGCCGGGGCCAAGGTGGGCGAGCTCAACGCCGTCATCACCCGGGTGGCCGCCGAGCACGGGGGGCTCGTGCTCGATCTGAGCGACTTCGGTGCCCGCAACGTCGTGATGACCGACCACGTGCATCCGACCGCGTTCGGGCAGGTCGCCATCGCCGAGCGCGCACTCGCCGTGCTGGCTGCCGACGGCATGACGCATCGTCGTCCACCCATCCGAGCTCATCACCTGGAACCCGGGCCGGCGCCAGCGGCTGCGGGGCGAGGTCACCTACCTCTACCGCCACGCCAAGGTCAGTCTGCGCTCGGCGGCGATCCTGACTCCGACTCCGGCTCAGTCCGCCAGGCGACCTGCCGCCTCGGTGAGCTCGCGCAGCCGGGCGGCCAGCCCGGCAGTGAGCGCGCCGGGCTCCATCTGCCAGCGCCAGCTCGAGCTCGCTCGGCCGGGCACGTTCATGCGGGCGCCCGAGCCCAGCCCGAGCACGTCCTGGGTCTGGATCATGGCCACCCTGGCCGGCGAGGCGAAGGCGTAGCCGACGAGGCCCCACCAGGGCTCCCCGGGCACGGCGACGCCCGCGTCGGCGAGCGCACCGTCGACCTCCTCGCGGACCGTGTCGGGCAGCGACTCGTACCAGCCGCGCGCGGTGTCGTTGTCGTGCGTACCGGTGTAGACGATGCGGTTCTCGAGATGGTTGGCCAGCCGATGGGGGTTGGCCGGGTCCCGGCTGCCGAACCCGAACTGGATGACGATCATGCCGGGCAGGCCGAGCTCGTCGCGCAGCGTCTCGACGGCCGGGGTGATGACACCGAGATCCTCGGCCACGATCGGCAGCGGCTCGCCGACGCCCTCGGCCAGAGCCCGGAACAGGGCCCGGCCGGGGCCGCGCTTCCAGCGCCCGCCGGCGGCCGTCCGGTCGCCCTCGGGCACGGCCCAGTAGGAGACCAGGCCGCGGAAGTGGTCGATGCGCACGAGGTCGAAGAGATCGAGCGAGCGCTGCAGGCGCTGCACCCACCACCGGTAGCCGCGCCGGCGCAGGGCCGGCCAGTCGTAGAGCGGGTTGCCCCACAGCTGACCGTCGGCCGAGTACGCGTCCGGCGGTGCCCCCGCCACCATCCCGGTCTGAAACAGCTCGGGATGGGCGCGATGATCGGCGCCCTCGGGAGCGACGTAGATGGCCACGTCACCGATCAGCCGCACGCCGCGCTGCGCCGCGTGTCGCCGCAGCGCGCCCCACTCACGGTCAAAGCGGACCTGGTCCTCGACCGAGCCGCGGCCGGCGAACTGCTCCCAGTCCCCGATCCAGGCCCGGTTGCGCTCGCGGAAGTCGCTCACCTCGGTTGCCGACACCGGAGCGCGCGGCTCGGCGAGCAGGCCAGGCCAGGCGGCGAACGCCGAGCGCGCCTTGTAGGGCGATCGGTAGCGATCGGGGGGCCCGAGCGGCAGCATCTGCCACCACGTCTGACCGGCGTCGGCGAGCCAGTCGATGAAGGCGAACGCCTCGCGTCCGAGCGTGCCGCCGGGGAGCGAGGTCACGTGCATCTGCATTCCGCTGGAGCGCTGGGCGTCGATCATCCACCGCCCCCTACCCGTGTGAAGAAGCTCGCCACCCTGTTAGGTCTCGCGTACCTTGGGATATGACAGATCTATGGCCACATCTGGGACGACCGCAAAGCCGCGCCCCGCGCGCGCCCAAGCGCGTGCGACCGAGCCGCCGCCCACCCGCATCCAGGTGCAGTACGCGACCCCGGCGGTGGACGACGGACGCTACCCGGTCAAGCGCGTGGTCGGCGACACCGTGCACGTGCAGGCCGACGTGTTCCGCGACGGCCACGACCTCCTGCGCGCGGTCATCCGCTACCGCGGCCCCGGGGACGAGATCTGGAGCGAGGCGGAGATGCACCGCATCGACGCACACCTCGGCGGTGTGCGCTGGGCCGGGCGCTTCGGCGTCGATCGCGTCGGCCGCTGGGAATACACGGTGCAAGCCTGGACCGACGTGTTCGGCACCTGGCGCGACGAGCTCGCGCGCAAGGTCACGGCCGGTCAGCACGACCTCGCCGGGGAGCTCTCCGAAGGCGGGCTGCTGCTGCGCGAGGCGGCCAAGCGGGCCGAGGATGACGGGCGGCGCACGCTGATCGAGCACGCCGCGGGCGTGCTCGAGGACGCGAAGGCTCCCGAGACGGCCAAGCACGACGCCGCCCTCGGCGAGGAGCTGCACGCGGCCGTCGAGGCCACGCAGGAGCGCCACGGCGCCGCCGCGCTGCCCGAGCCGATCCCCATCGATGTGGATCGGCTGCGCGCACGCTTCGGCGCCTGGTATGAGCTGTTCCCGCGCTCGTGGGGTGGTCTGGCCGGCGTGCAGAGCCAGCTTCCGCGGCTGGCCGAGCTCGGCTTCGACGTCCTCTACCTGCCCCCGATCCACCCGATCGGTCACACGAACCGCAAGGGGCGCGACAACGCCCTGACCGCCGCGCCCGGCGACCCCGGGTCCCCGTGGGCGATCGGCGACGAGACGGGCGGCCACGAAGCTGTGCACCCGGAGCTGGGGACGATCGACGACCTCCGCGCGCTCACCGCCGCCGCCCGCGAGCTCGACATCGACATCGCGCTCGACTTCGCCATCCAGTGCTCGGCCGACCATCCCTGGCTGACCGAGCACCCCGAGTGGTTCCACCGCCGCCCGGACGGGACGCTCAAATACGCCGAGAACCCGCCCAAGCGCTACCAGGACATCTACAACGTCAACTGGGAGTCGCCGGACTGGCGGGGGCTGTGGGAGGCGCTGCGCGACGTCGTGCTCCAGTGGGTCGACTGCGGCGTGCGCGTGTTCCGGGTCGACAACCCGCACACGAAGCCGTTCGCGTTCTGGCAGTGGCTGATCGGTGAGGTCCACGCGCGCGACCGCGAGGTCCTGTTCCTGGCCGAGGCGTTCACCAAGCGCTCGGTCATGCGCCATCTGGGCAAGATCGGCTTCAGCCAGTCCTACACGTACTTCACCTGGAAGACAGCGCGCTGGGAGCTCACCGAGTACGTGTCCGAGCTCGCGCTGACCGACGAGTCGGACTACTTCCGGCCCAACTTCTTCGCCAACACGCCGGACATCCTGCACGCCTACCTCCAGTACGGCGGCCCCGGCGCCTTCGCGGCCCGGCTGGTGCTCGCAGCCACGCTCAGCCCGAGCTACGGCATCTACTCAGGCTTCGAGAGCTTCGAGGCGGCGCCGGCCCACGAGGGCTCGGAGGAGTACCTGCACTCCGAGAAGTACGAGGTCCGCGCGCGCTCGCTCGACGGGCCGCTGCTGCCGACGATCGCCCGCCTGAACCAGATTCGGCGCGAGAATCCGGCGCTGCAGGCGTTCACCAACATCACGTTCCTGGAGACCCAGAACGAGGCCATCGTCGCCTACGCGAAGCAGACGGGTACGAACACGATCATCATCGTGGTCAACATCGATCCCTACCAGACCCAGGAGGGGGTGGCGGTCATCCCGGCCAGTCTCGGTACCGCGCCGACGTTCACCGTGCAGGACCTGCTCTCCGGCGAGCACTATCAGTGGCGCATCGGCCCTAACTTCGTGCGCCTGCAGCCCGGCGTACGCCAGGCCCACGTCAACCGGGTCGAGCTCCATTGAGCAGCAGCGGACCACCCACGCTCACTCACCTGATCGCGGGTGAGCGCACCGCCATGCGCCTGACCCAACTGGCCGAGCAGCAGGGCCAGGGCCAGGCCCCGACCGCGGGCACGCAGGCCCAGACCCGGCAGTGGTTCGAGGCCGAGCCGCTCTGGTTCAAGCGCGCGGTGTTCTACGAGATCCACATCCGGGGCTTCTTCGACGGCAACGGCGACGGCTCGGGCGACTTCCGGGGCCTGATCGAGAAGCTCGACTACCTGCAGTGGCTGGGCATCGACTGCATCTGGCTGCTGCCGTTCTACAAGTCACCGCTGCGCGACGGCGGCTATGACATCTCCGACTTCACCGCCGTGCATCCCGACTACGGCACCGTCGACGACGTGACGGAGCTGATCGAGGCCGCGCACGCACGCCGCATCCGCGTGATCGCCGACCTGGTGATGAACCACACCTCGAGCGATCACCCGTGGTTCCAGCGTGCCCGCTCCGCCCCGGCCGGCTCGCCGGAGCGCGAGTGGTACGTGTGGTCGGAGACCGTGCACCGCTACGAGGACGCGCGGATCATCTTCATCGACACCGAGGCGTCGAACTGGACCTGGGACGACACCGCCGGCGCTTACTACTGGCACCGCTTCTTCTCCCACCAGCCCGACCTCAACTACGACAACCCCGAGGTGCAGGAGGCCATGCTCGGCGTCCTGCGCTTCTGGCTCGACCGCGGGCTCGACGGCTTCCGGCTCGACGCCGTCCCCTACCTGTTCGAGCGCGAGGGGACGAACTGCGAGAACCTGCCCGAGACGCACGATTTCCTGCGCCGGGTGCGCCGTGAGATCGAGGAGAAGTACCCCGACCGCGTGCTGCTCGCCGAGGCCAACCAGTGGCCCGCGGATGTCGTGCAGTACTTCGGCGCCGGCGACGAGTGCCACATGGCCTTCCACTTCCCGGTCATGCCCCGGATGTTCATGGCCGTGCGCCGCGAGGAGGCGGTGCCGATCTACGAGATCCTCGACCACACCCCGGCCATCCCCGACAACTGCCAGTGGGGCCTGTTCCTGCGCAACCACGACGAGCTGACGCTCGAGATGGTGACCGACGACGAGCGGGACTACATGTATGAGGAGTACGCGAAGGACCCCCGCATGAAGCTCAATCTGGGGATCCGCCGCCGTCTCGCCCCGCTGCTCGACAACGGCCGCGACGACATCGAGCTGATGACGGCGATCCTGTTCTCGCTGCCCGGCTCCCCCGTCCTCTACTACGGCGACGAGATCGCCATGGGGGACAACGTCTTCCTGGGTGACCGCGATGGTGTGCGCACGCCGATGCAGTGGACGGGTGACCGCAACGGGGGCTTCTCCCGGGCGGACTTCGCCCAGCTCTACGCCCCGCCGCTCATGGACCCGGTCTACGGCTACCAGGCCGTCAACGTCGAGGCCCAGCTGCGCACCGCCACCTCACTGCTGCGGTGGGTCCACCGCTTCATCGCCCTGCGCAAGGAGCATCCGGTGTTCGGTTTCGGCACCTACGAGCCGATCGAACCCTCCAACAAACGGATCTTCGCCCACATCCGGCGCTTCGAGGACGACCTCGTGCTCTGCGTGCACAACCTGGCGCGCTCCGCCCAGGCGGTCGAGCTCGACCTGAGTGCCTTCGAAGGCCGATATCCCGTAGAAATGTTCGGGATGTCGCGCTTCCCGCGCATAGGCCAGCTGCCCTACCTGCTCACGCTGGCGCCCCGCGGCTTCTACTGGTTTCAGCTGGCCGAAGAAGGGGAGGCCCCTCGGGATGAGTGATCCCGTCCAGATCGCCGCTGACGAGATCCGAGAATGCCTCGACGAGGAGAGCCTGCGCGGCTGGGTGGCCCAGCAGCGTTGGTACGCCTCCAAGTCCCGCTCGGTGACCGGCATCGAGATCGTCGAGGGGATCCCGCTTGGGGAGACGCTCTATCTGGCCCTCGTACAGACCCGGTTCGCCACCGGCACGCACGAGCTCTACCAGCTACCCCTCACGCTGCGCCCGAGCGAGCACGACGGCCCGCCGGAGCACCGGATCGCGCGCACCCCCTCCTGGGCGGTGTACGACGCGCTGGCCGAACCGGAGGAGCTGGTCGAGCTCGTGGCCCGTATGGAGGCGGGCAGCGAGATCGACGCCGAGGCGGGCAACTTCTCCTTTCACCGCGTCGACGGCGCCGCGGCCACCAGCCGGAACGCGAGCGTGCGGCCGGTCGGGGTCGAGCAGTCGAACTCCTCGCTGGTCATCGGCGACCAGCTCGTGCTGAAGGTGTTCCGCAAGCTCGAACCCGGGATCAACCCTGAGCTCGAGATGCTCCGCTTCCTCACCGCCCGCGAATTCCCGAACATCGCCTCCCTGCACGGCTGGTATGAGTTCGACGGGCAGGCGCTGGCGGCCACGCTCGGCGTGGCGCAGCAGTTCCTCCCTGGCGCCGAGGACGGATGGGAGCTGGCCATCCGTGAGATCCCCGAGACGCCAGATCGCTTCCTCGACCGCCTGGGCGACCTCGGCGAGGTGACCGCTCAGCTCCACAACACGCTCGCCCACGACGCGAGTGACCCGGCGTTCGCCCCCGAGGAACCCAGCCAGGAGGCGCTGTCGCTGCTCACCGCCACGGTGGACGAGGACATCGAGCGAATCTTCGTGCGCCTGCCCGATGACGAGCGGCTGGCGCCGATCATCGGCCGCGGCCAGGACGTGCGCGAGCGGCTCGCCGCCCGGGCCCAGGTCGGCGTCGGCGGGCGGGTGATCCGCACCCACGGCGACTACCACCTCGGCCAGACCTTGTCGACGCCCCGAGGCTGGGTGGTCATCGACTTCGAAGGCGAGCCGGCGCGGCCGCTGCCCGAGCGCCGCCAGAAGCGATCCTGCCTGCGCGACGTGGCCGGCATGCTGCGCTCCTTCGCCTACGCGAGCTCGGCAGTCGAGATCCTCGGCGGGAGCACACCGCCGGCCGACTTCGAGCTACGCGCGCGCGACGCCTTCCTCGAGCGCTACTTCGGGGCGATCGACCACACGCTGCTTCCGGCCGGAGAGGCCGCAATCGTGAACCTGCTCTCGATCTTCGAGCTCGAGAAGGCCATCTACGAGCTCGGCTACGAGCTTGATAACCGTCCCGACTGGGTGCCGATTCCGGTCGCGGGTATCCGCAGACTCCTGGAAACCGGCTGAGGAGTGCACATGAGCGTCGCCACCCATGAACTCGACCTGCTCGTCCGGCGGGGACACGCCAGCCCCCATTCTGTGCTCGGCGCCCACCCCGGTCCGGATGGCATCACGATCCGGGCGCTGCGCCCGGCCGCGTGCGAGGTCCGTGCCGTCTCGCCGGACGGAAGCCTTCTGGCCGAGCTCGAGCAGATCCATCCCGGCGGCGTGTTCGAGGGCGTCGTCGACGGTGCCGAGCTGCCGTTGCACTACCAGCTCGAGGTCGACTACGGGGAAGCCGGGTCGTTCACGATCGAGGATCCGTACCGGTTCCTGCCCACGATCGGAGAGCTTGACCTGCACCTGTTCGGCGAGGGCCACCACCACGAGATCTACGAGAAGCTCGGTGCCCACCTGATCGAGCACCAAGGCGTCACCGGTGTGGCCTTCGGGGTGTGGGCGCCGGCGGCGCGCGCGGTGAGCGTCGTCGGCGACTTCAACTCCTGGGACGGACGCCTGCACGCCATGCGATCGCTCGGCTCCAGCGGCGTCTGGGAGCTGTTCCTCCCCGACGTGCCGGCGGGCAGCCGCTACAAGTACGAGCTCGTAGGCGCCGACGGCGAGCTGCGCCTGAAGGCCGACCCGTACGCGTTCGAGACCGAGGTGCCCCCGCTCACCGCCTCGGTGGTGAGCACCCCCGGCCACAACTGGAGCCAGGGCAACGCGCAGTGGCTCGAGCGGCGCAAGGAGTCCGCGCCACTGAGCGAGCCGATGTCGATCTACGAGGTCCACCTCGGCTCCTGGCGGCTGAACCCGCTCGAGGACAACCGCTCGCTCAACTATCTCGAGCTGGCCGACGAGCTCTCGGACTACGTCAAGGACCTCGGGTTCACCCATGTCGAGCTCCTGCCCGTGATGGCCCACCCGTTCAGCGGGTCGTGGGGATACCAGGTCACCGGGTACTACGCACCGACCCCCGGCTTCGGCTCCCCCGACGACTTCCGGACGTTCGTGGACCGGATGCATTCCAACGGGGTCGGACTCATCCTCGACTGGGTGCCGGCCCACTTCCCGCGGGACGAGTTCGCGCTCGCGCGCTTCGACGGCACCGCCCTGTACGAGCACGCCGACCCGCGCCGTGGCGCCCACCCCGACTGGGGCACGCTGGTGTTCAACTTCGGGCGCCACGAGGTGCGGAACTTCCTCATCGCCAACGCCCTGTACTGGCTGCGCGAGTACCACATCGACGGGATCCGCGTGGACGCGGTCGCCTCGATGCTCTACCTCGACTACTCGCGGCGCGAGGGAGAGTGGATCCCGAACGAGTTCGGCGGCCGCGAGGACCTCGAGGCCGTGTCCTTCCTGAAGGAGATGAACGAGGTCATCTACGGCGATCAGCCGGGGATCGTCTCGGCGGCCGAGGAGTCGACCGCTTGGCCGGGCGTCTCGCGCCCCACCTACGTCGGCGGCCTCGGGTTCGGCTTCAAGTGGAACATGGGCTGGATGCACGACACCCTGGCCTACTTCAGCCAGGACCCGATCTACCGCCGCTACCACCACCACGAGCTGACGTTCTCGCTCATGTACGCGTTCAGCGAGAACTTCATCCTGCCCCTTTCGCACGACGAGGTCGTGCATGGCAAGGGCTCGCTGCTGACCAAGATGCCCGGCGACCGCTGGCAGAAGCTGGCCAACCTGCGCACCCTGTACGCCTACATGTGGGCGCACCCAGGCAAGAAGCTCCTGTTCATGGGCTGCGAGTTCGCCCAGGAGGCCGAGTGGGGCTATGCCCGCTCGCTCGACTGGCACCTGCTCGAGAACCCCGAGCACTCCGGCATCCAGGCGCTCGTGCGCGACCTGAACCGCCTGTACCGCGCCGAGCCGGCGCTATGGGAGGTCGACTCCGACCCGGCCGGGTTCTGGTGGCTGGAGCCCAACGACGCCGACGCCAACGTGCTCGCGTTCGCCCGCGCATCCAAGAACGCGGAGCGAGTGGTCGTGTTCGCGGCCAACCTGTCGCCGATGCCGCGCGAGCGCTACCGCATCGGTCTTCCGCGTGCCTGCCGCTGGAAGGAGGCGATCAACACCGACTCCACCTTCTACGGTGGCAGCGACATGGGCAATCTCGGCGGTGTCGACCCCGAGCCGATCCCGTGGAACGGGCAGCCCGTGTCGGCAGAGATCACCCTGCCGCCACTGGCCGCGGTGTGGCTCGTGCCCGAGAACTGCTGAGCGCGGGAGCGGCCAGGAGCGCATCGAGCACCCGCCGTCGCGTGTCAGCCGGCTCGATGATCGCGTCGATGGCGCCCCGTTCCAGCGCCGCCCGCGGCGTGAGATGCTCCTCCGCGTAGCGGCGGGCCAGCCAGTCGACCGAGTCCCGTGCGTCCTCGACCGCGGCGAGCTTGCGCCCGTAGATGATCTCGACCGCGGCGCGCGCGCTCATGACGCCGATCTCCGCGGAGGGCCAGCTGAAAGCCGCGTCGGCGCCCAGGTCCTTCGAGTTCATGGTGATGAACGCGCCGCCAAAGGCCTTGCGGACGATCACGGTGACGCGCGGGCAGGGTGAGGCGGCGAAGGCCCGGACCAGCTCGGCCCCGTGGCGGATCACTCCGAGGCTCTCCTGCCGCTTGCCGGGCATGAATCCCGGGGTGTCCACGAGCACGAGCAGGGGGATGCGGAAGGCGTTGCAGGTCTGGAGGAACTTCGCGCCCTTCTGTGATCCCTCAACGTCGATGATCCCGCCCATGTACCGGGGTTGGTTGGCCACGACGGCGAGCGGCCGCCCCTCCAGGCGCGCGAAGCCGACCACCATGTTGCGGGCCCAGCGCGCCGCCACCTCGAGGAACCGGCCAGCGTCGACGATGCTGCGAATCACGTCCCGGATGTCGTAGTAGCCCTTGGCCAGCGCGGGCAGCGATTCGTCGGGGCTGGCGCCCGGCGCAGGCGCGGGCGGTCGGGTGGGCAGCGGGGCCTGCGCATGTGAGGGCAGATAGCCCAGGAGCTCTCCGACCAGCCGGGCGGCAGCGCGATCATCTCCCACGGCGAAGTCGCACACGCCGTTGCGCTGGTGTACGCGGGCGCCGCCCAGCTCCATGAGACCGACGTCCTCCCCGAGGGCGTGCTTGACGACCCGGGGGCCGGTCAGGAACATGCTCGCCGCTCCGCTCATGACCACGAAGTCGGTCAGCGCCGGTGAGTAGCAGCCACCGCCGGCCGACGGTCCGGTGATGATCGAGATCTGAGGTGTCCAGCCGGACAACCACACGTTCTCGAAGAAGATCCGGCCGAACCCGCCGAGGGCCGCCGCCCCCTCTTGGAGTCGAGCGCCCGCGGATTCAAGGAAGCCGACGATCGGGATGCCGTCGAAACGGCTGCGCTGCAGGGCGGCGACGATCACTTCGGCCTCGGCGACGCCCACTGAGCCGCCGGCCACACGCGAATCCTGCGCGTAGCAGACGACGGGACGGCCACCGACCAGGCCGGCGGCGGCGATCACCCCGACATCGGCGGAGGGCGCCAGGAGGAATTCGATGCTCCCGGCATCGCACAGCATCTCCATCCGCTCAAGTGGTGGCCGCGCTGACCGAGCCGTAGACATTGTCGACAACGACCAAGCCCCTTTCGGCGTTCGTGCAATGGCTCCAGCGCGTCGTGAGCTTCCCAAGCTGACGCGGGGCGGTCAAGCGACGGAACCCATGTCGCCCCAAGGGGCAGACCTGCTTGCTTTGGCTCTGGGCCACGGAGAGAGTGACCTGGAGTTTCCTCTCTATTCGGGGCGCAGAGAATGTTCGAGTACATCGTTCTGCCGCAGGCTGCGGCCGGCGTCGGTATTGCGGCGGCCGGTGCGCGCGCCGGTGCCCTGGGCGTCCTCGATCTCGAGCTTGCCGGCGACCCGGACCAGGTCCCGGACCTCGTGCACGAGCTCGCCGAGCTCGGGCGCCGGCCCTGCGGAGTGCTGGTGGCCGACGAGGCGACGCTCGATGCGGCGCTGCAGGTCGGCCCGGATGCGCTCGGCACCGTCATCGCGGCCGGCGCCGACACCGGGCAGGTCGGTCGGCTCATCGCACGGGCCCGGGACGCGAATCGGCGCGCCCTCGCGGTGACCACCGGACTGGCTGCGGGATTCGCCGCACAGAGGGCCGGCGCCGAGGCGGTGATCGCCAAGGGCCACGAAGCCGGCGGCTTCGTGGCTGAGGAGGGTGCCTTCGTCCTGTTGCAGCAGCTGCTCGCCGGCCTCGACGTGCCAGTGCTTGTGCATGGGGGCATCGGCCTCCACACGGTGGCCGGGGCGTATGCAGCCGGCGCTGCGGGCGTCGTTCTCGGCGATCAGTTGCTCCTGGCCCGGGAAACCTGCCTGTCCACGCCCGCGCGGCAGGCGCTGCAGCGGATGGACGGCAGCGAGACGGCGACGCCTGGCGCTCTGCTCGGCGCGCCGTTCCGCGTCTATCACCGCCCTGGGCTGCCGCTCGTCACGTCCCTGTTTGCGGCCGAGCAGCGGTTGCTCGGTGAACCGGACGGAGCCCGCGACTGGGCGGGGGCGGTGCGCGATGCGATTGCGCAGCCGCTCGCCCCGCCTGGGCTCGGAGCACTCGGTCAGGACGCCGCGTTCGCCAAGCCCCTGGCTGACCGCTTCGGCACCGTCGGCGGCATCCTGGCCGGTCTGCGCGCGTCAGCCGAACAGGGGGTGGCGGCACTCGAGGATGCCAGCCCGCTGGCCGCGGACTCGCCGCTCGCCCGAGCGCACGGGACGCGCTACCCGATCGTGCAGGGCCCGATGACGCGCGTGAGCGATCGGGCGAGGTTCGCGGCTGCGGTCGCGGAGGCCGGGGCGCTGCCGTTCCTCGCCCTGGCGCTGATGCGCGCGCCGGAGGCTGACAGGCTGCTGGAGCAGGCGCGGCGCCTGCTCGACGGGGCGCCCTGGGGGGTCGGCGTGCTCGGCTTCGTGCCCGCGGCGCTCCGGGAGGAGCAGCTGAAGGTCGTCCGCGCCCACCGGCCGCCCTTCGCCCTCATCGCCGGTGGACGGCCGGATCAGGCCCGCGAGCTCGAGGCGGACAGCATCGCCACCTACCTGCACGTCCCGTCCCCGGCGCTGCTGCGCCTCTATGCCGCCGATGGGGCACGCCGGTTCGTGTTCGAGGGCCGCGAATGCGGCGGACACGTCGGTCCGCGCACGAGCTTCGTGCTGTGGGAGACGATGCTCGAGACCCTGCTCGATGCGCTCGGTCCGCGGGCGTCGGAGTGTCAGGTGCTGCTGGCCGGAGGCGTGCACGACGCCGTATCGGGGGCAGCGGCGGCAGCCACGCTGGCGCGGGCGAGCCGACAGGGCGTCGCCGCCGGCGTCCTCATCGGCACCGCGTATCTGTTCACCACCGAGGCAAGCGCAACCGGCGCGATCACTCCCGCCTTTCAGCAGGCGGCGCTGGCGGCCCAGGGGACGGTGCTGCTGGAGAGCGGCCCCGGACACGCCACCCGCTGCCTGTCCTCGCCATTCGTCGACCACTTCCAGGCCGAGAAGCAGCGCCTGCGCACGGCCGGCCACGACGCGGAAGAGGTACGCCAGGCGCTCGAGCGACTGAACATCGGACGGCTGCGCATCGCGGCCAAGGGGCTGGACCGCAATCCGGAGTTCGAGCAGGATCCGGCGCAGCCCAAGCTCGTCGATGTGGCGCCTGAGCGGCAGTGGGAGCAGGGGCTTTTCATGATCGGCCAGGTCGCGGCGCTGCGCAGTCAGACCACCTCGATGGCCAAGCTTCACGAGGAGATCAGCTCCGGCAGCTCGCGGCGGATCGATGCGTTGCCACAGTCCTCGCGAAGCGCTCCCACGGTGCCAGCGCCCGCGGACGTGGCGATCGTCGGCATGGCCTGCATCCTCCCGGGCGCCCCGGACGCCCGCACCTTCTGGGCCAACATCCTGGCCAAGGTGGACGCCATCCGCGAGGTGCCGAACGAGCGCTTCGGCATCGACCGCCTGTTCGACGCCGATCCAGGCGCTCGCGACCGGGTCTACTCGCGCTGGGGCGGCTTCATCGACCCGGTCGCATTCGATCCGGTGGCGTTCGGGCTGCCGCCCAACTCGCTGGCCTCGATCGAGCCGTTCCAGCTGCTCGCCCTGCTCACCGCGCGCGCGGCGCTCGAGGATGCCGGCTACAGCCGGCGGGAGTTCGACCGTGAGCGGACCTCGGTGATCCTCGGTGCCGGCGGCGGCGGTGGTGATCTGGCCGTGGGCTACACGGTGCGATCGGCATTGACCGACCTGCTCGACGTCGAGCACGCCGAGCTGCGGGCGCAGCTGTATCAGCGGCTGCCCGAATGGACCGAGGACAGCTTTGCCGGGATCCTCATGAACGTGGCCGCCGGCCGGATCGCCAATCGGCTCGACTTCGGCGGCACGAACTACACCGTGGATGCCGCGTGTGCGTCGTCACTGGCCGCGCTCGGACTCGCCACCCGCGAGCTGCAGTGCGGCACAAGCGACATGGTGCTCGCGGGCGGCATCGACGCGATCCAGAACGCCTTCGCGTACCTGTGTTTCAGCAAGACCCGGGCGCTGTCCCCGCGCGGGCGCTGCCGCCCCTTCGATGCCGGTGCCGACGGCATCGCCATCAGCGAGGGATTCGCCACCGTGGTGCTCAAGCGCGTGGCCGACGCCGAGCGGGATGGCGATCGGATCTACGCCGTCATCCGGGGCGTCGGCGCCGCCAGCGACGGGCGGGATCGCAGCCTCACCGCCCCGCACCCCGAGGGCCAGATGCGCGCGCTCCGGCGGGCATACGCGCAGGCGGGGTATTCGACGGCCACGGTCGGGCTCGTCGAGGCGCACGGCACGGGGACCGTGGCCGGGGACGGTGCCGAGGTCGAGGCCCTCACATCGGTGTTCACCGAGCAGGGCGCCGCGCGTCAGGGGTGCGCGATCGGGTCGGTCAAGTCGATGATCGGCCACACCAAGGCCACCGCCGGGGTGGCGGGCCTGATCAAGACGGCGCTCGCGCTGCATCACCGCGTGCTGCCGCCCACGATCAACGTCAGCGAGCCCAATCCCAAGGCGAGATTCCACGAGAGCCCGTTCTACGTCAACACCGAGGCGCGGCCATGGTTCACGGGGGCGACGGAGCTCCCACGGCGCGCTGGGGTCAGCGCATTCGGATTCGGCGGCACCGACTTCCATCTGGCGCTCGAGGAATATCGCGGGGCGCTCAGCCCCGCCGAGGCGGCCGTGGATCCGTGGCCGGCCGAGGTGCTCGTGTGGCGCGGCACGCGCGAGGGGATCGCGTCCGCGGTGGCGCGCCTGGCCGCGTCGCTCGCCGACGGCGCGCAGCCTGCCCTGGCCGATCTCGCCTACACGCTGTTCAGCGACGCACCGGCGGCGGGTGATGCCACGCTGGCGCTCCTCGCCGAGTCGCTGCCCGACCTGCAGGAGAAGCTCGTCACCGCGGCCGAGCTCCTGTCGGGGCGAGTCGCCCGCCTGCATTCCCCGCAGGGCATCCATTTCTCCACCGCTCCACTCGCCGCGGGCGGACGAATCGCGGTCCTGTTCCCCGGCCAGGGCTCCCAGGCGGTGGACATGGGGCGCGAGCTGCTGCTCGCCCGGCCGGAGGCGCGCGAGCCGCTCGAACGCGCCGATGAGCTCCTGGCGGACGCGTACGACCGGGCGCTGAGCCGCTTCATCTATCCGCCGCCGTCGTTCACCGCCCAGGAGCGGGAGGACGCTGAGCACGACCTGACCGACACGCATGTCGCCCAGGCCGCGCTGGGAGCGATCGAGCTCGGGTACCTGCGCGTGCTCGAGCGGCTCGGAATCCGCCCCGACATGGCCGCCGGGCACAGCTTCGGCGAGCTTGTCGCGCTCACGGCCGCCGGCGCGCTGACGCCAGACGAGCTGCTCCTCCTGGCCGAGGCCCGCGGACGCTGCATGCGCGACGCGGCGGCCGGCGATGCCGGCACGATGGCGGCCACCGACGCGGGCCCGGATGCCCTGGCGTCTCTGCTCGAACCGGGGCGCGTCGTGGTCGCCAACCTCAACGCGCCGCGCCAGACGGTGCTCTCGGGATCGGCCGACGACATCGATGCCGCCGTGCAGTGGTGCCGCGAGCAGGGCATCACGGCCCGCCGCCTGCCCGTGGCCTGCGCCTTCCACTCGCGGCACGTGGCCGGGGCGCAAGAGCGGTTCGCGCAGGAGCTGGCTCGCATCCACCTCCGGGCCCCGCGCATCGACACCTTCTCGAACACCACCGGGGCCTGCCACGCATCCGAGCCGGAGGCGATCGCGGGCGTGCTGGCGGAGCACCTCGTGCGCCCGGTGGAGTTCGTGCGCGAGATCGAGTCGATGCACGATGCCGGCGCGCGGATCTTCGTCGAGGTCGGGCCACGCTCGGTGCTCTCCGGGCTGACGGACCAGATCCTCGGTGACCGCGAGCACCTCGCCGTCGCGCTCGACCGACCGAGCCGCCACGGGCTCACCCAGCTCGGGCACGCCCTGGCGGCGCTCGCGTCCGAGGGCGTGGGGATCGCCGTGGAGGAGCTGTTTGCCGGACGCCGCGTGCAGCGGGTCGACCTAGAAGCACTGCCGCGCCATGGCCGGGAGGGCGCCGCGGGCACCTGGCTCGTCGACGGCGGGCGGATCCGCTCCCGGGCTTCCGCCGCCCGGCCGGTCCCGCCGCCACCTTCGTCTCCCGACCACCACGAACAGGAGCGACAGACCGTGTCCACGATCACCCACAACGGCAGCACCTCCACGTACGCGCCGCCGCCCGCGCTGATCCCGCCGGACGCGCCGGTCCTCCCGGCCGGCCGGCCGGCCGAGGTCTCTGTGCTGGCCGCGACGCCGCCGCTCGGGGGGCGCGGAGGAGACCGCGCCGCCGACGTGATGGCGCAGTACCACACCGTGATGCAGCACTTTCTCGACACGCAGCGGTCGGTGATGCTCGGCTATCTCGGCGCCCGGGCGGTGCCCGACGCCGCCGTGGCGGTCCCGAACGGACGCGTGGGACCAGCGCCCCCGGCCATCCCGGCCCCGGAGGCGCGGAGGGCCGAGGCGCCCGCGGAGGCGCCCGCGGTCCACGAGGCGCCCGCCGTCCACCACCCGCCGGCCATCCACGACCCGCCAACGATCGAGGACCCGCCCGCGGTGGGCTCAGAGCCCGAGCCAGGCGACGAGGCGGTGCCGGTCTCCAACGGGACCACGCCGACCGCGGAGCAGATCGAGCGCCGGCTGCTCGATCTGGTCAGTCAGCGCACCGGCTATCCGACCGACATGCTCGGTCTCGACGCCGACCTCGAAGGCGACCTGGGCATCGATTCGATCAAGCGCGTCGAGATCGCCGGCACGTTCACCGAGGGCCTGTCCCCGGACCAGCGCGGCGCGATCCAGGTGGAGGAGTTGACGGCGAGCCGGACGCTACGCGAGATCATCGCGCTGCTGCAGTCAGCGCTCACGCCGGACGTCGAGCGGGCGCCCAACGGGGCACCGCCGCCACCGGAAGCACGCCCTTTTGACGACGTACCGGCCGAGACGGAGCGCATCGGCCGGTACGTGCTGCAGATCGAGAGCGCTCCGGACCCCGGCGCGAAGGCCCGGCTGTGCCGGATCGGCGTCGTGATCGTGCTCGACGACGGCTCGGGGGTCGCCGCGCCGCTGGCCGGCGCCCTCGAGCGCGACGGACATGCCACGCTCATCGTCCCGCTCGCCGAAGCACCGGGGGACGCCGAGGGAGCGGGCGCACTCGCCGCGGCGATCCGGCGGGAGCACCGCCGGGTGAAGGCGGTCGTCCATCTCGCCTGCGCGCCTGCGCCGGCCGACGGCTTCGCCGGGCTGGCTTCACTGCTGGTACTGATGCAGGCGGTGCGCGAGGACCTCGAGCAGGCCGCGAGTGCCGGGGGCGCCGCGGTGCTCGGCGCCACGAGCCTTGGCGGGAGGTTCGGCCTGGCGGGCGCCCACGAGCCGGCCGCTGCGGTGGCCGGGGCCCTGGGCGGCTTTCTGAAGACGGTGGCGCTCGAGCTTCCCGGCGTTCGGGTGAAGCTGGTCGATTCCGATGACGCGGGCCCGGAGCTTCGCGCCGACCGACTGCGCGGCGAGCTCGCGGCCGATGACGGACTGATCGAAGTCGGCTATGTGGGGGACCGCCGAGTCCGGCTGGCGCTCGCGCCTGCGCCACTGACGCACCGTTCGCCCGGGGTCCCCCTCACCGGCGAGAGCGTCGTGCTGGCCACGGGCGGCGCCCGGGGGATCACGGCGGAGGTCGTGCAGCGGCTGGCGGCCCGCTACGGGGGCACGTTCGTACTCCTCGGCCGCACGGCGCTGGTACCCGAGCCCTCCTTCGCCCACGGGGTCAGCGAGCCGGCCGAGCTGCGCGCGGCCATCGTGGACGCGCGCCGGAGCGCCGGCGAGCACGTCGCCCTCTCCGACGTGCAGCGGGAATGCCGCCAGATCCTGGGCGCGCGCGAGGTGGAGCGGACGCTCGCGCAGCTGCGCGCGACCGGTGCTCAGGTCGAGTACCACCGCTGCGACGTCTGCGACGCCGAGGCGCTGAGAGCCGTGGTGGAGCAGGTCTACGCACGCCACGGTCGGCTCGACGGAGTGATCCACGGGGCGGGGATCATCGAGGACCGCCTGATCCGCGACAAGGATCCCGGATCCTTCGAGCGCGTGCTGAGGACGAAGGCCGGATCAGCGCAGACGCTGGTCGGGGCGCTGCGTCCGGAGCAGCTGCGATTCCTGGTTCTGTTCAGCTCCGTCTCGGGCCGGTTCGGGAATCGCGGACAGGCCGATTACGCGGCGGCCAGCGAGGTGCTGGCAAAGCTCGCGCACGCACTCGACGGTCAGTGGGCCGCCCGCGTCGTGGCGATCGACTGGGGACCGTGGCGAACGGCCGGCATGGTGTCGCCCGAGCTCGAACGCGAGTTCCGGCGCCGGGGAGTCGATCTGATCGACATCGACGCGGGCTGCCGCGCGCTGATCGACGAGCTCGAACGCGGCCGCAAGGGCGAGGCCGAGGTCGTGCTCGGGGCCGGCACGGGACTGGCCGGCCTCGCGCCGGAGGAGCTCCGCCTGCCGCTGCTGGCCGGCGCGACACGCGCGGGCGGGTCGAGCGGCGCTCCGACGACGTTCATGCGCACGCTCGAGGTCTCGCACGACCGCTACCTCGAGGATCATCGCGTCGATGGCCGCCCCGTGCTCCCGTTCGCGGCCGCGATGGAGCTCATGATCGAGGCCGCGACGGCCGCCGCGGAGCGCGTCCCGACAGGACTGCGCTCCGTCCGCCTGCTGAAGGGAGTGACGGTGCCCGACGACGCCGGCACCGGGATCCGGATCGAGGTGGAGGGTTCCGGGAACGGCGCCGGCCCGCTCACGGTCACGCTTCGCGCCGCGGACACCGGGCGGCCCCACTACCGGGCGCTCGCGGACTTCGGACCGGCGGCCCCTCCCGGCCCGCCCGAGCCGCTCGATGGAGCGCCTCCGTTCCCGATGCCCGTGGCCGAGGCCTATCGCGAGCTGCTCTTCCACGGCCCGCGCTTCCAGGGCATCGTGGCCATCGAGGCAATGGACGCGCGTGGGGCAACCACGCGGCTGCGGCCGTCGGTCCCGGAGGCGTGCCTGGCCGTCGGTGAGATCGCCGGCTGGCTGTTGGACCCGGTGGTGGTCGACTGCGCGCTCCAGGCCCAGCTCCTGTGGACGCGCCTGCACTGGGACGTGACGCTGCTGCCCTCCGAGCTCGCGCTCTGCACGCGCCTGGCCTCCCTGCCGTCCGACGCGCTCATCCGTCACGAGCTGCGGATCCGGGCTGGCAGCGAACCCCCGCTGTGTCGGGCCGATCACTGGTTCTTCAGCGAGGACGGCCGGCTCGTGGCCACGCTTTCCGACATGGTCGGCGTGGGCGCCCGCGCGCTCAACCGACTGGCGGCCCGCGCATGAGCACCACGCCGAGCACCGCCGGCGAGGCGGTGGCGATCGTCGGCATGGCGTGCCTGTTCCCGGGGGCGTGCGATCTCGACGCGTACTGGCGAAACATCCTCGAGAAGGTGGACGCGACCAGTGATCCGCCGCCGGAAGCCTGGGACTCCGAGGCGGACTTCGACCCCAGCTTCACCGACCACGACCGCACGTACTGCAAGCGCGGGGGCTGGCTCGGCGATCTGGCCACGTTCGATCCCCTCGCCTACGGGATCCCCCCGATCTCGGTCGGCGGCGAGCCCGACCAGTGGCTCGCGCTGAAGCTCGCCCACGACGCCCTGCGAGACGCCGGGGCGCTCGAGCTTCCAGCCGAGGTTCGCGCCCGGGCCGCGGTGATCCTCGGGAAGGGCACCTACGTCAACGGTGGGAACGCCGTCGCCGTTCAGCGCTCGCACGTCGTCGGGCAGACGATCGAGCTGCTCCGCCGGCTCGAGCCCGACCGCTCCGAGGCCGACCTCGCGCAGCTGCGTACCGCGCTGGCGGACTCACTGCCCCCGCTGGGGCCGGAGACCGTGTCCGGCCTGATCCCCAACATCATCGTCGGGCGAATCGCCAACCGGCTCGATCTCATGGGCCCGGCGTACACCATCGACGCCGCCTGCGCGTCCTCGCTGCTCGCCGTCCAGCACGCGTCGCGCGAGCTCCTGAGCGGCCGCTGCGACCTCGCGCTCGCGGGCGGCTCCCAGGTATGGATGCCGGTCGCCACGCTCAACCTGTTCTGCCGGCTGGGCGCCCTCTCCCACCGCCAGCAGCTGCGCGCGTTCGACAAGGAGGCCGACGGGACGCTCCTGGGCGAGGGCATCGGCATCGTCGTCCTCAAACGGCTCGCCGACGCCCGCGCGGATGGCGACCGCATCTACGCCGCGATCCGGGCCGTCGGCGTGGCCAGCGACGGCCGCGGGATGAGCGTGATGGCACCGCGCCTCGACGGTGAGGAGGCCGCGCTGCGGCGGGCCTATGCGGAGGCGGGCCTGGCACCGGACACCATCGGCCTGATCGAGGCGCACGGGACCGGGACTCCGGTCGGCGACCTCACCGAGGTGCAGGCGCTGACGCGGGTGTTCGGGCAGCGAACGGGACCGCTGCCGCGCTGTGCGCTCGGGTCGGTCAAGTCGATGATCAGCCACACGATCCCCGCGGCCGGAATCGCCGGGATCATCAAGACGGCGCTCGCCCTGCACCACCGGGTGCTTCCGCCCACGCTGCACGTCTCGGAGCCCAATCCCCGGCTCGAGCTCGAACGGACGCCGTTCTATCTGAACACGGAGACACGGCCGTGGATCCACGGCGATGCGTGGCCGCGCCGGGCCGGCGTGAACGCGTTTGGCTTCGGTGGCATCAACGCGCACGCGGTGCTCGAGGAGATCCCGGACGGGGATCAGGGCCGGGATGGCGAGCGACCCTCCCACGCCCCCGCCTGGGACAGCGAGGTGTGCGTGCTCGAGGCGTCCAGCGCGGCCGCCCTCGCCACTGCGGCGGCCGACCTGGCGCAGGCACTCGAACGCGCACCGGGGCTGCGCCTGGCTGACCTCGCGTACACGCTCAGCCAGGCGTACCCCGATGCCTCGGCGACCCATCGACTGGCCATCGTCTCGCCGTCGACCGAGGAGCTCCGCGGACGCCTCGAGCGAGCCCGGACCGAGATCACGAAGGCGGACTGCCGACATATCCGCGGCGCGGGCGGCATCTACTACGAATCCGAGCCGCTCGGCGCGAGCGCACGGCTCGCGCTCGTATTCCCGGGTGAGGGGGCGCAGTACCCGGACATGCTCGCCGGCCTGTGCATGCACTTCCCGGCCGCCCGCGCGGTCTTCGACCGCATCGACCGGCTCTATCGCGATCACCCGCGCGAGCATCGGCTGAGCGACTGGGTGTACCCGCGTCCGGCGTTCACTCGCGCCGAGCGTGACCGCGCCGAGGCGCGCCTGATGGAGCTCGATCTCGCCGTGGAATCCGTGCTCACGGCCAACGCGGCTGCCTACGCCGTGCTCAGCCCCTTGTTGGGACGCGTCGACGCACTGTTCGGCCACAGCAGCGGTGAGCACTCGGCCGCGATGGTCTCCGGCGCGCTCGATCTCGACACTGACGAACGCCTGGCCGCCTTCTGCCTCGGCCTCAATGCCGCCTACACCGACGCGGCGGCCCGCCACGACGTGCCGGGGGCGGTGCTGCTGGCGGTCGGCGCGGGTGTCGCGGACGCCGAGCGGATCGCCGCGCAGGCGGGCGACGGTCTGTTCCTGGCCATGGACAACTGCCCACACCAGACCGTGCTCGTGGGAGCGGCCGAGCCGGTCGCGCGCGCCCGGGAGCTCGCGACGGCCGAGGGCTTCATGTGCGAGCAGCTGCCGTACGACCGCGCTGTTCACACCCCGCTGTTCGCTCCGTTCGCCGAGGACCTCCGCGCTGTGTTCGCGGCGCTGCCGGTGCGCACCCCGGCGCGCGCAGTGTGGTCGTGTACGACCGCGGCGCCCTACCCCGACGATCCCGCCGCGATCCGGGAGCTCATCGTCGAGCACTGGACCCGCCCGGTGCGCTTCCGCGAGACGGTCGAGGCACTGTACGAGTCCGGCGTTCGGGCATTCGTCGAGTGCGGCCCACGCGGGAACATGACGTCGTTCGTGCAGGACGTCCTGCGCGGTCGCCCGAGCTGCGCGGTCGCCGTGGACGTGCGGCGACGCTCGTCCACCACCCAGCTGTGTCACCTCGCGGCGGCGCTCGCGGTGCACGGGTTCGATCTGCGTCTCGAGACGCTGTTCGAGCACCGCAGCGCGCACGCGATCGACTGGCGCGAGGGTCCGCGCGCGCGGCCCGCCTCAGCAGCGCGGCCCCTCCTCACGGGCTGGCCTCCGCTGCGGCCCTCCGAGGCGGCAGTCAGGCGTTGGCGCGCCGGCGCGCCGGCCCCGGCGGGGATCGTCAGGGCGCCCGCGGCGCCGGCGACGAATGGCGAGGCGGCGGCCTCATTGCCCGCCGGGGTGATGAGTCCGGTGACGGCCTCCGTGGTGGCGTACCGGGATCAGGACGAGGACGCCGTCGGCACCGCGCTGGCCTCGCACCTGCAGACGATGGAGCACTTCCTGCATACGAGCGCGGACGTGATGCAGGCCTACCTGGCCGGCACGGTGCTGGCGGAACCGGCGGCCCCGCGGGGCGGCGCGGCGCCATGGCCGCTGGTCGGGACCCCCGACGTGCTCGAGCCCGGCCGCCGGCTGGTGTCCCGCCGGGTGTTCGATCCCCAGACCGATCGCTACCTGCTCGCGCACACGCTCGGGCGCCGGGTGTCCCGAACCGACTCCTCCCTGCACGCCCTGGCGTTGATGCCGCTGGCGATGAGCATCGAGATCCTGGCCGAGTCGGCCGCCTGCCTGTTCGACGGCCTCGTGGTGACGGGGCTGCGGGACGTGCGGGCGCACCACTGGGTCGCCTTCGCCGACGCTCCGCACACCATCGAGCTCGAGGCGGTGTCGCTCGGTCCCACCGCCGGTCGCCAGCACGTCCACGTCGAGTTGCGAGATCTCGACGCCGAGGACCACGCGACGGGTCCGGCCGTCGAGGCCACCGTGGTGCTCGCGCCCGGCTTCCCCGCCGCCCCTCCCCCGCGTGAGCTCGTCATCGACGCCGGGCGCCCGTCGCGCTGGCGCGCAGCGGAGCTGTACGAGGTCATGTTCCACGGCCCGTCCTGGCAGGGCGTGCGCAGCGTGGATGTGGTCGGACCGGCGGGCGCGCGAGGCCGACTCGCTGTCCTGCCACGCGCCGAGTTGATCGGCGGGCGAGCCGCATCCCGCCTTTGTCCTTGACCCCGTGGTGCTCGACGCGGCCGGGCAGCTCGTCGGCTTCTGGACCGCCGACCGGCTCGACCACGGCCGAGCCGTGTTCCCGTTCCGGCTGGCCGAGCTCGAGCTGTTCGGAGGGCCTCCGGAGGAGGGGGCGCAGCTCGGTTGCTCGGCCGCTATCGATCTGGTCGGCGATCAGCTGGTCAGCTCGGACATCGACGTCGTCGAGGCATCCGGTCGCTGCCTGATGCGCCTCACGGGCTGGGAGGACAAGCGCTTCCCCGTGCCCACCCGACTCGAGCCACTGTCGCTGCCGGCGGAGCTGCCCGCTCTGTCCGATGACTGGCCGGGCCCGCGCCTCCGCTTGACCGGCACACTGTCCTGCCGGCGTTTCGACACCCGCATCGGCCCCGATGCGGCGCTCTGGACGCGGGTGTGGGCGAGCCGGATCCTCAGCCGCCAGGAGCGCGACGTGCTCGCCGGCGAGCGACGGCCGGCCGCGGCCCGGTTGCAGTGGCTGGCCGCGCGCACCGCGGGCAAGGATGCCGTGGCCGAGCTGCTGCGCGCCACGCTCGGGCTCGAGCTGCTCCCGGCCGACATCGAGATCCTGCCCGATCGGCATGGTTGCCCGCGAGTGCGGCTGCCCGGCACCGACCTCGGAGACCGCGAAGTCGTGGTCTCGCTGACCCACTCCGGTGCGGTGGCGGCGGCGCTGGCCGCCCTTGTCCGCTCCGGTCACGCCTCCGGAATCGGCATCGACCTCGAGCCGGTCCGGCCGCGCGCCGCCGGCTTCCTCGAGGCGGCCTTCAGTGCGGAGGAGATCGAACTGCTGCACGCACTGCCCGCGGACCGGCGCGACGAGTGGCAGCTGCGGCTCTGGTGTGCGCGCGAGGCGGCGGGCAAGGCGGTCGGGCTGGGCATCCTGCCCGGACCGGCGACCCCGCGCATCCTCGCCGTCGATCCCACCACCGAGCTGGTCACCGCGCGCGCCAACGGCCGCCGGCTCGCCGTGCACACCGGGCGCGAGCACGATCTCGTGGTGGCAACCACGCTCTGGGAGGAGAAACCATGACCTCAGGCGAGCCGGCTGTGATGGGGGCGGTGCTCGGGCTGCTGGGCACGCTCAAGGAGGACTGGGAGTACGCCGGGGAGATCGGTCCCGACACCACCTTCGTCGGCGAGCTCGGCCTCGAGTCCCTCGAGATCGTGGTACTCGCCACCCAGATCCAGGAGCGCTACGGCCGGCTGCCGTTCCCCGAGTTCTTCGACGAGATCGGACAGCGACCGGTGGAGGAACGGGACGTCAGCGTCGGAGAGCTCGTTGCGTTCATCTGCACCCACCTTCGCGCCACTCAGGAGGTCTGACGTGAGCCCCGTTCTCCTCATCGGTCTCGACGGCGCCACCTTCGACGTGCTCGACCCGTACGTCGCCGACGGCACCATGCCGAACCTCGGCCGGCTGTACGAGCGCGGCAGCCGAGGCGTGCTGCGCTCGATCATGCCGCCGCTCACACCCCCGGCGTGGACGTCGCTGGTCACGGGCAAGCATCCGGGCGAGCACGGCGTCTTCGACTTCTTTCAGAAGGAGGAGCCGGGAAGCGTCTACTTCACCTTCGTGAGCTCTCATCACGTCGGCAGCGCGACGATCTGGTCGCTGGCCAGTGACCAGGGCCGGCGGATCGTCTCCCTGAACTTCCCCCTCATGTTCCCCCCGCCGTCGGTCACCGGAGCGGTGGTGCCAGGCGGGATGATGCCCTGGCGCCAGCTGCGCCTCGGCTGTCATCCGCCGGGGCTGTTCGATCAGTTGAAGGCACTGCCCGCCTTCGAGCCGCGCGAGATGCTCGACATGGAACTCGAGATCAAGGCCGTCGACGGCTGCCCGGAGGACGAGTTCGCCGACTTCGTCGATCTGCACATCCGGCGCGAGCGCCGGTGGGCGGCGGTGCTCGACCATCTCCTGGTCCACGAGCAGCCGGATCTGGCGGCGGTCCTGTTCGACGGCGTCGACAAGCTCCAGCATCTGTGCTGGCGGTTCATCGATCCCGCCTGTCGCCCGGCGCAGCCCACCGCCTGGGAGCGCTCGATGGTCGAGCGCTGCCGCCGATACTTCGCCTCGCTCGATGAGCTGATCGGCGCCGCGATCGACCGGGCCGGCCCGCAGACGACCGTGGTGCTCGCATCCGATCACGGGTTCGGGCCGACCCGCGACGTCTTCCATGTCAACTCGTGGCTGGCCGAGCAGGGCTACCTGCACTGGGCCGATCAGGCGTCGGCACCGACGCGCGGCGATACCGAGATCGGATTCGCCGAGATGACCCGGCACGTGCGCGCGCTCGACTGGTCGCGCACGGTGGCGTATGCCGCCACGCCGTCCAGCCAGGGCATCCACATCGTCGAGACGGTCCCGGGCACCTCCGACCCGATGCCCGAGGAGACCCGCGCCCGCGTGGCCTGCGAACTCGCCGAGTTGCTGCTGCAGATCGAGCGTCCCTGGGACGGTGCGCCACTGGTGGAGACGGTGTGGACCCGGGAGCAGGCCTTCCCGGGCCCCTACGAGGCCTACGGCCCGGATCTCTCGATGGTGCTCACCGACGGCGGCACGATCTCGATCCTGCCCTCGAGCACGATCATGGCTCGCCGTCCCCAGGTGCGCGGTCATCACCGCTGGGAGGGCATCTTCCTCGCCGCCGGGCCCGGGCTCCGAGCTGGGGCGGAGATCGACGAGCTCTCGATCCTCGACATCGCGCCGCTCATCATGCACCGGCTCGGCCTGCCGATCCCGGCCGACATGAGCGGGCGCCTGCCGCGCGAGGCGTATGAGCCCGAGGAGCTCCGCCGCGACCCGCCGCGCCACGGCCAGCCCACCCCTCAGGCACCGACTCGGATGCCCGCGCCCGAGCTCGCTCCCGAGGAGCAGACCGCAGTCATGAACCGGTTGCGTGCGCTCGGTTATGTCGAGTGAGCGCGTGAGGAGAGCCCGATGCCCAAGGTGACACTGCCAAGCGGGATCCGGATCCACTACCAGCGGGTCGGCCGCGGGCCGGACCTCGTGATGGTCCACGGGCTCACCGGCAATCTCGCCGTGTGGCACCTGCACATCGTGCCGGCGCTCTCGCCGCGGTTTCGCATCCTCACCTACGACATGCGCGGCCACGGCCACAGCGACGTGCCGCCGAGCGGTTACAGCCCGGACGCGATGGCGCAGGACCTGCTCGAGCTCCTCGACGCGCTCGAGATCGAGCGCCCCATCCTGGCCGGGCACAGCTACGGCGCCGACGTCACGTTGTACTTCGCGGCGCGCTTTCCGCAGCGCGTGCGCGAGGTGATCGCGATCGAGGCGGCGCTGCCGGCGCTCGAGTTTCACCGAACCGATCCGGGGTGGAGCGGCTGGAGCCTGTGGGCGCGCGCGCTCGAGGAGGCCGGAGTCACGGTGCCCCCCGAGCACCGCTCCGAGCTGCGCTACATGGTCCGCGCGACCATCGCGATGCCGAAGCTGTGGGGCCCGCTGCGGGGACTTCCTCGCGACCCGCGGCCTCTGCTGCGGCTGCTCGACGAGACGACCCTGCCGGAGGACTACCGGTCCGTCGGCACCCTCACGCTGGAGCGCATCGCCTCGATCGAGACGCCGGTCGTGCTCATGTACACGGAGGAGTCGGCCCTGATGGAGACCTTCGAGTACCTGCGGGATCACCTGCCCCACCCGCGGCCGATGCTCATGCCCCGGACGGAGTGGGGCCATTTCGGACCGCTCGAACAACCGGACGAGGTCGTCCGGCGCATTGCCGCTCACTTCGGGCAGGCGCCGGCGACGATTGGAGGTGTCTGATGCTAGGCGTGGACAAGGGCCGGCCGGGGCGTCCGGGTGACGCCGTCGTCGTGACGGGGAGCGCCACGGGCATCGGCCTGGCCACGGCTCTCGAGCTGGCCGCGCACGGCTTTCGCGTGTTCGCCACCGTGCGCAACCTGGACAGCCGCGAGGCGGTGCTCGAGGCCGCCGGGAGGCGCGGCGTGGCGCTCGAGCTGCTCGAGCTCGACCTCACGGACCCCGACAGCATCGCCCACGCGGTCGGCTCGGTGCTCGAGACGGCCGGTGGCATCTTCGGGCTCGTCAACAACGGCGGCATCGGGCTGCGCGGCTGCACCGAGGACTGCGCGCCCGAGGAGATCCGCCGGCTGTTCGAGACCAACGTGCTCGGGACGATCGCTCTCACCCAGGCGGTGATCCCGTCCATGCGCCGAGCCGGCTGCGGACGCATCGTCACGGTCACCTCGGTCGGCGGCCGCGTGCCCGGCTTCGGGGTGACGATGTACTGCGCATCGAAGTTCGCCCAGGAGGGGCTGGGCGAGGGGCTCGCCCAGGAGCTGGCGCCGTTCGGCATCCAGTCGATCATCGTCGAGCCCGGGATCATCAAGACGACGCGGTGGGACGAGCACCGTGGCACCGCCGCCGCGGCGCAGGATCCCGACAGCCCCTACCACGACCTGTTCTGGGCCAGCGAGGCCATCGCCGACAAGATCGTCGAGCGCTCTCCCACACGGCCCGAAGACGTCGCCACAGCCATTCGCCGGGCGCTGGTCGATAACGACCCCCGACTGCGCTACGTCGTCGGGCGAGGGGCCAGGCTCGTCATCGGGCTGCGCCGCCGTCTACCCCAGCGGACGTTCGAGCGGCTCTACTACGGAGGGCACATCCGCCGGGTCATGCGCACGGCGCAGGCACCGATGCCGCCGGCGCACCGGGAGGCGACGCGGTGAGCCGCTTCCTCATCACCTGCTGGCCATTCACCGGCCATCTCCTGCCTCAGATGAGCATCGCCATGGCGCTGCGCGAGCGCGGGCACGACGTGGCGTTCTACAGCGGGTCGGCCGTCCGCAGCACCGTCGAGGGCGAGGGGTTTGAGTTCTTCCCCTTCCAACATCTCAATCAGGAGCGCGCGTTCCGCGCCATGCGCGCGGTCGACACGGGAGACCGCCACCAGCGGCCCGGCGGCGGGCGACTGGTCCCGATCCTGCGCGACTGGCTGGTGGAGACGATCCCCGACCAGATGACGGACCTGCGCGGTGTTCTGCGCCGCTGGCGACCGGATGCGCTGGCCACCGACCTCTCGCTGTGGGGACCGATGCTGATGCTGTGGGAGGACGAGGAGCTCCCGGTGGCGCTGTCCTCGACGTTCATGGGACCGCTGATTCCGGGGCCCGACGCCCCCGCGTTCGGTTTCGGGGTGCGACCGCCGCGAGGGCCCGGAGCCCGAGTGCTCGCGCGCGCGCTCACCGGCCTCACGGAGCTCGCCGCCACACCGATGCGGCGCCGCGTCGACACGCTCCGGCGCGAGTACGGCCTCTCGCCGCTCGGCGAGTCGGTCAACCGCTTCACCGCACGCCTCCCGCTCTATCTCGTGGGCAGCATCCGCGAGCTCGACTACGACCGCCACGATCTGCCCGAGAGCGTCCACTATGTCGGCAACTGCATCTGGTACCCGGAGCAGGCGTCATCCGCTGCCTGGCTGGCGCGCATACCGACCGACCGGCCATGGGTTCACGTGACCGAGAGCACGCTCGCCTACGGCGACCCGTTCCTGCTGCGGACGGCGATCGAGGCCCTCGCGGATGAGCCGGTCGAGCTGATCATCACCCTCGGTCAGGATCGCGACCCCCGGGCGCTGGGCCCGGGCGCATCGGGGAGCCACGTGCACCTCGCGGCCTGGATCAGTCACGGCGAGCTGATCCCGCGCTGCTCGGCTGTGGTCACGGCCGGCGGCAAGGCGACCGTGCTGGCGGCGATGGAGGCCGGCGTGCCGCTGGTGCTCGTGCCCACGAGTTGGGACAAGCCCGACAACGCTCGCCGGGTCACGCACGTGGGTGCCGGCGTGAGCATCCCACCCCGTCGCTGCACCCCAGAGACACTGCGCGCCGCCGTGCGCCAGGTGCTCGACGGACCGTCCTACCGGGCGGCGGCGCAGACCATGGCGATGCGTCTGGCCGAGGCGCCCGGGCCATCCCGTGCCGCTGAGCTCCTGGAGGGGCTCGTGCCCCGCCGCCCTGCCCCGACCCGGCGTGTGAGCGCCGTGAGGTCGCTGCCGTGAGCGTCCGCGTGCTGTTCACCTGCTGGCCCTTCGAGGGGCACGTGTTCCCGCAGATGAGCATGGCGCTGGCCTTGCGCGAGCGCGGTGCCGAGGTCGCGTTCTACACCGGGGAGTCGGCCCGCGACGTCATTGAGGCGCAGGATTTCCCAGTGTTCGGCTTCCGGCGCGTGGGTCCCGCCTGGGCCCGGGTGCACGAGGGAGCGCGCGGCAGCGGTGAGCGTGGCGAGCGTGTGCGCCTCATCCGTCAATCGCGCGAGTGGATCGTGGGCACGATCGAGCAGCAGGTCGCCGACATCCGCGATGTCGCCAGCGAATGGCGTCCAGACGTCATCGGCGCCGACGCGTCGATGCTCGGGCCGCTGCTGCTCTTCGAGGCGATGCCGGTCCCCGTCGCGCTCGTCTCGCCTCTGATCACCGCCCAGCTGCCCGGCCCCGACGCCCCGGCCACCGCCGGGCTCGCGCCGGCCGGAACCGCGGCGGCACGCCTCATCAACCGCGCCACGGCCGGAGCGCTGAGCGTGCTCGCTGCACCGATGCGCCGCCGCATCGACGAGATCCGGCATCGAAACGGCCTGCCCTCGCTTGGACGTGCGGTGACCGCCGCGTGCGGACGCCTGCCCCTGTACCTCGTCCTGAGCGTGCCCGAACTCGACTACGACCGGCACGATCTGCCACCGACCGTGCACTACGTCGGCGCATGCCTCTGGCATCCGCCCGAGCCCGAGGGCACCCGTGCCTGGCTTGACGCCGTGCCCGCCGAGCGCCCCTGGGTCCACGTGACCGAGGGCACCTCGCACCTGGAGACGCCGACAGTGCTACGCGCCGCGGCGCAGGGCCTCGCGGGCGCGCCGTGCGAGGCAATCCTGACCACCGGGCACGGGCGCGACCCGCGAGCGCTCGCGCTGGAGGCGGCGGCGAATAACGTCCACGTCACCTCCTGGCTCAGCCACGACGCCCTCCTGCCCCGCTGCGCGGCGATCGTGACCACCGGCGGGATGGGGACCGTCATGGCGGCGTTGCGGGCGGGCGTCCCTCTCGTCGTCGTGCCCACCAACTGGGACAAGCCGACGATCGCGCAGCGGGTCCTCGACGCCGGCGTGGGGCTTCGCCTGGCACCGCGCCGCTGCACGCCCGTCGCGTTGCGGGCCGCGGTCGAGCGCGTCCTGACCGAACCACACTTCCGCGAGCGCGCGAGCTTCTTCGCCCGCCGCCTCGCCCAAGCGTCCGGCCCGACCGCGGCCGCTGAGCTGATCGAAGGCCTCGCAGCAGGCCGGCGGGATCCCTCGGCTCCGCTCACCCTGCTCAGATCACATGGAGGTGGCGCATGACGCGACATCGATGGCTCGGATTGGCGGCGGCACTCCTGCTCTGCGTCGCGGCCGCACTTGGGCTGGCCCGCACGGCCAGAGCGTCCCACTCACGGGCGCAGGCCGCGGCCCACGCGGCGAACGCCGGCCTTGACTCGGTGAGCGTGCTCGCGCAATGGGGCTTCGGTCAGCCGCGCAACGAGTACGCCTGGGGCATGGCGTGGTTCCAGGGCAAGCTGTACGTCGGCACCGGGCCGTATGAGATCTGCGTCGAGAAGGTCACCGACGACTTCTATTACCCCTTCGCACACTCCTACGTTCGCCATCCCGAGCCGGGTGTGACATGCCCGAAGAACCCGTACGACATGAACCTCCGGGCCGAGATCTGGCAGTACACGCCGCAGACCCGGAAATGGGTGATGGTCTACGAGGCGCCGAACGACATCCCGAATCCGCGCGCGCCGGGAAAGTTCATCTCGCCCGACATCGCCTATCGCGGCATGGCGGTCGTCACCGACCCGCAAGGCCGGCAGGTTCTGTTCGTCTCCGGGGTCTCCGCCGACGAGTACATCCCTGAGCTGGCCATCCCCCATCCTCCGCGTCTGCTGCGCTCCTACGACGGGGTGCACTTCCAGAACATCGTCGGCTCCTCCTTCATCGAGCACCGAACCGGCCAGTTCACCGATGTGCGTCCGATGGGCTTCCGCGGTCTCGTGCAGCTGAAGGGCCAGCTGTATGTCGTCGCCTCCACCTCGCTCACGGGTGCCGGCGAGGTGTTCCGGATCGACAACCCGTGGGGCGGCTACGCCCACTTCACCCAGGTCAGCCCGCCCTCGACGCAGGTCTTCGAGATCGCCGCCTTCGCTGGTCACCTGTACATGGGCACCGGTAGCAGCACCACCGGGTACGCCGTCCTGCGCCTGCTCCAGACGCATCGGCCCTACCGCGTCCAGCAGGTGGTCCGAAACGGTGCCGGGCGCGGGAAGTACATGACCTCGGTTGTCGCCATGCAGGTGTACCGCAACTGGCTGTACGTGTCCGCGGCCGGGTGGTACTGCCTGAGCTGCAACGCGTTGCCCGCCGCCGAGCTCATCCGCGTCGCCCCCAACGGAGACTGGCAGGTGGTCGCCGGCAATCCCCGTTTCATACCTCTGCAATCGGAGACGAAGTATCCGATCAGTGGCCTCGACGACGGCTTCGACAACATCTTCAACGCCCACTTCTGGCGGATGGCGGTGATCGGCAACGCCCTCTACGTCGGCACCAACGACTGGAGCTACCTGCTGCAGAAGGACACCTCGTTCCTCGGCGGGTTCCCCGGGCTGCTCGTCGATCTGCTGAGCGGCGAGATGGGCTTCGACATCTGGGGCACCTGCGACGGGGTGAACTTCTTCCCCGTGACCCGTAACGCCTTCGGGGTCGATTACGAGGACTTCGGAGTCCGCACGATGGTCGGTGAGGATGGCAACGCGTTCGTCGGGAGCGCTGACCACGCGCACGGCATCCGCGTATACGAGACCACCGGCAACGCCTGCCAGGGCTTCATCCAGCCCGCGGCCAAGGCCGCGGGCTCGGCCCGGGCAGCGGCCGCCCGCGACCCAGCACAGCCACAGGCCCTCATGACCGACGTCCAGCGTGCGGGCACCGTGCTCTCCTGGGAGCCCGCCGCCCGCGCGATGCGCTACGAAGTCATGCGCGCGACTTACTCCGACTTGACCGCACCCTTCTCCTACCAGTCACCGATGGCGCTTCCGGGCGGGCAGCTGTTCGACGACGACTTCCCCATCCCGGCCACCCCGGGGGCTCCTGGGAGCAACACCGCCGAGCTTCCGATCGCCGGCGCCTACCAACCGATCGGATCGACACTGAACACGTTCTTCGTCGATCGCAACGCCCGCCGCGGGACGCAGTACAGCTACCAGATCGTCGCCGTCGGGGCGTCGGGCCCGCAGTCGCTGGGATCGAACGTCCAGGTCGTGCCGGACCCGCGTCCCGCCGCGAGCTTCGCCGCACTGGCCCGGCTGCTTCCGAGCTCGGTGTCCAGCCTGGCCCACGCGGCTCGCAGTCAGGGGTGTACCGGATCCCTGGCGCAGCTGCGTTCGTTGGCACGCTCGGCAGCGACATCGGAGGCGCGCGAACTCGCCGCCCGGCTCGAGCGCCGACTCGAATATCGCGCCCTGGCCGGCGGTCCCGTCACCGGGAGCCTGACGTGCGGGTGACCATGCTCAGTGTCGGCTCGCGCGGTGACGTGCAGCCGGTCGTCGCCCTCGGCGAGGAGCTCGTCTCCGCCGGTCACGAGGTACGGGTGGCCACCTTTGCCCGCTTCGCCGCGATGGTGGAGAGCCAGGGACTCGGTTTCGCCCCATTGGCCGAGGGGGACCTGAGCCGCGGGCGTCAGACGGCGGCCGGCCGCCGGTGGATCGACACCGACAGCGAGCGCCTGCCCACCTGGGTCGGGTTCCTCATCGATGCCCGCTCGGTGGCCCGTCAGCGCCTGCGCGACGCGGCCGACGCCTGCGCGGACGCCGACGTGATCGTGGCCACCAACCTGGCCATGGTGCTGGGGTGGCAGATGGCGGATCACTACGACCGGCCTCTGGTCCGCGTGTTCCTCGAACCCCCGGCGTGGATGTTCTCCCGGCGGCCGGCACCGCGAGCGGGGGCCCTCATCCGGCAACTCGGATGGCTCGGGGCGCGCCCGTGGCTGAACCGGGTCAGGCGCGCTGCTCTGGCGCTCCCGCCGCTGCCCTGGCGGGAGCCGTTCGCCGCACTGGACCGCGGCCGCCAGCCCGCGCTGTTTGCCTTCAGCCCGGTGATGCTGGCTCAGCCCTCGCTGCTCGCCGAGCGCGGGAGGGTGACCGGCTTCTGGTTCGTGGATCAGGCCGTGGATCCGGAGCCGCCTGAGGCGCTGAGCGCGTTTTTGGGCGCCGGCCCCCCGCCGGTCTCGATCGGATTCTCGACCATGATCGATGCCGATCCCGCGCAGCGCACCCGCCTGGCCGCCGACGCTCTGCAGCGCGCTGGCGTGAGGGGACTCCTTCAGGGCCCGGCGGAGTCCGGAGGACCGGATGGGCTGCCACCGGACATCTTCGCGGTCGGCGAGGTCGCGCACCAGTGGCTGTTCCCGCGCTGTGCCGCCGTCGTGCATCATGCGGCGATCGGAACGACAGCAGCGGCGCTGCATGCGGGCGTCCCCGTCGTCGCCGTGCCGCACATGACTGACCAGTTCGTGTGGGCTCGCCGTCTGCACGAACTGGGCGTCAGCCCGCCACCGATCCCGCGGCGCGAGCTCACCGTCGAGCGCCTGGCGCAGGCGATCCGCCGTGCCGTGCACGACGAGGAGATGCACCGGCGCGCCCGGACGCTGAGCAAGTTGATCCGGGCGGAGGACGGCGTGGCGCGTGCCGCCGAGGAGTTTGAGCGACTGAGGAAACCAATCCACAAGGAGGAACCATGCGGCTCACCTGGGCCCGTGCGACGGTGACGCTGGTGGCCGCGACAGCCGCCATCGCGCCGGCCGTCGCCATCGCCGGCACCCCGTCGGTCACCAAGGGAAAGACGCTGAACTTCGGCGTCAACGCGGTCGGCCCCCCGATCAACGCACGCATCCCGTCGTCACTGGCGTTCAGCGCCCCGGGCTTCACCTTTGACCCCCGGGCGGTCTCGAAGCACTGCAATCACGAGCAGGCGGTACTCAATGAATGCCCCACCGCGAGCAAGATCGGCGTGGGCACGATGACCATCCATGTCGTGGCACCGAAGTTCACGCGCAACACGACGATCCCGATCGACATGTACCTGGCCTCGAAGACCGCCGTCCTCGCCGTGGCATTCGTCGGCGGCCCCCACGTCGTGCCGGCCACGATCAGCACCAGGGGCGGAGTCGCCCTGAGCTTCAATCCGCTGCCCAAGGCCCCTCAGTTCCCGTCCACGACACTGACGCTGATCGGCGTGCAGATCCAGCTGGGCACGACCCGCATCGCCGTCACGCACGTTCACAAGCGGGTCCACGGCAAGCGCAAGACGGTGATCAAGCGCACCAGGTACTACCTCGTCCACGAGCCCGCGGGGTGTCATGGCTCGCGCACGACGACGATCTCGATGGGCTTCGCCGACGGAACGTCGGCCACCGTGGACGCCAAGGTGGCTTGCTGACCGGAGACGATGTATGGCCGCCCGGCATGCGCCGGGCGGCCCGCTACTGCACGACGGCGGCGGGCGCCGAGCGCGGGACCGGCGACTCGAGTGTGATCGCGGGCTTCTCCAGCACGTAGCGAAGGTATGTCCACTTTCGCTGGGCGAACGCCTCGTACATCGGGCTCCCCTCGATGGCGGCGAACGCCAGCAGGTACGGGCGCAGCGGTCGCGGCGCGCGGCGCTCGATCCGAGCCCGGCGGCGTGGTGTGTCGAGTTCGAGCGCGCGCACCACTCCGGCGGTGATGTCCTCCTCCTCGCGCGTGCGGAATCCCGTGGCAGCGAGCTGGTCGCGCAGGATCTGCACATCCTCCTGAGCGATGAGGGCGTCCTGGGTCTCCGGCAGCAACGCGGTGTGGCGAAAGTCGGCGAGCAGCAAAACGCCCGAGGGCCGGAGAACCCGAAACGCCTCGCGCAGAAACCGTGAGGCATCGGAGTAGCAGTGGGTGGCCTCAACGCTGAGCACCGCGTCGAACGAGTCGTCAGGGAACGGCAGGTGCTCGGCATCGCCGGCCACGAAGCGCACAGCCGGGCCACCGTAGCGCCGGCGCGCCTTCGACACCGCCTGCCGCGCGAGATCGAGGCCGACGATCGACCGCGGCGCGAAGCGCTCGAACACGAACGCGGTCCCGCCGCCTCGACCGGAGCTCACCTCGAGCACATCGAGGCCGCTCAGATCAACCGCGCCAGCCACCGCCTCATACAGCGCCAGGCCGCGCGCCTCGCCGTGATCGGTCCGTGCGTGGTCGTCCGAGCGCTCGGGGGCTTCCGGGCTCCCGGGGACGTAGCCGTAGTTCATCAAGGTCGTCTCCGGGTCACCGGGACCTAAGCTGATCACCTCGTAGAACCCGCGCCACAGGAGCTTCTCCACCTTCGGGGCCAGCTGCGGCGCAACCCGCAGCACCGCTGCCACCCCCGCGCGCACAGGCCGCACGCGTTTCATGTCACGCCACCTCGCCCACACGACAGGTTGTCACCACCTGACCCTAGCGGACCGCGTGAGGCTCCCGCGAGATGGACTGCCCGAAAGGGCAGGCGGCCCGCGGTATGATCGCGTCAGCGCGATGGGGCACTCGGATCGTCATGTCACCCTGCCGAACGGGCAGTCGGTCGTCGGTGCCAGCCTGGTTGACGCGCGGTTTCAGAACTTCATCGGTGAGTACTTCCGTCCCGATGTTGATATCCATCGCGGCATGACGGTTGTCGACGTCGGAGCCAACGTGGGCATGTTCTCACTCGAGATCCTGCGCCGGTGCGACGGTGACGCCCGCGTCATCGCCTTCGAGCCGGCACCGGAGACATTTGTCTACCTCGAGTGCAACCTGCACGAACTGTTTCCGGACAGTCAGGTGCAACTTCACCAGTGCGCGCTCGGTGACCACGATGGCGAGGTCACGTTGTACCACCGTCCGCACACCGCGACCACGAGCTCGGTCTACCCCGAGCCGCTATTCCATCCCGTCGGGTATCTCGACGGCTTCCTGCGCGAGCCGCCGCCCGAGTACCGGACTCCAATCTCGACGCTGGTTCGGCGGCTGCCCCGCCAGCCGGTGAAGCGGGCGCTCACGCTGGCCGGCCGGCGCGCGGCCAAGGACACCGTGCAGATGCAGTGCCGCCTCACCCGGCTCTCGACCGTCCTGCGGGAGGCCGACGTGGAGCGGGTCGACTTCCTGAAGATCGACGTCGAAGGCGCCGAGATGGACGTGCTGCGCGGTATCAGCGCGGCGGACTGGTCGAAGATCCGTCAACTCGCGGTGGAGGTCCATGACATCGACGGTCGGGCTCAGGCGGTGCAGGGGCTGCTGCGCGACGCCGGCTTCGGTGAGATCGCCCTCAACCAGGACTGGCCGTTCGAGGGAACGAACGTCCACATGCTCCACGCGTCGCGCCTGGACGTACGCTGAGCGCTGGCCAGCCATCGGTCGGATGTCTGTCTGATCCGCTCAAGGCGCACCCGGGGCCGCCGATTCAGGTGTTATGCCCCTCGTCTTTCGCCGGCGCCTCGGGACGCTGGCCACGGTCCTCTGCAGCCTCTGCGCCTGCGGCCTCATCGCCGCGGCAGTGGCTCCTCCCGCCTCCGCCGCCTCGCCGGTGCTGGCCGCGAACGCTCCCCAGGGAACGCTCGCCGGCTGGGGCGTGCAAGTCATTGCCGACGGCTCGGTCGCCGGCGGTCAGGCAGTCAAGTACGCGTCCAACGGCTCGGTCGCGTTCCACCTGAAGCTGCCCGCCGACGCCGACACGCTCACGCTCGGTCTGCGCGCGGATCAGTGCGCCGGCGCACCCACCTTCACGGTCACCGTCGACGGTCTTACCGTGGCCACCGGAACCGCCACGAGCAGCTCGTGGACGACCGCCTCGATCTCGCACTTCCTGCCTGGCGGCACCCATGTCGTGACGGTCGCCGCCACGAACGCGGGCTGGGTCGGCTCGGGGCTGTGCACGCGGGCGCTCTACCTGGGCAACCTCGTGCTGTCGGCGAGCAGCCACCTGGTGGCGCCGGCCGCGCCGTCGATCCCGGCCGGGTTCGTGCACCAGTCGGGCACACAGGTGCTCGACGGCGCCAACCGGCCGCTGAAGCTGCACGGCGTCGACCTCGGTGGCTGGCTGAACTGGCAGGGCTGGATCTGGGGCCAGGGCTTCGACTACATCGGCGAGTCGGCGATGATGGCCAACCTCACGAGCCTGGTCGGCCAGACGGCCGCCGACCAGTTCCAGAGCGAGGTGTACGCCAACTACATCACCGCCGGTGACTTCCATGCCATCGCGGAGGACGGCCTGAACGTCGTGCGCCTGCCGTTCAACTATCGCCTGCTCGAGGACGACACCAACCCGTTCGTCTACAAGGCGTCGGGGTGGGCGGTGCTCGACCAGGCGATCAGCGAGGCCGCGGCGAACAATGTGTATGTCGTGCTCGACATGGAAGTCGCACCGTGCAGCCAGACCATGGGCTTCACCGCCGACTACACCGGTGGTCCGCTCCTGTGGAACTCCTCGCAGTGCCAGGCCCGGACGGTGGCGATGTGGAAGGCGATCGCGCAGCGCTACGCCAACCAGAACATCATCGCCGGCTATGACCTACTCAACGAGTCGGTGGCCTCCAACCAGCAGCTGCTCTCGATGTACGAGCAGATCACCGCCGCCATCCGGCAGGTCGATCCCAATCACATGATCGTCTACGAGGGCAACAACCTCGCTCGGGACTTCAGCCTGTTCACCTCCCCGCTTGACCGCAACGAGATGCTCGAGTTCCACGACTATGCGTGGGAGAACGGCGACGCAACGCTGGCGAGCCGCATGCCCGGGTATGACGCCACGGCCAGGGCGCTCGATGCGCCCCAGTGGGCAGGTGAGTTCGGGCAGGACCCCTACAGCACGATCTCGCAGTACGTCAGCACGTTCGCCAACGATCCGCTCATCGCCGGCTACGCCGACTGGACCTATAAGCAGGCACCCGAGTTCCCGGCCCTGCAGACGCTGCAGCTCAGCCCGGCGGCGCAGATGCTCATCCTGTGGATGAACAACCCCTCGCGGCCGGAGCCGACGCTGGCCCAGGCCCAGCAGGGCATGAGCGACTTCATCACCGACATCCAGTTCGGCAACACCCTGCCCGACGCGCAGATGGCGGAGATCCTGAGTGGCGAGGGCTCCGCCGTGGCCAACGTCGCGGGCACCGGGGCCGTCTCGACATCTCCGGGCCCGTCCTCCTCGGCGCTCAAGACGACGGCGGCCGATTACGCGGCAGTCAGCCATCGGCGCGCGGCCAAGAGCGCCAAGAGCGCCAAGAGCAAGGCGCGCAAGCGCGCGGCCCAGAAGCACAAGCCGGCCAGGCGCCGCTCCGCGCGCCACCCACGGACCTGGCGCCGCCGGTCCACGCGGCGGACCCAGTCGCTCTAGCCAAGCCTCCTAGGCGCGCCGGAAGGTGACCGAACGCGGTCGCCCGACTCCCCGCGCGCTCACCGGCGTGGCGGTCAGACGGTAGACCCCCGCCCCCAGCTCCGCCACCATCGGGCCGCCGAGGCTGATGGTGTTGCGGCCGCGACTCGCCGCGCGGGTCAGGCGTGGCTCGATCCGCACGACCCGGGCGCAGGCGCCCCGGTGCGAGACCGCGATGCAGCGGACGAGGACGAGCCGCACCTTCGCGCGCCAGCCGAGCCGGAACCGGACGCGCAGCTGATGGGCGGCCCCGGAGTACGACACGGTGAGCGCGGACAGGCCGGGCGGGCGGGCGCCGCTGGGGATGCGCGGCGTCATGGCGTCCATCCCCGCCTGCAACGCCCCGAGCGACAACTCTCCCGGGAGGATCGGGACGGCGCGATAGCTGTAGTACGGCGCTCCGAAGGTGAGCCGGAGGACAGGCTGATCCTCCGCGGTCAACTCATCTTCGATTCCCGTCGATCCCCAGGCCACCACCCAGTCGCCACCGGGCAAGAGACGGGCGCTGCCACAGCAGTCCGAGCTCGTGGCCAGCGGATCGGTGAGCGTCTGGATCAGCGTCGCGGTCCGCGCCTGCGCGTCGATGAGGAAGCGCAGGACCCGCGGGGGTCCCGAGGTGGTGCCGGTGGCGTTCTCCACCAGGGAGATGGTGCCGTCGGGCCAGACCCGAGCGTCGCTCGGATCATTGAAGTCGCTTGCTGCCGCCGGATCGCCGAGGATCGTCAGGCTCTGCGGGGTCGTCGTTCCGCCGAGCTTCCACTCGACCGACCCGTCACTGGCCCGGATCAGATAGACGGCACCGGTGTGCGCGAGCGAGATGAGGTAGCCATCACCGTCTGGAGCCACCGAATCGATGTGTTGGTAGTCCCAGACGGGACCGTCGGCTCCGACGTATGTGGGGGTGAACCCGTGGTCCAGCGCCTCGGTCTCGGCCGGGCTGATCTTTCCTGCGGCGCTCCATGAGTACACGACGTTCCCGTTGGGAGCCACGATCTGAAACGCCGCGTCGAGCGCGTTTGCCGGGCCGGTGACCAGCGGCGCGAGGTCGGCATTGGGGCGCAGCGCGTAGCTCGTCATCAGGAAGTCGCCACCCGGCAGCGGCAGGCCCTCATGGAAGTCGGTCGGCGGCCCAACGGTGTCGAGCTTGCTCACCAGCGCGCCGTTGAGGCCGTGCTCGACCAGGTCGATTCCGGTCGGGACGTTGAACCCCTGGGAGACGGTGGGCGGAAGCCCGAACTGCTGCATCTGGTAGGTGAGGGCCGGGATGTGGAGCCGGTCGAACAGGTTCTTCCACACGTACCACGACACATCGCCGTTGGGCATCAGCTCCGCGTCGATCGGGCTCCCGCTGCTGTCGCGGTACCACCACACGGGAACTCCATTGCGGTCGAACAGGACGACGTAGGGCGCCTCGGGCACGCTGGTACGCGCCGCGGTCGGCGTCACCAGGTAGTACGCCGCCTGGCGCGGGCCGTTGATCTGGACCTGGTAGGGCGGGAAGTCGGCCGGCAGGCACGCCACGCTGTAGCTGGCCGCTCCGGCTTTGATCAGGAACCGCTGGCCCCCGCCGATCTTCACGGTGGTGCTGTAGCTGCTTGTACCCACCGGTTGCTCATCGACCGAGACCTGCGTGTGATTGGTGTCGGTGACCCTGATCGTGACGCGCTCGACGGGCTCACACCGGGTCACATAGTCATACACCGACGGGCTGAACTGCGGCGCCAGTCCGGGACGCGTGGTGAAACTGAAGGTGCCGGCCGCCGTCCGCGCAGTGGCTCCGCCGATGCGGCCAGCGGCGGCGGCGGCGAAGGGAGTCAGGAGCAGCGCCACCAACAGCGCTGCGCACATCATCGCCGCCGCAGCCGGCACCCCCATCGCGCGTCCGCATCCCCGACGTGCCATAGGCAGAGTCATACCGTCTCTCCTCGCGCGCAGCAACGCGGTTTGCCCAAAGGGGAAGAGCACCGAGCGGGAGTCGGACTGGCCCCTTCCACGACCCGGACTGGGTTATGCTCGCGCCATGGGATCGGCCGCGGGGCCGCCTGTGCGGGTCATCTTCGTCAATGGCTTTCACCGCAGCGGCACCACCGTCATAGCCTGGGCGTTGACCGAAGCTCTCGGCGCGGTCACAACGACGGTCGGCGTCCTCGCCGAGCACATACCCGCCGTGGCCGACTTCCTGGCCGGATCGACCGGCGGCGACCGCGGCGTCGACCGCCTGGAGGTGACCGCCGACACCCCCGAGGAGTACGGCTTCCTGCTCAACCATGAACTGGGAACCCGCGCGCTCTACGGCCACCCGAACGGGGTGAAGCTCCTGCGCGCACATATCGAGGAGCTCGCCGCCGCTGCCCCGGATGCCTGCATCGTGCTGAAGAACCCCTGGGACATCGGCCACGAGGCTGAGATGCTGGCCGACTTCCCGGATGCGGCGATCATCCTCGTCCGCCGGCGCGTGGCGGATATCGAGCGTAGTCTGGGCGATGCGCTGACACGCTCGAGCACGTCCGCCTACGCCCGTGCGCTGGAGCCCGACGACCGCGGCCACGAGCGCTACCAGACCCAGATCCACTCCACCTGGCGCCGGCGGGCGCTGATTGGCGTCTACCGGTGGGCGCTGCGGCGCGGCGTCTACCGCCTGGCCACCCGGTCGGCGAAGCTGCCGCCCGACCGCATCGCACTGCTCTCCTACGACGAGCTGCGCTCCGATCCCCGCGATGGGGCCCGCTGGGCCGGGCACCTCGTCGACCCGGCGAGGCTGGCCGACGCCTTCGCCGAGCACGCGTTCGCCGAACAGCGCGAGCGAGTGCCGGCATCGGTCCTGCAACGGGCGCTCGACCTGCGCTGGCGCGCCGCCTGGGGCGACGTGCGGGCGCGCCAGAGCTCGGACGGCATCCTCCGGCGCGAGCTCGAGAGGACGGTTCGGGCGTGAGCCGGAGAGGCCGACGCGTGGTCGTCGAGCTCGCCGCCGTGGCGAGCTTCCTATGGCTCGGCGTCTCGCCGGCGGGGGCCGCGGTCCAGTCCGCGACGGTGTCCTACCGCGGTTACAACATCTGGACCAACCGGTGTACGGAGTCGGAGCCGGTCTATATCACCGAGCCCGCCGGCGGCGGATCCTACCCGGTGTTCATCTACCTGCACTCGACCGGCGCCGACCACTACGGCGATCAGGAGGGGCAGGCCGTCGACGCGCTCGTCGCGCCGCAGGGCTATCTCGCCGCGGCGGTCCAGTACGACTCGAGCCTCACGCTCTACAGCTCCAACGGGCAAACCGGACACGCCGGGTGCATCTTCAACCCGTCGAGCCCGACCAGTGCGGTCACCCAGATCTGCGCCCTGGCCGAGGCGGATTGCTCGCACGGGCTGATGGTGGCCGGCTTCTCGCAGGGCGGCGGCATCGCGCTCATGTCCGCCAACGAGGATCCCAACGTCGTCGGCGTCTGGGCGATGGGCGTCGACATCGCCCAGTTCCCGGCCCAGCTTCCCCCCTCGAGCGGCACGCGTACGCTGCCCGACAGCGACCTCGTGATCGATGACGGACAGACGGATGTCACGCAGAAGGGCCAGCTGAACCCGACGGGCCTGCAGGCGATCACCGGCGATAACTGCGGGCCGACCGCGTTGCACTGCCTCGGGCCGGACGGCTCGGGCTACTACATCGTCGGCAATTCCGAGGTCGCCGACGGGGCGGCGGACCACTGCTACTGGATGCAGGCGCACTCGGTGAATCCGTACTGGTCGTGCACGCCGAAGCCCACATTCGATCCGGGATTCGCCCCGCCCTCGACGCTCCCCTGGTCTCTGGATGCCAACCTGGCGTTCCTGGCCTCGCGCCTGCATTGAGCGACTGCGGCCGCGCCGTCTCAGCGCCGCAGTTTGACCGTCACGGTGTGGTGGCGCGCCGCCCCGCCGCCGGTGACGCTGACGTGGATCGTCACACTGGGATGGTGGTGGTGGGCGAGTTTGGCCAGGATCGCCCGCATCACCGCGGCCGGCAGCACGAGCGTGACGGTTCGCGCCCGGCCGCCGCGCAGCGTCAGGCGCACCGCGTGCAGGGTGAGGTGGTGGTGGCGCTCGATGATGCTGAGCACCGCAGTGATCGTGCCGCGGCAGGCCAGGTTGCAGCCGATGACGAGTTTGACGCCGGGATGGTGCCGGTGGACGTGCACGAGCCTGGCCACCGAGACGGTCAGCTGCAGGCTCGGCGTCCCGCCTGATCCACCGCCGCCTCCGGGGCTGGGCGGCGGGCAGCCGCCGGGCGGGCACGATGCCGGGCCGGGCGCGGGATGCGTGGGCAGGATCAGCGGCGGGATCGGCGTCTGGTTGAAATCGAAGTCATTGACGAGGTCACCCGGCTCAACGTTCTCGGCCACCTGAGGCCGGGGATCCGGGCGCCCGTCGTCGCCGGTGCAGCCGACGTTCGTGCCCGCCGCGTACGGCGCACAGATCCGCTCGCCCCCGAGGAAGTCGTCCTCGATGAACTTCAGATATGCGTCCTGACTGAGCGTCTGGTGGTCGATGTTCCCGGCCCGGGCGTACGGGCTGATCACGAGCGCGGGCACGCGGAAGCCGTAGCCGGCGGCCATCGCCGGATTGGCCTGCGCCTCGGTGAGGAGCGTGGGCGGCACGACATGGTCGTAGAACCCGCCCCAATCGTCCCAGTTGAGGAAGATCGCCGTCGAATCCCAGCAGGGACTGCGCATGACAGCGTTGATCACCGTCGTGACATAGGCCTGCCCGGCTTCGATCGAGCTCGGCGGATGCTCGGAGACGCCCGCGTTGGGAACAACCCAGGACACGTTCGGCAGACCGCAGCTGGTCGTGTCGCCCACCGCCGTGTAGAAGTTGTTCAGCGTCTGGATGTTGGCCAGCTGCCCGTCCTGCTGGACGTCCTGGAAATCCGGTAGCGGATTCCAGATCCCCGGCGTCTTCGGGCCCTGCTGCACAGGAGCGCAGGTCATTGCGGAGTCCGATTCGCAGTCGGGCTCGATGCCCTGGAAGACGTAGTAACCCCAGCTGACGCCGGCCTGATGCAGCAGATAGGTGATGTCCGTCCACAGGAGCTGGTGGTTGAGCGGCACGAAACCATCCGCCGGCTGGTTGAAGTCGGTCTGGCAGGTGGACACGAGCTCGAAGGAGCAATCGGCTGACCAGCCCGACATGTCCCACAGGTGGGCAGGCCAACTCCACGCGCGCACCGGCTCGAACATGTGGTCCTGCAGCACGAAGTTCTCGGCGTAGGTCCAGTAGTTCGGGATCTCCCGCGCGTCGTGGTAGCCCATGACGGTGTTGCACCCCACGGTGCTGGCGGAACTCGGGCAGGGGGTGCAGTCCGCCGCGACCGAGTTACTTCCGCACAGGGCGGCGCGTTCCTCCGTGCCGATGAAGCCGTCCATCCGCCCCCCGTCGTAGTCCGACAGGAACGACGTGTCGCTGTGCGGACCGCCGTAGTCGACATCGGACGCGTCGTGGAAGGGCGCCACGCAGCCGCCATGGAGTGGGTCGGGCACGCAGACGCCGGCCGGTATGCCGTCGGCCCCCGGATAGGTGCCGAAGTAGGAGTCGAACGAGCGGTTCTCCTGAGTCAGGATGATCACGTGCTGGATCTTGTGAATCCCCGTCAGGGGGGCCTGGGCCGTCCGCGCCGCGACGCGAGCGGTGGGCGCGGGGGGCCCGGCCGTGGTCCCTCCAGCGCCGGCCAGGATGACCACCAGGAGCACAACCCCCGCCACCGCCGTCAACCCCAGCGCCATCGACGTTCGCTGCGGACGCGGCCACCCGCCGCCTCGGGACGGCCTCCCGCGTGCGTTCACGAGCCGACCTGCATCGCCGCCTCCGCCCCGAGCGCGCGCCCGCGCATTCGCCCCGGAGGCCGGAGACCCGCCTGGTGGAGGATCGTGGGCGCGATGTCGTAGATCGCCAGATCCTCCCGGCGACCGGCCGGGATCCCTGGGCCGCGGATTACGCAGATGCCGTAGCGGTCGTGGTTGGCGTCGTCCGGACCGGTGTCGTTCTCGAATGTCCAGTGCCGGCCGTGCCCGACGCTGCCGTTGCTGCGCCAGCCGAGGTCGCCGAAGTAGACGACGAGGTCGGGCGGGATGCCCGCGCTGCGCGCGCCACAGCTCGCGGGGACGAAATGCCCGGGTGCCGATCGGCGCGCCATCGGGGCCCGGCAGCGCCTCGAGCCGCTCACGCAACTCCGCCAGCAGCTCGTCGCAGCGCTCCGGCGCGACCACTCCCTGGGGCTCGCGGCCGCGCACGTTGAGGCACAGACGGCAGTAGTAGCCGCCCTCGCCCCAGGCGCGCGTCCGCGACCAATCGACGTCCAGCTCGCGCCACGGGGTCGGCACGGTGGGACGAGAGCCAAGGGCGAGGTAACCCTCATCCGCGAGCCATTCGTTCACGCAGATCGCGCCGAGCATCGGACGGGCGCCGTGGTCTGAGACCACGAGCACAGTCGTCTCGTCGTCGAAGCGCTCGAGCAGCTCCCCGATCTGCTCGTCGAGGTACACGTAGTAGTCCCGGATCACCCGGCTAAAGGCGTGGTCGGGCTCGTAGCGCGGATGGTCGGGATCGGTGTAGCGCCAGAACGCATGGTGCATGCGATCCAGCCCGATCTCGACCATCATGAAGAAGTCCCAGGGACGCGTGTCGATGAGGTGACGGGCCAGGGCGAACCGTTGCTCGGTCATCTCGTAGACCTCGGCCAGGATCCGGTCCCGGTCGTCGGAGCGGAAGTTGCGCACGTCGACGCGGTAGGGACCGACGAGACGCTCGACTTCATCGCGCAGAGCCTCGGGGTAGGTGAACGGCTGGCGCTGCGGGTCAGCGGTGAGGAAGCAGGACACGAGCTCGCCGTTGACTGGCGCCGGCGGCGAGGTCTGGGGCACCCCGACGAGCGCGACGTGCTTGCCGGCGCCGCCGAGGATGTCCCACACGCGATCCTCCCTGACCGCACCGGCGTCAGCGATCGCGAGCTCGTCGTAACCATGACTGGTGCGGTTGCGGAATCCGTAGATTCCGAGCTCGCCCGGGTCGAGCCCGCTCGTCATGCAGCTCCAGGCGGGGACCGTGATCGGCGGATCGACGCTGCGCAGCGGACCCCACATCCCCGCGCCCATCAGCGCGCGGAGGTTCGGCAATTCCGACACGAACCGGTCGAATACGAGCGCGGGCTCCGCGCAGTCGAGGCCGATCACCGCGACCCGCGGCGCCACTAGATCACGCCTTCACGGGTGGCGAGCGCGACCGCCTGCGCCCGCGTGCGGCAGCCGAGCTTGGCCAGCAGGTCATGCACGATCGTCTTCACCGTGCGCTCGGAGTAGCTCAGGCGGAGCGCCATGTCCCGGGTTGTGGCGCCTTCAGCCAGCAGCCGCAACGCGTCGAACTCGCGCGGCGTCAGCCGGCGCGCCACGCCACGGCCCGGCTCCTCGTTCCACCCGCTGCCCACGCGCACGGGCGGCCGGGCGGCGCGCCCGCCGGTCAGCGCCCGCAGACACGACAGCAGCCGTGCCGGCGTCAGCCCATGGAGCACGAGCACGGCTCCGAAGTCCTCACCACCGCTCAGCGTGCCGTTGCTGCCGGGCGAACCGGAGGTGCGGGGGGGACCGGCCGTGCGTCCGCGCCCTGGGAGCGTGCCCATCAAGCGCACTTCGCCGCGCGGCCCCCGCGCGCCCGCTCCGGTCACCAGCGCGTCCGCGGTCACTTCGAACACGAGGACGTGACTGTCCTGGGCCATCAGCCATGAGATGCCGTCGGTCGACGGCTGAGCGTTCGCCCCCACTCGCATCCGCCCATCATCTCGTCTGAGGACTGTCCTGCGATAGGGCCATCGGTCCCTCTCGCGGGGCCGCGGCGACGCCTGATAGGACCCGAACGGGCATGGTCCTGCCCGTTCGGGCCGACGTCGGGCCTCAGATGAGGCCCTGACGCATGGCGAGCGCGATCGTGTGCGCGCGCGTGCGCGCTCCGAGCCGGGATTCGATCGCCGTGATGAGCTTCTTGATCGTGCGCTCCGAATAGCTCATCTCCGCCCCGATCTCGCGGGTCGAGTATCCGTCGGCCATCAACTGCAGGACGCGTCGCTCACGCGGGTCGAGCACCATCGCCGTCCCGTCGGCCACAGTTTCGATCTTCAATCCCGCGGCGGCGGCGTGCACGATCGCGCGCAGCTGCGCCGCCGTCACAGTGTGGCTGTGCACCACGCCAGCGACATCACCGAAGCCGGCGAACGCCGTGATCGGCTCGTGATCGTCCCCACACACCACGACGGGGCAACGAAAGCGCATCGCTGACGCCAGCTTGCTCGAGACGACCGCGATGTCGGCTTCGTCGGCGAGCGACGCGTCGCGATCGGCCGCGATCACCCTGAACTCGTTGTCCTCCACCAGGGACGCCACCAACCCGTTGCGCGCGAGCTCGCGCTCCTCGACGACGAGCACCGTGATCGGCGCCTCCGCTGCACTCCCGTTGGGACTATGTGACCCGGCCAATGGTCACCGCCGCTGGTCGCTTGGACTTGAGTACTTCTCTCAGTGTGCCCGCGGCGCTTGCCTTCGGAATAGCCGAGACGCTTCCCCCAGCGCCCTGCGGGGCCCTTCCTCCATCTTATGGCGAACTGGCCGCTCTGTGTGAGAAGTGTCGCTCGCCGCGGTCCGCGCACCCGCGGGGCGACCGCCTGGAACCGGTGGCCGATAGATTTGGCCCACTTCACCGCGTGAGCGCTCACAACCCGACACCAACGCAGCATGCCTGGCCTGGGCGGCCGTTCCCGATGGGCGCCACCTGGGACGGAGGCGGGACGAACTTCGCCGTGTTCTCCGAGAACGCCACCCGGGTGGAGCTGTGCCTGTTCGACGACGACGGCCGCGAGACCCGCATCGAGATGCGCGAGCGCCGGGCGATGAACTGGCACTGCTACATCGCCGGCGTCGGCCCCGGGCAGCGCTACGGCCTGCGCGTCCACGGCCCCAACGAGCCGGCCCAGGGGCACCGCTTCAACCCGGCCAAGCTGCTCATCGATCCCTACGCGAAGGCGATCGACGGTGTCGTCGACTGGGCGGCGCCGGCAAGTGTCCTCCCGTACCGGCCTGCTGGGGAGCAGGACGGCGACCCCGAGCTCGATGCCAGCGACGACGCCGCGGCGATGCCCAAGGCGGTCGTCATCGACGACGCGTTCGTGTGGGAGGGCGATCGGCCGCCCCAGATCCCGTGGGCGGACACGATCATCTACGAGACCCACGTGAAGGGCTTCACGATGCGTCATCCCGGGGTGCGCGAGGACCTGCGCGGGACCTATGCCGGGCTCGCTTCCGATCCGGCGATCGCCTACCTGAAGGATCTCGGCGTCACCGCACTCGAGCTCCTGCCCGTGCATCACAAATCAGACGAGGCCTTCCTCCACGCGCTCGGGCTGAGCAACTATTGGGGCTACAGCACGATCGGATTCCTGGCCCCTCACTCCGAGTACGCCGCCACGGGCCGCCGGGGCGAGCAGGTGCGCGAGTTCAAGGGCATGGTCAAGGCCCTGCACCGCGCCGGCATCGAAGTGATCCTGGACGTCGTTTACAACCACACAGCGGAGGGCAATCACCTCGGGCCGATGCTCTCCTTCAAGGGCGTCGACAACGCGTCCTACTACCGCCTGATGCCCGACGACCCGCGCTACTACATGGACTTCACCGGCACGGGCAACTCGCTCAATCCCGTGCACCCCAGCGTTTTGCGGCTGATCATGGACTCGCTGCGCTACTGGGTGATCGAGTGCCACGTCGACGGCTTCCGCTTCGACCTCGCCGCCGCCCTGGCCCGCGAGCTCTACGACGTCGATCGGCTGTCGGCGTTCTTCGACGTCATCCACCAGGATCCCGTGCTCTCGCAGGTGAAGCTGATCGCCGAGCCGTGGGACGTCGGCCCGGGCGGCTACCAGGTGGGCAACTTCCCGGTGCTGTGGTCGGAGTGGAACGGCATCTATCGCGACACGATGCGCGACTGGTGGTGCGGGCGCGCCAACCGCGGTGAGCTCGCCCAGCGGCTGGCCGGATCCTCGGACCTGTACGACTCCGATGGGCGCGAGCCGTTCGCCTCGATCAACTTCATCACTGCCCATGACGGCTTCACGCTCGCCGACCTGGTCAGCTACGAGCACAAGCACAACGAGGCCAACGGCGAGGACAACCGCGACGGCACCAACGACAACCGGTCCTGGAACGGGGGGGTCGAGGGCCCGACGGACGACGCCGACATCCTCGCCATGCGCGCCCGCCGGCAGCGGAGCCTCCTCACCACGCTGTTCATCTCCCAGGGCACGCCGATGCTGCTCGGTGGCGACGAGTACGGCCGCTCTCAGCAGGGCAACAACAATGCCTGGTGCCAGGACAACGAGCTCTCGTGGTTCGACTGGACAGCGACCCCCGAGTCCGAGCAGCTGCGGGCGTTCACCCGCCGGCTCATCGCCCTGCGCGGTGCCCATCCGGTGTTCCACCGCGAGAGCTTCCTGCGCGGCCGGGAGACCCAGGGCTCGGGCCTTCCCGACGTGTGGTGGTTTCGCAGCGACGGTTTGAAGATGACCCGGCGCGACTGGCAGGACGGCGAGTGCGTGCTCGGCATGTTCCTCAACGGCAGCGAGATCCCGGCCCGAGGCCCGCAGGGCCAGGACATCCACGACGACTCGTTCGTCGTGCTCGTCAATGCCGACTCCGAGGAGTGCGGGGTCATGCTGCCGCGGCGGCGCTTCGGCGCCCAGTGGGCGCTCGAACTGACCACCGAGGACCCCGACGCGGCACCCGGGTCGGCGCGGTACGGCGCGCGGACCGAGGTCAAGGTGCCGGCCCACTCGATGGTCATCCTCAAACGCGTGCTGTAACCCCAACCAGGGAGTGTCGTGACCGACGAAAACGTTCCGGGCGCCCCGCGCGCCACCTACCGCCTGCAGCTGACGGCCGACTTCGGCTTCGCCCACGCCCGGGCGCTCGTGCCCTACCTGCGCGACCTCGGCATCTCGCATCTCTACCTGTCCCCGTCGTTTCAGGCCCGCCCCGGGTCCACGCACGGCTACGACGTGATCGATCCCGGCCGCCTGTCGGATGAGCTGGGCGGCGAGGACGGCTTCCGGGAGCTCGCCACCGCCGCCCAGCAGGCCGGGCTCGGCATCGCGCTCGACGTCGTGCCCAATCACATGGCCGCCGATGACGCCAACCGGTACTGGGCTGACGAGAACCTGCGCTCACGGTACTTCGACATCGACCCGGTCACCGGCCGCCACCGCCGCTTCTTCGACATCGGTGAGCTGGCCGGCGTGCGCCAGGAGGATCCGGAGGTGTTCGAGCGCACGCACGAGCTCGTGCTCCGGCTGGTCGGCGAAGGCCTCGTCGACGGGCTGCGCATCGACCACCCGGACGGACTGGCCGATCCGGCGAGCTACTTCGCGCGGTTGAGCGAGCGCGGCGCGCACTGGGTGTGGGTGGAGAAGATCCTCGACCCGGGCGAGCGCCTGCGCGACTGGCCGGTGTCGGGGACGGTCGGGTACGAGTTCCTCAACGACGTGTGCGCGCTGTTCGTCGACCCGGCCGGCGAGGCGCCGCTGACCGAGCTCTGGCACCAGGTCTCGGGCGACCCGCGGCCGTTCGGCGAGGTGGCCGCGGAGGCGAAGCTCGAGCAGGTCCACGGCCCGTTCTGGCCCGACGTCGAGCGCCTGGCCCGGGAGCTCGGCGGCGATGAGCCGCCGGGCGGCCTCGAGGGACTCGGGCAGGCCCTCGCCTCGCTGCCGGTGTACCGGACCTACGTCGAGGCCCAGGCGGGCCGGGTCACCGAGGAGGACCGCCGCGCGATCGGCGCGGCCGGAATGTCGGCGGAGCTGGCCGAGATGCTGCTGCTCGAGCGCGACACGCCGGCCGAGTTCGTCACCCGGTTTCAGCAGACGACGCCGGCGATCATGGCCAAGGGCGTTGAGGACACCGCGTTCTACCGCTACGGGCGCCTGCTCGCACTCAACGACGTCGGCGGCGACCCGAGCCGGTTCGGGATCACGGTGGAGCACTTCCACGCCGCCAACCGCGAGCGGGCGGAGCGCTTTCCCCACAACCTGCTCACCACCCAGACCCACGACGCCAAGCGCTCGGCCGACGTGCGCGCGCGCATCGGCGCGATCTCCTCGATGCCGGACGAGTGGCGGGTCCACGTCGAGCGCTGGATGGAGCAGACCGATCGCCTGCGCAGCGACGGGGCGCCTGATGACCTCGAGCGGTACTTCATCTTCCAGACGCTCGCGGGTGCCTGGCCAATCGAGTGCGAGCGGGTGCAGGCGTATGTCGAGAAGGCGCTGCGCGAGGGCAAGCGCAACACGAACTGGATCGAGCCCAACCAGGCGTGGGAGCAGGCGGTGTCGCGGTTCGTGACCGGGCTGTACGAGGACCGGACGTTCCTGGCCGACTTCGAGCCCTTCGTCGAGCGCCTGGCTGCCGCGGGTGATCGCGCCGCCCTCGGTCAGCTCGTGCTGAAGCTCACCGTGCCCGGCATCCCCGACATCTACCAGGGCGACGAGTTGCCGTTTCGCGCCCTGGTTGACCCGGACAACCGCCGCCCGGTCGACTGGGACTGGCGCCAGGCCATGCTGCGCCGCCTGATGGGCGGAGGTCCGCCGGATGCCGAGACGCGCAAGCTGTTCCTCATCCTGCGCCTGCTCGGGCTGCGCGCGCGGCGCCCCGAGCTGTTCTCGGGCAGCTACGAGCCGGTGGCGGCCGGCGACACCGTGTGCGCGTTCATGCGCGGGGACGACCTGCTCGTGCTCGTGGCCGTGCGCTCGGCCGTCGAGGGACGGCTCGAGGGCCCGGGCGGGCGCTGGCGCAACGTGCTGCGCGGCGAGGAGCACACACTGAGCGGATCGCTGGCGGTCGGTGACCTGCTCGGCCGCCGCGGGATCGCCGTGTTCGAGCGCCTGGCATCGCGGTGAGCGACGATGGTCTCCCGCGCCTGCGCCAGGCGGTGCTCGCCGCGCACGACCTCGAGGGCGTGAGCGGGCGCCTGCGCGCGGCACTCGGACTCGGCGAGCCGTTCAGCGATCCGGCGGTGGGCGCGTTCGGGCTGCGCAACGCCGTGTTCGCGCTCGGCGACACGTTCCTCGAGGTCGTCTCCCCGGTCGTGTCCGACACGGCCGCCGGGCGGCTGCTGGCCCGGCGCGGCGGCGACTGCGGCTACATGCTGATGTTCCAGGTCGGCGACCTGGCCGCGGCGCGCTCGCGCGCGGAGAAGGCGGGAGTGCGCGAAGTGCTCGCGTTCGAGCTCGAGGACATCGCCGAGGTCCACCTGCACCCGGCGGACATGCGCGGGGCGATCGTCTCCCTGAGCGAGCCGCAGCCCGCGCCGTCCTGGCGGTGGGGCGGCCCGGACTGGGTGGGTCGCAGCGCGCCACTGTCGGTGCGCGGGGCGACGGTGGCCGTCGCCGACCCCGATGGGGTGACCGCGCGCTGGGCGGCGGTTCTCGGGGCGCCGGCGCCGGGTGTGACGTTCTGCGCCGACGCCGCCGAGCCCGGGCTGATCGAGATCACCGTGGCCGGATCGGCGGAGCCCGTGGAGCTCGAGCGCGTTAGGGTGCGCGCTGTACACGAGCCGGCGGAGGGGACATGAGCGACGACGTGGTGCTGATCGAAGTGACGGACGGCGTGGCCGTGCTGACACTGAACCGGCCCGACCGGTTGAACGCATGGATCCCGGCGCTCCAGACCCGCTACTTCGATCTGCTCGACGTGTGCGCCGCGCGCGAGGACGTTCGCGCCATCGTCGTCACCGGGGCGGGGCGCGGCTTCTGCGCCGGGGCCGACATGGAGGCGCTGTCGAACCTGGCCGGCGAGTCGGGCAACGGCGCCGCCGCCGCCGTGGTCCGGCCCGACGAGCGACCGGTGCGCCACCCGTTGTCGATCCCCAAGCCGATCATCGCGGCCATCAACGGCCCCTGCGCCGGCATCGGCCTTGTGTTCGCGGTCATGTGCGACCTGCGCTTCGTCGCCGCCGAGGCGAAGATCACCAGCGCGTTCGCGCGCCGGGGGCTGGTGGCCGAGCATGGGATCGCCTGGATGCTGCCCCGCCTGATCGGTCCGGCCGGGGCGCTTGACCTGCTGCTGTCCGGTCGCGTCATCCTCGGGCGCGAGGCGGCCGAGATGGGACTGGTCAACCGGGCCAGCGACGGCGACGTGCTCGCCGAGGCGCTCGAGTACGCCCGCGAGCTGGCGCGCGAGTGCTCGCCGGCGAGCATGGCGGCGATGAAGCGGCAGATCTACGCCGATCTCGAGCGCTCGCTGCCCGAGGGCGTCGATGAAGCCAACCAGCTGATGGGCAAGTCATTCGCCGCCCCCGACTTCGCCGAGGGCGTGCGGAGCTTCCTCGAGCGCCGCTCGCCGTCGTTCGCGCCGCTGCCGGGGTCCTGAGCCGCATCGGTCGGCGCCGCCCGGCACCTCGCCATGACGGCGCTGTGCGTCGGGAACGGGGCCGCGGGCGCCGGCGCCTGTCTTCGGCGGGAGAAACGACACTCTCGATTCGCCTACGGTGATCGTTGGTGCGCTTTCTCGGTCCTGCGCACTTTCTCGGCCTCCGCGCCTCACATAGGCTTGCGGGGCATGCACGAGACCACCGAGGACCTGGCGCGACTTCAGGGGCTCATCGACCGCAGCTACGCGGCCGCCGGACCGCACCTGCTCGACATCCACGAGCCGCAGCGCCGGCTCGACGCCGCCCAGGCGTCCGAGCGCCTGCAGGGCATGGTGCTGCTCGCCCTGGCCACCGCGACCGCCGACGGCCGCCCGCTCGTCGGGCCGGTGGACGGCATCTTCTTCCGCGGACACTTTCACTTCAGCTCGAGCCCGCGCTCCGTGCGCTTTCGCCACATCCGCGCCCGTCCGCACGTGAGCGCCGTCCACCTCCCGAGCGAGGAGCTCGCAGTCACCGTGCACGGCCGGGCGGTCCTGATCGACGTCAACGCCGCCGAGCACCGGGCGTTCCGGCAGACCCTGCTCGACATCTACCTCCCGCGCTACGGGCCCGAGTGGGAGGAGTTCCTCTCCGGTGAGCCGGTGTTCGCGCGGATCGAGGCCGAGCGGATGTTCACCTTCGCGATGGACGGCTGACGCGCGGGGCCTGGCCGCGCTCGCCTGCGTGGACCCCCGCTGGGTGCTCACCGTCTCCCCGATCCGCCGGGGGCGCCGTCGACGGCACTGAGCGCGCTGCTCGTCTGCTCGATCGAGGCGGCGACGCTGCCGCTCTCCTGGCGGTTGATGTCAGCCATCCGGCCCCGTATGCGCACTTTGCACGCGTCAGATCGCCCAAGGGTGTGCATTTCTGGCGCGATCAGCCGTAAAGCAGCGCATCGCGGCTGTGGAAGCGATACACACGAGCGTATGCGACGGCAGGCGCGACAGGGACCGTCGGACAACGTGACCCGGGCCACCCGCCTGACGTTCAGCCACGGCTCACGGCTCGGGCCTGCGGGCGAGCTCATCGCGGTCGTCCAGCGGCTCTCGCTGGCCCGCTCGGTGCCGGAGATCCAGGCCATTGTGCGCCGGGCGGCCCGGCGGCTGACCGGTGCGGACGGCGCCACCTTCGTGCTGCGTGACGGCGATCACTGCTTCTACGCGGACGAGGACGCGATCGCCCCGCTGTGGAAGGGTCAGCGGTTCCCGGCCGAGCAGTGCGCAAGCGGCTGGGTCATGCGCCACCGCCGCCCCCTGGCCATCCCCGACATCTACCTCGACGACCGGATCCCGCACGACGCCTACCGCCCCACCTTCGTGCGCAGCATGGCCATGGTGCCGATCCGCCGGCTCGACCCGCTCGGCGCCATCGGCAACTACTGGGCGACCCGTCATCGCCCGACCGAGGAGGAGATCGAGCTCCTGCAGGCGCTGGCCGATTCGACGGCGGTGGCCATGGAGAACGTGCGGTTCGTTGCCGAGCTGCAGAGCTCGCGTCTGGAGACCCTGCAGCGCCTCGCCCTGGCCGCCGAGTTCCGCGACGCGACGACCGCCGAGCACACCGAGCGGGTCGGCCGCACCGCATTCCTGCTCGCGGGTGCGCTCGGGCTGGCCGCCGAGGAGGCGGTGGTGCTGCGCCAGGCCGCGCCCCTGCACGACCTGGGCAAGCTGGCCGTGCCCGACGCGGTCCTGCGCAAGCAGGGCAGCCTCACCGCAGCGGAGTTCGAGCTGATGAAGCGCCATGCCACCGCGGGGGCGGCGCTCCTGGCCGGCAGTACCTCCTCGGTCCTGCGCACGGGTGAGCAGATCGCCGCCAGCCATCATGAGCGCTGGGACGGACGCGGCTACCCCTATGAGCTGACCGGGGAGGCGATCCCGATGTCGGGCCGGATCGTCGCCCTGGCCGACGTGTTCGACGCCCTCACCCACGAGCGCTCATACAAGACGGCGTGGGCGGTCGATCGGGCGGTGGAGGAGATCGTCGGCCTGCGCGAGCGCCACTTCGATCCGGAGGTCGTCGATGCCTTCCTCAGCCTCGATGCCGCCAGCCTGGTCGAGCTGCCCGAGGACTGGGTGAGCGACCCGGTCGCTCTGGCCGGCTGACCATCCCGGCGCGTCGCGAGGCCGGGGCCGGTAGGGTGCCGGGGGCCGTCATGCGCGTCCTCGAGCTGTCCTGGGAATACCCGCCCGTGATCGAGGGCGGGCTCGGCCGCCACGTGCGCAAGCTGTCCGAGCACCTGCTCGCCGAGGGCGTGGAGGTCCACGTGCTCACCCGCGGCGGTGGCCGGCTGCCGGCCGAGGAGGAGCGCCACGGGGTGCACGTGCACCGGGTGCGCGAGCCGCCCTTCCCGAAGGACATCGACGCCTTCGTGCACTGGGTGGCGGACATGAACGCCGACATGCGGCTACTGGCCGGCGAGGTGTGCGAGCGGTTCGAGTTCGACCTCGTCCACTCGCACGACTGGCTGGTGGCCGGGGCCGCGCAGGACACCGCCCGCGAGCTCGGGCGCCCCTGGCTGGTCACCGTCCACGCCACCGAGTACGGCCGCCACCAAGGCTGGGTGCAGACCCATCCGCAGTCGGAGATCCACGCCGCCGAGCGGGCGATGGTTCGGCGGGCCGATCACGTGCTCACCTGCTCGGAGTTCATGCGCGAGCACGTGCGCACCGTGTTCCGCGTGCGCGCGAGCAAGGTCACTGCGATCCCCAACGGCATCGATCCGGCCGAGCTCGATCCGGCCGGCACCGACCTGACCGCCCTGCGCGCCCGCTTCGCCGCCCCGGACGAGCACCTCGTGCTGCTGGTCGGCCGGCTCGTGTACGAAAAGGGCTTTCACACCGCCCTCGACGCCCTCGCCCCGCTCGTGCGCCGCCACGGGAACATCCGCTTCGTGGTCGCCGGCACGGGCACGGCGGAGGCCGAGCTCAAGCGCCAGGCCCGGCGGCTGCGCCTCATGCGCCACGGCAGCTTCCTCGGCTGGGTCGGCGACGACATGCTCCACGCCCTCTACCGCGTGGCCGACCTCTGCATCGTGCCCTCCATCTACGAGCCGTTCGGGCTGGTCGCGCTCGAGGCCATGGCCTCGGGCTGCCTGTGCGTGGTCGCCGACACGGGTGGCCTGCGCGAGGTCGTGCCCGACGACGGCACCGTCGGGCGGCGCTTCCCGTCGAGCGACGCCGCCGCCCTGCGCCGCACGCTCGAGCAGGTCATCACCGATGACGCGGCCCGGGCCCAGATGGTCGCCGAGGCGCGGGAGCACGTCCTGCGCTTCGACTGGGCCGAGGTGGCACGCCGGACGGCGGCGGTGTACTCGGGCATGGCCGCGGGCGCGGCCGCCCCGTCGGGATCGGCGGGGCGGCGGGTGTCGCGGGGCTGAGGCTCGCCGCCGCCGCCGCCGCCGCTCGCCCGCCGCCGGGCGGATGTTCACTTGTGCTCCCGTCGTGAGCACAAGTGAACATCGCGCGATCGGGGGGAGACGAGCCCCCGCCGGGTCAGCTCCGGCCCGAGGCGGACGCCGCGCTCGCCGCCTGGGCCGCGCTCGCCGCCTGGGCCGCGGCTGCCTGTGCGGCGCTCGACTGGGCAGCGGCGGTCGCGTCCGCCGCCGGAGTGGCGGTCGGGGCCGGGGTGGTCGGGGTGGTCACGGTCGGAGCCGGGGTGGCCGCCGCCGGAGCCGGGGTGGTCGCCGCCGGAGCCGGGGTGGTCGCCGCCGGAGCCGGGTGGTCGTCGCCGGAGCCGGGGTGGTCGCCGCCGGAGCCGGCGCCGGAGCCGGAGCGCCCGCCGCGTGCGCCACCGGGACCGCCGGCGCAGGGGCCGCCTGGTGGCTCGCCGCCGCCTGCTCGGTCGCGGCCTGCTGGCTCGCCGCCACCTGCTCGGTCGCGGCCTGCTCGGTCGCCTGCTGGCTCGCCGCACTCACCGAGCTCGCCGCATTCGCCGCCACCGCCGGAGCACCCGCGCTCGCCGTCGCCGCCGCGACCAGGCTCGGGCTCGTGCTGGCCGTCGGCGCCGGGGCTGCCGCCGTGCTCGTGGTCGCCGAGCCCGCGCTGGCGCTCGCGCCGCCGGACCGGGTGGCCGCCGCGGCGGCCGGCTGCATGGCGCTCATGCGCACGCTGGCCGTGGACGCCGTGCTGACGGAGCTGCTCGAGGACGTCGCCACGGGCGAGCTGGCGCGGGCCGCGCTCGAGCTCGGCGTTGCGCCCCATTCGCGCCCGCTCGGGTGCTGGGCCAGCAGGCCGTTGATGACCCCGAGCATCTTCGAGCCGGCGCCCATGTTGCCGGGCGGGTACATGCCGATCTCGAGGTGCGGGCCGGTGGAGATCCCGACGATCCCGTAGCCCACCTCGCTGATCTGCTGGCCGGCCTGGACGTGGGTGCCCACCGACACGAGGTCGCTGCCCGCGTGGCCGTAGTAAACCGTCATGCCCTTCAGCGGCCCGGTGGTGATCTCGAGCACGGGCGCGTTCGGGCCGAAGCCGCTGATGCCCTCACCGATGATCACGCCGTCGCCCATCGCATACAGCGGGGTGCCGCCCGGCGCCGAGTAGTCGACGCCCTGATCGACCGAGCCGTTGACGAGATACTGGCGGGGCAGCGGCAGGGCCACCCCGCCGACCATCACGTAGGTCGAGGTCTGCGGGGTGCCGGTGGTCGGGGCGACCACCGCGACGGTCTCGCCCGCCGAGGACGGAGCGCTCGCCACCTTCGGGGTGCTCACCGGCGGGCTGCTCACCGGCACGCCGGGAGCCGCGGCCGCCACCGGGCGCTCATCGGTCCGAGCGAGACGCGAGTGCGTCGGCGCGGCGACGGGCCGGGCCCGCTGGAGCGCCACGGCTTCGCGCGCGCCCGCCGGCGCAGTGGGCATCGCGGCCACGGGCCGCGCTGTCCCGTGGGTGACGACGAGCACGGGCGCGTCGAACAGCTCCGCCCACATGCGCACGTCGATCGCCCCGGTCGGGGCCAGGCCGTGGCGGCGCTGGTAGTCGGCGACCGCCCCACGGGTGAGTGGGCCGTAGATCCCGTCCACGGCCAGATGCGTGAGCGGCAGGACCTGGTTGAGCCGGTGCTGGGCGGCGGCCACGAGCGCACCCTCGGCGCCGTAGCGCAGCACAACGTGATCGCTGGCGGCCCTGGCCGCTCCCGGATCGGTGAGGGTGCCCGGCACATGACCGCCCGCGCCGGTGTCGGCGGCGGCGACACCCTCGGGGAGGATCGGCGCCGCAACCAGTGCGGCGCTCACGGCCAGGGAGGCGCTCTTGCGCCGCCGGCGGGCCCGGCGAGCGATCTCGGTCAGGCGCCGGCGCTGGCGCGAGCGGGCCAGCGAGCGATCCCACAGCTCGGGGGATGAGAGGTCGCGGACGGGGACGGGAACCCCATCAATTGGTGCAGCGGCGGGCACGTACGGCTCCCTTCGGTCTCTGCCTCCGGGGTTAGCTGACGGGCTCGCGTGACCGGTCACGCTACGCCGCGCTCTGGCGGCGATTCGCCCCCGCGGCCTCGGGACGGACGGCCGCATTGGGTTCCCCGGTCCCGGCCCACGCGGGGCCGGAATTCGGCGGTTATGAATACCGGAACACTAACCCAGATCACGGACGGAGGTTGCGGCCCTGGATCCGCCGGATCTCGACCCCCGTCCGTCCGGTCTCACGGTATGGACCGTATAGGTACACAGCGTGACATTCGCCCCGCCCGCAGGTGAGGGCAAATCGCCCCCAGAAATGCCGAGGGCCCGGCACAAAGCCGGGCCCTCGAACGACACTCGCCTGTTGAGGCGGAGACTACCGGGGCCGGGGGTTTCGGCGCCGCCGAACCCCCGAGCCGGTCAGCTTGCTGCTCGGACTACATCATCCCCGACATGTCGGGCATGCCACCGCCACCGCCGCCGGAACCATCCTTCTCCGGGACCTCGGCGACGATCGCCTCGGTGGTGAGGATGTTCTTGGCGATCGACGCGGCGTTCTGAAGCGCCGAGCGCGTCACCATGGCCGGGTCGATGATGCCCTCCTTGACCAGGTCGACCGTCTCTCCGGTCGCCGCGTTGAGGCCGTAGCCGGGCTTGGCCTTGCGGACGTCGTTGACGACGACCGAGCCCTCGAGGCCCGGCGTTCTCGGCGATCTGACGCAGCGGCTCCTCGAGCGCGCGGTGCACGATCTTCGCGCCCGTCCGCTCGTCGGCGTCCTCGATGGCGTCGACCCCGAGCGCCTTCTGAGCGTTCAGGAGCGCGACACCGCCGCCGGGCACGATGCCCTCCTCGAGCGCTGCCCGAGTCGCCTGCAGGGCGTCCTCGACGCGGTGCTTCTTCTCCTTCATCTCGGTCTCGGTGGCCGCGCCGACCTTGACCACGGCAACGCCGCCGGAGAGCTTGGCCAGGCGCTCCTGGAGCTTCTCCTTGTCGAAGTCCGAGTCGGTGTTCTCGATCTCGTTCTTGATCTGGTTGATGCGGCCCTTGATGCCCTCGGACTCACCGGCACCATCGACGATGGTGGTGGTGTCCTTGGCCACGACCACGCGGCGAGCGCGGCCGAGCTGCGAGAGCTGGGTGTTCTCGAGCTTGAGGCCCATCTCCTCGGTGATGACCTCGCCGCCGGTGAGGATCGCGATGTCCTCGAGCATGCGCTTGCGGCGATCGCCGAAGCCCGGCGCCTTGACCGCCACACCGGTGAACGTGCCGCGGAGCTTGTTGACCACCAGGGTGGCCAGGGACTCGCCCTCGACATCCTCGGCGATGATCAGGAGCGGCTTGCCCGACTGGATCGTCTGCTCGAGCACGGGCAGCAGGTCGCGGACGGAGCCGATCTTCTGGTTGGCGATGAGGATGAACGGATCCTCGAGGGTCGCCTCCATCCGGTCCTGGTCGGTGACCATGTACGGCGAGATGTAGCCCTTGTCGAACTGCATGCCCTCGGTGAACTCGAGGTCCATGCCGAACGTCTGGCCCTCCTCGACGTTGACCACGCCGTCCTTGCCGACCTTCTCGATGGCGTCGGCGATCACGTCGCCGATCTCCTCGTCGCCGGCCGAGATGGTGGCCACGCGGGCGATCTGCTCCTTGCCGGAGATCTCGACCGACTGCGACTCGATGTTCTTGACCACCTCTTCGACGGCGCGCTCGATGCCGCGCTTGAGCGCGAGCGGGTTGGCGCCGGCGGCGACGTTCTTCAGGCCCTGGCGGACGATCGCCTGCGCGAGCACGGTCGCCGTCGTGGTGCCGTCACCCGCGACGTCGTTGGTCGCCGTGGCGACCTCGCGCACGAGCTGGGCGCCCTGGTTCTGGAAGACGTCCTCGACCTCGATCTCGCGAGCGATGGTGACGCCGTCGTTCGTGATCGTCGGGGCGCCGAACTTCTTGTCGAGGACGACGTAGCGGCCGCGGGGGCCGAGCGTGACCTTGACGGCGTTGGCGACCGCATCGACGCCCTGCTCGAGCGCCTTGCGGGCCTCCGCCTCGTACTTGAGTTCCTTGTGTGCCATTGGTGCTAGTTCTCCTATGCCTTACGACTGGACCTTGGCCAGTACGTCGGACTCGCGGAGGACGAGGAGATCCTCGCCGTCCACCTTGATCTCGGTGCCGCCGTACTTGCTGTAGAGGACCTCGTCGCCCTCTGCCACGTCGAGCGGAACGCGCTTGCCCGTGTCCTCGTTGAGCTTGCCCTCGCCAACGGCGAGAACCTTGCCCTTCTGCGGCTTCTCCTTGGCGGTATCGGGCAGGACGATGCCACTCGCGGTGGTCTCCTCCTCCTCGATTGCCCGCACGATCAGCCGATCGCCAAGGGGCTTGAGCTTCATCTGATGAAACCTCCGGTGGGAACGTGATCGGTGGCGACCGTGACCCCGGTCGCCCGTACTGCCTGGCACTCGCAGGTAGGGAGTGCCAACCGACGATCACTATAGCTCGTCCGCCGAGGGTTGCAAGACCTTTTTGGCACTCTCGGTGCTCGAGTGCCAGGGAGGTTCACCCCCGCGCCGCGGCGCCGGAGGAGGTGCGCTCAGGCCGCCAGGGCGAGGGGCGCGCGCACCGCGCGCACGCTCGAGCGCGACTGGCGCATCGCCGGGCGGCCCGGGGCGATGGCCCGGCCGACGGCGGTGAACACCTCGGCGTTGACCGCCATCCCGCAGTGGCTCGAACGCACCTCGACGAGCTCGGCCGCCGGGTCGTGGCAGGCCCGCCAGTCGACCACGCCGTCGCTGCGCGAGTAGATCGAGGTGAACTGAAGCCCGGACGGGAACGGCGCCTGCGCTTCCGCCCGCACCTGAGCGCAGCAGTCGCCCTCGAGGCAGGCCCGCTTGAACAGGCCGCGCAGGCCGAGGCCGCCCAGGGTGGCCACCGCCTCGACGTGTGCCCGCACGAGCGGGTGGACGGCGAACTGGTCGGCGAGCGGCGAGCCGAGGCAGACGATCCCGTGCACCAGCTCGGGCCGGCGCACGGCGAGGATCCGGGCCATCGAGCCGCCCCGGCTGTGGCCGATGATCGTGACGGGTCGCTCGTGGCGCTCAGCCAGCTGCTCGAGCTGGTGCTCGAGGCGATCGATCGCCCGGCCGGTGCAGTCGACGTTGGCGCGGATGCCGGCCCGGCAGGGCTCGTAGCCGAGCCCGTGCAGCCAGCCCGCCATCGCCGACAGCGACAGGTCACCGGCCAGGAAGCCCGGGATGAGGAGCACCGGCCGGCCGTCGCCCCGGGCGACTCCCTGGCCGCGCAGCACGGGGTTGCGGCTCAGCGCGGCCCGCTCGAGCCCGACCCGGGCCTCACGCCAGATGGGAATGAGCAACCGCTGCATGCTTTCTCCTGGACTGTCCACATTATCGATGGGAGGAGACGCTCTTTGACCGCGGGCGCCGTTCTCCTGCCGCCGGGCCACCGCCGTCGCCGGCAGCGGCCACGAGCTCGGTCATTCCCCTCTCGATACCCGCGCACAGGACGTCGATATCCGGTGCGGTGTCGTAGTCGCCGGTGACGCCGAACTTGAGCGCCCCGTCGTAGGAGAAGATCGCCACCCCAACCCGCACCTGGCCGCCCACGGGCACGAACGGGATCGCCTCGAGCAGGCGCCGGCCGGTCAGGAACAGCGGCTGCTGGGGACCGGGGACGTTCGTGGTCACAGTGTTGACGCTGCGCTGGGGAAGACGAGCGGCCACGCGAGTCCCGAGCGCCAGCAGCAGCGATGGCGCGAAGCCCGACAGCGAGGTCAGCACCTCGCCCGCCACCGCCTGTTGGGAGCGCTTCAGCGCATCCATCTGAACCCGAACCGTGTCGAGGCACCGGCGCGGGTCCTCGCAGCCGACCGGGAGCTCGGCGAACATGGCCGAGACGCGGTTGTTGTAGGTTCCGCGCTCGCCGGGGCGACGCACGGAGACCGGCACGAGCGTGCGCACCGTGCGGCCGTCGAGCTGCTCACCGCGATGAGCGAGGAGATCGCGAAAGCCGCGGGTGATCGCCGTCAGTACGACGTCGTTGACCGTGCCGCCGAGGCCGGTGCGGACAGTCCGCACGTCGCTCAGCTGCGCGTGCGCCCAGTCCCACCTCCGGTGAGGGCCGATCGGCCCGTTGAGCGAACTCGACGGTCCGGGGCGAAGGAGCCCGCGCATGGCCGCCGTGCCCCGGGCCGTGCTGAGCGCGAGCTCGGCCATCTGACGCGGAGCGGCCAGAGCAGTGCGGGTCGCCTCGACGGCGCTCAGCGGGCTGACCAGCCGCCGAGCCAGCGGCTGGGCGACCAGCTCGGCCGCGTTGGGCTCCGGAGCCGGGCTCCAGCGCGGGACGGGGTCCCGCCGCGGCTCGCGCTCGGCGTCGAGCATGACCGAGAGCAGGTCGGTGGCCGACACCCCGTCGACCATGCAGTGGTGGGTCTTCGAGATGAGCGCCCAGCGCCCGCCGCTCAGACCCTCGGCCACCCACATCTCCCACAGCGGCTTGGCCCGGTCGAGCTGCTGGGACATGACACGCCCGACGAACGTGCGCAGCTCCGGCTCGCCCCCCGGGCTGGCCAGCGCGGTTCGGCGCACGTGGTAGTCGATGTTGAAGTGGCTGTCGTCGACCCACACCGGCGGTCCGAGCCGCAGCGGCGGGAAGCGGACCCGCTGGCGGTAGCGCGGCACGAGCGGGAGCTTCGCCGCCACCGCTTCGACGAGATCCTCCCGCGAGGGCGGCGGTCCCTCGAAGATGCCCACCGAGCCGATGTGCATGTGGGTGACGTCGTCCTCGACATCGAGGAACGATGCATCCTGCGCACTGAGTGCTTCCACGACCACCCCTCTCTCTCGTCGGCGGCCTACCCGCCGCCCGGGCGCCCGAATCGAGCTCGTCCACTCTCCCATAATGGGCCCATGGGTGATCGCCCCGTCACCACCCGCCTGCCCGATGGCAGCCGGGTCGAGATCCGCCCCATTCGCCCCGAGGACCGCGACCGGCTGCGCGACGGCTTCGAGCGACTTTCGCCCGAATCCCGCTACCGGCGCTTCTTCGGGCCGATGGCCGCGCTGCGCGAGCGCGACCTCGACTACCTGACCCAGGTCGACCACCACGATCATGAGGCGCTGGTGGCGCTTGACGCCGGCGGGGAGGGCGTGGGGGTGGCCCGCTTCGTGCGCACCGGCGAGGGCGCGGCTGAGCCGGCCATCGTGGTCGCCGACGACTGGCAGGGCCGCGGCGTGGGCACCCGGCTGCTCGACGCGCTCGTCCAGCGGGCGCGCGCAGGAGGGGGTCGTCCGCTTCGAGGCGCCGGTCCTGGCCACCAACGCCGATGCCATCCACGTGCTCGAGCGCTTGGGCGAGACGACCCGGCGCCGCGAGGGGCGCGAAGTGCTGCTGACGATCGATCTGCCCGAACCGGCGATCGGCGCCGTGCGCTGGCGCGCCCTGCTGCGGCAGTTCGCGGCCGGTGCCCTCGAGCCCGCGCGGACGGTGATCGACCGGCTGTGGCCGCGGCGGCTGGGCGCCCCGGGCGAGCTGCGCGCCAACGTGATCGTCGTCGGCACCGATGGCTCCGCGCACGCGGGCGGCGCCCTTGACGTGGCGGCCGAGCTCGCCCGTCTGTCGGGCGCGCGCCTGGAGGTCGTCGCCGCCCATGGATTCCTCGTCGCGGACGCTCGGGAGCTGCGCAGCACAGTGAGCCAGGCAGTCGAGCGCCTGCGGGCCAGCGGCCTGACCGCCGGCGAGCACGTCCGCCGCGGCGACCCGGCGCTCGTGCTCACCGACGTGGCCGACGAGGAGCGAGCGCGGCTGATCGTCGTCGGTGCCGGCGAGCGCACGAAGACCGCCCGGCGGCTCATCGGCAGCGTCGCCGACGCGGTCGCCGAGCGCTCCCCGTGCGATGTGCTGATCGTGCGCCCGCGAAGTTAGTTCTGCGCGCCGCCGAGCCCGTGCATGCGGTCGCGGATCATCTCGGGCGGGTGCTCGATGATCTGCGAGAAGCGCACGACGGTGACGGTGTCCTCCAGCGAGACCTTGCGGCCGTAGATCTGCTCGAGGAAGTGCACCATCTCATCGACGCGCCGGAACTCCGGATTGTCGTGCTCGATGTCCCGCGGGGACAGGTCGCGCACCCGCTTGACCTCGACCTGGTCGATGACGGCGTTGAAGATCTTCTCCCGCGGTGAGTGTTGATAGCCGATCGTCACCAGCACGCACTCGTTCTTGTGGTACTTGTGTGACTTGTCGCCCAGCCGGATCGTGGCTGTCTTGCGCCCGCGGCGCAGCTGGTCGGCGAAGACCGAGGAGTAGAAGTTCAGGACGCGCACGGGGCCCAGCCTACCGGTCGGGGGACAATCGCGACAGCGCGCGCCGCACCATCTCGCGCTCGCCCGCGTAGCTGAGCGCCTGCACGGCCTCGCCCAGCGGCATCCACCGCGCATCCTCGATCTCGTGATCGTGGTCGGCCAGGTCGCCGGAGCGGTATTCGAACAGGAAGAACGCCACTCGCTTGCGGCGCCGGCGGCCGCGGCGCTCGTAGTGGTAGTCGATCTCGCCCAACGGCTCGATCAGCTCAACCGACAGGCCGGTCTCCTCGCGGACCTCGCGGATGGCCGCCTGCTCGGGCGTTTCATCCCCGTCGGGATGGCCCTTTGGGCAGTCCGAGCACGCGACTGCCGCGGGCGTCGCGGCGCACGGGCACGATGACCGCGACATCGTCCCCCCGCACCACGACGCCGCCGGCGGAGAACTCAGAAGACGTATCTCCGGAGGGCTGCGGGGTCATGCACCACCAGCTTTCCGCGACCCTGCGTGATTATTCCTGCCCGCTCGAGGACGGCGAGGAAGCGGCTGGCGGATTCGCGCGAGGAGCCGGCCAGGCGCGCGAGCTCGGCCTGCGTCTGCGTGATGAGCACATCCCGGTCTCCGGCACCCTCCTCCCGGGCCACCTCGACGAGCTGCCCGAGGACCGAGGCCACCCGGCTCTGCACGGTCTGGAAGGACTGGCGGGCCAGCCGCTCGTTCGTCTCGCGCAGCCGGCGGCCGAGGGCGGCCAGGAGCTTGACCGCGATGTCCGGGTGGACGCGCAGCAGCCGGCGCATGTCACCGCCGAGGATGGCCACGGTCTCGGTGTCCTCGACCGCCTCGACTGTGGCCGAGCGCCGCTCGTCGTCGAACATGGCCAGCTCGCCGAAGATGTCCCCAGGGCCGAAGTGGGCGAGCGTCAGCGCGCGGCCGTCGGCGTGCTCGCGCACCGCCCGGGCCCGTCCCGTCTTGACCACGTAGCAGGTGCTGCTCTCGTCCCCCTCCCGGAACACCACCTCGCCGGCGCTGAAGCGCCGCGGCACCGCCACCTCGGCCACCCGTCCGAGCTCGAGCTCGCCGAGTGACGCGAACACGGGCACGCGGTGCAGCAGCACCGCCGTCTCCTCCCCCCTCATCATCATGCGGGCCAGAGATACCACAGCCCCGCCCCCCCGGCCGAGAATTTCGCCCAGGCGCGGATCTCCGACAGACCTCAGGCGAGATCGAGCGCCTGCTCGCGCCGGCGCCGCCGCAGGGCCGCGGCGAGCCAGACCAACAGCGCGAGGACGAGCGCAACCGGAAGCGTGGCGGCCAGTGCGATGAGGCCCACGCCCGCGACGACCACGAGCACACGGCCCGCCACGTGGACGGCGTGACCGATGGTGAAGCCGCGGCTCGGGTGGGGCGGCGCGACCGGGCCCGAGCGGGCGCTGATCGTGACCGTGACGCGGGCGTAGTCGATCTGGGAGGTGAGGCTGCGCAGCGACGCCGTGTCGGCCGCGATCGTTCCCTCAACCGTGTTCAGTCGGACCTGCAGCGAGTCGACCTCGGCCGTCGTGGTGGCGGCCGCGAGCTGGCGCACCAGCGCGGCGCGCAGCGCCTGGGCGTCGGCGAGCGCCCGTGTGCTCGTCACGTACTGGCTGTTGACGTCCTGGCTGTTGTCCGTGCGCGAGAGCACGGAGGAGCCGGAGAGCTGCGAGAGCCGGTTGAGCGCCTGAGGGAGGTTCTGGCTGGGGATCCGCAGCGAGAAGGTGGCCGAACCATCCAGGCCGCCGGTCTGGGTGACGTTCGAGCGGTCGACGATCCCGTCCTCGGCGCCGACGACGCCCAGCACCTCTTGGCCGACGTGGTCGATAGCGTTGGGCGCCGCGGCCAGGTCGAGCTCGCCGGACTGGATCGTCTTGCGGCCGTTGGGCGGCAGGGCGAGCTGGGCGGACTGCGCAGCGCTCGCGGCCGCTGGAGCCTTCCCCGCGAGAGCGTGCCGGCCGAAGGTGCCCGACGCGGCGCCGGCGCTGCTGGAGGTGGACGTGAGCGACGGCACGGCCGCCGAGCTGCTCGACGAGCTCGACATCGAACTGCTCCCGAGCTTCGGACCCAAGGACACGATCGCCACGACGAGGAGAGCGACCACGGCAGCGGTGGCCGCGCTCGCCCAGCCCCACGTCCGCAGCCACCCCAACCGCGGAGGCGACGCCGGCGCGAGGGCCGGGGCGAACCGCCGCGCCACCCGAGCGTCGAGGGCATCGGTGAAGGTGGCCCGGGGCCGGGGGCGCTCCTCGGCGAGGAGCAGCGCGATCTCGGCCATCTCGGCAAAGCCGGGATCGACCGCCTCGCCGGCCAGCGTGGCGTCGATGGCGTCGAGTGTGGCCTCGATCTCGGGATCCTGCGGGATCTCGTCAGGCCGTCTCATGGCATGCCTTTCTCAGCTTCTCCATCACCCGGTAGACGAGGGTCCCGGCGTTCGTCTCGCTCACGCCGAGGACCCGGGCGAGCTCGCTGTTGGACAGCCCGCCGTGGAACTTCAGAGCCACGATCTCGCGCTCCCGCGGTCCCAGCGCGGCCACAGCGGCGCGCACGGCCGTCCGGCGCAGAGCCGCCTCGGCGGCGTCCTCGACGGCCTGGGCGCCGGTGTCGTCGGGGTCGGTGGAGAGGGCGGCCAGGCGCCGGCGGCGGCGCAGCTCGTCGAGGGCGGCGTTGCGAGCGATCCCGAACAGCCAGGCTCGCTCCTCGCCGCGGGCGCGGTCGAAGCTTCGCCGCTTGCGGTAGGCGCGTTCGAACGCCAACGCGGTGATGTCCTCGGCCGCCGCGGGATCGTGCAGGAGCGTGGCGACATAACCGTAGACGTCGTCGCGCGAGGAGCGATAGAGCGCCTCGAAGCGCTCCCAGCCGCCCTGTGCGGCACCCTCGGCCACGGTCGGAATCTCGTTCACGCGATCACTACGCCCCAGGAGGCATTTGATCACGACGACCCTTGCCGCGCGAGCATGCGCCGCTATCGTCTGAGGCGATGAGGCGCCGCCTGCTCTCCGCGCTCGCCATCGCGCTCGCCGCCGCCACCGCAGCGGTCCTCACCCCAGCCGCCCTGGCCGGGAACCCGAGCCGACCCATCGCGGGCGCGACCGCGGCCACCAGCAGCCCCTCGCCGGGCCAGGTCCGGGCGGCCGTCGCCGCCGCCCGTGGGTCGTCCCATCTATGGGCGACGATCAACATCTGCGACACCCACCGCCATCCGCACACGCTCGGCGTCCGGGCCCAGATGCCGACCCTCGGGTTCGGCGCCCACCTGTCGATGATCGTCCAGGTCGACTACTGGAATCCGACCCACCAGGCATTCCTGCCTGACCCCAAGGCGAAGGAGCTCGTGCGCCTGGGCGTGGTCAGCTACGGGCAGGAGCAGGGCGGGGTCAGCTTCGCCTTCCCCGCCCCGGGTCGCTTCCGCGCCACCGTCACCTTCCGCTGGATCCGCAACAACAGCACCCTGCTCACGGTCACCCGCCACACTTCGGCTGCTCACCACGATGCCGACGACGGCGACCCGGCGCACTTCAGCGCCGGCTTCTGCACGATCAGCTGAACAGTCTCGGGTCGTTGGTGATGACCCCATCCACGCCGAGCGCCTCGAGCGCGCGGATGTGCGCGGCGTCGTCGACCGTCCACACGTAGAGCTCGCCGCCGGCCTCGCGCACCGTCCGCACGAGCCGCGGAGTGACGAACCGCCAGTGGGCCATGACCGCGTCGCAATGCCCGGCCCGGAGCACCCGGGCCGCCCGGGCGGGGAAGCCCTGACGAGCGAGCTGGAGGCCGGCCAGAGCGGGGAGCGCCATGGCCCGAGAGCGGAACGGGTCGTGGCGCAGACGGGGCACCGACCAGCCGAGCCGCACGCTCGGCTCGAGCGCCCGCAGAACGCGCAGGCTGCGCGCGTACTGGCTGCAGATGAGCGCTCGGTGCAGCAGATCGCGCTCGCGCAGCGCGTCGAGCACCGCGGCCTCATAGCCGGGAAGCTTCAGATCGACGTCGAGCTCGAGGCCGGTGAAGCGCTCACCGGCCAGGTGGTCGAGGCCCTGATCGAGCGTGAGCGCCGCCCGTCCGGCGGCGTCCGCGTAGTCGTGGGCGAGCACGAGCCGCCCACCGTCGACCCGCTCGGGCAGCACGTCGAACTCGATCATGTCGACCCCGGCGGCGAGCGCGGCGTCGAAGCTCGCCGCCGTGTTGCCGGGGGCGATGTGGTCGGCGCCCTTGTGGCCGATCCGGCGGATGGGCCGGGCGCCTAGCGTTGACATCCCGGGCACCAGTAGGTGAGACGGTTGTCGTCCCACTGCCCGCGCGAGCGCATCGCCGTCCCGCAGCGCGGGCACGGCTGACCGGACTTGCCGTATACGCGGGCCTTGATCACCCGCGGCCCGTGCTCGGCGGACTCGGCCATCCGCGGGCGCACCCGCTCGAGCACCGCGAGCGCCTCGGCGTCGGCCGTCTCGCCGGTCCGCCGCCACGGGTCGAGCTCCGCCTCCCAGCAGCCCTCGGCCTTCCACATGTTCCCGATCCCGGCCACCGTGCGCTGGTCGAGCAGGGCGTCGCCGATCGGCCGCGTCGGATCGTCGTGGCGCAGCCGGCGCAGGAACTCGGGCGCATCGAACTCGTCCGCGAGCACGTCGGGGCCGAGCGCGGCCAGGCGCTGGTCGAAGCGGGCTCGCCCCGCCGTGACGAGCTCGAGCGTCGGGCCGTCGAACTGCACGATCTCGGTCTCGCCGACGCGCAGGACGAGCCAGGCCCGCCGGGGCGAGCGTCCCCAGCGCCGGCCGGGGCGGTAGACACCCCAGGTGCCGACCATGCCGAGGTGCGAGTGGAGCACCAGACCGCCCTCGAAGCGGAGCATGAGGTGCTTGCCGTAGGCCTCGACGCGCTCGACGACGCGCCCGGTCAGCCGCTCCACCCAGCCGTCCCGGCTGAAGCGCAGGTGCGGGCGAACCTCGTCGACGACCCGCCCCTCGAGCGCCGGGCGGATGCGGTTGGCATGCCAGCGGATGGTGTCGCCCTCGGGCACGTCAGGCGCTGAGCGTCAGCCGGCGCGGTCCTTCCTGGAAGCCGAGCTCGACGAGCAGCGGCCCGAGCGGCGAGCGCAGCGCCGGCTCCCCGTCCACCTTCTCGAGGGCCAGGCGCGCGATCGCCCCAGAGCGCGACCGGTCGACGAGTGCGCGCAGCGCCGGCTCGACCCGCGGATCGCCGGCGTCGACGAGCGTCTGCAGCGCCCGCCCGCTCCGCTCCAGATAGAGCACCGGGTCCCCACCGGTCAGGACGACGTGAGCACCTTCGACCCGGGCCGGGCGGCGTCCCTCGCGCGCCGGCCAGGCCAGGGCGGCGCCATAGGGCTGAGCCGGATCGACCGCGGCGAGCACGACCGGCGCCTCGTCGAGCGCGGGCCGGGCGCGCAGGCGCTCGACCGCGCCCGGGAGGGCGAACTGGGCACCGCCCAGGCCCTCGACGAAGTACCCGCGACGGGCCACCCCGAGCGTCTCGAGCTGCGAGAGCTCGGGATAGACGGCGCTGAATCCGCCCGGCACGCCCTCGGCGAGTACGAGCTCGCGCGTGAGCACGCCGTAGCGCTCGAGCATGAGCTCGCACAGCGCCCGCCGCCGGGCCACCGGGTCGACCGGCGCAGCCAGCAGCGGCGCGGTCAGCGACCAGCGGCCCTGGACCTGGGCGCTCGCGCCGCCCCGCCGGCGGCTGGCGAACCGCCCCGGACGCGCCGCCCGCCCCCGCTCGCGCTGAGCCCGGGCGAGGGTGAGGCGCGGCGCGCGCAGCGGCGCGAAGGCATCATTGGTCACCTCGCCCGCCCAGGCGAGATCCCACAGCGCCTCCTGGAGCTCCTCGGGGCTGAGGTCGACGTCGGCGAGCAGATCGGTGAAGAAACAGGCGCCCGCGCTCAGGCGCTCGCGCAGCGCATCGTGCCCAGGGTCCTGGGGCCGCTCGCCCCGGTAGGGCGGGGCCCCGAGCAGGGGGAGGTCCTCGCGGAAGTAGAGCGCAACCCGGCCGGAGTGGCGCCCGAGCGCGCCGGCACCGAGCCAGACGAGCTCGCCGCCCGCGCACAGCTGATCCATCCAGGTCGGGGAGTAGGCGCCGGTGCGCCGCGGGAGCACGTCGCGCTCCCAGGCGGCGACGGGCAGGGCGAGCCCCTGCAGGGGCACGAGCGCCTCGCGCAGGCGGTCGATCCCGGCGCCTCCGGCCGGGTGGCGGTCGACGTTCTGCCAGCCGGGCAGGAAGCGGGCGAGCGCCCGCTTCTCGACGGGCTCGACCTCCTTGCGCAGCACGGCCAGGGACGCCCGCCGCAGCCGTCGCAGCACCTCGGGGTCGCACCATTCGCGCTCGCTGCCGCCGGGCCGGAGCTCGCCGCGCACGAGCTCGCCCGACCGCTCGAGCTCGCCGAGCGCCGCACTCGCGTCGACCCCGTAGCGGGCGTGCAGGTCGGCGCCCGTGAACGGGCCGTGGGTGGCGGCGTAGCGCCGGATGACGCGGCGCAGCGCGTCCGGCACGTCGGCCAGGAACTGGGCCGGCAGGCCCCCCGGCGGGACGACTCCGAGGGCGTCGCGGTAGAGGCCGGCGTCGGCGGCGTCGATCCACCGCTCCTCGCCGCCCAGCCGCACCCGCACGGCGCGCCGCTCGGCCTGGAGCTCGTCGAGCAGCGCGGCGGCGTCGAGGCCGGGCACGACGCGCAGCGCGGCCTCGGCACCGCTCAGGTCGCCCGCGGTGCGCAGGACGTCATGCAGCGTGTCGCGGCTCGTCGCCTGGCGCTCGGGCGAGAGGAACTGCAGGTCGTCCTCGACGCGCTGCAGCGCCCCGGGATCGATGAGGTCACGCAGCTCCTCCTGGCCGAGCAGCTCGCGCAGCAGGTCCCGGTCGAGGCTGAGCGCAGCGGCCCGGCGCTCGGCGTTCGGCGTGTCGCCCTCGTACATGTACGTGGCCACGTAGTCGAACAGGAGGCTGGAGGCGAACGGCGACGCCGTCGGGGTCTCGACCTCGATGAGCGAGATCTCGCGCCGGTGGAGCTTGGACAGGATCTCGACCAGCCCGCCGGTGTCGAGCACGTCGCGCAGGCACTCCCGGTAGGTCTCGAGGATGACCGGGAACTCGCCGTACTTGCGCGCCACCTCGAGCAGCGACTGCGACTTCAGCCGCTGCTGCCACAGCGGCGTGCGCCGGCCCGGCCGGGCGCGCGGGATGAGCAGCGCCCGGGCCGCGTTCTCGCGAAAGCGGGCGCCGAACAGCGCGCTCGAGGCGAGCTCGGCCACGATCGCATCCTCGACCTCCTCGGGGTCGAGCAGCACGAGGTCGGCCCCTGGCGGCTCGTCGGCGTCGGGGAGGTGGACGATGATCCCGTCGTCGGACCAGATGGCGTCGGATTCCAGGCCGAGCTCGTCACGGAGGCGGGCGCTGAGCGCCAGCCCCCAGGCAGCATGCACGCGCCCGCCGAACGGGCTGAGCACGCACACGCCGCCAGTCACCGATCTCGTCGCGGAAGCGTTCGATGACGATCGCCCGGTCGGAGGGGATGACGCGCGTGGCCGCCTGCTGCTCGGACAGGAACTCGAGCAGGTTGCGCGCCGCCCTGTGATCGAGGTCGTACTCCTGCTCCAGGCGTTCGGCCGGCTGGTCCACCGCCCAGCGCGCGAAGGCGCCGATCGCCTCCCCGAGCTCGCGCGGACGCCCGATGCTGTCGCCCTTCCAGAACGGCACCGCACCCGGCAGCCCGGGCGCCGGGGTGACGATCACCCGATCGCGGCCGATCTCCTCGATCCGCCACGTGCTCGCCCCGAGTAGGAACGTCTGGCCCGGCCGAGCCTCGTAGACCATCTCCTCGTCGAGCTCGCCGACCCGCCGCCCGTCGGGCAGGGTGACCGCGTACAGCCCGCGGTCGGGGATCGTCCCCGCGTTGGTGACCGCGAGCTGGAGGGCGCCCCGGCGGGGACGGATCGTGCCCTGCAGGCGATCCCACACGATCCGGGCCCGCAGCTCGGCGAACTCCTGAGACGGGTAGCGGCCGTCGAGCATGTCGAGCACGTTCTCGAACTGGGCGCGGCTGAGCTCGGCGTAGGAGTGCGTGCGGGTGACGAGGGCGAACAGCTCCTCGACGTCGACCGTGCCGCTCTCGCCGACCGCAGCGGCGATGGCGACGATCTGCTGGGCGAGCACGTCGAGCGCGTTGCGCGGCACGACGGTCGTCTCGATGGCGCCCTCGCGCATGCGCCGCGCGACCACCGCGCACTCGAGCAGGTCGGCGCGGAACTTGGGGAAGATGCGCCCGCGGCTGACGTCGCCGACCGAGTGGCCGGCGCGGCCGATGCGCTGCAGGCCGCGGGCGACCGACTTCGGCGACTCGACCTGGATGACCAGGTCGACCGCGCCCATGTCGATGCCGAGCTCGAGGCTGCTCGTGGCCACCAGGCAGGGCAGCTGGCCGGACTTCAGGAGCTCCTCGACCACGGTGCGCTCCTCACGGGCCAGTGAGCCGTGGTGGGCCCGGGCGATCGTGGCGGCTTCGCCGCCACCCCGCGAAGCCTGGCGGTTACTCTCGGGCAGCGGATCTTCGGCCGCGAGGTCGTTCAGGCGCAGGGCCAGCCGCTCCGCACCGCGACGGTTGTTGACGAAGATGATCGTCGAGCGGTGCTGGCGGACGAGCTCGAGCAGCTCGGGGTAGATGGCAGGCCAGATCGAGCGCCGGGTGGCCTCGCCGCCGGCCAGGGGATCGATGTCCGGGCTCGGAGTGGCGTCGGGCTCGAGCATCGACTCCACCGGCACGTGGATCTTCAGGTCGAGCTCCTTGCGCACGCCGGTATCGACGATCCGGCAGGTGCGGCGCGGGCCGACCATGTAGCGGCCGACCTCCTCGAGCGGGTTCTGCGTGGCCGACAGGCCGATCCGCTGCACCTCGCGCCCGGCGGCCTGGGTGAGCCGCTCGAGCGTGAGCGCCAGATGGGCGCCGCGCTTGGTCGAGGCGACGGCGTGGATCTCGTCCACGATGCACCAGCGCGCGCCCGCGAACAGCGCCTGCGCCCGCCCGGTCAGCATCAGGTAGAGCGACTCGGGCGTCGTGATGAGGATGTCCGGCGGCTCGCGCAGCATGGCCTGGCGCTCACGCTGGGGCGTGTCTCCGGTGCGCACAGCGACGGTGAGGTCGGCCCCGATGCCGCGCAGGGGCGCGCGCAGGTTGCGGTCGATGTCGTAGGACAACGCCTTCAGCGGGGAGACGTAGACCAGGCCGATCCCGCGCTCCGGCTCTGCGGCGGCGGGCCGGGTGGCGAGCTGGTCGATCGCCCAGAGGAACGCGGCCAGCGTCTTGCCCGAGCCGGTGGGCGCCGAGATGAGCACGTGCTCGCCGGAGGCGATGGCCGGCCAGGCCTGCTCCTGGGCAGTCGTGGGGGCCGCGAAGGCGTTCTCGAACCACGCGCGCGTGCGATCGCTGAAGTGCTCGAGGGCCACGAGATGAGCGTAGTCGGCGGACCTCCGGCCGACCGCAATCGCGGTCAGCCAGAGTCCGCAGTGTTCAGCGCTTGGGTGCCTCGTAGAGCTGCAGGTCGTTGCCGTCGGGGTCCTTGAAGCTGGCGATCCGGCCCCAGGGGTGCTCGCTGATCTCACCGGCGAACTGGACCCCGCCTTCGCGCAGCTTCTCGACCGTCTCCTCCAGCCCACCGTCGGGCTGGAAGGCGATAACCGCGCCGCCCTCCCCGCGCGGCGACTCACGGGCATTGAGTCCGAGCTGGAGCCCCCCGGCGTCGAGGGAGACCCAGTCCCCGCCGCGCTCACGCTCCCGCAGACCCAGCTGTTCGACGTAGAAGTCGGCTGCCCGGTCGATGTCATCGACCGGGAGCCATACGGCTGCTGTTCCCTTGACGCTCACGATCCGTTCCTTTCGCTGGCTCGGTCCCGGGTCGGGCCTTCCCTCGCGTGGGGGTGGTGAACCGGCTTGTCCAGCGCGTGCCCAGCTGCCAAGATATGAAAGATGTCTTTCACATCCTCCGGCCGACCGGAACGCCGCCTCCGCGTCAGCGACCCCCGCGCACTGCGCGCGCTCGCCCACCCCCTGCGGCTGGCGCTGCTCGATCGCCTGATGGCGTTCGGCGAGCAGACGGCCGCTCAGTGCGCCGAGGCGGTGGGATCGACGGCCTCGAACTGCAGCTACCACCTGCGGGCGCTCGCTCGGGTCGGGCTGGTCGAGCGCGGCGAGTCGACCGACGGGCGCGAGCGCCCGTGGCGCAGCTGCGCCACCGGCCTCGAGTTCGCTGGGTCGGAGGCCCTGGCCGGCGCCGCCGCCGCGGTCGACGCGCTCGCGCTGGCCCGCGACGAGGAGCTCACCCGCCGCGCGCTCGCCGCCCACGCCGGCCAGCCCCCGGAGTGGCAGGCGGCCGAGACGCACCACCACTACGGCCTGCGTCTCACCGCGGCCGAGCTCGAGGAGCTGGTGGGCGAGATCGACCGGCTCGTGCGCCCGTACATCAGTGCCACCCGGGCGGAGGCGCCCGAGGGCGCCGAGGTCGCCTATCTGCGCCTGCTCGCCTTTCGCCATCCGGATCCGGCATGACCGCGTACCGGCGCCTGTGCGCGGCCGTCGCCGTCTCGGAGACCGGCGACTGGCTGCTGTTCATCGCGCTTCCGCTCTACGCGCTGCACGCCTCGGGCTCGGCCCTCGGCACTTCGGCCGTCTTCCTGGTCGAGCTCGTGCCCGCGGTCGTGGTCGGCATGCTCGGCGCGCCGGTCATCGACCGCCGCGGCCCGGGCCGGATCCTCCCGGCGCTGTGCGTCGCGCAGGCGCTCGTGCTCGTGCCGCTGCTCGCCGTCAGCCCCGGCCGGCTGTGGCTCGTCTACGCGGTCGCCGGGGCCGAGGCGGCGCTCACCAGCATCACCAGCCCGGCACTGCAGGCGGTTGTCCCGGCGCTGGTGGCGCCCTCGGAGCTATCGCGCGCGAACACGGTGGTGCAGATGGCAGCCAGCACGGCCCGTCTTGCCGGCTCCCCGCTCGGCGGTTTCCTGCTCCCGGTGCTCGGACTGGCGCCGCTCGTGCTCGCGGACATCGCCAGCTTCCTCGTGTCCGGCGCCCTGCTCACAGCCTGCCGACGGAGCGCCCCGCGCCCCGCCCCGCCCGCGCCCGGCCGTCTCGCCGGCGTCGCCGAGGGCTGGCGGGCGGTCCGGCGCGACCGAAGGCTCCTCTGCGCGCTCGCCATCTCGGGCGTCGCCGCGGTGGCGCAGGGCCTCTTCCTCGTCCTGTTCGTCCTGTTCGTGCTCCGCTCGCTGCACGCCGGCGACGGTGCGGTGGGCCTGCTGCGGGGCGTGCAGGCGATCGGCAGCCTGCTCGGCGGTCTCGCCGTGGTGCGCTGGGCCCGGCGCGCGGGCACCCGCGCGCTCACGGCCGGCGGGCTGGCCGCGTTCGGGCTCATCTCGCTCATCGTCTGGAACAGCCCAGATGTCACCCGCGCGCTCGGCTGGTACGCGGGGCTGTTCGTCGTCGTCGGGCTCCCCGGCACCGCCCTGGTCACCGGCCTGGTCACGGGCGCGCAACGCGCGAGCCCGCCCGGGGTGCTCGGCCGTGTCCTCAGCCTGCTCGCAGTCGCCGACGCGCTCGGGCAGGGCGCCGGGATCCTGGCCGCCGGCGTGTTCAGCGGCGTCGTGTCGCTCGGCGGCCTGCTCGACGTCCAGGCCGGGCTCTATCTCGGCTGCGCCGGCGTCGCCTTGATCGGGTTCGCCGCCCCGAGGTCCCGGTCACACGCTCGGCGCCGGGCGCGCTAACCGGCCATGAGCATCGCCGCTGCGGTGCCGCTGCGCATGCTGCTGCCGGTCGGTTGAGCCGGCCGCGGGCCGAGAAAGCGCAGCAGCGCGGCGGGCGCGGTGCTCGCGATGCGGTTTCTCGGCTCCAGGACGAGAAACCGCAGCAGCGTCCCCGTTTCACCCGCCCGGTTGCGGTTTCTCGCCCCCGGCCGGGGGCTCCGGATCCATGAACGCCACCGGCTGGCCGAGGCCGGCCGAGCGCCGCAGGGTGGCGATCCGCCGCCCCGGTTGGACGGCATCGCGCACGGCGCCCAGCCGCTCGCCCAGACGTGCGGCCAGCGCGTCGAGGTCGGCGACGACGATCGTCAGCCCCCAGAACCGGGGCGATCCGGCGCCGGGCGCCTCGACCAGCTCGAGGATGCCCGGCCCGAGCCGGCGAAACCCCTGGCGGAAGGCTGGCTGCTCGGCACGTGCCGGCACCTCGCGCACGCGACGCAGGGGCATGCCCGCCGTCGCGAGGATCGCCGCAGTGCGGTCGAAGTCGGGCGCGAGCACGACGACGTGGTCGAGGCCGACCGCACCGTTCGGGTGTCTGGCACCTGGCGACCCGGGCTCGATGGCCACGCGCGTCGGCAGCCCGTCGAGGTCAACGCGCTCGGAGATTCCGGCCAGTGTCCAGCTCACGATGCCCTCGCCCGGTCCGCCGAGTCGCAACGAGAGCCCGTCGAGCGAGACAGCGCCATCGTCGACCGTAAAACCGAGCGCCTCCCACGCATCGGGCGGGTCGGCCAGCTCGAGCGCGCGCAGCTCGGGTCTCATCTAAAGCCCGGCCAACTCCCGCGCCCGCGCGAACACCCCATCGAGCATCGGCTCGGTCAGCCGCCCGGTGAACGTGTTCTGCTGCGAGACGTGGTAGCAGCCGAGCAGCGTGAAACCTCCGATCTCCACCTCAGCGCCGTGGCCGAAACGCGGGCGCGGGCGCGGAACCGACACGCCCCGGGTGGCCAACACCCGCAGCGCGGCGTCCCAGCCGAAGCCGCCCAGGCAGACGATCACCCGCACGCGTGCCAGCAGCTCGAGCTCGCGCTTCAGATAGGGCAGGCAGTTGTCGCGCTCGTCCGGGAGCGGTCGGTTGCCGGGCGGCGCGCAGCGCACGGCGGCCGCGATGTAGCAGTCGCGCACGCGCAGGCCATCGTCGCGGGACACCGAGGAAGGTTGGTTGGCGAACCCGGCCCGCCACAGGCCGGCGAATAGCCAGTCGCCCGAGCGATCGCCGGTGAAGATCCGCCCGGTCCGGTTCCCCCCGTGGGCAGCCGGGGCCAGCCCGAGCACGAACACGGCGGCCTCCGGGTCACCGAAGCCGGGCAGCGGCCGGCCCCAGTACTCCTGATCGGCGAACGCGGCCCGCTTGACGCTCGCCACCTCCTCGCGCCAGGCCACCAGGCGCGGGCAGCGCCGGCAGGCGACGACTTCCCCCGCGAGCGCGTCCAGCCCGGAAGGCAACGGCGCCCCCGGCTCAGGCCTTCAGCGCGCGCCCGTAGTGGCGCTCGTAGTACTCGCGATAGGCGCCGGAACGGATCGGCTCCCACCACCAGGCGTTGTCGCGATACCACCGCACGGTCCTCTCCAGGCCATCGATGAAGCGCACCTGGGCCTGCCAGCCCAGCTCCTGGAGCTTTCCGCTCGAGAGCGAATAGCGCCGGTCGTGTCCGGGGCGATCGGTGACGTATTCGATCAGCGACTCGTCGCGACCGGTCAACTCGAGGATCCGGCGCACCACCGCGATGTTCTCGCATTCGTCCGGGCCGCCGCAGTTGTACGCCTCGCCCGGCACGCCGTGCGCGAGCACATGGCCGATCCCGCGTCCGAAGTCCTCCACGTACAGCCAGTTGCGCACATTCAGCCCGTCCCCATAGACGGGTAGGTGATCGCCGGCGAGCGCATTGAGGATCATCAGCGGGATCAGCTTCTCCGGGTACTGGTAGGGCCCGTAGTTGTTCGAACCCCGGCAGATCAGCGTCTCCAGCCCATACGTGTGGAAGTAGCTCGAGACGAGCAGATCCCCGGCCGTCTTCGTCGCGCTGTACGGACTCGACGGTGCCAGGGGCGAGGACTCGGTGAAGGAGCCCTCCTCGATCGACCCATACACCTCGTCGGTCGACACCTGCAGATAGCGCACATCCCGCTCCCGCGCGGCCTCCAGCAGCACCTGGGTCCCACGCACATTCGTGTCGATGAACGCCTCCGGCCCGGAGATCGATCGGTCGACATGCGTCTCGGCGGCGAAGTTGACCACCGCATCGACCCCCGACATCGCCTCGGAGACCGCCGCCGGATCCTCGATCGCGCCCTGCACGAAGCGGATGTCGTCGGCGACCTCGAGCAGGTTCTCGCGCCGGCCCGCGTAGGTCAGCTTGTCGAGCACGGTCACGTCGTCGCCGTGCTCGCGCACCCGCAGGCGAACGAACGTGGAGCCGATGAACCCGGCCCCGCCACACACCAGCAGCCTCATATCGAAGACACCCCCACAGCGAGATAGTCGGACAATCCTTCACGCCAGCCGGGCATGGCCGGCACCTCGTGCGCGCGCTCGGTCCCGAGCACGCTGTAGGCCGGGCGTGGTGCCGGCCGTGGGAACTCCGCCGTCGTGCACGGCTGCACGTCGCAGGTCAGCCCGCTCTCCTGCACGATCGCGCGCGCGAACTCAAACCACGAGCAGGCGCCGCCGCCGGCCACGTGCACGACCCCGAGCCGGCGGCTCGCGGCCAGCTCGAGCAGCGCGGTGGCGAGATGGCCGGTGAACGTGGGGCAGCCGACCTGATCGTCGACGACCGACAGCTCATCGCGCTCGCCGGCCAGCCGCCGGATCGTGGCCGGGAAGCAGGGCCCGCCGGCCCCGAACAGCCACGAGGTGCGGATGATCGTGTGCGCCCGCGGCGCCGCCTGCGCGACCGCCACCTCGCCGGCCAGCTTCGAGCGGCCGTACGCCGACCGCGGACCGGTCACCGCCGACTCCACGTAGGGCGTCTGGGCGCGGCCGTCGAACACGTAGTCGCTCGAGACGTGCAGCGTCCACGCGCCAACCGTGTCGGCGGCGCGGGCGACGTGGCCGGCGCCGGCGCCGTTGACGAGCGTGGCCGCCGCCTCCTCGTCCTCGGCGCCGTCGACGTTCGTCCAGGCGGCGCAGTTGATGACCACGTCGGGCGCCGCGTCGCTGACCGCCGCCGCGACGGCCGCCGCGTCGGTGATGTCGAGATCGGCCCGGGAGCGGGCGCGGACCTCGGTGCCGGCGGCGCGGGCCGCGCGCTCGACGTCCTGCCCGAGCATTCCGGCCGCGCCCGTGATCAGAAGTCGCATGGGCGAGGTAGGGTAACGGCGCGCCGCCATCGCGCGCCCGACCGTTTCCTGGCCATGCGGGTCCGCTGGTAGGGTCCGGGCATGGTCGAGCGCGCCTCCTACACCCCCGGCACCTTCTCCTGGGTCGAGCTCTCAACGCCGGATCAGCCGGCGGCCAAGGAGTTCTACGGCGGCCTGTTCGGCTGGGAGTTCGACGACAGCCCGATTGGGGACGACGTCGTGTACTCGATGGCCAAGCTCGGGGGCGCGTACGTGGGCGCGCTCAGCCCGCAACCCCAGCAGCAGCGCGAGGCGGGAGCACCGCCGGCCTGGAACTCCTATGTGACCGTGGAGAGCGCCGACGAGGCGGCCGAGCAGGCGCGCGAGCATGGCGCGAACGTGCACGCGGGCCCGTTCGACGTCTTCGACGCCGGACGGATGGCGGTGATCCAGGATCCGCAGGGCGCGTTCTTCATGCTCTGGGAGCCCAAGCAGCACATCGGTGCCGGGCTCGTCAACGCGAACGGCGCGCTCAGCTGGAACGAGCTCGCCAGCCCCGATCCCGAGGCCTCAGCCACCTTCTACTGCCGCCTGTTCGGCTGGACGACGGAGGACTTCCGCTCGGGCGATTCGCTCTACCTGACCGTCCGCAACCGCGATGGCCACGGCAACGGCGGGATCCGCCGAGCGGCCAGCACCGAGCCGCCCTACTGGCTGGTCTACTTCGGCACCACCGATCTTGCCGGCACGCTCGAGCGTGTGCGCGAGCTCGGCGGCCAGCCGCTCATGGACCCGATCGAGCTGCCGATGGGCAGCTTTGCCGCGGTGCAGGATCCGCAGGGCGCGGTGTTCGCGCTCTATCAGGGCAACTTCGACGAGTAACCGCCGGCACCGTCGAGGGTGGGCGGCCGCACCGCGTGTGTCCGCCGCCGATCAAGGAGGCCGCCCGAGCGTCCGATGAACGACGTGTGACGCCCCGTCACCACAAGCTCGCCGTCCTGGTTCCGCGCTGGCCGGAGGATCCGCGTCAGGACGGCGCGTTGGCCGATTTCACCTCGGGCGCCATGTGGCTCGCGACCGCGGCGATCGGGGTGGCCGTCCTCGTTCTGCCCGGGAGCCTGCGGACGCACCTGGCCTGCGCGCTCGCGCTGGCCGGGTTTGCGAGCGCCTGGGGCGGCCTGTCGCTCTGGCTCAGCGTTCGCGCGCACACGATGCCGATCGCACGGCGGGCGGCGGTGACCGCGTCGATGATGCCAATCGTCGCCGTCGCCCTGTGGGCGACCGGGGGTGTCAACAGCTATCTGCAGCCGCTGCTGCTGTTCACGGCGCTGTTCCTGGCCTACTTCTTCCCGCCGCGGCTCGGCTGGCCGCTCGTCGCGCTGTTCGTGGGCACGTACGCGTCACCGATTCTCTACGACCGCGCCACCCTGACCGCGGCCTACCCCGCCCGCATCGTGACCTTCGCCACCGCGGTGGCGGGCGAGATGCTGGTGATGCGGTTCCTCAAGGGCCGGCTGCTCGCCGCCGAGGCGCACCAGCGGCACATGGCGGAGACCGACCCATTGACCGGGCTGCTCAACCGGCGCAGCTTCGACGCCGCGCTGCGGGACCTTTGCGCCCGCGGGAGCTCGGGCGACAGCGAGGACACCGCGCTGCTCGTGCTGTTCGACTTCGACGAGTTCAAGCGCATCAACGACCTGCACGGTCACCCGGCCGGAGACGCCGTCCTGCGGGCGGTCGGGGAGGCGGCCGGGAAGGTCCTGCGCCGGGGCGACCGGCTGGCGCGCATCGGCGGCGACGAGTTCGCCGTGCTCGCCGGCGGGGCCGGCCCGGACGGCGTCATGCGCATCGTCGATGCGCTCGACGCAGCTATCCGGGCGGCAGACACCCCGGCGGCGGTGGGCGGCGTCAGTGCGACATTCGCCTGGGCGAGCACGCCCGAGGACGCCACCGATCCGGAGCTCCTCCTGCAGCACGCCGACGCGCGGCTCATCCAGCGCAAGCGCGAGCTCAAGGCCGTGAGCGCCCAGCTCGCGCCGAGTGCCTGAGACCACTATCCGGATGCCACCAGGCCGGAAGGCCGATGTCGCGGAGCTGACTGTTGTGAGCGCGCTGCGGCCGCGAGCTGATCGATCACGAACGTCAGCTCGAGGAACGAGAGGGTCGTGAACATCGCCTCGAGTTCCTTTGCTCGTACCCGGTGGTGCCTCCACACGTCCTCCACGAGGTCGATATCGCTCGGAACCGCGAGCACCGTCTTGATCGAGCCCACCGGCATCGGGGTGGTGCTCGGCCGAGCTCGCTCGATCGCGGCGACCTGCTCTCTGACTGCTGCTACGAGCGCTGCGGGAACGCCGGGGTCCGGTGCCGCCAAGGCGCTCAGCGCGTTCGACAGCCGAGCTGCCGCCGCCCACTCGACATCGCTGGCATTACTCTCGGGCAGGCAGATGAGGCGCAGGTGACGCTTCGGTCGAGCGTCGTGCGCAAGTTCCGAGCGCCGCGTTCGCACGCTGAGAACGAATGTCTCGAACTCTGCGTAGAGGCGGGACATCCGGGCGCTCTTCCCACCCCGGCGCCAGCAGATGTACCACCACGAGTCAACGAAGAAGTACACGGCGGGTGTCGCAAAGTCATCCTCGATGAGACTGCGGGCCAGCTTTCGGTCGTTGTACGCCGTGCCGAGCGTTTCGAAGAAGCCGAGTACATAGCGGATGTCGTTGTTCGACGCGCGCGCGTCCCGACTGCTCGCCGGGGTCCGGGGGAGGCTCGGGTCGTCCGCCCAACTGGCCTTGTGAATGGCTCGGATCTTCATCACGCAGTCCGCCGCATCCTCCGCGTCGAAGAAGCCCGTGCACTTCGAGGCAATCGTCCTGAATTCGCGCTCGTTGTAGATGGCCTGATACGACAGCGTCCAGCCGGCCCTCGTGTCGCTTCGCTGGGACCTGATCTGAAACCCCAGGAACACCAGACCAAGGAATGCCACGAGGGCGGCGCCCACCTGCGCCAGAGCAGCGTCTCGGTCAAGCGGAGAGGAGGCGGTTCCGGTGGCTCCCGTGGCGACAGGAGCCTGCCTTTCCCGCGCGGCAGCCACCGGGACGAATCCGATAGTCGCGATAACGACGGCCGCTAGAATCAGTCGAGACCGCATCCTCTTTCCTCAAGGGAGGGGGTGGGCCGCTCGATAGTATGGAGGGCTGATGATGGACTTCGACCGACCTGGTAAGTAGCGCACGACTCGCCTGCCGCTCCCGCTCGACAGCAGCATCGAGCGTGTCAGGCGCAGCTAGCGAACGACCGGCTCGCTCGCCTCGAGCAGCGCGAGCGCCCGCCGGTCCGGCATGCCCTCCCAGTCGCCGGCCACGGTGACCGCCCACGCACCCGCCGCCACCGCGGTGGCCAGCCGCTGCGCCACCGGAGCGCCGGCGATCAGCTCGGCCAGGTAGCCGGCCACGAAGGTGTCTCCGGCCCCGACGGTGTCGAGCACGGTCACCACCGGGGCGGGAACCGCCTCGGCTTACCGGCGGCTGCTTGGGCGAGGCCGACCGCGACCGCCGGGTGCTCACCAGAGCATCGCCCTCGGTTGAGCGCGTCAGTCGACCCGAATAGGATCGCTCCCGTGCCGCGCCCCCGGTTCACGCTCCAGCCCTGCGACGAGGCCTTCCTGACCTCGGCCCCCGACCGCATGGTCGACACGATGGAGATCCCACGCCCCGCGGCGACCGTGTGGGCCGACTTGACCTCGGACGAGACGCTGTCCTGGTGCCGGCTGCTCGCCGGCGTCACCTGGACCTCCCCGCGGCCGTTCAGCGTGGACACGACGCGGACGGTGCGCACGCCAGGCGGCCTGCTCGCGCTCGACGAGCGGTACTTCCGTTGGGAGGAGGGACGGCGCAAGTCCTTCTATGTGGCCGAGGCATCGCTGCCGCTGTTCCGGAGGTTCGCCGAGGACTACCTCGTCGAGGAGCTCTCGCCGTCGAGCTGCCGCTTCACCTGGACGGTCGCCTCCGAGGTGCCGCCGGCCGCGCGTCCGGGCAGCGGGGTCAACCGCTTCGTCACCCGCAGCCTGTTCCGCGACACCCGGCGCCACTTCGGAGTCTCCGCGGACCCGGCGCGCGCCTGAACGACGACAAGGTCAACTCGGTCGAGCTCTGACCGCGGCTCTTCATACGAACGTACGTTCCCCAGGAGGAGTAGACTTCGTATCGTGTCGCTGGTCGTCCAACCATCGCTGTTCGGTTCTGCCGGCGATCTCGGGCTCGCGGAGCTGGGCGCGGCCGTCGAGCGCCGGCCGCTCGCCGACGGCGCCTGGCTCGATGTCCGGCCCGGCTTCATCACCGCGGCCGACGCGCTGTTCGATGCCCTGGTGAGCGCCGTGCCATGGCATGAGGAGCGGATGCGCATGTACGACCGCACCGTGCAGGTGCCGCGACTCCTGGCCCGGTACGGGCACGGCGATCCGCTCCCCCACCCTGTCCTCGACGAGGCCCGGGCGGCTCTGAACGCGCACTACCTCGACGAGCTCGGCGAGCCGTTCGTCAGCGCCGGGCTCTGCCTCTACCGCGACGGCAACGACAGCGTCGCCTGGCACGGGGACCGCATCGCGCGCGAGAGCGCGAAGGACACGATGGTCGCCATCGTGTCGCTCGGTGCCACCCGTCCGTTTGCGCTCCGGCCCAAGACGGCCGGCCCCGGGCTTCGCCTCCAGGTCGGGCACGGCGACCTGCTCGTCATGGGCGGAAGCTGCCAGCGAACCTGGCTGCACGCGATCCCCAAGACGACCCGGTCACTCGGGGCGCGCATCAGCATCCAGTTCCGCCCTCGCTGGGGCAACGACCTCGGCAAGCCGAGCGCCGAGGCGTAGCCGGCGGTCTCAGTCCCCGGTCAGCGAGGGTGATTTTGTTCCAAATTGCGCAGTGGAACGGATCGCTTGACTTGCCGGCGGGCTGGCGGCGGCGTAACGTCAGCACTGCGGTTCGGGAGAGAGTTGATTCGCAGAAGCCAAGCGAACCGGCTCTCGAAGGCGACCGACGTCGAGTCTTTTCCGCGCGCAGGCTACGCGCGAAGCAGGCACGGTCGTCGCCCCCGGGCCGCATTTTTTATGCCCGCAGCCGGCGCGCGGGCGCCGGTGGGATGACGTCCGGAGCCCTGGCTACCGTGACCGGTGCGGCTGTGCTGCCGCCGACACCGCGCAGGTACCTGCCCCTGTGCGGTCGTGCGACCGGGCGCCCCCGGGAGCCGGCGCTGAGGGTCGACCCCGGACCCCCCCTCAGCTAGCCCGCCTGCTCCCCCTTACCCCTGCGCGCTCTCGCCCAGCGGCTGGTGAGACGTCTTCCGTCGCTACCGGTCGTCGGCGCCCCGCGCGACCTGCTCGCCCGCGCGGAACTCGTTCAGCCGGCTCTCGTAGCGATCGACGGCGACGTCGTAGGCAACGTTGCCGAGCAACAGGCGAAACGGCGGGTCCGCTCGCTCCAGCGTGTCGAGCAGTGCGCGCGCGGCGAGGTCGGGGTTGCCGGGCTGTGATCCGTTGTTCTCCTCCTGCTGCGCTGCCCGGCGCTGGGCGATCGCCTCCACCTGCTGGTACGCGTCGATGGGCTCGGCACGATCCATCGAGGAGCCCGCCCAGTCGGTCCGGAAGCCGCTCGGCTCGACCATCAGGACCTTGATTCCGAACGGCTCGATCTCCTGGCGCAGCGTCTCGGAGAAGCCCTCCAGCGCCCACTTGCTCGCGTGGTAGATGCCGGTGAGCGGGAATGCCGCCAGCCCGCCGATCGAGGAGACCTGAACGATCCATCCCGAGCCCTGCGCGCGCAGGATGGGCAGCGCGGCCTGGGTGACCCAGAGCGCCCCGAACAGGTTGACCTCGATCTGCCCGCGCGCCTGTTCCTCGGAGAGCTCCTCGATCGCCCCGGAGACGCCGTACCCCGCGTTGTTGACCACGACATCGAGGCGGCCGAAGTGGTCGTGGGCGCGCCGCACGGCGGCAAACGCGGCGTCGTGCTCGGTGACGTCGAGCTCGATCGGGAGGATCGCGTGACCGTGCTCGGAGACGAGATCGTCGAGGGACGAGGTCGCGCGCGCGGTGGCGGCGACACGGTCGCCGGCCGCGAGCGCGGCCCGCGCGAAGGAACGACCGAGCCCGCGCGAGGCGCCGGTGATGAACCAGATGCGATTGGACATCCCGCCTCCTTACCCGAAACCCGGACTCTATTGTCGGTGTGGATGACCGCCGTCCGCATACCGCTGCCCGCCTTCGCGTAGATGCCGGTTCTCGAGGAGGCGGTGCTTGGTGAGCTGACGCTGCGGGATGAGCAGCGCCTTCGCCGGCAGGCTCACCGGCTGCGCCGCGGCAACGAGGAGGACCGGGCCCGCCTGGAGCGACAGCTTGCCGAGGCGCAGGGGCGAATCGCGCGACGCCGGGCGTCGGTGCCCGAGGTGTCCTATCCGCCGCAGCTGCCGGTCTCCAAGCGGCGCGAGGACCTGCTCGCCGCCATCCGCGATCACCAGGTCGTTGTGGTGGCCGGGGAGACGGGTTCGGGCAAGACCACCCAGCTGCCCAAGCTCTGCCTCGAGCTCGGGCGTGGCGTGCGGGGTGCCATCGCCCACACCCAGCCCCGACGGGTCGCCGCGCGCACGGTGGCCCAGCGGATCGCGGACGAGCTCGACGTATCCCTCGGAGCCGCCGTCGGCTACGCGGTCCGCTTCGACGATCGCGGCTCGGAGGACACGCTGGTCCGTCTGGTGACCGACGGCTTGCTGCTCGCCGAGATCCGCCGCGATCCGCTGCTGCGCCGCTACGACACGGTGATCGTCGACGAGGCGCACGAGCGCTCGCTCAACATCGACTTCCTGCTCGGCTGCCTGCATCGCATCCTGCCGCGGCGCCCCGACCTGAAGGTGATCATCACGAGCGCGACCATCGACCCCGAGCGCTTCAGCACGCATTTCGGCGGCGCCCCGATCATCGAGGTCTCGGGCCGGACATTCCCGGTCGAGGTCCGGTATCGACCGCCGGCAGAGGACGAGGAGCTGCTCGAAGCGCTCGCAGACGCTGTCGAGGACCTCCTCGCCGAGCATGACGGTGACGTGCTCGCGTTCTTCTCCGGGGAGCGGGAGATCCGCGACGCGGCCGAGCTGCTCGCCGGACGGCTTGGTCCAGAGGTCGAGCTCCTGCCGCTGTACTCCCGGCTGGCCGCTGCGGATCAGCAGAGGGTCTTCAGACGCCATCGGCCCGGCAGACGCCGTGTCGTCTTGGCGACGAACGTCGCTGAGACATCACTGACCGTTCCCGGCATCCGCTCGGTCGTCGACACCGGCCTGGCCCGGGTCTCCCGCTACAGCACGCGGCTGAAGGTGCAGCGGCTGCCGGTCGAGCCGATCTCGCGGGCGGCGGCCGACCAGCGCAAGGGCCGCTGTGGCCGCGTCGCCGACGGGATCTGCGTGCGGCTGTACTCGGAGGAGGACTTCCTCGCGCGGCCGGAGTTCACCGACCCGGAGATCCTGCGCACGAACCTCGCGAGCGTGATCCTCCAGATGGCCGCACTCGGGTTGGGGGAGATCGAGGCGTTCCCGTTTCTCGAGCCACCGGACCGCCGCCAGGTTCGCGACGGCGTCGCGCTCCTGCACGAGCTCGGAGCCCTGATCCCGTCGGGCGCCGAACCGCTCACGCCGCTTGGGCGCAGCCTCGCGCGGCTTCCGGTCGACCCTCGTCTGGGTCGCATGGTGCTCGAGGCGGACACGCTCGGCTGCGCCCGCGAGGTGGCCGTGATCGCTGCCGCGCTGTCGATCCAGGATCCACGCGAACGGCCCGCGGAGCAGCGCGCTCAGGCCGACCAGCTCCACGCCCGCTTCACGGACCGCTCCTCGGACTTCCTCGCCTACGTGAACCTGTGGCGCTACCTGCGGTCGCTCGAAAGCGAGCTTTCTCGATCCCAGGTCCGCAAGCGCTGCAAGTCCGAGTTCCTGCACTACCTCCGCGTCCGCGAATGGCAGGACCTCGTCGCCCAGCTCGAGGACGCGGCGCGCGAGGTCGGGGTCAGCTTCAACGACACGCCCGCCGGCGCGCCCGAGATCCACGCCGCTCTGCTCGCTGGGCTGCTCTCGCACCTCGGAATGAAGGAGGGCGGGGCCCGCGAGTACACCGGCGCCCGGGGGGCGAAGTTCGCGATCTTTCCCGGTTCGGTGCTCGCGCGCCGCGGGCCGGCGTGGGTGATGGTGGCCGAGCTGGTCGAGACGACACGGCTATGGGGGAGGACGGCGGCCGCGGTCGACTTGGGGCGTGTCGAGTCGCTGGCCGAGCACCTGGTCAAGCGCTCCTACGGTGAGCCGCGCTGGGATCGGCACCGCGCCGCCGTGGTCGCACCCGAGCAGGTGACGTTGTACGGCCTTCCCATCGTTCGCTCGCGGACCGTCCAGTACGGACGGATCGACCCGGCGGCGGCGCGCGAGCTCTTCATCCGGCGTGCGCTGGTCGACGGCGACTGGGACCAGCACCACGCGTTCATCCGCGAGAACGAGCGGCGCGTACAGGAGGTCGAGGCGCTCGAGGCGCGAGCGCGGCGGCGCGACCTCCTGGCCAGCGAGGCCGTTCGCGCGGAGTTCTTTCTTGGCCGCGTCCCCGACGACGTCGTCAGCGGACGTCATTTCGATCGCTGGTGGAAGCAGGCGCGCCGGACCGACCCGACCCTGCTCGAGTATCCGATGGACATGCTGATCCAGGGCGGCGTCGAAGCGAACGACCGCGACCGGCCGGCGCGCTGGAGGCAGGGTTCACTGGACCTCGCACTGTCCTACCGCTTCGATCCGGGCTCGGCCGCCGACGGGGTGACCGTCCATGTCCCGCTGGCCCTGCTCGGGGCGGTGCGCGAGATGGACTTCGAGTGGCTCGTGCCGGCGTTTCGCCGGGATCTCGTCGTCGCCCTGCTGCGGTCGCTGCCGAAGCGCCTGCGCACCCCGCTCGTTCCGATTCCGGACACCGCGACCGCGCTGCTCGCCGAGGTCGAGCCAGGCGCCGGACCGGTGCTCGAGGTGCTCGGGGAGGCGATCGAGCGGCTGCGCGGAGTGCGCGTCGGCCCGGACGACTGGTCGCTCGAGGACCTGCCCGCGCACCTGCGCATGACCTTCTCGGTCGAGGACGAGGACGAGGACGGTGCGGTGCTGGGGTCAGGACAGTCCCTGGCCGCTCTGCGCGAGAAGCTACGCCCGGCGCTGTCCGCGCGTTTGCAGCGCGCCCTGCCCTCGCTGGTGCGCCATGGCATGCGCGATTTCGAGCCGGAATCGCTGCCGCGCACGGTGGAGCTTCCAGGCGGCCTGCGCGGCTATCCGGCGCTGGTCGACGAAGGCGACGCCGTGGGGGTCCGGGTGTGTGAGACCCCCGGCGAGCAGACCGCTGTGATGGCGCGGGGCACGCGCCGGCTGCTGCGCCTCACCGTCCCCTCACCGGCCGGCTGGGTGAGCCGTCAGCTGGGGGCGCAGCTGACGCTCGCACTGGCGGCGGCGCCTCACGGCAGCTTCGATGCGGCCATCGACGATGCGCTGGACGCGGCGCTCGACGCACTGATCGCCAGCGGCGGCGGCCCGGCGTGGGATGCCGCTGGGTTCGCCGCCCTGCGGGAGCACGTCCGCGGCGAGCTGCGCCCGGCGACGCTCGACGTCCTGCGTGCGCTCGGTCGGATTCTCGAGGCGGCCGCAGCTGTCCGCTCGCGCCTCGACATCCTGCCTGCCAGCGCTGCCTTCGGCCCCGCGCGCGAGGACGTCGCCCGCCAGCTCGGACGGCTCGTGTATCGCGGGATGCTCGCGTCCGCCGGCCTCGCGCGACTCGGCGACCTCGAACGCTACCTGCGCGCCGCCGAGCAGCGCCTCGTCCGCCTGCCGAGCCACGTCCCCACCGACACCAAGCGAATGGCCGTGATCCACGAGCTCGAGGCCGAGGCCGCTGGCCGCAGCGACGTGCTGTGGCTGCTCGAGGAGGTGCGGGTGGCGCAGCTTGCGCCGGGGCCGCTCGTTCGACCCGGCGCCACGGTCAGGCGTGTTCGCGAGGCGCTCGCTGCGGGCCGGTGAGCGGGAGACCGCGGCCGACCGGCTAGCGTGCAACGCATGCAGCCGGCTCGGAGTCAAGGCTGATGCGTGTCGATAAGTGGCTGTGGACGGCGCGCTTCTTTAAGACGCGCTCGCTCGCGACAGAGGCCGTCACCGGAGGCCGTGTGCACGTCAACGGCCTCGCGGTGAAGCCCAGCCGCGAGGTTGGTCCGGGTGACCGGCTCGAGATCTCCATCGGACCGACGCGGCGGACGATCATCGTGCGCGGCGGCGCCGAGCGCAGAGTGTCCGCCTCCATCGCCGCCACGCTGTACGAGGAGACCGAGGAGAGCATCGCGGAGCGTCGGCGACAAGCGGAGATGCGCCGGCTCACTGGTCCCGTCAACCTGGGCGGGCGCCCAACGAAGCGCGAGCGGCGGCGGTATGACGCCGGCGTTCGACCTCGGTCAAGTTGAGATGCACGGCCACCGGTTCGCGCCCCGTCGGGCGGGCTACGCGGCTGACTGACTCAGAGAGCTTCATGCGGTCGACGGCTCACGCCACAGGTCGATCCCGCTCTCCACGGCGTGGCGATCGATCTCCGCCAGCTCCTCGTCTGAGAAGTCGAGCCGCTCGAGCGCGCCCACGTTCTGCTCGAGTTGGGCCACGCTGCTCGCGCCGATGAGCACCGAGGTCACGCGCGGGTCGCGCAGCGCCCACCCCAACGCCATCTGAGCCAGCGTCTGGCCCCGTCGGCCGGCGACCTCGTTGAGTGCGCGCACGCGCCCGAGGTTCTCCTCGCTCAGCATCTCGCGCGAGAACGAATAGTCCCCCCGTACCGCGCGGGAGTCCTCGGGAACTCCGCCCAGGTAGCGGTCAGTGAGCAGGCCCTGGGCGAGGGGCGAGAAGGCGATGCAGCCGACGCCCTGCTCGTGAAGGACATCGAGCAGATGTTCCTCGATCCAGCGGTTCAACATCGAGTAGGACGGTTGATGGATGAGCAGCCGTACGCCCATCCCCCGCAGAATTTCCACCGCCTCGCGCGTGCGCTCATGCGAGTAGGAGGAGATGCCCACATAGCGGGTCTTGCCCTGCTGTACGGCGCTGGCGAGAGCGCCCATGGTCTCTTCGAGCGGGGTGTCGGGGTCGAAGTGGTGGTGGTAGAAGATGTCGACATACTCGAGGCCCATGCGCTGAAGGCTCTGGTCGAGGCTGGCCAGGAGGTATTTGCGCGAGCCGAGATCGCCGTACGGCCCCGGCCACATATCCCATCCGGCCTTCGTCGAGATCACGAGCTCGTCGCGCAGGCCGCGGAAGTCGGAGTGCAGAACCCGGCCGAAGGTCTCCTCCGCGCTGCCGTAGGGCGGCCCGTAGTTGTTGGCCAGGTCGAAGTGGGTGACGCCGAGATCAAAGGCCCGGCGCAGGATCGCCCGCTGGGTGGCCAGCGGGCGGTCCTCGCCGAAGTTGTGCCACAGCCCGAGAGAGACCGCCGGCAGCAGCAGGCCGCTGCTCCCGCAGCGGCGGTACGGGATGCGCTCGTAGCGCTGGGGGTCGGGGGTGTAAGGGTTCAGTTGCACGATCGAATGCTCCTGGATCGAGGGAGGGCGCGTGCCGCTCGAACAGCTTGACTCATGGCGGCGAGGAGCGCCCTCTCCGCTCCTCGAATCGTGGGAGGCGTTCGCCGCCGGCTCCAGCCAGCGTGTCCCGGGGGGCCGGAGCCCACGCGGTATCGTCGGCCCAGCCAGCTTCCCCAGAACAGGAGACCCCGTGAAGATCAGCGCCCGTAACCAACTCCAGGGAACCGTGACTGCGATCCGCAAGGGTGCAGCCATCGCCAACGTCGACGTCGACGTGGCCGGCCAGCGCGTCGTGGCTTCGATCACGGTCGAGGCCGTGGATGAGCTGGGCCTCGCCGAGGGAAGCGACGTCACGGTGGTGATCAAGGCCTCGGACGTGATGCTCGCGAGCTCGGACTGATGCACGTCGGGCGGTGCGTTCCTGGCTGATCGCGAACGCGCGGGCTAGGCCTCCTGGGGCAGAGCGACAGGCGGTGCGAGCAGAGGGCCGGCGGGCAGTGCGATGGCCGTTCGGCGGCGGGCGATGACGCGGTCGGAGACCGCCCAGGCGGCGAAGATGAGCGAGCCGATGATGCCGGTCAAGGTCACCAGCACGCCCGCCGCGGCCGTGGCAGCGATACCGTGGGCGCCGAGGATCAGGACGGTGGCGGCGGGACCCGTGCTCGGCCCGATCGGGAGCTGGCCGACGGTGAACATCACGATCAGCAGCGCCATCGAGTCAAAGATGGAGACGTGCACACCGATGGCCCGGAGCATCAGCCAGTTGCGCAGCACCTGCGCGCACACGGCCAGGAGCGCAAAGGTGATGAGGCGGCCGCGGCTCTTCATGCGCAGGACGGCCAGCCCCGCCCCGAGCCCGGTCCGGTGCCGGGCCGAGACACGACACAGCACGCCGATGAGGCCCGCCATCAGCGCGATGATGAGCGCCGGCACCCAGAGCGGAACGCCGAGTGGCGCCACGAGCGTGAACGAGAAGATCGCCACCAGGGCGAGTTCCACCGTGATGATCGGCACCTCGGCGGCCACCAGGGCCGACGCCCGCGGCGAGGTCTGCGGGGCCGCCCTGCGCACCGACGCGACGCGCATCGCCATCCCGACGGATCCGTTGATGATGCTGGCGATGCACCCCGCCGCGGCCGAGCGAAACAGCACGCGCCGACCCACCGTGCCGCCGGCGGCCCGAACGCAGATCGTCCACGCCTCGGTGCGGGCCAGCAGCGCAACGAGCTGAAGCAGCACGGAGAGCGCGACGAGCGTGAGCGGGGCCGTCCGCAGAGCCGCGCTGAACTGCGCGCCCCGCCCGGCCACGACGTAGGCCAGGAGCGCGCCGACCGCGAGGGCGCCGCCGACGCTGATCGCGATCTTGCGGCGCATCGAGGCGACGCAGCCATCGCGCTCGTCGACCTCATCGGGCGCACGGTCCGGCAGTGGTGTCTCGAGGTTCACGGAACGGCCTTCGCGGTAGCGGTTCAGAGTGCGGCGGAATGAGCGACTGCGTCAGGCCGTCACCCTTAAGGATCGACCGCACGGTCGCGGTCTAAACGGAGGCATTCCGCACTCGTCCTCCGCGGCCAGCCGGCGATCTCGTTCGTGGACAGGCTAGCGTCCGCGGATAAGCGGAGGCTATGCCCGCCACTCGAACACGATCAACGGCAACCCCGGCCGCGGCGACCAGTCGCGCTGCGGGTTGCGCCGTGAACCCGAGACGCGCATACAGCCGGTGCGCGGCCGCCATGCCCGGAGCGCTCGAGGCAACGACGTCCCGCGAGTCCTGGCAGGCTCGCACGAGCGCCTCCCCCACCCCGCGGCCCTGGAACGCCGGATCGACAGCGAGCATCCGCAGCTCGTCCTCGTCGGGCTGGGCGATCTCGCGCCAGGCACTCCCCTGCCCCACGAGCGTGATCGTCCCCGCCACCGCGCCGTCGAGCACCGCCACGAGCAGCTCGGCCTCGCGCGCGCGGCGCGCCGCATCGGCGAGCTGGCGGTCGTACTCCGGCGAACCGATGCCGATCGCGTGGTAGGCGGCGAGCGTCAGCTCGCCCACGCTGACGAACTCCTCCGCGTGGGCCGAGCGCACCTCGAGCATCGCGGGGCACGTTAGCGGCCCGGAGCCCGTCACCGAGGCGCCGCTAGGCGCGTCCGCTCAGCCCATCAGCTCGGCCAGCGCGCCCGTGACGTCACTGTCGCCAACCGCCATGCACACATCGCCGGACGGCGATGACACGCACGAGACACCGTTCAGGGCGCTGCTGGTAGCGCCGGCCGGATTCGGACTTGGCTGCGTGGTCCAGGCCGAACCGTCGAACGTCTCGACTAAGGTGTGCAACGGCGGGTTGTAGCCGTATTCGTTCGATGCACCGACGGCGTAGCATCGCGCGGTCCCAGGCACAGACAGCACGGTGCACGAGACGCCGGCGAGGTTGCTGTTTCCGAACGGCGTCGGATACGCCGCGTCGGCACCGCCCCAGTGCGTGCCATCCCAAGACTGAGCCATCGCGACGGTACTCGGCCCGTAGATGTTGTAGCCGACGCCGACGCACGCGGAGCTCGAGGAGCAGTACATGCCGTCAAACCCGCCGATGCCCTCGTTCGATGTTCCGTGCACACGCCAGCTCGCACCGGTCCAGACCTCCGAGAGCGCGATCTCATGCATCCCGCCAGCCATACAGAAGCTGGCGCTCGGACACGAGACGGAGAAGAACTGCCCGCCCACGATTGATGTGGGCGGCGTCGGCTGTAGCGTCCACGGCCCCCCGTTCTCCCGCTCGGCGATCGCTCCGGCGTATTCGCCGACCGCCGTGCAGACGGTCGCGGCGGTGCACGAGACACCCGTGAGCGCGCTGTTCTCGCCGTCCCCGAAGTTCGGACTTGGCTGGATCTGCCACCCGTGGTCGGAGAGCCGCTCGACCAGCGTTCGGTCGACACCCGCCACTGCATAGGACCCGACGGCGGTGCACTCGGTCGCGCTCGTGCACGACACCGCATTGAGTTGGTTTGCCGCTCCTTCCCGGTTTCGGGGGAGGATGAGCCGCCACGAGGACCCGTTCCACCGCTCGGCGAGCGTCAGGGTTCGGCCGGTTGAGGACTGGTAGCTGCCCACGGCCACGCATGCGCTCGGGCTCGGGCACGAGACCGCGTTCAGGCCGGTGGCAGATCCGCCCGCAGGCGTAGGCGTCGGAAGGATGGTCCAGCTGCTCGCCACTGCTGGTGACGCAGCGCCGAAGGACGCGCACACGACAACCAGCGCCAAGCCTCTCCGCCGACCACTCACGACCCACCTCCAGGTCAAAGAAAGAACGCGTAGGTCGCGCTGAGGAAAGCCTAACCGCGCGCCGGGCGGCGCGGTGAAAAATCACGATGCCCGCCAAGCCGTGATGCGGTACGCCCGCACGTGGGCGGCCGGCCGGCCGCAGCTCAACGCCGTGCGCGGGCGGCGGCCGGAAGCCCATCGGCAAACTCGACTACGAGCTCAGTCAGCCGCTCGGGCACCTCGACCTGCGGGCAATGCCCGACGCCGGGCAGCAGCTCGAGCCGCGCGCCCTCCACCCCGTCGATGATCCGCTGAGCCCCCTGGTGGTAGAGCAGGCGGTCCCTGTCGCCCCACACCACCAGCACCGGGCAGTGGATCCGCTCGAGCTGGAACGGAGAGCGCAGCTCGGGGATGAGCCGGTGCGCGATGTCGAGATACCGAGCCACCGCCGCCCGGCTGCCGTGGTGCTGGGTGAACGAGGCGACGAGCGCAGCGTCGGCGCTGCCCGGGCTGGCGAAGGCGATCACCCGGTAGATCCGCGCCACGGCGGCCCGGAGCACCGGCGCCGGCACCGGGGTGGGCAGTGCGAGCAGCGATCGCAGCAGTGGGTCGCGCTCGACGAGCCCGAGCAGCGGGTTCATCTGCAGGCCGGCCGGGGCCACCGCCACCACGCCGGCCAGCCGCTCGGGGTGACGCTCCGCCGCCCGCAGACTGAGGCAACCGCCGAGCGAGTTGCCTACCGCGACCACGGGCGTGCGCCGGTGATCGGCTGCGTAGGCGAGCACCTGGGACGCGAAGGCGTCGAGCTGGGGCAGGATCGGCCCGCGCCCGAGCGCAGCGGCGCTCGCGAAGCCGGGCAGGTCGACCGCCACCGTGCGCCGTCCCGACCGGGACAGGCGGTGGAGCACCTGGCGCCAGGTGTCGGCACTGTCCGCGTAACCGTGGATGAGGACGAGCGGCACGCCGTCGCCCTCGAGCTCGAGCACACGCGTCTCGTAGCCCGCAAACACCATCCGGTGCTCGAACAGGGGCTGGATCACGATCCAGTGATCGCCCGCGGGCGGATCAAGCTGAAGCGATGAGCCGGGTCAGGCCGCGGCCGCCGCCCCCGGCTGAGCGGCCCCATACCTGGCGAAGTCGCTCCCGCGCACGAGCCATAGCGACAGCACGGCGCCGACGAACGCGATCACCGCTCCTACCAGCAGGATGTCGTTGAGCGCGCTGGCGAAGCTGGCATGAATCGCCAGGTTGGCCTCGGCGCGCAGGTGGGACGGCAGGCGCCCGAGCACCGACTGCGCCGCGCCGCCGGCGATCGCCTTGGCCACCGAGGCGACGTGGTGGCCCACCGGCGTCCCGGCCAGGCGCGGGGCGAGCAGGCTGGCCAGGCGGCTCTCGAAGATCGACCCGAGCACGGCGATGCCGGTGGCGGTGCCGACCTGGCGGAACGTCGAATTCACTCCGGACGCCATGCCGCTGCGCTCCGGCGCCACCACCCCGATCGCCGTCGAAGCGAGCGCCGGGTTCGTCATCCCGATCCCGGCCCCGGCAACCAGGAAGCCCGGCAGCAGTGCTGTCCAGCCCGAATGCGCGCCCAGGCCGCGCATGAGCATGAGCCCAGCGCCGGTGAGCAGGAGCCCGACGCACAGGAGCAGTCGCGCCGGGAGGCGGGCGGTCAGGCGTCCGGCGGCGGCCGAGACGAAGAACCCCACCACGGTGAAGGGCAGAAATCGCAGGCCAGTGGCGAGCGGCCCGTACCCAAGGATCGTCTGCAGGTAGATCGTCAGGTACAGGAACATGGCGAACATCCCGGCCGACAGGGTGAAGGCGGCGATCGACGCGCCGCTGAACGTCGGCTTGCGGAACAGCGCGACGTCGAGCATGGCCTGGCGCTGCCTGAACTGCGAGACGAGGAACAGCACGAGCAGCACGGCCCCGGCGATCAGCAGGCCGAGGATCTCGCCGCTCGTCCAGCCCAGGTCGGTCGACTTGATGATCGCGTAGACGAGCAGGAACAACGCGGTCGTGAACGTCACGGTGCCGATCCAGTCCACGCGCGTGCCCTCGGGATTGCGCGACTCGTTGACGCGCGCGAGAGTGAGCAACCCGGCGAGGACGCCGACCGGAACGTTGATGAAGAAGATCGAGGACCAGCCGAGGCCCTGGGTGAGCGCCCCGCCGAGCAGCGGGCCGACCGCCGCCGAGGCGGCCACGGTGGCGCCCCAGGCGCCGAAGGCGGTGCCGCGCTCGCGCCCGTGAAACTCCTGGGCGAGCAGGGCCAGCGAGGTCGAGAACATGATCGCCCCGCCCACCCCCTGGCCCCCGCGAGCCAGGATGAGGAACAGCGCGCTCGGTGCGAGGCCGCACAGGAGCGAGGTGACCGAGAACAGCCCGAGCCCGATGGCGAACACGATCCGGCGGCCGAACAGGTCGGCCAGCGCACCGGCGGTCAACAGCAGCGAGGCGAGCGTGAGCGCGTAGGCGTCGATCACCCACTGGATGTCGGAGAAGTTCGCGTGCAGCGCCGAAGCGATCTTCGGCAGGGCCACGTTCACGATCGTGATGTCGAGAAGGAGCATGAACGTCGCCACGCAGACGACGATCAGCGTCCACCACTTGCGCTCCATCGCGCGGAGCCTCGCCCGCTAGGCGCGACCGTAAACCGGAATCGCCGCGCCGCTGACCGGCGCGGAATCGCGACCGAGCAGGTGGGCGATGACACCGGCGATCTCGGCCGGGCGCACCCACTTGTCGTGATCGGCGTTCGGCATCGAGGCCCGGTTGGCGGGCGTGTCGATGACGCTGGGCAGGATCGCGTTGCAGCGGATGTTGTCGGCCCGATACTCGGTGGCCACCGCCTGGGCGAACGCGATCACCGCCGCCTTGGCGGTCACGTAGCCCGAGGCCCCGCGGAACGGCGCCAGCGCGGCTCGCGAGCCGACGCACACGATCGACCCGTCACCGGCCTCGAGCATGTGCGGGATGGCGGCCTGGGTCATCAGATAGGTGGGGCGCAGGTTGAGCCGCAGCTGGCGCTCGAACTCGTCGATCGCGGTCTCGTGCACGCGCCCCGCGGCGGCGAACCCGCCAACGAGGTTCACCAGGCCGCGCAGCGGGGCACCGGCGGACCCGGTGGCCACCGCCACCACCTCGGCCACCGCGTCGGCCTCGAACAGGTCGGCCTGCACGAGCTCGACCTCGCTGTGCTCCTCCAGCCGCTCGAGCTCGCCCTGCACCACCCAGGGCACCACCACCCGCCAGCCGTCGGCGAGCAGGCGCTGCACGACCGCGGCGCCTAGGCCGCCGCTTCCTCCGGTGACGATCGCTGTATCGCTCATGAGTGCTGTCCGGGTGCCTCTCTATCTTCGTGGCGCCATGAAAGTCCGCCAGTTTGCGGAAGGTTCCGAGATCGAGCAGGCGCTCCTCGTGCGCGCGGCGGAGCTCGGCCGCCGCCGCGATGGACAGGAGTATCTCAAGCTCACGCTCGGCGACCGCACCGGCAGCATCCCGGCGATCGTGCGCGAGGACATCGAGGCCGCGCGGACGCTGTGCCGCCCGGGCGAGGCCGTGTTCCTCAGCGCCCGCTGCGAGACCCACCCGCGATACGGACTCGAGCTGACGGTGAGCGCGCTGCGCCGAGCCGAGCCACATGAGTGGGAGCGCGCCGAGCTGCACGACGGACCTGCCCGCGAGCCGGCACACATGGAAGCCGACCTGCGTGAGCTGATGGCGACGATCCAGAACCCGCACCTGCAACGGCTGCTCGATGGCGTGTTCGGCGAGCAGTCGCCGGTGTGGGCCGCCTACCGCGATGCGCCGGCGGCCAAGCGCTACCACCAGGCCTACCGCCACGGGCTGCTCGAGCACAGCCTCACCGTCGCCCAGGCGGTGAGCGCGATCTCGGCCACCTTCCCCGGCATCGACCGCGATGTCGCGGTCACCGGCGCGCTCCTGCACGACATCGGCAAGCTCGAGGCCTACGAGATGAGCGGCGGCGCGATCGAGATGTCCGACCAGGGTCGGCTCTACGGCGAGATCCCGCTCGGCTACTACCGGGTGCGCACGATGATCGAGGACATCGATGGCTTCCCATCCGACCTCGCTCAGGCCGTCCTGCACATCATCCTCAGCCACCACGGCACGCTTGCCCACGGCAGCCCGGTGGTGCCCTGCACCCGCGAAGCCACGCTCGTGCACATGATCGACAACCTGGGCGGGCGCCTGGGCAGCTTTGATCGGCTCGAGAAGGAGCTGCCGGACGGCAGTCAGTGGTCGCCGTTCGACAAGGCACTCGGCGGCGGCGCCTACTTCGCCCGCCGGGCCTTCCCGGACGAGCCGCAGAACGTGCGCGCCGCCGCCTGAACCCGGCTTGATCGCGGGGTTATGATCGGCGTCGGTGCGCAGGACGCCGCCGGTCCGCGGAAAGGGCGAAGCCCGCCTGCAATTGATCGTGTGCGTGTGGTCGGTGTCTCCTTTCCGGCCCGAGATTGCGGACTCCGGGCCCTGGTGAAAGGAGGCCTCCGTGCCCACCCGCGGTCTTCCCGGTCACGCCAATCTCGAGCAGTTGAGAAATGGCGCCAAGTCGTTTCAGCGCGCGGTGCGAGCCGGTGACGCCGGCGCCGCCGCCATCGTCAACGAGTTCCACCCCCGGCTGACCGGCGCGACGGCCGGCGCGCCGGAGCTCGCGGCGTTCACCCGCGCCGACGCCCAGCTCGTCATCGCCCGCCAGTTCGGATTCGCCAGCTGGCCGAAGCTCAAGGCCCATCTCGAGCTGGTCGCGCGCTACGCCCGCTCGCCCCACGAACAGCCGGTCGGCGGCGCGCTGCCCGACGAGCGGGCGATCGTCGACGAGTTCCTGCGGCTGGCCTGCCTGAACTACGGCGACGATGACCCGAGCCGTCCGCGGCGCGCCCGGGCACTGGCCGGCGAGCACCCGTGGCTCGAGTGCGCGAGCATCCACACGATTGCCGCCACCGGCGCCGTCGACGCCGCCCGCGAGCTGCTGGAACGGAACCCCGAGCAGGCGTCGCTGATCGGCGGCCCCTTTCAGTGGGAGCCGCTGCTGTACCTGACCTACTCGCGGGTCGAGCTGGGCGCCGGGCACTCGGCGGTGGCGGTCGCCCGGCTACTGCTCGAGCACGGCGCCGATCCGAACGCCGGCTACCTGTGGGAGGGGCTCGTCCCGCCGTTCACCGCGCTGACTGGCGCCCTCAGCGGTGGACGCATGGCCCATCCGGAAGAGCTGGCGCTCGCCCGCGTGCTGCTCGAAGCCGGCGCCGACGCCAACGACGGGCAGGCGATCTACAACCGGGGCGGCGATTCGGAGGAGGGTTGGTTGGCGCTGCTGCTCGAGTTCGGGCTCGGCCGGGGAGACGGCGGACCCTGGCGTCGCCGGTTCGGCGAGCGCCAGGACGCGCCGCGCCAGATGGCCGAGGACCTCCTGATGTCCGCCGCCGGGCACGGGTTCACCGAGCGCGTGCGCACGCTCCTGCAGCGCGGGATCAGCCCGGACGGCCGCGGCTCCCGGCATCCGGTCTACCAGGGGCGCTCGCCCGTGCAGGAGGCGGCGCTCGCCGGTCACATGGACGTCGTCTCGCTGCTCACCGGCGCGGGCGCCACCTGGGACCACGACCGGGTGGACGAGCTCCTGGCCACGGCCTCCGCGGGCAACCGCGACGGCGTCGCCCGGCTGCTCGCCGCCGACCACAGCCTGCGCGAACGCGCGATCGAACGCCGCCCGGAGCAGATCGTGCGGGCGGCGGCCGCGGGCAACCGGGCGGCGGCGGCGCTGCTCATCGAGCTCGGGTTCGACGTCAACGCCCGGCCCCGGACCGCACCCCTGCACGAGGCGGCCATGCGGGGCGACCTGGCCATGATCCGGTTGCTGCTCGATCACGGCGCCGATCCCAACCTCCGTGACACCGCGTACGGCGCGACGCCCGCGGGCTGGGCCGAGCATCACGATCAACCCGAGGCACAGGAGCTCCTCGAACAGGCGCAGAACGGGCGATCCGCGACCATCGACCCGGGCGCACCGCCGCGCACCGGAGACGCCATGCGCACCGTGGTGGCGGCGTTCACGGCGGTGTCGGAGGCCCGGTTCGACGACGTCGGTGCGCTGCTGGCGGACGAGATCGATTGGCGAGGACTTCCCGACCCCGATGGCGGCGTTCCCCGCTGCGCGGGGCGCGCCCAGGCTCTCGAGCGCATGCGCATCGGGTGGCTCGCCAACGGACAGATGGCGGTCAGCGCTCTCGAGGAGGATGGCGATCGTGTGCTCGCCCACGTGCACCGCATCGGCGACGACGAGCGCCGGCCGGCGGAGCACTTCGTCATCGCCGAGGTCCACGGCGGGCAGATCACTCGGCTGTGTGGCTACGCCACCGAGAGCGAAGCCCGGGAGGCGCTGCTCGAAACCCCGTAAGCGTTACTGAAAGCCCGGTGGGGGCGCCGGTCGCCGCCGCGAGCCACCGCCTGAGTGCCAAGCCGTGATGGAAACCGTTGTTAAGCGGCGGACGGAGAGAGTAAGTACGTAACTTCTGCGTAGATCGGTGACACATAGTTACCGCTCCGTCCATATACTGACTTTTGGCTGACACGCGTCACCGGGGCGCTCGCGGCCAAGGATCGGTTCATCAACCGAAGGAGAGACCGTGTCCGGGCACAAGGAAACGGGCCGTAGACGCCTGACGTATGCCAACGTCACTTCGACGATCGCATTGATGATCGCCGTCAGCGGAGGGACTGCGATTGCCGCGTCACATCTGATTACCGGCAAGCAGATCGCGCGGGGGACGATCACCGCGGCCAACATCAAGTCGCACTCGTTGCTGGCAAGCAACTTCAAGAAGGGTCAGATCCCGGCGGGGCCGCGTGGGGCAACCGGCGCGCAGGGTCCGGCCGGCTCCACCGGGGCGACGGGGGCCACCGGGGCGGCAGGGTCCGCAGTGGCCTACGGCGACCTGGGGCTCAACGGCAACGGCAACCCGCAGTTCAACTCGACCCTGACCACGGGCTTCACGTCGGCATCATCGCCCTCGCCCGGGATCTACTGCATCCCCTATCCGGCCGGCGTGAACACCAACATCCCGCTGGCGATCTCCGACAACGGCAACGAGTCCGCTCAGTGGAATCAGGTGGCCAATGGCCAGTGCGGTGGATCCGGGTACGAGATCGCCAACGTCAACGCCGCTCAGGGGCTCAGCGGCGGCGGCCTGAACATCATCGTGCCGTAGCGTTCAAAGGCCGGTGCCGCGGGTCGATGGCTGCCCGCGGCACTGGCGAGGTTCGGTATCCAGAGCACGGCTGATCTACTCGGTCAGCAACAGCTCCGCCCACACATGGGTGGTGCCCTCGAAACACCCCCAGCGCTGCGAGAGCTCCTCGACGATTCGCAGCCCCCATCCGCCCTCGTCGCCCGCTTCCGCGCGGATCGCGGGCACCCCGTTGCCCTGGTCGACGACCTCGAGCCGCAGACGATCTCCGGCTCGGCCGATGCGCAGCTCGATCGCACCCTCGCCGTGGCGCAGCGCATTGGTGACCAACTCGCTGGTGATCAGGAGCGCCCGGTCGAGCGCCGCTGGATCGAGGCCGGCCATGTCTGGCTCGCTCAGACGCTCGCGCACGACGTGACGCGCGAGCGCAGCGCCGCTTGGATCCCGCGGGAGCGGCACCTCGAACTGCACGGGCACGTCCGACCGCTTATCGGAGGGACCCATGAGAAAGTCCCGCTTCAGTTCGCCCCCCCACAGCACGATGGGGTACCATATCACGTGCAACCGCCATTGCTGCAATAGGGCTTACACGGGGCGCATGTTATGAAACCAGAGACTGAAGCGTTCCTGCACGCGCTCGCCGATCTCGACCGGGCGCTCGACGACAGCGTCTCGATGACGGAGCGCATGCGTGCGCGCATCGCTTACCTGCGCGAGGAGATCGAGAGCGGGCGCACCCTGCCCGAGATCGTGCCGGCCGAGGAGTCGCCGCTGCTTGTGCAGCTGCTCACCGAGAGCGCGAACCTGCTCCATACGTATGGCACGCGGGTGCGCCGCACCGAGGCGCGGGCGCTCCACCACGAGGGCATGACGATGGACGAGATCGCCCGGCTGTTCGGCGTCAGCCGGCAGCGCGTGTCCGCGCTTCTGCGCGACAACCATCACGACGCGGGCGACGGCGAGTAGCAACTCGCCGGTCCAAATCACCGCAAATTGCGGTCGGCACCCCGTCCGGCCCGGGTGGCCCCCGCTGTCGGCTGCGCGCTCTGACTACATTTGACGCGATGGCCAAGGACACCGAGAAGCTGATTCGGCAGCTGTCGCTGATCTCGTATCTGATGGCCGAGCGCCGGCCGGTCACCGCGCCCGAGATCCGGCGCGACGTCGAGGGGTACAGCGCGATGAACGAGGACGCGTTCGCGCGCCGCTTCTACGCCGATCGCTCCGAGCTCGAGGCGCTGGGAATCGTGCTCTCGGTCGAGAAGCCCGTGGACGGGGTGGTCGAGCAGGAGACCTACTCGCTGCCGCCCGAGAACTTCCATCTGCCGGCGATCGAGTTCACCGACCAGGAGCTCGCCGCCCTCCATACCGCGCTGCAGCTGCTCGACGGCGAGTTCGCCTACGCGGAGCCGCTGCGTCTGGCCCTGCAGCAGATCTCCTGGGGGCGCCCGAGCCCGCTGCGGGCACCCGAGCAGCACACCGTCGCGCTCGGCATCACCGGTGCTGCCGGCGGCCACGAGGTGTCCCAGCGCCTGGCCAAGATCGAGACGGCCATCTTCCGGCGCAAAACGATCGTGTTCGACTACTACACGATGACCCGCGGCGAGGTGGGCACCCGCCGGGTGGACCCGTACCAGCTCCTCTTCCAGGGCGGCCAGTTCTACCTCGTCGGCCGCGCGCACGAGCGCGGCGCGATCCGCGTGTTCCGGCTCTCGCGCATCCGTGGCAAGGTCGGTTACGCGACGAAGGCCGAGCACGACTTCCAGCGTCCAACCGATTTCGACCCGCGCGCCTACGCCGGGAGGATCCAATGGCAGTTCGGCGATCCGGTGGGGACGGCCGAGATCTGGATCTCCGAGCGGATCGCCTGGCAGATCGAGCGCCATTTCGGCCGCTACGGCGAGATGCAGCCGGCGGCCGAGGACGGCGGGCGGCTGTTCCTCACCCCCTACGCGGACGCCCGCCTGCTCATCGCGTGGGTGCTCGGGCTGGGTGAGAACGCCCGCATCGAGCAGCCGGCCGAGCTGGCCGAGGCGCTGCGCCAGCGCGTCGAGTTGCTCGCCACCCGCCACCAGGGCGAGCCCGACCTGGCCACCCAGCAGGCGCCCGGTGCCGGCCGCGGTCCCGCGCTCGTTCCGCCCGTTCCGGCCGAGCCCGAGCCGGCGGGCGGATCGGGTGCTGAGGCCACGATCCGTCCAGAGCGCTTCGCCCGTCTCGTCACCCTGGCCAGCATCCTCATCGACGCCGGACGGGGTGGACGGCGACTCGACGCCCCCGAGCTGCGCGAGGCGCTCGGACTCTCCGAGGCTGAGCTGCGCGAGGACATCTCGCTGCTCAACGTGGTCAACTTCGGTGCCGGCACCTACGTGCTGTATGCGGAGATCGGGGCCGACGGCACGATCGAGATCGACCCCGAGCCGTATGGCGACTCGTTCGCGCGGCCGGCTCGCCTGCTGCCCGTCGAGGCGAAGGCGCTGATCGCCGCCATCGACCTCATCGGCGAGCACATTCCGGAGGGCTCGCTGCGGTCGGTGCGGGAGAAGGTCGTTGGCGCGCTCGGCGAGGATCCGGCGCGCGAGGGGCTGCAGGTGGCCAGCGCCGGGGGTGACGACGCCGAGATCGTGCACGCCGTCAGCCGGGCGATCGCCGACCGCCGGCTGCTCTCGTTCGAGTACTACAAGGAGAACGAGGACGAGTTCTCCGCCCGCACCGTCGAGCCCTACGCGCTCATCAACGGCCGCGAGGGCTGGTACCTGGCCAGCTACGACCTGTCCCGCGAGGCCGTGCGCCACTTCCGGCTCGATCGCTTCAAGTCGGCGCTGGTCAGCGAGCAGAGCTTCGAGCCACGCGCCGATGTCGACCCGGCGGCGGATGTCGACGGCTGGCCCCGCACGGGGGAGGTGCAGGCCTCGCGCCAGGCCCGGGTGTGGATCTCTCCGGAGCGGGCGCGCTGGGCGCGTGAGGAGCGCACCGTGGTGAGCGAGCCGGGCGACGGCTCGGTGATCGTGCAGCTGCGCTTCGCCGGCATCGACTGGCTCGTGCGCGAGGTGCTCAAGGAGGCCGGCGACGCGGTCGTGCTCGAGCCGGCCGACGCGCGCGAGGCCGTGCGCGACGCCGCCGAGGCGCTGCTCGAAGCCGGCGCCGCGGCCGCCAGCTGAGCGCGCCGTTCACACCTCCTCGCGGCCGCCCCGGTAGCCTCCCGCGACCATGAAAGCGTTGAAAGGCCTGATCCTTTCGGGCGGACGCGGCACGCGGCTGCGCCCGATCACATACACGAGCGCCAAGCAGCTCGTGCCGGTAGCCAACAAGCCCGTGCTGTTCTACGGCATCGAGGCGATGGCCCGAGCCGGCATCGAGGAGATCGGCATCATCATCGCTCCGGAGACCGGAGACGAGATCCGCGCCATCACCGGTGACGGCGGCCACTTCGGGGTGCGGATCACCTACATCCTCCAGGACGAGCCGCTCGGCCTCGCCCACGCGGTGCTGACCGCCGAGCCGTTCCTCGGGGACTCGCCGTTCGTCATGTACCTGGGCGACAACCTCCTACAGGGCGGCATCGACGACCTCGTGACCGCGTTTCGCGAGAACGCCCCCGACGCGCTCATCCTGCTCACCCCGGTGCCCGACCCCGAGAACTACGGCGTGGCCGAGCTGCGCGACGGGAAGGTCGTGCAGCTGGTCGAAAAGCCACCGCAGCCGCGAACCGACCTCGCCCTGGTCGGCGTCTACATGTTCACCCCCGCCATCCACGACGCCGCCCGCGCGATCAAGCCCTCGGCACGGGGCGAGCTCGAGATCACCGACGCGATCCAGTACGTGGTCGACCAGGGCCATCGGGTCGAGCCGCACGTCGTGCGCGGGTGGTGGAAGGACACCGGCCGCCTGGAGGACATGCTGGCCGCCAACCGCCTCGTGCTCGACACGATCGAGGGCCACATCGAGGGCGAGCTCGTCGACTCGCAGGTCGATGGGCGGGTGGTCATCGAGGCCGGCGCCCGGCTCGAGCGCTGCGCTGTGCGCGGTCCGGCCGTCATCGGCGCCGGCGCGCGGCTCAGCGACTGCTACATCGGCCCCTACACGGCGATCGGCGAGGGCTGCTCGATCGAGCACGCCGAGGTCGAGCACTCGATCCTGCTCGCCGGCTCGGTCGTGCGCAACCTCGACGGGCGCATGGAGTCCTCGCTGCTCGGGCGCAACGTGACGATCGGCCGCGACCGCCGCCAGCCGCGGGCGTTCCGCTTCATGGTCGGGGACAACTCGGAGATCGGGATTCCGTAACGGCGCTCAGGCGCCGCCGACGAGTGAGAGCAGTCCGCTTGGCGTCTCACTGCGGCCGACGTGGATGCGCGGCAACGTGAGCGCGTCCGCCGTTGTCTCGGTCGTGCCGCCCTGGGTTGTGTAGGCAAGCGTGAATCCGGCCCGCCGCAGCGCCTGCTCGACGGTGGCGTCATAGTCGCCGAACGGGTAGGCGAAGTAGTACACGGGATGCCCGAGGATGCCGTCGAGGACATGGCGCGAGCCGGCTGTCTCGGCCTCGAGCTCGGACGCAGACAACTCGCTGAGGTCCACGTGGTGCGCTGTGTGGTCGCCCACGTCCATGCCCGCCCGATCGAGCTCCCGGATCTGATCGGCGTCGAGGAATCCCGGCTCGCTCGTGCGGCCGGTGATGACGAAGAACGTTCCCACCATGTGGAGCCGCTCGAGGTCGGGAAGGATCGTGCGGACGTCGTCGAGGTAGCCGTCGTCGACCGAGACGATGATCGGCTTCGGCGGCAGCCGCGCGCCTTTGTAGAGGGCGTCGAAGAGCTGCCACTGGTGGATCGTGTGATAGCCCGCGGCCTTCAGCGCGTGCATCTCGGCCAGGAAGTTCGCCGGATCGACGATGAGGTCGAGCTGACCCACGGCCGGGAGCGTGTGAACGCGATGGTAGGTGAGCACCGGCACGGTCACGCTGCGCGCGGGGAAGTTCGCCGGCGGGATGAGCGCCGGAACGGAGACGGGGGCGGCGCGCGCTGACGGCGCGGGGCGGTGGTGCGCCGCGATGCGGTGGTGCGCCGCGGGCCGCGTGGACCCGCGGGTCCTCGCCACCGTGCTCGCATTGCCGCAGCCGGCGAGGACGAGAGCGAGAGCGCCGGCGACGATCGCCGAACGATGGCGATTGACGGGTCCCAGAGATGAGTCATTCGCCATCGTTCAGGCCCCAGGGGCGAGAACCTCGATCCCCGTGTGGCGGCGGACCGCGGCGGCGAGCCGGAGATCAGTGGTCACCAGGGGCTGGTCCGTCGCCTCGGCGAGCGCAGCGAACAGGCCGTCATCGACGGTCAGGTTCGCCCGCCACTGCCAGGCGCGCACGAGCAGCGGTTCGGTCGGCGACTCCTCAACGCCGAGATCGAGAAAGTCGGCCAGGGCGGCTTCCGCCCGCGCCCGTGAGATCGAGCCCCCGAGCGCTTTGGCTCGAAGCACCCGGCCGACCTCGATCCACAGCAGGCCGGGGGCAAGAAGAGGAGGTTCGGGATCGAACAGGCACGCCCTGACGCCCAGCCCTGGCTCAGTGCCCAGCACGAGGTCGAGGCACGCCGAGCTATCGAGGATCATGCCGCTCGGTCACGCATGCGTCGGACGACATCGGCCAGCGGCTCGCTCAGGCGGGGAGATCCCCGGTTCCCGATGCGCTCGAGGAGTTCCCGCCGCGATGGCCGGGTCGCCATCCGGTCAAGCTCCTCGCGCACGAGGTCCGAGAGGGACCGGCCCTCGCGGGCCGCGCGAGCCTTGAGGGCGCGGTGCGTGTCCTCGCTCACGTTGCGGACCTGAAGATCACGACTCATGCACGGTGCACCGTAGCATGCACCGCGCATGCACTCTCAGCCGACCGCGCTCACCTCCTGCAGCACCGGCATCGCGCTCCCGATGATGCTGAGACGCAACGCCCGCAACCGCCGGGGGCTGAAGTGCAGTACGTCGCGGTCACCGCTGCGCGCGCCGACCGTCGCCAGGACCCGCCACGTGGTGCCGTTGCTCGAGCCGAGCAGCTGATAGCCGGTCGGACGCAGGGTGATCACCGGTCCCGGCTTGGGCGGCACGTTCGGCGTGATGACCGGCGGCCACAGGTGACCCCACAGCACGGTGACGGTCCGGACCCGGGTCGCCCGGTGTGCGGTCACGGTCAGCGTGGCCGGGAGCGCCGCCGGTGCCCACCCGGTGGCGGGACTGCCGTCGACCGCGGCCAGCGGCGGTGCTCCGGTCTGCGTGCTCGACGCCGTCGCGGCGGCACACCGCAGCGGGTCGCTGCTCGCGGCCAGATCGGGGCGGCGCGTGGTCAGAACGAGCGGCGCGCCCCGGCGCACCCGGCGCAGGCCGGCCGGAGTGCTCACCGGCAGCGGCGCACCGCTCTGCAGCGTCACCATCGTGCGCCGCAGCCCGATGGACACGGTGAAGCGTCGGCCGTGCCAGCTCAGGCCGCGCAGGACGAGGCCCGGCAGCTGCGCGGTCAGGCTCGGATCGAGGCTCACCGAGGTGGGGCCCCAGCGCAATCCCGAGTAGCCGTAGAGGAACTCCTGCAGGAAGCCGCCGATGCCGGTCATGAACGTGAACGCACCGCCCGTCCGGGTCTCGGAGAACTGGTCGAACGGGTCGCGGATGAACGGCTCGTAGCTGCGCTCGGTGTCGACGAACGCCGAACACCCCGGAGTGCCGAGCGCCGAGCTGTCGATCTCGTTGACCGCGTCGCTCATCGAGGGGCCCTGCGGATCGGTCCGCGGGACGTAGAAGTCGATGTCCGCGGTGGCCACGGCGCGGCTCATCGGGAATGCCCACGGATACTGGATCAGGGTCACGTCTGCCTGCTTGACCAGCTGCCCGGCGTAGCCCGAGAACTCGGGGTGCACGAGCGGCCCGAGGCGACGGCTGAGCGGCACGACGAGCGCGTCCGCGATCCGCAGCCACGCCGCCGGCGCGGACCGGTGCAGGACGTGTGCGGCCAGCGCCGCGTCCTGCAGCGTCCGCATGGCGGCGACGTTCGTGTACACCTCGTCGTTCACATCCGGGTTCTCCTCGTCGGGGCCCGTGACGCCGTCGATGTGGTAGCGCCCATTCGCGCCGCGGGTGACCCGCGAGGCCCAGAACGTGGCCGCCTGGCGCAGCACCGGCCAGCCGCGCCGAGCCAGCCAGGTCCGATCGCCGGTGGCCAGGAAGTACTGCCATTGGGCGAGCGCGATATCGGCGGTGATGTGCTGCTCGTACAGCCCCTCGCTGTTCTTGCTCACCGGCGGTGGGATCTGCTCGGTGCCGTCGAGCGCGCTCTCCCACGGGAACCGCGCACCCCGATAGCCGGTGGCCGTCGCGTGCTGCTCGGCCTCCGTGAGACGGCCCGAGCGGTAGGCGTCCATACCCGCCGCGAGATCGGGATGCTGGGCCAGCAGGCTGGGGAACATCCACGTCTCGGCGTCCCAGAAGATGTGTCCGTTGTAGCCGTTGCTCGACAGGCCGGCGGGCGAGATGCTCCAGTCGACACCCGGCGCGGTGCTCGACCACAGATAGAACTCGCTCGCGTTGACGATCGTGGCCAGCACGCTGTCGCCGAGCACGTCGATCCGGTCCTTCCAGAGCGCCGACCAGGCGGCGTCGTTGGCGCTCAGGAGCGCGCTCCAGCCTGCCGCTGCCGCGCTCGCCGCCTGCGCCTGAGCCGCGGTGACCGTGTCGGAGGTGCTCTGTGAGTCGGCCACGCCGACGTACTTGGTGAACGTGTACGTCTGGCCGGCGGTGACCGGGAACGTGATCGCCTGAGCGACGCTCTGTGAAGCCAGCCCGGGAACCGGCGGGGAGGCGCTCGGCACGACGTTGGCGCTCGCCTCGAGCTGACTCGACAGCGTGGCCGCGATGCCGGTGCCCTGCGTGGTGATCTCCACCCAGTCGCGATGCGCTCCCGCGGCGCTGCCGGTGGCCACCTGCGTGGTCAGGTTCGCCGGTGTGCCGTCGATCTCGTCGGTCACCGTCGCCGGACCCGACCACTGCGGGGTGAGTTGCAGGCGCACGAGCCCGACGTCCGGCCGGCCCCGGTCGGTCAGCACCTGGTAGGTGACGTCACTCGCCTGCCCGGAGGCGGTCGTCTCCCGCATCGTCGTCGTGATCACGCCGGTCTGGAGGTCGAGGGTCTGGCGCCAGCGGCTGATGGTCGCCGTGCCGGCACCCGGCGCGCTGCCGGGGGCGAACAGCAACGTCGACCACATCGGCAGGTTGGCGCGCTGCTGGACCTGCCCGGGCGCCTGCGCGTAGAAGCCGGCCAGCTCGGCGTCGGAGGGCACGCCGCTCTGCCCGTAGCTCTGCCCGAGGTCGTAGCCCTGGCCGGCCGGCGGCACGCGGACGCCGAGCGTTCCGTTACCGGTGAACGTCGGCGCGTAGCTGCCGGTCGGGCTGGTGGCGCTCAGCGTCCACGATCCCGCGGCCTGGGCGGCCGGCGCGACGGCGGCACAGCAGATCCCGGCAACCAGTGCAGCGGCGAAGCGGTGCATCTCGACCTCCCTCCAGCGTGGTCCCGCGGAGGGGATTCCCACGCCCGCACTGGGCTCAAACTCAAACCTCAGAGACGCTTCTCGCCGAAGAACGTCGCCACCGGGTTGCCGTTGAAGTTCTCGACCGCCCGGTAGCCGGCCGACTCGTAGATGTGCCGAGCGCCGAGCTGCCTCGGGCCGGTGTCCAGGCGCGCCACGGTGTAGCCGAGCGTGCGGGCACGGTCCTCGAGCGCCTCGAGCAGCGCCCGGGCCACCCCCTGTCCGCGAGCCTCCTCGATCACGTACATCCTCTTGATCTCGCAGGCGCCGTCGGGCAGCCGCTTGACGCCGCCACAGCACACCGGCACGCCGTCGCGGTAGCCGACCAGGAAGGCGCCGCCGGGCGGGCTGAGCTCCGCCGGCCCGGCCCTCGGCATGTCGTCGCCGTCGAGCTCGAGGCCGTCGTACATGCGAGCGATCTCCTCGCGCATGGCCTGCGCGAGCGCGCCGCCGTCCCCGCTGTCCACTCGGCCGTCCCGGAATGTCATAACCGACCACAGGGTACGCTGGCGGCACATGAGCGAGGCGCCGCCAGAGGTTCGCGACCGGCTCCTTCAGGCCTGGCGAGGCGAGATCGTCGCCGGCTCCGTGTACGAGCTCATCGCCCAGCGCATGGATGAGCGTGAGGCCGACATCCTGCGCCGGATGGCCGAGGCCGAGAGCGGCCATCGCGGCCGGCTCGAGGCGCGGATGCGCGAGCTGGGCATCGCGGTGCCCGACCCGGCCGGCGTGAAGCTGCCGCTGTGGCTGCGCCTGCAGGCCAGGCTGGCGCCGATCGATCGGCTCCTGGCCGCTCGCGAGGCGGCCGAGGACGAGGAGGTCGACGATCTGTACAAGCGTTCGACCGGCGACCCGGACACCGACAGGCTGCTGCGCGACATCCGCAAGGAGGAGCGCTCGCACTCGATGGCCGTGCAGGAGATCCGCTCGGGTTCTGACGCGGGCCGCATGCCGCTCGGCCCCGAGCGGCGCCGGGATCCCGCCCCCGGTCGCCGCGCCCGGAGCGCAGGCCCGGCTCGATCGGATCCTCGGACGCGAGCGCTGGCACCGCAGCGGCAGCGGGTGGGTGTCGGGAGCCATCTACGGCGCCAACGACGGTCTGGCCGCCGTGTTCGGAATCGTGGCCGGCGTGTCTGGCGCCACCGGCGGCTCCACCTCGGTGCTGACCGCCGGTATCGCGGGCGCCATCGCCTCGGCCCTGTCGATGGCCACCGGGGCCTATCTGGCCGAGCGCTCGGAGGCCGAGGTGAACGCGGCCAATCTCCAGCGCGAGCGCCAGGAGATCGCCACCCACCCCGAGGAGGAGAAGGAGGAGCTCTCGCTCTTCTATCAGCTGAAGGGGCTCGACGAGGCCACCGCCGACCAGATGGCCGAAGCGATGTCGCGCCACCCCGACGCCATGCTGCAGGCGCTCGCGGTGGAGGAGTTCGGCGTTACCGACGTCTCGGGCGGGAACGCGGTGCAGGCGGCCGTGGCGGCCGGGATCTCGACCGGCTTGGGCGCGATCGTCCCCGTCATCCCGTTCATGATCACCACGGGCACGGTGGCGATCATCATCGCCGCCGTCGTCTCGCTCATCGCCCACTTCCTCGTCGGGGCGGCGAAGTCCCTTATCACGCTGCGGACCTGGTGGTCGGCGGGGCTGGAGATGACGCTGGCGGGCATCATCGTCGGCGGCGCGACCTATCTGGTCGGCCTCGCCCTGCCCTCTTAGTCGACGGTCAGCACGGCCTTGCCGGCAACCTTGCGCTCGAGCAGCGCCTCGATCGCGGCGCCGGCCTCCCGCCAGGAGGCGGTGTGGGCGATCTGGGGGTCGAGGCGGCCGCCGGCCACGAGCTCGGCCAGGCGCGACAGATCGCTCGCGGCAGTGTTCGTGTGCTCGAGCTCGGCGAACACGTAGAGCCCGTACAGACGGGCTCGCGGCGCGCGGGCGAAGAGTTCACGGGCCGGATAGGCCACCGGCTCATCCACGGTCGAGGCGAAGCTGACGACGAGGCCTCCGGGGGCGACCTTCTGGATCGCTGTGCCGAGCACCGAGCCGCCAACCGCGTCGATGACGAGCTCGTAGCCAGGCTCGGCGGGGTGCGGGATCTCCTGCGCCACCACGTCGGCGCCGAGCTCGCGCAACCCCTCCTGGCGGCGAGCGATCGCCGTGACCCGGGCGCCGCCGAGCTTGGCCAGCTGGATGGCGAACCGGCCCACGCCGCCGCTGGCCCCGGTGACCAGCACCGGCTTGCCGAGCACGAAGCCACCGAGCTCGAGGGCCCGCAGCGCAGTGAGCCCGGCCACCGGCAGCGCCGCGGCTTGCTCGAACGAGATCCCCTGCGGCAGCTCAGCCAGCCAGTCCGCGCGCACCGCGGCCCGCTGTGCCCAGGCACCGCTCGCCAGCAGGCCGACCACGCGGGCGCCCTCGGCGGGGCCGCTGCCATCGGCGGCCGCCCGGCGCACGACGCCGGCCAGGTCCCAGCCCGTCCTCGCGCCGGGCTCGAGCGTGGCCAGCCGGCGCGATTCGCCCCGGTTGAGGCTGATCGCCCGCACGTCGACGAGCGCTTCGTGGCGCTGGGGCTCGGGATCGGGAACCTCGGCGAGCTCGGCGTGAGGCGGATCCTTGGCGGCGACGATGGCAAGCATGGGCCTTGGCTTACCCGACGAGCCGCTCGCTCAACTCGCGCAGGCGCCGCCGGGCCTCCGGGTCGAGCGCCTGCGGATGCGGCGCGGCCTCGCTCTCGCCGTCGAAGTACCGACCGCTCACGCCCTCGAGCGCCGGATCGGCCACCAGACGCAGCGTCGCCCGCACCCCGTCCTCGAGCGCGGTGATCGGCTGCACGCCGGCGTCGAGCACGATCTTGGTCGGCATGTAGGTGCCCGGGTGCAGGCTGGTCGCAGTCACGCCGGCACTCGCGAGCTCGCCGGCCAGGTCGATGGTGAACATGATCTGGGCGAGCTTGCTCTGGCAGTAGGCCTGCACGCCGCTGTAGTGGCGCTCGAGCATGACGTCGTCGAAGTCGATCGGCGCCTGACCGGCCGACGCTACGTTGACGATGCGCGCCGGGGCGCCGGCGGAGAGCGCGGGCAGGAGCTCGCGCGTGAGCAGATAGCCGGCCAGGTAGTTGACCGCGAAGCGCAGCTCGTAGCCGTCGGCGCTCGTCATCCGCTCGCCCCCGCCCGGAAGCGAGGTGCCGATGCCGGCGTTGTTGACGAGCGCGTGCAGGGCTGGATGCTCGGTGCGAACCTGGGCGGCAAGCGCCCGCACCTCGGCCAGCGAGGCGAGGTCGGCGGTCACGAGGTGCAGGTCGGCCTCGGGCGTCCGGGTCCGGATCTCCGCCGCCGTGGCGGCCCCCCGGGCCGGGTCGCGCCCGTGCACGAGCACGGTGGCACCGGCGGCGGCGAGCGCTCCGGCCAGGGCGCGGCCGAGCCCGTCGGTCGCCCCGGTGACGAGAACGGTGCGCCCGCGCACGCTGCTCAAGCGACCGCGCCGGCCTGCTCGCCGCCGGCCTCGATCCCGAGCTCGGCGCCGATCGCGTCGAGCCGGGCGCGCAGCGTGGCCACCTCGCGCTCGAGCAGCTCGACCCGGCGGCGGAGCTCACCGTCCTCGACGGGGGCGGGGCGCGGCGGGCTCGGCGGCGCCGGCGTGGCCGCGACGGGCGGGGGTCCGGGGCTCGGGGGCGGCGGGCTCGGCGGGGAAGGCGCGGCCGCGGCGGTGGCCGCGTCGCCGAGCAGATGCTCGAAGCGATCCTCCTTCTGACCCGGACGGCGTACGAGGCGCCGGGCATAGCCGCGCTGGGACAGGGCGGTGAGGATGCTCTCGACCTCGCCGAGCGTGGTGATCGGCGCCAGGCGGTCGGCCCGCCCCTTGATCTCGCCTGGCGTCTGGGCACCGCGCAGCAAGAGCACGGCGAGCACGGCCAGCTCCTCGCGCCCGAGGCCGAGACCCTCCTCGGCCAGGTGGCGGTACTTCGTCGCCCGGCTGCCGTGGCCGCTGGCCAGGCGGGCGAGCCCGTACTTCGACAGGCGCTGGGCGGCCTCGCGCACGGTCGACTCGTCGTAGTCGGTCACGGGATCGCGATTCGTCGACTGGTTGCAGGCCAGCCGCAGCGCATTCAGCGACAGCGGATACTGATCCGGGGTCGTCCAGCGCTTCTCGATCAGGCAACCGAGGACGCGCTGCTCCGGCGACGTGAGCTGGCTGAAGTGCATCCTCGCGCGAGGATAGTGACTGGCGCCATTCCCCAAATCGTCACACGCCAGGCCCCGGTCCTTCACCGGAAAACCCCTGCTCGCAGCCAACCTGAGCACCATGAACGATCAATTGACACGCGCAGACATGCACGTCCACTCGAGCGCCTCCGAGCTCTCGAAGCTGGGCGTCCAGCGCTCGCTCGCGCTTCCGGAGTGCGCGACCGACCCGACGGAGGTCTACGAACAGGCCAAGGCCCGCGGGATGGACTTCGTGACCATCACCGACCACGACACGATCGACGGCGTCCTGCAGATCGCCGAGCGCCCGGACACCTTCATCTCCGAGGAGCTGACCGTCGCCTTCAAGGGCGAGCCCCAGGCGGTGCATGTCCTCTGCTACGGCATCACACCCGACGACCACGCGTGGCTGCAGGCCCACAACGACGACGTGGAGACGTGCGCGGATTACCTCCGCGACCACGAGATCGCCGCCGCCCTCGCCCATCCCTTCTATGCCGTCGCAGGCGCCGCTGACCGCGCGCCACCGCCGCCGCCTGGCCGAGCTCTTCCCGATCTGGGAGACCCGCAACGGCTCCCGGGCCAAGGAACTCAATCTTCCGGCGTTCGTGTACATCGAGACCCATGGGGGCACCGCCATCGGGGGCTCCGATGACCACGCCGGAATCGATATCGGCCGCACGTTCACCGAGACCCCGCCCGCAGCCACGCCGCAGGCGTTCCTGGACCACGTGCGCGGCCGGCCGGGCCATCGCCCGTGGCGACCAGGGCAGCGCGGCCAAGTGGACCCACGCCGCGATCGCGCTGGCCATCCGCTCGCTCGGCGGCGTCTCGAGCGACCGCGCGCTCGATCCCGCGGTGACGCTGACCATCGTCGCAGCGGCTGCTCAGCGAAGGCCAGGCCCGGCACGGCGCCGCTGGCCGAGAGATCTCGGACCCGAGGACGCCCGCGCGCTGCTCGGCGCCTGGCTCGACGCGCTGCGGCTCGACATCGACGGGCGACGAGCTCGTGCGCCTGCTCGCCTGCGGCGAGCTCAGCCACGCCGGACTGGCCCGCCGAGCCCGCGTCGTTCACGAGCAGCGCCTCGGGGACGCCGTCGCGCTCGCTCGGCGAGCTGCTGGCCGGCGGCACCGACGTCGCTGGCCACGGCGCGCCGGTGTTCCAGGCCAGCGTCCCGGCCATCCCCTACGCCGCCGCCACCGCCTTCCTGTCCGGCGAGAAGCGGCGGCTCGACGCGCACGACGGCGAGCCGCCGCGCATCGCTCTGGTGGCCGACGGCCTCGACGCCATGCACGGCGTGAGCGCGGCGGTGCGCCAGATCCGCGAGCGCGGGGCGCGCGGGTTCGAGGTCGAGGTGATCGGCACCGACAGCTGCGTCGACCGCCGGCTCGGGCGGTGGCCTCGATCGGGGTGCCCTACTACCCCGGCCTTCAGCTCGGCGTGCCGACGCCTGACCGGCGTCGTCGACGCGCTGGCCGAGGGCCGCTATGACCTCGTGCACATCTGCACCCCGGGGCCGGCCGGCGTCATGGCCGGCCTGGTCGCCCACGCCGCAGGGCCTGCCGCTCGTGGCCAGCCATCACACCGAGCTCGGCACCTATGCCGGGCTGCGCAGCGGGCGGCCCGAGCTCGAGGGTCTGGTCGCCCACGCTCTGCACGAGTGCTACCGGCGCTGCGAGCTCGTGCTCTCACCCAGCCCGTCCAGCGACGCGCGCCTGGCCGATCTCGGCGTCGGCCCGAGCGCTGGCGCGCTGGGACCGGGGCGTCGACCTGGGCCGGTTCAGTCCGGCGCTCCGCACGCCGGGTCTGCTCCCGGGCGAGGTGAACGTCCTCTACGCCGGGCGCATCGCGCGCGAGAAGGGCGTCGACCTGCTCGCCGAGGCGTTCGAGCGCGCCCGCGCCGTCGACCCCCGGCTCCACCTCGTGATCGCGGGGGTCGGCCCGGAGGAGGACGCCCTGCGGGCCCGGCTCGGCGAGCAAGCGACGTTCCTGGGCTGGTTGCGCGGCGAGGAGCTCGCTCGCGTGTACGCGAGCGCGGACGCGTTCGTGTTCCCGAGCCGGACGGATACCTTCGGGCAGGTCGTGCTCGAGGCTCAGGCGAGCGGGCTCCCGGTCGTGGCGGTGGCGGAGGGCGGGCCGCTGTCGCTGATCGACTCCGGTGTGAACGGCCTGCTCGTGCCAGCGTCGGCCGAGCCGCTGGCCCGTGCGCTCCTGTCGCTGGTTGCCGGCCCGCTCCTGTGGGAGCGGCTGCGGCGCGGCGGGCTGGCTGGGGTGCACCAGCGCACCTGGGAGGCGGCGCTCGATCGGCTGGCCGCCGGCTACCGGCAGGCGCTGGCCAGTGCGGCGGCGCGGCGGGCGCGCGAGATCGCCTGACCAGGAACCCGCCCGGGGGGCGGCGAACTGACTGGGCATGAGCACTGGGCGACTCGAGTCCTTCTCCGACGGCGTGCTGGCGGTCGCCATCACGCTGCTCGTGCTCGGGCTCGTCGTGCCGGTGGCCCAGCCCGGCCACACGCTGGCCGGGGACCTCGGGCACGAGTGGCCGAACTTCGTCGCCTACGCGATCTCGTTCCTGACCGTCGGGATCATCTGGATCAACCATCACGCCGCGCTGGCGCGACTGCGCGAGACCGACCACGCGCTGATGCTCATCAATACGGTCGTGCTCATGAGTGTCGTGCTGCTGCCGTTCACCACCAGCCTGATGGCGAACTACCTGCAGGCGGGTCGCGGCGAGCACCTGGCCGCCGCCGTGTACGGCGGCTCGCTGATGCTCATGGGGCTGGCGTTCTTCACGCTCAACCACCACATCCTGAAGCGCCGGCCGGAGCTGCTCGGCACGCCGATGCCCGCCGACGTTCGCCGGCGCGCGCTGGCGCGCAACCTGGCCGGCATCACCCCCTACCTGATCGCCACCGTGCTGGCGGCGGTGTCGCCCTACCTCACGCTGGCGATCAGCGGCGCGGTGGCGCTGTTCTACGCCTTCCCCGGCGTGGTCTAGCGACTTGGGCAGTTTCGACTGGATTGCACAGACCCGGGCGCCCGGTACGCCAGCCTGTGGCGATGGAGCTTTCGCACCCTGGGCGCGTTTCGGGACACAGTGTCCCGCCACACGCCCAGGTCTCGTGGCGCTGGCCGAGCGCCGCACGGCGTGCTCGGCCTGCACCAACTGCAGGCGCTCGGGCTGACCGACTCCGGCGTGCGCAGCGGGCTGCCCGGGGCCACCTGCATCGCATCCACCGGGCTGTCTACGCGATCACGCCGCGGTCCCTGCTCTCGCGCGAGGGCCTGTGGATGGCCGCCGCGCTCGCCGGCGGGCCCCATGCCGGCGCTCTCCCACCGCTCGGCCGCGGCACTGCACGAGCTGCGCCCGCAGGGCGGCGGGCGGATCGAGCTCACGCTGCCGGGGCGCTCGCGCCGGCGCATCCCCGGGCTGCACGTCCACCGCTCGGTCACGCTCGGATCCGCTGACCGCACCGAGCTCCGCGGCATCCCCTGCACCACGCTCGCGCGCACGCTGATCGACCTGGCCGAGGTGAGCGGCCGGCGGGTGACCGAGCGGGCCTGCGACCAGGCGGAGATCGGCAGGCTTCGACCTGCGCGCGCTCGAGGACCAGCCGCCCGACCCGCCGCCGGGGGGCGCGTGTCCTCGCCGCCGTTCTGGCCGAGCACGCGATCGGCCACACCCCGACGTGGAGCGAGCTCGAGGAGCGCTTCCTCGTCCTCCGCGCGCGCCGGGCTGCCCGATCCCGAGGTCAACTTCCTCATCGATCCCGGCGACGCGACCACGCGATCCGCGTCGACTTCGCCTCCCGAGCGCCGCCTGGCCGTGAGGCCGATGCCGGCACACCCACATCACCTCCCAGGCGTCGACCCCGCCGGCGCGATCAGCGCCTCGCCGGGCCGGCTGCAGATCCCACACATGGCGTCAGGCACGCGCCGCCGCAGCTCACCGCCACCGGCTCGCCTCGGACGCGCCGGCCTGCGCCACCAGGCGCCGAGCACGCGGCGCCAGTTCCCCCACGCGAGCGCGCGCAGATCCTCGGAGCCGAACCCGGCCGCACCGAGAGCCTCGAGCAACCGCGGCAGCCCAGCCACATCACCGAGCTCGGCCGGGATCGTGGCGCCGTCGAAGTCCGACCCGAGCGCGACATGCCGGGCTCCGATCCGCTCGGCCACGTAGACGGCGTGACGGACGATCTCGTGCATCGGGGTGTCGGCCACGTCGGCGAAGTCGGCGCGCAGGAACGGGCAGGCGAACACGATGCCGACCAGCCCGTCGGAGGCGGCGATGGCGTCGAGCTGGCCATCGGTCAGATTGCGCGAGCCGCCGCTCAGCGCGTGAGCGCCCGAGTGGCTGGCCACGAGCGGCCCCGCCTCCATCCCGGCCACATCCCAGAAGCCGGCCTCGTTGAGGTGGCTGAGATCGACGAGCACGCCGAGCTCGGCGCAGCGGCGGACGAGCCCCCGCCCGGCGCTGGTCAGACCGGGGCCGGTGTCCGGCGAGGACGGGAACACGAATGGCACGCCGTGGGCGAACGCGTTCGAGCGACTCCACACCGGCCCGAGCGATCGCAGTCCGGCCGCGTACCACGTCTCGAGCGCCTCGAGCTCGAAGTCGATCGCCTCCGCCCCCTCGAGGTGCAGGACGGCGACGGGTGGGCCGTCAGGAGCCTCGAGCGCGGCGTCGAGGTCGGCGGAGCGGCGCGCAATGGTGAGCTCACCCGCGCGCTCGAGCGCGAGCAGCCGGCCGGCTGCGGCGAGCGCCTGCGCGGCCGCCAGCTCGTGGCCGATCGGGGGCGCCATCGGAAACTCGATCACGTCGTCCGCGCGCGCCACCGCGGTGTCCATGACATGGGGACCGAAGGCGCTGAACACCGCGAAGATCCCGCCGCGCATGCCGCCTGCCCGCATCCGGGGGAGGTCGAGATGGCCGCCCGAGCGCCCGGTGGCCAGGGCCGCGTGGTCGGGCGCGATCAGCGCGTCGTTGTGGCCGTCGAAGACCGGGATCACTCGGGGTCAGGCTATCGCGACGGGTGCCGGCACCCGAATCCACGAAGCGGGGCGAAAAACCCGCACGACACGCGGCTTTTTCGCCCCGCTCCCGGGAGGCGAGAGCGAAGGCGACCGCCGCACGCCCGCTGCGCCCGTCAGACCCGCGGCTCGACGAGCAACCGGTAGGCGTCCGGTCGCCGCGTGCGCAGGAACGGGAACAGCTCGAGCCAATCGCGGCGCTGATCGAGGTCGAGGTCGGCCACGAGCACGGCGGGCCGGTCCCGGGGCGCCTGGACGAGGATCCGCCCGTAGGGATCGGAGATGAAGCTCGAGCCGTAGAAGGTGAGCGGGGGCTCCTCCCCGATCCGGTTGACCGCCACCATGAACGTGCCGTTGGCCACTCCGTTGGCGACGATCACCTTCTCCCACAACGGCTGGGTGTCGAACTCCGGGTGGTCGGGCTCGGAGCCGATCGCGGTCGGATAGACGAGGATCTCCGCCCCCTGCAGCGAGTACGCCCGGGCGAGCTCGGGGAACCACTGGTCCCAGCATGTGGGCAGGCCGAGCTGGGCCTCCGAGTCGCCGAGGCGAAGCGGGACCACCGGGAACGCGTCCTCCCCCGCCGGCCCGGGGCGGAAGTAGCGGTCCTCGTAGTAGCCGGCGGTGACCGGGATGTGGAGCTTGCGCGTGCGCGAGAGGAGCGTGCCGTCGGGACCGACGACGATCGCCGTGTTGTAGCCGAGGCCGTCGGGCCCATCTGGGCCGTCGGCGCGCTCGAACAGCGACGCGTGCACGAACACCCCCGTCTCCTCGGCCAGCCGGGCGGCGAACTGGAGCGTGGGCCCGGACTGAAGTGGCTCGGGCTCGGCTCCCCCGGCCTGCGGTCCGTCGGGGGTGATGGCGAAATAGGGCGAGAGGGTCAGCTCCTGCAGGCAGACCAGCTGAGCGCCCTCACCGGCGGCCAGGCGGATCCCGGCGGCCAGCGCGTCCTGGTGCTCGACCGGATCGGAGTGCCAGCGATGCTGGACGAGCCCGACCCGGACCGGAGCGCGCTCGGGATCGCGGGTGCGCGCCGGCGAGGGCGGCGGCGGGGGCGCGACGAGGACTTCTGGGGTCTCAGACATGGGCGCTCGGAACCTGTTGGGTGATGCAGTGCGGGCCACCGCCACCGTAGGCCAGTACCGCACCGGGTACAGGCACGATCTCACGCCCGGGGTACGCCGAGGCGATGATCGCCAGGGCGGCCTCGTCGGTGTCCGCACCGCTGACCGGCACGATCACCGCCCCGTTGCAGATGTAGAAGTTCAGGTAGCTGGCCGCCACCTGCTCCCCGGCCACTGTGACGTAGGGCAGGTACGGCAGCTCGAGCACCTCGATCCCGGCCGCGCGCAGCCGGGCCACATTCTCCGCGCACCCGTCGTAGTTGGGATTGGACGGCTCCACGGTTTGCAGCAGCACGCGCCCGGGCGCGAGGAAGGCGGCGATGAGGTCGACGTGGCCGTCGGTGTCGCGGTCCTCGACGAGACCCTGGCCGAGCCACAGGATGCGCTCGACGCCGAGCGCATCCCGCAGCGCCGTCTCGATCTCATCTCGCGACAGACCAGGGTTGCGATTCGGATGCAGCAGGCACTGCTCGGTCGTGAGCAACGTGCCCTCCCCGTCGGCCAGGATCGAGCCGCCCTCGAGCACGATCGAACCTCGCCGGACCTCGTCGCCGAGCGCGCGGGCGGCCAGCGCGCCCACGGCGGCATCGCGGTCGAACGGGCGGAACTTCTCCCCCCAGGCGTTGAAGCCGAAGTGGACGGCCACCCGGCGTCCGTCCTCGCGGACGTAGATCGGCCCGCAGTCGCGCAGCCAGGAGTCGTCGAGCGGCAGCTCGAGCACCTCGACACCGGCCGGGCAGGCCGCCCGTGCCGCTGCGGCCTCCGCGCCCGGGTTGGCGATCATGGTCACCGGCTCGAAGGCGGCGATGGCGCCGGCCACGGCGGCGTAGTCCGAGCGCGCCAGCGCCATCGTCTCCCCCCACAGAGCCGTCCGGCAGGGCCAGCCCATGAGCGTGCGCTCGTGCGGCTCCCACTCCGCCGGCAGGCGGACGCCGCCCATCGACTACCGCCGGCCGTTTGGCGGCAGCGTCGCCACCCCAAGCCAGAACTGGTCGAGCGTACGCACGACGTCGATGAAGTCGTTCAGCCGCACCGGCTTGCGGATGTAGGAATTGACGTGCTCGCGGTAGGCGTAGGTGATGTCGTCGTCCGAGGCCGAGGTGGTGAGAACGACGACCGGGATCGCTCGCAGGTCCGGGTCCTGTTTGATGTCGTGGAGCAGCTCCCGCCCGTCCTTCTTGGGCAGGTTGAGGTCGAGCAGGATCAGATCCGGGCGCTCGGCGTCCTCGTAGGGCGCCTCCTGGCGCAGATACCGAATCGCCGCTTCGCCGTCGGAGACGACGCTCACCCGCTTCTGCACGCGTGCCTCAGTGAGCGCCTGACGAGTCAGCTCGATGTCCGCCGGGCTGTCCTCGACCAAGAGGATATGGACAAGCCGCGACGGCGACCTGGGCGGTGACATGAGGCTCAAAGGTCCGGGGTGCGATCGGGGATCGTGAAGCGGAAGACGCTGCCGCGGGGTTCGGCCGGCGTGACCCAGACCTTACCGCCATGTCGCTCGGTGAGTCGTTTCACGATGGCCAGGCCCATCCCGCTGCCGCGGACCTCACGCCCGTGCAGGCGCTGGAACATCTCGAAGATGCGGTCTCCATGCCGGGGGTCGACTCCCGGACCGTTGTCCTCCACGTCGAATCGCCAGCCACCGCGGACACGGGTGGCGTCGAGGCGCACGACGGGCTCGTCGGCATCACAGAACTTGATCGCGTTGCTGATCAGGTTGTGAAAGATCTGGCGCAGGAGCGCCTTCTCGGCCCGCAGGATCGGCAGCTTCCCGATCTCGATCCGCCCGCCCCGCAGCTCGAGCTCGGGGGCCAGCGTGGCGACGAGCTCGTGCACGAGCGCGCCGCTGTCGACCTCGCTCGGAACCATGCGCACCCGACCGGCCCGGGAGTAGGCGAGGAGATCGTCGATGAGCATCTGCATGCGCTCGACACCGGAGACGATGAAGTCGATGAAACGCTCCGCGTCCTCGTCGAGCTGGTCGCGGTAGCGCCGGGCGAGCAGCTCGACGAATCCCGCGATGACCCGCAGCGGCTCGGACAGGTCGTGGGAGGCGACGTAGGCGAACTGCTCGAGGTCGTGGTTGGAGCGGCGCAGCTCCGCCTCGGTCAGCTTGCGCTGGGTGATGTCGCGGATGGCGGCGTAGACGAGCAGCCCCGTGTCGGTATGCAGCGGGCTGAATGTGACCTCGATCGGGAACTCGGTGGCGTCGGCCCGCACGCCGAGCAGCTCGAGCGCAGCGCCCGACTGCCCCGGATCGGCGAAGTACCCGAAGCCGTAACCGTCCACGTCGCGCAGGCGCTCGGGGAACAGCTGGTCGACCGGATGGCCGAGCAACCGGTCGCGCTCGACGCCGAACATGTCCTCGGTCTGGCGGTTGACGAGCACGACGATGCCCCCCTCGCCGACCACGACCACGGCGTCAGGCGCGGACTCGATCAGGGCGCGGATGCGGGCGTCGGCCCGGCGGCGCTCGCCGATGTCGCGGGCCACCGTGGCCGCGCCGACGATCCGTCCGCCCGGATCGCGGATCGGCGCGATGCTGATGGAGACCGAGATCCGCTGCCCATCCTTTGTCGTGCGGATCGTCTCGAACGCCTCGATGCTCTCCCCGCGCCGGATGTAGCTGAGCACGTGCCCCATCTCGTGCTCGCGCTCGGGGTCCATGAGGATCGACACCGGCCGGCCGATGACCTCCTCGCGCGAGTAGCCGTACATGGTTCGAGCACCCTGATTCCAGCTCGTCAGGATGCCGTTCATGTCGGTGGTGAGGATCGCGTCGGTCGAGGACTCGACGACGCCGGCCAGCCGCTGGATGACCCCGGCCTGCTGGCGGGCGAGCGTGCCGTGGGCGCTGATCACGCTGACCTCGCGGCCCTCGAGCTCAGCCGCCGCCACGCGGACCTCGATCGGGATCGGGTGACCGTCGGCGTGGCGGGCGATCAGCTGCACCGGAGCGCCGGGCCGGCCGTCGTCACCCGCCAGCCGGCGCATGCGCGCGGCCAACCCGCTCTCCTGCCGGAGGATCACCAGCTCCTCGACCGAGCGACCGGTCAATTCCGCTGCGGTCCGCCCGAGCAGATCGCCGGCCTGCTGGTTGGCCAGGACGACCCGGCCATCATCGTCGATGAGCACGACCGGCTCAGCCAGCGCGTCCAGCAGCACCGCCGCGCTCAGCGGGACACGGACCCCGGTCATGCGGCGGCTTGCGAGCCTGCCGGGCGGTCGGCCCCGTCACCGAGCCGCTCAAGCAGGCCCTCAGCCGACAGCGGCCGGGCGAACACGAACCCCTGCCCGAACTCGCAGCCCAGGCGGCGGACGAGGTGCAGCTGGCGCTCCTGCTCGATTCCCTCGGCCACGGCCTGCAGCTCGGCCGCCCGCGCCACCCCGAGCACAGCGGCGAACATCCGCGAGGCCCCAGCGTCCTCGGCCACCCGCTGGATGAACGAGCGGTCGATCTTCACGTAGTCGAGCGGGTAGGAGGAGAGCGCGCTCAGCGACGAGTAACCGGTGCCGAAGTCGTCGAGCGCGAGCGCGACGCCCAGTGCCTTGAGATCGCGCAGCGCGGCCACCGCCCCTTCGGGGTCGCCGGCCATGCACGACTCGGTCACCTCGAAGCACAGCGCGGCGGGCGGGACGCCGCTGCGCTCGAGCGCCGCGCCCACCGTTTCGACGAGGTCACGGCGCCCGAGCTGCCGGATCGACAGGTTGACGCCGAGCATGAAGTCCTCGGACACCAGCCCCGGATTCGCGCCAGGCTCCGAGCTGGCGGCACGCCTCGCCGATGACCCAGGTCCCGATCGGCACGATCAGACCCGTCTCCTCGGCCAGGCCGATGAACTCAGCCGGCGCGAGCAGGCCCCGCCGCGGGTGCTGCCAGCGCACGAGCGCCTCGGCGGACACGATGCGGCCGGCGCCATGCAGGGAGAACAGCGGCTGGTAGTGGAGCACGAGCTCCCCCCGCCCCAGTGCGGCCCGGAGCTCGTGCTCGGTCTGGAGGTCGCTCATCGCCTCCCTGTGCATGACCGCTTCGTAGAGCTCGATACCGGTCTGCCGGCGCTTGGCCCGATACATGGCCGCGTCGGCCTGCCGGATGAGCTCGTGCGCCCCGGTGGCGGCGGCGCTGCCCATGGCGATGCCGACGCTGGCGGCGATCGAGATGGCGTGCCCGGACACGTTGATGGGGACGCTGATCGCCTGCAGCGCCCGCTCGGCCACGCGCACGGCTTCGATCTCGCCGCCCAGGTCCTCGCACAGGATGAGGAACTCGTCTCCTCCGAAGCGAGCCACCGTGTCGCCGGGGCGCAGCGACGTGCGCAGGCGCCCGGCGATCTCGAGCAGCAGCCGGTCCCCGGCCTCGTGCCCGAGGCTGTCGTTGACGGTCTTGAAGCGGTCGAGATCGAGGAACAGCACGGCCACCGAGGTGGGGCGGCGGCGAGCGCGGGCCAGGGCCACCCCGAGGCGATCGAGCAGCAGCACGCGGTTGGGCAGCCCGGTGAGAGAGTCCTGCAGCGCCTGCTCGGCCAAGCGCACCTCGGAGCGCTTGCGCTCGACCGCGTAGCGAATCGCCCGGGTCAGCAGGTCCGGCTCGGCTCCGCGCTTGGCGATGAAGTCCTGCGCGCCGCTCTGGACCGCTTCGAGCCCGACCTGAGGATCCTCGGCCCCGGTGAGCACGACGACGGGGACCTCCGGCGCGGCCGCCTGCACTGCTTGGAGCGCTTCGAGCTGGTGGGCGTCCGGGAGGGAGAGATCGAGCAGCACGACGTCGACGGGGCGATCGAGCAGCACATCGCAGGCGTCGGAGAGGACGCTGCAGTGCGTGCTCTGCACCCCCTCGGGAAGCCCCTCGGTGAGCATCTCGCCGACGAGCGTCGCATACGCGGCGCTGTCCTCGATGATGAGCACGCGCAGGGGCGACCCGGGATCGAGCGCAGCATCGCGACGGGGCGAACCGCCGCCGTCTGGCATCCCGGTAGGACTCTGCTCTGACACCCTGTCTGCGTCTCCTTCGGTGTCGCCGCGGTGGTCCCGGCCACGGCAAGCGGTGACACTGCACCGCCTTTCTGAGGCTACCCCTCGTGCCTCGTTTCCGGCGCACAATGCGCAAATGTCCGAGTTCCAGCCCCGAACCGAATGCTCGCTTGCGTAGTTTCTCCGGACGCCCCCTGGGACAGACTACGGTCTCTGCCCTGCGGGCATCAGCCGAGTCACTCTCTGTATGCCTGTATCGACGTCGAGACGCCGGACGGCCGCGACACTCACCGTCGTCGCCTTCACCGGCGCAGTCGTGGCGGTCGGCCTCCTGGCCGGCTTCGGCGTCTGGTTCGCCGCCGCTCTGGCCGGCGGTCTGCTCGGCGCGCTCGGCACCCTGCTCGTGATCGGCCTGACCGGCCGCTCCGCCGCCACCGTCGCGCCCAGCGGCGCCGATCCGATCACCGGCCTGCCCGGCGTCGACGGGCTCGGCGAGGATCTTGAGCGCGAGCTGTCGGTCGGCTTCGGCGCCGCCCTGCACGTCTGCTCCCTGCACGGCCTGGGCGAGTACAACCGCGCCTACGGCGACGCCTGCGGCGACGCCATGATGGGCTGGCTGGCGCGCAAGCTGCGCGACGCCGTCGGTGAGCAGGGCACGGTCTACCGGCTGCGCGGCGCAACCTTCGCCGTCCTGGCCGGTCTCGGCGGAGGAACTGATGATCTGAGCGCGATCTGCGCCGGCGCGCTGCTCGAGGTCGGCGATGGCTTCATGATCCGCGGGACGGTTGGCCGCGTGCTCGCGCCCGAGGAAGCCCCGGCTCCGGCCGCCGCGCTCGAGCTGGCCACCCGGCGCGCCCTCGGCGACCGCCAGACCCAGCCCGGCGAGGGGGAGCTGCGGGCGCCCCAGGACCCGCTGGAGGTGCTGCCGCTGGAGCGCCCGCGCTACCAGGTGGCCGACGTGGCGGCGCGCATCGGTCACCGCATGGGGCTGAGCGGGGCGGCGCTCGAGGACCTCGAGGCCGCGGCGCATCTGCGCGACGTCGGCAACATGGCGCTGCCCACCGCCGTGCTCACCCGCTCCGGCGAGCTGCCCGGCCACGAGTGGGAGTTCATCCGCCTCCACACAGTGGTCGGTGAGCGCCTGCTGGCGGCCAACTTCGGCATGGAGTCGGTGGGCCGGCTCGTGCGCTCGAGCCACGAGCGCTGGGACGGCGGCGGCTACCCGGACGGCCTGAGCGGCGCCCAGATCCCGCTCGGCGCGCGCATCCTGTTTGTCTGCGCGGCCTTCCAGGACATGACCAGCGAGCGCCCGCATCGCCCCGCCCGCGAGGCCCGCGAGGCGCTGTCCGAGCTGGCCCGTGGCGCCGGCAGCCAGTTCGACCCCGACGTCGTGGCCGCGTTCCAGCGCGAGTTCGCCCCGCCTGACGAGCCGGCCGCGCGCGTGCTCGGCACCGGCGGGGGCCGCCCGCTCAACGTGCTCGTGGCCGATGACGACGCCGCCTCGCGCTTCCTGCTCGCCCGCGCCATCGATGCCGCTGGCCAGCGCTGCACCGTGGCCGAGGACGGCCTGGCCGCGTGGCGCGCGTTCCGCCGCCACCGTCCCGATGTGGTCATCTGCGACGCTCGCCTGCGCGGCCTCGCGGCCGACCGCCTGTGCCGGCGGATCCGCACCGACGAGGGCGAGCGCCAGACGTATTTCGTCACCCTCGTCGCCCTTCAGGAGGGTGAGCGCATCCAGCGCGATCCGGACACGGGCGCCGACGACTTCCTGGCCAAGCCGTTCGACCGCGACGACCTCCAGACGCTGCTCGCGGTGGCCGCCGGTGAGGTCTCCCTGCGCCGCCAGGCCCAGGGCCAGGAGTAAGCGCCCCGCGCGCTCTAGGACCGGGCGACGAGCCCGCGGTCGAGCCCCTCACGGTGGGCCACCGCCGCCGCCTCGGTGCGCGTGCGCACCCCCAGCTTGGCCAGGATGCGGGAGACGTGCACGCTGGCCGTCTTCTCGGCCATGTAGAGCGCGGCGCCGATCTGCCGGTTCGTCGCGCCCTCGGCGATGAGCACGAGCACTTCCCGCTCGCGCGGGGTGAGCCCGAACGGGGCGTCCTCGGTGGGGACCGGAGCCGGCGGCGCCTGCGCACCGGCCGGAGCGTCCACGCTCAGGCGCGCGCGCTGGATGAGCGCCCGAAGCTCGTCGGTGAGCCACCGCGATCCCACCTGCTGCGCCCGCTGCAGCGCGGCGGAGGCGAGCTCCCCCGCCCGGGCGCGCTCCCCGGCCCCGGCGGCCGCCTCGGCCGCCCGCCAGCGCGAGAGCGCGATGTCGTAGGGCCGCTCCACCCGCTCCCAGGCCTGCGCCGCCTTCTCCCACGCCGCCGCGTCGTCGCGGCCGCGGGCACGGGCGAGCTCGCCGCGCCCGGTGGCGACCCAGGCCGCCTCGACCGGGCCGCCCTCGGCAGCGGCGGCCTGCAGACGCTGCATGTGCAGGCGCGCCCGGGCGATCGCCTGCTTGGCCTCGGCCGGCTCGCGCAGGTCGCGGGCGCGCTGGGCGATGTCGGCCTCGACCCGCAGCCCGGCGGCACTCGCGCGGGCGATCCGGGTCACGTCGTCGCTGCACACCTCGATGCGGTCGAGCGCGCGCGCCACGGCGGCGCGGGCCTGTGGCAGCTCCCGGCGGCGGCGGTGCAGCTCGCTGGCCAGCGCGCCGTAGGCGGCGATCCACTGGGGCTCGGAGCTGCGCTCGACGAGCGGGGCGACGGCCTCGAGCGCGTCGGCGGCAACGTCCTCCTCGCCTACCCCGAGCGCGAGCTCGGCCTCGCGCAGCAGGCGGAAGATGAGCCGGATCCCAACCATCTCCGAGGTGGGTGGCCCCAGATGGGAGCGGGCCAGCGTCCAGTCGCCGGCCGCGAACGCCGTCTCGGAGACGGTCATGGTCAGCCAACCGCGCGCCGAGCGCAGGTGCTCGGGCAGCGTGCGGAGCCCGGCCTGCGCGACCTCGACCGCCTCCCGGGTGTGCCCGGCGATCATGAGCAGGTCGGCCAGATTGGCGTAGCCGTAGGAGGCCGAGTCGAGGTCATCTGCGGCCTCGCAGAGGGCGATCATGCGCTGCAGGCGCTCGCGTCCGCGCTCGAGCTCGCCGGACATGATCTCGGCCATGGCCAGTGTGTTCAGCGCCTGCGCCTCGGTCACGACGTCGCCGAACTGCACCGCGCCGGCCAGCGCCTCCTCGGCATCGGCGGTGGCGTCGCGAAAGCGACCGCGCAGGTACTCGGTACGGGCCAGCCACCCAAGCAGAGCCATGCGCCGCCGGCCACCGTCCTCGCCGAGCAGAGCGAGGGCGCGCTTCGCCGTGCGCACGCCGTCCAGCCCGCGGTTGAGCGACCACTGGGTGTGGGCGAGGGCCTCGAGCAGCGCCGCGGCGGCCTGCGGATCGCGCTCCGGCTCGACCTCGCGCAGCGCGCCCTGGAGGATGTGCTCGGCGCGGGTCGGCTGACCGTCCTCGAGTTGGGACCAGGCGGCGAACAGGTGCAGCGCCAGGTGATCGATCCCGGCCACGGTCGGAGCCTCGGGCACCCGATGCCACAGCTCCAGCGCCCGTTCGGCCAGCTCGGCCGCCTCGCCGGGGGCATGGACAGCGCGGGCCGCGTGCGCGGCCGCGATGCTGGCTCGCAGCGCCTCGGGCTGAGCGCCGGCAGCGGCGTAGTGGGCGGCCACGCTGGCCGGCGTGCTGGGGTCGCGGTCCTCGCCCTCCTGCGCCCGGCGCTCGAGCACGCGGGCCAGCGCGAGGTGCAGCTCTGAGCGCTCCCCGGGCAGGAGGTCCTCGTAGAGCGCCTCGCGCAGCAGCTCGTGGCGGAAGCTCAGGCAGTCCTCGCCGCGCAGAACTACGGTCTGGGCCGCCACCGCCTCGCGCAGCGCCTCCTGGGCGGCGGCGTGTTCGAGGCCGGCGAGCTCGGCGATCACCGGCTCGGGCAGGGCCCGTCCGACCGCGATCGCGCGGACCGCGCGCTGGGCCTCGGGGCCGAGGCGCTCGATGCGGAGCATGAACGCATCGCGCAGGCTCTGCGGCGCGGCACCGCGCCCGTCGCGGTCGGCGGCCAGGAGCTCCTCGGTGAACAGCGGGTTGCCCTCGGCGCGCTCGTGGAGACGGCGGACGAGCTCGGGGGCGGGCGGCTCCCCGAGGATGTCGGCCAGCACATCGCGCAGGTCGGTGCGCCCGAGGGGCTCCAGGTGGAGATGACGAGTCAGCGCCACGCGCTCGAGCTCGGCCAGGAGCGGACGCAGCGGGTGGCGGCGGTGGAGCTCGTCGCTGCGAAAGCTGGCCAGCACGAGCAGGCGCTCACGGCGCACCGAGCGGGCCAGGTAGGCCAGGAACGCCCGGCTCGAGCGGTCGGCCCAGTGGATGTCCTCGAGCATGAGCAGCACCGGCCGATCGGCACCCAGCCGGTGCAGCAGCTCGAGCAGCGCCTCGAACAACCGCAGCTGCGCCGCCGGGTCCTCGCGCTCGGGCCGGGGGGCGTCGTCCAGGCCGGGGAGCAGGACCGCGAGCGTCGCCCGGTTGGCCGGCGCGAGCTCGCTCAGTACCGGATGGCGCTCGCGCACGAGCGGCCGCAGCGCGCCGAGCAGGAGCCCATAGGGAAGCTCACCGTCTCCGGTCTGCATCGCCTCGCCCCGGAGCACGAGGGCGTCCTCGGAGACCTGGCGCTCGAGCTCGGACAGCAGCCGGGTCTTGCCCACGCCCGAGTCACCGCTGATGAGCACGACGCCGGGCTGCTCGCTCTTCGCCAGGACGTAGGCCTGCTGGAGCTCAGCGAGCTCCACTCCACGCCCGACCAGATGCGCGCTGGTCAGTCGGCCGTACATGCTTGAAGTATTGCCGGACCCGGGCGACGCGTCCGCGCCGAGTCTCGCGGGGCTCGACATCGCCGCCGACGGCGACGCGGTGGCGCTCGGCGTTGGTGCTGATATCGCTGCTGTTGGCCTGGGTGAGGGCCTGGCTGAGCTGGGGATGCATTCTGCGGCCTCCGTCTCGATCGCTGTGGTCACTGCGACCAGAATCGGCTAAGAGGCCGGGCTTTACATCGGCAATCCGGTACCGGTTGGCGGCCGGGGGGCCTTACGCGCTCAGCCCGTCCCGGGCGGCGGCACCTCAGGCCCGTCGGAGACGGCGGGCTCGCCGGCCAGCTCCGTCGGGGTCTCGGGGGCCGCCTCGCGCGCCGGCGCGCCCACGCTCTCGGCCTCGCGCCGCTCGGCCCCCAGTGGCGCGTCCTCGGCGCGTGAGGGAGCTCCCCCGGGCGCCAGGTCGGGCCCCTCGGTTCCGGCGCTGAGCGGGGAGGCCTCAGAGCGGGTGGCCGCCCGCGCCTCCTCGGCGCTGACGTTCTGGGGGTGGTGGCAGGCGGCCAGGTGCCCGCCCGCGTACTCGGTGAGCGGGGGCTCGACGCGCCGGCACACGTCCGTGGCCCGCGGGCAGCGGGTGTGGAAGCGGCAGCCCGAGGGCGGGTTGATCGGATTGGGCGGCTCCCCGCCCACGACGGTGCGTTCGCGACTCCGGTTCTCGTTCGGATCGGGAATCGGGATCGCGCTCAGCAGCGCCGAGGTGTACGGGTGGATCGGCTTGTGGTAGAGCTCCTCGGCCGGCGAGATCTCCATCACCTTGCCCAGGTACATGACGACGATGCGGTCCGACACGTGGCGCACGACGCTGAGGTCGTGGGCGACGAACACGTAGGACAGCTTGAGGTCGTCCTGGAGGTCGTCGAGCAGGTTGATGACCTGCGCCTGGATCGAGACGTCGAGGGCCGACACCGGCTCGTCGAGCAGGATCAGCCGCGGCTCGACCGCGAGCGCGCGGGCGATCCCGATGCGCTGGCGCTGGCCGCCGGAGAACTCGTGCGGAAAGCGGCCGAGATGCTCGGGCTGCAGCCCGACGCGCGCGAGCAGCGAGCGGATCTCGTCGTCCACCTTCTCGCGCGGCACCCCGCGCAGGCGCAGCGGCGTGGCCAGGATCTGGGAGATGCGCTTGCGCGGGTTGAGTGAGGCCTGCGGGTCCTGGAACACCATCTGCATCTCGCGGCGGATCGGCTCGAGCACCGCCCGCCCGGCCTTGGTGATGTCCTGGCCCCGGAAGCGGATCGACCCGTCGGTGGCCTCGATGAGCCGCACGAGCGTGCGGATGAGGGTCGTCTTGCCGCAGCCCGACTCGCCGACGATGCCGAGCGTCTCCCCCTCGCGCAGCGTGAACGACACGTCGTCGACGGCGTGCACCTGGCCGACCTGGCGGTCGATGATCAGGCCCGCCTTGATCGGGAACAGCACCCGCAGGTGCTCGACCTCGAGCAGCGCCTGGCCGTTGGCGGACGGCGGGGTCGCCTCGGCGCTCGGCGTGGTGGCACTCACGGGGCCACCGTCTCCGGGCTGGCCAGACCGATCCGGTCACCAACCATCCGCCGCTTGCGCTTCTCCTCGACCTCGAGCCAGCAGCGGTCGAGGTGGTTCGGCGCGTCCGGGAGCCGGGCGGTCAGGTCGGGCACCTGCATGCAGCGGCTGAACTCGTGCGGGCAGCGGGGCCGGAAGTGGCACCCCTCCGGCGGCTTCAAAAGCGACGGCGGCAGCCCGGCGATGGCGGGCAGGCGCTGCGAGCGGTCGGCATCCACCCGCGTGATCGAGCCGAGCAGCCCCCACGTGTACGGGTGCTGGGGGTCGTAGAAGATCTCGTCCAGCGTGCCCTGCTCGACCACCCGCCCGGCGTACATGACCACGACGCGGTCGGCGATATCGGCCACCACGCCGAGATCGTGGGTGACCAGGATGATCCCGGCCGAGGACTGCTCGCGCAGCTGGCGCAGCTCGTCGAGGATCTGGGCCTGGATCGTCACGTCGAGCGCGGTCGTCGGCTCATCGGCGATGAGCAGCTTGGGCGAGCACGAGAGCGCCATGGCGATCATCACGCGCTGGCGCATGCCGCCGGAGAACTCGTGCGGGTAGGAGCGCAGGCGATCGCGGGCCCTCGGGATGCCGACGCGCTCCATCAGCTCGACGGCGCGGTCATACGCTTGGGCCTTCGACATGTCGCGGTGGTGCACGCGGATCTGCTCGACGATCTGATAACCGATCCGGTACACCGGGTTGAGCGAGCTCATCGGGTCCTGGAACACCATCGCGATGCCGGCGCCGCGGACCTTCTGCATCTCGTCCTCGGGCAGCGTCACCAGGTCGTGGCCGTCGAACGTGGCCCGTCCGGCGAACTCGGCGTTCGGCCCCCGGGTCAGACCCATGAGCGTCATCGCGGTCACCGACTTCCCCGAGCCCGACTCGCCGACGATCGCCACCACCTCGCCCGGGCTGACCGTGAACGACACGCCGTCGACGGCGCGCACGACGCCGTCCTCGGTGGCGAACGAGACCTTGAGCTCCTCGACCGCGAGCAGGTGGTTGTTGCCGGTGCTCACAACCGGATCCGCGGGTCGAGGTAGGCGTAGAGGATGTCGGTCACCGCACCCAGGATGACGACCGCGAAGGCGGTGAACATCACGATCACCTCGATCACGACCGGGTCGAGGTCGCCGATCGAGATGGCCGCCAGCTGCCCGACGCCGTGCAGGTTGTACACCGACTCGGTGAGGATGGCGCCGCCGCCGATCACCTGCGCGAGGTCGAGACCCCACAGAGAGACGATCGGGATGAGGCTCGTGCGCAGGATGTGGCGCAGCAGCACCTGGCGGGGCGAGAGGCCCTTGGCCTTGGCCGTGCGCACGTAGTCCTCGTTGATGGTGTCGAGGATGGTCGAGCGCAGCACGCGCGAATAGAAGCCGACGAACAGCACCGACAGCGTGAACCACGGCAGCACGAGGTGCACGAACCACTGGACCGGGTCTGCGGTCAGCTTGACGTAACCCCCGAGCGGGAAGATCTTCGCCTTGAAGCCCAGGTAGTAGATGAGCACCGCCCCGAGGAAGAAGGGCGGGAACGACACCCCGGCCATGGCTAAGACGGTGAGCACCCGGTCGGTGTAGCGGCCCGCCCGCATCGCCGCCAGCGTGCCCACGGCGATCGACGCCAGCAGCCAGAGCACGCCGGCTCCGAGGGCCAGTGACAGGGTGGCCGGGAGCCCGGCCTTCAGCTCCGAGTTGACCGTGAAGCCCTGCGTGTACGAGTACGCCGAGCCGTCGAAGATGTTCTCCATCATCTTCCCGTACTGGACGTAGATCGGCTTGTCGAAGCCGAACTTCTTCTTGATCAGCAGGACCTGCTCGGCGGTGGCGTGGCGGCCGGCCAGACGGGAGGCCGCGTCGCCGGTGGCCTCGAAGATGAGGAAGGTGACGATCGAGATGAGGATCAGGACGACCAGCGCCGAGCCGATCCGGCGGACGACGAAACGGACCATCAGTGCGCGATCCGCACCTTGGCCCGCGGATCGAACGCGTCACGCATTCCGTCGCCGAAGATGTTGATCGACAGGACGCAGACCACGAGCATGATCCCGGGCACGAGCACGAGGTGGAACGAGGAGTAGATGTTGGGGATGCCCTCGGAGATCATCGTGCCCCACGACGGGTTCGGCGGCTGGATCCCGGCGCCCAGGTAGGACAGGGCGGCCTCGAGCAGGATGGCGTTGGCCAGGATCAGCGGCACGAAGACGATGATCGTGCTGGTCAGGTTGGGCAGGATCTCGGACAGCATGATCCGCATGTGCGAGAGCCCCTGCTGGCGCGCCGCGTCGACGAACTCGCGCTCGCGCAGCTGCAGGACCTGGGCGCGCACCGGTCTGCCCACGTAGGGGATGTAGACGAGCCCGATCACGATCATGGGGATCGAGAGGCCCTTGAAGGGACCGATCGACCCGCTCTTGCTGATCGCCGCCTGCACGCCGAGAGCGACGCCGAGCAGAACGGCCGGGAAGGACCAGATGACGTCGAGGGCGAGGCGGATGACACCGTCGGTGAGTCCGCGCAGGTACCCGGCCAGCATGCCGAGCAGGGTGCCCAGGACCATCGTGATGAGAGTGGCCCCCGCGCCGACCTCGAGTGAGTTGCGCCCGCCGTAGAGCACGCGCACCGCCACGTCGCGGCCGAGCTCGTCGGCGCCGAAGAAGAACTTGGAGTGCCAGCTCGGTCCGATCGGGATGCCGGTCAGGCTGAGGACGTACTCGTCCTTGTTGCCGACGTGGACCTTGCCGTTGAAGATGTCGGCCGGGCCGGCGTGCGCGACGTCGTGCGAATACACGGGCGCGAGCAGGCACAGCACGAGGATGAGCAGGAACAGGCCGCCGAAGAACAGCGCCACCTTGTTGCGACGCAGGCGACGGCCGGCCAGTCGCCACGGCCCAACGCCGGGCGGGGTGCCTTCGCCGCCCTCGAGGGCGGGAGGCAGCTCGCCTGAGAATTCCGTTCCGGTGGCTGAGGTGGTGGCCATGAGAGCGGCGGTGGGCCGGGAAAGACTAGCTCTCCCGGCCCACCGTTGCCGGATTTACTTCAACTGGAACGAGCTGTAGTCCCAGCCGTAGAGCTGGTTGAAGTCGTAGTTCGGCGAGATGCGACTCGACGTGAACGCCGGGAAGCTCTGGTAGCCGAACACGGCGACGTAGGCCTTCTTGGCCACGTACTCGTCCAGCGCCTGCCACTGCGACGCGATCGAGCTCAGCTGACTCGTCGGAGTCTGGCCGAGCTTGGTCGACGTGCTGTCGATGTACGGATCCTTGACCTCACCGAAGTTCTCATTGTTGGTGGGGAGGATCGATGCGCTCTGCAGGAGCAGGTAGAAGTCGATCGGGTTCGGGAAGTCCTGGTTCCAGTCGGCGAAGCCGGTCTGGGGGTGGAGCTTCAGCTCGCCGATGGTCGAGAAGTAGGTCGCGTCCGCGATCACCTTCTGCGTGGCCTTGAAGCCGATCTGGTTCAGGAACTGCGTGTAGTAGGTCATCCATTGCTGACGCGGCGACCGGGTCTCCGACCACACCGTGACCGGGTAGCCGGTGAGGCCGGCCTGCTTGACCAGCGCCTTGGCCTTCGCCAGGTTGCCGCCGCTGGCCGGATCACCGTAGGGGCACGTGCCCGTCGGGTGACCGGTCATGTTCGGGGGCAGGAAGAAGCAGGCGGGGGTCAGGAAGCCCGAACCCAGCCGGCTCATCTCGTTCTGGTCCAGCCCGGCGACCACGGCCTCGCGGGCGAGCTGGTTGTTGAACGGCTTCTCCTGAGAGTTCAGGAAGATGTAGTAGGTCGAGTTCATGATGACCTTGTGGTACCGGCTCGACGCCTGCGAGGAGATCTGCGGCAGGACGCTGCCCGGAGGCGTGTCCGCCCAGTCGAACACGTCGGCCGAGTTCTGCAGCACGGCCAGCGCGTTGGAGGCGACGTTCGACGAGATCTTCACGTTCACGTCGACGTGGCCGGCCGGGATCCCCGGAACGCCCTGCTTGGCCCAGTTCGGGTTGCGCACGACCGAGAAGCCCTGGTTCGGGACGACGTTCTTGATCATGTACGGACCGTCGCCGGGGGGCGGGTCGTTCGGCATGTTCTTCATCGGCGTGCCGGAGGGCACGAGGGCGAAGGCCGGGAATGCCAGCACGTTGTCGAACGCGCCGTAGGGGGCCATCAGCTTGATGGTGATCTGCCCGGTGGCGTCGTTGGCCGTGATGCCGGAGATCGTCTTCGCCTTGCCGGCGGCGTAGGCCGCCGCGCCGACGACATTGCTGGTCACGAAGCTCGAGCCGCCCCAGGGGATCTTCAGCGAGCGCTCGACCGAGTAGGCGAAGTCGCTCGCCTTGACCGGCGCTCCGGTCGAGTAGGTCAGGCCCTTGCGCAGGGTCGCCGTGTAGGTCTTGCCGTCGGCGCTGACCGTCGGCAGCGCCGTGGCCAGGCCGGGGATGACCTGCCCGCTGGCGGTGCCGCTCGTGTGCGCGTAGGTCACCAGGCCGGTGTAGCTGATCCAGTCGGCCTCAGCCGCCTGGGTCGTGTAGCCGAAGCCCGGATCGAGCGAGTCCGGCGCCGTCCCCATCAGCAGCGTGATCGGGCCGGCAGAGTTGCTCGTCGAGCTCGCCGTCGAACTCGACGTCGAGCTCGAACCGCTCGAGCCCGAGCCGCCGCTGCTCTTCGAGCTTGAGCTGCTGCCGCACGCCGCAACCGCGACGGCGGCCAATACTGCAAGGACGACGCTGAGCGTCGACCTGCGGTAGTTCCGCATATGTTCCTCCTCCACAGAGGTAGTAATCCTGCCGACAATCTATGGCAACGCCAGGACGGCGTGGGTACTCGGCGGCAGGTTCCTAATGTTTTTTCAATACGGGGCTCAGGCCCCGTAGCGCTGAGGCAGCCGTGATGGCGTACCGCGCCTCTCCAGCCACGCCAGCCAGGCCAAACCTCGACCCTGAACGGTGTCGAGATCGAGCCCGGTGAGCTCGGCGATGCGCGCGATGCGGTCGCGCAGCGTGTTGCGATGCACCGGCAGGGCGGCGGCCGCCCGGCCGCGCTCGAAGCTGTGCTGGACGAGCACGTCGAGGGTGTGCGCGAGCTCCTCGCCGAGCGGTCCGTACACGCGGCTGACGAGCTTCGCGCCGACGCGGGGGGAGCGCTCGAGCAGGAGCTCGGCCAGGTAGTCGTCGACGTCGATCTCGCCGTGATCGCCGCGGGCGGTGGCGATCTCGACCACCGCGCGCACCTCCTCGAGCGCCCGGCCCCGCTCCTCCCGCACGCCGCGGGTGCCGCTGGCCACGATCGTGTTCAGGTCGAGTGCCAGTCCCTCCCAGGGCGCCTCGGCGTTGGCCAGACCCGCCACGCGGCGGCCCTCGGAGACGGCGAGGGCGTGGCGTCGGCGCAGCTGAGCGGCCAGCTCGGCGTGGAACTGGGCGCTGCGCGACGGGGAGGCGACGACGAACGGCCACGAGCCGTGCTCGAGGTCGAAGCCGAGCCGCTCGGCCAGCAGGTGGTCCTCGACGAGCGGAAGCTCGTCGGCGCTGATGCGGCGCAGAAGCGCTCGGGCGCCGGTCTCCTCCGCGCTCACCGGCCGCGACGTCGCCTCGGCCTGGTAGGCCTCGAAGAAGATCTGCGAGACCCGATCGACGAACTCGAACAGGAGGTCGGCGCTCTCGAGCAACGCCATGCGCTCGTCATCGCTGGCCACGTCGAGCAGCGCGCCCCAGGCGTAGCGGGCGCCGCGCCGCAGGTTGGCCGGCGCGAGATCGGCCGAGACGCCCTCGGCGGCTCGCACACGGGCGCGCGCGCGGAAGACCTCGAGGTCGGGGCCGGTCGGCGGCATGCCCTTCACCAGCCAGCGGATCACCAGCTCCAGGCACCAGCGCACGAAGGCGCGCATCTCCTCGCGCTCGTGCCGTGCCTCCTGCATCTCCGGCCGCTCCCAGAAGCTGTCGATGACCCGCTCGGTGAATTCGTCCAGGTCACTGCGCTCGATGATGCGGCGGATCGCCTCGCCGCGTGAGGAGGCCGGCATCTGATGAGAGCGTCCAGCTCCACCCAGCCTGCGCGACGGCGCCAACCGTCGCCTGTTTTCGGGTACGCGCGTCATGCTCGGTTCCTTGGCTCTCCTCGGACGGTCGTCCAGACCGCCTTCAGGTAATCGGCACTCCCGCGGGGGCTTGTAGCGCGTCCGCACGGCATCCGGCCGTGCTAGGCGCTGCGGGTGCGCCGCCGGCCCGGCAGCGATGGATGGACGTAACGACCAGCCTACCGCCTCGAACCTGTGCACACCGGACACGCAGCTGACGTTCCTGGGGGCTAAGGTGACGGGCTCGTTTCGTGCCTGGAGAGGAGTCGTGATGAGCGCTGTCGCCCGTCGGCTGAGTCTCGCCGCTGCCACCGCCTGCCTGCTCAGTGCCGTCGCCGCCGTACCGGCCGGCGCCCGGCCCGTCCCGCTCCTGCATGTGCAGTGGATGCAGGGCTTCGACGCCCCCGGCACGCCGGCCCGCCTGAACAAGGTCGGGGTTTTGAAGATCGGGCGCCCGGGTGCCCGCAACGTGCTCGTGTTCGAACCCGGCACGACGGCCGGTAGCGCCTACATCGTGCCGCTCGCGCAGTGGCTGACCCGCACGCTGCCGAACTGGCAGGTGTGGTCGGTCGAGCGTCGGCAGAACCTGCTCGAGGACCAGTCGGTGCTCACGCGGGCCAAGCAGCACAAGGCGACCGAGACCCAGGTGTTCGACTACTACCTGAACTTCCTCGCCGACCACAGCATCAAGAAGCACGTGAGGTACCTCACCGCCACCCAGGACGGCTTCGCCAAGAACTGGGGCGTCAACGTGGCCATGCAGGACCTGCGGATCGTCATCCAGGCGGCGAGGCGCCTCGGCGGCAGGGTCGTCCTGAGCGGCCACTCGCTCGGCGGAGCTCTCGTCACCGCCTACGCCACCTACGACTTCGGTGGGCGGGCGGGCGCCGATGACCTGGCCGGCCTGGTCTTCGACGACGGCGCCGGCCTCGGTTCGGCCACTGCCGCCAAGGCCCGTGCGGACCTGTCCGGCCTGATGGCACACGGCGCCTCGCCCTGGGGCGGGATCACAGGCGGCGTTCCGGCGCCGCTGCTCGGCATCTTCTCGAGTACCGGCGCCCTGGCCGCCGTGCAGCAGCCGAAAGCCCCCGCTATCGGTCAGACGTTCTCGCTCCTGCCCTCCTTCCTCAACCCAGGCGTCCCCGTGACCAACCTGGCCCTGTTCGCCGACAACACGAACGTCTCCACCTCGAAGTTCGGCGTGTTCGCGGTCCTCGCCCACGAGGGCGCCGGTCTCGCCCCGGCGAACGCCGCCGGCGTGCACGGCTGGAACGGCGCCGGCGCACTCACCCCGGCGAGCCGGTGGGCGACGATGCTCTCCGGCTCGGGTGTGGCCGGCGCGGACGGGGTCGAGTGGTACTTCCCCACCCGGCTGTCCATCGACAGCTTCGACGCCGTCGGCACCGGTCTGCCCAGCCCGGCCCAGAAGGTGCTGAACGTGCACGCCACAATGGGCCGCAAGCTCCCCCACAGCTTGCTCATGTACGCCTTCGGCGCCTACGGCGGCGCCTCGATCACGCAGTCGGCCCTCACCCTGGCCAAGCAGTCGCACATCCCGATGCGCAACTTGCTGCTCATCAACCGCCACGGCACCTACGCGCACAACGACCCGGCGGGCGCGTGGCCGCGCAACGCGTTCTTCGCGGGGCTGGTGCATTTCCTACGCCGCATCGATTCCGAAGGTTGACCCCGGCGCCGGGCGAGCTGCTCGTGGCCCAGGCGCCGCGCGCGCGGATCTCGGAGCGCTGCTGACCGAGTCGCTTCCCCTGCAGGCGGCCGGTGCTCTGGCCACGCTGGGGGCAAGCCCGCCGGGCAGCGGGCTGTGGCGCTACGCGCCCGCCATCCCGGTGGCACCCGTGGCTGGCCTCTCGATGGGCGAGGGCGCCACGCCGCTCGTCGCCTCGGGCGAGCCCGGGGTGTGGTGCAAGCTCGAGTTCGTCTCCCCCACCGGCTCGTTCAAGGACCGCGGCGCCGTCGTGCTGGTGGCGGCGGCTCGGGCCCGCGCGGCGCCGGCGCTGATCGCCGACTCGAGCGGCAATGCCGGCAGCGCGATCGCCGCCTACGCGGCCCGTGCGGACCTGCCCTGCCGGGTGTTCGTGCCTGCCGCGACCTCGGGGGCCAAGCAAGCGCAGATCCGGGCGTTCGGGGCGACGCTCGAGCTCGTGGCCGGTGACCGCACCGCGACGGCCGAGGCGGCGGCGGCTGCGGTCCGCACTGGCGATGCGATGTACGCCTCCCACGTTCACGACCCGCTGTTCCTGCAGGGCACGAAGACGTTCGCCTACGAGGTGTGGGAGCAGCTGAGCCCGCTACCCGATGCGCTCGTCATCCCGGCCGGAAACGGCACGCTGCTGCTGGGAGCGGCAATCGGGTTCGCCGAGCTGCACGCGGCCGGGCTCATCCCCCACCGCCCGGCGCTGATCGCCGTTCAGGCCGGCCGCTGCGCGCCGCTCGCCGGCGCCTGGCGCGCCGGGTCGGGCGCACCGGAGCAGGTGCAAGCACGGACGACCGTGGCCGAGGGCATCGCGATCCCCCGTCCGGCCCGTGGGGCCGAGATGCTCAGGGCCGTGCGCGAGACCGGTGGCTGCGTGCTGGCCGTCTCCGAGGAGGCGATCGCTCCCGCCATGGCCGACCTGGCCGCGCGCGGGATGCTCGTCGAGCCGACGGCAGCTGTGCCGTGGGCGGCGGTGCGCGCGGCGCGGCGCCTGGGGCCGAGCGGAGCCGAGGGCCCGGAGTGGGCACGGGCCCGCGAACTGCTCGCCGGCACCACCGTCGTCCCGCTGTGCGGTTCGGGACTGAAGACTGCACATATCTGACCGTTGGCGCCCACGGTTCGCGCAAAGCGGGCGATAGGCCGTATGCTCGCGCCATGCAGAGGGGACTCGCTGGCGGGCGCACCAGCGGTCCGGCGCAAGCCTGGGACCGGCTCGAGACCAACCTCGGTTGGGAGGACGTGGCGCTGCCGCTGCCGCTCGCGGCGGCGTTGCGCCAGATCCCGGCCCGCTTCAGCGAGCGCTACTGGTCCGGCTCGTCCGCCGCGCTCGAGCCAGGGGTCGAGGCCAAGCGGAGCCTGATCATCCTGTTCGGGGGCGCCGGCGCGGCCGAGAAGGCGGCCGCCGCGCGCGTGCTCGGCGCCGAGCTGCAGCTGCCGGTCTGGCGAGCCGATCTCGCTGCCGTCTTCCACCGCGGGCGTACAGGAGCGATGGTCCAGGTGGCCCGCCTGTTCGGCGCCGCGCGGCGGGCCGGCGTGGTCCTGCTGCTCGAGGGCGCCGAGCCGCTGCTGAGCGGTGGGCATAGCGAGTCGCCGGCGACCGACCCGAGCCCGGCCGACGTGCGCGACATCCTGCATCGCTGCGAGGCCCACCCCGGTCTGGTGATCTTCGCTGCCCGCGCCGGCGCCGAGGTCGTTCCGGCGCTGCGGGAGCAGATCGATCTGATGCTCGAGTTCTCCGGCGACCGAGCCGGCGGTCGAGCCCGGGATCGAGGCCATCGAGCCCAGCGCCAACGGCCGTGCGCCGGTTGCCGCCGTGGGGGCGCCGCCGGTCCAACCGGAGCCCGCCCCGGTGCCGCCGGCGGTCGAACCCGAGGCCGCACCGCCGTCGGTCGTCCCGGAGGCCGCGCCGGCGGCGCTGGCGGTCGTCCCGGAGGCCGCACCGGCACCGCGCCCGATGGCGCCGGTGATGGCGCCCGCTTCGCCCCGGGCCGCCCCGCGCGCGATCACCGCCATCGCCGCCCCGCAGGTCCCGGCTCAGGGCCACCGACGGCGGTTGGTCCTGATGGCTCTGCTCGCCGTCGCGTCAGCTCTCGCCCTGGGTATCGCCGCCGCCGCCGAGCGCCACGCTCCGAGCCCCGCCCCGGCCCGGCGGGTGGCGCCGCTCAGCGCCACCGCCTCGTCCGGGCCGCTCACGATCGCCCACCCGGCAGCCTGGCTATCGCAGCCCCCGCCCGCCCTGGCCGGCCTGCCGCTCTCCCAGGCGCTCGCGTTGATCTCGGCGAGCGCGCCGCGGGGCGAGCTCGTGCTCGGCACCGCCAGCCCGACCGTGGCGACGCCGCTGCCGAGCGTGTTCATCGCCCACACCCTGACCGGGAGCCCCACCCCCGAGCTCGTCTCGCTCGGCACCCACCACTTCTACCGCGTGCTCGACCCGCGACTTGCGCTCGGCGCCCCGAGCGCTTCGGTGTACGCGCTGGCGAGCGGCGGACGGACCGTGGTGGCGGTGTGCCGCACCGCCACGCGCGCCTTCGTGGCCGCGTGCGAGCGCGTACTCGCCACCCTCCAGATCACGCCGGCGCCCGCCCACGCCGCGGCTCCCGCCGCGCCCTCGACCGACCTGGTCTACGCCCGCGGCCTCGACCGCGCGTTGGCGGCGCTCAGCCATACGCGCAGCGCCGACGCGCATGCGCTGGCCACCGCCGGCGACGCGCTCGCCCAGTCGAAGGCTGGCGCGGCTCTAGCCCGGGACCACGCGCGCGCGGCCGGGGCGATCGCCGCCCTGCGGGTCAGCGGCCCAGCAGCGGCGGCCAACGGAGCGCTCATCGCCGCCCTGCACCAGCTGAGCAGCGCCTACACCGCGCTCTCCCAGGCCGCGATGGCCGTGCGCCCGGCCGACTACACGAAGGCCACCCATGCGGTGGCGGTGGCCTCTGGCGCGTTCGAAGCCGCGCTGGCGCGGCTGCGCGGCCTCGGCTTCTCCGTTCGCTGAGCGCGCGGGGACGCGCGCGCGGCGGATCAGCCCCCGCCGGTGACCGTACCGCTGCCGGCACTCGCCGCCGCCCGAACCGCTCGACGGCGTGGTGCTCGTGCCGCTGCTCGTCCCACCCGATCGGCCGGTTGACCCCGAGCCGCTCGTGCCTGCGCCGCTCGAGATCACTCGCTGGATCGGATGCCTCGTCGCCACCGTCGTGACGGTCGTCCGCGGCGTGAAGCGGGCCACGGGGACCGAGCGAGAGACCACGGTGCCCGGGACGGCCGCGTGGGCGCGACCGAGCGCCGGCGGCGCCGGCAGGGTGGCGGGCGCGCGAATGACCGGCGGGCGGGCGCTGGGCCGCTGAACCGTCGTCGTGGCCGTCGGCACGCTCACCGCCGTTCCCGGCGCCAGCGTGGCGCTGGGCGTCGAGGCGGAGCTCGACGTCGACCTCGAGCTGTTCACGACGGCATACGCGGCGCCGAACAGCACGATCCAGCCGACCGCGCAGGCGATCAGCAGTCCGCGCCGCGGTGCGGCGTTCGCCCGGCCATAGCCCTGCTGAGGTACATCGGTTGCCACTGCCATCGCCCGCTCCTGACCATCCGCCCTCGGTATCGCCGGCGATCATAGCCCCGCCCGCCGGCGCAGGGTAAACGTTTAACGAACTTCTCCCAGGAACCTGTAGGCTTCGTTCCGGCGCAGTCGAACGTGGGGGTGTCGGGAATGAATTGGGGCAGGGGTTCCCTCAAAGGGGCACCCGCATGCGAATAGGAGTCCTCGCTACCGCGCTCTTGTGCGTGCTCATGGTCGCGTGGGCGGGGCCGGCCCGGGCCGCGGGCACCGGGACGACCGTGACGGTCTCGCCGGCCTCGGGACCGGTCGGCGGCCAGAGCGTGACGCTGAGCGCCCAGGTGACCGATGGCAATGGCCAGCCCGTTCCGGGTGATTTCGTCACGTTCAGCAGCGACAACGGCCAGACGATCGCGCAGTCGATGGCGCCAACCGATCCGAACGGACATGTGAGTGCCACGCTGACGAGCAGCAACCTGGCGGGCACTTCGACCATCACGGCGACCGACACCTCGTCGGTGGACTCGAGCGGGAATCCCATCACGGGCACCGGCACCCTCACCCAGACGCCGAGCGCGGTGGCGAATGTCACCGTCTCGCTCTCTCCGACTCGCTCCTGGCCGACGGCAACTCGACCACACCGCCACAGCGACCGTCACCGATGCCTACGGGAACCCGATCCCGGGCGAGACCGTCATCTTCCGCCTCCAATCCTCCCGGCGGCCCGCAGATCACCCAGCCCACCGGTGTCACTAATTCGAGCGGCCAGGCGACCGCCACCATCACCAGCAGCACGACCGCCGGAACGTATGCGATCACCGCGAGCGACGGGACCGTGACCAGCCCCCCCGTCACGCTCACGCAGACGGCCGGACCGGTGGCGAATGTCACCGTCTCGCTGGCGTCCAACTCGCTCCTGGCCGACGGCACTTCGACCACGACCGCCACGGCGACCGTCACCGATGCCTACGGGAACCCGATCTCGGGCGAGACCGTCATCTTCGCCTCCAATCCTCCCGGCGGCCCGCAGATCACCCAGCCCACCGGTGGGACTAATTCGAGCGGCCAGGCGACCGCCACCATCACCAGCAGCACGACCGCCGGAACGTATGCGATCACCGCGAGCGACGGGACCGTGACCAGCCCGCCCGTCACGCTCACGCAGCGGGCCGGACCGGCGGTGGCGAATGTCACCGTCTCGCTGGCGTCCAACTCGCTCCTGGCCGACGGCACTTCGACCACGACCGCCACGGCGACCGTCACCGATGCCTACGGGAACCCGATCTCGGGCGAGACCGTCATCTTCGCCTCCAATCCTCCCGGCGGCCCGCAGATCACCCAGCCCACCGGCGGGACTAATTCGAGCGGCCAGGCGACCGCCACCATCACCAGCAGCACGACCGCCGGAACGTATGCGATCACCGCGAGCGACGGGACCGTGACCAGCCCGCCCGTCACGCTCACGCAGACGGCCGGACCGGCGGCAGCGATCGCCATCCAGCTCTCATCCGACACGCTCACCGCCGACGGCCTCTCGCACACCACCGCCACCATGACGGTCACGGACGCGCACCGAAACCCGGTGTCAGGCGACACCCTCCACGTGAGCACTCCCCACTGGCCCCACGTCAAGATCGGCGCTGTGACTTATCTCGGCGGCGGCCTCTACAGGACCGTGCTCAGGTCGTCGAACATGCCCGGCACGGTCCCGGTGGTGGTAAGCGACGGACGTGTGAGCGGGCAGACGACGCTGACGCAGACGCTCGCGCCGTCGGAAGGCACGGCGTACATCCAATGGAGATGGTACTTCCACCCCCACTACACCTCTCTGCTCTCGCTCGTAATCGCGGGCGCTGCAGTGGGCTCACGCGTCGTCGAGATCTGTCACGGCGCCGGTTGTCCCTTCGCCCGTCATGTCGTTGCCGCCAAGATCGAGCGGTGCCGACGCACCCACCGTCACAGCTGCGGGACGTCCGCGCTCGACCTCGCGGCCGCGTTCCACGGGCGCAGACTCGCGGCTGGCGACCGACTGATCATCGAGATCCTCCGCACCGGCTGGGTGGGCAAGTATTACGCCTTCCAGATTCGCCCGGCCCGGAAGCCGGCGACTCGTATCACCTGCCTGGCCCCGGGCGGGTCTCACCCCGGGGTTGGGTGTCAGTAGCCGTCGAGCCGCGGGCCAGCAGCCCGAGCGCCGCGGCGGCGGTGACGCCGACCGCAGCCGTGAACACGAGCCCGGCCGTCCGCAGGCTCACGAGCTCGGCGAGCACGCCCTCGCCGATGACCGGGATCGAGATCGCCACGTAGGCGACGACGAAGAAGCTCGAGGCCACCTCACCGCGGCGCTCGGGCGGGGCCTGCTCACCGAGCATGGCCAGCCCGGCCCGGAAGCTCAGTCCCTGCGCGAAGCCGGCCAGCACGCCACCGGCCACGAGCGCCGCGAGCGAGCTCGCGGCCAGGCCGAGGGCGAGCAGCGCCATGGCGGCGAGGAGCCCCGCGCACCCGCCCGACAGCGCCCTCGCCGTGGACACGCGGGCCAGGGCCGCCTGCCCGGCAGTGGAGGCGAGGAAGACCGCGAACACGACGACGCCCAGCAGGATGTGGCTCGGCTGGTGGAGGATCTTGGCCAGGAAGGCGGGCGAGACGGCAGTGAACAGGCCGAGCACCGCGAACCCGGCGAAGCCGGCGAGCGCGGCGCGGGTGAAGGTGGAGCGCAGATCCGGCGGGACGCTCAGACCCTGCGGGCGCCAGCGCCCGCCCGGCCGCTGCTCCGGCTCGTACATGAACACGATCCCGGCGGCAGCGGGCACGAGGAGGGCCAGATCGACCCAGTAGCTGAGCCGGAGCCGCAGTGTCGCCCACTGCACGAGCGCGCCCGCGAGCAGCGGGCCGACGCCGAGGCCCCCCATGTTTGCCACCGTGGCGATGAGCGTGGCGCGCTCGCCCTGTCCCTCGGCGGCCAGGTCGAGCAGCGTCGCTGTGGCGGTGCCGGTGAAGATGCCCGCCGAGAGCCCGGACAGGAGCCGGCCGACGAGCAGCAGCGGCAGCCCGTTCGCGAGCAGGAACGCACCAGCGGCCAGCGCGGAGCAGACGAGCCCCGGCATCAGCGCGCGCCGGCGACCGATGGCATCCGAGGCACCGCCGAACAGCAGCAGCGCGGCGATCACCCCGACGGCATAGGTGGCGAAGATGACCGTGACGATGAGCTCGGAGAAGCCGAACCGGGCGCTGTAGAGCGCGTACAGCGGTGTGGGCAGGGTCGTGCCGACCATCGTGGCCGCGAACGCGTAGGCGACGGCGCTGAAGCTGCGGGAGCGATTGAGGGTGGGCCGCACGCCGGTCGGGGATCAGCCCGCGATGCCGGGCGTCGCGGCGCCCAGCGGGCCGAGTACGCGCAGCCACACCGCCTCGAGCGTGGCCAGCGCAACGTCGCGGTTCCCTGCGCCCTCCTGCCCGAACTCCTCGAGCAGATAGCTCTCGTTCATGAGGTTCAGTGCGAGCGCCATCGCACGGGCGTCGGGCACTCGGACCTGGCCCGCGGCGGCGAGGCGCTCGATCGTCTGTGCGGTCATCTCGACGAACCCGGCGCGTAGGCGGCGCCGGCCGAGCTCGATCTCGGCGTCGGTGGCGGCCGCCTCGGCCACGGCCCGCAGCAACGGCCCGTGGCGGGCGAAGAAGTCGACCGTCCCGCCGAGCCCGGCGAGCGCGGGCGCCGGGGACCGCTCCCCTGCCGTCGCGCTCCACCGCTCGGCCACCTCCTTCAGCTCCGCGGCCACATCGGCGAGCAGGTGCAGAACCAGGTCGGGGATGTCGTCGAAGTGGCGGTAGAAGGCCGTGCGCGTGAGGCCGGTCTGCGCCATCAGCTCCTCCACCGAGAGCTCCCGGTAGGGTCGCTCGCGCAGCAGCGCCGCGGCGGCCGTGAGGATGTCCCGGCGGGTGTTCTCGCGCTGCTCGCGCAGCCGGGCGCGCCTGCCCGTGGCGCTCATCGCGGCCCGCGGTCCCGGATGCTCACCCATCCGATGCTATCGGTCATGCCACTCCGCGCAGCAGCGTGAGCAGCTCGGCGGCCACGCGCGCCGGCTCCTCACGCAGCCGTCGCGAGGTGATGCGGATCACCCGGTAGCCGAGGGCGGTCAGCTTGGCGTCCCGGCGACGGTCGCGCTCGAACTCCGTGCGGGACTTGTGAAACAGCCACGAGTCGACCTCGACGACCAGGCGGGCCTGCGGCCAGAAGCAGTCAACGAGCACGCCATGCACGAGCACGTTGCACTGCGGCTCCGGGATGCCGTGGGCACGGACGAAGGCGAGCGTCTGGCGCTCGAGCTCGCTGCGGGTCTCCGGCGCCGGACCGGACACCGCGAGGGCATTCCGCAGAGCGGCCAGCCCACGCCGTCCGCGGGCTCGGGCCAGTAACGCTTCAAGTGAGCGCAGGTCGAACAGGTCGCGGCGGTCGGCAGCGTCGATGACGAGGCGGAGTTCCTGCGGGTCGGCAACCTCGGCATAGTCAAGCAGCGTGCGATCGAGCGTGGTCACCGGGATGCCGTCACGGCGCTGGCGCTCGTCGGAGGGCAGCGCACGCACACAGTGCACGGTGACACCCGGTCGGCTCGGCCGCCCGCGGGCGAGGACGCTCACGTCGATCGGACCCGCGTGCGCAGGACGCAACTTCCACAGGGCAACGGCTGAGCGGTGGCTGAGCACGGCGTCGGGTCCGCACGCCAGCACGGCAGCCAGCCAGCGCCCGTTCTGATCGAGTTTGCGATGGCCGACGGCGTACACGCCACGATGAAGCCGGTGCAGCCGGCCGTCCGCCATCGCGACGTCAACCATGCGCTCGGTGAGTCCGAGCTCCCGGAGCTGCTCGCGGGCGATCACCCCATGCTGGCGGGCGGCCAGGCGGGCGACTGCCCGACCTGGATGAACTTTCCTACCGTCACGGTGGCTTTCTTCATCCACCCCGCGAGTGTGACACCGAAAGTGTCACACAACTGACACAAGAGTGTCGCAATCTAGTGACAAAGCCCCCGCCCGGCGCGGGGGAGGAGAGAGTCATCCCCGCGCCGGGCGCAGCTTTGCCCCCGTGGCGCATCACCGACCCGGCGGCGTCCTGCCGCCCTCAGCCTGCCCCCATGCGGCTGAGCCGGTCCCGGTGGGTGTCGTGCAGCTGCGCCAGCGGGGCATATCCTGCCCGCCCGGGCCGGAGGGCGCATCAGGGAAAATCCTGAAGTTCGCCTCCGCGCCTCCGCGGGCTACCGCGCCTCCGCGGGCTACAGCGCGCCGACCGGCGTGGCCAGCCGCCGGGTCAGCTCGCTGCGCGAGCGCACCCCGAGCTTGCGGTAGATCTGGCGCAGGTGGCTCTCGATCGTGCGCGGGCTGACGAACAGCGTGCTCGCCGCCTCGTCGTAGGTGGCCCCCTCGAGGATCACCCGGGCCACCCGGGTCTCGGCGGCGGTCAGCTCCGCCCACGGTGACGCCTCAACCGGCCCGGGGCGGCTGTAGCCGGCGGCGGCCAGCTCCTGCTCGGCCCGCTCGGCCCACAGCCGGGCACCCAGGGCGTGGAAGGTGGCCGAGGCCCGGGTGAGCACCTCGCGAGCGTCGACCCGGCGGCGGGCCCGGCGCAGCCGCTCGCCGTAGCAGAGCTCGGTCCGGGCGCGGTGAAACGGCATCGGCGCTCGCGCATGCCAGCCGAGCGCGGCCTCGAAGTGGATATCGATCTCCTCCGCCGGCGCCAGGAGGCCACGGCAGCGGGCGGCCACGGCGTAGGCCCATGTGCGCCCGGTGCGCTGCGCCTTGGCCTCGAGCTCGGCCAGCTCGCGCTCGGCCTGGGCCTGGCGCCCGGCCCGGATGCTCGCCTCGATCATGATGTCGTCGAGGTGCTCCCAGCCGGGCTCGAGCACCCACTCGCGCACATCGACCGTGGTCTGCTGCCACACCGACACCGCGGTCTCGTGGTCGCCCTGGCTGAGCGCCAGCGCGGCGAGCGCCAGCACCGGCTCGGGCTCCACCGCCCACGCGTTCAGCTGCTTGCAGATGGCCAGGCTCTCGTGGGCGTGAGCGCGCGTCGCCTCCGGGCGGCCCATCGCGGCCTCCACCTGGGCCAGCGCGGCCAGGCTCGAGGAGAGCATCGCCGCGCTGCCGAGCTCGCGCGAGAGCTCGACCGCCTCCTCAGCCTCGGCGAGCGCGGCCGGCCAGCGCCCGAGCGTGAGGTCGACGAGCGCCCGGCCGCTCAGCGGGTAGGGGAGCGCGCGCACCGCGCCCTGGTCACGGGCCGCAGTGATGTGGGCGGCGAACAGCCGCTCGGCGGTGTCGAAGCGCTCGATCGCTGCGTGCAGGCAGGCGTACATGCCGATGAGCTCCGGCGAGGAGAGCCACAGCTCAGCCCGCTCGATCACCCCCTGGTAGCGCTCGAAGAGCGCCAGGCCGGCCGCCGTCTCGCCGGAGAGCATCAGCCCACACCCGAGCGCCAGCCCGGCCGTCGCCTCGATCTCGCCGCCGACCGGTAGCGCGAGTGCGAGCGCGCGCTCGGCGGTGGCCCGGTACTCGGGCAGCGGGCCGGTGATGGTGCGCGCGAACACCGCCTCGGTCATCGCCTGGGCCGCGAACGCCTGGTCGATGGGGATCATCGCGTCGGCGATCGCCACCAGTCGGTCGTAGGCCGCGTGCGGGTTCCCGCGCACCATCTCGACCTGGGCCCGCAGGAGCTCGCCGCGGGCTCGTATGCCGGCCTCCTCGCTGCGGGTGCGGGCATCGTCGAGCAGGGCCAGCGCCTCGTCCCAGCTCCCGACGGCCACCGCGTGCTCAGCCGCGGCGGTGGCTCGCCGCGCTCGCGCCTCCTCGGCCGGGCTCAGCCGGGCCGCCCGCTGCAGCGCGTGCAGGGCGGTGGCCGGGGCCCCGCGCCGCGCCGCCTCACTGCCGAGCTGCTCGAGCGCCGCGGCCACGTCCTCGTCGGGTGCGTCCGCGGCGGCGGCCAGATGCCAGGCCCGGTGCTCGGGCAGGCGCGCCTCCCCGCCCGCTTGCGCCAGGGCGCGGTGGGCGGCCCGGCGCGCCGGCGCGCCGGCGCTCTGGTAGACGGCCGAGCGGACGAGCGGGTGGCGCCAGCGCAGCGTGCCGTGCTCGATGGCGATGAGACCCTCCTCCTCGGCCGCCTCGAGCGCGTCGGCGGGCAGGCCGAGCACGTCGAGCGCCGCCCGAACCGTGTCCGTCACCCCGGTGTAGCTGGCCGCCGCCACCAGCAGCGCCTGGCGGCTGGCGGTCGGGAGCTGCTCGGCCCGGGCCGCGAATGCCTGCTCGAGGCGCTGTCCGACGGGCAGCGGAGCGTCGAGGGCGACGATGCCGCTGCGCTGCTCGGAGCTCAGTCGCGGCGAGATCTCGGTCAACGCGAGCGGGTTCCCGGCCGTCTGCGCCCACAGCCGCCGGGCCACGGTCGGGCTCACCTCGGCGGCCACGCGCCCGAGAAGCTCGAGCGCCGGCGCCTCCGGCAGCCCGTCGAGGCGGAGCTCGGGCAGGCCGGTCGCCGGCACGGTGGCCGGGGCGCCGTCGTCGTCGCGCACGGCGAGCAGGAAGGCGACCGGGTCCGCCGACAGCCGCCGGGCGGCGAACAGCAGCGCGTCGCGGGAGCCGGCATCGAACCACTGCACGTCGTCGGCCAGCACGAGCACGGGCCCGGAGCGAGCGACCGCGGCGAGCAGGCTGACCACGGCCGCGTAGCACGCCAGCCGCTCGACCTGCGTCGCGCCGGAGAGCCCGACGGCGGCGCGCAGCGAGTCGGCCTGGACGGGCGGTAGTGCCGAGAGGTCATCGAGGACCGGAGCGAGCAGCGCCGACAGAGCGCCGAACGGGAGGTCGGTCTCCGACTCCACGCCCGCCACCTCGAGCACCATCGTGCCCGTCGCACTCGCCCGCGCGCTCGACAGCAGCAGGCTCTTTCCCACGCCCGGCGCCCCGCGGATGACCAGGGCGCCCCCATCTCCCTCGCCGGCCCGGCGCACGAGGGTTCCGATCCGCGCGAGCTCGCTCTCCCGTCCGAGCACCGCCGGGTCGCCCTGCGAGCTCACCCCGCGCTCGACCGTCGCCCGCCCGCGCCCACGGGAGCGACCGCGGCGGGCAGGCGCTGGAGCGCGAGCAGCGCCGTGTCGTCTCGCTGGGGGTCATCGCCGGCGAAGGCGCTGATTGCGGCGTCGACGCGCGCGATCGCATCCTCGGCCCCATCGGCCGCCCGCAGGGTTCGCTCGAGCCGGCGCTCGCCGAAGCGCTCCGAGGCCGCGAAGGTGTCGATGACACCGTCGGTGTAGAGCACGAGCGTGTCGCCGGGGGCGAGCGGCACCGCCGCGGTGGCCCACCGGCCCGCGTCGTCGAAGCCGAGCAGCTGGGCGCGCGCCCCCACAGGCGCCGCCCGGCCTCGCGGACACGTGGTAGGCGGGCGGGTGACCGGCCAGCAGGACCTCGGCGGCCACCTCGTCCTCGTCCGGGTGCACGACCGCGCAGCACAGGCTGACCAGCGACAGCTCCGGGCGCTCGAGCAGGGCGAGGTTGAGCTCGCGCACGGCGGCCACCGGATCGCCGAGCAGGCGCGCCGCGGTGCGCAGCGTGTGCCGGGAGAGCGAGGTGAGCGCGGCCGCCTCAGCGCCGTGTCCGGTGACGTCGCCGACCACCACCATCCAGCTCCCGGCCACCGGGAACACGTCATAGAAGTCCCCGCCCACCTCGCTCCCCTCGCCGGCCGGGCGGTACAGCGTGGCCAGGTGAAAGCCCGGTACGACGGGCAGCCGCGGTGGCAACAGGCTGTGCTGGAGGGTGGCCGCCAGGCGCGAGCGCTCGGTGTACAGGCGGGCGTTCTCGACCGCGGTGCCGGCGCGCCGTCCGAGCTCCTCGGCCACAGCCAGGTCCTCGACCCCGAACTGCCGCCCCGACTCCGCCATCACGAGCGTCAGCGAGCCGAACGGCGGGCGGCCGGGGACGGCGAGCGGGACGATGATGATCGACCGCATCTCGAGCTCGCGCACGATCGCCTTCTGCTCCGGTGGTGCGCTGCTGGCGGCGATGATCTCCTCGGTGAGCTCGGCCACGAGCTGCGCCCGTCCGGAGCGCACGACCTCCGCAGCACCGGTGGGACTGTCGAGCCGGGTCGGCCAGCGCTCGCCCCAGTCCCGGACCATGGCCACCCGGGCGGGATCGACGTGCGCGACCGCCACCTGGCGCAGCACGTCGCCGGAGCCGCGGATGGAGACCCCGCACCAATCAGCCAGCTGCGGCACGGCCAGGCGGGCCAGGCGCTGCAGGGTCTGCTCGTAGTCGAGCGAGGAGGAGAGCGCGCGTCCGGCCTCGGACAGCATCCGCTGGGCGAGCTCGGCCCGCTTCTGGTCGGTGATGTCTTCGATCACGTTCACGACCAGCGCCAGCGTGCCGTCGGCGGCGAGGACCGGGGTGGCCTTGTGCAGCAGCCAGTACTGGCGGCCGCTCGCCCGGATGATGCTGCGCGCGACCATCGGCTCCGGGCGCTCGCCGCGGATGGCCTGCCCCGATGGCAGCTCGGCCAGCGTGAGCGCGCGGCCCGACTCGTCGAAGGCCTCGAAGCGGGCCATCATCTCCTCTGAGCTGGCCGAGAAGAGCGCCTCGACCGAGTCGGCCCCGAGCAGCTCGGCCGCGGCTGGGTTGGCGAACACCATGGCGCCGGCGGCGTCGCGCACGATGACGGCGGCGGCCAGATTGGCCAGCGTGGCCTCGAGCCGTCGCTCGAGCGTCCTCACCGTCTGCGAGAGGCCGGCGTTGTCGAGCGCCAGGCCGATGCGACCGCCGAGCACGTCGGCGAAGTGCAGGTCCTCCGGCGTGAAGCTCGGGCGCTGTCCGCGGGTGCTGCAGGCGAGCACTCCGACCACCCGGCCGCGGGCGCGCAGGGGGATGTACATGCTCGAGCGCAGGTCCAGCGCGCACAGCAGGGCGAGATCCTCGGGGCCGGTGGCGATCGTCTCGAGCGTTGCCTCGCTCACCGGAGCGATGAGCTGGGGCTCGACGGTGGTCATGGCGCGCAGCACCCCAACGCCGGTGTCACCGGACTGGTGGCGGCGCAGCAGCCCCTGCTCGAGCGCCGGATCGGCCGGGTTGCGCACCCGGGCGCCGAGGCGGCGCATCTCGCCCGTCGCCGAGGTGACGTCGATCGTGGCCACATCGGCCAGGACGGGCACGATCACCTCGAGCAGGCGCTGAACCGTCTCGCCGAGCAGCAGCGTGCCGTCGGCGACATCACCAACGGCGGCCAGCAGCGACAGGCGCTGGGCCTCGGAGGGCGAGCTCACGGGCCCGCCGGGATAGCAACCGGTCGAGCGGTGCAGGTGCTCACGGTGGGCACGTTAGCCCCCGGGGGGGCAACTGGGCAACGCGACATCCGCGCGAGAATGGCACCGATGAGCAAGCGGGCGGCCCGACGGATCACGATGGAGGGCCCCGTCGACGCCGCGCAGACGCGCGAGCAGGCGCTCGCGCTCGGCCTGCTCGGCTGGGTTCGCCCGAGCGGCGAGACCCACGCCGAGGGCGATCTCACCGCGCTCGACGCGCTTGCGCAGTGGCTCGCCGAGGCGGGCGCCGGAGCGCTCCAGCAGCGCCCGGTGGCTGTTGAGGGCCACGAGCAGTTCGCCATCCGGGGGATCCCGGCGGGTGTGTTCGTCATCCAGGAGCATCAGGCGACCGCGCACCACTACGACGTGCGCCTCGAGGTCGATGGCGTGATGCGCTCGTGGGCGGTGCCGCGCGGTCCGTCGCTCGATCCGGCGGTGAAGCGGCTCGCGGTCGAGGTCGAGGATCACAGCCTCGCTCACAACGCCTTCGAGGGCCGCGCCGGGCGCGGCGGCGTGATCATCTGGGACCGTGGCGTCTACGAGCAGGGAGGTCGCGTCCCCTGGCCCGAGGCGCTCGAGCGCGGGCACGCCGCGTTCGTGCTCCACGGCGAGAAGCTCGAAGGCGGATTCGCCCTGCAGCGCACCCGCGGCGCTCCGAAGCCGCAGTGGCTGCTCATCAAGCGCCGTGACGAGCACGCCCGTCCCGGATCGGAGATCACGGCGGAGCGACCGGAGTCGGTGCGCAGCGGCCAGACGCTGGCCGAGCTGCTCGCCCCGCCGCACTAGCCAAGCCCGACCGCGCCGAGCGCATCGACGTCGGCAATCGCGGCGGCGATCCGTTCGATCAGCGCCAAGGCCACATCATCGGGCTGGAAACGGGGCTGCAGCCGCGAGCGTCCGAGCGTGTAGATCCAGGCGAAGTAGGGATAGAGCAACCCCTGCCGGTAGGCCAGCCAGACCTCTTCACGCGGTAGCTCCGGGCCTCCGGCGGCGCTGAGCCGCTCTCGGTAGAGCTCGAGCAGCTCGCGCTCGCCCGCGCGCCGGTCCTCGATCGTCAGCGCCGTGGCGAGTAGGTAGGCGACATCGTGGGACCACCTCCCGCGCAGGCCGACCTGCCAATCGGCGATACCCATGCGGTCGCCCGCGGTGAGGTAGGTGTTGGCGAGGTGCAGGTCGCCGTGCAGGTAGGTGTGCGGCCGCCGGCCGGCTAGGCGCATGGCTCGCCCGACACCCCGGAAGAGGTCGGTCTGGCGTTCGCGCAGGCGGCTCGGGATGACCCCCCGGGCCCGGGCGGCACCGGCGGCCCGGCGGTCGGCCAGGCTGATCAGCGCCTCGATCAGGTCCGCCTGAACGGCTGGCGTACGCAGCCACGGACAGGCGTCGAGGACCGGGCTCTCCCACAGCGTCCCGTGCCAGCGGGCGGTGGTGGCGACGAGGTCCTCGATCTGGGCGCGGCCCACTGGCGCGCGCGGGCTCAGAAACCGAGCACCCTGAGTGCTCGCCACGTCCTCGATGACGACGACCGACCGCCACGACCGGGCGGCGACGGCGCCGAAGTAGCCCGCCGGTGCCTCGATCTCGAGTGCCGGGCGGATCCGGGTGTAGAAGCCGGGCTCACCATGGATGAGACCGCCGAGCCCGAGCATCAGCCGCTGGGCGAGCGCGGCCGTGCATTTCACGAACACGCGGGTGGGCAGCCCGGCCTCGCGGCCGGCGGCGTTGTAGGTGAGCGTGAACGCGCGGCGCGTCGTCGTCCCGGTGCTGGCGATCCCCGCGCTCAGCGCCTCGACGCGGGCGCCCGGGACGCCGCGCGCCAGGGCCGCGGTCAGCCACTCGGCGCCGATCGTCTCCGGCGAGCGCGGCACCTCGCCCGGCCGCGCCGGGCCCCCGGGGCCCGCCAGCTCCACCGCGCCGGCGAACAGCACGCCGGCGGTTCGCCGCAGCGCCCAGCTCCGGCTCGGGCGGCCGCTCACGCCCCCGTGGTGATGGTCACGCGCCCGGCGGTCGCGGGCCCCGGATTTCGAGAGCCGGCCGCTGAGGTCGCATCGGTCAGGCTGGCCATCGCCGGCACATCCTCGCAGGCTATTGTCGAGGCGCGTGGACGAGCACGCCACCTACCTGCGCCCGCGAACGCTGCCGGGGATCGAGGCGCTCCACGCGCGCTACGTGGAGCACGCCTACGCGCCCCACTCGCATCCGACCTGGACCGTGGCGGTGATGCATGCGGGAGCGGCGCGCTTCGAGGTCGACGCATCGCCCCAGCGAGCCGATCGGGGCGAGCTGTTCGTGCTCGAGCCCGAAGCCGTGCACACCGGCATGGCGGCCGTTCCCGAGGGTTGGGCCTACCAGGTCCTGTACCTTCATCCGGAACTCGTGTCCGAGTGGGAGGAGCGCGACGCGGCTGCCCCTCGAGCCGCCCGCTGGGTGGTGTTCCGCGATCCCGGCCTGCGGCGCTCGCTGCTCGGCGTACACGCGGCTCTGGCCGTCGGCGCCACCGGCCTCGAGCTCGAGGAGGCGGCGCTGCACGCGGTGTGGGCCCTGCGCCCGCACCTTCGCCCCGCGCCCTCGGCACGCCGCGGCCGGCCCGAGCATGCCGCTGTCCGCCGGGCACGGGAGCATCTGCGCGCGCACGCCGCCGAGCCGGTGTCCCTGGCCACCCTGTCAGCGATCGCCGGGCTCAGCCGGTTCGAGCTCGTACGTCGCTTCCGGGCTCAGTGCGGGCTCACCCCACACGCCTTCCAGCTCAACCTGCGCGTCGAACGCGCACGCCGGTTGCTCAGTGCCGGCGAGCCCCCGGCGCGGGTGGCGGCCGATTGCGGCTTTTCCGACCAGTCACATCTGACGCGGATCTTCAAGCGCACCGTCGGGGTGACCCCGGGACGGTTTGCGGCCGCGACTCTGGCCTAACGCAAGATCGTTCAAGACGTGCCCCCGCGGACGCGGGAGCCTGCGGGCATGGCCGTCACCGACTTCGACACCAAGGTCGCCGTCGCTGTGCGCGAGGACCTCGCCGCCTGGCAGCGGCTGAACGTGACCGCGTTTCTGATCAGCGGTGTGGTCGCCGCCTCCGGACCTGGCGTCGTGGGCGAGGACTACATCGACGGCGACGGCAACCGCTATCTGCCCCTGCTCGTCCAGCCCGTGCTCGTGTTCGAGGCCAGCGCGGCCAAGCTGCGCACCGTGCGCGATCGCGCGGCCCGGCGCGAGGTGCCGGTCGCCCTCTACACCGCGGACATGTTCGCCACCGGCCACGACGCCGCCAACCGCGCCGCCGTGCGCGCCGTGGCCACGGAGGCGCTCGACATCGTGGGCATCGGGTTGCGTGCGCCGCACAAGGATGCCGACGCCGTGCTGCGCGGATTGGCGCGCCATCCCTGAGTGGCAGCCGGATCTCCGCTCCGGCCGTAGGATGGCGGGTGGAGGCTCTCGAGGAGGAGGAACGCGGTGCGCAGACTCACATCACTGTTGGTGGTTGGTGGCGTGCTGGCCCTCGCCGGGGCCGCCCAGGCGAGTCCGGCGAGCGTCTTGGGCGGAGCGGTGAAGTGCTCGACGCAGCCGAGCGGGATCGTGTTCTGCGGTTCGCTGGTCGTGGGCGGCGCGCACGTTCCCGTGCGCACGCTCGCGCTGAGCTGGGACGGAACGGCGGTCGATGTGAACTTCGCCCTGCCGAAGGCCTCCCCCCACCATCACGGTCCCTATCCGCTCGTGATGCTGTTCCACGGCTACGGCGGCTCGAAGATCGGGCTGGGCACCGGCGGGGGCGGGATCGGCGCCGCGATCTCCTCGATGACGCCGTGGCTGCAGGCCGGCTATGCGACGTTCAGCATGTCCGACCGCGGCTTCGGCGAGTCGTGCGGAACGGCCGCCAGCCGGGCCTCGGTCCCGGCCCGGGAGTGCGTGCACGGCTTCAACCATCTGCTCGACACGCGCTACGAGGTGCGCGACGCCCAGTGGTTCGCCGGCGAGCTGGTCGACGAGGGTCTCGTGTCACCGACGCGGATCGCCGCCGTCGGCGGCTCCTACGGCGGCGGCATGTCGATGGCGCTGGCCGCGCTGAAGGACCGGGTGATGCTCCCGAACGGGAGGCTCGTTCCGTGGCGGAGCCCGCGCGGACGCGCGCTGCGCCTGGCGGCGGCAACGCCCGCGGTGCCCTGGACCGATCTGGCCTACGCCCTGGTGCCGAACGGCAGCACGCTCGACTACGTCGCCAACGCTCCCTACCGCGGCCGCTATGGCGTCATGAAGAGCTCCTACGTGAACGCGCTGTACGCCGGCGGGTGTGGCACGCCGACCACGTACTGCACGACCACGAACGTGAACTGGAACCTCGGGCTGTGGCGCCAGCGGCTGAACCAGGGCGAGCCGTACGCCGGGTCACTGCCCGCCCTCATCCTGCACCAGGTCACGACCTACCACTCCTCGTACTCCATCGATCATTCCGAGCCGCCCGCTCCGCTGCTGATCGCCAACGGCTGGACCGATGACCTGTTCCCGGCCGACGAGGCGCTGCGCTACTACAACCGCACGAAGACCCAGTACCCGCACACGCCTGTGTCGCTGTTCTTCGCCGACTTCGGCCACCCGCGGGGCCAGAACAAGGCGGCCGACCTGGCCCGCTACGTGACGCTCGTGCACCGCTGGCTCGACTACTACGTGAAGGGCGCCGGACCGAAGCCGTTTCAAGGCGTCGAGGCATTGACCGAGACCTGCCCGGCCTCGGCGCCGTCGCGCGGCCCGTACCGGGCGGCGAGCTGGGCGGCGCTTCAGCCCGGCGAGGTCCGCCTGAGGAGCGCTTTGCCGCAGACGATCCTGCCCGGCGCCGGCAGCGCGGTGATCGGAGCCACGTTTAACCCGATCGGCGCCGGCGGTGCCTGCGCCACGGCGCCCGGTGCCACCCAGCCCGGCACGGCGACCTACCGCCGGCGCGTCACCCACGCGTTCACGATGATCGGCTCGGCGACCGTGATCGCCGACTTCACGCTCCCGGGGGCCGAGTCCCAGGTGGCGGCCCGGCTGCTCGACGTCGCGCCGGACGGGCGGGAGACACTCGTCAGCCGCGGGCTCTGGCGCCCGCAGGTGTCCCGTCACGCCGTGCGCCAGGTGTTCCAGCTGCACCCGGGGGCGTGGCGATTCGCCGCCGGGGACACGATCAAGCTCGAGCTGCTGCCGAACGACTTCCCCTACGGACGGGCCTCGAACGGCCAGCGTGCGGTGACCGTGTCAAAGCTGCAGCTACGACTGCCGAGCATCGGTCGTCCGGGCAGCGCGGGAGGGCTGATCAAGCGCCCGCTGGCGAAGTTCGTGCCGCCGGGGTACACCCTGGCGAGCGAATTTCGCCGCGGGCACTGAGAAGCGGAGCGGCTACGCGTGGGCTCTGAGCGCCTGCGCGTACCACTCCCAGGCGTCGTGCATCGCGTCGGGATTCTGCGCCTGAGCCCGCGGCCAGCCGTTGATGAGCGCCACCAGCGCCCAATAGCGGCCGACGCGGCGGTCGTTGAACGTCTCGATCCGCTCCGCGGCGCCGGCGCGATCCTCCGGCTCCCCGGGGGTGAGGGCCTCGAGGCGCTCGATCACCGCCAGCGCCTCCGCTGACCGTGGATCGACACCGGCGCGGGCCGCCGCGCCGGCGTGCTCGCCGATGGCCGTGCCGAGCTCGAACTGGCCCGGGGGCCGGGCCGTCGGCCTGGGCGCGCTGTGCCATCCGCCGGCTCGTGGCGATGAAGTCGGGGTCGCGCAGCAGCTCCACGACCTCGACCCAGGCGGCCACCTGGTCGGCCGTCGGGTCCTCCGGCAGCTCCGGCGCACCCAGCCGCATCTTGTCGGCCACCTCGCTGGGCTCCTCGCCGAACACCGCGTTCAGGTAGTCGGCCAGGATCCGGCGGCGCTCCTCGGCGCTCAGTGTGGTCAGGTCGGTCATCAGCTCCAGCTCCTTCGGGTCGGTCGATCGGGCGACTGCGCGTAGGACCGCCCGCTGCAGACCCAGCATCCGGATCTGCGCGTCGATCGCGTTCGCGTGCGTGACGGCGATCTCGACCAGAGACGCCTCCGCACGCAGCACGCGCTTGACGTCGTCCAGCCCGACACCGAGCTCGCGCAGGGTGCGCACGAGCCGCGCCCGCGCGACCGCCTCGGCTCCGAACAGGCGGTAACCGGACTCGGAGCGCCCCGCCTCGGGCAGCACTCCGGCATCCGCGTAGAACCGCAGCGTCCGGACCGTCAGTCCCGTCCGCGCAGCCAGCTGGCCGATCGTCATGTTCCCGATCATCAGGCCTCCACCAGGTGGAGAGTCAAGCGTCAGCCGACGTGGCTGGCGCGCGCCCCCGGGTCTGGGTCGAGCATCTCCATGACCAGCGCCGACCACGAGAAACCGTCAGCGCCCATGCCCTGGCCGCTGTACGGGTCGTAGTACTCGCGCAGGCCGGCGCCGGCGACCGCGGCCCCAACCCGCGAGGCGAGTTCGCTCGCCGCGTCCGCGTAGCCGAGCCGGATCAGCCCGAGCCACAGCAGCCAGGCAGCGTTGATCCAAGTCGGCCCGCGCCAGTACTGGCGCAGGAAGAGCAGACGGTCGCGGCGGGAGAACCGCGGTTCCTCCGCGGACACCGATGGCGGCGGCACCGGGAGCCAGAAGCGACGCGGGTTCAGGAGGTGCTCTTCGACAAGCCGCCGCCCGATCGACTCAGGAAGATCGGGCAGAGCGAGCGGCGAGAGCGCTGCCCAGGTGACAACGGGATGGCGCGTCGGCGCCCGGCGCGAGCCGCGACGCACGAGCTGGTGAAAGAGGCCGCGGCGTTCGTCGTAGAGGCGATCGAGGATGGTCGGCGTGAGCGACGGGCGGCCGAGAGCCAGGCGCGAGAGCCCGTGCAGGACGTTCGTCGCGGTCCCGCACACGATGGGTGAGCCCGAGGCGTGGATGCGGTGGATGTCGAAGTCGAGCCTGCGGTTGCGTCGGACGAGCAGCGGGAAGCCGGGGAGGCCGTCGCGACGCCAGCCCCAAGCGGAGTCGAACTTGGGCGAGGCGTCGAGCCCGGACTCGTCGGGCTGGATGAGCCAGAGCAGACCGTCGCCGTCGATGGCGCGAGCGTTCTCGACCCAGTCGTGGTGGCGGACGATCGCGGGTTCCTGCGCCGGCGCGCCGACGGCGATCCGCCAGGCCCACGCCAGGGCCGGGGGCTGAATCGTCGCCGTCATCAGGTCCCCGCGGGAGCGGATGTTGTAGAAGAGCGAGCGCGGCGGACCGACCGGCCCCGTCCAGAAGATCGTGTGGCCGATGAAACCCTCCGTCGTGGCCGCGCGCAACAGTGTCTCGAGCTCGGCGCGGGCGTGGGCGCGGTCAAAGCGCCGCCAGGCGATGGCCGTGAAGCAGGAGTCCCAGTAGAACTGCCACGGGTAGCGCTGGGAACTCGGGACGGTGAACCGGTACGGGATGCCGTCGTGTTCGCCCTCGCGCCAATTGCTCTCGAGCGTACGCCGGCAGCGGGAGTGGACCGAACCTGACTCGACATGCCCAACGAGCGCCATGACGCAGGGGGGTACCCCAGGGCGGGTGCGTGTGCGAGCCGAGCCCGTTCGCCCGATGACCGACGCGTCGCTGACTCTCGTCGCCGGTCCGGGCGAGACCCGGGCCTACCGTTCCTCGGCGCGCGCGTCGCCTCGCAGCTGACGGCGATCCTCGGAGGCCCGCTCCAACCGTCTCAGAAAGATCAGGCTGGCAAAGCTCGCCGCCGCACACACGATGAACATGGCCTGAAAGCCGTGGGTGCCCTGAAACGGGCCGTGTCGGGTGACCCAGATGAGCACGCCGGCCAGGATCGGCCCGAGCACGATGCCGACGCCCCGGGAGATGCTGTAGAAGCCGGTCAGCGCGCCGTGCTCGTCCTCGGGCATGAGCGGCATGAGGAGGGCGTAAGCCATCGTCATCACCGTGCCACCGCCCAGAGCGATGAGTGGGATGGCCAGGCCGATCGCCAGCCGACTCGTGGTCAGCATCGGAACCACGTAGCCGGCGCCGTAGCCGATCAGGGCGATGCGGACCACGCGGATGCGCCCGATTCGGTCCCCCAGCTTTCCCGAGCCTGCCGCGCCGATGAGGATGACCACCGCGACCCCGCCCACGATGAGCGACGCCGTTTGCAGCCCGTAGCCCAAGCCGAGCGTCAGGTACAGGATGATGAACGCCTTGAGCGCGGCGAGCGTTGTCTCCCAGAGCGCGTTGGCGAAGAAGTAGGCGCGCAGCGCCGGATGGCGACGGACCAGCCCGGGCAACCGCCGCGCGACCCGCATAGGCCCCTCGGCGTCCTGCTGCTCCTGCTCGACCGACCCGCGGCGCACGATGAGCACCACGAAGCCAGCTAGCGCCGCCCCGAGCACGATGGAGGCGACCAGGAACGGCAGCGCTCGGCCGACGCTCAGCAACAGCCCGCCGCCGAGCAGCGCGCAGCCCGTCCCGAGCCCGCGCGCCACCGCCTGGCTGCTCTGCGCCCGGCCGCCCACCTCCTGAGCCGGCAGCAGGTCGGGGTACATCGCTCGGTACGGCTCGTACGCGACGAAGTAGAAGGCGAAGAACAGGGCGCTGACCAGCGCCACGAGTCCGAGGCCGTGCACGAAGCCGATCAGAGCGACGACCGCGGCCGCGGGCAGGCCTCCGGCGAGCACGAACGGGAGCCGCCCGCCGATCCGGGTGCGCAGCGCGTCGGACCAGCTACCGAAGACGAGCGGGACCCACAGAGCCATCACGCCTTCCCCCCCGACGATCGCCCCGATCACCGTCGTCTGTCGCGTGTAGTGGCGGGTCACCTCGCCCAATTGGGTGGAAACGATCGTGATCGCGAGCGCGAGTGCGAAGGTCGGCAGGGCGAGCAGCGCGAGCTCGACCTTCTCCTCGCTCTTCAGCGGCCGCCCGCTCTGCGGCCGCCCTTCGCTTCCGGTCGCGGGACGCTTCCCGCCCTTGGCGCCCGCGCGGTGCTCGGTGGTGCTCGACGTAGCGGCGATGCCGGGGCCCTACCCCCTGCGGCGCACAGCCGCTCGATTGCCTGGCATCGCCTGACACGTCCGGTCCGCGCACATACCGCTGAGCACGCCCGCTCCGTCCTCAGCCAAGGCAAGGTGTCTTGATCCGAACCGTGCGGGCGTAACGCTCTACGGGGACGGCCAGCATCAAGTCAACAGGACAAGAGAAGGAGTCATCATGAGTGTTACTACGTCCCCTGGTTCCCAGGTGACCCGCCAACGCCGATCGGCATCTGACCGCCGGCGTCATGAGACGGCGGTCGTGCAAGCGGAAGCCCGACGCCTGGCCTTGGCTCTGGCGCCGTTTCGCGTGTTGAGCAAGCCGGCGCTCGCGCGCGTCGCCCGGACCGCGCGCTGGCGCGAGGGTGGGTATGACCGGGCTCTGAACGCCGCCGTACGGGCCGGGATGATCGAGCGCCTTCCGACCGGCTTCTACCGGGAGGGGCGCAATTCGCGCCTGCGCTGAGGCTGAGCGCAAGACCACGTTGCCTGCGTCATGAGCCGGCTGCGTCCGTGCCGGGTCGCTGCGCAATGCCTCATATGCATGGATGTTTATGGAAGAATGCGTACATGGGCCAGGGGCACCGCATCGATTTCTCCGAGGTCGACGCCGCCACCGCCCGCGCCATCGCCGAGACGATGCAGGCGCTGGCCACGCCGAGCCGCGTCCGCATCCTCAGCCGGCTGGCCGCGGGGCCCTGCTCGGTCAACGAGCTCGCAGACGCGGTCGAGATGGGCCAGCCGGCCGTCTCCCAGCAGCTGCGCGTGCTCCGCTACCTCGGGCTCGTGCTCGGCACACGGGAGGGGCGCCGGGTCGTCTACTCCCTGCACGACGACCACGTCCGTGCCCTGCTCGGCGAGGCGATCTCGCACGCCGAGCACATCCGGCTCGGGCCCCACGCGCACTCCGAGCTGCGGGTGGCGCGGACGTGAGCTCGGCGGGACCCGCACTGCTCGCCGCCGCCGCGGGGGTCGGATTCGGCCATGCCGTGCTGCCCGACCACTGGGTCCCCCTGGCCGTGGTCGGACGCCTGGAGCGCTACCCGCTGCGGCGGGTAGCCCGCCTGGCCACGCTGGCCGGGGCCGCCCACGTTGCCGTCTCGCTCATCCTCGGTGCCATCGTCGTCGCCGTCGGACTCCAGTTCCGATCCGCGATCGAGCACACCCAGGACGCGATCGTCGGGGGAATTCTCATCCTCACGGGGGTGGTGTTCGCCGGCCTCGAGCTCCGCGGTCGCGGACATCACCATGGCCCTGGGGGGCACACGCACGGTCCGGGCGGGCATACCCACGACCCCGGTCACTCGCACACCCACGCGCACCCGCACGGGGGGCGCACCGCCCTCAGTGTGCTCGTCCCCTTCGGCGCCGCCGCCTCACCCGACCTGACCATCCTCCCGGTGTTCCTCGCCGCCACCACGGCCGGCACCCTGGCCGCGATCGGGTCCCTGATCGTGTTCGCGACGGTCACCATCACGACGATCGTCACGCTCACCGTGCTCACCTTCGCCACCGGTCACGGCCTGGGTGCCCGCTGGCTCGACCGCTGGGGCAACGCCTTCACCGCCCTGGTGCTGTTCACCGTTGGCGCGCTGGTGGCCACGGGCGTGCTCTGAACCCGTGATGTAGGGGAACCCCACCGCGCATCCACCTCAGCCGAGACGGCGCACGAGGGGAACCCGATCGTCACGGATCCGCAGCCGGGCGCGCTCGCTGATCCGACCCGGCACCGCGATCGTCAGCATCAGCTGGTCCGAGCTGGCGAATCTCGCCCCCGCGAGCCGCCGTTCGAGTCGGCCGATCGACCGGCGCGGGACCGAGAGCGCCCTGAACGGACAGCCACGCCCGGCACAGATGACGCGGACATGGGCCCCTCGGGGCAGGCGCCCGACGGTCATGCGTCGCATCGTGGTGTGCCGGCCCGACCAGGTCCAGTTGATGACGACGAGCACGTTCACGTGCCCGTGGGCCCGCCGCAGCCTCGGGATCCGGCTGGTGGCGATCCGGACGAGCAGGGTGGCCTGCCCGACGTTGTGCTGTCCCTGGGCGTCGACCGCGTTGTTGGCCGCCTGGCAGTCGATCCGGTGGGTACCGTTGCGCGCGACGCGGACGGTGCCCGCGGTGATGGCCAGCGCAGCCCCGTTATCGGTGCAGGACACGCCGGCTAGACCTGACGGACCGGCGCTCGCCGACACGTCGGCGACCACGGTCGACCCGGTCTGCGTGGGCGCCGGGGTCACCGACACGCTCGGCGCCTGGTTGTCGATATACAGCGTCTCCGTGTCGACGGTGGCGATGCCGGCCGCGTTCCAGTCGGCGATCTGGTAGGTGTTCGCCCCGTTCGGATAGGCGTCGGTATCGAGGGGCGTATTCCACGCCACGTTGTTCGGACACTGCGTCCAGCTGTTCTGGTTCTGGGCATAGGTCTGGCCGACCTCGGCGCTGCCGACGCTCCACTGGTACTTGCACACCCCGGTGATATCGCTACCGACCAGGGTGGCGTTCCACGGCTGGCTGGGCGGGTTCCACACCCACTGCGCGCCGTGGTACCAGATGTTGTCGGTGCCGGCGGCGGCGAGCGAGGGCTGGGCCGTCTCGGTCGCGAACAGGGTGAACGACGGCACGTACACGTATCCGTTCGAGCAGCCACCGGACGTGCCGCAGACGATCTGGAACCCATACCGGGGGACGCCCTCCGGATAGTCGGTGTACTGGCCGGTGCCGTTACCGCAGGTGGTGTAGGCCGGCCACTGGTTGCCGTACTGCGCGCTCGGTCCCCAGAACGATCCTCCGCCCCAGGTCCCGCCGTTCATGTTGCTGCAGTAGTTGACCGACACCTCGTCGATCGACAGCCCGGACGGTGCGTCGATCCAGGCGAACGCGCTCGTCCCGCGGCCGACCGTGCCGCTGCTGTTCATGTAGATCGCGTTCAGGGTGTTCCCGCTGCCGTTCCCGCACGTGGTCGACATGCCGGCTTGGGCCTGTCGGCCGTCGACCAGGGCGCACGTCGATCCACCCACGCCAGCGGTGCCGTGGACGGTGAGATTCGAGGCCTGCGCGATGCCCGGCGTCGCTGCGGCGATCGCCGTGGCAAGCGTGAGCGCCAGTGCCCACCCCAGTCGTACTCGCATCGGTTCAGCGCCTCCTTGAGCGGTCGCAGTCAAGCTGGCCCCCCGGCCGCCGCAGACGATATCCCGGAACCGAGCGCATCGAGGGCCCCAGCGGCCCGACGGTGCGAAAAATGGCGAGACCCGGACTCGAACCGGGGACACCACGATTTTCAGTCGTGTGCTCTACCAACTGAGCTATCTCGCCGTGCCCGGCGATGCTAGCGCCTGGGCGGCGGCGCCTCGGCCCCGGTCCCGGCCACCTCGACCGGGCAGCCGGCCGCCTCGATCTCGGCCAGGACAGCCGGGTCGGCGGTGGCGTCGGTGATGAGCTGGCTGACCTCACTCACGTCGCACACCTTGGCCAGCTCGACCTCGCCGAGCTTGGACCCGTCGGCCACGACCACGCGCCGGCGAGCGGCCAGGAGCATGGCCCGCTTGATCTCCGCCTCGGGCAGATTGATGTTCGTGACGCCGCCGGCCACGTCGACGCCGTTGCAGCCCAGGAAGGCGACATGGGCGCGGAGCCGGCCGAGCAGCACGGTGGCCAGCGGATTGACCAGCGAGTGCTGGAGGGGGCGCAGGGTCCCGCCGGTGACCACGACGGTGATCCGGGGGTGGGCGTGCTCGAGCTCGAGCGCGATGTTGAGCGCCGGGGTGAGCACGGTGACCTCACGCAGATCGGCGCGGGCCATGAGCGCGCGGGCCACCGCCGTCGTGGTCGTGCCGACGTCGATCAGCACCGTCTCGCCGCTCGACACCAGGCCCGCCGCGGCGGCGCCGATCCGCGCCTTCTCGGTGGCCAGCTCTCGGGCCGAGGCCTCGAATGGCTGCTCCTCGGGGATGACGCTGGCCGGCACCGCGCCCCCGCGGATCCGGTGCAGCCGGCCCCGCTCCTCGAGCAGCTGCAGGTCGGAGCGGATCGTGACCGTGGAGACGGCGAAACGGGTGGCCAAGTCGACCACCCGGACGAAGCCGCGCTGCTGCACGAGCGCCGTGATGCGCTCCTGCCGCAGCTCGGGCGGCACCTGCTCGTCGAGGAGCTGCCCCGAATCCCGGCCCACGCCGGTCACGTTATCCCGTGGCCCGGCGCGTCGTGATCACCCGAGCGCGAGCGCGAACACGTGCAGCGCCGGCTGATAGCCGGCCACGCTGCCCAGTGGCGGCAACATGACCGCCTCGACCGTCTTGGCCGGGTTGATCGAAACCGATGTCTCGAACACGTACACCGTGTGCCCGGATGACCCGGTGGGATAGTTGGCGAAGTTGACACTCGCCACCTGGGTGTTCGGAGGATTCCCGTTGGTGCCGGCGGGGTACCAGAAGTTGCCCACGTTCAGGGTGAAGCTCTGCGTGGTGCCGTCGCTGTAGTAGACGGTCCCTGTCCCCGACAGGGCCGAGTTGTTCGCCGCCGCCAGGAAGCCGAGCTTCGAGCCGTGTCCGGACACGTCGATGATCTGGCCCTCGGCCATCGTGTTGTCCGGCTGGGCGGCGGGCACGCTCGGCCAGACGAAGCTCAGGCCGTCCGCGCTCACGCGCGCGCCCGGCGCCAGGCCCGCTGCGGCCAGGCCCTCGGCCGAGTACGTCGTGCCCTGGCCGTCGAAGCCCTGGAACCCGGGCGCCGGGTTCGGGTTGGAGTCATCGGTGACGCCCGTGTTGTCGAAGCTCTGCGCCAGGGAGGCGTAGGGCACCTGGACCGTCATCCCGGCCTGCTGGGTGTGAGCGCCGTTGTAGGTGGCGATCGCCGCCAACGCCACCGCTCCCGGGGTGAGCCCCGACGAGGGCGGGGTGAGGGTGAAGCTGGCCCGCCGGGTCACTCCCGGCGCCACCGTGCCCAGGTTGGCGCTGGGCGGCGAGACCGTCCATCCGGCCGGCGCGTGGAGGGTGACCATCGCGTGGGTGAGCGCCGTCACGCTGGCGTCGCTGAGCGCGGCGGTGACCGTGAAGGGCTGCCCGGGCTGGGCCAACGTGCGCGCACTGGCCAGGCCGAGCGTCGGCGCGCCCGGGCTCGGCGGCCCGTACACCGCCGGGTTATAGCCCGGGCTGGCGACCGGGGCCACCGGGACCCCGCCGAGCTGATTGCCGAGCGCCACCAGGCGCACGTCGCCGATCCCCCCGCTGCCCGGCGCGAGCGCCCAGTCGGCGATGGCCAGCGTGTTCTCGCCCTGCTCGTTGAGGAGCCCCGCCGGAACGTAGAAGTCGTGCTGGGGACCGAGCTGGTTGTCGTACTGGCCGATCAGCCACCCGTTGAGGAACAGGTAGGCGCGCGAGTTCGCGCTCGGCGCGTGCGGTGGCCCGTCGATGTGGATGGCCACGGGGACGAAGTCCTGGCGCGGGATGTCGAGCCGGAACGTCGTGCGGTACCAGCCGATGCCCTCGGGCAGACCGCGGTCGGTCCACGGGTCGGGCAGCGAGACGTGCGGCCAGTTTCCGTCCGGGAAGCCCGGCAGATCCCAGCCGTGGTTGGTCCCGTACAGGCCGGTGGCGTTGAGGGGCCCGCGCACCGGGTCCTGCAGCTGCTCGCCGCCCCGATTCCCCTGCAGTCGCCAGGTCACGGTGGCGGCCGAGCCGTTCAGCGTGGCGCCGAGCAGCCCGCGCGGGTTCTTCTGGCTGTCGCTCGGCGGGGAGCCGTACACCCCGTCCTCGTCGTGGCTCGAGCTCTGCACGAGCACGGCGATGACGTTGCCGGCCCCGGGCCGCAAGGTGCCGGACGGGAAGGCGAACGTCTGGGTCTGCTGGTTGCCGGAGGTGTTGGCGCCCAGGTAGGCGCCGTTCAGCCACACCTCGAAGGCGCCGTGCTGGCCGCCGTTTGCCGCCAGCGTGATCCCGGTCTCGCTGCCGGTGGCGGTGAAGTGGCCGCGATACCAGATGAACCCGCGGTGGAAGCCGTAGTCGTCGGCGTACAGGACCGGGATGGTGACGGGTGGCGTCGGGTTCGTAGTCGTCGGATGGTCTGCCAGCACCCAGTCGCTGTCGTTGTCGTCCGGCTGCGCCTCCGGGCTCTCGAAACGGAAGCGCCAGTTCCCGAGCGCGGGCAGGTGGACGGGCGCCGGACCGGGCAGACGAGCGGCGAGTGCGCCGTCGCTGCGCTGGGTGACGCTCAGCGCCTGGCCATTCCAGCTCACGCCGCTGATGCCCGGAGGCGCCCACACGCTCAGCGGGCCGGGCGTGCTCGTATCGCCGGTCAGGGCAAGCGTCCCGCCGGCCAGCCGCGCGCCGCGGACGAGATACGCACCCTGCGCGAGCGCCAGCCCGCGGCTCGTGGCCAGCGGCCAGAAGCTCTCGGCCAGGTCGCGGTCGGCGATGAGCAGCCGCAGCGGCCGGCGAGCGCCGCCGCTGATGAGCAGCTCGATCAGCCCGCCGTGCACGTAGTCGAGGCGCAGGTCGCCGCGACCGGGGTCCCAGCTGCTCTGGGCCTGCCCGGTGAGCACGGTGACCACAGGCCGGCTCGGGTAGCGCAGCACCGTCTCGCCGTCGGTGCCGGCCGGCCCATACAGCACGGCGCGCGCCTCCGCACCAGCTGCGCCGTGGGTCATCAGCTCCGAGGTCGAGTACTGCAGCTGCTGGCCGTCGAAGGCGTAGTTGGCCAGCAGCATGCGGGCGTCGCGGCCGACGAGCGTGATGCTCGTGCCCGGCTTCTGAGGCACGCTCGGGTAATAGTTGGCCTGCGCCGCCGAGCTCGGGAGGTTGATGGCGTCGAGCGACACGTAGGTACCGCCCGAGGCCGGGTTCTTCTGGCCGGAGACGACGATCTTCAGGGTGTGAGAGCCGTTGGGCAGCCCGGAGGCGGAGTACATGACCTGCTGGAAGTTCGTCGAGGGCGAGTAGCCATCGACCGTGGCCACCTGCTTGCCGTCGAGGTACACGTCGGCGATTCCGTGGTTGGAGGCCGTGGGAGCGATCCACTGCACGGCGGTGCCGGTGAAGGTGATCGACACCGAGTCACCCGCGGTGTTGCTGAAGCTCTCCGTCTGCTGGTAGTCCCCGGTCGTGTAGGACTGGTTGGACACATGTGACCAGCTGCCGGCGTAGAGGAGCTGCCGGCGCGGGGTCGTCGTAGGTGTAACCGAAGCTCGGGGTGACGCTCAGCGCCATGTGCGTGTGCACAGTGGCGGTGGAGGACGCGTTCGACTGACGCAGGTAGATGAACTGCGTGCCGTCGGACGGGTTGGCCCGCGCCGTGGCCACGATGTCGTGGTTGGTCAGCGTCGGCGCCGCCTCGGCCACCGTCATGGCCAGCGCCTTCACGGAGGCGACGAAGTCGGCGATCAGTTTGTTCTCGCCGTACTTGGAGCCCGTGATGTTGCCTGGATTCGCCGGGGTGCCGATCTCGCCCGACTCGCGAATCATCGACCCGTAGTCGTAGGAGGTGTACATGAACGGTGCGGGCAGCCAGCCCCAATTGGTGCCCCCCACCGTCATGTAGTTGCTGTCGATCGTCACGCCCTGGGCGAAGTTGCTCTTGTAGAAGACGTTCTCGAACGCCGGCCCGGTGAGCTCGTAGCAGTTGTCGTATCCCGAGCCGCCCCAGCTGTCATACGAGCCGCCCTGGAACTCGGGGACCATCAGCGGCACGCCCGGGTTGTGGGTGAACCCCGGCGGGGTGCCGAAGCCGGCCGGGTTCGAGCAGTCGAAGCCGAGCGGATAGGAGTCGTAGCCCGGGATGTCAACCGCGCCCGGCGTGCCTTGGAAGACGGCGTTGTGGTTGCCGGTCAGCGGCACATCGATGCCGTCGGCGCGCACCTTCTTCTCGAGCTGCTCCATGTACTGGACGGTGGCCGGCTCGCGATATTCGAGCTCGTTCTCGACCTGGTAGAGGATCACGTCGCCGCCTCGGGTGATCTGGTGAGCGGCGATGATCGGATCGACCTCGGAGAGCCACTGCTCGGCCGCGGCGACATAGTCGGGCGCATCGGTGCGCGCCTTGCCCTGCTGGGTGACCAGCCAGCCGGGGAAGCCGCCGGCGTCGGTCTCGGCGTTGATGTAGGGCCCCGGCCGGGCGATCACGTACAGGCCGGCCTTCTGGGCGTCGTTGAGGAACAGGTTGATGTCTCGCACGCCGGTGAAGTCGTAGACCCCGGGCGCCGGCGAGTGATAGTCCCAGTCGAAGTACGGCGTGACCGCGTTCAGCCCGTCGGCCTTCATCTTCTCCAGGCGATCGAGCCACAGCGACGGCGAGGGCAGCCGCCAGGGATCGAACTCCCCCGAGTAGATGACGGTTCGATGGCCGCCGATGAGGACCGAGTACTGGTCGAAGGTGACCTTCTCGGGCCGCGCGTGCAGCACATCGCGGGGGCCGGGAATCCGTGCGGGGGTGACCGAGTTCGACCCGGCGGCTGGGCCAGTCGCGCTCGCCGTGTTGGCGGTGACCGTGAACGTGTAGGCGCTCCCGTTGCTCAGCCCGGGGAAGATGACGTAGTCATTGGGGACCGGGGCGCTCAGCGTCTGTCCGTTCGAGGCCCGGACCGTGTAGGAGACGACGTGTCCCTGGCCCTGCACCGGCGCGCACCAGGTGACGGTGGCAGAAGCGTCGTTGCCGAGCGCGCGCACCGCCGTCGGCGCCCCGGGGGTCGTGGCGGCCGCCTGGGCCGGAGTCGGCACCGGGCACTGCGGCTCGGTGGTCGCGCCCGCCGGTGCGGCAATCCCGGTCAGGGCGATCGCGCTCAGGGCGCCCAGGCAGACACCGCGCCGGGCGCGGAACGACAGCAACGAAATGGACATCTCTCCTCCTGAACGGCGCAGACGGTGCGGCCTGTCTCCCGCCCGGGAGGCTTCCACCCTTGCGAAGGCCTGTCAAGACCGTCGATTGCGAAAGTCAGAGATGGAACATGGACGCCGACGCGGGGACCACGCGCAGCGTCTCGGATACCCCGGCGATGCGGATCAATCCGCGCGGTCGGTCAGCCGCAGGTGGCGTCGATGCGCACGATCTGCCAGGTCCCGCCGCCGCGGCCGGCCGTGAACGTGATGGGCCCGGCCCCACCGGTCGAGATCGCGTAGTGGGCCGCGAGGACGGCCGTCGCCCCGTTCAGCTGGACCTGGTCAGAGGTGAGCGTGTACTGGCCGGTTCCGGATTGAAACTGCCCGGCGTAGTCGGCCAGCACGGCCGACCGGCCGGTGGAGACTGCACAACGCGAGCCGACCAGGCCGCGGCGCACGATGTCGGGAGCGAAGATGCGGGCCAGCCCGCCCAGGTCATGCCGGCTGAACGTGCTGGCGTAGCTCGTGGCCAGGTGGAGGACTGCAGCCCGAGCGCCCGGCGGCGACTGGGGCAGCGCCGCGGTGGTCTTCGTGGCCGCGGAAGTGGGCGTGCGCGATGGAGGCGCAGCCTGGGCCTGCTTGGCGGGGGCCGCCGTGTGAGCCGCGGTGGCCGAGAAGACACCGGCGGCCAACAGCACCATCAGCACAGCGCCGCAGACGAGGACAAGTGCCAGGACGGCCCACAGCGCGGCCGGCCCTCCGGGCGCGGGCTCCGCCGGCCCGCCGGGCCGTCGCGGCACGCGGACCCGGGGCGGACGCTCGATTGTGATGGGCGAACGGGCGGCCGTCGGTGCTTCGCCAGCCGCTGCGACGTCGGGTGGCGGGAGAACCCGAGCGGCCCGCGGGGTCCCGCAGCCGGCACAGAACCGGTCCTCGGGTCCGAACCCGCGTCCGCAGCCGCGGCAGGCGGCCGTCGCGCCCCGGCGCACCGCCGTCAGGTCTTCGCTGCGCGCGGGGGCTCTCGCCATGGAGGGATTCTGGGCGATCGCCGGGGAGCTTTCCATAGCCGCAGGTACGGTTGGCGCCATACCTCGCCCTCCGCTGTGAGAGGACCTCAGCCCATGCGGTGCAAGAGCTCGAGCGCGCCCCGCTTGGACAGCGGGTCGTTCAGGTTGCCGCACTTGGGTGACTGCACGCACGACGGGCAGCCGGCCTTGCACGGGCACTCGCCGATCAGCTTGTGGGCGTCGGCGACCAGGCGGTCGAAGCGGTCGTAGCCGCGGCGGGTCAGCCCGACGCCGCCCGGATGGCCGTCGTAGATGAAGATGGTCGGGCCGCCGGTCTGCGGGTGGGCGTTGGTCGACAGGCCGCCGATGTCCCAGCGATCGCACATGGCGATCAGCGGCAGCACCGCGATCTGGCCGTGCTCGAGGGCGTGCAGAGAGCCGAGCAGCTGGTCGGCTGGGAACGGCTCGGCGGCGATCAGCTCGTCGAGCTCGTACCAGAGCGCCCGGGTGGGGAACTCGACCGTGGGCAGATCGAGGCTCTGGAAGTCGATGACCGCGTGATCCTGGAGGCCCTTGCGCTGGTAGCCGATGACGGTCTCCGAGTAGACGACCTCGCCGAAGTAGAGCGTCACTCCGTGCGTCTCGCGCTGGGCGTGCAGGCGCTCGATGTAGGTCATGCTCTCGCGCTTTGACTGAGTGAAGTAGTCGCCGTCAAAGGGCTCGAGCAGCGCGCGGCGGCCGGGCAGATCGAGCTCGCGCACGTGGTAGGAGCGCCCGAGATGCATGTAGATGGCGCCTTCGTGCACGGTCGCGTAGGCCCGCACGGCCTCGATCGTGCCGAGCACCTCGCCCGAGGTGGCGTCGATGAGCACGAAGCTGTCGATGCCGGCCGAGCGCAGAGCGACCCGGGCGGCCGGATAGTCCTCGGCGCGAGAGAGCACGAAGCCGGTGGCGCGCTCGCGCAGGAAGCCGGCCGCGGCGAGCTCCTCGGCAGGAGCGCGCCAGTCAGGTCCGAGGAACGGTGCGTCGTCATCCGTGAGCGGTGCCTCGTGCGCGGCGCACAGGAGGTGCTCGCCGTAGATCTCGGGCGAGGCGGGGTCGATGATCGCCGCCTCGACCGCTCGATCGATGAACTCGTCCGGGTGGCGGCAGAAGAACTGGTCGAGCGCGTCCTCCCCGGCCACGTAGACGGCCAGGCCCCGGCCACGCCGGCCCGCCCTCCCCCACATCTGGCGCAGGCTGGCCACGGTGCCGGGGAAGGTCACGCAGATGGCGGCGTCGAGCGCGCCGATGTCGATGCCGAGCTCGAGCGCGTCGGTGGCCACCACGCCGAGCAGCTGGCCGTCACTCAGCCGCCGCTGGATGTCTTGGCGCTGGGCCGGGGTGTAGCCGGCCCGGTAGGGGGCGACGAGCTCGGCCAGTTCGGGGTCGAGCCGGTCGCGGGCGTGGCGCAAGATGAGCTCGACGCCCTTGCGCGACTTCATGAAGCAGATCGTCCGCGCGCCGGCTTTCACGAGCTCCGAGAACAGCTCGGCCGCCTCGTAGAGGACCGAGGCGCGGATCCCGAGCTCCTCGTCGAGCAGCGGCGGGTTCCACATGGCGATCTGGCGCTCGGGCCGAGGGGCGGCGTCGGAGTCGACGAGCTCGAAGTCGGGCAGGCCGGTCAGCCCCTCGGCCAGCTCGACCGGGTTGGCGATGGTGGCGCTGGCGAGCAGGAAGCGCGGCGCCGTGCCGTGGATGGCGGCCGCCCGGCGCAGCCGGCGCAGGACGTTGGCCACGTGCGAACCGAACACACCCCGGTACACGTGCGCCTCGTCGACGACCACGAAGGCGAGGTTCGCCAGCAGCTCGTCCCAGCGGGCATGGTGGGGCAGGATCCCGACGTGGAGCATGTCGGGGTTGGTGAGGATGACGTTCGCGCGCTTGCGAATCGCCGTGCGCTCGTTGTGGGGCGTGTCGCCGTCGTAGATGGCCGGGCGGATGTGCTTGTGCAGCCCGAACGAGTGCAGCGCCCGGGCCTGGTCCTGGGCGAGCGCCTTGGTCGGATAGAGGTAGAGCGCGCGGGCGGCGCGGTCGCTGGTCAGGACCTCGAGCGTGGGCAGCTGAAAGCACAGTGACTTGCCCGACGCGGTCCCGGTGGTCACGATCGTCGGCCCGGCGAAGGCGCTGTGCAGCGCCTGCTCCTGGTGGGCGTAGAGCTCGGTGATCCCGGCGCCCTGCAGGGCGCTGCGCACGAGCGGGCTGAGCTCGGGCGGTAGTGGGACCGTGCGCGGCGGCCGAGCGCGGGTAGCGGTCTCGTGGGCGAGCCGCCCATCCTGGCGGCCGGTGACGAGCAGCTCGGCCCAGGGCTCGATATCGGCGCCGATGGCCATGTCCGCCTCTGAGTATGGCGGCGGGCCGGCGGCCGGCTGCTACCGTCGCCGCGCCGTGCAGTGCCTGTACGTGGATCTCGATGGAACCCTGCTCGGGGCGGGCGCATCGCTGCTGCGTGGCGGCGACGGCGCCTTCTCGGCCATGGCCGTGCGCGCACTCGAGGCCTGCTTTCGGGCCGGCGTCGAGGTGGTCCTGTACTCGGGGCGCCGGCAGGGCAGCGTGTTCGAGTGCTCGCGCCTGATCGGCTCCTCGGCCTACATCTTCGAACTCGGCTGCGGCCTCATGCTCGACGGCGAGCTGCATTGGCTGACCGACGGCGTCGTCCCGTCCGAGGCCGAGGGGTCGATCTACGAGCAGATCGAGCGCTCGGGCGCTCCGTCGCTGCTGCTCGAGCGCTTCGCGGGGCGGCTCGAGTACCACACGCCCTGGTCGCGCGGGCGCGAGATCTCACACCTGTTCCGGGGGGAGGTCGACTTGGCTGAGGTTCACTCGCGCCTGCGCGAGGCGGGCCTCGATTGGTTGCGCCTGGTCGACAACGGCGTGATCCACGAGCACGCCGGACGCTTCCCGGGCATCGACGTCGTGCACGCCTACCACTTGATCCCGAGTGCGGCCTCGAAGGCGCGCGCGGTGGCTGCCCACATGCAGGCCCGCGGCTATGACCCGGCGGCCTGCGTGGCCGCCGGGGACTCGCGCGAGGACATGGAGGCCGCGCGCGTGGTGGGCACGTTCTGGCTGGTGGCCAACGCGCTCGTGCAGGATCCGTCGCTGGAGGCCGAGGTGATCGGGCGGCCGGGGGTGCGGGTCGCCTCGGAGGGCCATGGCGCCGGGGTGTACGAGGCTGTGGTCACGACGCTGGCTGAGTCGCGCTGAGGCGCTGAGCCAGGCGCGCCGCGCGCGCCCCGGCGCGCTCGGGTGGCGATTTTTGTCTGGTTTCCCTCGTATTTGAGGGGTTAATCCACATCTTTCGCCGCTGCCGGGGCGGGCCGCGTCGACCCGCCCGCTGCGGCGCCCGTCAGTTGCTGACGGCGGTGGCGCGGTCGCTGGCGCCGAGCGCCGGCGTCGTCAGCTGACGCTGGAACGCGTCGGCGTCCTCCACGGCCCATCCGAGCCGCTCGACCAGCTGGTGAGCGAAATGTCCGCTCTCGAAGTCGCTGAGCGTGACCCGCTCGCGCAACATCACCGGGCCCTCCCCTTGGCCGTCGGTGTCGGCGGTCACGATGATCTGAGGCACCGTGTCTCTCCCTTCATTGCTTGCCGCCGAAGCGTGCCACGCGCGGCTTCAGATGCAGTAAAGATCTGGTGGCGGTACCTGAACGGCCCGCCGTGGGTACCAGAACGGCCCGCCCTTGGTCAGGCGGCGCCGTGCGCGCGCGAGCGCCCGGGCTCAGCCGCGTCCTCGCGGGCGACGGCGTCGGCGAGAGCGCCGGCCGCCTCCGAGAGCTCGCCGAACGCGTCGGCGACCACACCGGCGTCGGAGCCCGTGATGGCGCGGTTCAGGGCGGCCACCGAGGTGTCGAAGCGCGTCCACAGGTCGACCGGTCCGCGCCGGCCGGTGTCCGGGCGCAGCTCGTAGGGCGGTTGCGCCTGGTCGGCACCGGCGACCGGGCGCCAGTGCAGCCCGGCGGCGTTGGCGTACTCCCACGCCACCTGCTCGCTGGCCGCGGCGTCGGCGAGGGCACGCAGCCGGGCCGCGAACCCCGCGTCGGGTGGCGCCATCCGGTGGGCACGCATCGCCTGGGCCCAGTTGTTGCCGGCCTGCCGAACGGCGCGCAGGATCCGGGCGCGCTCTTCGTCGAGATCGTCGCCGAAGCTCATCGCATACGCCCCACGGCCCTCACCGTTTGCACCCGAGCACCCTCCGCGGGCTCAGCGCGGCGGCTCCGCGATCCCCACGGGTTCCCCGCCCCAGAAGTCCTCCGCACTCGGCGCCGGCGCCGGAGCCGCGCCCGGGCGCGAAGCGCCCCCGCCGCCGCCGCTGTAGCCCTCGGTGAGCAGCCGCTCGAAGTCGGAGCGACGGATCCTCACGCGCCGACCCACGCGCAGGGCCGGAAGCGACCCCTGGTCGATCCAGTTGCGCACGGTCTGCTGATTGAGCTTCAGCGTCTCGGCCACCTCAGCCACCGTGAGGAAGGATTCTTCAAGGTCTGGGGAACTCACGATCTTTCTAATTGAGTCGAATTGGCACCAACCGGTATAGTACCTGGCGCGGAGGACGCCACCACACAAATCGTCTGCAAAAGCTGTGGAGCCGGAGGATCGGGAAAGCACATCAGCGGGGGAGGACGCACGCGAGGGCGCGAAGGTCGTCCGGCTGCCGCGCGACTGGTTGGGCCCTCGGGACGAGCTCGTCCCGATCGGTCCCGCCGCGGACCGGCTCGAGAACCGGCCACACCCCAACGGCGGGCGGGGTGACCGACGCCCGGGTCCTTGACTTCGCACCGCCTCCGGCGCTGACCCAGGACGATTTCTGGGGCGGCGATCTCGGCTCGATCCCCAAGCCGGTCATCGGGCCGAGGCCGGCGCCCGTGCGAGCCCCGGCGGGCCAGGGTGACGCGTGGGAGCCCCGGTCGAGCCCGCCGATCGCGGTCGCGCGACGGCTGCGGCCCTCGCTGTCGCGGCTTCGGGTCGCGATGCCGGCCGTCCATGTCCGGATCCCTCGGCTCTCCCTGCCCCGACGCGCCGTCGCGCTGCCGCGACCCCGCGTTCGACGGCCGCAGCTGCGGTGGACGCCGGTTCAGCTCCGTCACCTGGCGTCAGCCCGCTGCAGCGGGGACGGTGGCCGCGGCAGCCGTCGCCGCGGTGGCCGGGGTCGCCCTCGCCGGGTCCGGGCCCGCGGCGCGGCCCCGGGTTGCGTCGGTCTCCGCAAGCTCCCATCCTGCGATCGCCCTCGGCTCGGCCGAGCGGGCGATCTCGCACGCGCTCCCCCGCCTGATCGAGGCGCGCCAGGCGCGCGTGCCCGCGAAGGTCGCCGCGCACCACGTCGCCGGAGCGCGTCACCGCGCGCATAAGGCGGCAGCTGCTTCGCCGATGGTCTCTGGGAGCGCGATTCCGGCGTCGTACGTCAGCCACTCCGGCTCGAACGGCGGCTCCGCGACCGCTTCCTCGGGGACCGAGCGCTCGACGGTGACCAGCCCCCAGACCACGTCGGCTCTGACCTCGTCGACGGACCGCACGTCCGAGACGAGCCAGAAACCCCAGCCCGGGCCGACCGGCCCCGGCGCCGCCTTCGGCCCTGGGAGCCTCGGGTGATTGCTTCAGAACCGTTACAGCACTGCACCAACTTTGCATCTTTTCGCCGACGCCACTTCCGACTTGCCAGCCGCCATGTTGTTATCCGCAGAGGAGACGCCGCATGACCCGCCTCATCCACCACATCCGCGGCAACGTCGTCGCCTACCTCGCGCTTTTCGTCGCGCTGGGCGGCACGAGCTACGCCGCCGTTTCCGTGCCTCGGAATTCAGTCGGCGCGCCGCAGATTCAGGAACCATTCGATCACGGCGGTGAAGTTCAATCAGAAGTCCGTTGCGGCGAGCGTGCGCGCGTGGGCGCAGATCATCGTCGATCCGTCCGGTAAGGCTTCCGTCCGAGCGTCTTACCCCTCCGCCGTTGTCCTCCCAGTGTCTTTTGGCGAACTGCTGCGCTGGAGTCATCACACCTTCCCGAAAAACTGCTTCGTGGCGGCTACGAGTGCAGCTGAGTACGGGCAGCCAGGATTCGTAAGTGCGGACTTCAATCCAACCGGGACCGGTGGTGCGCAGGCTGCAGATCTTCGCGTTCACACCGAACGGGACGACCGCTCCGCGAAGCGCGGACGTCGTAGTCATCTGTCCTTAGATTCGATCTGGCGATGACGACTCGCGCGCGCGGCATCCTCATCCTCGTCTTCCTAGCAGCGGGATTCGCGTTAGTCCCGGGTGCCGCGATCGCCAACAAGCTGGACTTTGAGGTCTGCGGAACGTGGAGCCCGACGGCGGGAGACGTTGTCCCGAGTTCCGCGGGCGGTCTTCAGGCCACAAGCAACTGCGGGCCGACACCGGCGGTGGGATTCGAAGTCGCCGCCCCGTTCCCAAACACGACGACGATTCCCGACGGCGCCAATGCGGGATGGACAACCACCGCTCCCCCGGGAATCGTCATCACGGGCGCCGACACCAGAGGGGACTACTCAAACGGCATAGACGACGGCAATGGCTATTTTGGCGAGTTCTTCTGGGACAACGGGCGCAACACGACGGCGCTGGGTGACAACTTCTCCACGAACGGATTTTCCGGGAACTTTGCCACGCAGCACTTCGGCTGGTTCATCCAGTGCGCGTCATCCTCGGGCTGCACATATCCCGCCTACGCGTATATCGCCCAGTTGTTCTTGACCGCGATCGAGACGACCAGTCCCGCGATCTACCCCGGCGGTGCCCTCTGGTCCGACAGCGGCTGGATCCGCGGTGCGCTCCCCGTGTCATTCGGCATGACCGACCCCTCGGGTGTCTGCAGCACCGCGATCGTGAGCGGCGGTCAGACGATTGACGGCCCGAGCAGCACCCCGCAGACCGACGTGTGGCACCAGTGCCCGAACCCGCTGTGGAGCACGAGCGTCGATACACGCACGCTCGCGGGTAGCGATGGGGTCGGCGAGGGCGATGTGCCGCTCGCGATCAGAGGCACGGACGCGGCCGGGAACTGGAATTTCGTCAGCAAGGTGCTGCACGTCGACAACGCGACTCCCACGGTCACGCTGAGCGGCCCCACCAGCGCTCCCGCGACCGCGGGCACCCAGGACATCACGGCGTCAGCCTCGGCCGGACCCTCCGGCGTATCGGGGCTGAGCTGCTCCGTCGATGGCGCGCCAGATCAGTGGCACCCAGGGCCTACTGCGCAACTCCCCGTGAGCGGCGCCGGCGTCCATACGGCGACCTGCGTCGCCTACAACAACGCTCACGATGCCAGCGGCGCTGACGCGGCGTCGGCCCCGGCCACCTACTCGATCACCTTGACCCAGGCGACGGTGGCGGGCGTCTGGTTCCCGTCCGAGGCGAACGCGCCGACGTGCCGGCGCGTCCGCGCGCGTGTGCGGGTCCCCGCGCGGTGGATCACCGTGCGGCGTGGTGGCAGGCGCGTCAAGGTGCGAAAGCCCGCGCACACCGTCGTCCGGTCGGTCAAGCGCTGCTCGCTGCGCACCATCCGAGTGAAGACGACCGTCTGGGTGACGGTCATCCGCCACGGACGCAAGGTCCGGGTCAAGCGCACGCGGTATATCCGCTCCGTCCTCCCGCCTCGCGCCGTGAGCTCGGCCTCCGCGCGGATCGCCTTCGGTCACGGGGCGCCGGTCGAAGGGTGGCTTGGGACTGCTGCACTGTCCGCGCTTGGAGGCCAGCAGGTCATCGTTCTTGCCGCCCCCGATAACGGACAGGGCGCGTTCCAGAGGATCGCCACCACGACGACGAACAGCGACGGGTTCTGGGTCGCGCAGCTTCCGCCCGGTCCCTCGCGGATCGTCGAGGCCGTCTATCCGGGCAGCGGCACCCTTGCCGCGACGGCCTCGAGCCAGATCACGGTGACGGTCCCGGCGCGGCTGGGCCTGCGGATCCGTCCTCGCCACGCCCGCTGGGGCGGCACGATCCGAATCAGCGGTTCGGTGCTCGGAGGCTACGTCCCGCCCGACGGCGAGCTCGTGCTGCTGAGGATCGGCTGGAAAGGCGGCTCGACCGAGATCGGGCACGTGAGCACGAACGCGGATGGGCGATTCTCCGTGCCGTACCACTTCCTGCGCGGCAATGGAACCGAGACCTACTGGATCTGGGCCACCACCGCCCGCGAGAGCGACTATCCCTACGCGCCGGCCAGCTCGCACAAGGTAGCCGTCACGGTGACACCACCCTGATCGGAGCCAGACGGACGCGCGATCGCGCCGGGCGGGCGCTTTGACGTGCTGAGCACCCAAGATCGCCCGGAGGGTGGGCGAGCAGCGGGACATGCGGCGCCGGCCAGGAGAGGCCGGGACGCGGCGCGAAACGAGCAGCTCGTCGAGCCCGCGGTTTTCGGCCGTAGGAGCTTTGGCCAGACCAGGCCACGCAGGGGCTATGCTTTCGGGTTAGTGATTGGCGACATCCTTCAGCCCACCCATCTGCTGTTCGTGCTCGTGATCGCGCTGCTGGTGCTGGGCCCGAAGCGCCTGCCCGAAGTCGGCCGGTCGCTGGGACGCGGCCTGCGCGACTTCCGCAGCGCGCTGACCGGCGACGAGCACGACGAGCGCCCGATCATCCACACCATGTCGCAGACGCCGCCTCCGGCGCCAGCGCAGCCGATCGTTCCGCAGGCCGACGCCCCGGTCGCGCAGACCGAGGAGCACGCCGCACCGGCCGAGCAGCCCGCCGAGCCGGTCGCCAGGCCACCGAGCACGTCAGCTAAGCCGGTCGGCCCGGCCACCGAGCACATCAGCTCAGCCGAGCCCTCGGCCGCGGCCCGCCGGCCGCGTCTGACCCGCGGGTTACTCTCGCGCGATGCTCCCCTACGACGCGCCGGCGGGCGCGCTGGCGCCGCATGCGCCGGTCCGCCCGGACCTGGCCATCGGCGCGCGCCTGACCGACCGGCGGGAGGTTGCGCCCCGGGTTGGCGGGGCGATCGCATCCGCGGCCACGCCGCCCCGCGCCCCCGTGCGCCACGCCCCGCCGCCCCGCGCCCCCGCGCGCCACGCCCCGCCGCCCCGCGACCTGGCGCCCCCCGCCGCGGCGCCCCGCGCCGCAACGCCTCGCGACACGCCGAGCGACGAGACCGCGGCCATGCTCCTGCTCCTGCAGACGGGCACCGAGGACCCGGCGACATACGCCGAACGAGTCGAGCAGCAGGGCAGCGCCCGCACGGTTCTCCTCAACGAGCGCCTCCGCGCCGCCCCCCAGACAAGCTTCTTCGCCGACCCCGAGCAGGAACTCGAGGACGAGCTCGCGCGAGCCCAGTGGGAGCTGGCCGGCTGGCGCGCCCAGGGCATGCAGATGCTCACCATCCTCGACCCGGCCTATCCAAGCCCACTCCGTGACGCACCCGGCCGGCCGCCGCTGCTGTTCCTCGCCGGGCGCCTGAAGCCCCGCGATGACCGCGCCGTCGCGGTCATCGGCGCCGGCGTGTCCACCCCCGAGGGCGAGCGGATGGCCGGCGAGATCGCCATCGGCCTGGTCGCCCGGCGCTTCACGGTGGTCGGGGGCCTCGACGTCGGAGCCGACACCGCCGCTCACGAGGCGGCGCTCAAACGCGGCGGGCGGACGATCGCCGTCGCCGCCACCGGCCTCGCCCGCTGCTACCCGCGCACCAATGCCGTCCTGCAGCGCCGGATCGCCGCCCAATGCGCGGTCGTGTCCCAGTTCCTGCCCCCGACGGCAGCTGATCGGCACACGTTCCCGGCCAGGGCGGCGGTCATCTCCGGGATCTCGCTGGCCACGGTCGTCATCGAGGCGGCGGGAGCCCGGCACCAGGTGGCCTGCGCGCTCGCCCAAGGGCGCCCGGTATTCGCACCCGAAACGGAGCTCCGCCACCGCTGGCTGCGCGAGCGGCCGGACGTCCGGACTTTCGGCACTCCGGACGACCTGCTGGCTGAAATCGAGGCGCTCGAGCCCCCAGAGGGCTGACGCCAGGCCCCGGCAGCCACAGGCCGATACCCTGCCACGATGCACAACCGCAGCATCCGCGAATGTGCAAGAGTGTCAAATGCTGCACCAGTGTCACTTCGCTAGGCTCGTGCTCAGCCGATGTCATCCTCGATCAAGCAGACCGCTCGTACCCAGCGCGCCCACCGTCCCTACGCCCCGCGCATGGCGGCCGAGCAGCGCCGCGAGCAGCTGCTCGATGCCGCGCTCAGCGTGATCGTCGAGCAGGGCTACGGCGGTGTCTCGGTCGAGGCGATCGCCCGGGCCGCCGGGGTGACCCGACCGGTCATCTACGACCACTTCCGCGATCTGGGCGAGCTCTTGCAGGCGCTCATCGAGCGCGAGGAGGCCTACGCGATCGACCAGCTCGAGCACCTGCTGCCCGACGACCCCGACCAGATGCACCCGGCCGACGTCCTGGCCGGCAGCGTGGCCCACTTCCTCGACGCCGTCGCCAGCCGACCGCCCACCTGGACGCTCATCCTCCTGCCCCTCGAGGGCACGCCGGACATCGTGCGTGAGCACGTCGAGGCCAACCGGGTGCGCATGCGGGAGCGCATGGAAGCTGCCGTGCGCTGGGGAATCGAGCGCACGCGCGCCGCCAGTGGGGCAGAGCCGAACCCGCGGGTGGCCACGATCGACGTCGAGCTCGCCGCCCGGTCCATCCTTGGCCTGGCCGAGGAGGCCGGACGGATGGTGCTCACCGATCCCGACCGTTACTCACCCGCCCGCTACGAGCAGTTCGTCCACTGGGTGATGAAGCTGCTCTGGCCGAACTAGCCACCCCGGTCGGCGCGGCCGTCGGCGCGCGCCGAAATCGCGGCGCCCCGCAGCCTGCCTGCGCAACCGCGCGCCCACCGGGTATCACATAGATCATGAGCCCGCCGCAGCAGTCAGCCGAGCACGAGGCCCGTCTGCGCGGCTCGGTCGCCGTGCGCAGCGTCCGCTACGGCATCGGCGGCGTCATGGTCCTGGGCGGAATCATCGTGCTCATCATCAACCCCGGCGGCTTCGGCGTCGACGGCTTCGCCATGGCGGTCGGCGGCGGCCTGTCGGTGCTGATGATCAACTTCCTCTTCCGGCTCGGGGTCAGCGGCGACCTCGAGCGCGAGGCCGAGGAGCAGGCGCGGCGTTACTTCGACGAGCACGGCTACTGGCCCGACGAGGCGCCGCGAGGCCGATCGGGCTCGGCCTGACCCGCACACGCCGCGCACAGCCCGACCACGACCACCTCCGCCCGCTCGGCCACGAACCTCCTCGCCCGCGCGGCGTCGAGCGCCCCCGCCGGGGCGAAGGACCCGTCCAGATCCTCCACCGCGCCGCAGTGCCGGCACACGGTGTGCTGGTGGGGCTCGAGCCGCGCGTCGTAGAGCGCCACCCCGATGCCGGCGTCGAGCTTGCGCACCAGCCCGAGGTCGGCGAGCAACTCGAGCGTCGCGTACACCGTCGGGGTCGAGGTACCCGGGAGCTCGTCGCGCACCGACTCGCTGATCTCGTGCGCGCTCGTGTGACGACCGCGGCGACGGAGCTCGCGCAGGATGACCAGCCTCTGAGAGGTCACGCGCTGCCCGCGGGCGCGCAGGAGGGCGACGAGGTCGGAGGTGTCGAGCGGCGATGCCATCGGATTAGGGGAGCCTAATTGAACTCAGTTGTTATAGTACACGCCCGGTGGCCGAGCTAATCGCACAACTCCGTGGGCTGGACGAGCACGCGTTCGTCCTGCGCTATGTGCAGCCCGGCCTGGTCGGGCTGATCGACGGCACCCTGTCGACGCTGGCGCCGATCTTCGCCGCCGCTCTGCTGTCCGGGTCGCACGCCGCCCTGTTCGTCGGTCTGGCCACCGCGATCGGCGCCGGCATCAGCATGGCCTTCTCGGAGGGCCTGTCCGACACCGGTGAGGAGACCGGGCGAGGCACCGGCCTGGCTCGCGGCGGGGTCACCGGTGTCATGACCGCGCTCGGCGGGTCATTTCACTCGCTCCCGTTCATCATCTCCGACGTCCACACCGCGCTCGCAGTGGCCGGCGTCGTGGTCGCCATCGAGCTGACGGCGATCTCGCTCATCCGCAAGCGGTTCATGGCCGTACCGCTGCGCATCAGCCTCGTGCAGGTCGCCCTCGGCGGCGCGCTCATCGTGGCCGCCGGCGTACTGCTCGGCAGCGCCTGAGCAACGCCGCCACTAAGCTGTGCCGTCATCCGCGGGCCACCGCCCGTGGACGCACCGCGGACCCCCGACGACGTGACGCTCGACACCGCGGGCCCCCGACGACGTGACGCTCTCGTACGCACCGCCTGAGTCTCCGCGCGCCCCGACCAGCCCGCCGCCGGTCATGCCGGGGGCCCCCGAACCGCCCGCGCCGCGGGGCGGTCATCCCGTGCTCCGGGTGCTGGTCGGCTGCCTCGTCGCCCTCCTGTGCAGCGCCGGCATCGGCGCGGTGTTCGTGCTCGAGCAGGTGCACACGCTCCGTGACGCGTTCAAGCAGAACCCGGCCTTCGCCCTGCCCTCGCACACGCTCGCGTCGGCCGGGTGGGGGCAACCGGAGACGCTGCTGCTGGTTGGCGACGATCAGCGCGCGCTGACCAAGTACTACCACGTGCGCGTGCTGCCGCACTCGAACGAGATGCTGCTCGTCCGCATCGACCCGAGCAAGCCGTTCATCTCGATGATGTCGATCCCGCGCGAGCTGGAGACGACGATCGAGGTGCCCCGGCGAGGCCCGGTGACGACGCGCTTCAACTACGCCTACACCGCGGGCGGGATCCCGCTGCTCGTCTCGACGATTCGGAACGTGCTCGGGCTGTCGGTCAACCACGTCATGGTGGTCACGTTCGGGCGCTTCAAGCGCGCGGTGGACCAGATGGGCTGCGCGTACTCGACCGTCGACCGCCGCTACTACCACGTCAACGTCCCCGGCGGCCCGCAGTACCAGGAGATCGATCTCCAGCCCGGCTACCAGGACATGTGCGGCACGCAGGCGCTCGAGTTCGTCTCCTACCGTCACACCGACACCTCGCTCGTGCGAGATGCCCGCGACCAGGCCTTCCTGCTCGACGTCAAGCAGGAGTACGGCCCGACGCTGGCGGACAACATCGGCAAGTTCGAGCGCATCTTCGGCGGCGCCGTGCAGACCGACAGCGGCCTGCAGTCGAGCACCGGCCTGCTCAACCTGATCGGCACGCTCATCTCCTCCGCCGGCCGGCGGGTGCGCCAGGTCCAGTTCCAGGCCAACCTCTCACCCCCGCAGGCCAACACCTGCGCGTGCGTAACCGCTTCGGCGCAGCAGATCGCCGCCAGCGTCCGCTCGTTCCTGTACGGCGGCTCGGCCATTCCCAAGCAGAGCGTGGCCGCCACCGCTCGCGCCGTGCACAGCGCCCACGGCGCCGCCCATCTCCCCCTCGCGCCCGTCCCCAGCGGCGACGTCGCCGCCGCGCAGCGAGCGGCGAACGACATCTCCTTCCCCTACGAGTTCCCGACCGTCGAGGAGCGCGGAGGGACGAACACGCCGGTGTACTTCCGCGACTACTCGATCTCGGCCCCGGACGGCAGCAGCTACCCGATCTACGACGCCGTCTTCTACGCCGGGTCGCTCGGCCAGTATTTCGATCTGCAGGGCACGACCTGGCGCACGGCGACGATCCTCGACGGCGCCGAGCAGACGGTCACGGTCGGCGGGCGCACCTACTACCTGCACTTCGAGGGCGGGAAGCTGACCACGGTGGCCTGGCAGGAGCACGGGGCCGCGTACTGGATCCACAACACGCTGACCGACTGGGTGGCCAACGGGGATCTGCTGGCCATGGCCGAGCAGACCCACCCGATCAGCGCCGGTAGCCCGGCTGCCCGCCGCGTACAGCTCCGCGCGGCCGTCATCCCCACCCACATCGTGCCCGCTGCGCCGGTCAGCATGCGGGAGACGATCGGCGCGATCGGCGGCCTCGCGGCGCTCATCGCCGCGCCGATCCTCCTCGCGGTCATGTACCGGCGCCGGCGCACGATCATCGCGCTCGAGGGCGAGCTCGAGCACGGCTTCGCGGTCGAGTCCCAGCTGCTCGGCGCCCTGCCCGCCACCGAGCAAGGCGTGCCGATCAACGTCCACCCGATCTGGCGCACCCCGGCCGCCCGCGGCGAGCGCCCACCCGGCGCACCGCGCTCGCGCACGCCGCTCTACGCCGGCGCGGCGACGCTCGTGGCGGCGATCGCGATCGCTGCCGGCGTCTACGTGCACGAGCATGACCACCATGCACCCGTCGCCGCGCGCCGGTCCGCGACCCGTCGCAGCACCCCGGGGAACGCTTTGGCCGGGGTGAAGGTGGCGGTGCTCAACGCCACCACCACGCCGGGCGCCGCGCACACGCTCGCCGTGCGGCTGCAGCAGCACGGCGCCGCCATCGGGACGGTCGGCAACATCGCCCAGACGCACCCGCCCGGACTGTGGATCCTCTACGCCCCGGGGCAGCGCGCAGCAGCGCTCGGCCTGGCCCGGCTCGTGCCCGGCCAGGTGGCGACGATCGCGCCCGTCGATCCGAGCAGCCAGGCCGCCGCCGGGCCGAACGCGCAGGTCATCGTCGTCATTGCCTAACGCGTCAAGGCGCCGGGGGCGGTCCCCGCCGGCGCGGCGAGCGCCTTGGCGAACCAGTGACGCGCGTTCGGGTTGCCGTTGTAATCCGCGATGACGCGAAAGCCGAGAGCCTCGAACAGACCTGCGAGGCCATCCGAGTGGGTGTCGAGGCGCAGCTCCCGGTAGCCGAGGCGACCCGCGCAGGCCTCGACCTCCCGCACCAGGGCGCGACCGATCCCGCCGCCGCGGGCGCCCGGGCGCACGTAGAGCCGCTTCAGCTCACCGACGCCCGTGTCCAGCCGGCGCAGGCCCGCGCATCCGAGCGCGCCATCGTCGCTGCCGGCGAGCAGGAACACGCCGCCCGGTGCAGCGAAGTCACTCGCGCGCACAACCGGCCCGCCCGCCCGCACGCCGGGCGCCAGCGCGGCGTCCCACTGCTCGAGCAACTCCCGGACCGGGAGCGAGTCAAACGGAACCGGGGTGATCGCGATCCGGGACACGAGAGGTCAAGTGTGACCGCAGCGAACCGGCTCTGCCCCAACGCGCGCACTAGCATCGCGGGCGCATGCCTGCCCGCGTCCGTCGTCTCGCCCGCGATCTCCACGGGACGCTCCTCCTCTTCCGCGCCCTGCCATGGCGCGTGGCGCTCTTTCATCTCCGGGCACGCCGGCTGGCCGCGCGCTGCGGCGACACGTTCGGCCCGGACGCAGCCACGCGTCCGGCCAAGCTCGTCGAGCTCGTGCGGCTCACATCCGGGCGCCGGCACGTCGTGGAGCTCGGGACGGCCGGCGGGTGGACCGCGGTCTCGCTGCTCCTGGCTGACCGCCGCTGCCGGGTGACGAGCTTCGACCCGTTCGTACACGCCCACCGCGACCGCTACTTCGCGCTCGCCCCCGCCCACGTGCGCGAGCGGCTCACCTGCATCCAGGCGCCCGGATCGGATGGCCCGCCGGACGACTCACCCGTCGACGTGCTCTACATCGACAGCTCGCACGAGCGCGAGGAGACGCTGCGCGAACTTGCCGCCTGGCAGCGCGCGCTCGCCCCCGGCGCGGTCGTCGTGTTCGACGACTACAACCACCCGGAGTACCCCGGGATCCGGGCGGCGATCGAGGAGCTCGGCCTCAGCGGCGAGCTGCGCGAAGGGCTATTCGTGCATCAGCGGTAGGTGACGAGCGAGTCGGCACCCGTCTCCAGGTGGCCGTGCTCGTTGACCGAGATAAGGGTGATGCCGCCCCGCCCCACGGTCAGCTTGGCGATGCCGGTGTTGATCGAAACGTGGTTGAACGCGATGAGCGCGTGCGGCGGGAGCCCCATCAGCTCCGTGCACACGGCGGCGATCGCGCCGCCCGAGCTGACCACCACCGCGGTCTCGCCGCTGCGCAGCGACCCGGCGATCGCGCGCAGGGCGTCGTAGAGGCGATCGCGGAATGCCGGCCAGGTCTCCTGGGCCGGGCCATCGGCGCCGGCGTCGATCCAAGCGCGCAGCGCGCCGTTGAGGATCTCCTGGAACGCACGCGAGCTGAGCGGAGCGTCACCGGGATGGTGCTCGAGGCCGGCCGGCACGGTGGCGTGGTGGGAGAGGATGTCGCGGTCGACGTACTCGTTCCAGCGCGGATCGATCTCGAGTTCGACCCCGGCGGCCTCCGCGCACGGCGCCGCGGTGTCGCGCTGGCGGCGCAGGTCGCCGCTCAGTACGCGCGCCGGCTGCACGCCGCGCGCCTGCAACCCGATGAGGAGCGCGCGAACCTGAGCCTGGCCGCGCGAGGACAGGACGTCATAGTCCTCGGCCCCGAACGACGCCTGGGCGTGTCGGATGAGCAGGATGCTGGGCATGGCGTGCGGCGGCGACGCGGCGCGGCGCGGATCAGTGGCCGGCCCACGGTCCCACGCCGCCGAGGCGTTCGACCGCGATGTGGGTGATGTAGCCGGGCGGCGGGTCGTCCATGGGCGGGAACTTCACCTCGGGCCCCAGATACACGTGGGCCAGGCGCTGCAGCAACTCGGGGGCGCCCCCCTCGGTGATGCGCGCCCGCCCGTGGATGACGAGATACTCGGCCAGCCCGATCTGGTTGTGCGTGCCGGCTTCGATCGACAGGGCGACGCGGGAGTCCCGGCGCATGTTGCGGAGCTTGCGGTGCTCGGGCAGGTGGCCGGCGACGATCTCCTCGCCGTCGAGCCCGACCCAGACGATCGACACCTGCGGGCGGCCATCGGCCTCGAGCGTGACGAGGTGGGCGAGGTGCGGACCCTCGAGGACGGCGCGGGCGGAGTCGGGGATGGCGGACACGCGCACAACCTACAAGGTGGACGGCAGGCGGATAATCGGGCCATGGCCTACGACGAGGAACTCGCCGTGCGCGTGCGCGAGCTGGTCGGCGACGGCGACGGAGTGACCGAGAAGCGGATGTTCGGTGGCCTCGCCTTCCTCATCCACGGCAACATGTCGGTGGCGGTGAGCGCTCACGGCGGGCTCCTACTCCGCGTCCCGCCGCAGGACACCGACGCGCTGGTGGCCGAGCCCCACGCCGAGCGGATGGTCATGCGGGGTCGGGAGATGGACGGCTGGCTGCGCATCGACCCGGACGCGCTCGACACCCGCGAGGGGCTCGAGCGCTGGGTCAGTGTCGGGGTCGACTACGCCCGGACGCTGCCGCCGAAGTGAAGCCGGCGATCAGGTCAGCGGTCACGGCGGGGACGTCGAGCTGCGGGCAGTGGCCGACGTCGTCGAGCTCCACCCAGTCGGCGTGGGGCAGCCAGTCCCGCCGGTAGCGCTCGGCCGCCGCGGGCCAGGGCAGAAAGCGGTCCTCGGTCCCCCACACCACCCGCACCGGGCACTCGATGCGCTCCGCCTCGAGGCTCCAGCCGCGGGCTCGAGCGTGCTCGACGAGCACCGGCACCGCCGTGCAGGCGGCGACCCCGAGCAGCTGATGGGTGAGCAGCTCGACCGGGATGTGCTCGAAGCTCACCGCCACGTACTCGGTGGCCGCGCGGCGGCCCGCCGGCGTGGCGAGCACCGAGTCGGCATACGGCGCCGCCCAGCGCGCGCTCGCCTGCAGCTTGACCTGAAAGGCGAGGAGCTCGTGCCAGGACAGATCATCGGAGGCCCATCCGCCAGCGGGCGCGAGCGCGACTACCGAACGGGCGCGCCCCCGCTCGGCCAGGCGCAGGGCCAGGTAGCCGCCGAGCGAATTCCCGGCGATGTGGGCCCGGTCCCAGCCGGCCTCGTCGAGCACCTGCTCGATCGCGTCGAGCGCGCCGCGCTCCGGGTCACTCGCGTCAAGCGGCGGACCGCCGGCGTGCCCGGGGAGCGTCGGCGCCAGCACGTCGTGGCGGCGCTCGAGCGCTGGGAGTACGAGCTCCCAGGTGCGCCAGGTATCGGTGAAGCCGTGCAGCAGCAGCAGCGGCTCGCCCGTCCCGCCGCGGTGGACGGGGGTGAATTCCGTCCTCACGACCGGCGCGGGGCCATCCACTGGATGTTCCGGGCCGACCCCAGGCCGGTGAACTCGCCGGTCTCCAGGATCTCCTGCGCGGCGCTGGCCATCGCCTCGACCGCCGCCCAGGTCAGGGCACCGCCAACGCTCACCCGCTGGGCCCCGGCGGCGAAGACCTCACCCACGGTCAGCCCTTGGGTGGCGAGGACGTTGACCGGCCGGGACACCGCCGCGCAGACCCGGCGGATCTCCTCGACCGTTCGCAGCCCGGGGGCGTAGAGAACGTCGGCGCCCGCGCGCTCGAAGGCCCGCAGGCGCTCGATCGTGTCGTCGAGGTCGGGGTTGCCGCGGATGTGGTTCTCGGCCCGGGCGGTGAGGACGAAGTCGTGGCCGAGGCGCTCCGCCGCCTCGACGGCGGCGGCAATGCGGTCGACGGCGAGCGGAAGCGGATAGATCCCGGTGCGCTCGTCCCAATCCTCGATCGAGCCGCCCACCGCACCGGCGCCGGCGGCGGCGTCGATGGCCTGGGCGGCCGCCTCCGGCGAGGCGCCGAAGCCGTTCTCGAGATCAGCGCTGACCGGCAGCGGCGTGGCGGCCGCCAGCGCGCTGATGTGTCCGCACACATCCTCGAGCGTGACCTCGCCGTCGCGACGTCCGAGCGTGAACGCGAAGCCTGAGCTCGTGGTGGCGAGGGCGTGGTAGCCGAGCGCGGCCAGGACCCGGGCCGAGCCCGCGTCCCACGGGTTCGGGAGCACGAACGGCGGGCCCTCGTGCAGGGCGCGGAACACGGACGCGCGCTGGTCGGTCTTCGTCTCGACCATGGCCGGAGTGTAGGGTCCCCGCTCATGCCCGCCCCGGCGCGCCTGTGGTCCTGGAATCTGTCGCCCTTCGCCGCCAAGGTGCGTGTGGCCTTCGCCGAGAAGGGGGTTGCGCTCGAGCTGATCGAGATCGATCCGGCCCACCGGCCGCCGCGCCTGCGCGAGCTCAACCCGACCGGACGGGTGCCCGTGCTCGAAGTCGACGGGCTGGCGATCCGCGAGTCGACGGTCATCTGCGAGTGGCTGGAGGAGACGCACCCCGAGCCGCCGCTGTGGCCGGCGGCCCCGGGGCGGCGGGCGCTCGGCCGCGGGCTGCTGCGGTGGGTCGACGACGAGCTGACGGCCAACTTCTTCCTGTCCATGCGCAAGGAGGCCTTCGGCACTGATCCCACCGATCACCCCGACATCGTCACCCATCTGCGCGAGCGCCTCCTCAGGCGCTGGTCGGTGGCCGAAGGGCTGCTCGGGCGCACTCCGGGCGTATGGCTGCTCGAGGGGGAGGAGCCGACACTGGCCGACCTGGCCGCGATCCCTCTCGCCGTACGCCTGCCGCGCTGGAAGCCCGAGCTGGCGCCCGATCCCGGGCGCCAGCCGCGCACGGTGGCCTGGCTGCACGCGCTGGCCGCCCGCCCCTCGGCGAGCGAGGTCTGGCGCAAGGACGAGCCCTACAGCGGCTGACCCGGCCCCCCGCCGGCACCCTTGACTTCCCATGTCAGACAGTGGTACTGGTAGACACTGGAGCCTCAAACCGAGGTGGCGTCGAACACTTGGGGGGACAGATGCTCGGATTTCGTTCCGCGGGGAGCGCACTGGCGGTCACTGCTGTCGTGCTGTGCCTGGCCGGAGCCGCGGCAGCGGTGACAGCGAGTGGTAAGGCGTATGAGGCCGGTACGCGCGCCAAGTCGCCCTTCCTGTTCTTCAAGGTCTCACATGGGAAGGTGACGACGGTGCGCTGGGCGATCACTGAGGTCTGCAACCAGGCCAACAGCCAGCGGATCAGCTTGGTGACACACCTGAATGCGAAGATTCACAACGGACGCTTCTCCAGGAAGGTGCACTACCGAACCGGCAGCACGCCGCTGGGATACAACTACGCGACGACCAAGCTGTCAGGCACCATCTCGGGAACCAGCGCCGTGGTCAAGTTGAGCGACACCGAAGTCATCACCTCGTACGGGACGTGCACCGGTTCGCACACCTTCACCGCCAGCCGGACGGCTCGCTACCACTGAGCTCCGGAACCACCGCAGGCGGCGGACCGCGGCGGAGCGTCAGCGCCCGGCGATGAGGTTGGCCGCCTCGGCGAGACGATCGCCGCGCCCGCTGGACGCCTCGCGGCGGTCGGCCAGCCGGTAGAGGCCGTAGATCCCGCGGGCGCCGAGGAAGCGCAGCGGCTCGGGCTCCCAGCTGCGCGCGCCGGGGCCCACCCAGGGCAGCCGTGTGAGCTCTGAGTCGTGGCCGAGCACGAGATCGCGCAGCGTGCGCGCGGCCAGGTTGCTCGCCGCCACGCCCTCGCCGGCATAGCCGCCCGCGAAACCGAAGCCGCCCGCGGAGTCGAAGCCGACGGTCGGGCACCAGTCGCGGGCCACGCCGAGGACGCCGTGCCAGCCGCGCTGCACCGACACGTCCCGCAGCGGGGCGAACAGGGCGCCCAGGCGCTCGCGCAGCTCCTCGACCGTCTGCGCCGGCACCGGCCCCTCACGGTCGGTCCGGGAGCCGAAGCGGTAGGGCACGCCGCGGCCGCCGATGGCGATCCGCCCGTCGGCGGTGCGCTGCGAGTACGTGTACACGTAGGAGCCGTCGAGCAGGGTCTCCGCGCCCGACCAGCCGATCTGCGCCCACACGTCATCGCTCAGCGGCTCGGTGACGATCATGGCGCTGTTGAGCGGCAAGAGCGCGCGCCGGCGTCCGGGGAGGTTGGCCGTGTAGCCCTCGGTGGCGAGCAGCACGTAGCGGGCCTGCACACGCCCACCGCGCGTGCGCGCCTGGCCGGGACCGAGCTCGTGCACCGGGCTGCGCTCGTAGATCCGCGCGCCCGCCCGTTCGGCCGCCGCCGCGAGTCCGGTGACGAGCTTGGCTGGCTGCACCCGCGCGCAGTACGGAGTGTGAAGCGCGCCCACGCCGCCGCGCACCGCCACGCGCGCTTGCAGCGCGGCGGCGTCGAGCAGCTGCCACGCGCAGTCCTCGCCCTCGGCGGCCTGCTCGGCGGCCAGCTCGGCCCGCAGCCGGTCGAGCTGGCGATCGGACTGGGCGACGGTGAGCGACCCGCCCTGGTGCCAGTCGCATTCGATGCCCTCGCGCGCGATGACCGCGCCGATCTCGCCCACGGTGGCGTTGATGGCCCGGGCCATCTGCCGGGGCGCGTCGGCGCCACCGCGCCGGCGCCACGCACCGGCCGACCCCGACACCTTGCCGAGCACCCAGCCGCCGTTTCGCCCCGAGGCGCCGAACCCGACATGCTCGGCCTCGATCACCACCACCTCGAGCGATGGGTCGGCCCGCCGCAGCTCGTAGGCCGTCCACAGCCCGGTGAAGCCGCCGCCGACGATGCACACGTCGGCGCTCACGGCCCCCTCGAGCGCCGCGCGCCGCGAGCCGGCCCCGATCTGGTCAAGCCAGAACGACGGGGCCGGCTGGCCCGACACGCGAGCCGGCTGCTCGGTGATCGCCGTCACGGCCCCTAGAGCATCGAGTCGGCCGGGGCGAAGTCCGCCTCGGGAGTGACCACCTCGATCTTGTCGCCCGCCACCAGGCGCTTCTCACGCTGGAAGAACCCGGGGTGGGTGACCCGGCGCGCGAGCATGAGCACGACGCCGCTGCCCATGCCGAGGATGGCGATCCAGTCCGGCACCCCGAGGCCGGCGAGCGGCTTGGACACGTCGTTGGCCGAGTGCCCGTAGTAGATGATGCCCTTGACGAACACGACCCCGAGGACGACCGCCCCCAGCGTGGGCAAGAAACCAAGCACGAAGAAGTTCCGCACCGACTTGGTCAGCTCGCGACGGAAGAACCAAGCCGAGGTGAGCCCGGTGAAGCCGTAGTAGAAGCAGACCAGGAACCCGAGGCCGGCCACGCAGTCGGCCAGTACGTTGGTCGACAGCTTCTCGATGAGCAGGAACCAGATCAGCGACAGGACGCCGGCCCAGAGCGTGGCGCTGTCGGGAACCAGGTTCTTGCCGTGGATGTGCCCGAATCGCGATGGGATTGCACCCCGGCGGGCCATGGATAGAGCGGAGCGCGCAGCCGGGAGGATCGTTGTCTGCGTGGCCGCGGTGGCGGAGGTCAGCACGGCGATCGTGAGCAGGACGTGCAGCACGCCGAGGACGTTCTTGGCCAGGCCGGCGGCGAAGATGTCATTGGCGTTGTTGGCGTTGCCCAGGTAGCCGGTGCCGGCGTACGCCTGGGCGGCCACCGAGACGAGCAGGAAGATCCCGATAAGCACGATCGTCGAAGCGAGCGCGCTCCGACCGGGGCCGCTGTCGGCGTTCTCCGACTCCTCGTTGACCGACACTCCGGTGTCCCAGCCCCAGTAGAGGAACACGCCCAGCAGGAGTCCCTGCAGGAGCGGGCCGATGCCGACGGCGAACGGGTTGAACCATCCCGCGCTCACCCCGATCCAGTGCTTGGGATGGTTCACGTACGCCTTGATCAAGGCCACGACGGCGAAGATGACGAGCGTGCTCATCTCGAACCCCAGCAGCAGCTGCTGCGTCCGGGCGGAGAGCTCGATGCCCTTCCAGCAGATCCAGGTGAGGATGGCGATGAAGATCCCGCCCAGGATCATGGTCTCGGTGACGCTGGCCGTCTTGCCGAACAGCTGGAAGCCGTAGCTGCCGGCGATCTGGGCCTGGTTGGCGTTGACGACGATGTCAGAGACGAGGATGGTCCACCCGACCACCCATCCGATCCCGGGACCCATGGCCCGCGAGGTCCAGGAGAACGTCGTCCCGCAGTCGGGGTCGACCGCGTTCATGTTCTTGTACGCGAGCGCGATGAAGAACATCGGGATGAACGAGATGATGATCACCGCCGGCATGTGCACCCCGATGCCGCCGATCGCCACGATGAACCCAATCGTGGCGGCCAGGCTGTAGCCGGGCGCGGTCGAGGCGACGCCGATGACGACGTTGCTCAGGTAGCTGATGGCGTTGCGCTTCAGCTCCGGACGGGTCGATCCACCCTCCGGTGCCGCGACGCCAGGGCCCGTCGTGAGCGAACTGGCTTCCATACGGTTCTCTCCTCCGTCGGTGTGGCTCGCCATCGTGCCGTCCCCCGCGCCGCCCGGCCAGATGCGCTGTGTCGCAACTTGTCGTGCTGGCTAGACGATCTGTATGGGAAGTCGCTCAGACGCTGGCGGTGTTGTGAAGCACGAGCGGGTGCGCCGGAGCAGCCACGGCAGGTGGCGCCCCCCAGTGGCTGAACCTCATCACGCCGCGCGAGCTGTCGGGCTGGCCGTCGTTGCAGACGTCGATCGGACCCCCGGCCCGCTGGTCGCCGGTTTGGGTCACCTGCAGTGGATAGGGAGTCCCGCTGGCCGCCACAGCAAGCGTGCCCGGAGCGCTTCCGGGCGCGTCGCCGGCGTCGCGGACGACGATCGCCGAGCGGCCGGCCACGCTCGAGCGGCCGGCCCGGCTCAGGGTCCCGTGGTTCTCGACCAGGCAGCGGGCGAGCGTGCGCGGCTGCAGGCGCCCGAGCGTGCCGGCGATGACCGGGACCTCGGTCAGGGGGATCTGCAGCCAGTGCCCGGCCAGCGCGTCGCCGCGCGTGCCCAGGTGGGCGTCCCAGAACGCACGGTTGCCCTGCAGGTAGGCGCCCTGAGCGAGCACGAGCAACTGCTCGGAAACCCCAGAGGCGGTCACGGCGAGCTGCTCGAGGCTGCCGTGCGCAACGACCACCCGCAGCGTGAGCGCCTGCCCGTTCTGGCGCAGCCAGCCGTCGATGACGTACCCCCGCGCGGTGCCCACAGCCTGGCCGGCATCGGCGACGATTTGAGCGGGCGAGCGCCCCGCCTCGCGCGTGCCCGAGCGATGCAGCAGCGCCGTGCCGGATCCGCAGCCGCTCAGGGCGGCGAAGGCTGCCAGCCATCCGCCGATGCGCCACGCGCTCCTCACAGCTCGATTCTCTCCCATGGGCGCGGTGAGCAAAAGGCGGCAAAAGTGCTACCGTGTGTACACTATGAGTAACCAGGTGGGCATTCGCGAGCTCCGGCAGCAGGCGAGCGGCGTGCTCAGGCGCGTCGCCGCCGGCGAGACCATCGAGGTCACCGACCACGGTCACCCGATCGCACGGATCGTGCCGCTGCGTCCGGGCGCCCTCGAGCAGCTCGTGCTCGAAGGCCGGGCGACGGGCGCCAGCGGCGATCTCCTCGACCTGGTCGAGGAGATGGGGCTGCCAACGGCCGGCGCGGGACCGGCGTCTGCGGCGCTCGCGAAGCTGCGCGCCGATGAGCGCTAGCGTTGCCTACGTCGATACCTCGGCGTTCGTCAAGCTGATCGTGGCCGAGCCAGAGTCGACCGCCCTCCGGACGCGCCTTCAGCGCTGGCCGGATCGAGCGTCGGCCACTCTGCTGCGCACCGAGACCATCCGGTCGCTGAGGCGTTCGGGCAACGAGCGGCTCGTCGGCCACGCCCGTCGCCTGTTCGCCACGCTCGCACTGATCCGGCTCGACGAGGCGCTGCTTGACCGCGCCGGCGAGCTTGGTCCGATCGAGCTGCGCTCCCTCGACGCCATCCATCTCGCCGCGGCGCTGTCGCTGGGCTCGGATCTGGGGACCCTCTTCACCTACGACACGCGGCTCCGAGATGCCGCCGTCGCGTACGGGCTGAGCGTCGAGTCCCCGACCTGATCAGCGACGGTCGTCGGGAGCCAGCGACTGGGTGACGCGCAACGCCCGCACGGCCAGGTGCAGCGACAGCAGCACGTCCTCGTCGTCGAGATCCACGCCGAGCACCTGGGCGAGCCGCTCGAGGCGCATGTAGAGCGACTGCCGGGTCAGGTGCAGGGCTCGGGCGGTGTCGGACTTGCGCCCCGAGCTGGCCAGGTAGGCCTCGAGCGTGCGCAGCAGGTCGCGGCTGCGCTGGTCGCGCTCGTCGAAGAGCGGCCCGAGCTGGTCCCGGGTGAAGGCAAGCAGCTCGGGCGAGCTGCGCATCGCGTAGAGGAGGTCCGTGAGCGAGCGGTGGCGGGCGTCGCGCCAGAGCGCGGGCGCCGTGGCCCGGGCGGCCAGGGCGGCGGCGGCCGCCCGCTCCAGGCGCCGGCCCAGGCCGGTCCAGCCGGTGTCGACCCCACCGAACGCGAGGGCGGCGTCGGCGTCGGTCAGCTCGCGGCGGCGCAGGGGTGCCCGGAGCTCAGCGGCCAGCCGGTCGAGGGCGGCGGTCTCGGGCTCGCCCTCGCCGGAGGCCCGGACAAACAGGAGCGTGGCGCCGTGCAGCCCGAGCAGCACCTGGCGCTCACCCCCGGCCGCGGCCCGGATGCCCGGCATCAGCACCGTCCAGGCCCGCTCCGGGGTGGACGCCACCGCGGTCCAGCGCTCCGAGCGCCAGGCCAGCGCGCCGGCCAGAAGCTGCCCGCGCCGGGGCGCGAAATCGAGCGCCAGCGCCCGCCGCCCCGCGTCGGCATCGCTGAGCCGCGCCTGCATGAGGTCGACGAGGAAAGTGCCGCTGGCCCGCGCCCGCAGCTGGTCCTCCTGCTGCTCCTGCATGAGCGCGAGCGCCACGGCTTGGGCCCCACGTTCCAGCACCACGATGTCCTCGGGCGCGACCGTGGCGTCGAGCTCGAGCACCGTCAGCTGGCCCCAGGGGCGACCCTGCCAGCTCACCTCGACGGCCAGCCAGCCCGGCCCGCGCAGTTGACCGGGCTCGCGGGCCCGGCGGTACTCGAGGTGGGCCTCGAGCAGCTCCTGCTCGGTCGACTCGTAGGGGGCGAAGCCGACCAGCTGCCCGGCGATGTTCTCGAGTGCCACCGGGTTCTGCAGGGTGCGGGCGAGCTCGTCGAGCAACGCCCCCAGCCCGCGCTCCTCGAGCACGATCGCGGTCAGCCGGTCGGCGGTCTGCTGGCTGCGGTGCAGGAGCGCCACCCGGCGGTCGACGAGCGCCGAGTGGACCGCCTCGGTCATGTCGACGAAACGGCTCGGGCGGTGCGTGATGATGAGTGGGAGCCCGCGCTGCTCGGCCTCGTCCACGAGGGCCGCCGGCAGCTCGCGCTTGTACGTGTAGCCGAGCTCGATCAGCAGGCCGGCGGCGCCCTGGTCGACGAGGCTGCGCACGAACGCCCGCTGGGTGTCCTCGGCCTCCCCGGATCCCAGGCCGGTCGAGAGCACGAGCTCGCCACCGCGCAGCAGCTCGTCGGGATCAGGCACGTCGACCACGTGGACCCAGCGCACCGTCCGGTCGAGTTGGGCGTGGCCGGCCACCACCTCGGGCAGGGCGCGGCGCAGCACGGGCAGGCTGAGCGCAGCGGCAACGCTGAGCGGCCCGGTGGGTGGGGGTGGCTCCCGGGGACTGATAGCGCGGAGGCTAGTCGTCGGGTCTAAGCGGCACCGAGCTGGGCCGGGGTGAGCGCGCCGCTGGTCACCAGCTCGATGGCGTCGGCGGCGCGCACGGTGCCGGGATCGTGCCGGCGCCGAGCCGCTCCGACCCGCAGGCGATCGCGCACCTCGCCGGCCGCCAGCAGCTCGCGCACGGCAGCCAGCAGCTCCTCAGGGTCGTGGCCGTAGGTGGACAGGCGCCGCCCGAAGCCGAGCTCGTCCACGCGCTGCGCGTTGTCGTACTGATCCCAGAACAGGGGCAGCACGACCATCGGCACCCCGAAGTGCATGCACTCGGTCACCGTGTTGTTACCGCCGTGGGTGATGGCGACGGCCACGTGGGGGAGGATCGCGGTCTGGGGCAGGTACTCGGCGCCCTCCATGTGCGGGGGCAGCCGCAGCTGGTCGTGCTGGGGGCCGAGCGAGACGATCACGCGGAGCTCCCCGGCGGGCGCCAGCGTGTCGATCAGCCGCTGCATGAGCTCGACATCGGCCGCCCCGAGCGACCCCAGGCTGAGGTAGACGATCGGGCGCGGGTCATCGCCGGGCTCCCACGTCGTCTCGGGCGCCCGCACGCAGGACTCGAGCGCCACCCAGCGCCCGGTCGGGCGGGCGCTGCGGCGGTAGTCGAGCTCGTGGGGATACAGGTACATGTTCAGCCACGGCGAGGTGCCGATCAGCTCGGGCTCAGGCAGGGAGGGCGCGCCCATGGCCCGAAACCGCTCGTCGTGCTCGGCGTGCAGCGGCCCGATCACCCGCCGGTACTCGGCCCAGTACTCCTCCCAGCCGCGCTGATCGCCGGTCGCGTAGCCGGAGAAGACGGGTGGCACGAGCGGGTCCTTGAGCTCGGCCGGCTGGCAGGAGACGATCCGGACCCAGGGTCGGCCGCTGGCCGACAGGGCGGGGAAGCCGACCACGTTGTCCTGCACGATCACGTCGGGGACGAGGTCGTCGATGATCTCGTTCAGCCGGGTGTCCACGTAGGCGGCGCCGTCGATCAGGGCCTGGAAGGTCGGCGCGATGAACTGCTCGAGCTGCTCGATCGTCGGGCGGCGGAACACCGGCGCGGTTTCGCGGATGAAGTCCTTCCAGAACTGGCCGGGTGCCTCGTCCTGCTCGGGTGGCGGCCCGAGGCGCATCAGGCGCTCCTCGAACCCGCGGGCCTCGAGCGTGCCGGCGAAGGACTCCTCGACGATGAACACCACGCGATGTCCGCGGTCGCGCAGCACCGCGCCGATTCCGGCGCAGTTGTTGGTCGGGCCGTAGGCGCCCTCGGGGAAGAAGGCGATCGTGGCCATGGCGGGCCTCTACGCGGTCGCGGCGGCCGGGGCCATCCGCTCGTGCGCTTCGGTGAGCACGTCGCCGAGGATGCCGGCGATGCGGTCGAACTCCTCCTGCCCGGCGATCAGGGGCGGGGAGATCTGGATCACCGGATCACCGCGATCGTCGGCCCGGCAGATCAGCCCGGCGTCGAACAGGCGCCCGGACAGGAAGCCGCGCAGCAGCGTCTCGCACTCCTCGACGTTGAAGCTGGTCCGGCTGTCCCTGTCCTTGACCAGCTCGATGGCCCAGAAGTAGCCGGCCCCGCGCAGGTCGCCGACGATCGGCAGCTCGAGCAATGGGGCCAGCGTGTCGCGGAACGCCTGCTCGCGCTCGCGCACGCCCTCGACGATGCGCTCGCGCCGCATGATCTCGAGGTTGGCCAGCGAGATGGCGGCCTGCACCGGGTGCCCACCGAACGTGATGCCGTGCGAGAACGAGTTGGTGCCGGACAGGAAGGGCTCGGCCACCTCGACCGAGGCGACGACGGCGCCGATCGACGCATAGGCCGAGGACAGGCCCTTCGCGCACGTGACGAGGTCGGGGCGGATGTCGTAGCGCTCGGAGGCGAACCACTCGCCCAGGCGCCCGAAGCCGGTGATCACCTCGTCGGCGACCAGCAGGATGCCGTAGCGATCGCACAGCTCCCGCACCCCGGCCCAGTAGCCGGCCGGGGCGACGAAGGCGCCGCCCGCGTTCTGGACCGGCTCCATGATCACCATCGCGACCGTCGCGGGGTCCTCGGCCTCGATCGTGCGCTCGAGCTCGTCGAGCAGCCAGGCGGTGAACTCGGCCTCGGACTCGCCGGCCGGCCGGTGGTAGGCGTTCGTGTTCGAGACCCGGGCCACGGCGGGGACGAGCGGCTCGAATGGGGTACGGAGCTCGGCCACGCCATTGATCGACAGCGCGCCCATCGTGGTGCCGTGGTAGGCGACGTTGCGCGAGATCGCCTTCCAGCGCCGCTCGCCGCGCAGCGTGTGGTACTGGCGGGCGAGCTTCCATACCGACTCGACGGCCTCCGAGCCGCCAGAGGTGAAGAACACACGCTCGAGGCCGTCCGGCGCCAGCCCGGCGATCTCCTGGGCCAGCTCGATCGCCCGCGGGTGCGCGTAGCCCCAGTTGGTGTAGAACGGCAGCTCGCGCATCTGCTCGAGCGCAGCCCGGCCGATCTCCTCACCGTAGGAGTAACCGATCTGGACCGCGAACAGCCCGGCCAGTGCGTCGAGGTAGCGCCGGCCGCGCGAGTCCTCCAGGTAGCAGCCCTCACCCCGCACCATGATGGGGATCTCCTCGGCGCCCGAGGCGTAGGCGCCCATGCGGCTGAAGTGGAGCCACAGGTGCTCGGTGGCGGCGTTCTGAAGCGACTCGTGCTGAGACATGCTCTCTCCTGGTCCGGTTCGGGCCCGACCCCGAAGCATGTGGGCAGTCGGGAGCGCGGGCAAGGGCCCAGGCGTCGCACCTGAGCGCGGGCGGGCTGACACTTCGTCACCCCACCGTGCGCTCGTCGGGGCGATCGCGTACGGTCATGGCGCCGTGCGCAACCGCCGTCCCCGCCTCGACCTCTCGGTCCCGCGCCCACTGGGGATGCTGGTTGCCGACGCGCTGCGACTGTTCGCCGCCTACCCGGCCCTGTTCCTGGCCCTGTCGCTCGTCGTGGTAGCGCCCTACCAGCTCATCGTGCTCGCGGTCACCGGGGCCTCGCCCCTCGGCCAGTCCTCGGCTCGCGCGTCGACGGCGATCACGCTCCTGCTGCTCGACTTCGCGCTCGTGGTGCCGTTCGTGTCGGCCCTGCACGTGCGAGCGGTGGCCGCGATCGCCCGGGGCGAGCAGCCGCGGGCCCTCACCGTTCTCCGCGAGGGAGTGCGGGTGCTTCCGGTCGTCGCCGCCGCACAGATCATCGCTGACATCGCGATCGTCCTCGGGCTGTTCGCGTTCGTGATCCCGGGCATCGTGCTCGCCATCCGTCTTGCCGTGGTCGCCCAGGTGGCGGCCACGGAGGGCACTGACTGGATGGGCGCGATCCGGCGCGGCGCCGAACTGAGCCTCGGCAGCGCCTTCCACGTGCTCGGCGTGCTGCTCGTCACCAGCTTCATCACCTACGGCCTGGTCGCCGCGGGAGCAGCGGCGGCGGGCAGCCACGCCGGGGCCGGTCAGGTGGTGCTCGGCATCGCCATCGACACCGTCACCCGCGCCTTCACCGCGCTCACGACGGCGGTGCTGTACTTCGAGCTCCGGGGGCGCCGGGGAGAGCTCGGAGCGGCGACGCCATGAACGCGTCGACCTCGGCCACGGTGCGCAGCCGCCGAACCGGGAAGCCGGCCAGACGCGCCGCGCCGGTCCGCCGCCGGCGCACGTGCGAGCGCAGCGCGTAGAGGAACAGCGAGTCCCAGCCCCACAGCGCCGCGCGCACCGACTCACGGTTGCCGTTCCACAGCTCCTCCCGGGTTCGCCAGCGCCGCCACGTGCGCCGGGCCAGCCGGGGCAGCCACACGCGGACCGGCAGGTCGAGCCACACGACGAGATCCGCGGCGGCGAGCACCGTGATGCCGAGCTTGCGCTCGTAGTTGCCGTCGATCACCCAGCCAGGGGCAGCGAGCACAGGCGCCAGCCGCCCGCGCAGCTCATCATCGGATGTCTCGGCCCAGCCGGGTCCATGCACGAGCGCGTCGAGTTCGACGAACGGGACCTCGAGCCGTCGGGCGAGCTCGCGGCCGAGCGTCGTCTTGCCGTTGCCGCTGGCGCTCGAGATGAGCGCGATCCGCCGCGGGCGGCCGCTCAGCTCGGGAGCCACTCCGGCCGGCAGCGGACCGGCTCGTCCTCGGCGAACTCGGCGTAGGCGACGGCGGGCTCGGGAGTGGTCTCGGCCACGCCGGCGCCGTGACGGCGGGCGACGTCGTTGAAGGGATAGATGGTCCCCACGCTCGGTCGCGCGCCCACCGCCAGGATCGTGCAGGGGCCGTCCCCGGCGCCGAGGAACACGTGCTCGGTCCAGGGCGGACAGTGCACGAAGTCCCAGGCCTGCAGCCGTCGCTGCTCTCCCTCGATGATCAGCAGGCACTCGCCGTGCAGGACGAGGAAGTCCTCCTGGCTCTCCTCACCGTGGTACATGCAGGCCGGCTGGCCGGGCTCGAGCACGCCGATGTTGATACCGAGCTGAGCGAACCGCTGCTCGCCCTCGAAGCGCGTGTAGGCGCCGAACGGCCCCTGCATCCACTTCGCCTCGCGCGCGCTCAGCACGAACCAGCCCTCGCCGGCCGGGACGACCCCGGCCTCGGTTGGCTGCAGCGGAGCCTCGGGCACCATCTCAGATCGCCACCTGGGAGCCCATCATCACGGTGCGGTCGGTGGGGAGGCGGAACTGGTCCATCGGCGTGGCCGCGTTGCGGGCCATGGCGATGAACAGCGCCTTGCGCCAGCGGGCCATCCCCGGCGCCACGGTCGGGGTGATCGTCATGCGGGAGACGATATAGGAGGCGTGTTCGAGGTCGAGGTTCTTCTCCAGCAGACCCTGCTTGCGCGCCTCGGCCAGGAACGCGGGGATGTCGGGGCGGTCGCGGTATCCCACCCGCACGGCCACGAAGGTGATCTTGCACAGGCCCTTGCCCAGCCGCTCGACGACGTAGCGGTCGTCCCGGTCGACGTGGGGCACGCTCACCGGGTCCACCGCGACGATCAGCACCTTCTCGTGCAGGGCGCGGATGCGCTCGACTTCGGCACGCATGGCCAGCGGCGTGGTCGCCCGCCCCGGGTTGAGGAAGATCGCCGTGCCCGGCACGCGGTGGATGGGCGGGTCGGCCGTGCGCAGTTCCTCCAGGAACTCGCTCAGCGACCCCTCCTCCTCCATCCGGTTGTGCGAGACGATCTCGCGCCCGCGCTTCCAGGTCACCATCACGAACGCCATGAGCAGCCCGGCCGCCAGGGGCAGGTAGGCGCCGTGCTTGATCTTGGACAGGTTGGCGGAGAAGAACGCCACCTCGACGATCAGGAACAGCCCCCCGACGATGGCCAGCCGCCAGCGCGGGGTCTTCCACAGCGCCCGGGCCACGGCCAGGAACAGGATCGTGTTGAGGATGAACGTCCCGGTCACCGCCACGCCGTAGATCTCGGTCAACCGGTAGGAGTGCTGGAAGGCGATGATCAACGTGACCACGCCGGCGGCCAGGAACCAGTTGATGATCGGGACGTAGATCTGGCCCTCCTGCAACGAGGTGTGGCGGATGCGCAGGCGGGGCAGGAGGCCCATCTGCACGGCCTGGCGCGCCACCGAGAAGGAGCCGGTGATGGCCGCCTGGGAGGCGATGACGGTGGCCATCGTGGCCAGGATGACCATCGGGATCAAGAGCGGCCGGGGCACGAGGGCGAAGAACGGATTGAAGTTGTTGCTCCCGACGTCGTTGTAGCCGTGCTGGATGAGCGCCGCCTGGCCGAGGTAGGAGAGCAGAACCGCCGGCAGCACGATGAGGAACCAGGTGAACCGGATCGGGGCGGCTCCGAAGTGGCCACGGTCGGCGTACAGGGCCTCCGCCCCGGTCACGCACAGCACGACGCTTCCCAGGGTCAGGAACGCGGCCACGCCATGGTCGATCATGAAGCGCACGCCCCACGTGGGGGATAGGCCCTGCAAGACGCCCGGGTGTTGGACGACCTGGCTCAGCCCGAGCGCCGCGATGATGGCGAAGAAGATCAGGATGATCGGGCCGAACAACCAGCCGACCGCACCGGTGCCGAAGCGCTGGACTCCGAACAGGCAGACCATGATGGCCAGCGCGATCGGCACCACCAGGTGGGCCAGGCTCTTGCTCACCACGTCGAGGCCCTCGACACTCGAGATGACCGAGATCGCCGGGGTGACCATGCCGTCGCCGAAGAACAGACCGGCGCCGAAGATGCCGAGCAGGACGAGGACACCCGCCCGGGCCACGTTGTTGCGCCGGATGAGCGCAGCCAGCGCCATGATCCCGCCGTCTCCGCGGTTGTGGGCGCGCATGATGAACCCGGCGTACTTGAACGACACCTCGACCATCAGCGCCCAGAAGATGAGCGACACGACGCCGTAGATGCCGGCTCGCTGCACCGTCGCCGCATCGCTGTGCTGGTGGAAGATCGTCTGCACCGTGTACAGCGGGCTGGTGCCGATATCGCCGTAGACGATGCCGAGCGCCCCGAGCGCGAGCACGAACTTGCTCGCGTGGGCGACGACGTCGCGATCCTCCTCGCCGGCGGCGAAGTCGCGTGGGATGCGGGGGTCCCGGGCCCGCTGACCCAGTGGATAGTCGCCCAGCTTGTGGGCGGCCTCGTTGAACGACCGCTTGGACTGGGGGATCGCCGGGTCGGCGGAGGCCGTCTCGGCCACGGCGCCGCCATCGGCGTTGCCACCTCGCCGAGGGAGGGCGATCCGGCGCTGATCAGACGGTGTCATGTTGTTGTGAGCGGCGGGGCATCGTGCCCCTGGATGCAGGCTAGCGCGCGGGCGTATGCACCCGGGCATATAGTGCCCCACCGCCGTCGGATTGAGAGGAGAGGGACATGACCACCGCCGCCCGTCGCCCCCTGGCCCTGCTCGTGGGTGCCCTCGCGCTGGCTCTGGCCGGCGCGGCCACGATCGCCCCGCGCACCAGCGCCACGACCGCCACCGGGAGACCAGCGGTCGCCTGCCAACCCTACGGCGCCACGCCGTGCCTGCTCCCGTTCCCGGACAACCGGCTGACCCGCCCCGATCGCTCGACGCCCACCGGGCGGCAGCTCGCGCTGCCGGCGGCCGCCATGCCGGTCAGCGCGAGCGGGGTGCGTGTGTCGCCGCACGCCTTTGACCGGGGTGACGGCTTCAGCCCGGGCAGCGCGATCATCCTCCACGTCCCCGGCCTCGACAACCCGAAGGCGTTCGCGCGCACCCACCCGGTCGGGCTGCTCGACATGGCGCGCGCGTTCGCCCCCGCGGCGCCGATCGTGCTGATCGACGAGTCGACGGGCGCCCGCCAGCTCATCTACTCCGAGCTCGATGCCAACGCGCCCACCCGGGCGAGCACCGACCTGATGATCGTCCCGGGTCGCGAGCTGACCGAGGGCCACACATACGTCGTCGTCCTGCGCGATCTGCGCACCGCCGCCGGTCGCGTCATCTCGGCGCCGGCCTGGTTCGCGCGCCTGCGCGACGGCCGTCCGCTGCCCGGCGCCTTGGCTGCCCAGCGAGTCCGCTACGCCCGCATCTTCGCCGCTCTGGCGCGCGCGCACATCGGGCGCGGGAATTTGTACGAGGCGTGGGACTTCACCGTCGCATCGGCCCGCAGCCTGACCTCCCGACTGCTCGCCATCCGCAACGCGGCCTTTGCCCAGCTCGGCGACCACAACCTGGCGGACGGCAAGGTGAAGGGCCGGGCGCCCGCGTTCACCGTCACCGCCACGAGTGCCCTGGCGCCGAACCTGCGCGAGGTGGACGGCACGTTCACCGTTCCGTGTTACCTCATCACCTGCGGCCCGACCGCCACCACGGGGTTCCACTACAGCTCCACGGCTGCCGGCGCGCTGCCCACGCAGATCCCGGGCAACACGGCGAGCGCCCAGTTCGAGTGCATCGTCCCCAGCTCGGCCACCGCCGCCCACCCGGCTCGGATCTCGCTGTACGGGCACGGCCTGCTCGGCTCGCGCGGCGAGGTGACCGACAGCTGGGTGCGCGCCCTGGCCACCGGCTACGACATGGTGTTCTGCGCCACCGACTGGTGGGGGCTGGCCGACGGCGACTACCCGCTGGCCATCCAGGCGGTGTCGAACCTCAACCACTTCTCGGCGCTGGTCGACCGCCTGCAGCAGGGCGTGCTCAACACGCTGTTCCTGGGCCGGCTGATGCTGAACCGCCACGGCCTGGCCACCAGCCCCGCCTTCGAGGCGGGCGGGCACTCGATCCTCGACACCCACTATCTGTACTACGACGGCAACAGCCAGGGCGGGATCGAGGGCGGCCTGACCACCGCTGTCTCGCCCGACATCCACCGTTCGGTGCTCGGCGTGACCGGGATCGACTACGGGAACATGCTCATCCAGCGCAGCACCGACTTCGCCCCGTTCAAGACGCTGCTCGAGGCCGCCTATCCCGATCCGTCGCTGTACCCCGTGCTCAGCGACCTGCTCCAGCAGTTGTGGGACCGGGGCGACCCGGACGGCTACGCGCCCCAGATGACCACTCATCCGCTGCCCGATACACCGGCGCACGAGGTGCTCATGCAGATCGCCTACGGCGACTTCCAGGTCAGCATGTACGCCGGGGCGGCCGAGGCGCGGACGATCGGCGCCCGTGCCGTCGAGCCCGCGCTCGGGCCCGCCCGGGCGCGCGACCGCAACCTGTTCTACGGCATCCCCGCGGTGGGCCACTACCCGTTCGCCGGGTCTGCGGTGGAGATCTGGGACAGCGGCCCCGGCCGCGTGCAGGCGCCGCCGCTCGGCAACGTGCCACCGATCCCGGCCGCGAACAACAACGACCCGCACGAGAACCCCCGCGACACTCCGGCCGCCCAGCGGCAGATCTCGGCCTACCTCGAGCCGCACGGAGTGGTCATCAACGTGTGCGGCGGCTCGCCCTGCCACAGCTCGGTGTACACGCCGTGAGGGCCGATCGTCCCATGCGGCTGGCTCCGGCCACCGCGCTCGACTACCGCGAGCTGGCCCGGCGGCGCCTGCCCCGGCAGCTGTTCGACTACATCGACGGCGGCGCGTACGAGGAGCAGACGATGCGCGCCAACGTGGCCGACCTCGAGCACGTGCTGCTGCGCCAGATCGTGCTGCGCGACGTGTCGGTGCGCGACACCGCGGTCGAGGTGCTCGGACAGCCGCTCGCCCTGCCGGTCATCCTCGCGCCGGTCGGCCTGGGCGGAATGTTCGCCCGCCGAGCCGAGGTCCAGGCGGCGCAGGCGGCCGAGCAGTCCGGGATCCCGTTCGTCGAGTCGACGGTGTCGATCTGCAGCATCGAGGAGGTGGCGGCGGCGACCTCGCGGCCGCCCTGGTTCCAGCTCTACGTGATGCGCGACCGCGGCTACGTGGAGGACCTGATGGCCCGCGCCCGCGCCGTAGGCTCGCCGGTGCTCGTGCTCACGATCGACCTGGCCGTCGTGGGCGCCCGCCACCGCGATACCCGCAACGGCATGGGCGGCCGGACCCCGGTCTGGGCCCAGGCGCTGCGCGGCCTCGATCTGATCTCGCACTATCAGTGGGTGCGTGACGTCGCGCTCGGAGGGCGCCCGCTGACGTTCGGAAACCTCGAGCGAGCGGTGCCGGATGCCCGCTCGCCGGCGGCTTTCCGCCGCTGGGTCGACGCCCAGTTCGACCCCACCGTGACCTGGGAGGACATCAGCTGGGTGCGCGAGCACTGGGACGGGAAGCTGGTGGTCAAGGGCGTGCTCGATCCCGAGGACGCCCGCCGCGCAGTGGCGGCCGGGGTCGACGGCGTGATCGTCTCCAACCACGGCGGGCGTCAGCTCGACTCCGTCCCGTCGAGCGCACGAGCGCTCCCCGCCGTGGCCGACGCCGTCGCCGGCGAGATCGAGGTGCTGGCCGACGGCGGCGTGCGCACCGGGCTCGACATCGTCAAGCTGCGCGCGCTTGGCGCCGGCGCGGTGCTGATCGGGCGGCCGTGGGCGTGGGCGGTGGCGGCCCGTGGGCGGGCTGGTGTGCGCCATCTGCTGAAGGTGCTGGCGGCCGACCTCGACGTTGCGCTCGCGCTCACCGGACATACGACCGTCGCCGATGTCGACCGCTCGGCCCTGTTCGCGGCTCCGGGCGTCCCGGCGTGAGGGTGCGTCGTCGCATCGGAGCGGTCGGGCTGCTGCTCGCGGCCGGTCTCGCTCTCGCGGCCTGCGGCGGGCAGAGCCAGCGCGACCAGCTCGTGTCGAAGCTGCGCACGAACCTGCACCAGAGCGCGCCAGGCGGCGTGTACTCCGACGGGACGTTGACGCTGCGCGTGACCCCGGGCCTCGACAACTGCCTCGTGGCGCAGGCCCGGCCGCGGCCCATCTCCCAGCTGCGCCAGCTCGCCTCGTCGAACCCGCCCCGCGCGCTCGTCCTGCCGCTGCTCGCGCACTGCATCGCCGGCGGCTACGACGTCTCGGGGATTCAATCGGCAGTCGGCCAGGCCGTCGCCGCGCAGCTGCCCTCCCAGCTTCCGGCCACGTTCCGGTCCTGCGTGGAGAACAAGGTGGCCGGCCTCTCCCACGCTCAGCTGGCCCAGATCTTCCTCGCCGCCAGCCGCGATCAGACCGCCGCGCAGCAGTACGGCGCCGGGCTCGGACGGGTCTGCCTGCGCGAGAACCCGACCGTGGTGCGCCAGCTCGTCATCGCCGGCATGAAGCGGGCGATGAGCGGCTCGGCGGTGCCGCCCGCGTTCGGCCAGTGCATGATCGCGCAGGTCGAGAAAGTTCCGGTGAGCAAGCTGCTCGGCCTGGTCGCGGGGGGTACTCCGACCGCCGACGAAGCCGCCGGCGAGGCGCTGGGGCGCCAGCTGGCTCCGGCGTGCCTGGCCAAGGCGCGAAGCAAGACGGCCTAGCGGGGGCCGGCTCGGCGTGTCCCGTGCGGTCCGGGCGCACGGTTTGGACCGCCACGGTCCAAAGCGTGCAATCGGAGGGGGTGGACTTCGGCCGCTGGAAGCTCTTAAGGCCGCATGGGAGCAGAACGTATTGCCGCGATCGCGGCAGAGCAGCACGGCAACATCACCCGGGCACAACTCCGCGCGGCCGGGCTGACCGACCGCCAGGTCGCGCGCCGTCTGGAATCCGGCCAGCTAATTCGGCGCTACCGCGGGGTGTTCGTCCTGGGGTACCTCCCACCGAGCCCATTGAGCCGCGCCGCGGCTGCGGTCCTCGCCGGTGGTCCGACCGCGGTGCTCAGCCATGGCTCCGCCGGAGCGCTGTGGGGCGTCGAGCGCGAGTGGCGGCAGCCAATCGAGATCACCACGCGCACCCACCGCCGCCCCGCCGGCCTGCGGGTACACCAGTCGACCGAGCTCACGGACGAGGACATCACCATCCACTGGGGCATCCGTGTCACCACCCCGGCGCGAACCATTCTCGACCTCGCCGCCCGGTACACCCGCGCAGAGCTGGCCCGGTTCATCAACGACCTCAAGGTCCACCGCTTCCTCCACGACGGAGACATCACCGATCAGCTCATCCGCACCCCCGGGCGCGCCGGCGCCGCGAAGCTCTCAGATGCCCGCGGCTACACCCGCTCCGGCCTCGAACGACGCTTCAACCGCTTCTGCCGGGAGCGCGGCCTCCCGAAACCCCACATGAATGCGATCGTCCTCGGCCGCGAAGTCGACGCCTGGTTCCCCGAGCACAGACTGATCGTCGAGCTCGACACCGAGGACTACCACGCGGACCCGGGGAGCTTCGAACGCGACCGCGACAACGACGCCACCGCCCTCGCCCACGGCATCCGAACCGTCCGCATCACCGGCCACCGGCTCGACCACCACGCCGACCGCGAGGAGCGGCGGCTGCGCCAGCTCATGCCGGCGGGATGAGCCGATCGCCGCTCACAGCCAGCAGCCCGTCGTCCACCAACCCCAGCGCGGCCTCCCCGTCCACCTCGGCCACCGCCACCGGCCCGCCCTCGAGCACCGCCCGCAGCAGCAGACCCCGCCGCTGGCGCAGGCTTCCCTCATACCGACTCTGGCGGCGCGCGAGACCCGAACCCGCGGCCGACGGCCCGCCACACCCACGCGCCACCGGGCACTCCCCGCACCGCGCTCGCGCCGTGCACACCCGCTGCCCGAACTCCATCAGCGCCTGGCCGGTCCGCCATGGGTCCGCGGCGATGTCGACACCGCCGGGGAAGCGCCGGGCGAGCACGCGGCGCACATTGACGTCGAGCGGGAGCACCGGCTGCTCGAGCGCGAAGCAGCGGATCGCCGCCGCCACGTAGGGCCCGACGCCGGGCAGCTCGGTCAGATCCGAGGGCCAGCCGTGAGCGGAGACGATCTGCGCTGCTCGGTGCAGGTCGCGGGCCCGGCGGGGGTAGCCGAGCCCCATCCACAGCCCGAGCACGTCGGCCAGCGGCGCCGCCGCCAGATCGGACACGGTCGGCCACCGGGCCATCCAGCGCTCCCAGGCAGCCGCCGCCCGGGTCACGCTCGTCTGGGCCGACATCACCTCGGACACCCACACGGCATACACATCGCGCGTCGAGCGCCAGGGCAGCGGCCGGGCGCACCCGTCCCACCACTCGAGCACCGCCGAGAGCTCCGGAGTGCTCACACCGAGGCGGTGTGCTCGATGAGCGCGCGCACGACCGCGTCAATGCCGGCGATCTCGTGCACCGCCCGCTGCTCGCCCGCGCCGCCACCCCGGCCCACCAGCGGCTCGAGCAGCGCCAGCTCCTGCTCGCAACCGAGCTCGCCCGCCCAGCGCCCCGCCCGCTCCAGCGCGTCGTCGAGGTACTCGCTGACCGCCCGCAGCTCCCCCTGGGCGTCGGGGAGCCGGCCGCGGACGCCGAAGCGCGCGGCCCGGAACAGGCCCTCGGCGAGCAGCTCGGGGACCGGGTCCTCGCCGGGCGGGCCCTCGGCGGCGTCGCGGGCCAGGCAGTGCACGAGCGCGGCGAGCGCGGTCGTGTTGGCCGGCGAGGCCTGGGCATCGAGCGCGCGGATCTCCACCGTGCCCAACCGTGGGTGGGGCCGCAGCTTCCACCAGAACCACGTGTAGTCGGGGACGCCGGCGGCGCTGCTGAGCAGCTTGGCCAGGGACTGGAAGTCGGCGAAGTCGCGCAGCGCGCGAGGCGCGCCCGACCGCGGCCAGGCCCGCAGCGAGAGCTCGCGCGCCGAGGCCATGCCGCTATCGCGCCCGTGGCGAAACGGCGAGTTGGCGGCCAGTGCCTGCAGCAGCGGCAGGTCGCGGCGCAAGCCGTTGAACGCCCGCACCGCCGTCTCGGGGTCGGGCATGCCCACATGCACGTGCAGCCCGCCGACCGGCGTGATCACGGCGTCGCCGAGCAGAAAGCTGATCCGCTCGTAGCGGTCCTTGTCCGTGATCGCTGCCTCGCCCTCGCCGGCCGTCGGGTGGGTGCCGGCGCCGAGCAGGCCGGTCCCGGTGGCCAGCACCGCGCGCCGCAGCCCGGCCAGGTCGGCCGTGGCCGCCCCGGCCTGCTCGTGGACGCCGGAGATCAGCTCGACCTGGCAGGCGTGGAGCTCGCGCTCGACCGTCCCCGTCACCTCACCCAGGCGCTCGAGGACCCCGCCGGAGGCGTTGATCTGGCGGCCTGTCACCGGGTCGACGAGGAACAGCTCCTCCTCGACGCCGATGGTGAAGGGATCGCCGGTCCCGAACCTGTGCTCCTCGCCGCGCGGCACTGGCGCCAGTATGGCGAGTCAGTGCGGCTCGACCCGCATGGCGGGGCCGCCCGCCGCGCAGACCCCGAGCGCGACCTGCACGGCGAGCGGGATCCTCCGCAGCGGGCAGGTGAACTCACTGTCGTCGAGCACCTCCTGCCAGGCACCGCCCACGCGCCGGAACACCGCGGTGACATACCCGCTGTAGCGGCCGCACTCCGGGGTGCGCGCGACATCGGCCCGGGCGTAATCGGGGTCGCTGGCCAGGACTGTCACGTGCAGGCAGCGCTCCGGGTAGCCGTAGGCGCTGGCCACGCCGCCGGCAGGTGAACTGGCCGCGGCGCCCGATCGCGCGCCGCCCGACCCCGCGCCGCGCCGCGACCGCGCCAGCGCAGCCACGACCACCCCGACCGCAACCACGATCACCGCGACCGCCCCGGCGACGATCCAGCGAGCGCGCAGATGGACCTGCCCTCCGCTGTCGACCGACACCCGGATGGCGTGGACATCGAGGTCCGAGCCGAACTCGCTCGCCATCACCCCCAGTATCCGCCCGCAGCCCGCCCACGTCTACCCGCGCTGGAGCCGCGGCCGGGAATTGCCGATACGTGAGCCAGGACCGAGAGACCAGGACTGGAGGAGAGATGAACAAGCGCACCTGCGCCAACTGCGAGACGGCGTGGCACTCCGTGCCCGACCACGAGCTCGAGGCGCCGCACACCTGCCCGCGCTGTGGCGATCAGCTCGGCAACGTGCACGAACTGCCCGTGCGCACCGGAGCCCCGGCCCCGGCACCCGCGTTCCACCTGGCGGCCTGACGCCGACCGCCCTCACCGGGGCGGCATGGCGATCCCGGTGCGGTAGGCGTAGTTGACCGCCTGCGCGCGGTCGCGCAGGCCCGCCTTCGTGAACAGGTGGTTGATGTGTGACTTGACGGTCGTCGGGCTGACGAACAGCCGCTCGGCGATCTCGGCGTTGCTCAACCCCGCGGCGATCAGGGCGAGCACCTCCGCCTCGCGCGGAGTGAGGTCGTCGGGCAGCTCCGAGCCGCCGGAAGACGGCCGCTCGGACTCGCCCGCCAGTGCGGCCACGACGTGATGGTGCACCGAGGGATCGAGCGCCGCCTCGCCCGCCGCCACGGTGAGGATCGCGGCCTGAATGTCCGCGCCGCTCGCGTCCTTGGTCAGGTAGCCGCGGGCCCCGGCCCGCAGTGCCCCGAGCACGCTCTCGTCGTCAGCGTAGGTGGTCAGCGCGATCACCCGCACGTCCGGCCGTCGCTCGTGCAGCTGGCGGGTGGCCGCGATCCCGTCCAGCCGCGGCATCCGCAGGTCCATCAACACGACATCCGGGTCATGGACGTCGGTGAGCGCCAGCGCCTCCTCCCCGTCGGAGGCCGAGGCGACCAGCGTGATGCCGGGCAGCAGGCCGAGCAGCGTGCCGAGGCTCTCCCGCACCAGCCGCTGATCGTCGGCGAGCAGGACCCGGATCGGCGCGGCGCTCTCGCCGGTCATCGGCTCACCGGCAGGCGAAGCTCGACCCGGAACCCGGTCGGCGTCGGCTGGGCGAGCAGCTCGCCGCCGAGCAGCTCCGCCCGCTCGCGCATCCCCGTCAGTCCGTAGCCACCGGTCAGCCCGATCGGCGCCGGCGCGGGCGCCCCGGGAACGGCGCGATCCTCGATGACCAGCACGGTGCTGTCGGGGTCGTAGGCGATCCGCACGTCGACGCACTCGGCGGTGGCGTGGCGGCGCACATTGGTAAGCGCCTCCTGCGCGGTCCGGTACACGGCGAGCCGCGCCTCGGGTGCCAGCTCGCGCGGCTGCCCGAGAACCTCGACGGCCACGGGTAGGCCGCTCTGCTCCTGGAAGGCGTCGGCCAGCGCGCTGATCCGCTCCGGTCCCGGCAGCTCCTCGCCCCGCTCGGCCGCGATCGCGCGCCGGGCCTCCTCGAGACCGCTGGCCGCCAGGTGGTGAGCCCCCTCGAGCGCCCGCGTGATCTCCTCGTCGACCCCGCGACTGCGGGCGAGCAGGCGGGTCGTCTCGAGCTGCAGCGCCAGGGCCGAGAGCGAGTGGGCAAGCACGTCGTGCATCTCGCGGGCCAGCCGGCCACGCTCCGCCGCCGCCGCCGCTCGGGCCTCGGCTGCCCGTGAGGCCTGGAGTTGGTCACGCTGGTCGCTGACGTAGTGGAGCAGGCGCATGGCCAAGAACCAGGGCAGAATTCCGGAAACGAACGTCGCGGCGTCACCGCCCTGGCCCTTAGCCAGGTAACCGGCCAGGAATGGCAGCACCGCCGCCAGGAAGATGAGCAAGGCAGCTCGCCGGGGAAGGGTGAGCGCCGCGACGATGACCACGAAGTAGGGGCCGACCACCCAGATCCCGTGGGGCTGTGCGGAGCCCAGCACGCCGGCCGAAACGAGGGCGCCGACGAGTGCGGGGACCCGATGGCGGATGGCCAGGACCTTGCGGTGCGGTCGGGCGGCGATCGCGCACGCCACCAGGGCGAGGAACGACACGAGCACAGCGAGGTCGCGGCCGTGGAAGCCCGGATGGGGATGCGTGGCCACCGTCGCCCCCACGCACGCGGCCAGCAGGACGACGGCGAACAGCCGCCATACCACCGCCTCCGGCGGCATATCGGCCTCGCCGTCATAGCCGCGGGTGATCCAACCGTCCCGGAACCAGCTGCTCAGCGCGCGCCTCATCGGTGCGGCAAACGATAAGTCGTCCGCCCGCGTGTGTCATCGGACCGCGGGTGGACCGGGTATGGCAGCGGCTCCACCCACGGTTGGAGGATCAAGTTCGGCCTCCGAGCCGATGACGCCTGAACGCCCCGGTCGTAGCGTGCCACCCATGCTCACCAACTCCCTGCAGGCGGCCATGACACTCACCTCAGAGCGGACCGGCGCGCCCGCCGCCCGCGCCATCGACCTGGTCAAGACCTATGGCTCCGGCGAGGTCGCCGTCCGCGCGCTCGACGGCGTCAGCATCGACTTCGAGCGCGGCCGCCTCACCGCAGTGATGGGACCTTCTGGATCCGGAAAGTCCACCCTCATGCACTGCATGGCCGGCCTCGATCGGCCGAGCTCCGGCCGCGCGTTCGTCGGCGAGGACGAGATCGGCCGGCTCGACGAGGTTGCCCTGACGGAGCTGCGCCGGGACCGGGTCGGGTTCGTGTTCCAGTCGTTCAACCTCGTCCCCACCCTGTCGGCGGCCGAGAACATCACCATCGCCGCCGACCTCGGTGGCTCCCCGGTCGACCGCGAGTGGTTTGCCACGTTGGTCCGCCAACTGCGGCTCGAGGACAGGCTCGCTCACCGTCCGGGCGAGCTGTCCGGCGGTCAGCAGCAGCGGGTTGCCTGCGCGCGGGCGCTGATCGGTCGCCCGGAGCTCATCTTCGCCGACGAGCCGACCGGCAACCTCGACTCGAACGCCTCGGCCGAGGTGCTCGAGTTCCTGCGCCGCGCCGTCATCGAACACCGACAGTCGATCGTCATGGTTACCCACGATCCGCTCGCGGCGGCGTACGCGGACCGGGTGGTGTTCCTGGCCGACGGACGGCTGAAGGCCGAGCTCCGCTCGCCGAGCGCCGACGCCGTGCTCGAGCAGATGAAGCGACTGGGGGACTGACATGCGCCGGATCACCCTCCGCGGCCTCGCCGCCCGCAAGCTCCGCCTCGCCCTGACCGCGCTGGCGATCGTCCTCGGCGTGACGTTCGTGACCGGAACGCTCGTGCTCGGCGACACGCTGAACCGCACGTTCGACACCATCGTCGGCACCGCCTACCAGCACGTCAGCTTCCAAATCCGCGGCAGATCGGCCTTCTCGGGTGACGCCGCCGCCGCAGCGCAGGTCGACAGCACCGCCGATCGCAGGACGATCCCGCAGTCGATCCTCCCCGCCGTGCGCCACGTGCCCGGGGTGTCGTTCGCGTTCGGCTCGGTCGGCGGCTACGCCCAGTTCATGACTCGTGACGGCGACGCGATCGGGAAGGGCGGCGGCTCGACGCTCGGATTCGCATTCGATCCCAACTCGCAGCTTTCGCCCTATCGGCTCATCGCCGGCCATGCGCCCACCGCACCTGGCGACGTGGTCATGGATCGGGCGACGGCCACCGCTCACCACTTCGAGCTCGGCGACCGCGTGCTGGTGAACCTGCCCGCCCGGCCCGAGCGATTCACCGTCACCGGATTGGTCACCTTCGGGTCCGACGGCAACTTGGCCGGCGTGACGCTGGCCGGCTTTGACCCGGTGGTTGCCCAGTCGCTGTTCAATGCGCGCGGTCGCTACGACACGATCAGCGTGCTCGCGGCTCGCGGAGCCGACATGGTGAACGTCCAGCAGGCGATCACGGCGATCCTGCCCGCCGGCGTCGAGGTGGTGAGTGGTCAGACCGTGGCCAGCGAGCTGTCCTCGGCGATCAACAACCAGCTCTCGTTCCTGTCCACCGCACTGCTCATCTTCGCGTTCATCGCGCTGCTCGTCGGCGGCTTCACGATCTTCAACACGTTCTCGATCACCGTCGGCCAGCGGACCCGCGAGCTTGCGCTGCTGCGGGCGCTCGGCGCGAGCCGCCGACAGCTGTTTCGCGCGGTGCTGGCCGAGGCGACCGTGACCGGCCTCGTCGCGTCGCTGATCGGACTCGGGCTCGGGGTTCTCGCCGCGCTCGGCCTGAAGGCGCTGCTCGGAGCGTTCGGCATCGTGCTGCCCGCGGCACCGCTCGTCTTTGAGGCCCGCACGGCGCTCGTCGCCCTGGCCGTGGGGGTCGGCGTGACACTGCTGGCCGCGGTCCTCCCGGCCCGCCGCGCGGTGCGCATCGCACCCGTCGCCGCGCTGGTCGACGCGCGCGACGAGCCGGCGGCGGCGCTGCGCCGGCGGACCCGCCTGCGCGGAATCGGCTTCGGCATCGCCGGCACCGTCCTCCTCGTGCTCGGCATGTTCAAGGCGTCGATCGACCTGGTCGGCCTCGGCGGGCTGGCGCTGCTCATCGCCTCCGGCCTGCTCTCGCCGCTGCTCGCCCGCCCGCTGTCACGCGCGCTCGGTCGCCCGCTCGGCCGCGCGCTCGGCGTGCCCGCTCGACTCGGACGCGAGAACTCCGCCCGCAACCCACGGCGCACCGCCCAGACCGCGGCCGCGCTGATGGTCGGCCTGTCGCTCGTGTCGACGATCGCCGTGCTCGGCGCCTCGCTGAGCGCGTCGGCCCGAAACAGCCTCGACAGCGCGGTCCGCGCGGATGAGATCGTCACCGGCCAGGGCGGCTTCAGCACCTCGGTGGTCCCGGCGGTGTCGCACCTGGCCGGGGTGCGGACGGCCACCGCCGTCTACCAGGGCAAGTTCGAAGTCGACAGCTCACTCCAGACGCTCACGGCGGCGACCCCGGCCGGCCTGGCCAGCACCGTCCGCCTGCACATGGCCGCCGGCCGCGGAGCGCCGGCGATGGCGGCCGGGCAGCTGCTCGTCGACACGACCACCGCGAGCAAGGAACACGTCCACCTTGGGTCGGTCATGCGGGTCCGGTTTGCCCAGACCGGCGCGAGCACGATGCGCGTCGGCGGGATCTTCACGGCGAATCCGGTGCTCGGCAGCTACCTGACTGGGGCGGTCTACTTCCGGGCTCACTTCGACCATCCGCTGCCGATCGCGGTGCTGCTGAGCACGGCTCCTGACACCCCCCGGCTCAGCCCGGCGCTCGACCGGGCGCTCCAGCCATACGCGAACGTGAGCGTGAAGACGCGCGCCCAGTTCGAGGCCGACGAGCAGGCAAGCGTCAACCAGCTGCTCGGGCTCGTCTACGTGCTGCTGGCGCTGGCCATCCTGATCGCGCTGCTCGGCATCGTCAACACGCTCATGCTGTCGGTGTTCGAGCGCACGCGCGAGATCGGGCTGCTGCGAGCGGTGGGGATGAAGCGCCGCCAGGTCAGAGACATGATCCGCTCGGAGGCGGTGATCGTCGCGCTGTTCGGTGGGTTGATCGGGATCCTGCGCGGGCTCCTGCTTGGGGCGGCGCTCGCCGACGCGCTGCGCGAGGACGGCGTGACCACCGTCTCGATCCCACTCCTCAGCCTGATCGCCTTCGTCGTCCTGTCCGTGCTGCTCGGCCTGGCCGCAGCGACGTGGCCGGCCCGGCGCGCAGCGAACCTCGACGTGCTGGCGGCGATCGCCACGCAGTGAGCGGCCGGCCAGTGACCGGAAGACGTGGCCGCCCGCCGCAGCGGGCGGCCAGCGCGGATCAGCCCCCGATACGGATCATCTTCTTGTTGACGAACTCGTCCATGCCGAAGCGGCCGAGCTCGCGCCCGTAGCCGGAGCGCTTGATGCCGCCGAACGGCAGCTCGACGCCCTCGGCCCCGACCGCGTTGACGAACACCATCCCGGCCTCGATGCGGTCGGCCACCCGACGGGCCTGCTCGGGGTCGTCGGTCATCACGTAGGAGCCGAGCCCGAACGGGGTGTCGTTGGCCAGGCGGATCGCGTCGTCCTCGTCGCGCACCCGGTAGACCTGGGCCACCGGGCCGAAGAACTCCTCGTGGTAGGCGTCGTTCTCGGGCGTGATGTCGGTGAGCACGGTGGGGTCGAAGAAGTTGCCCTCCCGGGTCCCGCCGGCCACCAGCTTGGCGCCCTGGTCGACCGCGCGGCGGACCTGGTCCTCGAGCCGGTCGGCCGCCGTCGTGGAGGACAGCGGGCCGATCGCCGTCTCCGAGGAGGTCGGGTCGCCCGGCTTGACCGCGGTCATCGCGGCGCTGAACTTCTCCAGGAACGGCTCGTAGAGCTCATCCACCACGATGAAGCGCTTGCCGGCGTTGCAGGCCTGACCGGTGTTCTCCAACCGCGCCGCCACCGCCGCCTGGACCGTCTTGTCGAGGTCGCCGGCCTGCAGGAGGATGAACGGGTCCGAACCGCCGAGCTCGAGCACCACCTTCTTGAGGTGGCGTCCGGCGATCGCCGCCACGGCGGCGCCGGCGCGCTCGGAGCCGGTGAGCGAGACGCCGCGCACGCGCGCGTCGCCGATCACCCACTCGACCTGCTCGTTGGAGGCGTAGATGTTGATGTAGGCATCGGCTGGGAAGCCGGCGTCGTGGAAGATCTCCTCCATCGCCGCGGCCGACTCCGGGCACTGAGGTGCGTGCTTGAGCAGGATCGGGTTGCCCACGCACAGGTTCGGCCCGGCGAAGCGCGCCACCTGGTAGTACGGGTAGTTCCAGGGCATGATCCCGAGCAGCACCCCGAAGGCCGACCGGCGCACGAAGGCGCTGCCGTCGCCCTCGAGCAGCTCGATCGACTCATCGGCCATCAGCCGCTCGGCGTTGTCGGCATAGAAGTCGTAGATGGCGGCCGAGAAGTCGACCTCGCCGAGGGCCTGCTCGATCGGCTTGCCCATCTCACGCACGATGATCTCGCCCAAACGCTCGCGCCGCTCGGTGTGCAACTCGCCCACGCGCCGGACCAGGGCCGCCCGCTCGGCCACCGTGGTCGAGGTCGTCCACTCCCGGTAGGCGCGGTCAGACCGGGCGAGCGCGTCGCGCAGGTCCTCGTCGCTGATCGTCGGGTACTCCTTGACCGTCTCGCCGGTGGCCGGGTCGACAACTGCGTACAGACTCATATCGGGGCCCTCACTCGCTCGGTGACTCCCGACAACTCTATGCAACCGGGCACCACCGGTCTGGATCAGCCGTGCCGCCGCGCGTTGTTCGGATCGGCGTGCATGCCAAGCTTCCCCGCCTATGAGCACCGAGACCCTCACCGCGACGCTGATCGGCGGCCCCACCCTACTGATCGAGCTGGGTGGCCTGCGGATCCTCACCGATCCGACCTTCGATCCCCCGGGCGCCTACGAGCCCCGCCCGGGCGTGCACCTGACCAAGACAGCGGCGCCCGCGCTGGCTGCCGACGCGATCGGGGCGATCGACCTCGTGCTCCTCTCCCACGACCACCACATGGACAACCTGGACGAATCGGGGCGCGAACTCCTCGAGCACGCGGGCACTGCGCTGACCACGCCGAGCGGAGGCGAGCGGCTGGGTCCCCTGGCCCGCGGGCTGGCCAACTGGGACACGGTCGAGGTGGCCCGGCCCGGCGGCGGCGTGCTGCGGGTCACCGGACTGCCGGCCCAGCACGGGCCCGATGGCTCCGAGCACCTGGTCGGCGAGGTGATCGGGTTCCGCCTCGAGGGGGAGGACCTGCCCAGCGTCTACGTCAGCGGCGACAACGCCTCACTCGAGGTCGTGCGCGAGGTGGCCGAGCGCACCGGACCGGTCGACGTCGCGGTGCTGTTCGCCGGCGGGGCCCAGATGCCCTATCTCGGCGACGACTACCTCACCCTCCCGAGCGCCTGGGCGCCGGAGGCGGCCCGGCTGCTCGGCGCCCGCGCCGTGCTCGGCATCCACTGCGACAGCTGGGCGCACTTCAGCGACGATCGGACGAGCCTTGAGCGGGCGTTCGCCGGCGTCGGGCTCGGCCACCTGCTCGTCGAGCTGCCGCCGGGGGAGCCGGTCGAGGTCTGACCTACTCGGCCTCGAGCTGCGCGGGCAGCCCGAACCGCGACACCAGATCGGCGCCCCCGAAGCGGGTGAGGACAGCGATCTGATCCCCGGCCAGCGTGAGCACCAGTACGCCCGTGCCTCGGGCCACCGCCGCCCCGGACTCGAACACGTAATGGCCGAACGCGGGCTGGCCGTTGGCCCGCGTGGGCCGGAGCACCGTACGCCCGCGGGCTCGCTGGCGCGCGCCCGCGTGGTGCAGGAACTCCGCCGCCGAGTCCCGCCCCTCGTACTCGAGCGGCTCGGGGGGCATGGTGACCAGCGCGTCGTCGGTGAGCATGGACACGACCCGCCCCATGTCGCCCCGCTCGAACGCATCGGCGAAAGCGCTCGCCAGCGAGCGCTCCTGCGGCGAGGTGGGCAGCGGAGCACGCTCGCGGGCCGGCGCCGTGCGGCCCTCGAGTCCAGTCCGAGCGCGCTGCAGGGCGCTCGTCACCGTCGCCTCCGTGGTGTCGAGCAGCTCCGCCACCTCGGCGGCTCGAAAGCCGAGCACGTCGCGCAGGACGAGGACCGCGCGCTGCCGGGGCGGCAGCCGCTGCAGTGCGATCAGGAACGCCAGCCCAACCGCCTCGCTCTGCTCATAGCGCGCGTCCGGCCCCGGCGCGCTGTCCGGGACGCCGTCGAGCAGGAGGTCGGGGTAGGGCTCGAGCCAGGTCAGCTCGTTCATCCGGGTGGGCGCCGGCACCGGAAAGGGCAGGCCGTGTCCGGTCGCCGGACGGCGTCGCCGCTCGCGCAGCAGGTTCAGCGACCGGTTGGTGGCGATGCGATACAGCCAGCTCCGCAGCGAGGCGCGCGCCTCGAAGCCGTCGAGTCCCCTCCAGGCCGCCACCAGCGTCTCCTGCAACGCGTCCTCGGCGTCGTGCAATGAACCGAGGATCCGGTAGCAGTGCAGCTGCAGCTCGCGGCGGTAGGGCTCGGTCAGCCGGGCGAACGCCTGCTCGTCACCGGTCCGGGCGCGCGCGAGCTCGACGTCGGTCACCACCGCATCCTCGCATCCTGATCGAAGGTCATCGAGGGAGCGACACCGCCGGGCACGCAGATTGATCGGTCAGTTGGGCGGGCGCCCGGGGTCTCCTCAGCGACACCCACAGATCAGGAGGCTCACCTGATGTCCACCTCTCGCACCACCCCACGCTGGACGCTCGCCTTGACGTCCGTCGCCTTCTTCATGGTCGCGCTCGACGCGCTCGTGGTCGCCACCGCGCTGCCCATGATCCAGCGCTCGCTCCACGTCGGCCTACCCACGCTCGAGTGGACGGTCAACGCCTACGCGCTCACGTTCGCCGCCGGCATCGTGTCAGCCGCAGCGCTCGGCGACCGGCTGGGGCGCCGCCGCGTGTTCAGCGCCGGCCTGCTCGTGTTCACCGCCGCCTCGGCCGCCTGCGCGGTGGCCCCGAACGCCGGGCTGCTCCTGGCCGCCCGGGCCGTGCAGGGCCTGGGGGCGGCCGCCGTCATGCCCCTGTCCCTCACGCTGCTGACCGCCGCCTTCCCCCCCGAGCGCCGCGGCGCCGTCGTGGGGCTGTGGGGGGCGATCGCCGGGCTGGCCGTGGCCGGCGGGCCGGTGATCGGCGGAGCGATCACCCAGGGCCTCGACTGGCACTGGATCTTCTGGGTCAACGTCCCGATCGGCGTGGCCACGGTGGCGCTGAGCCGAGTGCGACTGGCCGAGTCGCGGGGTCCTCGCGACCCGCTGGACCTGGCCGGCCTGGGGCTGGTGAGCACGGGCGCGATCGCGCTCGTGTGGTCGCTCGTGCGCAGCGGGACGATCGGCTGGGGGCGCGCCGAGACCCTGGCCACGCTGAGCGCCGGGCTCGGCCTGCTCGGCGCGTTCGTGGTCTGGGAGCGGCGGGCCGCCGCGCCGATGCTCCCGCCGCGTCTGTTCGCGCAGCGGACGTTCACGGCCGCGGGCGCGACCGCGTTCCTGATGACGGCGACGGTCATGTCGGCCGCGTTCCTCATCTCGCAGTACTTCCAGCTCGGCCTCGGGCACTCGCCGCTCGGAACCGGCCTGCGGCTGCTGCCCTGGACGGCCACCCCGATGCTGGTGGCACCGCTGGCCGGAGCGATGTCGGACCGCATCGGACCGCGGCCGATCATGGCCGGCGGGATGCTGCTGCAGGCCCTCGGCCTGGGCGCCTTTGCGCTCGAGGCCACCGGCGCGGTCGCCTACTCGAGCCTGATCGTGCCGCTCGTCGTGGCCGGGATCGGCATCTCGATGGCCATCCCGACCGCTCCGGTGGCCGCGCTGAGCGCCGTGGCGCCGGCCGACATCGGCAAGGCGTCGGGCGCCAACAGCACGCTACAGCGCTTCGGTGGCGCCTTTGGCGTGGCGCTCGTCACGGCGGTGTTCACCGCTCACGGCCACCTCGGGAGCGCGGCCAGCTTCCAGGCCGGCTTTCGCCCGGCGCTGGAGGCTGCGGCCGGGCTGTCCTTCCTGGGCGTGCTGACCGCGCTGCTCGTGCGGCCGCTCCGGCGTCCTGCCGCCGCGGTCGGCGAGGCGATCGTGGCCGACGCCCAGGCGTAGCTGTACAACCGCGGAGAGGATCCCCTCCGCGGTTGTACGAGCCTCGTGTCGACTCGGCGTGAGCCAGGTCTAAGACGTTCGAGCAATCAGCTGCTCTTCGCGTAGTTGCTGGCGCCATACCAGTCCACGACCACAGCGGGCTGGTCACCGAGGACCCAGGCGTCGTGCCCCTTGGGCAGCGAGGTGACGTCGCCCGGCTCGGCGATCATCTCCGTCCCGTCGTCCATGCGGATGGCCAGCCGGCCGCTGACGTGGTACTGAAAGTGCGGCGCCTGGCAGCTGTCGGTTCCGGCGATCGGCTTGACGTCATTGGACCAGCGCCAACCGGGCTGGAAGGTCAACCGGCCGACCTCGGCGCCGCCGATCGAGATGACCTCGGCCTGGCCATTCGGGAACTCGCGGGTCTCGTCCGGCGTCCGGAAGCTCTTGTGTTCGGTCTCGTGGCGCATCGACCGACCTCACTTCTCATCCCAGACCTGAACGACGGTCTGGTCGGCGATCTGCCCGTCCGAGAGCGCGATCACTGTCGCGCACAGAACGCTTGTCCCGTCCGGGTAGCCGCAGGCGACCGTGTAGGCCGCGCCGGTGTCGTCGATCACCCGGTGTCTGACGACGTGCGTCATGTCGCGTCCGTACATGTCCTCGAGCCACTCCTTGATCTCCTCGCGGCTGCGCAGCATCCGCGGTGAACCCGGCTGGGCGATCTTGTCGACGATCGTGACGGTCGCGAGCGGCCCGTACATCGAGAGCTGCGTGCTGGCGTCGCGCTCCTCGGCGGCGCGGGCAAAGCGGTCCAGATCGAATGTGGTGGTGGTGCTCATTTGAGCCTCCTGTGTGGTTGACATGCCGGGAGCGTCTCCGACGCGCGTGCGCGATTCGTCAAACCGGCGTCAAACCTCGGCGGTAGGCTGTGAGGACCGTGCTGCGGGCATGCCTCCTTGGGGCGCTCGAGGTCGAGCTCGATGGGACCGTGATCGACTCCCCCGCGACGCAGCGCCCGTGGGCGCTCTTCACGTATCTGGCCCTGGCCGGACGCCCGGTGTCACGGGCCGAGCTGGCGAACACGTTCTGGCCCGACGTGCTCGACGAGAGCGCCCGCGCCAGCCTGCGCAGTGCGCTGTGGGCGCTGCGCCGCCAGATCGGAGACCGGCTCCTCACCGACGGTGAGCGGGTCGGGCTGGACGGAGTGTGGATCGACGTGCGGGAGTTCGACCAACTCGCGGCCGAGAGCCCGGACCGGGCACTGGAGCTGTGCCGCGGCGAGCTCCTCGAGGGCGTCGAGGACGAGTGGGCGCTGCGCGCGCGTGAGCGTCACCGCGAGCGGGCGGTCGAGCTGCTCGAGCGGCAAGCCGGCAGAGCGCAGGAGCGCGGCTTGGGCCATGACGCCATCGCATGGACCCGGCGGCAGGTCGAATGCGACCCACTCGACGAGCTCGCCCATCAGCGGTTGATCGAGCGGCTCGCCGCAGCGGGCGACCGCGCGGGAGCGATCCGGACCTACCGCGGGTTCGTCGAGCGGTTGCGACGCGAGCTGGGTGTGGCGCCCTCGGCGCGGACGCGCGAGCTGGTCGAGCAGCTGCGGGTCGAGGCGCCGGTCCGCCCAACGCCCGCCCCGACCGGGCCGCGTCTGCTCCCGCTGGTCGGCCGCGAGCTCGAGCTGGCCCAGCTCGACGGGGCCTGGCGGTCCGCCGCGAGCGGCGCCGGTGCCGCAGCGCTGATCGTGGGCGAGGCCGGCATCGGCAAGACCCGCCTGGCCACCGAGGTGCGGCTGGCGGCCGGCGCCTCCGGAGCCCGGACGGCAGCCTCGGCGGCGCTCGACCTCGGTGGTACCGCGCCCTTCAGCCTGTGGGCGGAGCTCATCCGCGAGCTGCTGCCCTCCCTCCCGGCGCCGCCGCCCGCGGCCGCCTGGCCGGATGATCTGGCCGTGCTGGTGTCGGAGCTCCCGGTGCACTTCGGGCGGACGGGGATCCCGGCGATCGCCGTGGCACCGGACCTGCAGCGGACCCGGCTGTTCGAGGCGGTCATCGCGCTACTCGAGTGCGCCTCGCGCGAAGCCCCGCTGCTGCTCGTGCTCGAGGATGCCCACGACGCGGATGCCCCGAGCCTCGAGTTGGCCGGATACGCGGCGCGGCGCGTGGCCGGGCTGCCGGTGATGATGCTGATCACGCGGCGCGAGCTCCCGTTCAGCCCGGCCGCGGATCGGCTCGAGCACGCGCTGCGCTCCCGGGGCTTGCTGTCGTGCGAGCTGGCGCTGGGGCCGCTGGCACCCGCGGCGGTGGCGGCCCTGGCCCGCTGCGCCGCGCGCCTGAAAAGCGCCGCTGTGGAACAGGTGGTCGAGCATGCGGAGGGCAACGCACTGCTGGCAGTCGAGACCGCCCGCGCCCTCGAGCGGGGTGAGAAGCTCGTCGCCCGGAGCCTCCGCGGATCCGTTCGCAGCACGCTCGCACCGCTGTCGGGCGATGGTCGCCGGCTGGTCGAGATCGCCGCCATCGCCGCGCGGCCGATCGACCTGACCGAGGTCGACCAGCTCTCCCTCCACGACGACGCCGCCACCCGTGCACTGGACACCGGACTGCTCTGGAGCGATGGCGGGCGCCTGTCGTTCCGTCATGCGCTCTTGCGCGAGGCCGCCTTCCAGGAGATCGCCGAACCCCGGCGGCGCACGCTCCACCGCGCGTGGGCCGAGGCCCTCTCCGCCGCCGGCCAGACCGGTGCCGAGGTGGCGCGCCATCTCCGCCTGGCCGGCGCTGATCCCGCGGCCGTTCCCGAGCTCATCCGGGCGGCCCGGGACGCCCGCGCCCTGGCGGCGCTCGACCAGGCGGCCGCGTATCTCGAGGAGGCGCTCGCGATCGCACCAGAGCGCCCCGACGAGTGGCTCGAGCTCGGCGAGATCGAGGCCTGGCGGGCCGACCGGGAGCGCGCCGACGCCGCGTTCACCAGAGCGCTCCAGCTATTGCAGGGCGGCGACCCGGTGAGCGCGGCGCGGGCGTGGCTTCGCCGCGGCCGCGCCTACCACGGGCCGATCTGCGTTCCGCGGGCGGTGCGGGAGAGCGCTCGACAGGCGCTGGAGCTGCTCGAGGGTGCGGAGGGCTATGAGCCGGAGCGCAGCGAGGCGCTGGCTGCGCTGGCCTGGGCGGAGGCGGTTGCCGGGAGTGTCGATGAGGCCGAACGGCTGCTCGTGGAGCTCAGCCATGCCGCCCCGCGCTCCGACGACCTGCGCACCTACGACGCGGCTCACGCGCGCGCACTGGTGCTCATGCGCCGGGGGCGGTTCCTCGCCGCCTTCGGGCCCTCGATCGTCGCCGGAGAGGCGATCGCCCGGGCGGGCCGGCCCGACCTGGCGTACGGCTGCTGGGCCAATGCCGCCAGTGCAGCGGCGGCGGGCGGAGAGCCCGATCGCGCCCTCGAGTTCCTCGACCGGGGGATGGCCGCGCTCGAGGGTCAGGCGCTCCAGAGCCTCGAGATCCACCTGCTCGCCGCCCGATCGTTCGTCCTGCGGACGTGGGGTCGACTCGATGAGGCGCGCGAGGCGGCCGACGCGGAGCAGACGCTGGCCGAGCAGCTCGCTCAACCTCAGCTGCTGGCCATGGCCAGCCACGATCGCGGCCTGGTCGCCCTCGACGCCGGTGAGTACCACTTGGCCGTCGGGCTGCTCGAGGCGGCCCTCGCCGATCGGGCACCCGTCAGTGCCCCGCTCACCCGCCTCGCGCTCGCGGAAGCGCTGGCGGGCGACGGCCAACCGGACCGCGCCGACGAGCAGGTCCGGGCGACCGTGCTCGAACCGCTCAGGCCGAGCGACTTCCCAGACGCGCTCGTCCCCAGGCTCGTGCGAGCGCAGGGCCTGATCGCACGCGCCCGCGGCGATCACGAGGAAGCCGAGCGGCGCCTCGCGGAGTCGATCGCCGGCTGGGAGCGGCTGGTCGGGCGTAGCGCAGCGGCCGACAGCATCACCTCCGTGCTCGCCGACCTCGGCCGGCCGGTCGTCGGGCAGATCGACCCGAACCGGGAGCTCGCACGCACCCGCGCCGACCTCGCATCGATCACGAAGGGGACCTCCGATGCCATCGTTTCATGACGCCGCTGCCTCAGCCGCCGCCCCCGAAGAGGTGTGGAAGCTGCTCTACGACCCAGGCCGATTCCCCGACTGGTGGGCGGGGATCGGAACCGTGGAGGTCCGGGACGCCGGTCAGTACACGATGTATCCCGAGGGCTATCCCGACTTCCCGATGGCCCAGCTCCTCGATACCCAGCACGACCGGCAACGGGTCACGGTCTCCTGCCTAGTCTCCGACCTGCGCTTTGAGTGGCGCCTCGAGCCAGACGGAGACGGTACGCACATCACCGTCGAGGTGGAGATCCCCGAGGCCGAGGCGCACCGCCTCGATGCCCAGCGCGAGATCATCAGCATGTCGATGCGGCGCCTGGCGGAGCTCGCCGCGCGCGCGTAGGCGCCGACTCCGCGCAGCCGCCGCGCCTAAGCCTGCTGGGACTCGATCCACTTCTCCAGCGCCGGCCCGCTCTCGACGCTCGTGATGAGCGCGTAGCGGATGCCCGGGCCGTGGTGGTAGCCACCGTGGTAGAGGAACTCGGAGTCGACCACCGCCTGCTGGTAGCGGGGCAGCGCGATCTGCACCTCGGTGCGGCGGTCGAACTGATCCCGGCGGACGACGAGCGCGCTCGAGTCATCGTCGGTCAGCTCGAGCCACAGACGCACGACCCAACCGTTCTGCGCCGGATCGTTGGCGGCATTGTTGTTGTCCAGGTGCAGGCCCCAGCGGCACTCGCGCAGCGAGTTGGGCTGCATCTTCAGCAGCTGGACGCGGCCGAAGCGAGCGCCGATCGCCTCGACCCACTTGACGATCGACGGGCACTTGGCCGCGTTCTCGGTCCATACGCCGTCGAGGTCCGGCTTGCCGTAGGACTCGAAGCCCTTCAGCTCGAGCGCTCCGGTGCACGAGGTGATGGGCGCGAACTGCGTGGCCGCATCGGTCGAGTACGTGGTGTAGGTGAGGTTCTCGTACTCCTCGCGCGGGATCTCGGGTCCCTCGTAGCGGTTCAGGCGCAGCCAGCCTCCGTTCTGCTGCAGGGCCGGCATGCGGTAGTGCGAGGTCTCACGCTGAGTCAGCGACGGCCGTCGCACGCCGGTGACATAGAGGATTCTCTTCGTGTGCTCGTTTTTGAGCGCTTCCAGGACCGCGGGCATCGGATGACCTCCGTGCGTTCGAACAACGTTGGCAGCGGCGGGGCCGCGCCCCACACGAGCGTATCGTGCCATCCGGGCGTAAGCGATCGGCGCCGGCCGAGGCGCGCGCGAAGCGCCTCCGGGGCCCACTCGGCTGTGCGTCCAGACGCCCTCGAGGCAGGAGTCTGCTTCTCGCGCCGTCGGGTAAGAATGCCATCGTGGCCTCGCGTCTACGCTTGCGCGTCAAGGTAGCCCTGGCTGTTGCGGTCGGGGCGCTTCTCGTCGCCGGCGGGATCGGTCTGCTCCTGAGCAACACGGTGTCGATGCGCTCCCGCGCCGACACCACGATCGACCTCGACCGTTACCTGCTGCGCACCGTTCAGGTCGAGCGGCTCGTCGTCGACGCCGAGACCGGCCTGCGTGGGTACCTGGTGGCGGACGCCCCGGTCTTCCTCGCCCCGCTCCACAACGCCGCCGCCCAGCTGCCCGCCGCCGAGGCGGCGCTCATGCAGTCGGCGACCTCGATGCACCTGTTCGCCGCCCAGGCCCGGGCGCTGAACAGCACCGCCCACGTCTACATGACGCAGTACGTGCGCGGACTGTTGACCATCGCTGCCACCAACCTGGCCGGCGCGCGCTCGTTCACCGCCACCCGGGCGGGCAAGCAGCTGGTGGACGAGATCCGCTCCGACACGGCAAGGCTCGAGGGGCTCCTCACCGCGCGCCAGACCGCGGAGGTCCACGCCGCCCACCACTCCGCCGACGTGGCGATCGGGGATGCGATCGGCGCGCTCGTCGTGCTGACCGGGCTGACGCTGCTGCTCGGCGGCTCACTCGGCCACCTCGCCGTCACCCGTGAACGGGCCCGCGAGGAGGCCGAGTCGACGACCCGCACGCTGCAGCTGAGCATCCTGCCCGCGCGCCTGCCCGAGGTGCCGGGCTGCGAGCTCGCGGTCCACTTCCGGCCCGAGGGCGGCGGAGTGGTGGGCGGCGACTTCTACGACGTGTTCGCCGTCGACGACCAGCGCTGGGCCATCGTGCTCGGCGACGTGTGCGGCAAGGGCCCCGGTGCGGCGGCAGTGGCCGCGATGGCGCGGTGGACGCTGCGCAGCCTGACCGGCCCCGACACCACGCCGGAGGCGGCCCTGCGCGCGCTCAACCAGATGATGCTGCGCCAGCTGAGCGAGGACCGCTATCTCACGCTCACCTATGTGCTGCTCTCCCTCGAGGGCTCCTCAGCCTGGCTGGAGGTGGCGTGCGCCGGGCATCCGCCGCCCGTGCTCGTGCCCGCCCACGGTGACGCAAGCCTGGTGGCGGCGCAGGGCGACCTCCTCGGCGTCTGGCCCGATGTCCGCTTCACCCGCGCCGAGCTCGCGCTCACGGCGGGCAGCACTCTCGTTCTCTACAGCGACGGGGTGACCGAGGGCGGCGCAGGACCCGTCGACCCGGTGCTCCGGCTCAGCTCCTCCCCGCCCGAGGCCGGCGCCGAGGAGCTGGTGGCGCAGCTGGCCGCGCCGGCCCCAGAGACCGGCGCCGGCTCCCTGCGCGACGACATGGCGGTGCTCGGCCTGCAGTACGCGCCCGCCCGGGCCGCACCCCTCCCGGCGACCTCGGGCGCCGTCTCCGGCAGCTGAGGAGCGCCAGACTCGCCGATCAGGCGGCGGTTAGGACTGGCCCGGATCCCCGCCGGCGCCGGGCCCGCCGCCCTGCTGGTCGCCACTCTGCTGGTCGCCGCTCTGCTGATCGCCGCCCTGCTGATCGCCGCCCTGCTGGCCGGCGCCCTGCTGGCCGGCGCCGGACGATCCGCCGAGCTCGCTGTCGAGCTTCTCCTTGGCCTCCTGCTCGCCCTTCTGCTCGAGCTCGTTCTCCAAGCCGGACATGCTTCCCCTCTCGCCGATGGACTGTGACCATCCCTTACCCGGAAACGGGGTCGCCGATCATCCGTTCGCGGCGATGACGATCTCGAGGCGGCGGGGGCCGTGGACGCCCTCGACGCGGCGGAGCTCGATGTCGCTGGTGGCCGAGGGGCCCGAGATGAGGGTGAGCGGCGGCGGCCGATCGCCGGCCGGCGCGAGGGCGGCGATCGCCTCGGGCACGCCGGGCACGATCTGAGCGGCCTCGACGACGCACACGTGCAGATCGGGAACGAGGGTGAGCGCGCGGCGGCCCTGGCCGGGTCCGCCGGCGAGCACGACCGTGCCGGTCTCGGCGATAGCCAGTGCGCAGCCGGTGAGCACGCCGTCGGCCCGATCGAGCTCGGCCAGGGCCAGCGGCGGGTCGTCGCTGAGCGCCTCGATCCCGGCCGGGATCCACCCCTCCGGCAGGCCGGGCGCGGTCGCCAGCCGGACCGCACCGTGGCGCTCGCAGGCCGCGCGCACGGCGGCGCGCACCGCGTCGGCGTCCGGGCCGCAGCGGGTCACCGTGGCCCGGTAGTCGGCGCACCGCTCGGCGAGCAGCTGGGCCAGGGCGGCCGGGTCGCCGGCGCGCTCGCGCGCGTACGCGGCCGCCGGGTCGCGGTCGTCCTCCAGGCCCCACGCCGCGGGTTCGCCGGCCGGCACGTCGGCGAGCGCGGCCCGGACCCGCGCGAGCATCTCGCGCGCGCGCGCTCACCGCGCCGCCCACCACTGGCGGAAGCTCTGCTCGGGCGGCGCCGGCAGGTCGCGCACGGTGCTCCAGGCCGCCAGCGGGCCGGGCAGGCGGCGCTCGATCACTCCCTCACGCGCGAGCGGACGCGCGGCCCGCTGGGCCACCCATTGAGCCCGCGCGTAGCGGCGCGGGTCGGCCAGGATCGCCGCCGCCGCGCGCATGGCCGCCCGCTCGGTCCGGCCGGTCCCCCCGGCCGCGGCGACCTGGCGGCGCAGGTGCACGAGCACCTCGGGGATGTTGATCTTGACCGGGCAGACCTCGTAGCAGGCGCCGCACAGCGAGCTCGCCCACGGCAGCGTGTCGGCGGAACCGTCCGAGCGCAGCTGGGGGGTGAGGATCGCGCCGATCGGGCCGGGGTAGGGCGACTCGTAGGCATGCCCGCCGGTGCGCTCGTACACCGGGCACACGTTCAGGCAGGCCGAGCAGCGGATGCAGTGCAGGGCCTGGCGGCCGGTCGGGTCCGCCAGCGCCCGGGTGCGCCCGGCGTCGAGCAGCACGAGATGGAACGCCTGCGGCCCGTCGCCCGGATGCACCCCGGTCCACAGCGACGTGTAGGGGTTCATCCGCTCGGCGGTGGAGGAGCGCGGCAGCAGCTGGAGCATCACCTCGAGATCGCTAAAGCGCGGCAGCACCTTCTCGATCCCCATCACCGTGATCAGCGTGCGCGGGAGCGTCGTGCACATGCGCCCGTTGCCCTCGGACTCGACCACCACCACTGTGCCCGTCTCCGCCACGCCGAAGTTCGCCCCGCTCACCGCCACGCGGGCCTGGAGAAACACCGCTCGCAGGTAGCGCCGGGCCGCCTCGGCCAGGACCGCCGGCTCATCGCTCAAGGCGCCCGCCCCGGGCAGCGAACGCTCGAACAGCTCCCGGATCTCGGCGCGGTTACGGTGGATCGCCGGCACCAGGATGTGCGAGGGCCCATCGCCGGCCAGCTGGTTGATCAGCTCGGCCAGATCGGTTTCGATCGCCGTGATCCCACGGCGCTCGAGCGCATCGTTCAGGCCGATCTCATCGGTGGCGATCGACTTCACCTTCACCACCTCGCGCGCGCCCTCGCCCGCCGCGATGTCGCCCACGATCCGGTTCGCCGCCGCGGCGTCGGGCGCCCAATGCACCGTGCCGCCCGCCCGCGTGACCGCAGCCTCGAGCGCCTCGAGATGGACATCGAGGTGGCGCAGGGCGTGCGCCTTGATCCGCCGCCCGGCCTCCCGCAGCGCCTCCCAGTCCTCGAGCTCGCCCACCGCCCGCGCGCGCTTGTCACGGATCGCGTGCGTGGCCAGGCGCAGGTTGTGGCGCAGCTGGGTGTCGCGCAGCGCCACCCGTGCCGCCTCGGGAAAGCCGCTCACGCCGACTCCGTGCAGGCCAGGATCTCGGCCAGGTGGAGCGTGCGCACACCCGTCCGCTGGCGCGACAGGCCACCCCCGATATGCATCAGGCACGAACTGTCAAGCGCCGTGCACACCTCGGCCCCGGTGTCGAGCACGGCCCGGCACTTGTCGGCCAGCATGGCCGCCGAGACCTCCCCGTTCTTGACCGCGAACGTGCCGCCGAACCCGCAACAGCTCTCCGCCTCCGCCAGCTCCACCAGCTCCATCCCCCGCACCGCGCGCAGCAGCCGCAACGGCGCGTCCCCGACCCGCAGCAGCCGCAGGCCGTGACAGCTCGGGTGATACACGACCCGATGGGGGAAGTACGCGCCCACATCCCAGACCCCGAGCCGGCCGACCAGGAACTCGCTCAGCTCGAGCACCCGCGCCACCACCCCGTCCACCGCCACGGCCAGCTGCCGATCACCCGCCTCCCGGGCCAGGCGCGGATAGCCGTCACGCACCATGGCCACGCACGACCCCGACGGCGCCACCACCACATCGAACCCAGAGAACACATCCACGAACCGGCGCACCAACGGCAACGCCTCGGCCGCGTAACCCGAGTTCGCGTGCATCTGCCCGCAGCACGTCTGCGCCGCCGGGAACACCACCTCGACACCCAGGCGCTCGAGCAGCTCGACCGTCGCCCGGCCAGCCGACGGGAACAACGTGTCGGTCAAGCAAGTGACGAACAGGGCCACGCGCACGGCTCGACCGTACCGGCTCAGCGAGCGAATGCTGTCGTGACACGGCTGCCCGAGGTCTTCCACCGAGCCTGATTCTGGCCTGGGGGGGAGAATGGGCGGCGTGCGCCTCGATCCCAGTCGACTGCTGAGCGACGCCGACGCTCGTGCCGGCGAGGCCATCGAGCGTGCCGTGCAGCTCAAGCACCGAGTCCGGCTCGCGCGCCTGGGCCAGCGCGACGCCCTCGCGCCCGGCGCGGGCCGGTGGGCGTCCGGTGACCCGCCACCCCGCCAAGGTTGCCGCCTCGAGGTGCTGGTGGACGGGGCCGAGGCGTTCGCCGCCATCGCTGGCGCGATCGCCGGCGCCCGGGAGTTCGTGCACGTGACCGGCTGGCACATCGCCCCCGACTTCGAGCTCGTCCGCGGCGAGGACGGCGGGCGCAGCCTGGGTGCGCTCCTGGCTGCGGCGGCCGAGCGGGTCGACGTGCGCGTGCTCGTCTGGGCCGGCTCCCCGGTGCCGCTGTTCCATCCCACCCGCGCCGAGGTGGGCCGGACCGTCGAGCAGCTCACACGGGCGACCGCGATCCAGTGCTGTGCGGATCCTCGCGAGCACCCCTTCCACTGCCACCACGAGAAGACGGTGGTCGTCGACGGGCAGGTGGCGTTCGTCGGCGGGATCGACATGACCAACCTGGGCGGCGACCGCTACGACACGAACGGCCACCCGGCCCGGCGGCGCCTGGGCTGGCACGACGTGCACACCCGGCTCACCGGCCCGGCGGTGCGCGATGTGGCCGAGCACTTCGCGCTGCGCTGGGTGGAGCTCACGGGCGAATCGCTCGAGGTGCCACCGGCGCCCGAGCCGGACGGTCCGCACACCGTGCAGGTCGTGCGCACCGTCGCCGAGGGCATGTACGACCGCCTCCCCCACGGGGACTTCCGCATCCTCGAGAGCTACCTGAGGGCGATCGCAAGCGCCGAGCGGTATGTGTACCTGGAGAACCAGTTCCTGTGGGCACCCGAGATCGTCGAGCGGCTGGCCGCCAAGCTCCGCGAGCCGCCCCGAGATGACTTCCGGCTCGTCATCGTTCTGCCGACCCGGGCCAACAATGGCCAGGACGACACCCAGGGTCAGGTGGCCGTACTGGAGAGCGCCGACGGCGGCCGCGGCCGCCTGCTCGTGGCGACGCTGCGCTCTCTCACGGGGTCTCGCGCGGACCGCCTGTACGTGCACGCCAAGGTCGGCATCGTCGATGACCGCTGGCTCACCGCGGGCTCGGCCAACCTCAACGCGCACTCGCTGCTCAACGACACCGAGATGAACGTGGTCACCGACGACCCCGAGCTCGCTCGCGACACCCGGGTGCGTCTGTGGGCCGAGCACCTGGACGTCGACCCGGCGAGCATCGCCGGTGAGGATCCGGCGCGCGTCGTCGACGAGCGGTGGATCCCGATCGCCCGCGAGCAGCTGCGCCGCCGCGACGCCGGCGAGCCCCCCACCCACCGGCTGCTCGCCCTGCCCGGGGTATCACGGCGCTCGAGCCGGCTGCTCGGGCCCCTGATCGGGCTCATCGACGACGGCTGAGGCGCGGTTGGGGCCGGGTGCGGGGGGTACGGGCAGGCCATGCCCGACGGCCTGCCGCCCGGCCCCTCTCTCCCAGCCACCGCCCAGAGCCTGGCCTACCACCGCGACCCGCTCGGTGTGCTGCGCCGCGCGGCTGGCCGCCACGGGCGCGTGTTCACGCTGCGCTTCCCGCTCAAGGACCCCCTCGTGATCGCCGCCGTGCCCGAGGCGCTGCCTGGGCTCCTGGCCGCCGATCCCGCCCGGGCACACGCCGGCTCGGCCCGGCGGGCGATCCTCCCCCAGGCCTCTCCGCGCTCGCCGTTCGGCGGCGACGGCGAGGCTCACCGGTGCAGCCGGGCGCGGATGTGGGCCGGGTTCGCACCCGAGCGAATCGCGGCGCTCGAGCCGGCCATCGCCGCACTGGCCGAGCAGCATGTGGCCGGATGGCCGGTCGGAGCGCCGTTTCGCCTGCTCGAGGCCACGCGCGAGCTGTGCACCGACGTGATGGTCCGGATCGTGCTCGGGGTCAGAGACCCGGTGCGCGCCCGGGCGCTGGTGGCAGCGATCCGCTCCATGCTCCGGACGCCCGGCAATCCTCCGCTGCCCCTCCCGGGCGCGAACGAGGGCCCGGGTGGCCTGGTCGGGCGCGGCGCCGACCGGTTGTTTGCGCGGCGCGCCGCGCCAGTGGTCCGGGAGCTGGCGGGCGAGCTGCGCGCCCGCCGCCGGAACGGCGGCCCAGGAGATGACGTGCTCGGCGCGATGCTCGGATCGGCACCGGCCCTCGGCGACGAGGAGCTGATCGACGAGCTCCTGATCGTGCTCATGGCCGCCCAGGAGCCGCCGTCGATCGCCCTGGCCAACGTGCTCTACGAGCTCGCCGGCCGGCCTGAGGTCGCCGAGCGCTTCCGCGGCGTCCCCGGCGATCGCCGGGCGATCATTGCCGAGGCGATCAGGTTGCGACCGTCCGCCTCGGCCGCCCTGCGCCGGCTGACCGAGCCGGTGGACGTCGACTCTCACACGCTGCCGGCCGGGACGACGGTCGCCTGCCCGAGCCTGCTGCTGCACCGCGACCCGGACTGGTTCCCGGCCCCAGACCGCTTCGAGCCCGAGCGTCTGGCCGAGCCGCTGCCCGACGGGCTCCCCTACCTGCCCTTCGGCGGGGGCGCCCGCCGCTGCCTCGGAGAGGCGCTGGCCGAGGCGGAGTTCCGCTCCGTGCTGCCGATCGCGCTGCAGCGATTGCGCTTCACCCGCGTGTGGCCGCGCGAGGAGCGGATGGTTGTGCGCGCCACGGTTCTCGTCCCGATCCGGGGCGCGCTCGTGCGGGCGAGGGCGCGGTAGCTCTCGCCCGGCCGAGCGAATGGGCGCGACCTGGCCCTCCCAACCCGGCGATGAGTTCGGCGCCGCCGACGGGTCATAGCCGGTGATGCCCGTCTCGATCCCCCATTCCGGCGAGGACTTCGGCGCCCTCGTCGACTCCCACCGGGCCGAGATCCACGCCCATTGCTACCGGATGCTCGGCTCGGTTCACGACGCCGACGACGCCGTCCAGGAGACCCTCATCCGGGCCTGGCGCGGAGCGGCCGGGCTGCGCGAGCGCGGCGCGGCGCGATCGTGGCTGTACACGATCGCCACGAACGTCTGCCTGACCGAGCTCTCCCGCCGCCAGCGGCGGGCGCTCCCGCAGGACGTCGGCCCCGCCGCCGAGCCGGATGTGCGACCCGGCGAGCCGCTCGCCGAGTCGACGTGGATCGACCCCTATCCCGAGCAAGCAATCGGGCTGCCGGGCGGGCGGGCGGCGCCCGAAGCGAGCTACGAGCAGCACGAGGGCATCGAGCTCGCGTTCATCGCCGCCCTTCAGCACCTCGTCCCCAACCAGCGCGCGGTCCTCATCCTGCGCGAGGTCCTCGGCTTCAGCGCCCAGGAGGCCGCGGCCATGCTGGCCACCACCGTCGCCTCGGTCAACAGCGCGCTGCAGCGAGCCCGCCAGGCCGTGGGCGAGCGCACGCCCGAGCGCTCCCAGCAGGCTACGTTACGTACGATCGGGGACCGCCGTCTCCACGATCTCGTCGAGCGCTACGTCGAGGCGTGGGAACGCTGCGATGTCGACGCGTTCACCTCGCTGCTGGTAGCCGATGCGACATTCGCAATGCCGCCGCTGCGCACCTGGTACACGCCGCGCGCGACGATCGCCCACTGGGCCCGCGCATCGTCGCTGAGCGGGCAGTGGCGCTGGCGCGCCGTGCGCACTCGCGCGAACGGCCAGCCGGCGCTGGGCTTCTACGCCTGGGACGAGACGACCGGCGCCCACCTGCCGTTTGCGCTCTGCGTGCTCACGCTGCGCGGCGACCGACTCAGTGACGTGACCGCGTTCATCGTTCGCTCGACCGCGGCTGCCGATGCGAAGGCATACGAGCGCTTTCCTGAGCAACCGCCCGATCCCCGGCGCCTGCACGTCGTCTTCGAACGCTTCGGGCTCCCGGCGCAGCTCGCCTGAGCCGGGAGCGCGAGCTCACGCGGCCCGCGGACTCTACGATGCAGGCGGCCACGCGATGAGCTTCACACCGCCGCCCACACCGGAGCCCGGACGCACGACCTCGGAGCGGGCGTCGCGCAACGGCCACCTCGCGCGTGTTCCCAGCGAGAGCTTCCAGCGCCTGATCGTCCTCGCCTACATCGCGGCCGTCGCGATGCCACCGATCGGTCTCGTGCTCGCCCTCGTCATCGCCGTGCGCCGCGATCAGGGCAGGAGGAAGCACTGGCTGGCCATCGTCGCCCTGTGCATCGCGGCCGGGGTGATGTGGACCCTGATCATCTCCTCCGGCGCGCTGACGGCGACGAGCGCCGACTGAAGGCCGCGGGTCCGGGCGGCCCGGAGACGATCGCCTCCTGGGTAGCCTCGCCAGGGTGAACCGGCCCGTCCTGACCGCATGAGGAGACTCGGCCCGGCGCTCGAGGAGCGCGAGTTCCGCCTGTGGTGGCTGGCCATGCTCGGCATGGTCATCAGCCTCCAGATGCTCGAGGTGGTGATCGGCTGGCAGGTCTACTCCAACCACGGCAGCACGCTCGACCTGGGCTGGATCGGGCTGGCCGAGTTCATCCCCATGTTCGCGCTCGCCCTGCCGGCCGGGCACCTCGCCGATCACGCGCCCCGCCGCCTCGTGTTCGCCGGCTCGCTGCTGCTCGGCGCCGGGGTCGGCGCCGGTCTGGCCCTCATCAGCGCCGCGCATGTCACCGCGGTGTGGCCGTTCCTGGCTCTCGCCGTCGGCGCCGGCACGTCGATGGCTCTGGGCACGCCGGCCGCCCGGGCCATGCCCCCGACGCTCGTGGCGCCGCAGCTCGTGCCGAGCGCGATGACCCTGCGGTCGATCGCCAGCCAGAGCGGCATGGTGATCGGGCCGGCCCTCGGCGGCCTGCTCTACGGCACCTCGGCCGTGCTCGTGTACGGGCTGGCGGCCGGCGCCTGCGTGGGCGCCGCCGCCAGCGTCGCCGCCATGGCGCCACGTCCCGCGGCCGAGCTCACAAGCCAGGGCACCACGACGCCGACGACCGTGAAGAGCGTGCTCGAGGGGCTGAGCTTCGTCGGGCGCACCCAGATCCTGCTCGGCGCCATCCTGCTCGACCTCCTGGCGGTCCTGTTCGGCGGTGCTGTCGCGCTGCTGCCCGTGTTCGCCAAATCGGTCCTCCACGTGGGAGCGACCGGCCTCGGCGTGCTCCGGGCCGCGCCGGCGATCGGCGCCCTGCTCGCCGCGGCGCTCATCACCCGCCGGCCACTCGGCGGGCGGGCCGGGCGCACGCTGCTCATCGTGGTCGGGCTCTACGGGGCGAGCATCGTCGTGTTCGGCCTCTCCCGCGTGTACGTGATCTCGCTTCTCGCCCTCGGCGTGAGCGGCTTCGTCGATCTGTTCAGCATGAACATCCGCTCCACCACCGTCGCCCTGGCCACCCCCGACCGCCTCCGCGGCCGCGTCAACGCCGTCGAGATGGTGTTCATCAGCGCCTCCAACCAGCTCGGCGCGTTCGAATCCGGCCTGGCCGCCTTCCTCGTCGGCACCATCCCAGCCGTCGTCGGCGGCGGCGTGATGACGATGCTCATCGCCTCTTCCTGGCGGTGGCTGTTCCCCTCGCTGGCCCGGGTCGACCGGCTCGACGACGTCAGCCCCGCTGAGGTGGCCCACCAGGTGGTCGAAGCCCCGGCCTGACGGGCCCGTGGCATTTGATACGCTGCCGCCGCCGTGTATCGAATACAGGCCGGTGTCCGGCCTGCGCGAAGGAGGAGACATGTCGGCACACGCACTGCCCACGAGGCGGGTCCGGTGGCTGCTCGCCGGAGCCGCGATGGTGGCCGCCCTGGTCAGCTTCGGGCTGAGGACCGCCCCAGCCCGCGCGACCGTCTGGCTATGCCAGCCGGGGATGCGGAACGATCCCTGTACGCCCGGGCTCTCGACGACGGTCTACAACCCGGCACTGACGAGGAAGCTCGGGGTCCAGCACCCGAAGGCGGTGAAGAACCCGCCGATCGACTGCTTCTACGTCTACCCCACGGTCAGTGACGAGCAGACCCCGAACGCCGATTTGCGGATCCAGGACACCGAGCGCTCGATCGCGCTCTACCAGGCGTCGCGCTACTCCCAGTACTGCCGGGTCTTCGCACCGATGTACCGCCAGGTCACGCTGGCCGGGGCCGGGCTGGCCGGGAGCACCGCGAGCCAGCCCAATCCGGCGCTCGGCCTCGCAGATGTCGAGCACGCGCTCGCCGCCTACCTGAAGCACGACAATCACGGCCGCGGCTTCGTGCTCATCGGCCACTCGCAGGGCTCGGGCGTGCTCGAGGCCGTGATCGCCAAGATGATCGACCCGGTGCCCTCCGTGCGCAGCCGCCTGCTGTCGGCGATCCTGATGGGCGGCAATGTCCTGCAGAAGGGCAACACCGGCATCGGAGGCACCTTCAAGCACATTCCGGCCTGCCGCCGCGACACGCAGCTCGAGTGCGTGATCGCGTTCTCGACCTTCGATCAGCCCGTGCCCTCGAACACGAAGTTCGGCATCCCGGGCGCGATCAAGGCCCTCGGCCAGCCCAACCCGCCCAAGGACGACACGGTCCTGTGCACGAACCCGGCCAACCTGGCCGGCGGCAGCGGGCTGCTCGACGTCATCCAGCCGAGCGCGCCGTTCGCGCCAGGTTCGGTGCTATCCATCGGGCTGAAGATCCTGAACTGGAAGGTCCCAGCGCCGAAGACGGTGTACTGGGCGGCACCCCACGCCTACAGCGCCAAGTGCGTGACCTCAGGCGGAGCCCACGTGCTGATGATCAAGGCGCACGGTGGCGCCCAGACGCCAACCCCGGCACCCGACCCGTCATGGGGGCTTCACCTGCTCGACGCCAACGTCGCCCTGGGCAACCTGATCGCGATCGTCAAGGCGGAGTCCGGGGCGTTCGTCGCCCGCCATCACGGCTGACCCACGCCGAGCCGGGGCGGAGCGCCGCTTCGCCCCGGGGCTGTGCCGAGGGAACAAAAAAAGCCCCTGATCACAGGGACTTCTTGAGCGGGAGCGACGGGACTCGAACCCGCGACCTCCGGCGTGACAGGCCGGCGCTCTAACC
>CAWKEO010000002.1:0-998241 GCA_963848745.1 uncultured Solirubrobacterales bacterium | reverse complement strand
GCGCCGCTCCTGGGGCCGGCGCCTGGGGCATGGTCGGGCTGCTGGTGATCGCCGGACTCATCGCCTTCGCGGCCTGGTTCCTGATCCAGCTCTACCAGCCGTTCGGCACCTCCCCGCACGGGCGCGTGGCCGTGGTCATTCCCGCTCACACCGGGGCCTCGGGGATCGGCACCATCCTGGCCAACGACAAGGTGGTGCCGTCGGGCTTCTTCTTCAACCTGCGCGCCAAGCTCTCCGGCGACCGGGGCAAGCTCCTGCCCGGCACCTATCACCTTCAGGAGGGCATGAGCTACGGCGCGGTGCTCACCGTGCTGACCACGCCGCCGCCGGCGGTACCGACAACCGAGATCACGATGACGCCGGGCGAGCGCCGCGTCGACTTCAGCCAGCGCCTGCGCGCCGACGGCGTCAAGGGCGACTACTACCAGAGCACCCGCCACTCGCCCCTGCTGAACCCGGTCAGCTACGGCGCGCCGGCGAGCACGCCGACGCTCGAGGGATTCCTGTTCCCCGACACCTACCAGCTGCGCAAGCCGGTGTCGATCGCCGGCCTCGTGGCCGACCAGCTGCGCCGGTTCAAGCAGGAGTTCGCGACCGTCGACACCCACCAGGCGACCGCCCACCACCTCACGCCGTATGACGTGCTCATCGTGGCCTCGCTCGTGCAGGCCGAGGCGTTCGACAGCCACGACATGGCGCTCGTCGCCTCGGTCATCTACAACCGCCTGCGCGTCGGCATGCTGCTCGGCTTCGACTCGACGACGCGTTACGCAGTGGGCAACTTCACCAAGCCGCTCACCCAGTCCGAGCTCGCGTCGCCCTCGCCCTGGAACACGCGCAACCACGCCGGGCTGCCGCCGACCCCGATCGACAACCCGGATCTGCAGGCCATCCAGGCGGCCGCGCACCCACCGTCGACCAACGACCTGTACTTCGTGTCGAAGCCGTGCTCGAACTCGCTCGCCTTCTCCTCGACCTACAGCCAGTTCCTCAAGGACGTGAGCGCGTTCGACGCCACCCAGAGCCAGAACGGGCGCCCGCCGCAGAGGCGTTGTAAGTAAGGGCCGAACGTGAGCGCGCGCACGCGGCTCGGAGTGCTCGGCTGGCCGGTCGGGCACAGCCGCTCGCCGGCCATGCAGAACGCCGCCCTGCAGGCGGTCGGTCTGCCCGGCTGGCGTTACCAGCTGCTGCCCGTGCCGCCGGCGCGGTTCGCCGAAACCGTCCGGGCGCTGCCGGCGGCCGGGTTTCGGGTGCGAACGTGACCATCCCGCACAAGGAGGCTGCCCTCGAACTGGCGGAGGTCCTGACCGGGCGGGCGCGAGCGATCGGAGCCGCCAACACGCTCCTGTTCGAGCCTGACGGCACGATTCGGGCCGACAACACGGACGGCCCGGCGCTCATCGACGCGCTTCCGTTCCCGATCGGCGGGCGCTCGGCGCTCGTGCTCGGAGCCGGGGGCAGCGCTCGGGCGGCCGTGTGGGCGCTGCGCGAGGCCGGGGCCGATCGGGTGGGCGTGTGGAACCGCACGCCGGAGCGGGCGCGTGAGCTGGCGGCGGCACTCGGAGCGGAGCCGGTTGCTCGGATAGCGGACGCCGACGTCCTTGTCAACTGCACGTCCATCGGTTTGGACGCTGACCACGACCTCTTCAAGCAGGTCGGGGTCGCCGCCGATGTCCTGACCAGATTTTCGTGCGTGGTTGATTTCGTGTACGCGGCAACAGAGACCCGACTCATTCAGGCGGCCCAGAGCCGATCGGTGCCCGTCGTCGACGGCCTCGAGCTGCTCGTCCGCCAGGGCGCGCTCAGCTTTGCGCAGTTCACCGGCCGGCCGGCGCCGCTGGCGGTCATGCGCGCGGCGGCGCGAGGCTGATGGCACCCGTCGCCGCTCAGCTCGCTGCGGTCGGCGCCACCGCGGCGGCCGCCGCGGGCGCGGGGGAATCACTGCCCCCCGGCGCCGGGGCGGCTCAGGCCGCTTCCTCACCGATGTCATCATCGACCTCGGATTCGCCGATCGCGCCCAGGTCGACACCGCGGCGGCGACCGGCCGCGAAAGCGGTGTGGCGCCCGAGCGCATCCTGCTCGAGCAGGGGGTCATCAACTCCCAGCAGCTCTCGCGTGCGGTGGCCGAGCGCTACGGCCTCGACCACATCGACCTGAGCATCTTCCAGGTCGACATGGGGGCGGTCAACCTCCTGAGCGCGGCGGCGGCCAAGCGCTACAGCGCGATCCCCGTCGCCTACACGGACGAGCACACGCTGCTCGTGGCGATGGCTGATCCGGCGAACGTGCTCGCGGTCGACGACATCGCGCTGATGACCCACTTCGACGTCCGGCCGGCCGTGGCGTCGGGCGACGACATCGCTGCGCTGCTGCTGCGGATGAACCGCTACGAGGATGCGGTCCAGGAGGCGGTGGCCGAAGAGCCCGAGGAGGGCCTCGAGGTCGTCGATCTCCGGGAGTCGGCCGACGACGCGCCGATCATCAAGCTCGTCCATTCGATCATCGCGCAGGCGGCCGAACGGGGGGCCTCCGACATCCACTTCGTGCCCCAGCTCGATGACCGTGCGCGCGGAGCCCGGGAGCTGCGGGTGCGTCTGCGCATCGACGGCGTGCTCACCGACGCCACCACGGTGCCGAAGAAGATGGTGTCCGGCGTCGTCTCACGCATCAAGATCATGGCCGAGCTCGATATCTCCGAGCGGCGTGTGCCCCAGGACGGCCGCGTCACGCTCACGGTCGAGGGCCGGCAGGTCGACGTCCGCGTCGTCACCATGCCGAGCGTGCACGGCGAGGGCGTGGTGATGCGCATCCTCGACAAGGAGAACGTGCGCTTCGAGCTCGACCGGCTGGGCTTTCAGGACGCGGAGCTGAACCGCTTCCGCCGCGCCTTCAACCGCTCCTTCGGCGCCGTGCTCGTCACCGGCCCGACCGGCTCGGGCAAGTCGACGTCCCTGTACGGCGCGCTGGCCGAGCTGAACACGCCGGAGAAGAACATCATCACGATCGAGGATCCGGTCGAGTACCAGGTGGGCGGCATCACCCAGGTGCAGGTCAACAACAAGGCGGGGCTCAGCTTCGCCGCCGGCCTGCGGGCGATGATGCGTGCCGATCCCGACATCATGATGGTGGGCGAGATCCGCGACCGCGAGACGGCGCAGATCGCCATCGAGGGCGCGCTGACCGGCCACCTCGTCCTCTCCACCCTGCACACGAACAACGCCCCCTCGGCGATCACCCGGCTGACCGAGATGGGCGTGGAGCCCTTCCTGGTCGCCTCGGCGATCGACTGCGTCGTCGGTCAGCGCCTGGCGCGCAAGCTGTGCCCGGACTGCAAGCGCTCGACGATCATCCCCGCCGAGGTGCTGCACGACCACGGCTTCGCCGCCCGCTTCGACGTCGAGGCCTACGAGCCGGTTGGCTGTGGGCGCTGCGCGGGCATGGGCTACCGGGGCCGGATCGGCCTCTACGAGGTGATGACGGTGAGCGAGCGGATCCGCGAGCTGACGCTGCAACGCGCGTCGGCGGATCAGATCGCTGCCGTGGCGGTGGCCGAGGGCATGCGCCGGATGCGCGACGACGGCCTCGACAAGGTCAAGACTGGACTGACGTCCATGGCCGAGGTGGCGCGCGTAACAGGTACGGGCTGATCTGCCGATAGATACGGCTGTCCCCCCATGGGTGCACACCACAAGGAGCCATAGAGGATGGATCTGGATTTCGCCGACGTCCTGCTCGAGGTCATCGATCGCCGGGCGTCTGACCTGCATATCACCGCCGGTGCACCACCGATGGTGCGCGTGCGCGGGCGCCTGACCCCGATCGACGGCTATCCGGTGCTGACCCCGACCGACACGCGCGAGATCGTCTACTCGATCCTCAACAACGCGCAGCGGCAGAAGTTCGAGAACGCCTGGCAGCTCGACTTCGCCTACCAGATCCCCGGCCGGGCGCGCTTCCGCGTCAACGCTTACTTCCAGCGCGCCGCTGTCGGCGCTGCCTTCCGCCTCATCCCGTTCGAGGTCGTGCCGCTCGAGAACCTCGGCCTGCCCGCCTCAGTGGCCGACTTCTCCAAGCGGACGCGCGGCCTGGTGCTGGTCACGGGCCCGACCGGTTCGGGTAAGTCGACGACGCTCGCCTCGCTCATCGACGTGATCAACTCGCAGCGCGAAGAGCACATCATGACGATCGAGGACCCGATCGAGTTCCTGCACACGCACAAGAAGTGCCTGGTCAACCAGCGTGAGCTCGGCTCCGACGCGACGTCCTTCAACGAGGCCCTGAAGGCGGCGCTGCGCCAGGACCCGGACGTGATCCTGGTCGGCGAGATGCGTGACCTCGAGACGATCGGCACTGCCATCACCGCGGCGGAGACCGGCCACCTCGTGTTCGCCACCCTGCATACCCAGGACACGCCGCAGACGATCGACCGCATCGTCGACGTGTTCCCGCCCGGCCAGCAGGGCCAGGTACGGGCCCAGCTCTCGGTCGCGCTGCAGGGGATCATGACCCAGATGCTCGTGCCGACCGCCGACGGGGCGGGACGATGCGTGGCCGCCGAGGTGCTCGTGCCCACGCCCGCCGTGCGCAACCTGATCCGCGAGGGCAAGACGCACCAGATCTACTCCGTGATCCAGACCGGCGGCTCGCAGGGCATGCAGACGATGGACGCCTCGCTGGCCCAGCTCGTGCGGGCCGGGCGGATCACCCGCCAGGCCGCCGAGGCGCGCGCCCACTCGCTCGAGGAGCTGCGCCGCCTGCTCGGCCCAGCCGGGACCTCAACCACCGGAATGCAGAGGGCGGCATAAGTCATGGCCACGTTCGTCTTCAAGGCGATGGACCTCGCCGGCGTCACCGCGAAGGGCGAGGTCGAGGCCGAGTCAAAGCAGGCCGTCGCCGAGCAGCTCAAGGAGCGCGGGCTCGTCGTCGTCGACATCGCGCAGAAGTACCGCTCCAAGGAGCTGAGCCTCGGCTTCATGAACCGCGTCGGGGCCAAGGACCTGGCCGTGGCCTCGCGCCAGCTGGCCACGATGGTCACCTCCGGCATGTCGATCCTCCGGGCACTCCACGTGCTCGAGAACCAGACCGAGTCCAAGGTGCTGCGCGAGACGATCGGCCTCGTGTGCAAGGACGTCGAGGCCGGCCTGCTCCTGTCCGACGCGCTGGGTCGCCATCCCAAGGTGTTCGGCCAGCTCTACGTGTCGATGGTGCGCGCGGGTGAGGCCGGCGGTGTGCTCGAGGAGTGCCTCCTGCGCGTCGCCGACCAGCTCGAGAAGGACGCCGCCCTGCGCCGTCAGGTCCGGGCGGCGATGATCTACCCGTCGGTGATCATCAGCTTCGCCGTCATCGTGCTGCTCGCCCTGGTCGCCTTCCTGATTCCCGTCTTCGAAGGCGTGTTCAAGACCTTCCCGGGCAAGATGCCGGCGCTCACGCAGTTCATGATCAACTTCTCCCACGTCGTGACCAAGCAGTGGTACCTGCTGATCGTCGTCAGCGTGGGAACGGTGGCCGGCTTCATCTACGTCAAGCGCTCGGCCTGGGGCAAGCCACGGTGGGACGCCATGAAGCTCCGCTTCCCGATGAAGATCGGCGACGTCGTCCAGAAGGTGGCCATCGCGCGCTGGTCGCGCACGCTCGCGTCGCTGACCGCGGCCGGCGTGCCCGTGCTGCAGGCGATCGAGATCACCGGCAAGACGGCCGGCAACGCCGTGCTCGAGGCGACCATGGCCAAGGTCATCAACTCGGTCAAGGGCGGCGGCACGATCTCCGCGCCCCTGCGCGAGGCGAGCGCCTTCCCGGCCATGGTGTCCCAGATGATCGGCGTCGGTGAGGAGACCGGCGCCATGGACACCATGCTGGAGAAGGTGGCCGACTTCTACGACTCCGAGGTCGACGCCGCCGTCAAGGCGCTCACCTCGATCATGGAGCCGGTCATGATCATCGTGGTGGGCGGCATCGTCGGCGTGATCGTCATCTCGATGTACATGCCGCTGTTCTCGATCTACAACTCGATCAAGTAGCGCGCGCAGCAGAGCCACCGCGCCGCGCCGGCGCTCAGATGCCGGCCGCAGTGCGGTAGATGGCGCGGACCTCGTCGGCCGACAGGGCGGGCGGGATGCGCGCGAGCTCCGGCCGTGCGATCGCGGTCTCGACGGCGCGTTCGAGCACGGTTGGGTCGTCCCCGATGGCGCCGAGGCCGCTCACCCCGGCGCGCGTGCGCAGCGCCTCGGCAAGCGCCAGCAGGGCGTCGCGGCTCCCGAGCTCGGGAGTGCGCTCGCGCAGTGCCCGCAGCGTGTGCGGCAGCAGCGCTGCGTTGGCCTGGGCGTGTCCGACCCCGCCCACCCGGACGGCGGTCTGGCTCAGTACGTGATGGGGCCCCAGGCCGGTTCGGTCGAGCGCCCACCCCGCCAGCAGCGCGCCGAGGGCGAGCTCGTCACGGTCGGGGTCGGCGGGCGACCACGCGCGGCTGAGACGATCGATGGCGTCGCCTGCCACGGCGCGCGCGATCGGGGTCGTGCGCGTGCTGGACAGCGCGGTGACGGCGTGCCCGAGCGCGTTGGCGCTGCTGGCAGCGAGCTGGTCGACCGGCTGGGATGCGCTCAGCGCCGGGTCGTTGATGACGAGCGACGCGCGCGAGCGCGGGGTGGTTTCGGGGACGCCGCGGGCGTGGCGGTGCCCCCCGGTCATCTCGGCGGCGGAGAGCGAGGTGGGAATCGCCACCGGACCGCGCCGCCGCTCAGCCGCCGCGATCGCCTTGGCGGTGTCGATGACCCGCCCGCCGCCGAGGGCGACGAGCCGGCCTGCGCCGAGCTGGCCGCGAACCCGGGCGGCAGCGTCCTCGACGAGCCCCGACGGCACGTCGATGACCACCGCCGCGCGCTCGGCGATCGCTGGTGCCGTCGCGATGGCCCGGGCGGTGCTCAGCAGTGTGTAGCCGGCACCGATCTCCTCGTGGGCGGTGTCGAGCGCGCCGCGGCCGAAGATGATCGTCTGCTCGCCGTCGACGTGCCGGAAGGCCTCACTCATCGGGCTCGCGAACCTCCGCCGCCGGCGCTCGCCGGTAGGGGTCCTTCGGCGCGCGGTCCTCGGAGAGCGACTCGCGCGAGGCGGTGGTCAGCTCCTCGATGGCGTCGGCCAGATGGATGGGAGCGATGTTGTCGTCGCCGCGGCCGACCCGGATCCGGTGGGCCTCGAGCAGCACGTCGGCATGGGTGAGCCCGGCCGGCGGCTCGAACCGGTAGGAGGCGAGCTCGATGAGCAGGCCGAGCGGGTCGCGGAAGTAGATCGAGTCCATGAACCCGCGGTCCTTGACGCCGCTGTGCCGGATCCCGCGCTCGTCGAGCCGCTCGACGGTCTGGCGGAACGTGGCATTCGAGATGGCGAACGCGATGTGGTGCACGGCGCCGGCATCGGCGGGCGGATGAGTCGGGTCCGGCGCGCGGTCCTCGTTGGTGAAGATCGTGATCAGCCGCCCGTCGCCCGGGTCGAAGTACAGGTGGCTCTCGTCGGGGCGATCGAGGTTGGGCTGCTCGAACACGAACGGCATCCCGAGCACGCCCTCCCAGAAGTCGATCGAGCTCTGCCGGTCAGCGCCCACCAGCGTGATGTGGTGGACGCCCTGGCTCTGGATCTTGCGCATGGTCCTCACCGTTTCGCGGAGTCGGGCTGGCGGGCGATTGGTCCTCGGCGGTGACGGCCGACAGCCACCGGACCGCGGCCGGAATGTGGACGGGGTCGATGTGGTGGGCGGCGTCGGACTCGTGGTAGCGCACCGCGAGGCCGCCGGCCTCGAGCAGCGCTCTGGCTCGGTGGGCGAACTCCACGCCGATGACCGGGTCCCGGCGGCCGTGGGCGATGAACACCGGCAGGGCCGGCTCGTGAGGCCAGCTCCGGCTGCCAGCCCTCGACCGTGGGGATGAAGCCGGAGAAGGCGAGGATCCCGGCCGGCGCCGGGCGCTCTGCGCTCAGGCCGAGCGCGTAGCTCATCACCGCGCCCATCGAGAATCCGCCGAGCACGGTCCGTTCGGGGGTGATGCCGGTGCGCTGCCACAGCTCGTCGTGGAAGGCGGCCAGCCGCGCCGAGGCGGCGCGGAACGTGTCCGGGTCGGGGTAGCCGACGCGCGGCACCACGTACCAGTGGTAGCCGCCGCCGACCGCCAGCGGCGCCCGCGGGGCGACGACGTGCAGCCGCCGCTGCGGGTCGAGGGCGTCGGCGAGCCCGAGCAGGTCGAGCTCGTCGGCGCCCCGGCCGTGGTGGAGGACGAGCAGGCCGGCGGGGTCGCCGGCCGCCGGCCGCTCGCGGAACATCAGGCTGCTCATCGCCTACACCTCGGCGCGCTGAGGCCGCGCGCGGGTTGGTCAGCGGGGTGAGCAGCCGCTCGAGCTGCGGGCGCAGGTGCTCGTGCTGGGTCGGCAGCCGGAGCGCCTCGCCGAGGTGCTCGGGATCCTCGTCGACGGCGAAGCCGGGGGAGGTGGTGGCGATCTCGAACAGGATCCCCTGGGGCTGGCGGAAGTAGATCGACAGGAAGTAGTCGCGGTCGATCACCGGGGTGACGTGCATGCCGGCCTCGGCAACGCGCTCCTGCCAGCGCACGTGATCCTCGTCGGCTGAGTGCCAGGCGATGTGGTGAACGGTCCCGGCGCCCGGGATGCCGCGCTCGTTGACTGAGTCATAGCCCCACCCGAAGTGGCGCTCGGCCCCGTCGAGGCGGTACTCGCCGGGGGCGAGCTCCGTGAATCCGAGCGTCTCGCTCAGCAGCTCCCGATCGGCGTCCAGGCCCCGGGCGATGTAGGCGCGGGCGCCCTCGACTCCGAGGATGGCGTGCTCGGCCGGAATCTCGGGATGGCGGGCGCGCAGCGGCGGATCGCCGTCCGCGGCGACGACGAGCTCGAAGCGCAGTCCGTCGTAGTCCTCGAAGGTGAGCGAGCGATCGCTGCGCTGGCTCGCGTAGCCGCGGGCCGGCCAGGCGCTCGGCCCAGAAGTCGAGCGAGGCGTCCGAGGCCGACCCCGAGCTCGATCGTGTGGATCATGCCCGCGCCGGCCTGGCCCCGGCGCGCGCCGGGGAACTCGAACCAGGTCAGGATCGACCCGGCCGACCCGCGCTCGTCGCCGAAGTACAGGTGGTAGGCCTCGGGAGCGTCGAAGTTGACCGTCTGCTTGACCAGGCGAAGGCCGAGGACGTCCGCGTAGAACTCGACGTTCCGGCGCGCGTCGCCGGTGATCATCGTGATGTGGTGCATGCCGTGGAGCTTCATCGCGCCCTTCCGAGAGTGGTGGCCGTGTGATTGCAAGCACAACTATATCAGATGATTGCATCTGCAACTACATTGATAGGATCCCTGGCGGCCAACGATGACAGCCGCCTCCACCGATATCCACGCCGCCACCGGCCCGTTCTCGGCCCAGGAGCTCGCGGCCTGGCGCGGGCTGCTCGAGGTTCACGCGCGAGTCGCCCAGGCCCTCGACGCCCAGATGCGGGCCGCGCACGGGCTCTCGGTCTCCTCCTACGAGGTGCTGATGTTCCTCGGGGACGCGCCCGGCCACCGCATGCGTATGTCGGAGATCGCCGACCGGGTGCTGCTCAGCCGCAGCGGCCTGACGCGCCTGGTCGACCGCCTGTGCCGGCTCGGCTACGTGAGCCGCTGCGCGGCGCCGGACGACGGCCGGGGACTGTTCGCCGAGCTCACCGATACCGGAGCGCACGCGCTCGAGCTCGCCCGCCGCACCCACCGCCAGGGTGTGCGCACGTTCTTCCTCGAGCGGCTGAGCCCGGCCGATCAGGTCGTGCTGGGAGACGTCTGGGGCCGCTTCCTCGCCACCTCGGGTGGCGACCCGGCCGGCGGGGCCTGCTGAGCGCTTCCAGCCGGCGCCGGGGCACGGTCAGCCTCGCGCTGAGAGCGCCCGCATGCACCGCGTGAGCCCGGCGATGAGCAGCGGGCGCTCGCACTCGGGCACGTCGGCCAGCAGCTCGTCCTGCAGCTCATCGGCCACCCCGGCGGCCGCTGCCAGCAGGATCTCGCCGGCGGCGGTCAACGTGGCGTTGAGGATGCGGGCATGGCCGGGATCGGCGGTCCGGGTCGCGAGTCCGCGCTGCTCGAGTGAAGCGAGCACCTCGTTCATCGCCTGGGGCGAGATGAGCGAGCGGCGGGCGAGCTGGGCGTTCGAGAGCCCCGGACGGCGGGCGAGCACCGACAGTGCGGTGAATTGGGCCACAGTCAGCTCCCAGGGGCGCAGGCGACGAGCCAGCTCCGTGCGCACGCCGCGGTCGACCCGGCCGACCACGTAGATGAGGCTCGGCAGCTCGCTCATGCGACGCCGTCGGCCGGCTCAGCCGGCCAAGCCGAGCAGCCGGGCCGCGTTCTCCTTGAGCACGAGCGGGCGGACCTCGTCCTTGATCGCGAGCCGCTCGAAGTCGGCCAGCCAGCGGTCCGGCGTGATGAGCGGGAAATCCGACCCGAACAGCATCTTGTGCTTGAGCAGCCCGTTCGTGTACCGGACGAGGATCTCCGGGAAGTACTTCGGCGACCACCCGGACAGGTCGATGTACACGTTCGGCTTGTGGGTGGCGACCGCGAGCGCCTCCTCCTGCCAGGGGAAGGAGGGGTGGGCCAGGATGATGTCGAGCTCGGGGAAGTCGGCGGCCACGTCGTCGACCGCCATCGGGTTGGAGTACTTCAGGCGGATGCCGCCACCCCCGGGCATGCCGGCGCCGATCCCGGTCTGGCCGGAGTGGAAGAGCGCGATCAGCCCGGCCTCGGCGATGACCTCGTACAGGGGGTAGAAGGCGCGGTCGTTCGGCCAGAACGCCTGGGTGTTGGGGTGGAACTTGAAGCCGCGCACGCCGCGGGCGATGTACTCGCGAGCCATCCGCACGCCGGCCTTGCCGCGGTGCGGGTCCACGGAGGCGAACGGGATGAGCACGTCCGCGTTCGCCGCCGCCACCTCGATCACCTCGTCGTTGGGCACGGTGACCTCGCCGGTGCCCGCGGCGGAGTCGACGGTGAACACGACGGCCGCCATCTGGCGCTCGCGGTAGTAGTCGGCCACGTCCTGGGTCGTGGGCTGGGGAGGCGAGCCGCCGAAGTATCGCTCGGCGGCGGCGAGGAAATCGGCCGTCACCGGATCGGGCGGCCGGTGGTCCATGTGCGCGTGCGTGTGGGTGTGGACGTCGATGGCGCGGATCGCGTCGAGGTTCACGCCGGTTCCGAACCCGCTGGACTTCTCGCTGGTCATGGTGGCAATATAAGGCATCCTGAGACTCGACGAGGGAGCGCGATGGACGGGGATCTGAGCTGGCCACTGCACCGGGCGGCAACGCTGTACGGCGAGGCAGCGGCGATCGTCGACGGAGCTCGGCGCATCACCTACCGGGAGCTCGCGCGCCGCGTGGGCGGGCTCGGGGCGGCCCTCGAAGCCGACGGGATCGCCCCCGGGGCCCGCGTCGGCATGCTGGCGGCCAACTCGCTCGCCCATCTCGAGCTCTGGCTCGGCGTGCCCGCCTACGGCCGGGTGCTGGTGGATCTGAACTTCCGCCTCGCCGAGGCCGAGCTCGCGGCGCTGGTCGATGATGCCGAGCTCGAGCTGCTCGCCGTCGATGAGGAGCGGCTGACCGTCGGGCGGGCGCTGCGCGAGCGCTGCCCGTCGCTGCGCGCGCTCGTCTACGCCGGCGCGGGTGAGCTGCCCGAGGACTGCGTGAGCTACGAGCGATGGATCGACCGCGAGCCGGCGCGGGCGCCCGGCGTCGATCCCCAGGCGCTGGCCGCGATCTCCTACACCGGGGGGACGACCGGACGGCCGAAGGGCGTGATGCTCAGCCACGCCAACCTGCTGGCCAACGCCCGCCACAACCTCCAGATCACCGGCCACGGCCCGGAGGACACGTTCCTGCACGTGTGCCCGATGTTCCACGCCGCGGGCGTGGCCAACGTGTTCGCCTGCACTTGGGTGGGGGCGCGCCAGGTCATCCTGCCCCGCTTCGACGCCCCCGCTGTGGCCGGGGCCATCGAGACCGAGCGGGTCACGCTGACCACGCTCGTGCCGACGATGCTCGCCACCCTGCTCGACCACCTCGAGACCGCGCCGCGCGACATGTCGAGCCTGCGCAACCTCCACTATGCGGCGTCGCCGATCAGCCCGGGGCTGCAGCGGCGCCTGGTCGAGCAGCTGCCGTGCGAGATCGCGCAGATGTACGGGATGACCGAGGCGGCCCCGACCGTCACCCACCTCTCGCCGGAGACCCACTCCCGGGGTGTCGCCGGGGTGCAGCCGGAGGCGAGGCGGCTGCGCTCGATCGGCGTGCCGGTGGCCGGCGTCCAGGCCGAGGTCCGCGATCCGGCCGGCGAGCGGCTCGAGCCGGGTGAGATCGGCGAGCTGTGGGTGCGCGGGCCGAACATCATGCTCGGCTACTGGCGCCAGCCCGAGGCCACCGCGGCGGTGCTCACCGACGGTGGCTGGTACCACACCGGCGACGCCGCCTACGCGGAGGAGAGCGGCTACCTGTTCCTGGTCGACCGGCTGAAGGACATGATCATCAGCGGCGGCGAGAACGTCTACTCGATCGAGGTCGAGGCCGCGCTGGCCGGCCACGAGGCGGTGGCCGAGGCGGCGGTGTTCGGCGTCCCGGATCCCCGCTGGGGTGAGGCCGTCCACGCCGTGGTCACCATCCGCGACGGGTTCGCCGTGGGTGCCGATGAGCTCGCGGCCCACTGCCGGGCCCGGATCGCCGGGTACAAGGTCCCGCGCTCGATCGACGTGCGCTCCGAGCCGCTGCCGAAGTCGGGCGCCGGAAAGGTGCTGAAGCACACCCTGCGCGAGCCGTTCTGGGCCGGGCGGGACCGGCTCATCAACTGATCCTGGGCGGGTCGAAAAAAGTGCAGCTGATGTCTTCTCCGGCGGATGAGCTGCACTTTTGACGCTCCAGTGGTCACAACGGCGACGGATCCGAGCGGCCCCGAGCGGTGCCGTCATTTTTTCGAACGCGAATGGCGTGGCCGACGGTCGGGCCGCCGCGTTCGTGCGACAGCCCTCCAGGCGGCAAACGACGCCCCATCCCGGAAAGCCGTCGTGAGGCCGCACTTTTTCAGCGATGCCGCGGACCGAAACCGTCCGCGAGACAGTGGCGCCACCCGCCGGCGGCGCCATCATCGGCGCGATGCTGTTCGCCATCAGGCTCACACGCGGCGGGCCATGGGACTGGTCGCTCGGATTGCGAGAGCAGACGGGCTGGGAGGAGCACGCCCGGTACATGGACCGCCTGGTGGCGGAGGGGTTCATCGCCCTCGGCGGTCCTCTCGACCCCGGGCACCAGGTGCTGCTCATCGTCGACGCCGGCTCCGAAGCCGAGATCCACGCCCGGCTGGCCGAGGACAACTGGCATCAGGACGGCCACCTCACGATCGCATCGATCGAACGCTGGACGGTCCTGCTCGACGGGCTCGGTCTCAGCGAAGGCTCACTCTCGAGCTGAGCCTCAGCCAATCAAGTTCATCCGGCCCGTGGCGAAACACTCGGTCGATGGCACTTCGCATTGCCGGCTTCAACGATCGCGGCGAGGCTCGGATCCTCGACGATCACGGCCGGCTGGTCGGCTACGGCGAGCTCGTGCTCGCGGACGCCGGGCTGACCGGCATCGATCCCGGTGATGCCTTCCCGCTCGAGGTGCGGGTGACCTGGACACCAAGCCTGCCCGACCCCGACGCGGTCGACATCGACTGGGACGGCCTCCTGCACTGATCCCTCACCGGCCGCCGGCCCCGCCGCGGGACGCGGCAGACCCGAGACGGCTATCGTGGCCGCGATGACGCCAGCCTCCGACAGCGATGCGTCTGATCGCAGCCAGTGCAGCGCCTGCCGCGGCACCGGACAGGTCCTGTCGAGCCTCGGTGGCGAAGCCCACCAGGTGAGGTGCCCGTGGTGTGGCGGGAGCGGCCGTTTCGAGGCCGGGCGCGACGCCCAGGCCGCCCCGGCTGAGGCCGCTTCACCGGACTGAGCGGCTCCGTACATGCGTCCAGCGGGCGGCGCGGTCGGCGAGCGGGGGGCGTGATCGACAGATATAGGAGTCATGGCTCCCCGGTCAGCGTGCCGTGCACGATACGTCGTGCTGCTCTTCGCCCTTGCCCTCAGCGGCGGGGTGGCCGCGGCCCTGCCCGCCGCCGCAGGCGCCGATCTGGCGAGCTCGTGGCCGTCGATCGCCCCCGCCACCGCGCCCGGCCTGGCCGCACCCGCCGCCACCTCCCAGGCGGTCAGCAACGAGCTCGCCCGCACCACCGGCCTGTCGATCAGTCAGGTCACCGATACGGATGCCTGCCCGCCCGCCGACCCCGGGATGGCGCAGTGCCAGGCCCAGGTGGTCGTGCTGCGGGCCAGCGGTGCGCCCGTGCGCCCGCGCATCAGCCCCGCCCCGACGTTCACGCGCGTCGTGCCGGGCACTGTCCGCGGCCCCGCGGCCGCGGGCATGACCGCGTCCGGCGCTGCGCCGCCGAACCCCGGCACCCCGGCCTACCTGCAGCAGGCCTACGACCTCGACTATCTCTCCCAGACGGCCGGGTCGGCTGACACCGTGGCGATCGTCGACGCCTACGACGATCCGAACGCCGAGGCCGACCTGGCCACCTTCCGGGCCAACTACGGCCTGTCCGCTTGCACCACGGCGAACGGCTGCTTTCGCAAGCTCAACCAGAACGGACAGACATCGCCGCTCCCGGCGGCGAACTCGGGCTGGGAGGAGGAGGAGTCGCTCGACCTCGACGCGGTGTCCTCGCTGTGCCCGAACTGCCACATCATCCTCGTGGAGGCGACCGACAACTCGACCTCGAACCTCGACGCCGCGGTCAGCGAGGCGCAGAGCCTGGGCGCCGAGCAGGTCTCCAACAGCTGGGCGGGCACGTCCTCGGGCCCGTATGGCCAGAGCTCGTGGCCGGGCGCCGCGGTCATCGCCGCCACCGGCGACCACGGCTACCCCGGCGCCGGGTTGGACGACTACCCGGCCGCCTTCCCGAGTGTCACGGCCGCCGGCGGGACAAGCCTGACCGCCACCAGCAGCAGCCAGGGCCTGCGCGGGTACGCGGAGAGCGCCTGGAGCCTCAGCAACGGATGGGGCGGAGGGTCGGGCTGCGATCTGAACGAGCCCAAGCCGAGCTATCAGAGCGACACCGGCTGCACCGGGCGCTCCTGGTCGGACCTGTCGGCCGACGCCGATCCGAACACGGGACTCGGTATCTACGACTCTGGCAACGGCGGCTGGCTGCTGATGGGCGGCACGAGCTTGGCCACACCGCTCGTCGCCGCCTTCGAGGCGGTCACCGGCGTGAGCGGGGCCACTCCGCGCTGGGCGTACGGCGACAGCGCGCTGCTGAACGATCCCACGACGGGCTCGACCGGCAGCTGTGCAGCCAATATCAGCTACATCTGCAACGCCGGCTCGGGCTACGACGGCCCCACCGGAATTGGGTCGATCTCCGGCGACGTGACCACCGGCGGCCCCGGCATCGGCGCTGAAACCGCGCCCACCACCCTCTCGACCGGGGCCACGCTGAGCGGCGGTGTCTACGCGAACGGGGTCGACACCACCTACACCTGGCAGTACGGAACTTCGACCGCCTACGGGTCCTCGACGGCTTCCGCCGATGCGGGGGCCGGCGCCACGCCAGTCGCGGTGAGCGCGCAGCTGACCGGCCTGGCACCGAGCACCACGTATCACTACCGACTCGTGGCCACCAACCGGCTCGGCACCGTGTACGGCTACGACGCGACGTTCACCACCCAGGTGCCGACCACTCCGCCGACGAACACGGCGCCGCCGGTCATCACCGGCACGGCCGCCCAGGGCGTGGTGGTGAGCGCGAGCCCCGGCACCTGGAACCCGGCCAGCGGGGTGAGCTTCGCCTACCAGTGGCAGCGCTCGGCCGACGGCGGGCAGACCTGGACGACGATCTCGGGTGCGACGGGCTCGACCTACAAGCTCGCCACCGCCGACGTCGGCGACGAGGTGACGGTCGTCCTCACGGGCGCCAATGCCGGCGGCTCGACCACCGTCGCGGCGACGGCGATCGGCCCGGTCGCCTCCTCGGCGCCTCACTCGCTGAGCACGCCGACCATCACCGGCACGCCGGCGCAGGGCGATGTGCTCACGGTCAGCGGGAGCTGGAACCCGGCCGGCTCGAGCTATGCCTACCAGTGGCAGCGCTCGCCCGACGGGACCACCTGGACATCGATCTCCGGCGCCACGGCCTCGAGCTACACCCCGGGCAGTGCCGACGAGGGCGAGATGCTGCGGTCGATCACCACCGCCAGCAACCAGTACGGCTCGGCCTCCGCGACGAGCGGCGTCGTCGGGCCGGTCAGCGCCAATCCGCCGGTCAACGCGATCGCCCCGGCGATCACGGGGACGACCCAGCGCACCTACGTGCTGAGCGCGACCACGGGCACGTGGAGCGGTCCGAGCCTGACGCTCGCCTACCAGTGGCAGCGCTCCCCCGACGGCACCAGCTGGAGCCCGATCTCCGGCGCCACGGCCTCCTCGTACAAGCTCACCGCGGCCGACGACGGCCAGTTCGACCGCGTGGTGGTCAGCGCGAGCAACGTCGACGGGGTGGTCACCGCGACGAGCACCTCGAGCGCGCTCGTCTCGCCCTACCCGCCCGCCAACCTCACCGCGCCGGCCATCAGCGGCACGCCCGAGCGCACCTACGCGCTGTCGGCCACCCAGGGCACCTGGACCGGCCCCGACAACACCTATGCCTACCAGTGGCAGCGGGACTTCGGCGAGGGCTACGTGAACATCATCGGTGCCACCGCCTCGACCTACACGCTGAGCGCCGCCGACGAGGGGGCCGTCGTGCGCGTCGTCGTCACGGCCACCAACCCCGACGGGGTCATCGCCCAGGCCAGCCAGCCCACCACGACCGTGCTCGCCGCCATCCCGATCAGCCTGACCGCGCCCTCGGTGACCGGCACCGCCGCCCGCAGCTCGGTGCTCACCGGTCTGCAGGGCAGCTGGGGCGGGGCCGGAAACACCTATGCGCTGCAGTGGCAGCGCTCGGCCGACGGCAACACGTGGGCGAACATCTCCGGCGCCACCGGGCCGACCTACACGGTTGGCGTGGCCGACGAGGGCTCGATGTTGCGGCTGCTCGTCACCGCCACCAACGCCGACGGCTCCGTCGCGGTGGCCAGCACCGCCACCGGGATGGTGGCCAGCTCCCCGCCCGTCAGCACGGCTGCGCCCGTGCTCACCGGCACCGCCCAGCGCAGCGCGCAGCTCACGGCCACCGCGGGCACCTGGGGCGGGATCGGCAACGCCTACAGCTATCAGTGGCAGAGCTCGAGCGACGGCAGCACGTGGACGAACATCGCCGGCGCGAGCGCGAACACCTACACGCTCGCCACCACCGACGAGGGCGACGCGGTGCGGGTGGCCGTCACCGCCACCAACCCCGACGGCACCGTGACCACCGAAAGCGCGCCGACCGCGGCCGTGCAGGGCGCCCCGCCGGTGAACGCCGCGGTGCCGACCGTGTCGGGCAGCGCCCAGCGCGGGACCAAGCTTGCGGGGACGAACGGCAGCTGGAACGGCATCGGGAACACCTACGCGCTGCAGTGGCAGCGTTCAGCCGACGGCGGGCAGACGTGGACGAATATCACCGGCGCTACCGGTGGCGCCTACACGCTCACCCCGGCCGACGAGGGTGACGAGGTGCGGCTCGTCGTGAGCGCGAGCAACCCCGACGGCACCCTCGCCGCGGCCAGCGCGCCGACGCTGGCCGTGGTTGCTGAGCCCCCGGTCTCCACGGCCGTGCCGACCATCACCGGAGCGCCGATGCGCGGCTCGCTGCTCACCTCGGCGCCCGGCGCATGGAGCGGAGTGGGGAACACCTACGCCTACCAGTGGCAGCGCTCGACCGACAGCGGGCAGACCTGGACGGCGATCGCCGGCGCCACCGACACCGCCTACACGGTGGCCTCGGCCGACGAGGGAGCGATGCTGCGGCTGCTGATCACGGCCACGAACCTGGACGGGAGCGTGGCGGCGGCCAGCGCGCCAACGACGACGGTGCCCTCGGCGGCTCCGGTCAACACCAGCCTGCCGACGATCTCCGGGAGCGCCCAGCGCGGCGTGACGCTCGTCTCCACGCCCGGCAACTGGGATGGCGTGGGCAATGCCTATGCCGGTCAGTGGCAGCGCTCGAGCGACGGGGTCACCTGGACGAACGTCGCGGGCGCGACGGGCTCGAGCTACGCCCTGTCGACCAGCGACGAGGGTGACGAGATCCGGCTGCTCATGACCGTCTCGAACATCGACGGCACCGCCACCGCGGCGAGCGCGCCGACCACGCCCGTGCAGGCGGCCCCTCCGCTCAACACCATCCTGCCGGTGCTCACCGGGACCCCGCAGCGGACGGGCAAGCTGACCTCGAGCACGGGCACCTGGTCGGGCGCCGGCAACAGCTATGCCTACCAGTGGCAGGAGAACACGGGCAGCGGCTTCACCAACCTGCCCGGCGCCACCACCGCCTCCTACACGCTCGGGATCGCCGACGAAGGAGCGAACGTCCGGCTGCTGGTGACCGCCAGCAACCCCGATGGAACGGTCACGGTGGCCAGCGCGGCCGCCGGCCCGGTCGCCGCCGCGCCGCCGGTCAGTGTCGTGGCCCCGACGATCTCGGGCACCGCGCAACGAAGCTTCCAGCTCGCCGGCACGCAGGGCGCCTGGACGGGCATCGGCAACACCTACACGTTCCAATGGCAGCGTTCCATCGACGCGGGCACCACGTGGACGAACATCAACGGCGCCACCAGCCTGAACTACACGCTCGGCACCGCCGACGAGGGCGACATCGTGCGCCTCGCCGTGACCGCGACCAACCCCGACGCCACCGTCGTCCTCGACACCTCGCCGAGTGCCACCGTGCTCAGCGCGCCCCCGGCCAACACCGCGCCGCCGACGATCTCCGGCCCGGCTCAGCGCGGAGCCGTTCTGAGCGCCACACCGGGGACCTGGAACGGTCTGGGCAACACGATCACCGAGCAGTGGCAGCGCTCACCCGATGGGAGCACGTGGACGAGCATCAACGGCGCCACCGCCGCCACGTACACCGCCGCCGCGGGCGACGAGGGCGACGAGCTCCGCGTGCTGGTGAGCGCCGCCAACCCGGATGGCACGGCGAGCACCGCCAGCACCCCGAGCGCGCCGGTGGCCGCAGAGCCCCCGGTCAACACCGCCGCCCCGTCGGTGAGCGGGACGGCGCAGCGCGGAACCACGCTCACCGCCTCGACCGGCACCTGGAGCGGGGTCGGCAACGGTTACACCGAGCAGTGGCAGAGCTCGAGCGACGGGGTCACCTGGACCAACCTGACCGGCGCCATCGCCACCACCTACACGCTCGGCACCGGGGACGAGGGCCACCAGCTGCGGGTGCTCGTCACCGCCACGAACCCCGACGCCACGGTGAGCGTCCCGAGCGCGCCCACCAGCGCGATCGCCTCGGCACCGCCGGTCAACACGAGCCCGCCGGCGCTCAGCGGCACTCCGATGCGCTCCGCTGTGCTGACCTCGAGCCAGGGCGTGTGGACCGGGGTCGGGAATGCCTACACGCTGCAGTGGCAGCGTTCCTCCAACGGCACGACGTGGTCGGCCATCGCAGGGGCCTCCGGGCCGACCTACGTCCTGAGCCAGGCCGATGAGGGTGACGACGTGCGCCTACTCGTGAGCGCCACGAACGCCGACGGAACGCTCGCCGTCCCCAGCCCACCGACCCCGGCGGTACAGGCGGCGCCGCCGGTCAACACCGCTCTGCCGATCGTCTCGGGATCGCCCCGGATCGGCGGCCTGCTGAACGTCGATACCGGCACCTGGACGCCCTCCGGCGCCACCTACACCTACAGCTGGCAGCGCGGCGACCCGACGGGTGGCTACCAGGCCGTCAGCGGTGCCACCGCGCCCAGCTACACGGTGACGAGCGCCGACACCGGCGAGTCGCTGCGCGTGATCGTCACGGCCACGAACGTCGACGGCGCGACCGCCGCGACCACGGCGGCGACCGCCACGGTCGTCCCGCCGCCACGGAACACGACCGCGCCTGCGGCCCCCTCGGGCACGCTCGAGGATTCCTACACCCTCACCCCCGATCCGGGGGTATGGAACACGCCGGTCGCGCTCAGCTACGCCTGGGAGCGCTGCCCGGGCGGGGCGACCGCGGTGACCGGAGCGTGCACGCAGGTGTCCACGGCGGCGAGCTACGTGCTCTCGACCACCGACGTCGGTCACGCGATGGCGGTCGAGGTGAGCGCCAGCTCGGCCGGCGGCACGACGACGGTCGCCAGCGCGCTCACCGCCACCGTGGCCGGTCGCCCGCTCGTGAACCTCACCCCGCCGACGATCAGCGGCAATCCGCAGATCCCCAACACGCTGACCGCCCAGGAAGGGACCTGGAGCGTCACTCCGACCGGCGTCTCCTACACGTGGGAGCGCTGCGGACCCGACGGCACCACCGGCTGCACGGCGGTGTCCACCGGCCCGAGCACCTACACGCTTGGCACCTCGGACCTCGGCAACACGATCGTGCTCGTCGCCCAGGCCACCTCGCCGGGACGCACGGCCAGCGCCCAGAGCGCGCCGCTCACGGTCGAGGCGGCGCCGCTGCCCGAGCCGGCTACCCAGCCGGTCATCAGCGGGAGCGCCGCGCGGGGTGCCGCGCTGTCGGTGAGCGCGGGCACATGGACGAACAGCCCGACGAAGATCACCGACCAGTGGGAGCTGTGCAACCCGAGCGGCTCCGCCTGCCAGGCCGTGCCCGGGGCGACTTCGGGGACGTACACGCCGCAGAAGAGCGATGAGGGCGCGACGCTCGCGGTCGCGGTCACCGCCGCCAACAGCGTCGGCCAGACCACGACCACCACCCGCCCGAGCGCGGTCGTGGCGGCCAGCCCGCCCGTCGTGGTGCGGGCCCCCGCCGTCACCGGGACCGTCCAGCAGGGCGCGGTGCTGCAGGCGACGGGCGACAGCTGGCAGTCCACCCCGGACACGACCTACGCGATCCAGTGGGAACGCTGCGCCGCCGACGGCACCGGCTGCCAGCCGATCCCTGGCGCCACCCTGGCTCAGTACACGCCGCTGGCGGCCGACGCCGGGCACGCGCTCGAGGTCGTGATCACCGCCACCAACCCCGACGCCAGCGTCCCCGCCACCTCAACGCCGACCGCGGCCGTCATGGTCGCCGCGCCGCGCTGGCGCTCGCTGCCGACGATCTCTCAGGACGCCGGCCACGTGGGCGACACGGTGACGATGACCGCCGGCTCGTGGACAGGCGGACCGCCCGTGGCCACCGACACCGTGGCAATGATGCGCTGCACCGACACGTGCGTGTCGGTCGCCACCGGCGCCGGCAGCTACACGATCACGAGCGCGGACGTGGGCGCCATCCTGCGCGTCCGCGAGACGGCGGCCAACGCCGGCGGGAGCACCATCGTGTGGTCCTCGTGGTACGTCGGACCCGTGACCTCCACGAGCTCGGCGAGCGCCGTGCTCGGCGGGGGCGCCGCCGTCCTGCGCAACTCCAGCGGAGCGCCGCTGGCCACGGCCGCGCTGAGCGGCCCGGCTCTGGCCGCCGACGTCCTCTCGCTCGCACACGCGCCCCGGGCGACGCCACGGCACCTGCTCGTCGCACGCGCCCGGGGAGTGCACGGACGCCTGCGCGTGTGGGTGTGCCCGGTGGCGAGCTCTCGGGGCGCGGCCCCCGGGCGCTGCACGCGTGCGCTCACGTTCGGTCAGAGCGTGAGGGTCGCCATCCCGGCCGTGATGACGGGTCGCCTGCGGGTCGTCGTCGTGCGCCGCGGCGCGTAGACGCGTATCGCACAAACGTCCACGCCTGATCGAGGTGAGGGCCGCTGCGGTCGATACCCAGAGGGCCAGAGCCACTTGGGTGCCAAAGGCAAACCGCCCGTGAGGGCGGGACGCAAAGCCACGGGCCTCGCATATGAGGAAGCCGGGCTGCCACCAGGCTAGACAGACGGAAGGCCATGGATGGCAATGGACCTGGGATCTGGCGAAGACCCAAATCCAATCCCAGGAGGATCCATGCTCCACAAGCTGCGCAACCGCGCCGAGGACGAGAAGGGCTTCACCCTGATCGAGCTCCTCGTCGTGATCCTGATCATCGGCATCCTGGCCGCGATCGCGATCCCCTCGTTCCTCAACCAGAAGGGCAAGGCGAACGACGCCGCTGCCAAGTCGCTGGTCAACACGGCGGCCACCGCTGCTGAGACCCTGGCCACGCAGAGCAACGGCTCGTACTCGAGCGTCACCACGAGCTCGCTGAACTCGATCGAGCCCTCGGTCAGCATCGTGTCCAACACGAGCAACGCCTACCTGTCCGCCGCTTCGGGCTCGGGCACCGGCTACACGATCACCGCGACCGATCCGGTCACGAGTGACACGTTCACGTACGCCAACGTCGAACGGCACGGTCACCCGTAGCTGCGCCGGCAGCGGCTCCGGCTGCGTCGGCAACACCTGGTAGTCAGGCAGCCACACGAATCATCTGCGCGAGGCGGCCTCCGGGCCGCCTCGCCTCGTTTAAGCCCCCATTCAAGGACGCGGGCGATCGGCCGATCGATCGGGCACTGCGACATCGCCTCTCCACGCACCACAACGCCGGTGAGTCCGGCTTCACCCTGATCGAGCTGCTCGTCGTGATCCTGATCATCGGCATCCTGGCCGCGATCGCGATCCCCTCGTTCCTCAACCAGAAGGGCAAGGCGAACGACGCCGCTGCCAAGTCGCTGGTCAACACGGCGGCCACCGCTGCTGAGACCCTGGCCACGCAGAGCAACGGCTCGTACTCGAGCGTCACCACGAGCTCGCTGAACTCGATCGAGCCCTCGGTCAGCATCGTGTCCAACACGAGCAACGCCTACCTGTCCGCCGCTTCGGGCTCGGGCACCGGCTACACGATCACCGCCCGCGACCCGGTCACGAGTGACACGTTCACGTATGCCAACTCGAACGGCACGGTCACCCGTAGCTGCGCCGGCAGCGGCTCCGGCTGCGTCGGCAACACCTGGTAGTCCGCGCTGGCGAGCTGTCGAGACGCGTCCGGTCCGGATCAAGTACCGCGGCCGGACGCCGATAGCCGGGGAGAGATGCACTCGCACCCTCGCACCCGGCGCGCGCCGGGCCCCCGGCGCACAGGACGGCTTCACGCTCATCGAGCTCCTCGTCGTCATCCTCATCATCGGGATTCTGGCTGCGATCGCGCTCCCTTCGTTCCTGAGCCAGAAGGGCAAGGCCAACGACGCCGGGGCCAAGACGATCGCCACCGACGCCGTGATCGCGGCCGAGGGCGTGGCCAGCAACTCGCACGGCACCTACACCAGCGTCACCCCGAGCGCGCTCAACTCGGTCGAGCCGACGGTGAGCATCGCGTCGAACACGAGCACCGCCTACCTCTCCGCGGCGTCCGGCTCGAGCACGGGTTACTCAATCACCGTCGTCTCGCCGGCCACGGGCGACACGTTCACGGTCGCGGACTCAAACGACGCGGTGACCCGCACGTGCACCGGCTCGGGCAGCGGCTGCGTGAGCGGGAGCTGGTAGCGCCGCCCGGTCAAGAACCGCCGGGTCGCGCCGATAGTGCGGGTACGTGTTCTCCCTCGGTCACTTCCCTCGCAATGGACGGCGCGCCTGGCCGCTGGCCGGGCTGCTCGCCCTGACCCTGATCGCGCTGGCCGGGCTGGGCGCCGCGTCCGCCCACGCGGCGACGAAGGCCCCGGTCAAACCGCTGCTCGACGTGGCGCTGCCCGAGATCCCGGTCACGCTGCAGAGCGCCACGCCGCCGCACTTCGCGCTCGATCCCGCCCAGGCGCTGCGCCTGGTGCAGCATTCGCCCAGGATGGTCGCGCTGCACCGGGCCGAGCATCCACTGATCTACCTGATCATGTGGACGCCGGGCAGCGACTACGAGATCGACTTCTGGTACCACACGAAGCCGGTGGCGGCAGTCATCGTGTGGCGGACCGGCAAGATCCGGGCCATCTACACCGGCGGCGCTGTGCTCGCCGCCTACGCCCGTGGCCACTACAGCCCGGTGTTCGACAGCCCGTGGAGCTGGGTGCCGTTCACGCTCATGTTCCTGCTGCCGCTCGCCCTGCTGCGCGGCCGGGCCTGGATGGCCCGCATCGACCTGACCGCCGTGCTGACGTTCGGGCTCTCCTACTTCCTGTTCGACACCCAGCACCTCGATGCAGCGGTGTGGCTCGCCTACCCGCCGCTGCTCTACCTGCTCGGGCGCATGCTCGCGCGTGGCCTGGCCCGCCGCCGCGCCGCGCTCCCCGCTCGAGGTCCGCATGCCCACCTGGCTGCTCGCCGCCGGTCTGCTCGCGCTCATCGGTGCCCGCGTCTATGAGTCGCTGCAGCCGCCGCTGGTCATGGACGTCGGCTACGCCTCGCTGATCGGGGCGTTCAAGATCCTCCACGGCCAGCCCATCTACTTCCCCTCGCTCGGCCACCCGGACACCTACGGGCCGATCACCTACCTGCTGTACGCGCCGTTCGAGCTCATCTGGCCGCTGAAGAACTGGTTCACGTACACGCCGGGGGTGCGGGCGGCCACGATCACCTTCGATCTGCTGACCATCGGCGCGCTCGTGGTGCTCGGGCGCCGGATCCGCACCGGACGGGCCGGCCTGCGCCTCGGGCTGCTGCTGGCCTGGCTGTGGGCGGCCTGCCCGTTCACCCTGCTCGGGCTGAGCAAGAACACCAACGACGGGCTGAACGCCCTGTTCATGGTCCTCGTGCTGCTGGGCTGGAGCGCGCCTGTGCGCCGTGGCGCCCTGCTCGGGCTGGCCGCGGCGGCGAAGTTCTTCCCCGGCATCCTCTTGCCGCTCGTGGCCGGGCGCGGCCGGGACGGCGAGCCGGCGGGCGCCAAGCGCGTGCTCATCGGCTTCGTCGTCGCCGCCGGCGCATCCGTCGCCGTGTTCCTGCCCCCGGGCGGCCTGCAGGAGATGTGGTCGCACACGCTCGGCTACCAGCTCACCCGGCCGGACGTCTTCTCGCCTTGGGCGCTGCACCCGGCGCTGGCCCCGGTCAAGGACCTGGTCACGCTCGCGGTCGTCCTGCTCGCTGTGTACGTCGCCTTGCGCCCGCGTGGCCCGCGCACGCTCGCCCAGATCTCGGCGCTGCTGGCCGCGCTGACGATCGCCGTCCAGCTGCCCGCGCTGCACTGGTTCTACCTGTACATCGTCTGGTTCTGGCCGATGGTGCTCGTCGCCGTGCTCGGAGTCGGCGCCGCGCCCGTCCCCGCCGCGGCGCGCCTCCCGGCCCTCGGCGCCGGTGCCGACCCGTTCGAGGCCCCGGGCGAGGTCGTCGCCCTGCCGGTCTAGGAGGGTCCGGGTGCCGCTCGCGATCATCGCCATGCTCGCCGGCGCCGTGGGGGCCGCCGTCGGTTCGTTCCTCAACGTCGTCGCCTACCGGCTGCCCCGCGGAGAGTCGCTCGTGCACCCGCCCTCGCGCTGCCCGGGCTGCGGCAACGCGGTGCGCGCCTACGACAACGTGCCTGTGCTCGGCTGGCTGATGCTCCGCGGTCGCTGCCGGAGCTGCCGGGTCGCCATCTCGCCGCGCTATCCGCTCGTCGAAGGCGTCAGCGCCGTACTCGCTGTGGCCGTGGCCGTGAGCGCCGGCTCGGTGCGGCAGGCGGCGCTCGGCTTCGCGCTCGTCGCCGTCCTCGTGCCGGTCGCGCTCATCGACTTCGACCACCGCATCATCCCGAACAAGATCACCGCGCCGGCCGCCGTGCTCGCCCTGGCCATCGGCCTGGCCACCAAACCGTCCGCGGTGCCCGGCCAGTTGATCGCGGGCGCCGCCGCCGGCGGGTTCCTGCTCGTGTTCGTGCTGCTCTACCCGCGAGGGATGGGCATGGGCGACGTCAAGCTGGCCGGGGTCCTCGGCCTCTTCCTGAGCGCCTCGGTGGCCGTGGCGGTCATGGCCGGGGTCCTGCTCGGAACGATGGTCGGCGCGGGCGTGATGGCGCGGGTGGGCGTCGAGCGCGGTCGCAAGACCGCCGTGCCGTTCGGTCCGTTCCTGGCCGTCGGAGGGCTGTTCGCCTTCTTCGCCGGCCCGGCCATCGTCCACTGGTACCTGCACACCCACTTCTGATGTCTGTCGGAGCGCTGCGCCAGGCCGGCCGTGGTCGGGCGCGGACCGGCCCGCTGGCCGCGCGCCTGCACCGGCCGGGGCTCGAGTGGCTGATCGCCGGGCTCGTGTTCGTGCTCGCGGCCGGGGTCCTCGCCCTCGCCCGCGCGACCCCGCACCTGGCGCTCCCGCGGGCCGCGGCCGTGCGGGCGCTGCGCGGCGATGCCGGGGTGCGTGCGGCCCTGCACGGAGCTCGACCCGCTCGCATCGAGGTCATGGCCTTCGACGCCCGCCTCGACTACACCGATGTCATCGTGGGGGGGCGGGTCAGGCTCAACGCCGAGGTGGCCCGCGACGGCACGGTCGTCGGCGTCAGCCCGCAGCGCCCCGGCCGCTCCGGCTTCGGCAGCGCGATCGCCAACTCTCCCTGGGTGCTCGCGCTCCTGGCGGCGAGTTTCGCCCTCATGACGGCGGTGGTGCCGCTGCGCCGGCGCGAGAACCTCGACGTGCTGCTCGCGCTCGCGTTCACCGCATCGGTCGTGCTCTACGACGCCCAGCGGCCGCAGGCGTTCATGCTCGTCACCTATCCGCTGCTCGCCCTCCTGGCCGCGCGCTGCGCCTGGCGCGCGCTCGGCCCCGGCTCGGTCGGGGCGCCGGCCACGCCGCTGTTCGACGCGCTCACGGCCGGCCTCGGACCGGCTGCCCAGCGGCGCCTGCTCCGGCTCGGGCTCCTCGCCGCCGGGCTCGTGACCGCCATGGTCGGCCTCAGCTCGCTGCACGTCGTCGACGTCGGCTACGCGGTCATGGAGGGCGCGACCGTCCTGCTGCACGGCACGCTGCCCTACGGGCACATCCCCGACGTCCTGCATGGCGACACCTATCCCCTGGGGTCCTACCTGCTCTACGTGCCGCTGGCCGGGCTCACCCCGGTGCACACGGCGTGGGATGACGCCGACCTGACGCTGGCCGTCGCGGTGGCGGCGGGGCTGCTCATCGCCTGGATCCTGCAGCGCAGCGCAGGGAGAGCGGTCAACCGGGGCACCGGGGACGAGCGCGCCGGTCTGCGGGCCGCCATCGCCTGGCTGTGCTTCCCCGCCGTGCTCCTCACCGTCTCGACCGGGACCACCGATGTCGGGCTCGCGGCCCTGCTGCTGCTCGCCGTGCTCGCCTGGCGTCGCCCCACGCTGGCGAGCGCGCTGCTCGGGCTGGGGGCGTGGCTGAAGCTGGTGCCGCTCGTGCTCCTGCCACCGCTCTTCGCCGGCCGCCGGCCGCGCACCTGGGCGCGCATGATGCTCGCGCTGGGCGCCGTGAGCGCTCCGATGCTCGCGCTGCTCCTGGCCCTGGGGGGGACCCACGGGGTGGGGGAGATGCTCTCGGCCTTCACGTTCCAGAGCGCGCGCCAGTCCACGTTCACGCCCTGGCGGCTGACCGGAGCCGTCCCCGTCCAGTCGCTCGTGCAGGCGGCGCTGCTCGCGCTCGTGGCCGGGGCGGCGGTGCGGCTGTGGCGCGCGCCGGAGGTGGCCGCCAGCCGCACCCGCGTGGCGGCGCTCGCCGCGGCGCTGCTCCTCGGCCTACAGCTGGCGGCCAGCTACTGGGATGTCCTCTACCTCGCCTGGGTGGCGCCGCTGGTCGCTCTCATGCTGTGCGTCCGCGCCGAGGCGACACTGTGAGCACCGCGGCGTTCGAGCTTCCCCGCCCGCCGGCATCCTGGAGCCGGCCGGCCGCGCTCTGGCGCTCGCCCGTGGCGCGCGCGTTCGTGCTCTCGCGTCTGCTCGTCCTCGCCGCCGGTCTGGCCGGCGCCGAGCACACCCGTCGCCTCGATTGGCAGACCTTCGACCCCGGTCTGCTCAGCGTGCATCTCGGCGCCGTCGGCAACCTGCTCGCCGCGGGTGCCGTGCGCTGGGACGCCATCCACTATCTCCAGATCGCCGGCCACGGCTACACGACCGCGGGTGACACCGTGTTCTTTCCGCTCTACCCGGCGCTCAGCTGGGTGCTCGGACCCCTGTTCGGCGGGCCGGCGTTCGCGGGCCTCGTGGTGTCGCTGGTCAGCTTCGCCATTGCGCTCAAGCTGCTCCACGCCCTGACGACCCTCGAGCTCGGTCCGCGCGCCGCGCGCGCCACGATCGGCCTGCTCGCCTTCGCGCCGCTCGCCTTCTTCTTCAGCGCCGACTACACCGAGTCGCTGTTCCTCGCCCTGTCGGTCGGCTGCCTGTACGCCGCCCGGCGCGAGCGCTGGCCGCTCGCCATCGGGCTCGGTGCGGCCGCCGCGCTCACCCGGGTTCCGGGCATCCTGCTGACGCTCCCGCTGCTGGTGCTGGCGGCCGAGGCCACGCCGCGTTCGCGCCGGCGTCTGGGCGCCGTCGCGCTCGTCCCGGCCGCCGCCCTGGCCGGCTTTCTCGCCTATCTGGGCGCGCGGGGGTTCGGCGTGCTGGCGCCCTACACCAACCAGCTCGGCGCTGAGCACGCCCACCTCGACACCGGCCCGATCGGCGCTCTCGTGCTGGCGGTGAAGGCGGCCGCCGGCGGGTTGCGCCTGCTCAGCACCGGGGTGGAGCGCGTCTATCAGCCGAGCATCCTCGGCCCGCTGTCGATCGGGGCCGAGAGCCTGATGCTGTTCGCTGTGCTCGTCGCCGACGTGCTCGCGCTGCGCGTCGTCTGGCGCCGACTGCCTCCCGCCTACGGCGTCTACGCGCTCGCCGTGCTGGCGCTCTGCGTGTGGAGCCCGACCGACGGCCAGCCGCTCGCCTCGCTGGACCGCTACACCCTGGCCATCTTCCCGATCTGGATGGTGGTCGGGGCGTGGCTGGCCGAGCGCGAGCGCCTGCGCATCGTCACGTGCGCGCTCGGGGCCGGGCTGCTCGCGTTCTTCACCTTCCAGTTCGCCACCTGGGCGTTCATCGCATGAGCGCGCTGGCGGGGCCCGCCCCCGGGGCGGAGGCGGCGCGCGCCGGGCGGCGCGCCGGTCGCGTCAACTTCGCCGCCCTGGCCGGCGCGTGCCTGGTGTTCTCGCTCGGCCCGTTCGCGCTCCTGTGGGCGCAGGCGGCGGCCCGCGGACGCGTGTTCCTCGGCACCGCCGGCTGGGTGCCGGGCGATCAGCTGCAGTACCTGGCCTGGGCCCGCGACGCCGCTGCCCACGGCCTCATCCGCAATCTCTACGGTGACGCCGGAGCGGCTCTGTTCATCCACCCGATCTGGACGCTCGACGGTCTCCTGCAGGGGGCGAGCGGCGTTCCCGACGCCGCCGCCATGGCCCTCTGGACCGCGGTCGCGGCGCTCGGCTTCGCCGCCGGCACCGCTCGGCTGGTCACGCGCTTCATCCCCGCCGAGCGCCGGGCCCGGCGCGCCTGCGCCCTCGCCGTGGGCGCGTTCGGTGGCCTGACGCCCGCGCTCGGTCTCATCACCGTTCTCTACGGCGCCGATGACGGCGGGGTCGTGCAGCGGGCCGGCAACGAGCTCATCCCGGCCATGTCGCTGTGGGGGTACGCACCTCAGGCGCTCGCCCTCGGCCTGCTGCCGTTCGCGCTGGAGCGCTACGAGGCGCTCCTGGGCGGGCGCTCCGGCCCGAGCGCGATCCTCCCGGCGGCCGGGCTCGGGCTGCTCGTCAGCTGGCTGCATCCGTGGCAGGGCGAGATCCTGATCGCCGCCGAGCTCGCGCTCACGGCCTGGCTGCTCGCCCGCCCGACCGGTGGCGGCGCCGCCCGCCTGGTGTCCGATCTGCGTGCGTTCGCGCTGCGCCGGGCCGGCCCGGTACTCCTGGTCACGGCGGGGCCGCTGGTCTACTACGTGATCCTCAGCCGCGTCGACCGCGGCTGGGCGCTGTCGGCCCATCTGAGTGGGCAGGCCGCGCTCATCCCCTGGCCGGTCGCGCTGTGGGGCGTGCTCCCGCTCACGCTCGGAGCGGCGCTGGCCGCCCGGCGGGCGGCGCGGCATGCCGCGCTGCGCCCGCTCATCGCGCTCGTCGGGGCGACGCTGGCCGGCCTCGCGCTCTCGCGTACCGGCCAGTACCGCGCACTCGACGGCTTTGCCATCCCGGTCGGCGTGCTGCTCGTGGCCGTGTGGCCGCGGGCGGGCTCGCGCCCGGCCCGCGCGATCGCGCTGGCGGCGATGCTCGCGATCCTCGTGCCGGCCGCGGTGTTCGTACGTGGCGCCCTCCACGCGCTGCAGTCGCCGGCGAGCACCCGGGTCAGTGAGCTCGCCGGCGACGACGTCCGGGCCGCGCGCCTGGCGGCGCGTCTGACACACGGCGGGCTGCTCCTCAGCGACGCCCAGCTCGGGACCGCGCTCCCCGCGCTCACCGACGCGCCGAGCTGGCTCGGCCACCCGATCTGGACGCCGCAGGAGCGCGACCGGGAGACCGATACCACGCTCCTGTTCGACAACGACATGGGCCCCGCGCAGGCGGGGGCGCTCCTGCGCGCGGCAGCAGTGGCGGCGGTCGTGCAGCCGTGCCGGACCGGGGTCGACATCGCCCCGCTGATGCGCGAACTCGGCCTGCGCCGGCTGCCCGTCGGGTGCGCGACGGTCTACCTCCGTCCAGTCCCACTCGTCCAGTCGTCTGGACACCCCCTCAACTCCACCCCCACCCCCGCCGATCACTCAGCCTACGATGGGACGCTCCAGCACTAAGAACGTCGTCGGGCTCGACATCCAGCCCGGCTACGTCGCCGCCGTTCAGACCCGTGGAGGTGTGGCCATTGAGCGCGCCGCCTCCGCGCCCCTGGCCCCGGGTGTCGTGCGCGACGGCGAGATCGTCGACGTCGACAGCCTGGCCGAGGTTCTGCGCGAGCTGTTCGCCAGCAACAAGCTGGCCAAGCGCGTTCGGCTCGGCGTCGCCAACCAGCGCATCGTCATGCGCACGCTCGACCTGCCGCCGCTGCAGGGGGCGAAGGAGATCGCCTCCGCGGTTCGCTTCCAGGCCCAGGATCACATCCCCATGCCGCTCGACCAGGCGGTGCTCGAGTATCAGTCACTCGGCACCGTCGACACGGCCGAGGGCCCGCGCACCCGCGTCGTGGTGGTCGCCGCCCGCCGCGACATGATCGACCGCCAGCTGGAGGCGGTGCGCCGCGCCGGGCTGCGCCCCCACGGCATCGACCTCTCCGCCTTCGCGATGATCCGCGCCCTGCACCAGCCCGGTGCCACCGAGCCGACGCTGTACTGCGCGGTGGGCGGGATCACGAACCTGGCCGTCGCCATCGGCCCGACCTGCGTGTTCACCCGCGTGGTCGCCCACGGCACCGAGACGATGGCCGGTGAGCTGGCCGAGCGCCGGCAGCTCACCCTCGAGCACGCCCACGCCTGGCTGCGTCACGTCGGCCTCGAGCGGCCGGTGGAGGAGATCGAGGGCGAGCCCGAGATCGTCGTCGAGGCGCGCGAGGTGCTCGAGGACGGGACCCGCCGGATCGCCGATGAGATCCGCAACTCGATCGACTTCCACATGATGCAGGTCGGTTCCACCGGCGTCGAGCGCGCGGTGCTGACCGGCCCGGCCGTGGCCATCCCCGGCCTGCCGGAGACCCTGTCCGAGCTCGCCCGCCTGCCGATGGAGGTGGGCACCGTGCTCGAGGCACGGCCCGGCGTGTTCGGCGAGATCGATGCCGGCCGCCTGGCTGTGGCGGCGGGCCTGACCGTCGAGGAGGTGGCGGCGTGAGGGCCGTCAACCTGATCCCGGCCGACGCCAAGGGCTCGGGCCGTCAGATCAAGCTGGCTCCGGCCACCTGGGGCCTGGGCGGGGTGCTCGCCGCCGCGCTCGTGCTCGTCACGCTCTATGTGCTGGCCGGCAACACCGTCGCCGACCGCCAGGCGCAGATCGCCAGCCTGCAGTCGCAGGTGAAGTCGGCGCAGAGCGAGGCCGCCCAGCTGGGCGACTACACGCAGTTCGCCTCGCTGGCCCAGACGCGCCTCTCCACTGTGCGCGGGATCGCCGCCACCCGGTTTGACTGGAACGGTGCGCTGCAGAACCTGGCCCGGGTCATCCCGGCCAACACCTCGCTGCAGAGCCTGAACGCCACCGTCGTCCCGGGCGCCACCTCCGGGGGCTCGGGTGCCGCGTCGGGCCTGCGCGCGGACCTCCCTGGCCCGGCGTTCGAGCTGTCCGGTTGCACGGCGACCCAGGACGATGTCGCTCGCCTGATCTCGCGCCTGCGCTCGATGCCGGACGTCACCCGTGTCGCGCTCTCGAGCTCGACGATCGCGACCACCGCGGGGGCGCCATCGGCCACGCAAGGGGGCGCCAAGACCGGCTGCAAGCCGCACGCCCCCACGTTCAGCATGACCGTGTTCTTCCAGCCCGTGAATGGGGCCGGCGCCACCGGCGTCGCATCCCTGCCCGGCTCGAGCACCGCGACGAGCACCGGAGGTGCCCAGTGAGCGCCCGCGATCGCGCAATCCTGATCGTCGTCGTCTGCGTCGCGGCCGTGGCCGCGAGCTGGATGTTCCTCATCCAGCCCAAGCGCAAGGACGCCGCCAACCTGAGCTCTCAGGTCACCACCCTGCAGAGCCAGCTCTCCACCGCACAGGCCACCGTCAGCAAGGGCCTGGCCGCCCGGGGTGAGTTCGCCTCCGACTACACGGAGCTCGCCGAGCTCGGTGAGGCGCTGCCCCAGGACGACAACGTGCCCTCGCTCGTCTATGAGCTGCAGAGCGCGGCCAGCGCGGCCAAGGTGACCTTCAACGGCCTCCAGCTCGTTCCGGGCGGCGCGGCCCCGAGCACCCCGTCGAGCTCCTCGAGCTCCTCGAGCTCGGCCAGCGCGAGCACGGGCAGCCTGCCCCCGGGCGCGAGCGTCGGCGCCGCCGGCTTCCCGACCGAGCAGTTCACGTTCACGTTCACCGGCAGCTTCTTCCACCTGTCGAGCTTCTTCCACCGTCTGGCCCAGTTCGTCGTCGCCGGACAGAACACGATCACCGTGCGCGGCCGCCTGATGACGGTCAACGCGATCTCCTTCCAGGCCGGCCCGACGGGCTTCCCGCAGATCCAGGCCAACGTGTCGGCGACCACCTACATGGCGCCGGCCTCCACCGGACTGACCGCCGGTGCCACGGCCGCCGGTCCGGCCGGTACGACGTCCACCACCTCCTCCCCGAGCGGGTCCGCCGCGCCGGCGGCCGCCACGATCACCTCTCCGCGATGAGCTACCTGAACGCACTCCTGTCGGATCTCCGCGACCGCAAGCTCTGGCCCGTTGCGGTCCTGCTGCTGGCCGCGATCGTCGCCGTGCCCGTGGTGCTGTCCAAGAGCCCGGCGCCGGCTCCGGCGCCGTCCGGCTCGGCGATCGGTACCCCGGTGGCCGAGGCCCATACGGGCGCTGCCATCACGGTCCAGGACGCCGCCGTCCAGGCCGCGCTCGAGGGCTCCGGGCGCGACCCGTTCACCCAGCAGAAGCTGAGCAGCGCGACGACGCCCACGACCAGCTCGGGCGCGAGCACGACGGTCGCCGCCGGCACCGCCAGCGCCTCGGCCGGCACCGGCTCGAGCACCGCTTCCACGGCCTCGTCGGGCTCCTCCGGTTCGACCGGGTCGACCGGGTCGACCGGGTCGACCGTCACCGTTCGCCGGTGCTGCCGGTCAACCCGACGACGCCGACCTCCTCGGCCCCGGCCACGCCGGCCGGCCTGCGCGCGAATGAGGCCTACGACGTCGCGATCTCGATCACGAACGCCGGCGGCGGTCTGAACACGATCGATCCGCTCGAGCGCGACGGGGCCCTGCCGAGCAACAAGCGGCCGCTCCTCGTCCAGCTGGGCGTGCTCCAGGGCGGCCACCGCATCCTGTTCGCGGTCGAGCCCGGGGCGATCGTCACCGGCCCCGGCAGCTGCACCCCCGGGCCGCTGGACTGCCAGATCCTGGGCCTCTCGCCTGGGCAGACCGAGGGCATCTCGGTGGCGGCCACGGTGGGCGGCCAGTCGGTCACGCAGTCGGTTGCCCTGTTCCAGGTCACCAGCGTCACCGCGGCCCGCTACGCCTCCGCTGCGGCGGCCGGCCGGGCTCGTGCCGCCACCGACCCCGTCGGGCGCCGGCTGCTGAGCACCTCGACCGCGAGCGCGCTGTCGCTCTTCCAGTACGAACCCAGCCTCGACGCCATCGTCGACCAGCGCAACCTGACCGTTGGAGGTAACTGATGGGCCGCTCCCCGCTCACCGCGCGACGTGCGATCACGACGATCGTCGCGACGCTCGCCGCCTCGATGGCGGTGGGTGCGACCGGCGCGCAGGCGATCGTGGTCAACGACGCCGGCACCGAGGCGGGCGTGGCGCTTGTCCCGAGCTCGCGTGACAACCCGCTGCCCGCCGGGGTGACCAACGTCGGCGTCAGCGGTCAGTGCACCGACCCGTGGCTGTCCGCCGACCTCGGCGGCCCCGCCATGCCGACCAACGGCCTGTGCTACCGGGGCGGGACGGTCGTCCACAAGAACGAGGCCTTCGCCCTCACCTGGGACCAGCACCACGCGTACTGGTCGCAGACCCGCGGCTACATGGAGCAGTTCCTGCGCGACGTGGCCGACTCCAGCGGCTCGCTGAACACGCCGTTCGCGGTCACCCCCCAGTACAACGACGCCGGCGGCCACGCCCAGAACGCCTCCGAGTTCGGTGGCGGTTGCATCGATTACGGGCAGGCCGGCGGATCGGCGTGCGACTTCGGCGGCGTCAGCGGCACGGGCCGCGACTTCCCGGCCAACGCCTGCACCCCGAAGGGCAGCTCGTTCATCAACCCCTCGTCGGTGCTGATGAACACCACCTGCCTGAGCGACAGCCAGCTGCAGAGCGAGCTGCAGGCGATGATCCCGCAGACCGGGATCCTCAACCGCACCCAGCCGGGCTACACCCCGCTGGTCGACCTGCTGCTGCCGCCGGGCGTGGAGACCTGCCTCGACACCTCGCGCACGCTGTGCTCGATCAACGCCTACCTCTCCCCGCCGCCGGCCCAGGCCGGGCAGAGCCCGACCGGCGGCAGCATCCCGCCGGGCACCTACCGGGTGGCCGTGACCTACATGACCTCGAACGACGGCGAGTCCGTGCCGAGCGCCTCCAGCGAGGTCACCGTGACCGGATCGACGTCCACCATCACGGTCAGCACACCTCCCGGGGCGGCCAATGTGACCGGCTGGTACATCTACATCACCGGTCAGAACGGCTACTCGTTCACCCGCCAGGGGGGCCTGAACCCAATCGGCAACCCCGTCACGCTGACCGCGCTGACCAGCGGCGGGCCGCCGCCCTCGCAGCCCGCCTACTGCTCCTACCACTCGCAGGTCAACGTGGGCGGCACCGAGGTGGACTACGTGGTGCAGCCCTGGAGCGCCGGCACCGGGTGCGATGAGCCCGACGCGCCGACGATCCCGGACGGCGCGACCCCGGCCCAGCTGTCGATGGCCGTCGGCCAGCGCATGGTGAGTCCGCTCAGCCAGTCGCAGATCGCCGCCATCGTCAACCCCGCCTTCAACGGCTGGGCCAACCTCGACGGCTCGGAGATCGACGACAACCACGCCTGCGAGCCGCTCGGCGGAGGCCTGGACACGATCACCGTGGGCACGAGCTCGCAGAATCCCTACTACCTGCAGCGGGAGTTCAACAACGCAGGAGCGCTCGTGTTCGACCCCTACACGTTCTTCGGCTGCGCGCCGCAGGTCATCCTGACCCCGACCTTCGTGGTGCCGAGCGCCATCGATCAGGGCGACGAGGTCCAGCTCGACGGTTCGGCCACCGAGTCGACCCTGGTCGTGCCGGCCGGAAAGTACAGCTGGAACTTCGGCGACGGCAGTGCCTCGGCCACCGGCCCGAGCGTCGTGCACACGTTCACCAAGGCGGGCACCTACACGGTGACCCTGACGGTGACCGATCGGGGTGGTAACACCGCGAGCACGAGCGAGGTCGTGACGGTGCTGACCACCACGGGGCAGACGGCGACCACGCCCAGCGGCGGTGGCGGCTCGGGCGGCTCCGGCTCCCCGAAGCCGACGCCCAAGCTGTCCGTGCACCTGCAGCTCCTGCCCCAGAGCCTGCGCGCCGCGCTGGCCTCCGGACTGCGGCTGCGGGTGAGCGCCAACCAGCCGGCCAACGGCCTGGTGATCGTGTCGATCTCGCGCCAGGCGGCCAAGCGGGCCCACATCCGGGTCGGCCGGGGAAGCACGGTGGTCATCGGACGCGGCACCGTCTCCCAGGTCGTCAATGGCACGGTCCAGCTGCGACTCGGCCTCTCGCACAAGCTGGCGGCCAAGCTGCGCGGCCTCGGCCACGTGACGCTCACGGTCAAGCTGGCGCTGGTGCCGAGAAGCGGCACCGGCCTGACGATCCTGATCGCCGGCCACTACTAGGAATCTCGCGAGCGCCCCGCCCCCCGCGCGCCGGGGGGCAAGGCGCTCGCGTGTGTGCGCCCCGTACCCTAGGCGCATGTCCGTGCGCCTGATCACGGCCGGGGAGTCCCACGGCCCCGGCCTGACCTGCATCGTCGAGGGTCTTCCCGCCGGGCTCGTGCTCGATCAGGAGGCCATCGACCGCGATCTGGCCCGGCGCCAGCTCGGTCACGGCCGCGGCGGGCGGATGAAGATCGAGCGTGATCGGGTGCAGATGACCGGCGGGGTGCGCCATGGGCGCACGCTCGGCGCTCCGGTGGCGATGCAGATCGTCAACCGCGACTTCGCCAACTGGGAGGAGCGGATGAACCCGTGGCCGGTGGCGGCCGAGGTGGCCGAGGTCCACCTGCCGCGTCCCGGCCACGCCGATCTCGTCGGCACGTGGAAGTACGGGCTCTCCGATGTGCGCGACATCCTCGAGCGCGCGAGCGCGCGTGAGACGGCGGCTCGCGTGGCCGGCGGTGCCGTGGCCAAGGAGTTCCTGCGGGCGCTCGGGGTCGAGGTGTACTCGCACGTCACCCAGATCACCGGCGTGAGCGCCCCGCGCCGGGACGACCTGCGCCCCGAGGACTTCGCCACCGTCGATGAGTCGCCTGTCCGCTGCCTGGACGAGGAGGCGGGCCGGGCGATGGTGGCCGAGATCAACCGCCTGCGCAAGGCGAACGAGTCGCTGGGAGGCGTCTTCGAGGTGCGCGCCTTCGGCGTGACGCCCGGCCTCGGCTCGCACGTGTCCTGGGAGGAGCGGCTCGATGGCCGCCTGGCCCAGGCGATCCTGTCCATCCAGGCCATGAAGGCGGTGGCGATCGGCGACGGGATCGAGACCGCCGGCCTGCCCGGGTCCCGGGCCCACGACGAGATCTTCTACGGGGAAGATCGGGGCTACTACCGCGAGACGAACCGCTCCGGTGGCCTGGAGGGAGGGATGACGACCGGCGAGACGCTCGTCGTGCGCGGCTACATGAAGCCGCTGCCCACCCTGACCAAGCCGCTGCGCTCGGTCGACATCGCCACCCATGCGCCGGCCGAGGCGCTGCGCGAGCGCACCGACTCCTGCACCGTGCCGGCGGCCGGTGTCGTCGGGGAGGCGATGGTCGCCCACGTGCTCGCCGACGCCTACCGGCGCAAGTTCGCCGGCGACCACATCGAGGACGTGCGGGTGGCCCTGCGCGCCTACGAGGACCGGATCGGGTGGCGCCGCCCGGCCTGAGCGAGCCTGCGCCCGCGGCCCGCACGGTCGCGCTGATCGGCTTCATGGGGGCGGGCAAGACGACCGCGGCGCACGCCCTGGCCGAGGTCTCGGGCCGTCCGGCCCTCGATGTCGACTCTCTGGTCGAGGCGCGGCTGGGCAAGCCGATCGCCCGCGTGTTCGCCGAGGACGGCGAGGGCGCGTTCCGGGCCGCCGAGGAGCGCGCCGCCCTCGAGGCCCTCGACGGGGCCGGTCGCGTGGTCGCCCTCGGCGGGGGCGCGGTCGGGTCGGCGGCTGTGCGCTCGGCGCTCGCGGGCTGCCTGGTCGTCTGGCTCGATGTCGATGCCGAACTCGCCTGGGCGCGCTGCGCCGGCGCCGGCGAGCGGCCGCTGGCCACCGACCGCGAGCACTTCCTCGCCCTGCACGCCGCCCGGGAGCCGGTCTACGCCGCGCTGGCCGATCTCGTCGTGCCGAGCTCGCGCGCCGACGCGCTCCCGGACCTGCTCGCTGCGGTGGCGGATGTCCCGGCCGGGGTCCATGTTCTGTGGGCGACGAGCGCATCGGGCGACTACCCGGCCTACATCGGGTCCGGGCTGCTCGCGGGCCGCTTCTGGCCCCCCGGGGTGGACGGGCGGCGCTTTGTGGTCAGCGACGGCGTCGTCGCCCGGCACTACGGCGAGCTGCTCGAGCCGGCCTGCGGACGGGTGGCGGTGATGCCGGGCGAGCAGTCAAAGACGGTCGCCCACGCCGAGATCGTGTGGACCGAGCTCGCCCGGGCGGGGCTGACCCGGGCCGACGTCGTCGTCGCGCTCGGCGGCGGGGTGGTCGGCGACCTGGCCGGCTTCTGCGCCGCCACCTACCAGCGCGGGGTGCGCTTCGTCCAGGTGCCGACGACGCTGGTGGCCCAGGTCGACTCGGCCTACGGCGGCAAGACCGGCATCGACCTCGAGGAGGCCAAGAACTACGTCGGCGCCTACCACCAGCCGGCCGCCGTCATCGCCGACACCGACACGCTGAACTCGCTGCCCGCGGCCGAGGTGGCGGCCGGCTACGCCGAGGTCGTCAAGACGGCGCTGATCGCCGGCGGCGAGCTGTGGGAGCGAGTCCGGGCCGGGGCCGAGCCGACCGATCCCGCCGTCGTGCGGGCGTGCGCGCACACGAAGCTGCGGATCGTCGCCCGCGACGAGCGCGACGGCGGCCTGCGCCAGGTGCTCAACCTCGGCCACACGGTCGGCCACGCGATCGAGACGGTGACCGGCTACTCCGCCTACCGGCACGGCGAGGCGGTCGCGCTCGGACTGCTGGCCGCGCTGCGGCTGTCCGGGCAGGACGCGCTCCGGCTCGAGGTGGCCGAGCTCCTCGCCGCCCGCGGGCTCCCGGTCGCCCTCGAGCACGCCGACCCGGCCGCCGTCGTGCTGGCCACCGCACGGGACAAGAAGCGCGTCGGGGAGGGGCCGGTGCCGTTCGTGCTCGTCGACGCCCCGGGCGCGGTGCGACCGGGGTGCGTCGTGCACCAGCGCGCGCTCGTGGCGGCTGTGCGAGAGTTGGCCCCGGCATGAGCCTGCGCAACCGCATCGAGGTCATGCACGGCGTCAACCTCGACCAGCTCGGCCGCCGCGATCCGGCGATCTACGGGCCGCTCGACTTCGACGCCTTGGTTGCTCGCATCAGCGGCTTCGCGCACGAGCTCTCGCTCGTGCCCCGCTTCTTCCAGACCAACCACGAGGGCGCGTTCGTCGAGCACCTGCACCGGCTGGAGGGCCTCGCCGACGGGATCGTGCTGAACCCGGGCGCGTGGACGCACTACTCCTACGCGATCCGCGACGCGCTCGAGCTCACCGGGCTGCCGACGATCGAGATCCACCTGTCCGACATCGAGAACCGCGAGCCCTGGCGGCGCCAGTCGGTGCTGAGCGACCTCTGCGCCGGGCGGGTGATCGGCCAGGGCCCGGACGGCTACCGGACCGCGCTGTCCCTGGTGGCGGCGGAGCTCGGGCGATGAGCGCCCGCGTCGACCGGCTGACCGAGCGCCTCGACGGTGCCGGCGTGGAGGCGCTGATCGTCTCGGACCTGGTCAACGTCCGCTACCTGACCGGGTTCACGGGCTCGAACGGGCTCGTCGTCCTGGCGGGCGAGCGGCGGGTGTTCCTGACCGACTTCCGCTACACCGAGCAGGCGGCGGCCCAGGTGCCGGACAGCTTCGAGCGGCGCACGGTCGCCGGCGGCGGCCTGCTCGCCGCGCTCGAGGAGGCGCTGCCGGCGGGCGAGCTGCGGGCGGGCTTCGAGGAGGAGCACCTGTCCGTGGCCGAGCACCGCAAGCTGTCCGAGCGGCTCGGCCCGCGGGTCTCGCTGGTGGGCACGTCCGGGCTCGTCGAGGCGCTGCGAGCGGTCAAGGACGAGGACGAGATCGCGCGCGTCGCCGAGGCAGCCGAGCTGGCCGACGCCGCGCTGCGGCGGATCCTGGGTGAGGGGCTGGCCGGACGCACCGAGCGCGACGTGGCGCTCGCACTCGAGCAGGACATGCGCCGCCGGGGGGCGCAGCGGCCGAGCTTCGACACGATCGTGGCTGCGGGCGCGCACGGTGCGCTGCCCCACGCCACCCCGCGCGACGTCGAGATCCGGCCCGGGGACCTCGTGGTCATCGACTGGGGCGCGGAGCTGGACGGCTACTGCTCGGACTGCACCCGCACCTACGCGGTGGGTGAGCCGAGCGCCGAGGCCCGGCGGGTCTTCGAGCTCGTGCTCGAAGCCCAGCTGGCCGGGCTGCACGCGGTGCGCGCCGGCGTGAGCGGCCGCGACGCCGACGGCGCGGCGCGGGCGATCATCGAGGCGGCGGGCCACGGCGAGCACTTCGGGCACGGCCTCGGGCACGGCGTCGGTGTCGAGGTCCATGAGGCGCCGCGGCTCTCCCAGCGCTTCGAGGACACGCTCGAGGTGGGCAACGTGGTCACGGTCGAGCCCGGCGTCTACCTGCCCGGGCGCCTCGGGGTGCGGATCGAGGACCTCGTCGTGGTGCGCGAGGACCGGGCCGAGGTGCTGACCTCGCTCTCCAAGGAGCTGACGGTCGTCGACTGAGGGCCACGGGGGGCCGGCGCGGCGCGCTGACGCCGGGGTTCCGCGAGCGCCCCGGGTGGGCGAGGGGCCGGATAACAGCGACAGCACGCGCGCGCCTGCGTTTGTTTCGTCATTTTGTCGATCCAGTGCGGAGAACGGCGACAGATCCGACGCAGACGCGCGGGTCGTCGAGGCCGGGCTGGAGGGCGATTTGCCACGCCCACGGTGGTGAACTCACCACGCGATTTGCGAGGCGGCCGCCCGGGGCGGGCGGACGGGGTGCGCTTCTCTCGTGTGGCGGGAGGAACCTCACTTCGAGTCGCGCCGGGCGAACGCGAGTGCACTTTCTCCCGCTTGGCGGGAGGAACCTCACTTCGAGTCGCGCCCCGCGCACGCGAGTGCACTTTCTACCGCCTGGCGGGAGGAACCTCACTTCGAGTCCGGTGGCTGGCACGCGCGAGCCGCGACGCGAGCGCCCCGGCCGCCCCGGGCGGCCGGGCGCCCGGCCGCTCCGGCGGACCGCTCTACACTCGCCTGCCGACATGATCTCCACCAATCAGTTCAAGAACGGCAACCACATCGACGTCGACGGCGTGGTGTTCAAGATCCTCGAGTTCCAGCACGTCAAGCCGGGCAAGGGCGGGGCGTTCGTGCGCACGAAGCTGCGCCGGGCCAGCGACGGGGCCGTCATCGACCGCACGTTCCGCGCCGGTGAGAAGTTCCGTCCCGTGCGCACCGAGGTGCGCCGCATGCAGTTCCTCTACCAGGACGGCAGCGACGCGCACTTCATGGACTCCGAGAGCTACGAGCAGCTGACGATCCCCGAGAGCACGCTGAGCGATGCGCTGCGGTGGATGAAGGAGTCCGATGAGGTCGACGTGCTCTACATCGACAGCGAGCCGGCCGATGTGCAGCTTCCGAGCGCCATCGACCTCGCCGTGGCCGAGACCGAGCCGGGCCTGCGCGGCGACACCGCCTCGGGCGGTGGCAACAAGCCGGCCGTGCTCGAGACGGGCGCCCGCATCCAGGTGCCGCTGTTCATCGACGTCGGCGACGTCGTCCGGGTCGACACCCGCAGCGGCGAGTACGTGTCGCGCGCGTGAGCCGCGCGAGGGCGCGTGCGTCGATCTGAGCAGCGGCGGGCGGCGATCTGGGCGCTCTACCAGAGCGACCTGCTCGCCCGTCCCCTGGAGGAGACCTTCCCCGGGACGTGCACCCGTTCACGCGCGCGCTGGCCGAGCTCGTCCGCACCCGCCAGCCCGAGCTCGACGCGCTCATCCGCGAGCACGCGAGCGGCTGGACGCTCGAGCGGATCGCGCCGCTCGAGCGCTCGATCCTCCGCGTCGGGCTGACCGAGCTGCTCCACGGCGAGGAGCTCCCGGGCGAGCAGGCGATCCCGCCCGAGGGGGCGATCGACGAGGCGGTCGAGACGGCGAAGCGCTTCTGCGGCGCCGACGCGCCCGGCTTCGTGAACGGGATCCTGGGGACCGTGCTGCGCGAGCGCAGCCCGGGGCCGATAAGCGGCGCGTAGGAAACCGTCGGCTCGAGCCGCCCGAGCAGCCACAATAACCTCATGAAGCTGCTCGCCGTCGACGACGACCGCGCCCTGCGCGATGTGCTGCGGCGGGCGCTCACGCTCGCCGGCTACGAGGTGGTGACGGCGGAGACCGGTGGCGATGCGCTGGCCAAGGTCACGAGCGACGCGCCCGACGCCGTCGTGCTCGACATCGGCCTGCCCGACATCGACGGCCTCGATGTCTGCCGCCTGCTGCGCAGCGAGGGCAACCGGGTGCCGATCCTCATCCTCACCGCTCGCGACGCCGTGTCGGACCGGATCGACGGCCTCGACGCGGGCGCCGACGACTACCTGGTCAAGCCGTTCGACGTCGATGAGCTCAAGGCGCGCCTGCGCGCCCTGCTGCGCCGGGCGAGCAGCGACGGCACCGAGCCGGACGGCATGCAGTTCGCCGAGCTGCGCCTCGACTCGTCCCGCCACGGCGTGTGGGTGGGGGAGACGTTCGTCGAGCTCACCCGCACCGAGTACCAGCTGCTCGAGCTGCTCATCCGCAACCCGCGCCGCGTCCTCCCGCACACGCTCATCTATGACCGCGTGTGGGGCTACGACTTCGGTCCCACCTCCAACGCCCTGCGCGTGTACGTCGGCTACCTGCGCCGCAAGCTCGAGGACGCCGGCGCCCGGCCGCTCATCCACACGGTGCGCGGGGTCGGCTACGCGCTGCGGGAGCCCGAGGAGTGAGCCTGCGCGCTCGCATGGCGGTGGCGGCCGGGGTGGCGGTGGCGATCGCCGTCATCGCGGTCGCCCTGTCCGCCTATGAGGGCAGCCGCTCGACCCTGCGCGGCCAGCTCGACACGACGCTGCGGGCGCTGAGCGGCCAGTTCACCGCCCGGGCGCACCACCTCGGACCGCCCGACCAGAACGACCGCAACCGGCCCGGCGTCCCCGGGCGAGCAGCCCCAGCGCTCGCCGACGATCGACGGCTTCTCGCCGGTCGGTGGGGATTGCGACGAAGGGCTCGGCCTCGACGACCGGGCCGGGCCGGGCTACGGCGGCGCCCGCGGCTACGTCGAGCTCGTGCGCCGCGACGGCGGGATCTGCCTGGCCAACGACGAGCGTATCGTCATGCCCGTCCCGGCAGCCGTCCAGGGCGTCGCTCGCTCCGGTCGCGGCGGCGTGCTACTGGACGAGGACGCGGGGAAGGTCGAGATGCGCGTGCTGGCCACCGGGGTCGGCCCTCGGGGCGCGGTCATGGTCGGTCTCCAGGCCGGGCAGGTGGAGACCGCGCTGCACTCAGAGCTCCTGCTGCTCGTCATCATCGCGACGAGCGGGATCGCCCTGGCGGCGCTGCTCGGCGTGCTCGTGGCCCGCACCGCCGTGGCGCCGATCACGCGCTTCACCCGCCAGACCGAGCGCATCGCCGAGCACGCGGACGTGATCGGCGCCCAGCGGATCGAGGTGTCCGGCAGCGACGAGCTCGCGCGGCTCGCCCGCACGTTCAACTCCACCCTGGACGCGCTCGAGCGATCCGTGCTCGCCCAGCGCAACCTGGTCGCCGACGCCTCACACGAGCTGCGGACGCCGATCGCCTCGATCCGGGCCAACCTGCAGCTCATGCGCGACGAGGAGCTGCTCAGCCCGGCCGATCGTGAGGCGCTGCGCGCCGACATCATCGCCGAGCTCGACGAGCTGACCGCGCTCGTGAGCGACGTCGTCGAGCTCGCCCGGGGCAGCAAGCTGAGCGCCGAGCCCGGTGACCTGCGACTGGACGAGATCGTCGCCGAGGTGGTGCAGCGGGCGCGCCGGCGCGCCTCGCGGCTGCGCTTCCACGCCGACCTCGAGCCGACGCTCATCACCGGTGACGGCGAGCTCATCCTGCGCGCAGTCAGCAACCTGCTCGACAACGCCGCCAAGTGGAGCCCCGACGACGAGCGCGTCGACGTCGCGCTCGCCGATGGCGTGGTGTCCGTGCGCGATCACGGGCCCGGCTTCGATCGCCGAGGACCTGCCGTTCGTCTTCGACCGCTTCCACCGGGCCAAGCGCGCGCGATCGAAGCCCGGGTCGGGCCTCGGACTGGCGATCGTGCGGCAGGCCGCCGAGGCGCACGGGGGGTTCGCCGAGGCCCAGAACGCCCCCGGCGGCGGAGCCCTGCTGCGCGTCGGGTTCGGGCCGCCGCTGTCGCTGCGCCCGCAGGGTCTGCCCGCCGCCGCCGCGCCCGCCGCCCGACCGGGTCAGCTCGCCGTAGTCCGCAGCAGCGGCGCCAGCGACGGCGTGCACGGGCAGCCGGCACCGCGCAGGCGGGGCAGGCCGAGCAGGTCCTCGATCGTCTGCAGGACCGAGTAGTGATCGGTGGGCACGCCCAGCCGGGCCCCGGGTCGCGCTGCCCCGCCGGCCAGCACGGTCACGATGTGGCCGCCGCGGGCCTGGCCGCAGCAGCCGTCGTCGCTCGTGCCCTCATCCCAGGTGAGCACGAGCAGCCCGCGGGGACCGAGGGCGCGGATCAGGCCGGGGAGCAGCCCGGCCAGGAAGCGGTCGCCGGTGGCCGGGCCACAGTCATGCATGTCGTGACACAGGTTGGGGGTGACCCAGATGAAGCGGGGGAGCGTGCCCGCGCGCGCGTCGGTGGCCAGGCGGTCGATCGGGACGACGTGACGGCAGCGGCCGGGCGAGCCGGTGACGTCGTCGTAGTAGAGGAACGGATCGTGCTTCTTGGCGTACCGTCCGGCCCCCGCCCCGGTGAAGCAGGGCCGGGGCAGGCCCTCCATGTAGGCCCGCCAGCTGATGCCGGCCCGCTCGAGCTGATCGACCAGGCCCGTCGCGTGGACGTGGCAGTCCGTGCAGTCGCTGCTGATCCCGAACGTGGCCCCGCCGGTCAGGGCCAGGTAGTTGGGCAGTGAGGGGTGCGTGATCGCGTACATGTGCGTGGCCACGGCCGAGCGGCGGGCCAGGGCGTTCAGGTAGGGCATCGAGCGGTTTCCGAGGACATCCCCGTACTCCTCGTTCTCCATCACGACCACCGCGATGTGCTCCGGGCCGCCGCCGGCCAGTCGCGCAACCGGCGACGGCGTGCGCTGGGGCGCGTAGACGTGGGCGCGAGCGCAGCCGCTCGCGGTGAGCGCCCCGAGCACGAGAGCGATGAGGAGCAGATGAACGGGACGTGCGCGAGGCAGGCCGAGCATGATGGCGCGCCGAACCACTAACGTGCCCGTTGGTGAGCCCGGCGCAGAGAAGCTTCGACGTCATCGTCATCGGCGCCGGACCGGCCGGGGAGGTGGCGGCCGGTCGGCTGGCCGAGCAGGGCCGGCGGGTGGCCATCATCGAGCGCGACCTCGTGGGCGGGGAGTGCGCCTTCTACGCCTGTATGCCCTCGAAGGCCCTGCTGCGTCCGGCCCAGGCGCTCGCCGAGGCGGGCCGGATACCCGGCGCCGCGCAGGCGCTCAGCGGCCGGCTCGACGTCGATGCGGTGCTCCGCCGTCGTGACGAGGTCATCCACGAGCTGAGCGACGACAGCCAGCTGCCCTGGCTCGAGGATCGCGAGATCACGCTCGTTCGCGGCAGCGCCCGACTGGAGGGCGAGCGGCGCGTCCGGGTGGGGGAGACGGTGCTCGAGGCCACCGACGCGGTCGTCGTGGCCACCGGCAGCGGCGCCCAGCTCCCGCCCATCCCCGGTCTGGCCGAAGCCGAGCCGTGGACGAACCGCGAGATCACCACCGCCTCGGCGGTCCCGGAGCGTCTGGTCGTGCTCGGAGGCGGGGTCGTCGGGGTCGAGATGGCGCAGGCGTGGGCCAGCCTGGGTAGCCGCGTGACGCTCGTGGAGGCGCTCGACCGGCTCGTCGCCCACGAGGAGCCGACCGCCTCGGAGGATCTGCGTGAGGCGCTGCAGGCCGGCGGGGTGGAGATCCATCTCGGCACCCGGGCCACCGAGGTGCGCCGTAGCGACGGTGAGGTGCGGGTCGTGCTCGAGGGCGGTGGCGAGGCGCGGGGTGAGCGACTGCTTGTCGCCGTCGGGCGCCGGCCGCTCAGCGCGGGGCTCGGCGTCGGCGTCCTCGGGCTGCCCGAGGATCGCTACATCGAGGTCGACGAGGCCATGCGCGTGCCCGGTCACCCGTGGCTGTACGCAGTCGGAGACGCCAATGGGCGCTCGCTGCTCACCCACTCGGGCAAGTACCAGGCCCGGATCGCCGCCGACAACATCCTCGGGCTGCGGGCGCGCGTCCACGGCCTCGCCGCCATGGCCCCGCGGGTCGTGTTCACCGACCCGCAGATCGCCGCCGTCGGGCTGACGCTTGCCGCCGCGCGCTCGGCCGGCCACCACGTCGAGGCGATCGATCTCGGCACCGAGGGCACGGCCGGAGGCAGCTTCTACGGGCGCGGCGCCCGGGGCACCACCCGCTTCGTCGTCGACCTCGACCACCAGATCCTGCGCGGAGTGACGTTCGTCGGTCCCGACGTGGCCGAGTTCCTCCACGCGGCGACGATCGCCGTCGCTGCCGCGGTGCCCCTGGCCCGGCTGGCCCACGCGGTGACGGCGTTTCCCACCCGCAGCGAGCTGTGGCTGCGGTTCATCGAGAAGTTCGAGCGCGATCACGCGCTCAGCCTGCACGCCGCGGACGGCGGCTGAACCGCTCAGGCGGCGCGCCGGAAGCTGGCCGGCGCGATCGGCCGGCGGAACGCTCGCCAGGGTCCGCCGGCGCGTCGCGCGCAGCGCGCGCACGCGGGCGCGCAGCTGTTCGGCCTTCTCCACGAACGGCACGCCGTCGAGTTCGCTCGACAACACCTGCAGCTGCAGGCGCTCCTCGGTGGTCAGCTGGGTCGAGAGCACGCCCTCAGGATTCCCGCTCGTCCGGCGCCGAAACCCTTGGGCTTCGATCAGCCGAAGGCGACCAGGACGACGCGGGCGCTGGCCCGGTCGCTGCCGTTGACGGCGCTCACCTGTACGCCGAGTTGGTTCCCGGTCGCGTGGGTGAGCGCGGCGTGTCCCGCGGCGGTGAGCGTGAACACGAGGTAGCCGAGCTCGTGGGCGCCGAGGTACTCGCTTCCCGTGCGCGCGAGCACGGTTCGCCCGGAGTTCAGCGTGACGACGACGTGACACGGCACGTCGGCGGCGCAGGCCGTGAGGATCCCGCCCACCCAGCCGTGCGAGACGTAGTCGGTCAGGCCGACGACCTGGGCCGAGGGCGAGGCGGTGCTCGTGCGCGAGGGCGCCCGTCCGGAGGTGGAGAACCCGATCAGGTTCATCGGAGCGCTGGTGGTCAGGCCGGAGACGTCGCGCAGGCTGACGGTCACCGCGAGGTGTGCGTGAGCGGCGGCGAACAGCCGCTGGCGCCAGTTCGCGGGCAGGCTGAAGAACACGAGCCCGCCGCCCACCGGTACGTGCTCGGTCCCGGTGGTGACCACGCGCTTTCGGCCGATCGAGATCGTCGTGGCGACATGGCAGGAAACGGAGTTGAAGCAGCTCACCGGGATCCCGCCGAGCCCGGCGGTGGGGACGAACACGCTGCCGCCCGCGAGGGCGAGATGAGCCGGCGTGGGCACCGGGGCCGAGGTGGCGAGGCTCGACCCGTCGGCGCCGAGCGCGCTGACGGCGAAGTAGCGGTAGGCGCTGTGCACGACGAGCGGTCCGCTCGTGGAGGCGCTCACAGGCGCCGCGGCTGGGGTGAGGCTGGACGGGCTGGCACCGGCCAGGAGCTGCCAGGAGCTGAACGCCGGCCCACCCTTCCACGAGGGGCGCAGGTCGATGGCGCCGTTGGAGACCGGAGCGACGCTCAGTGCGGGTGGCGGAACCGTCGTCGTGCCGGGCCCGGCGGTGAGTGCATCGAGGTAGTCGCTGTCGATGTCGATGCGCGTGCCGCCGTAGTCGTCGACGTGGCCGCCCCGGTACTGATGCAGGCGCTGATGCGAGGCCCACTCGGTGCTCGGTACGGTCCCGTCGGTCGTCGTGGCCTGCCCGTTCCAGCTGGCGAACCACAGGTCGTCGGGCTCGGCAAACCCGGTGCCGTACTGGGAGACGAGGTCGGTGATGCCCGAGGCGTCGCTGCTGTAGACGCCGGACACGTACCCGCTCGCGTGCAGTTGAGAGGTCCAGGCACCGACGAAGTCAAGCGCGGCCTGGGTTGCGTTGGCGCCCCGGTTGTAGGCCTCGAGATCGAGGTAGATCGGATTGCCCGGCCCAAGCCCCAGCGCCTGCGCGTGGCTGACCGCGTCGAGTGCCGCCGCGGTTCCGTCCGCGGCCGCCTGGGCGAGGGTGAAGGCCGCGCATCCGCACGAGTTCCCCGGCGCCTGCAGGCCGACGTAGATCGGGATCATGTGCCAGCCGGCGGCCGCTTCGTCGCTCACCCAGGTCGCGGTCAGGTTGCTCTGCGTGCAGGCCATGTTCGCCCCGCCGATGTAGATCCCGACGGCGCGAAACGGCGATGACGACCAAGCCGACAGCTGGCCCTCGCTCGGGGTCGAGCAGGCGTCGAAGCCGTAGCCGGTGTAGACCTGCCCGGCGCCCGAGGTGCCGGGCGTCGTCGTGCCGGTACCGGGAGTGCTCGAGCCGCCGCCGGCAGAGCCGCCGCCGGTAGGCCCGCTCGCCGCCACCGCCGTGTGCATCGGCATCGCGGCGCGCGCGGGGGTCAGCCGCCCCGTGAGTCCCAGCGCTCGCTGGATGAGCAGCGGCCGGCTGCCCCAGGTGGCCACGATCGTCGCGGCGCCGGCCGTGCGCACCAGCTCATGTCCGGCGGCTCGGGCCGCTCCGGCCACCGCCGGAGCGAGCGCGGCGCCGGCCACGCTGCGGTCCCGGGCCGCCGCGACACCGGGCGGCTCGAGGAGGATCGCCTCGGTGCGTCCGGTCACGTGGGGCGGGCACAGCTGCCGGTCGCTCGGCAGGCCGAGGTAGACGGCGTGGCGGTCGAAGCGCACGCAGGTGGTCGGCGCGCGCGCGAGGTCGAACACAGGCCAGCCGACCGGCACGACCACGCGGGCCCCCAGGTAGCGGATGACGCGCGTACCCGGGCGGGCCGCTCCCGCGGGCGCGCTCGCAGCGGTGAGCAGCGCGCCGATCAGCGCGACCACGACAACCGATCTCATCGTCATCCCGACGCCCCGTCCCGGCCGCCGGCTCACGTGTTCGTGCCTGGGGACGATGTGACAAGTAAACCGACTTCACGCACGGAGTTGCGACTCCGGCGTCTAAGAGTCGTGTCATCCCGCATGGGCATAGAGCGCGCGCAAGGCCGTCTCGAGCGATCCGGCGGTCTGCCCGATGCCCGGGCAGCAGGGCGGTCCGCCGGGGGCACTGATGCCGAGCTCGAGGTGTGGGCCGCTCGATATTCCGACGATGCCGCACCCGACCTCCGCGATCGGCTCTCCGGCGCTCACGTGCGTGCCGACCGGAACGAGCGCGTCCTGAGCGTGGCCGTAGTACACATAACGCCCGGCCAGCGGCCCGCTGTCGAGCTCGAGCACAGGGGTGGCGGGGCCGAACCCGGCGACGCCCTCGAGCACGATGGTTCCCGAGGCGACGGCGAGCTCGAGCACCCGCGCGCCGCAGGCCCCGCCGACCGTGCTGATGTCGACGCCCTGGTCGGGCGTCCAGGTCGACGGCGGGAGGACGAGGGTGGCGGGGGTGAGCGGGAACACCCAGTGGGCGAAATCGCTCGGCGGGATCGTGATCGGAGGGGGCGCGGGCGGGCCGTCGGCAGCGCCGGCGGCGAGCTTCTCGCCCGCCCGGACCCACGCCTGGAGGGTGCTGGTGGTCACCACTCCCGCGGTTCCGGTCACCGGAGTGAGCCGATCCCCGCCCTGGAACCGGGACACCGATGCCGCCGTGCCCGAGCCGTAGATGCCGTCGGCGCTGGTCGGGATCCCGACCGCGGCGAGCCAGCCCTGGAGCGTGCGCACATCGCTGCCCCGGTCGCCGGAGCGCAGGGTGCGGGTGAACGGCGTCGGCGCCGGGTGGCCGCCGGCGGCCAGGGAATCTCGAGCCCGCACCCACGCCTCGAGCGTCACTGCGGTGGCCATTCCGGCGGTGCCGGTGACCGGCCCGAGATGCGCGGCGGTCTGAAATCGAGCCACGGACGCGCGGGTGCCGGGTCCGAAGTCACCGTCGGTGGCGGTGGGGATTCCGACCGCGGTGAGCCAGCTCTGCAGGATGTGGACGTCCGCACCGGTGGCGCCCGGCATGAGCGTGTGTGCGAACGGTCCGGCCGCCCCGGCGGCCGCGCCCGGCGCCACCAGGGCAACGAGTGCGAGCGCGTTGAGCAGGGCCCAGCGCACGCGGCGCGTCAATGTGTCGATGTGCGGCCGAGATCCGTTCACGTCCCGTCATCAGGCTCGGCACGCAGCGGCACAACTTGAACCGATCTCGCCCAGCCTGGCGCCGTTTGCGCTGCTAACGTGGAAATCGGGGATGCGTCCGGTCGGCACACCGACCTTGCGGCGTGGGGAGCGCAACTTCGGCGCCGACGGAAGGTTCGATCTCTCAATGCATCATCTGAACGACGCGCGCGCGTCCCGGCGCGGCCGCACCCTCCGCTGGGCCCTGGCCGGGCTCATCCCCACCCTCCTGTGGCTCGTGCTGGCCGGCGCGGCGAGCGCGGCGGCGCCCGCGGTGAGCGTCTATCCGCTGCCGGGCAGCAAGTACAGCCTGCCCGGCTCGCAGATCGTGTTCCGGGGCATCCCGGCCTCCCAGATCGGCAACGTCAGCGTGGTCGGGTCGGTGACCGGCGCACACACTGGACACATCGCCGCGGACTCCGACGGCCAGGGCGGCAGCTTCCTGCCCGACAAGCCATTCGCGCAGGGGGAGACGGTGACGGTCACCACGGGGCTCAATGTCACCGGTGCCACGAACGGGTCGTTCAGCTTCGCCATCGCCCATCTCGCCGGCGGCATCCCGGTGGGGAAGCTCCCGCTCGTGAAGGCGGCCAGCGGCACGGTCCAGCAGTTCGCCTCCCGCCCCGACCTGCAGCCACCCACGGTCAAGGTGCTCAAGGCCTCAGAGCCAGCCGGCGACGGGGACATCTTCGTCGCCCCGCAGTTCGGTCCGGCCCAGAACGGTCCGATGATCCTCGACCCGCAGGGCCACCTGATCTGGTTCCAGCCCTACTCGCCGACCTACACGCTGGTCACCGACTTCCGCGTCCAGCAGCTGAACGGGGCACCGGTGCTGACCTGGTTCGAGGGCAACAGCAACGCCGGGTATGGCTTCGGCCAGGGGATCATCTTCAACCAGAACTACCAGCAGATCGCCACCGTGCACGCGGCCAACGGGCTGCAGATGGACCTGCACGAGTTCCTCGTCACCCCGCAGGGCGACGCCTACATTGCGGCCGCCTCGCCGGTCACCGTGCCGGGGATCTCGCACCCGGTGATCGACTCCGTCGTGCAGGAGATCGACATCCAGACCGGGCTCGAGCTGTTCGAGTGGCACGCACTCGACCACGTGCCGCTCAGCCAGTCCCAGTACCCGGTGCCGTCGTTCAAGGGCCACCCGTACGACCCCTACCACCTCAACTCGGTCCAGCCGCTGTCAAACGGCGACCTGCTGGTGTCGCTGCGCAACACCTCGGGCGTGTACCGGATCAACCGCAGCACGGGAGCGCTGATCTGGTCCTTCGGGGGCAAGTCGTCGAGCTTCAAGATGGGCACGGGCACGACGACATTCGCTCAGCACGATGCGGTCATGCAGCCCGACGGCTCGCTCTCGATCTTCGATGACGGCGCCGGGCCGCCGACCGTGCACAAGTACTCGCGCGGTATCCACGTCAACCTGGACACGACGCACATGACCGCCACGCTGCTGAGCGAGTTCGACCACTCGCCCGGCCTGTCGGCCCAGTATGAGGGCAGCACCCAGCTGCTCGGCGACGGCGAGGTCTTCCTCGGCTGGGGTCAGCAGCCCTACTTCTCGGAGGACAACTCCAAGAACCAGGAGGACTTCGACGCCGAGTTCACCTCCGGCACCTCGAGCTACCGCGCCTACCGCTTCCCCTGGAGCGCGCAGCCGCCGACGACGCCGGTGATCAAGGTCTCCCCGAACGCCGACGGGTCGACGAGCATCTACGCGACCTGGAACGGGGCCACGACGGTCTCCTCGTGGCAGCTGATGGCGGGCCCCAGCCCGAGCGCCCTGGCGCCACTCGGCGGCCCGACCCCGAAGCCGAACTTCGAGACCCGTATCAGCGCGCACGACGCTCTGCCCTACTTCCAGGTCAAGGCGCTCGGCTCGAGCGGGCAGACGCTGGCCGCCACGCCGGTCGTCGCCACGCCGCCGCACATCGGGATCTTCGGCGGCACCGCCTTCGTACCCAGCAGCGGTCTCGGGGGCCTGCCGGTGAGCTGCTTCTCCACCCGCGAGTGCCACATCGCCACGACGATCAGCGCGGGATCGACGGTCATCGCCCGCACCGGTCGCGAGGCGGTGGGGGCGGGCAGCGGTGGCGTCCTCTATTTCGACCTCACGAGCCAGGGCCGTTCCATGCTCGCCCACGCCCACCACAACCGGCTGGCGGTGACGGTGACCACGACCGACATCTCGGGGATGAGCTCGACCACGCACATCAACCTGGTCACGTTCACGACGAGCGGGAACGGCCCGAAGCGAATCGTCCACGGCTCGCCGAGCGTGCATCTGGTCGGCACGACGGAGTTCGTGGCCTCGTGGTGGGTCGGAGGCGTGCTGGCCAGCTGCATCGCCGACACACCCTGCCTGATCAAGACGACGATCTCGGACGGCAGGACGGTCATCGCCACCACCGGGCATGAGTTTCTCGGCGCCAACGAGCTCGGCTACATGCATTTCACGCTCACCGCGGCCGGGCACTCGCTGCTCACCCGCGCGGCCGGCAACCAGCTGACCGCGCAGATCACCATGCAGAGCGGGTCCGATACGGCGAGCGGTCAGGTCGCGCTCGTCGGTTTCCGCTGAGCGTGAAAACCCTCTCACGCGGGACAGGAGCTGGGCTTACGCTGTTGAAGCACGCTGGCGAGGCCCGATGTCAGTCCCTCGTCGCCAGCCGAGTTGGTCCCCGGAGCCCTTCGCCGTCGCCCGGCGCCCGGCGGCCGGGCCGGCGTCCCGCCCGGTGGTCAGGCGGCGCTCGTCCCGGGCCGGGCGCGTGCGCACGCGGCTGCGCCGCGTCTTCGCCCTGACGCTGCTCATCCTGCTCGGCGCAAGCGGGCTCTCGCTGCTCGGGGCGGTGGCTCGACCTTCCAACAGCCCGCTCGGTGTGCGCGTCGTTGAATGGCTGCGTGACAACGGCGGCGCGGGTCTCGTCTCCTCGATCGAGGGCGTCTACTACAGCTGGAGCGCCCCCTCGACGGGCGGCCCCGCCCTGCATCGCCTGCCCGCGGTGGGGATCGGCGCCGCCCCGTCGGTCGGTGTCCGTCCGGCGCCGATCGCGCCCGTCATCAGCCCGCCACTGCCCGGGGAGGGCGTCTGGCGCGGTACGGGGCCGCTGGTCCGCGGAGCCCCGGGGGTGCTCGTCACCACGCTGCGCCCCGACCCGGCCTATCCCCAGATGGTCGCCGGGGTGGCCTGGATCGACTCCACCCGGGCGTGGCTGCAGCTCTATCCGGGCCGCTACGAGCCGCCGGACTCCGGCAACCCCATCGCCGAGGTCCCGCCGTCGCTGCGTGGGTCCGTGCTCGCCACCTTCAACAGCGGCTTCAAGCTCGAGGACGACCACGGCGGCTTCGTCGCCTTCCGCCACGTCTACGCGCCGCTCGTCGACGGCCAGGCCACGCTGCTGCGCACCGTGTCCGGCGCGGTTGACATCCGCACCTGGACCGGCGGCCCGACGCCGCCGCCGAACATCGAGTTCGCCCGCCAGAATCTTCCGCTGATCGTCGACGCCGGACGGCTGAACCCGAGCCTCGGCGACGGCGCTCTCTGGGGTCAGACGCTCGGCAACGCCGTCCGCGTGTGGCGTTCAGGTGCCGGCGTGGACGCGCACGGAAACCTCATCTACGCCGCCGCGAACGAGCAGACGGCGGCCAGCTTGGCCGCGATCCTCCAGCGCGCGGGTGCGGTGCGGGCGATGGAGCTCGACATCAACTCCGAGTGGACGACGTTCAACTTCTACGACCGGTGGGGCGGCGCAGGGCCCGAAAAGCTGCTGCCGGACATGAACCGCGACGCCACCCGCTACCTGTCCCCCGATGACCGCGATTTCTTCGCGGTCTACGCCCGCCATGGAACGTGAGCCGCTGCGCTCAGCGCAGGTAGACGGCGAAGAAGTCGCGGTCGTCCGGCGTGAGGTAGCGCTGGGGCGAGCGCTGCATGTCGGGCAGCAGGTTGGCCGCGCCGGCGGCGCCCGGCCCCGTGTAGGTGATGAAACTCGGCCAGTAAGCGTTGATGTCGAGCTCCATCGCGCGCACCGCGCCGGCGCGGATGAGGATCGCGGCGAGCGAGGCCACCGTCTGATCGTTCGCCGCGGCGTAGATGAGATTGCCGCGGACGTCGATGCCGAGCCCGGAGCGCCACACGCGCACGGCGTTGCCGAGCGTCGCCCCCCATTCGGGTCCGTCGGACAGGTTCGGATTCTGCCGGCCGTCCTGCACGATGAGCGGGAGGTTCTGACGCGCGAAGACGACGTCCGGCCCGGCCACTGGACCACCGGACCACTTGACGATGTCGAGCCGGCCGTCCCGGCCGCGGACGATCGTCGCCACGCCATCGTGCATGGTCGCGTAGGTGTGGCCGCCGATGGCGAAGCCTCCGCCGGAGTCCGCGAGCTTGAAGGCGCTGTTGAAGGTGGCGACAAGCCGCGGGCGCAGGGCGGTGGGCACCTCTTCGGGGCCGCGAGTGGGCAGGGCGACCGCCGGTTCACGGGCGCCGGGGTACAGGCGCACGGAGGTCCGCGAGGTGTTGATCCAGGCCACCCCGGCGACGAGCCGCGGGTAGTTGGGATCGGGCCGGAAGCTGGTGATGAGGATCGGCGGATCGGTGCTGCCGCCAGGGGCGAACGTGACGCGCCACGTGCCTTCGCCTGGCAGGGCCGGGCGGATGACCGGCACGATCGGCGGCGGCAGGACGGCCGGCGCCGCCGGCGCGCTCGGGCTGTGGACCGGCGACCGGTGGCCGCCAGCGAGGACCCCCGGCAGGCGAGGCAGCGCCTTCAGCCCGGGACCCCCGGTGGCCGGCGCGTTCAGGGAGTAGTACTCGTTTTCGATCGTGTTCACGAGCCCGCGGGCGCCGTGATCGCGCATCCACTCGACGGCACGGATGCTGAACGCGGTGTTGGAGCGGCCGGCCATCGTCACCGCGAAGGAGACGACGGCGGGCGCAAGCAGCAGCACGGCCGCGAACAGCGCCACCCGGCGCAGCCGGGCGGCGGTCTGGAGGGAGAAGGTGCTCACCGTGGCATATGGTGCTTTGTTGCTGCAAAGGATGGAAGAAGCGCAGGTGAAAGCTGTCTCATGCTCAGCTCACCCCGCGCTGACGGATGGTGGTTAGGGTGAACCGCATGCGGACGCGCAACTGGGGGGTCCCCTCGAGGCGGCTCGACCCGGTCACCGCGCCCCGCCTGGGCACCGATGCGGGGACGGCGGTCGGGCTCGGCGCCGCGACAGCGCCATCCCGGGCGCCTGCACATGCGCTCCTGGTGCTGATGCGTCCGCGCCAGTGGATCAAGAACGGGCTCGTGATCGCGGCCGCCGGTGCCGCTGGAGCGCTCGGCCACGACGACGTGCCGGTCCGCGTGTCGCTGACCTGCCTGGCGTTCTGCCTGCTCGCCTCCGGGCTGTATGCGATCAACGACGTCCGCGACGCCGCCGAGGACCGGCTGCACCCGCGCAAGCGCCGGCGGCCCGTGGCCGCCGGGGAGATCGACTCCGTCCAGGCCATGGGCCTCGGTGCGGGGCTGATGATCGCCGGCCTCGTGCTCTGCTGGCTCACCCGCCCGGCGCTCGTGCTCGTCGGACTCGGCTATCTGGGCCTCACCATCAGCTACACGCTCGTGTGGCGCTCCCTGCCCGTGCTCGACCTGCTGGCCATCAGCGGCGGCTTCGTCCTGCGGGCGGTCGCCGGGGGCGTCGCCGCTCCGGTCTCGCTCTCGCGCTGGTTCATTCTCGTCGTGAGCGCCGCGTCGGTCTTCGTGGCCGCGGCCAAGCGCTACTCCGAGCTGCGGCGCACGCGCGAGACGCTGGCTCCGGGCCGGCGGGTGATCGGCCAGTACTCGCCTCGCTGGCTGGAGCTCATCATGGGCGCGTCGGTCGTGCTGGCCATCGTGGCCTACTCGGCCTGGGCGTACGAGCTCCCCCTGGCCGGTGGATTTCCGTGGCGGCCGCTGACGATCCTTCCCTTCAGCCTCTGCCTGATCCGCTACGCCGCCCGCGTACGTGCGGGAACGGCGGAGGCGCCGGAGGAGGTTCTGCTCGGGGATCGTGTCCTCGTCGCATCGGCGCTCCTGTGGCTCATCGTGTTCGCTGCCTCGGTCCATGCCGCAGGCTGAGCCATTCACGCCCGTGCCCTCGCGGCCGGCGCCAACCGCGAGCCGGATCCGCGAGCGGGTCCACGGGTGGGGCGGAGGTCCGGGCGTTCCGGCCACGGTGCTCGCACCGGCGGAGCTCGACGAGCTTCGGGGGGCCGTACGCGGGCTCGCGGGCTCCGGTCGGGCGATCGCGCGGGGGATGGGGCGCGCCTACGGCGACGCCGCCCAGATGCGCGAGGGCACGGTCCTGCGCACGCGTGGCCTGCGCTCGTTCCGGCTCGACCCGGCCACCGGCGTGCTGGTCGCGCAGGCGGGGGTCACACTCGGTGAGCTCCTCGACCACACGGTTCCGGCCGGCTGGGTCGTCCCGGTCCTGCCCGGCACCCAGCACGTGAGCGTGGGGGGCGCCATCGCCGCCGATATCCACGGCAAGAACCACGGCAGCGCCGGGACGTTCACCCGCCACGTCGAGCGCCTCGGCCTCCTGAGAGCGGATGGCGAGCTGGTCGAGCTGGGCCCCGATGACGCCCTGTTCCAGGCCACCGCCGGCGGCATGGGCTTGACCGGTGTGATCGTCTGGGCGCGGATTCGCCTGCAGGCGGTGCCGGGCGCGGTGCTGTCGGTCGATGCCGACCGGCTCATCGGGCTCGACGCGATCCTCGAGGCGCTGCGCGCTCCCGGCGGGCCCCACCGCGTGGCCTGGGTCGACCTGCTTGCCCAGCGGCCGCGTGGGGTGGTGACGCGGGCCGAGAATGCCGGCCCGGAGGCCGCGCAGCGGCGCTCCGGGGCCGCGCCCACCGTCCCGGCCCGCGCGAGCGTCCCGGCACGGTGGCCGTCGGGGCTCCTGAACGCCTCATCGGTGCGGGCGTTCAACGAGCTGCGCTTCCGCATGGCCCGGCGCCACGTCCGCGGCCGCCTCGAGAGCCTCGGCTCGCATCTGTTCCCGCTCGACGCGCTGGCGGCCTGGCCCCGCTTCTACGGTCCACGCGGGTTCGTGCAGTACCAGTTCGCCGTCCCGCCCCAGAGCGCCCAGGTGCTCGAGGACGTCATCGCGCGGCTGCGGAGCGCGCGCGTCCCGTGCTTCCTGTGCGTGCTGAAGGACTTCGGCCCCGCCGGCCCGGCTCCGCTCTCGTTCCCGATCGAGGGGTGGACGATCACCCTCGACCTGCCCCGGGCCGCGCCCGCCCTGTTGGCGACGCTCGACACTTGCGACGAGGTGGTTCTCGGCGGCGGCGGGCGCGTCTACCTGGCCAAGGACGACCGCCTGCGTCCGGACACCCTGGCCGCGATGTATCCCCGGTTGCAGGAGTGGCGTGCGGTCCGGGATGCCGCCGACCCCGAGCATCTCTGGTGCTCCGATCTCGCCACGCGCCTGGGGTTGGTCACGGGAGGCGCCGCGTGAGTGCTCCGGCCACGCGAGTGCTGCTGATCGGCGGCAGCTCGGAGATCGGGACGGCGATCGTCCGCCGCCTGGCGGCCGAGGGGACCGTGTCGCCCGTCCTGCTCGGCCGTGACCGGGGCCGGCTCGAGGCCGCCGCCGCCGAGCTCGGCCACGCCGGCTGCCTGACCCCGGCCGTCGTGCTGCTCGATGCCGATGACACCTCGGCGCACGACGCCGCTCTCGAGCGGGTGTTCGCCGACGCGGGCGGTTTCGATCTCGTCGTCCACGCGGTGGCCAGGCTGGGGGCGCAGGGCGGTGTCGATGCTGACCCGGGCGAGGCGCTCGAGGTCATGCGCGTGAGTTTCCTCGGCAGCGGCTCGCTGCTGCTCGCGGCGCTGCGCCGGCTGCGCGCGCAGGGACGCGGCACGCTCGTCGTGCTCTCGAGCGTGGCCGCCGAGCGACCGCGGGCGGGCAACCCCATCTACGGCGCGGCGAAGGCGGGTTTCGACGCCCTCGCGCAGGGGCTGGCCGACAGCGTGGTCGGTACCGGCGTGCGCGTCCTCGTCGTCCGGCCCGGGTTCGTGCGCACGCGCATGACCGCCGGTCTCCCCGTCCCGCCGATGTCGACCACCGCCGACGCCGTGGCCGAGGCGACGGTGGCTGCGCTGGCATCTCGCGCGCACACGATCTGGGTGCCGGGACGCCTGCGGTTCGTGTTCGCCGTGCTGCGCCATCTTCCGCGCGCGCTCTACCGGCGGCTGCCGCTGTGAGCCAGCACCCGGTCCTGATCGACCTGGCCATCGCCGCCGTCATCGCCGTCGTCGTGCTCATCGTGTCCGGCGGCGTGGCGATGGCGGGCGTGCTTGCGCTGCTCATCCTGGCCGTCGTGGGCGCGAGCTTCGGGGTCAGCCGCTGGCGAGGGCGCCCGCGGGGCGCTCGGCGTCCAGCCGCCGGTGCCCGGCATCGGCGCGCGTGAGGTGGTCTCGCCCGCTCAGGCGAGCGCGTCGAGCGTCGGCGGCGGTGCCGAGAGCACGTAGAGCGTGCCGCCCGGTCCGGACAGGTGGATACGCAGCCGCGGCGCCTGCTCGGGCGCCGGCCACGGCGGCGGCTCGACGACCTGGCTGGCCAGCGGCCCGCCGCCGTCCACTTCGACGGCCACGCCGGGGGGGACCCGGATCCGCACGGTCCCGAACAGGTTGAAGACCGAGAGCTCGACATCGGGTCCGGGTAGCCGCACGGCGCGCAGATCGAGCTCGACCGTGCCGAACAGGCATCGCCAGGCCGAGCGGGCTGGCAGCTCCCAGCCGCCACTGCGCACCAGACGCGAGAACGTGGCCCGGTAGCGGACCGGGGTGCTGGCCGGCGCCGCATGAGCCGGCCGGGCGGGGAGGTCGGCGGTGAGCGGAGCCAGCTCGCGGTCGGTGCGCGCGGTCTGGGCGCGGCTGACGCGCTCGCCGAACTCCTCGAGCGTCAGCCGGCCCGCGACGACGGCGTCGCGCAACAGCGCGATCGCCTGCTCGCGTTCAGCATCGCTGGCCCGGATGGCCGGAAGACCGGATCCCTCGTCCACCGAAGGAACACTAGAGCGCCCGGATGAACCGGGCCGCGCCCTCGCAGCGATCCGTGTACCCGAGCCGGCGGTAGAACGCGTGCGCGTCCGCGCGCTCGCGCGGGCTCGTGATCTCGACCTCGCCGCAGCCCTGCTCCCGCGCCCAGGACTCGGCGGCGGCGAGCAGCTCACGGCCGAGTCCCCGGCCCTGGTGGCCGGCGGCGACGGCGAGCGCGCCCACCCGGGCGAGCGGAGTGCTGCGATGAAGACGGGGGATCGCGGCCACTGCGACGACGCCGACGGTCCGGCCCGCCTCCGCGCGCACGAGTACCTGGGCACTGGGATGGAGCCCCCAGGCGAGCAGCCGCTGGCCGGCTTCCGCCTCACCGGCCGGGCGCCCGAGCTCGGCCAGCAACCCGGCGATGGCCGGAGCATCGCTTGGCGCCGCGGGCCGGATGCCATCGGTCCCGTCGCCCCGGGCGCGGTACTCGGGCTCGAGCAGCGCCATCGAATACGCGTTCCAGTATCCGCCTCCGGCCCGGGCGGACTCGCGGGTCTTGCCCTCGACCCGAAACCCGAGGGCCTGATAGGTGGCGATGGCGGGCCAGTTGAAGTCGTAGACCGCCAGCTCGAGCCGGTGCAGGTGGTGCTCGTCGAAGCCCAGTCGCAGCAACGGCGGCGATGAGCGCGTGGCCGAGACCCCGTCCGCGCTGCGCGGGCGCGATCATGACCCCGCCGAGATGGCCGCGCCCGTGCTCGGGAATGGTGCTCAAGGTGACCGTCCCCACGAGCTCGCTGCCGTCCGCCGCCACCGCGCCGAGCACGAGGCGGCGCGGTCCCGCCGCCGCGATGTCGCGCCGCAGCTGGTCGCGGTCGAGCGGCCAGCTGAACCGCCCCGTCCCCGACCACTGAACGAGCGCGTCCGCGGATTTGACCCAGGAGAGGAGCGCATCGACGTCTCCCTCGTGCAGCGGGCGCAGGGCAAGCGAGGCCGACGGCATGCCCCTCACGCTACCGGGTGCGAGTGAGCAGATCCTCGAGCGGCCGGGTGTTCACGACATCGGCGGCGGTGGCCCAGCCGCGGCGAGCTGTGGCCACCGAGAGCGTCATGTTCTCGAGCCCCGCGGGCGAGTGCGCGTCGGTTGAGCAGACGATGGCCACCCCCGAGCGCAGGGCGTCGCGCACGTGCTCCCCGCTCAGGTCGAGCCGGGCCGGGAGCCCATTCACCTCGAGCGCAACGCCGAGCCGGTGGGCCACCTCGTAGATGCGGTCGAGGTCGAGAGCGCTCTCCGGGCGGCGGTCGATGAGCCGACCGGTCGGATGGCTCAGGCAGCGCACGGCGGGGTGCTCGAGGGCCGCCTCCACCCGTCGCGTCATCTCCGCCCGGGGCATGCGCTGGCCACCGTGCACGCTCGCCTGCACCCAGTCGAGCTCGGCCAGCACGTCGTCGGGCAGGTCGAGACGCCCGTCGGCGAGGATGTCGCACTCGATCCCCCGCAGGATCCGGAAGGGCGCGACCTGCGCGCCCGCGGCCGCGATCTCCTCGCCCTGGCGGCGGACATCGTCGGGGGAGAGGCCCTTGACCGCCCCGACCGCCGGGGTGTGGTCGCAGATGGCCATGTACTCATAGCCGCGGGCCTGCGCCGCCTGGGCCATCTCGAGCACGCTGGCCCGGCCGTCGGACCAGGTCGTGTGGCAGTGCAGATCACCCCGGATCCGCGCGAGCTCGACCAGGGCCGGCGGCGCCCCGCGCAGCGGGCCCTCGCGGAGCTCGGGCGGGCACCAGGGCAGGCCGAGCGCGCTGTAGACGTCCTCCTCGGTCGCTCCGGACGGGAGCGGCTCGAGCCCGGACACGTACGCAGCCGAGCCGGTGGCCCGCAGGAGCGCGGTGCCGAGCTCCTGCGGCGTGGGGACGGTCAGCTCGACCGGGACGCCGTCGACGGTGACCCCGACCGCATGGCGCTCGCCCTGGGCGATCACGGCGACGACCTGCGGCAGCTCGGCGAAGCGCGCGAGCACCGGCTCCGGCTCCGCGGCCGCCCGCACGACGGCGAGCTGGCGGCAGGAGTCGGCGAAGCGGCGGACGTCGCCGGCCGGCTCGGCTTCGAGGGCGCGCGCGATGCCCTCGACGAGCTCCCGGGCCCGGTTGAGGTAGAGCCCGCGCGGCGCTCGGGCCGAGGTCTCCCGGGCCAGGGCGGCAACGATCTGCGCCTCGATCTTCGGCCCGATGCCCGGCACGTCGCGCAGGCGGCCGGCCGCCGCGGCCGACCGCAGCTCCTCGGCGCTTCGCACGCCGAGCGCGCGGGCGATGTCGATGGCGCGCTGGGCGCTCAGCCCGAGATAGCGGCCGAGGCCGACGAGGTCGGGGACGAGCTCACGCTCGAGCTCAGCCAGCTCGGCGATCTGCCCCGTCGTCACGAGCTCCCGCAGGCGGGCGTCGATACCGCTGCCGATGCCCCGGAGCTCGCGCCCGCGGCCCGCGGCCACGAGCTCGGCCACCGGCACGGCGGCGTGCCGAACGGTCTCGGCGGCCCGCCGGTAGGCACGGATCGTGTACGGGTTGGCGTCTCCCAGCTCCAGCACCGCCGCGAAGGCGTCGAGCCGGTCGGCGATGTCGGCGTTCTCCACGGAGGACCGGTTCTACCAGCAGGATCGGAGAAGCGCCGGCGCTCCCGGTTCCCTAGGGTGCACGCATGGCTCTGACGCTGTCCACCTGCTTCATCCTCGTCCACGATCCCGACGGGGCCCTGGCCTTCTACCGGGACACCCTCGGCCTCGAGCTGCGCGGCGACGTCGCGCGGGAGCACTTTCGCTGGATCACGGTTGGCTCGGCCGACCAGCCCGGTGTATCGATCGTGCTCACGAACTATCTGAACGGCAGCCCGGCTGACGCGGACGCCCTGGCGGCGCTGGTGGCCAAGGGCGCCCTGAACGGGGTGCACTTCCGCACCGACGACATCGAGGCCAGCTTCGACACGGTGCGCTCGGCGGGCGCCGAGATCGTGCAGGAGCCGACCGAGCAGCCGTGGGGGACCCGGGACTTCGCCGTGCGCGACCCATCGGGGAACCTCATCCGCATCGACCAGCCGCCCGCCGGCGCCTGAGGCGACGGGGATGTGCTGGCCGCCGCTGGCGGGGCAGGCGCTGCCGAGGTGGCAGCCGGAGCCGCTTCACGGCGACAGTGCCGTGATGACCTCGCCGGAGAGCCGCTCGAGCTGCTCCTCGTCGTCGAGGAGCGGGTTGAGCAGGATCAGGTCTGCGCCGGAGTCGGCGATGGCACGGATCCCGCCGGCACAGACCTCGGGAGGCCCGGCGAGCAGGTGCTGTGACCAGTCGCCGCCACCGTAGTGGCGCGTGAGCGCGTCGCCGAGCCGCCGGCGCCCGCGCGCCGCGTCGTCGTCGACGTGGACGTAGACGCGCTTGCCGATCCGGAAGGTGGCCGGATCGCGGCCCTGGGCGGACAGCTCCTCTCGCACGACCGCGACCAGGTCGGCGAACAGCGCCGGAGTCTGGGACCCGGCACCCATGAATCCGTCGCCGTGCCGGACCGCCCGGCGCATCCCGGCGGGGGCGCTGCCGCCGAACCACACCGGCGGGTGGGGCTTCTGCACCGGCTTAGGCTCCATCGCGGCGCCGCTCAGCGTCCACCACTGACCATCGAAATCGAAGCGTGGCTCGGTCCAGCACGCCTTCATGAGTGCCAGCGCCTCGTTGAACCGGGCCACCGGTCGCTCACCGTCGACGCCGAAGGCGGCGAACGGGCGGCCCTTGCCGCCGGTGACCACGCCGACCTCGACCCGGCCGTGGCTGAGGCAGTCGAGGGAGCTGATCGCCTTGGCCAGGTGGAGCGGGTTGTGCAGCGGGAGCACGAACACCGCGCAACCGAGGCGGAGCGTGTCGGTGCACGCGGCGGCATAGGTGAGCGTCTGCAGGGGGGCGAGGGCGCCGGCGGCACCGATCACCTGCTCTTGGACCCAGGCGCTCTCGAAATGGCCGAGCGTCTCGATGCGGCGCAGGTGCGCGCGGAACGCCGCGGCGTCGAAGTGGCTCTCACGGGCGTACTGGGGGATTGAGATCGCGAATCGCACGGTGGTAGGGTGCCATCTGGACTGCGGTACCAAACCAGGGGAGGGGCTGTGAGCTTGCGACGTCGTTGGTGTGCTGTTGTCATCGGTGCGGCGATCTGCCTCACCGTAGGCGTCACGCAGTTCGTCGGGGCGACGCCACGGGCGTCTGCGGCCCGCTCGAATACCGGGACGGCGGGTCAGCCGTTCGCCTCTTTTGGGCACCCGGTGCTGACGCCCTACCTGCATCCCCGCCCGTCCGGGCTGAAGGCGTTCAGAGGCGCGCGCCGGACGGCTTCGCCCTGGACCGCGCTCGTCAACCCACCGCCCTTCGGGACCCCGGGGACGATGCTGCTCGCAAGCGACGGCAGCGTGCTCGTGCACGACGAGCCCGACAACAACAGCTCCGGCGGCACCGAGGCGTGGTGGAGGCTCAGCCCGGACGCACACGGCAGCTACGTCGACGGCACCTGGACCAAGCTGGCCTCGATGCCGGCGGGCTATAACCCGCTGTACTTCGGCTCGGCCATCCTGCCCGACGGCCGCCTGATCGTCGAGGGCGGCGAGTACATCAACAACACCCCGGCGTGGACGAACCGGGGCGCGATCTACGACCCGGTGAGCAATACCTGGGCGCCCGTGACCCCGCCGCCGGGCTGGACGAACATCGGCGACGCGGCGAGCGTCGTCCTGCCCGACGGCACGTTCATGCTCCAGCACGCGTGCAACACCTGCACGACCAACCCGGACCTGAGCGTGGACGACGCGCTGCTGAACCCGAAGACGATGACGTGGACGGTGATCCCGGCCACCGGCAAGAACGACCCCAACGACGAGGAGGGGTGGACGCTCGAGCCGAGCGGCCAGCTGTTGACGATCGACGCCTGGGCGCCCGGCCAGACGCAGCTGTTCGACCCCGCGAGCGGCACCTGGACCTTCGCCGGGGCGCTCGGGGCGCTCGACACCACGGTCAACCCGTTCCCGATCGTCGAGCTCGGCCCACAGGCCGAGATGCCCGGCGGCAACGTGTTCGCCGTCGGTGGCGGCACGAGCACCCAGGAGTACCCGAACGCGTGCACGACCGACGCCGAGACGCACAACGCCCTCTACCACTATGTCCCCGGAACGGTGGGCACATGGTCGCCGGGCCCGGTGATCCGGCCGATCGACGGCGAGCAGTACTCGGCGACCGACGGGCCGGCCTCGACGCTGCCCGACGGTGACGTGCTGTTCGACGCCAGTGCCTGCACCTACAACCTGCCGACCCACTTCTTCGTCTACCACGCGGCGTCGAACTCGCTGACGCAGATCCCCGATGTGCCCAACGCGCCCAACGACACCTCGTACGCCACCCGCACGCTCAACCTGCCCAACGGACAGATCCTGTTCGACGACGGCAGCAGCCAGATGGAGGTGTACACCGAGGGCGGCACGCCGCAGCCGGCGTGGGCGCCCACGGTGAGCTCGCTGAGCTCGAGCACGCTGGCTCCGGGCGGAACCTACAGCCTGTCCGGCACGCAGCTGGCCGGCCTCGACACCGGCTCGGCCTACGGTGACGATGTCCAGGACAACACGAACTATCCCCTGGTCCGGATCACCAACACGGCGACCGGCGTGGTCACCTACGCGCGCAGCTTCGACTGGAGCTCGGTGTCGATCGCCGCGGGCACGCCCGCCTCGACCCAGTTCACTCTGCCCGCCGGCACGCCGGCCGGGCCGAGCACGCTGGTCGTGGTGGCCAACGGGATCCCATCCGCACCGCAGAGCGTGACCGTGTCCTGATCGTTGGCGAGCGGATCTGGGCGCGGCCGCGCGCTCGGCGTCGCCTGATCGCGGCGAAGCGTGCCGGCGCTCAGCGCGCGTCGTCGAGATCGATGTCGCGCTGGATGCGCGCGAGGACCCGAGCGGATACCACGCGACGTGCCCTCAGCTGAGCGAGGGCTGCGCGCTCGGCGCTGATCAACTCCCGGCGCAGCCAGCCGGGCTCCGCATGATCGCGCTCGGAACCGGGCTGCTCACGGCCGGCCGGCCCCGGTTCCGTGGCCCGGATCCGGGCCAGGCGCAGCTCGAGGGTGGCGCGCAGGCGCTCGATCGTCTCGGCGGCGTCGGGATGCTGCTGCTCCAGCTCCCCGAGGCGGCTCAGGGCGGCCCGCAGCACGTGCCGACGCGCCTCCACCTCCTGGCGCCGCAGCTCGCGGTCCTGCACCAGGCCGAGAGCGCGGATGAGACGCTCCAGCCCGAGGCTCGGCAGGACGAGCGTGCCGATCACGATCACGTAGACGAGGAAGATGATCTGATCCCGGCCGGCAAACGGGTGACCGCCGGCGAGCAGCGGGATGGAAAGCGCGCCGGCCAGCGACAGCGCCCCGCGCATCCCGCCCGCCGCGAGCACCGCGAGCTCCGCCCGCGGCAAGCGGCGCAGGACCCAGATCGCCACCATCCAGGCGCAGCGCGCGAGGACGGCGACGGCGACGAGCAGCCCGCCGTCGAGAACCGTCTCCCCGAGAACGCCGTGGGGCAGGAGCGCGACGATGCTTCGCAATTGCAAGCCGATGAGCAGGAACAGCAGCGACTCGGCGAGAAACGTGAGCGCCTCCCAGAACGGCTCGATCTGAAGGCGCGTCGGCGCCGAGCTGAGGCTCTCGGCTCGCCACCCCGAATACAACCCTGCCGTCACGGCAGCCAGAACACCGGAGACGCCCAGCGCTGAGGCGGCGACGTAGCCGCCGAAGGCGGCCAGCAGCCCGAGCGCGATCTCGAGCGCGGCGTCATCCAACCGCGAGCGCAGCTGGACGAGCAGCCAACCGGTCACCGCCCCGACCGCGCAGCCTCCCAGCGAGATGCCGACAAATCGCAGCGCCCCGGATCCAACCGAGATTCCACCTGCCGCCGCCGCCACCGCGACCTGGAACATCGCGAGGCCGGTTCCGTCGTTGATGAGGGACTCACCCTCGAGGATGGCGAGGATGCGCTCGGGCGCGCCGACGCTGCGGACAACCGACGTCGCAGAGACCGGATCGGTCGGCGCGGCCAGCGCTCCAAGCGTGACCGCCGCCGGCCACGACAGCCCGACCACCACGTGCCCGACGGCGGCCACTACGGCGACCGTCAGCAACACCAGCCCGGTGGCGAGCGTCAGGATCTGTGGCGCGACGGGACGAAGATCGAAGCTTGCGGCACGGAAGGACGCCGCGTACACGAGCGGGGGGATGAACCCGAACAACACCAGGCCGGGGGCGGGATGAACGACCGGCACACCCGGTATCAGCCCGATCGCCAGCCCGCCCAGAACGAGGACCGGGGCGTGCGGCACACCGACCCGGCCGGCGACCGCGGCCAGGAGCACGACCGCCGCGAGCATTCCGACGACGATCTCGACCGTGTGCATCAGAGCGCTCCCTCGCGGTGAGGCCGGGCGTCAGCGAGCGATGCAAGCAAGCAGGAGGGCTGAGGTGCAGTCGATCGGCGCATGGCATCCACGCCGACCAGGCTTCCCGGCACACCGCGCACGAGCATAGGCGATGCGGGCAACCGACGCGGCTGGACCGGCCGGAGATCCCGCGCGATCCGGTGCGGGAGCAGGGCCAGCGCCTGATGTCTTACGACGTAAGGGACAACGTCACTCACATCGCCCGTAGTTGCGGCGGTATGGCATCGCTTAGGCATAGTGACCTTACGCCGTAAGGCTATACTCACGCCCCGTGCCCGGCATCGCCTCATCCTCGCGATCACGATCGCGCTCCTCGCGGCCGCTGAACCGCGAGGTGATCCTCGACGGGGCGATGCTCCTGATCGAGCGCGACGGCCCCGGCGCGCTCAGCATGCGCCGCCTGGGATCGACGCTCGGCGTCGAGGCGATGACCCTCTACCACCATTTCGCCAGTCGCGACGAGCTGCTGGACGCGATCGGCGATCGGCTTCTGGAACCGCTGCTCGGTGTCGATCTCGGGCCGAGCTGGCGGGAGGCCTGCCGGCGCTTCGCCACCACGCTGCGCGATGTGGCGGGCGCCCGGCCGGCCACGTTCCAGCTGCTGGGGCTGCGGCCGCTCGACACGCCTCGTTCCCTGAAGGCGGTCGAGCGGCTGCTCGGAGCGCTCGTGTGCGCCGGCTTCGCGCCCCGGGACGCGCTGGCCGTGTACCGGGCGACGGTCAGCTACGCCCGCGGCTACGCCCTCGCCGAGGCCACCGGCTTCACCGTTGACGCCGCGCGGGCCGACGGGCGCCGGCGCCTCGAGGCGCTCCCCCGCAGCGAATTCCCGATCCTCGGCGCTCGCGCGGCTGAGATGACCGACCTGGACGCCGATGCGGCATTCGAGCTCGGTCTCGCCGCATTGCTGGACGGGCTCGGCGATCCAGGGGCCGCCGGAGCGCCGCCCGGGTGAGGTCGGCATGAGTGACGAGCGCGGACGGCTGCGCCGAGGGGCGGACTGGCTGGCGGTCTCCAAGCTCGGCCTGCTGGTCATGGCGCTCGTGGTCGGAACCGGCGCCGGGCTCGGCGCCGCCGGCTTCCGCGACCTCATCTACCTGTTCACCTGGGCGTTCACCGGCCGCCGGACGTTCGGCGAACAGGGGCACGCCGGCAGTCTCCACCTCCCGTTCCTGGGCATCTGGTTCGTCCTCGTGGTGCCGGTCGTGGCCGCCGCGATCTACGGCCCGCTGATCTCCCGGTTCGCCCGCGAGGCGCGTGGGCACGGCGTCCCCGAGGTGATGCTGTCCGTCGCCGAGAACGGCGGGCGCATCCGGCCCCGGATTGCCATCGTCAAGGCGCTGGCGTCGGCGCTGTGCATCGGGGGCGGCGGCTCGGTCGGGCGGGAGGGGCCGATCGTCCAGATCGGCTCCGCGCTTGCCTCCACGCTCGGGCAGCTCGTGCGGATGAGCGAGGGCCGGCTGCGGGTGATCGTGGCCTGCGGCGCCGCCGGCGGCATCTCGGCCACCTTCAACGCCCCGCTCACCGGCCTGTTCTTCGGCTTCGAGATCGTGCTCAAGGAGTTCTCGCTCGATGCGCTCGCCGCGACGACGCTCTCGGCGGTCACCGCCGACGTGATCAGCCGGGCGTTCTTCGGCGGCGCCCCATTCTTCGCCGCCCTCCCGCACGACTTGACCGTCGCCAACGACAGTGCCTACCTCCTCATCGCCCTGCTCGGGATCACCGCGGGAGCCATCGGTGTTGGGTTCCAGAAGGTCCTCTACCGGGGTGAGGACGCCGCGGACAGACTCTGGGGCAGGCGCCCGCAGTGGGTCCGTCCGGTTGCCGGGGCGGTCGTCCTCGGACTCCTGCTCCTGGCGCTACCCCAGATGTACGGCGTCGGCTATCCGGTCATGGATCGGGTGCTGGCCACCCACTACGTCCTGTGGTTCGTGATCGTGCTCACGTTGGGCAAGATCCTGGCCGCCAGCCTCACCCTGTGGATCGGCGGCTCCGGCGGCGTCTTCGCGCCCTCGCTGTTCATCGGCGCGTCGGCCGGGACCGCCTTCGGCATCATCGTCGATCACCTGTTCGGCTCGGCGGTCGGACCCCCGGTCCTCTACGGCGTCGTCGCCATGGGTGGAGTGTTCGCGGGCGCCGCCCAGGCACCGCTGACGTCGATCGCCAGCGTGGCCGAGATGACCGGCAACTTCACCCTCACGCTGCCGATCATGCTCGCCTGCGGGATCGCCGCGCTGGTGGCCAAGCAGATCACCTACGGCAGCATCTACACCACCAAGCTCCTGCGCCGCGGCATCGACATCGAGCGGCCCGAAAGCGACCGGCGCCCTGCAGGCTCTCACCGTTGCCGAGGTCATGCAACCACTGGAGGCGTCCCCGCGCCAGTTCAACGGCTCACCGAGCCTCGCCACGGCAGGCATCCCCACTGAGCAGTGGGAGCGGCTCGTCGGTCCGGTCACGCTGGCTCGCCAACCGCAGGTCCTGTTCGCCGAGGAGAACCTCGAGGACGCCCGCCGGCAGCTCGTCCTGCACGGGCGCGATGGCCTTCCGGTGCTCGCCCGCGACGGGCACCTGCTCGGCTGGCTGACGCGCGCCGATGTGCTGATGGCGCTCTCCACCCAGCTTCGCTCCTCCGAGAGCGAGATCGAGACGGGCGCTGCCGCCGCCGAGCTCAGCGCCGGATATCCCGACCGGCCCATCCACCTCCCCAGCACCCCGCTGCACGGCTACGAGCTACTCGAACTGCGAGTCGGCGCGGACTCCCCGGCTCGCGAGCGCCGGGTGGCCGACATCCACTGGCCGGCAGGCGCGACCGTCGTGGCGGTCACGCAAGGCCGCGAGATCCGCGCCGCGCGCCCGGACCTGGAGCTACAAGCGGGTGAGCGGGTGATCGTCCTGGCGCCGATCGAGCACGACGTGGCGAGCCGGCAGCGGGAGGCCACCGCATGAGGTATCGGGGAGGCCGCAGCGTCGTTGCGCTGCTAGCGCGCCCGGGCGCCGTGCGCTGACGTGTTGCCGGGGACGAGCGCCGGGTCGTCGATGAGGTGTGGGTCGAGTCCTCGGACGGCGGCGAGGCAGAAGGAGGTCACGAGCCGGGCGGCGTGGTCGCGGTCGAGGTGGGGGTCGTGCGAGATCTGGCGCAGTGTGTTGTGGGCAGCGCCGACCATCATCGCGGCGATCAGGCGGGCCGCGTGCGGGGCGCGCCGGTGGCTGCGAGCGAGTACCTGCTCGACGAGCGCGGTGATGCCGTTGATGATCGCGTCGAGAACCTGGTCGGCGAGCTCGGTCGCCGGGCGCGAGCGGTCAGGGTGGAACAGCAGGTCGAAGTCCTCGGGCTGCTCGGCGAAGAAGTCGAGGTAGGCGCGCGTGGCCGTGTCGATCATCGCGTGCACGGAGAGCTGGGCCGCCTCGTCGTAGGAGGCGAAGAGGTGATCGATCAACGCGCGGGCGCGCTCGCTGATCGTCCGCTCGTAGAGCGCCTCCTTGTCGCCGAAGCGCGTGTAGAGGGTCGGCTTGGTGGTGCCGGCACCCAGCGCGATCTGCTCCATGCTGGCGGCGCTGAAACCGTTGGCGGCGAACTCGGCCCGGGCCGCGCCCAGGATGGTGGCGTCGCTATGTACGCGAGGACGAGGCATCGAGAAGCAATCTAAGTGGGTATAGGATACTTTCCCGAAAAGGAAAGTATATGGCTTCGACTCCGCTCAATGTCCTCGACCAGCTCTATCTGCATCTCGATCGAGAGGATGAGCCGTGGAGCGTGCACCTCGAGGTCGCTGTCGAGGGCAATGTCGAAGCAGAGCGCCTCCGCGACGCGCTGCGCTCGGGCATGCGAGCCCATCCGATCGCGCGCGCTCGGCTGCGGCGGCCACTGCCAACCGATGTCCGCTACCACTGGGAGATCGGCGAGGAGGTCGAAGCGGTGCCCCTCGAGGTCGTCGCCTGTGAGGATGACGCCGCCCTCGAGGCCGCCCGCGAGCGTTTGATGGGCCAGAGCCCGTCGCTGGAGAGCGCGCCGCCCTTCGCGGTCACACTCGCCCACCGCCCGGCCGGGGACGTGGTGATGCTGAACCTTTCCCATGCGGCGGGGGACGGGATGAGCGCGGTGCGCCTGATGGCCTCGTTCCTGCGCGCCTACGCCGGTGAGAGCGACCCGTCGCCCGGCGTCGATCCGCTTGAGGTCCGCGACATCGCGCGTCTGGTCCACTCACGATCGCTCAAGGCGCGCCTGGCCCGGGGCGCGACGCTCGTCGAGCAGGCCGCTCGCCTGACCGAGTCGCCGGCGCGCATCGCGCCCCAGGGCGCGAGCGATCGCCCCGGCTACGGCTTTGCCCTGCTGGCGCTCGACGCGAGTGAGCTTGACCGGGTGCGATCGCACCGGCGCGAGGGCGCCACGGTCAACGACGTGCTGCTCGCCGGGTTGGGCGTGACCATCAGCCGATGGAACGATCGCCATGACGCGGCGGTCGGCCCGGTGTCCGTGATGATGCCGGTGAATTTGCGTCCCGCCGAGTGGCGCAACGATGTCGTGGGGAACTTCGCCTCCTACGTCTCGGTGCGCTTCACGCCCCACGATCTCGTCGATCTGCCCGCCGCGGTGAGCGCGGCCCGCACGCGCACCCGTGAGATCAAGCGCCGTGACGCCGCCGGCCTGGTCGTCGACCTGCTCGAGCTGCCCACCGCGACGCTGCCGACCGCGGTCAAACGCCGCTTCCAGGACCTCATCACGCTGACGGGCGACCGCTTCGTCGACACGACGGTGCTGTCTAACCTGGGTCGTCTGGAGAGCGTCCCCCGGCTCGGCGGCAGCGCCGGCGCGGTGACCCAGGTGTGGTTCTCCCCGCCCGGGCGCATGCCGCTCGGCGCCTCGCTCGGCGCCGCCACCCATCAGGACGAGCTGTTCCTCTGCCTCCGCTACCGCCACGCCCTGTTTGACGCCGATGGCGCTGGCGACTTCGCCGCTGTCCTGCGCGACGTTCTCACCCACCCGTAACCGCCGGAGGCTGCCATGCCCGATTCGTCAGCAGGCCTATCGCCCGAGCAGGATTTCTTCGACATCGAGGCAGTCCTCCCGCCTGAGGACCGCCGGTTGCTCGCTGATGTCCGCAGCTTCATGCGCGAGGACGTGGCGCCGATCATCAACGACTACTGGTCCCGGGAGGAATTCCCCCACCAGGTATGGCCGCGCCTGGCCGAGCTCGGCGTGGGCGGCGTCGCCCTCGAGGGGTACGGCTGTCCGGGCCGCGGGGCTCTCGTCGACGGATTCGTCGCCATGGAGATGGCGGCCGTCGATTGCTCGGTGGCGACCGGCCTCGGCGTGCACAACCATCTTGCGATGGGCTCGATCTACCACTGCGGCTCTGAGGAGCAGAAGGATGAATGGCTGCCACGGATGGCACGCTTCGAGGCCCTGGGGGCGTTCGGACTCACCGAGCCCGAGGTCGGCTCCGGGGTGGCCCGCGGGCTTCAGACCACGGCCCGACGCGACGGGGACACATGGGTGCTCAACGGCGCCAAGCGTTGGATCGGCAACGCCACCTTCGCCGACCTGACCATCATCTGGGCGCGCGACGAGGGCGATGATGCGGTCAAAGGATTCATCGTCGAGAAGGACGCCCCCGGATTCACCGCCACCAAGATGGAACACAAGATCGCCCTGCGCGCCGTCCAGAACGCAGACATCGTCCTGCATGACGTGCGAGTGCCCGAAACCCGCCGGCTGCAGAACGCCAACGGCTTCCTGGACACCGTCAACGTCCTGACCCACTCGCGCGCCGCCGTCGCCTGGGAAGCCGCCGGATGCGCCCGCGGCGCCTACGAACTCGCTCTTGCGTACGCCAAGGAACGCGAGCAATTCGGACGGCCGATCGCCAAATTCCAACTCGTCCAGGACCTTCTCGCCCGCATGCTCGGCAACGTCGTCGCCGCCCAATGCATGGCCCTGCGACTCGCGCAACTCAGCGACGCCGGACAAGCCGGCGTGCAGCACGCCTCCCTGGCCAAAGCATTCTGCACCGCCAAGATGCGCGAAACCACCGGTTGGGCGCGCGAGCTGCTGGCAGGCAACGGAATCCTGCTCGAATACAACGTTGCCCGATTCGTCGCCGACTCCGAAGCGATCTACTCCTACGAAGGCACCCGCGAGATGAACTCACTCATCGTCGGACTCGCGATCACCGGCCAATCAGCCTTCGTCGGCAAGTAGACCACGCACCCGCGCCAGGTGGGGTCTACCTCGACGCAGGAGTGCTCAGCTCGTAGATGGCGGCGAGGTCGTCGTCGGCGAAGTTCCGGTTGGCGGTCGCGAACCGCTCGTGAACCACGTCCAGGAGCGCCATCGTGGCCTCGGAGCTCTGCGCGACCTCGCGGACGAGCTCCAGATCCTTGAGGGCGAGCCGGACGGGGAAGCCGGCCGGGTAGTCGTGCCGCTGCATCTCGTCGAGCTTCTGCATGGCGTAGGTGGAGCCCAGTGGTCCGCCGTCGAGCAGCTCGACGAAGTGCCGCTGATCCAGCCCCATGGCGTCGCAGAGGTGCATCGACTCCGCCAGGGCGGCGACGGAGCTGATCATCCAGTGGTTGGCGGCGAGCTTGAGGCGCGAACCCATTCCGGCCTTCCCCACCCAGAGGACGCGGGATGCCAGCGCGGCAAACACCGGTTCGAGGGACGTCCTCGCGGAGTCGGGTCCGGACGCGAGGATCGTCAGCTGGCCCTGCTCGGCCGGGTGCGTGCTGCCCGACACCGGTGCGTCGACGATGGTGACCGCATGGGCGTCGGCGACCTGCGTCAGCTGGTCTGCCTCAGCCGCTCCGACGCTGCTCATCTGCAACCAGGCGGTGTCCTGCGGCCATCCGCCGAGCAGCGGCTCGATGACATCCAGAATGACGGCGGCAGTGGGAAGCATTGTGATCACCGCGCGCGCGTTGCCCAGGACCTCCCTGGGCTCGTCGGCCAGGGTTGCGCCTCGGTTGGCGAGCGCGCGGGCGTGTTCAGGGTCGCGGTCCCATGCCGCCACCGAGACCCCCTGATCGAGGAGCCGGCCGGCCATGGCGGCTCCCATCAGGCCGATGCCGAGCATCCCGACGCGAACCTGATCGTGTGGTGAATGGGCGCTGCTCATCGGGTGCTCCCTTCGATGTCGGCGAGGTCCTGGTCGGAGAGCTCGAGGTCGGCCGCGGTCAGGATCGGGGCGACTGGTCGCGCCGGCGACCGCCCTCGAGGCGGACGGCGACGTGCTGATCGCGACCGAAGTGTGTCAGTCCTGGCTTCGGCCGTCCTCTCCGCGGGCGTCGCGGTCTGCCTCATGACGGCTGGACTTCTGCACGCGGTTTGTCCCGGGCGGCTGTGGTCGTTGATGATGGCGGACGTCGCTGGGTATCGTGCCAGGCCATGGAGCGCTCGGCGCAGATCAACCGGGCCAACTGGGACGAGCGGGCGCCGGCTCACGCCGCATCGCCAGGCTACGCGCGCCAGCAGTTCATCGACGACCCGTCGTTCCTGAGCGCGGTGGTCCGCTTTGACCTGCCGCGGCTCGGGGACATCCGCGGGCTGCGCGGGGTCCACCTCCAGTGTCACATCGGAACCGACACGATCTCGCTGGCGCGGCTGGGGGCGACGATGACGGGTGTCGACTTCTCTCCTGCGTCGCTGGCCGAGGCGCGGCGGCTCTCGCACGAGCTTGGAGCCGGGATCGAGTTCGTCGAGTCCGATGTCTACGACGCGGCCCCGGCCCTCGGCGGCCGAACATTCGAGCTTGTGTTCACCGGAGTCGGAGCGCTCTGCTGGCTGCCCTCGGTGTCGCGGTGGGCGTCGGTCGTGGCTGAGCTGCTCGAGCCTGGTGGGCGCCTGTTCATCCGGGAGGGACATCCCGTGATGTGGAGTCTCGATGAGCGCCGTACCGACGCGCTGGTCGTCGACTACGACTACTTCGAGCGCCCCGACCCGATGGTTTTTGACGAGGAAGGCACATATGTCGAGACCGATGTGCGTTTCGAGGCCAACGTCGCGCACGTGTGGAATCACGGGCTTGGAGAGATCGTCACAGCGCTGCTCGACGCCGGGATGGAGCTGACCGGCCTGGTCGAGCACGACAGCGTTCCGTGGGAGGCGCTGCCGGGGCAAATGGAGAGGATCGCCGACAAGGAGTGGCGGCTGCGCGACCGGCCCTGGCGGTTGCCCCACAGCTACACCTTGCAGGCGGTTAAGCGGAGCTCCTAACCGGGGCTGCGCATTGGGGGCTCGATGCGACGAATGGTCGCTGACGAACCCGGCGGTCAGCCGGACGACCCGGCGGTCTGCGAACTGCGCCGCCGCCCGATCGCGGAGCGCGCCGCCGCCCACTAGCCCGCGGCCGCAGAGCGATTGTGGCCTCGGACCGAGGACGTCGAGGTGCGCAACCCCGCGGCGCCGGCGCCCTCTCAGGCCGCGCGACCCCACCCGCTTGGGTCACTAGATGCTGCTGGTGTCGGGTGCGGGGCGCAGGCCGGCCGCGATCGTCAGGACCTGCTCTCGCGTGAGGTTGTCGGACATGAGGTGCACGAACGTGCCGCCACGTTCCAGTTCTACCTGTGCCTGACCCCATCGTGCGGGGCGGGTCATCATCTCGATACCGGCGCGCGTGACGATCTCCCAGCCCTCGCCATCGCCGAGCGCTCTGTACGGATTGGCCCCGCCAGCGGGGAACTGGCTGAGCGAGATGCTTTCGTGTCCATCGGTCGAGTGGTAGATCAGTCCGATCTGCATGGGTGAGGGTGGGCGCTCGGAGGGCCGGATGAGCCTGCACTGCACCTGCCAGTTGGCAGGAACGGTGTCGGGCATCAGCACCGTGAAGGGGGCCCGTTGTTGCGCCTCAACGAGCGTGACGTGCTCAACCCGCTCCTCACCCCACCTCGAGTGGATCTGTTCACCGGCCGGTGGCTCAAACCGAAACGTCTCGTTCGGGATCGGCTGGTCGAACGCGGCCGCGAGCGTCGTGATCCTGTGGAACGGCTGTTTGTCCCGGATAGCGGTGACAGCGAGGAGAACACCAAGCTGCTGATCGACCTCTACCTCGTAGAAGTCGGCACCGCTGCCGAGCTCGTGGAGCTCGAACGCCCGCTCATGACGCGTGCCTCGCCGGCGCGGGATGCCGTGCGCGCTGATCGTCGCTCGGCCAGCAACCTCGGAGGTCCCCGTCGGCTGAAACCGCAGCGAACTCAGCAGCGGCACTGGGTTCAGCATGATCTGAAGCTCCTCGCCGACTCCACTCCCCACGCTGGGGTCGTCCTGGTTGCTGTGGGCACCGTTTCGCTCGTCCCACATCCACCACAGCGGTCCGTCAGCGACGGCGTAGTAGCCATCCCGCTCGCCGCCGTGATGCTCAACGCGTACTCGCTCACCAGCCCGCCAGATCCGCACCGTCTCCTCGACCTCAGCCGGCTCAGGCTCCGCCTTGCGCGGCCCGTAGGACGTGATCGATGCACCCCGACGCCTCTGCTCCTCGGCATCGGCTACGAACGCCGTGTACGCGCGCTCGCGGTGCCGCCAAAGCCGGTACATGACCTCGACCGTGTCTACCGGTACCTCGGCACCATGAAGGAGCACAAGCAGAGGTCCAAGGTCGCTCGCATCATGAGACGGTGCGGTCATGGCCGCAGCGTAACCGGATACCAGAACGCCCCGTTTGAGCGTGTGCCGGGTTCCGCGCAACGGCAGGACGAGGATCGGGGAGGCGAAGGCGACCGTCCCGCGTCGGAGGGCACCACTCGCTCACTTGGCGGCTGGGGTGCCGCGGTACGGCGTCGGGATGCTTGCTGCGTGGTAGGAGCGGACTGGACTCGCCGGGGAGGTCCTGGAGTTCGGCGAGATGCCAGACCCGGATCCCGGACGGGGCGAGGTTCGCGTTCGCACGTCCGTGTTGGACATAACCCGGGGGGATACGAACCAGCGCGGCGATTGGGTCGGCGGCGGGATGCCGCGTCCACGCGTGATCCCGCATAGCGACGGGGCCGGCGTAATCGACGCCGTCGGCGAAGGGGTCGACGCAACCAGAATCGATCAGCGCGTGTGGGTCTATGGCGCTCAGTCGTATCGCCCGTTAGCAGGCCGCAGTCGATCTCACCGCTGCCGCGCGCGACGGAGCGATTCGGATTCGGTCGGCGATCCGTTGCCGCTTGAGCGGATCGCCGAGGCGCACGACCACGTCGACGCCGGAACGCGTCAGCGTGTCGTGCTCTCGATCCCGGGGTGAGCATCAGCCGCGCGCGTCGCCAACACATCGACTTTTCGACGGCCAGCGATGAGTTTCCGCGCGGGCCGAGTCCCTATGCGCATGACCGGGAGACGAGGAGGTCGTCCGACGGGCACTGGCTGTTCCTGTCCTCGAGGTCGCACCGCGCAGCCCGACGGGTCCGTGATCGACGTGGATGACGCCATGGAGCACAACCTGAGGAGCGTCTCGCGATGACCATCGTCATCACGGCCTTTGAGCGGTCGCCCGATGGCGGCAAGGGCCTAGCGCGCGACACGCGCGTTCGCTGGGCGCTGGAAGAGGTGGGCCAACCCTACGAGGTTCGCCTGGTTTCTTTCCGCGCGAAGAAGGAAGCCGCGCATCTGCGCCTGCATCCTTTCGGCCTGATCCCGACCTATGAGGAAGGCGACCTCGCCCTGTTCGAGACAGGCGCGATCGTCTTCCATATCGCCGAGCACCATGCGGGCCTGTTCCCGCCAGATGCCGATGCGCGGGCGCGGGCCATCAGCTGGATGTTCGCCGCGCTCAACACCGTGGAGCCGCCGATCCTCGACCTCGTGATCGCCCGGATCGTGGAGGGCGACAAGCCCTGGGCCGAAGAGCGCCTGCCTCTGGTCAAAGACCGCATTCGCGATCGACTGGTCCAACTCGTCTGCCCGCTTGGGCGACGCCGATTGGCTCGATGGGACGTTCAGCGCGGGCGACCTGATGATGGTGTCGGTGCTGCTCAGGCTGAGAGCTTCGGGGCTTCTGGACGAGTTTCCCAAACTGGCTGCCTATGTTGCCCGCGGCGAAGCCCGGCCCGCATACAAACGGGCTTTCGCGGCCCAATGGGCGATCAACGCCGGGAATCCGCAAGCTGGCTGACGAAGCTCTTGTATCGGGTGGCGGCGACTTGCGGAGTCAAGCGCCGTGTTTGGTGTCGGCCGATCGGGTCGGGTCGACGCAGGTGGTCGCGTGTGGCGCGGGGCGGCGCCGAGCCGATCGATGGCTGCTGCCTTCATCCGCCGCAGGGCATTGATTGCAGCGATGACAAGGGAGATCTCCGTGCTCGAATTTGACGCCGGCAAGCGACTACCAGCATCACGACGGAGTTCGCATCTCACCACCAGACGGTTGTGGCCACACGCCAGCCTCCACACGGCCAGCATTGACGGTGGGCGGAACCCCTTGCCTGCGCGGGCTTGCGCTGAGTCGGATGCACGGCAGAACGAGCGGACCAGCCTCTCGATCCAGGCTGCCGTTTTCCGTGTCATGGCGCCCGGCCGCGCGCGGGTGACACGCTTTGTCCGTGTGGCGCGGGCGAATCGTGCCGGCGGGCAGGTGCGGCGATGGTTCTTATCGACCGACGAGAACGACACTCTCGGCGTTGACGAGCGATCGAGAGTGCACTTCCTTGCTCCCAGCGCGAGGAAGTGCACTCTCCTCCCGACCGCGCGACCGAAAGTGTCGTTCCTCGCCCATGGCCGCTCCCCGGGGCGACATCCGGCGGCGGCCACCACGCCGGCTCCGCGCCAGTCGCTAGCTGTCGCAGTGGTGCCGGACCAGCACGACAGTGATGTCCGCACCTTGCGTCTCGCGGCGCCCCTCGTCGCCGCCAGGAACATGGACAGGGTGGTAGCGCCGCCTGGCGGCGCCGACCGGATGAAGTCGGCACCAGGAAACTCCGGGCAAAAGAAAACCCCGCGATTTGCGGGGCTTACGAACAGAGTGGCTGAAGGGACTCGAACCCTCGACCTCGACCCTATCCCGAACCAGGAAAACCCCCCTTTTCGAGTGGGCCTCCCACTGCGTGGCCAGAAGCGCGATTTCGGGCCGACGCGCCGTGCCAGCGGACCGAGGCCCAGCAACTCCGCCAGCGCTGGCCGCGATGGTGGGCGCCGACTGCCGCGTCCAGGGAGGATCCGGCGCGACGAGGAGGGAGCGATGAGGATTGAGGACGTCCATCTCCTGTCGCGGCGCTGCGGGTGCACCGCAGCGTGCAGATATCCCGGAATGTCATGTCCATGCGCGTCTGGGCGCAGAACATCGGCATCGAGACTCTGCGCCACGTGCGGGTGTGCATCAGCCTCCCGGCGGCGCGCTCGTTGCTTTCGAGCTCAGCCCACGCCACACGGCATGGCCACACCTGGTGTGTGGCCATGGGGGCGATCGGCATCGGAGCCCGAGCGAAGGCGGACCTGCGCTGGCATTGCGCAGGGCCGATCCAAACAGCCATCCAGCAAAGCCCGGTGATCGTCTGAGGCCCAGCCGGTCAGAACCGGCTGATAGAGGGAGAAGGGGCGCGGGTCTGAACCGGACCGCGCCCCGCTCCGTTTAAAGAACCGTGGGCGGGCGGTCGGCCGCCGTGCGCGCCATACCTTGACCGCATGGCCGCGCCGGACCCGCTCCGCGTTGCCCATCTTGACCAGGAAGTCGACCAGCTCGACCCCTTCGATGCGACAGCCCACGTTCATCGGGTGATGCGCGACGACGGCGGTCAGCTCCCGGCTTCCCGGTCGCTGAGGCGGTCGGTTTTGAAGCTGGCGCGTGAGCTTATCCGCCCACCGGCCGCGGGTACATGGAGTCCATCCCGGCGATCACGGCCGAGGCGCTGAGCTGGCCGGGCATGATCGGCACGGCCCGGTAGCTGAACAGCGGCCAAGCGAGCTTCAGCCGGTCCACCACGGTGCCCGCGGGGTTGAACTCCTCGATGATCTGACTGTTGCCCCAGTCCACGAGCCAGTCGCCGGTCGGCATCATCCGGGCGCTCCCGCAGCACAGCGAGCTGGTCACGTGCGGGTCGCTGAACGACTGCACGAGCGTCGCCGTGCGGGCTGCCGCGTTGATCTGGAAGCGCAGCACGCGCGGGGCCCGGCCGCGGCCGGTGCCGTTGTCATGCAGCGAGATCGTGCCGTCCGGCCAGGGCTCCACGTCGTGCTGGCCCCCGAAGTCGGTGCTGGCGTCGGGATCCCCGAGGATGGTCAGGCTCTGCGGCGTGGTGGTCCCGCCGAGCTTCCAGATCACGTGCCCGTCGGTGCCGTCGATGTAGTAGACGGCGTTGTTGTTGCGCAGCGAGATCAGGTAGCCCGACCTGTAGGGGACGACGGTGTTGATGTGCTGGGCGTCCCACACCGTGCCCGACTGGCCCGGGTAGCTGAGGTTCAGCCAGATCATGCTCTCAGACGGGGAGATGATCCCGGCCGAGTTCCAGGTGAACGTGCTCTGCCCGTCGGGCTGGATGTTCTGGAAGCTCGCGTCCATGACGTTCGGGCGCAGCGGCGAGCCCCCGCCGATCGTCAGCACGTAGCTGTCGATCAGGAAGCTGCCGTCGGCCAGCGGCCGAGCCTCGTGGAAGTCGGTCGGCGTGCCGACGGTGTTGAGCGTGTCGAGCAGGTTGCCGTCGAGGTCATGCACCTCGACGCGCACGGTGCCCGGGCGCGCGAAGGACTGCTGGAAGGGCTCGACCGACCAGGAGAAGTCCCCGGCGGGCGTCAGGTCGGCATCGACCGGGATCTGCCCCGTCCCCTCGTCATACCACCAGACCGGCACGCCGTTCCCGTCGAACATCACCACATAAGTGCCGGTGGTCTTGGTCTCGCTCCAGGTGGGCGTGGTCAGCCAGTACGCCGCCTGTGAGGTGCCGTAGCGGGTGAACGAGTAATGCGGGAAGTCAGACGGTAGGCAGCGGACGTTGTAGCTCTGTGAGCCGACTGTGAACGAGAAGCGCTGGCCGGTGGACAATGGCACGCCCTGGGAGAAGGTGCCGGTCTGTGCCGCACCCCCATCCACAGAGATCGGGGTACCGTTCCCCTGCGCCTTTACCGTCACTGTGCTGTTGGGAGTGCAGCGGGTGACGTAGTTGGGGAAGCGCGGGTTGAACAGAGGTTGCAGGCTCGGGCTGACACTGACACTCGGGGAGGCGGCTTGCGCCACCCCGGTGAACAGCAGCATGACCAGGATGGGCAGAGCCCAACGAAGACGAGTCATATGGATTCTCCTCAGCGGGCGCCCAGGAAGGCCCAGACGGCGGGCAGGCCCCAGGTGGTGTCGGTCAGGAACACGCGTACCAGCCACTCCCGTCCGGTTGCAGGCAGTCGGTGCCGGTGCAGGTGTCGCCGGTGGGCAGCTCCAGGCCACTCACGCCGGTGGACTGCACGTCCTCGGCCCCGTCCTCGATCAGCACGTCGTTGTTGGGCAGCACGCGCGTGCCGGTCGGCGGAGGAGCCAAGGGCGGGTAGTTGGCCGTGTCGTTGACCCCCATGGCGAAGGCCGCCCTGACCGGCGTGTAGTTGCCCGCCTCCAGGGCGATCGCCCCGCCCTGGGAGAAGCCCATGGTGTAGATGCCCTGCGCGCAGTTGGCCTCCGGCAGCGAGCAGGCGTAGGCGACCGCACTCTGCTTGTTGTAGGTCGAGTCCATCATGCAGCGCGCCTGGGCCAGCGTGGCCGGGTTGCTGATCGTCGGGATCGAGTCGTAGGTCGGGCTGATCGCCACGTAGCCCTGCGCCGCCGCCTGGGCGATGAAGTTCTCGCCCTCGGCATCAGGCCCGGCGATGTTCAGATCCTGGCCGGTCGAGTGCGCCCAGATGAGGACCGGGTGGGTGAGCCCGTCGGCGGGCTCGGCGCCGTAGATGGTCCTCGTCTCCGAGCACGTGATCCGGTTGATGTTCGCGTAGCCCAGCCACGGCTGGAGGGCCTTGAAGGAGCCCTGGAAGGTCGTAATTGAGGCCGCGCTGGCGGCGCCGGACAAGGTGGCCAGCACCGAGATCGCCCCTGCGCGGTGCTTGATAGACATGGGAAATCGCCCCCTAAGGGTTGTAGCCGCTCCCGCGCGCAACATACCGGACCTGGACGCGACGGTGGCTATTTAGCCCCCGCCCATCCGGCCCCGAGCACCTTCGACGTGCCCCCGGTCCCCTCTACCGCGAGGTCGGCTCAGGCCCTGGACGTGAGTCGCTGGGCGGCGCCCCGCACGGGCTGGACGTCGAACATGCCCGGCGGGCCATCGCCGCCGAGCTGCGCGTGGTGCACATGCGCCGCATCGGCAGCCAGTTCACCCAGCACGACACCGAAGCCCAACCGGACAGCCAGGCGGCCGAAAGCCTGCTGCGGGTCGCGCGACTGCTCACCTGGCCCGAGCGCTAAATCGCCGCCTACGGGGAGCGAACCTACCGGATCGTGCTCGCCGAAGCGCACTGGTCGCCCTACATCCTGCTGGGCAAGATCGCCCCGACGGTCTTCATCGCCGAGAAAGCCTGACCAACGCGGCGCGGTCCGCGCCGCAGCGGACCGTACCTTCAGATCAATGAGCACCGTCCTGTACGCCTACCGGCTCGACAAGGCCGACCTGTGGCCGCTGGTCGATCAGGTCCGCGCCTTCTACTGCGAGCATCACCCGCTCTACCAGGAGCTGCTGGGCTTGGCCGCCCAGGCGCTGAGCGGCCCGCGCGAGAACGGCTGATCGCCGCCAAGGCGCTGCTTGACCAGGCCCGTGAGCTGCTGGCCGACACCGCCCAGCAGACGGTGGAGCTGCAGATCTTCGACGAGGGTCAAACCTGGCTGGTGCGTCCCTTAGAGCGCGGGCATCTGTTCGATAACTCCTTCCGGGCGCAGCGCTGGCCGGTGCGCCTGGTCCGCTGCGACGACCGCACCGACATTCCCGTCCGCGACCGGCGCAACCGGCAGGTCGCCCAATGGGTCGATGAGCAGATCACCGCCGAGCGCTACCTGCTGTGCTCGATCATCTCAGCGCAGATGCTCCACGACGCCTTCTTCGTGCCGCTGTGGCGCGCGGACGCCGCCCGTTCTCGGCGCGCCACGGGCTGAACACGCCCGCCCGCGGTAGAGTTCGCTTTCGCGGGGGTCGCTAGGCTAACCGGGTGTTTCAGTTCGCCGCCCGGCGCGCGATAGCGGGCCGGCGCCGCGCGGTGCTCGGCCTGATCGCCGTCCGCGTCGGCTACCCGCCATCGGAGGAGGCGCCCCAACGGTGCCTGGACCGCCCGGGACTCCTGACTGCTCTGCTGCGGGCTTCGACTGGATGTGCAGCCGGCCTACTCGCGTCATCGCTAACGATGCGCCACCGAGGGCAGACGCCGAACCAGCAAACGGCAGATCGGGTACGGTGCCCCCGCTGCCATCAACCCATCACGAAAGGACGCCGCATAACGACGTACTTCCGGGATCTGGGAAGGGGTCTCGAACCACAAACGCAAAAGGCCCGCAAATGCGGGCCTTTCAAAGCGGCTGAAGGGACTCGAACCCTCGACCTTCTGCATGGCAATTGCTTGGTTTGGCCATCGACCTTCGATGAATACTGAGGAATCCCCTATGTCTACAGGCATTTTGGAGGCCCGATTTCGTTCGAGTGGTAGCGCCGGTGGTAGCGCCGGTTAAGACTGCCGAATCGTGAAGCGGTCAGAAGCCAGCCGGAGCGATCCTGTTCCGGGCGGGTAAGGGCGAGCGCGCCGACGTCGTCTACGCGATCGCGAAGTGGCGCGACTCGACCGGGCGGCAGTGCTACCGGCGGCTGGGCCGGGCCTGGGTGGAACTCGACGGACGCCGGCTCCGGCTGGCGCCAGCGGCGCGGCCGCGCACCCGACGGCTATCTCGATCGCCGCGCGGCGGAGCGGGCGATGGACAGCCTGATCGACGAGACCGAGCGCGAACTGGCTCGACGTCGCAGCCCAACCGCGAGGCGACGTTCGCCGATGCCGCGGCCGAGTGGCGCGAGTGGGCAGAGCACACAAAGCGGCTGAAGCCAGCGTCGCTGCGCAGCTACGACGCGATGCTGGCGCTGCCGGGCTCGCGGCCGCGCAACGGCGGGCCGCGGGTGGCGCGGATCATGCGCGCCTTCGGCGACCGGCCGATCGCCGCGATCACCACGGCCGAGATCGAGCGGTTCCTGCGCCGCCTCGACCGCGAAGGGCTGACCGGCCGCAACGTCAACGTTCACCGGCAGGTGCTCGCCAACGTCTTCGAGTACGCGACGCGCGCGGACACGCTTCGCGCTGCCGTCCAATCCCGTGCGTGGCGCCGACAAGCGCCGTGAGGACTACTCGAAGCCGCCGGAGACCTTCACTGCCGAGCAAGTCATGGCGCTCGCGCGCGCCGCGCGCGAGGGCCAGCACGTGAACGGCGGCCGCCGCTGGGCGAGCTCAGGAGGAGGACGTCGAGCAGCAGCGGGCCAACCACCAGGACGCGGCGATCTACACCGTCGCCGGATTCTCCGGGCCTGCGCCAGGGCGAGCTGCGCGCGCTGCGCTGGAGGCATGTCCGCTTCGCCGACCGCACGCTCGTCGTGGTCGCCGTCATGTCGGCCGGCATCGAGTCGACGCACCAAGTCCGGGAAGTGGCGGGCGGTCCCGCTGGCCCGGGAGGCGTTTGTCGCGCTCGACTGAGCTGAGCCGCCGCGACTGGTTCACCGGGCCCGACGACTTCGTGTTCTGCGGTCCGGCCGGCGACCCGATCGACGACTCCGCTCTGCGCCGTCGCTACAACGCAGCTCGGGACGCCGCCGGGCTACCTCCGCTGCCGTTCCACCACCTTCGGCACACGTTCGCGACGCTGGCAATCCGCGGACTCGATCCCGCTACCGTGCAGACCCTGCTCGGCCACTCGAAGATCACGACGACCGAGCGCTACCTGCACGCTCGGCCGCTGATCGAGCTCGCCGAGCGAATGGACGCGATCTTCGCGGGCGGACCGGGCGTCAGCGAACGGCTGCGCGAGGAAGTCGCCTGATCGCCTCCTCGAGCTCCGGCCGGAGGAAGCGCCAGTTACGACCTAGCTTTCGCCCGGGCAGGATCCCGCGTCGGGCGTACTCCTTGACGGTGTACGGCTTGAGATCCAGGAGCGTCGCGACATCCGCGACTGTCATGACGTCCGCCGCGCGTGATCGGCGCCCGCACGATCGCGGTGCGCTCGCCTGGCTCGACGCGGCCACCATTAGCGGTGGGCGGAATCCCTTGCCTGCGCGGGGCTGTGGTGAGTCGGATACACGGCGAAACCAGCTGATACGTTACCTCAGCCCGAGGCGTTTTCCCTGCAAATCAGTGGTAATGAGTCAGCGCAGGTCAACGCGGGTCAAGGCGGGACCGTGGGCGAGCTCGCCTCGGCGGGTGTCTCTCGTGGCGCTCCGGCCGCCGCTCGGGCACCTGAGGGAGGGGAGAGGAACTCGAGGTTCACTTCTTCATACGGAGTCCCTGGCCGCAGGACCCTCGAAGGGGGTGGACTGAAAGGTGGACTCAGAGGTGGACTGCCGGTCCACCCCAGTACCCGCGACGTCCCCGCCCGCCATTGGGCTTTCGCGTGGCGCTTGGGCCGGACTACCCGCCCTCCACGTATTCGTTCGGGTAGTCCGGCCCAAGCGATTTCTGGAAGGCGGCGGGGTCCACAGGTACTCCAGATGCGGGCTCCGAATGTCTGATCGCAGGTCACTGATCTCCGGGAGCCGGGCCCGGGGTGGGGGGCTGGGTACGTCATCTCGGCTCGATAGAAAATGAATGTGGCCGTCTCGATCGAGGAGCTGAGTTTCCAGCTGACGGCTGACGCGCTGGCTGAGCAGGAGCGGGCGCTTACGGCGCTGCGTACCAGAGCGGGCACGGTCGTGGCTGCCGCATCCATCTCTGGCTCATTCCTCGGTACGAAGGCCGCCCATGGGTCCCTTGACGTCTGGGCCGTTCTCGCTTTGATCGCGTTCGTCCTGTGCGTTGGGGCTGCCGTGTTCGTGCTGCTGCCGCACAAGCTCGTGTTCGCCTTCCGCGGCGAGGCCCTGCTGGCTGAGAGCGACCACCGTGGCGTCAGCGACGTCGCCGAGGCATACCGGGCGGCAGGGATCTGGATGGAGCCGCACCTGGACACCAACGGGGAGAAGAGCGCCAGGCTGTCCAGCTGGTTCACGGCCAGTTGCGCCCTGCTCACGGCGGAGATCATCCTTTGGACAGTCAGCCTCGCCAGCTAACCTGATCTCGTGGCCGCTACCGCTCCAAAGCCTCCGACTCCGACGCCGCCGGCGCAGCTGCCGCCGATCGCCCCGCCGGGCTTTGCGATTCCTGAGAAGCGCGGCGGCCTGTTCGGCGCCCGGAAGTAGCCGGGGCAGTCAATCAGGCGCCCCGTCCGGGCCGGGCAGTCGGCCGCTGGGGCACTGCGTCGACTGAGGGTGTGGCTGTTGCCGTCTCCGTGCGGCTCGGCGCGAATTGACGGACCGGAACGCGGGGCCGCCCACGGCGACGCGTGCTATCGCCGCGGACGCCCAGTGGATGGTGGCGGGCTGCTGGTTTGGCACGAGGCTGTCGGAGAATGCGGAAAAGGGCGGGAGCCGGATGCTCTTTGCCCGTTGCGGAAGCGCGACCGTGATGCCTCCCCCGCTCGGGCAATCGGGAGTACCGTTGCGACGCGTGGCTCCTAAGCCTCCGATGAAGCTCGTCGCGCTGTTGGTTCTGAGCGCCGTGGGCCTTGCATTGATAGCGGTCGGGGTGACGGGGCACACGGGGTGGACTCTGATCGTCGTTGGGTTCGTGGCGCTGCTCGTCGCGCTTCCGTCGATATGGGTGATCCAGCGGTCAAGGGACAGGACTCTGCGTTAGGCAGCGCGCGGGCCAGCACGCTCGCGAGTCGCAAATGATCGAGACTCGGCAGCAGGCGGGCGCTGGTTGTGTTCTCCGCTTAGCCGGTCGGGGCCTTGGGAGCCTTTGGGAGTGTGGCGGTCCAGAACTTGAAGTTGGCGTCGGCGTATTCGAGGTAAACGGTGCGGTTGGTCCGTCCGACCAGCGTGCCGTAGGGCATCGGACTGTCGAACTGGCGCAGGCTCGGAAGCCAGAGACCGTGGAGCGTGTTGTCGGCGATTTCGGTGTCCCAGGCCACCGCGCGCGAGCTGATCAGCGCCGTGCCGGCGCCCTTCACCGGGAGGTTCAGAGATGATCTGCACCGTCGCAGTCGGTAGACGATCGCAGCACCTGGGTACGGCGCGTTCGGTGCCCCGCTGGCGAGCGCGAATGGGCCTGCGAAGGACAGCCAGCCAGGCTCTACCGTGCCGGCCGAGACGTCATTGTTGGTTGGGTAGCGCAACGGCGTGCATAACCGGGCAGAGCCGGAGCGCGCATCGAGATCGTCGAACGTGGTGCCGCCCGGCTTAGCCGGGTCGCGCACGAACCGGCCGCCGATGATCTTCTGCTCGTAGTAGCTCACACCGCAGTGCTCGAAGCAGAGCGAGCTGGTCTCGCGCAGCCTGATCCAGCCGCGCCCGATCGCAACCGGCTGACAATCGCCCGGGCATCGGGGCGACAGCGTGACCGTCCGCCATCGCCCGCTCCGCAGGCCATACAGGTCGTAGCTGCGGTAGCTGCACACCGCCATCCGCCCTCCACGTATTCGTTCGGGTAGTCCGGCTCGAGCGATTGGCATCACTGGTGGCGGCGGGCGTCGAAGGGCTTGGCCGGTTGCACGGCGGGGACCTCGGAGGACCGGGGCTGATGGCCAGTTGTGGATGTGATGGGCAGGGGAGTCTGGGTGGCGGTTTGGTTGGCTCGGGCGGCGGGATGACGGCGAGCAATCTGGACCTGACAGCGAGCGAGGTCGGGCTTGGCGGGGAGGGGGAGGTCTGGGCTCCGGGGAGCATTCGAGACCGTCGGGCTCGACCGACTTGGCGGTCGAGGGAGCACGGGATCCGTGCACCTGCCAAACGGCAGCCCAGCACCAGTCCAGCTCGGGGCCCTCACGAGGCTCGGCGACCGCGACGCGACGACCCGAGCCTCGGGGACGCGCCTCTCGTCCGAGGCCAGCGGCCTTCCCGTAGCTGTTGAGGCCACTGGGCGGGCCGGAGGGCACTTTGGTAGCGCCAAGTGGTAGCGCCGGCCGGCCCACACCCTGTTCGCGCCGTTCCTGACAAAGAAAAAGCCCCGGATTACCAGGGCTTCTTCCGAGAGCGGCTGAAGGGACTCGAACCCTCGACCTTCTGCATGGCAAGCAGACGCTCTAGCCAACTGAGCTACAGCCGCGAGGGGGTCGAGTATAGGTGCTCGTGGGAGCCCTCGCGCCCTGACGCCAGCAAGTAGGCTGCCGGGCCGATGAGCGTCATCGACGAGCTGCTCGAGCACAACCGTGCCTTCGCAGAGGGTCGGGCCGGCGAGGCCGCAAGCGGTCGCCCGCGGCGGGCGCTCGCCGTGGTGGCCTGCATGGATGCCCGCCTCGACCTGTTCGCCGCCCTCGGTCTCGAGGTCGGCGACGCCCATGTGGTGCGCAACGCCGGCGGCGTCGTCACCGACGATGTGATCCGCTCCCTGGCCATCTCCCAGCGCAAGCTGGGCACGCGGGAGATCGTGCTCGTCCACCACACGAAGTGCGGGATGCAGACGATCACCGACGACGAGTTTCGAGCCGAGCTGCAGGCAGACACCGGCGTGGCGCCGGCGTTCGCGATCGAGTCGTTCACGGACGTCGAGTCCGATCTGCGCCAGTCGATCCTCCGTGTCCGCCGCTCGCCGTTCCTGCTCCACACCGATCAGGTGCGCGGCTTCGTCTACGACGTCGACACGCACCGCCTGCACGAAGTCACGGTCGACTAGCGGGGCAGGAGGGCTTCGATCGGGGCGAAGAGCGTCGCGTGCTCCTGCGCCCACGCCGCGGCGCGCTCGGGAAACTCGTCGACCTCGCGCTCGAGCACGAACAGGCCGCGCACGGGCACGCGGGCTCCGAGCTCGAGCAGCAGCGGCGTGAGGTGCACATCGACGGCGAGCCGGTGCTCGCCGGCGCCGCCGAGCAGCAGTGGAACGGCCGCCGCGCCGGCGAGCGCCCCCGTGGCCAGGCGGTCCAGAAAGGCCTTCAGCAACCCGGAGTAGGTGGCCTTGTAGGTCGGGCTGGCGACCACGAGCACCTCGGCGCCCAAGACGGTCTGGACCGCGGCGGCCGCGGGCTCGCTCCCGGGATCGAGCACGGCGGGGCCGAGCGCCGCCAGGTCAACGCTCACGGCCGGCCCCGCGCCGAGGACACGGGCCAGCTCGCCGGCCAGCCCGTCGGCCAACGCGTGGGTCCGCGAGCCAGGGCGGGGGTTGCCGATGACTGCGGCGACGCGGGCGCTCACAGTACCTCCAGGCCGTGGGCGGCAAGGGCGGTGGCGCTCGCCGGGTCGGGCTCGTGAAGCCGCAGTCGCTCGAGGCCGACCGCCCGCACGAGGGCGGCCACGGCATCCGCCGGGACCGGGGCCTCGGCGCCGCAGGCGAGGGGCGCTCCGGCTGGTCGGGTGACGTAGACCAGGGCGCCCGCATCTGCGGCGACGACCGCCTCGAGCGCCGCGTGCAGCCGCCCACGGCACGAGCAGGCGAGCGAGCCGAACGTCTCACCCAGCAGGCAGGCCACGTGGACAGCGACGAGCGGGCGCTCCGCCACGGCCGGATCGCCGTGGACGAGGGCGACGATCGGCGGCTCGCCGCCATCCGGCGCGCAGCCCGACGGCGCGGAAGGCGCCGTGGCGCGTCGGGAGCGTGCAGCCGATCGTCTGCTCGGCGATTCGCCGCGCTGCCGCGTCGGCCTCGAGCTGACGGACCGCGGCCAGGAGCACTGCCTCCCGCTCTGCGCCCACCGCGGCAAGCTCGTCCGCGGCGGCGGTGAGCGCGCTCACGACGCCAATCCCGCGTAGGTGCCGCGGAAGTGCAGGAGCGGCGCGGCGAGGGCGTCCCCCAGCTCCACCTCCTCAATCCGTCCGACCACGATCTCGTGGTCGCCGCCGGGGTGCACGTCCTCGAGCGCGCAGTCGAACACGGCGAGCGCGCCGTGGAGGTGCGGGCCGCTCGCACCGTCGGCCCGGTGGGCGACCTCGTCCCAGTTCGCCGCCGCGCTCCCCGTGGTGCCGAGTGGCCCACCATCGTCCGCCCGCGTTGTGATGACCGTCACCCCGGTGGCGAAGTGGCCCATCGTCGTGCGCAAGCGCTGCGCGTCAAGGGGGGCGGTCGCCGTCGTCATCGAAACCGATTCTATGTAATCCGGACCCAAAAGGTCAACTTGCAGTGAGCCGGGATCCGCCCCGGGCCTCGCGGGGTGGGGCGCCCCGCCGGGCGATGGGCGAGAATGCCGCGGTGCGCGTCTCGGCCAAGGTCGACTATGCCGTGCGGGCCGCGGTCGAGCTGGCGCTCGCGGGTGAGGAGCCGCTGACAGCCGAGGCGGTGGCCCACACGCAGGAGATCCCGCTCCAGTTCCTGCAGAAGATCTTCCACGAGCTGCGCCGGGCCCGGCTGGTGAGCAGTCAGCGCGGCCGCGACGGCGGCCACCGGCTGGCCCGGCCGCCCGAGGAGATCACCGTGGCAGACATCATCCGCGCCGTCGAGGGGCCGCTGGCCGAGGTCCGCGGCCAGCCGCCGGAGTCGCTCCACTACCCCGGCCACGCCGGCTCGCTGCAGGATGTGTGGATCGCGCTGCGCACGAACGTGCGGGCGGTGCTCGAAGGGGTGACGCTGGCGGACCTGGCCAACGCCCGCCTGCCCGCCCCCGTGGCCAGGCTGGCCCGGACCCCGGAGTCCTGGGTCACGCGCTGATCAGGCGGGCAGGCGCGACGCAAGGCGACGATGTCGCCGCGCCGGAGCTCGAGCCACTCCCAGTCGGCCGCGGCGAGGCGAGCGCGTCCGGTCGTGCCGTCGTGGAGCACGAGCCGGACGTCGATCTGCCCGTCGCTCGTGCGTACGCGATCGATGACGCCTTCGGGGGTGAGGCCCCGGGCGGCGCCGGTGATCTCGAACGTCGGTTCCGTGCTGCCCCGCCGGCGCAGCCGAAGCAGCAGTGGTGATCCGCCCCCGGGCACAGTCAAAGGATACAAAGTCAAGTGCTTTAGTGAGGAATGGCGGCGCAAGGTGGGCGATCCGCGCGGCGTGCCCGGTCCGGGCGCCCCGCAGGGCGGCCTCCGGATCGGTCCGGCGGGCCGCACCGAGCCCCGAGCTTGACAGGCAGCCAATCGGCTGCCTATTATTGTGCAGCCATATGGCTGCCTATTCCGACATCGATGACGTGTTCAAGGCGCTGGCCGATCCAAGCCGGCGGCTCTTGCTCGACAGCCTGAACGAGCGCAACGGGCAGACGCTCCGCGAGCTCGGTTCCCGGCTGGACATGGCGCGCCAGTCGGTGAGCAAGCACCTCGCCGTGCTCGAGGCAGCCAACCTCGTCACCACCGTTCGCCGCGGCCGCGAGAAGCACCACTACCTGAACGCCGTCCCGATCAACGAGATCGCGGAGCGGTGGATCACCCGATACGAGCAGGGCCGCGTCGAGGCCCTGGCCGATCTCAAGCGAGCACTGGAGGAAACCGCCGTGGAGAAGTCGTCGTTCGTCTACACCACCTACATCCGGACCACGCCCGAGCGCCTGTGGCAGGCACTGACCGAGCCGGCATTCACCGAGCGCTACTGGGAGACCAGCTTCGCCACCGACTGGACGCCGGGCGCGCCGATGCGCTGGCAGATGCGCGGGCTGGACATCGCCGACGCCGAGCAGGTGGTGCTCGAGTCCGAGCCGTTTCGGCGGCTCGCCTACACCTGGCACACATTCACGCCCGAACTGGCCGATTCGCTTGAGCTCAGCCACGAGGTCCGGGAGCGCCTGGCCGCCGAGCCCCGCTCGCAGGTGACCTTCGAGATCGAGGCCCTGGGCGAACAGGTCAAGCTGACCGTCATCCACGACGACCTGGCCGCGGGTGGCCGGCTCGGGTCGATGGTCAGCCAGGGCTGGCCCCGCGTGCTGGCCAACCTGAAGACATTGCTCGAAACCGGGGAGACCCTCCCAGACCTGAAGATCGGCGCCGCGGCGCGGGCCGGAGGCGAGCAATGACCGGCATGCCCATGGACGCGACCGGGATGGGCGCGGTGGCCGTGCCGATGATGGCGGCCATGATGCTCCCGAGCGCGGTTCCGGCCATCGCCCGGCGGGCCCGAGATCCCGGTGGGACGCTCACCGCGCCCGTGTTCGCCGGCTCCTATCTCGGGATCTGGGCGCTCGTCGGGGTCGCCATGTGGCTGCTCTACCGGCCGCCCGGCGCCCTCACCGCCGGCGTGCTCACGGTCGCCGCCGGCCTCTACGAGCTCACGCCGCTCAAGCGGGAGTTCCGCCGGCGCTGTCGCGAGCACCTGCACTCCGGGCTCCACTTCGGCGTCTGCTGCCTCGGGTCGAGCATCGGGCTGATGCTCGTGCTGGTCGCCGTCGACCCGATGAGCATCCCGCTGATGATCGCCGTCGCCCTGGCCGTCCTGGCCCAGAAGCTGTTCGCGCCGCGCCCCGCTGTCGACATCCCGCTCGCCCTGGGCCTCGTCGTCCTCGGCGTCCTCATCGCCACCACCTGAAAACCGAGGAGACATCACATGAGCACCCACACCACCGGCAGCCGCGAGGAGTGGCTGAGCGCCCGCCGCCAGCTGCTCGAGGCCGAGAAGGAGCTCACCCGACAGAGCGACGAGGTTGCCCGCCGGCGCCGAGAGCTCCCCTGGGTCGGGGTCGAGAAGGAGTACCGGTTCGAGACCGAGGCCGGCCCCGCCTCGCTCGCCGACCTGTTCGGCGGCCGCTCGCAGCTGCTCGTCTACCACTTCATGTACGGCCCGCAGTACACGGGCGGCTGCCCGTCCTGCTCGGCGATCGCCGACGGCTTCAACGGCTTCGCCGTGCATTTGGAGAATCACGATGTCGGGCTTGTCGCCGTCTCGCGGGCTCCGCTCGCCGAGCTCGCGGCCTACAAGCGGCGCATGGGCTGGACCTTCACCTGGGCGTCATCGCTCGACAGCGACTTCAACTTCGACTTCAGCGCCTCGTTCACCGAGGAGCAGCAGGACTCGGGGTCGATCGACTACAACTTCCGCCCCCGCGACACGACGTGGCTGCGCAAGCCGGGCGGCGGGGGCGCCGCTGCTCTCCACGCCGCGATGAGCGGTGTGGACACCGCCACCTACATGCGCGAGCACCCGGGCATGAGCGCGTTCGCGCTGCAGGACGGCGTCGTCTACCACACCTACTCGGCCTATGCGCGCGGCTTGGATGGCCTGTGGGGCATGTACCAGTGGCTCGACCGCGCCCCGCTCGGGCGCAACGAGAGCGGGCCCTGGTGGCAGCGGCGGGACGAGTACTGAGTGCGATCAGCTCGGCGGCGGCGCTGCAGTCGTCGTCGTCGCGGCTGTCGTCGTCGGGGGAGCCGTGGTGGTCGTTGCCGTGCTCGTCTGATCGGTTGTCGTGGTGTCGGTGGTGGTCGGCGGCGCTGTCGTCGCCGTCGGGGTGCCCACGCTCTGCGGAGGTCCCCCCGGCGGGACGGCGCCCGGACCGTGGGCTCTCCCGGGCTTCCCCGGCGCGGGCGGGCGCGGGTGCGGACCGGTGTGCGGGCGGGCGGGCGCGGGTCGGCTCGCCGACGGAGCGACGGCCGGGATGGCGACGGCGCTTGCCCTCACGACCTGGGCGGCCCTGCGGTGGGGGCGGGAGTGGCCGTGCGCCCGCAGCGATGCGCCGGTGAGCACACGCGCACCCCGGGTCTGGGCGGCGACCGGTTGAGGCCGTGACCCGATCGCCATTCCCGCCACGACTCCGCCGGCGGCCACGCACCCGACGAGGAGCGCCGCGCCCATGCGGCGACCGAGCGGACGCCGCCGCCGCGGCGGGGCCGGCGCGGCGAAGCTGAGCGTGCCGGGCTCAGGCTCGGCCGCCGGCACCGGCACCGGCACCGGGGGCGAGCCGTCGTCGGACAGACGCTCGGAGAGCTCGGCGGCGGTGAGCTGGCCGGAGAAGAACCCCGAGAGCGCCTCCCGCCGCGGATCGGGAAGCGACGGAGGGAGCTCTGTGCTCATGGGTGTCGATGCGGTGCCCGTGTGGGGTCAGCGTCCGGCGCGCTTGGCGCGGCCGGTGGTCTTTCGCGCCGAGCCGCGGAAACGGGCGCCCTTGCCCTTGGCCTTGGTCGATGTGCGGCCGGTGAGCTTTCCCACTACTTCGAGCACCCGTCCGGCCATCCGATCGAGGGTGCCCTCTGTCTGGTTGCGTCGTGAGCTCTTCGCCATGTCCCTTCCCCTGTGATCGCGGTGACAGGAGCCTTTCCCGACATGGGCGGGCGAAAACGCGCAGCCTCGGCCATGGCGAGAGCGGGCCATACCCCGCGGCGACGCGACGAGTATCGGACCGGCGCTCAGCCAGCGCCGGCGGAACTCGGCGGTGGTGCGGCTGGGGGCCTCCGCCGACGGGGCAGCGACCGCCTCAGACAGCCGTTCATCGGTTGGCGAACGAGAGGCGACGACCGGAATCGAACCGGTGTAGACGGCTTTGCAGGCCGCTGCGTAGCCACTCCGCCACGTCGCCAGGGGCTCTGAAGCGTAGCTGGCAGGGGAGCGGGCCGAACTTTGGCGATCGACGGGTCTCCAGGACCAGCAGATCGCCAAAGTTCGCCGCGCGGTCGCCCCGCGGCGGGAGTTCGCCGCGCGGTCCCCTCAGTGGCGGAGGCGGCAGGTGCTAGGCAGCCCGGGACAGCGACGCCTCGGCGGAGTGCACGAGCGTGTCGAGCACCGCCTCGAGGCGCTGGCGGGTCTCGTGGTCGGTCAGACGCCCGTCGGCGTCGAAGCGGTCCGCGGCTTTGGCCACCGCGAGCTCGTCCTCGAGCACGCGGGCGCCGGCGATGCCGAGCGCCTTGCGGGCATGGTCCTGGGCCCAGACGGCGCCGTAGTCGGTGACGCTGGCGCCGACGACCAGGACGGACTTGCCCCACAGCGAGGACGCCTGGCCGTAGGGCCGCGAGCCCCAGTCGATGGCCTGCTTGAGCTGTCCCGGCATCGTGCCGTTGAACTCCGGCGCGGCCACGATGAGGGCGTCGGCGCCGGCGATCGCCTGGCGCAGGCGGTCCACCGCGGCCGGCGGCTCATCGGTGTCGTGGTCCTCGTTGTAGGGCGGGAGCTCCCCGAGGCCCGTCGTAGAGCTCGATGGTCGTGTCCGTTGGGGTGAGCTCGGCGGCCGCCCGCAGCAGCGCCGTGTTGTACGACGCTGCGCGGAGGCTGCCGGAGATGGCCAGGATGCGCATCGAACTAGGCGGCCTTGACCGCCGAGATGCTCAGGACGAGCTTGACCTCGTTGGCGACCAGGAGGTTGCCGTTCGGCAGGGTCTGGTTCCACTTGAGGTCGAACTCGCGGCGGTCGATCGTGCCCTGGAGCTCGAGGCCGACGCGCTGGTTGCCCCACGGGTCGGTGGTGCCCGGGTCGGCGATCACGCCGGTGAGCTCGATCGGACGGCTCGTGCCCTTGATCGTGATCTCGCCGGTCAGGCGCACCTCGCCGTCGCTGATCGGCTCGAGCGCGCTCGAGGTGAAGGTGATCTGCGGGTGGGTGGCGGCGTCGAAGAAGTCCGGAGCGGCCAGGTGTCCGTCGCGGTTCGCGTCGCCGGTGTCGATGCTGGCCACTTCGACGGAGCCGTTGAGCACGGGCAGCTCGCTCGTGGCGTCGAGCGTGCCCTGGAAGGACTTGAACGCGCCGCGCACGGTGGCGATACCCATGTGCTTGACCTCGAAGGCGACGCCCGAGTGGGAGGCGTCGACGTTGTAGGTGCCGGTGGGGATGGCGGCGAGGGTGGGGGTGACGGACATTGGAGCTCCTTGTCGGTTCCGGTGCAGCTTGATTGATCCTGCAATCATCGTAGCAGAACTAGTTGCGAGATCAAGTATTGACCGCGCAAGCGGTTCCGGAGCGAACCGGCCCGTCGCAGAAGAGGAGCGGAAGGGGACTAGCCGCCGACGGTGCAGCTGCCCTCGCCGGTGGCGCCGGGAAGGCGGCCGAGCAGCTCGGCCAGTTGAGCGATCTCCTCGGGGGAGAAGTGCTCGAGGAACAGCCGCTGGATTCCGGCCACGTGCGTGCAGCCGGCTCGGGCCAGCTTCTCGTAGCCGGCATCGGTGAGCTGGGCGTAGGAGACCCGGGCGTCGCGCAGGCAGCCTGTGCGCTGCACGAGCCCCGCGTTCACGAGTCCGTCGACGAGCCGGGTGATCCCCGACCGGGTGAGCATCGTGCGCTCGGCCAGGGCCGACATGGGCAGCTTGCGCTCGGGCTCGCGCGAGAGGTAGAGCAGCACCTCGTAGTCGCGCGTCGTCATGCCCTGATGGGCGAGCAGATCGGCATCGAGCTCCCGCAGGATCCGCGCATGCGTCTGCAGGTAGTTGCGCCAGGCGGAGAGGGCGGTGCCCTCGAGTCCTGACGTGGCGGTCGAGCTCATGTCACTAGCATAGTTGCGTTCTCAACCGGCTGGGACCGGATGGCCGAAAAGCCTAGAGGTCCGGGAGGTCAGCATGGCCGCTTCGCGGGTAATGTGGGCGACCGATGCCGACTCCCATCACCGTCGAGGACCTCCTGCGCGAGGCTCGCAGCACCATCGTCCGGCTCAGCCCTGACGAGGCGGCTGAGGCCCACCGGGCCGGGGCCCAGCTGATCGACATCCGGCCGGACGAGCAGCGTCGCCGCGACGGCGAGATCCCCGGCGCCCGGGTGGTGGCGCGCAACGTGTTCGAGTGGCGCTGTGATCCGCGCTCGGAGTGGCGCGATCCCGCGGTGGCCGACCTCGCTCACCGGCTCATCGTCATCTGCGACGAGGGCTTCCAGTCGAGCCTCACCGCGGCCATGCTCACGCGATTCGGGTTCACCGAAGCCGGAGACGTGATCGGCGGTTTCCAGGCCTGGCGGGCGGCCGGGCTGCCGGTGAGCACACCCGACTGACCCGCCCGTGCGACTGCGCTCGCCGCACGACCGCGAGATCCTCCGGCTCGCCGTTCCGGCGCTCGGGGCGCTCGCCGCCGAGCCGCTCTACGTTCTCGTCGACACCGCGATCGTCGGCCACCTCGGCACCGCGCAGCTCGCCGCGCTTGCCCTCGCCGGAGCCGTCCTGACCGGCGCGTTCACGCTGTTCAACTTCCTCGAGTACGGGACGACGGCGCAGGTCGCGCGCCTGCACGGGGCCGGGCGGGAGGCGCAGGCGAGCGCGATCGCCGCCCAGTCGCTGTGGATCGCCTGCGCGGTCGGGGTTCTGCTGCTCGCCCTTGCGGAGGCGCTCGCCGGACCGGTCATCCACGGGCTCGGGGGAGGCGGGCACAAGGTGCCGCTGGCGACTATGTACCTGCGGATCGGGGCGCTCGGGCTGCCCTGTGCGCTCATCGCGCTCACCGGTCAGGGCTACCTGCGCGGGGTGTCCCGGCTCGGCGTCCCGTTCGCCATCGTGCTCGTCGCCAACCTGGCCAACGTCGTGCTCGAGGTCGTGTTCGTGTACGGGTTCCACTGGGGCCTGGCCGGCTCGGCCTGGGGGACGGTCATCGCCCAGGTCGGCATGGCCGGCGCCTTCGTGGGCGAGCTGTGGCGGGCGCCGGCGACCAGTCGCCGGCCGCAGGCGGCCCTCATCCGGCCGCTCCTGCGGGTGGGCAGCGACATCTTCATCCGTACCGGCTCGCTGTACGCCTCGTTCCTGTTCGCCAGCGCCGTGCTTGCCCGCGTCGGGGCCGCCTCGCTGGCCGCCCACCAGATCGTCTTTCAGCTGTGGAACTTCCTCGCCCTGGTGCTCGACGCGGTGGCGATCGCCGGCCAGGTCATGGTCGGCCGGGCGCTCGGGGCCGGGCGCCCGCAGCAGGCGTGGGACGCGTCGGTGCGCATGCTCGAGCTCTCGCTCGCCTTCGGAATCGGCCTCAGCGCGGTCATGCTCGCCCTCGGCGGGCCTGCTTCCGCACGTGTTCACCGCCGACCACCGCGTGCTCGGCCGCCTCGACGCGATCTGGCCGATCTACGCGCTCATGCAGCCCGCAAATGCCCTCGTGTTCGCGCTCGACGGGATCCTGCTCGGCGCCGGAGACACCCGCTACCTGAAGTGGGCGATGGCGTTCTCCGCGCTGGGCGTGTTCGTGCCGGTCGCGCTCGTCTCGCTGCTCGCCGGGTGGGGGATCGTCGGCGTGTGGTGCGGGCTGGCCGGGCTGATCGTGGCTCGCCTGCTCACCTGCGGGGCGCGGTTCACCGGGCGCCGGTGGGCGGTGGTCGGCGTCCCCGGATAGGCTGCCGCCTCATGCCAATCGAGCGCGTGGCGGTTCCCGGCGGCATCGAGCTCTCAGTGCAGAGCGCCGGGCCGGCCGACGGGCCGGTCATCGTGCTCCTGCACGGCTTCCCCGAGCTCGGCTACTCCTGGCGCCACCAGGTGCCGGCGCTCGCGCAGGCGGGCTACCGCCTGATCGTCCCCGATTTGCCCGGCTTCGGCGACAGCGATGCGCCAGAGGGCCTCGAGCCGTACTCGACGCTCGCGCTCGCCGCCGATGTGCTGGCGCTGCTTGACCACGCCGGCGCCGAGCGGGGCATCGTCATCGGCCATGACTGGGGTGCCGACGTGGCCTGGAAGACGGCCTGGATGCATCCCGAGCGCGTGCGCGCGGTGGCCGGGCTGAGCGTTCCCTTCGCGCCCCGCGCGCCGGCGGCACCGCTCCCGATCATGCGCCGGCATCTGGGCGAGGACTTCTACATGGTGTGGTTCCAGGACCCGGGGGTGGCCGAGGCGGCGCTCGAGCGCGACGTGCGCCGCACGCTGAGCACCACCCGCGTGTGGGGTCCCGACTGGGCAGGCGGGGAGGACAGCCCGCCGCTCCCCGCGCATCTCAGCGCGGAGGAGCTCGAGGTCTACGTGCGGGCGTTCGAGCGCACCGGCTTTCGCGGCGGTCTCTCCTACTACCGCAACCTCGACCGCAACTGGGAGCAGACGGCACCGTGGCAGGAGCGGCGGATCGAGCCGCCGGCGCTGTTTCTGACCGGCGAGCGCGACCCCGTGCGGCGGTTCATGCCCGACGCCGCGATGGACGGCTGGCTGGAGGACCTGCGCGCACGGGTCGTCGTCCCCGGCGCGGGCCACTGGGTCAATCAGGAGGAGCCCGAGGCGGTCAACCGGGCGCTGCTCGACTGGCTGGCCGGGCTCTAGCCGCCCGGCGCCCGGCGTCAGGCCGCCAGGTCGCGGGGCTCGGAGGCCGCCGACGCGCAGTCGGGCAGCGGCCCGGGCCGCCCGAGGTGGAAGCCCTGGGCGTGGTCGACGCCGAGCTCGCGCAGGCGCACGAGCGTCGCCTCGTCCTCGACTCCCTCGGCGATGGTCTGTTTGCCGAGCTCGCGGGCGACGCTGACGATCACCCGCAGGAGCCGCTGGTCGGCCTCGTTGCGCGCCAGGTCGCGCACGAACTCCATGTCGATCTTCAGGTAGTCGATCGGGAGGTGCTTCAGATAGGTGAAGGTGCCGTAGCCGGTGCCGAAGTCGTCGAGGGCGAAGCGGCAGCCGAGGTCGCGCAGCGCGGCGGCGAAGGCGCGCCCGCGCTCGAGGTCGGCCATGAGCGCGGTCTCGGTCACCTCGAAGACGAGCAGCGAGGGGTCAGCGCCGGTCTGCTCGAGCAGGGCCCGGATCGTGGCCAGCGTGTCGGGATCGCCGACCGAGGCCGCGGACAGGTTGACCTCGACCGGACGGCCGGAGGCGGCGAGGCCCACGGCCTGGCGCACCACCCACTGGTCGATCTCGGTGATGAGGCCGTAACGCTCGGCGATGGGCAGGAACTCGCCCGGCGGCATCAGTGTGCCGTCCTCGCGCAGCAGGCGGATGAGCAACTCGTGCTGGACGACCGTGCCCCCGGCCAGCTCGACGATCGGCTGGGCGTGGAGGCGCAGGCGCCCGGCGGCCAGTGCCGCGCGGACCATAGCCAGGCGCTCGAGGTCGGCCGCCTCACGGATCAGGGACTGCTCCCGCTGGCGCCGCGCGGTCTGATCGACGATCTGGGCGAAGAACAACCGCACCTCGCCCTCGGGCGAGAACACGGGGGTCACGTGGAGCGACCCCCAGACGATGCTGCCGTCGGGCCGCACGTAGCGCTTCTCGCACTCGTGGCCGATCGCCTCGCCCGCGAGCATGGCGGCGCGCGCCAGCTCGTCGGCCAACTGGTCCTCGGGATGCGTGACCTGAGCGCACAGCATCCCGACCAACTCCTCGCGGCTGCGGTGCAGCAGCCGGCAGAGAGCGTCGTTGACGCGCATGAAGCGCTTCTCGTTCGGGGTGACGAGCGCCATCCCGATCGGCGAGGCGTCAAAGCCCTGGGTGAACAGGTTCTCGAACTCCGAGCGGGCGCGCTCGGAAGCCTCGAGCTCGGCGGTGATCTGCAAGCGCTCGGTCAGGTCACGTACGACGGCCACGACCGCAACCGGCTCCTCGCGGCCGAACTTCAGCGGCGTCAGCTCGATCCAGCAGGGGGTGATCTGGCTGGCGGTCAGGTACTCGAACTGCTGGGGCACTCCGGCCAGCGCAGCCTCGACGCGCTCCCCCAGCTGGGTGGCCTGAGGCTCGGGCACGATGTCGCGGAGCGGGCGGCCGAGGAGCTTGTCCTTGGGGATGCTGGGCAGGCGACCTTCAGCCAGCCAGATGCGTCCCTGCGGTCCGACGAGGAAGATCGTCGCCTCGGGGAGAGCCCGAACCAGGGCGCGCGTGTACTCGATGGCACCGGTCAACTCGACCGGTGGCTCGAGGCTCGGCTCGGTGTACGTGGTGTCAGCCAAAGATCGCGTCTGTCGCTCGGTGCCGCGGGGGGTCCGGACCCAGCCACCCTCGGCTACATCGGCAGGCGCTCGCGCCTGCTTGACCGTCTCGCCACTCGCCCCGAGCGCCGATCCGGCCGCATCCCGTGTTGACCTGAGCCTAGACGGGTAGCACCTCGTCGCTTGTTTGCCGTGCGGGACGCCTTCTCAGAGACCTATCCGGCGACGCCGGATGCGGTGGGTCGCGCGCGTCTGGGTGTGGCCGGATATGCGGCCCTGCTCGGCGCCGACGCGGACGCGCTCGACCGGATCCGCCTCAGCGTGTCCGAGGCGGTCACCAACGCCGTCCTACACGCCTACCGGGGCCAGCCCGGCTCCGTCCATGTGACAGCTGCCGCGGCGGACAGCGAGCTGTGGATCCTGGTCGCCGACGAGGGCTGCGGATTCCAGCGCCCCGCGGCCCGGCCGGGGCTCGGGCTCGGGCTCGCACTGATCGCGGACGCCGCCGACGAGTTCACGATCATGGAGCGCGGTGGGGGCGGCACCGAGGCGCGCATGCGCTTCGTCCTCGGCGGCGACCGCCACGTCGATCAGCTCGGCTGAGCCGGTCAGCTGCGCGGGTCGGTGGCCTCGGCCACGGCGGCTGCGGGTCCGCGCTTCTCGACCACCGAGTGGCCCTCGGCACTGGCCACCACCGCCTCGATCTCGGGCTGCTCGTGGCCCTCGACCACGACGAAGCGCCGGCTCGAGTCCCGCACGCGTTCGTACTCGCCGCGCGTCAGCGCGATGGTGGCATTGCACTCGAGCCGCCCGCACTCGCAGCGAAAGCTGACCAGGCGGTCGTCTTCGCCCGGCCACATGCCGCGTTCGATGGCTTCGTTGGCGGCGCGGTAGAGCGCCTCGTTGCGCCCCATGCGCCGAGCCGACTCGGGATCCACAGCACGATCATCCCACCTCAGGGGAGCGCGCGCCAGAAACGTCGCTTTAGAACGTGGGCGCGGGGGTCGGGTCGGCGAACAGGAGCCGTGCCCCCTCCGCGCCCTGGAAGCTCGCGGTGGCTCGGCGGAGCCCGAAGCGCAGCAGCTCGCCGTCGTCGGTCAGCACCTCGAGCCCGCGCCCATCGGGCGCCACGGCGTGCACCGTCCCGCCGCAGCGGTGGCCGAGGAACACCACCTCGACCCGCCGGCCGGGGATCGGTTGGGCACGGACGCGCACGGCGGCAGTGATAGCAGGCGGGTCAGGGGATCAGGTGAGCGCGCGGCGCTCGCGCCCGGGCTCGCGCTCACCGGTCGAGGTCGCGCTCCTGCAGCTCGTCGGCCTCGGAGTCGGGGGCGACGGGGTTGTGGACCGCCGAGGTACCGGCGAAGTCCTCCCGCTCGTGCTCCCCCACAAGCTCGTGGTCGGCCATGCCGCGCTCGTGCAGGGTGGCCTTCTCCCGGCGCAGCTGCGCCTCGGCGCGGGCTCGCTCCGCCTCCTGCTGCGCGATCCGCGCGCGGATCTCGGCCTCCTCGGCCTCGTTATCGCGCGCCTGCGCCACGTTCTGGTGCTCCTCGATGACCCGGCTGCGGCGGCGACCGAGCTCGCGATCGCGCTGCTTGATCCGGGCCCGATCGCGCAGCCGCGTCAGCAGCAGGAGCGCAACGAGGACGAGCACGACGACAACGACAATCACCACGATCAAGGCAGTGGACATGGCCTTCTCCTTCCCTCCGGGGCTTTCACAGGGCTTCCCGGCCGGAGCGGCGGCCAATCACTGCCCGCGGCAAGGGCCCTTTGTGTCGCGGGCAGAAGCGGCGATTCCCCGATGCGATCCTGTGCGGGCCAAACGGCTGCGGGACCGGTGCGTCACGATGCGACGAGCTTGGCGATTCCGGTGCGCCAGCTCTCGGGGTCGTCGGTGTCGCCGGGCCCGGCAAGGTATTGCTCGTGCTCACCGACAGCCTGCCGTCGGCGTCGGCGTGGGTGGCCCACGCCAGCGCGTGTTCCTCTGCCCATGGCGTCGAGGAGGCGGTGTGGCGGAGCGGAGATCCCGGCGAGGTCGATCGGCGTCGTGGTCGGGACACCGACCTCGACCTGGAAATCACCGCCGGGCACGAACTTGAGGAACCTGAAGAACGGCGCCGCCGTCCGGTACTGCACCGTGCTCTTTGAGTCGCCAAAGAGGGCGGGGAACGCGGCGTCTGCGAACGATCGGAGCTCGCGCTCGCCGGACCCGGACCCGGACCCGGCGCCGGATGGTGATGTATGGGACCGGCGGGCGATGTTCGAGGCGCGGACTGGCGGCCATCCGAGCGGAAAGTCTGAGCACACGCTGTCTCGCGTGCTGCCCCTCCGGTCCGAAGGCGGCAGCTAGCGAGTAGGCGGGCAGCCGGCGTGGTCGCCGCCGCCGGATGTCGGCCATGGGGCGGCCGTGGGGGGCGGCCATGGGGGAGAAACAACACTCTCGGTCGCGCGGTCGGGACGAGAGTGCACTTTCTCGCGCTGGGAGCAAGGAAGTGCACTTTCGATCGCTCGTCAACCGCGAGAGTGTCGTTTTCGTCGGTCGATGAAAGCCGTTCGCTGCGCCTTCGCGTCGGCATGATTGGCCCGGGCCAGAAGGGCAATCGTGTCACCCACGCGCGGCGGCGCGCCATGACACGGACATCAGCGGCCAGGATCGCGACAGCGATTCCCCCTCTTCCCCTTGGCGGGCCGCCCGGGCGACCCAGGCGCTCGTGACGGCGAACGCCGACGAGCGTTCGCGCAACCCATGCCGCTGTCCGGGTCGTGCCTCGACGGTCGATGGGGAGCGGCCGCAGCTTGAGCTCGGTCGCGGAGCAGGTCGGCACCCGGTCGCGACCCTCGCGCGGCCGCTGAAAGAGCGGGAGAACGAAACCGATGACCCGAGGTAGCCGAATCCCCAATGGCTACCGAAGTGGGCGATACTGGGCTCGAACCAGTGACCTCCGCCTTGTCGAGGCGGATCTACGTGGTCACGACGTGACAGGGTAGGTTAGGAAAAGCCGGTAGATGCAGGCCATTCCTGGATTCGTCCTGACCTGCGACGACAGCCCCATACGGCCGATTTCGATTCCTGAGGGACGCACTGAGGACGCACGTGCTCGGCTCGGTCCTCAGCACCCGGTGGCGCGATCCAGTGCGCGACAGACCTCGGCCAGCCGCTCGGCACTGAGCGTGGTGATGAGCTCGCCGAGGAACGCCTTCGGCAGCGAGGCGACGTTGTCGGCGTTCAGGACGCACGGGCGAGGCATCCCGTCCGCCGGTCCAAGCTCGACCTCGGTCGGGAGTCCACGGATGTTCGTGGTCGCGAGCACGACGAAGACCGCGTTGAGGCGGTCGATCGCCTCGTCGCGGGTGAGCACGAGCGCCGGCCGCCTCGGCCAATCGGGATGTTCGGCCCAGCGGACCTCGCCGCGCCTCACCAGGGCTCGTGTTCCGCCGCCTGCTCCTCTTTGGCGAGCCGGCGCATCGTTTCGGCGCTGCTCGCCTCATGTAGCTTGGAGAGATCGCCCCACTCGTCAACCGCCTCGCCGCTCTCAGCCGCGCGTAGGGCACGCTCGGCCTGCTCCTCGCTCCAATGGGGTGCCCGCTCTAGGAGCCGTTCCTTCGCAGTCATGAGAAGAAAAGCGTACCGCCGGGTCGCGACTGCGACTGTCGATGGCGTCAGGGCTTGGCGGCTATCGGTGTCCGAGCGGACACGTTGACCGTAGACCATGCTGGCTGCCTCCGATGGCACGAATGGGGCATCGTCGCTTCTGGCGACAAGCGAGAGGCTCGCGAGGCGCCGGTCGAGACGTGCTTTCGCTTTCGCGCGCGTCTTTAGGGCGCGCGCGAATGCGTGGCTCCCTATGTCCGGGACCGGTAGTGCGTTCGGCGGGACTGGCGAGTCGAGTCGTGGCTGCTCGGCACTGCGAGCCACGGCGACTTTCTGCCAGGTGGCTCGAGCTGTCCCGCTTGCACCTGTTCGAGCATGGTCGCGTTCAGACGGGCCGAAGACGGGATGTGGCCGTGAGGCAGAGCGTTAGCGGTTCGGCTCTCGGGACCGATTGTCAGTGGACGTGCAGGATGAACGTCCGCGTTTCTTCCCCGCCCGACGTCCTGGAGACGATTCGGATGGTGTGCGTGCCGGTCGAGAGACCTCTCAGCAGCAATCCCTCGCCGTAGGCGGCCGACTGGCCGGGTCCTCCCGAGATGCCGAACGAGTTGTTCGCGGGTATGTTCACCGCGACCGCGTCCGCGGCGGCGATCAGCTCTCGGTAGTTGGGGACGCTCGCTCCGTCGACGAATGCCGCTCCACCGAGGCCGTCGAAGCCGGTGCGAGCACACAGTCGGAGCTGCGACGGCGAGCTGCCGAAGCCGTTGTGGTCACCCTCGAAGGTCGAGCATTCGTTTTGCACGCCGTGGACGTAGAGCGGCCGGTCGGCGGGCACGCTGCACTGGATCTCGCCGCTGGTGTCGACACCGTCAAGGAATGCGACGGCCTGTCCGTTGGCGTGGAGGGTCTGGCAGAGGTCCGGGGACCCACCGGTGTCGAAGAAGATCCGGTCGCCGACGGCCAACCAGTAGGCGTAACCGTGCCCGGCGACCGTGCCTCCCGACGGCACGACAATGCTGGGGGCCGTCGCCTGAGCCTCGCCTGCGGCAGACCCAGCGAATAAAGCCACAACTGCGACTACGGCGAGGTAGCGCCTAGGCATGCTGGCACGGCGATCGGATCGGACGGTGGCAAGACTGAGCATGGTGTGGGCACCTTTCGTTTCGGGATTCATAACGACGCGTCGCCTGCGAGCACTGGGCGTCCGGGCGCCTTCAGCGATGGGGGCTGGACGGTGATCAAGAACCGGTAGGGGCCGATGGTCAGGCTAGGCGGCACCAGGCCTTCCGCCGCGAGCATCCCGTCGGGGCCGACCGCCGGCTTGATCACTCCGAGCACCACCGGTGGCTGGGACGGCAGGAGCTGATGGGCCCCAGCGGTTGTGGTGTTCTCCGGCCGGAGCCAGAGCTCATAGACTTCTCCTCTGGCGGGTGGCAATAACCCTGAGGCCCTGACCAAGTACACATACCCTGTCGGCGGCCTCGTGTCGACGAGCACAGTCCCGGCCGGAGAGGCAGCGCCACCGGACGCGTGGAGCGTGGCGTCGCAGAACGGCTGGCCGCCCAGGGCTGGCGGCTTGTCCGGCGCATAGTTGCGGATCATCGGAAGCCCCCCCGCCCCCGGACGGGCGGTCACCGGCGGCCGCACGGGCGCGTGAGCGCGCTCGGACCCAACATTCAAGAACACGAGAGCCACGGCGACCGTGACTGCCAGCGCCAGAGCACCCGGCAGCCAATGCACTCGCGGGTGCAGCTCGGCGCGCTGTCGCACGATCCACGGTAGCGCCAGCCGCCGGCGAGGCACCCCGCATGTCGTCGCCCGCGCCAGTTGCGCTTCCAATCGCTGGTAGTAACCAGCCATCAGGACTGCCCCAATCCCCGGCGCAGACGTCCAAGCCCCCGGCTGACGCGCTTACGCACAACAAGTTCCGACACCTGAAGCTGGGCAGCGATCTCCCGATAGCTCCGGTCCTGGACCACGTGGGCGACAACCGCGTGCCGCTCGTCACCTGGGAGCGACTCGACCAGCTCGACGACACCCCCGCCTATACCCGCGGCCATCGCCTCCGTCTCATCAAGATCGCCGTCATCGAGCTCAATCGGTTCAATCTCAAGCCGCCGACGTGCCCGGTCCTCGACCCGACCCCGTCGCCGGCTCGCCCCCAGCGTGTTCCGGGCGATCGCAATCACCCAAGCACCGGCCGACTCGTTATTCGGCCGGTAGCGACCCGCAGACACGATCACCGCGGCAAACACCTCGGCCGCGATATCCGCGGTCACCTCAGGATCGCGCGTCTCCCGCATCAAGAATCCCACAATCCGCGCCAGATGGCGCCGGTAGAAGACCGCGCAAGCCTCACCATCCCGAGCAGCGATGGCTTCGAGCAACTCCCGATCCGACCATCGCTCAAGATCCACCGGCGGCAACATCACCCCTAGATATCCCAGCAGTCCAAATTGTGACCGGAACCGAAACCGCGGACCAGAAGTGGAATGCCCTGGGTTCGACGGAGACCTGGTTTGTAGGTTTTACGAGTAATTCTCTCTTGTTAGTGCGATTGTCTGGTCCCGTCGGTCGGGGACGACCCCGAAGGGGTCGTATAGCTCAGGCCCGTTCGAGCTGGCAGAGCCGGCTGGGAGCAGCAGCGCTTCGGGGTGAGGGGCGAGGGTCGCGGCGTGGCGTTGCTCGTGCTCGAGGGGCGGGATGTTTCCCAGCGAGGAGTGCAGCCGGATCGTGTTGAACCACGCGACGTACCGGGCGGTCGCGAGCTCCAGCTGGGCATGCGTGCGCCACACGCGGTCGACGATCAGCTCGGTTTTGAAGCGGTCGACGAAGCTCTCGGCCATCGCGTTGTCGTACGCTCGCCGACGGTGCCGATCGACGCGAGCACGTTCGCGTCGGTGAGTTCCTGCTGGTAGTCCTGGCTGGTGTACTGGGGGGATTCCACTGGTCGTCGCAACGCTTGAGCTTGGAGGGTTGTGATGGGCAGGGTGCCGGGATGGGTGACGGAGGTGACTGGGCGTCCGGCGATGCGTTCGCCGGGCCGCCCGCCTGTGGTGTTCGGGGGACGATGCGAGAGCTGGAGAACGAGCCGCGCGTGGCCGCCGGCGAGGCGATCCGCCAGGCCCGCGAAGAGGTCTGCGGGACGCACTCAGGACGCACCCTGAAAAACGTCGATGACCGGAAGTAGCCGAATCCCCAATGGCTACCGAAGTGGGCGATACTGGGCTCGAACCAGTGACCTCCGCCTTGTCGAGGCGGCGCTCTCCCAGCTGAGCTAATCGCCCGGGAGGCTGCACAGGGTAGCGTGCTCGGCCGGGTCGGGCGGGACTGTGGTGACGGATCCCGCGCCGGCGCGTAGTGAGGGTGATGGACCGCCGTCTCGCGTCGCTTCTGCTGCTGGCACTCGCCGTCTCGGCCGGGTGCGGGAACTCCGAATCGACCCGGATCGACCCGCGACCCGACGACCCGCACGACCCGCACAACGACCGCCCCGAGCCGGCCGCCCGCGTCGAGCGCCGTCACGGTCAGCCCGCGCACGGGCACGCCGCAGACGCGATTCACCGTGTCCTTCCGCGCGCCCGCCGCGATGGCGGCCGACCGAGTGCGCGGCCTGTGGGTGAGCGCGACCGGCCCGGCCGGCCGCGGCTGCGCGAGCAGCGCCAGCGCGACGCCCGCAAACCCGAGTCCGGGTGTCCAAACGAGTGCGGTGCTCACACCCCAAGGGGGCGCGAGCTGGTGCCCGGGCGAGTACTCCGGGCGCGTGGTCATGACCGCGGCGCCCGCCTGCCGGCCCGGCGAGATGTGCCCGATGATCCTGGTGGCGCTGCCCATCGGCCGGTTCAGCTTCCGGGTCGGTCACTAGGATCCGAAAGCCCATGGAAGTCGAGCTCCCCGACGGCAAGCGCCTGACCCTGCCCGACGGCGCCACCGGCGCCGACGTGGCGGCGGCGATCGGGCCCGGGCTGGCCCGTGCGGCGCTTGCCATCAAGGTCAACGGCGAGGTGCGCGACCTCGCCCGCCCGCTCGGAGAGCACTCCGGCGGCCCGGTGCGGATCGAGATCCTGACCGAGCGCACCGGGGAGGAGGCACTGGCCCTCATCCGCCACGACTGCGCCCACGTGCTCGCCACCGCGGTCATGGAGCTCTACCCCGGCGTGAAGATCTCGATCGGCCCGGCCATCGACCAGGGCTTCTATTACGACTTCGACTTCCCCGACGGTGTGGCGCTCTCCGAAGCCGACTTCGCCGCCATCGAAGAGCGCATGCGCAGCCACGTCGCAGCCGACGAGCCGTTCACGCGCGAGGAGGTCACCGTCGCCGAGGCGCTCGAGCGATTCCGGGGGCAGGGCCAGGACTACAAGGTCGAGCTGATCGAGGACCTGGTCAGGGATGCTGATCCCGCCCGACCGCTCGAGACCGTCTCCCTCTACACGAACGGCCCGTTCACCGACCTGTGCCGCGGGCCCCATGCCCCGGGCACCGGGCGCATCAAGGCGTTCACCCTGCAGTCGGTGGCCGGCGCCTACTGGCGAGGCGACGCCAGCCGCCCGATGCTCACGCGCGTGTATGGGACCGCCTTCTTCTCCCGCAAGGAGCTCGAGGAGCACCTCGAGCGGCTCGAGCGCGCGCGGGCAAACGACCACCGCCGCCTGGGCCCCCAACTCGGCCTGTTCAGCTTCTCCGACGTCGCCCCGGGCGCCGCCTTCTGGCTGCCCGCCGGCACGGACGTGTTCAACTCGCTCGTCGTGCTCAGCCGCGAGATGGGGCGCGAGCGGGGCTACGCCGAGGTGAAGACCCCGCAGCTGTACGACCGCTCGCTGTGGGAAACCTCGGGCCACTGGGACAAGTACGGCGGCAATATGTTCGTCACCGAGTACGAAGAGCGCGCGATGGCGATCAAGCCGATGAACTGCCCCGGCCACTGCCAGCTCTTCTCGATGCAGCACCACTCCTACCGCGACCTGCCCGTCCGCTACTGGGAGCCCGGGCTGCTGCACCGCCGGGAGCCGAGCGGCACGCTGCACGGCCTGCTGCGCGTGCGCCACTTCGCCCAGGACGACTCGCACATCTTCTGCACCACAGACCAGATCCAGGAGGAGGTGGCGGGCGTGCTCGACTTCGCCTTCGCCACCTACCGGATCTTCGGCATCGACGTGCGGCTGGAGCTCTCGACCCGGCCCGAGCAGCGGATCGGCTCCGACGAGCTCTGGGACCGCTCAGAGCAGGCGCTCATCGATGCGCTCGACTCCCTGGGACTCGCCTACGACCTCAACGAGGGCGACGGCGCGTTCTACGGCCCCAAGATCGACATGCACATGACGGACTCGCTCGGCCGCTCGTGGCAGCTCGGCACCTGCCAGCTCGACTACAACATGCCGGCAGCGGTTCGGCCTCAGCTACACCGGGGCTGACAACGCCGAGCATCAGCCGGTGATGATCCATCGCGCCCTGATGGGCTCCTATGAGCGCTTCATCGGCATCCTGCTCGAGCACTTCTCGGGGGAGCTGCCGGTCTGGCTGGCTCCGGTCCAGGCGGTCGTGCTGCCGATCGCCGACCGCCACAACGACTACGGCGCGCAGGTGGTCGATCGCCTGCGGAGGGCGGGCCTGCGGGCGGAGCTCGACGCCCGCACGGAGTCGGTCGGCCGGAAGATCCGCGAGGCCGAGCTGCGCAAGATCCCCTACATGCTCGTGGCCGGCGATCGCGAGGCGGCCGAGGATGCCGTCGCGGTCCGCCGGCACGGCCAGGGCGACGTCGGCGCCGAGCCCGTGAGCGCCGTGCTCGAGCGCCTGCAGGGACTCGTACAAACGCGTGCTCGATCGTGAGACCGCCGCTATACTTGCTCTCGTTGACCCACCCGATGCACCACCCACGGCCCGGCGCCGCTTGACGCTGCCGACCTTCACCAGCTAGTGCCGGTCCCGAGAAAGTTCGACCGGCGCCCGCCTGAACGGGACCAGACTCGGATCAACGAACGGATTCGCGTCCCCGAGGTACGTCTCGTGGGCGAGGACGGCAAGCAGATCGGGGTCGTGAAGACCCCGGAGGCGCTGGCCTACGCCCAGCAGCGCGATCTCGACCTCGTCGAGGTCGCCCCGGAGGCCCGCCCGCCCGTCTGCCGGGTGCTCGACTACTCGAAGTACAAGTACGAGCAGGCTCAGAAGCAGAAGGCTGCCCGCCGCCACCAGCAGCAGATCACGATCCGGGAGATCAAGTTCCGGCCCAAGATCGCGCAGAACGACTACGACACCAAGAAGGGTCATGTCGAGCGCTTCCTGCGCGGCAAGGACAAGGTCAAGATCACGATCATGTTCCGCGGGCGCGAGGTCACCCACCCCGAGCGCGGCACCGCCCTGCTCGACAAGCTGGCCGGCGAGCTGTCCGAGCTGGCGGTCATCGAGCAGACGCCGCTGCAGGACGGGCGCAACATGACGATGCTGCTCGCCCCCTCCAAGGCCGTGCTGGCCGGGGAGACGGCCAAGGACGCCGAGCACGCCGCGGAGGAGAAGAAGGACCGCTCCCACGGCGCCTCCGAGGATGGCCCCCCGGCGGCTCAGACCGACGAGCCGCAGGCCGAGGTCGATGCCGAGGCCGAGGCCGAGGTCGACGAGGCCGCGGTCAACGGGTCATCCACTCCCGCCGCCGCCCGCGCCGACGCCTGATCCGGCCGCTCCCGGCCGGATCTCAGACCCGGAAGCCCTCATAGAGCTCGAGCCGGACCGCAAGCGGATCGTCGGCGGCGACCTGCTTTACTAGCTACGCCAATGCCGAAGATGAAGACCCACTCGGGCACGAAGAAGCGCTTCAAGGTGACCGCCACCGGCAAGGTGCGCGGCCGCAGCGCGTTCTCCAGCCACATCCTCGAGAAGAAGTCCGCCAAGCGCAAGCGCCAGCTCGGCCGGCCCGCCGTGATCGCGCCGCAGGATGCCGCCCGGGTCAAGGAACTGCTGGGGATCAAGAAATGACCCGTGTCAAGCGCTCGCTGCACGCGCGCAAGAAGCGCCGTGAGACCCTCGAGATGGCCAAGGGCTTCCGCGGCGACGCGAGCCGCCACTACCGCACCGCGAAGGAAGCGGTGCTGAAGGCCGACCAGTACCGCTATCGCGACCGCCGCAACCGCAAGCGGGACTTCCGCCGGCTGTGGATCACCCGCATCAACGCGGCTGCGCGCCAGCACGACCTCTCCTACTCGCAGCTCATCCACGGCCTCCAGCTCGCCGGGGTGGAGCTCGACCGCAAGATCCTGGCCGATATCGCCGTGCGGGATGCCGAGACCTTCCGACGTTTTGCCGAGCGCGCCCGCGAGGCGTTGGCGGCCGGCTGACCGAAGGCCTGAACCGCCAGCAAGCCAAACGGGCGCCGCATCAGCGGCGCCTTTTTTATGCCCATCACCAGCCCCCACAACGAGAAGCTCAAGGAGATTCGCAAGCTCACGCAGCGCCGGCGCGAGCGCGAGCGGGCGGGCCGCTTCGTGGCCGAGGGCGAGGATCTGCTCGCCGCCGCCGATGCCGCCGGCTGGGTGGCGCTCGAGCGTCTGGCCGCTGCCGGGTCGGGGCTGCCCGGGGTTGAGGTCGAGCCCGATCTCCTGGCCGCCGCGTCGGGCCTCGGCTCGGGTACGCGGACGCTGGGGATCTTCGAGGAGCGCTGGGCCCCGGCCCCGGTCGGACCGCTCTGCGTCTACCTGCACGGGGTGGGCGACCCCGGGAACGTGGGCACCGTCCTGCGCAGCGCCGAGGCGTTCGGCGCCCGGTCGGTGGCCATCGGCCCGGGCTGCGCGGACCCGTTCGCGCCCAAGGCGGTGCGGGCCTCGATGGGCGCGGTGTTCACGGTGCCGCTGGCCCGCGCGGGTGCGCTGAGCGACCTGCCCCGGCCGGTCATCGCGCTGGCCGCCGGCCGCGGCGCCCCGCTGTCCACGCTGCCGGCCGGGGCGGGCACGCTGCTGATCGGAGCCGAACGCGCCGGGCTCCCCGAGGAGATCCTCGCGCAGGCGGATGCGATCGCCCACATCCCGATCGCCACCCACTCGCTGAACGCCGCCATGGCGGCCACCGTCGCCCTCTACGAAAGATCTAGGATGGCGCGCGCACAATGAGCATCGTCGACCGTATCCCGCAGATCGAGCAGGCGGCCCGGGAGGCGATCGACGCTGCCGCCACCACGCAGGCGCTCGAGCAGGTGCGCGTACGCTTCCTCGGCCGCAAGGCCGAGCTGCCCAACCTCCTGCGCGGAGTGGCCGAGCTGGCGCCCGAGCAGCGCGGTCTGGTCGGCAAGGCCGCCAACCAGGCCCGGCAGGCGATCGAGCGCCGGGTCCAGAGCCGGGGCGAGGAGCTCGCCGCCCACGAGCTCGAAGAGCGGCTCGCGCGCGACCGTGTCGACGTCACGCTCCCGCCCGATCCGCTGCCGGCGGTCGGGCGCCTTCACCTCATCACCCAGACCCGGCGGGAGATCGAGGATGTGTTCGTCGGGCTGGGATTCAACGTCGCCGAGGGCCCCGAGGTCGAGACCGTCTACTACAACTTCGACGCCCTCAACCACGCGCCGACACACCCGGCGCGGCTGAGGACCGACACCTTCTACGCGGCCCCGGCACCCGACATCTTCAGCCCCGACGCCCGGGTGCTGCGCACGCACACCTCGCCGATGCAGGTGCGGACGATGGAGCGCCAGCCCCCGCCGATCTACCTGATCGTGCCCGGCCGGGTCTACCGGATCGACAACGACGCCACCCACACGCCCCAGTTCCACCAGATCGAGGGGCTCGCGGTCGACGAGGGAGTGACGCTCGGCGATCTGCAGGGCACGCTGCTCGCCTTCGCCCGGGCGATCTTCGGTCCCGAGCGCCGCGTGCGCCTGCGCCCGCACTTCTTCCCGTTCACCGAACCGAGCGTCGAGGTCGACGTCTCGTGCTTCAACTGCACCGACGGGATCACCGCCGACGGTCAGCGCTGCCCATTGTGCAAGGGGACGGCCTGGATCGAGATCCTCGGCGCGGGCATGGTCGACCCGAACGTGTTCGCCTACGTGGCCGAACACGGCTACGACCCCGAGCGGGTGCAGGGCTTCGCCTTCGGGATGGGCGTCGAGCGGATCGCCATGCTCAAGCACGGCGTCACCGACCTGCGCCTCTTCTACGACAACGACATCCGCTTCCTGGAGCAGTTCTGATGCGGGTGCCACTGTCCTGGCTGCACGACTACGTCCGCCCCGAGCTTGCGCCGGCGGCCCTGGCCGAGCGCCTGGCCATGACCGGAACCGAGGTCGAGCGCATCGAGACCCACGGCGTGGCCGCGCTCGAGCACTTCGTGGTCGGCCGCGTGCTCGAGGCCTCCCAGCATCCGGACGCCGACCGCCTGCGCATCTGCCTGGTCGACGTCGGCACGGGTGCGCCGAGCCAGATCGTGTGCGGGGCGCCGAACGTGGCCGCGGGGCAGACGGTCGCCGTCGCCCGCCCCGGTGCCGTCATGCCCGATGGGACGAAGCTGCGCAAGGCCAAGCTGCGCGGCCAGGAGTCGAACGGCATGATCCTGGCCGAGGACGAGCTGGAAATCGGCGTCGAGCACGACGGGATCATGGTGCTCGCCACCGACGGGCAGGGCCCGGCGCCGGGCACCGCGCTCGCCGACGTGCTGCCGATCGCCAGCGACGTGCTCGTGCTCGAGATCACGCCGAACCGGCCCGACTGCCTCGGCCTGTACGGCGTCGCCCGCGAGGTCCACGCCGCCACCGGCGCCGCGCTGCAGGCGCCGCCGTGGAGCGATGACCCGGGCAGCCTCGACCCGGTGGCGCCCTCGCTGGCCCGCGTGCGCGTCGAGTGCCCGGAGCTGTGCTCGCGCTTCACCGCCCGGGTGTTCGAGGACGTGACGATCGCGCCCAGCCCGCCCTGGCTGAAGGCACGCCTCATGGCGGCCGGCCAGCGCCCGATCTCGAACGTCGTCGACATCACCAATTACGTGATGCTGCTGACCGGCCAGCCCCTGCACGCCTTCGACCTCGACCAGGTCGCGGGCGGAGAGCTGACCGTGCGCCGGGCCGGCGCCGGGGAGCAGGTGCAGACCCTCGACGGGCAGACTCGCACGCTCGACGCGGATATGGTGCTCATTGCCGACGCCGAGGGTCCCACCTCCATCGCCGGCGTCATGGGCGGCGCGCGCTCGGAGGTGTCGGAAAGCACCACGCGCGTGCTCATGGAGGCGGCGACGTGGGATGGGGCCAACATCCACCGCACCTCGCTCACGCTCGGGCTGCGCAGCGAGGCCTCGGGTCGGTTCGAGAAGGGCCTGCAGCCCGAGCAGGCGATGGAGGCCCAGGCGGTGGCGACCCAGCTGATGGTCGAGCTGTGCGGCGCCCGGCCCGCGCCGGGGACGATCGACGTCGGCGGCGAGGGGCCGCCCCCGCGCACCGTCCGCCTGCGCGACGCCCGTGTCGAGGGTCTGCTCGGCACGGCGATCCCGCGGCCGCGCTGCCGGCAGATCCTCGAAGCGCTCGAGTTCACCGCCGTTGACGTCTCCGACGGGCTCGACGTGACCGTGCCCCGGTTCCGGCGCGCCGACGTCACCCGCGAGGCCGACCTGATCGAGGAGGTGGCCCGGCTCGACGGCCTGGAGAAGCTGCCGGCCACGCTCCCGCCCCGCCATGGCGCGTCGGGCCGGCTCACGGCCCGCCAGCGGCTGCGCCGCGCGGTCAGCGATGCCCTGACCGCGCAGGGGCTGCACGAGATCGTCGGCTGGAGCTTCACCGGGCCCGACGAGGCGCGCCGGCTGCGGCTCGGCGAGCCTGCGGTGGTGGTGCTCGCCAATCCGATGTCGGCCGAGCAGTCCCGGCTGCGTACGACGCTGCTCGGCTCGCTGCTCGACGTGGCCGCCCGCAACCGGGCCCGGGCCGCGACCCGTATTCGCCTGTTCGAGGCCGGGGCGGTCTACCTGCCCACGGCCGAGACGGCGCTGCCGCTGGAGCCATACCACGTCGGTGCGGTGCTGATCGGTGCCAGTCGGGCACCGAGCTGGCGTGACGGGGAATCGCGCGCGGCGGACTTCTTCGCCGCCAAGGGCGTGCTGGCCGGTGTGCTCGAGCGCCTGCGCCTGGCCTGGAGCGTCGAGTCGGCGCAGGAGCCGTTCCTGCACCCGGGACGGGCCGCCCGCGTGCTCGTCGACGGTGCTCCGATCGGCTGGCTCGGCGAGCTGCATCCGAGCGTGGCCGCCGAGTGGGACCTCGGAGCGCACACCGTGGCCGGCTTCGAGCTCGATCTGGACGCCGTCCCGGAGCCGCCGACGGCGCGCTTCGAAGACGTCACGAGCTTCCCGACTGTGCGGGAGGATCTCGCCGTCGTGCTCGACGAGGGCGTGAGCGCCGCCCGGGTGCTCGAGGTGGCGCGGGCCGCCGGGGGCAAGCTCCTCGCCGCCGCCGAGGTGTTCGACGTCTACCGCAGCCCCGAGCGGCTGGGGGAGGGCAAGGTGTCGCTCGCGCTGCGGCTCACCTACCGTTCCACCGACCGCACGCTCACCGACGAGGAAGTGGCGGCCCGGCGGACGGCGATCGCCACGGCGCTGGAGCGCGAGCTCGGAGGGGTGATCCGTGCCCGCTGACGGGCCACGGGTGGCCGTGTTCGGGGCCTCCGGCTACGCCGGAGCGCTCACCGCGCGCCTGCTCCACGAGCATCCGGACTTTCAGCTGGCGGCGGTGACCGCCCGCAGCGAGGTCGGCCGCCGCCTCGACGATCTCTACCCGCACCACCGCGTGCCGCTCGTGCTCGAGGAGCTCGACCTCGACCGCCATGGCGAGGTCGACGCCGCGGTCGTCGCCTACCCGCACGGCGCGGCGGCGGAGCTGGTGGCCGAGCTGCGCGCCCGCGAGGTGCGCGTCATCGACCTGAGCGCCGACTTCCGCCTGCGCGATGCAGGCGTGTACGAGGACTGGTACCGCACGCACCCGGCTCCCGAGCTCATCGACGAGGCCGTGTATGGGCTGCCCGAGCTCTACCGCACCGACATCGCCTCGGCCGACCTGGTGGCCAACCCCGGCTGCTATCCGACCGCCACCATCCTCGCGCTCGCTCCGCTGGCGCGCGCTGAGGCAATCACCGACGCCGTCATCGATGCCAAGTCGGGGGTCTCGGGAGCCGGCCGCGCGGCGACCCAGGCCACCCACTTCGTCTCCGTGGACGAGAACGTGGCCGCCTACAAGGTGCCCCGCCACCGCCACACGCCCGAGATCGAGCAGGAGCTGGCCGCGCTCGGCTCCGACCTGCGCATCACGTTCACCCCGCACCTGCTGCCGCTTGACCAGGGCGAGCTCGTCTCCTGCTACGTGCACACGGGCGGGCGGGTCGTCCTCTCAGGCCGAGCTGGCGGCGCTCTACGCCGAGGCCTATGGGGACGAGCGGTTCGTCGAGATCGTCGCCGAGCCGCCCGGGGTCCGCGCCGTGCGCGAGACGAACTTCTGCCGCATCTCGGTGCACTTCGACCCGCGCACGAGTCGCGCGATCGTGTTCGGCGCCATCGACAACCTGTGGAAGGGGACCGCCTCGCAGGCGGTGCAGAACCTCAACCTGATGTTCGGGCTGCCGGAGGAGGAGGGCATCATATGACCGAGTCGCGACGTTCGGCCGCCAGGCCGAACTCGCAAGGCTCGCCGCCAGGCGAGCCCTTCTTCTCCTCGCGCTGGATCGAGGCGCCGGCCTGGGCGAGCGAGCTGCCGGGCGGGCTGCCGCGTGGCTTCCGGGCCGCCGGCGTGGCCTGCGGCATCAAGGAATCCGGAGGCCGCGACCTCGGCCTGCTCGTCTCCGACGCCCCGGCCACCACGAGTGCGGCCCGCTTCACCCGCTCCGGAACCCAGTCGGCGCCCGTCCTGCTCTGCCGAGAGCACGCCGACCTGCACGGTCTGCGGGCGGTCGTCGTCAACTCCGGCAACGCGAACGCCGCCACCGGAGAGCCGGGATTCGAGGACGCCGCGCTCATGCAGCGCGAGGCCGCGGCGGCCGGCGGGCTGGCCGAGTCCGAGGCGGTCGCCGTCGCCTCCACCGGCGTCATCGGGGTGCCGCTGCCGATGGACGCGGTGCGCAGCGGCATCGCCGCCGCCGGCGCCGCCCTGCGCCCGGATGGGGAGCGCGACTTCGCCGAGGCGATCCGGACCACCGATGCGTTCGCCAAGCAGGTCTGCCTCGATGTGGCGCTCGGCGCCGGTACCGTGCGCCTGACCGCCCAGGCCAAGGGCGCGGGCATGATCTCGCCCAACTTCGCCACCCTGCTCTGCTTCGTGCAGACCGATGCCCGGCTCGCGCCCGAGACCGTGTCCCTGCTGCTCGGCGTGACCGTGCGCCGCTCGTTCGAGCGCATGAGCGTCGACGGCCAGCTGTCGACCAGCGACACCGTGATCATGCAGTGCAGCGGCGAGTCGGGGGTGGAGATCCACCAGGAGACCGAGGACGAGCTGCACTTCGGCGAGGCGCTCGACGCGGTGCTGCGTCAGCTCGCGCTGCTCGTCGCCCGCGACGGTGAGGGCGCCCGCCGCGTCGGCCGGGTGATCGTGCGCGGCGGCGACGAGGCCGCGGTCGTGCGCTCGGCGCGCGCGGTCGCCGGCTCCTCGCTGGTCAAGACGGCCCTGTACGGCGGCGATCCGAACTGGGGCCGGATCGTGCAGGCGGTCGGCATGGCCCTGCCGGGCACGGCACCGCTGCCCCTCGACATCGCCATCGAGGGCGTGATCGTGTGCTCGCGGGGCGCCTACGTGCCCCACGACCGCGATGCGCTCGCCGCCGCGGTGCAGGGCCCCGAGGTCGAGTACGAGATCGGCCTGCCCGGCGAGGGCGCCGAGACCGAGCTGTTCTTCTCCGACCTGGGCCACGAGTACATCACCATCAACGCGGACTACACGACATGACCATCGGATTCGACCGCGCCCACCGCGATGTGTCGACGCTGCTGGAGGCGTTGCCCTACATCCGCGAGTTCTCCGGCCGGACGGTGGTCATCAAGTACGGCGGCGCGGCCATGGTCGATCCGGCGCTGAAGGCCGAGTTCGCCCGCGATGTCGTGCTGCTCAAGTACGTGGGCCTGAACCCGGTCATCGTCCACGGTGGCGGTCCGGAGATCACCAGCTACATGGAGCGTCTCGCTCTCCCGGTGCAGTTCGTCGACGGTCTGCGCGTCTCGAATCCCGAGACCGTGGAGGTGGCGAAGATGGTCCTCGTCGGCAAGGTGAACAAGGACATCGTGCTGCTCCTCGGCCGCTTCGGGCAGCCGGCGGTGGGACTGTGCGGCGATGACGGGCTCCTGTTCCAGGTCGCCCGTCAGGCGGCGCCGAGTGGACAGGACATCGGGTTCGTCGGGCGCATCGCGCATGTCGACACCGGCGTGCTCACCCACATCGCCCAGGACTACATCCCGGTCATCGCCTCCGTCGGGGCCGACGCAGATGGCAACTCGTACAACGTCAACGCCGACGCCGCGGCCGGAGCGGTGGCGGCGGCGCTCAGCGCCCACAAGGTGCTGTTCCTCACCGACGTGCCGGGATGGCTGCGCGATCCCTCCGATCCGAGCAGCGTCATCTCGCAGTGCGGCGCCGACGACGTGCGGGCCGCGCTCCCGGCGGCCAGCGGTGGCATGCGGCCCAAGCTCGAGGCGTGCGTCGACGCGATCGCCGGCGGCGTGCTCTCGGCCCACATCGTCGACGGCCGGGTGCCCCACTCACTGCTCATCGAGCTGTTCACCGACGCCGGACAGGGCACGAAGATCATGGGGAATCCCCCCGGGATTCCCTTGGGAGGTTCCGCTGGGGCGGAACCTCCGGCCCCGGGGGATCGGGCGTGACTCTGGCCGAGCTTCAGGAGCTCGAGCGCCGCTACGCGATCGGGACCTACCTCCGCGCACCGGTTCAGTTCGTGCGCGGCGAGGGATGCCGGCTGTGGGACGACGAGGATCGCGAGTACCTCGACTTCCTGGCCGGGATCTCGGTGCTCAACGTCGGCCACTGCCACCCGCGCATCGTCGCGGCCGTGCGCGAGCAGGCCGGCCGGCTCACCCACGTCTCGAATCTCTTCTACACCGAGCCGGCGCTGCGCCTCTCCGCTGCCCTGGCCGAGAGCTCGCTCGGCGGCAAGGTGTTTCTGTGCAACTCCGGCGCCGAGGCCAACGAGGCGGCGATCAAGCTGTGCCGGCGCGCCCGGCCCCGGGGCACGATCGTCGTCATGCAGTCCGGTTTTCACGGGCGAACCTACGGCGCGCTCTCGGCGACTCCGCAGGAGGCCAAGCAGGCCCCGTTCGCGCCGCTGGTCCCCGGCTTCGTGGTCGTTCCGCACGAGCCGGCGGCGCTCGACGCCGCCGTCGACGCGGGCACGGCGGCGGTGCTGCTCGAGCCGATCCAGGGCGAGAGCGGCATCCATCCGCTGGCGCCTGAGCTGCTGCGCACGGCCCGGGAGGCCTGCGACCGCACCGGCGCGGCGCTCGTGTTCGACGAGATCCAGACCGGCATGGGGCGCACCGGCACGCTGTGGGCCTACGAACAGGTCGGGGTGGTGCCGGATGCGCTCACGGCGGCCAAGGGTCTCGGCGGCGGTCTGCCGATCGGTGCGCTGGTGACCGGCCCGCGGCTGGCCGACGTGCTCCAGCCGGGCGACCACGGCTCGACCTTCGCCGGCGGACCACTCGCGTGCACCGCCGCACTCCTGGCGCTCGAGCTGTGCGGGGAGCCCGCGCTGCTCGATTCCGTGCGCTCGCTCGGCGGCAGGCTCCTCGCCGGTGTGCTCGAGCTGCCCGGCGTGCGGAGCGCGCGGGGCCGGGGCCTGATGGTCGGCTTCGACCTCGAAGGCGGCGGGGCGCCGGAGCTGGCCCGCCGGGCGCTGATCGAAGAGCGGCTCGTCGTCAACGCCACCGGCCCCGAGACGATCCGGCTCGAGCCTCCCCTGGTGGTCTCCGAGGCGGAGGTCGACGACGCCCTGGAGCGGCTCGGGCGCCTGCTCGCCACCCGGTGATGGCCGCTGAGCTGACGGCGCCCGACGGAGTCGCCCTGGAGGTGGCCGCGGGCGCCCTGACCGGGGCGCTGAGCGTCCGCGAGCACCCCGCGCGCACGCACGCGCAGACGCTCTACGACACCTTCGACGGCCGCCTGCACGCCGCCGGGCTCGTGCTCGTGCACGAGCGCGGCGAGCTGGTGCTGAGCGAACGCGAGTCGGGGCGCCAGTGCGCGCGGGAGCGGATCCGCCGCCCGGCGCGCCCGCTGCTGCTGGCCGAGCTCGCCCCCGGACCGCTGCGGGCGGCGCTGGCTCCGGTGGTCGAGATGCGGGCGCTCCTGGGTCGGGCCCGGCTGGATCACCGGGTGCGCGCGCTCGACGTGCTCGACGGGGAGCGCAAGACGGTTGTGCGCATCTCGCTCAGCGCTCCGGCTGTGCTCGGCGGCGACGGCGCGGTCACCGTCCTGGCTCCCCGGCTGCGGGCCACGGCGCTGCGCGGCTACGAGGGCGAGCTCGCGCGGGTGCGCGAGCTGCTCGAGCAAGAGCTCGGCTGGAGCCCGGCCGCCCGTCCGCTTGTCGATGAGGCCGTCCACCGCGCCGGCCTCGATCCAGCCGGCGTCAGCGCGCAGGTCGCGGTCGCGCTCACGCCCGCGATGGCGGGCGCGCAGGCGGTCGCCGCCGTGCTCGCGCGCCTGCGCGAGGTGGTGGAGGCGAACCTCCCCGGCGTGGTCGAGGACATCGACACCGAGTTCCTGCACGACCTGCGGGTCGCGGTGCGCCGTTCCCGGTCGGTGACCCGCGAGCTGCGCGGGGTGTTCGACGCCCAGTCCCTGGCCCACCTGCGGGCCGAGCTGCGCTGGCTGCAGCAGGTCACGAGCGCGCTGCGCGATCTCGACGTGCAGCTGCTCGACTGGGAGGAGTACCTCTCCCTGCTCGACCCTGGGCTGGCCGCCGCGCTCGCGCCCGTCCACGATGTGCTCGCAGATCGTCGCCGCCGCGCGCTCGCTCTGACCCGCCGTGCCCTGCGCTCCGAGCGCACGCGGGCGGTGTTGGCCCTCTGGACGTGTGAGGGTGCCGGCCCGGATGCCGAGGCACCGATCGCCGAGCTGGCCGGAGCTCGGATCGCGAAGCTCTACCACCGGATGGTGCGGTGGGGGCAGGCGATCACCGAGGCGTCGCCCGCCGAGGAGCTGCACGAGCTGCGCAAGCAGGGCAAGGAGCTGCGCTATCTGCTCGAGCTGTTCGGTGGTCTGTACGGGCCGGATGCGGTGCGGCCGCTCGTGCGCGCCCTGAAGCGCCTGCAGGACGTCCTCGGGCGCCACCAGGACCGCTCCGTGCAGGTCGAGCTCCTGCGCTCGCTCGCGCCCGAGGTGGCGCGGCGCCCGGGTGGGACCGACGCGCTCGTGGCCGTGGGCGCGCTCTGCCAGCGCCTGCTCGACGACGAGCACACAGCTCGGGTGCAGTTCGCCGAGGCGTTCGCACTGTTCGCGTCCCGGGCCACCCGGCGTCAGTTGAGGGACGCCCTGCGGTGACCCGCGTCCTGGCCACCTACAACATCAAGGGCGGGGTGGGGAAGACCTCGGCGGCGGTCAACCTCGCCGTGCTGGCCGCGCGCGGGGGCGCGCCGACGCTGCTGTGGGACCTCGATCCCCAGGGCGCCGCCACCTACCTGTTCCGCGTGCGGGCGAAGGTCCGCGGAGGCGCGGAGCAGCTCCTGCGCCGTCGCACCGATGCCGGCGCGGTCATCAAGGGCACTGACGTCGAGGGTCTCGACCTGCTCCCGGCCGACTTCTCCTACCGCCACATGGACCTCGCGCTCGACGGCTTCAAGCGGCCCACGCGGCGCCTGGCTCGGGTGCTGGCGCCGCTGCGCGACGAGTACCAGTACGTGTTCCTCGACTGCCCTCCGAGCATCTCGCTCGTGTCCGAGAGCGTGTTCGAGGCCGCCGACGCGCTGCTCGTCCCGGTGATCCCGGCGACGCTGTCCTCGCGCACGCTCGCCCAGCTCGACGGGGTGCTGGCGGCGGGTCCGCAGCTTCTGCCGTTCCTGTCCATGGTCGACCGCCGCCGCCGTCTGCACCGGGAGATCGCCGAGACGCTTCGGGCCGAGCGCACCGATGTCCTGGAGACCGTCATCCCACTGTCGGCCGAGATCGAACGGATGGGGGCGGTCCGGGCGGCGCTCGTGGCGAGCGCCCCGCGGGGACGGTCGGCGCTCGCCTACGCGGCGCTGTGGGATGAGGTGCAGGAGCGGCTTCGGCGTCAGTAGCGCCGGCGGAGCACGCGGCGCAGCGGCGGACGGCGAAAGCCGGTCTGCGCCAGTGCCGCGTTGACGGCGAGCAGGCTCACCTCGGCGCCCAGGTTGAGCGCCCCGAGCGCGTTGACGACGCGCTTGAGCCGGGCGGCGCTCCGCGGCGTATCCGGTCCGGGGTCGCGGCCCGACTGCATCGGCACCGCGCCGCCGGGGGCCTGCTGGGCGAAGCCCACCCCGCTGACCGCCGAGGCCAGCCCGCTCACCACCACGGCGCCGACCGCGACGTCCTTGGCCGTGGCCAGCCCGCGCTCGCGGGCGCTCAGCCAGCGCGGCCGGGTCTCGTTCAGCCGGGCCGGCAGCCACCCGGCGACGAGCGTGGCCAGCGCCAGCGAGTTGACGGTGCCGTACCGGCGCCAGGCTCGATTGAGCACCCGGCCCCGCTCGGAGGTGTCGCTGACGTCGGCGAGCGCGGGATGCATGGCCACGCGACCGAACAGGTTGCCGCCGATGAGCGCCGCCAGTGCCAGGTCGTGGGCGGCGCGCCCGGCACTGGAAACGGTGTCGCTGGGGACGCTGAGCTCCATGCGATTTCAGCTACCCGGCGGCGCGCGCAGGTACGCGTTCGGCTCCCCGCGCGTGCCGGTCGCTCGCAGCGCGATGATCGCGGCCCCGCGCGCTCGGCTAGCCGGACGCGGGCGGCCGACGGCGCACGCCGAGCACGCAGATGTCATCAGCCCGGGTGGGGGGCTCGAGCACGCGTGCGATCTCGCGGACGAGCTCTCCGACCGGCCGGTCGGTGTTCATCTCCATCGCGCGCAGAAGCGCCTCCATCCCCGTGCCGAGAGGCTGGTCGCGGCGCTCGATGAGCCCATCGGTATAGAGCAGCAGCGTGCCGCCCGGCGCCAACGCGCTCGTCGCGTGGCGGCGCGGCTCGCCGCTGAGCGCCACGGCGAGCGGCCAGGAGCGGCCGTCCCACAGCAGGCGCGCCTCGCCGCCGGGACCGAGGACCGCCGGCGGGGGATGGCCGGCGCAGGCGAACGAGAGGGCTCCCGAGCTCAGCTCGAGCTCGGCGTACACGAGCGTGGTCGTGTGCCCGACCTCGTGCCGGGCACAGAACGCATCCATGGCGTGCAGCAGCGCCGCCGGGGAGAGGCCGGTGGACGCGAGCGCCCGCACGGCACTGCGCAGCTGGCCCATCGTGGCTGCGGCCTGAATGCCCCGACCGACCACGTCGCCGACGACCAGCCCGACGGTGCCGTCTCGCAGCCAGAACGCGTCATACCAGTCGCCGCCGACCTCGAGCCCGGAGTCGGCCGGGGCGTAGTGCACGGCCAACTCGAATCCGGGCCCGCTGGGAAGCACGCCGGAGAGCAGGCTGTGCTGGAGCTCCTGAGCGATCCCGTGCTCACGCCGTCGCGCGGCCAGCAGCTCCTGCTCGTAGCGGCGCCGCTCCGTGGCGTCGAAGATCGTCGTGCGGATCGCCCGCGGCTTGCCCTGGACGTCGTGGCGCAGGACCGAATTGACCAGCGCCGGGAGCAGCGAACCGTCCGCGCGGCGCAGCTCCAGCGCGATCTCGCGCACGGACCCGTTCAGGCGCAGCATGGGCGCGTAATGGGTCTCGTGATAGATGCGCCCGCCCGGGCTGAGCAGCTCGGCGAAGCGCACTCGACCGATGAGATCCTCGCGGCGCAGGCCGGTCCAGCGCTCGAACGTGCGGTTGACGCGGATGATCGCGCCCGACAGGTCGGTGGTCAGATAGCCGCAGGGGGCGTCCTCGAACAGCTCCTCGGCCGTGACCTCGAGCAGCCAGGCGTCGCCGCTCACGCCGCCAGGTAGTCCGCGATCGCCTGCACGGTGAGCTCGGGCGCGCTCAGGTTCGGGCAGTGACCGGTGGTCTCGAGCACCACGAGCCGGCTGCTCGCGAGGTGCGAGTGCACGTACGCGCCGACCTCGACCGGGGCCAGCGCGTCGTCGGCCACCTGGAGCACGAGCGCCGGCGTGCGCACGCGCTCGAGATCGGCCCGGTTGTCCGACAGGAAGGTCACGCGGGCGAACTCGCGCGCGATCTCGGGGTCGGCGCGGCAGAAGCTGCCCGCCAGCTCCTCGGCCAGAGCCGGTCCGTTCGCCGCGCCCACGATGACCGGCGCGATCTGGCTCGACCACCCGAGGTAGTTGCTCTCCATCGACTCGAGCAGGCCCTCGATGTCCTCGCGCGAAAAGCCGCCCCGGTAGCCGTCGGCGTCGATGAAACGCGGCGAAGGAGCGACGAGGACCAGGCGGGCGAAGCGCTCGGGCGCCGTCGCGGCGGCGAGCACCCCGATCATGGAGCTCACCGAGTGTCCGACGAAGACGACCTCCGAGAGCTCGAGCGCGGCGCAGATGTCGAGGACGTCCTGGGCGTAGCCATCCAGACTGGCGTATCGGCGGGGGTCGTAGGCGCTGGCATCCGCCCCTCCCATGCCGAGATAGTCGAACAGGACGATTCGATACTCGGCGGCGAATGCCGGCCACACGTGGCGCCACATGTTCTGGTCACACCCGAAGCCGTGGGCGAAGAGCATCGGTGCTCCGGCGGGGTTCCCGTGGACGCTGACGTTGTTGCGCAGCAGGGCTGCGCTCGGATCCGCGTGCTCGGCCACGACGGGACGGTAGCGCAGACGGGTGCGTACTCTTGAGCCCCCATGTCCGATCCGATCGCCGTCACCACCCCGCCCGAGCCCTCGGGCAGCACCGAGCCGCTGATCGTCTCCACCCCAGCTGAGGAACCGGTCAACCCCGAGGTCGCCCGGGTGTTGCTGCTCTACAGCGGCGGTCTGGACACGAGCGTGATGCTCCGCTGGATCCAGGAGCAGTACGGGGCGGAGGTGGTGGCCCTGACCGTCAATCTCGGCCAGCCGGGTGAGGACTACGACGTCGTGCGCGAGAAGGCGCTCCGGATCGGCGCCGTCGCCTGCGAGGTCGTCGACGCGCGCGAGGAGTTCGCCCGCGACTACATCGTGCCGGCGATCAAGGCCAACGCGATCTACGGGCTCGGCTACCCGCTGTTCACCGCACTCGGCCGGCCGCTGATCGCCAAGCTGGCGGTCGAGGCGGCTCGGGCCGCCGGCTGCGACACGATCGCCCACGGCTGCACGGGCAAGGGCAACGATCAGGTCCGCATCGAGGCGACCATCGCCACCCTGGCGCCCGAGCTCAAGGTCATCGCGCCCGTGCGCACATGGAAGATGGGCCGCGACGAGGAGATCGAGTACGCCCGCCGGCACGGCATCCCGGTCAAGGGGGGCACCGAGTTCGCGCCCTACTCGATCGACGACAACCTGTGGGGGCGCTCGAGCGAGGGCCGGTGGATCGAGGATCTCGACCATGCCCCCGACGACGACGTGTTCCAGCTCGTGACCCGGCCCGAGCTCGCGCCGGATGAGCCGGAGACCGTCGAGGTCTCGTTCGAGGCCGGGGTGCCGGTGGCGCTGAACGGGTCGCGACTGGGCCTGGTCGAGCTGCTCGAGGAGGTGGCTCGGATCGGCGCCCGCCACGGGGTGGGGATCGTCGACCACATCGAGGACCGCATCGTCGGTCTGAAGGTGCGCGACATCTACGAGGTGCCGGCGGCGGCGATCCTCCTGCCCGCCCACGCCGAGCTCGAGAAGCTCGTGGGCACGATCCACCAGAACCAGCTCAAGCCGATGCTCGACCAGCGCTGGGCGTACCTGGTCTATGCCGGGCTGTGGTACGAGCCGCTGCGGGAGGACCTCGACGCCTACATGAACGCCGTCAACGCGCGGGTCACGGGCACGATCGGGTTGAAGCTGTTCAAGGGCCACGTGCGCGTGGTCACCCGGTCCTCGCCGTTTGCCGTCTACGACGCTGCGCTGGCGACCTTCTCGGAGTCGGGCGGGCTGTTCTCGCAGGAGTCGGCGCCCGGCTTCATCGAGCTGTGGTCGTTGCAGTCGCGCATGGCGCATCGGGTGCGCGAGCAGTCCTGAGCGCGGGTGACGGCGAGGCGCGCATTGGGGGCGCGGGACGGGGGCGGCACGCGGGGCGGCACGAGCCGGCGCCCGGGTCCGAACATTGGGGATGAGGTACGCATATGCGGGGGCAGATCCGCAGAGTTCGATTCGGATGAGCCGGCCGCGAGCGGGTAGATTGCGGGCATGCTCTACACGCTGATCGGCAAGCTCGTCGTCCGTGGCGCGCGCTTCTACCTGCGCCGCCGCTATCCCGACGCGCCGCGCAAGGCGCTCATCGGCAGCGTCGCCGCCGCCGGGGTGGCCGCCGGGATCGCGGGAGCGGTCGCGGCCGCGCGGGATCGCTCGGGGTCCTAGGGCGCCGGCTCGGGTACGGAGCCGAATCTCCACCAGCCCACGCCGTGGAGTCGGCGGGTGACGAGCATCCACGCGGCCCGGCCAGCCTGGCGGCGGCACACGGAAGCCGTGGCGCACGTGCCAGATGACCGGGGGAGTGCGAGCGTCGGCCATGGACTCACCCTGCCGTCCGCCCTGAGCCCTACCTTCGCGCGTGTGAGCGACACCTCCGCCATCGGCATCGAGGCCGTCGAGTGCCTGCCCGATGCGGCGGGGGTGACCGTGCGCGTGAGCGGCCGCTGGCGCCGGCGCCGCCCCGATTGGGTCGGCCCGGCGATGCTGGTGATCGAGGCCGAGGGCCGTCGCCAGCGCATCCCGTCCATGCCCGAGCCGCCGTACCTGACGGCAGCGCTGCCCGGCATGTGGCGGATGAGCTTCTCGGTGCCGTCCGAGCTCGTGCCCCATCTCGAGGCTGGCGCGTGGCTTCAGCTCGGCGCCGTGATGGCGCCGATCGCGCTGCCGGCTCGGCCGGAGTCGCGGCCCGCTGCCCCGGCGCCGTCCGCCGCCCCGCCGAGACCGTCGCTGCCGCTCGACCCTGACGTGCTCGCCGAGCGCGCCGCGCTCAACTTCGAGCTCGCGGCCGCCAGCGCCCGCCGCCGTGCCGAGGAGGCCGAGGCCAGGGTTCAGGCGCTCCGCGCCGAGTTGGCCGGGCTGACCCGCGCGCTCGCCGACGCCCGCGCCGAGCCCGAGCGGCTCCAGGCCGAGCTCGCCGTCCGGGCGCGCGAGTTGCGCCTGGCCCGTCAGGAGCGCGACGCCGAGCGCCACGAGCGCGAGTCCGAGCGCGAGCACGCGGCCGAGCTCGAGGAGCAGCTCGAGCGCGCCCGCGAGCGGGCCCGGGCGGCGGAGGATCGCCGGGCCGAGCTCGAGCGCGAGCTCCGCCGGGCGCACCGGGAGGCCGACGAGGCCCGCCAGGAGGCGGCGGCCGCCCGCGCGGCCGCGGCCCACCCGCCGGCCCCGGCCGCGCCGATCACGATCCCACCCGAGCCCACCGCGACCGCGCCGGCGATCGAGCCGTCCGCCCCCGCCCGCCCCCGGTTCGGGCCGCTCGAGGGCGAGTTCGCGACGGCCGGGCGCGCCCCGCGTGCCTGGGGTGCGACCGCCCCCAGCGCACCTCCCTCAGCCAGTCCACAGCTCCTCGACGATGAGCATGCCCTCCTCGCCCGGTTCGGCCCCCGCGCTCCCAGCGCCCCCGCGACCCCCGTGCCGATGCCTGCGCTCGCGCCGGATCCGGCTGCCCTCGCCGGCCTGGCCACCGAGCTCGATCTCGCCCGATCGGAGCTCGCCGGCGCCCGTTCGGAGCTCACAACCGCCCACGCGGAGCTCGCAACCGCCCGCTCGGAACTCACCGCCGCCCGCCGCGAGCGCGCCGGCGCGCTCGAGCGGGTGGCCGCGCTCGAGGACGAGCTCGAGCGCCAGCGCGACCGTTCCACCCGCGCCCTCGACGCGATCAGCGACTTCCGGCGCGAGCTCAGCCAGCTGCGCACGCCCCCGCCCGCGCCCGAGGATCCGCCGCCACCGCTCCAGCCCGATCGCCTCAACGCGGCGCTCGAGCGGCTGCGCGAGCGCCAGGCGCCGCTGCCCGAGGTGCCGGAGGACCCAGGCCCGGTCGAGCCGGCGGCCGCTGCCGAGCCGGCCGCCCCCGAGCCGCCCGCCGGCGAGCCGCCGGCCCCCGAGCCGCCGGCCCCCGAGCCGTCCGCCGGCGAGCCGCTGGCGCAAGCCCTGCCTTCGATCCCGACCATCCCGGCCCCGGCGCACCTCCCGGCCCTGTTCCGCGAGCTCGTGGACACCGATCCCGCCCTCGCCGGCCGCCTCGTGGTCGGGCTGCTCCCCGCTCAGCGGCTCGTCCATCCGCGGCCGATCGCCTACGACCTCGTGCTCGGCCGCGGGTTCTGCGTGCAGGTGACCTCCGACGGCGATCGGACCCGGACGCTGCTCCGGGCCGCTCCCCGGCCGCTCGAGGAGACCCAGCTGCGGATCGAGGGCGACGGCGCCGCCCTCGCCCGGCTGCTCGCCGCCGGTCCGCTGCGCCGGCGCCTGCGCCGCCACCGCGCCCGCGTCCAGGGAGAGCGTGGCGCGCTGCGGGCGCTCGACGCGCTCGTCACCACCCCGCTGTGGCCGTCCGCCCTGCTCGCGGCCGGCGTGCGGCTCGACGCCGGCCTCGCGCTGCGGCTGACCGGGGCCTTCCTCGCCGCCTCGTCGGAGTCCGAGGCCGTCGCCATCGCCCACATCAGCCCGGGCACGAGCACGCCGAGCGCGGTCCTCGTGCACGACGCCGGCGATACCACCGTCTCCGAGCTCGCCATGGCACCTCCCGACGCCGCGCTGGTCACCTGCCCGCCCCAGGAGCTGCTCGCCGTCCTGCTCGGCCGGCGAGGCCCCGGAGTGGTGCTGGCCGGCCAGGAGCGGTCGCTCGTCCTGGCCACCCGCGCGCTTCAAGGCGCATAGAGCGGGGGATTCCTCACCGCGGCCGCCAACGCGTCCGCACCGGCATCTAACCTCGCCTGCGTCCTCCGATGAGCTCGTCCTGCGCCCACCTTCACGTCCATTCCGAGTACTCGCTGCTCGACGGGGCGTGCAAGATCGACAAGCTCGCCGAGCGTGCCGCCGCCTACGGACAGCCCGCACTCGGGCTCACCGACCATGGGGTGATGAACGGCGCGATCGAGCTCCAGACCGCCTGCCGCAAGCACGGGATCAAGCCGATCGTCGGCTGCGAGGTCTACGTCGTCGAGGACCACGCCCGGCGCGCCCCGGGCCGCCTCGAACGCAACCACCTGACCCTGGTGGCGGCCACCCCGACCGGCTACCGCAACCTGGTCAAGCTCTCCTCGGCCGGCTACCTCGAGGGCTTCCAGCGCGGCAAGCCGTCGGTCGACATGGCCCAGATCGCCGCTCACGCCGAGGGCGTCATCGCGCTGACCGGCTGCCTGCAGTCGCGCTTCTGCCAGCTGCTCCTGAACGACCGCATGCCCGAGGCGCGCGCCCACGCCGACGAGATGCTGCAGGCGTTCGGGCCCGAGAACGTCTACTTCGAGGTGCAGAAGAACGGCCTGGCCGCGCAGGACAAGGTCAACGAGGGCATCGTGAGCATCGCCCGCGAGCTCGGCCGGCCGCTCGTCGGCACCGGCGATGTGCACTACCTGCGCCGCGAGGACTACCACCACCACGCGGCGCTGCTGTGCGTGCAGACGAAGTCGACGCTCAGCCAGCCGAAGATCTCCTTCGAGACGAACGAGTTCTACCTGCGCTCGACCGAGGAGATGGTGGAGAAGTTCGCCGAGTGGCCCGAGGCGATCGCCACCACGCTCGAGATCGCCGAGCGCTGCGACGTCGAGATCGAGCTCGACCGCCAGCTCATCCCGCGCTACCCGACCCCGCCCGGCGAGGCCGAGGCCGACTACCTGCGCGACCTGGTGATGGCCGGGCTGCGCTACCGCTACGGCGATCCGCCCCCGGCCGAGGCGGTGCAGCGGGCCGAGTACGAGCTCGGCGTGATCGAGCGGATGGGGTACTGCGGCTACTTCCTCATCGTGTGGGACTTCGTCAACTACGCCAAGGACAACGGCATCGCCGTCGGCCCGGGCCGCGGCTCGGCCGCCGGCTCGCTGGTCGCCTACGCGCTGAAGATCACCGACGTCGACCCCCTGCGCTACGACCTGCTGTTCGAGCGCTTCCTCAACCCCGAACGGGTGTCGATGCCGGATATCGACATCGACTTCTCGGTGCGCGGGCGCGACCGCATGATCCGCTACGTCACCGACAAGTACGGCAAGGACTCGGTGGCGCAGATCGTCACCTTCGGCAAGATGTTCCCCCGCGCGGCGACGCGCGACGCCGCCCGGGTGCTCGGCCACGACTACGGGGCCGGCGACCGCCTGGCCAAGCTCATCCCCGACCCGATCATGGGTCGCCCGCCCAGCTTCGAGGAGTGCCTGCGCGAGGGCGAGCCACTGCAGGCCGAGGTCGCCCGCGACCCGGTGGCGGCCCAGATCGTCGATGTCGCCCGGGGGCTGGAGGGGATCGTTCGCAACTCGTCGATCCACGCGGCCGCGGTGGTGATCGCCGACCGGCCGCTGACCGAAATCGTGCCCCTGCAGATCGCCGACGCCGGCACCGACGAGAGCGGCGAGCGGGTGTTCCGCACGGTCACGCAGTTCACGATGAAGCCGGTCGAGCAGATCGGCCTGCTGAAGATGGACTTCCTCGGGCTGCGCAACCTCGACGTGATCGAGGACGCGCTCGACATCATCGAGCGCTCGACCGGTGAGCGGCCCGACATGGCCACGCTTCCGCTCGATGACGAGAAGACCTACGAGATGCTCGCGCGCGGGGACTCGATCGGGGTGTTCCAGTTCGAGTCCGAGGGCATGCGCGAGGCGCTGAAGAAGGTCCGCCCGACCGAGCTCGGCGACCTCGTGGCCCTGAATGCCCTGTACCGGCCTGGCGCGATGGACCAGATCCCCACCTACGCGCGGGGCAAGCGCGACCCGGACTCGATCGCCTACCCGGACTCGCGTCTGCGACTCATCCTCGAGGACACGAAGGGCGTGATCCTCTACCAGGAGCAGGCCATGCGGATCTCCAAGGAGATGGCCGGCTTCAGCGGGGCCAAGGCGGACGACCTGCGCAAGGCGATCGGCAAGAAGAACCGCGAGGCGATGGCCAAGCTCAAGCCCGAGTTCGTCGAGGGCTGTCGCGCCTCGGGGACGAGCGAGCAGGTCATCGAGTTCCTGTGGACGACCAACGAGAAGTCGGCCGACTACTCGTTCAACAAGTCCCACGCCGCCTGCTACGCGCTCATCTCCTACCGCACGGCATGGCTGAAGGCGAACTATCCGGCCGAGTACATGGCCGCGCTGATCTCCTCGGTCATGGACACGAAGGACAAGGTCCCGTTCTTCGTCGCCCAGGCCGAGCAGATGGGCATCTCGATCCTGCCTCCGGACGTCAACCTCTCCGACCACGAGTTCGTGGTCGTCGACGGCAACATCCGCTTCGGGCTCGACGCGGTGAAGGGCGTCGGCTACCAGGCCGTGGAGGCGATCAAGCGGGCGCGCGAGGAGGACGGCCCGTTCCGCGACCTGTGGGACTTCTGCGCCCGCGTCGACTGCCGGGCCGTGAACAAGAAGTCGATCGAGGCGCTCATCAAGTGCGGCGCCTTCGGCTCCACCGGCGACACCCGCAAGGGCATGCTCGAGGTGCTCGAGGCGGCGCAGGCCGCCGGGCAGAAGGCCCAGCAGGACGCCCAGATCGGCCAGGGGTCGATCTTCGACCTCGGCATGGACCTCGGTGGTGGCGGCAGCGCCGGGAGCGCGTTCGCGACCCCGAGCCACGCGCCGATCCCCACCACCGAGTTCGAGCGCTCGGAGCTGCTGGCGAACGAGAAGGAGGCCATCGGCCTGTTCATCTCCGCCCACCCGCTCAAGGATGTCGGGCCGGCGCTGCGCGCCAAGGCCGACTGCACCCTGTCCGAGCTCTCCGACAAGCGCGACGACGACTGGGTGACCGTCGGCGGGATGATCACCCAGTCGAAGAAGATCCGCACCAAGAAGGGTGACCCGATGATGTTCGCCACCCTCGACGACCTGTCGGCGCAGGTCGAGATGCTCGTGTTCGGCAAGGCCCTGCTCGGCAACGAGGAGGCGCTCACCTCGGATTCGATCGTGCTCGTCCGCGGCCGCGTCGACCACAAGGACAAGGAGAAGACCTGCGTGATCGCCCAGCAGGTCGAGCGCTTCGACCCGACGCCCGAGGAGGTCCAGCGCGCCGAGGAGGAGGAGGCGAAGGTGGTCGTGGCACCGAGCGCACTGCGCCTCGCCCTCGATGCCAGCGCGCTGCCCGCCACCGTGCTCGGGGAGCTGAAGGACGTGCTGGCCGCCTTCCCGGGCCAGTCCGAGGTCGTCATCGAACTCGAGACCGCGGTCGGGCGCCGCCGCCTGCGCCTCGGCAGCGACTACCGGGTGGCGCGCAGCGCCGCGCTGCACGCCGAGCTCGACGCCCTGCTCGGGAGCGCCCTCGTGCGCGCCGGCGCCGGCGTCGGCGCCCCATCGGTGGCCGCCGCGGTGGCCGTCGGCGGGGCGGGGTAGGCCCGGCCTCCCGGCGCCTACTCGCGCACGCGCTCGTACACCGCGACGAGCGAGCCGGTGCGCGCGGTCACGCACTCGACGAGCCGCAGCGGCGCGTACGTGCCGCCGGAGAACAGCCGCTGGCCGGCACCGAGCACGATCGGGGCGATTCCGAGCACGTACTCGTCGATCACGTCCGCGGCCATGAGTGAGGCGATCAGCACCCCACTGCCCAGGATCACCAGGTTCGCGCTCGTCGTCTGCTTCAGCTCGGCCACCGCGGCGGGCACGTCTCCGTGCAGGAGGGTCGAGTTCGGCCACCCCAGCGATGCCGACGGGTCGCTCGAGGCCACGTACTTCTGGGCGCGGTTGAACGCGTCCTTGAACGGGCCGCCCCGGGCGTTCCATGTCGCCATGAGATCCTCGTAGGTGCGCCGGCCGAACAGCCAGGCGCGATCCTCGCCCATCCGCTCGCCCATCTTGGCGACCGATGTCTCGTCGCTGTAGGGGATCGCCCAGCCGCCGTACGGGAATCCGTGCCGCGGGTCCTCGTCTGGACGCCCAGGACTTTGCATGACACCGTCGAGGGAGATCCCGTTCATGACGATCACCTTGCCCATCGCCTGTCCTTTCGTCCGGGGGGAGGTTGGGTCCCGGATGATCCCGCCAGTCGCTGCTCAGACGGACGGGAACGGCCAAAGTCATCGGCACCGCCGCCCGCCCACGGCGCGGCATCGAGGGAGACCGGCGTCAGCGGACGAGCAAACGGGCCAGAAAGCGCAGCGGCGGCGGCAGCACGCGAACGAGCACCCGGACGGCCCAGCGCTGGCGCGCGACGGCGGCGCCGACGGCGAGCGCGGTCGAGGCCGGGTGGCGAGCGACCGGGCTCCCGGGAGTCACCGGAGCCTTCGGTGGCGGAAGCTCTGCCGGCTCCGCCGGGCGCAGCATGCCCCGCAGCGCCGCCCCCGCCCTGCGGCCAAGGGCCGGCAGCCCACGGCCGCCGAAGATGAGCAGAACGATCGCGGCGAGCAGGGCGATGTGAATGGGGCTCAGGAGACCGGTGGCCATGGCAGCGGGGAGAGCACGGACTGACGCGACGGTAGCGGGTTCAACGGCGATCGCTCACCACTGGCGCAGGCGGCCGAGGTTCTCGCGGACGAGCGGGGCATGTCGGAACGGTGACCGGAGGACCGGCGGTCAGGCCGCCACCGGCGCTGGTCTGCTCCGAAGCCTGACAAGGTGGCGTGTGGACCGTCCAGCTCGCGGCCATCCCGGCCGCACCCCCCAGGAAGGAGTCACGCGTGACTCGAAGGTTCCCCCTCCCAGCGCTGAGCCTCACGCTCGCGCTGATCGGCGCGCTCGCCCTGCTCGGCGCACCGGTCGCCGGCGCGGCCTCCGCGCCGCGCTACTACCTCGCCCTCGGCGACTCGCTCTCGCAGGGCATGCAGCCCACCCCGCAGGGCGCCACGGTCGATACGAACCAGGGCTACGCCGACGACCTGGTCGCCACCGAGGCGCACCGGGTCCCCGGGTTGCGGCTGGTCAAGCTCGGCTGCGGCGGCGAGACGACCGGCAGCATGCTCACCGGCCGCGGCAACGCGAAGAACGCGCGTCAGCTGCACTGTGACCGGGCCGGCGGATCCCAGCTGACGGCGGCCGTCCGCTTTCTGCGCGCCCACCACGCGCCGGGAGAGGTGCCGCTGATCACCGTCGACATCGGCGCCAACGACGTGGATGGCTGCGCGAGCGCGAGCAACCTCGTGGGCTGCCTGAGCGCCGGCGAGAAGGCGATCAGCCATGACGTGCCGCTCATCCTGGCCCGCCTGCGCGCCGCCGCGCCGAAGGGAGGAACGTTGGCGGCCATGACTCTGTACGACCCTGTGCTGGCCGGCTACTTCAGCGCTGACGCGGCAGCCAAGGCTCTTGCTGTCGCCTCGCCCGTGTTCCTGAAGCAGATCAACGCCGAGCTGACAGCCGCCGATCACCGGGAGGGCTTTCGCACCGCCGACGTCGCGGGCGCGTTCGCCAGCTACGACAGCACCAGCACTGTCGCCTTCGCCGGGCAGCGCGTGCCGGTCAATGTGGCGCGGGTGTGCAGCTGGACGTGGGCGTGCACGCCCCCGCCGAGCGGCCCGAACATCCACGCGAACAAGAACGGCTATCTGGTCATCGCCAACGCGTTCGCGAAGGTGATCGGCCGCCTGCGCTAGGGAGTCGCCCGGGTGCCGGGGGTCACTCCGGCACCCACGGGTCCTCCCAGCCGCCTCGGCGTCCGGTCAACCGGGCCGCCTGCTCGGGCCCCCACGACCCGGGCTCGTACGGGTGAACCTCGCCCGGGTGCTCGAGCAGCGGCTGCACGATGCGCCAGGTCTCCTCGACGATGTCCTGGCGGGTGAAGTGGGTGCGGTCACCCTCCATCGCGGCGTGCAGGAGCACCTCGTAGGCGGTCGGTCCCTCGCCGCCCTCGCGGGCGAACTCGACGTCGAACTCGATCTCGCGCGGCCCCCCGTGGTCGGCCCGGTGGACGTCGACAATCATGCGGATGCCGGTCGTCGGTCCGATCCGGAAGACGATCTGGGCGGGCTCGGGCCGCCGATGCTTGGCGGTGATGAACTGCAGGCGGGGGGGATGGCGGAACACGAGACGCAGCTCGGTGACGTCGCTGGGCAGCCGCTTGCCCGCGCGGATGAAGAACGGCACCCCGGCCCAGCGCCAGTTGTCGACGTGCAGGGCGAGCGCGGCGTAGGTCTCGGTAGTCGAGTCCCGGGCCACCCCGTCGATCTTCCGGTAGCCCGTGTACTGGCCGCGCACGTAGTGCTCCGGGTCGGCCGCCTCGATCGCCCGGAACACCGCCCACTTGGCGTCGTTGATGACTTCGGGGTCATCGCCGGCCGGCGGCTCCATGGCCGCGGCCGCCAGCAGCTGCAGCAGGTGGTTGACCACGACATCGCGCAGCGCCCCCACCGGATCGTAGAAGTGGCCGCGGTCCTCGACCCCGAAGCTCTCGGCCAGGGTGATCTGGACGCTGGCCACGTGGTGACGGTTCCACGCCGGCTCGAGCAGCACGTTGGCGAAGCGCAGGTAGAGGATCTCCTCGAGCCCCATCTTGCCCAGGAAGTGGTCGATGCGGTAGAGCTGGGACTCGTCGAGGTACTGGTGCAGGGCGCCAGCCAGCTCACGCGCGGACTTCAGGTCATGGCCGAACGGCTTCTCGACCACCACCCGCTGTCCGGCGGCGAGCAGCTTGGCATCGTGCAGCCCCTGGATGACGCGCTCGAACAGCGAGGGCGGGATCTCCAGGTAGAAGGTGGGGTTCTTGGCCTCTCCGAGCGCCTTGGCCACCGCGTCATACGTGTCCGGTTTGGCGAAATCGCCGCTCACGTAGCTGAGGCGGCGGGCCAGCGCGTCGAACACCTTCTCGTCGAGCTGCTCACCCGAGCTCTGGACCGATTCCCGGGCGCGCTCCCGCAGCCGGTCGATGTCCCAGTCATCGACGGCCACGCCGATGATCGGCACGTTCAGGAGACCGCGGCGCTCGAGGCGGTAGAGGGCACGGAAGGTCATCTTGTGGGCGAGGTCGCCCGTGATGCCGAAGATCACGAGCGCGTCGGCGGTGCGGTCACTCATGGGTGGGCACCCTACCCGCTGCGGCGCTTCTGCCCCCGGGCGCGCAGTTCGAACGCGCGGGCGACGTCCTCGGGCACGACGGCGCCCTTCTCGCTGCCGGTCTCGAGCACGCACGGAAGGCCCTCGAAGCGCGGCTCGGACAGAAACCAGGCGCAGCCGTCCTCGCCGAGCTCGCCCTGGCCGAGAACGGCGTGGCGGTCGCGGTTGGACCCCAGCGGCGTCATCGAGTCGTTGACGTGCAGCGAGGCGAGCCGGTCGCAGCCCACGGCGCGGTCGAACTCATCGATCACCTCCCCGAGCCCCTCAGCGGTGCGGAGGTCATAGCCGGAGGCGAGCAGGTGGCAGGAGTCGAGACAGACGCCGAGCCGGTCGTGCCCGCCGGCGGCCTCGAGCAGGCTGGCCAGCTCCTCGAACGAGCGCCCGAGCGTCCCGCCCGCGCCGGCGGTGTCCTCGAGATGCAGCGGGCAGCGCTCGGACTCGGCCAGCGCCTCGCCGATGAGCCGGCCGGCGCGCTCGATCGCCTCACCGACGTGCCCCTGCTTGGCCGAGCCGGGATGCAGGACGACCCCGGCCGCCCCGATGGCGTCGCCGACGCGCAGCGAGTGGATGAGCGAGGTGCGGGACTTCTCAGCGATCTCGGCGTCCTCGGAGGCGCAGTTGACCAAGTAGACGGCGTGGATGATCACGGCCTCGATCGGGCTGTCGTCCATGGCGGTTCGGAAGGCGGCGAAGTCCTCCTCGCCGTACTTCGTCGGTCGCCACATGCGCGGGGATTGGTTGAAGATCTGGATGGCCTCACAACCGCGCTCGACGCCGCGGTCGACTGCCTTGGCGAGCCCGCCCGCCGGTGAGACGTGGGCGCCGATTAGCATGGGGGGTCCTTTCGCATGCGCGTTCGCTTTGCTCCATCCCCGACCGGCGCCCTCCACATCGGCGGCGCACGGACGGCTCTCTACAACTGGCTGCTCGCCCGCGGCCAGGGCGGCACGCTCGTGCTGCGGATCGAAGATACCGACCGCGAGCGCAGCACCCCCGAGAACGTCGAGCAGATCCTCGACGCGCTGCGCTGGCTGAACCTCGAATGGGACGAGGGCCCGATCTTCCAGTCGGAGCGGATCGAGCGCCACCGCGAGGTGCTCGCGCAGCTGGTGGCGGGCGGGCACGCCTACCACTCGAGCGCCACCACCGACGACGTGCGCGCGTACAAGGAGCGCCACGGCGCCGATCGCGGCTTCCGCGGCCAGCCCGAGGCGGCGGGCGCTCTGCGGCTGCGGGTGCCCGACGCGGGGGAGACGCTCGTCGACGACATCATCTTCGGCGCCACTCGGTTCCCCAACGCCAGCCTCGACGACCCGGTGATCGCCCGCGCGGACGGCACGCCGGTGTACAACTTCGCCGTGGCGGTGGACGACCTCGACGCCGCCATCACCCATGTCGTGCGCGGTGTCGACCACCTGTCGAACACGCCCAAGCAGCTGCTCGTGTTCGAGGCGCTGGGGGAGGCGCCGCCGCGCTACGCCCACCTGCCGCTGCTGCACGGTCCGGACGGCAAGAAGCTCTCCAAGCGCCACGGTGCGGCATCGGTGCAGGAGCTGCGCGCGGCCGGATATCTGCCCGAGGCGGTCGACAACTACACGGCGCTGCTCGGCGCCGGATTCGCCGCCGACGAAGAGCACTTCTCGCTGACTGAGCTGGCCGAGCGCTTCCGGCTCGAGCGGGTGTCCAAGAACGCGGCCATCTTCGACGAGCGCAAGCTCCGGCACATGAACGGCCGCCACCTGCGCGAGCTCGGGCTCGACGAGCTGACCGCGCGCCTGGAGCGCTTCACGGGCCGGACCGGGCTGCGTCCGGCGGTCGAGATCGCGGCCGAGAAGATCCAGACCCTGTCGGAGTTCTGGCCGCTGGTCGGCTTCCTGTTCGACGGGCCTGCGGAGGATCCGGCCGCATTTGAGAGAATCCTCACAAAGGATGGTGGAATCGACTGCCTCCAAGACGCGCGCGCGGCCCTTGCCGCGGCGGAGCCGTTCACCGTCGAGGCGATCGAGACGGCGCTTCGCCACGTCGTGGACAGCCGTCAGGTCAAGCCGGGAAAGGTGTTCCAGCCCGTGCGGGTGGCGATCGCTGGTACCACCATCTCACCGGGCATATTCGAGAGCCTCGCGCTGCTCGGACGCGAGGAGTCGCTGGCCCGGATCGACCGCGCGCTGCAGCGGGCGGATCGTGGTTGAGTGACGCGGAGTCTCAAAGTGCCTGGCGAGGTGCCGATAAACGAGACGGGGCGGGGTACGTCCTCCGCTCTGCCCGATTCCCCTCTCGCCGAGAGCAAGCAGCCTCCAATGGCCACCACCTCAGCCAAGACCACTCGCCCCACTGATCCATACGCCGCTCGCGAGCGCCACCACAACGAAGGCCATGGCCGGCGCCTGACCGCTGCCTTCGAGGCCCTGGAGGCCTACCCGGTCCTCGTCGAGTCGCGCAATCGCATCCTCAACCTGTTCGAGAACGGTGAGCCGTCGACCGCCGACGTCGTTGCCGCCGTCGAGGGCGACGTGGCCCTCGCGGTCACCGTCCTTCGTCTGGCCAACCAGCTCGACGGCCGCTCGCGTGGTCGCATCGAGAGCGCCGTGGCCGGCGTCGAGGCGCTGTCGCCCCGGACCGTCCACACGATCGCCAGCCGGGCTCGCACGTTCGACTTCTTCGAGCGCACGACGATCTGGCAGGGCATCCCCGAGCGCTTCCGCCTGCACGCGGTGGCCACGCAACGGGCAGCTGACCGGCTCGCCCGCGAGCTCGGCTACGAGTTCCGCGACCGTCTGATGGTCACCTCACTCCTGCACGACATCGGCAAGCTCGTGCTCGTGCACGCGTATCCCGGTTACCCGCGCCAGATCCACGCCGAGGCCCGCACCCCCGAGGAGCGGATCGCGGCCGAGCGCCGCGAGCTCGGCGTCGACCACGCGCTGGTCGGCGGCGTCCTGGCCCGCCGGTGGGGCCTGCCCAAGGCGGTGGCGAGCGTGATCGAGCGCCACCACGCCGAGGACGCCGACGGCGAGGCGGCCATCGTCCGCCTGGCTGACATGCTCGCGCACTACGTGCTCGGCGGCGTGATCGCGCCGTCGGAGCTGCTCAACGTGGCCCGGAACATCGGCTTCAAGCCGGCCCAGCTGCGCACGGTCATGTACGAGCTGCCGCTGCCCAGCGCGAGCACCCGCCCGCGCCAGATCGATCCCTGCCCGATGTCCACGCGCGAGGTCGACGTGCTGCGGCGCCTGGCCAAGGGCATGGTCTACAAGCAGATCGCCTCGGAGCTCGGGCTGTCGACGAGCACGGTGCGCACCCACCTGCACAACGTGTACGGCAAGCTGGGCGCGATGGACCGCGCCCAGGCCGTGCTCATCGCCACCGACCGCGGCTGGATCTAACGCCCGGCGCCCGGGCTTTGGGCCGGCGGGGCGGAATCGCCACGCTGCACGTGGCTAACGCCCCCCGCGATCTTGGGGAGCCCCCCGGCCTCCGCCAGCCCGCATCCGCCGGGCCGGTCGCGCGCGACGCGAAGACGTGCGCTTCGCCGCGGCAACGACAGATAGCATCGCGGCCAGTGATCTCGATCACCACGAAGTCGCCCTACGCGCTGAGCGCGCTTGTCGAGCTGCACCACCGGGGTGAGAGCGGACCAGTGCCGATCGCCGAGCTGGCCCGCCGGCGCGAGATCCCCGTGCAGTTCCTCGAGCAGCTGTTCGCCAGCCTGCGCCGGGCCGGCATCCTGCGCTCCCAGCGCGGGGTGAAGGGCGGCTACACGTTCGGCCGCCCAGCGGGCGAGATCACCGTGCTCGAGCTCGTCGAGCTCCTCGACGGACCGGTGGGATCGGGCGCCAGCGGCATCTTCGCCGACGCCGCCCGGGCCGCCCGGGCGGTCCTGTCGGCCTCGACGGTGGCCGACGTGGCCGAGGCCGAGACGCGGGCCGCCGGCGCGCCCATGTACCACATTTGAGGGCCGCTCAGCGCCCCGCCACCCACGCTTCGACCTCCGCCGCCGGCAGCGCCTCGCTCCACAGCCACCCGGCGGCGAAGTCGCAGCCGGTGTCGCGCAGGAGCTCGCGCTGCTCGGTGCGCTCGACGCCTTCGGCCAGCGCGGTGAGGCCAAGGTTGTGGGCCAAGTTGACGATGGAGCGGGCGAGTGCCACCGCGTCGGGGTCGCGACCGAGATCGGCCACGAAGGTGCGGTCGATCTTCAGCAGGTCGATCGGCAGCCGGCGCAGCCGCCCGAGCGAGGAGTAACCGGTACCGAAGTCGTCGATGGCGATCCGGACCCCGTTCGATTTCAGCCCGGCCACGAGCGCGGCGGCTCGCTCGCGGTCCATGAGCGCGCTCTCGGTGATCTCGAGCTCGAGCGCGCCGGGACCGAGCCGGCTGCGCTCGAGCGCCCCGGCGAGCGTGTCGGGGAAACCGGCGTGGCGGAGCTGGTGCATCGACACGTTCACGGCCACGCGCGGGATCGGCACGCCGCGGGCCTGCCAGCTCGAGAGCTGCTGGCAGGCGGTGTCGAGCACCCACTCGCCGAGCTCGACGATCAGCCCACTCTCCTCGGCCACGGCGATGAACTGGTCGGGCAGGAGCAGTCCCCGCTCGGGATGGTGCCAGCGGACGAGCGCCTCCACCGAGATCGGCCGTCCGTCGGTGAGCGAGAGCTGGGGCAGGTAGTGGAGGCTGAGCTCGCCCCGCGTGACCGCCCGGTGCAGAGCCGAGGAGGTGCGCAGGCGGGCGCGGGCCTGCTCGGCCATGGCCGACCGGAACACCCGGTAGACGTTGTGGCCCTCGCGCTTGGCCGCGTACATGGCCATATCCGCCGCCTTCAGCGCCGCGGGCGCATCGACGCCGTCGTCGGGCAGGCGAGCCACGCCGACCGAGGCGGTGGCGAAGATCTCCTGCCCGTGGACGAGCGCGGGGGAGGCGAACACGCTGAGCACCCGGCGGGCCACCGCGTCGATGGCCGCGGCGCCGTGAACGCCGCTCATGAGCACGATGAACTCGTCGCCAGAGAGCCGGGCGACCACATCGTCGGGCCGGATCGCCGCTCGCAACCGGTCGGCCACCACCCTCAGCAGCTCGTCGCCGGCGTCGTGGCCGAGCGAGTCGTTGACCGACTTGAAGTTGTTCATGTCGAGGAGCATCAGCACCGCCGGCATCCCATGGGCGGCCGCGTGCAGGGCGTCGTCGAGCGCAACCCGGAACGACACGCGGTTGGGCAGGCCGGTCAGCTGATCGTTCTCGGCCATGTGGACGAGCCGCTCGTGGTTGCGATGAGCCTCGGAGACGTCCCGGGCGACCAGCAGCCCCGCCTCGGGCGCTCCGGAGCGGCCAGGCACCGGACTGATCGTGACCTCGAACATGCGATCGCCGTAGGCGACCTCGAATGACTGCTCCTCGCCCGCCAGCGCCCGCCGGTAGCGGCTCTCGAGCCGCCGCCGGGTGTCCTCCGGCAGGCCGGGGATCTCGGCCAGCGTGCGCCCGACGAGGTCCTGGGCCACCGGGTTGTCGGCCATGGCGCCCCCGACGAGCATGAAGCGCAGGTCGTGGTCGTAGAGCATCGCCACCGTGTCAGGCAGGTGATTGGTGAGCACGCGCTGCAGCTCGACGGCGCGCCGGAGCTCCTCCCGGGCGGCACGGGTCTCGGTGATGTCGGAGATGAACGAGAAGCCGCCCGCGAAGCCGTCCGGGCCGGTCCGCAGCGTGGCGGCGATCTGCGTCCAGATCTCGCCGCCGTCGCGGCGGCGGAACCGGAATTCGTAGTGCGTGGGACCGACGCCATTCGAGCGGCGGCGCTGGTACTCGGCCGACAGCGGGCGGTCCTCATCGAACATGAAGTCGGCCGCGCGCCGGCCGACGATCTCCTGGGCGGAGTAGCCGAACATGGCCGTGAGCCGGGGATTGACGTAGGTGAGCACCTGGTCGGCGTCGAACTCGCAGAACCCCTCCTGGCTGTGCTCGACGATCTCGCGGTAGCGCCGTTCGCTGCTCGCCAGCTCGTGCTCGGCCTCCTTGCGCTCCGTGATGTCGACGAAGTGGATCAACAAGCGCTCCGGCGGCTCGCCGGGAGGACCGACTTGGAGCGCGCTGGCCAGCACCCACGCCCAGCCGCCGTCGGCGCGCCGGTAGCGCTTCTCGATCTGCAGCTGCGAGGCGCCGGCGGCCAGCGTGGACTCCACCACGGCGTCGGTGCTCGGCGCGTCGTCGGGATGACCGAGGGCGACCAGGCTCTGACCGCGTAGCTCCTCAGGTGCGTAGCCGAGCAGCCGGCACAGGGCGGGGTTGACCTCGAGCAGGATGACCTCGCGGTCAGCGCTCGCGACTGCCAGCCCAACCGGAGCGTCGCGCAGGAGCGCGAACGCGATCTGGTAGTCGGTGGTGGGAAGCGACACCCGTGTCCTCGAGCACCCCTCTCCCCGGTCCGCGGCAACCGTACACGACGGCATACACCCGTGGGCGGGTTGCCTTGACGGCCCGGCCGCCCGCTGCTGGCCGCCGGGCGCCCGTGCGCGCGACCCCGTTAGGGTTAGGCGCCACATGCCCGGGGTGCCGACCAACATCGCCGCTTATGTCGGCGCTACGCCGATGGTCCAGCTCACGCGCCTGCCCGGGGCGGACGGGGTGCACCTGTTCGCCAAGCTCGAGGCGTTCAACCCCGGCGGCAGCGTGAAGGACCGGATCGGCGTGTCGATGATCGAGGCGGCGGAGCGGGAGGGACGGATCGAGCCTGGTCGCACGACGATCGTCGAGGCGACAAGCGGCAATACGGGGATCGCCCTCGCGTTCGTGTGCGCGGCCAAGGGCTACGACCTCATCCTCACCCTGCCGCAGGGCATGAGCCGTGAGCGCGAGTCCCTGTTGCGCCTGTACGGCGCTCAGGTCGAGGTGACCGAGTCACTCGGCGGTATGAGCGAGGCCGTACAGGCGGCGCAGGCGCTCGCCACCCGCGACGACGTCTTCCTGCCCGACCAGTTCACCAATCCCGCCAACCCCGAGGCGCACCGGCGGGCCACCGGTCCGGAGATCTGGGACGCGCTCGACGGCCGGGTCGACGTGCTCGTGGCCGGGGTGGGCACCGGCGGCACGATCACGGGGACGGGCGAGGTCCTGAAGTCTCGCAACCCGCGGTGCCGGGTCATCGCCGTCGAGCCGAAGGCATCGCCGGTGCTCTCCGGCGGCCAACCCGGCCCGCACAAGATCCAGGGCATCGGCGCCGGCTTCGTGCCCAGTGTGCTCAACCGCGAGATCCTCGACGAGGTGATCGCCGTCGACGACGAGGATGCGATCGAGACCGCGCGCGCGCTCAGCCGCCGCGAGGGCGTGCTGGCCGGGATCTCGGCCGGGGCCGCGGTGTGGGCGGCACTGGCGGTGGCGCGCCGGCCCGAGTTCCGGGGCGCGCGCATCGTCACCGTGCTGCCCGACTCGGGCGAGCGCTATGTGTCCACGCCCTTCTTCGCGCCGTAGTGGCACACCAGCCCAACCTCGCGCCTGGCTAATCTGTCCTGCATGCTCGGGCTGCGCCTGATCGCGCGCACGATGGCTGAGATCCGCCGGGACGTGGCGGCCGCGCGCACGCGCGATCCAGCCGCCCGGGGGGTGGGCCCGATCGAGATCCTCGCCATCTGGCCGGGGGTGCACGCGCTGCTCGCCCATCGCGTCGCCCACGTGCTGTACGCGTCCGGGGTACCGTTGCTGCCCCGCGTCATCGCCGGCTTCAGCCGGGCGGTCACCGGGATCGAGATCCACCCGGCGGCCCGGATCGGCGACGGGCTGTTCATCGACCACGGGATGGGCGTGGTCGTCGGCGAGACGGCGCAGATCGGCGACAACGTGACCCTGTACCAGGGCGTGACCCTGGGCGGCACCGGGTTCGCCACCGGCAAGCGCCATCCGACCGTGGAGGACAATGTGACGATCGGCTCCGGCGCCAAGCTGCTCGGCCCGATCACCGTCGGCCACGGCGCCAAGATCGGCGCCAACAGCGTCGTCATCCACGACGTCCCGCCGTTGTCCACCGTCGTCGGCAACCCGGGCCATCCCGTGCGCATCGAGGGGCGGCGCCCCGAGGGTCCCGATGTCGACTGGGTGCATCTGCCCGACCCCATCGCCGACGCGATTGGCAGCCTGGCCGGCCGCATCGCCGCGCTCGAGCAGCTGATCGACGAGGCCGGCCTGCCCGGCACGGCCGAGGTCCACGAGATCCGTCAGGCCGCGGCCGCGCGAGTGGTCCGCTCGACCGGGCCCAGTCCCGCCGGCGGCTGAGCCCCCCGATGGCCGGCGAGCCGGCCTTGACTCAGCCGGTGAAGCGCCGGGCGGCGGGGCGCTCGGCCGAGGCGACTCCGGAGGCCACCGCGGCGACCGGCTCCTGCGCGGGCTCGCCGGCCGGACGCTGTGGCGCGCCGGGCTCCGCCGCGGCGTCGTCGATCATGTTCAGACGGCTGCGCACGAGGTAGAGCGGGCGGCCCTTGACCTCGTCGTAGATACGCCCGACGTACTCACCGATGATGCCGAGCGCGATCAGCTGGATGCCCCCGAGCAGCAGCACGGCGATCGTGATCGAGCCGAATCCGGGCAGGTAGGAGCCGAGGATCCGCAGGACGACGACCACGGGGATGGCGACGAAGGCGAGCGTCGAGATGAGGAACCCGAGCAGCATCGCAAGCTGCAGCGGCTTGTGGGAGAAGGACGAGATCGCGTCGAGCGAGAACCGCAGCATCTTCGACAGCGTGTACTTCGTCTCCCCGGCGTAGCGAGCGTCGCGATGGTAGGTGACGGCCGCCTGGCGGTAGCCGACCCACACGGTCATTCCGCGCAGGAAGCGGTTGCGCTCGCGCATGGCCAGCAGCGCGTCGAGCGGGCGGCGGTCGAGCAGGCGGAAGTCGCCCGAGTTGTGCTCGAGCCGGACGTCGGTCAGCTTGTCGAACAGCGCGTAGAACCAGCGCGCGGTGGTGAGCTTGAACCGCGACTCGCCCGCGCGCTGCTCGCGCACCGCGTACACCACATCGCAGCCGGCCCGCCAGTGATCGATCATGCGCGGGATGATCTCGGGCGGATCCTGGAGGTCGGAGTCGAGCATGACGACCACGTCGCCGGTGGCGTGGTCGAGTCCGGCGGTCAATGCGGTCTGATGGCCGAAATTGCGCGACAGGTAGACGACGCGCAGGCGGGGGTCGCCGGCCGCCAGCTGGTCGAGCACGATCGGCGTGCGGTCCGAGGACCCGTCGTCGACCATCACGATCTCGAACGGAAGGCCCTCGAGCGCGCCGCACACCCGGGAGTAGAACTCCTCGACGATCGCCTCCTCGTTGAACACCGGAGCGACCACGCTGAGCAGCCCGAGCGTGCGTGTGACGTTGCTGTCGTACCCGCGATGGGCGTCGGCCCCGCCGAGTCCCTCGTGCCCGTTCTCGCCCGCGCCGCTCACAGCCATGGCGCGCCCGGATGGGGGATGTAGCCGATCAGCTGGATGAACAGCACGACGGCGCTCATTATGAGCGAGGTGCGGACGAGCCGTCGATCCCGCCCGAGCGCGGCCAGCGGCACGAGCCAGGCGGCGTACCAGGGCAGGAGCGAGCTGGCGGTGAGCAGGATCGCGACGGTCGCCCATGCGGCCCCGTCGATCCAGTCGAGCTCGCCGCGCCACACGCGGCGCAGCAGCCAGGCGCACACGGCGAGGAACAGCGCGCCGAGCAGGTAGCCCGCGACGTGGCCGATCGTCCCGAGTCCGAGCTTGGTGGTGATGAAGCCGGGGATGCTGTTCCAGTCGCCCTCGGACTGGCTGCGGTGCAGCGTGGCGAGCAGGTGCAGCGAGCCGGTGCCGAATAGCGCGAAGGTGAGCCCGGCGACGAGGATCGTCGTCGCGCCGATGGCGATCAGAAACTCGCGCCGGCCCCGACGCGCGCCCTCGCGGCGCATGCCGGCGAGCGCAAACGGAGCCAGCAGGCCGCCGGTGAGCTTGATGGCCGCAGCCGCGGCCATGGCCACCCCGCCCGCGCGCTCGCGGCGCTGCAGGACGAGCGACAGACCGAGGACCATGAGGAGGAGCATGAGCAGATCGTTGTGGCCGCCCCCCACGCCGAACACCACCATCAGGGGGTTCAGCCCGACGAGCGCCACCGCCTTCACCGGATCGAGGCCGCGCTGGCGGGCGACGTTCCAGACGAGCGCGATCACGCCCAGGCTGGCCAGGGCGGCGACGGCCTTGTAGGAGATCACGGCGGCGGCGATCGACAGCGGCGCCAGCAGCGTGCTCAGCCCGGTGAACAGCGGGCCATAGGCGGTGGGCATCGTCACCCACTTGGCGCCGATGTACGGGTAGACGGGATCGAGCGCGATCGCGCTCGGCCCGTGCGTGTACGGATTGGCGCCGTAGAGTGCGAACATGCGGGCGTAGGCCTGATAGCTGAACACGTCGGTGGACAGCAGCGGCGGGGCGAGCAGGACGAGCGCGTGCAGGGCGGCGATCGTGCCGAGCACGGCCCGGGTCGAGAGGCGCTCGGCCCGGCTGACCGCGAGCGCGTAGGCGCCGAACATGGCGATGAGGACGATCATCAGCGCGGCCGTCCCGAGGTGCACGCCGACGGCGCCGAACGGGCCGGCCAGCCAGCCCGGTACCGGGCGGACCGACTCGGGGAGGAGCAGGTCGGTGCGGGCCGCGCAGGTGGCGAGGATGACCCCGGTGAGGAGCACGCCTCCGAGGGCGAGCTGGCCGGTCCGGCTGCGCGAGCGGCCCCGGATGAGCGGCTCGGAGCCGAGCGGGAACGTGCCGCTTCGGGCGGCGCCGAGCGGGGTGCCCGTGCTCATGCGTCCGAGGATGCCGGACGGTGCGCTGCGGCGGGTTCACGCATGGTTGCGGTCACGTTATCCGGCCCTGATTAAGCGGAGGCTTAGGCCAGGGCGCGATGCCATCAGGACGGGGTGATCGCCTCGCGCCGCTGGGCGCCCCGGGCGACCGCCGCAGGGGCACTGCGGCGCATGGCGGGGACCGCACGCATCGCCTCCAGCGCGATCCGTGCCGACATCTTGCTTGTGCCCGCGCGGCGATCCTGGAAAACGATCGGGATCTCGCGCACGCGGAAGCCCGCCAGAAGCGCCCGGTAGGTGACCTCAATCTGGAAAACGTAACCGTCGGCCCGGACGGTCTCGAGCTCGATCGCCTGCAGCACCTCGCGGCGGATGCACTTGAAGCCACCGGTCGGGTCCCGCACGGAGAATCGCAGGAGGCGGCGCGCGTAGATCCCGCCGCCCTGGCTGATCACCCGGCGCAACAGACCCCAGTCGCGCACCCCGCCACCGGGGACGTAGCGCGAGCCGAGCACGAGATCCGCCTCGGCGGCGGCGGCCAGGAGGGCGGGCAGATAGGCCGGGTCGTGAGAGAAGTCGGCATCCATCTCGACGAGCAGCTCGGCGCCGGCGGCCAGCGCATGGGCGAAGCCGGCCCGGTACGCGGCTCCCAGGCCGGCTTTGCCGGGCCGGTGGAGCACCTCCACCGCGCTCAGCCGCTGGGCGAGGCCGTCGGCCAGGCGGCCCGTCCCGTCGGGGGAGTTGTCGTCGACGACGAGGATCCGGTAGGCGCCGGGGCACGCGGTGTCGAGCACGGTGCTCGTCGCGTCCACGATCGCCTCGAGGTTGTCAGCCTCGTTGTAGGTGGGGATGACGATCCAGGCGCGCGGTCCCATCGGCGGTTGGAGCGTAGTGAACCGCCCTGCGGACGGCCGAGTGCCATGCCATGATGGGTTGCGGGCGAGACCGGTGGACGAGGGGGACACGACACTCGAGCGGCGCTCGATCGGCGCGACGGGGCTGCTGACGCCGGCGGCCCGCCGCAGCATGGCCGCCCATCACCGCCGCCGCCGCTGGGCGGCCGGGCTGGCGGTGCTCGGCCTGGTCATGGCCGGGCTCGCTGTGCTGCTGCTCGGCGGCGGCTCGCTGGCGCCGAGCGCGCCGCCGCCTGTGGTGCTGGCGGGGGTGAACCGCGTCGGCGCGCTCGTCTCCGGGGCACCGGGATCGGTGGGCAACCGGCTCCTGGCCGGCCAGGCGTCCGGCATCGACCGCACGCTCGGCTATACGCCCTACGTTCGCGTGGCCGGTGCCCAGCACCGGGAGATCGCGCTGACCTTCGACGATGGCCCCGGTCCGTACACCCCCGAGATCCTCGACGTGCTCGAGCGCGAGCACGTGCCGGCGACGTTCTTCGAGGTCGGTTTCATGGAGCGCTGGTTTCACGACTCCACCGCCCGCATGGTCCGGGACGGATTCGTGATCGGCGATCACACCGAGACCCACCCGCCGATGTCGACGCTGCCGGCGAAGCTCCAGCGGCTGCAGCTGCTCGAGCAGGCGGCCGCCATCGGCCGCTACGGAGCGTCGTTTCCCCGTCTGTACCGCCCGCCCTACGGGATGTTCAATGCCCGGACGCTCGCCCTCCTGCACCGCTACCGGATGTTGATGGTGCTGTGGACCGTCGACACGAACGACTACCGCCGGCCCGGGGTGAATGCGATCGTGCACAGCGCGGTGGCCGGCGCCCGGCCGGGCGCGATCATCCTCCTGCACGACGCCGGGGGTAACCGCACGCAGACCGTGGCGGCGCTGCCGCGGATCATCAGAGCGCTGCGCGCTCGCGGCTACACGCTGGTGAGCGTGCCGCAGCTGCTGCTCGACAACCCGCCGCCCCGAGACCAGGATCTGAGCCTGGTCACGCTGGGCGCGGGCTGACGCGGCTGGCTCAGTAGGCGCCGCGGCCGCGCAGCACGGTGCCGACGGTGCGCAGCAGGATCTTCAGGTCCGCTCCGAGCGACCAGTTGGTCACGTAGACGTAGTCGAGGTCGATCATGCCCTCGAACGGGATGTCCGAGCGGCCGTTCACCTGCCACAGCCCGGTCAGGCCGGGGGTGAGGCTGACCCGGCGCCGGTGGCGGCCGCCGACCTGGCGGTCCTCGTTCTCGATCAGCGGCCGCGGGCCGACCAGGCTCATGTCGCCGCGCAACACGTTGGACAGCTGGGGGAGCTCGTCGAGCGAGTGGCGGCGCAGGAGCCGGCCGACCCGGGTCACCCGCGGGTCCTCGGCGATCTTGAACATGCCGCGGGCGGTCGCCTTCGCCGTGCAGCGACAGGTGCGCGAGCTCGTCCTTCAGCGCCTCGGCGTCGGCGCGCATGGTGCGGAACTTGAGCACGTGGAAGCGGCGGCCGCCGCGGCCCACGCGGCGCTGGCGGAAGAACACCGGGCCCGGCGAGTCGAACTTGATCGCGGCCGCGATGAGGAGGAGCAGGGGAGAGAGGGCGAGCAGGGCGCCGAGGGCGGTGGCGACGTCGAGCGCGCGCTTGGCCAGCAGGGCGCCGCGGCTCAGCCGGTGGTCGGGGACCTCGACGAGCGCCATGCCCTCGAGCTCGTGCACGCTCGCCTGGGCGCCGACCACGTCGGACCAGCCTGGGACCATGTCGACGTGCACGTGACGGTCGCGCAGCCCCGACAGCAGCTCGTGGTAGTCGGGCAGCTGGTGCAGCGACGGGCCGAAGATGACCCGCTGGATGCCGAGCTCGCCGATCACCTCGAGCAGGTCGACGTCGCCTCGGATCATCGGGACGGGCGCCTCGAACAGCGCGCGCAGCGGATCCTCGACCGGGGCCAGCCCGGGCATCACGACGGTGGCGACGACGTCGATTCCGTACTCGGGGTGGCGCAGAAGCTTGGGGATGATCCGAGCCGCCTCCTCGGGAGGGGCGACGACGATCGTGCTCTGGCGGTACCACGGACGCCGGCTCGCCCAGGCCCGGGCGGCTGCGCGCAGGGCGGCGACGAGCAGGAGCGTCGCCAGCCCGAACGCGGCGAGCTTGGGCACCGGCGGCGTGGGCACGCGGACGATCGGGGCGACGAGCAGCACGCCCCAGCTCCACACCATGCTCGTCCACAGGGCCGCGACGAGGTCCTCGGCCGCGCCGTGGTCGGCCCGGCGGCTCGGAAGTCGGTAGTGGTCGCGGGCCCGGGCCACGATGACCCAGCTCGGGAGCGCGATCAGCAGCAGGGCGAGGTCGTGGCCGAGCATGTCGGGACCGCGGCGCTGGAGGCCGATCCCCAGCTGGACGAGCAGCAGGGCGGCGGCGAGCGCGAGGCACGTCGGCGCCCACCAGCAGCCACTTGAGGTTCGTCTCCCGGGCACCGGGCCCGGGCACCGCAGCGGCGGCCTGGACGCCGAGCGCGTCGGCGAGTCGGACCGGAGCCGGCAGGGCCGGCGACCCGGGGTCGAGGGTGCTCTCCAGCAGCGTGAGGTGATGATCGGAGACGGCCATGGCAACTCATCAACGGCCGCCGTGGCCTCTCCCCACCGCGCCGAGGGGATGGTTTTCGTACCAGTCGGCCCGGCGCTCAGGTCTCGAGCGAGTGCCGACCGGCCAGGTTGACCGCGGTCAGCTGGCCGGCCGCCGTCGCGCCGGGCGCGCCGTCGGCGCGCAGGCGGACCCGGCGGGCGTGGCCCGGCTCGACCGAGAACGCATCGTCCTCGGGGCGGAATCCGGGCACGTGCAGACGCACGCCGTAGGCGAGCCTGCGGGTCTCCACAGTGACCACAGCCCCGGTCTCCTCCATCTGCACCCGGGCCGACAGACCGAGGCGCCCCGCGCTCTCGCGGGCAACCGGGCGCCCGGTCGGGAAGCGAAACGCCTGGGCGAGGAGCTCGGAGCCGTCCTCGCCCTCCAGGCTCATGACGACCACGTCCTGGGCGGGCGGCCCGAACCGGTAGGCCCAGGAGGCATCGACGAAGCGGCCGAGCAGCCGCTCCACCCCGATCGTGCGCCGGCTATGCGGCGCGAGCTCGAGCGGCTCGGCGACCTCCTCGCACGCGCCGCTCGAGGTCGGCGTAGGCGCTCACGCGCAGGATCGCGCGCAGCGGCTCGGGTGCATCGTTGGCCACGTGCACGTCGATGCCGCCGAGCCCCTCGTCGGTGCTCCACACCGCCCGGGCCGCCAGCGCCCGGCGCAGGTAGTGGTAGGCCACCTTGGGGGCGTGGCGGTGGTCGAGCACGCCCCAGCCCGCCCCGGCCATCAGATCGGTCAGCCAGAGCACGAGCGCGCCGCCGCACGGCGATCCGGGGCGGCGCAGCTCACCGAACACCTCCGCCATCAGCTCGCCGCTCACGTGACGGGAGAGCTCGAGGTAGCGCTCGTGATCGGCGTAGCGAAGCGCGAGCGGCTCGATGCCGTACAGGACCGGGAGGTAGTGGTCGCGCACGTCGTCGAAGTCCCAGCCGGCGCCGACATCGCGGGGCACCCCGGCCTTCCAGCGCGGATCGTGCACGGCGCCGGCTGGCCGATCTCGGCCAGCGCCTCCTCGTCGGGCACGTTGGCGAACGCCAGGCACTCGCCGGCGAACCTGACCCCGGCCAGCCGCGCGTCGGTGAGCGGGCGCAGGTAGGCGCCGACGCCGTAGTAGTTGGCCACCCCGCGGTCGGTGCGAAACGGCAGCTCGCCGCCCCATGGGGTCGAGGGCACGTAGACGGCATCGACCTCAGCCTCGGCGATGCGCTGCGGGCAGCAGCTCCTCGTAGAGCGGCCCGCCGGTCTGACCGCGGGTCGAGCCCCATCATGGCCGCCTGCTGGGCGACCTCGCTGCCACCGCACAGCACGGCCAGCGACGGCCGGCCGCCGAGCTCGCCGAGCAGCTCCTGCGCCTCGGCGCGCACGGTGGCCATGAACGCCGCGTCGCGGTCGGGATAGTCGAGGTTGGCGAACATGAAGTCCTGCCAGACCAGGATTCCGAGCTCGTCGCAGAGGTCGTGGAAGGCCCGCGCCCTCGTAGCAGCCGGTTCCGGGCACCCGCAGCATGTTCATCCCCGCGTCACGCACGCGTTCGAGGACTGGCCGTCAGCGCGTCGGCGCTCGAGCACGGATGAGCGAGGTCGAGCGGCGTCCACACGGCGCCGCGCGCGAACACCGGCACGCCGTTGACCTCCAGCTGGATGCCGTCGGCCTCGAGCTCGCCCGCCGTGGTTAGGCGGCGAAAGCCCACCCGGCCTCCGGCAAGGTCGCGCTCGCGCTCGCCGCTGTGCAGCCGCAACGTGACCTCGTAGAGTGCCGGCGGGCCGTGCGTGTGCGGCCACCACGGAACCACGCCGGGGACGGCCAGCGTCCCGCGCAGTCGCGCGCCGTCGAGCTCGAGCGCGGCCGTGTGCTCCCCGGTCGGGCCGGTGAGGTGCACGGCGGCGGCGGAGACCGCCGGCGCGCCGGTGAGGGTGTCGATCCGGGCAGTGACCTCGAGCCGGCCCGTGTCGCCATCCAGACGCGCGCGCACGCGCACGTCTTCGAGCACGACGGCCTCGTGGCACTCGAGCCGGACGGGCTTCCAGGGGCCGACCGTGGCCGGTCCGGGCGCGAAGCCGGGCGCGCGGCCGAGCAGCATCGTGCGGTAGAAGCGCAGGTTGCGCTCGACTGACCAGGCGGGTGCGCCAGCGGGCGCGCGGACGGCGGCTGATCGCCAGCAGCGGGGCGAGCGCCCGGAAGCGGATGGCGAGTTCGTTGGCGCTTTGCAGATGCTCGTTCACCGGGATCCGGTGGGACGCGAACATCGACTCGCTCTCGAGGATCCGGGAGCCGTTCAGGTACACCTCGGCCACGGTCGCCAGTCCGTCGAGGACGAGGTCGACGCGTCGCGGGACGTCCACCGGCGGCGGGTCGAACGTCGTCCGGAACCACCAGTCCTCAGCGTCGAAGTCGCGCGGGTCGCCCGGTTGCCACTGTCCCGCAGCCCGCAATGCGCTCGCGGCCGTCCCCGGCACCTGCGCGGGCAGCCACCTCAACTCGCCAAGCGTGTCCGGGCCCGGGCACGCGTCGGGGGCGCAGGCGGCGAGTTCCCAGCCGGCCTGCAGCTCCACGACCTCGGGCGGCCCGGCGCGCATGGGCGCAGATCCTATGAGGCAGCCGCCCGTGGGCGCAGCACGATGGTGCCGCCGTAGTGATACTCGGCCGGGTTGACCGACATGGCGGCCGATACCGGTCCGGCCGAGGGGGCTCGCCGCCAGTCGATGGCGGCGGCGGCACAATTGCCGGTCGCCGTCCAGGCCGACAAGCTCGTCCGCCAGCCGCCGGTCGTCCCGTATGTGTCGCTCGCGTGGCTATAGGCCCCGAACAGGCCGAGCACGAGGTCACCCGCCGCGCCGCTCACCGCCGGGCTGCGCAGATCGGTGCTCTGCGCTTGCAGGCGAGCGTCGAAGCGGGTTGCCACCGTCGCGGCGACGCCGCCGAGGTCGATCAGCTCGGCGGACATGCCGGACTGGCCCCAGTGCCCGGTCAGCGTCACCGTCAGCCCTCCGGGCGCGGTGCGCGCCCGGGGGAGCTCGTACACCGCGTAGGCGACCGCCTCCGGACCGCTGGACTGGCTGCGCGTATTGACGAGCTGGGTCCACGCGCCGTTGAGCGGATCGCTCACGCGGCCCGCTGTGCTCGCCGGTCCGGTGTACCCGGCCCCGGCCACGACGAGCAACAGTTCGTCGCCCGCGGCGATCGCGCCGGGCAGGCTGATGGCGGTGGTGGGCGGGTTCGCGCACGGGGCGGGAACGACCTGGCGGATCGTGATGCCGTCGGCGGGTTGAGCCGGCCCGGTGGCCTGTTGGCCACTCACACGGGCGCGAAACGCGGCCCCCCAGACGGCGTCCGGAGTGCCGGCGTAGCTGCTCACCAGCGAGCCCCAGGTATCCCATGCCCAGGCGTAATAGCTCGCCCCGCGGGCGTCCATCCAGTCCAGGAAGCGCGTGGTCGCGGAGTCCATGCTCCCGTTCGGGCCGACCTCGCCGGCGTCGAGCGGCATCACGTCGGCCACCGGTCCGTAGGTCGTGTCGTAGCAGCTCGGCGCCGAGCAGTCCTGACCGGAGTCGGGGTAGACGTCGACGTCGGCCATGAGCTGCGCCGGGTGCAGGGTGTCGTGCACGCGGATCCCGTCGGCCCCGTCGAGGAAGCCGCACAGCGAGGCCGCCATCACCGGGGCGCAGCTCAGCATGTTCGCGTAGGCGAGCCCGGGGACCTGGATGACGTTGCGAGCGCCCGTGCCGCGGATGATGTCAACGAGCGACTGCATCCCGACGGTCCGGTAGGCGGTGGTGTCGTCAGTGCCCTTCTCGGAGCAATGCGGGCGCTCGGAGACCGGCCGGGGAGCCAGATCCCACTGCGGGCGGTCCGAGTCCGGGCGGTATTGCACGTCCCCCTGGCTCCAGCACTGCCACGCCTCGAGGTCGGTACTCCCGCCGTCGGGGTGGGGCTCCTCCTGGAGACGGTAGACGACGCTCGGGTCGGCGCGGAACGTCCGGGCCAGCTGCTCGAAGAAGAGCGGGGCGTGGTCGGCGTCGGGCAGGGGCGGCTGTCCGCCGCCGTTGGGATCCTCGCCGTGGGGCAGCTCGCCGCCCGGGTCCCCCCAGAAGAATCCGACCACGGGGTACAGGCCGGCCGCCTCGGCGGCGCTGACCTCGTGCCGGATGGCAGCGATGTAGTTCGGGCCCGCGTCGGCGGGCGGGACCCCGTTGATGCCGAGCCAGCAGTCCTCGTTGAGGCCGATGTACACCGTGTCGATGCCCCAGGCGCGCATGGGGGCGAACTCCGCCCGGCCGCTCGGGCCATCGAAGATGCCATAGCCCTCCGAGCACATGTACTCGGCACCCGAGCGCACGACGCCGCGCAGGCGCACGCGGTGGCCGGCGCCATCGAGCAGCTCGGTACCGGCCACCCGCAGACCGGCCGCGCACGCGCGAGCGCGGTGCGCCCGCGCAGCCACCGGATCGGCGAGGACGCCGGCGGGCCGGCAGAAGCCGCTGCGCGCTCCTGTGTTCACGCGCGCGGGGCGTGGGCGCGCGGCCCGGGCTGCCGCGGGGGGGCGCGGCGCCGTCGGGCCGGTGGCCGTCCCGCGGGCCAGCGCGGCCACGAGCACGACCACGACCGCGACCGAGAGCCCCAGCGCGGCCGCGCCGGCGGCGAGGCGCGCGCGCTGAGCCGCCGCCATCGTGAGACCGTCCTGGGGGTGCACGATGGAACAACGCGCCGGACGCGCAAGAACTCGCTCGGGGCATCCGTTGCTCGGGTGTTAGAGCGATGCCGACCGATGTGGCATCACATCCCCAACGGGAGGGAAGATCGATGAAGGACCTGCGGTCAGAGGTTCGGGACGTGCTGCGTGATCACGCGCGGATCCCGGGCGGGATCGACAGACTCGCCGACAACGCCGACCTCTTCCAGGCCGGCATGAGCTCCCATGCCAGCGTCAACCTCATGCTTGCGCTCGAGGACGCCTTCGATGTCGAGTTCCCCGACGCCATGCTCAAGCGCAGCGTGTTCGAGAGCGTGACCCGCATCGCGGTCGCTGTCGGCGAGCTGCAGGAGCAGGCAGCATGAGCATCTACATCGACCGCGACCAGGCGTTCCTCGCCGAGGTGCGGCGCATCGCCGAGGATGTCGCGGCCACGTATGCCGCCGCGGTTGACCACGACGCCCGCTTCCCGGTCGAGACGCTCGAGGCCCTGCGCGCGGCGCGGGCCCTCTCGGCCCACATCCCCGAGGAGCTCGGCGGAGGCGGCGTCTCCATCGAGGCGATCGCCCAGGCCTGCTTCGAGCTCGGGCGTCGCTGTTCGGCCTCGGCGATGGTGTTCGCCATGCATCAGATCCAGGTGGGGACGATCGTGCGCCACCTGGATGGGCCGTGGTTCGAGAACTACCTAGGGGAGTTGGCTGCCGAGCAGCGGCTGATCGCCTCGGCGACCTCAGAGATCGGCACCGGTGGGGACATGGCCCGCTCGATCGCCGCCATCGTCACCGACGAGTCCGGCGCGCTCAGCTTCACCAAGCAGGCGCCGACGGTCAGCTACGGTGCGCAGGCGGACGACCTGCTGACCACGGTGCGGCGCTCGGAGACCGCCGAGCCCGGCGATCAGGTGCTCGTCCTCACCCACGCGCACGACACGGTGCTCGAGCCGGCCGGGACCTGGGACACGATCGGGATGCGGGGGACGTGCTCGCCCGGGTTCACCGTCCGGGCCCGTTTCGAGTCAGGTCAGGTGCTCGCGGCACCGTTCGCGACCGTGATGAACGAGACGATCGTGCCGCTCTCGCACGTCCTGTGGTCCCACGTCTGGCTCGGGATCGCCACCGACGCGTTCGAGCGGGGCCGCGCCTTCGTCCGGGCGGCCGCCCGGCGCAAGCCCGGTGAGCCCGTGCCGGCCGCGCACAGCCTGTCGCGGGTCATGAGCGAGCTGGCACTGCTGCGCGCCGAGGTGCACGGAGCGCTGAACGACTTCGTCACCTGGAGCGAGGAGCCGGGCCGTGAGCGGCTGGACACGATGGGCTCGGTCCTGCGCTTCAACAACCTCAAGCTGGCGGCCTCCGAGCAGGCCCCGCGGATCTGCATGGCCGTGCTCGAGGTCATCGGGATCATGGCGTACAAGAACGACTCGCCCTTCGGTGTGGGACGGCACCTGCGCGACACGCTGTCTGCCCGGCTGATGGTGGCCAACGACCGGTTGCACACCATCGACGCCGGGCTGCTGATGATCGCCAAGGAGGTGTGAGGTGCCGACAGCTGCTCTCTCGGCGTCCGTCGATCAGGCGGAGCTACTCGATGCGCTGGTCAGCCAGGGTCTGCTCATCCCCTCCGGGGTGGCGGGGATCTACGGGCACGGGGAGGACTTCGAGGAGGTCCGCCTGGCGCTCGAGGCGAAGCTCACCCGCGAGGCCCTGCGCCATGGGGCGCGCCGCCTGCGCTTCCCGCCGCTGCTGCCACGCCGGCAGCTCGAGGCGAGCGGCTATCTGGCGTCGTTCCCCCACCTGGCCGGCACCGTGTACGCGTTCGAGGGCGATGAGGCCCAGGCGGCCGAGCAGGCGCAGCGGGCGTGCTGCCACGAGGACTGGAGCGAGTTCCAGGAGATGACCGACCTTACCCTCATGCCGGCGGCCTGCTACCCGGTGTATCCGGCCATCGCCGCCCGCGGCCGGCTCGAGCCCGGCGGCGTGTTCGTCGAGGCGGGCGGGTCGTGGGTGTTCCGCCATGAGCCCTCCTACGACCCGGCACGGCGCCAGATGTTCCGTCAGCACGAGCTGGTGCGCATCGGCGAGCCCGAGGTCGTGCTCGACTGGCGCGACGAGTGGGCGCAGCGCGGCCTGGAGCTCCTGCGTGAGCTCGGATTGGACGCCGAGCTCGACAACGCGAGCGACCCGTTCTTCGGGCGCCGCGGCCGGATGCTGGCGACGAATCAGCGCGAGCAGGCGCTCAAGCTCGAGATCCTCGTGCCCATCGCCGGGCCTTCGCCGACCGCGTTGGCTTCGTTCAACCACCACCGTGAGCACTTCGGGTCGAGCTACGAGATCACGCTGTCCGACGGCGGGACCGCGCACAGCGCGTGCCTCGGGTTCGGGCACGAGCGCATCGTGCTCGCGCTGCTGCGCACCCACGGCCTCGATCCGGCCCGCTGGCCGGTCGAGGTTCGCGACCGCCTGTGGGGATCGTGAGCGCTTCGGCTCCCACTCGCACCCGTGCCGGGCTCTCAGGACACGAGCCGGCTTCATACCGGCCCCACCGCCTGCACGGGGAGGGCCCGTCCTACCCGGAGACCAACTGCTACGCCGATCTGCTCATCGAGCTGCTGCACGCCTGCGGCTACGAGCCGCTGGCCATGCTCGGCCACGTCCTGCGGGTGGATTTCGAGGGCGACCAGTGGACGTTCTTCAAGCCGCCGCCGCAGGACCTGGAGGCGCTGTTCGGGATCGACATCCACGAGATGCAGCCCTACCGCCCGCTCCCGGTCCAGATGGCCGAGCAGATCGAACGCGGCCGGACGATCATCGTCGAGCTCGACTCGTTCTACCTTCCGGATACCGCGGCGACGAGCTACGGGCGCGAGCACGTCAAATCGTCGGTGGCGGCCGAGGCGGTCGATCCCGAGGCCGAGACCCTGCGCTACTTCCACGGTGCCGGCCTGTACGAGCTCTGCGGGGATGACTTCCGCGGCGTGTTCCGGCACGGCGAGTTCTCCTCCGACGTCCTACCGCCCTACACCGAGCTCGTTCGCTTCGATGCTGGGCCGGCGCTCGAGGGGGGTGCGCTGCGTCAGGCGGCAGCCGGCCTGCTGCGCCACCACCTGGCGCGGCGGCCGGACGGCAACCCGTTCGAGCGCTTCGGCGTCCACCTCGAGGAGCGCCTGCCCGAGCTCCTGAGCGGAAGCCTCGAGGAGTACCACGCCTACGTGTTCGCCACCACGAGGATGGCGGGCGCGGCGTTCGAGCTCGCCGGCTCGCACATCGAGTGGCTGCTTGGCCGCGACGGCGAGCGGGCGGTGGTGGCGATGACCGAGATCGTCGATGCCTGCAAGGCCATCTCGTTTCGGCTGGCTCGCCGGCGGCCCTTCGACCCGGCCCCGCTCCTCGCCACCATGGCGCAGGGCTACGAGAACGCGATCACGGCGCTTCGGACCCGAGTGGATTGACGTGATGAGCGGAACGGCGACCGAGCGGACGCTGCGCAGGGCCTCACGGCAGTCGGAGTGGAACGCCCGGGAGTGGGCCTCGGGCAAGCATCTCGAGACCTATGCCAACCAGATCCTCTCGCCGGTCGAGGTGCAGATCCTCGTCCGCCATCGTGAGACCCTGACCGGCCGGGTCCTCGACCTCGGCTGCGGGGCCGGGCGCATGCTCAGCTATCTCGTCATGCTCGGTGCCGAGGCGCATGGCATCGATCTGGCGCCGGCCATGGTCGAGCACTGCCGGCGGATGCTGCCCAAGGCCGACGTGCGGGTCGGCGACGTCGCGGAGCTGCGCGGTTGCGTCGAGGGCATGTTCGATGCTGTCATCGCCCCTGACAATCTCCTCGACGTGTTCGACGACGGCGAGCGCCGCCAGGTGCTCGGGTCGGTGCGCGAGGTGCTGGCCGACGGAGCCCTGTTCGTGTTCTCCTCGCACGACCTCGGCTGGCTTCAGGAGAACCCGGGCCCGCGCCCGTGGGAGGAGAGCTCGTCACGCCGCACCCTCACCAAGCTGCTCGAGGCCTCGCCCGCCCAGGTGATCCGCGCCCTGGGCAACCGGCGCGAGATCGCCCGCAACCGGCGGCGCCTCGGACCGCTGCAGCAGCGCCGGACCGACCATGCGATCGTCAACGACTTCCCGCACAACTACAGCCTCCTGCACTACTACATCCGCCGTGACGACCAGGAGCGTCAGCTCGAGGCCTGCGGCTTCGAGCTCGTGGAGTGCCTGGCCGCGGATGGCCGGCGGGTGCCCGCGGGCGGCTACGGCATCAGCGACTCGCTCTACTACGTCGCCCGGGCTGCCTGAGGCGCGGGCGGAAGTCTCGCCCCGCGCCTGACGTTGTTGAGGTGAGGGCCGCACGGCCGCCAGGGAGCCCAGGGAATGGTTGAGAACAGGAATCGCCGGTGCACCGCGAGCACCACATCTATCTGAGGACCGAACCGGACGCCACGTTCGCGAACGTGCACGTTCCAGCAGACGCAGCACCGGGCGGCACGGGCGTGGTGCTCGTGCCCCCATTCGGCTGGGACGAGGAGTGCACCTACCGCGCTCGGCGGGTGTGGGCCACTGCGCTCGCCGACGCCGGACACCCGGTGGTCCGCCTGCAGCTTCCCGGCACCGGGGACAGCGTTGGCGCACTCGGCGCGCCCGGTCGCCTCGACGGCTGGCGGGAGGCGATCGGCGGAGCCGCTGCGTGGCTGCGGGAAGAGCACCGATGCACCCGCGTATGCGCGCTCGGCCTGGGCCTCGGCGGCGCACTCGCCTGGCTCGCCGTCGCCGAAGGCGCGCCCATCGACGATCTCATTCTGTGGGGGGTGCCAGTGCGCGGCCGCCGGCTCGTGCGGGAACTGCGCGCCGCCGCCGCGCTCGACATCGACCCCCGCCTGCACGACTCCGGCGCGGACGCCGAGGCGGGCTCGGACGCCGCCGGGCTGCTCGACGAGGCCGGACAGCTCATCAGCCCGCAGCTGCTTGCCGCCATCGAGCGGATCGACCTGCGCCAAGTGGAGCTGCCGGAAGCCGGCGAGCGCCGAGTCCTCCTGTTCACCCGGAGCGCGGTCGAGGGCGACGGCGAGCTCGAGCGCCGGCTCGGGGACAGCGGCGCCGAGCTGACCGTCCTCGACGGGGATGGCTTCCACAGCATGATGCGCTACGTCCAGTATGCGGAGGTGCCACGCGATGCGGTCACACGGTCGGTCGTCTGGCTGGGGGAGGGAACCGACCGGGGCGCGGGGCCGGGGGCCCGGCGCCCGTACGCCCCGGTCGAAGCGACCACGAGCATCGAGTTCGAGGCACACGGAAGCCGGATCCGAGAGACGGCGATCACCGTACCGGTCCCCGGTGGCGCCATGCGCGCCGTGCTCACCGAGCCGGTGGGCGCACACGAGGCCGACCTGTGCGTCGCGTTCTTCAGTGGGGGCGCCGACCGGCGCACAGGGCCCAACCGGATGTGGGTCAGTGCGGCCCGGCGCTGGGCCGCCGCCGGAGTGAGCGCCGTGCGCATGGACCCGGCCGGGGTCGGAGACGGTGACGGCGACAGCCGAGCCTGGAGCGAGCTGCGCACCCACTACAGCGATGCGCAGGTGACGGACGCGGTGGCGCTGCTCGACGCCGCGACGCAGCGAGGTCTGCCCACCCGGTTCATGCTCGTCGGGTTCTGCTCCGGCGCGTATCGAGCGTTACAGGTCGCCCGCCGCGACCCACGGGTCGCCGGCGTATGCGCGATCGGACTGCCGTTCTTCCACTGGACCTGGTGGGCGGTCAATGTGCGGGACAACTGGCTGGCCATGCGAGAGCGCAAGGCGACCGACGGGCGGCTGAAGCGGGCGGCGCTCAGCATCGTGCAGCCCTCTCTGCGGGTGCTCGTGCGCATCCACCACGTCGTCGTGCGGCTCGCCCAGCCCTTCCCGAACCGGGGCGAGCGGGTGATGAGCGGGTTGAGCGGCCGCGGCGTCGAGCTGGCGCTGCTGCTCAAGAGCAGCTCGTTCGCCCACGAGCAGGTCACGGCGCCGCGCCGCCGGCTCCGTCTGCGGCGCCTGGGTGGGCTGCGGGTCGAGCGCCTCCCCGGCGACGACCAGCGCTTCCGGCCCCTGGCCTGCCAGCGTTTCGTTGGCCGTGTGCTCGACCACGCTGTCGACCGGCTGGCCACCCCGCGCGAGGACGCCGTCGCGCCTGCATTCCCGCGCATCGGCGCACCCGCCTCACCACTGGCCATGACAGCCCCCCGGGGACGGGCCGGGACCACCGTCCGACCCGACAGCGCACCTGTCGGCTGATCGCGGCGGGCTCAGGGATGAACCGCTACGACCCGGCTGCGGCGACACGAGCACGGCCGGGGCATCAGACAGGAGAGTCGATGTCATCACCACAGGGATCGGTACTGGACGCAGCGATCCGACCGATCGATGCCGCCTCGGCGCTGCGGCGCCCCTCGCGGCGCCGCCTGCGCCCGGCGCTCGGGCCGGCGAGCACGTCCGCGCCGATCCTCCTCACCGATGCCACCTGGTACGGGACGCTGGCGGCGGTGCGCGACCTCGGCTCGCGGGGGGTGCCGGTGTTCGTGGGATACGACCAGCCGACAGCGGTGGCGCGGTTCTCACGTCACGTCCGGCAGGCCGTGCCCTGCCCGCCGGCGCGGGAGCCGGAGCGGTTCCTCGAGTGGCTGTTCGACTTCGGGCGCCGCCATCCGGGCTGCGTCCTGTATCCGACCAGCGACGACATGGCCTTCCTGATCGCGGTCCATCGCGCCGAGTTGACCGAGCACTTCCAGCTGTTCACGCCCACGCCGGCCGCGCTGCTCGAGGTGCTCGACAAGAACCGTCTGGCCGCCGCCGCCGCACGGGCGGGCCTCGCGGCCGCGCCGACGTTCAGCCCTCTCGACGAGCGCGAGCTGGAGGATCTCGGTCTCGACGGGCCACTGCTCATCAAGCCCCGCGCGCAGATCTTGTCCACGGGGGGCAAGGGTGTGCGGGTGGAGCCGGGCGAGGACCTCGTCGCGGCCTGGCGGCGGGTCCATGCGGCTGCCGGGGTTGACCCCCGGGCCCTGGCGCTCGAGCCCCTGCTCGGCCATCCGATCGTCCAGCCCTACGTGCAGATGTCGGAGAGCATCTACACCGTCGATGGCTTCGTCGATGGCAGCGGCACGCTCGTGGCCGCGCTCGCCTGCGAGAAGCGGCTGCAGCTGCCGCGGCGCTCCGGTCCGGGCATCCTGTTCGAGCACGCTGCGCTCGACCCTGCCGTGCTCAGCGGCCTGCAGCGGCTCTGCCGTGCGACGGGCGTCGTCGGCGTCTTCGACGCCGAGTTCGCGGTGGACGGCGAGGAGAAGCTGCTCATCGACTTCAACCCGCGGCTCTACAACCACGTCGGCTTCGAGATCGACCGCGGCCTTCCGCTGCCCTGGCTGGCCTACCTGTCGGCGAGCGGGCAGAGTGAGCTGGTGGATGGCGCGCTGTTCCTCGCTCGCCGCCGGGCCGCCGAGGCCAGCGGCATGTACGCCCACCGCCTGCCGCTGCGGCTGCTGCTCGGCGCGCAGCGCATGACCGGAGGCATGAGCCGCGAGGAGGTGCGGACCTGGCGCCGGCGGGTGCGCGAGGCGGGTGTCCTCACCGACCCGGCCGGAGTGCCGGGGGATCGGGTCCCCGCCTGCGCCGACGCGGTCCAGCTGCTGCGCCACCCTCGCGCGCTGGTCCGCCAGGCCGCGCGCTAGCAGTGGGCGGCCGCGTCCGTCAGCCGGTCAGCCGCGCCTTGTAGTCCGCGCCCCACGGCGTGTCCGCCGTGCCGTTGTAGTTCGAGATCAGGCTGCCCCAGGTGTCCCACACCCAGGCGTAGTAGCTCTCGCCGTTGCTGTCCATCCAATCCAGGAACTGGTTGGTCTTCGTCACGGTGCTCCCGTTCGGCCCCACCTCGCCCGCGTCGATCGGCATCTCGGCGGCGACCGGGCGCGTACGTGGCGGCATAGCAGCTCGCGCTCGAGCAGACCTGGTTGGCATCCGGATAGATATCCACGTCGGCGATGAGCTGTGCCGGAGACAGGGTGTCGTGCACGGCGGCGCCCTGTGCCGAGTCGAGGAAGCCACAGCTGCTCGGCGACGTCGTCGGGCTGCAGGAGAGCAGGTTGGCGTAGGCCAGGCCGGGCACCTCGATCACGTTCGTGGCGCCGGTGCCCCGGATGATGTCGATGAGCGATTGCATCCCCACCGTCTGGTAGACGGTCTTGCCGTCCGTCGCGAACTCGTCGCAGTTGTGGGTCGAGCTCGTCGGCGTTGGCGCCACGCCCCAGGTCGGACTGTCGGATCCGGTGTCGTACTGGACCGATCCCTGCGCCCAGCAGCGCCACTGATACAGGTTCGATGCGAACCCACCGCCCGTGCTCGCCCCGGAGGCGTTTGCGCCGGTGGCGCTCGGATGCGGCTCCTCCTGGAGGCGGAAGACGACGTTGGGGTCGCTCTTGAACGTCTCGGCGATCTCCTCCCACAGCAGCGGCGTGTGATCGCTGTCCGGCAGGGGTGGCTGTCCACCGCCGTTGGGGTCGTAGCCGGTCGGCACCTGTGTGCCCGGGTCGCCCCAGAAGAAGCCGATCACCGGGTAGAGACCCTGCGCCTCGGCCAGGCTGACCTCGCGCTTCAGCGCGTCGATGTAGTTCTGGCCCGCGTCGGCCGAGCTTGATCCCGTTGATCCCTAGCCAGCAGTCCTCGTTGACGCCGAAGAACACCGTGTTGATGTCCCACGCGGTCATCGCCGTGTAGGTCGAGCTCGCGCCGCTCGGGCCGTCGAAGATGCCGTAGCCCTCCGAGCACATGTACTCGGTCCCCGACCGATCAACCCCGCGCAGCCGGATGGCGTTTCCGCCCGCGTCGAGGATCTGCGCGCCGGCGACGTGCAGGCCCGGCGTGCCGCCGCCACCACCGCCGCCGCCACCGCCACCCCCACCGCCGCCGCCACCACCGCCACCACCACCGCCGCCGCCACCGCCGCCGCCACCGCCAGTGCTGCCGCCACCACCCCGGGCGGAGGTTCGGACACCGGCGGCGTACAGCGCGGTCGGGCAGCCGGCGAGGCGTCGCGCGGACCGGAACCGGCCCGGCAGTCGCCCGCGCGGGTGGCGCCACGTGCGGGCGGAGCGACACGCGTTTCGCGCGTGTCCCCGCAGGCGCACGGCGCCGCCGACGGGCAGAACCGCGAGCCAGTAGCGCCGCCCCGCGGTCAGGCTGACGCCGCGCACGCGGATCCGGTTCCAGCGCCCGTCACGCGGGTGGGCGATGCGGGCGGCGGCGAGCAGCGCCTCCGGGTGCCCGCCCCGATCGGAGTACAGGCCGAGGGAGATCCGATGGGCGCGGCTGCGCGATCCGAGGAACACCCCCAGGTCCTGCACGCGGCCGCTTGTCGCCGGCGTGAGGCGAACCGCCACCACGGCGCCGGCGGGAACCGAGATGGATCGCCCCGAGGCGGCTCGCGCGCCGAGCAGCACCCGCGTGGCGGAGGTCGCGGCGACGGGCGCGGGACCGGCCCCCAGATCCTGGGCCCACGCGGCGGCGGGGGCGAGCAGGCACACGACAACGATGACCCATAGGCGACGCATCCGGTCCTCCAATCCTTGGTGTCACGAGCGCCGGTTTCAGGGCCGGCGGATTCACGCGCTCCCCGGGGCGCATTTTCGCCGCGCAGTCTAAACCCGCGTCCGCGGCGACGTTGTCGAGTGGCCGCAAGAAGGCGCCGCCGCCACCCGTTGGTCAGATGAGCGGGCCGGATGCCCGCGGCGACACCATGGAACTGCTCACCGTCATGCCTCCCGATGAAACGACGCCATTCGGGCCGATCGACGTGCCCGCGCTCGGACCGAGTCCGGCTCCGGCGCCACGGTACACGCCCCGCCTGTTCGTCTTCCAGGTCATCAACTACGTGACCAACCAGCTCGTCAACCGGATCCCGAGCGCGACCGTGCGCCACCTCTGGTATCGGAAGGCCCTGGCCATCGACATCGGCCCGCGGACCTGGGTGCACCTCGGTTGCTATGTCTGGTACTACGGACGGGGCGAGAACCGGCGCCGGGGGGTCTGCATTGGCCCCTCAACGCGGATCAATCGCAGCTGCACGCTCGACGTGCGCGGCGGTCTGAGTATCGGGGCCAACGTGAGCGTCTCGCCCGAGGTGATGATCCTCACCGCCTCGCACGACATGCACCATTCCGACTTCACCCTCATCGATCACCCGGTGGTCGTCGAGGACTACGTCTGGATTGGGTCGCGGGCGACGATCATGCCCGGCGTGCGCATCGGGCGGGGCGCGGTGGTGGCCGCCGGCTCGGTGGTCACCCGCGACGTCGAGCCCCTCACCGTCGTCGCCGGAGTCCCGGCGCGCCCGGTGGGAGAGCGCAGCGAGGCTGCGCTCGGCTACGCCGTCGGCGGCGGCGTCGCGCCTCTGTTCGAGTAGCTCGCACGCATGACCGACCGCGCCCGCAGCAGCTGACCGCGCGGCGCCCACCTCGGGGGACTAGTCCGAAAGTTCTAGACCCCGGTCGCCGTTGTCTGGTTGATGCCACACGACGTCAGGAACTCGAGCGCAATGGAAAGTCCCAGCATCGCGACCGCCCCGGTCAAGCGGTCGACCTCCTACAAGCAGACCTTTCGGCACCATCGCCGGCTCCTCGCGGTCCCGATGGTCCTGGCCGTGATCGCCGCCGGCGCCATCGTCGCCACCCACAAGGCGAGCTTCCAGTCCTCGGCCAGCCTGTGGGTCGACACGGCGCCACCGATCGCCTCGTCGGTCGGCTCGGCGGCCGCCACGCTGCCCAATCAGCCTGCGGCCGCGGAGCAGAGCGTGCTGAACGAGCTGCTCGCGACCCAGGAATTCGCCGTGTCGGTGGCCCAGAACTCGGCCCTCGGCGCCTACCTGGCTCCCACCGGGCCGCTGGTCACGACCGCCCCGGCGGCGCTCGAATCCCAGCAGGTCACCGCCGTGGTCGCCGGTCCGCAGGTCCTCGAGATCACCTACAAGGGCCCCAGTGCGGCGATCGCGCAGAGCACCCTGGCCGCCATCATCCGTGAGCTGCAGGCGGACAGCGACGGGCTCAGCGCTCAGCACGAGGTCGCCGCCGTGAAGTACAACGAGGCGCAGGTGGCCGCGGCCAACCAGGCGGTGACCACCGCCCGCAACGCGGCAGCGGCCTACCTGGCCGCCCATCCCCGCGCGACGTCGCAGTCGGACCCGACGATGGCGGCGCTGAACGCGGCCGAGAACACCGCCAGCCAGCAGCTGGGTCAGGCCGACAGCGCGCTGAGCCAGGCCTCGGCCAGCCGGGCCGCGGGCGGCTGGCTCGTGCAGGTTCTGGACGCCCCGCGGGCGGGTGCCTCACTTGCCTTCGGCAAGAAGAAGATGCTCGAGACCCTGCTCGGTGGCCTCCTCGCCGGCGGGCTCATCAGCCTGCTGGGGACGATCGCCCTCACCCCGGGGGGGCCGCCGCCGTGGGACGAGGAGCTGCCCTCCAGCGTCACAGCCGCGGGGCGGCGCGATGAGGAGCTCGAGCCTGAACTCGCCGGCTCCGTGACGCCCACCCGGCACGATACCTATGTCGGGGTGGTCCCCCAGCCGGAGTTCGACCGCGAGCGCCGCTTCGCGGTCGGCCGGCCCGTGCCGGAGCGCCGCCAGCCGTGACCCAGTGGGGCATGCTCCTGCTGTGCGTGTTCATCGCGCTCGGCGTCGGTAAGTTCTCCCGCCGGACGGCCGGCCGGCTGGCGCTCGTCATCACCGTCATCGTCGTGGGGGCCGCGACGATCAGCTACATGACGAGTGGTCCGGCGGCGCCGAGCGCCAACCTCGGCGGCACACCGCTCGGGGCGGCCCCGACGACGAGCAGCGATCCGCAGAGCACGGAGGACACGGCCGGTCGCGTTCAGGAGCTCGACGACGACCCGGCAGCCGCTGCCGCCCAGGCGCAGCTCAACCAGCCGGCCACGACCACGGTCGGCTCAGGCTCGTGAGCGCGCTCGCTCTCCCGGCCGGCGCGCCGTCCCGACGACCGGGCGTCCGCTTCACGCTATCGCTCGTCCTCGGCGCGCTGGCGTTCGGCGCCGCTGCCGGCTACCTGCTCACCACGGGGTCGGTCACCCGAATCGTCGTCCTGACCGTCGTGCTCGTGCCCGTAGCGATCTGGAAGCGGCCCCACCTGGGGCCGGTGTTCCTGCTCGCCGCCGCGATCATCATCGACCAGGACGGGCAGACGCCGGCGCCCATCCCCTTCACCCAGAGCACACCGTACTTCACCGGAATCGGACCGGGCCACCTCGAGGGAGCGGACATGCTGCTGCTGCTGGTGGCGTTCGTCTACCTCGTTCGAGGCAAGGAGTGGGGCCCGCGCTGGCGCCCGCGCTCGCACATCAGCCTGGCCATGGGCCTGGTACTCCTCGCTGTGCTCGTCGGCGTCGTGGTCGGCCACATCCACGGCGGCGCTCTGCGCATGTCCCTGATGGAGGCCCGGCCCTACGTGTACCTGGCCAGCGCGTACTTCCTCACCGCAGTGATGATCCGCCACCGGCGGGCCGTGCGGGCAATGCTGTGGACGATCGTCGCCGCCGGCATCGGCAAAGCGCTGCAGGGCATCTACGTGTACCTCGGCAACCGCCATGACTATCCGCGACCGGAGTCGTTCATCGGGCACGAGGCGTCCTACTTCTTCCTCGTCTACTTCATGCTTACGCTGGCGCTGTGGCTGTTCAATCAGGGCGGCACGCTGCGCAAGGTGGCCACCTGGGGCCTGCCGGTCGTGTTCTTCTGCAACCTGGTCAACGACCGGCGCGCGGCCTGGCTGATGCTCGGCGGGGCCATGCTCGCGTTCGCGATCCTGGCCTACCACGCCGCGCCCGGGCGCCGGCGGGTGCTCGGCCGCTGCGCCGTCGGTCTGGTGCTCGTCTCGGCCGTGTACTTCCCGGTGTTCTGGAACGGGCAGGACAGCATCGCCCAGCCGGCGCGGGCTGTCCGCTCCCAGATCCACCCCACCGCCCGCGACGCGTCGTCGGACAGCTACCGGGTCGAGGAGAACGCCAACCTGGCCCTGAACATCAAGCAGGGCGGCCTGCTCGGCAATGGCTTCGGTCTGAAGATCGATTACGCGCTGCCCATCACGGACATCAGCTCGATCGACTCCCTGATCGCCTACATCCCCCACAACGACGTCCTCGACGTGCTCATGCGCCTGGGCGTGCTCGGCGGCGTGGCGATGTGGTTCCTGATCGGGGCCGGGATCATCGCCGGCTGCCGCCTGGCCAGAATCCGCGACCGGGAGCTCGCGGTCGTCGGGGCGGTCACCGCCTCCTCGCTCGTCGCCTGGGCCCTGATGGGTGCGGTCGACCAGGGCTTCTTCATGTTCCGGATCGCGTTCATCACCGGAGCCCTGCTCGGCCTGGTTGAGGCCGCGCGGCGGCTGGCGGCGGTCCGGTCCGACGCTCCCGCCGTGTCGTGAGCGTCACCGCCGACATCGGAACCGCTCCCGGCTTGGACGCCGCCGCCGTCGTGGCGGAGGTGACGCCGGCACCGGCGCCGCGGCTGGCCCGCAACCTCGTGGCTCTGCTCGGGGGGCAGGTGGTGACGTGGACGATGACGCTCGTGTGGACCCTGGTGGTCCCCCGGGTGCTCGGACCCGAGGGCTTTGGCGTGGTCACCGCGGCGCTGTCGGTGAGCGGGGTGCTCGCCGTGTTCCTCGGCCTCGGCACCCGGGCCTACCTCGTGCGGGAGATCGTCCTGCACCGCGAGCAGGCAGGAGCACTCGTCGGGACCGCGATCGTGCTGCGCCTCCTCCTGGCTCCGATCGTGGCGGCGGCCGCCTACGTGTTCACGCACGTCGCCCACGTCCGGCACGACGAGGTGATCGCGCTGTACCTCGCCGCGCTGATGAACGTGCTCATCCTGCTCAGCGACCCGGTGCTGTCCCTCTTCCAGGCTCTCGAGCGCATGCAGCTGATGGCCTACGGCGACGTCATCAACAAGACCGCCCAGAGCATGCTCGGCATCGCCATCGCCCTGTGCGGACTGGGCGCAATCGGCATCACGGCGAACATGGCGCTGGCGGCCGGGGTGGTGGTGGCGCTCAACCTCGTGTGGGCACGACGCTACGCCGCCATTCAGCTGCGCACGAGCGGGCGCGCGCTGCTTGCGCTGGTGCGCGGCAGCATGTCGTACTGGGCCACGGGGATCTTCTTCACCCTCTACCTGTGGATCGACACGATCCTGCTCTCGCTGCTGACGGGCGTGCGGGTGGTGGGGTGGTACGGAGCGGCGACGACGCTGTTCCAGACCCTCATGTTCATCCCCACGCTCATCTCGACCGCATGGCTGCCCCGCCTCGTCGAGGCGTGGGGGCGCGGGCCCGAGACACTTCGCCGCACCGCGCGCACCCCCGTGGAGATCGTCCTGCTCGTCAGCGCGCCGATGGCCGCCGGAACCGCGATGGTGAGCGGGCTCGTCGTCCATCTCCTGTACGGGCGGGCCTATGGGCATGCCGTGCCCGTCGTGGCGCTGCTCGGCCTCTGCCTGCCGCCCACCTACATGAGCATCGTGCTGGCGCAGGTGCTCGTGGCCGCCGGCCGCCAGCGCATCTACCAGTGGCTGATGGCGGCCGCCACGGTGGTCAATCCAGCGCTCAACCTTCTGCTCATCCCGCTCACCCAGCACCATGGCGGTAACGGCGCCGTCGGCGCGGCGGTGGCGCTGCTGATCACCGAGCTGCTCGTCGCCCTCGGCGGAATGGTGATGATCCGCGGCGTGTTCGACCGCGCGATGGTGTGGCGCTGGGTGCGCACGCTACTCGCCTCGGGCGCGATGTGGGGAGTGGATCAGGTGGCGGCGCCATTCGGCGCCGGTCCCGCCCTGGTGCTTGCCGTCGCCGCGTTCGTGGCCGGGATCGTCCTGCTTCGCGTTCCCCGTCCCGAGGAGTCGCGGGCGGCGCGGGCCGGGGCGGCGCAGGCTGGCAGCTAGACTCGCCGCGGGCCGGCAGAGAAAGGGGGTCGGAGGATGAGCCGCAGACTGTCCCGTGGCCGCCTCGGCGCGGTCGTCCTGCTCTTCCTGGTGGCCGCCGGGATCGTGTTGTGGCGGACCGGCCAGCCCTCGACCGCAGCCGGGCTCGCGCACCCCGAGCGCCATCCCCAGACCGTGTGGGCGGCCTGCAATCGCCGGGCTCGCCGCGGGGGGCCCTCGACCTTCCATCCGCTGTCCGATGCCGCGGCCGCGGCGCTCGTCACCCCCGAGCCGGAGACCCGGCCCGACAACGCGCGGTCCTACCGGCTGAGCGGACGGACCTACCCGGCCCCCAACGACGACGTACCGACGGCGGCGCAGCTGCGCGCGGTGCGCCGGAGCCGAGTCTCGAACGGCGAGAGCGCCGTGCAGTTCGACCCCTACTACGCCGACGTCGACGGGCGCGACGGCCTGCGCCACCCCTCGACCGATGAGCTCATCCAGTGGGCGGCGCACAAGTGGGGGATCCCCGAGAACTGGCTGCGCGCCGAGTACGTCCACGAGTCCTACTGGAACCAGTTCATGCTCGGCGACGACACCCCGGTGAGCGCGGCCTGGTACCGCCGGTATCCCTCTCAGGCCCGCAGCGCCGGAGGCGCCGTGTACCAGTCGATGGGCATCACGCAGGTCCGGTGGGCGCCTGACGGCTCCCTGAACCCCGGCTCAGAGCCGCTGCGCTGGGAGTCGACCGCGTTCAACATCGACTGGCAGGCGGCCACGCTGCGCTTCTACTACGACAACCCGCAGGGCCGCCGGGCGGCCTGGAACGACGCGAGCTACCGGCCGTGCCAGGCCTGGAACAGCCTCGGCGCGTGGTACCGGCCCTACCCGTGGAACAACTCCGGCCAGCACCAGTACGCGGGCGCCGTGCAGCAGATCCTGCGCCAGCGCGGGTGGGCCTCGAGCAGCTTCCTCAGCTGGACGCCCGGATCCTTGCCACCGGGTGTGACGCTTCTGCACTAGCGGCGCGGTGGGCCGGGCTGCAGGGGGCGCGCGGCTGCGGCGTCCGCGGGTCGCGGCGTCGGGCCGATTGCGACGCTCCTGGGTGGCGAACTCGCCAAGCGGTTCGGCGTGGAGACGCAGCCTCGCGGCCGGGTGGCACGTTTGCCACGTCCTGGGTGGCGAACTCGCCAAGCGGTTCGGCGTGACGCGCCGCCTCGCGGGCGGGTGGCACGTTTGCCACGTCCTGGGTGGCGAACTCGCCAAGCGATTCGGCTTGCCGCGCCGGCCTCGCGGCCGGGTGGCACGTTTGCCACGTCCACGGTGGCGAACTCCCCAAGCGGTTCGGCGTGACGCAGCGGCTCGCGCGCCTCGGGCGTTTGCGCGCCGCGCCGCGCCGCCGCGCCGCGCCGCGCCGCCGCGCGCCGCGCCCCGCCACCGGCGCTCCCCCGAACGCAGCCGGCTCGCTACCCGCCGGCGAGCAGCCGACGCGCGGCGGCGAGCAGCGACGGCGCACGCTCGAACCCGTCCGCCGGGGCATGCCCCGGCGCCACGCGGATCGCGCGGGCGCCGGCTCGCCGCCCGGCCTCCACGTCGCTGAGGGCGTCCCCGATCATCACTGCGGCGCCCAGGTCGGGCAGGCCGAGCAGGTCGCGCGCCCGCTCGAGCAGCAGCGTCCCCGGCTTGCGGCAGGCGCAGGTGTCGCGGTCGTGCGGGCAGTACAGGTAGGCGCGCACGATGGCGCCGTGGCCGGCCAGCAGCTTGTCCATCCGCGTGTGCACGGCGGCCAGGTCGTCCTCGGTCATGTGCCCGAGCGCGATCCCACGCTGGTTGGTGACCACGACGACCGGGATGCCGGCGGCGCCGATCTGCGCCACCGCCCGGCCCGCGCCGGGCAGAAGCTCGAGGTCGTCGGGATCGGTGATGTAGGCGCCGTCGGGCGCCTTGACGTTGATCGTGCCGTCGCGGTCGATCAGCGCGGCGCTGGGGAGGCTCGGGGACGCGGGCACCGGAGCCCGACCGCTCTCCTACGCGGCCGCGCCAACCGGCGCGAACATCGCCTGCTCCACGAGCTCGCACATCACGTGTCCGAGCAGCATGTAGCCCTCCTGGATGCGCGCCGTGGAGGCGGACGGGACGACCAGCGGGATGTCGGCGAGCGCGATCATGCGATCGCCGCGCTCGCCGGTGAACGCCCCCGTGATCAGGCCGCGCTCGCGCGCTGCCTCGAGGCCGCGCAGGACGTTGACCGAGCCGCCGCTCGTCGACAGGCCGATGGCCACGTCGCCGGGAGCGCCGAAGGCGTGGACCTGGCGCTCGAAGACCTGGTCGTAGGAGTAATCATTGCCGATGCCGGTGACCGACGAGACGTTGTCCGACAGCGACAGCGCGGCCATCGGGCCGCGGTCGAAGGCGAAGCGCCCGACGAACTCGGCCGCCAGGTGCGTGGCGTCGGCCGCACTGCCGCCGTTGCCGAAGAACAGGACCTTGCCGCCATCGCGCAGGCTCTCGACGATCAGCTCGGACAGACGCGCGATCGCGTTCGCGAGCCGGAGTCGAGCAGCGATTGCTTGAGCTCGATGCTCTCGCGCACCCGGGCGAGCACGAGCGCGCCGAGCCAGGCCGGGGTCGATGTCGTAGTCGATGTCGTAGTCACTCATGGATGCTCCATGTGGTCAGCCCGTGGGGGGTGAACTCGAACTCGGTGACCTGCCCGCCCATCGCGGTCAGCGCCTCGGCCACGCGGTGCTTGCGCTGGAAGGGGCAGTAGAAGAGCATGTAGCCGCCGCCTCCCGCGCCCGTCACCTTGCCGCCCAGGGCGCCCTGCTTGATGGCCGCCTCGTAGGCGGTGTCGATGAACTCGCTGCTGATCTTGGACGACAGGCGCTTCTTCTCCTCCCAGGCGCTGCCGAGGAGCGAGCCGAAGTCGTTCAGCCGGCGCTGCAGGAGCGCGTTCTTCATCGCCAGTGCGAGCTCCTTGCCGCGGCGCAGGCCGGCCAGCGCGTCCTCGTCACCGCCGGTCCAGCGCCTCGTCTGGTGCTCGATGATGTGGTCCGAGGACCGCGTCTTGCCCGTGTAGCAGAGCAGCATGTTGTGCTCGAGCTCGTGTACGACGTCGGGCGAGATCCGCAACGGGTTGACGATGACGCGGTCGGCCTCGAACTCGATCAGGTTGAAGCCGCCGAACGTGGCCGCGTACTGGTCCTGCAGGCCGCCCTGGATGCCCAGGTCACGCCGCTCGAGGTCGTAGGCGAGCTGGGCGATGTCGTAGTCGGTCAGCGGCTGGCGGTGGAACTCCTTGAGCAGCCCGATGATCGCCACCATCACCGCCGAGGAGGAGCCGAGCCCAGAGCCCGGAGGGGCGCCGGAGTGCAGGAACAGATCGAAGCCGCCGCGGCCCATGCGCCGGATCGCCGCCTTGGCCAGGTCGAGCTGGCCGTCGAATTCCATCGCGTCGTCGCTCGCGTAGCTGAGCGACATGCCGAAGTCGACGCTCTCCAGCCCGATGTTCGAGTCGGCCCGGGGGGCGAGCGCCCCGTAGGCGTAGCGGTTGATGGTGGCGCTGAGGACGAGGCCGCCCTCGCGCTCGGGGAACGGCGGCACGTCGGTGCCCCCGCCGGCGAAGCTGACCCGCAGCGGCGCCTTGGCCCGGATGATCCGGGAGTCGACGACACTCGCCAGCGCCCGCGCGGGGCGAATCGTGGTCACGCTCATGGCTGCACCCGGGTTGTGGTAGTGAGGCGGATGGTCAGGGCCGAGCACATCAGCCGCGTCATGAACGGGATGCCCTCGAGCAGGTAACGGCGGACGAGACGGCGCGGCTCCTGGACCATGCGGTGCAGCCACTCGAGGCCGAGCCGCTGCACGAGCACCGGAGCGCGCTGGATCTCCCCGGCCACGAAGCTGAAGGAGATCCCGCAGGAGAGAAACCAGGCCGTCGGCAGCCGGCGGCGGAGCTCGCGGATGAGCCGTTCCTGCTTGGGGAAGCCGAGACCCACGAAGACGATGTCCGGCGCCGCCACGAGCAGCTCGTGCTCGATCCGATCCAACCACTCGGCGTCCTTCTCGAACCCGAACGGCGGGCATAGCGTGCCGGCGATGGCGACCCCCGGGTTCACCTCGGTCAGCTGCCGGGCGGCGGCCTCGGCCGTGCCCGGGTTGCCGCCGAGCAGGAAGATCGAGGCTCCGACCTCGGCGGCGGCCGAGCTGAGCGAGAACACGAGCGTCGATCCGGCCACCCGCTCCGGCAGCCGCGCCCCCTGCAGGCCCCCGGCCCAGATGAGCGGCATGCCGTCGGGCACCACCAGGTCGGCCTCGGCGAGCAGGTCCTGGACCTCGGCGGAGCCGTGCCACTGGCGCAGGACGTCGAGGTTGGCCGGGCAGATCCAGCCCCCGCGTCCGTCGGCGATCCCCTCGAGCACGTAGGTGATCGTCTCTCGTTCGGAGACGGCGGCGACATCGAGGCCCATGAGCGGCACCGTCGGCGTCGCGCTGACCGGACGTGGAGTGGCGGTGATCACGTTCACGCCCGATCAACGTGGCCAGCGGCCGCCAGCTTGCGAGGGCGTCATCGAAAGCCTGCGGCTCGGCGCCGCGTTGATCAGGGATGAGCCCCACCGCACCGACCGCATCGGTCGTCATCCCGGCCCACAACGAGGCCGCCGTCATCGAGCGCAACCTGCACGCGCTGTTCGCCGGTGTCGGGCGGGATGAGTTCGACGTCGTCGTCGCCTGCAACGGTTGCCGTGACGACACTGCCGAGCGTGCCCGGGCGTGCGGGTACCCCGTCCGCGTGCTCGAGCTGACCGAGGCGTCCAAGCCCGCTGCCCTGCGCGCCGGCGATCGTACGGCCCGCGCCTTCCCGCGCCTGTACCTCGATGCCGATGTCGTGCTCCCCGGACCCTCGGCCCGTCGTGTGGTCGAGCGCCTGCGCGCCGGAGCGGTGGCGGCGCGCCCGCCGCTTCGCTACGACGCGGGCGGCGCCGCGCCGCTCGTACGCCGCTACTACCGGGCGCGGACGGAGATGCCCTCGGTGCTCGGATCGCTGTGGGGCGCCGGCGTGTACGGGCTCTCCGAGACCGGCCGGGCCCGCTTCGACACCTTCCCGGACATCACCGCCGACGATCTCTGGCTCGATCGCCAGTTCGCCCCGTCGGAGATCGAGATCGTCGAGTGCGCGCCGGTGCTCGTCAGCGTGCCCCGCCGATCGCGCGACCTCATGCGCATCCTGCGCCGGACCTACAAGGGCAAGGTGGAGAACCGTCCCGGCGCCACCCCGGACGCCCGCGCGTTGCAGACGACCGCCTCGGCCGTCGCCGACCTGCGCCGCCTGGCCGTCAGGGGCCCGCGGGGTGCGCTCGACGCGAGCACCTACGCCGCCTTCGCCACCGGGGCGCGCCTCGCCCTGGCCATCGACACGCGCCGGCCCGGCGCCGGAACCTGGGAGCGCGACGACAGCTCGCGCCTCGGCACGAGCTGACGTCGCTGTCCAGGATCAGGGGTGGAGGTCGATCGCCCCGCTGTAGTGGTATTCGTTCGAGTTGTCGTCGATCGAGGCAGAAAGCGAGTTCGTGCTCGTGGTCTGGGTCCAGTCGACGCTGGCGCCGGCGCAGTTGGACGAGTTGACCGTCTTGGTCGCGTCGGTGCTCCAGCCGCTCGGGGCGGTCGTCGTGTCGCTGGCATGGCTGTAGTTGCCGTACAGCCCCAGGATCACGTCGCCACTGGCCAGCGGAGTGAGCGGGCTGCTCGTCCATGTGCTCGTCTGCCCGCCGATCGTCGCGTCGAACGTGCTCGCACCGATGCTGGCCACCCCGCTCGCGTCGGTCACCACCGTGCTCATCCCCGACTGTCCCCAGGCGCCGCTCAGGGTGATGGTGAGCGCGCCCGAGGCCGCCGCCTTGGAGCCAACCAACTCATAGACGGCGTAGGACGCGTACTCCTGGTTGCCGCCGAGTTGGCTGCCACTGTTGCTCAGCCGCCTCCAGGTCCCGTTGACGTTGTCGCTGACGCCGGTCACCGTGCTCGCCGCGCCGGTGTACCCGCCGCCGCCGGTGACCAGGAACAGGTCGTCGCCGGCGCTCACGGCGTGGCTGAGCGTGATCGTCGTGCTGGTCGGGTTCGTGCAGGCGGTGGCCTGGCTGTTCAACGTGATGCCGTCGGTCGGCTGGGTGGGGGTGGGCGCGCTCTGGCCGGTCAGGCGCTGCTGGTATGCGCTGCCCCACGGGCTGTCCGGGCTGCCGGTGTAGTTGGAGATGAGGCTGCCCCAGGTGTCCCACACCCACGCGTAGTAGTTGGCGCCCTTGGTGTCCATCCAGTCCAGGAACGCGTTGGTGTTCGTGTCCGTGCTCCCGTTCGGCCCGACTTCGCCCGCATCGAGCGGCATCTGCGCCGCGACCGGGGCATACGTCGTGTCGTAGCAGCTCGTGCTCGAGCACACCTGGCCGGCATCCGGGTAGACGTCGACATCAGCCATGAGCTGGGGAGTGCTCAGCGGATCGTGCAGGGCGACGCCGTCGGTGCTGTCGAGATACCCGCAGCTGGTCGGCGACTGGCTGGGGCTGCAGGCGAGCATGTTCGCGTAGCCGATGCCCGGGCACCTGGATGACGTTGTCGGCACCCGCGCCGCGGATAACGTCGATCAACGACTGCATGCCCACGGTGCGGTACAGCGTGCTGCCGTTGGTGGCGTACTCCTCGCAGTTGTTCGTCGTGGCGGTTGGGGCAGGTGCCGTGCTCCAACTGCTGCTGTCCGAGCTCGTCCCGTACTGCACCGACCCGTTGGCCCAGCACTGCCACTGGGCGAGGTTGGTGCCAAACCCGCCGCCGGTGCTGGCTCCGGCACCGTTCGGTCCGGACGCGCTCGGATGGGGCTCCTCCTGCAGGCGGAAGATCACGTTCGGATCGCCCTTGAACGTCTGCGCCACCTGCTGCCAGAACAGCGGCGCATGATCGTTGTCGGGCAGCGCGGGCTGACCGCCGCCGTTGGGATCGTTGCCGGTCGGAACCTCCGCCCCGGGGTCGCCCCAGAACCAACCGATCACCGGATAGATGCCGGCACTCTCGGCCGCGCTGACCTCACTCTTGATCGCGTTGATGTAGTTCGTGCCCGAGTAGGCCGGGTTGATGCCGTTGATGCCGAGCCAGCAGTCCTCGTTGAGCCCGATGAACACGGTGTCGATGCCCCAGCTGAGCATGGGCTGGAACTCGCTCGACCCTGTCGGCCCGTCGAACATCCCGTAGCCCTCCGAGCACATGTACTCAGTGCCCGAGCGCACGACGCCGCGCAGACGCACGACCTGCCCGGAGCCGTCGAGCAGCTGATTGCCCGACACGTGAATCCCCGACGCGGAACTGACGGCGCTGACCGTGCCCGTCTTGGCCGACGTCGCGTTCGCCGACCCCGCGGCGTTACTCGCTGTTAGGACGACGTCGACGGTGCTACCCACGTCGCTCCCGCCGAGCGTGTAGGTCGAGGCGGTGGCGCCGGAGATGTTCGTGCAGCTCGAGGCGCAGTCCTGCCACTGGTAGGCGTAGGCGGTGGGGGAGTTCGACCAGCTGCCGGTCGTGGCGCTGAGCGTGTGGCCCTGCTGGGCGCTGCCCGAGATCGCCGGCACGGCGGTGTTGACCGGGGTCTGCGCGGAGGTGGTGACGGCGGTGGTCGGCGCCGAGGTGGCGCTCGCCGACCCCGCGCTGTTGCCCGCGGTGACCACGACGTCGACCTTCTCGCCCACGTCGCTCGCGCCGAGCGTGTAGGTCGAGGCGGTGGCGCCGGCGATGTTCGTGCAGCTCGAGGCGCAATCCTGCCACTGGTAACCGTACGAGCTGGGGGAGTGCGACCAGGTGCCGGTGGTCGCGCTCAGCGTCCGGCCCTGCTGCGCGGTACCGGAGATCGCCGGCACGGCGGTGTTCACGGGAGCCTGGAGGGAGGCGGTGACGGTCGCAGTCGGGTCGGAGGTGGCGGTGGCCGATCCGGCGCTGTTGCTCGCGGTGACGACGACGTCGATCGCGTTGCCGACGTCGGCGGCGCTCAGCGTGTAGGTCGCGGCGGTGGCACCGGAGATGTCGGTGCAGGTCGACGCGCAGTCCTGCCACTGGTAGGTGTAGGAGGTGGGCGGAGTTCGACCAGCTGCCGGTGGTCGCGGTGAGCGTCTGGCCCTGCTGGGTCGGTGCCGGAGATCGTCGGGCGCGGCGGTGTTGACCGGCGCCTGGACCGGAGCGGTGATCGTGGCGGTCTCGTCCGAGGCGGCGCTCGCCGATCCACCGAGGTTCGTCGCCGTGACGACCACGTCGATCGCGTCGCCGAGGTCGCCGGCGCTCAGCGTGTAGGTCGCGCGCGGTCGCGCCGGCGATGTCGCTGCAGGTGGACGCGCAGTCCTGCCACTGGTAGGCGTAGAGGATCGGCCCGTTGGTCCACGTGCCGGTCGTGGCGCTGAGCGTCTGCCCCTCCACGGTGCTGCCGGACACGGTCGGTGCGATCGTGTTGACCGGCGGCGGGAGCAGCGCGGTGACCGCGGCGGTCGCCGGCGCGGTCGCGCTCGCCGTCCCGCCAAGCCCCTTGGCGGTGACCACGTCATCGATGCGCTTTCCGACGTCGGCCGCGGCGAGGGTGTATGTCGAGGCGGTGGCGCCGGCGATGTTCGTGCAGGTCGTCCCGCAGTCCCGCCACTGGTAGCTGTAGGTGGCACGCTCAGTCCACGTACCGGGGGTGCTCGTCAGGCTCTGCCCCTGCTGCGGGGTGCCCGAGATCGACGGCTCGCTCCTCACGGTCGGGGCCCGTGGCCGGCGGTCTGCGCCGGTGCCCGAGGACGCACTGGCTGCGCTCCCGGTCACCACCGGATCGGCGCCACTGACGAATGCCGACATCAGGCAGCTGGTCGGGAGCACGCCGCCGGACACGGCGCAACTGCCCCCGGTGCGCACGCCCACAGCCCCGCGCGCGGCGCGCACCGTGATCCAGTACCGGCGGCCGCGCGTGACCGACAGCGCTCGGATGCGAAGGCTGACCCAGCCGGTGCGCCCGTGGAGGTTGATCCGGCCCCAGCGCAGCTGCCGGCCCGGCCGGTGGTTGAGGTCGGCGGCGATCGCCACAGTGACGGTGCCCGCCGTACTCCCGGGCGTCAGGTACACGCTGACCGAGCGGGCGCGGCCGGACGCGGCGGCGACGATGGCACCGGCGACACGCGCCCCGCGGAGCTCGCGGACGCTGCGGCCGGCGTGGCTCACGCCGGCCAGGACCGCGTTCGCGCGGCTCGCCCGCACCGTCGCGTGAGCGATCGGATCAGGGGGACCCGCCGGCTGCGCCCATGCAGTACCAGCATTGACTAAGCAACACACCGCCACCGTCACAGCCGCACGTCGCATCCGGTCCCTCCTGGTTGATTGCAACGCGCATCGGCACCAGACGAAAAAGCTTGAGCGCCGGTCGACGGACCTCCGGCGCAAGCCAGGCGGCATCCGGCGCGTTGATGTGGCGAGCCCAGACCGCTCACCGCACTCCATGAACGTCCTCGTCGTCAGCGTCCACTTCCCGTTTCCGCCGCGTTCGGGCGTCACCATGCGCACCTACGAACTGCTCTGTCAGCTCGCGGCGCGGCACGAGGTCACGCTGCTCAGCTACGCCGGACCCGACGACCTCCAGCACGTCGCCACGCTGCAAGAGCGCATGCGGGTTCACACGGTGATGCGTCGGCCGGACGCGCGCTGGCGCAAGCGCGTCGGCCAGCTTGCATTCCTGGCCTCGCCGCGCCCGTTCGCCGCCCGCGAGGTTCAGACGCCCGAGCTCCAGGCGGGGCTCGACGCGTTGTGCGCCGAGCAGACGTTCCACGTCATCCAGCTCGAGGGCAGCCTGCTGTGCGACCTCCGGCTCCCGGCCGGAACCCGCATCGTGCTCGACGAGCACAACATCGAATACGAGGTGTTCGAGCGCATGCGCGACAGCGAGCGCTCGCGTGCTGCGTCGCGCATTCCATACGATCGAGGCTCGGCGCTTCAAGCGGTTCGAGCGGGCGGCGTGGACGCCGCGTCGACGCCTGCGTGGTGACCTCCTCGCGCGAGCAGCCCGTCGTGCGCGCGGCGGTTCCGGGCGCTGGCGACCGCGGTCGTTCCCAACGGCGTGGACGTCGAGCGCTTCCTCGCCGTGCCCGACCCCGCCTGGCTCGCCGACGCTCGTCTTCAACGGCACGCTCGAGTACCGCCCGAACGTCGACGCTGCGCAGTACCTCCTCGACGAGGTGTGGCCGCATCGTGCGCGCGCGCTGCGCCGACGCTCGCCTGCACATCGTCGGGCGCGCCCCTGCCGCGGTCGCGCGCCGCCTGCAGGGCCCGGGTGTCACGGTCACCGGCGAGGTGCCCGACGTCCGGCCCTGGCTCGAAGGCGCGACCGTGATCGCGGTACCGATCCGCATGGGCGGCGGCACCCGCCTGAAGGTGCTCGAGGCGCTCGCCATGGGCAAGGCGATCGTCTCCACGACGCTCGGCTGCGAGGGCATCGCCGTGCGCCATGGCGAGCATCTGCTCATCGGCGACAGCGCCGAGGACTTCGCCGCGCGCGTGCACGACCTGTTCCACAGCGCGCGGCTGCGCCGCCATCTCGGCCACCAAGGGCGGGCCCTGGCTGAGCAGCTCTACACCTGGGACCTGGCCGGGGAGCGCCTCGAGACGCTCTACCGCCGGCTTGAGGTCCCCGTCGGCGCCGTTGCCGTGGCGGCCTGACCCACCGGGCGGTTGCTCAGACGATCGAACGGATGACGCGCGCCGGGTTACCGGCGGCCAGCGTCCAGGCCGGCACGTCCTTGGTCACCACGGCGCCGGCGCCGATCACCGCGCCCTCGCCGATGTGCACCCCGGGCAGGACGATGGCGCGGTCACACAGCCAGACCCGGTCGCCGACGCTGACCGGGCGCGACCGGCCCGGCCGACCGCGCTGCGCGACGTCGTGCTCGCTGTTGTCGAGCACGATCACGTAGTGACCGATGAGGCACTCGCGGCCGATGCGCACGCTGTCGTACGCGGTGACGATCGTGCCGTAGTTGACGAAGCTCCCCGGGCCGATCTCGATCCGTCCGCCGTCCACCGTGTGGAGCTCGATCGGCACGACGTGGGAGTGGAGGGTGACGCGGTCACCGATCTCGATGTGGCCCTCGTTGACGATGTAGGGCCGCCCGCGCAGGCGCGTGCGGGCACCCACCCGATCGCAGCGGCGCAGGCGCAGGCGCGCGCTGGCAAGCAGCCGGAGAGCGCTCAGGGTCTCCGGGTGCGAGCGCGCGACGGCGGCCGGAGCCTCGGCTTCGCCGGCGTCGGCGATGGGCGTCAGCGCGCGGCTTGCTGGCCCGACGGAGTCGGAGCGATACACGGAGTGGCGGGACGGCATGGGGGACCGCACGATCAACGGGCGCTGCGCAACCGAACTTGCGCGCGGGCGCGCGCGGGGAAGGGGCGGCTGGAAGATCGGCCCGGCCGAACCCGTTTGATCGTCGTGAGCCTCTCAGCCCAACTGCCCGAGCGCGCCACCGCCACCGAGCCCGCCGGCGCCGCCGGGGGGCCGACAGCGACGCGCCGCACGCTCGTCATCGCCGGCCCCGGCAAGCCGCCGGAGGCCGAGCTGCGCGCCCGCATCGCCGCCGACCTCATGCCCGACGTCGTCTCGGCCGAGGACGCGATCGGCGCTCTCGTGATCGATGACCGCCACTTCGCCACCCTGCCGGGCCGGCGCGGACGTCTCCTGCGCCGCCTGCCGCTGATGGTCGCTCAGCTCGTCGAGGTGTGGCAGCTCGCTCGCGCGGACGACGTCGTCCTCACGTGGGGTGACCGCCCCGCCATCGCCATGGCCGCCCTCATGCGCGTGCGCCGCCACCGCCCCGCCCATGTCGCCATCCTCATGTGGCCGTCCAAGCGCAAGAAGGCGGCGCTGCTGCGGCGGGTGCTCGGCGGCATCGACCGCTTCATCGTCTGGCCGCCGCTCCAGCGCCGGTTCGTCGAGGAGGAGCTCGGCGTGGCGCCCGAGCGGTTCGTCGAGGCGCACGCGCCGGTTGACGCCCGCTTCTGGTCGCCCCGGTCGGGGGCCGGTGACCTGATCTGCAGCGTCGGGCAGGAGATGCGCGACTACGGCACGCTCATCGCGGCCCTGCGCTCGGTCGAGGTCCCGTGCCACATCGCCGCGGGCACGGGGATGTTCAACACGCGCTTCCTTGACGCCGAGTGGCGCCAGAACGTCGGTGCCCAGGAGATGCCCGCGCACGTCACCATCGGCCGGCGCACCCATGCCGAGCTGCGCGAGCTGTACGCACGCTCGCGCTTCGTGGTCGTCCCGTTGCGGCCCTCCGACATGGACAACGGCATCACGGTGATCCTCGAGGCCTTCGCCATGGGCAAGGCGGTCATCTGCACCCAGACCGCCGGGCAGACCGGACTGCTCGAGCACGACGTCAACTGCCTGCGCGTTCCCGCCGGCGATCCGGACGCGCTGCGGGACGCCATCCTCGCCCTCTGGCACGACCCCGACCGCTGCGCGCGCCTCGGCGCGTCCGGCCGGCGCGCCGTCGAGGCGCGGCACACACTCGGGCACTGGCAGGCGACGCTCGAGCGCGCGGTCGAGCTCGCCGCGGGCGCGCGGGGCGAACCCGCGCGGCGAAGTCACAACTCTCAGGAGAGGACAGCATGCTGAGCACCGAGCCCACCGTCCCGGCGTTGCCGCCGATCGCGCCCGCGCGCCTGCCCTCGGGCCGCCGGGTGCGGACGATGGTGCTGACCAGCCGCCAGGGCAAGCCCGCCGAGGCGGTGCTCCGGCAGGCCATTGCCGCCGACCAGCTTCCGAACACGGTCTCGGCCGACGACGCCATCGGAGCGACGCTCGTTGACGAGCGGTACATCGCCGCGCTCCCCGGCCCGATCGGTCGCGTGATGAGCCGCCTGCCGCTGCTCGGTGCGCAGGCGCTCGTGGTGCTGTTCACCGCGGGGCGCTACGACGCCATCGTCACCTGGGGCGAGCGCCACACCCTGATGGTTGCCGCCGTCCAGCGGCTCGTGCCGCGCCGCGTCGGCCACGTCGCCATCCTCATGTGGCCCTCGAAGCGCAACCGCGCGCTGCTGCGCACGCTGTTCCGCCGCATCGACCGCTTCCTTGTGTGGCCGCCTCGGCAGCGTCGCTACACGGAGGAGGAGCTCGGGGTGGCGGCGGATCGGTTCATCGAGGTCCGCGCCCCGGTTGACACGGACTTCTGGCGGCCCAGGCCCGGCGCCGGTGACCTCATCTGCAGCCCGGGCCAGGAGATGCGCGACTACGGCACGCTACTCGGGGCCCTCGACGGTCTCGATATCCCGTGTCATGTCGCGGCCGGCCAGGGTCTGTTCGACGCTCGCTTCCTGGCCGAGGAGTGGCACAGCAACGTCGGCGAGCGGCCGATCCCGGTCAACGTGACCCTGGGCCGCAAGCCCCATGCCGAGCTGCGGGACCTCTACGCCCGGGCCCGCTTCGTCGTCGTGCCGCTGCGCCCGTCGGAGATGGACAACGGCATCACCGTCATCACCGAGGCGTTCGCCATGGGCAAGGCGGTCATCTGCACCGAGTCGCCCGGCCAGACCGGGATCCTCGAGCCGGGAGTCAACTGCCTGCGCGTTCCCCCCGGAGATCCCCACGCGCTGCGGGAAGCGATCGTGGCGCTGTGGAACGACCCCGCGCGCTGCGAGCGCCTCGGGGCGGCCGGGCGCCAGGCGGTCGAGGCGCGCCACAACCTCGGGCAGTGGCGGGCCGCGCTCGGGCGGGCCGTGGCCGAGTCCGCGAACGCGGCCGCGAAGCGTTAGTCGTCGTACCGGGCTGCTGGCCGCGGTCCCCGGCGTCGCGTGTGCGGCGTCCTCGGGCCGCGGCCTTTGCGCTGCGCGGGCTCGGCAGTCGGCGGCTGACGGTCCTGCCAGGCGCGGGGGTTGCCACGGCGGCCGGGCGAAGTCCCCACACGTCGCACCCGCGAGCACCGCGCCGCGCACTCCGTCCTTCCTGGTCGGCCTTCGCCGGGCCGACGCAGCCCCGCGCCGCGGGGCGAGCACATCCCGGCGCATGTCGACCGGGGCGGTGGATGTGGTTGGCGATTCGCGCCTGATCGCGCGCCAACTCGCCGCGCGGCTTGCGGGTCACGCGGCGGGTGGGCGATTTGCCGCGTCCAGCGTGGCGAAGGCCCCTGGCGCCGCCCCACGGCGGGCGTGCCTTGGTCCCATCGAGGCGACCGTTACTGGTCCCCTGGACCGGTCACGACGCCCGGCGGCCTGGAAACGAACGGGGCCTGACCGGACCGGCGCTCAGGAAGCGGCGGCGTGCCGACCCTCGCCGGGGGCGAGGGTGAGGATGCTGGCGCCGAGGGACCCGTCGGGGTCGAGGATGACGGCGGCCGCCTCGCTGCGCGACTTGACGCCGAGCTTTGAGAACGAGGAGGAGAGGTGGCTCTTCACGGTGCTCTCGGCCAGGTAGAGGCGCCGGCCGATCTCACTGTTCGTGTAGCCGCGCACGACGAGCCCGAGGATCTGCTTCTCCCGGTAGGAGAGCGCCTCGCGGCGCAGACTCGTGCGCAGACCACGGGGAACCGCGGTCTGGCCGGCGAGCACGGCGGCGATCGTCGGCACCAGGGCGGTCTCGAGATCGTCGAGCAGGACGAGGCCATCGACGAGACCGTCGATCGCCCGGCGCGTGCTGCGCCCGTCGGAGGATCCGCACACCGCGATGATGAGCGCGTTCGGATGGGTGCTCCGCAGGCGGCCGAACATCGTCGCCTCGGCCGCTCGCAGGGCATCGCAGTGGACGATGATCATGTCGGCCGGCGAGGCGAGCAGCGGCGTGGCTTCGGCGGCCACGGTGAGCGTCGCACAGACGCCGGCCTGCTCGGCCAGCACGTCGGTGATGCGCTCCCCGATTCCGTCCTCGTCCGCCACAACCGCGATCGATTGCTTGACTCCGCTCACCGGGAGGTGGGGGACCGACGCGATGGGAGTGCTCACAGCCGAACAACGTCCGGCGGGCTACGGTTCTTGCGCGCCGGCCGCCCGCCACCCCTCGCCCTATGATGTCGCGCGTGCCGCTCCGGGTGGGTATCGATCTGGCCTCGGTCGACGCGGTGCGCGAGTCGATCGAGAGCCACGGCGAGCGGTATCTGGAGCGCGTGTACACGGCGGGTGAGCTCGCCGACTGCGGGCGCGACCCGGAGCGCCTGGCCGCCCGGTTCGCCGCCAAGGAGGCGGCGATCAAGGTCCTTCAGCCCGCCGAGGGGGAGGCGGTGCCGTGGCGCACCATCGCCGTCCGGCGCCGGGCCTCGGGTGCGGTCGAGCTCGAGCTGTCTGGTGAGGCGGCCGAGCTCGCGGACCGGGCGGGGATCCGTGAGCTGGCGCTCAGCTTCAGCCACGAGCGCGGCTGTGCCTGCGCGATCGTCGTCGCCCAGACCGACTGACGCGCCCGGCGAGCGGCCGCCGCTCAGCGGCGCACGTAGGCGACACGGTTCCAGCTCGGCTCGGGCGCGAGCTCGATCGGCTCGCCGCCGCGGTCGGGCTGGACGTAGACGAACCCGTGGGCGTGGTCGTCGAAGCAGATGTCGAGCTCGCCCTCCTTGACGCGCTGGTCGAGCCAGGCGCCCCGGAAGATGAGCCGGCGCAGCCAGTGCACGAGCGAGCGCTCGGACGGGCCGACGAGCTGGGGCCAGCAGTCGTTGACGTGCTCCCCGAGCGCCGAGGCGGGTTCGGCCACCTCGCCGTTGACGACGAGGTTGATCAGGTCCTCCGCCTCGTCCTCCTCGACCCCGTGGTCGATGAAGCCGAGCTTGCGCGCCGCCTGCTCGCAGCGCTCGCGGAAGTCCCGTTCATTGAAGGTGAAGCGCAGCTCCCCGTACTCGAGCACGAAATCCTGCCCGGAGCTGTAGTTCCCACGCTGGTACATGCGGCGTCGGCATCATATGGGCGATTCCTGCCCTGCCGCAGCCGCTGCACAGGATGTTGCAGGAGGGGGGTGGACATTGGCCGCTGGCGGCTCTTAAGGCCATATGGACCCCAACACACCGGTCATCCTCGTCGTCGAGGACCATACCGTCACGCGCCAGTTTCTGGCCGACAACCTGCTCGCCGACGGCTTCGAGCCGCTGCCGGCGGCCGACCTCGCCGAGGCCGAGGCGCTGCTCACGCGACGCTGCCCCGACCTCGTCCTGCTCGACCTCGGGCTGCCCGATGGAGACGGCCTCGAGTTCGTACGCCGCGTGCGCGGCGCAGACCCGCTCGACATCGCCGATCCGGAGCTCCCGCTCCTCGTCCTGTCCGGCCGCTCGAGTGAGCTCCACCGGCTGCGCGGCTTCGAGCGCGGCGTCGACGACTACGTCACCAAGCCGTTCAGCTACCACGAGCTCCGGGCCCGCATCGGCGCCCTCCTGCGCCGCTCGCGCCATCGCCGGGCGAGCGGGCGGCTGCGGGTCGGGCCGCTCGAGCTCGAGCCCCTGACCCGGGTGGCGCGCCTGTATGGCGAGCCGCTCGCGCTGTCGAAGAAGGAGTACGCGCTCCTGCGGGCGCTGGCCAGCGATCCGGATCGGGTGTTCACGCGCGAGGAGCTCCTGCGCACGGTGTGGGGCTTCCCGGCGCTCACGCCCACCCGCACGCTCGACTCCCATGCGTTCCGCCTGCGCCAGAAGCTCAACCGGGGCCCGGCGAAGTTCATCGTGAACGTGTGGGGGGTGGGCTACCGGCTGATGGATGGGGGTGGGCAATGAGCCACGCTCTGCTGGCGCTGGCCGGGTGGGGGCTGGCGGCGCCGAGCCTCGGGATGGCGGCGTGGGCGGCGCGGGGGCTGCGCCGCCACCGCGAGCTGACCGTACGCGCCGCGCACGAGCTGCGGGGGCCACTGACCGCGATCGGGTTGGCGGTCGAGCTCGAGCGCCGCCGGCCGGTCGAGGGAGCCGTGCGCTGGCAGGCCCTCGAGCTCGAGGTGGCCCGGGCGCGGAGCACGCTCGAGGATCTGACCCGCCGGCGGAGCTCGGCGCTCCGGCTCGAGCGCCTCGACGCGGCGGCGCTCATCGGGCAGGTGTGTGCGGCGGCGCGCGGCCGGGCCGAGGCCGCCGGCGCGGGTCTCGAATCCTCGTGGTCGGGCCCCGCTGGCCGCGTATGGGGTGATCGGGTGCGGCTCGCCCAGGCGCTCGGGAACCTGATCGCCAACGGGATCGAGCATGGCGGGGGGACGGTGCGCGTCGAGGGCCGGGTCGTCGCCGGCGTGGTCCGGATCGCAGTCAGCGATCAGGGCCCGGGACTGCCGGCCCCGGTGGGCGCGCTCGCGGCCCGGGCGCGGGCCGGGGTGGGGGAGAGGGGGCGGGGGCTGGCGATCGCCGCTCACGCCGCCGAGCGCCATGGCGGCCGGCTGGCCGCTGCGCCGAGCGCGCGCGGCGCGCGGCTGGTGCTCGAGCTCCCCGGAGTGGGCGAGGCCGGCTGAGCCGGGTCGGCCTCCCACCTCGGCCCACGCACATCGCCCGGACGGAAGCAGGCCTGATCTGCATGCGCGCTTGCAGCCGCCGGGGCTGCACGGCGCGGTGCGGCTGCGGGATCAGCCCGCAGCGCCACGCGATCGGTGGAACCGCCCACGGCCACGGCGGATCCCGCGATCGCCCCCGTGATGACGGCCGGAGTGGGGCGGAGGATGAAAGTTGGGTTGCACAGTGGGAGAAGGTGGGGTAAAGTGGGCGATGCATGCGGGACCCGGGTGGCAGGGCTCCTCCCACCCAGCCACCCGGGTTCTGAGATTCGGTCATGCGAATGAGAACCCTTGATCTTCCGTGGCACCTTCGAACACGCGCTGGACGCGAAGCATCGGTTGACCGTCCCCGCCAAGTTCCGCGCCGCGCTCGCCGATGGAGCGGTGCTCGCCCGCTCACACGAGGTCGAGGAGGGCTCGCCGCGCTGCGTGTCGATCTGGACGCCGCAGAGCTACGAGGAGTTCACCGGCAGCGTGCTCGCCGGTCTGAACCCGCTCTCACCGCAGGCGCGCGAGCTGAAGCGCTTCTTCTTCAACAACTCGTTTGACGTGGAGCTCGATTCCGCCAACCGCCTGATGATCCCCGCCCCGCTCCTGCGCTACGCCGAGCTGAGCAAGGACGTCGTCGTGGCCGGCTCGGGGGAGTGCATCGAGCTCTGGAATCGCACCGCCTACGACGGCTACCAGGACGCAGTCATGACCCGTATCCCCGGAATCGCAGCAAGCCTTGGCCACACTTCTTGACATGACCCAGACCCATATCCCCGTGCTCGCGGGCGAGCTGATCGAGATGCTCGATCCGCACGCGGGGGAGACCGCCGTCGACTGCACGTTCGGCGGAGGCGGCCACGCTCGCCTGATCGCCGAGCGGATCGGTCCCGCCGGCACCCTCATCGCCATCGACCGCGACCCGATGGCCGAGGAGCGCTTCGCCGAGCTGGCCGCCGAGGTCAGCTGCCACACCCGGTTCATCCGGGCCGACTTCGCCACCGGGCTCGAGCAGCTGCGCGAGGAGGGCGTGCACAGCGACCTCCTCTACATGGACCTCGGGATGTCCTCGATGCAGATCGACACCTGGGCGCGCGGCTTCTCCTACGCCTACGACGCGCCGCTCGACATGCGCATGGACCCCGAGCAGGACCTCACCGCGGCCGAGATCGTGGGCACCTGGGAGGAGCGTCAGCTCGCCCGGCTGCTGCGCGACTACGGCGAGGAGCGCTACTGCACCCAGATCGCCCGGGCGATCGTGCGGGCGCGCCGGCGCGAGGAGCTCGAGTCCACCCAGCAGCTGGTCGACCTGATCAAGGCGGCGGTGCCGATCCCGGCGCACTTCGCCGGCGGGCACCCGGCCCGGCGCACCTTCCAGGCGCTGCGCATCGCCGTCAACGATGAGCTCGGCCAGCTCGACCACGCCCTCCCCGTGGCCTGGGAGGTCCTGCGCGCGGGCGGGCGCTTCGCCGCCATCTCGTTCCACTCGCTCGAGGACCGCCGGGTCAAGCGGTTCCTGGCCGCGCTCGCCCGGGGCTGCATCTGCCCGCCGGAACTTCCCGTCTGCGTCTGTGGTCATCATCCCGAGGCAGAGTTGTTGAGCCGCCGCGCAATCGCCCCCACACCAGGGGAGATCGCTTCCAATCCGAGATCGAAGTCGGCGCACCTCCGCGTCGCCCGCAAGCTGGAGGTGCAGGCATGACCCCGACGGCGCTGACCCCGGCTGCCCGCCGGGCGGCCGCCAAGCGGGCGGCCTCGGGACCGGCCCCCGACGGGCACCCCCGCCGGGTTCGCCGTCCCACCGGCACGCCGCCCGCCCGCCGCGTGTCCGGCCCGGCCGGCGGGCTCATCGCCGTGCGCGCGGCCAGCGCCCCGGCGCCGGTCGAGCGGCCGATGACCGCCGCCCGTGCCATGGCCGTGCGTGAGGCCGAGGCCCGCGCGGCCACCGAGCGCGCCGCGGCCGACCGCGCCCGCCGCTCCGAGGCCCGGGCGGCCGCCGCTGCGCCCCGCCAGGCGCCGGCCCCCAGGCCTCCGGCCGCGGCCCGCGGCGCGGCTACGGCCGCTGCCACCGCCGCGACGCCCCGCTCCCGGCCGGCCGCGGCGCCCAGACGCGCGCGGCCCGCGGGGCCGACCCGCGCGCGGCCCGCGGGGCCGGCCCGCGCGCAAGCGGCAGGTCCACGCCGGTCGGGCCTTCACCTGAGCGGCGGCGCCATCGCGCTGCCGCCCCTGCCTCAGCTCCCGTCGCTCCCGCGCCTGCCCCGCCGGCGCAGCGGGCCGGCGCGTTCGGCCCGCCGCCCGACGCCGGCGCGCCCGCGGAACCTCGGCGAGCTTCTCGCCGGCACGCTCGAGCTGCTGCGCACGCTGCCCGAGCGCCGGCTGCTCGACCAGCTCGTACGCGGTCGGGCGTGGATCCCGGTGCTCGGCGTCCTGCTGGCCGGCATCGTGTTCATGCAGGTCGAGGAGCTGAAGCTCGGCGCCGGCATCGGCCGCGCCGTCCAGCAGACGACCCGGCTGAGCGCCGAGAACGAGCAGCTCCGGGGCACCACGGCCGCGCTCGGGGACGATCAGCGGATCGAATCGATCGCCAGCTCCCTGGGGATGATCATGCCGGCGCCCACGGCGGTCGGCTTCCTCACCCCGTCCGCCAGCGACCTTGGGCCGGCCCTGAGCGAGATCCGCGCCCCCAACCTGGCCACCTTCCTGAACAACAGCTCGCAGAACGGCGGCCTCGCGGTGCCGGCGGGGGTCAACGGGAGCACGTCGACGGGCGCCGCGACGAGCACGGCGGGCACGGGATCGGCCACCGTCGCAGCGAGCACAGGCGCAGCGGGCACCGCCGCCGCGACCCCAAGCTCGACGAGCACTGGGGCAACGACGAGCGCGGCCGGCGCCACCACCGCGACCACGGGCACAAGCGCAGCGACGGCGAGCGCCGGCGCCGCGACCACCGGCGCGGCCACCACCGGCGCGAGCACGGGTGCCGTGACCGGCGCCACCGCCCCGGCCGGCACGGCGGGGAGCGCGGGATCGACCGGGACCACCACGACGACGGGCGCGAGCACCACCGGCGGCGGCGCCCTCCCGACCTCGAGCCCGCAGGGGTAGCGTGAGCGCGCGAGGGGCACGACCGCGCGCCGGCGTCAGCGACCGGCGGATCGGCTACCTGTTCCTCGTCTTCGTCGTCCTGCTCGCCGTCGGGCTCATCCGGGCGACGTGGCTGGGCGCGGTCCAGGCGGGCACCCTGCGTCAGGCGGCGAGCGTCGAACAGGTGCGGACGATCCAACTGCCGGCGCCGCGGGGCGCCATCACCGACCGCAACGGCATCGACCTGGCCATCAGCGAGTCGGCCGCCGATGTGATCGCCGACCCATTCATCATCAAGGATCCGCAGACGACGGCCGATGAGCTCTCGCCGCTGCTCGGCCGCCCGGTCCTCGCCCTGCTGCCACTGCTCACCAAGCCGCACACCGGCTTCGTCTACCTGGCCAAGGACGTGCCCGCGGCCGCCGCCGCCGACGCGCTGAAGCTCCAGGTCGACGGCCAGCCGATCAACGGCATCACGACCGTACCGGTGACCACGCGGTACTACCCCCGCTCCTGGTCGGCCTCGCAGCTCCTGGGCGGCCTGTACGCCAGCGGCCGCGGGGACTCCGGGCTCGAGTACGAGTACGACAACGTGCTGAACGGCATCGCCGGCGTGCGGCGGATCGTCAACGACGCCATCGGGCAGGCGATCGCGGTGACGAACGTGAAGTCGACGCGCTCCGGCAAGACGCTCCAGCTCACCCTCGACGCCCCGCTGCAGGACGAGGTCGAGCAGGTCCTGGCCGGCGTCGGCGCCGCCTATCAGCCCCGTTCCGCCACCGCGCTGGTCATGAACCCGAACACCGGGGCGATTCTCGCCCTGGCCAACTGGCCACGGGTGAACGCGAACGATCCCGCCGGGGCGCCGCCGTGTGCGCCCCAGGCGACGGTCTGCCCGGCCCAGGACCATGCGGTCAGCTTCAACTACGAGCCCGGCTCGACGTTCAAGGCGATCACCGTGTCGGGTGCCCTGCAGGACGGGGACATCACACCGAGCACCCAGTTCGACCTCCCGCCGGTGCTCCAGGTGGCCGACCGGCAGATCCACGACGCCGAGGACCACGGGTACGAGTGGAAGTCGGTGGCCGGAATCCTCCAGGTCTCGAGCAACATCGGCGCTGACCTGATCGGCATGCGCATGGGCGCCAAGCGCTTCGACTACTGGGTGCACCGCTTCGGCTTCGGGAGCTCGACCGGCGTCGACCTGCCGGGCGAGCAGCAGGGTCTCATCCTGCACTGGTGGCAGTACTCGGGCTCCTCGATGGGCAACCTGCCCATGGGCCAGGGCGAGTCGGTCACGCTCATGCAGATGGCGGCCGCCTACTCGGCCATCGCCAACGGCGGCGTCCTCCGCCCGCCGCGCCTCGTGCAGTCGATCGGCGGCAAGCCCGTCCCAATGCCGGCCGGCAAGCGGATCCTCACGCCGTCGGTCGCCCTTGAGGTCCGGCAGATGCTCCGCGGCGTGCTCGCCGACGGCGGCACCGCCTCGGGAGCGGCGATCCGGGGCTACGACATGGCGGGTAAGACCGGCACGGCCAACGAGGTCGTCGACGGCAAGTACTCCGACACCGACTACGCGGCCTCGTTCATCGGCATGGTCCCGACGAACCACCCGCAGCTGCTCGTCGCCGTGCTCGTCGACCGCCCCCAGGGCGCCATCTACGGCGGCGCGGTGGCCGCCCCGGCGTTCCAGAAGATCGTCGGCTGGGCCGTGCCCTATCTCGGCATCACGCCCCGGTAGCCGGTCGCTCCCGCTCAGAGCGAGGTGAGGGACGTGAATGTGCGTGACGCAGAGCCGCGTCGCGCAGGTCAGACGCCTCGCCCCGGATCACGTCACGGAGCCCGCCGGCGACCTCCTCGACTCCCGCCTCGGCGTCGGGCGGCGTGCGCTGCCAGACGAAGTAGGCCAGCTCCTGGGTGGCGTATGGGTGCCCACAGGTGACGGCAAGCAAGCGCGCCGCTGCCGTCGCGCTCAGCCGCTTGCCCGTGGTGCGGAAACGGTCACTGAGGAACGGGGCGAAGCGCTCCGGCGCGATAAGCCCGAGTTCTATCCGCTTCGCGCTGCGCCAGAAGGGCTCATTCTCGTCGTTGAAGATCCGCTCCATAGCATGTCGCCGGCTGCCCAGGTAGATGTGGGCGACCTCCGGCTGGCGCTGGAAGACGGCCCGCATGAGCCGCGGGAGGCCGCGGTCGATGTCGCTCACCTCCTGGAACTCATCGAGCACGAGCACAACATGGCGATTTCGCTCCCCCGCCAGTTGACCTGACAGCTCGAGCAGGCGCTCGACCGTGGCCAGGATGTCGGGCGGCTGGCACCGCCGCCACAATGGGGCGGATGAGTCGGCGTCAGCCCGCGGGTGTCCGCTTCGAAACCTGGATCGACCGCCAGATCCGCCAAGCCGCCGACCGCGGCGACTTCGACCACCTTCCCGGTCGCGGCCACCCGCAGGCCGGGGTCGAGCGCCCCTACGAGGAGATGTGGTGGGTCAAGCAGAAGCTGCGCGAGGAGGGCATCTCCTACCTGCCGCCGGCACTCGCCCTGCGCAGGGAGATCCACGATCTGCTCGAGGGCGCTGGTCGCGCTCGCTCGGAGGTCGAGCTGCGTGAGCGCGTGGAGGCGATGAACGAGCGCATCAAGGACGCCATCCGCACGCCCCAGCGCGAGATGCCGATCGATGTCGTGCCCCTCGACGTCGAGCGGGTCGTGCGGGAGTGGCGCGAGCGCGGCTGAGCTCAGCGCCCGCCGAACTGCCGAGCCAGTGCCGCCAGCCGGTCATCCCACTGGCCGCCCACGGCGGCGATCCACGACACGGCATCCTCGAGCGGCTCCGGGGTGACCCGGTAGCGGACCTCGCGGCCGACGCGCTCACGGTGCAGCAGGCCGGCGTCGGCGAGGGCGGCCAGATGCTTGACCACCGCCTGGCGGGTGATCGGCATCCCGGTGGCGAGTTCGGTCGCGGTCACCGCCGGGTGGGCGGCCACAGCGCCCAGCAGCTGGCGGCGGGTGGGATCCGACAGGGCGCCGAACACCGATCCCGCGCGGTCCTCCTGGGTGGGATCCACGATCAGGCGGCCACCAGCGCCGGGCCGTAGGTGCGCCCGCCGACCCGGGCCAGAGGCAGCCCGACGAGCTCGAGCAGCTCGAGCGGGCGGGCCTCGCTCACGCGGATCCGGCTGCCGTCCTCGACGGCGACGATCGTGATCTCCACCCGGCTGGCGGTCTCGCCGTCGCGAGCCCACCAGAAGGCCAGCCGGCCTTCCTGTCCTTCCTGTGCCGGGACCCGCGCCTCTTCCACCCAGCCCTCGCGCGGGCCCTCGGCGTCCTCGAAGTGCGCCTCGCCGCCTGCCCACAGCTCGAGCTCGACAGCGGTGGCCAGCCAGCCGTCGGCCGTGATCGCCTCCCACACCTCGGGCGGCGGGGCGGCCACCCACAGCTCTCTCTGCACTCGATCATCCACGGCGGCCCTCCTCGACAAATGTGCAACCACACAGTTGCAGGTTTGCTAGGTTCTTCGATGATGCAACCGGCGAGTTGCATTTTATCCACACCGAGCAACGGAGGACATCCATGACCCTCGTACCGATGGTCGTCGAGCAGACCGCCCGTGGCGAGCGCTCGTTCGACATCTATTCGCGCCTGCTCAACGACCGCGTCATCTTCCTCGGCGGGGAGGTCAGCGAGGACATCGCGAACCTCGTCGTCGCCCAGCTCGTCCATCTCGAGTCAGACGACCCGGACAAGGACATCCACCTCTACATCAACTCGCCCGGCGGCTCGATCTACGCCGGGCTGGCCATCTACGACACGATGCAGTTCATCCGGCCCGACGTGCAGACGATCTGCTACGGGATCGCCATGTCGATGGGCTCGCTGCTGCTGGCCGGCGGAGCCGCGGGCAAGCGCATGGCGCTGCCGAACAGCCGCATCCTCATCCACCAGCCCTCGGGCGGCTTCCAGGGCCAGTCGAGCGACATCGAGATCCACGCCCGGGAGGTGCTGCACCTGCGCGCGCGGGTCGACGAGCTCTACGCCAGGCACACCGGCCAGTCGGTCGAGCGCGTGCACGCGGACATGGAGCGCGACCGCTTCTTCAGCGGGGAGGACGCCGTCGGCTATGGCCTGGTCGACCGAGTGCTCGCCGAGCGCCAGGCGCCGCGGGGCGGGCGCGGGTTCGGCTAGCGGCTTAGCCCTCGCGGGCCATCGCGTCAGCGAGCTCCTGGCGGGAGCCGATCCCGAGCTTCAAATAGATCTGCCGCAGGTGGTATTCGATCGTCTTGCGGGTGACGAACAGCGTCTCGGCCATCTCGCGGGTCGTCTTGCCGGCGGCCACCAGCTCGGCCACCCGGTGCTCGCTCGGCGTCAGTGACTCGAGGCCACCCTCGAGCCGGCGCCGGAAGCGGGCGCCGGTGGCGCCGAGCTCGGTCCGCGCCTCGGCCGCGAGCCGAGGCGCCCCTCCGGCGCGCGCGAGATCGAGCGCGCGCTGGAGCGGCTCGCGCGCGGCCACCCGCTGATTGGCGCGCCGCAGCGCCGCGCCGAGCGCGATCCGGGCGCTGATCCCCTCGAGCCGCGGTGGCCCATCATCGGCCAGTTCGACCGCCTGGCGGAGCAGCTCGAGGTTCGGCCGCCCGCGCTCGGCCAGGGCCAGGCAGCGCAGCGCCCGGATGCGCATCCGGCGCACGCCGAGGCTCTCGGCCAGCTCGTACGCCTCACCGGCCAGCGTGCGCGCGCGGGCGCGAGCGCCCGTGGCGATCAGCGCGAGTGCGGCCGTGGTGCGCCACGACACGGAGCCCTCGTTGCCGATGTCGAACTCCGCGGCCACACGACCGGCCTCGATGGCGTCGGCACAGGCATCCTTTGGACGCAGCTGGACGAGCCGCAGTCGGGCACGAACCTCCAGAAGCTGGGCCCGATGCTGGCTCTCGGCCACCTCCGGGTGCTCGAGCACCGAGAGGGCGAGCTCGGCCCGCTCGAGCTGGCTATTGTCGATGTGGCCCAGGGCGAGCACGGCGCAGGTCGACCGGAAGTGCGCCTGCTGCTCGGCGTGATCCGTGCGCGCGGACACAGCCTGGCCGGCAGCGGCCAGCGCCTCGCTCACCTGCCCCTGGTACAGCAGTCCCCAGGCCCGCGCGGTACCGATGACGGGGGCGATCAGCCGCCGCTCGTCCTCGGGGGTGGCCGCGACGATCGCGCTGCAGAGTTCGAGCGCGCGCTCGACCTCATCGAGGACGAGCAGGGTGCTGGTCAGCGGCCGCCAGCTCAGCTCGGCGGCAGCGATCGGAAGGGTGCGCTCGTGCCAGGCGCGTCCGAGGATCTCGAGCACCATCTCCCGGGGCTCCGAGGCCAGCGCCGCATGCAGCGCCGTTTCGGCCAGCGCCGTGCGGGCGACGTCGCTCATACGCGGCCCCGACCGCTCGAGCAGGCGGCGGCCGCTGACCAGCGCCCGTCGACGCAGGCCCGGCACGAGGCGTCCAGCCGAGACGATCGCCGCGTCGACCTCGTCCAGGAGCACCGCCCTGGCATCGCCGGGGACCTGCAGGCTTGTGAACAGCCTGGCGGCCCCGCCCCAGTCGCGCTCAGCCACGAGCGCCCGGCCGAGCGCCAGCTCGAGGCGCACCCGAGGCGCTCCCGGACGGCTGCGGGCGATCGCTGCGCGCAGCGCCGGGGTCGCACCGGGCAGGGCGGCGGCGGCCCGCGCAAGTGTGAGCTCGAGGTCGAGCTCGGGTCGCATCGTGCCGTCCGGGTCCTCGTCGATGGCGCGCTCGAGCATTCGCACCGCGCTCTCGGGAACTCCGCTGCCCAGCGCCCGGACGGCGGCGTTGTAACAGGGCTCGCTGCGCGGCGAGCTCCCGCTCGGGCGGCGCGTGGAGAAGCTGGGCCGCGACCTGCTCGTCGGCCGCCCCGGTCTCGAGCAGCAACGAGGCGGCATGCCCGTGGGCCGCGCCGCGATCGAGCGGTGACAACGAAGCGCGGATGGCCGAGCGGATGAGAGGGTGCACGAACGCCAGAGGTGCGCCGGGGTGCAACAGACCCAGGCGGGCCAGGAGGTCTGCCGCCACCCCCGCCTCGGCCGCCGAGACCTCGGCCAACCGGGCCACCAGCTCGAGCGAGGTTCCGTCCCCGAGGACCGCGAGGGCCCGCGCGAGGCCGCGCGCGGGCGACGGCAGGCGGTCCAGCCGGGTGAGGACGGAGCGCAGGACGGCCTCCGGCGTAAGCTCCGCGAGCGCGCGGGCGGTGGTCGCGTCGGGGGTCAGACGGTCTTGGCGCACCTGGTCGAGCAGGCGGCCGAGCAGGAACGGATTGCCGGCGGTGGCGAGCAGGCAGGCTCGCACGAACGCTGGGTCGGCGCCGGGAAACTGGGCGTGGACGATCTCGGCCACGCCGTAGGCGGAGAGGGCGGGCGGCTGCAGCACGGTCGTATCCGGAGCGTCGCGCAGCGAGGTGAGCGCGCGCTGATCGAGGCTCGGTTCGCCGGTGCGCACGCTCATGACGAGGACGATCGGCAGTTCGGAGATCCGGGAGCCGAGGTAGGCGAGGAACCGCAGGGACGCCCGATCGGCCCAGTGCGCGTCGTCGACGAGCATGAGCAGAACGCGCGGGCGCTCACCGCCGTCGAGCCCGGTCAGGTTGCGGGCCAGCCAGGTCAGACCGTGCGCGGCCGAGAACGCTTCGGTCTCCGCGCTCGCGCCGGGCGCCGGACCGCCGTGCTCGAGCAGCTCAGCCGCCGCCAGCGCAGGACCGGCGCTCAGGCGCACGCGCGTGTCGGGGTCGGAGCTCACCCACAGCGGCTCGAACAGCTGCACGGCGACGCCGTAGGGGAACTCCTGCTCGAGCTCTGTGCCCTGGGCGCCGAGCACCTGGATGCTGAGCTGGCGCGCCCGGTCACCCGCGGCGGCGAGCAGGCGCGTCTTGCCCTTTCCCGCCGGTGCCTCGATGACGACGACGCCGCCCTTGCCGCGCAGAGATGCGCCGAGCGCCCGGTCGATGGCGAACAGCTCATCCTCGCGCTCGACGAGGCGCTCGTGCCGGCCGACGGACCGGACGTGCCGGCGGCTGCTCGCGCCGGCCTGTTCCTGCCCGGTGGCCCGGCCTCTGTGTCGCCCCTGGCGGCCGACGTCGGCCGATGTGTGATCCCGATCCCTGGTCATCGCCTGCTTCCCCTTCGGTGCGTCCCAGCCCCCCTGAAACTTCCCTAAAACGGATCCTACCGTTCCATGCCGGGGTTTTCCTAGGGTGTCTTGCTCGACGTGCTCACAGAGGCGGACACCGTGTCTTCGCCCGGCCCCCGTAGACGAGGCCCCCGGGGATGACCAGAAGCTTTGATGAGGTTTGCCGAGGAAAAGACTAGGGGGGCTCCTGGTGCTGTTTCGACGTTTCTCCGACTAGCTTGATGGCGGCCGCCGGAGCTGGACATGTGTTTGGGCGCACAGCCGGCGAGACGTCAAACGATCAGAACGAAGGGGGCAGTGGCCGCCGGCGCGGGGCATGGCGCCGACGGCTGCACTCGGTATGCGACAGAGCAGCACGGACGGTTTCAGGCAAGGGCGTATCACGGGGCGCAGGCTGGGCGAGAGCTCGTACGCCGCCGCTCATTCCTTTCGGGCCGCCACGGGAGTGGAGCGCAACGACCGGGACCCGCAGGTCCTGCGTGCGGTGGCGCGGGCCCAGGCCGGGGATCAGGAGGCGATCCGCTTCCTGTACCTGCGCTACAAGAACCACGTCTACGGCTACGTGCTCAGCTTCGTGCGTGACGAGCACGAGGCCGAGGACGTCACCCAGCACGTGTTCATGAAGCTGATGCGGGTGATCGGCAAGTACGAGGCGCGCGAGGTCCCGTTCACGTCGTGGATCCTGCGCGTCGCCCGCAATGTGGCCGTGGATCATCTGCGCCAGCGGCGACCGGTGCCCACCGAGGAGGCGCTCGAGCCCGCCGGCGCGCGTGACGATCTCCGCCGCGAGCAGATTCGGGCCCTCGAGGACGCGCTCGGGACGTTGCCCGAGGATCAGCGGGGCGTGGTCATGCTCCGCCACCTGGTCGGGCTGAGCCCGGGCGAGATCGCGGAGCGGATGGGCCGCTCTGAGGCGTCGGTCCACGGGCTGCACCACCGCGGCCGTGCGGCCCTGCGGCGCGAGCTCGAGCGGGTGGATTGCACGCCCGCCGTCGTCGCTGCCTGAGACATGCCGCTGTTCTAATCGAGCACGAGCTCGACTCCCGCGCCCACGTGCATGTGCACGGCGCGCGGGAGGGCGAACTCGCGGGAGATGCGGGCCCCCGGCCCGATCGTGCTCCCCTCGATCCGAACCCCGACGTGGCGGATCTGGGCGCCGGCGCCGATGATCGATCGCTCGACCTCGGCGCCGTCGAGCTCCGCGCCCTCGCCGATGGTCGAGTACGGCCCGACGTATGAGTCGACGATCCGAGCGTCGGCGCCGACGAGTACCGGCCCGCTGAGCACACTGCCCTCGATCCGCGCGCTCGGATGGATCTCCACCCGACCCTCGATCCGGTTGTCTCCCGGGTCGAGGATCTCGGCGCTCGGCTCGAGGCGGTCGAGCACCATGCGGTTGAGATCGAGCAGATCGCGCTGCTCGCCGCCGTAGCGTTGCCAGCCACTCACGCGGCCGACGTGCAACTGGCCACCGGCCTGCGCGATCCGGCTCACGACCGCGGCCGTGGAGTCCTCGCCGGAGCCGCCGGTATGCGCGCACGCGTGCCGCAGGGCGCCGGGACCGAACAGGCTCACTCCGGCCAGGGCAAGGCCGGCGCGGGCGGGGTGCAGGTCGGCGAGGCCGAGCGCCTGCTGGATCTCCTGGCTGAGGGGATCGGACCGGTCGCGGGCGTGGTAGAGGAACACCGTGACGTCCGATGTCTCCCCGCCGGCCAGCGCGCCGCCGGCGGCGATCGGCGTTGCGCTCAGGCCGTCGCCGGCATGCACGACACACGGCGCCTCGCCCACGAACGACACCGCGGCGCAGAGCATGCCGAACAGGTCGTGGCGCCCGCGCACGGCGATGAAGCGGGCGGAGGCGAGCGATGGGTCATCCAGGCAACGGACCGCGGTCAGGGCCGACGGCGCGCCGAGGATCGCGAGCTCCTCGGCTCCGGCTCGCCGCAGGACCTCGGCGACGTGGGCAACGATCGGCCGGTTGGCCACGAGCTCGGCTGCGGGCAGCCCCGTGCCCGGCCGGCCGGAGCCTCGGTGCGCGCTGTGCAGAAGGACGATTCCCTTCGGGGGCATGGACATGGAACCCGGCCCACCGCGCTGCACTTGCGGCGAATCGTCCGTTCTTCCGACCGCTCCCGCTCGGGTCCCCTTACAGCTCGTCGAGCTCCAGCGCCCGGGTGAGCTGGTCGCGCGAGCTGATCTCGAGCTTGCGGTACACGTGGCGCAGGTGGAACTCGACCGTCTTCGGGGTCACGAACAGCGCCTCGGCGACCTGGCGCGTGGTCAGTCCCTGAGCGGCCATGTCGGCCACTCGGCGCTCGCTTGGGGTGAGCGACTCGAGGCCGCTCAGCATGACCCGCCGCGGGCGCCCACCGGATGCCGCGAGCTCGGTCTGGGCTCGTCCGGCCAGCGCGGTGGCGCCGCCGCGGTGGGCGAGCTCGAGTGCGCGCCGCAGCGGCTCGCGGGCGGCCGCGCGCTTGTTGTGGCGCCGCAGCGCGGCGCCGTAGTCGAGCAGCGCGTGGATCTGCTCGAGGCGGGGCGGGTATCTGCCGCCGCGCGCGACGGCCTCGGCGAGCAGGTCGAGGCCGGCGGTCCCGCGCTCGGCCAGCCCGAGGATGCGCACGTTGCGGATGACCAGTCGCGGGATGTCGATGCGCAGCGCCTCGTCGAGCTCGGCCGCGGCGAGCTCTCGCGCCGCGTCAGCGTGGCCCAGCGCGAGGTGGGCGAGTGCGGCGGTCGAGCGCCAGGCCACCGCGCCCGGGGTCGATGTGCCGAGCGTCGACTCGAGCTCCGTCCCGGCCCGGAGCGCGTCCTCGAGGGCCTCGCGCGGCCGGTGCTGGGCCAGGCGCACCTGCGCGCGGGCGTCGAGCAGCGACGGGACGTGGATGCGCTCGCGCACGTCCGGGTGCTCGATGATCGACAGCGCCGTATCCGCCTGGCTGAGCTCCCCGAGCTGGAGGTGACAGAGCGCCACCGCCGCGTAGGCGGTGCGCAGGTAGGCCCGCCAGCCATCCGGGCGGGCGTCGAGGCCGGCGCGGGCATCGGCCAGAGCGGCCACGATCTGACCCTGCTCATACAGGGCCCAGGCCCGGCAGTAGCTCGCGGCGGCGAACACAGCGGGTGAGTCCCGCTCGCGGGCGGTGGCCATCGCCTCCTCGCACACGACGAGGCTGCCCTCGACGTCACCGGCGTACAGCAGAGCCCCGGCCACGAGCGGCCAGCTGAGGCCGTCGAGGCTCTCGGCGCCGAGCAGGGCTCCGTCCGCCCAGGCGCGGGCGGCCATGGCGCTGACGGCCGACTGCTCCACCCCCCGCAGCCCGCCGTGAATCGCCAGATGCGCAAGGACGTCGAGCTGGGCGGCGGAGGGCTGGGCGCCGATCCCGGCCAGCAGCCGTGTCGCCCGCGCGTCGCCCTCCGCGGCCAGTTCGGGCACGAAGAAGGCAGCGGCGATGTACCCCGCAGCCAGCACTCCAGCCGCCGGGTCGCCGTCGTCCAGCTCGGCCATCGCCGCGTCGAGTACCTGAGTGGCGTCGCCGTAGCGCCCCTCGTCGTAGGCGACGCGGGCCTGGGTCAGGGCCAGCCGAGATCGCAGCGCGCTGTCGTCGGCCACGCTCAGGGCATGCGCGAGGCGGCTGTGGGCACCGGGCAGGCCGGCGGCCGACTCCGCCTGGGCGAGCTCGGCCAGGAGCTCAGGGTGCTGGGGCTCCGGCCGCTCGGCGAGCGCGCGCTCGAGCAGACGGACGGCGGTCTGGGCCGCCCCGCTGGCCAGGGCGTGACGGGCGGCGATCCGCAGCACGTACACAGCGTCGGGATCATCCCCGGGCGGACTGGCGAGCAGGTGCACGGCCACCTGCTCCTCGGAGGCCCGGTGGGCGCGCAGGCGTTCGGCGGCGCGGCGGTGCAGACGGCCCCGCTCGAGCTCGCTCAAGGAGGCGGCCACGCTTTGGGCCACGAGCGGGTGCACGAAGCTGAGCGGCGAGCCCGGCATGGAAGAGGTGCACGGCGGCCAGCGCGTCGGCCGCGGCGCTCACCCGAGCCTCACCCAGGCCGGCCAGCTCGCCGACCAGGGCGAGCGACACGGTGGGGCCGAGGATCGAGATCGCCCTGGCCACCGCGCGGGCGTCCGCGGGCAGGGCATCGAGACGGTCGAGCACCGATTGGAGCACGGCATCGGGGGTGAGCTCGCCGAGTCGGGCCGCGGTGGTGGAGGTCGGGCCACTTCCCTCGCGCCGCACCTGCTCGAGCAGTTGCACGAGCAGGAAGGGATCGCCGTTGGTCAGCTGCCGGCAGGCGGCGCAGAAGGCGGGGTCGGGATCGGGGAACACGCTGCGCACGAGCGCGGCCACGCCGTCGGGGCTGAGCGATCCGGGAGTGAGGGTCGCCGGGCTCGCCGCCCGCCGGAGCGCGGCGTAGGCCTGGCGATCGGCGAGCTCCTCGCCGGAGCGCGTGGCCACCACGAGGGTGATCGGCAGCTCCTCGATGCGGCCGGCGAGATAGCCGAGGAAGCGCAGCGATGGCCGGTCGGCCCAGTGGGCGTCATCGACGAGGATGGCCAGCGGTTGGGGATCGTCATCCGGGCCCGCGGGCAGGACCAGGTTGGTGCACATACAGAACAGCCCGTGGATCATCGCGTAGGCGTCGTCCTCGCCCGTGGGTGTCATGGGAGCGAGCGCGCCGCTCAGCAGGCCGCCGGCATGCCGGGCCGGTCCGGCGAGCAGAGACGCGCGCGCATCGGCATCGGCGGCATTCCAGCGGGGCGCGAAGAGCTGGATGGCGACGCCGAACGGAAAATCCCGCTCGAGCTCGGACCCATGGGCGCCGAGCACCTGCATGTCGCTCTCGCGGGCGAGATCTCCGGTGATCGTCATCAGGCGCGACTTGCCCTTGCCGGCGGGCGCCTCGATGAGCACGACCCGGCCGACGCCCTCGCGTGCGTCGCTGAGCGCGTCTTCGATGACCGCTAATTCGGCTTCTCGCTCGACAAGTGGCGCGCGCAGGCCGATATCACGGCTGCGTCTTCGTAATCCCGCGTCCTCGGTCAAGCGATGTCAGCTCCAATGCACCAATTACCCGCGCGCGACAACATGTATGCAGATCGGGCGTCAGCCCACGGGCATAGCCTACGGTTCCGCAGCGCCAAACTGGGACGGATGGCTTCGGTGGCCACAAGGGCGCGGTCGCTCGTCCAGCGACCGGCTCCGGTCGGGCTCCTCCTTGCCGTCCTCCTGCTCGCGGGCGCCGACTGGGGCAGCCAGCGGGCCGGCGATTCGTTCATCCCCGGGGGGCCCCTCGATGAGACCGCCCACCTGATGACGACGCTGCTCGTCGTGTGGGCGCTCGGCCCTCGGATCACCCGGCGCTTCATCGTGCCGGCGCTGTTCGCCTCGGTGCTGATCGACCTCGATCACGCCCCGCAGTACCTCGGCGACTACTTCTTCACGCTCGGGACCCCACGCCCATACACGCACTCGCTGAGTACCGTTCTCGCGGTTTTGGTTCTCGCCGCGCTATGGCGGCGTCGGCGCGACGTCTGGCTCGGCGTGGCGCTGGGCCTGGTCATCCACTTCTGGCGCGATCTGGCCGAGCCGGGAAGCGGCGTTGCGCTGCTGTGGCCCGTCAGCGACCACGCGTTCTGGCTGCCGCACTGGAGCTATCTGGCGATGATGGCCGCGGTGGCGCTGCTGGCTGCCCGCTGCGTCGCGACCGGTCAGCCTTCTGTCCAGTCGGATTCAAGATCGCTTGAGCCGAGTCTGAGGCGGGCACGATAGATGGCCCATGCGTCCCCTGATGCCGCCGCTTGGTTCGGCTGTCACTGGCTCGGTCAATCGTGACAAGTCTCACCAAAACTCCTATGCTTCGGCCGAGACCGGCACGGAGGAGGAGCTTTTGCGACATCCGAATGACGGCTTGGCTGTCGGGCAGCGGCGGTGCCAGACCCGCTTGGGCAGTGAAGCCGTCTATGAGATCTGCGAGCTGGACAGTCGCTTCGCCCGGGTCGAGGTCGTGCGCGCTCCGGGGCTCCGTGCCGGCCAGCACTTCAAGTTCTCCCGCGACGCAGTGGCCCTGATGGAGTTCGTCACGGTTCCGCTCGAGTCCGAGCTCGCCGCGGGCGCGTCGCTTGCGCGGCCGCTCGCTGTGCACCGCCACAGCTCGTAGCTCCCCGACCTTGCCCGCTCTCCCAGCCGGGAGCCGGCTGTCGGGCTCTCGGATCAGCCCCTCAGCGAGGCGTGAAGCGCGCACCCTCCGCGAGGGCAGCCTGCGCGCCAGAGGGTGACGGCAAGCGAACGCACCGGTCCGGCCTTGTCGCTGCGCCTGGTCACCTCATCGCGGTCGAGGTCCCGCCACATCGCGCCTTGCCCTGGCCTCGCGTGTTCGCAACTCGCGCTCGTGCCCTGGGTCGCCGCGCCTCTGCAACAGGTGCGACGCCCTCCGTTCGGACCGTAGAGCAAGCAGATCGGCCGTGCGGCAAGAATCCGGCCCGGCACCGCGCGGCGAGTGCCGAGGGCAACCCGCGGAGACAACAGGGGCGTGAGGCATGTCGCGTCGCCGCGATGCACCTCCGCCTGAGGACCGCTTGGCACTCGTGCCGCTTCGAAGCCCAGCCGGGACATCCGTCGAGGGAGCGCCGTGAGGCTCGACGGCGCCGCCGACGCGCATCGATAGAGGAGCCATGCGATTCCCCCTGCTGCGTCTGCTGTCCATGGCTGGAAGTCTCGTCACAGCGCTGGCCCTTTGGCTTCTGGTCGGGTCATCGCCCGCCATGTCGCGAACTTTAGGCGCTCGGTGCGAGCCGGCCGGCTCGCCGTGGCCGGTGCTCAGAGAGCGGCCGCGGCCAAGGCCGTAACTCGGATTCCTGCACCGGCCCCAAAGCTTGTCTGGAGCGACGATTTCACTGGCCCCGCCGGGTCTTCGCCCGATCCCGGCAAGTGGCAGGTCGTCACCGGGGAGGTGGGTGGGGCAATGACGAGCTGCAGTACTACACCGCCCGGTCTCGAATGTCGAGCTCGACGGTGCTGGACATCTCGCGATCACGGCCCGTCGGGAGACCTATACGGGCCCGGATGGCGTTACCCGGAACTACACGTCAGCGCGGCTGCAGACGAAGGGACTGTTCCAGACCGCCTACGGCCAGATCGAGGCGCGGATCCAGATTCCTGCTGGCCAGGGACTGTGGCCCGCGTTCTGGGCTCTGGGTGCCCAATCGAGTCAGCTGCCCTGGCCGAACTGCGGCGAGATCGATGTCATGGAAGACATCGGAAGCGATCCGTTCACGGTGTTTGGGAGCATCCATGGCGCCCAGCCAGGAACCCCCGACGGCTACGGCCTCACCGCCAAGGCCCACTCGCGCACCTCGCTCGCGAGCGGACTGTCATGTGTATGGCGTGGACTGGAGCCGAACGAGATCGTCTTCACCCTCGACGGCGTTGCCTATGCCGACCGGACACCGCAGTCGCTGGCCGGCGGGCAGAAGTGGGAGTTCAACCAACCGTTCTACCTGCTGCTGAACCTGGCCGTCGGTGGAACCTGGCCGGGGTCCGACGCCGCAACGCAGTTCCCCGCCACGATGCTCGTTGATTGGGTGCGGGTGTACTCCTGACGGCGGGCGCCCCATGGTGCCCGGCGCGCTCGGCGAGCGCCGGTGCGGACGTGGCGCGGTCAGCGTGCTGACGCGTTGATGCCTTTGAAGGTCAGCCGAGACCGGCATCTCGCGGCATCGGGGCGACGGGAGGCAGCGGCTCTGTGCACACGCCCGACCTGCGGAGTACTGAAATTGGGCGTGTTGTCTGATCTGATCCCGGAGTTTCGGTCCTTCTAGGGATTTTCTGAGCTCCGGTGCCTCCCTAGTGGGGACCAGTTGCGCCGGCTGCCCTGCTTGGCGTAGGAGGCACTGGGTTGAGCGGCGGAAGCGGATTCTCGACGGATGTCTAAGGAATCCGGGGGCTGCTGCCGATCCATAGGTGACGAGCCGCCACAGGTGTTGCGGTCCGGGACGGACCGTCCACCAATGACGCACGTCATACGAAAGGAACCGCCAGAAATGCTTGCTGAGGATCATGCGATGCCGGGCCGCATTGGCCGTAATACGACCGGGGCCAGCATCAGCGTGGTCATCCCGACGCTGAACGAGGCGGCGAACCTGCCGCACGTGTTCGACGCGCCTGCCGGACTGCGTCGACGAGGTCATCCTCGTCGACGGCCACTCGACCGACGACACGATCGCGGTCGCGCAGGCGCTCATGCCCGACGTGCGCATCGTGCTGCAGAAGGGCAAGGGCAAGGGCAACGCGCTGGCCTGCGGCTTCGCCGCCGCCCGCGGCGACATCATCGTGATGCTCGACGCCGACGGCTCGACCGACCCGGCCGAGATCCCCGCCTTCGTCGCGCCGCTGCTCGACGGGCGCCGACTTCGCCAAGGGCTCCCGCTTCGCCCGGGCGGCGGCAGCGCCGACATCACGCCGCTGCGCGATCTGGGCAACAAGCTCCTCAACGGCGTCGTCAACGTGCTCTTCGGCACGCGCTACACCGACCTCTGCTACGGCTACAACGCCTTCTGGCGCCGACGTGCCTGCCGACGATGACGTCGACTGCGACGGCTTCGAGGTCGAGACGCTGATCAACGTCCGCGTGGCCAAGGCCGGGCTTGCGATCGCCGAGGTCCCGAGCTTCGAGCAGGAGCGCATCCACGGCGTGTCGCAACCTGCATCCGGTCCGGGACGGGCTCGGGTGCTGCGCACGATCCTGCGGGAGCGCATCCGGCGTGAGGTGAGCGGCACGACGCTCTTCCAGGCCACGTTCCGAGAGCTGCCGGCCGAACGGGGCCACGGGGTGGTCTCGCTCGGCGAGATGTCCCTCGCCTAGTGCGCTCGAGCGCGACGAGAGCTGCGATGACGACGTCGATCTCACATGTTGCCGCCGATCGGTGCGAGGAGGTCTCCCCCCGGCGCCCGGACGGCCACGTCAGCCCGAATGGCGGGGCGATGACAGTCGATGTCCTCATCTGCACGCACAGCATGGACCGGTGGGGGGAGCTCGTCGACGCTGTGGCGAGCATCGAGCGCCAGACGGTCCGGGCGCGACGTGTCGTGCTGGTCGTCGACCACAACGAGGCGTTGCTCGCCCGCGCCCACGCAGCGTTCTCGGGCGTGCACGTGGTGCGCAATACCCGCGCGGCCGGAAACTCGGGTGCGCGAAACGCCGGCATCGAGCACTGTGGCGCCGACGTGGTGGCCTGCCTCGACGACGATGCCATCGCCGACGTTCGCTGGCTCGAGCGGCTCTTGGAGGGCTACGCGGATGCCGCGGTTCTTGGCGTGGGCGGCCATATCGAGCCGCAGTGGGTGACGCGGCGCCCGGCCTGGTTCCCGGCCGAGTTTGGGTGGGTCGTCGGTTGCTCGTATGTCGGACTGCCCGAGCGGACGAGCCCGTGCGGAATCTCATTGGAGCAAACATGTCGGTGCGTCTCGACGTGCTTCGCCGCCTGTCGGGATTCTCAGAGAAGCTCGGGCGCCAAGGCTTTGCGGTCACTGGCCACGAGGAGACCGAGCTGTGCATCCGCGCGCTCCACGAGTTCCCCGGCTGCCGCTGGGTCTGCGCGCCGGGATCCGCTGTTCGACACATCGTTCCCGGCAAGCGCGCGACCTTCCGTTACTTCCTTTCCCGTTGCCGCGGCGAGGGCGTCGCAAGGCGGCGATGTCCGCGATGGTCGGGACCGGCAGCAGTCTCAGCGCCGAGACCGCCTACGTTCTCCGGACGCTGCCGAAGGGCGTACTCGCCGGTCTCGGGGACGGCGCGCGCGGAGACCGGAGAGGCTTCCTGCGGGCTCTCGCCATCGGCGCCGGGCTCGTGGCCACAGCGCTCGGCTACGTGCAGGGAACCATCAATCACGTTATGTCCCGGAGCTGACGGTGGGCCGCCCCGTCGCGCTCGAGCATCGGATCCCGGTGCTCCTCTACCACAGCGTCTGCTCGAATCCCGGCGATCGATTCTCTGTCGATCCCGAGCGCTTCGCCGAGCAAATGGAGGCAATCCAGGCAAGTGGCCGCGAGCCGCTGACCATGGACGCGCTCACCGCCGGCCTCCGGGGGCGCCGCATTACCGTCGAGCCCGGTGTGCATCACCTTCGACGACGGCTATGCCGATACGTGCTGGGCGGTCCACATGCTGGCGGGGCTGGGACTGTGCGCCACCGTGTATGTCACGACAGGCTCCCTCGACAGTCCATCTGGTCTCTCCGATGCACAGCTGACGGCCCTCGACCGCAGCGAGAGTGTCCAGATCAGAGCCCATACGGTGAGCCATCCACACCTCGACGCGGTCCCGGCCGATCGCATCAGCGCGGAAATTCGAGATTCCAAGCAAGCACTCGAGTCACGGCTCGGCCACCGCGTCGATAGCTTCGCGTATCCCCATGGCTCATTCGACCGCACCGTCCATCAGGCCGTGGTCGACCATGGTTTCCTGTCCGCGGCGGCAGTCAAGAACGCTCTGTCGCACCCCCGGGACGACGCGTGGGCCGTCGCCCGGCTCACGATCACGCGACTGACGTCGCTTCAGCATGTGGAGGCGATGCTCGAAGGCCGCTGTGCTCCTGTGGCCTGGCGTCGCGAGCGAATCAGGACGAAGGCTGCACGGATGCGCCGCAGGATGGTCATGCGGACCTCGCATCCGATCGTGGCCGCTGGATGACCGAGTCGGCCGCGTTCAAGCGAGTGCTCATCCGCGTCGTCGACGTCGATGATGCCATTCCGTCGTTCGACGACGCCGTCGCCGCGGGGTACGGCGTCGTGCGCGTCATCAGCCGTCTCGGCGGAAAGGTCACAGGACTGTGCGACGTCGACGCACGCAGTGGCGAGCCGATTTCAACCGCGGACCTGAGCCCGCTGGCGGCCCCGGAGGCGCGTGGATCGCTCGCGACGGGCCGCGTGACACGGTGGTGATCACCACATGTCAACGGCCGGACCTCGCGATTGAGTGCGTCCGGACCGTCCTGGGATGTGGCGACCCCGACCTCGAGGTCGTTGTGGTGGAAAATCGTCCAAACGCCTCGAACACCGCCGAGCAGCTCGGTGCCGCGTTCGGAAGCCGGTCAGACGTTGCTGTCGTTGCCGAGCCCCGGCCGGGCCTGTCGCATGCACGCAACTGCGGGCTGCGTCGAGCGACCGGTGCCTTCGTAGCGTTCCTGGATGACGACGTCACGGTTGATCCGGCCTGGTTGGACGCCGTTCGTCGCGCTTTCGCCGAGGGCGGAGAATCTCAAACCGGCCTGATCGTCCCGCGTGAGATCGCCACTCCTGTCCAGTCCCTGTTCGACCAACTGACCTCGTTCTCGAAGGGATCCGACGGCCGGCTGTACTCTGGCTGGAGAACGCCGGCCATCGGATCACCTGTTCCCGTTCGCCGCCGGCGCGTTCGGCTCGGGCGCGAACACCGCGGTCCGCACGGAGGTGCTGCGCCGTGTCGGCGGGTTCCGGCCGACGCTCGGCGCCGGTACCGCCGGCGCGCGGGGGCGAGGATCTGGACCTGTTCGTACGGCTCATTTTCGCTGGGTACTCCCTGCGCTATGTGCCCAGTGCGATTGTCTTCCATGACCATCCTCGAACCATAAGCGCGCTCCGCCGCCACGCCTTCGATTACGGCGTCGGGCTCACTGCGATGCTGACGGCTCAACTCGTCGGGGGCCGTCCACCGGGAGCTTCTTCGCGGCATCCTGGCCGGGGCGCAGTACTTCTTCGCCTCGGACTCGAGGAAGAACGCTGGTCGCCCGCACCCGGCTATCCAAGGCGGTTGAGGATCCTCGAGATGCTCGGGATGGTGTGGGGTCCGGCCGCCTACCTTGCGAGCGCGCTTCGCGGCGGCCGGTGGGCGACTGAGTCCGCCGGACCGGCAAACCGAAGGAAAGGTGGCTACCCGATGAGCCTGACGCAGCCAGCCCACGACTCTCGACGACCGGGTGACGGACGGCTTCGTCCCGGCGACATCAACGCTGATCGATCTCGATCGAACCACTGCAGGACGTTCGTCTTGGCACGACCGCGAAGGGGGGGCCCATATGGGCGTGTCGTGACGCTCGTGCGCCTTCACGATGAGCCCTCGGCGGTGTTCGAGCTGCCGGCGCAGCGGTGGCGAGATTGACGCCGGCAAACTGGCCGACGAACTCTGGAAGCGGGCTGGGAGGGACGTCGTCAGTCATGCGAGCACGCATGGATGCGCCGACCCGGCTACTGTCGGGCCGGACTCGCTCCTACGCGGCCTCGGCGGGGCGGTGGGTGCCGAGTTGGAGTCGGCCCGCGAATGGCCACACGTCACCGTCATCATCCCCACGGCCAACCGTCCTGCCCGTATCGACGCGTGCCTCAAGTACGTCAGACAGCTGTCCTATCCATGCTTCTCGATCCACGTCGTGGACAACTCTCCGCGTCTGGCTGGCACCCGCGAGGTGGTCGAGCGGCACGCAGCGGAGGACCCTCGCGTGCGATACGTCGCCGAGCCGCTTCCGGGCAGCTCCGTGGCGCGGAACCGGGGCATCCGCGAGGCGTCGACGCCCACCTGCTCGCGTTCACTGACGACGACGTCCGTGTCGACGCCCGGATGGCTGCACCCGGATCATCCGGCCGATGCTCGAGGACGATCCCGGTGGGGGTCGTGACCGGGCTCGATCCTTCCCGAGAGGCTCGACACCCCGGAGCAGGACTGGTTTGAGGAGCTACAGCGGCTTTGGCAAAGGGCTACGGCCCGCGAAATATGACCTGGGCGACCTCCGGCCTCGGACCGACCGCTGTTTCCGTACTGGGGTGGGGTGTTCGGCTCCGGCAACAACATGGCCTTCCGTCGCAGGTCCTGCTCGACATGGGCGGCTTGACCGAGCGATGGGCGCGGGAAGTCGGGCGCTCGGGGGTGCCGACGTGGCCTCGTTCAGCCAGGCCGTGCTTGTCCGGTCACCGCCTCGCGTATGAGCCTCGGCTGATCGGATGGCACGATCATCGGGCGAACGAAGAGGCGCTGCGTCAACAGACCTTTGGCTACGCGGTTGGGCTCACCGCCGTGTTGACGAAATGGGTGATCACGCGACCCCCGTGCCCTCCGCTCTCGGTCGCCCGGGAAGCGATGCGCGTCCTGACGGGCCTGCCCGCGTCCAGGCCGAGCGGGCCTCGGCACCGCGAGGTCTCGCAGTTAACCGTCCAGCTCCGCATGAACCGCGACCGGGTCGTACTGGCGGGGCAGCTCGGCGGGTTTGCGCTGGGGCCGATTTTGTCTGCTGCGCAGCGTCGTCGGGCCCGGCGATTGGGCCTCTACGGGGCCCTTCCGCCGCGGGCCCACGAACGCGGGGAAGACTCTATGATACGAGGGCGACGCGGCACTCATTCGAGGCGTCGTCGTCGTCCGACCGTCGAGCGCGATCGACGGGTAACGCCCGACGTCGATGCGGTTGCGCTTGCGCGCCCGGCCGCCGTGACAGCGTCGGGCCGACCAGATCGTCGCCGACGGCGCCGCTGGTATCTGGCGCTTGATCGTCTGCTTCTTCGGGGTCACGGTGTCTCGCCGATGCCGCCGGAGCGCCGGAGTCGCTCAGGTCGCTCTTGACCGCCCTGACCGCGTTCACGCTTCCTGGGGCGGCGGCTCCAGTCCGCGCGAGCTTTCGCGATTGGACGAATGCGGCAGTCCGGATCACGCCGCTCAGGTGGCGCACTCGACGTCCTCGTCGCGCTTGCGATGGTTTGGGCGAACGCCTGGAATCCCGTTCCCGCGGCGCTCGGAATCGGTGGAGGCGCATCGGCGGCGCGCTCACGCTTGAGATCGCTGTGCTCGGGCGCCCCCTCCGCCGTGTATCTGACGACGGCGCTCGTCCGGACACTCGCCTCGGTCAAGCTCGGCGTCGCGCCTGAGTGGATGCCCCTCTTGTCGCCCTCGTCCTGTGGATCGTGTCGCTCCGATGATCAACGCGTCAATTTCGGCGAGGCCGGTCTGGTCGGCGAGGCACCGGCGATCTTCTTCATCGGATTCGGGATCCCGCTCGTGTTTGCGGCGTCTACTTGGCCGCGAGTCCCGGCGGTCAATCCCTGGGTGCTCGCCGGTTACATCGCCTGGTTGTGCTCTACCTCTACGGCACCATCCCGGCGGTCTCGAGCGCGCCGCAGTACGCATGGACCTACAAGCACATCGGTGTCACGCGGATGATCCTCAGACTGGCCCGTCCATCCGAGCGTCGACATCTACAACCGCTGGCCGGGGATGTTCGCTTTTGCGGCAGGTTCTCGTCGATCACGCGGGTGGATCCACTGGTCTACGCGGGCTGGGCTGAGTTCTTCTTTGCTGGGCTTCAAGCGACCGGCGTCGTGGCGATCGGGCTGCGGCTCACTCGCCGGGGGGTTCGCTGGGCTCGCGACGCTCGTCTGGCTGATCACCAATTGGATCGGTCAGACGTATTTCTCGCCCCAGGCGCTCGCCTATGTCTTCGACCTGGCCATCGTTCTGGTCCTCCTGGAACGCCGGCTTGACGGGACGGGGGTGAGCGACCGCGCGCTCTTGACTCGCTGCTTCGGGCCCGGGCTGTACGCGCTGAGATTTCCCGTCGGCGTCCTCGGCTCTCGCAGGGCAGCTCGCCTTCGTGCTCTGCCTGGACGCCGCGGCTGTGGCCAGCCACCAGCTCACGCCGTACATGGTCATCGTCCAGGTCTTCGTGCTCACCCTCTTCGGCTTTCGGCCGCGGTGGCTCTTCGTTGCCCTGGGCGCGATCACCATCTCTATCTGCTGCCAAACTTGTCCTGGGTGCAGGCCCACTACGGCCTGTTCAGCGGGCTCAACCCGGTCGACAACGCCCAGGTCCAACGGGCGGCCGCCCATCGAGCTTGGTTCTACAGCCATGTGGGCGGGATGGTGTCGATCATCACGATATTCTTCGGCTTCGCCTGGTGCGCGCTGCTCGTTCGCCATGGGGAGGCGACGTCACTACCCCTCGGGCCGCTGGCCTTCTCCCGCTCGTTTGCTCTTCGCCAACAACTACGGCGGCGAAGGTGCGCTTCGCGTCTTCCTGTTCGCTTCCCCCTGGCTGGCGGTGCTCATCGGCTGGGCCCGGCCACGCTGTGCCCGAGGACGGGCGTCTCGCGAGCGTATCGCTTGCCGCGCTCTTGACGGCGTTGTTCCTGTTCGCCTTCATCGGAACGCGGGAACCAATGTCATCCCGCGCGACGAGGTACGGCCGCTGAGTACTTCTACGCCCACGCACCGCACCACTCCGTGCTCATGCTCGCCGGCGAGGACTTCCCCCTCGAGGTGAGCCCGGAGTATCGCTTCATGGCGGGGCCCGGGGGCGACCACAGCCCGAACCTCCGAGGACCCGAAGCTCCAGGACCGGCGCCTGACCGCCGCCGATCTGCCCGAGATCGTCCACTTCATGCGCACCTACTCCCACAGTGCCTACCTGGCGTTCTCGATCACCCAGGACCGCTACGCGACGTACTTCGGCACGACACCGCCGCACACCTTCGAGGATCTCGAGCACGTCGTCGCCTCCTCGCACCTGTTCGCGCTCTGGTACTCCAGTCCGCATGCCCGCATCTACCGGCTCCTCGTCGCCGCTGTGATGCGGCGCCTCCGTGGCTGTGGCCCGCGAGGCCGCGGGGTCGCCCCGTGAGTCGTCGGTCGCCGGGGTGCGGACGCTCCGACCACGCGCGCGGCTACGTGTCGCGGGAGTCTCCGACCCGCTGCTCCGCAGCGCCTACAGCCTGATCCTCAACGTGGCCCTCACGTCGGTGCTCGGCGTCGGGTTCTGGATCGTCGCCGCGCGCCTGCTCCAGAGCGCCAGCGTCGGACGTGACGGCGCCCTCGTCTCCGCCATGATGGTGGTCTCAACCGTCTGCCAGCTGAACTTCAGCTCGGTCATCCTGCGGTTCCTCCCATCAGCAAGCTGCGGCCCGACCGGGTCGGTGCTCGGCACCTACGCAGCCACCGCGGTCGCCTCGCTGATGGGCGGAGTCGGCTTTCGTGCTCGTCGCTCCCCGCGTTTCGCGGTCCTACGGGTTCCTGTCGCATGACGTCGCTGCTGGCGTCGTGTTCGTGCTTGCCATCGTCGCCTGGGGGGTGTTCGCGCTTCAGGACTCGGTGCTGACCGCGATGCGCCGGGCGCCCTGGGTGCCGCTCGAGAACGGCGCCTTCGGGGTGCTGAAGATCGCCGCGCTGCCCGACCTCCTCGCGCTCGGAGCCACGCACGCCGTGTTCGTCGCCTGGGTGATCCCGATGGTCGCTGCTCTCGTTCCGGTCAACTACCTGATCTTCGTGCGCATCATGCCCCGCGCGCGTTGCCGCGTGCGACCGAGCTTTCCCCGGTCGAGCGCTTCGGCTGGCGTGGCCTGGCCCGGTTCATGGTCAACGACTACATCGGCACGATCTTCATCCAGGCCGGAAGCACCCTGCTGCCGGTCGTCGTGGTCGGGCTCGTCGGCACGAGCCGGGGGCGTACTTCTACATGCCGTTCATGATCGTCAGCGCCTTCGATCTCCTGTTCGTGAACATCGCGTCCTCGATGACCGTCGAGGCGTCGCTGGCCCACGCACGGCTGCGAGAGCTCGCGGTCTCGACCTCTCGCAGCTTCGCGCCGCTGCTGTTGGCCGGCGTGGCGGTGCTGGTCGTGCGGCGCCGGGCTGATCCTGCTGCCCTACGGGCCCGCCTACGTCCATACCGGGGCGCCGGTGCTGCGGCTGCTCGCCCTGGCCAGCCTGTTTCGGGCGGTCATCTCGCTCTACATGGCGATCTGCCGCGTCGAGGGCCGAGCCGGACCGGGTGATGCTCGTCCAGGGTGTCCTGCTCGTCGCTCGTGCTCGGCCTGACCGTCGCGCTTACGCACCACGGACGGAACATCGACGGATGTCGGCCACGCCTGGCTGATCGCCAACGCGGCCGTCGGAGCGCCCGGTGCTGCCCGTCCGTGGTCCGGGCCCTCCGCGGTCACCGCCGGTCCCAGCCGCGATGGGTACCGTGCGGCGGATCCGATGACCTTCGCCGCTTCCTGTTTCGTCACCGTCACGGACCCGAGTCCGGCAGTCGCGGGAGAACCTCGCCCGCCTGCTTGGCGCGCTGGCGCGAGCCGGGGGTGGCGGGCGACCTGGTGCTCGTCGTCGCGCGGAGGACGCATCGGACGCGCGTCGAGTCGCGGGGGGCATTCGGGTCACACGTGCTCGAAGCCCCGCAGCGGATCGCGCTGAGCCGGGCCCGCAACCTCGCGCTCGCCCACGCGCGGGACCAGGGGCTGCTGGTCGGCGTTCCGGGATCGTCGCCTTCCCCGACGATGACGCGAGCTATCCGGCCGGCATCCTGCGCGCAGGTCGCGCGGAGCTGTCGAGAGCGGAGCGGCCGACTCGTCTGCTGTCCCTACGCGCCCAGCCCGGGCGCGGTCGACCGTCGCCGCTTCCCGGCCGGCGCAGCTCGCCTCGACCCGCGCCTTGTCATGCGGGCGGCCAGCTCGAACAACGTGTTCTTCGCGCGCGAGGTCGGTCGGCGGTGGGCGCGTTCGACGAGCGGCTCGGCCTCGGCGCCCGCTTCGGCGCCGGCGAGGACTCCGACTACGTGCTCCGCGCGCTGGCTGCCGGCTATCCCGGGGTCTACCTGCCGGATCTCGCTCGTCCTGCACCCGTACAAGGCCCACCGGGCCGCAGCAGTACTACCCCGGCAACGTCGCGGTGCTGGCCAAGCACGCCCGCGGCGGCGGCACGCGCTTGCTGCTCGCGCGCCGGCTCGCCTCGGCGCCCTGCTCGTCTGCGGCGGCGACTCGCCCGCGCGTGATCCAGGATCGTCACTCGTGGGCCGACTGCTCGGCGCCTATCGCACGCTCGCGTCGGTCGCAGCCGTCACTCGCCACGGCTGACGGCCTGCCGGACTGCCGATCGACGTCGCCCTCGATGTCCCGCAGCCGAGCTCATCGCGCCTCGCCGCATCATCCCGAGGCCTGGCGCGCGCTCCAGGTCGGCGTGGCTCCGAGCCCGACGAGCGAGCCCGTTCCTGGCCCCGGCGAGCTCGCGCTTGCCGATCGGCCGCCGCGGCGGGGTCCCGGGTGCGCGATCGCCCGGATCTCCGAGCGGCGGCCATCCGATGGCGTTCTTCCCGCTACGAGATCTCGGGCCGGGCGGGGCTCGCCGTGCGGCCGCTCGCCGTCCGGGCAATCATCCGATGCCCAGGGCGCCGTTCATGCTCCGCCGCGGTATTCGCTGGGATGCCGAGCGCGCTGCATTACGCCTGGGCTGCTGACGCCGTGATCGAGTCCGACTCATCTCGCCCCCGGTCAAGAGCCCGCTTCGGCCGCTCACGTCGCGGCGCACCGAGCCCTCCCCCGATCATCGACCTGACCAGCGGCTATGACGCCTACATCGACGCCCGCCGCCGCGAGTCGCGGTCATTCCGGCGCCTCATGGCCCGCCGGCGGCCCTGTTCGACACCCACGGGACGTCCGGTTCGAGTTCCGCACGGCCGATCCGGGCGTGCTCGACACTCTGTTCGCCTGGAAGTCCGACCAGTACCGCCGGCACGGGGCGGATGGACTCGGTTCTGCCCAAGCCGTGGGTGCGGGATCTCGTGGCCGCCGCGCTCATCGGCGTCGACGAACGGCCACTTCCACCGGAGTGCTCGCGTGCCTGTGGGCCGACGGGGAGCCGATCGCGGTGCAGGCGGCCCTGGCGACCCGATCGGTGCTGGCGCTCTGGTTCCCCGCCTACCGGCCCGACTTCGCGCGCTACTCGCCCGGCAACGTCCTGCGCCTGGAGCTGATCCAGGCGGCGGCCGAGCGGGGCATCGCAACCATCGACATGGGCAAGGGCTTCAGCCCGCACAAGGAGCAACTGAAGACGGGCGAGCTCCAGGTCGGCGAGGCGCGGGTGGAGCGGCGGGGCGCTCGGGCGCTCATCCACCGGGCCTACCAGGAGCCGCCGCGGCGGATCGAGCGCTTCGTGCTCGACCGTCCCCGGCTGCGCCTCGCCGCGCGTCGCACCCTGGCCCGGATCGGCCAGGCCCGGGTGACCGCCCACGGGGCTGACGGCTCGTCCCGCTGAGACGGCGCCGGCGTCCGGACGCGCGCCGCGCGCACGGCTAGCCTCTGGCTCATGCGCCTGGACGAGATCCTCCCCGGCGCGCCGAGCGGTGCCGGCGCGATCGAGATCGGGCAGCTCGCCTACGACAACCGCCGCGTCACCCCCGGGACGCTGTTCTTCTGCGTGCCCGGGTTCACCCGCGACGGCCACGACTTCGCGCCTGACGCGATCGCCCGCGGAGCCGCCGCGCTGGTGGTCGAGCGCCCGCTCGGGCTCGGCGTCCCCGAGGTCCAGGTGGCCTCGGTCCGGGCCGCGATGGCGCAGGCGGCTGCGGCGCTGTACCGAGATCCCACGGCCGAGCTCGAGGTCGTGGGGATCACCGGCACGAACGGCAAGACGACCTCCGCCTTCCTCGTCCGGGCCCTGCTGGAGGCCGACGGGCGCCCGACCGGGCTGCTCGGCACGGTGACCTCGATCGTCGGCGGGCAGGAACGAGCGGTCGAGCGCACGACGCCGGAGGCGATCGACCTCCAGCGCACCTTCCGCGAGATGCTCGATGCCGGCGACCGCGCCTGCGCGATCGAGGCCTCCTCGCACGCCCTCGAGCTCCATCGGGTCGACGCCGTCCACTTCGCCGCCGGCCTGTTCACCAACCTGACCCAGGACCACCTCGACTTCCATCCCACGATGGAGGACTACTTCCTGGCCAAGCGCCGGCTGTTCGTCGAGCGCGACACCCGCCACGCGGTCGTCAACATCGATGATCCGTACGGAGCCCGGCTGGCCGCCGAGCTCGGTCCCGACACGATCACGTTCGCCATCGAGCGCGAGGGCACCTATCGCGCCCACGACATCGACACCGGATTGACCGGCTCGCGGTTCCGGGTCAGCGGCCCGGACGGGGAGCTCGAGCTGCGCTCGCCGCTCAGCGGGCGCTTCAACGTGTCCAACGTGCTCGGCGCGCTCGCCGTCGCCCGCACGCTCGGGGTGCCGGCGCGCACCTGCGCGGAGGCGATCGCCACCGCCGGCCAGGTGCCGGGCCGGTTCCAGATCGTCGACGAGGGCCAGGACTTCGCCGTCCTGGTCGACTACGCCCACACTCCGGACTCGCTCGAGAACGTCCTGCAGGCGGCCCGGGCGCTCACCGACCGCCGCGTGCACGTCGTGTTCGGGTGCGGCGGTGATCGCGACCGCGGCAAGCGCCCACTCATGGGGGAGATCGCCCGCCGGCTGGCCGATCGCGTGATCGTCACCTCGGACAACCCGCGCTCGGAGGACCCCGAGGCGATCATCGAGGAGATCCTGGCTGGGAGCGGTCGCGACGTCGAGCACGACGCCGACCGCCGGGCCGCCATCGGCGTGGCCATCGCCGGCGCCGAGGCGGGCGATGTCGTCGTCATCGCCGGCAAGGGCCACGAGCAGGGCCAGGAGTTCGCGGGCGGCCGGAAGATCCCGTTCGACGACGTGACCGTCGCCCGCGAGGCACTCGGCGCTGTGCCGAGGCTGGCCGGGAGCGGTGCTTGAGAGCCTGGACCCCGGACACCATCGCGCGCGCCGCCGGCGCCGAGCTGGTCCGGGCCGGCGGCCGCGAGAGCGGGCCCGAGCGGACGATCATCGACTCGCGCCAGGCCGGCCCCGGAGCCCTGTTCGTCGGCCTGCCGGGCGAGCACGTGGACGGCGGGACCTTTGCCGCCCGGGCGCTCGCCGCCGGGGCGTGGGGCGTCCTCGTCGCCCCCGAGCACGCCGACGCCCTCCCGGCCGACGTGCCCGGGCGCCGTGCTGGCCGCCGCCGACCCCCTGGCCGCCCTGCAGCGCCTGGCCACCGCCTGGCGGGCGGAGCTCGGCGCCCAGGTCATCGGCGTCACCGGCTCGACCGGGAAGACCTCGACCAAGGACCTGTTGCTGGCCGTGCTCGCGCCCCACCGCCGGACGGTCGCCTCGCGCGCGAACTTCAACACCGAGATCGGCCTGCCGCTCGAGCTGCTCGCCGCGCCCGCCGGGACCGAGGTGCTCGTGCTCGAGATGGCGATGCGCGGGGCCGGTCAGATCGCCGAGCTGGCCGCCATCGCGCGCCCCGACGTCGGCATCATCGTCAACGTGGGGCCGGTCCACCTCGAGCTGCTCGGGAGCCTCGAGGCGATCGCGGCCGCGAAGGCCGAGCTCATCGCCGCGCTGGCGCCGGGGGCGACGGCGATCATCCCGGCCGGCGAGCCGCTGCTCGAGCCCGCACGTGCGCAGCGATCTGCGCACCGTGCGCTTCGGGGCGGGCGGCGAGGTGCGGATCGTCTCCGAGGCCGGCGCGCAGGTCGAGATCGACTGCGCGGGGGAGAGGCTCCGGCTCGAGGTGCCGTTCCGCCAGCGCCACCTGCGGGGCAACCTCCTGGCCGCCGTGGCCGCCGCCCGCGCCGTCGGGGTGCATCCGGCCGGCCGGGTCGAGCTCGCGCTCTCGGCTGGGCGGGGCGAGCCGCTCGCGCTGGCGGACGGCGTGCTGCTGCTCGACGACAGCTACAACGCGAACCCGCTGTCGGTCCGCGCCGCGCTCGAGCACCTGAGCGCGGTCGCGGCCGAGGACGGCGGGCGCCGGCGGGTCGCCGTGCTCGGCGACATGCTCGAGCTCGGGCCCGATGAGCGCCGCTTCCACGCCGAGATCGGGGCCTTCGCGCGCGAGCTCGGCGTCGAGGTCCTGGTGACGGTGGGACCGCTTGCCGCGGAGATGGCCGCGGGCCGGCGCCGGTGAGGTGTACTGCGTCCCCGACGCCGCCGCGGCGGCTGAGCTCGTCCCCACACTCATCGCGCCCGGGGACGTGGTGCTCGTCAAGGGTTCACGGGGAGTCGCGCTCGAGCTCGTCTGCCAGACGGTGCTGGCCAGAGCGAGCCCGAGCGCAACCGGGGGCGTGTGAACGCCGTTATTGCCACACCCGCACGTAGTCGACCTGCAGATCGGCCGGTGCGAGCGTGGGGCCGCCCCACGTTGGGTCAATGCTGTTGTTGAGGATCAGGTACATCGGCGAGCCGGTGATGCCGGTCGTGACCTGGCCGACCTGCTGGCCGTCGTAGTAGTAGGTGACCACCCCGGCCTGCCAGTCGGCGCCGAACGTGTGCCAGCCGGGCGTCAGGACCGGCGACGCGCAGCCGCCGAACGCGCCGAGGGTGTTGTGGAAGTGGAACCCGAGGGATCCGGAGTGCGAGCAGCTGCCGAGCACCTCCATGACGTCGAGTTCGCCGTCGGTCGGCCAGTTCTGGCCGTTGGCCCAGAAGGCCGGGAAGTCGGCACAGCTGCCGCTCGCCGTGGCCGGGATATCGATCCGCGCCTCGGCGTAGCCGTAGGTGAACTGGTAGGAGCTGTTCGTGTTCACCAGCCCCGAGGCATAGGCATAGGTGTGGCCGTTGTTCGCCCGGCAGCTCCGGGCGACCGCGGTCAGGTTCAGCACGCCGCCGCTCTCCGACACCTGGGCCGGGTCATCGCAGTTCAGATCCGAGCTGTTGTCCGGAGGGGTGACGGCGGTGTTGTTGCCGGCCAGCCAGTTGGGCTGCCACTTGCGTGAGGTCGAGCGACGTGCCGTTGAACTCGTCGTCGAACTTCAGCGTCCAGCTGCCCGGCACGCCGAGCGGCGTGACGGCCGTGTTGGTCGTCGGGTTGACCTGCCACTGGGTGGAGGCGGTCGCGGTGCCGCCCTTGCCCGCGGCCGAGACGACGAATGTGTGCTTGCCGGCGGCGACGGCCTGGTAGGTCGCCGGCGAGGCGCAGGCGGAGAATCTTGCGCCGTCGAGGCTACAGGTCATGGCGTTGCGCCGATTGACGTGAAGGAGATAGCTGCCGACCGCGACGTCGTCGGGTTGGCGGGCTTCGTCACGATCGTCACCGACGGCTTTGGATTGGCCACGGGCACGGTGCGGACGAGGACTGAGCGCCGAGCGGCCACAGCGGCGCGCCGGGCGCGTGCGCTCGACGGCAGCTTCGTGGTCCGAGCAGCGGCATGATGGTGTCTGTGGGCGGCCGGCGCCGGGTGCGGGGCCTTGGCCGCGGCACTGGGCGAGAGCGCGAGCAGCGCTCCGGCTGCCAGCGCGATTGACCGCCTCTGGGGGAGGCGAGGTATGGCGTTCACGGTCCTGGCATCGACGCCAGGAGCGGTTCGCCTGTGCTCGCCCAACCGGTGGCTGGACGTTTGGTCAGGGGATCTTGAGGACCCCTGGACAGGTGTCGTAAATCCGCGTTCTGGGGCTTATCGCCCAGCGGTGGGCGACCAGACGCGCACGTAGTCGATGCGCAGCCGCGACGACCGCGACGGACCGCCGAGCGCTGGATTCACACTGTCGTCGAGGACCAGCGACATCGGCGCAGTGGTCACTCCATGCGTGACGCGCCCGACCACCGCGCCGTCGTAGTAGACCGTGAGCGAGTCCCGCTCCCAGTCGACGCCGAACACGTGCCAGCCGCCGGGATGGCGCAGCGCCACGCAGCCGCCCTGGGTTCCGGCGGAGCTGGTGAAGTAGAAGCCGAGGCCGGGCCCGCAGTGGCCGAGCACCTCCATCACGTCGATCTCGCCCGTCGACGGCCAGGGCCGCTGCCCGTGGCCCAGAAGCCGGGGTAGTCGACCGGCGCGCCGGCCGGCGGACGTGGGGATGAAGATGCGGGCCTCGAGGAAGCCGGTGGTGAAGGTGCGCCGGGTCTCGACGAGCCCGGAGGCGAAGGCGGTGGCGCGCGCGCCCGGCGGTGCGCAGCGCCGGGCGACGGTGCTGAGCTGCAGCGTGCCGCCGGCCTCGGCCACCTGCGCCGGATCGGCGCAGTTCTCGTCGGTCGGGTCGGCCGAGCGCGGTCACCGCGGAGTCGCTGGCGCCGAGCCAGTTGGGCCGCCAGCTGTCGCCAGGTCGAGCGAGGCGCGGTTGAACTCGTCGTCGAAGGCGAGCTCCCACGGGCCCGGGTCGCCGAGGGGCTCGAAGCTGGGGACCGAGCCGCACCGGCCGCCGGCACGGACGGCCGGGACATGGCGCGCCCGCCGGCCGATCCCGAGAGCGCGAGCGGCGAGGACCGCGAGGAGCGCAGGCGCCGTCGACCGCGAGCCGCGCCCGCGGGCGGGTGCCGCACAGCAGCCGACGCGCGATGGAGGCAGGGCGGGACACCGCGCGTGCTGTATCGGACTTTCGTCCAGAAACCTGTAGACCGGCTACGGCCCGTGCGCTACGCGTCGCTGCCGCTCGAGCCGACCCCGGCCGCGTCGACGAGCTGCTCTCGCAGCCGCCGCAGCGCCCGCGAGTTGATCTGCTGGACGTTGGCCACGGTGAGCCCGAGCAGCGCGGCCACCTCGGGACCGGGCAGGTCGGCGCCGTAGCGCAGCGCGAGCACCTCGCGCTCGCGGTCGTTCAGCGCCGCCAGGGCGCGGGCGAGCTCGGGCGAGCCGGCGAAGCGATCCTCGGGGCCCGGGGCGGACTCGGCCGGCAGCTCGTCGGTGAGCCCGACGGGCGTCGGCCGCCGCCGGCGGCCGTGGTCGATCAGCAGGTTGCGGGCGATCGCCAGCAGCCACACGGCGACCGGGGCCCGTGCCGGGGTGTAGCGCGGCCAGGCGCGCAGCGCCCGCTCGAAGGTCGCCTGGGTGAGGTCCTCGGCGGCCTCCCGCTCGGCCACGCGGTAGGCGAAGAAGCCGTAGACGCGGTCGACGTGCTCCTCATATACGCGCGCGAACGTCGGGCGTGCGCGGTCGTTCTCGATGTCGCCCCTCCGGATCCGTTGGTGCCCCGGTCAGAGTACCGCCGGGGCGTGGGGCGGGCGCCAACGCCGTCCGCCTGGCCGGCGGAGCGGCCCCGTCGGCAGCCTTTCTGGAACCTTGAGCCCCAAATGTGAAATTGGCCCGAAAGGCTGTCTATTCGTCCACTCCTGTGGTACCGTCAACAGACGAGACGAAGGGGGCGCAGGACCCGAGGCGACGGGTAGCGCCCAGTCAGAGACGACACGGAGGTGCCAGGGGTGCTGACGGGGGCAGGACGGATACCGCGCCGCCATATTATTCCGCGTGTAGCGGTAGTGGGGCTCGGTTATTGGGGACCAAATCTGGTGCGCGTGCTGTTCGAGCGCACCGATGTCGAGGTGACGTGGATCTGCGACCGTGACCAGTCACGGCTTGACCGGCTGACCCGGCGCTATCCGGGCATCCGGACGACGACGGATCTCGAGGTCGTGCTCGCTGATGACCGGCTCGACGGCGTTCTGCTCGCCACGCCGGTGCATACGCACTACGCGCTGGCGCAACGATGCATGGAGGCCGGCAAGCACGTGTTCGTCGAGAAGCCGCTCGCTCCGTCGACCGCGCAGGCGGTCGAGCTGATCGACTACGCGACGGCGCACGACGTCGTGCTCATGTGCGGGCACACGTTCCTCTACAGCCCGCCCGTGCAGATGGTCAAGCAGCTGATCGACGAGGACGAGCTGGGCGACCTGTACTTCGTGTCCTCGAGCCGGGTCAACCTCGGCCTGCACCAGCGCGACGTGAGCGTCGTCTGGGACCTCGGGCCGCATGACTTCTCGATCCTCCTGTACTGGCTCGGCCGGCCGCCGCAGCGCATCCGCGCCACCGGCCGGGACTCGATCGTGCCCGGTATCGCCGACGTGGCGTTCGTGACCATGGAGTTCGCCTCCGGTCTCGTCGCCAACGTCGAGCTCAGCTGGCTGGCGCCGAGCAAGCTCCGGCGCACGGTCGTCGTGGGCTCGAAGAAGATGGTCGTCTACGAGGACGGCGCCGCCGAGCCGATCAAGATCTACGACCGTGGCGTTGACTACAAGGACCCGGAGACGTTCGGCGAGTATCAGCTCTCCTACCGCAGCGGCGACATCCTCACGCCGAACCTGCCCAGCCAGGAGCCGCTCTCGGCCCAGGCGGGCGCGTTCGTGCGGGCGATGAGCACCGGCGAGCTGCCCGAGTACGGACTTGCCCTGGCGCGCGACGTTGTGGCGCATGGCCGAGGCCGCCGACGCATCGCTGAGCCACGGCGGTCAACGCGGTCGAGCTCGACGAGCACGTCGTCGGCGTCTCGATCTAGGCACGCCGGTTCGGCGGAGACTGACGGTGACTGACGCAGGCGCCGCTGCGCGCTCTGGGCGCGAGCGTCCGGCTGCTCATGCTCGTCGCGCTGCTGCTGGTTGCGCTGCCCGGCGGCTGCGCGGGCCGGGACGGCGCCCGTACTGGCGGGAGCGGTGTCGAGTACGACGGCTCTGTCCGGCGCGGATGCGGTGGCGGTGTCGGGCAATTACGCCTACACGACGGCCTACAACGCGGGCGAGCTGACCGCGGTCGACATCTCGAATCCGCAGAACCCGACGATCGCGGGGAGAGCCAGCCGTTACTGAACGCGGACCTGATCGCCGGGTCGAACGTGACCATCGCCGGCGGCTATGCGTTCGTGGTGAGCAAGAACCGCAACGCCGCCGCGCAGTCGTCGGAGCAACCTGCGACGGGACGGGCAGCAACGACGACGGCAACGGGCAACAGCCTGACCATCCTCGATATCCACACGAACCCGGCCCAGCCGTCGGTCGTGGGGACGGTCCGCTCGCCCACCGAGCTGTTCGGGGCCTACGGGGTGGCGGTGTCGGGCAACTACGCCTATGTGGCCTATCAGGGCCTGCTGGGCGGGCAGCCGTGCATCCCGGACACGAGCAAGGGCGGCTTCTCGGTCATCGACATCACGAACCCGGCGGCCCGACAGATCGTGGCCAACGTCGACAACTCGTCGCTGCCGCTCGGCGTACAGCAACGGCTCTGAACCACGCGACCTCGGTGGCAGATCTCCGGCCACTACGCGTTCACGAACTCGTTCAACAACGGCGACCTCGACGGTCATCGACATCTCGAACCCGACCGCGCCGAAGGTCGTCGCCCGCGTGAACGGACCCGAACCTCACGTTCATCGCCGATCTGGGCATCCAGGGCCACTACCTGTACACCGCCAACCAGAGCGGGTCGGCGCACGCCGCAGTTCACGGTCGTCGACATCAGCAATCCGACGAGTCCCGCAGATCGTGGCCACGATCAACAACTCGTCCCTGCTCGCCGGCGCCTACCGGATCCGGGTGAGCGGCGACTTCGCCTATCTGGCCGCCTCGAATCAGGCCACGGTGGCGGCGATCGACATCTCGACCCGCTCGCGCCCCGGATCGCCGGCACGTACACCGACACGACGAACCTGCACAGCACGACCGGCATCGATCTCAGCGCCAACGACCAGTACGCGGTCGCGGTCTCGCCGCTGCGCAGCGGCGAGACGAACGCCAAGTATCCGCCGTTCCCGCTCCAGAGCGGCGGGCCGACGAACACCGGCACGCTCGCGGTCGTCCAGCTCGATCCCAACCCGATCAGCGTCGCGATCGCCACGGCGACCGAGCCGCCGAGCCTGACCACGCAGACCTCGGCCACGTTCAGCTTCGCCACCGACGACGACGTCTCGGCGCGTGCAGTGCCAGCTCGACAGCGGCTCGCTCGGCTCCTGCACGTCGCCGACGACGCAGACCTACTCGGGCCTGTCGGTCGGACAGCACACGTTCACCGTGCAGGCGATCGACTCGGCCGGCAACACCGCCACCGACAGCTACACCTGGACCGTCGGCACGGCGCCCTCGAACATCGACCGCGCCGACGATCTCCGATCAGAACCCGACCGTGGGCGAGCAGCTCACGGCCACGCAGGGGACGTGGAGCGGTTATCCGGCGCCGACCTACACCTACCAGTGGAGCGACTGCACCTCGGCCACGAGCTGCACGACGATCCAGAACGCGACGAGCTCGACCTACACCGTCCAGCCGAGCGATCTCGGGCAGCAGCTCGAGGTGACCGTGACCGCCACGAACGGCCTTGGTTCGCCGTCGGCGAGCTCGCAGCTGACGAACGCCGTCACGGCCGGCTCCTCGCCGCCGCAGAACACGAGCGCGCCGACGATCTCCGATCAGAACCCGACCGTGGGCGAGCAGCTGAGCGCCACGAGCGGGACGTGGAACGGCTATCCGGCGCCGACCTACAGCTATCAGTGGAGCGACTGCAGCTCGGCCACGAGCTGTACGGCGGTGCAGACGGGACCTTCGTCGACCTACACGGTGCAATCGGCGCGATCTTGGGCAGCAGCTCGAGGTCACGGTGACGGCGAGCAACGGGGTGGGCTCGCCGGCCCAGGCCAGCTCGCAGCTGACAAACGCCGTCGTGAACGCCTCAGCACCGCCGAAGAACACCGCGCCACCGGCGATCTCGGGCACGGCGGCCCAGGGCCAGACCCTGACCGCCAGTCCGGGCACCTGGTCCGGCTATCCGGCGCCCACCTACACCTACCAGTGGGAGCGCTGCAACCAGAGCGGAGCGAGCTGCACGGCGATCTCGGGGGCGACCGCCACCACCTACGTCCTGACCCGGGCGGATGTCGGAACGCGGACCGTCGTCGCCGTGACCGCCTCCAACGGCGTCGGCACTCCGCAGAGCGCGAACTCGTCCGCCACCGCGATCGTCACAGGCGCCCCGGTGAACACGGCGGTGCCGAAGCTCTCCGGCACGCGCCGTCCAGGGCAGCACGCTGACCGCCACGCCGGGCAGCTGGACGCGGCTACCCGACGCCGAGCCTGCGTTACCAGTGGATGCGCTGCAACAGCGCGGGCGAGATCTGCAGCGCCATCTCGGGCGCCACCAGCCTCACCTACACGCTCGGCTCGGCCGACGTCGGGCACACGCGTGCGCATCTACGTCTACGGGTCCAACACCGTCGCGACGACGCTCGCCCGGTCCGCCGCCACCGCCGTGGTGGCGGCGAGCGCGACCGGCAGCGGGACGCTCAGCCTGCGCAGGGAGCGCCCCACCCTGCGCCTGAGCGTCAAGGCGAGCCGCGGGCGCCCCAGCGTTCACGCGCGTGAGCGTCGCCCTCCCGGCCGGCCTCCGGCTGACGCGCGAGCGCGCTCGCCCACCACGGGCTCAAGGTGACCGGCGCGAACGGCCGGCCGGTCAGCGTTCGGCTACTCGCTCGCACGGCGGCCATCTGCTCGTCGTGCTCCTGCGCCACAGCGCCCGCCAGATCACCATTGCGCTCGATGCGGACAGGCGCTGACCGTCGCCCACAGCGTCCGTCAGCACGGCGGTCACGCCGCCTCGGTCCGCATCACGCTCACGGTCACCGTCCCCGGGGGTCCGGTCGCCCGTGACGTCGTGAAGACGCCTCGTGCGCTGAGCCCGATCTGGGGCTAGGCTCCTCGGGCGATGCCGTTGCCGTCGCGGCTGTCTGCGCCGCATACGCGCCTGCCTGCTGCTCGTGGTGCCGGCGCTCATGCTGCTCGGCGCTCCCGCTGGCGCGGGCCGGGACGGCGCCGGTGCTTGCCGGCGCGGTGTCGAGTACGCACGGATCTGTCTGGGGCGGATGCGGTGGCGGTGTCCGGGCAACTATGCGTACTACGACGGCTTATAACGCGGGTGAGCTGACCGCGGTCGACATCTCGAATCCGCAGCATCCCGCCGATCGCGGGAAGAGCGCAGCGTCTCTACCCGGACCTGATCGCCGGGTCCAATGTGACCATCTCCGGCGGCTATGCGTTTGTGGTGAGCAAGAATCGCAACGCGTCCGCGCAGTCGTCGGGCAACAACTGCGACGGGACGGGCAGCAATGACGATGGGACGGGCAACAGCCTGACCGTTCCTCGATATCCACACGAACCCGGCGCAGCCGTCGGTCGTCTGGAGCGTCCACTCGTCGACCGAGCTGTTCGGCGGCCTATGGCGTCGCCGTGTCGGGCAATGACGCCTACGTCGCCTATCAGGGCCGGCTGGCTGGGCAGCCGTGTATTCCGGATACGAGTCTGGGTGGTTTCTCGGTCATCGATCTGACGACCCATCAGATCGTGGGCAACATCGACGACTCGTCGCTGCCCTCGGCGTACAGCAACGGTCTGTACCACGCCACCACGGTCCAGATCTCCGGCCACTACGCGTTCACGAACGCGTTCTACGGCTCGGCTCTGACGGTCATCGATATCTCGAACCCGACCTCTCCGCAGGTCGTGGCCCGGGTGAAGCAACTCGAACTTCACCTATCTCGCTGATCTGGCCATCCAGGGCCACTACCTGTACACGGCCAACCAGAGCGGATCGGCGACCCCCCAGTTCACGGTCGTCGACATCAGCAACCCGACGAGTCCCCAGATCGTGGCCATCGATCAACAACCCGTCCCTGCTCGCCGGCGGCTATCGCATCCGGGTGAGGGGCGACTTCGCCTACCTGGCCGCTTCCAGCCGGCCACGGTGGCCGCGATCGACATCTCGAACCCGCTGGCGCCGCGGATCGCCGGGACCTACACCGACGCAACGAACCTGCACAGCACGACCGGCATCGACCTCAGCTCGAACGACCAGTACGCGGTCGCGGTCTCGCCCCTGCGCAGTGGGCGAGACGAACGCCGAAGTATCCGCCATTCCCGCTCCAGCCCGGAGGCCCGACGAACACGGGCACGCTCGCGGTCGTCCAGCTCGATCCGAATCCGATCAGCGTCACGATCGCCAGCGCGACCGAGCCGCCGAGCCTGACCACGCAGACCTCGGCCACATTCAACTTCGCCCACCGATGACGACGTCTCGGCGGTCCACTGCCAGCTCGACAGCGGGCCGCTCGGTCCCTGCACCTCGCCGACGAGCCAGACCTACTCGGGCCTTCGACCGGGCCGCACACGTTCACGGTGCAGGCCATCGACTCGGCCGCCAACACCGCCACCGCGAGCTACAGCTGGACGATCAAGGGCGGCCCCTCGAATACGAGCGCCCCCGGCATCTCGGGCACGGCGACCCAGGGCCAGACGCTGACCGCCGAGCCCCGGCACCTGGTCCGGGATCCCCGGCGCCGAGCTACAGCTACCAGTGGCAGCGCTGCGATCAGAGCGGCACCGGCTGCGCCGCCATCCCGGGCGCGACCGATCAGACGTACCTGCTCGGTCGGGCGGAGGTGGGCACGCGGGTCGTCGTTGCGGTCACCGCGTCCAACGGCGTCCGGCAGCCCGCAGAGCGCGAGCTCGCCCGCCACCGGGACCGTCACCGGCCCGCCCGTGGACACCTCGGCGGTCCGCGGATCTCCGGCTCAGCCGTCCAGGGCAGCCGGCTGACCGCCACAGCGGGCAGCTGGACGGGGTATCCCGCTCCCAGCCCTCAGCTACCAGTGGCTGCGCTGCCACCGCTCCGGACAGAGCTGCCGCTGCGATCTCCGGCGCGACCGGCCTCCACCTACACCCTGGCTCGGCTGACGTCGGCGCGACGCTACGGGTCGACGTCGACCGGGTCGAACAGCGCCGGGACGGCTCTCGCCCAGTCGGCCGCCACCCGGCCGGTGGTCGCGAGCGCCACCGGCAGCGGGCAGGCTCAGCCTCCGGGACGGCGTCGCCACCCTGCGCCTGACCGTGCGGGCGACGACGAGCGCCGGCGCGTTCACGCGGGTGAGCGATCGCCCTTCCGGCCGGGATCCGGCTCACCGCCAAGGCTCTCGCGCACGGCGGCCTGCGCGTCATGGGTGCCAGCGGCCGGCGGGTCGCCTCGTCTTCGCGCTGCACCGCGGCGGCTGCTCGTGCTCGCGCTGCGCCGGGGCTCCCGCCAGATCATCGATCACGGTCGGCGGCCGGGCCCTGACCGTCGCCCACAGCGTCCTTCAGCACCGCAGCCACCGGGCGTCCGTGCGGATCACGCTCACGGTCAGCGTGCCCCACGGCCCGGTGGCCCGCACAGGTCGTGAGACGCCGTCCGCGCGGCTGAGTCGCGGCCGCGAGGGCGGGAACGCCCGCCCCCGCCACTAGACTCGGGCCCCGATGCAGCCGCCCGTGCCCCCGCCGCATCCGCTCGTCCCTGCCGTTCCGGCGCCGTCCATCCGTTCCGCCTCGCCTCACCGACTGCTCGCCGACGACCTCTGATGAGCTCCCTGTCCGGCCGCGTGCTGATCGCGGGCACCGCTTCCCTGCTCATGTGCCTGTTCCTCAGCCCCAAGTTCATCGCCTTCCTGCGCCGGCGGGCGTTCGGGCAGAACATCCGTGAGGAGGGACCGAGCGGCCACCAGACGAAGGCGGGCACGCCGACGATGGGCGGAATCCTCATCTTCCTGTCCTTCGCGGTGCCGTTCCTCATCCTGTCTGATCGGACCTGGCAGTCGATGGGCGTGTTCGGCGGCGCGATCGCCTGTGCCCTGCTCGGCTTCGCCGACGACTACACGAAGATCGTCCGCCGCCGCTCGCTTGGCCTGCGGGCCCGCACGAAGCTGCTGGTGACGATCGCGATCTCGCTCGGACTGTGGTGGGTCGCCACCCAGGAAGTGCACCTGAACCCGGTCGTGCGGCTGCGGTTCGTCGACGTCCGGCTCGACATCGGGCCGCTCTACCCGGTGTTCATCTATCTCGTGGTCGCCGGCACGACGAGCGCGGTGAACCTCACGGATGGCCTCGACGGGCTGGCGGCGGGCTGCGTGGCCATCGTCCTCCTGGCCTACATCGGCATCACCTTCATCACCTACGGCGACTCTGATCTGGCGCTGCTGGCCGCCTGCCTGGTCGGCTCGTGCATCGGGTTCCTGTGGTTCAACAGCTTCCCGGCCAGCGTGTTCATGGGCGACACCGGCTCGCTCGGACTCGGCGGTGCCATCGCCGGGCTCGCGATCATGACCCAGACCGAGGTGCTGCTGATCCTGCTCGGCGGCATCTTCGTCATCGAGGCCCTGTCGGTCGTCATCCAGGTCTTCTCCTTCCAGACCTTCCGCAAGCGCGTCTTCCTGATGGCGCCGATCCACCACCACTTCGAGCTCCAGGGATGGTCGGAGACGAAGATCATCCTGCGGTTCTGGATCGTGGCCGTGGCCTGCGCCGCGATCGCCTTCACGGTGTACCGGCTCTCGATTCGTGGCTAGTGCCAGGGGCCCGCGCGTGAAGCCGCGCCCGCCGCTCCCCGACGGGCCATTCGTCGTCGCCGGCCTCGCCCGCTCGGGCGTGGCGGCCGCCCTCGCCCTGGCCGCCCGTGGCGCGCAGGTGATCGGCATCGACAGCGGGCCGGCCACTGCTCCCGCCCTGAAGGCCGCGGCCAGCAGGCTTTCCCAGGCCGGCGTCGAAGTGCTGCTGGATGCCGATCGCGACGCCGCCGCCGTCGTTCACCGAGCCCGGGCGCTCATCAAGAGCCCCGGGGTGCCTGCGTCCGCGCCACCGGTCGTGGCCGCGCGCGACCGCGGGCTCCCGGTGCTCGGCGAGCTCGAGCTCGCCTGGCGCCTGCTCGAGCACGAGTTCATCGCGGTGACGGGCACGAACGGAAAGACGACCACGACCGAGTGGATCGGCCACGTGCACCGGGAGGCAGGCCGCCCCGTCGCCGTGGCCGGCAACGTCGGGACCGCGCTCAGCTCGCTCATCGGCACCGTCGGGCCTGAGACGACGATCGTGTGCGAGGCCTCCTCGTTCCAGCTCGAGGACACGAGCGCGTTCGCGCCGGAGGCCGCCGTCCTGCTCAACCTCTCGCCTGACCATCTCGACCGCCACGGCAGCTTCGAGGCCTACGTGGCGGCCAAGCTGCGGATCTTCGCCGGCCAGGGCAACGATGACATCGCGGTCGCGCCGCTGCACCTGGGGCTCGAGGACCTCGGCGGCTGCGCCCGCCGCGTCCTCTTCGGCTCGGACCCGGCGGCGGAGCTGTCCGAGCGAGCCGGTTACCTGTGGTGGGCCGAGGAGCCGCTCATGCCCGTCACCGAGATCAGCCTGCCCGGAGCCCACAACCGCCAGAACGCGATGGCCACGGCCGCCGTGTGCCTGGCCCGTGGGGTCGAGCCGGAGGCCGTCGCGGCCGGGCTGCGGAGCTTTCCCGGCGTGGCCCACCGGCTCGAGCTGGTGCGGGAGCGGGGCGGTGTGCGGTTCGTCAACGACTCGAAGGCCACGAACGTCGACTCCACCCAGGTGGCTCTGCGGGCATTTCCGGCCGGAGGCGTCCATCTCATCGCCGGGGGGCGCGGCAAGGCTCAGGACTTCCATCCGCTGGCCGCCCTCGCGGCCGAGCGCTGCACCGCCGTCTACCTGATCGGCGAGGCGGCCGGGGAGCTTGACCAGGCGCTCGCCGGCGCCGGCGTGCCGGTGTACGAGCTCGGCGACCTCGAGCACGCCACCGGCGCCGCCGCCTCGGCCGCCGCGCCCCGGTGAGACCGTGCTGCTCTCGCCGGCCTGCGCGAGTTTTGACCAGTACAGCGACTTCGAGGCGCGGGGCGAGCACTTCCGTGCCCTCGTGGCCGAGCTCTAGGCCGACGTGGCCACCTCGAGCGAGACCGCGGCACGGACGACCCGCCGGGCGGTGAGCAAGCGCCCCGCCCCGCCGATCGAGCACCGCATCCTGTCGACGGCGACGCTCTGCCTGCTCGCCTTCGGGGCGGTCATGGTCTACAGCGCCTCCTCACCGAGCGTGCTTGCGCCCCACGGCGGCGGCACCGGTACCGGCGAGTTCATCCGCTTCCTCGGCTTCGGGGTCATCGGCCTCATCGCCATGCAGATCCTGTCCCGCCGGGGCCTGGAGATCGTCTCCACTCGGCTGGTCACCCTCATGGTGCTCGGGTCGCTCGGCCTCCTGCTCGTCGTGCTCGTTCCCGGGATCGGCGTCAGCGTCCAGGGCGCGCGGCGCTGGATCGGCGCCGGCGGGCTGCAGTTCCAGCCCTCGGAGGTCATGAAGCTTTCGCTCGTCCTCTACGTGGCGCGCTACGCCGCCGACAACCCGCGCCGGCTCAGCCGCGGGCTGCGCGATGCGGTCGGGCCGGTCGCCCTGGTGACCGGGCCGGCGATCGCGCTCATCGTGCTCGAGCCCGACCTCGGCACCGCGCTCGTCGTCGCTTTCACGGTCACCGCCATGCTGGTGGCCGCCGGCCTGGAGATGCGCCACCTGGCCGTGATCGCCGGCGTGGCCGTGTTCGCCGTCGTCCTGCTCGTGCTCGTGCGCCCCTACGAGCGGGCGCGCCTGACCTCGTTCCTCAATCCCTGGGCCTCGGATGCCCGCCAGGGTCCCGGCTACCAGAGCGTGCAGGGGCAGATCGCCGTGGGTTCCGGCGGGCTGTTCGGCGTCGGCCTGGGGCGCTCGGTGCAGAAGATCTTCTTCCTGCCCGAGGCCCAGACCGACTTCATCCTCGCCGTCATCGGCGAGGAGCTCGGGGTGCTCGGCATCGCGGCCGTCGTGTGCCTGTACGGGATGATCGCCTACGCCGGGCTGCGCACGGCACGCCGCGCGGCGAGCCGGTATGCCAAGCTCCTGGCGACCGGGCTGACCTCGCTGATCCTGTGCCAGGGCCTTCTCAACATCTTCGTCGTGCTCGGGCTCGCGCCGCTGACGGGCGTGCCGCTGCCCTTCATCTCCTACGCCCCCAGCAACCTGTGCATCATGCTCGCCTCGGTCGGCCTGCTGCTCAACATCGCCTCGCCGCCCGCCCGCCTGCGGCTCGTGGACACGCCCACGCGTGAGCGCCCCGAGGATCGTGATCGGCGCCGGCGGGACCGCCGGGCACGTCGTGCCGGCGCTGGCGGTGGCCGACGCGCTGCGGGCTGAGGGCGCCGAGGTCACCTTCATCGGCGGTGAGCGGGCCGAGCGGGAGCTCGTCCCGGCGGCCGGCTACGAGCTGCGTGCGCTCCGGGTGGCGCCGCTGCCGCGCGGCCAGCTACTGGCAGCAGCGCGCGCGGCGGCGATCGACGCCCGGGCGCTGGCTGGCGCCCACGCGCTGCTCGGCGAGCTCGCCCCCGACGCGGTCATGGGCGCCGGCGGGTACGTGGCCGGCCCGGTCGGCCTGGCCGCGGTGCTCCGCCGCACCCCGCTCGTGCTCACCGAGACCGACAGCCATCTCGGACTGACCAACCGGCTGCTGGCCCGGTTCGCGCGCCGCGTCTGCACGGCCTTCCCGCTGCCTGAGGCGCGCCCCCCGCGCTTCCGGGTCACCGGCCGCCCGGTCCCGCCCCCGAGCACCGACCGGGCCGCCGCCCGGACGCGCTTCGGCCTCGCGCCCGACGACGTGTGCGTGCTCGTGTTCGGGGGCTCCCAGGGGGCGCGCTCGATCAACCAGGCCGCGGTGGAAGCCTTCCGGGGGGCCCGCTTCCGGGTGCTGCACGCGGCCGGCGAGCGCGATCTGCCGGACCTCACAGCGCCGGGACCCCACTACGACCTGCGCGGGTACATCCACGAGTTCAGCGAGGCGCTGGCCGCCAGCGATCTCGTCGTGGCTCGATCCGGGGGTTCGATCTTCGAGGTGGCCGCCCACGGCAAGCCCGCCGTGCTCATTCCCTATCCCCATGCCACGGCCGACCACCAGAGCGCGAACGCGCGCTTCTTCGCCGACGCCGGCGCGGCCACGGTCATCCCGGACGCCGAGCTGACCGCTCCGCGGCTGGCCCAGGAGGTCGGGCGGCTGCTCGGCGATCCGGGGCGCCTGGCCGCGATGGGGCGGGCCGCCGCCGCCATCGCCCGGCCGCAGGCGGCCCGGGACATCGCGGGCGAGTTGCTCGCGGCCGCCGGACGCGCGTGAGTCGGCCGGCGCGGCCTTGACGCCCCGTCAGAGCTCGGACATCCGGTCAGGGCGTACGTCAGTAGGGGTCGGCGGCGGAACCCGGACCGAGCTTTGCCTGGGCGCGGGCGGCCATCCCGACGGCGCGCGCGGGCCAGAAGATCCCCGACGGTGGGCCACCGCCGCAGCCCGCGCTCTCGCCGGGCTCGGTCACCCACAGATAGGCGTCAACTTCGCTGAACCCCGTGTTCGTTGTCGGCGCCGGGCCGAGCCCCCGGCCGGGCGCGTTGCAGAGGTCCTCGATGCCCTGGTGGACCGGATCGGGGTTGAGCAGCGGTCCCCGGCCGTTCGTGGCCGTGCTGACGATGAAGTGATCGACGCCGGACATGTGGGCCACCGCCTGACCCCAGTGGACCTCCCGGATCGTCCACTCGCTGTGGGTGTCGTTGGTGAAGAAGCCGCGGATCCGGTTCGCGCCCACGGCCCGTAGGACCTGCGCGGTGTATCCGGCCGGGTTGCCGTCGGAGTAGCCGGCCTCGATGTAGGCGACCACGTGCGGGAGCGCCGCCACCCGGCCGATCTCGTAGCTGATGTCGGCTTCCCACTGGCTGAGGGCGCCGGTGCGCTGCAGGCACCGGGACGCGCCGATCGCGTCGAGCTCGAGGAGCACGACAGCCGGCCGGCGTCCGATGCCAGCGGCGAACTCGCGCACCTGGCGCTCGAAAGTCGGGCGCGAGGCGGCGATCGTGGCCGCGGACTCGCAGTAGCCGTGCTGATAGAGGAAGAACGTCGTGATCACGGGCACCGTGCCGGGGTCGGCCTGGGCGGCGTGGCAGAAGAAGCGGTTGACCTGCCCGTAGACGGCGCCGGGACCGCCGCCCCCGGAGTACAGGCTGAACCGGTTGACCGCCGGCTGAGAGGCGATCTTGCTCAGAAGCGCGATCTGGCGGGCGAGCGCGCGGTTCGAACGCAAGCGCGCGGCCAGACGGCCGTGGTGGAGCGCCCGCTCGAGATCGGCCCAGGAGTAGTTGTCAGGCAGCCGGCTCGGGTCGAGGCCGGCCAGGCGCGCGACGGCGCCCGACACGGGCCGTAGCGCGGTCCCTCGACGAAGAAGCTCGCCCCTTGCAGAGGGTCGCGGCCGGGGGCGGCCGGGAGCAGGAGCGGGTCGGCGGGGTTGCGCGCGGCCGGGTAGCGGCCGGCGCACTCGGCGGCCGCGAGAGTGGCCCGCGCGTGGCCACGGGGGCGGTGGGCGGCCCGGTGGCGAGCAGCCAGCGCGACCGGCGTGAGGGCAAGGGTCGCGCTGAGGGCGCAGAGCGCCGTGATGAGTGAGCGGGGAGTGGGGGGCACGCCGGGAAAACTCCACTGCCGGCTGCCGGTTGGCCGCTTCGGGCCGATGCACGGGCTTTGTTCAGGTTTTCCGGCCCCGACGCAGGGTCGGTTGTGGCTCCCGCCACGATCCGCTCGCAGCCTCGCGCCCGCGTGTGCGCCTAGTAGCCTCCCGCCGCGGTGAACGGCGCGCCCTGGTCAGATCGGCAGCTGCACTTCGTCGGCATCGGCGGGGCGGGCATGAGCGGGCTCGCGCTCATCGCTCGCGCGCTCGGCGCCCGCGTGACCGGCTCGGACCGGGCCGAGTCGCCCTACCTCGCGCCGCTGCGGACGGCCGGCATCGAGCCGGTCATCGGCCACCGGGCCGAGAACGTGCCCCCGGGCGCCGAGGTCGTCTTCTCGAGCGCCGTGCCGCCTGAGAACCCCGAGCGGGCGGCCGCGGCGAGCGAGCTGCACCGCGCGGACCTGCTCGGCGAGCTCACCCGGCTGCGCCGCTGCATCGCCGTCACCGGCACGCACGGGAAGACGACGACGACCGCGATGGTCGTGCACGCCCTGCGCGGGTGCGGCATGGATCCCGCCTACGTGGTCGGAGGCGAGCTCCGCGACACCGGCGTGAACGCGGCCTGGGGGAGCGGCGACTGGATCGTCGTCGAGGCCGACGAGTCCGACCGCTCGCTCCTGAAGCTCTCGCCGAGCATCGCCGTCCTCACGAACGCCGAGCTCGACCACCACGCCACCTACGCCTCCCAGGCCGAGCTCGAGGCGACGTTCGCCACGTTCATGGCCTCCGCGCGCGAGCACGCCGTCGTGTGGGACCGGCCCGAGCTGCGGGCGCTGTGCCCGACCGGCGCCGTCACCTACGACGCGCCCGAGCCCGAGCTCACGCCGGACGGCTCGCGCTTCGTGTGGCGCGGGGTCGAGGTCCGCCTGGCCGTCCCGGGCGCCCACAACGCGGTGAATGCCGCCGGGGCGCTCACCGCGGCCGCGCTCGCGGGGGCGGATCCGGCACGTGCCGCCGCTGCTCTGCGCGACTTCGCCGGCGCGCGGCGGCGCTTCGAGCCGGTCGGCCGGACTGCGGCCGGAGCGGCGGTCTACGACGACTACTCCCACCACCCGACCGAGGTGGCGGCGGCGCTGGCGGCGGCGCGGACGCTCGCGCCCGAGCGCCTGGTCGCCGTCTTCCAGCCGCATCTGTACTCGCGCACGCGCGCGCTGGCGGCCGGGTTCGGTGCCGCCCTGGCCGCCGCCGACGTGACCGTCGTGCTCGACGTCTACCCGGCGCGTGAGCGCGCGGAGGACTTCCCGGGCGTCGACGGACGGCTGATCGCGGCTGCGGCCGCGGACGCGGGCGGTGGGCGGGCGGTGGCCTGGATGCCCGACTTCGCCGCCGCCGAGACGTTCCTGAGCGCGAGCCTGCGGGCCGGGGATCTGTGCCTGGTCATGGGCGCGGGAAACGTCGACGCGCTTGCGCGATCACTGGTGGGCTGACCGCGTTTGCGAACTCTCCCCCCGCGGGCCGTTCACCCCCCGCGGCCGCACCATCGCCCGCCGTCTGGAGCCAGCCGCACCCCCCGAGCCAGCCGACCCGCCGACTACCCTGCCTGCGATGGCCGAGCCGCCTCCCGGAGTGACCCGCGACTACCCGCTCGCCCGCCTGACCACGATCCGGACCGGAGGCACGGCCGAGCTGTTCGCCCGGGCGGGCTCGCTGTCCGAGCTCGAGCGTCTGCTCGCCTGGGCGGCCGCTGAGGCGGTCGAGGTAGGGGTCGTGGGATCGGGGTCGAACCTGCTGATAGCCGACGCCGGGGTCCCCGGCCTGATCGTGAAGTTGGACAGGCACTTGAGCACCATCGAGATCGAGGGCAGCCGCGTCGTGTGCGGGGCCGGCGCCCGCCTGCCCGCGGTGTCCGCCAAGGCGGCGCAGGCCGGTCTGAGCGGGATCGAGTTCGGGGTGAACATCCCCGGGACGGTGGGCGGCGCCGTGCGCATGAACGCCAACGCCTATGGCGGCGAGCTCGCGCGCGTGCTCGAGTGGGTCGACGTGGCCAGCGCCGCCGGCACCGAGCGCCGGGCCCCGGACGCGCTCGGCTTCGCCTACCGCCGCTCGGCCATCGTGCCCGGCGAGATCGTCGCCCGCGCCTCGTTCGCGCTCGAGCCCGCAGCGGCCGAGCGCGTGAAGGCGACCCTGGCCGACATGCGGGCGCGCCGCAAGGCGGCGCAGCCATCCGGGATCAAGACCTTCGGCTCGACGTTCAAGAACCCGAGCGACGCCAGCGCCCAGGGGCGCACGGCCGGTCAGCTGCTCGAGGCGGCCGGGTGCCGCGGGTTGCGCATCGGGGGGGCGAGCTTCTCGGCCAAGCACGCGAACTTCGTCGAGAACCACGGCGAGGCCACGACCGCCGACGTGATCGCACTCATGGCCGAGGGCCGCCGGCGGGTCAAGGAGCGCTTCGGCATCGAGCTCGAGCCCGAGGTGCAGGCGCTCGGCCCCGTCGCCATCCCCCAGGACTGGCGGCGATGAGCGTCCGCTCCGGCCCCGCGCGGGGCCGCTCGGCCGGCGGCGGGCTGCGCTTTGCCGCGCACCGCCTGCGCGCCCTCACCCGCGCCCGCAGCCGCTCGGGACGGCGGCGGCTGCCGATCGTGCTCGCGGTCATCGCCCTGCTCGGTGGGCTGCTGGCCGGCGGCTGGTTCTGGCTGCGCGATTCAGCGCTCGTGGCCGTGCACCGGGTCCAGATCAGCGGGCTGAGCGGCCCGGACGTGGGGGCGATCCACGCCTCGCTGACGGCCGCTGCCCGCTCGATGACCACGCTGGACGTCCAGCTCGGGGTGCTGCACGAGGCGGTCAGCCCGTACCCGGAGGTGAAGCGCCTCCGGGTCTCGACCCAGTTCCCCCACGGGATGCGGATCGCGGTTATCGAGCAGGTGCCGGTGGCCGTCGTCGACATCGGCAGCCAGCCGGTGCCCGTGGCCGCCGACGGGACGCTGCTGCGCGACAGCCACCCCGACCTCGAGCCTGCCCACGCTGGCGGTGAGCGCCCAACCCGGGGGCACGCGGGTCGAGGATCCGGCTGCCCAGGGCGAGCTCAGCGTGCTCGCCGCCGCCCCTTACGCCCTGCTCGCGCGTGCGACTTCGGTCTCCCACAACTACTGGCACGGGGTGGTCGTCCAGCTCCGCCAGGGACCGAGCCTCCAGTTCGGGCCGGCCGGAGATGCGGCGGCCAAGTGGTCAGCCGCCGAGGCCATGCTCGCCGCCCCGGCGAACGCAGGGGCGGCCTACATCGACGTGAGTGATCCGGCGCGCCCAGCGGCCGGCCCGGGGGCCGGTGCGGCGTCCGCGCTGAACTCGCTCACAAGCTCGACGAACGCGACGGGCGCAACGAGTTCTGGCGGATAGTCTCAACCTCGACTCGAGGGTGAGATTACCATAACCCCAACCTTCCCCTCCGTGTCGAGAGTCCGGCGATTTGCAATGAACGTTGCGAGCCAGCCGGTTTCTTTGACTTGAGCCGACATCAGCGCCTAACGTGCGAAACTCCGCTTGGAGCGCGTGCGTGAGCAAACGCTCAACACTAACTCGAGGGTCGGACGGTACTCAATGGACAGCGGCAGTTATCTGGCAGTCATCAAGGTCGTCGGCGTTGGCGGCGGAGGAACGAACGCGGTCAACCGCATGGTCGATGCCGGCCTGCGCGGCGTGGAGTTCATCGCCTGCAACACCGACGCCCAGGCGCTCGCCATGTGCGATGCCGACATCAAGCTCAACATCGGTCACGAGCTGACCAAGGGCCTGGGCGCGGGCGCCAACCCCGACATCGGCCAGGGCGCAGCCGCTGAGTCGCGCGACGAGATCAAGGAGGCGCTGAAGGGCGCTGACATGGTCTTCGTGACCGCCGGCGAGGGCGGCGGCACCGGCACCGGTGCGGCCCCGGTCATCGCCGACATCGCCAAGAACGAGATCGGCGCGCTCACCGTCGGATGCGTCACCCGCCCGTTCTCCTTCGAGGGCACCCAGCGCGCCCGCCAGGCCCAGGACGGCATCCAGAAGCTGCGCGACCACGTCGACACACTGATCGTCATCCCCAACGAGAAGCTGCTCGCCATCGTCGAGCGCCGGACGACGATCATCGACGCCTTCCGGGCTGCCGACAACGTGCTGCGCCAGGGCGTACAGGGCATCACGGACCTCATCACGATCCCGGGCCTGATCAACCTCGACTTCGCCGACGTGCGCACGATCATGCACGACGCCGGCACCGCGCTCATGGGCATCGGCAGCGCCGCGGGCGAGAACCGAGCCGCCGAGGCGGCCAAGGTGGCCATCTCCTCGCCGCTGCTCGAGGAGTCGGTCGAGGGCGCGATGGGGATCCTCCTCAACATCACCGGCGGACACGAGCTCGGCCTGTTCGAGGTCAACGAGGCGGCCGAGATCGTCCAGAGCGCCGCCGACTCGAACGCGAACATCATCTTCGGGGCCGTCGTCGACGACAGCATGGGGGACGACGTCCGGGTCACGGTGATCGCCACCGGCTTCGACCATGCGCAGCGCCGCTCGGGCGGGGCGCGCGAGAGCGCGACGTCCCCCCGGCGCGGCCGCGAGGTGACGATGGACGATCGCCAGCGCTCTTCGCTGGAGATTCGCGACGACGAGATCGACATCCCGTCGTTCCTGAAGGATCGCTGAGCCCGCCGGGCCGCCCGGCGCACCCGAGCGCAACCATCCGGTCCTTCTGTTGTTCTACAACCGGATGTCGTTCTCGGACGCAGGGCGCCAGCCGAGGGCGGCGCGGATGAGGGGCGCGGCCACTCTGGCCGTCGCGGTGGTCATGGTCCTCGCGCTGCTTGCCTGCGCGGCGAACGCGGGTGCCCAGCCGACCGCCGCCCCGCCGCAGGTCATCGACGGCCCGAGCCCGGCGATCGCCGCCCCGACCGGCCTCGGGGTCTCGATCGCCCGCGACGGGACCGGCGCCGTCGTCTACCTGAAGGCGGGGCACGTCTTCCTGTCTGCGCTCACGGGCGGCACGTTCGCCGGCCCGCAGCAGCTGGACGGCGGGCTGGCCGGAACCTCGAGCCAGCCGGTCCTGGCCGCCGACAACGGCGGCGAGCTGATCGTCGCCTTCGTGAACGGCGGGGGCTTGTACGTGACCCAGCGCGTGAGTGCCGGCGCCCCGTTCAGCGCCCCGCGCGCCCTCGCCGGGCCGGCGGCCAGCCCGTCGCTGCAGATGACCCCGTTCGGCAAGGCCTACATCGCCTTCGCGGTCCCGGACGGCAGCGGCAGCGACGTCCGCACCGCCTTCTACGACAACGGCGTGTGGGCGCTCGAGCCGAGCCCGCTGAATGCCACACCCGCCGACGACGCCGGCACCGGCGCCGGCCGTCCGGCGGTGGCGGCGGCCGGAGACGGCGTGGCGATCGTCGCCTGGGGCGAGCACGGCCACATCTACACCCGCCGGGTCTGGGGAACGGCGCCGAGCGTCGTCGACGAGCAGGCCGACGGCCCGCTCGCGGGGTGCAGCGAAGTCTCCGCCGGGGACCCGGCCGTCGGTAGCGGCGGCGACTCCTCCTATGCCGCCATCGCCTTCGACGAGACGATGAGCTGCGGTGGCCAGACGGTCACCCGCGTGCTGTCAAACCGCCTGCAGGGCTCGGTCGACGACTGCGCCTACCCGAATGCCGCCTCGAGCTGCCAGGTCGGCGCCGGCAGCGGCCAGCCGGCCGTCGCCGTGGGCGAGTACGGGCACGGGTGGATCACCGCCGCGACCCCGAGCAACGATGTCGTGGCCACACCGCTCGGCGCCAACGAGGCTCCGGGCGCGGCTGCCACGGTCAACACCCTCTCCGACGCCTCCGCGCCGTACGCGGTTCCGGCCATCGCCGGGTTCTACTCGACCCTCATCGCCTGGCAGCACGATCCCGGCAGCGCCGGCCAGCCCGAGATCCGGGTCCGCTTCGCCCAGAACGGGAGCACACTGCAGCCCGAGACGGTGCTCTCCGCGCCGGCCCAGGGGCCGACCGACGCCGCCGCCGGTCTGGCCGCGGCCGGTGACGTGGCCGGTGAAGCCGCCGTGGCCTGGGTCCAGAGCGCTCCGGCCGGCAACGAGATCGTGGTCGACCAGCTCTACCAGCCCCCGGTCGCGCCCGCCCCCTCCGCACCGAGCGGCTATATCCGCTCACTGCGCCCGGTGCTCAGCTTCACCGCGACGAGCTCGCTGTGGGGCGCGCGCTACACCGTCGGCCTCGATGGCGCCCGGCTCACCCAGACGAGCGCGACGGCGGTGCGCGTCCCCGCCAACCTCGCCCAGGGGCCGCACAGCTGGTCGGTCCAGACGAGCGACCCGGCCGGCCTGACGAGCGCCGTGGGCACGCAGAGCTTCTTCGTCGACACGATCCCGCCCCGGGCCACCCTGAGGCTCAGCTCGCCCCGATACGTGAGCCGGCCGGTGAAGCTCCACGTGATCGACACCGACACGCCGCCCGGCCTGTCCGCCCGCGACGCGTCCGGGATCGCCAAGGTCGTCGTGCACTGGGGTGACGGGACGACCGGCACGATGGCCCACTGGCGCTACCACACCTACAGGCGGGCCGGGCGCTATCGGATCACCGTGATCGTCATCGACCGGGCCGGAAACCAGACCCGGCTGAGGCTCCTCATCCGCGTGCGCCCGGCGCCGAAGCACACGCACGGCGCGCCCAAGCCCTCGAAGCCGTCGGGCAGCCCGAGCGGCGCCGCCGCCAAGCCGTGACCGGCGCCAGGCTTGGCCGGCGAGCGATCGCGCTCGCCACAGCACTCGCGCTCGCGCTCGCCACGGTGCTGGCGCTCGCCCTGCCGGCCGCCGGGCTGGCCCAGGGGCCGGGGAGCGCCACCGCGCCCACGCCGGGAGCTCTGTACCGCGACGGTCAGACCGGCCGCTACCTGCTCGGCGGGAGCTGGCTCTACCGCGCCGACCCGACCGACAGCGGGCTGGGCGCCGGCTGGTCTCGCAGCGCGCACGAGCACCGGTTGGACCCCCGTCGCGGTGCCGAACGCCTGGAACGCCGGGGATTACTCCAGCGCCAGCATGGCGGGTTCGGTCGGCTGGTACCGGCGCGACTTCGTGCTCCCGCGCCACGCCTTCGCCACCTGGGTGGCCCCCTCCGCGCAGCGTTGGATCGTCCGCTTCGAGTCGGTCAACTACCGGGCCACGGTGTGGCTGAACGGCCATCTGCTCGGCTCTCACGCCGGCGCCTACCTCCCCTTCGAGTTCGACCTGGCGCACCTGCACCCGGGCGTGAACCGGCTCATCGTGCGCGTCGACGACCGCCGGCGGCCGGGCGACCTGCCGCCCGGCCCGGGTGGAGGCTGGTGGAACTTCGGCGGCCTGCTCGGCGAGGTGTACCTGCGTGCGGTCGCCGGTAGCGACATCGCGGCCGTGCAGATCCGCACGCCGCTGAGCGGCTGCGGGCCGGCATCCTCGCCGGCGGCGCTGCGCCCCCAGGCCGTCCCTGGCCGCGGCTGCACAGCCGCGATCCAGGCGCAGGCGAGCATCCGCAACCTCACCGCGCGGGCGGAGAGCGTGAGCCTCACCGGGCGCTACGGCCCGCTCACGCTGCAGTTCGGCACCTCGCGCATCGCCCCCGGGGCGACGTGGGTGGCGCAGACGAGCGCCGCGCTGGCCCATCCGCACCTGTGGTCGCTGTCGGACCCGCACCTGTACCGGGCCACCCTGACCCTGAGCGACAGCCAGGGCCGCCGGCTCGGCGGCTACGTCACCTACAGCGGGGTGCGCACGATCGCCGTGCGGGGCGGGCAGCTCAGGCTGAACGGGCAGCTTCTGCACCTGCGCGGGGTCAACCTCCACGAGCAGAGCCAGAGCGAGGGCGCGGCGCTCGATCCCGCCCACCTCGACCAGCTCTTCGGCTGGGCGAAGGCGCTCGGTGCGACGATCATCCGCGCCCACTATCCACTGGACCCGGAGATCGAGGAGCTGGCCGATCGCGAGGGCGTCCTGCTGTGGTCGGAGATCCCGGTCTACCAGGTGGCGAGTACCTACCTGGCCGAGCCCTCCTGGCGGGCGAGCGCCGAGGCTGTCCTGACCAGCAACATCCTCGCCAATCAGAACCACCCCTCGGTGCTGCTGTGGAGCATCGGCAACGAGCTGCCGTCGCCGGCCACCGGTGCCGAGGCCGGCTACATCGCCGCCGCCGCCGCGCTCGCCCACCGCCTCGACCCCACCCGCCCGGTCGGCATGGCGGTCAGCGCCTGGCCCGGGCTCGACTGCCAGTCGGCGTACGCGCCGCTCGACGTGGTGGGCTTCAACGACTACTTCGGCTGGTACGACGCCGGCGGGGGCAGCACCGATGACCAGGACGCCCTCTCGCCGTTCCTGGACAGCTTCCGTGCCTGCTATCCGAACCAGGCCGTGTTCGTGAGCGAGTTCGGCTTCGAAGCCAACCGGACCGGGCCGGTGGAGGAGCGCGGGACCTACGCCTTCCAAGCCGCCGCCGCCGCCTTCCATCTCGGCGTGTTCGCCTCCAAGCCCTGGCTCTCGGGGGCGATCTACTTCGCCCTGCAGGACTTCGCTGTGACCCCGGGCTGGACCGGCGGCAACCCGTGGCCGGACCCACCATTCCTGCACAAGGGCCTCGTCGACCTCTCCGGGAACGAGAAGCCGGCGTTCTCGGCGGTGTCCCAGATCTTCCATGCCACCCGCCAGGTGGGTGGGTGATCTCGTGTCCGGGCCGCGCCGAGTGCCGCGATAGCCTGGGGCTGTGACCGCCGCCGTCCCGGGTGCGGGTGCCGAGGGCACCCTGCGCCGCACTTCCCTGCATGACCGCCACGTGGCGGCCGGAGCCAAGCTCGTGCCGTTCGCCGGCTGGGAGATGCCGATCCAGTACGAGGGCATCCGCTCAGAGCACCTGGCTGTGCGGCGGGACGCGGGCATCTTCGACGTCTCGCACATGGGCCAGGTCAAGGTGCGCGGTCCTCAGGCGCTCGGCTTCCTTCAGCACCTGCTCTCCAATGACGTGCGCCGGCTCGCCGTCGGGGGCGCTCAGTACAGCCTGATGTGCCGCCCCGACGGGGGTGTGCTCGACGATCTGTTCACCTACCGGCTGGCCGAGCACGAATACCTCACGGTCACCAACGCCGCCAACCACGCACGCGACCTGGCCTGGATCACCGAGAACGCGGGCGAATTCGACGTCGACGTGATCGACGTCGCCGAGCGCTTCGCCATGCTCGCCGTCCAGGGTCCGCACGCGCGGGCGATCGTCGGCGGGCTGACCGACGGTCTCCTGCCCCCGCGGATGCACACGGCCGAGCGTCTGGTGGCCGGTCAGCCGGCACTCGTGTGCGGAACCGGATACACGGGTGAGGACGGGGTGGAGCTGCTGCTCGACCCGGGAGCGGCCCCCGCCGTCTGGGATGCGCTCACCGCGGCCGGTGCCGTGCCGGTCGGGCTGGGTGCCCGGGACACCCTCCGCCTCGAGGTGTGCTTTCACCTCTACGGCAACGATCTCTCCGAGGAGCGCGGTCCGATCGAGGCCGGCCTCGGCTGGTGCTGCAAGGAGGACACCCGCTTCATCGGCGCCGAGGCGGTGGCCGCCGCGCGCGCCGCCGGCCCGGCGCAGAAGCTCGTCCCGTTCATCATCGACGGTCCCGGGATTGCCCGCCAGGGCAATCCGGTCCTCGGCGGCGGGGTGGTCACGAGCGGAACCTTCTCGCCCTGCCTGGAGCGGGGCATCGGCATGGCCTACGTCCCGAGCGAGCGCAGCGAGCCGGGCAGCCGGATCGAGATCGACGTTCGCGGTACCGTCCGGCCGGCCGCCGTGCACACCAAGCCGCTGTATCGGAAGGGAGACTGACAGGACCATGGCCGAGGCCAGCTATCCCGACGACCTGCACTATCACGCCGAGCACGACTGGGCCCGCATCGACGGTGGTGAGGCGACCTTCGGCATCACCTGGTACGCCCAGGACTCGCTGGGGGAGGTCGTGTTCTTCGACCCCCCGAAGGTGGGGACCCAGGTCCGCAAGGACGAGTCCTACACCGAGATCGAGTCGGTCAAGGCGGTCTCGGACGTGATCGCCCCGCTCTCGGGCGAGGTCGTCGCGGTCAACGACGCGCTCGCCGACGCCCCCGAGACGATCAACGACGATCCCTACGGTGCCGGCTGGCTCGTGCGCGTGCGCCTGAGCGATCCCGCCGAGGTCGACTCCCTGATGGACGCGGCCGGCTACGAGGCCAGCCTGTCGTGAGCCGGTACACCTCCGCCACCGCCGAGGACCGCCGGGAGATGCTGGCGGCGATCGGCGTCGACTCGATCGAGGCCCTGTTCGCCGACATCCCGGCTTCACTGCGCCTGGACCGCCCGCTCGCGCTCGACGCCGGGCGCTCCGAGCAGGAGGTGTTCGAGGAGCTGCGCGACCTGGCCGCCCGCAACGTCAGCACCGAGGACGAGGTGTCGTTTCTGGGCGCGGGGATGTACGACCACTACATCCCGGCGCTGATCGACTCGATCACCAGCCGCTCGGAGTTCCTCACCCCGTATACGCCCTACCAGCCCGAGATCTCCCAGGGTGGCCTGCAGGCGATGTTCGAGTACCAGACCGCGATCTCCGAGCTGACCGGCCTGCCGGTGGCCAACGCCTCGGTCTACGAGGGCCCCAGTGCCGTGGCGGCCGCGGGCTACGTGGCCAAGTTGACCAACGCGCGCCGGCGCTTCGTGATCTCCCGCGGCGTGCACCCGCACGCGCGCGAGGCGCTGGCCACCTTGGCTCGCGGCTGGGATATGGAGGTCGTCGAGGCGCCTCTGCGCGACGGCGCCACCGAGCTGCCCGAGCTCGGTGAGGACGTGAGCGCAGTCATCCTCCAGCAGCCGAACTTCCTCGGCGCCATCGAGGACATCCCGGCGCTGGCCCAGGCCGCGCATGAGGCGGGTGCGCTCGTCATCTGCGCCTGCGACCCGCACTCGCTTGCCGTGCTGCGCCCTCCGGGTGAGTCCGGCGTCGACATCGCGGTGGGGGAGGGCCAGCCGCTCGGCAACCGGCTCGACTTCGGTGGTCCCTCGTTCGGGTTCTTCGCCTCTACCCAGGCGCTGCTGCGCCGCATGCCGGGCCGGATCGCCGGCGAGACCCGCGATCTCGAGGGCCGGCGCGGCTTCGTGCTCACGTTGCAGACGCGCGAGCAGCACATCCGCCGCGAGCGCGCGACCTCGAACATCTGCACCGCTCAGGCCCTCAACGCGCTGGCCGGCGTGATCTATCTGAGCTGGCTCGGCCGCCGCGGGTTCGTCGAGCTGGCCACCCTGCTCATCCAGCGCACCGCCTACGCGCGCGAGCGGCTGGCCGAAATCGATGGGGTCGAGCTCCTGCACGACCAGCCGGTGTTCCGTGAGTTCGCCCTGCGCCTCGACGCGCCGGTGCAGCGCGTCATCGCCCGCTGCCGCGAGCGCGGGGTCAACCCCGGCGTGCCGCTGGGCCGGGAATACCCCGAGCACGCCGATGGACTGCTGGTGGCGCTCACCGAGCGGCGCACCCGGGCCGACATCGACATCCTGGCCGAGACGATCGGGGCCGCCGTGGCGGCCGAGCGCGGGGCGCTCCAGGGGGTGAGCGCATGAGCGCCTCCCGCGACGTTCGGAGGCCAGGCCGAGCTCGCCCTGACGACGAAGTCATCAGCATCTTCGAGCGCTCGAAGCCCGGCCGCCGGGCGTTCGTGGCCCCCGCGCTCGACGTGCCCGAGCGCTCGCTCGCGGAGCTCATCCCGGCCGGGCTGCGCCGCGACCAGGAGCCGCGGCTCCCTGAGATCTCCGAGCCCGAGCTCGTGCGCCATTACAACCGGCTGTCCAAGCGCAACTTCGATCTCGACACCGGCTTCTATCCGCTCGGATCGTGCACGATGAAGCACAACCCGAAGCTGCACGAGCGGATCGCGGCGCTGCCGGGCAATGCCGCGCTGCACCCGCTCCAGGACCCGCAGTCGGCGCAGGGGGCGCTCGAGCTGATGTGGCGTCTGCAGGACGCGCTGGGCGAGATCGCCGGCCTGCCGCACGTATCGCTGCAGCCGAGCGCCGGATCCCACGGCGAGCTGGCCGGCGTGCTGCTCACCCGAGCCTTCCATGAGGATCGCGGCGAGCACCGGACGAAGGTGCTGACGCCGGACACCGCGCACGGCACCAACCCGGCCACGGTGACGATGGCCGGCTACGAGGTGGTGAAGGTCGGCACCGACGACCACGGCAACGTCGACCTCGAGGACCTGCGCGCCAAGGCGGACGAGAGCGTCGCCTGCCTGATGCTCACCAACCCCTCGACGCTCGGCCTGTTCGAGCCTGGGATCGAGGAGATCGCCCGCATCGTGCACGCGGTCGGGGCGACGCTCTATTACGACGGCGCCAACCTGAACGCGATCATGGGCATCTGCCGCCCCGGCGACATGGGCTTCGACATCGTGCACTTCAACCTGCACAAGACGTTCACCCAGCCCCACGGTGGCGGTGGCCCGGGTGCCGGTCCGATCGCCGTCTCGGACCGCATCGAGCCCTACCTGCCGCGGCCTCAGGTGGTCCGGCGCAGCTCGGACGGCAACGGCGGCGAGCCGTTCTTCGACCTCGACCACGACCGGCCGAAGTCGATCGGCCGCCTGCGCGGCTTCCAGGGCAACTACGGCGTGTTCGTACGCTCCTACGCCTATATCCGCTCGCTCGGGGCCGAAGGCCTGCGCGAGGTGTCCGAGGTCGCGGTCCTGAACGCCAACTACCTGCTCGCCCGGTTGCGGGCCGAGGGCGTCCTCGAGCACATGCCGGCGGCCTACGAGCGGCTGTGCATGCACGAGTTCGTGCTCTCGGGCACGCCGATGAAGCGCGAGCTGAAGATCCGCACCCTCGATCTGGCCAAGCGGCTGCTCGACTTCGGCGTGCACCCGCCGACGGTCTACTTCCCGCTCATCGTCGACGAGGCACTGCTCATCGAGCCGACCGAGACCGAGACCAAGGAGACGCTCGACGACTTCGCCGCCACCGTGGCGGGGATCCTGCGGGAGGCCGGGGAGGACCCCGAGATCGCCCAGGCGGCGCCGTACACGACGCCGGTGCGCCGCCTCGACGAGGCGGCAGCGGCGCGGCGGCCGGTCATCCGCCAGCCCCTCGCGTAAGCGGGGGACGCCGATCGCCGGTCAAAGCGAGCCCGCGCTAAGCCCGCGCGGCGCTCGCGCCGACAAGGGAGACATGGGTTCGCTGGGAGCGGCGCGTCGCGGGCTGGCGCGGGCCGTGATCGATGACGACGAGTTCCCGCTGGCCGGGAAGCTGACCGCCGCGTGCTTCTCGCTCGGCGGCGTCACTCTGGCGGTGATGACCCGTCTGCCGGGCATCCCGCGCGCCCATCAGGTGGTCCTGTTCGGACTGGCCGCGGCCTGTGTGCTCGGCGCGCCCGTGCTGCTGCGGGTCGTCCCCTGGCATGCCTCGCCGCAGTGGGTCATCCACCCGATTCAGGCCAGCGGCCTCGTGTGCGTCGCCATCGCGGTGGCCAGCTCGGGAGGGTCGCACTCTCCGGCCTGGATCTATCTGCTCCTGTCCGGGATGTTCGCCGCCTACTTCTACCGCCGGGCGGTCGCCCTCGCCTATCTGTTCGCCTGCGTCGCCGTGCAGTCGCTCCCGCTCCTGTACGACTCCCAGGCCCTGCACGACCGCTTCCTGGCCACGCTGCTCGTCGCCGCACCCGTCTACGTCGGCATCGGTGTGATGATCAGCGAGGCCAAGCGCCGCATGCTCACGGTGCGTCGCCGAGCCGAGATGCTCGCCGCCGAGCAGGGGGCCCTGCGCCGCGTCGCCACGGCCGTGGTCGACGGCCGCAGCGCTCAGGAGATCTACGACCTGGTGGCGCTCGAGGTCTCGCGGCTGCTGCGCTGCGGCGGTGCCGGCATCATGCGCCTGAGCGACGGCGATTGCGCGCTCGTCGTCGGCGCCTACGGCGAGCACGACGGCGCCGCCTACCAGCGAGGCACGGTCATCCCTCTGGCGGCCAGCGTGACCCTCGAGGAGGCGCTGGCCACCGGTCGTCCCATGCGCGTCGACCGCCATCCGGCGCACAGTGCGGTGGCCCAGGCCGGGTACCTGTCCACGATCGTGGCCCCGGTGACCGTGGCCGGGCGCCGCTGGGGCCTGCTCGCGGTGGCCGACTTCGCGCCGGGCGCGTTCGGTCCCCCTGATGAGGAGACCCTACTCGAGTTCGGCGAGCTGCTCGCCACCGCGATCGCCTCCACCGAGGAGCGCGCCCGGCTGGCCGAGCAGGCGCTCAGCGACTCGCTCACCGGCCTGGCCAACCAGCGCGCCCTCCAGGCTCGTCTGGCCGGCGAGCTCGCCCGCGCCGCCCGGCATGGCCGGCCGGTCGCGGTGGCGATCATCGACATCGACCACTTCAAGGAGGTCAACGACGCCGCCGGGCACGACGTCGGCGACGCCATGCTCGTGCGCGTGGCCGCCGCGCTGCAGAGCTTCGCGCGTACCGAGGACACGCTCGGCCGCCTCGGCGGCGACGAGTTCGCCTGGGTGCTCCCCGACACCACCCGCGAGCAGGCACTCGTGGCCGTCGAGCGGGCGCGCCGGCTGATCGCCGCCGCGCCGCCCGATCCGCACCGGGTGACGATCTCGGCCGGTATCTGCGACACGGACTCGGCCAGCGACGCGAACGAGCTGCTGCGGCTGGCCGACAGCGCGCTCTACTGGAGCAAGGCCCACGGCCGCAACCAGACCTGGATCTACGATCCGGCGCTCATCGACGAGCTCTCCGAGCACGAGCGGGCGCAGCGGCTCGAGCGCGCCCAGGCTGTGCAGGGGCTGCGCACGCTCGTTCGCAGCTACGAGGCGCGCGACCCGGCCACGCGCGAGCACTCCGAACGGGTGGCGGTCATGGCCGGGCTGCTCGCCGGCGCGCTCGGCTGGGCGCGGGCCGATACCTTGGCCCTCAGCGAGGCTGCACTCCTGCACGACGTCGCCTGCCTGGCCGACGAGGCGCCCTTGCCGCGGGCCAGCGGCCTCGAGGAGACAGAGCTCGACGAGCTCGCGGCCGCCGCCCGACGCAGCGCCCGCATCGCCGAGCCGGTGTTGAGCGTGCAGCAGGCGGGCTGGATCGCCGCTCAGTGGGAGCGCCGCGACGGCGCCGCGCCCGACCGGCACGTGCCGCTCGATCCCGGCCCGTCGCTGATCGCGCTCGCCGACGCCTGGGACAGCCTGACCGCTGTCGCCCCCGGCCTGCCCGGCGATGTGGTCGGGCGCCTCGAGCGCCTGGCCGGCGGCCGCCTGCACGCCGATGCGGTGCGGGCGCTCGTCGCCCTGTACGAGGCGGGCGAGCTCCGGGGCGGACCGAGCGGCGAGTCGATCGGCCGCCCGGCATAATTGCCCGCCGGTGACCACGGCGGAGATCGAGAACCTGGGGACGCGGCGCAGCCTGGCCGAGCAGGTCGCCGAACTGCGGTGGTTTCACCGGATCGACCTTGGACAGGGCGTCGTCACCCCGGGCCAGTCCGACACCACTGCGGGGCTGCGCCGCATGCGCCTGCCCGAACGCCTCGACGGGCGCTCGGTCCTCGACATCGGCGCCTTCGACGGCTTCTTCTCCTTCGAGGCCGAGCGGCGGGGAGCCTCGCGGGTCGTCGCCGTCGACCCCGCGTGCTGGCGTGAGCCGGCCTGGGGACCCCAGGGCTGGGGCACGAAGCGGCCGTTCGAGCTCGCCCGGCACGCCCTCGGGTCGCGGGTCGAGGATCTCGATATCGACATCCTCGACATCTCCCCGGCCGCGGTCGGGACGTTCGACCTCGTCCTGTTCCTCGGGGTCTTCTACCACCTGCCCGACCCGTTCGGCTATCTGCGCGCGGCGGCCAGCGTGTGCACCGGGACGATGGTGGTCGAGACGCACGCCGACCTGCTCTGGCGCCGGCGGCCGGCCATGGCCTTCTACCGCGGCTCGGAGGTGAGCGGCGACCCGTCGAACTGGTGGGGACCCAACTCGCGGGCGCTGGCCGACATGCTCGGCGACTGCGGGTTCCGGCGGGTCGTCGTGTACCGCGAGCGCGGCCCCTACCGGGTGGCCCGATCGCTGCGTCACCGTTTGCGGGGCGAGCGCTTCGGCTCCGGTCAGGGACGCATCGTCGCTCACGCCTTCCGCTGAGCCTGAGGCCCGGCGCGGGCTCCTATCCTCCTCTGAAGCCATGCCCGCCGCGTTCCCCGACATCGAGACCCGCGAAGACTGCGAGCGCCTCGTGCGCGCCTTCTACACGGCCGCGTTCGCCGATCCGATCATCGGCTTCATCTTCACCGACGTTGCCCACCTCGACCTCGAGGCCCACATCCCCCGCATCGCCTCCTTCTGGGAGACCGTGCTGCTGGGGGCCAAGTCGTACGCCGGCGGCGCATTCGGGCCCCACTACGAGCTGAACGAGAAGGTGCGCCTGCGCGCCGGGCACTTCGAGCGCTGGGTCTACCTGTGGGCGGAGACGATCGACGCGCGGTTCGCCGGAGAGCGGGCCACGGCGGCGAAGGCCCACGCCATGCGGGTGGCCTATGCCTTCTATCACCGGCTCGAGGGGCTGAGCGCCGAGGCCGCCGAGGCGCCCGTGCGTGGGCTCGGGGTCACCCAGCACTGATGGACAGCCAGCTCGCCGCCGACGCCGCCGAGATCGCCGCCCGCGCCGAGCGCGAGCTCGAAGCGCTCGTGGCCGTGTCCTCGCCGTCGGGAGACATCGATGGGGCCGAGGAGGCGGTGGCCGTATGCGCCGCGCTGCTGCCACCCCAGGCCCGGATCGAGCGCGTCCCGTGCTCGACCGCGGGGAGCGCGGAGGACTTCATCGCCCGCATCGACGGCACCGGCGGGCGCCGCCTGCTGTTGCTCGGCCACCTCGACACGGTCATCGACCACCGCTCCCACAAGCCGCTGCGCCGCGAGGGCGACCGGCTCTACGGCCCCGGGACCGCGGACATGAAGGGCGGGGACGTGCTCGCGCTCGGGGTGGCCCGTGCGCTCTCCGCGCGCCCGGAGGCCTTCGCCGAGCTCGCCGTGCTGCTCGTCACCGATGAGGAGTGGCGGGTGGCACCGTTCGTGCACATCGAGCGCTTCGCCCACTACGACGCCTGCCTGTGCTTCGAGGCCGGCCAGCTGAGCGAGGCGGGGGAGGAGGCGGTCGTGGTGCGCCGCAAGGCGGCCGGGACCCTGCGCGTGCGGGCGAGCGGGCGGGCCGCGCATTCCGGCAGCGCCCCCGACGCCGGACGCAACGCCCTGCTCGCCCTCGCGCGCACCGCGATTGCCGTGGCCGGCCATCACGATCCGCACGGGAACGAGCAGCTGAGCGTCGTGCCGACGGTCATCCGCTCGGGCGATGCGTTCAACGTCGTCCCGGCCGCGGGGGAGATGATCTTCGACATGCGGGCGGTGAGCGCCGACGCCTTCGGGCCGGTGCAGGCATCCGTTCCCGCCGAGCTCGACGAGGTCGGGCTCGAGGCCCGCATGGAGCGCGTATGGCCGGGCATGGACGGGCGGGCGAGCACAGCCGGGCTGCTCGAGCGGGCCAGCGCGCGGCTCGGGCGGCCGATCATCGGCGCCTCCCGTGGCGGCGCCAGCGACGCCAGCCACTTCGCCGCCACCATTCCGCTCACCGTCGACGGGCTCGGCCCGCGCGGCGGGGGCGCTCACACTCCGGAGGAGTTCGTGCTTGCGCCCTCGCTGCACCAGCGCGCCCAGGTCGCGATGGCGGTCGCGCAAGAGGCGCTGGCGGACGGCTGAGCCCAGCTCTGGGCCGGTCTATAGTCCGGCCATGAGCACGACGACGGTCCCTGCCCCCCGCTCGCCCGGCGGGGAGCCCTCCCGGTCCGCCGCCTGGCGCGGCGGCCTGCAGCTGCTGGTCGCGGTGGTCGCCCTCATGTGGGTGATCGAGATCATCAACGCGATCGACTCCTATCGGCTCGATCAGGACGGAATCTGGCCACGCGACGTCGGGCGCCTGTGGGGGATCCTCACGGCTCCGTTCCTGCACGCGGGGTTCTGGCACCTGTTCGACAACACGATCCCGTTCGTGTTCATGGGCCTGATCATCGCCCTGCGGGGGGCCGCCCGCCTGGCCCTGGTGAGCGCGATCGTGATCGTCCTCGGGGGCCTGGGAACGTGGCTCATCTCGCCGTCGGGCGCCGTCGTGGTGGGCGCGAGCGGGCTCGTGTTCGGCTACGCGACCTACCTGCTCACCCGGGGCCTGTTCGACCGCAGCCCGCTCGAGCTGCTGACCGGCCTCGTCGTCGGGGTCGTGTGGGGTGGCGCGCTCATCGCCAGCCTGCTGCCACACACCGGCATCTCCTGGCAGGGACATCTGTGCGGCGGCGCCGGAGGCGTCGTGGCCGCCTGGGTGCTCGCCCGCCGGCGCGAGGAGCCGGTGGCGCTGCCGGGCTCCGGGGCGGGGGCGCGGGCCGGGCGGCTGCCGGCTTGAACGGCGCGCCGGCGCGCGGCGCCGGCGCACGCCACCGGCCGGCGGCAAACCGCCTGGCCCAGATAGCCTGAACGCCCGTCATGCGCATCTTCTCCGGCATCCAGCCCACGGGCCGCAAGCACCTGGGTAACTACATCGGCGCCATCAGCCAGTACGTGGCCGGTCAGGACCGCGGGGAGGGGATCTACTGCGTGGTCGACCTCCACGCCATCAGCGTCGCCTATGACCCTGCCGCGCTGCGCTCAGCCACCTACGACACCGCGGCCATCCTGCTCGCCGCCGGGCTCGATCCTGAGCGGTGCGTGTTCTTCCGCCAGAGCGACGTGCCCGAGCACACCGAGCTGACCTGGCTGCTGTCCGCGGTGACCGCGATCGGCGATCTCACCCGCATGCACCAGTTCAAGGACAAGTCGGCCTCCCAGCGCGAGCTCGTCTCCGCTGCGCTCCTCTACTACCCGGTCCTGATGGCCGCCGATGTGCTCGCCTACCGCGCCCACGAGGTGCCGGTGGGCGACGACCAGCGCCAGCACGTCGAGCTCATGCGCGACATCGCCCAGCGCTTCAACGCCCGCTTCGGCGAGCATCTCGTCGTGCCCGAGGGCCGCTACCCCACTGTCGGCGCGCGGATCATGGACCTGCAGGAGCCCGAGCGCAAGATGTCAACCACCGGCGGCACCCCGCAGGGGACCGTACTCGTTCTCGACGATCCGAAGACCGTGCTCAAGAAGGTCCGCTCGGCGGTCACCGACTCCGGCAGCGAGGTGCGCCGGGGGCCCGAGAAGCCCGGCATCTCGAACCTCATCGAGATCCTCGCCGCCGTGTCCGCCCGCACTCCGGAGGCGATCGAGGCCGAGTTCGACGGCAGCGGCTACGGGGCGTTCAAGACCGCCGTGGCCGAGGCCGTGGTCGACTACCTGGCCCCACTGCAGGAGCGCTACGGCGAGCTCCGCGCCGACGAGGCCGGGCTCGAGCGTGCGCTCGCCCGCGGTGCCGAGAAGGCGCAGGCGATCGCCGCGCCGGTGGTGCGCGACGTCCGCGAGGCCATGGGATTCGGAGCGGTCCGGCCCGGCCAGTAGCCTGGTCGCGGTGCGCCTCGTCGACCTGGAGCTCGACCTCGACGTCTTCGCCGGCCCGTTCGATCTCCTCCTCACGCTCATCCTGCGCGAGGAGGTCGATCTCATGGAGGTCGATCTGGCCGAGATCGTCATCTCCTACATCGATCACCTCGAGCGCCGCGGCGAGCTCGACCTCGAGGCGGCGACCGAGTTTCTCGTCCTCATCGCCGCGCTGCTCGAGCTGAAGTCGCGGCTGCTCCTGCCCGGGGAGGAGCCGGAGGCGATCGAGTTCGATCCCGGCGAGGCAGCCGAGGAGCTGCTCGCGCGGCTGCTCGACGCTCACCGCTACCAGGCGGCCGCCGCGCACCTGCAGCAGCGGCTCGGCAGCCAGACCGGCTACCGCTTCCGCTCCGCGCCGCTGCCCGCCTTCCTGCGCAAGGCGCGGCTGCCCGAGGCGGGCGCGGTGTACGACCCAGCTGTGCTCGGCCGGGCGATCGGCTCGCTGCTCACGCTGCCCGAGCCGGTCAACGTCTCCCACATGGCCTCGCCGGTGGTCACCGTGGCCGAGCGTCTGGCCCATCTGCGCGCGCTGCTGCGCCGCGGGCGGGTGAGCTTCGACGAGGCGGTGGCCCGGGCGGACCGGGTCACCGTGGCGGTCACCCTGTTCGCCGTGCTCGAGCTCTACAAGCAGGGCGAGCTGACCTGGAGCCAGGACGAGCCGTTCGGCGAGATCACGCTCGAGCCGGCGGCGGCGATGAGCGGGCCGCGGCTGGTCGCTCGGGAGGTCGCATGAATGGCCCGGAGCTCGAGCGCACGCTCGAGTCCCTGCTGTTCCTGAGCGGCGAACCGGTGAGCGCGGAGGCCCTGGCCGAGGCGACGACGGCGGAGCTCTACGAGGTCGTCAGCGCGCTCGAGAAGCTGCGTGAGTACTACGAGTTCGAGCGGCGCGGGCTCGTCCTGCGCGAGCTCGCCGGGGGCTGGATCCTGTCCTCGCACCCGGAGGCCGAGGAGGCCGCCAGGCGGCTGCTCGCCCGCCCGCGCACGCCGCCGCTGACCCCGGCCCAGGCCGAGACGCTGGCCATCATCGCCTACCTGCAGCCGGTGTCGCGGCCCGAGATCGCCCGCATCCGTGGTGTCAACGCCGAATCCGCTGCCTCGACGCTGCTCGAGCGCGGGCTGATCGAGGAGTCCGGGCGCTCGCAGTTCGGCGCCGTGCTCTACCGCACGACCGATCTGTTCCTGCGCCTGTTCGGCCTCACCGGCCTCGACGCCCTGCCCGAGGTCGCCGCCTTCGACCCCTCGCCCGAGGTCGAGGAGCAGCTGCGCGAGCGCCTGCTCGCGGCCGGGGAGGCACGCTCGGGCACCGTCTGACCGAGCGCCTCACTCCGAGCGCAGCCCGACCAGCGTGGCGATCCCGCCCGCCGCTCCGGCGGCGGCGAACCCGCCGACGAGCACCCGCCCGCGGATCGGCACCGCACGGCCGCCGGCCAGCGTGGACAGCAGGTCGGCGGTGTCCGCGACCACCGCCGCGGCCAGCCACAGGGGCAGGGCGTCGCGATCGGCGGCCAGCGCGCCCGCGCCGAGCACGGCATCGCGGGCGCCGAGCCCGCGCGTGATCACGGCCGCTCCCGGCCGCGTCCCGTCCCGGCCCACCCAGGGCTCGGCCAGGCGGGTGGGGGCGAGCACGAGTCCGGCCCCAATGGCGACGCGCAGGGCGGCGAGGGTGCGGGCGAAGCGGCGGAGATCCATGCGATCCGGCTGCCCGGCGGTGGGAGTCGAGAAACCCGGCCCCCGCTACGGCCCGCTCGAGACCGTGAACGTGACCGTCGGCGGGGTGGCGATTCAGGCGCGCGCGGCCAGCTGCCCGCAGGCGGCGTCGATGTCGCGCCCGCGGGTGAGGCGCACGGTGGCGTCGATGCCGTGGCGCTCGAGCTCGGACCGGAAGGCGTCGATCGCCTTCGGTGTCGAGCCCTCGTAGATCGAGCCGGTGGGGTTGTACGGGATCAGGTTCACCTTGTACACCCGGGGATCGAGTCGCCCGGCCAGCTGCCGGGCCTGCGCGTGGGAGTCGTTGACGCCGGCCAGCATCACGTACTCGACGAACACCTTGCGGCGCTTGCGCGCGTAGTGCGCCTCGCAGGCGCGAAGCACGTCAGCGAGCGGATAGCGCGAGTTGACCGGCATGATCTGGGTGCGTAGATCGTCCTCGGCGGCGTGCAGGGAGAGGGCGAGCCGGATCGGCATCGGCTCGGCGGTGAGCCGGGCGATGCCGGGGATCCAGCCCACGGTCGAGATCGCGGTGCGCCGGTGGGTGATGCCGAGGTCGGGCAGCCGCCGGCAGGCCTCGAGCACGTGATCGAGGTTCATCATCGGCTCGCCCATGCCCATGAACACGGCGTGGTCGACCGGACCGAGGCGGCGGAAGTGCAGCGCCTGGTCGATGATCTCCCACGCGGTCAGGTTGCGGCCGAAGCGCATCTGGCCGGTGGCGCAGAACGTGCAGGTGAGCGGGCAGCCCGACTGCGAGGACAGGCAGATCGAGTGTCGACCGTCGCGGTAGCGCATCAGGACCGCCTCGACCGGGCGGCCGTCGTGGGTGTGGAAGAGGGTCTTGACCGTCCCGTCGGAGGCGTGCGCCTCGCTGACGACGGTGAGCGTCGAGAAGGGCACCGAGCGCTCGAGGGCATCACGCAGGCGGGCGGGGAGATCGCTCATGACGCCGAACTCGTCGGCGCCCTGAGCCGCCCATTTCCAGATCTGGCGGGCGCGGTAGGCCGGCTCGGCCTCCTGCGTCAGCGTCTCCTGCACCAGCGTGAAATCCATGGCCACTATGGTGGCAGGCCGATGCGCCTGGCCAAGTACCTCGCCCTCGCCGGTGTCGCCTCGCGGCGAGCCAGCGAGGAGATCGTGCGCTCGGGCCGGGTCACCGTGGGCGGAGTCGCGGTGTGCGATCCCGCCCGCGACGTGGTGCCGGACGACACCGTCGCGCTCGACGGCATTCCGGTCCACCCGGTCTCCGAGCGGGTCGTCTACGCGCTGCACAAGCCGCCCGGAGTCGTCTCGACCGCCCGCGACCCGCAGGGCCGCCCGACCGTTGTCGGCCTGCTGCCGGATCACCGGCGGCTCTACCCGGTCGGGCGACTCGATGCCGACAGCACCGGCCTGATCCTCCTCACCAACGACGGCGACCTCGCGCACCGGCTCATCCATCCACGGTTCGAGGTGCCGAAGACCTACCGGGCTCAAGTCGCCAACCCGCCGGTGCGAGCGTCGGCGGTGCGCGCGCTGCGGGCCGGGGTTGAGCTCGAGGACGGCCCGACGGCGCCGGCCCGGGTGCGGCGTCTCGGCGCGGGCGCGCTCGAGATCACCATCCACGAGGGCCGCAAGCGGCAGGTCCGGCGCATGTGCGAAGCGGTCGGGCACCCGGTGCGGTCGCTGCAGCGCACCGCTTTCGGGCCGCTCACGCTGGGTTCGCTGCCGGCGGGCCGGTGGCGGCGACTGAGCGAGGCGGAGGTGGCGACGCTGCGGCAAGCCGGCCATTGACAGCGGCGGCCGGATCGAAGAGGGTAGGCGGACAGGGCGGCCACGGGGGCCCGCCCGCTCTCGATCGGGGACTCACATCATGCAGCCCATCTCTCGGCGGCTGCCGTCGCCGTCCATGGTCGTTGCCGTGATCGCGCTCGTGATCGCGGCCAGCGGCACCGCCGTCGCCGCGAGCACGCTCGTCAACGGCGACTCGATCATCAAGAAGGGCACGCTCTCGGGCAACCGCCTGCGCAGCCACTCGGTCACGGGCAAGCAGATCAAGCTGTCCAAGCTCGGGACGGTGCCGAAGGCGAGCTTCGCCACGAATGCCGGCCACGCGACGAGTGCGACCAACGCCATCAACGCCACCAACGCGACGAACGCCACGAACGCGACGAATGCGACCCACGCGCTCAGCGCGACCTCCGCGGCCTCGGCGACCACCGCCGACGGGCTCCCACCGCTGACCTGGACGGCGCTCACGCTCGCCAACGGCTGGACGCCGTATTTCACCGTGACCACCTACGGCGGTACGCCCGCCTACACGAAGGACGCCGAGGGCTTCGTCCACTTGACCGGCGTCCTCGACGGCACGGGGAAGACCTCGTCGGTGATCGCAACCTTGCCCGCTGGGGTGCGCCCGCCCAATGGGGCCTGGGTCTCGGTCAGTACCACGAACAACGACTCCATCCCGCGCCCCATCGCGCTGTGGATCGCGTCGAATGGGAACCTGATCGTCGAGGACTCCTCGGGGAACACCGACGACTTCGTCAGCCTCGAAGGCGTCGAGTTCTACGTCGGCTGAACGTGCGGGTGGGCGGGGGCCACGCGCCTCCGCCCACTCACCGCTGCAGCAATAGCTCCCAGCGCGCCCGCACCCGTGGGGCCGTGAGCGCCCGTCCGGCGATCGAGACCGCGATCCGCTCGGGCCGGGCGGCCACCAGCCGCACGACCGCGAACTGGTTCACGTGCCGGCGCCACACCTCGTGGAAGCCCGGGATCTCGTAGCGCGCCTGCAGCCTGGAGGGCCACAGGTTGCAGGCCGATCCCCACCAGCAGAAGCCCGAGCTCGCGGGCGCGGAGAACGCGACGATGTCGATCTCACGCACGTGGCGGAGCTGTCCCCGGCGCAGGAAGGCGATCCCGGGGACGTAGAGGCGCAGTGGCAACAGCTGGCGGTAGTGCTGGACGAGGATGGCCCGCTCGCCCACCCCGGGTGCCGGTCGCGGGCCGATCAGCCGCGCCACGGCGCGCCAGTCCGGGCGCTGGTAGTTGCGGTTCACATCGACGGCGATCGCTCCGGTGAGGCCGATCGCACACAGGAGAACCGTGGCGATCACGCCGGCCACACCGGTCCGGCGCAGCCCGGCGGTGAGGCCAGGGCGCCCGGCAGCCAGAGCGCCAGCAGATTGCGCGTCAGCAGGTCGTCGACACCGGCGGCGATGAGGAGCAGGTCGAGCACGAGCCCGACCGCAGCGAGGCCGGCGGCGATAAGCGCACCGCGGCGCCACCGCGCATCCCCTGGCCAGGCGGCCGCGGCGAGCGCCGCCAGGGCGAGCGCCCCGGATACCGGGATGAGCACCCCGGCAGCGGGGATCTGCTGGCCCGAGACGAACTGCGTCGGCACCTGGCGCAGGCGGCGGAGGAGTGACGCGGTGGCGATCCAGTTCGCGTGCCCGGTCGCGTTCTGGGCCAGCGCCAGCGGCAGCAGAGCGCCGCCCACGGCGGCCAGGAAGCCGGCCGCCGCCCACGCCGCCACCCGGCGCCGCTGCACCGCCAGCAGCCACACGGCTTCAGGCACCACGAGCAGCAGCGCGTAGTAGTGCGTGGCGAGCGCGAGCGCGGAGGCGAGGGCCCAGGCCGCGAGCGCACGGGGGGAGGGGGCCTCGCGAGCAGCCAGGAACGCGAGCAGCGAGAGCCCGCTCAGGAACGTGAGGAGCTCGTAGGAGCGCGCCTCCTGCGAGTACCAGATGAGCAGCGGGTTGAAGGCGACCAGGGCGGCGGCGATGAGACCGGCCCGGCGGTCGAACAGGCGGCTCCCGAGCACGTAGGCCACCGGGACGACGAGGACCCCGACGATGGCGGAGAGCGAGCGCAGCGCCGCCTCGCCGTAGCCGAACACATGCGCCCACCCCCAGGCGAGCAGGTAGTAGAGCGGGGGCGTCGACTCCGTGTGCCGGATCAGCCCGAGCATGCTGGGGACCGAGTAGTGGACGAGCAGGTCCGTGTTGCCCTCGTCGAACCAGAAGCCCTGGTGGCCGATCCGGGCGAACCGGATCACCGCGGCCGCGACGACGAGCGCGCCGAGGACGAGCATGGTGGCGTCGCGCTCCCACGGCCGGGCGCGTCCGCGAACCTCGACCGCCCCGCCCGGGGGCCCCACGAAGGTGCCGGCGCTCACGCTGAGCGATGTTAGGCGTCTGCGCTCCGAGCAGCGGTATCAGGTATCTGCGCGTTCGGGCGAATGGGATAGCTGCGCCCCGAGATCGCTAGGCTTCTGCGGCGTGCCCCAAGAGCAAGTAAAAGGAGGCGTGGCCTTTCTCGCCGATGCGGTGCCGGACCGCGCTGACCACGACCGGGCCGAGGTGCTGGTCTCGGTGGTGATCCCGTGCCTCAACGAGGAGCAGAACATCGAGCGGTGCGTCCGGGCGGCGCAGCACGCGCTGAGCGCTGCGGGTCTGCGCGGCGAGGTCGATCGTCGTCGACAACGACTCGGAGGATCGGAGTGCCGCGCTGGCCGCCGCGGCCGGAGCGAGGGTCCTGCACGAGCCTCGCCGCGGGTACGGGAGCGCCTACCTGGCCGGTCTGGCCGCCGCTCGTGGTGACTACGTCGTGATGGCAGATGCTGATCTGACCTACGACTTCGCCGACATCCCGCGGTTCGTCGAGAAGCTGGCGGCGGGTGCCGACCTCGTGATGGGCGATCGCATGGACAACATCGAGCCGGGCGCGATGCCATGGCTGCATCGCTACATCGGCAATCCGCTGCTCACCGGCATCCTCAACCTGTTCTTCCGCACCGGGGTACGCGACGCACATTGCGGAATGCGGGCGCTGCGGCGCGATGCCATCCCGCGACTTGATCTGCGCACCACCGGTATGGAGTTCGCCTCGGAGATGGTCGTCCGCGCGGCCCGCGAGCGGCTGGTGATCGCCGAGCTGCCGATCACGTACCACCCGCGGGGGGGCGAATCGAAGCTGTCGAGCTTCCGCGACGGCTGGCGCCATCTGCGATATCTGCTCGTCCACAGTCCCGTGTACCTGTTCTTGTTGCCGGGCGCGCTGATGGCTGTCGTTGGTCTTCGTGTTGTCGATCACGGTGCTGGGAGACCTCAACGTGTTCGGACGGCAGTGGTATCTGCACACGCAGATCGCCGGCATGCTGCTGCTGGTCGTCGGCGTCCAGGTCATCGCGATGGGGCTCTGCGCGCAGGCTTACGCGACCTACTACATAGGCCACCATCAGCGCTGGTTCGACGCCTTCCGGTCCCGATTTCGCCTCGAGCACGGGCTGATGGCGGGAAGCCTGATCGCGGTCGCTGGCTTGGTCGTGGTCGCCGTGGTCGTCGTCCACTGGATTGAACGCGGCTTCGGCCCCCTCTCCGAGGAGCGCCTCGCGCTGGTGGGCGCCACGCTGGTGATCATCGGGGTCCAGGTCTTCTTCACCTCGTTCCTCCTTTCGATCCTCGGGCTGCACCGGACCGCTGAGCGTGCCTGAGCGGCCAGCCCCGGAGCGCCCGAATAGAGATGGCAAGAGCCCTCGCTCCCGCGAGCCGCGGCCACGAGCCCGGCCCGGGGAGGTCTGACGCGCCTGTCTCGACCAGCCCTCGCTCGGCCACGCGCGCGATCGCCTCGGCCTCCGGACCATGCGCTTGGCGGCCGGCTTGCGCGCCAATTGCCCGTCCTGCGCCGCCATTGGCTCTTCACCGCCTTCCTCATCGTGGCCGTCGGGCCTGAGGATCGTCGTCTCGATCGCCTACTGGCCGGCGCTCGAGCTGTACACGGACTCCTCCGACTACCTCTCCTTGGCGCATACGGTCGTACCGGGGACCTGGCACCCGGCGGGATACCCGCTGTTCCTGGTGCCGCTGTCGCTCACCGGGCAGCTTGGCCGTGGTCGTCGTGGTCCAGCACCTGATGGGCCTCGCGATGGGCTTTGCTCGTCTACGCGCTGGTGCTGCGCCTGGGCGCGCGGCGCTGCTTGGCCGCGCTGGCGGCGCTGCCGGTGTTGCTCGACGGCTACGAGCTGAGCCTCGAGCAGTTCATCCTGGCGGAGACCTTGACGAGCCTTCTCTTGCTCGGAGGCCTGGCCGTCCTGCTCTGGCGGGGAGACGGTCGGCCCCCGGCGGGGGGCGGCCGTGGGGCTGCTGCTCGCTGCGGGCACGCTGACGCGCACCTCGGTTCTGCCGGTGCTGGTCGTGGCTGGGCTGTATCTGCTGCTCCGCGGCCGCCGGCGGGCGCTGCTCACCTACTGCGCCGTGGTCGCCGCGGCGCTGGGCGGCTACGGAGGCTGGTACGCCGCCGCACCACGGCAGCTTTGGCTTCGACGACTGGACGGGCATCTATCTCTACGGCCGCGTCGCCCCCTTTGCCACCTGCGACTACGCGCTGCCCGCCCAGCGAGGCACGGCTGTGCCCGGCAGCAACCGGTGTCCAAGCGCACGAAGAACGGCGAGTTCTACTCGGACGATTCCCAGCGGCTCGCCGCTCTGGGCACCCCGGGCCTCGGAAGCCGCCATCAGCGGAACCTGCTCGGGGAGCAGTTCGCTATAACCGTGATCGAGCACCAGCCCCTCGACTACCTCAGCGCGGTGCTCGCCGATACCTGGCACTACTTCACGCCTGGGAGGTGGATGGCCACGGATCGCATCGACATGCAGCGCTGGAGGTTCCCCTCGCCGCACATCCATCCGTACCAGCGACAACTATCACGTGTACTTCGCGAACCAGGGGTTCAACCACCACCGGATCACCCCCTCGCCCGACCCGGCGCTGATGGGCCCGCTCCGCACATACCAGTCGATCTTCTACATGCCCGGGCCGGCGTTTCTCGCCTGCCTGATCGGAGCGCTCGCGGCGGCGGTCGGCTTGGTCCGACGACGCTCGGGGAGGCGCCAGGCTCGCTGGGCCTGCCTCGTCTTGGCGGCGAGCGCGGTGCTTGCTGCTCCTCAGCCCGTCGCTGATCTGGGGGTTCAGCTACCGCTATGAGCTCCCCTTGCTGGTCGTCCTGCCCGCCCGCCGGCGCGGTGGCGGCCGACCTCGCTCTCGACACAGGGTCCGCCGGCGCCGAGCCGTGGGCGCGGGTCCCAATCGGAGCGGGCACCGTCTCACGAGCGGCGCTGCACCGCCGACTGGGCAGACTGCGTCAGCCTCAGCGTCGCGTTCGTCACGGCGCTTCGAGTTGCCGGTGCTACTCGCGCCGCGAGCGTGAGAGGGAATCGATGAAGCAGGGGGACGTGCTGCTTCAGCGCTGGCGCATCAGGATGGCGGCACGGCACCTCCCCCGGGAGCCCACGTGCTCGACATCGGCTGCAGCGACGGCCTTCTCTTCAGCGATGCTCGAGGGCAGGATCGCCTCCGGCGTCGGTGTCGACAGCGACTCGGTTCCCGAGGATTTCGGCGCCTTCCGCTTCATCCGCGGGACGCGCGCCCGATGACCTGCCGGCCGGCGAGACCTTCGACGCGATCACGATGCTCGCCGTCCTCGAGCACATCCCCGCCGACGCTCAGCGCAGCCTCGCCGAGGACTGCTGGGCGCTGCTCAAGGACAACGGTCGGGTCATCTGCACCGTGCCCTCGCCGATGGTGGATAGCCTCATCGCGCTTGGGAAGCGCCTCGGCGTTCTCGATGGCATGCAGGAGCATGAGCACTACGGCTTCGAGCCCTCTCAGACGGTGCAGCTCTTCGTCGATGCGCGGGTTCACGCTGCAGCCGTGCCCGCCGCTTCCAGCTCGGGCTCAACAACCTCTTTGTCTTCGCCAAGGTCTCCGGCCAACGTCCGGGCGTGAGACGTGGCACTCGCTAACCGTCGGTTTTCGTCGCTGAGAGGGCGCGCCGGCAGCGTCCCAGGCACTATGTCCGCGTGATGCGACAGGAACCCGTCCCACCCACCCCCGGCGAGGGCGCCGGGGTACTGGCGGCGAGAACGGGTAGCGCCGCCGTACTCGCCGCCAGCGGCACCGCCGCGGCCCAGGCCAAGGCCACGGTCGCCCTCGCTCACTGAGGCTGCCCCGCGGCCGGGCCCTGTCCCTGCCGCGGGCGATCCACGGACAGGCCGCGGGACGGGCGGGGCTCGCCACGCTCATCTTCGGGACGCTCGCGCTGGTCGTCTTCGACACGGCCGGCCCAAGCGTGCTCGTGCCCCGCAGCGACGTGGCGTTTGCTGGTTGGGAGGCCGGGCCGCTGCATGGCCTCTTCGGGGCCTTCCATGCCCACACGGGCGCCGTCGACTGGGCCGTGAGCGGCCTGCTCGTCGTGATGCTGCTCGCGTACGCGGTGGCGCTGGCGGCCGTGCGGACCCTGTCGATGCGCACGATCGTGATCGGCGTCGTCGCGCTGCACGCGATCCTCCTGCTCGAGCCGCCGTTCCAGCTGACGGACCTGTTCAACTACCTCGGCTACGCGCGGCTCGGGGCTCTGCATGGGCTGAATCCCTACACGCACGTGATCGGGCAGGAGATGCACGACCCGGTCTACCGACTCTCCAACTGGAGCAACCTCCACAGCCCGTACGGCGAGCTGTTCACCGCGCTGAGCTACCCGCTGGCCTGGCTGCCACTGCCGGTGGCGTACTGGGTGGCGAAGGTGGTCACCGTCCTCATGAGCCTCGGGCTCCTTGCGCTGGTGGGCGCCTGCGCGCGGCGCCTGGGACGGGACCCACGGCTTGCCGTAGCGACTCGTTGCGCTGAACCCGGTCTATTTCCTGTACGCGATCGGCGGGTTCCACAACGACTTCTTCATGCTGGTGCCCGCGACGGCGGCAATTGCGCTGCTGCTGGCCCAGCGTGATCGCGCGGCCGGATCCGCGGTGATGCTGGCGGTGGGAATGAAGTTCACGGCGGTGCTCCTGCTGCCGTTCCTGCTCGTCGCGGTCAGGCCCTCCACCCGGCGCCGCCGCGAGATCCTGGTCGGCGCGGCGCTGACCGCGGTTCCGTTGCTCGTGCTCAGCGTGGTGTTGTTCGGGCTCTCGCTTCCCAACCTGTCTCAGCAAGGCAGCCTGCTGACCCCGTTCAGCATCCCGAACCTCTTCGGCTATGAGATTGGAGCGGGCGGCGGGACGCCGGTCATCCTGCGCCTCGCCGACATCGGGCTTGTCGCGGCGATCGTCCTGCTGGTCCGCCGCCGGGGAGACTGGCTCACCGATGCCGGATGGGCGATGGTGGCGTTGATCGTCAGCTTGGCCTGGCTGATGCCCTGGTACGTGACCTGGCTGCTGCCGCTCGCCGCGCTCGCATCGAGCACGCGGCTGCGCCGCGCCGCCGGTGTGCTGACCGTCTTCGCGGTGCTGACGTTCATGCCGGTCAACTCGACGGTGTTCAGCTGGCTCAACGTCGTCCCCACGCAGGGGCGGGCGTGGCAGGCGTCCCAGAAGCTCCAGACTAAGCTCTACTCGTATCAGTGAAGAGCGTCGTAGCCCCTGTGCGGTCGCGTTCGGAACGACTTTGCCGGCCCGTGGCCGGCCGCGAGCAATTATTAGCATCCTGTTAGTGTCGCCCCTTCATGAGTTTTGAGGTCGAGCTGAGAGAGGGTGGTGGCTGGCAGGCCCCGCACCGCGGGATCTCCCGCGCGCCCGGATCGCGCGCCCGCGCCACCGCCTCGACTGGTTCGAGGCGTCCGTGCTGGCGCTATTCGGTCTGCTCTCACTCTCGGTCGTGGCGCTGGACCTGTGGCAAGTCGTCGTGCATGGCCGGGTGTGGACCGGGACCGACGGAGAGTACGCCGTCGACCAGCTCCAGTACCTGGCGTGGATCCGCGACACGGCGGCGCACGGGCTCGTGTCGAATCTCTTCGTCCTGCACCCGACGCCCGCGGACTACTTCCAGCCGGCGATCATGATCTCCGGCGGACTGACGGCACTCGGCGTGGCGCCGTGGCTGTCGTTGCTGTTGTGGAAGCCGGTGGCCGTCCTCACCTTCTTTCTCGCCCTACGGGCGTACGTCGCCCGCAGCCTGCCGGGACGCTGGCCGCGGCGGACGGCCCTGGTGCTGGCCCTGTTCTTCGGGTCGTTCTCCAGCGTCTACGGCGCGTTCAACGTGTTGGGCGACCTGTCTCCGGTTTTCCTCACCTGGGGCTACGTGTTCGGGGTGATCGCGCTGGCCGCGATGGTGGCCGCGCTCGTCGCCTACGGTGACGCTCGGGCCACAGGACGGCGGCGGTGGCTCCCTGGCCTGCTCGGGGCGACGGCGAGCGCGCTGCATCCGTGGAACGGCGAGCTGCTGATCGGCTGATCGTCGCCGCCGAGGCCGTGATGCTGCCTCGCCCGAAGCTTAGGCCCATGCGGACGACAGCTCCCGGCGGCCGGACCGGGCGCGAGAGTGGCGACGGCAGGCGTCGACGGTTGGCGGACCGTCTGCGCGGTATGAGCCGTGAGCGACTCGGTCTGCTGGCACTGGCCGTCGGCGGCACAGCGCTCCCGCTCCTCTACTACGCGGTGCTCGTCAAGACCGACGCGTCGTGGACCCTCGCACAGAAGGCCAGCAAGCACTACTTCCCGTTCTGGTCGCTCGCGATCGCCATCGCGCCGCTGCTGGTACCCGCGCTCGTTGCCTACCGACGGCCTCCGACGACATTCCTGGCCGCCGCCACCCGCACCTGGCCGGTGGTCGCCTTCGGGATTTTCCTGCTTTCGGGGACCAGCCTGGGCGCCACGCCGCTGCACGCCTTCCAGGGGGTCACGATCCCCTCGGGGTGCTGGCCGTCGAGGGCGTCCAGATGCTCGGCTGGCGCCGGCTTCCCCGCCGCATGCTGATGGGCGCCGTGCTGGTCGCGCTGTTCACGATCCCCGCGATGGCCTACGAGATCAACGACGCCCGGATCAACGTTGCGCCCACCCCAGTGGCTCGAACTTCATCACCCGGGAGAGCGCGACGCGCTCTGCTACCTGGCGCGCGATCGCGAGCCCGGGGGGGTGCTGACCAACTACTACCTCGGCGACGCGGTTCCCGGCTTCACCGGCCGGCGGACCTACGTGGGCGATTGCCTGTGGTCGGAGCCGAACTGCGGGACGCAGCTTCGAATGCTTCCTGGCTGTTCGCGGACATCCCACGGCTGTGGCCGCCCGCGGGCTTCGTGCTCAGTACCGGGGCCCGGTTCGTGCTGGCTGATTGCCTGACCACCACCGACATGCCGAGTCTGCTCGGCCCGCTCGTCGATCCGAGCACACGTTCGGATGCGCGGCTGTCTATGAGGTGGGGTAGCGGTGAGGTGCCTGTCGGGCCGCCAGCGGGCCTTGACGCTGCCGCGCCGCGGCCGATCGGGCTGACCGGACCGGCGTGGCTGCAGGTTCCCCGGCTTGGGCTCGCGCAGCGGCCGCTCGCCGCCCGGTGGGCGCTCGGCACGGTGCTGGGCGGCGTGGTGGCGATCGTCGCCTACGCCACCGCCGGCCAGAACGTGCTCATGAGCCAGGGCGGTCTCACGTTGCCGACCTGGGTGCCGGGCCCCTTGCATCACATCTTCGGAGGCCTCCCGATCGACGAGCGGGCGATCAGCGTCGGCTTCAGCCTCGATCTGCGTCGTCCTGCTCGGCGCCTACGGCGTGCTCATCGTCGCCGCCCGCCAGCTTTCCGCGCGCACGATCGTCCTGGCCATCGTGGGCCTGCACGCGATCGTCCTGCTCAGCCCGCCGCTCCAGCTCACGGATCTCTTCAATTACCTCGGCTACGCGCGGCTCGGGGCGCTGCATCACTTGAGTCCATACGCGCACGTGCTGGGGGACGAACTCCACGATCCCGTCTTCCGCCTCTCCTCCTGGCACAACCTGCGCAGCCCCTACGGACCGCTGTTCACCGCGCTCACCTACCCGCTGGCCCTTCTTCCCCTGGCCTATGCCTACTGGATCGTGAAGGGGATGACGGTGGCGGCCAGCCTCGGACTGATCGCTCTCGTGGCTCGGTGCGCGCGCCGGCTCGGCCGCGATCCCCGCCCTGCCGTCGATCCTCCTGGCCCTGAACCCGATCTACATCGTGTACGCCCTGGGCGGCTTCCACAACGACTTCTTCATGCTCATCCCGATGCTGGGAGCGATGTCGCTTCTGCTCGATGGCCGGGACCGCAGCGCCGGAGCTGTCCTGATGCTTGCCGTGGCGATCAAGTTCACCGCTCTGCTGCTGCTTCCGTTCCTCCTCCTGGGCGCGCCGGCGCCACGACGTCGCCGGAAGATCGTGATCGGGGCGGCGCTCGAGCGCGGTCCCGCTCGCGCTGCTCAGCATGCTCCTGTTCGGGCCCTACCTGCCCGACCTGGCGGACCAGAGCACGCTGCTCACCCCATTCAGCATCCCCAACATCGTCGGGCTGCTCATCGGAGGAGGCGGCGGGGCGGCCTGGCTGCTTCGGGCTGCCGAGGTCGGCGTCGTGATCGCGATCCTGTGGCTGCTGCGCCGGCGCGGAGACTGGATCGCCAGCGCGGGATGGGCGACCATCGCATTCATCGCCAGCCTGGCCTGGCTGATGCCGTGGTACGTCAGCTGGGTCCTTCCGCTGGCCGGCCTGGGCACCAGCCGGCGGCTGCGAAGGGTGAGCGTCGCCATGAGCGTCTACCTCGTCCTGACGTTCATGCCCCTCACGGGAGCGTTCATCATCTACCCGCACGCATGGAGTCCGTTGAACACGAAGGTCGGGCACGCCTCCTTGCGCCTCCAAGCGAAGCTGGCCGGCTAATGATGCGGCGTTCGATTTCTCAAGCGCCCGCGCGTGATTCGCGAGCACTTGACCGTGCATTCGTGGACAGCGGGTTGTTCGACGACCTCGCCAACCTCTGACAGAATCGGCGCTCGATGCGGCTCTACGCGCTGCGGGGCGCTAACACCGTCGAGACCAACGACGCCGACGCCATCCTCGCGGCCACCGACGAGCTCATGCGAGAGCTCATGTCTCGCAACGACCTCCACGCGGACGCGATGGTGAGCTGCATCTTCACCCTGACCGACGACCTCAACGCCGAGTTCCCGGCCGTCGCCGCCCGGCGCCTGGGCCTGCACCGGGTGCCGCTGCTGTGCGCGCGGGAGGTCCCGGTTCCCGGCTCGATGCCGCGTGTGATCCGCACGCTCGTGCACTACTACGCCGGCGAGGACCACGAGCCGCGTCACGTCTACCTCGGCCAGGCGCGCCGCCTGCGGGCCGACCTCGAGTCGGCACAATAAGCTGCGATGGCGCTCGAGTTCGCACAGCGGATCCGGCGGATCCCGGTCTACCCACTGGCCGCCGGCTACGACCTCGGGACCGCGGTGGCGATGCTCGCCTCCAACGAGTCGTGCTTCGGGCCGGCGCCGGGGGTGATCGAGGCCGCCCAGCGCGCGCTGTCCGGCGCCCACCGCTATCCGGACCCGTCCTACGCCCAGCTGCGGCGCGCGCTGTCGGACCGCTACGACGTCCCGGTCGGCCGGATCGCGCTCGGCAACGGCTCGTGTGACCTGCTGCTCGCCGCCGGCGAGGCGCTGCTCGAGCCCGGCGCCGAGCTCGTGCACGCGTGGCCGGCGTTCAGCGTCTACCCGCACCTGGCCGCCGCCTCGGGCGCGCGTTCGATCACGGTGCCACTCGACGCAGACGCCCGTCACGACCTCGACGCGATGGCGGCGGAGATCAGCGTGGCCACCCGGCTCGTGCTCGTCTGCAACCCGAACAACCCGACCTCGACCGCGATCGGGCTCGAGCGCATCGCCGAGTTCCTCGATCGGGTGCCCCGTCACGTGTGCGTGATCCTCGACGAGGCCTACTGCGAGTTCTCGCTCGCGCTCGGGGATCCGCTCGCCTCCGTCGACCTCCTGCGCCGCCACCCGAACCTGGTGCTGTTGCGGACGTTCTCCAAGGTGTACGGCCTGGCCGCGCTGCGCGTGGGCTATGCGCTGTGCGGCAGCGATGAGCTGCGGGTGGCCGTCGACCAGGTGCGCCAGCCCTTCTATCTGAACGCACCCGCCGCGGCCGCCGCGGTCGAGGCCCTGCGCCACCAGGACGAGGTCGAGCGTCGCGTGGCCCACACGGTGGCCGAGCGCGAGGCCCTGGCCGACGAGCTGCGGGGGCTCGGCGTATGGGTGGCCGACTCGGACGCCAACTTCATCTGGCTGCACCTGCCCGACGAGCTCGACGAGGCCGAGGCCATCAGCGGACTGCGCGACCGGGGCATCCTCGTCCGGGCCGGCGGCGCGCTCGGCCGCGCGGGCGCGCTGCGGGTGACCGTCGGCACGCAGGTCGAGAACGCGCGCGTCGCTGCCGCTCTGGCCGGGCTGCTCCCCGGTCGCTGAGCCATTCCGGCCTGGTATGCTCCGGCGCGCGCATGGCTGACCAGCCCTCATCCGCCCGTACCGTGGCCTTCGGCTGGTCGCTGCGCAGCGACGCGTATTCCTGGCGATTTATCTAGGCGCTCGGTCACCGCTGGGACGTGCTCCCGGCGGCCCTTACCGGGCCCGCGCTGACCGGGCCGTCAGCGCGACCGAGCGCCACCTCCACCGCCCGAGCCGACGCTCGGTGTTTTCGTACAGTGACCGCCAGGAAAGGAACCTTGAAATGACCACCGTGAACCGAGAGGCGCAGCCGCTCCAGATCGCCGGGACAGCCATCGGCGGCGGTGCGTTCGCGCTCATCGCGGGCCCGTGCACGGTCGAGTCCCGGGATCAGACCCTGTCGGCTGCCCATGCCGTGCACGCGGGGGGCGCGACGATGTTCCGCGGCGGTGCCTACAAGCCGCGCACCTCGCCCCACGACTTCTCCGGTCTCGGTCAGGAGGGCCTGCGCCTGCTCGCCGAGGCCCGGGCGCAGACCGGGCTGCCGGTGGTCACCGAGTGCCTGGACGTGCGTGACCTCGAGCCGGTGCTCGAGGTCGCCGACGTCATCCAGATCGGCGCCCGCAACATGCAGAACTACGCGCTGCTCACCGAGGCCGGGCGCAGCGGCCGCCCGGTGCTCATCAAGCGAGGACTGGCCAGCACCCTCGACGAGCTGCTCATGGCGGCCGAGTACGTGCTCCGGGAGGGCAACGAGGCGGTCATCCTGTGCGAGCGGGGGATCCGGACGTTCGAGCCCGCCTACCGGTTCACGCTCGACCTTGCCGCCGTGCCCGTGCTCAAGGAGCGCACGCACCTGCCCGTGATCGTCGATCCGAGCCATGCCGCCGGTCGGCGTGAGCTCGTCGGGCCGCTGTCGCTGGCCGCCGCCGCGGCGGGCGCGGACGGCATCATCGTCGAAGTCCACCCCGAGCCCGACCGCGCGCTGTGCGACGGGCGCCAATCGCTGGCCACGGCGGAGTTCGCCGCCTACGCCGAGCGGCTGGCCGCCGCGGCCGCGTTGGCCGGCAACGTCCTCGCGGGGCTGGAGGTGGTCGGCGTTGCCTGACGGGCCTCCGCTCGAGGCGCAGCGGCGCGAGGCCGTCCGCGACCAGCGGATCGAGCGTCTCGAGCCGCTGGCCTCGCCGCGCGAGCTCCTCGACGAGCTGGCGCACACCGACGAGAGCGCGGCCGTCGTCCTGCGCGGCCGTGAGCAGATCCACGCCATCCTCGACGGTGAGGACGATCGTCTGCTCGTCGTCGCCGGGCCGTGCAGCGTCCACGACGTGACGGCGACGCTCGAATACGCGGAGCGGCTGAGCGAGCAGGCGGCGCGCCGGCAGGATGAGTTGTGCGTGGTCATGCGGGTGTACTTCGAGAAGCCGCGGACGACGACGGGGTGGAAGGGGCTCATCAACGACCCCCATCTCGACGGCTCGGGTGACGTGAACACCGGTCTGCGCCTGGCCCGGGAGGTGCTGCTCGGGGTGCTCGCCCACGGCCTCCCGATCGGCTGCGAGTTTCTGGATCCAATCACTCCTCAGTACATCTCCGACGCCGTGTGCTGGGGCGCGATCGGGGCCCGTACGGCCGAGAGCCAGATCCACCGTCAGCTCGGATCCGGGCTCTCGATGCCGGTCGGGTTCAAGAACGGGACCGACGGCAACGTGCAGGTGGCGGTCGACGCCGTGCGCGCGGCGGCCGTGCCTCACGCGTTCGCCGGCATCGATCTCGATGGCCGCTCGGCCATCATGCACACCCGCGGCAACCACGACTGCCACGTGATCCTGCGCGGTGGCCGTGGCGGCCCGAACTACGACGCGGCCGCCGTGGGTGGGGCGCTCGCGCTGCTCCGGCGGGCGGGGCTGCCCGAGCGGGTGATGGTCGACCTCTCCCACGACAACAGCCGCAAGGATCCCGGGCGCCAGCCGCTCGTGGCCGCCGAGCTCGGCGCGCAGGTGGCGGCCGGCCGGCGTGAGATCGTCGGAGCCATGATCGAGTCCTTCCTCGTCGCCGGACGTCAGGACCTCGGGGCCGGGCCGCTCCGCTACGGGCAGTCGATCACCGACGGCTGCCTCGGCTTCGAGGCCACGGTCGAGGTGCTCGACGGCCTCGCCAGCGCCGTCGGCAAGCGACGCCGGGCGGCGACTCGCTAGCGTCGCGCGCGTGCGGATCGCGGTCCTCGGAGTCGGACTCATCGGCGGCTCGCTCGCGCTGGCCGCGCGCGAGCGGCTGGGCGCGCGGGTGGCCGGCTACGACAGCGATCCCCAGGCCCTGCAGGACGCCGTGGCCGGCGGTGTGATCGACACGGCGGCCGGTGCCATCGCCGACGCCGTCTCGGGGGCCGACGCGGTGTTCGTGGCCGTGCCGGTCGGCGCCCTGGATGCGAACATCGGCGCGGCGCTCGCCGCCGCCGCACCGGACTGCGTGATCAGCGATGTCGGCTCGACCAAGCGCGCCGTGGCGGCCACCCACACCGACCCGCGGTTCGTCGGCGGGCACCCGCTGGCCGGAGCCGAGACCGCCGGTGTGGCGCACGCGCGGGCGGACCTGTTCGAGGGCGCGACCTGGTACCTGACCCCGACCGCCGGCACCTCGGGGGTGCTGTACGAGCGGCTGCACCGTCTGCTGCGCGGCATCGGCGCCCGCCCGGAGGCGATCGATGCCGAGGATCACGACCGGATCCTGGCCACCGTCTCCCACCTCCCGCACGTGCTGGCAAACGTGCTCGTCGCCCAGGCGGCGAGCGCCCTGGCCGCCGGCGACGCCCGTCTGCCCGCCACCGGCCCGAGCTTCCGGGACGCCACGCGGGTGGCCGGCGCCCCCAGCCGTATCTGGCGCGACATCTACCTCTCCAACCACGACGCCCTGGCCGCCGAGCTCGAGTCGACCATCGCCCGCCTGCAGGAAGTCCAATCCGCGCTGCGGGCCGGCGATGGCGACTTCATCGTGGCCTGGAACGACGCCGCCGCGGCCGACCGGCGCCGGCTGCTCGAGGCCCAGCTGGTGGGCGAGGAGCTGTTCGAGCTGCGGGCGTCGGTCCCCAACCGGCCGGGCGTGGTGGCCCGCCTGGCCCTCGAGCTCGGCCGCGCGGGCGTCAACATCGCCGACCTGGCGCTCTACCCGGCGCCCGACATGAGCGAGGGCGTCATCGCCCTGTGGGTGGCCGGCCAGGAGCCGGCGCTCCGGGCGGAGCAGCTCGTCAGCGAGCTCGGCTTCCCGGTGGCGCGCGCATGAACGCTCGCTTTGAGCCGTCCGGCCCGCTGCGGGGAACGCTGCGCGTCCCGGCCGACAAGTCGCTCTCGCACCGGGCGGCGCTGCTCGGCGCCATGGCCTCTGAGCCCGTACTCGTGCGCGGCTACCTCGACGCGGAGGACACGCGCTCGACCCTGCGCGCCGTCTGCGACCTCGGCGCGCTGGTCGAGCGCCGCGGCCCGGAGCTCGTCATCCGCGGATGCGGGATCCGTAACCCCCAGCCGCCGCCGGAGCCGATCGACGTCGGCAACGCGGGCACGCTCATGCGGCTGCTGCCCGGATGGCTCGCGTTTCAGGCCGGCGCGAGCTTCACGCTCGACGGTGACGCCTCGATCCGCCGCCGCCCGGTCGACCGCATCGCCATTCCGCTCGAGCAGATGGGGGCGCGCATCGAGGCGCGCGAGGGACGCTTCCCGCCATTCACCGTGCGCGGGGCGACGCTGCGCGGGATCACCTACGAGCTGCCGGTGGCGAGCGCCCAGGTGAAGTCATGCGTGCTGCTGGCCGGGCTGATGACCGCGCGTACGACCGTCGTCGAGGCGATCCCCTCGCGCGATCACACCGAGCGCATCCTGCTGCGCGCCGGGGCGCCGGTCGACCGCTCGGTGGGGTCCGACGGGCGCGTGAGCGTGTCGGTGGGGAGCACCGATGAGATCGAGCTCGACCGGATCGACGTGCCTGGGGATCTCTCCTCGGCCGCGTTCCTGATCGCGGCCGGGATCCTGGTGCGCGACTCCCGGCTCGTGCTCGAGGGCGTGGGGGTGAACTGGACCCGGGCCGGCTTCCTGCGCATCCTCGAGCGCATGGGCGCGATCGTCCTCGGCGAGGTGGAGGCCCCCGGGTCGTTCGGCCCGGCCGAGCCGGTGGCCGACCTCGACATCTCGAGCGCGCCGATCGAGGGCACGGTCGTCGAGGCGGACGAGGTGCCGCTGGCCATCGACGAGCTGCCGCTCGTCGCCCTGCTCGGCTGCTTCGCCGAGGGGGACACGGTGGTGCGCGGCGCCGGTGAGCTGCGGCTGAAGGAGTCCGACCGCATCGCCAGCGTCGTCGAGGGCCTGCGCGGCCTCGGCGCCGACATCGAGGCGACCGAGGACGGCTTCGCCGTGCGCGGCACCGGCGGGTTGCGCGGCGGCGTCATCGATGCCCACGGCGACCACCGGCTCGCCCTGCTCGGCGCAGTCGCCGGCCTGGCCTCGCGTGAGGGGGTCGAGGTGGTGGGGATGGAGGCCGCGAACGTGTCCTATCCCGACTTCGCCGGCGACGTCGCGAAGCTCCTGCGATGACCGTCGGGTCGCCGCGCCGGCCGCGCCGCACGCGCGTCGCCGCGTCGCACCTTATGGACCTATACGGTCCATTTCGTGAGATGCGGTTTTCCGGTGTGAGTGACGAGGGGCTCCTGCGATGACCGTCGTTGCCATCGACGGCCCGGCCGGGGCCGGGAAGTCGACCGTCGCCCGTGCGGTGGCGGCAGAGCTCGGCTTCACCTACCTGGACAGTGGTGCGCTGTACCGCGCGGTGGCGCTCGCGGCGCGGCGCCGGGACGCGGCGCCGGCCGACGTGGCCCGGCAGGCGCGGATCGAGGTGGGCGAGCGCGTGACGGTCGACGGGGAGGACGTGACCGCGGCGATCCGCACACCCGAGGTCTCCGAGGCCGCCTCGCGCGCCGCGGCCGAACCCGAGGTGCGCGCGGCCCTGCTCGAGCAGCAGCGCCGGCTGCTCGCCCACGGCGACTGGGTGGCCGAGGGCCGCGACATCGGCAGCGTCGTCGCCCCGGACGCCGAGGTCAAGGTCTTCCTGACCGCCTCTCCCGCAGGAGCGCGCCCGCCGGCGCGCGGCCGAGCTCGGCGTCGACCCGGCCACCGTGCTGGCCGACCAGACGCTGCGCGACGAGCGCGACCGCACTCGCGACCACGCGCCGCTGCACGCCGCACCGGGGGCGGTCGAGCTCGACAGCACCGGGCTCTCGCTCGAGCAGGTGGTGGCGCGGATCGTCGCGCTCGTCGCCGACGCCCGGCGCTGATCCGCGGAGGCTGGCGACGCCGCCGGGTGGCGCGGATCGTCGCGCTCGTGCGTCGACGGTTCCCAGTTGACCGCAGGCCTCACGGTGAATTACCGTGCCGGGGGCACGGCGATCCAGGCCCTGCACCACCCAACTCATGACGCCCTGGCAGGGGCAGAGAGGGAACATCAGATGAGAAAACGTACCGTCCGGGCCGCCGGGTGCTCGCTGGCGCTGGCCTGCGCGGGCCTGCTCGGCGCCGGGGCGCTCAGCGCATCGGCCAACCCGATCCTCATGCCGACGCTGCAGAAGGAGATCGCCGGCCAGACGGCGATCCTCAAGGCGCACACCTTCGCGCCCCAGGGCACCCTGCAGCCGCCGGCGCCGCCCTGTCCCGAGAACGGCGATGCTGCCCTCGCCGCTCTCCAACTGCGGGCTGCCCGAGCTGCCCGCCACCACGCTCCCGTTCCCGGGCAACATGGCCTACTGGGGCGGCCACGTCCAGGTCACCCCGAAGATCTACGTCGTCTACTGGGGCTGGGGTGAGCCGGGCGCGTTTCCGGGCCAGACCTGCGCCTCGGAGAACATCACCGAGGGTCAGCTCACGGCCACCCTCGCCTGCGACCCCGACGGTGCGGGCAAGTACATGGCCGACTTCGTCAACCAGCTCGGTGGCACACAGTGGGCGGGCGAGCAAACCCAGTACTACCAGACCAGCGGCGCCACCAAGCAGTACATCACCAACCCGGCCAACCAGCTCGCCGGCATCTGGGTTGACGACACCGATGACATCACCGGCCTGGCCAAGACCTCCTCGACCAACCCGGCCGGGCCCACGAACACGTACACCGATCTGGCCGCCGAGGCGGCCCGGGCGGTGGCCCACTTCGGGATCACCGATCTCGCCAACTCGGACATCGTGATCGCGCAGCCGCCCGCCTACAGCGACCCGAACGCGCTCTCCAGCGGCTACTGCGCCTTCCACGACTACACGCTGCCCTCGGTGGAGAGCGGGATCTACAACGGGATCCAGCCGGGGATCTCCTACACGAACATGCCCTACGCGCTGGCGATCAACTCGAACGGCGCCAACAGCTGCGGCGAGGACGCCGTGAGCAGCAAGCTCGACGGCTTCTCGATCGTGCTCGGCCACGAGATCGAGGAGACGGTCACCGATCCGGGTGCCGAGGACATCAGCGGCAGCGGGCTGTCCGCCCAGACGTACTACGGCGGCTGGTACGACGCCGCGGATGCCAACGAGAACGGCGACAAGTGCGCCTGGGTGGGCCAGTCGCTGACCGGCGGCAGCCCGGAGCCCATCCCCGGCGCCGTCGGCGACATCAAGGGCAACCAGGGCTCGACGTTCGCCGTGCAGTCCCTGTGGTCAAACCAGGCCGACCTCGGCACCGGCTACTGCGCCGGCGCGGGGACGGACATGCCGCTTCCCAACGGCTGATCGGTGCCGCGGGGCCGGCCACTCCGTGGCCGGCCCCGCGCCCGCTTCGCGCCTGCAGCTACGCTCGGATCGCCATGAAGGTCGCCATCGTCGGCTATCCGAACGTCGGGAAGTCCTCCCTCGTCAACCGCCTGTCCGAGTCGCGGGAGGCCGTCGTGCACGAGCGTCCGGGCGTCACGCGCGACCGCAAGGAGATCTCCACCGAGTGGAACGGCCGGCCGCTCACGCTGGTCGACACCGGGGGCGTTGACCTCGAGGACCGCGAGCACATGCAGGAGCAGATCCAGCTCCAGGCCCGCGCCGCGCTCGCCGAAGCCGACGCCGCCGTGCTCGTCGTCGACGCCCGCGCCGGGCTGCGCCCCGGCGATCTCGACATGGCCGAGCTGTTGCGCCGCCAGACGCTGCCGGTGCTCGTGGCCGCAAACAAGGTCGACACCGTGCGCGACCTCCCGCTGGCGGCCGAGTTCCACGCCCTCGGCCTTGGAACCCCGATCGCCGTCTCCGCCGCCCAGGGGCTCGGCACGGGCGATCTGCTCGACGCCCTCGCGGCCTTCGCGCCCGAGCCGACCGAGCCCGAGGGGGAGCCCGGACCGGAGCCGATCCGCCTGGCCCTGATCGGGCGCCCGAACGTCGGCAAGTCCTCGATGGTCAACCGCTTCCTGGGCGCCGAACGCGTGATCGTCTCGCCCGAGGCGGGCACCACCCGCGACGCCATCGACATGCCGTTTCGCTTCGAGGAGCACGAGATGATCCTCATCGACACCGCCGGCCTGCGCCGGGCGGCCAAGGTGGGGGAGTCGGTCGAGTACTACACCTCGCTGCGCTCGCGCCGGGCCGCCGAACGGGCTGACGTGGCGCTCGTCGTCTGCGACGCGTCCGATGGCGTGACCACCCAGGACCTGCGCGTGGCCGAGCTGGCCATGCGCAGCGGCTGCGCCACCGCCCTCGTGCTCAACAAGTGGGACGTCGCCGACAGCGTCGACCTCGACCACGAGCGCGCTCGCGCGCACCAGAAGCTACGCCTGCGCCCGCGCGTGCTGACCGCCAGCGCGAAGACCGGCCGGCACGTCGAGCGGCTCCTGATCGAGGCGGTGGCGCTGGCCGAGCGCGCCCGCACCCGCATCCCCACGCCGCAGCTCAACCGCTTCCTGTCCGACATCGTGGCCGCGCGCCAGCCCCCGACCGGCGGCGGCCCCCGCCACACGGGCCACCGGCTGAAGCTCATCTTCATGACCCAGACCGAGGTCAGCCCGCCTCGCTTCTCGGTCCAGGTCAACTCGCGCCCGCGGGTCACCCGCGACTACGCCTACTACCTGGAAAATCGCCTGCGCGAGCGGTACCGTTTCGAGGGCATTCCGCTCGTCATCGACTTCGTGGAACGGGGCGAGACGAGCAGCGCGCGTCCGGGTGGCGGGGCGCGCGCAGGCCGGGCAGCACGCGCGGAGCGGTAGGCCTGCTCCGGCGGGGCCGGGTGAAGTGCCACATCGCACAAGGAACCGTGATTTAGTCACCCGTACCGTGCCGTCGACACCCCACGTGCTGCGCCTGCGCGATTCCACGGCCCAGGCGCCCGCCCGGACCGAGGACAGGGCTCAGACCAGCGCCGACCCGCGCCGGGCGCACCGGCTGGCCCGCGTGCTCGGCCCATTCGGGCTCGTGCTGCTCATCGCCGTGCTCATCGCGGCGCTGACCGCCGGCGGCGCCCAGCAGTCGCCCCCGGCCACCGGCACGGCCGCGCTCGTGCCCGCCGACGCGCTCCTCTACGTGCACCTGTCGACCGATCCGCAGCGCCCCGCGGTGCGTCGCCTCGACGCACTGCTGGCCGGACTGCCCGATCACGGCGGCGCCATCATCGGCCTGGGCCGGCGCTTCATCGACGTCGTCGGCGGCTCCCCAGGCGCGAACCTCGCCGCCATCCGGCCCTGGCTCGGGCGCGAGGCGGCATTCGCGCTCCTGAACTCGACCGGTGCCTCGGCCGGCTCGGTGATCTTGCTCGCCGTGCGCGATCACGCCCGCGCGCTCGCCTTCATCGAGCATGCCGGCGCGGTCGGGGCCGGCCGGGACGGCGGCCAGACCCTGTACCGGTATCCGACCGGCGCCGAGCTTGCGTTCGTCGGCGGCTATCTGGTCGTCGGACAGGATGCCGGGGTGCGCGCAGCGATCGCGCTCGCCGCCGGCCACGGCGCCTCGCTGCAGTCGAGCGCGCTGTACGCCCGGGCGGCGGCCGGCGAACCGGACGGGCGCGTGCTCGACGCCTACCTGTCGGCGGACGGGACGCGTCGCGTGCTGCTCGCGCAGTCAGGCGGGCTCGGGGAGCTCGGAACACTGCTGGCCCACCCGGGGCTGCGCGCCACCACGATCGCGCTCACCCCGCAGGCCCCCGGCCTGGCCGTACGGATCCACACCGTGCTCGATCCGAGCCGGGCCGGCCCCCGGACGACCAGCTTCACGCCGACGCTCCAGGCCGTGCTCCCGCGCGGCTCGACGCTCATGCTCGACGTCCACGACCTCGCCCAGGCGGCGCCCGGCGTCCTGAACGCGATGGCCCAGATCGGGCTCTACGGCGCGCTGCCCGATCTCATGCACCGGCTCGGGCTCGCCCTCACCCAGCAGGGCTTCAACGTGCACCCGCTGCTCGCCCTGTTCGGCGGCGAGACCGCGCTGGCCCTGGTCACCGGCCGCGGCGCTCCCGCGCTCGTGCTCGTCACCCGCACGAGCGACGAGCAGGCCGCGCGTGTGCGGCTGGCCGGTCTCGTGGCGCCGCTCACTCAGATCTTCGCGCCGCCGGCGGCCGGGCCGGGTATCGAGCCGTCGGTGAACACCGGAACGGTCGACGGTGTGGCCGTCGACGAGATGCAGCTCGGACCGGGTCTGCAACTCGACTGGGGGGTGTTCCGCGGGCTCGTCGTCCTGTCCACCAGCCTGCGCGGAATCGGCGACGTGGCCGCGCGCGCCGGCACGCTCGGAGCGGCGTCCGGCTTCCAGACCGTGCTCGGGCAGAGGCCTTCCCGAGTGACCTCGCTAGGCTTTGCCGACTTCAGCCAACTCCTCAGCCTTGGCGAGCAGACCACGCTGGCCCGGGGCGCGGGCTATTCCGCCCTGCTCCCGGACCTCGAGCGCATCCGCGCATCGGGCTTTGACTCGACGAGGGGCGAGGCCGACATGACCGCGGAGCTCCTTCTCCAGATCCCATGAGCAATCTTTCCGATAACGAGTACCTGTTCACGTCCGAGTCGGTGACCGAGGGCCATCCCGACAAGGTCGCCGACGCGATCTCCGATGGCGTGCTCGACGCCGTTCTGCGCGACGACCCGACCGGGCGCGTGGCCTGCGAGACGCTCGTCAACACCGGTCTGGTCGTCGTTTCGGGCGAGATCACGACCTCGACGTACGTCGACATCCAGGACATCGCCCGCGAGACGATCAGGAAGATCGGCTACACGAACGCCGAGTACGGATTCGACTGCCACACGTGCGCGGTCATCAACGCGATCGACAAGCAGTCGCCGGACATCGCGCAGGGCGTCGACCAGGCGTGGGAGACCCGCACGACCCCCGGCGACGACGACGAGCTCGACATCGCGGGAGCCGGCGACCAGGGCATGATGTTCGGCTACGCCACCCGCGAGACGCCGGAGCTGATGCCGCTGCCGATCGCGCTCGCCCACAAGCTGGCCAAGCGCCTGGCCGATGTGCGCAAGGCGGAGCTGTTGCCCTACCTGCGCCCGGACGGCAAGACCCAGGTCACGGTGCGCTACGAGGATGGGCGCCCGGTCGAGATCGAGAAGCTGCTCATCTCCACCCAGCATCGTGCCGGGGCCGAGTCGCTGCTGCCCGACGATCTGTGGGAGCACGTCGTCGAGCCGGTGCTGCCCGAGCTCTATGACCCGCGCAAGCTGCGGCGCAACTTCCTCGTCAATCCGACCGGCCGCTTCGTCATCGGCGGTCCGATGGGCGACTGCGGCCTGACCGGGCGCAAGATCATCGTCGACACCTACGGCGGCATGGCCCGCCACGGCGGCGGCGCGTTCTCGGGCAAGGACCCCTCGAAGGTCGACCGCTCGGCCGCCTACGCCGCCCGCTACGTGGCCAAGAACATCGTCGCCGCCGGCCTGGCCGAGCGCGCCGAGGTGCAGGTGGCCTACGCGATCGGCGTCGCTCACCCGGTGTCGGTGATGGTGGAGACGTTCGGCACCGAGCGGATCGGCCGCGCGCGCATCCTCGAGCTCGTCCGCGAGCACTTCGATCTGCGCCCGGGTGCGTTCCGCCAGTACCTGCGCCTGCACCGGCCGATCTATCAGAAGACGTCGGCCTACGGCCACTTCGGCCGCGAGGACCACGACTTCACCTGGGAGCGCACCGACAAGGCGGAGGCCCTGCGCGAGGCTGCCGGGCTCGAGCCGGCGTCGGTCGCCGGCTAGAAGCCCGAGGAGTTCGAGGAGGAGAGCCGCGCGGGCTCGCGCAGCGCCCCGTCGACGGTGCGCACGAGCTCGCGCGGACGCTCCACGCCCTCGAACCAGAAGTCGAAGTCGGCTCCGGCGGCGGTGTCGAAGTGGACCGATCCGACCCGGAGGATGCGCTGGCGCAGCGTCTGCGCGCAGGCGACGTTCTGCACGCGCTCGAGCCGCGTCTCGCGGATGTCGCGACCGAGCACGCCGCGGGTGATGATCAGGCGCCGGTCGGTCACCGTGTAGGTGGTGGCCGCGCGCCGGGCCGCGCCGATCGCCAGCACGAGCACGAGGACTGCGAGCACGCCGAGCGCCACCCAGCCGGCCTGGATGTGCCCGGCCGCGGTACGGGTGGCGAAGCCGGCGATGACGCCGGCGAGCACGGCCACAATCAGTCCCTTGATGTGGAATCCGACCATCGACCGCCACGACGGGTGTCCGCGGAAGATGATCTGCTCGCCGGGATCGGCTCGCACGCGCACGGGGCGGAGCGTACCGCCGTCGGGCGCCACCTCTACGCTGGGCGATCCGCCATGCTCGCCCGGATCGCCCGCGTCCAGCCGCTCACGCGCACGCGCGCGCTGCGCGGGCCGTTCGACTACCGCCTCGGGCCCGATCAGGACGAGGTCCGCGTCGGTTCGCTGCTCCGGGTGCCGTTCTCGGGCCGGCGTACGCTCGCCGTCGTCGTCGAGCTGGCCGCAACCTCCGAGCTGGCACCCGAGCGCCTGGCCACGCCCGAGGCCGTCCTGCCGGCCGGCGTGGCGCCCGATCTCGTCGAGCTCGCACACTGGATCGCAGCCGAGTACTGCTCGACCGAGGCCCGCGCCCTGTCACTCATGCTCGCCCCGGGCGCGGCGGCCGGAGTCCGCGCGCGCGAGGTCCTGAGCGCCTCGCTCACGCCGGCCGGCCAGGGCGCGCTCGCCGCCGGCTCGGACGTGCGTCTGAGCGACGCCCAGCGAGGGCTGCTGGCCCGCGTGGCCGCCGAAGCGCCGGTCCGCGCGGCCGAGCTCGGGACGGCCGCCCTGCGCCGGCTCGAGGGGCGGGGGCTCGTCACGCTGGCGCCCCGGCGGCTGCGCCGGCGCCCCGCCACGGCGGCGGTGGGCGCGCGTGCTGACGGGCCCGCCCCGCGCCCGACCCCCGACCAGGAGGCCGCGCTGGCGCGCGTGCTCGACGCGCTGGCGGTGGGCGAGGGCGGGCTGCTCCTGCACGGTGTGACCGGCTCGGGTAAGACCGAGGTGTACCTGCGCGCCGTGCAGGAGGTGCTCGCGCGCGGGCGCACGGCGATCGTGCTCGTGCCCGAGATCGCGCTCACCCCGCAGACGCTCGCCCGCTTCCAGGCCCGCTTCGGCGACGTGGTCGCTGTCCTGCACTCCGCGCTCAGCGTCGGCGAGCGCCATGACGAGTGGAGCGCCCTGGCCGCCGGCGAGGCCCGCGTGTGCGTCGGCCCCCGCTCGGCCGTGTTCGCGCCGCTGCCCGACCTCGGCTTGATCGTCATCGACGAGGAGCACGACAGCTCCTACAAGCACGAGGGCGACCCCCGCTACGACGCCCGCGCCGTCGCCCTGCGCCGGGCCGAGCAGCACGGCGCCGTCGTGCTCGCCGGCAGCGCCACCCCGCGGCCGGAGAGCGTGGCCACGCTGACCCGTCTGCGCCTGCCGCGGCGCCTCGACGGCCGCGCGCTGCCCGGCGTCGAGATCCTCGACATGCGGGGCTGCCACCATCCGCTCCACCCGCGTACGCGGACCGCCCTCGCCGACGTCCACCGCGCCCGGGGCAAGGCGATCGTGCTGCTCAACCGCCGCGGCTGGTCGAACTTCCTCTCCTGCCGGGCCTGTGGGCACGTGTGGATGTGCCCGAACTGCGAGGTGGCGCTGGTATTGCATCGCGCCGGGGCGAGCGTCGCCTGCCACCACTGCGGCCACCGCGAGCGGGTGCCCCAGCGCTGCGTGGCCTGCGGGGCGGTCGACGTGGCCCGTCACGGGGCGGGGACCGAGCGGCTCGAGCACGAGCTGCGCGAGGCGCTCGGCGGCGCGGACTTCCCGGTCTTCCGCCTCGATGCCGACGTCGTCGGACTCAAGGACCGGGTGGGGCAGCTGCTCGCCGCCTTCCAGGCCGCCCCGAGCGGCGTCCTGGTCGGCACGCAGATGGTGGCCAAGGGCCACGACTTCCCCGACGTCACCCTCGGGGTGGTGCTCGACGCCGACCAGACCCTGCGCTTCCCCGACTTCCGAGCCGAGGAGCGCACGTTCGCGCTCGTCACCCAGCTGGCCGGCCGGGCGGGCCGGGGCGAGGCGGGCGGCGCCGTCCTCGTGCAGACGCTCGCGCCCGAGGCCCGCTCGATCGCGTATGCCGCCCGCCACGATTCCGACGGCTTCCTGGCCGGCGAGCTCGAGCTGCGCCGGGCGCTGCGCTACCCGCCCTACGGGACGCTCATCCGCGTCGTGTGCGCGGCCGAGGAGGCCGGTGCTGCGGACGAGCTCGCGGCGACGCTCCACCGCGAACTCGGGGTGCCGGACACGTCCGTCCTCGGCCCGGCGCCGCTGTTCCGGCTGCGTGGGCGGGCGCGCTCGCAGATCGTGATCAAGACCGCGCGCCGCGGCGAGGCGATCGCGGCCGTGCGGAGCGCCGTCGAGCGCCACGCGGTGGCGGCGTCCCGGCGGGGTGTGAGCCTCAGCGTGGACGTCGACCCGCAATAGACTGTTCCGGGACATGGCCGAGGACACGCACGCGCAGCTCGACGAGCTCGAGGAAGAGCTCGAGGAAGAGCCCGAGGAGGAGCTCGATCCTGAGCTCGCCGCCCGCCGGCGCGCGGCGCTGGCCAACATCCGCTCGTTCGGCGACCCCGTCCTGCGCACGAAGGCCCGGCCGGTGGAGCGCTTCGACGAGGCGCTGTGGGCGGAGGTGGAACGGATGGGCGCACTCATGCACGACGCGCTCGGCGTCGGCCTGGCCGCCACCCAGGTCGGGGTCCTGCACCGCGTGCTCGTCTACTGCGTCCAGCCCCAATCTCCGGTGGCGGCGCTCGTCAACCCCGAGATCGAGTGGTCGGGCAAGGAACTCGAGACGATGGAGGAGGGCTGTCTCAGCCTGCCCGCCGTACAGCTCGACATCGAGCGTCCGATCCACGTGCGGGTGCGCGCCCAGAACGAGCGCGGCGAGCCGATCACGATCGAGGCCTCCGGGCTCGAGGCTCGCGTCATCCAGCACGAGATGGATCACCTCGACGGCGTGCTCATCCTCGACCGGGCCTCGCGCGAGCAGCGCAAGCTGGCCGTGCGGACCCTGCGCGACGCTGTGGACGCGGCCGGCGCCGCTTCCTCAGCCGCCTGAGCGCTTGCGGACCGTCTACCTCGGCACCTCGGAGTTCGCCGCTGCCGTCCTGCGCGCGCTCTCCGACACCGCCCACCGCCCCGCCCTCGTCATCACCCGGCCCGACCGCCCGCGAGGCCGGGGCCGGCGGCTGGCGGCACCGCCGGTCGCGGGGGTGGCCGCGGAGCTCGGCCTCGACCTCTTCCAGCCGGAGTCGGTGAACGGCGAGGAGGCCCGGGCGCGGATCGCCGCGGCCACGCCGGAGGCGGCGATCGTGTGCGCGTTCGGGGCCCTGATCAAGGAGCCACTGCTCTCTGAGCACCCGATGCTGAACCTCCACCCCTCGCTGCTGCCGCGCTGGCGGGGAGCGGCACCGATCGAGCGGGCGATCATGTCCGGGGATGAGCGCACCGGCGTGTCGATCATGCGCTTGACCGCCGGCCTGGACAGCGGCCCGGTGTGTCTGCAGGCGGGCGTGGCGATCGAGCCGGGGGACACGTTCGCCAGCCTGTCGGCGCGCCTGGAGGCACTCGGCGCCGACCTGCTCGTGCAGGCACTTGACACCGCCCCGCCGTGCGCCGAACAGGACGATGCCCTGGCCACCTACGCGGACAAGATCACTCCCGAGGACCGTCGGCTGGACCCGTGGCGCCCGGCCGCCGCCCTCGAGCGGATCGTGCGCGCGCTCACGCCCCACATCGGCGCCCAGCTGGCGCTGCCCTCGGGGGAGCTGCTGGGCGTCCGGGCCGCCCGGGTCCTCGAGGCCGGACCGCAGCCGGGCGAGCTCGCCACCGCCGGCGAGCGGCTCGTGCTCGGCTGTGCCGACGGGGCGCTCGAGCTCACCGAGGTCGTGCCGGCCGGCCGGCGGGCCATGAGCGGCGCGGACTACGTGCGCGGGCTGCGCGCGCGGCCGGCCTGAGCCGCGCCCGTGGCCCGTCCGGCTCCCGCAGTGTCACCGGCACGCGTGCTCGCGTTCGAGGTCGTCCGGCGGGTGTTCGAGTCAGGGGCGTGGGCGGACCGCGTGCTCGGGCCCCGCCTCGGCGAGCTCGCCCCCCGCGACCGGGGCCTGGCCACCGCACTGGCCTACGGCACGGTGCAGAGGCGGGCCACGCTCGACCACGTGGCGGCCCGGTTGGTCGACCGGCCGCTCGAGCGCCTCGAGCCGGCGGTGCTGGCCGGCCTGCGGCTGGGCCTGTTCCAGCTCCTGTATCTGGGCGGGGTGGCCGATCACGCCGCGGTCAACGAGACGGTGACGCTGGTCAAGACGGCGAGCCGGGGCGGGGGCGGCCTGGTCAACGCCGTGCTGCGCCGGGCGGCCCGCGAGGGTGAGGCGCTCGTGGGCGGCCTCGGCGACGACACGCCCGAGACGGCGGCGCTCGCCCACTCGGTGCCGGAGTGGCTGGCCCGGATGTGGTGGGAGGAGCTCGGACCTGCGCGCACGCGCGCCCTGCTGGCGGCGGTCAACCGCCCGGCGGAGTCCGGGCTGCGCGTCAACACCCTGCGCGCCAACCCCGCGCAGGTGAGCGCCGACCTCCCGGTGGCCGTGCGGCCCGCGGCCGGATTGCCCGAGGGGCTCGTGCTCGAAGGAGCCTTCGACGCCCACGGCTCGCCGCTGTGGGCGGCCGGGGCAATCACGCCCCAGTCGCGCGGCTCGATGCTCGTCGCCCGGGCACTCGATCCGCCGGCCGGCGGGACGGTCCTCGACCTGTGTGCGGCCCCGGGGGCGAAGACGACCCAGCTGGCCGCACTCGGCGCCGGCCACGTGGTGGCGGTCGAGCGCCACCCCGGCCGGGCGCAGGCGCTCGCCGCCACCTGTGCGCGCATGGGGGCCGACGTCGTCGACGTGGTGGTCGCCGACGCGGCCGCGGTGGCCACGGCCGGTGCCCCCTCGGCGCTCCGGGCGGGCGCGGGATTCGATGCCGTGCTCGTCGATCCGCCGTGCAGCGGCCTCGGCACGATGCAGTCGCGCCCCGACCTGCGCTGGCACGCCGATCCGGCCCAGATCGGCCGTCTGAGCGTCCTGCAGGAGCGGATCCTGGCCGCCGGCGCGGAGCTCACGCGACCCGGCGGCGTTCTCGTCTACTCGGTGTGCACGATCTCCGCCGCCGAGGGGCCGGGGCTGGTCGAGCGCTTCCTGGCCGGGCGCGCGGGCTGGCGGGCCGAGCCTCTGGCCGAGCGCCACCCCGAATACGCCGCGGCAGCCACCGGGCCGTATCTGCAGTTGCTGCCCGACCGGGAGGGCACCGACGGCTTCTTCATCGCCCGTCTGCGCCGGGAATGAGGGCGATCGGTGACGCCTCGGAGTTCTCATTCGCGGCGGCATTCAAGCGCCATCACGGCACCGCGCCGGGGCGCTGGCGCACGGAGTCCCGGCGGCCGCCCCCGGCGGCGGTCGCGTCGGGTTGACCGCGCGCCCGGCCGTCTGTGACATTTCCGGCGCGAGCCGGCGCCGCCGGGCGGGCTACCCTTGCCCTGTGAGCGATCCGTCGGTCAAGCTCGGAACCGCCTGCCCGAGCTGCGGCGAGCCGTGGCTGCGGCCGAGCGCTGTTCCGGGCCGCTACCGCTGCGTGTACTGCCTGCAGCGCTACGAGCTGGTGTCGGTATGCCCGAACTGCGGGGAGCACTCGACGATCGTGCGCATGTCGAGCACGGCGATCGTGGCCTGCAACCACTGCCAGGGCAGCATGCTCAAAGCCGTGTGAGCCTGCGCGAGCTGCATATCGCGCCCTCGATCCTGGCCGCCGACTTCTCCCGCCTCGGCGCCCAGGTGGACGAGGTACTGGCCGCCGGCGCCAAGGTCATCCATGTCGATGTCATGGACGGTCACTTCGTGCCGCCGATCACGTTCGGTCCGCTCGCTGTGCAGGCGCTCGCCGACCGCGTCCACGCGGCCGGAGCGCTCATCGATGTCCATCTCATGATCGAGCGTCCCGAGCGCCAGCTGGCCAACATCGCCCAGGCCGGCGCGGACAACATCACCGTGCATGTCGAGGCCACGCCCCACCTCCACTACGCGCTGCAGGCCGTGCGCGAGGCCGGCTGCACGGCCGGCGCGGCGGTGTGCCCGGGCACCCGAGCCGACGTGCTCGCCGAGGTGGCGGCCGACGGCGCGCTCGACCTCGCCCTGTGCATGAGCGTCAACCCGGGCTGGGGGGGACAGGAGTTCATCCCCGCCTCGCTCGACAAGCTCGCCCGCATGCGCGCCGCCCTGCCCGAGTCCGTCGCGCTCGAAGTGGACGGGGGGATCGACGATGCCACCGCGCGGCCGAGCGCGAGCGCGGGGGCGAACCTGCTCGTGGCCGGATCGGCCGTGTTCGGGGCCGCTGACCCGGGGGAGGCGTATCAGGCGCTGGCCGCCCGGGCGGCCAGCTCAGAGCGCGGGGCGTAGAAGCGCCGCACGGCACGTCGATCGGTCGCGCCCCGTACGCTGAACCGAATGCCCCCCATGACACGAAACCTCCGCCCGGCCGCGGCGGCGATCGCCGCCGCCATTGCCCTGGCCGGCTGCGGCTCGGGCTCGAGCAGCGGCGTCAGTGCCAAGGCCTACGTGCACACGTTCTGTGGTGCCGTCGGCCCGTTCGCGCAGACGATCGTCACGAAGACCGAGGCGCTGAACCTCACCGCCCTGCGCAGCCCCGCCCAAGGCAAGCAGGTCATCCACGACTACCTGGCCTCGATCGAGTCGGCGACCTCGTCGACACTGAACAAGCTGCAGTCCGCCGGCAGTCCGAACGTGAGCAATGGCAAGCAGATCTCCGGCGACGTGCTCGTCGCGTTCACCCGCCTGAAGGGCACCCTGCAGCGCGCGGTCACTGAGGCCGGCCAGCTGCCGACCACGAGCGCGTCGGCGCTGAAGGCCGGCACGCAGAAGATCGACAACGACATCAAGGGCTCGATGTCGGGGATCTCCCAGAGCCTGGCCTCGACCACCCAGAAGAGCCAGGGGCTCGAGAAGGCGCTCGCCGCCGACTCCTCCTGCTCGGCGCTGACCGGCGGCGCCTGACCGCTGTCCAGCCACGACCCGGCCCGCTCGTCGGGGCTCAGCCGGCGGCCGCCACGGCCGCCGGCTCGTTGCGGGGGCCGAGCTGGTAGACGACCGTGAGCAGTGCGCACAGCACAGCGGCGGCGCCGAAGTAGCCCACCTCGACGCGGGTGACCTGCGACTGGATGGTCGGGGCGGCCACGAAGACGACGAACAGCCCCGCCGCGGTCAGCCAGGCGATGGCGGCCTGGGGCGCCCGGCCCCGGGCCAGCGCGGCCTGGTTGAGCGTTCCGGCGGCCAGGTGGAAGCCCATGCCGAGGCCGACGATGGCCAGCCCGGCGCGCGCGTAGTGGTAGCCGCCCTTGTTGCCGAGCAACGCGGACATCACCGGCGGCCCGATCACGAGCAGCCCGAGCGCCACCGCTCCGGCAAAGCCGGCGATGACGAGCACGGTGACGCGGATCGCCCGGCGGAACTCATCCTGGCTCTCGCGGGCCTCGAGCCCGGCCAGGTGGGGGAGGATCGAGGTCTGGATGGCCTGGAAGAGCTGCAGCGGGGCGCGCACGATGAGCAGGACGTTGAACACGAAGCCGGTCAGCCCGGTGGTCAGTGAGGCGCCCGAGCTGTGGATGGCGACGATCAGCACGCCGGCGTTCATCAGCGTCTGCTCGGCCAGCATCACGCCGACGACCGAGACGGCGAAGCCGGCCCCGTGACGGAGGGTCAGATCGCCGCTGGCCTCCTCCACGCCGCTATGGGCCGGGCCCTCGGCCGCCGCGTCGGCAGTCGCGACCTCACGTGCGAGCGAGACCGGGGGATCGGCGCCAGCCGGGTCCGCGCGTCGCAGACGCGAGAAGGCGAAGGGCATCACGCTCAGCGAGGCGAACGGCGCCACCGCCATGCCGAGGCCGACCGCTCCCTGACCGGACCCGACCCCCACGCCGACGGCGAGCGCGAACAGGAAGCGCGAGGTCGACTCGAGGAACACCAGCCCGCCGTAGAGGTCGAAGCGTCCGTGCCCGGCCAGCCAGCCGCGAGCGAAGTAGCTCGCCGCGTAGGCGATCACGCCGACGACGAGGATCCAGTACAGCGTGCTCGAGCCATCGAAGATGCCCTGCTCGATCTCGTGGCGCAGCGCCAGCGCGCAGATCACGAACACGGTGGCGAAGCCGAACTGGATCGCGGCGGGGATGCGCAGCGAGTGGCCGGGCAACCCCCGCGCCCGGCGGTCGGCGATCGTGCGCGAGAGCAGCTGCTCGATCGGCCGGTAGATGACCGACAGGATCACGAACATGATCGACCAGCACAGGGAGATGCGGCTGTAGGCGGCGGGGGAGAGGCCGTCGTGCCCGCTGGCCATGGCCAGGTAGGCGAAGGTGAAGATCCCGGTGGAGGCGATCCCGATCGACAGGATGCGGGCACTCGAGACGTAGGCGCGGTTGGCCGACGGCTCGGCCTCGCCGCCGGTTGCCTCAGGCCTCGCCACCGGGAACTCGAGCGTGCCGCCGCGGCCCCCGCGTCCGGCCATCAGGCGACCGCCACGAGCAACATCGTCCACGGGAACGGCGAGCGCACCTCGCGGACCTGCCCGTGGCGCGACAGCAGGGCGACGAAGCTGCGCCGCGACCAGTGGTTGACGTGGCCCGGCGTGTTGCCGAGGTCGCGCAGGTAGGCGCCGCGGGCCAGGTTGAGCCCGCGCCACAGCGGCTCCCGGGGCACCGAGACGAGCAGGTGGCGGCGGGCCACGCGCGCCATCTCGGCGACCACGCGCTCCGGCTCGGGGACGTGCTCGAGCACTTCGATGGCGCTGGCCAGGTCGTAGGCGCCGTCCTCGAACGGCAACCCGCCGGCGACGTCGAGGGTGCGAAACGACAGGTTCTCGCGCGTGCGCCGCGCCCATTCGCCACTCAGCTTGGGGTCCTCGAGGTCGACTCCGACGATCGGCCGGGTGCCGAGCTCGGCCGCCCACCGCTCGGTCAGCACGCCCTCCCCGCAGCCGACGTCGAGCACCGACTCGGGCGCGGCCTGGTGAAAGAGCTCGGCCAGCGTGCGCTCGAAGTTGTCCATGAGCCGGCGCACGACCGGATTGGTCGAGCCGTACTTGTCGAACGTGTTCCCGGTGGGAACGGCGGCGGTGTCCGGGGTGGCGCTCACCGGACCTCCATGGTCTCGCGGTCGGCCCCGGCCCCGGCGCTGTCCCCGGCCGCTGGCGCGGCGCCGGGCACCGCCGGGGCGCCGGCCCGGTAGTGCGAGGGCGCCACGCCGAGCTGGAGCTCGATCCGGCGCACCCGCTCGAACGTGCGCTGCGTGAGCGTCCGCTGCGCGGCGAGCAGGTCGCCGATCACCCCGAGGGCCCCGAGCAGCATCGCGGTGTTGAACAGCACGGCGCCGGCGATCAGGGCCTGGACGTGGCCGGCCCGCCCGCCATTGGCGATGAACGGGATGAGGAAGCGCAGGAAGAGCGCGAAGGCGGCCAGCCCGCACAGCACGGCGGCGCCCCAGAACACCCGCAGCGGCTCGTACTGCGAGTAGATGCGGAAGATCGACAGCGCATTGCGGCGCACGTAGGCGGCCGTGGACGGGAACAGCCGTGACTCGCGCGTCTTCGGGTTGGTCGAGACGGGGACGTGCTGGACGGCGACGAGCAGCTTGCCCGCCTGGATGATCGTCTCGAGCGTGTAGGTGAACTTCGAGACCACCTGCATCTGCAGGGCGGCTTCGCGGTTGTAGGCCCGGAAGCCCGAGGTGGTGTCGGGGACCTCGGTGGAGGAGGCCTGGCGCACGACCCACGAGCCGAGCCGTTGCAGCAGCTTCTTGGGCGCGGAGAAGTGCTCGATGGTCTGCACCCGGCGGTCGCCGACCACCATGTCGGCCTCACCGCGCAGCACCGGCTCGACGAGCGCGGGGATGTCGGCGGCGCTGTACTGGTTGTCGGCGTCGGTGTTGACGATCACGTCCGCACCCAGCTTCAGCGCCGCATCGAGACCGGCCTGGAAGGCCGCCGCCAGCCCCTTGTTGTTGGTCAGGCTGACGACGTGATCGACGCCGTGTGCGCGCGCGACCTCGATCGTGCGGTCGGTCGAGCCGTCATCGATGATCAGCCACTCAACGCTGTCGAAGCCCGGGACGGTCCGTGGCAGCTCGGCCAACGTGACCGGAAGCTGGGCCTCCTCGTTGTAACAGGGGATCTGGATGATGAGCTTCATGAGCGGGGCGGCGCCGGGGGTGCGCCCGGGGCATGCGGCGCCGGAGGACGGGGGCGGGGCGCCGGCCCGACAGGCACACACGGTAGCGTGAAGCGCGGGCGAGACGATGGATACGGCGATCCTCCCACAGCCCGTCGCCGGGCGGCCACAGGACGACGGCGCGCGCGCTCGCGCCCGCTGGCGCACCACCCGAACGCGCCTGGCCGCACTGCCCTGGCACCGCGCGGCGCTCGGCGGTCTGCTCGTGGGCGCGCTCGCCCTGCGCCTGTGGGGCGTCAAGCAGGGGCTGCCCTACAGCTACAACTCCGACGAGGCCGCGCACTTCGTGCCGCGGGCGATCGCGTTCTTCTCGCACAACCTCAACCCGCACTACTTCCTCAACCCGCCCGCCTACACATACCTGCTCCACATCGTGTTCGAGCTGTGGTTCGGCAGCGGCGACGCGACCGCCCGGATCTACGCACACGACCCGACCGCGGTGTTCGTGGCCGCACGCGCGGTCGCCGCCGGGCTTGGCGTCATCAGCGTGTGGCTGACCTATCTGGCGGGCGCGCGCCTGTTCGCGCCCGTGGCCGGTCTCGTCGCCGGGGCGATCATGGCGGTCGCCTTCCTGCCCGTCTTCTACAGCCACCTGGCGCTGAACGACGTCCCCACCCTGGCTCCGATCGCGCTGGCGCTGTACGCCACCGCCGGCGTCCTGCGCCAAGGCCGCCGGCGCGACTACGTGATCGCCGGAGTGGCCACCGGGCTGGCCGCCGCCACCAAGTACACGGGCGCCTACGTGCTCCTGTGCCTGGTCGTGGCCGCCGTGCAGGACGCATCCGGCGGCTCGCCGGCCCAGAGCGCCCGCCGGCTCGCGCTCGCCGTCAGCCTTGGGCTGGCGGCGTTCGTGCTCGCCAACCCGTACGCCGTGCTCGACATGCACGACTTCCTGGCCGGCGTCACCCAGCAGGCCTCGCTGGCTGCCGGCTCTGATCCGGTCAAGCTCGGCGCGCACGGCAGCGGGATCGCCTACTACATGTGGACGCTGACCTGGGGGTTCGGCTGGGTGCCGGCGCTCGCCGCGCTGGGCGGCGCGCTCCTGCTCGTGGTGCGCCGTCGCGTCGGGATGGCGCTGGCGCTCATCCCGGGCCCGATCGCCTTCGTGGTGATCATGGGTGACCAGCAGCGCTTCTTCGGCCGCTGGCTCATGCCGATCTTCCCGATCCTCGCGCTGCTCGCCGCCTACGCGACGGTGGAGCTCGTGCGCGCCGTGGCCCGGCGGCGGATCGCTCCGGCGCCGGTGGTGGGCGTTCTCTGCCTCGCGCTCCTGCTCGCCCAGAGCCTCGCTGCCTCGATCCACAACGACGAGGTGCTCTCGCGCCCGGACACTCGCAACCTGACGCGCGCGTGGATGGTCGCCCACGTCCCGGCCGGAGCAAAAGTGGTGATCGAGCCGCTCGTGCCCGACGATTGGGCCGCCGACGCCGGGCGCTCGCTCGCCGCCACGCCGACCGGGGAGCGCTGGTGGCGCTACCCCACCTGGATCAGCAACCTCGACAACCAGGGTCGCCCCCTGCCCACCGGTCAGGTCCGCTACGTCGTCGTCGACCAGTACGAGCGCGTCCTCACCCCGGCGCTGCTCGATCAGTACGCCGTCCATGGCTACTGCTGGGTGGTCATCGGCTCCCTGCAGGCCGGCCGCGCGTTCGCCGCCCCGGGGGCAGTGCCTCAGGCGATCGCCTACTACACCGCGCTGGCCGAGCGCGGTCAGGTCGTCTACCACATCAGCCCGTTCTCGCCCCGATCCCATCCGATCCCGTTCGGCTTCGACTGGTCGATCGACTACTACCCGAGCGCGTTCCGCCGTCCCGGCCCCGAGATGAGCGTCTACCACCTGAGCGGCGGGGTGTGCTCGGCCACCGGCGCGAAGGCCCAGCGGGCGAGAATGGCTCCAGCCGCCTGAGACACGAAGCCCGTGGTCCTATCCTGCAGTCCGGATATGGCCCTGAGCACGGACAGCGATCAACGGTTCCTCGCCCGGGCCATCGATCTGGCCGAGCAGGCCCGGGGCCATACGAGTCCGAACCCACTCGTCGGCGCCGTCATCGTCCGGGGCGGGGAGACGATCGCCGAGGGCTTTCACGAACGGGCCGGCGAGGCTCACGCCGAGGTTGCGGCGATCCGCGCCGCCGGGGGCGCCGACCTGACCGGAGCCACGATGTACGTCTCACTCGAGCCCTGCGCGCACCACGGCCGTACGCCCCCGTGCACCGACGCGATCCGCGAGGCGGGGATCCGGCGCGTCGTCGTCGCCGCCGAGGATCCGAGCGAGCATGCCTCCGGACGCGGGCTGGGGATCCTGCGTGACGACGGGGTCGAGGTGGTCATCGCCGGCGGAGAGCTGGCCGAACGGGCGCAGCTGCAGAACCAGCCGTTCCGCAAGCACGCGCGCACCGGCCGGCCCTGGATCCTGTTCAAGTCGGCGATGACGCTCGACGGCAAGGTGGCCACGCGCAGCGGAGACTCACGGTGGATCTCGGGCGAGAGTTCCCGCAGCCTCGCGCACCGGTGGCGGGCGCAGTGCGACGCCGTCGCGGTGGGAATCGGCACCGCGCTCGCCGACGACCCCCGGTTGACCGCCCGTCTGCCCGACGTGGCCCGTCAACCGCGCCGGGTCGTGTTCGACTCCCTCGCCCGGCTGCCCCTGTCCAGCCAGCTCGTGCGCGGCGCGCGCGAGATCCCGCTGAGCGTCGTCGTCTCCCGCGCTGCTCCGCGGGCCGCCACCGACGCGCTCGAGACCCACGGTGCCCAGGTGATCGTGGCCACGGGCGAGAACGAGCCGGGCCGGATCCGCTCCGCCCTCGCCCAGCTCGGCGCCGAGGGCGTCACCGCGATCCTGCTCGAGGGCGGCCCGCGCCTGGCCGGAGCCTTCCTCGACGCCGGCGAGATCGACGAGATGCGGCTGTTCCTGGCTCCTCTGGTGCTCGGGGGGCGCACCGCGCGCGACCCGCTCGAGGGCGAGGGCGTCGATCAGATCGCTGACGCCGTGCGGGGGCTCACGCTCGGGTGCGAGCGCATCGGCGAGGACCTGCTCATCTCCGCCCGCCTGCGACAGTGGTAGGGCGGTCCGCCACGACGACCGCGCGTCGTCGCCTCGCTTGCCTGCGCACCCCGGCCGGGAGATCCGCCCACAAGCTCGTTCGGGGCGCAGATTGCGCAGGAGGGCGGCTCTCGCCGTGTTCACCGGACTGATCCAGAGCCTCGGCCAGGTACGCCGCCGCGAGGGTTCCGAGCTCGGCGCGGTGCTCGAGATCGAGACCGCGCTGGCCGGCGAGGTGTCCGAGGGCGATTCGGTCGCCGTCAACGGCGTGTGCCTGACCGCGGTCGCCGTCGAGGCGGGCGCATTCCGGGCCGAGGTGATGAACGAGACGCTCACCCGCTCGGCGCTCGGCGCGCTTCGCGCCGGCGACGGGGTGAACCTGGAGCTCCCGCTGCGCGCCGGCGACCGGCTCGGCGGGCACTTCGTCCAAGGGCACGTCGACGCCGTCGGCACCGTGCAGGAGGTGACCGAGGACGGCTTCGCCCGCCGGGTGCGGGTGCGCGCCGGCCCCGAGGTGCTCGGCTACGTGGTCGAGAAGGGGTCGATCACCGTCGATGGCGTGTCGTTGACGGTGGCCGACCGCGACGAGCGATCATTTACCGTCTCCCTCATCCCCGAAACGCTCGAGCGCACGACGCTCGGGCTGGCTGGGCCGGGTGCCCAGGTGAACCTGGAGGTCGATGTGCTGGCGAAATACGTCGAGAACGCGGTGGCGAGGTCCCGGCCATGAGCTGGCCCGAGCCGGCAAGCCCGAGTTCGCCGCCGGGGGCGGTGGATCCCCCCAGCCCGAGTTCGCCGCAGGCGAACTCGCCAGCGACGCCGCAGTGATCCCGTCGCCGTTCGCCACCATCGAAGAGGCGATCGAGGACATCCGCCAGGGCAAGATGGTCGTCGTCTGCGACGACGAGAGCCGCGAGAACGAGGGCGACCTGACGATGGCCGCCCAGTTCATCACCCCGGAGGCGGTCAACTTCATGCGCAAGGAGGGCGGCGGCCTGATCTGCCTTGCCCTCACGCCGGAGCGCTGCGACGACCTCGGGCTCGACCTCATGGCGGCCAAGAACGAGTCGGCGTTCGAGACCGCGTTCACGGTGTCGATCGAGGCCCGCACCGGTGTGAGCACCGGCATCTCGGCCGCCGACCGGGCGCGCACGATCCAGGTCGCCATCGATCCCGGCGCCAGCCCCCGGGAGCTCGTCCAGCCCGGGCACGTGTTCCCGCTCAAGGCGAAGGCCGGCGGCGTGCTCGAGCGGGTCGGCCAGACCGAGGCGGCGGTCGACCTCGCGCGCCTGGCCGGGCTCAATCCGGCCGGCGTGATCTGCGAGATCATGAACGAGGACGGCTCGATGGCCCGCGTGAAGGATCTCGAGCCGTACTGCCTGAGGCACGGCCTGAAGATGGTCACCGTGGCCGATCTCGTCGCGTACCGGCGGCGGACCGAGCGCCTCGTCGAGCGGGTGGTGGACACGAAGCTGCCGACGGAGTTCGGCGAGTTCGTTGCCGTCGGCTACCGCTCGCTGGTGGACAACAAGCACCACGTGGCCCTCGTCAAGGGTGACGTGACCGGCGCCTCCAACGTGCTCGTGCGCGTCCACTCCGAGTGCCTGACCGGCGACGTGTTCCACTCGCTGCGCTGCGACTGCGGGGAGCAGCTCGAGTCGGCGCTGTCGATGATCGAGCGCGAGGGCAGCGGCGTGCTGCTCTACCTGAGCCAGGAGGGCCGCGGCATCGGCCTGCTCAACAAGCTCCGGGCGTACAAGCTCCAGGAGGAGGGCCTCGACACCGTCGACGCCAACCTGCGGCTCGGCCTGCCGGCCGACCTGCGCGACTACGGCATCGGTGCCCAGATCCTCGTCGACCTCGGGCTCACGAGCATCCGCATCCTCACCAACAACCCGAAGAAGATCTCCGGCCTGGCCGGCTACGGGCTGTCGGTGACCGACCAGATCCCGATCGAGCACGTGCCCAACCCCCACAACGAGGCCTACCTGCGGACCAAGCGCGATCGCATGGGCCACATGCTGGGCGCGCTGCACCATCAGGGGCTGCCGCTCGACGAGCAGATGATTCAGGACGAGCACGTCCACGACCGCGAGCGGCGCCGCTCGCACAGCGATGAGTGACGCGCCGCGCGTCGCGCTGTGCGTGGCGCGCTTCTACGAGGAGCTGGCCGACCGGCTGGAGGCGGGCGCCCGCGAAGCGCTGGCGCAGGCCGGCGTGCAGGAGATCGATCGCTTCGATGTGCCGGGCTCGTTCGAGCTGCCGGTGATCGCCAAGTACGCCGCCGAGTCAGGGCGCTACGGCGCGGTCGTGTGCCTGGGCGCGGTCATCCGCGGCGAGACCGACCACTACGACTACGTGTGCGCCGAGACCGCACGGGGCATCCAGGACGTCCAGCTCGCCAGCGGCGTGCCCTGCGGCTTCGGGGTGCTGACCGTCGACACGATGGAGCAGGCGCTCGCCCGGGTGCAGGGCGGGACCAAGCGCGACAGCGGGCGCCACGCTGTCGAGGCGGCGCTGGCGGCGCTCGCCGTCCGCCAGGAGCTCACCGGCCGCCGCGGGCGGGCCGGCTTCGCGATCTGATCCGGCTTGGCGCGGCCGGCCAGCCGGCCAGCCGCGGCGATCGGGGGGCCGGTGGCTATACTCGCCCGCCAATGCCCAGACTCTGCCACGTCTGCGGGAAGGGGCCGTCGTTCGGTCACAGCCGCAGCCACTCCATGGTCGCGACCAACCGCCGCTTCGACCCCAATCTGCAGCGCGTGCGCATCGACGACTCGGGCACCCCGCGTCGCGTCTACGTCTGCACCCGCTGCCTGAAGGCCGGCAAGGTCACCAAGGCGAAGTAGTGCGCCGGCGTCAGTGACCGACGCCAGCCTGCTCCGATTCCGGAGCGTCGTCGAGGCGGGTCTGGCCGCGCTCGAGGCGCGCCGGGAGGAGGTCAACGACCTCAACGTGTTCCCGGTCGCCGACGGCGACACCGGCGACAACATGGTGCTCACCCTGCGTGCCGTGCTCCAGGAGCTCGATCGCCTCGCCGCGGCCTCGGACGGCCGTCCGCTCGACGAGGTGGGGCGCGAGGAGATCGTCGCCTCCGTGGCCCGGGCCGCTCTGCTCGGGGCCCGCGGCAACTCCGGGGTCATCCTGTCCCAGCTCATCCGCGGCGCCGCCGAGGAGCTGGCCAGCCGCCCCGGCGAGCTCGTCGACCCCGTGCTCATCAGCGCCGCGCTGGCCCGTGCCTCCGATCAGGCCTACGGCTCGGTGCGCCAGCCGGCCGAGGGGACGATCCTCACCGTCGTGCGCGAGATGTCGGCCCGCGTCGCCTCCCAGCTCGCCCACATGGATGTGCCCCGGCTCGGCCAGGACACGACCGACACCGAGCAGAACGCCGTCATCGCCGAGGTGATCGAGCATGCGCTGCAGGCCGGCGAGGAGTCGGTGTCGCGCGGCCCCGATCTCCTTCCGGTGCTGCGCGAGGCCGGGGTCGTCGACGCCGGCGGCCACGCCCTCACGCTGCTGCTGGCCGGGATCATCGGTGCTCTGCGCGGCAGCGCCCCGCCTCCGATCGAGCATCAGGCGGCCGCGCGCGTGACGCACCCTCAGCACGAGTCGAGCACCTACCGGTACTGCACGAACTTCGCCGTCACCGGCCAGGAGCTCGAGCCCCGGCGCTTTGTGCCCGAGCTCGAGCGCATCGGCGACTCGGTGCTCGTGGTCGGGGACCGGACGACGCTCAAGGTCCACGTCCACACCGACGATCCCGATGCCGCCACGGCCGTGTTCGCGCCGGCCGGCGCGGTGTCCCACCTCGACGTGGCCGACATGCGCGAGCAGGTGCGCGAGCGCACCGAGCGGCTGTCGGCGCCGGCACAGGCCGAGACGCTCAGCGGCGCGCTCGCAGTCGTCTCCGGCGATGGCATGCGGGACCTGTTCGAGAGCCTCGGCCTGCATACGCTCGACGGTGGTCCGACGATGAACCCGTCGACCTACGACCTGCTCGCCGCCATCCACGCCGTGCCGGCGGAGGAGGTGGTCGTGCTCGTCAACAGCCCGAACGTGGTGATGGCCGCCGAGCACGCAGCCGAGCTGTCGGACAAGAATGTCGTCGTGCTCCCGTCGCGCTCGCCGCAGGCCGGGCTGGCCGCGGCCGTCAGCCTCGACTCGGGCCGCACGGCGGCCGAGAATGCAGCGGCGATGACGGCCACCCTGGAGCGGGTGCGAACCGGCGCGGTCGCCCCGGCGGCCCGCGACGACGCCCAGGGCCGGTTCCGCGAGGGCGACGCCGTCGGGTTCGTCGACGAGCAGATCGTCGCCTGGGGGCGCCCGCGCGAGGCGCTGCGGACGGTGCTCGAGAGCCTGGCCGAGGATGCCGAGCTGATCACCTGCCTGCGCGGCGCCGAGGCGCCGCTCGACGACGAGACGGTCCAGGCGCTCGCCGCGGGCGAGGTCGAGTTCGAGCTGTCCAACGGCGGGCAGCCGAGTTACTGGTGGCTCCTGTCGGCTGAGTAGGGCCCTGGCCGCCTCATTCTGGGCCTCGGCCAGCGCGCGGAGGCGAACGATGTTGATCTTCTCCCAGGGGGTGGGAGGAACTCAGCATCGTTGGCCGGCGACCGGGCGGGCGGTCATCATGGCGCCCGGATGCCGCCGACCGCATTCGCGACCCCGCAGCCGCTCTCCGACGCCGAGCTCGAGTCGGCGCCGGTCCGCTACCCACGGCCCTCGCGGCTGAGCCGGCCCCTGGGCGTCGAAGGCGCGAAGGCCGAGCAGGCGGCCCAGAGCCTCGGCCTGGCCACCATCGGCGACCTGCTCGCGCACCTGCCGCGCGACCGCCGGGAGGCGCGGGCGGTGGCCGAGCTCGGCCCCGGGGAGACGGCCACGGTGGTCGTCGCCGTGCGCAGCATCGCCTCGCGCTCGGTGCGCCGGCGGGGCATGCGCCCGCTCGTGGAGGCGACCGTCGGCGACGACACCGGGGTGATGAAGGCGACGTTCTTCAACCAGCCCTGGCTCGTGCAGCGCTACCCGCCCGGCACCCGCCTCGTGCTCCACGGCAAGTACGAGGCTCGCAACCGCTTCCGCGTCCAGGGGCATGCCCGCACCGGCGAGGCGGTTGCCGGGGCCGAGGCGGTGGCCCACTATCCGGCCACCGAGGGGCTGTCCTCGACTCAGATCCTCGCGCTCGTGCGCGAGCACCGGGACGCCTTCGCCGACGTCTTCGAGTCGCTCCCGGCCGCGCTGCGGGCCCGCGAGAGGCTGGCCGGCCGATCGGCTGCACTCACCGCCGCCCACTTCCCCGACGGCGAGCGCGAGCAGAGCGAGGCGCTGCGGCGGCTCGCCTTCGAGGAGCTGCTGCTCGCCCAGATCGTCCTCCTGCGCCGCCGTCGCAGCCGCCACGAGATGACGCGCGCGCCCGTGCTCGACGGGCCGCCGGAGCTGACCACCCGCTGGCTCGAGCACATGCTCCCATTCCCGCTCACGGGCGATCAGGCGGCGGCGCTCGAGGCGATCGACCTCGACCTGGCCGCGCGCGCGGCCGATGCAGCGGCTGCTCATGGGGGAGGTGGGATCGGGCAAGACCGTGGTCGCCCTCTACTGCCCTGCTGCGTGCCGTCGAGCAGGGCTACCAGGGCGCGCTCATGGCTCCGACCGAGACGCTGGCCGAGCAGCACTTCGCCACCATCCAGGCGCTCATGCCCGGGGAGGCGGTCCCGGCCGGGCTCCTGACCGGCTCCACGCCGGCCCGGCGGCGCACGGACCTGCTCGGCAAGCTGGCCTCGGGCGAGCTCGCGCTCGTCGTGGGCACCCACGCGCTCATCGAGGACCCGGTGCGCTTCGCCCGCCTCGCCGTCGCCGTCGTCGACGAGCAGCACCGGTTCGGGGTGCGCCAGCGGGCCGCGCTGGACGCCAAGGGGCCAGGGGACCTCACGCCGCACGTGCTGCACATGACGGCCACGCCGATCCCCCGCACGCTCGCGCTGTCGAACTACGGCGACCTCGACTTCACGCTGCTGCGCGAGCTGCCGCGGGGACGCCAGCCGATCGACACCCACGTCTGCTCGACCGAGCGCGAGCGCGAGCGGGCGTACGACCGCATCCGCGAGGAGCTCCGGGCCGGGCGCCAGGCCTACGTCGTCTGCCCGCTGGTGGCCGAGTCCGAGGCGCTGCAGGCCCGCGCGGCCACGGCCGAGTTCGAGCGCCTGCGGGACGGGGAGCTGCGCGAGTACCGGGTCGAGCTCCTGCACGGGCAGATGCCCTCGACGGCCAAGCACGCGGCGATGGCGGCATTCTCGAGCGGTGCCGCCGATGTGCTCGTGGCCACCTCGGTGATCGAGGTCGGGATCGACGTACCGAACGCGACCGTGATGCTCGTCGAGGACGCCGAGCGCTACGGCATCTCCCAGCTGCACCAGCTGCGCGGGCGCATCGGCCGCGGCGCCCACCACTCGCTGTGCCTGCTGTTCGGGCCCAAGGACTCGGCCCGGCTGCGTGCGCTGGCGACGCACGCCGACGGCTTCCGCCTGGCCGAGATCGACCTCGAGCTGCGCGGCGAGGGGGAGCTCGTCGGCACCCGCCAGCACGGCCTGGCCCAGTTCCGCGTGGCCGAGCTGCCCCGCGACGCCGAGCTGCTCGAGCGAGCTCGCCGCCACGGCGAGCGGATCGTCGACGCCGACCCCGAGCTCGCGGAGCCCGAGCATGTGCTGCTCGGCGTGGCGCTTGCCGATGCCTACGGCGCCGAGGCGCGGGCGCCCATCCGGGCCTGAGCGATGCGGGTGATCGCCGGCGAGCTGGGGGGCGGCGCCTGCGAGCGCCCCGGGGCCGCGACACGCGGCCGACCTCCGATCGCGTGCGGGAGGCCGTGTTCTCGATCCTCGAACCGGTGCGCGGCACCCGGGTGCTCGACCTGTTCGCCGGCTCGGGCGCGCTCGCCATCGAGGCGCTGTCGCGAGGCGCCGCCGAGGCCACCCTGGTCGAGCCGGCGGCGCCGGCGCTGGCGGCGGTCCGGGCGAACCTCGCAGAGCTCGGGCTGCACGCCGATGTCCGTCCGCAGAGCGCCCGTGCTTTCCTCGGGAGCGCATCGACCAGCGCGCGTCAATACGATCTGGTCTTCCTCGACCCCCCATATCGCCAGGCGCGCGAGCTCTCGGAGGAGCTGTCGACGGCGCTCCCCCCGATCCTCGCGCCCGGAGCGCGGGTCGTGGCCGAGAGCGATCGGCGAGCCCCGCTGAGCCTGGCGCTCGAGCTGCGCGACGAGCGCCGCTACGGTGACACCCTGATTCGCATCTATGCCCACCGATAACCGCATCGCCATCTGCCCCGGCACCTTCGACCCGGTCACCTACGGACACATCGACGTCATCCAGCGCGCCTCGGCCATGTACGACCTGGTGATCGTCGGCGTCGTCAACCTGCCCTGGCGCAAGGGGCGAACCGTGTTCAGCACCGAGGAGCGCGTCGGCTTCCTGGACCGCGCCACCGCCAAGCTGCCGAACATCAGCGTGGAGCCGTTCAGCACGCTTCTGGTCGACTTCGCCCGCGAGCGCGGCGCGATGGCGATCGTCAAGGGGCTGCGGGCGATCTCCGATTTCGAGTACGAGCTGGAGATGAACCAGCTCAACCGCATGCAGGCCCCCGACGTCGAGTCCGTTTACCTCATGGCGTCGGCCAAGTACAGTTTTCTCAGCTCGAGTGGTGTCAAAGAACTGGCCACCTTCGGTGGCGACATGACCGAGCTCGTGCCCGACGAGGTGGGCGTGGCGTTGCAGGAACGCCTCGGCCGCTGACGAAACAGAGGTTCGCCATGGACGTTCTGGTGCTGATTGACAAGCTGGACGATCTCGTCCACAACGCCAAGCCGGTGCCGCTCACCGACCAGGTGCGGGTCGACAAGGAGGAGATCTACGACATCCTCGACCAGATGCGGGCCACGATCCCGGATGAGATCAAGCAGGCCCGCTGGATCGTCAAGGAGCGTCAGGAGATGCTCGCCGAGGCCAAGCGCGAGGCCGAGCGGATCGTCAAGGAGGCCCGCGAGCGCCAGGAGCGCCTGATCTCCCAGGAGGAGATCACCAAGCAGGCCGAGCGCGCCGCCGAGGACATCATCGAGGACGCCCGCGCTCGCGAGCGCGAGATCCGGCTCGGCGCCGAGGACTACGCGGACGAGATCCTCAACACCCTCGAGGTCAACCTGTCGAAGTTCATCGCCGCGGTCCAGCGTGGCCGCGAGCGGCTGGCCGGCAAGGACGAGCCGGCTGAAGTTGGCGGGTAATCGCTGCGCGATTACCTTGCGAGTTTGGGTCATTGCTGCGCAATGACCTTGCGAGTTTGGGTCATTGCTGCGCAATGACCTTGCGAGTTCGGCCTGGCGGCCGAACTCGGGGGCCTCGGCGGCGGGTCGCCGGGTTCGCGGCGGGCAGCTGACCGCCTGATCAGCGGATCTCGAAGCCGCGCAGCCCTTCGGGCGGCTCCTCGCTGACCTCGACCCGGTCGACGTTCGCCCGGGCCGGACCGCTGCGCAGGTAGTCGAGCATGCGCTCGACCGACGCCGCGTCGCCCTCGAGCACGGCCTCGACGGCCCCGTCGGGCCGGTTGCACGCCCAGCCGGTCACGCCGATGACCTCCGCCCGCCGCCGGGTCGAATCACGAAAGAACACGCCCTGCACGTGCCCGTGCACGACGGCACGGCGGCGGATGACCTCCTCGGGGCTCATGGGCGCGATTCTCGCAGCGCCGCCCGTTCCGTCCGCGCCGCCCGGCATCCTCTTGAGAAATGGCTGCAATCTGGCTTATCGTGGGACTTCTCATCGGCGCCGGCGCCGCCGCCCTCGCGCTCCGGCCCCGCCTGCACGCACTGGCGCGAGAAGCCGTGCGCGCGGGCGAGCTCGACCGCGAGCTCGCGCGGATGAGCGGCGAGCTCGTCCGCGCCCAGACCGAGCTCGAGCACGAGCGCGCGCTCGGGGCCGAACGTCTGGCCACGCTGAGCGATGCCCAGGAGCGGCTGAGCGCCTCGTTCAAGGCGCTGAGCGCCGAGGCCCTGCAGTCCTCGATGGGACAGCTGGCCGAGCTTGCTCGCGCCCAGCTCAAGGCGGCCCAGGCCGAGGCCAAGGGCGACCTCGACCAGCGCCGGGTCGCCGTCGAGCAGCTCGTCGGACCGCTGAAGGAGCAGCTCTCCCGGGTCGACACCCAGTTGCGTTCGCTCGACCAGGAGCGGCGGGAGTCGCGTGGGCGTCTCGAGGCCCAGCTGCGCACGCTCGCCGAGACGGGCGAGCGGCTGCGCACCGAGACCGGGGCGCTCGTCACCGCGCTGCGCAAGCCGAATGCGCGCGGACAGTGGGGACAGATGCAGCTGCGCAACGTCGTCGAGCTCGCCGGCATGGTGCGCTACTGCGACTTCTCCGAGCAGGCCTCGTTCGGTGACGGGGAGGGCACGCTGCGCCCCGACCTCGTCGTCCGGCTGCCCGGCGGCAAGCAGGTCATCATCGACGCCAAGGCCCCGCTGCAGGGCGTGCTCGACGCCTATGAGGCCCGCGACGAGGAGGAGCGCCAGCGCCACCTGCGCGACCACGCGCGGCTGCTGCGCAAGCACGTCAAGCTGCTCGCCGACAAGGCGTACTGGGCCGGGGTCGAGACGACGCCCGACATGGTCGTCATGTTCCTGCCCGGGGAGCATCTGTACGGCGCCGCGCTCGAGTGCGACCCGGGGCTGATCGAGGACGCGATGGCCCGGCGGGTGCTCATCGCCACCCCGACGACGCTGCTGGCCATGCTGTGGGCGGTCGCCTACGGGTGGCAGCAGGAGCGGGTGGCCGAGTCCGCCCAGGCCGTGTCCGAGCTCGGCCGCGAGCTGCACGGGCGGCTGTCCAAGCTCTCGACGCTGCTCTCGACGCTCGGCGGCCGCCTGAACAGTGCCGTCAAGGCCTACAACGAGACGGTGGGCTCCTACGAGGCACGCGTGATGCCGGCGGCCCGCCGCTTCGAGGACCACGGGGCGGTGGCGGCCGGACGCGAGCTGGCCGAGCTCGAGCCGGTGACGCTCAGCGCCCGCAGTGTGCGGGTCGAGGAGCTCGATCCCGGCCGCGGCGGCGAGGGGCCCCAGGGCGTGCTCGAGCCGCTCGATTCAGCGCCGCGGTTGCTGCGGGCGGCGGAGTAGCGCGGCCCGGATCGTCGCGGTCGCGGTCGCGGTTGCGGTCGCGGTCGCGGTCGCGGTCGCGTCGCGTCGGCGGTCGGCGCGGTCGGCGGTCGGCGTGGGGCCGCGGTCGGCAGCCGACGCTCGATCAGGCGAACGATGGCGATTTACCCCTCGTTTTCGGGGGGTAGATCGCCAAAGTTCGCGCCGTGGCGGCCGTGGGGGCGGTGCGCCCGGGGGCGTGGGAGCCGTCGGCGAGCGCCGCGTCGCGCGGCTCAGTCCGCCGCCGCCTGGCGGCCCGCCCACCACCGCGCGAGATCCTCGCGCTGGTGGGGCAGCGGGTCGGCGGACGGCTTGCGGCGCTGAACGAAGGCCAGGGCGTCCTCGATCGTCAGCCCCTCCCGGAGTGCGACGACCCCGGCGGCCACCGCGGCCGAGCGCTGCCAGCCGGCCCGGCAGTGCACGTACACGCGCGCGCCCTCGTGGAGCCACGCCGTGATCGTCTGCACCGCCTCCTCGAGGGCGTCGGCGGGAAGGTGGCCGAAGTCGACCAGGTTGAGGCGGTGCTCGTCGATTCCCGACGTGGACAGCGCCTGCGCGACCGCCTCGCGCTCGCTCGGCCGGTACTCGCCGTCCTGCACGAGGTTGAGCACGCGCGTGACGCCGATGTGCTGCAGGATGCGCACGTCGCGCTCGTCCAGGGGATACGCGCCGACGACCAGGTTGGGCAGGATGTCGGCGAAGCCGTAGCTCTGAAACCAGCTCGACACTCACCCCATCATGGCGCGTCGGCAGCTCGGCTGCCGTATCGCAGAGGAGCCACCGCTTCCAGGTCCGACGCGCCAGCAGCCCGGGCGCTCGCCGTCGCGCCGCGCACCGCCCAGCAGCCCAGAGCGCCAGGGGGCCGGCGCTACTCTCGCGCTATGGCTCTGCGGACCGACGCATTCGACCTCGGGGGCCTGCGACTGACCGCCGGCGAGGGCCGGACGCTCGAGCTCCACGTGCCCGTCGAGCCGTTCGAGCTCGGCGGCGAGCGCTACCCGGTGTCGGACTCGCCCGTCCCGGTGCGGCTCGACATCTCGCGCACCACCGGCGGCGGCTACGCGCTGCGCCTGCGCTTCCAGGCCACGCTGAGCGGCCCGTGCATGCGCTGCCTGGAGCCGGCGGCGCCCGTGTTCGCCGTCGACGCCCGCGAGGTCTCCCAGCCCGGCGAGGGGGAGGAGCTCGAGTCGCCCTACGTCCGCGACGGCAGCCTCGACCTGAGTGCCTGGGCTCGGGACGCCCTCGCGCTCACACTGCCCGCCTCGATCCTGTGCCGGGAGGACTGCGCCGGCCTGTGCGCGGTGTGCGGAGCGGACCTGAACAGCGCCGGAGCCGAGCATCACCATGAGGCCGCGCCGGATCCCCGCTGGGCCAAGCTGTCCGAGATCCACTTCGAGTAGCGGCCCGGGCAACCTGCCGTGCGCGCGGCGCCCGGCTACACTGCTGCGCCATGGCCGTCCCCAAGCAGAAGCAGTCCCACGCGCGTACGACGCAACGCCGCTCGCAGCACAAGATCAGCGCGCCGACGTACAACGCCTGCCCGCAGTGCCACAGCCCGCGGCTGCCCCATCGCGTCTGCCCGACGTGCGGCAGCTACAAGGGGCGCGAGATCGTGGCGCCTGCGGGCGACCAGCTCGGCTGATCCGGGCCGGCCGGCCATGATCACGGTCGCCGTGGATGCCGGCGGGGCGGACCTCGGCCCGCGCGAGGTGGCGGCCGGCGCCGCGCAGGCCGCCGCCGCCGGAATCGGCGTGCTCCTGTTCGGCCCGGCCGGCGAGATCGGCGCGGTCCCCGCCGGGGTCGAGGTCATCGACGCGCCCGTCTCGATCGCCAAGGCGGCCGACCCCGCCTTCGCCGTGCGCTCGACGCCCGAGGCCTCGATCGTCCAGGCCGCCCGCGCGGTTGCCGAGGGGCGCGCGCAGGCGCTCGTCTCCGGCGGCTCGACCGGCTCCGCGCTCGCCGCCGGTCTGTTCAACCTCAAGCGCGACCGCGGCATCTATCGCCCCGCGCTCGCCCTGCCGATCCCGGTTCCCGGGCAGCGGCCGGTGCTGCTGCTCGACGTGGGCGCCAACGTCACCTGCCGCCCCGAGCACCTGGTCCAGTTCGCCCACATGGGCAGTGCGTTCAGCCAGGCCGTGCTCGGCGTCGCCGAGCCGCGCGTGGCCCTGCTCTCCAACGGCGAGGAGGCGGCCAAGGGCACGCCCGAGCTCGTCGAGGTCCATGCCGAGCTGGCCGGCGACCGTGGCGCCGGCCTTCGCTTCGTCGGCAACATCGAGGGCACGCAGGTGATGGAGAGCGTCGCCGACGTCGTCGTCATGGACGGCTTCACGGGCAACATCACGCTGAAGCTCATCGAGGGCGTGTCCGGCCGGACGATGCGCGCCGTCCGCGACGCGGCGATGGCGTCGTGGCGGGCCAAGCTCGGCGGCCTCCTGCTCGCTCCCTCGGTGCGCGCGCTGCGCGAGGAGATCGACCCCGAGCGGCCGGGCGGCGCCTACATGCTCGGCCTGCGTCAGGTCGGCGTCGTCGCCCACGGGCGCTTCACCCGCCGGGGGTTCCAGCGTGCCATCGAGGTGGCCGCCCAAGCCGTGCAGGAGGACGTCATCGCGCGCACGCGGGCGGCGCTCGAGTACGCCGGAGCGCTCAAGCGCGCGCCCGAGCTCCCCCCGTCCGAGCCGGCGGCTACGGTGTCTGGGTCATGAACCGCGAGCAGGTCTTCTCCGTGATCCGGACCCACCTGGCCGACGAGCTCGAGGTGGATCCCGATCGGGTCACCGAGCAGACACGCTTCCGCGAGGATCTCGAGGCCGACTCGCTCGACCTCTACACGCTGGTCCAGGAGCTCGAGGACTCCTACGGCGTGAAGATCTCCGACGAGGAAGCGGCAAAGATCCTCACGGTCGGTCAGGCGATCGACTTCGTGCTCGCGAGCGGTGTCGTGGATGGACACCGATCGGCGGCCACGACGCAGGGTCACGACGCTGAGTGAGTCAGGCCGGCGACCGCCCGACCGTCAGCGATGACGCACCGGGAAAGCTCCGGGCGCTGCTCGATGCCCTCCCCGACGAGCTGGCCACCCCGGTGTTCACGCACGCGTCGTGGACGGGCCGTCGGGCCGACTCCTACGAGCGTCTGGCCTTCCTGGGCGACAGCGTCCTCGGGCTCGCGGTGACCACCCACCTCTACCCGCGCCTGGAGGCCGAGCGCTTCGGGGCGGGGCGTCTGACCAAGATCCGCGCCCAGGCGGTGTCCGGCCGCTCCTGCCGGGTGGTGGCTGAGCGCCTGGGCGTCCCCGGGCGGCTGACCGCCGCCGCGCCCGAGGCGCGCCGCGGCCAGCGTGCCCTCGCTCATCTCCACCGAGCGGGTGCTCGCCTCGGTGATCGAGGCGGTGATCGGCGCCTGCTACCTGGCCTTCGGCTACGAGCGCACCGCCGAGGCGGTCGTCGAGGCGTTCGCGCCCCAGATCGATGACGCGCTCGAGCACCCCGTCGACTACAAATCCGCGCTGCAGGAGCGGCTGGCCCGCCGCGGCGCGCTGGTCAGCTACGACGTCGTCGACGAGCAGGGGCCGCCGCACGACCGCCGGTTCGAGATCAGCGCCAGCGTCGAAGGGGTCGAGGTTGCGCGCGGCAGCGGACGCAGCAAGAAGGACGCCGAGCAGGAGGCCGCGCAGGCCGCCCTCGAGAGCCTGGACTGAGAGACCCGACCATGTACCTCAAGGCGATCACCCTCAAGGGCTTCAAGTCCTTCCCCGGTCGCACCCGGCTCGAGTTCGGGCCCGGGGTCAGCGTCATCGTGGGGCCGAACGGCTCGGGCAAGTCGAACATCACCGACGCTGTGCTGTGGGCGCTCGGCGAGCAGTCGCCGGGCGCGATCCGCGGTCAGTCGATGCAGGACGTCATCTTCGGCGGCACCCCCGGGCGGCAGGCCTCGGGCGCGGCCGAGGTCGAGCTCGTGCTCGACGACAGCGAGGGATCGCTCGGGCTCGGCGTCCCCGAGGTGTCGATCTCCCGACGACTGGACCGCACCGGCGACGGCGAGTACCGGCTGGCCGGTGCCCGCTGCCGGCTCGTCGACGTCATCGAGGTGCTGTCGGACACCGGTCTGGGCAAGGAGATGCACTCCGTGATCTCCCAGGGCCGGGTCGAGTCGCTCGTCACCTCCAAGCCGCGCGAGCGCCGCCTCCTGATCGAGGAGGCGGCCGGGCTGGGCAAGCACCGCAAGCGTCGCCGCCGAGCGCAGCTGAAGCTCGCCCGCACGCAGGAGAACCTCGATCGTGCGCTCGACGTCGAGCGCGAGGCCCGCTCGCGCCTGCGCCCGCTCAAGCGCCAAGCCGAGGCGGCCGAGCTGCACGAGCGCCTCGAGCGCCAGACGCTCGAGGCCCGCTGGGAGCTCGCCCGGGAGGAGCTGCGGGCCCAGCTCGGCCAGCGCGCGGATGCCGAGCAGCGGGTGGCCGCCGGGCGCCAGGCGCGGGCGGCGGTCGAGCAGGAGCTCGCCGCAATCGCCAAGCAGCGCGAGAGCGCCGAGGAGGCGCTGGCCGCCCGGGGGAGCCGTCGGGAGGAGCTCTCCGGTCGCGTGCACCGGGCGCAGTCGGCCGGCGAGCGCGTCTCCTACCGGCTCGAAGCCGTGCGGGCCGCCGCCACCACCGTCCAGCGGCGCCGGCAGCGGGCCGAGGAATCGCTGGAGCGGGCGCGCGCCGAGGCGAGGGCCGAGGTGATCGACGCCGAGGCGCCGGTCCGAATCGCCGCGCTGGAGGAGTCGCTCGCCGCTCTGGCCCGCGACCGCGAGGCCGAGCTCGCCCGCCAGCTGACCGAGCTCGAGCGCCAGCTCGAGCAGGCCGCGGCGGAGACCGCCCGGCGCGCGAGCGAGGTCGAGGCTCGCCACGCCACCCGAGCCGAGGCCGAGCGGGCGCTCGAGGCGGCCCGCACCGCGGTGCGCGAGGCCGAGCGCGGCGTCGAGGCGGCGCGGCGCGAGGCGGCCCGGGCGGGCGGTGAGCTCGCCGCCGTCAACACGTATCTGCGCAGCCAGACGGGCGCGCCTGGCGGCGCGCGCAGTCCTCGCCGACGCGCTCGAGGTCACCCCCGGCTATGAGCTCGCCCTCGCGGCGGCGCTCGACGGCCGGCTGCGGGCCGCGGTGGCCGAGGACCTCGCAGCGGCCGGCGCGCTGCTCGACCGCAGCGGTGCCGACGGCGGTCGCACGCTCGTGCTCGGCGCGGCGGCCGGCGCATCAGCGCTGGATGGCGGGCCGCCGATGGATGGAGCCGAGCGGCTGGCCGACCACGTCCGCGGCCCCGAGCCCGCGGTGGCGCTGGCCACTCTGCTGCTGCGCGACACCTGGGTGCTCGAGTCCGTGGACGGGTTGCCACCCGGCTTCGCCGGCGTGGCCGTGAGCCGCGAGGGGCGGGTGTTCAGCGGCGCCACGGGCGAGCTGCGCCAGGCCGCGGCCGCCGGTGAGGAACGCGTGCTCGCCCAGCGCAACCGGCGCGACGAGCTCGTGCGCGAGAGCGAGCGGGCGGCGCAGGCCGAGGTCGCGGCCGCCGCCGCGCTGCGGGCGGCCAGCGAACGCGCCGGTGAGGTGGAGGCCGAGCGCGAGCAGGCGGTCGGCGCTCATCGGGCTGCCGTGCGCGAGCGCGACGAGGCGGCCGAACAGGAGCGGCGCCTGTCCGCGCAGATCGCCCGTCGGCGCCAGGAGCCCGACGACGGTCCCGAGGCCGCCCGTCGCCTGTCGCTCGAGGCTGAGCTCGGGCGGGAGCGGAACGCCCTCGAGCGGACCGAGCGCGAGCGGGCCGAGCGCACCTTCCGGGTGTCCCGGCTGCAGCACGCCGTGGCCGCCGACGGCGTGCTCGAGCCCGCCATCTCGGCCGTCGCGGCCGCGCTCGAGGCCATCGGCGAGGCGATCGCCGCTCGGCGGGCCGTCTTCCAGGAGGAGCTCGCGGCCGACCGGCAGGCCGGCGAGCATTTGGCCGCCGAGCTGCGCGCCGCCGCTCAGCAGGAGGCTGCACTGCACGCACGGCTTGGGCGCGAGAACGAGGCGCTGACCGAGCTCGAGGTGCGCCTGCAGCGCGTGCGCGACCGGGTCAGCGACAGCGAGCAGACGCTCGGCGAGCTGGCGGCTCGCCTGCAGCTGAGCGCCGAGCCGGCGGCGGAGCCGCTCGCCGAGGAGGTGCGCGAGGGCCTGCGCACGCGGATCGAGCGCCTGACCCGCCGGCGCGAGCAGCTCGGCCCGGTCAACCCGCTCGCCCAGCAGGAGTACGCCGAGGCGGTCGCCCACGTCGAGGAGCTCGAGCACCAGCGGGGCGACCTCGAGACGGCGCTGCGCGAGCTGCAGAAGCTCATCTCCGATACCGACCGCCAGATTCGCGAGACGTTCGAGCAGACGTTCGCCGCCGCGGCGCGCAACTTCGAGCAGGTGGCCACCCAGCTGTTCCCCGGGGGCCGGGGCCGGCTTCGCCTGGTGGCCGAGAGCGACGGGCCGGCCCGGGTGCTCGGCGGGCAGCCGGCGCCGGACGCGGAGGAGGGCGGGGAGGACGTCGCCGAGCTCGAGGAGGCCCAGCTCGAGGAGGACGTGCTCGGGGTGGAGATCGAGATCACTCCCGCGGGCAAGGAGATGAAGCGCCTGTCGCTGCTCTCCGGCGGGGAGAAGTCGATGACCGCGCTCGCCTTCCTGTTCGCCGTGTTCCTGGCCCGACCGTGCCCGTTCTACATCCTCGACGAGGTCGAGGCGGCGCTCGACGACCTCAACATCGGCCGATTCCTGGAGCTGCTGCGCGCCTACTCCGACCATGCGCAGTTCATCGTCGTCACCCACCAGAAGCGCACGATGGAGGCCGCCGACTCGCTGTACGGAGTGTCGATGGGTGGCGACGGAATCTCGAAGGTCATCTCGCGCCGGCTGCCGCGCGAGGCCGCCGCCTGAGCCGCTCACGGCGCCGGCGGCGCCGTTCGCTAAGGTCGCCCGCCATGGCTCGCGACTGGCGGGATCTGTTCATCATCGACGGCGCGGTCCCGGAGGCGTCGGCCCCGGAGGCCGAGCGCCGGCGCGTGGGCATGTTCCGGCGGTTGCGCGAGAACATGCGCAAGACCCGCCAGGCGCTCAGCACCGAGATTCAGGCCACGCTGTTCGAGGACCTCTCCGAGGAGACCTGGGAACGGCTCGAGGAGGCGCTCATCTACGCCGACGTCGGTGCCGCGACGACGGCCCAGGTGGTGGCCGAGCTCGAGCGCGAGGCGACCGCGGGCTCGATCTCGGGCGGCGAGCAGCTCACCGCTCGCCTGATCGAGCTGCTGGCCGGGCATCGCCCGGGTCGGCGAGGAGCGCATCGACCTGCGCCCGGAGCCGACCGTCATCCTCGTCGCCGGCGTCAACGGCACCGGCAAGACCACGACGGTGGGCAAGCTCGCCTGGCACCTGCGCCAGGAGCTCGGCCGCTCGGTCGTGCTCGGCGCCGCCGACACGTTCCGGGCCGCTGCGGTCGAGCAGCTCGAGGCCTGGTCGGAGCGAGCCGGCGTGCGCTTCGTCAAGGGCCCGCCCGACTCCGACCCGGGCTCGGTGGCCTACGAGGCGATCGCCGCCGGCCGGCGGGAGGGGGCGGACGTCGTGATCGTCGACACCGCCGGGCGCCTGCACACCCAGGATCACCTCATGGCGGAGCTGGGCAAGATCCGGCGCGTGATCGCCAAGCAGATCCCGGAGGCGCCGCACGAGACCCTCCTCACCGTCGACGCCACCACGGGGCAGAACGGGCTGCGCCAGGCCCGGCTGTTCTCCGAGGTGGCGCCGGTCTCCGGCCTCGTGCTCACCAAGCTCGACGGCACGGCGAAGGGCGGCATCGCGCTCGCCATCGCCCACGAGCTGAAGATCCCGGTGAAGATGATCGGCGTGGGGGAGCAGCTCGAGGACCTGCGCCCGTTCGACGCCGAGGACTTCGCCCGCGCGCTCGTCTCCTAGCCCCGGCGCGCCGGCGCGGGAGGAATGTGCAGGTTCGACTCTGACCGGCTGGTGTGGTTTGATACCGCGGTTATCCGGGGCCGGCGGGGCACGCCACGTGCGCCGCAGCAGCACCGCTCGGGGCAAATCAGAGGAGGAATCATGCAGAGATCCAGGGCTACCGCCCTGAACCTCGGGCTGCTCGCCCGTGGACTGAGCGCTGCTGCCGTGGCCGTGCTCGCCCTGCTCACGCTGGCCGGGACCGCCGGCGCGCAGAGCTCGACCCTGCCCTCGCCGACGGCGGCCACCAGTACCGGCACGGGTTCGTGCCGGCGCGGGGCACGCCGGCCGCCGCGGCTGCCGCGCGCGCACGCAGCAATCCGTCGTCGGCCAACGACCTGAACTACGAGGGCGGAATCAGCGGGGTCGGCGTGACCACCGGCCAGGAGAAGGTCTACCTCGTGTTCTGGGGCTCCCAGTGGGGCACGCAGGGCACCAACTCGGCCGGCAACGTGACGTTCTCCGGCGATTCGAAAGGTCTCGCCCCCTACGCGGAGGCGTTCATGAAGGGCGTGGGAACCAACAACGAGACATGGTCGGGGGTTTCGACCCAGTACTGCCAGGGGGTCGCGGTGGGCACGCAGATCTGCCCGGCGTCGAACACCCAGCACGTCGCCTATCCGACCGGCGGCGCATTCGCCGGTGTGTGGGCGGATGAGTCGACCGCGGCGCCGGCGGCGGCCACCGGCCATCAGATCGGAGTCGAGGCGGTCAATGCCGCCACGCACTTCGGCAACACGACGCAGGCGTCGAACCGCAACACGCAGTACGTGATCGTCTCGCCGCACGGCACCGATCCGGACGACTACGAGCAGGACGGCTTCTGCGCCTGGCACGACTACACGGGCGATTCGACGCTCGACGGCGGCGGGGCGGTCAGCTCTCCCGACGGTCTGCTGGCGTTCACCAACCTGCCCTATCTGACCGACGCCGGGGCGTCGTGCGGGCAGAACTTCGTCAACTCCGGCTCGGCCGGGACGCTCGACGGCGTCTCGATCGTCGAGGGGCACGAGTACAACGAGACGATCACCGATCAGTATCCGGCCGGCGGCTGGATCGATAACTCCGGTGAGGAGATCGGCGACAAGTGCGCGTGGATCAGCTCCGGGCCCGGCAAGGCGGCCGACATCTCGCTCGCCACCGGTTCGTACGCGGTTCAGTCGATGTGGGCCAACGACGCCAACAGCAACGCCGGCGGGTGTGAGACCTCGCATCCAATCGTGACCAACCCGGGCGGGAACACGGTTACGGTGACCAATCCGGGCAACCAGACGAGCACGGTGGGGACGGCGGTCAGCCTGCAGATCAAGGCGACCGACTCGTCATCCTCGGCGACGCTCGCCTACAGCGCCACCGGCCTGCCGGCCGGGCTGTCGATCAACAGTTCGACCGGTGTCATCTCCGGTACCCCGACGACTGCCGGCACCTCCTCGGTGACGGTCACAGCGAAGGACGGCACCGGCGCCTCAGGCAGTGCGTCGCTCACCTGGACGGTGAACGCGAAGTCGGGCTGCACGGCGTCACAGCTGCTCGGCAACCCCGGCTTCGAGACCGGCAGCGCCGCACCGTGGACGGCGAGCACGAGCATCGTCGAGCCGGCCAGTGCGGGCGAGGCCCCGCGCTCGGGCACCTATGCCGCCTGGTTCGGGTATGGCAGCGCCACCCAGGCCGTCCTGGCCCAGAAGGTGACCCTCCCGACCGGATGCTCGCACTACACGTGGAGCTTCTATGTCCACGTCGACACCACGAATACCGGGACCGCCCAGAGCGCCCAGCTGCGGGTTCAGCTGCTCAACAGCTCCGGCGGCCTGCTCACGGTGCTGGGCACGATCACCAACCTGAACGCAGCCACGGGCTACGTGCAGGAGAGTTACAACCTGGCCGCCTACGCCGGGCAGGCCGTGACGGTCCGGCTCGTGGCCACGCAGTCGAGCACGTCGTCGCACACGAACTTCGTGGTCGACGACAACGCCCTCAACATCTCGTAGGGCATTGCGGTCCGGCGGCAGCGGCTTCGCGTCGCTGCCGCCGGGACCGCGCTTTTGCACCGCCTCAGCGCCTCCAACGACGCGTTTGCGCGCCACCGGCGCTCCGGAAGGTGGTGCTGTGATCTGATGCCGCGGTCCGAACGGGACCGGATCCAGATCACAGGGGAGGAACCACTGCATGTCCGCACCTCGTCGCGGGCGCCTGCGCGCCCGCGTGCTCGCCGGAGCCGGCGCGCTCGCCGTCACGGCGCTCGCCGCCGCCGCACCGCCGGCGCTGGCCCATTCGCCGAGCGTCGTCTCGCCGTACGCCCAGGGCCACCCCTACCGCCACGGCGTCGTGCCGATGCGCGGCCACGCCATCCACGCCGCCTCGACCAACGACCTGAACTACGGCGGGGGGATCAGCGGCGTCGGGGTGACGACCGGCGCCCCGCGCGTGTACCTCGTGTTCTGGGGCTCCCAGTGGGGCACCCAGGGCACGAACTCGGCCGGCAACATCACGCTGTCCGGTGATCCGAGCGCCATGGCGCCGTACGTCGAGGCCTTCATGAAGGGCCTGGGGACGAACAACGAGACGTGGTCGGGCGTGATGACCCAGTACTGCCAGGGCGTCGCCGCGGGCGCCCAGAGCTGCCCGGCGTCGAACACCCAGCACGTCGGCTACCCGACCGGCGGTGCGTTCGCCGGCGTGTGGGCGGACGAGTCCTCATCCGCACCGGCGGCGGCCACGGCGCATCAGATCGGCGCCGAGGCGGTGAACGCGGCCACCCACTTCGGCAACACGACGCAGGCGTCGAACCGCAACACCCAGTACGTGATCATCTCGCCGCACGGGACCGACCCCGACAGCTACGAGACGGGCGGCTTCTGTGCCTGGCACGACTACACGGCGGACTCGACGATGGACGGCGGCGGCGCGGTGAGCTCGCCGGATGGCACGCTCGCGTTCACGAACCTCCCGTACCTGCCCGACGCGGGCAGCTCGTGCGGGCAGGACTTCGTCAACTCGAACGGCACCCTGGACGGCGTGTCGATCGTCGAGGGACACGAGTACGCGGAGACGATCACCGATCAGTACCCGGCCGGCGGCTGGACCGACAGCTCGGGCGAGGAGACCGGTGACAAGTGCGCCTGGATCTCCTCCGGCGCCGGGGCCTCGCAGAACATCACGCTGGCCACCGGCACCTTCGCGGTGCAGACGACCTGGGCCAACGACGACAACAGCGGCTCGGGGGGTTGCGAGGTCTCGCACCCGATCGTCACCGACCCGACCGGCACGAACACGGTCACGGTGACCAATCCGGGCAGCCAGACGAGCACGGTGGGAACGGCGGTCAGCCTGCAGATCAAGGCCACAGACTCGTCCTCGAGCGCCACGCTGACCTACAGCGCCACCGGGCTTCCGGCCGGCCTGTCGATCAACAGCTCGAGCGGACTCATCTCGGGCACGCCGACGACCGCCGCGACCTCGTCGGTGACCGTCACGGCAACCGACAGCACCGGCTCGACCGGGAGCACGTCGTTCACCTGGACGGTCAACTCGAGCTCGGGCGGGGGCTGCACGGCCAAGCAGCTGCTCGGCAACCCCGGCTTCGAGACCGGAACGGCCGCGCCGTGGACCGCGACGGCGGGCGTGATCCAGCCCTCGGGCGCCGGGGAGCCCGCCCACTCGGGCAACTACGTGGCCTGGCTGGACGGTTACGGGACGACCCACACCGACACGTTGGCGCAGAAGGTGAGCATCCCCAGCGGCTGCACGACCTATACGTTCAGCTTCTGGCTGCACATCGACACGGCGGAGACCACGCGGACGACCGCCTACGACACGCTGAAGGTCCAGGTGCTGAGCAGCTCGGGAAGCGTGATCGCCACGCTGGCCACGTTCAGCAACCTGAACGCGGCGAGCGGCTATCAGCAGCACTCCTACAGCCTGGCCGGCGACGCCGGACAGACGGTGACGCTCAAGTTCACCGGCAGCGAGGACAGCTCACTGCAGACCTCGTTCGTGATCGACGACACGGCACTGAACGTGTCCTGAAGCGCGGGAGCGGGCCGGGGCGGCGTGCTGCCCCGGCCTGAGCCGCTCGCGCAGCTCCATCCGCAAGTACGCTGAGAGGGCAATGTTCGACTCCCTCGCCGAGAAGCTCCAGGCCACGCTGGCCGACGTGCGCGGTCGCGGCACGCTGACCGAGGACGACATCAACGCGGCCATGCGCGAGATCCGCCTCGCGCTGCTCGAGGCCGACGTCAACTTCAAGGTCGTCAAGTCCTTCACCACCGCGGTCAAGGAGCGGGCGCTCGGCGCCGACGTGGTCGGCCAGCTCAACCCCGGCCAGCAGGTGGTCAAGATCGTCTCCGAGGAGCTGACCACGCTCATGGGCGGCAGCGGCCGCGAGCTCGCCTTCTCGCCCGCGCCCGCCGACCGTCATCCTCATGGCCGGCCTGCAGGGCTCGGGCAAGACGACCGCCACGGCCAAGCTGGCCCGCTACCTGAACCGGGAGCACGGGTCCTCGGTCGCCGTCGCCGCCTGCGACGTCTACCGCCCGGCCGCCGTCGATCAGCTCGTCACCGTCGCCGGGCAGGTGGGAGCGACCGTCTACGAGCAGGGGACCGACGCCGACCCGGTCAAGATCGCCGCCTGGGCGCGCGACCGCGCTCAGCAGGAGGGCAAGGACGTCCTCATCATCGACACCAGCGGCCGCCTGCACGTCGATCAGGAGCTGATGGCCGAGCTGGCCAACATCAAGAAGGCGGTCCAGCCGCACGACATCCTGCTTGTCGTCGACGCCATGACCGGGCAGGACGCGGTCAACGTGGCCGAGCAGTTCGCCGAGGTCGTCCAGTTCGACGGCGTGGTCATGTCCAAGCTCGACGGGGATGCTCGCGGCGGCGCCGCCCTGTCGGTGAAGGCGATCACCGGCAAGCCGATCCTGTTCGCCTCCACGGGCGAGAAGCTCGACCAGTTCGAGCGCTTCCATCCCGACCGCATGGCCCAGCGGATCCTCGGCATGGGCGACGTGATGACGCTCATCGAGAAGGCTGAGTCGGCCTACGACGAGGAGCAGGCGGCCGAGCTCGAGCGCAAGCTGCGCAAGCAGGAGTTCAGCCTCGACGACTTCCTCGATCAGCTGCGCCAGATCCGCCGGCTCGGCCCCCTGCAGTCGCTGCTGGGCATGATCCCGGGCGTCGGCAAGGAGCTCCGCGGGGTGAAGATCGACGAGCGCGAGTTCGACCGCATCCAGGCCATCATCCTGTCGATGACCCCGTACGAGCGTCGTCATCCCGAGAAGATCAACGGCTCCCGGCGGCTGCGCATCGCCCAGGGATCGGGCACGAACGTGCAGGCGGTCAAGGCGCTGATCAAGCAGTTCGACCAGATGCGCAAGGTGATGCGCCAGGTCGCCAACGGGCGCATGCCGGACCTCGGCGCGCTCATGCGTCAGGCGCGCTGAGCCCAGGCACGCTAACCTCGTCTCCCAACATGGCGGTAAGACTTCGACTGACACGAATCGGCGGACGCAAGAACCCGGTCTGGCGGGTGGTCGTCGCCGATCAGCGGGCCAAGCGCGACGGGCGCGTGATCGAGACGGTCGGGCACTACAACGCCCAGACCGACCCCTCGACGATCGTCCTGGACGAGGAGCGCGTGCGCAGCTGGCTCGCTCGGGGCGCACAGCCGAGCGAGAGCGTCCGCAAGCTCCTGAACATCCAGGGCATCCGGTAGCGCTCGCCCCGTGAAGGATCTGCTCGAGTACCTGGCCCAGGGCCTCGTCGAGCATCCCGACCAGGTGCGCGTGAAGACCGTGTCCGAGGGTGACGGCGCGACCGTGCTCGAGCTCTCGGTCGCCGACGACGATTACGGCAACGTGATCGGGCGGGGCGGTCGCACGGCCTCGGCGCTGCGCACGGTGATCAAGAGCGCGCGCCGAACGTCGGCGCCAGCGCGTGTTCCTGGACATCGTCGACTCCTGATGCCCGAGCGCGCGGGCGGCGCCGAGCCTCCGCGCGGGCCGGCCGCGCCCGGACGTCTGCGGGCGGGGGTGGTCGGGCGCCCGCATGGCCTGGATGGGAGCTTCTACGTGGCCCAGGCCGCCCCTGAGCTGCTGAGCACCGGCCGGACGGTGTGGGTCGGCGAGCACGAGCGGGCGATCGAGCGCCGGGCCGGGACGGACGATCGGCCGATCGTGCGCGTGGCCGGCTGCGGTGATCGGACGGGCGCGGAGGCGCTGCGGGGCACCGAGCTGCGCGTGGCCCGCGAGCGAGGTGCCGCCGCTAGGTGAGGACGAGTGGTGGGCCGAGGACCTCGAAGGCTGCACCGTGCATGACGGCGGGCGCCGGGTCGGCACCGTCCGGCGCCTGCTCGCGCTGCCCTCCTGCGAGGTGCTCGAGGTGGAGCGCGAGGACGGCGAGCTGCTCGTGCCGCTGGTCAGCGACGCCGTGCGCGCCGTCGACGTGGCGGGGCGGACGATCGACGTCGACCTGCGCTTTCTCGGGGCGGAGTAGCGGGTGGAGCTCGTCGTGTTCACGCTCTTCCCGGGGAAGGCGTAGCCGTGGAATTGGACGTGTTCACGCTCTTCCCCGACGCGTTCGCCTGGTTCGAGGGTCAGCGCCACGTGGCCAACGCGCTCGCCGCCGGCCACCGGCTGCGCTACGTCAACTACCGCGACCACACGCCGCTGCGGGCCGGGCAGGTCGACGACACGCCGTTCGGCGGCGGGGCCGGGATGGTCCTGCGGGTCGACGTCGTCGAGGCGGCGCTCCGGGCCACCTACGGTCTCGACCCGGTGCAGCTGAGGGGGGAGCGGCGGGTGATCGCGCTCACCCCGTCCGGCCGGCTGCTCGACGAGGAGCTCGTCGACGAGCTGGCCGCCGAGCCCGCGCTCACGCTGCTGTGCGGGCGCTACGAGGGCTTTGACGAGCGCATCGTCGAGCACTTCACCACCGACGAGCTTTCGATCGGCCGCTACGTGCTGGCGGGCGGGGAGCTGGCCGCGATGGTGGTCTGCGACACCGTGCTGCGCAAGCAGCCGGGCGCGCTCGGGCGACGAGCGCTCGGCGCTCGAGGAGTCCTTCTCGGTCGCGCTCGAGGGCGGTCCGGAGTACCCGCACTACACCCGGCCGGCCGAGCATCGCGGGTGGGCGGTGCCCGAGGTGCTGCTGTCGGGCCATCACGCGCGCATCCACGAGTGGCGCCTCGAGCAGTCGAGGGCCCGGGCGACCCGGCGTCCGCTACCATAGGCCGCCCGTGCCCGAACGGGCTGCCGCGCTGTGCGCAGCCACCCCGCGGACGTGCGCCCCGAGCGCACCCATGAGAGATGAGCACCGTAATCGACACCCTCGAGCGCGCGCAGCTGCGCCGCGTCCCCAATTTTGACGCCGGCGACCGCCTGCGCGTCCACTTCCAGGTCATCGAAGGCACCCGGCGCCGCACCCAGGTCTTCGAGGGTGTGGTGATCAAGCGCCAGGGCCACGGCGCTCGCGAGACCTTCACCGTGCGCAAGCAGTCCTTCGGAGTCGGCGTGGAGCGAACGTTCCCGCTGCACTCGCCGAAGATCGAGCGCATCGAGGTCGCCGCCCGCGGCGACGTGCGCCGGGCCAAGCTCTACTACCTGCGCGGTCGCGTGGGCAAGCGCGCCCGCGTGCGCGAGCGCCGCAACACCGGCCCCGAGCAGGTCGTCGAGCGCGAGCTGCTGTACGGGCCCGGGAGCGAGCCCGAGACCACTGAGGCGCCGGTCGAGGCCGTCGAGCCTTCCGCGAGTGCGAGCCTTCCGCGGTCGAGCCCGAGGCGGCGGTCGAGGCGACCGCGCCCGAGACGGCCGCGCCCGAGGCGGCGCCGGTCGAGGACTCGGTCGAGCCCGCCGGTACCGCCGAGGCCGGCCAGTCGGCCGCTGCCGACGCGCCCGACGGCGCCGGTGAGCAGGCGGACGACGCAGGCGCCGGCGAGGCCCCCGCGGCCGCCGGCGACGAGTGACGCTCCGCCACTCGTTTGCGGGCTCGCTGCTCGAACTGCTGCTGATCGTCCTCGTCGCGCTGGGTCTGGCCGTCGTCGTCCAGGCCTTCGTGGTCAAGCCGTACCGGATCCCCAGCGGCTCGATGATCCCGACGCTGAAGATCGGCCAGCGGGTGCTCGTCAACCGCTTCGCTCTGCACATCTCCTCGCTGCACGTCGGGGATATCGTCGTGTTCCATCCGCCGAGGGACTACGAGGCGTGCGCCGACGCCGCCCAGGGCCAGCCCGGAGCCGGGCCCGGACAGCAGCAGGCGTGCGACGTCGCCCAGACCAACGACTCCTCGACGACGTTCATCAAGCGTCTCGTCGGGCTGCCCGGCGACCGCCTGCAGATCGTGAACGGGCACGTGATCCGCAACGGGGTGCGCGAGACGCGACGGCTACATCATCCCCTGCCCCGGCCAGTCGGACTGCAACTTCCCCCAGACGATCGTCGTCCCCAAGGGGATGTACTACATGATGGGCGACAACCGGCCGGACTCCGAGGACAGCCGGTTCTGGGGCCCGGTGCGCCGCGCCTGGATCATCGGCAAGGCGTTCTTCACCTACTGGCCTCCGGACCGGATCGGAACCCTGTCGTGAGCCGTCGCCGGCGGAGGTGCGGGTAGCCATGGCGAGGCGGAGCGGCCAGCGGACCCGAGTCCGCCGTCCGGTCGGTCGTCGAACTGGCGATCACGGTCGGCGTGGCGATCCTCCTCGCCGTCCTCATCCAGGCCTTCCTGGTCAAGCCCTACCGGATCCCCAGCCCGTCGATGGTGCCGACGCTCGACGTCCACCAGCGGGTGCTCGTCAACCGGCTCGACACCTCGCCCTCGCTCTACGACGTCGTCGTGTTCCACCCGCCGCACGGCGCCGATCCCCAGCCTGCCGTGTGCGGCGCACCCGACGAAGGGTCGAACCCGAACACCGACATCGACTATCCGACGCCGTGCGGCGTCTCGACCCCCCAGGCGTCCGCCCAGACGTTCATCAAGCGCGTGGTCGGACTGCCCGGGGACCGGATCCAGATCATCAACGGCGACGTGTACCGCAACGGGAAGAAGGAGAAGGACTCGTTCATCGAGCCCTGCGGACAAGGAAACGGTTGCAATTTCCAGCGACCGATCACCGTTCCGCCCGGCGAGTACTTCATGATGGGCGACAACCGCGGAAACTCCGACGACAGTCGGTACTGGGGCCCAGTGCCCCAGAAGTGGATCATCGGTGTCGCTTTCTTCACATACTGGCCTCCGGGCCGATTCGGAACTCTCTGACGCGCTGAGCGGGCCCGGCGGTGATGTTCCGGGCGTGACGCTCGCGTCCCGGCGGGGTTCGGAGGCTCGCGCGCGCACCGCGGGGCCGGCGGGCGGTCCCTCGCAAGGGCCCGGGTCGGGCCGGTCGCAAGCTGTTCGCCTTTGACCGCGGCCTCGGCACCCGCTTCGTGGCCGGCGCCGACGAGGCCGGGCGCGGCTGCCTCGCCGGACCACTCGTCGCCGCGGCTGTCCTGTTCGACCTCGAGCGCATCGGTCCCCGCGAGGTCCGCGCGCTCGGCCTGCTGAACGATTCCAAGCAGCAGACTCCGGACGGGCGGGCGGAGCTCTTCCCGATCATCCTGCGGCTGGCCGCCAAGGTCGCCGTGGTCACGCGCTGCGCGCCGGGGATCGACGCCCGCGGCCTGCACAAGACGAACCTGGCCGCCCTGCGCGACGCCCTGGCCCAGGTCGCCTGCCCCGGGTGCATCTGCCTGAGCGACGGCTTCCCGGTCGGTGCAGTCGGGCACGAGCAGCGGGCGGTGATCGGTGGCGACGCCAAGAGCGCGGCCATCGCCGCCGCCTCGGTGATCGCCAAGGAGACCCGCGACCGCTACATGCGCCGGGCCGATCTCACCCATCCGGGATGGGACTTCGCCCAGCACGTCGGCTACGCCACGCCCGAGCACCGGTCGGCCATCGAGCGGCTCGGCGTCTCGCCGCTGCACCGGCTGTCGTTTCAGTCGGCGGCGTATCAGCAGTTGTCGCTCTGAGGCGCGGCGGCGCCCGGCGGGCGCGGTCCGGCGCGGCGCGCCTGCGCCGTCCGGTTCGGCCTCGCGCGCCGCAGCCCGGAGCGCCCCCGCGCGAACGATGGCGAATCCCGTCGGACAGTCCGACGTGATTCGCCAGAGAACGGCGGTGGCGGGAGCGATGCCGACTTGTCCCGAGGGGGTCGCCATCGGCGTCTCAGAACGCCCGCTCGACGTGCTCGATCGACCCGAGCCGCCCGTCGGCGTCGACGCTCACCCCGATGGCGTCGAAGCGCAGCTCGTCGGCCCGCGGGCGCGCCGAGCGCTCGACGAGCCACCGCCCGGCCATCTTGCGCAGCTGCGCGCGCTTGAGCCCGGTCACCGCCTCCAGCGGCGTGCCCTGGCGAAACGGCGCCCGGCGCGTCTTGACCTCGCAGAACACGAGCGCCGAGCCGTCGAAGGCGACGAGGTCGAGCTCGCCCCAGCGGGTGCGGTAGTTGCGCTCGAGGATGGCGAAGCCGAGCCGCTCGAGGTGCTCGGCGGCGAGCTGCTCGCCGCGCTGGCCGAGGCTGTGGCGCGCATCGGTGGACATGGCGCACACACTAGAGAGAAAAGTGTCACACGTGGGTGACACTCCGTTCCAATTGTGTTCCAATCTCCCGTGAGATTGGAACAAAGTTGGAACACGGCGTGACAGACATGTCACAGGTTGACACGTACTGTTAACCGCCATGCTCGCGCGTGTCGCCACCTTTGCCATCGACGGTGTTCACCCGCGCGCGGTCTGGGTCGAGCTCGACATCCATCCCGGCCTGCCCGCGTTCACGATCGTCGGCCTCGGCGACGCCGCCGTCCGGGAATCTCGGGACCGGATCCGCGCTGCCATCCAGAACTCGGGCTTCGACTTCCCCGGCCGCCGCATCACCGCCAACCTGGCCCCCGCCTTCCTGCGCAAGGCCGGGGCCGGGTTCGACGCCGCCATCGCGCTGGCGATCCTGGCCGCCAGCGGGCAGCTGCCCGGCGACGCGCTCGATCAGTACGCCGTGTTCGGTGAGCTTTCGCTGAGCGGGGACCTGCGCGAGCTGCCCGGCGCGCTGGCGGTGGCCGAGGGCGCGAGGCGGGCGGGGCTGCGCCGGCTGATCGTGCCGCGCGAGCGCGCGCGTGAGGCGGCGCTCGTCGACGGCGTCGAGGTCGCCGGAGTGCGCAACCTGAAGGCCGCCGCGGCGGTGCTCACCGGCGGCACGCTTCCGCCGCTCCCTCGCGGCGCCGTGGCCGGGGCCCCGGGCGGCAGCCGCGGGCCGGACCTGGCCGACGTGCGCGGTCAGGCCGTGGCCGTTCGAGCGCTCGAGATCGCCGCCGCCGGGGCCACAACCTGCTGCTCGAGGGCGCCCCCGGGACCGGCAAGACGATGCTGGCCCGGCGGCTGCCCTCGATCCTGCCCCCGCTGACCCGGCCGGAGGCGCTCGCGGTGACCCGCATCCACAGCGTGGCCGGACTTCACGGCGGCGGGCTGCTCACGCCGGCGTCCGTTCCGCGCCCCGCACCACACGATCTCCGCCGCCGGCCTGGTCGGCGGCGGGCCCGTGCCGCGGCCGGGTGAGGCGAGCCTCGCCCATCACGGCGTCCTGTTCCTGGACGAGCTGGCCGAGTTCCAGCGCTCGAGCCTCGACGCGCTCCGCCAGCCACTCGAGGAGGGGCGGGTGACGATCGTGCGCGGGCAGCGGGCGCTGGTGTTCCCGACCCGGTTCATGCTCGTGGCGGCGACGAACCCGTGCCCGTGCGGGCATGGTGCGGGCACCGGCGGCTGCATGTGTCCGGAGGCCGACCTGCGCCGCCACCGCCGGCGGCTGAGCGGACCGCTGCTCGATCGGATCGATCTGCGGGTGGCGGTCGGGCGCCCGAGCGAGGCCGAGCTGCGCGCGCCGCCGCTCACCACCTCCGGCGCCGTGGCCGAGCGCGTGGCAGCCGCCCGCGAGCGCCAGAGCCGCGCGGCTGGCGGCCGAGAACCGGCGCACGAACGCGGAGCTCGACGCCGGGATGATCGCCCGGCACGTCCACCTCAGCGACGCGGCGGCCGGCCACCTCGCCCGCGCCTACGCGACCGGCGCGCTGAGCGCCCGCGGGCGCCACCGCGTGCTCCGGGTCGCGCGCACCGTGGCCGACCTGGCCGGCCACGAGCGGGTGAGCGGCGAGGACATGGAGCTCGCACTCGTGCTGCGGGGCGATGGGCGTCCCCAGGAGGAGGCGGCCGCGTGAGGCCCGAGCCGCGCGGCGACCAAGCCGGGAGCAGCGCCGGGGTTGGGGGCTACCAGATCAGTCGCGACCACCAGCCGGTTCAGGGCCGCCGGCCAAGCCGGGACCGCCCGCAGAGCCGGGACCGCCGACCGAGCGCGTCGCCGGCCGACCCGGGACCGCCGACCGAGTCGGCCAGGCCGGCACCTCGAGGCTCGCGTCCGCTGCACCTGTTCGGGGCCCCACGGGTGCGCGACCCGTGGTCGCGTGGCGCTCAGAGCATGTATGGCATGCGCTTTCGCCCGCGGGAGGGCGTCCGACGATCTCGTGGGCGCTCGAGCAGGTCAGTCGACATCCCCCGGCCCGGCCATCGCGGGCCAGCATCCGCTCGCGCGCCGCCGGGCCGCCAACCGAGCTGCCGCGCCGATCGAGCCAGGGCACCGCCAGAGTCGCGACCGCCGGCCGGGCCACGGCCGCTCATCGAAGCCGGACCGACCGACCGGTCCCGGCGCAGCGACTAACCTGCGCCGCCGTGTCCGGACCCATCCCGCGTGTGCTGTCGATCGCCGGATCCGACTCCGGCGGCGGCGCCGGCATCCAGGCCGACCTGAAGGCGTTCGCCGCCTGTGGAGCGCACGGGATGACGGCGATCACCGCGATCACGGCCCAGAACACGGTGGCGGTGACCGCGGTCCACCCGGTCCCGGGCGAGATCATCATCGCCCAGGTCCGCGCGGTGGTGGAGGACATCGGTGTCGACGCGGTGAAGATCGGCATGCTCGGCGACGAGCCGACGGTGCGCGCGGTCGCGACCGCCCTCGACGCGCTGCCCGCGGGGACGCCCGTCGTGGTCGATCCGGTGATGGTGGCCGAGTCCGGGGCCGAGCTGCTCGAGCCCGAGGCCCGCCGCGCCCTCGTCGCCCACATCCTGCCCCGCGCCACCGTGCTCACCCCGAACGTGCCCGAGGCCCGGGCGCTGGCCGCGCTCGGCGCGGCGGCGAGCGGCCGGCCGAGCGACCCGGGGCAGCGACACGAAGGGCCGCGCCCCCGCGGCGAGTCGCGGCCGGGGTGACCCCGCCGAGCCCGAGGCGCTGGCCCGGGCGGTGCACGCGCTCGGCCCGCAGGTCATCGTGCTGACCGGCGGGCACCGCGAGCAGGCGGTCGACCTGTTCTTCGACGGCGAGCGGCTGGTCGAGATTCCGGGCCCGCGCTACCCGGATGGGGCGGCGCACGGCTCCGGGTGCACGCACTCGAGCGTGCTCGCCGCCCGGCTGGCCTGGGGGGACGATCCGCTGCTGGCCGCCCGCACGGCCAAGCAGCTGGCCGCGCAGGCGGTTGCCGACGGGCTGGTCGGGATCGGCCGGGGGGCGGGGCCGGTCAACGTGCTCGGGCTCGGCGTCCGGGCCTGAGCCGTGACTCGCGCTGCGCGGCCGCCGTCGGGCCGGCCGCTCGCCGCGCGGCCCTCGCCCGCTGGCCTGCCCGCGCCCGCTCGCCCGCGCCGCGCCCGTCCGGGCCGGCCCGCGCCGCCCTGCCCGTCGCTCGCGTCGACCGGGCCTGACCCTGCCCGCGCTCCGGCCGTCGCCCGCCACCGGGCAGCCCTCGACCGGCGCCATCCGCACACCAGCCGAACCTCCGCCGAAACGGGCCCAGCTGAACCCCCCGGGTTTGACATAATCACGGGGTGCGCTTCCTAAGGATGAAGCCTGGGCATGGAGAGGTGCTGATCGCCGAAGGGGATGTCGCGCAGGCGGAGGACGAGCAACGGCTCGTCGAGGAGTTTCGCCGCCAGCTCGACGCCGGGCTGTGGGCGGCGGTGCCGATGGTCGGCGACGAGGGACGCCGCGAGTCGATGATGGTGCGCTCGTTCGAGGACGTTCCCCGGGACGCCGAGCGCGTGATCTTCTTTCCGCGGGCGGCGGGCGGCAGGTAGCCGCGGGCACCGGTGCTGCTCGTTCTCGCCGCCACCGCGCTCGTCGCGCTCGCGCTGCTCTCCGACCTGCTCATCCCGCGCGTCGAGGAGGCGTGGCGTCGCCACCGCGCCCGCCGGGCCAGCCCCGGCGGCCTGTGGTCGCGGCTGACCCGCTCGGGCACCCACCCGACCCCGCTCGTCTACGACCCCGGCCGCGAGCGCCGGGCCGAGCAGCGCGCTCGCGCGCTGCTGCGCTCGTGCGTGAACGAGGAGGAGTGGGCGATGTACCGCGACCTCGGCTTCATCCGCGTGTGGGGCGGGCAGGCCGACGGCCCGGGGACGAGCGCCGGCACCGGCGGCGCGCCCTACGCCTACCTCATCTACCCCCACAAGCCGATCCTCGCCTACCTGGCCCAGACCCACCGGCTGCTGGCCGAGTACTGCGTCGAGTTCCTCGACGAGACCCGGCCCTACGGCAGCGCCCGGCTGCCCGACTCCGACGACGTGCTGGCCAAGTGGATGGCGCTGACCGGCGACGAGCGCCGGCTGATCGAGATGGCGAACATGCACCTGCCCGGCCGCCAGCTCGACCCCGCCCAGGTCACGCGCGACCTGTGGCGGCTCAAGCAGTGGGAGCGGGCGCGCATGCGCGAGACGCCCGCCCACATCGGTTGACCGACACGGAGGGCCAGGCCGCCCCGGGCGTTCCGCGGGGAGAGGCCACCGCGGGCACGATCGTCGCCATGGGCGGCGGCGGCTTCTCGATGGAGCCCGAGAACCCGCGCCTGGACGCCTTCGTGCTCTCGCTGGCCCGCACCGAGCACCCCCGCGTGTGCTTCCTGCCCACGGCCAGCGGCGACTCCGAGCGCTACGTGGCCGACTTCTACCGCGCCTTCGCCGCCTTGCCCTGCCGCCCGGCCGACCTGCGGCTGTTCCAGCGCGAGCATCGCGATCTGGCCGCCTTCCTGCTCGCCCAGGACGTCATCTACGTCGGCGGCGGCAACACGGCCAACCTCCTCGCCGTCTGGCGCGCCCACGGCCTGCCGGCCATCCTCCGCCGCGCCCACGCGCGAGGGCGTCGTGCTGTGCGGGATCAGCGCCGGGATGAACTGCTGGTTCCAGGCCAGCGTCACCGACTCCTACGGCCCCGAGCTCGCCGGCCTCCCGGACGGCCTCGGTCTCCTGCCCGGCAGCGCCTGCCCCCACTACGACGGCGAACCCGAGCGGCGCCCCACCTACCGGCGCCTGGTCGCCGACGGCACGCTGCCCGGCGGCTGGGCGGCCGACGACGGCGCCGCGCTCGTGTTCCGCGGCCAGCGAGCTCGCCGAGGTGGTCAGCTCGCGCCCCGAGGCCGCCGCCTACCGGGTCGCTCGCACACAGGCGGGCGAGCTCCGCGAGGAGCGCCGGCCCGCGCGACTGCTCCCGGGATAGGCAGATAGCTACAGTCCGGCCCCCCATGGACGCGTTCGATCTCAAGCACCGCAGCCGCGCGCTCACCGAGGGCCCCCAGCGGGCCGCCGCGCGCGCCTATCTGAAGGGCATCGGCTACGACGACGAGGCGCTGTCCAAGCCGCTCATCGCCGTCGCCAACACGTGGATCGAGACGATGCCGTGCAACTTCCACCTGCGCGCGCTCGCCGCCCGGGTCAAGGAGGGGATCCGCGCCGCCGGCGGCACGCCGATGGAGCTGAACACGATCGCCATCTCGGACGGCATCACGATGGGCACCGCGGGGATGCGGGCATCGCTGGTCAGCCGCGAGGTCATCGCCGACTCGATCGAGCTCGTCGTCGACGCCCACCACTTCGACGCCGTGATCGCCATCAGCGGGTGTGACAAGACGATCCCGGCCACCGTCATGGCCCTGTGCCGGCTCGACATCCCGAGCGTGATGCTCTACGGCGGCTCGATCCTGCCCGGTGTCCACCGCGGCCGGCGGGTCACCATCCAGCAGGTGTTCGAGGCCGTCGGCGCCCATGCCGCCGGTCGCATGAGCGACGAGGAGCTGCACGAGCTCGAGGGCGAGGCCTCGCCCGGCGCGGGTGCGTGCGGCGGACAGTTCACCGCCAACACGATGGCGATGGCCTTCGAGGTGCTCGGCATCTCGCCGGCCGGCTTTGCCATGGTGCCCGCCGTCGATCCGCGCAAGAGCGATGTGGCGGCGGACGCCGGCCGGCTCGTGCTCTGACGTGCTGCGCCGGGGCCTGCGCCCGAGCCAGATCATCACCCGCGAGAGCCTCGAGAACGCCATCGCCGTCATCGCCATGAGCGGCGGCTCGACGAACGGCGTCCTGCACCTGCTCGCGGTGGCGGCCGAGATGGGGGTCGAGCTCTCGATCGACGACTTCGACCGCATCAGCTCGCGCACGCCGCTGCTGTGCGCGCTCCAGCCCGGCGGCGAGTACGTCGCTCCCGACCTCTACGAGGCCGGCGGGATCGCGCTCGTCATGCAGCGCCTGCAGGAGGCCGGCCTCCTGCACACCGACACGATCACCGTGACCGGCCAGACCGCGGGCGAAATCGCCGACGCCGCCCAGGAAACCGAGGGCCAGCAGGTCGTGCGCCCGCTCGATGACCCGATCAAGCCGACCGGCGGCCTGGCCATCCTGCGCGGCAACCTCGCCCCCGACGGCTGCGTGGTCAAGCTCGCCGGCCACGAGCGCCGTCACCACCGCGGCCCGGCGCGCGTGTTCGAGTCCGAGGAGGACGCCATGGCGGCGGTCACCGCCGGGTCGCATCGAGGCCGGCGACGTCGTCGTCATCCGCAACGAGGGCCCGGCCGGCGGGCCGGGGATGCGCGAGATGCTCGCGGTCACCGCCGCCCTCGTGGGCGCAGGGCCTGGGGGAGGAGGTGGCGCTCATCACCGACGGGCGCTTCTCCGGCGCCACCCACGGGTTCATGGTCGGCCACATCGCCCCCGAGGCGGTCAAGGGCGGCCCGATCGGGCTCGTGCACGACGGGGAGCAGATCACCATCGACGTCGACTCCCGCCGGCTCGACGTCGACGTCGACGAGGCCGAGCTGGCCGCCCGGGCGAGCGCCTATGCGGCGCCCGAGCGCCCCTACCCGGGCGTCGCGCTGGCCAAGTACGCGCGGCTGGTCACGAGCGCGGCCACGGGCGCGATCACCCGCTGACGCCGGACGCGGACGCCGCTCGTACAGCCGTCCAGCCCGTCACCCCGCAGACCTCAAAGCTCACCGGGGACCGGGCGATGAGGAGGGAGTGCGCCTTCCCGTCCTCCCGTCGCGGCCTGCCCGCGCGCGGTTGCACCGCGCCGCCGCGCGGGCCCTCGCCTGCCTGGCCCTGACCCTGGGCGCGGCCGGCGCCGTGGCCGCGCCGGGCGCCGCCGCCGACACCGCCGGGGCCTACGCGGTGCACTCGATGCTCCAGCTGAACTCGCCCTACGCGTTCATGCGCGACATGTTCGCCGCCGCCGCGGGGGCTCACGCCTCGGAGATCCGGGTCGACGCCTCGCTCGGCGCGCTGAACAATCCGTGGATCTCGAGCTCACAGTGGCAGGGACTCGACGACTACATGCAGCTGTCCGAGCAGTTCGGGCTGCCGGTGCTGATCGACTTCAACTCGAGCAACGACATCGCCCTCGAGACCTGCCCGCCCGGGGCCAACGCGGCGCTGGGCACCTGCGGCATCGACCCCGGCCAGCTGACCGGCTACTACGCCGAGATCGCCGCCGTCGTGCGCCACACCCGCGGCGTCATCGACGACTTCGAGATCGTCAACGAGCCGGACGGCAGCTGGGCCTTCCAGGGCACCCCACAGCAGTACGCGGGCATGCTCGCCACCGCCTACGCGGCCGTGCACGACAACGACCCCAACGGGCGCGTCGTCCTGGGCGGGATCATGACCCCGGGGGACGCGGGCTGGCTCAGCCAGGTGTTCGCCACCCCCGGCTACGACGCCGCGCACAAGTTCGACGTGGCCAACGTCCACCTGCGCGACGCGCTGGCCAACCTGCCCGGGGAGGTGAGCGCCTGGCGGAACTTCTTCGCCTTCTGGGGCGACGCCGCGCTGCCGCTGTGGGTGACCGAGACCGGCTACCCGTCCGACCCCGCCTACCAGTACGACCCGAACTTCCGCGGCACCGACGCCGCCTCCGGCCAGGCCGAGCAGGCCGCCTTCCTCGCCCGGTCGCTGCCCGCGCTCGTGCTCGCCGGGGCGGCCCGGGTGTTCGTCACCGAACGCGACGACATGTCCGGCGAATTCGCCTCCGAGGGCCTGCTCGGCGGCGGGGTGACCGATGGCAGCGAGAGCACCCCCAACCCGGTGCCGAAGCTCGCCTACACCGTGTTCGGCGATCTGGCCGCCGGTCAACCGCTCCCGGCCGCCGCCATCGACGCCCCATCGACCGCACCGGCCTCGAGCGCCCCGGCGCCGAGCCCGGCCGCGCCTGCTGCCGCGACGCCGGCCGCGGCCCTCACCGCCCCGGTCACCCCGGCTCCCGTCGCCCACCCGGCCGCCACCGTCCCCGCGCGCGCCGCCCGCCCGGGCCCGCAAGCCGGCCGCCCGCCGCACCCGCGCTCACCGCCGCCCCACCCCGAAGACCCGCCGCTCCCGCGCCCGCCGCCGGCGCTGAGACCGGCCTCCCGCCGGCGCCTGCCAGAATCGCCGTCGATGGCGACGGCGGGCGAGCACGAGCGCGACGCGGCAGGCGCGCCGAGCGTGCCGGCCATCTCGCCGGCCGTGTTGGGCCGGGCCGCCGCCCGCCCGGCCGAGCTGCGCGAGCACCTGCCCGGCCTCGAGCCTGAGCGCCGGGTGAGCGACTGGGGGCGCTCCGAGCTCGTCGAGGCAGCGCTCGATCGCACCCTCACCGACTTCCTCTACCGCCACTGGCTGCGCGTCGAGGCGGAGGGAGTCGCCGGCGTGCCCGCCGAGGGCCCGGCACTCATCGTGGCCGCGGGCGGCACCGCGCTCGACGCCATCATGATCGCGGCGGCGATTCGGCGCACCCACTCGGTGCCGCGCCCGATCCACTTCGCCACCACGCGCCGCCTGGGTGCCGTGCCCGGTCTCGACATGCTCGCCGTCAAGGCGGGCGCCGTGGCCGCCCACCCGGCCAACCTGCACCGGCTGCTGTTCGACGAGGGGCAGCTCGTGCTCGCGTTTCCGGAGGCCGCGCGCCGCGCGGTCCACCACCGCTACCGCCTGGCCCGGTTCACCGGCGAGCCCGTGCAGGCGGCACTACGAGCCCGGGCGCCGATCGTGCCCGTCGCCGCGATCGGCGCCGAGGAGGCGCTCCCGGTCCTCGGCCGACTGCCGGCCCGTCTCGGACGTCTGCCGCTGGCCAGCGGCCTGCCGCTACCGGCCAAGCTCCGTCTGCGCTTCCTCGAGCCCGTCGATCCGGTCGCCCACGGGCTGAGCGCGAGCGCCGCCGAGGCCGAGCGCCTGGCCGAGCGCCTGCGGGACCTGATCCAGGCGAACGTGCTCGAGATGCTCGGCCGGCGCCGCAGCGTGTGGCTCGGCTAGTGGCCCGGCGGATCCTCCTGACCGGGCTGGCCTCGCCGCTCGGCGGCCGGCTCGCCCAGACCCTCGAGGCCGACCCCGAGGTGGAGGCGATCGTCGGCGTCGACACCGAGGATCCGCGCCACGAGCTCGGCCGCACCGAGTTCGTCCGGGTGGCGCTCGAGCGCCGCCCGCTCGAGCGGATCATCGCCGCCGCGGCCATCGACACCGTGCTCGACACGCGCCTGATCACCGACGCGCTCATCGCCTCACCGGGCACGCTGCACGCCATCGACGCCGCCCAGACCGCCGAGCTGTGCGCGGCCTGCGCGAGTCCCGGCTCGCCGGTGCGCCAGCTCGTGCTCAGCTCCTCGGCCCACGTGTACGGCGTGGGCTCCGGCGATCCGGCCTTCCTGACCGAGGACATGGCGGGGGCACGCGAGCCCGCTCCCGGCCTCGAGCGGGCGCTGGCGGCGGCCGAGCGGGCGGCCACAGAGGTGGCGGGCGCGCGCCCGGAGGTCCGGGTCGCCATCGTGCGGCTGGCCGACGAGATCGGGGGCGAACGGCGGGGCTCGCTCCCGGCGCTGCTCTCGCTGCCCGCCATCCCCGGCGTCCTCGGCTTCGACCCTCGCTTTCAGCTCATCCATCGCGACGACGTGGTCGGGGTGCTCGCCCACGCGGCGCGCGCCGGATTGAGCGGCGCCTACAACGCCGCCGGGGACGGCGTGCTCGTCCTCTCGGAGATCGCCACGCTGCTCGGCAAGCCGTTCCTGCCCGTGCTGCCGCCGTGGGGACTCGGCTTCGCCGCCGCGCAGCTGCGCCGCCTCGGCGCGCGGGTCCCGGTCGAGCTCGTGCGCCAGCTCCGCTACGGGCGTGGCCTGGACAACCGCCGGCTGAAGGCGACCGGATACCGCTACGCCTACACGACGCGCGAGGCCGTCCTGCGCCTCGGAGCCGAGCAGCGCCTGCGCCCGCTGCTCGGCCCGGGCAGCGAGCCCTATCGCTATGACCCCAACCTGGAGGAGTTCCTGCGCTGGAGCCCGAGCGTGCACGGCGCCCGCACTGCGGCGAGCGCGCCGCCGCCGGCTGCGGCCGCGGGTGCGTACGACCGGCTGGGGGTGGGGGAGCTCATCGATCTCATCCCCTCGCTCGAGGCCGATGCGCTCGCGACGCTGCGCGCCTATGAAGCCACCCACCAGGCCCGCGCTCCGGTGCTCGAGGCACTCGAGGACTCGCTCCACCAGCGCGGATCGCGGTGAAAGGCGACGTGCAAACCGTGCAATCGGGGCACGACATGGCAAGCTCGTCATTCGTAGCGGATAGCATTTCCGACAGGGGTTTGTGACAGCGTGGCCGCTTCCCATCAACGCCCGCCGCTCGGGGGGCTGACGCCCCTGAACCGGGGGCCTCGCCGCCGGCGCCGCTACATCGCGGTGCCGCTGGCGCTGCTCGTGCTCGTGCTGGCCGCGCTCGCGGCCGGCGCGATCATCCTGCGCGGCTCGCACGCGAGCATCCATCCCGACGGCGACGCGCTGGCCCGCATCACGCTGCCGCTCGGCGGCGGCCGGATCGAGAACCTCAGCGCCGTCACCGGCCCGCACAGCACGCCCGTGCCGGTCGCGTTGCGCGGCGGCCGGGTGTGGCCGACCGGCACGATCCCGGCCGGTGAGAGGATCGAGATCGACCTCGTCGTGCGCCGGCCGGGTGGCGTCGCCTGGCTGACCGGTGCGCGCCAGCACCTGCAGCTGTCGGTTCAGGCCCCGGTGGCGGCACTGAGCGCCCAGTACGTGACGCTGAAGCCCGGGCAGCCGCTCGAGGTCAGCTTCGCCGAACCCGTGTCTGAGGTCAGCTACGGCGCGCCGGGCCACCTGGAGCGCGCGGCCCTGGGCGCCGGAGAGCGCGTCGTCACGCTTCCCCACAGCGGCAGCGCCGGCTCGGTGTGGGTGTCCGCGGTGCCGCGATCCTGGGAGATGGCGCCGGCCAAGCTGATCAGCTGGTTCCCGGCCGGAGCCGTCGCCTCGGCGATCGCCTCCCCGTCCCCGGGGACCCGGCTGAAGCCGGACGCGTCGATCATGCTCACCTTCTCCAAGCCGATCGACCAGGCGCTCGGCACCGGCCGGCCGCCGGTCTCACCGGCCACCCCCGGCACCTGGCACGAGCTGAACAGCCACACGATCGTGTTCCAGCCCGCCGGCGGCGGCTACGGACTGGGCGCCCACGTCACGGTTGCCCTGCCGGCCGGGGTGAGCCTGCTCGGCGGGACGCACAGCGGCTCGGGCACGATCGGGAGCTGGCGCGTGCCGCCTGGCTCGACGCTTCGCCTGCAGCAGCTCCTCGCCCAGCTCGGCTACCTGCCGCTCGACTTCAGCCCCGCCTCCGCCCCGGTGGCGCCCACCGAGGTGGCCGAGGAGACGGCCGCCGTCGACCCGCCGGCCGGGAACTTCAGCTGGCGCTATCCGAACACGCCGTCGGACCTGCGTGCCATGTGGGCCCCCGGGACCGCCGGCGAGCTCACGCGCGGCGCGGTCATGGCATTCGAGAACGACCACGGGCTGGCCGCCGACGGCGATCCCGGACCGCTGGTCTGGAAGGCGCTCATCGCCGCCGTGCTCGCGGGGCAGCGCTCGACGTTCGGCTACACGTTCGTCGAGGTGCGCAAGGCCACGAGCCCGCAGAGCCTGACCCTGTGGCACAACGGCCAGACCGTGCTGTCCACGGTGGTCAACACCGGGATCCCCTCGGCGCCCACGGCCAGCGGCACCTTCGCCGTCTACGAGCACCTGCGGGTGACGACGATGAGTGGCACGAACCCCGACGGGTCGCATTACCACGATCCCGGGATCCAGTTCGTGAGCTACTTCAACGGCGGGGACGCGCTGCACGCCTTCACGCGGGCCCAGTACGGGTTCCCGCAGAGCCTCGGCTGCGTCGAGATGCCGCTCGCGCCGGCCGGGCAGGTGTATCCGTACACGCCGATCGGCACCATCGTCAACGTCCAGTAGCTGGCGAACCCCTGCGGGGTTCGCTGGCGAGTTTCGCTGGCGCGAAACTCGGAGCTCCAGAGGGTTCGCCCACGCGTGCGGTCAGCGGCGAACCCCTGCGGGGTTCGCTGGCGAGCTCCAGAGGGTTCGCCCGCGCGGACGCGAATAGGCGATCCGTGGTCGATCTCCGCCGTCCGTCGTACCGCCGGGGCGGGCCGCTGCCCGCCGACTGGCAGGCGGCGGTCGAGGCCTTCATGGCCGATCTGCGCCGCCGGGCGGTGGCCGCCCGCACAGTGACCGCCTACGAGGGTGACGCGCTCCAGTTCGCCACCTGGGCGATCGCGGGCGGGCACGAGCCGGCGGGGATCGACGTGCGCGCGCTGCGGCGCTTTGCCGCCTATCTGTCGGAGAGCGGCAACGCGCCGAGCACGGTGGCGCGCAAGCTGGCCGCCCTGCGCGGGCTACTGCGGGTGCAGGTCGAGCTCGGCCACCGGGCGGAGAACCCGGCCGAGCTGCTCGGCTCGCCGAAACGCCCGCAGCGGCTGCCCCGGGTGCTGAAGGCGGGGGAGGTCGCAGTCCTGCTCGACCGCATCCCCGGGACCTCGCCGCTCGAGCTGCGCGACCGGGCCCTGTTCGAGCTCGCCTACGCCAGCGGGTTGCGGGCCGAGGAGCTCGTCAACCTCGAGCGCACCTCGATCGACTTCGATGCCGAGCAGGTGCGTGTCGAGGGCAAGGGCGGGCGCACGCGGCTGGTGCCGCTCGGAGAGCACGCCCGGGCGGCCCTCGAGCGCTACCTGGATCGAGCCCGGCCCACCCTGGCCGCGAGCGCCGGTGACCCGGCGCTGTTCCTGTCCAAATCGGGCCGGCGGCTGTCCACCTCCGACGTGCGCCGCCGCCTGGCAGTGTGGGCGCGCCTGGCCGCCGCCCAGGCCCCGGCGCTCGCCGAAGCCCATCCCCACGCCCTGCGCCACTCCTTCGCCACGCACCTGCTGGAAGGGGGAGCCGACCTGCGCTCGATCCAGGAGCTGCTCGGGCATGCGACCATCTCGACCACTCAGGTCTACACTCGCGTCGAGGCAGCTCGGCTGCGGGCAGCATATTCTCGGGCTCACCCGCGGGCCTAGGACCCTGGGAACGGAACTGGGGAACGGAACTGGAAACCAACGTCAAAGCGATCGAGCTGCAGGATCTGTGGCGGCGCTACAAGGCCTCCGGTGACGAACGGGCGCGGGAGCGCCTGGTGGTCGCCTACTCGCCGCTGGTCAAGTACGTGGCCGGGCGGATGGGCTCGGGCCTGCCCGCGCACGTCGAGGAGGCCGACCTCATCTCCTACGGGCTGGGCGGGCTGATCTCCGCCATCCAGCGCTTCGATCTCACGCGCGAGATCAAGTTCGAGACCTACGCGATCACCCGCATCCGCGGGGCGATCATCGACGAGCTGCGCACGCTCGACTGGGTGCCCCGGTCGGTGCGAGCCCGGGCGCGCGAGATCGAGCGGGCGAACATGAAGCTCGAGGCCAAGCTGCAGCGGGCGCCGACCGACGAGGAGATGGCGGGCGAGCTCGAGATGTCGCTGGAGGACTTCCAGGATGCGCTCCTGCAGATCTCCAACTCGACGATCGTCGCCCTGGACGAGCTGTGGAGCGTCTCGGATGCGACCGGCGACCAGGTGTCGCTGCTCGACACGCTGCCGGACCGGGGCGCCCCAGATCCCCAGATGCTCGTGCACCAGTCCGAGCTGCGCGACCGCATCGCCGACGCGATCGCGGCGCTGCCCGAGCGCGAGAAGCTCGTGGTGGCGCTGTACTACTACGAGAACCTGACCCTGCGCGAGATCGGCGAGGTGCTCGGGGTGACCGAGTCCCGCGTCTCCCAGCTGCACACCAAGGCGGTGCTGCGGCTGCGCTCCAAGCTGGCCGGGGAGCTCGAGCTGTGAGCGACCGGCCGGACGCCGGTCGGTGGTGACTGCGGGCCCAGCGGAGCGGTCACCGCTCGCCAGGAGCGGAGCGCAGGCCGGTCGTGGAGCCGGACGCATCATCCCTATGGAGGCGGGGCCGCATGCGGCCCCGCCCGGATGGGCGCATGCGCCCATCCGCCGGTCGGCGCATGCGCCGACCGGGACAGCGATGAGAGGGCCGAGAGCCCGGCCGCTGTGCGCACTCGCCGCTGTGCTGTGCCTCCTCATCGCCGGGTGCGGCGGCTCGTCGCATTCGACCGCGGTGACGCGCGCGCGCCTGCTCGCGGCCATCGACGCCACCCGGGCGGTCCGGAGCGCTCACGTCGTCGAGGCGTTCTCGCTCAGCTCGGCCGCGCAGGGCAACGCCCAGGGCGCGGTGATCGGCGACGCCGGCTTCGCCACCGGCGATGGCACGACGCTCGTGCAGCAGGGCGGGATCCGGGAGCGCGCGACGTTCCGCGGCGCCACGGTGTGGCTGACCATGAACAGCCCCCAGTTCATCCGCCTGCTGCCGGCGGGCAAGACCTGGGTGGAGGCGTCCACGAGCGAGCTCGAGTCGCTCGGCGTCTTTCACCCCCTCGGCAATACGTTCGCCCTCCTCGACGCCCTGCGCGGCGTGACGGCGCTGCGCCAGAGCGGCCCGAACGCGGCCACGTTCACGTTCTCGCTCGCCCAGGCCATGGCCGACACCCCGGCCGCTCGTCGCGCCGCCCTGCAAGCGGCGATCCACGCCAGCGGCCCGCTCCAGAGCCAGACCGGCTCGGTCGCGCTCACCGCCTCCGGGCTCGTGCGCTCCGAGTCGCTGCGCGTCGTCGGGGCGGGCACGAACGCCGGCATCCGTCTCCAGAGCTCCCTGACGATCTCGAACGTGGGGGAGACCGTCTCGCCGACGCCGCCGCCGGCGGCGCAGGTCGCCTCGCTCGCCTCGCTCCCCGCTCTGCAGGCGGCGATGCGCTCGAGCGGCTCCTCCGCCTAGCCCGCACCGACCCCGCCCCGGCGGTTGACCCCGGCGCTAGGGTGGGCCTTTCGGCAGTCGAGCGAGAGGAGATTGGGCATGCACAAGGCCGCGGACCGCATCCGCAACGTGGCCATCGTCGGCCACCGCGGCACTGGTAAGACCTCCCTGCACGAGGCGCTGCTCTTCGAAGCGGGCGTCGTGAACCGGCTCGGATCGGTGACCGACGGCACGACCGCCTCGGACGCCGATCCCGACGAGAAGGCACGCCAGATGTCGATCTCCGCGACCCTGTCCTCGTTCGAATGGCAGCAGCGCAAGGTCAACCTGCTCGACACGCCGGGCGAGCCGAGCTTCGTCGCTGACGCGCTCGGCGCCCTGCGCGTCTGCGAGTCGGCCATCTTCGTCGTCAACGGCGTGATGGGCGTCGAGGTGCAGACCAGCCGCCTGTGGCAGCGCGCGGCCGAGCTCGACCTCGCGCGCCTGGTGTTCGTCAACATGCTCGACCGAGAGCGCGCCGACTTCTTCCGCACGCTCGAGTCGCTGAAGTCCGCCTTCGGCCCCCACGTGGTGGCGACCGAGATCCCGATCGGCGCCGAGCACGAGATCCGCGGCATCATCGACCTCGTCGACATGAAGGCCTACGAGTACGACGGCGCCGGCCGCGAGAACTGCCGCGAGATCCCGATCCCCGACGAGCTGTCGGCCCAGGCGCAGGAGTACCGCGAGAAGCTCATGGACGAGGTGGCGGAGAACTCCGACGCGCTCATGGAGCGCTACCTGGAGGGGGAGGAGATCTCCCACGAGGAGATCGTCACCGCGCTGAAGGACGGCACCAACCACGGGCACATCTTCCCGGTCACCTGCGGCGTGGCCACGCGCAACCTGGGCACCAACCGCCTGCTCGACGCGATCGTCGAGGACCTCCCGTCGCCGGTCAAGCACGGCGGCCTGCAGGTCGGCGAGGTGACGCTCGAGCCCGAGGAGGACCGCGAGCTCTTCGCCTACGTGTTCAAGACCCGCGCGGACCCGTTCGCCGGGCGCATCAACCTGTTCCGGGTCTACCAGGGCGTCCTGCGTCCCGACGGACAGGTGCTGAACACGCGCGCCCACGTCAAGGAGCGCATCGGGCAGCTCATCACCTTCGAGGGCTCCCAGACCGGCCACGCGGACGAGTTCGGCCCCGGCGACATCGGCGCCGTGGCCAAGCTGAAGGAGACCCGGGCCGGCGACTGGCTGGCTGCCCGCGACGAGCCGATCGTGATGCCGAGCATCAAGCTCCCGGCCCCGGTCATGGCGTTCGCGGTCGAGCCGAAGGCCAAGGGCGACGAGGAGAAGGTGTTCGCCGCCCTGCGCCGCCTGCAGGAGGAGGACCCCACGATCGACCTCCATCGCGACCCGCAGACCGGCGAGCAGATCGTGGCCGGGCTCTCCCAGGTCCACGTCGAGGTGATCGTCGAGCGGATGAAGTCGCGCTTCGGCGCCGAGGTCAACCTGAAGCCGCCGCGCGTCCCCTATCAGGAGACGATCCGCAAGCCGGCCAAGGCCCACGGCCGCCACAAGAAGCAGACCGGCGGCCGGGGTCAGTTCGGCGACTGCCACATCGAGATCGAGCCGCTGCAGGCCGGCTCCGGCTTCGAGTTCGTCGACGCGATCAAGGGCGGCGTCATCCCCTCCGGCTTCATCCCGGCCGTCCAGAAGGGCGTGCTCGAGGCCATGCAGGAGGGCGTGGTGGCCGGCTATCCGGTCAAGGACGTGCGCGTGCGCCTCTACGACGGCTCCTACCACACGGTCGACTCCTCCGAGATGGCGTTCAAGGTGGCGGGCTCGATGGCCATGAAGCAGGCGCTCGAGCAGGCCGGCGCGGTGCTGCTCGAGCCGATCATGCTCGTCACCGTGGTGGCGCCGGAGGACGCGGTCGGCGACGTCATCGGCGACCTCAACTCCCGTCGCGGCCGGCCGCTCGGCATGGAGCCGGTCGGCGCCGGGATGGACGAGATCAAGGCCGAGGTACCGATGGCCGAGATGCTCTCCTACGCCCCCGACCTGCGGGCGATCACCGGCGGCCAGGGCGAGTTCACGATGGAGTTCCTGCGCTACGAGGAGGTCCCCGGCCACCTGGCCGGCAAGGTCATCGACGGCGCCAAGGCCGAGAAGGAAGCGGTCAAGGCTTAGCGCGCCGCGGCGCGCCCGCGGCCGATTGGCGCGGGCGCGCCGCCACCGCTGAGCGACGGGATCCTCCGGGAGAGCGGGCCGCCGTCTCGGGGTGCTGGCGAGAGCGAGTCCCGCCGTCGCCGCGCTCCGCTAAGCTCGGCGCGCGTGAACTCCAGGGAAATTCGGACGTCGACGCCAATCCTGGCCTGCGACGTCTGCGGCCGGACGCTGCTGCGCGGCGAGCGCGCCCACGTCTACATCGACGGCCCAACCCGTCGCTCGGTGTGCGAGCTGTGCACCTCGCGGGCCGTGCACGAAGGCTGGGTGCGCGAGGGCGCCGAGCTCCCCTACGACGGCGGACGGGGCGGGCCCAACCGGCGCCCGTCGCTGCTCGGTCGCCTGCGCGGCCGGCGCGAGCGGCCCGCCGGGGAGCGCGGCGGATCCGAGTACGCGCCCCGCGGCCCGGGGGCGCCGGCGTGACCCCGAGCCCGAGCCGGAGCCGCTGGAGGAGGAGTACGACTACGACGACTACGACTACGAGGCGGCCGCGGCGCCACCGCCGCCCGCTCCGGTCGCCGCCCCCCGCGCCCGCGAGCCCGTGCGCGAGCCCCGTCACGTGAGGGCGATCCCGGCCAGCACCGAGCAGAAGTTCATCGCCGCGCTCGAGGTCTTCAACGGCTCCGAGCATCGCCGCACCGTCTCCGGGGTGGCGCGCTCGCTCGGCATGCCGACGGTCGGCGTGCGCGCGATCGAGGGCCGCCCGGGACTCGTGTCGATCGTCGCCTCCTGGGAGCTGTGCTGGTACCGCTACGAGGTCGACCTGTCCGAGGACCCGCCCGGGGTGCGCGTGGCCGCCCAGGGCTACGAGCTCGACGAGCTCGAGCCGGTCGAGCGCCAGCCCAACGCCGCCGCCGATGACAGCGGCGTGCTCCGCCTCGCCTGAGGCCCCCGGCCGAGACTCGACAAACGTCCGATGGCGCCTCGGCGCCGGCCGCCCTAGCATCGGCGGCAATTGATCGGCCGAGTCCAGGAGGCCGATTTACTTTAACCTGGTGTCATGATCTACTGCGTAATCCCCGAGCCGCTCGCCGACGAGCTGCTTCCCCGGCTCACCAGCTACTACGAGGACGATGCGAACGTGAGCGTCATCGTCGACCGGCGCAAGGCCTCCCGCCGCGAGCTCGGCTCCTCGGGGGGCGGCAACCGCTCGCTGCGCGATCGCCGGCGCCCCCGGGTGACCGGCGAGATGCCCGAGCTCGTCGCCGAGTAGGCGGCGCCGGCCCCACTCCTTGAAGCTCGTCCTGCACGTGGACGGCGGCGCGCGCGGCAACCCCGGCCCGGCCGCCATCGGCATCGTGCTGGCGGACGCCGGCGGCAATCCGGTCGAGGAGATCGCCGAGCGGATCGGCGTGGCCACGAACAACGTGGCCGAGTACCGGGCCGTGCTGCGCGGCCTGCGAGCGCGCTCGCGAACTCGGCGCCAGCGAGGTCGAGCTGATCGGCGACTCCGAGCTCGTGGCCCGCCAGCTCACCGGTGCCTACCGGGTCAAGCACCCGGCCATGAAGCCCCTGCACGCCGAGGCCACCCGCGCGCTCGAGGGCTTCGAGCACTGGCAGATCCGGACCGTGCCGCGGGCCCAGAACGCCGCCGCGGACGCGCTCGTCAACGGCGCCCTCGACGCCGCCGCCTGAGCTCTCCGCGCTCGTTTTCAGGCGCGATGCGCTGGGTACTGACCCTGGCGTGAGCACGGTTGTCCAGGCAGCACGCCGGTTGGTGGAGCATCGCAGCGGCCACCGGGTTCTCAGCCTGTATCTCGATCTCGATCCCGAGCGCTTCGCCACCGCCCCGGCCCGCGCCTCCCAGGTCCGGTCGCTCATCGACGAGGCGGCCAAGGAGATCGAAAACGGCGCCCGGCTCGGGCACGAGGACCGGGTCGCGCTGCGCGAGGACCTCGAGCGCGTGCGCGACTACCTGCTCTCCCGCGAGCCGCCGTTCCGGGGCGCGCGGGCGCTGGCCGTGTTCTGCTCCGGGCGCGATGACCTGTTCGAGACCGTGCGCCTGCCCCGTCCGGTCCCCGGGCGCGTCGTCGTCGACTCCGCCCCCTACGTCGAGCCGATGGTGGCCGCGCTGCCAGGCGCGCGAGTGGTGCGTGGTGCTGGTCAGCCGCCGGGCCGTGCGCGTGTTCACCGGCGCGCCCGACACGCTGGCCGAGCGCCAGGACATCGATCACGCCACGCACGGCCAGCACGACCAGGGCGGCTGGTCCCAGCCCCGCTACGAGCGCAGCGTCGAGAAGGAGGTCGACGACCATCTGCGCTCGGTGGCCGAGATCATCGAGCGCCGCTGCCGCCGTGACGGCTTCGACCTGCTCGCCCTCGGCGGCCCGCCGGAGATCGTGCCCCGCCTCGAGGCGCTGCTCGTCCGAGGAGGTCCAGTCCCGGCTCGTGCCCGGGCGGGTGGAGATCGACGTGGCGAGCGCGGGGGAGACCGACGTGCGGACGGCGCTGTCCGGGCTCGTCGAGGCCGAGGAGCGACAGCGCGAGCGCGGCGCGCTCGATCGCATGGCCGCAGGCGTGGGCAGCGGCGGGCGCGGGGCCGGCGGCCCCGAGGCCACGGTGTCGGCGCTGAACGAGCGCCGCGTCGAGACGCTCCTGCTCGAACCGAACTTCGATCGCCCGGCGACGCGCTGCCCGAGCTGCGGGATGCTCGTGCTCGGCGGCCGACGCGGAGCGCTGTCCGGCCGACGGGACGGCGCTCGAGCCCCTCGAGCATCTGCGCGAGGCCGCTGTGGAGGCGGCCCTGGCTCAGGACGCCGACGTCATGGTGGTACGTCATCACGCAGACCTTGGGCCCTTCCAGGGGATTGGAGCTGTACTGCGGTTCTGAACCCGGCGCTCGCGGCCGTGTACCCTGCGGGGGGTGAGCGATCCACTGATCGAGCTGAGCGAGCGCCTGCAGGATGCGGCGGAGCGTCTGCGCATCGGCGAACTGAGAACGGACACCACGCTCGAGCTGATCGAGGAGTGCGCGCGGCTGGCATCCGAGGCCAGCACCGAAGTCGATGCGCGCGTGCGGGCGGCGATCGAGCCGCTGCCCGACCTCCCCGGCCAGCTCCCGCTGCCCACCACGTAGTGTCGGGGACCGGCACCGGGACGCAGCCGCCAGCGGCCGCCGCACCGACCTATCCCGAGCATCTGCGCGACGAGGTCGAGCGCTACCTGGCCGAGCTGCACTTCTCGGCGGAGCCGCCGACGTCCGGGCTCGACGACGCCATGCGCTATTCGCTGCTGGCCGGCGGCAAGCGGATCCGCCCCGTGCTCGCACTGGCCACCGCCCTGGCGATCGGCCGGCCGGCCCGCTCGGTGCTGCCGCTGGCCGCCGCGCTCGAGCTCATCCACACCTACTCCCTCATCCACGACGACCTGCCGGCCATGGACAATGACGACCTGCGCCGGGGCCGGCCCACCTGCCACCGTGTGTACGGGGAGGACGTGGCCATCCTGGCCGGTGACGGGCTCTACGCCGAGGCGTTCGCGCTGCTGCTCGGCGTCCAGGAGGGGGAGCCGGCGCACCTGCTCGCCGCCGCTCGCGAGCTGGCTGAGGCCACCGGGGTGGGCGGCATGGTCGGCGGGCAGTACATCGACGTCGCCGGCAGTGCCGAGGCCGGCCTGGCCGGTCTGCGCCGCCTCCACGAGCTGAAGACCGGCCGGCTCATCGGCGCCAGCATCGAATGCGTGCTGTTGCTGGCCGGCGACTCTGCCAGCTGCCACAATCACCCTGTTTCGCAGCTTCGCCGGCGAGCTCGGCCTGCTGTTCCAGATCGTCGACGACATCCTCGACGTCACCGGATCGCAGGAGTCGCTCGGCAAGCCGCAGGGTACTGATGAGCGACTTGGGAAACGCACCTACGTGACGGAGTTCGGACTCGACGGAGCCCGGCGCCTGGCCGTCGAGTCCCACGACCGCGCCCGGGCCGCCCTGGCCGGCGCGGTTCCCTCCGGTGCGCCCGAGCTCGAACAGATCACCGACTTCATCGCCAACCGCAGTTTCTGATGGCGGAGGCCCCCATCGTGACCGAACTTCTTGCCCGCATCGAACGCCCCCAGGATCTCCATACGCTCTCCGACGACGAGCTGCAGGCGCTGGCCCAGGAGGTCCGCGAGCACATCATCGACACCGTCGGCGAGATCGGCGGCCACTTCGGCGCCAACCTCGGGACCTGCGAGATCGCCGTCGCCCTGCACTCGCTGCTCGACTCCCCCAAGGACAAGATCCTCTGGGACGTCGGTCATCAGGCCTATCCGCACAAGATCCTCACCGGCCGCCGCGACCAGCTGCACACGATCCGCAAGTACGACGGGTTGGCCCCGTTCTGCTCCATGAACGAGTCCGAGCACGACATCATGGGCGCCGGCCACGCCTCGACCGCGATCGGCTATGCGGTAGGGCTCAAGGAGGCCATGCGCCGCGGCCACGGGCAGGACGGCAAGGTCGTCGCCGTGGTCGGCGACGGGGCCATGACCGGCGGAGTGGCCTTCGAGGCGGTCGCCCAGGCCGGCGGCCTCGGAACCCCGTTCGTCGTCCTGCTCAACGACAACGGCATGTCGATCGCACCCAACGTCGGCGCGCTGTCGCGCTACTTCAACCGGGTGCGGCTGAACCCGCAAGCTGTGGCACGCCCGCGAGGACATCGAGGGCGCGCTGACGAAGCTCCCGGCCGGGATCGGCGCCGCCTTCGAGCAGCTCGGGCCCCACGTGAAGGAGTCGCTCAAGGCGTTCTGGGCCCCCGGCATGTGGTGGGAGGAGCTCGACTTCGCCTACATGGGCGTCATCGACGGCCACGACGTGCGGGCGCTGCGCCGGGCTCTGCGGGAGGCGCTCGCGGCCGAGCGCCCGGTCGTCGTGCACTGCGCGACGGTCAAGGGCAAGGGCTTCGCTCCCGCCGAGGAGGGCGGCCTCGAGGGCATGGAGAAGTGGCATGCGGCCAAGCCGAAGTCGATCTTGGGCGGCGTGCCCGCGGTCAAGGTCGCCGTGCCCTCGCCGATCAAGCCGATCCCCCAGTACACCGAGGTGTTCGGCAACGCGCTCGTGCGGGAGTGCGAGGCCGACGCGCGCGTGCTCGGGATCACGGCGGCGATGAACTCGGGGACCGGACTGAACATCCTCCAGCGGGCGCTGCCCGAGCGCTACTTCGACGTCGGCATCGCCGAGCAACAGGCCGTGCTCCTGGCCAGCGGCCTCGCCCTGCAGGGCGCCAAGCCGGTCGTCGCCGATCTACTCGACGTTCCTGCAGCGCGCCTATGACCAGATCGTCCACGACGTCTGCCTGCAGAAGCTGAACGTCGTGTTCGCCATGGACCGCGCCGGGCTGGTCGGCGATGACGGGCCCACCCACCACGGCGCGTTCGACATCGCCTACATGCGCTGCCTGCCCAACATGGTGATGATGGCCCCGCGCGACGAGGCGATGCTGGTGCGCATGCTGCGTACCGCGCTCGCCTACGACGACGGGCCGGTGGCGCTGCGCTACCCGCGCGGCGAGGGGATGGGCGTGCCGCTGCCCGACGTCGCCGCGCCGATCGAGATCGGCACGGGCGAGATCCTGCGCGAGGGCGAGCGCGTCGCCCTGCTCGGCTACGGCACCGGGGTGGCCAAGGCGCTCGAGGCGGCCGACATCCTGGCCGAGCGCGGCATCTCGGTGACCGTCGCCGACGCACGCTTCGCCAAGCCGCTCGACGCCGGCCTGGCCGCGCAGCTGGCGGCCGAGCACGAGCTGCTCGTCACCGTGGAGGAGGGCGTGCTGGCCGGCGGCTTCGGCTCCGGCGTGTGGGAGCGCCTGTCCGATGCCGGCCTGGCTCCGCGCATCCTGCGCGTCGGGCTCCCCGACCGCTTCGTCACCCACGGCGCCCCGAAGCTCCTGCACCGCGAGGTCGGGTTCACCGGCGCCGCGGATCGCCGAGCGCATCGAGGCCGCGGTGGCGGAGCGCAGCGGTGTAATCGGCTGACGCCGATTACATTGGGAGTTCGGCTGGCGCCGAACTCCCGGGCTATTGGCGGGGCCGCGGCCGCGTATGTGACATTTGCCCGCGGGGGTACGGGGCGCGGGACGCGCTGCCGATAACGGGGATGATGTCCGCCACCGCCCAGCCCGGTCCCGCCGAGCGCTCGGACGCTCCCGTCGCACCGGTCTTCATCTCGCGCCAGCCCGTGCTCGATCAGCAACGCCGGGTCACCGGTTACCGCATCGCCTACTCGAGCCCCGGCTCGCCGTCCGGCGCCGAGCCCGAGCTCGCCGACGAGGCGCGGCGACGCGGCTGTTCGGCGACATCATCAGCGTCGTCGGCCTCGAGGAGCTCGTCGGCAGCTCGCTCGCCCACCTGCCGATCTCCCGCCGCCTGCTGCGCACCCTCGGCGTCCCGCCGGTGCGCCCGGACCGCGTCGTGCTCCGGGTCGCGCACGCCGACGCCGTCGAGCCCGATCTGCAGATGATCCTCGAGAGCCTGGCCGGCCGCGGCTACACGCTGTCGCTCTACGACCTGCCGGACGAGCCGCTGCATCCGGCCCTGCTGGAGACATTCGGGATCGTCGAGCTCGACCCGGTGGGCAGCGAGCCGCCCGCGCTCGCCCGCACGCTGGCGGCGATCGCGGCCGCCCGGGCCACGCCGCTCGCGGTCGGCCTGGGCAGCGAGGCCGACTTCGAGCGCGCCCAGGCCTTCGGGCTTCGTCCTGTTCACCGGCCCCTTCTTCGCCAGTCCGCGCACCACCGAGGTGCGCGACGTCCCGGTCGGCGGCCTGGCCACGCTGGCCGCGGTGGCCGGGGTGCAGGGTGCGGGCGGCGACGATCGAGGAGCTCGAGCGGGTCATCGACCGCGACCTCGGCCTGAGCGTGAAGCTCCTGCGCTACATCAACTCGGCCTACTTCGGCATGCGCAGCAACATCACCTCGATCCGGCAGGCCGTGATGATGCTCGGCGCCCGCGGGGTGTCCCGCTGGGCGCTCATGGTCGCGCTGACCGGCGGCACGCAGGCCCCGCCCGAGCTCTCGGTGATGGCGCTCACCCGGGCGCGCATGTGCGAGCTCCTGGCGGCCGGCCGCGCCGACGTCGGCGCCGACGAGATGTTCCTCACCGGCCTGCTCTCGCTCGCCGACGCCCTGCTCGACACGCCGCTTGACCGCGTGCTCGAGGAGCTGCCGCTGGCCGATGAGATCGCCGGCGCCCTGCTCGAGCGCCGCGGCCCGGCCGGGGAGATCCTCGATGCCGTGACCAGCTACGAGATCGGCAGCTTCGGCGCCGACGCCGTGCAGGCCCACAGCGGCAGCGTGGCCAGCGCCTACATCGACGCTCTGCGCTGGGCCCGCGAGACCGTTCCAGGGTCTCGGCTGAGGCTCGCCGCAGCGCCTTGCAAAGAGACGACCCGCACTGGGCGGGCCGTCTCGGGAGGAGAGATGTTGCGTTGATCGCTCCTTCATGATCCCGCTCGCGGGCGTCGGTGAGTGTGACTTCGGTCACTTCGGCGCCGGTTGTGCGCCACCCCGTACCGTTTGCGCCCGTGAACCGGGTCCGCCTCGACAGCTCGCTCTGCGAGCGTGGCCTCTACCCGTCGCGCGCCCGCGCCGCCGCCTCGGTGCTGGCCGGGGACGTGCGGCTGCTCCCCGGCCGCCGCCGGGCGGAGAAGCCCGGCCAGCTCGTGGCCGACGACGTCGAGCTCGAGGTGGCGGCCGAGGCGCCCTACGTCTCCCGCGGCGGCGTGAAGCTCGCCAACGCGCTCGACGCGCTCGGGGTCGACGTGGCCGGGCGCTCGGCGCTCGACGTCGGCGCGAGCACCGGGGGCTTCACCGACTGCCTGCTGCAGCGGGGCGCCGCGCGGGTGGTGGCCGTCGACGTCGGCTACGGCGAGCTGCACTGGAAGCTGCGCACCGATCCGCGGGTGACGGTGATCGAGCGGCAGAACGCCCGGGCGCTGCGGCCCGACCAGCTTCCCTACGCGCCCGACCTGATCGTGGTCGATGTCTCGTTCATCTCGCTGAGCAAGGTCCTGCCGGCCGTGCTCGCCTGCGCGGCCCCCGTGTACGACTGCCTGGCCATGGTCAAGCCGCAGTTCGAGGTCGGGCGCGAGCGGGTGGGCAAGGGCGGCGTCGTGCGCGACGCCGACGAGCGCCGCTAGGCGCTCGTGGCCGTGGCCTCGGCCGCCCAGGGGCTCGGCGCCGCGGTGCTCGGCTTCGCCACCTCGGGGCTGCCCGGGCCGAAGGGCAACCGGGAGACGTTCGTGTGGCTGGCCGAGGGCGGCCGCGGCGGCGTGGAGGACCTCGAGGCGGCGGCGCGAGAGGTCGAGCCGTGAAGCCGGTGCGCACGGCGACGGTGTTCACCCACCGGCGACCGGCGGAGACGGCGCCGGCGATCTCGATGCTGCTGGCGAGCGCCCGGGCGGCCGGCGCCGTGCTGCGCTTCGACCCCGAGGAGACGGCCAAGCACGCGCTCGTGCCCGAGCCCGGGTCTCGAGCTCGACGCCGAGGTCCGCCCCGACGTCGACATGTGCTTCGCGCTCGGCGGCGACGGGACGGTGCTCGGCGCCCTGCGCACCTACGCCGGGACCGAGGTGCCGGTGTTCGGGGTCAACTTCGGCGAGATCGGCTTCCTGGCCAGCGTCGAGCGCCACGAGGCCCGGATCGGCTTCTCGCGCGCGTTCGCGGGCGAGTTCGAGGTGCTCGACCTGCCGGCCATCCGGCTCTCCGGCCAGGGCGGAGAGTGGCTGGCCATCAACGACGTCTCCATGCACCGCCAGCAGGGCAACCGCGTGGCCGACCTCGCCTACGCGGTCGGCGAGGACGAGGTCGGGCGGGTGCGCTGCGACGGGATCGTCGTCGCCACCCCGGCCGGGTCGACCGGCTACAACCTGGCCAACGGCGGCCCGGTGATGGCCTGGGGCGTGGCCGGCTTCGTCGTCTCCTTCATCGCCCCGCACTCGCTGACCGCTCGGGCCCTGGTCGTCGCTCCCGGCGACGTGCTCTCGATCCACAACCGCTCGCGCGAGGAGCCGGTCGACGTGACGATCGACGGTCGCCCGGTGTGCGTGCTCGACCCCGGCGAGCACCTCGAGGCCAGCTTCGTCGAGGATCAGGGCCACCTGGCGCAGGTGGCGGGGACGAACTTCTACCAGCGGCTGCGGCAGAAGTTCGGGCGGTTGGCCTCGGCGCGCTGAGGCCATCGGGCGAGGCAGCGGGAGCCGCTGCGTCGGCCGGGCGGGGCGCCGCGGCGGGATCGCCCCGAGCGCGGTGTCCAGGGTGCCTTGGGAGAACGCGTGGAGACTTCACCACCGTGGACGTGGCAAACTCACCGCGCCCGCCCCGATCGGCGCCCGCGCGGGCGGCTCGAAGGGATCGCGCCCGTGCCCCGGGGCCTCGGTTCCGTCCCCGCCCGGTGGTACACCGAGGCCCATGCTCCTCGAGCTCCGGGTCGAGAACCTCCTCCTCCTGCACCGCGCCGAGCTGCGCCTCGCGCCCGGGCTCAACGTGCTCACGGGCGAGACCGGCGCGGGCAAGACGCTGCTCGCCCACGCGCTCGACCTGCTGCTCGGCGGCCGGGCGCGGAGCGGCATCGTGCGCGCGGGAGCGGCCGAGGCCTATGTCGAGGGCGTGTTCTCCGCGCCCGGCCGCAGTGGGCGAGCGAGGCGGCGCGCCAGAGCGCCGAGAACCTCATCCCCGCCGACGCCGAGGAGCTCGTGCTGGCGCGGCGGGTGTGGCCGGACGGGCGCACCCGCGCCTACGTGTGCGGGCGCTCGGCCACCGTGGCCGACCTGCGCGAGCTCGGCGCCGAGCTGCTCTCCTTCTACGGCCAGCACGAGCACCGCAAGCTCATGCTCGCCACCGCCCAGCTCGACATCCTCGACGCCCACTGCGGCCCGGCCCAGCGGGCTGGCCGGGCGGCGCTCGGCCGCGCCTACGAGCGCGTGCGCGGACTCGAGGCCCGCATGGCCGAGCTCGGCGAGCTCGCCGGGGCCCGCGAGCGCGAGCTCGATCTGCTCGCCTTCGAGCTCGAGGAGATCGAGGCCGCGGCGCCCGAGCGAGGAGGAGGCGCACGAGCTCGAGGCCGAGCGCGAGCGCCTGCGCCACGTCGAGACGCTGCGGGCGGCGGCCGCCGGAGGTGCCGAGGCGATCGCACCCGAGACCGGCGCCGGCGTGGCCGAGCTGCTCGGCGGCACGCTGCGCGCGCTCGAGCAGGCGGCGGCGATCGACTCCCAGCTCACCGGCCCGGCCGAGCGCGCGGCGGCGCTCCTCTACGAGGCCCAGGACCTCGGCGCCGAGCTGCGCGCCTACGTGGACGGCATCGAGGCGCCGCCCGGGCGCCTGGAGGAGGTCGAGGAGCGCCTCGGCGTGCTCCGCGCGCCTGGAGCGCAAGCACGGCGGCAGCATCGCCGAGGTGCTCGCCCACGCCGAGCGCTGCCGGGCCCGGCGGGCCGAGCTCGAGGGCGCCGAGGTGGCGCTCGAGGGCGCCGCCGGCCGAGCTCGCCGAGGCGCGAGCCGAGCTCGAGTCGCTGGCCGGCGAGCTGCGCGAGCGTCGCCGGGCGGCCGCGCCCGCCCTGGCCGAGGCGGTGCGGGCGCGCCTGGCCGAGCTGGCCATGCCCGAGGCGCAGTTCACCATCGAGCTCTCCGAGCGGCCGGGCGGCTGCGGGCCGCGGGGCGCCGACGCCGTCCAGCTGCTGATCGCGCCCAACCCGGGCGTGCCGGCGGCGCCCCTGCGCGAGACCGCCTCCGGCGGCGAGCTCTCCCGGGTCATGCTCGCCCTGCTCGGCGTGGCCCACTGCCGAGCCGCAGGACGGCCAGGACGGCTCCCTGCTCGTGTTCGACGAGATCGACGCCGGCATCGGCGGTCACACCGCCCGGGCGGTCGGCGAGCAGCTGCGCGCGCTCGCGCGGGGGCGCCAGGTTCTGTGCATCACCCACCTGCCGCAGGTGGCGGCGCTCGCCGCGCGTCACTTCACGATCGTCAAGGACACGAGCCAGACGCCCGCCCGCACGACCGTGGCCGCGCTCGACGGCGACCGGGTGGTCGGGGAGCTCGTCCGCATGCTCGGGGCGGGCGAGGGCGATCGGGCGGCCAGCCAGCACGCCCGGCAGCTGCTGAAGGCCGCGGCCTGAGCGGCGCGGGCGCCCGGGGTGCCCCCGGGCGAGGGTTCCGAGGCAGGGAGTGCCACTCCGGACGGACCACGGGCGGTTAATTACCGCGTCGTGCGGGCATCCGCCCGGGCTGGGCGCCACCCGTCCGCGCTCGCCGCTACCGTGGAATCGTCCACTACACTCGAGGATCGATCGATGGCCCCTGACCCGCGACGCGCCGCCAGCTCCACCGGCGAGACCCGGTTCATCTTCGTCACCGGTGGGGTCGTCTCATCGCTCGGCAAGGGGATCGCCGCGGCGTCGATCGGCCGCCTGCTCGTGTCCCGCGGGCTGAGCGTGCAGCTGCAGAAGTTCGACCCCTACATCAACGTCGATCCCGGGACGATGTCGCCCTACCAGCACGGTGAGGTGTTCGTCACCGAGGACGGGGCCGAGACCGACCTCGACCTCGGCCACTACGAGCGGTTCACCTACGCGAACACGAGCCGGGCCTCGAACGTCACCGCGGGCGGCATCTACAACACGGTCATCCGCCGCGAGCGCCGGGGCGACTACCTGGGCGCGACGGTCCAGGTCGTGCCGCACATCACCGACGAGATCAAGCAGCGCGTCCGGCTCATGGCCGAGTCGAGCGACGTCGACTTCGTCATCACCGAGATCGGCGGCACGGTGGGCGACATCGAGTCGCTGCCGTTCCTGGAGGCGATCCGCCAGTTCCCGGTCGACGTCGGCCGCCGGCGCTGCATGTTCATCCACCTCACGCTCGTGCCCTACGTCACCCACGCCGGGGAGCTGAAGACCAAGCCGACCCAGCACTCGGTCAACGAGCTGCGGCGCATCGGTATCGCCCCCGACATGGTCGTCTGCCGCTCGGGCTCGGAGCTCTCGGCCGACATCCGGCGCAAGATCGCTCTGTTCGCCAGCCTGCCGGTCGAGGCCGTCGTGTCCGCCCGCGACGTCCCCGACATCTACCAGGTGCCGCTCACCTTCCGCCAGGAGGGCGTCGACGACTACATCCTGCGCGAGCACTTCGGCCTCGAGGCGCCCGAGCCCGACCTGAGCGGGTGGGAGGCGATCACCCGCCGGGCCGCCGAGGCGACCGAGCGGGTGCGGATCGCGCTGGTGGGCAAGTACGTCCGGCTCGAGGACGCCTACCTGTCCGTCGTCGAGGCGCTCCGACACGCCGGCGTTCACCACGGCGCCACGGTCGAGATCGACTGGATCGACTCCGAGACCGTGCCCGATCACGAGGTGATCGCCCGGCTGCGCCAGGCGAGCGGCATCCTCATCCCCGGCGGCTTCGGCGGCCGCGGCTGGGAGGGCAAGATCCACGCCGCCCAGATCGCCCGCGAGCAGGGCATCCCGTACCTCGGCATCTGCCTGGGCATGCACGTGTCGGTGAGCGAGTTCGCCCGCCACGTGGCCGGCATGGAGGGCGCCAACTCGACCGAGATGGACCTCGAGACGCCGTTCCCGGTCATCGATCTGCTGCCCGAGCAGAAGGAGATCGCCGACATGGGCGGCACGATGCGCCTGGGCGCGGACCCGGTGAAGCTCCACGACGGCACGCGCATGCGCGAGCTGTATGGCGAGCCGGTCGTCTACGAGCGCCACCGCCATCGCTATGAGGTCAACAACCACCTGCGCCGCCGGCTCGAGGCGCTCGGACTGATCTGCTCGGGCACCTCGCCGGATGAGCGCCTGGTCGAGGCGATCGAGCTCAGCCGCGACGTCCACCCGTTCTACGTCGCCTCCCAATACCACCCCGAGTTCAAGTCGCGCCCCGAGCGTCCGGCGCCGCTGTTCCGCGAGTTCGTCGGCGCGGCGCTCGAGCGCGCGGCGGCGGCAGGACGGGTCCGGCGGGACCGAGGAGGCGGGGAGCGGCGCGGCCGCCAACGGCGCCGCGAGCGCGCCGGCGACCGCACGCCAGCCTGGCTCGTGAGGCGCAGCAGCGAGGCACAGCGCCGGCGGCTGCACGCGACGTTCGAGACCTTGTGCCGGATCGAGAGCCCGTCCGGGCATGAGCGTGCCTGCGCGGACTGGGTGAGCGGTGCGCTGCGCGAGCTCGGCCTCGAGGTCGACGAGGATGGGGCCGGCGCCGAGGTCGGCTCGGACGCCGGCAACCTGCTCGCGCGGCTGCCCGGGCGGGGCCCGGACACCATCCTCATCTGCACCCACCTCGACACCGTGCCGCTGACCGCGCCGGTCGAGCCGGTCATCGTCGACGGCGGCTGGGAGAACGCGGGGGAGGGCATCGTGGGCGCCGACAACAAGGCGGCGGTGGCAGTGGCGATCGAGCTCGCCCGGGCGCTCGACGAGGCGCCGGACCCGCCTGAGGTCGGGGTCGAGTTCCTGTTCACGGTGGGCGAGGAGCTCGCGCTCGCCGGCGCCAAGGCGTTCGACGCCTCCCGGCTGCGCAGCCGCTTCGGCTACGTGTTCGACCTCGACTCGCCGATCGGCGAGATCATCGTCGGCTCGCCGAGCCTGCACCGGATCGACGCCGAGTTCCACGGCCGCGCCGCCCACGCGGGCATCCGCCCCGAGGCCGGGCGCAGCGCCATCCTGGCCGCCAGCCGGGCGATCGCCGCCATGCCGCTCGGGCGGATCGACCCCGAGACGACGGCGAACGTGGGCACGATCACCGGCGGGAGCGCGATCAACGTCGTCCCGGGCAGCTGCCGCCTGGTGGCCGAGACGCGCAGCCTCGATGACGCCCGCGTCCAGGCGGTGGCCACCGAGATGATCGACCACCTGCAGGACGCCGCCAACGCGACCGAGTGCGATCTCGACGTCACGGTCACCCAGCTGTTCACCGGCTACCGCGTGCGCGCCCGCGCGCCCGAGGTCCAGCTGGCCGAGCAGGCGCTGCGCGGCTGCGGCTACGAGCCCCGCCACGTCGTCGCCGGCGGCGCCTCGGACGCCAACGCGCTCCAGGCCGCCGGGTTCACCTGCATCAACCTGGCCAACGGCACCGAGCGCGACCACGAGCCGACCGAGCGGGTCAGCCTGACCGCGCTCGAGGACATGCTCGACGTCGCCCTGACGCTCGTCGAGCTCGCGCCCGGGGTCATCGACGGCGCACCTCTCGCCGGCGCGGACCAGGTTGGGCTGCACGAGGTCCGCACCAGCGAGGAGCGAGCATGAGCGCGTTCGAGCGCCTGGACGGCGAGGTGGCCTGGGAGGGCCGGATCGTCAAGGTGGGGACGGAGCGCTTCCGCCACGCCGATGGCGAGGAGGTCAGCCGCGAGAAGGTGTGGCACCCGGGCGCCGTGGGGATCCTGGCCGTCGATGACGAGCACGTGTGGCTGACCCGCCAGCCCCGGGAGGCGGTCGGCGATCCGGCCTCGCTCGAGGTCCCAGCCGGCAAGCTCGACGTCGAGGGCGAGCCGCCGCTGGCCAGCGCCCAGCGCGAGCTGGCCGAGGAGATCGCCAAGCGGGCGGAGCACTGGCGCGAGCTGTTCTGCTTCTACACGAGCCCTGGCTTCAGCGACGAGCGCGTGTGGCTGTACCTGGCCGAGGGCCTGACCGACGCGCCCGGCCATGAGCCCGACGAGGGCGAGCGGATCGAGATCGTGCCCTGGCCGCTCGCCCGCCTCGACGACGCGATCGCCTCGTGCGCGGACTCGAAGTCGCTCATCGCGTTGCTCTGGCTCAAAGCCGCTCGCTCGGCATCCAGCCTCGCCTGAACGAGCGGCGGCCAGAGTCATCCGGCTGCTCAAAGCCGCTCGCTCGGCATCCAGCCTCGCCTGAACGAGCGGCGGCCAGAGCCGCTCCGGCCTGCTCGGGGCCGGGCGCGCCGTCCCGGGCTGGGCCCCGGGCAGGACCGCTCCCCGGGGCGGCGAATGAGCGCCCATGGCGACGCTCGAAGCCCCGCAGGCGCCCACGCGGCTGATCGAGCTCGTGCTCGACTTCCTCGCCTACCTCGAGCTCGAGCGCGGCCTGTCGCGCAACACGCTCGAGGCCTATCGCTCCGACCTGCAGCAGTACGGGGAGTTCCTGTCCCGGCACGGGATCGACCCGCTGAGCGCGCAGCCGCCGCAGCTGGCGGCGTTCATCTCCGAGCTGGCCGAGGGCCACGACGGGCGACGCCCGGTCGCCGCCGCCACGCTGCAGCGCAAGATCGCCTGCCTGCGCTCGTTCTACCGCCACCTGCGCCGCGAGCAGCTCATCGACCATGATCCGGCCAGCGAGCTGCGCTCCCCGCGCTCGCGCGCCCGGCTGCCCAAGGTGCTCAGCCGCGACGAGGTGTCGCTGCTGCTCACCCAGCCCCGGGGCGACTCCAGCGCAGCGTTGCGCGACCGGGCGCTGCTCGAGACCATGTATGCCTGCGGCCTGCGGGCCTCGGAGGCGATCGCGCTCGAGCTGCGCGACGTCGACCTCGAAGCGGGGATCGTGCGCGCCCGCGGCAAGGGCGCCAAGGAGCGCCTGGTCCCGGTCGGGCGCCAGGCCATCGAGAGCATCCAGGCCTACCTGACCCGCGGGCGCCCGCGCCTCGTCGGCCTGCGCGACGAGCCCCGCCTGTTCGTCAACCTGCGCGGCAACGCGCTCTCGCGCCAGGGGCTCTACAAGATCGTCCAGCGCCACGCCGGCAGCGCCGGGCTGGCCGAGCGGATGAGCCCGCACACGCTGCGCCACAGCTTCGCCACTCACCTCCTGGCCGGCGGCTGCGACCTGCGCTCTCTGCAGGAGATGCTCGGCCACGCCGACATCGGCACGACTCAGATCTACACCCACCTGTCCGCCGACCGGCTGCGCGACGTGTACTTCGACGCCCACCCGCGGGCGCAGCTGCGCCGTCCCTGAGCGCCCGCCGAGGGCGAGGGCGCGGGTCCGGCGGCTGGCACAATCCCCGGGTGATCCCGCCGCGCCGCGCCTTCGTCATCGTGCTCGACGCCTGCGGCGCCGGCGCGCTGCCCGACGCCGGCGACTACGGCGACGCGGACGTGAACACCCTCGCCCACCTGGCCGGCACGCTCGGGGGCCTCACGTTGCCGGCGCTCGAGCGCGGGCTGCCGGGGGAGTCGTTCATCGATGCCTGAGCTGCCCGAGGTGGAGACGATCCGCCGCCAGCTCGCTCCCCACCTCGAGGGGGTGACGGTCGAGACGGCGGAGGTGCTCGACGCGCGCTGGTGCACGCCAGAGGCTCCGGCGGCGATCGAGCACGCCCTCCGCGGCGCCACGGTCGAGCACGTCGGCCGGGCGGGCAAGTACCTGCTCTGGGAGCTCTCGGGGGACATCCACCTGATCATGCACCTGCGCATGACCGGAACGCTCCTGCTCGACCCCGAGACCGACCCGCCGCACACCCGCGTGCGCCTCGGACTAAGCGGAGCTCGGCGCCTCGTCTACGTCGACCCGCGCCGCTTCGGCACCGGTCATCTCGTGGCCGGGCGGGACGCCCGGGACGAATACCTGGCCCGCCGCCTCGGGGCCGAGCCGCTCACGCCGGCGTTCACCCCGGACTACCTGCGCGGACGGGGCGCGCGGCCGCACCGCGCCGATCAAGGCGTTCGTGCTCGACCAGCGCCACATCGCCGGGGTGGGGAACATCTACGCCGACGAGGCCCTGTACCGGGCGCGGATCCATCCGCTGCGCGCGGCCGGGCGCCTCAGCGCCGCGGACTGGCGGGCGCTGCACGCCGGGATCGAGGCCGCGCTGCAGGCCGGGATCGACGCGAAGGGGGCGTCGATCGACGACTTCCGTCACCTCGACGGGGCCCGCGGCTCCTTCCAGGATCGCTTCCTCGTGCACCGGCGCGCCGGCGAGCCGTGCCCGAGCTGCGGGCGCGCGATCCGCAAGATCGTCGTCGCCGGGAGGGGCACCTATGTCTGCGAGCACTGCCAGCCGCGCCCGCGGCGCCGCGGGCGCGCTAAGCCGCTTGGGTGAGCTCGCGCAGCCGGCCCTGGCGGTCGGCGGCGACGAGCTCCGTGAAGCCGCCGATCACCTCATCGCCGATGATGATCTGCGGGAACGTGAACATCCCGGTGCGGCGCTCGAGCTCCTCGCGACCGTCCGGGTCGCGTGCCAGATTGATCTCGTCATACGCGATGCCGCGCTTGCCGAGCAGCGCCTTGGCGCTCATGCAATGAGGGCATCCGACGGTCGTGTACAGGGTGACGTTCATGCTTCACAAAGTATAGCGCCGTGCCGGCGCCCCTGAAGAGCGAGGCCATCGTGCTGCGTTCGATCCGCTATGGCGAGGCCGACCGCATCGTCCATCTCTACACGCCCGGCCACGGCCGCATCGGCGCCATCGCCAAGGGCGCCCGCCGCGCTCGCAGCCGCTTCGGGGCCCGGCTCGAGCCGTTCGTCCACCTCCAGGCCATGCTGCGCGAGGGCCGCGGCGACCTCTACACGATCACCGGCGCCGACACCGTGGCCGTCCACCGGACGCTGCGCGAGCACGCGGCCACGCTCGACGCCGCCGCGCGTGCCTGCGATGCGGTGGCCCGGCTGTTCGAAACCGGCGATCCCCACCCCGAGGTCTTCCGGCTGCTCACCAACGAGCTCGCCCTGCTCGACGGCGACGCCGGCCAGGCCCGTCCGGCCAACGGACTCGCCTTCCGGCTGAAGCTGCTGCTGGCCGCCGGCATCCTGCCCCAGCTCGCCTCCTGCGCCTCCTGCGGGGAGCCCGACCACCTGAGGGGGTTCTCCGCCTCGGCCGGCGGGGTGGTGTGCAGCTCGTGCGAGGCGGCTGCCTTCCCGCTCGGCGAGGAGTCCTACCGCTTCCTCGTCGGCGCGCTCGGGGCGCCCGCTGGCCGAGGCGCCCGACGCCTCCGAGCGGGCGCTGCGCCAGGCCGAGCGGGCGATCACCGAGACCGCCGAGCACCACGCTCAGGTGCGGCTGCGGCCGGTGCTCACCGGCTGAGCCCGGGTCGCCGCCGGCCGCGCAGGCCGGCCCCGGCGAGCCAGAGCAGGCCGGCGAGCAGCCCGAGACCGGCCCAGGCCATGCCGGGCGGGATGAAGCCGAAGCGCACCACGTGGCGCCCCGGGGGGATCGTGAGCTGCTGAAAGTCCTCGTCGTAGGGCCGCACGGGGGCCGAGCGCCCGTCGATGCTCGCGCTCCACCCGGGGAAGTAGGTCTCGCGCCGCACGAGCGTCGCGGCCCGCGGGCACGTGAGCGACACGGCCTGGCGGCCCTCGGGCCGCACCTGGCAGCCTGGGGCGCTGAGGTACGGCTGGGCGCCGGAGAGGCGATAGATGAGCGTCGTCGGACTGCGGAACACCAGTGTCAGGCCGGCCGGTCGGGGCGAGATCGGCTGCCCGGCGGGCGCGAGCACGTAGCGGACGCCGGCCTCCCGATAGCCGCTCAGGTTGCGCGCCAGCTCCTGCTCGGGCGAGGGGACGAACCACGAGCGGTTGCCGCCGTAGTTGCCGACGAACACGGTCGGATCGACGCCGGGATCCAGGCGGGCGTTCACGTAGCGGGCAAAGCGGCGGGGGACGGGGATGTCGTTGACGTTCAGCTCGGCCAGCTTGAAGTAGGAGCCATAGTCGGGCTGCAGCGGCCCGAGGGTGAAGAAGCGCCCGTCGCCGAGGTGACGCTGGAGGTAGGCCACCGGGGCGAGGTCGATGCTCAGCGCCCGCGGGGCGGCGAGCTCGGGCGCGGCGAACAGCCCGATCGACTCGAGCCCGAGGAGCGCGCACAACGCGGGCGCGCGCCAGCGACCGGGGGCCCACACCGCCGCGCCCGCGCCGGCCACGACGATGAGGGCGCCCATCGCCACCGACAGCCAGTAGTAGGGGCGCTGCGCGAACAACGGCCCGAGCCCGTCGACCATGGAGCGGGCGCCGAGAGCGGCGACGGCGACGAGCGCCAGAGCGACGGCGCCAGCGGCGAGCAGACGGCGCGGGTTCGGGCGCCGCAGCGCGTCGTCGAGGCCGGCGCCGGCCAGGACGATCACGCACAGCTCGAGCGCCGGGTCGCCGTAGCGGAAGAAGGCCACCCGTGACATGCCGGGCAGGACGCCGAGAATGTGGCCGAGCAGCGGCGGCTCGCCGTACATGCGCGCGAACACGAGCACCGCCCACGCGATCACGGTCAGCTTCAGCCCGCGGCGCGTGCGGTCGGTCAGGCCGATCAGCACGAACAGGAGCAGCGAGACCGACAGGAAGCCGCCGATCGCGCCCCACTGCTGCGCCAGCTGGCCGTGCGAGCCGGCGAAGGTGAAGATCGGCCCGTAGATGTAGGGCATGAGCAGCGGGGGGATCGCCTCGGCTCCGAGGTGGGCGCTGGAGAACAGCGTGCCGCTGTGGGTCCCGAGATCGGAGTGCGTGAAGGTGTCGAGGATGGCCACGAGCATCGGCGCGGCGAGCAGGACGCCGGCGAGCAGCCCAGCCGCCCCCTTGGCGGCCAGGCGGCGGCGGGCCACGGCCTTGAGCCCGGCCAGCCGCCAGGCGAACCACACGACGCCCATCAGCGCATCGATGTAGGCGACCTCGGGGAAGCCGGCGTAGATCGACAGCGCGCCGGCCACGGCGATCAGCCACCAGCCGCCGCGGCGGCCCTCCCGCGCCGCCGCCGCCGCCAGCTCGATGCCGAGCAGCAGCGCCGGGAGCAAGGCGACCGGGTTGACGGTGGCGTGGGTGAACCAGGCGAAGGTGCCGTTCAGGGCGAAGGCGACGGCGCCGGCTGTCGCGGCCAGGCGGTGGATGGACAGCCGGCGCAGCAGCAGGTAGGTGGCGCCGCCCGCCACCAGCTCGAGCAGGATGTGCTCGTAGAGCTGGCCGTTGGAGATCGCGGTCAGCAGCGTGGGCGGGAACAGGGCGGCGGACTGGGTCTCGCCGAGCAGCGGCGCGCCGGTGCCCTCGAAGGGATTCCACCAGGGCAGGTGCAGGCCGAGGACGTTCAGCGCGGCCAGATGGCCGATGGCCTGGGAGACGAAGCCGTTGTTCGGATCGATCGTCGGCTGCGCGCCCGCGAAGCCGCCGACGACCGTGCTCAGGAGACCGGAGCGGGGCCCGAGCGGGTTCGGGTCGCTGAAGTCGAGCAGGTAGATCGCGTTGGCCGCCACCACGGCGAGCGCGATCGCGATCAGCGCCCAGGCATCGGGCGGCAGACGCCGCCACAGCCTGGCCAGGCGCAGTCGCGCGGTGCGGACTCGGTCCTGGGCCCGGCCGGCGCTCTGCATCCCGGATCTCGCCCGCCACCGGTGGCCAGCCTATCCCACGCGCGTCGTGGGCGAGGTCTGGGCGCGCGCCCGCGGCGCTGTCAGAATCGGGGCATGCGCGAGGAGAGCGTTCAGCTGGGCTACGAGCACCCGACCGGGGTGGTGGCGGGGGCGTTCGCCGACCGCGTGCAGGCCCTCGAGGAGCGGACCCTCTCCCCGCTGGCCGTCCGCTCCTACGGGGTGCTGCGGCGCGACTCCGAGCCCGACTGCGGACTGCGCACCCCGTTTCAGCGCGACCGCGACCGCATCGTGCACTCCAAGGCGTTCCGGCGCCTGAAGCACAAGACGCAGGTGTTCGTCGCCCCGCAGGGCGATCACTACCGCACTCGCCTGACCCACACGCTCGAGGTGACCCAGGTCTCGCGCACCGTGGCCCGCGCGCTGGCCCTCAACGAGGACCTGGTGGAGGCGATCGGGCTCGGCCACGATCTCGGTCATCCTGCCTTCGGGCACATCGGCGAGGAGGCGCTCGACCGCTGTCTGCAGGAGCGCTTCGGGATCCGCTTTCGCCACTACGAGCAGTCGCTGCGGGTGGTCGACGTGCTCGAGCGCGAGGGCCGGGGGCTCAACCTGACCGATCCGGTGCGCGACGGCATCGTCAGCCACTCCGGCGCCGCCAAGGAGCCGGCCACGCTCGAGGGCAAGATCGTCCGCCTCGTCGATCGGGTCGCCTACATCAATCACGACATCGACGACGCGCTGCGGGCCGGGGTGCTCACGCCCGAGGATCTGCCGCGCGAGCCCATCGCCATCCTCGGCGACAGCGGACCGCGGCGGATCGACATGCTCGTTCACGATCTCGTGGAGAACTCCGAGCGGGCCGGCGACATCGTCCAGGGCGAGCGCGTGGGCGGGGCGATGGCGGCGCTGCGGGCGTTCATGTTCGAGCACGTCTATCTGGGGCCGGCGGCCACGCGCGAGCACGCGAAGATCGACCTCGTCGTGCGCATGCTGTTCGACCACTTCTGCGCCCATCCGGAGGAGATCCCCGACTCGATTCCCGCCGGTCCGACGGCTGAGCGCGGTGCGCGACCACATCGCCGGCATGACCGACCGGTTCTGCATCCACGCGTTCGAGGCGCTGAGCGTGCCGGTCGCGTTCGCGCCATAGGCAGGGCCGCCGATGAGCCGCTACACCGCCGACTCCCGCGATCGCGTCCGCGACGCGGTTGACATGGTCGCCGTGGTCTCGGATCGCACCGAGTTGCGCCGCGCCGGCCCCGACGAGTACGTCGGGCGCTGCCCCTTCCACGACGAGCGCACCCCGTCCTTCGGCGTCGATCCGCACAAGAAGGTCTACCACTGCTTCGGCTGCCAGGCCTCCGGCGACGTGTTCACGTTCGTGATGGAGACCGAGGGGTTGAGCTTCGCCGAGGCGCTCGAGAGCCTGGCCGACCGCTTCGGGGTGACGCTCGAGACGGTGGAGGAGGACCCCCAGGCCGCGGAGCGCCGCGCGCCGCCGCGAGCGCCTGCACGAGCTGCTCGGCCGGGCAGCCGACTACTACGCCCGGTACCTGTGGGACGCCCGCGAGGCCGAACCGGCCCGGGAGTACCTGCGCGGGCGGGGCCTCGCGCGAGGAGATCCTGCGGGCGTTCAAGGTCGGCTTCGCGCCCAGCGCGTGGGACCGGATCCTCGTGGCCTCCCGCCGGGCCGGGTTCACCGAGGAGGAGCTGCTCGCCGTCGGGCTGGCTCAGCGCGCTCAGCGCCAGCCGGGCAAGCTGTTTGACCGCTTCCGGGGCCGGGTCATGTTCCCCTCGGCCGACAGTCGCGGCCGGGTGGTCGGCTTCGGGGCCCGGGCGATGAGCGCCGAGCAGACGCCGAAGTACCTCAACAGCGCCGAAGGCGAGATCTACCAGAAGCGCTCCCAGCTGTTCGGCCTGCATCTGGCGCGCGCCGCCGCCAGCCGGGCCGGCCGGATCGTGCTTGTCGAGGGCTACACCGACGTGCTTGCGCTCCACCAGGCTGGGCTGACCGGCGCGGTGGGGATCATGGGCACGGCCCTGACCGACGAGCAGTTGAACGAGCTCGAGCGCGTGGCCGGGGTGCTCGTGCTGTGCCTGGACGCCGACGCCGCCGGGCAGGAGGCGATGCTCCGCGCCGCGGTGAGCGCCCGCGGGCATCGGCTGGAGCTGCGCGTGGTGGCGCTGCCCGAGGGCATGGACCCGGCCGAGCTGATCGAGCGCGAGGGCGCGCCGGCGTTGCGCGAGCGGGTCGAGGCCTCGGTGCCGTTCGTCGCCTTCCACGTCGAGCGGATCCTTCGGCGCGCCGAGACGCGCACGGCCGAGGGGCGCGACCGGGCGCTGGAGCAGCTGCGCCCGGTGCTCGGCGAGCTCCCGCCCAGCGTCCTGCGCGAGGAGCTGGTGCGCCGGGTGGCCGGGGAGCTCGAGCTGTCCCCGGCGCTGGCCGCGACGCTCACGGGCGACGGCGCGGGCGGGGCGCCCACCGGCGGGCGAACGGCGCCGGCAGCGCCGCGGGTCCGAGGCCCGCGAGCAGCCCGGTGCGCGGGTGCGGGAGCGGCCGCGCGTACTCGATTCCAGCGAGCGCCACGAGCGCGACTTCCTCGCCCTGTGCGTCGCCGTTCCGGCGGCCGGGAACGCGACGCTGGCCCAGGCCGACCTCGAGGCCCTCATCCGCAACGACGGTCTGCGCGGGGCCGCCCGCCATCTCATCGGCCGCTGCGGCGCCCCGCTGTCGGACCTGCCACCCGACGACGAGCCGCTCGCTCGCACGCTCGCCCACGTCGTGGCCCGGGCGGGCGAGGTCGAGGACCCGAGTCCGGCCGCGCTCGAGCACGCCCGGCTCATGCTCGAGCAGCGCCGGATCGAGCGGGCCATCCGGCGAGCACGGGCAGCGGGGGCGAGCGGGGCCACCGATCTCGCGCATGAGCGCGAGCGCGTGCTGGAGGCGATCCGGCAGGTGGTGTCGCGGCTGGAGAAGGCGGTCTGAGTCCCGCGGGCGGCGCGTCCGAGCGACCGCTAAAGTTCGTCCGTGAGGCGGGCGACCACCTCGAGAGAGGCCAAGCCTCGACACCGTAATCCGGGGTAGCTCAATCGGCAGAGCGTTCGGCTGTTAACCGAAATGTTGTGGGTTCGAGTCCCACCCCCGGAGCTCCCGCCTCGACCGCACCATGAAGCTCTACGTCTGCTACGGCACGTGGAAGCCGGCGCCCCGGCCGGGTGGTCACCCGTGCGGTACCGCGTACCACGCGCTCAGGGACGCCGGCCACGATCCTGAGGTCGTGCGCACCTACGGCCTCGGTCCGCTCGGCGCGCTCAACCTGACGCCCGGGCGCCGGGAGGTCAAGCGGCTGACCGGCAACCACTGGGTGCCGGTGCTCGTGACCGACGACGGATCGGTCGTCCAGGGGTCACAGGAGATCGCCGCCTGGGCGCGCGAGCATCCCGCCGCGGCGCCGCCGGCGGCGACGAGCGGGGGGTGAGGGTGGCCGAGCCCGTCCGGCCCGCGCTGACCCTCGCCGACCTCGAGCGCTGGGTCGAGAACGGCGCCAGCTGGCGTGCGCTCGAGGTGAGCGACGAGCGCGCGGTGGTCGAGCTGTGCACCTGCTACGGCGAGCCGGTCGACGTGCTCGCCGGCGCGGCGCCCGAGCTTGTGGCCTACGTGCGCGAGCAGGGGCTCAGCTCGGGCGCTTGAACGCGAGCGGGGCGAAAAAGCGACGTGTGGCGCCGCTTTTTCGCCCCGGTCAGTCCGAGACGAGGCCCTCCACCAGCCCCGCGGCCCGCGCCGCTCCGTCGTTCACCCGCGCCCAGGCGGCCAGCGCGCCCGCCCGCTGCGCAAACGCCGGCTCCCCGAGCACCCGCCGCGAGGCCAGGCGCACCCCCGGCGGCGAGACGAGCCGCCAGGGCAGCCGCGCGCCCACCCCGGCCCAGTCGGCCCGGGCGGCGTTCTCGGCCATGTCGCCCGAGTGGGGCACCGTGAGCACGGGAACGCCGCAGCTGAGGGCGCGCACGAGCGTGCCGTGGCCGGCGTGGCAGATGATGAGCGCGCAGCCGGGCATGGTGCGCGAGTAGGAGACCCACTCGACCAGCCGGACGTTCGCCGCCGCGGGCACCGGGCCCGGAGGCAGGCGGCGGTTCCAGCTCGCCAGCACCCGCACCGGCTCGCCCGCGAGCCCTCGCACGGCGGCGCGCAGCAGCACCTGATCGGGGTCCTGCGCCGTCGAGGGGGCGACGAGCACGAGCGGCGCATCGCCCGGCGGGGGCTCGACGGCCTGAAACGGCGGCTCCCATTGCACCGGGCCGACGACGTGGACGTGGTCGGGCCAGGGCCGGGGGTACTCGAGCTGAGGAAAGCTCCCCACGAGCACGAGCCGGTCGCTCAGCCCGCCGTGCAGGCGCTCCACCGGCGGCGAGGCCGAGCGCCACCCGGGTGGCGTTGAGCTCCGCCCGTCCCCGCCGGAGCCCGGCCTGCAGCCAGCGGGTCGAGCCTGCTCCACAGCCGCCGCCCGAGGGCGCTCCGGGGCAGCCGGGCTCCGAACGCGTAGGGCGGGAAGCCGGGGCCGCCGACCGGATACACGTGCGGGATGAGCGTGGCCACGGGCAGTCCGGCGAGCTCCCCCGCCATGGCCGGAGCCAGCGTGAGGATGTCGTGGACGACCGCGTCGGGCTGGAACTCGGCCATCGCCTGGCGCGTGAAGGCGGTTGCGTACACGACGGCCTCGTAGGGGCCGAGTGGCACCTCGCGGGTGGGGAAGGTCGCGTACTCGGGCGCGGCCACGAACCGCATGCCCTCCGCCTCGACATGCGATTGCCAGCGCGTCCAGGTCTCGAACGCGACCTCGTGGCCGCGGGCGACCAGCGCGCGCCCGAGCGCCATCATCGGGAAGGCGTGGCCCGGCTGACCGAAGGCGCCGAGAAAGAAGCGCCGCCGGGCGGTGCTCACCCGGCCAGCTCGGCGATGGCCTGCAGCTGCTCGATCCGCTCGTCCGCCGTGAACGCCATCGGGGTGATCATCAGCGTGCCCACGCCGGCATCGCGGAACGCGGCCAGCCGGTCACGCACGATCTCGCGCGGGCCACACAGGGAGACGAGGTCGATGAGCTCGGCCGGGATCGCCGCGCACGCCTCCTCCTTGCGACCGTCCAGGTAGAGGTCCTGGACCTCGTGGGCCGCACCCTCGAACCCATAGCGCCGAACGAGGTTGTTGTAGAAGTTCTGCCTGCGCGACCCCATGCCCCCGATGTAGAGGGCGAGGACCGGGCGCATGAGGTCGCGGGCGCGCTCGCGATCGTCGGACACGAAGGCGTTGACCGTGGGGGCGATGTCGAACCCGTCCAGCGAGCGTCCCGAGCGGGCCGCGCCCTCCTCGAGCAGCGTGCGCAGCTCGCCGACGTGCTCGGGGGAGAAGAAGGTGGGGATCCAGCCGTCGGCGATCTCCCCAGCCAGGGCGGTGTTCTTCGGCCCGATCGCGGCCAGGTAGATGGGGATCCGCTCCTGCTTGGGCGTGATCGTCAGCTTCAGGGCCTTGCCCGGCCCGTCCGGCAGCGGCAGCTCGATCGTCTCGCCCTGGTACTCGAGCCGCTCGCGGGCCAGCGCTTTGCGCACGACGGCCACGTATTCGCGGGTGCGCTGAAGCTGGTGGGCGAAGCGCTGGCCGTGCCAGCCCTCCGCCACCTGCGGGCCCGAGGACCCGATGCCGAGGATCATGCGTCCGCCCGAGAGCTCGTCGATTGTCGCCGCGGTCATCGCGGTCATGGCCGGGCTGCGGCCGGGGATCTGGAAGATGGCCGAGCCGAGCCGGATCCGCTCGGTCTGGGCGGCCAGCCAGGCGAGCACGGTGGCGGCGTCGGACCCGTAGGCCTCGGCCGTCCACACCGAGTCGTAGCCGAGGCGCTCGGCCTCCTGGACGACGCTCAGCTGGTCCTGCGGCGTCATGCCGAGTCCCCAGTATCCGATGTGCACTCCGAGCTTCATTGCAAGGTTCCTTTCGCGGCGAGGAGATCGCTTGTCGGTGTCGAGGGCCGCCGGTAAGGTGGCCGCGCGGATGCGGGCGTGGAAGGCTATGCGAACGAGGCCCGGGGCGATCGACGACCTCCGCGCGGCGGTCGGTGCGCTGCCGCGCGCCACCCGGCTCGCCATGCTCGAGGGGCTCGAGCGCGATGCGATCATCGCCGGCGCCTACGCGAGTCCGGACGGCATCTGTCCGATGCTCGCCGCCCATCGCGCCGGCGGGCGAACGAGCATGGCCGCATTCGCCGACGCCTGGGACCGATTCGCGCTGCGTCACGGCCGCCTGCCGTCAGGGGCGGCCGGCGACCGAGCGCGAGCTGCTGGTCCTGCGCACGCACCTGCAGGCAAGCCTGCTCGCCGACGAGCGCGAGGACGCGCTGCCCGGCGCCATCGCCGCGCACGAGCGGCTGGGGCGCAACGGTGTGCGGCCCGGAGACCCCGACCGCAGCCGCGAGCTCCGCCGCCGTGGCGGTTGGGCGTGGACGCGGCTGTTCCGGCGCTATGACGACTACGCGCGGGCGCTCGAGCGCCTCGGCGAGCCCGTCCCGGACTCGGGGACCGCGCCGCGCGAGCACGCCGCGGTGTGAGCGACCCTCCCGCGCCGCCGCACTTCTCGTCCGGGCGCGGTCGGGTTAGATCCGGGCGTGCAGCCGGATCGTCGTGCCCGTCTCGCCGGTGCGCGTCTCGACCAGGTCGCACAGCTGGTTGACCATCCACAGGCCGATCCCGCCCTCGATCCCGGCCATCGGGCGGTAGCGCCCGGCCAGGGGGTCGGCGATGTGGCCGGTGTCCTCGAGCTGGCAGATGATCGCGTTGGCCGTCGTCCACACGCGCAGGTATCCGCTCGGGCCCGCGTGCTTGATCCCGTTCGTGGCCACCTCGCTGACCGCCAGCACGAGGTCGCCGACCCGGTCCTCAGGCAGGCCGACCGCCCGCGCCCGGGCCTGGACGGTCGCCCGCACGGCGCCGAGATCGTTCAGCCCGAACCGCAGCTGCTCCGCGTTTCCCGGCGGTTCGGGCAGCGGATTGTCGGTGCCGGGCGGGAAGCGCGCCTGTCCGTAGGCGCTGCTCGGGACGATCTCACCCTCTCGCACGAGCCACGGATGGGTGAGCTCGGCGTCGTGGAGGACGGCGGGCGCCAGCCCCTCGGCGTCGTAGGGACAGAGCACGCGGATGCTCGCACCCGGCCAGGCCAGGTTGATGAGCGCCTCGCCCCGCGTCGCTTCCTGGATCTCCTCGCCCGTGCGGCCTGGCCACACCGGCTCGCCCACGTAGTGCAGCGTGCGGCCGCGGTGGGTCTCGAGCATGGTCAGCACGGCGGGGATGATGCGCGCCGGGTTGCGTCCGAGCTCGTGCATGTCGAGGATCTGGAGATCCGGCCCGGCGTCACCGAGGTGGCGGGCGAGGAGCCGGGCCGCCGCGGGGGGGACCGCCACTGCGACCGGGTCGCCCGCCTGCAGGCCGGGATCGAGAAAGCGCATGACGCCGTCGACGTAATCGGCGTCGCCGGCGTAGAACAGCGCCAGGTGAGCCGGCTCGCCGGCCGGCGGATGGGAACAAGCCGGCTCGTGGAAAGCGAGCCGAAGGATCGGTGGCGGCGCACGGCGCCCGGGCGTTGCTGTCGGCCATAGGTCGGCTACAGGGAGAGTGAAACGATCCAGAATTCTGTGGCTTACCCCGCCCTCGGGCAGCCCAATCCCACCCGGGTCAGCGGGCGCGAGAGCAGCGGTCGCTGCCGGACGCAACCGTCATCATCATGTGGCGATGTCCGACGCCGCCGGGAGCCGATCCTCCGCCGAGCCGCCGGCCCGCGCGCCCGGATCGGTGCGCCGGCTCGGTGACTTCGCGCTGCGGCCCCGCAGCCTGGCCATCACCGCCGCTCGCCCTCCCGATCGGAGCTCTGAGTGCGCTGGTGGCCTGGGGGCTGTTGCGCCTCATCGGTCTGATCACGAACCTCGTCTTCTACGACCGGGCCCGCACGACGCTCGTGGCCCCAGGCGCCCACCACCACAGCGTTGTGCTCGTCCTGCTCGCGCCCGTGGCCGGCGGCCTGGTCATCGGCCTGATGGCGCGGTTCGGATCGGAGAAGATCCGCGGCCATGGCATGCCAGAGGCAATCGAGGCGATCCTCACCGGTGGCAGCAAGGTGGCCCCGCGGGTCGCCGTCCTGAAGCCGATCTCGGCGGCGATTGCCATCGGCACCGGGGGCCCGTTTGGCGCCGAGGGCCCGATCATCATGACCGGCGGGGCGTTCGGCTCGCTCATCGCCCAGTTCCTCGAGCTGACCGCCGACGAGCGCAAGACGCTCCTGGTGTCCGGGGCCGCCGGCGGCATGGCGGCGACCTTCAACGCCCCGCTGGCCTCCATCCTGCTCGCCGTCGAGCTCCTGCTGTTCGAGTGGCGCCCGCGCAGCTATCTGCCGGTGGCCGGCGCGGTGTCGGTGGCCACGATCGTGCGCTGGGCCATCCTCGGCGCTCACCCGATCTTTCCCGTGCCCGCCTACGCCCTCCACCTGAACGCCGGTGTGGAGGCGCTGTGCCTGGTCGCCGGGGCGCTCGGCGCCGCCCTGGCCGTCGGCGCCACCGCGCTCGTGTACGCGGCCGAGGACGCCTTTCACCGCCTGCCCATCCACTGGATGTGGTGGCCGGCGATCGGCGGCCTGATCATCGGCATCGGCGGCCTGATCGAGCCGCGGGCGCTCGGCGTCGGCTACGACGTCATCCACGAGCTGCTGCTCGGCCAGGCCGGGATGTCCCTGATCGTCGGCATCCTCGTGGTCAAGACGCTCATCTGGTCGCTGTCGCTCGGCTCCGGGACCTCCGGCGGCGTGCTCGCCCCGACGTTCATGATCGGAGGCGCGCTCGGCGCGCTCGAGGCACACGTGTTCCCGTCCGTGGCGCCGGGCTTCTGGTCGCTGATCGGCCTGGCGGCGGTCGTCGGCGGGGTCATGCGCTCGCCGCTCACCGGCATCGTGTTCTCGCTCGAGCTCACGCACGAATGGGGGGCGCTGCTGCCGCTCGTGATCGCCGCCTCGACCGCCTTCGGTCTGTCGACGCTCGTGCTCAAGCGCTCGGTGCTCACCGAGAAGATCGCCCGCCGGGGCCTGCACCTGACCCGCGAGTACACGATCGACCCGCTCGAGGTCCTGTTCGTGCGCGACGTGATGGAGAGCGAGTACGTCATGTTCCGGGCCGGCACCCCGCTGCGCGATGCGGCCGCGAGCTTCGTCGTCGAGCACCGCCAGCGCCGCGACGCCACCCACCGCCAGCGGCTCTACCCCGTCCTCGACGCCGGGGGGCGCCTGCTCGGGGTGGTCACCCGCCGGGAGCTGCTCGATGCCGCGCTGCGCGCCGATCTGCCGCCTGAGGCGCGGATCGAGGACCTCGTGCTTCCACGGATGCACGTCGCCTACGCGGACCTCACGCTGCGCGAGATGGCGGGCGTGATGGCCGACTCGGGGGTCACGCGGATGCCGGTGGTCGATCGGGATCGGCCCGATCGGGTGCTCGGCATGGTGACGCTCATCGCCGTCCTGCGGGCTCGCAGGATCGACCTCGACGAGGAACGGGTGAGCGAGCGCATCCTGCACGTGCGCCAGATCAGCCTCCTGCCCGGGGGCGGCCTGCGTCGCGAGCCGGAGGAGACCGTGCTCAGCGATTGACGCCGACCGCGCTCGGCGTCGGCATCTGGCCGGTGAGCGGGTTGGTGTGCGTCTGCCGCGCGGCCACGATCGTCAGCACCGACAGGCCGACGGCCACGACGGTGGCCACGGGCAGCCACCAGCCGGGGGTGCCGCGGCCGGCCGCGCGTCCCTCGATGGCGATGACCATCGTTCCGGCGGCGACGTCGCCGATCCGCTGGCGGCGGGCCGGCCCGGTCCGGACCATGCTCACCAGGCCGGAGGCGTAGTAGACCGGGAGCTGGTCGATCAGGCGCAGGACCGAGCGGATCGCGATCGCCCGACCGTCGGCGGCGCTGCCGTCGGTACGGACCACCCGGATCCCGTAGCGGCGCTTGCCCGGCGTCTGTCCGCCCCGGGCCTCGAACCCGTAGTGGTAGGCGACCGACAGCAGGGCGCCCAGGGCCAGGTGGCCGACCGTGAGCGGCTTCCAGTGCAGGAGCACGCACAGGACGAGGTAGAGCGCGCCGACCGCGATGTTGTCGATCCGCGCCGCTCGCAGCCGCCAGCGCACAGCCGCCTCGGCGGGCGGCTGAACGCCCTCGAGCGTGCGCACGGTGTCGGCGGCCGTGGGCGCCGGGACGGCGAGCGCGGGGACGGTGGGCGCCGCGGCGAGGCGGCGACCGCGGCGAGGGGCACCGCGGCGGCCACCGCCTGGGTGACCGTGGGCGGCGCGACCGACGTGTGGGCGTTCGGGTCGACGTAGGGGTCCATGTCGCGCCCATCGGGCCCGATGCGCCCCGGCTTGAGCCCGAGGGCTGTCGCTCCGCGCACGTCGCAGCCCGGACGCCGGGGCGCACGAGGCCACGGCGTGCGCTCCGGTCCGGACGCGCCGCGGGTCCTATCGTGCGCAGGCGCCGATGATCGATCGCCACTTCGCCATCCTCGCGGTGATCGTCACGCTCACCGGCAGCGGCGGCTATGCGCTCGACACGCTGCGGGGGCGCACCCAGCCCAACCGGGTGTCGTGGGCGATGTGGGCGATCGCGCCGCTCATCGCATTTGCCGCCGAGCTCTCCGAGCACGCCGGTCTGAAATCGCTGCTCACCTTCGGCGTTGGCTTCGGTCCGCTGCTCGTCGTGATCGCCTCGGTCCTCGATCCGCGCGCCTACGCGCGGCTGACCCGGTTCGACATCGTGTGCGGCGGGCTGTCGGTGGCCGCGCTCGGGATGTGGGCGCTCACCGGCCAGGGCGACGTGGCGATCGGCTTCAGCATCCTGTCCGACGCGTCGGCGGCGGTTCCCACGCTGCGCAAGGCGGCCGCCGAGCCCGGGTCGGAGAGCCCGAAGGCGTTCGTCGGCGGCGCGCTGGGCGCAGCGATCACGCTGCTCACGATCGCGCCGGGTCAGTGGACGTTCGCCGGCTTCGGCTTCCCGCTCTACATCCTGCTCATCGACAGCCTGCTCCTGGCGCTCATCCTCCGGGGGTCGCGCCGGGACTGCACGCCGCCTGTCGCTCCGGCCGTCCGGGCAGGAGCCGCCGCCCCGGTGGCGAATTGCGGGCCACGCCTGCCTGTTGCACCCGGAGAAAAGGAGGGGGCGTGAACGAGCTCGAGCCCGTCACCAAGCGCCGGAGCGCCGCGGAGCGCTTCGCCCACCTGAGCGACCGCCTCGGCCGCTCGATGCCGACCCCGGTGCGCGCCGAGGGGACGCAGGAGTCCATCGAGGAGCCCGACTACCCGCTCGACGACGAGCAGGCCACGGCCTGGTACGAGGTCGTCCCGCGCTTTCCGATCGCCCGGAGCGGCTATGACTGCGCCGCCGTCGACGAGCACGTCACCGCGCTCGAGCAGGAGCTGTCCGAGATGGACCGCGAGCTCGCCGACCTGCGCGCCCGCACCCCGGCGCACGAGGAGGTCAAGGAGGAGATCCACAAGCTGGGGGAGCAGACCTCCGCGATCCTCCTCGCCGCCCACGACCGGGCCCGCGAGATGACGCAGGTCGCCCAGGAGCAGGCCGACCGCTGCCTGTCCGACGCCGCGGCCAGCGCGCTCACGACGACCCAGGAGGCGGCCCGCCGGCGCGAGGAGATCGGCAAGGACATCGAGCGGCTGAACGCCGAGCGCGCGCGGCTGCTCGCCGACATGGAGAGCCTGTCCAGCCGCATCGCCACCGTCGCCCGGGAGGGTCAGGCGCGGAAGTTCTCGGGGACGCCGAGCTCGTCCGCGTGACGCGAGACCCGCGGGCCTCGCCGAGCGAGCCCGGCGAACCGCGGCCGCCCTTCTGAGTCAGCGCACGCCCGGCAGCCGCCGCAGCAGACGCAGCGAGGCGGTCATCGCCCGCGCCCACAGCGCCGTGGCGACGAGCGGCGGCGGCGCGATCGGGGCCAGGCGCTGAACCGAGATCGTCTGGGACTCCGTGTACTTGAGGATCCCGGTGGCGCCGTGGCGGCGGCCGAGGCCCGAGTCCTTCATGCCGCCCATCGGGGCGTCGACCGACGCCCAGGTGGCGGCGTAGCCCTCGTTGACGTTCACCGTGCCGGCCTGCAGGCGGCTGGCCACGTGACGGCCGCGCTGGGTGTCGCGGGTCCACACGGAGAAGTTGAGCCCGAGGCAGCTGTCGTTGGCCCGGGCGATCGCCTCCTCCTCGGTGGAGAAGGTGGAGATCGCCGCCACCGGTCCGAAGGTCTCGTCCGCGAACAGCGTCATGCCCGTCCGCGCCCCTTCGAGCAGCGTGGGCTCGTAGAAGTACGGACCGAGGTCCGGGCGCGCTCGCCCGCCCGTCAGCACGCGCGCGCCCTTGCTGACCGCGTCCTCGACGTGCGCCTGCACGGTGGCGAGCTGCTCGGCCGAGATGAGCGAGCCCATGTCGTAGTCGTAGCTCAGGCCGGCCCCGAGCCGCATCCGCTCCACGCGACGCACGAGGCGCTTGGTGAACTCGGGGGCGATCGCCTCGTGCACGAGCAGGCGCTCGACCGATATGCACAGCTGGCCGGCGTTGGAGTAGAGCGCCCGCTCGGCGCCCTCGACGGCGCGCGCGAGGCTCGCGTCCTCGAGCACGAGCATGGCGTTCTTGCCGCCGAGCTCCATCGAGCTCGGGATCAGGCGGGCGGCGGCGCGGCTGGCCACCTCGCGGCCGGTGGCCGTGCTGCCGGTGAACATGACGTAGTCGACGCGGTCGATCAGCTCGGGGCCGAGCTCGGCGCCGGAGCCGGTGAGAACCTGCATGAGGCCGCTCGGCAGCCCGGCCTCCTCGAGCAGCGCCATGCCCTGCAGGGCGCTGAACGGGGTCTTCGAGTCGGCCTTGATGACCACCGCGTTGCCGGCCGCCAGGGCGGGCACGGCATCGCCCATGCTGAGGGTGAGCGGATAGTTCCAGGGCGAGATGATCCCGACCACGCCGACCGGGTGATGGTGCTCCCAGGTGGCTGTGAGCAGCGGCAGGGCGCCCCGGCGCCGGCGGGCGCGCAGGTGGCGCTCGGCCGTGTTCGCGTAGTAGCGGGCGACGATCGCCGAGTCGAGGACCTCCTCGAAGGCGTGGCGGCGCGCCTTGCCCGACTCGAGCTGGATGACGTCGAGCAGCTGCTCCTGGCGGTCGAGCACGAGGTCGTGGTAGCGGAGGAGGATCTCCCGGCGGGCCGCGAACGGCGTGCGGCGCCAGATCTCCTGGGCGGTCCGGGCGCGGCGAACGGCGAGCTCGACGTCGTCGGCCGTGCAGCGCGGCGTCGTGGCCAGGACCTGCCCGGTGGCCGGGTTCTCGATCTCGAGCGGCTGGCGCGCGCCTGCCGCTGTCGTCACCCGGGCGGCCAGAGCGAGGAGGTCGGCCGCGCTGACCCGCGGGGACCCGGTGGGCGGGCCCTCCGCCCCCGCGGGGGCGGAGACCGGCTCGGTGGCGGTGCGGGGCGTGTCGGCGATGCTCATGCGATCCTCCTGGCCTGGAAGCGAGCGAAGGCGACGAAGTCAAGCAGGCGGCGGCGAGGTGAGGGAGATGCCCGCCACGTCGTCGATCATTACGGCAACGTGCTAGGACAGTCGACGTGAGCCAGATCTCACCCAGCTCCGAGCCCGAGACGCTCGGAGAGACGGTCGCGCCCGAGGCTCCCGAGGCGCTCGGGCGCCCGTCGTCCCGTCCCGTCTCGGAGCAGCGCCGCTCGAGGCGGCCCATCGAACTTGCCGTCCGCTACCGCTGGTCTCTGCTCGCCTTTCTCGGCACGCGGATCCTGCTGCTCGGCTCCGCCCAGTTCAACGACGTCGTGCGCCACCACGCGCTCCTCCCACAGGCGGCCAACTGGGATGGGGTGTGGTACAGCCTGCTCGCCCAGCACGGCTACCCGGACCACCAGGTCCTGGCCCAGAGCACCCTCGGCTTCTTTCCGCTCTACGCCCTGATCGTGCGGGCGGTCGCCTATCCGGTGTCCGCCCTGAGCGGCCATCCGATCGGCTACATCTTCGATCACCTGTCGTGGTCGATCCAGGTGGCCGGCCTGCTCGTCTCGCTGGCCGGCGGCCTCCTCACAGCGGTGCTCGTCCAGGCGCTGGCCACGGACTGGTGGGGACGGCGGGCGGGCGCCCGGGCGGCCGTGCTGTTCTGGCTCTTCCCCGGGTCGGTGGTGTTCTCGATGGTGTACGCCGAGAGCATCATGCTGCCGCTCGTCATCGGCTGCCTGCTCGCGCTGGCGCGGCGGCGCTGGGGGCTCGCCGGCCTGCTCGCCGCGCTGGCCACGGCGACCGAGCCCGAGGCGGTCATCCTCAGCGCGGTGTGCGCGGTGGCGGCGGCGCGCGAGCTGCGCGCCCGGGGCCTCGGCGAGCGCTCGGCGCGCCGCAGTCTCCTCGCCCCGCTGCTCTCGCTGGCTGGCATCGGCAGCTTCGCCGCCTTCCTGTGGGCATGGACGGGGACACCCCTGGCCACCCTGCACGCCCAGCACACGGGCTGGGGCGAGAGCACCGATGCTCTGGCCCTGGTCCACCTCGTCCGGAACCTGTCCGGCCAGCTCTCGTTCACCCACTTCGACCAGCCGACGATCGACCTCAACCTGGTCGTCGGCCTGATCGGAGCCGTGGTACTCGTCGGGCTGCTCGTGCTCGTGTGGCGCAGCCGGCGCACGATCACTCCCGAGGCGATCGTGTGGACGGCTGGAATCTCCTTGTTGGCCGTGACCTCCGAGTACGTGCCGCCGAACCCGCGCATGCTCATCACCGCTTTCCCGGCCGTGCTCGTGCTCGGCCGCTACCTGCGCGGCCGCGCGTTCGTCGCCGTCGCCAGTCTGAGCGGCGTCCTGCTCGCCGTGCTCAGCGCGCTGACGTTCGTGCAGGTGACGTTGCGGCCGTGAACCGCTGCACCTCGACCGCCGGGGCATAGCCGAACCGCCGCCGCGGGCCCGGCCGGTAGATGTGGCCGAGGGTGCCGCGCAGCGCCAGGTATCGGCGGTAGTCCGCCTGCGAGGCGGGCGAGCCGTGCGGTTCGCCGCGATGTCCGGCCACCAGCCACAGGATCGGGCAGCGCGCCGGCAGGCTCGCCAGGCTGGCCGAGGAGAGCGTGGCGTAGTCCTCGACGTAGGGCCGGTTCACCGACCACGGCACCGCCGGCAGGATGCTGCGGGGTGGCCGGGCGCCAGAGGGCAGCGAGAGGCGGAACGGCATCCGCGCGTCGGAGGGATAGAAGGCCGCGCAGCTGCCGGGCGGGCTGCCGGCGAGCACGGTGGCGGTGGCGCTACGCCAGTCCTCGGGCGAGACGCCAACCGCCGCGGCGACCGGCACGGCTCGCAGAGCGAGCAGGATGGTCACGAGCGCCCAGCCGACCGGCGCCGGCCCGAGCGCGAAGGCCGTCCAGGCGATGAGCAGCGATGCCGCCGGCAGGGCCATGAGCAGGTTGCGGGCCACGAGCAGCGGCTGGCCCACCAGGGACTCGACGAGCACCGCGAGCACGGGCACGAGCAGCCACAGCGCTACGAGCACCGGGGCCCAGCCACCCGGCCGGCGCAGCGACCGGGCCGCGAGCACGAACCCGGCCGCCAGACCGGCGAGTGCGAGCACCGAGACCGGCACGAGCACGGCGGTGTCGTGGAAGTTCGGGGCCAGCCCGGCCGAGATGAGCGCCTCGAGCGACTGCGCCACGGTGGTCAGCGTGGGCGCGGCCAGCCAGGCGAGCTGACCCGAGCCGCGCCCGACGGCAAGCAGCACGAGCGGCAGGCAGGCCAGGGCGGCCAGCCCGAGCGCCGCGAGCATGCCGGTGATGCGCCGGCGCCGCCAGGCCAGCAGCGCGAGCTGGCCGGGGACGACGAGCACCGCGAGCAGCCCCATGTAACAGGCGAGCACGATGCTCACCGCGTACGCCGCGAGTGCGCGCCGGGGCGCGGGCTCGCCGTCGCGGGCGTCGAGCACGGTGCTCAGGGCCAGGAACGACAGCGTGACGAACAGGACCATGGGCGCGTAGCCGCGAGCCGACTGGCCCCAGAACACGAGCGGCAGGCTGGCGGCCGCGAGCAGGCCGGCGGCCAGCCCGACCCGCGCGTCGAACAGCCGCTCACCGAGCCGGGCCAGCGCGCCCGCGCTCAGCGCCGCGGCGAGCAGCGAGGGCAGGCGCAGGAGCACGGGTCGGTGACCGGCCAGCCCCGTGAGCAGGTGCATGAGCGCGTAGTAGCCGGCCATGTTGCCCCCGTCGTGGGCGATCGCCCGTCCGAGCGCCGAGCCGTGCTGGGTGACGATCGTGGCCGTGGCCGACTCGTCGAGCGACAGGCTCCGGGTCGCGAGCCCGATCGCGCACAGGACGCCGGCCAGCAGCGTGGGCAGCGCTCCCACGGCGAGCACCGACTGCCGGTGCCCCACAACCCGGCCGCCACCGGCGCCGTCTCGACGGACACCGGTGAGGCTGTGCGTCATGCGCAGAGCGTACGCCAGCGGGGTGGATCGCCGTTCGTGCGGGTAGCCTGGGCAAGCTACAGGCCGGTAGGAAAAGCGAAAGGACCCCATGGAAGCAGCCACCCCAGAGCAGGTCGAGCCGTCCGAGAACGGCAGCGAGCAGCCCGCCGTTCTCGCTCGAGCTCAGCCAGGATCAGCGCGACATCCGCGACTGGGTGCACGGCTTCGCCGAGCAGACGGTGCGTCCGGCCGCGGCCGAGTGGGACGAGCGCGAGGAGACCCCGTGGCCGGTCATCCAGGAGGCGGCCAAGATCGGCCTGTACTCCCTGGAGGGGATCGCGCAGTTCTGGTACGACCAGAGCGGGATCATGTTCCCGATCGTCAACGAGGAGCTGTTCTGGGGCGACGCCGGCATCGGCATGTCGATCATGGGCACGACCCTGGCGGTGGCGGCGATCCAGGGCAACGGCAGCCCCGAGCAGTGGGGGGAGTGGATCCCGCAGTGCTTCGGCAGCGAGTCCGAGCCGCATGTGGCGGCGTTCTGCGTGTCCGAGCCCGACGCCGGCTCGGACGTCTCCTCGCTGCGCACCCGGGCGAAGTACGACGAAGCGAAGGACGAATGGGTCCTGAACGGCCAGAAGGCGTGGGCGACGAACGGCGGCATCGCCGGCGTGCACGTCGTCGTGGCCCAGGTCGACCCCGAGCTGAAGGCCCGGGGTCACGCGTCCTTCGTGATCCCGCCCGGCACCAAGGGGCTCGAGATGGGCACGAAGGTCAAGAAGCACGGCCTCCGGGCCTCGCACACCGCCGACGTCTTCCTTGACGACGTTCGGATCCCCGGGTCGTGCCTGCTCGGCGGCAAGGAGAAGCTCGACGCGCGGCTCGCCCGCGCCCGCGAGGGGGCGAGCTCGCGTGGCCAGGCGGCCATGCGGACCTTCGAGGTGAGCCGCCCGACGGTCGGCGCCCAGGCGATCGGCATCGCCCGCGCCGCCTACGAGTACGCGCTCGACTACGCCCGCGAGCGCGTGCAGTTCGGCCGTCCGATCATCGAGAACCAGGCCATCGCCTTCACGCTGGCCGACATGAAGATGGAGATCGACGCCGCCCGGCTGCTCGTCTGGCGCGCGGCCTGGATGGGCCGCAACGGCCACACGTTCGAGAACGCCGAAGGGTCGATGAGCAAGCTGAAGGCCGGCGAGGTCGCGGTGTGGGCGACCGAGCGGGCGATCCAGATCCTCGGCGGCAACGGCTACACCCGCGAGTTCCCGGTCGAGCGCATGCACCGGGACGCCAAGATCTACACGATCTTCGAGGGCACCTCGGAGATCCAGCGGCTCGTCATCTCGCGGGCCATCTCGGGCATGCAGATCAGGTAGACGCGTCCGGCTTTCGGGGGCGGCGCGCACTGGCGCGTGATCGAGAAAGTGCGTCGGAGCGCCGCCGCTCCGGCACTGAGCACTTCCGCGTCGCCGAGCCGCATCGCGACGCCGCGGGCTCCAGCGAGATGCGTCGGCCCGCGCCGAGCTCGGAAACGGATCGCACTCGCACATCCGGAGGGGTGAAACCTCGCATCGACGCGGTCGCCCTCGGCGATGCGAGCGCACGAGCCTGAGGCGCCCGAACTTTGGCGATTTACCCCTCATTTTCGGGGGGTAGATCGCCAAAGTTCGGATGTCGAGCCCCGGCGACGCTCCGACCCCCCCCGGCCCCCGGCGGAGCCGCAACCGGCCTAGCCGGCCGTGGCCCCGGCGAAGCTCTCGAGCGCCTCGCCGAGCGTCGCGCTCGGGCGCATGACCTCGGTCACGCGCTCGAGATCGGGGTGGTAGTAGCCGCCGATCTCCACCGCCGAGCCCTGGACCTCGGAGAGCTCGGAGACGATCGTCTCCTTGGCCGCCTCGAGGCGGTCGGCCAGCGGCGCGAACCGCTGCGCGAGCTCGGCATCGGCGTCCTGATCGGCCAGCTCGCGCGCCCAGTAGAGACCGAGGTAGAAGTGGCTGCCGCGCGAGTCGAGCTCGCCCACCTTGCGTGACGGGGAGCGGTTCTCCTCCAGCACGCGCGCGGTGGCCCGGTCGAGCGTGTCGGCCAGGACCTGGGCGCGGGGGTTGTCGGTCTTGTCGGCCAGCAGCTCGAGCGAGGGCACGAGGGCGAGGAACTCGCCCAGCGAGTCCCAGCGCAGGTGGTTCTCGCGCAGGAGCTGCTGGACATGGCGCGGTGCGGAGCCGCCGGCGCCGGTCTCGAACAGCCCGCCCCCGGCCAGCAGCGGCACGACCGAGAGCATCTTGGCGCTCGTGCCGAGCTCGAGGATGGGGAAGAGGTCGGTCAGGTAGTCGCGCAACACGTTGCCGGTGACCGAGATGGTGTCCTCGCCCGCCCGGGCGCGCTGCAGCGTGAAGCGGGCCGCCGCGGCGACGTCGAGGATCTCGATCTGCAGCCCGTCGGTGTCGAGGCTCTCGAGCTCGGGCTGGACCTTGGCCAGCAGCTGGGCGTCGTGGGGGCGCTCGGCGTCGAGCCAGAACACGGCCGGCGCCCCGGTGGCCCGCGCGCGCCCCACGGCCAGGCGCACCCAGTCGCGGATCGGCGCGTCCTTGGTCTGGCACATGCGCCAGATATCGCCCGTGTCGACCTCGTGCTCGAGCAGCGTCGTGCCCGCACTGTCCACGACGCGCACGTGCCCCGGGGTCTCGATCTCGAACGTCTTGTCGTGCGAGCCGTACTCCTCGGCCGCCTGGGCCATGAGGCCGACGTTCGGGGTCGATCCCATCGTCGCCGGGTCGAATGCCCCGTGGCGGCGGCAGTCCTCGACCGCCTCGGCGTACAGCGGCGCGTAGGAGTGGTCGGGGATGACGAACTTCGTGTCCTGCTGCTCGCCGTCGGCGTTCCACATCTGCCCGGAGGTCCGGATCGCCGCCGGCATCGAGGCGTCGATGATGACGTCGCTGGGCACGTGGAGGTTGGTGATGCCGCGGTCGGAGTCGACCATGGCCAGCCGCGGTCCGTCGCTGTAGGCGGCCTCGATCGCGCCCTCGATGGCCGCGCGCTCGCCGTCCGGCAGGCGCTCGAGCACCTTCAGCAGCGCGCCCAGCCCGTCATCGGGCTCGACACCGACGCGTTCGAGCGCCTCACCGTGCTCGGCGAACACGGCCGCGAAGTAGGCGCGCACCGCGTGGCCGAAGATGATCGGGTCCGACACCTTCATCATCGTCGCCTTCAGGTGCACCGAGAACAGGACGCCCTGCGCCTTGGCCTCCTCGATCTGCTCGGCCAGGAAGCGCTCGAGCGCGGCCCGGCGCATGACCGCGGCGTCGATGACCTCGCCCGCCTGGACGGGTACCGGCGCGCGCAACGCGGTCACGGTCCCGTCGCCGGCCACGTGCTCGATGCGCACCTCGCCCGCCTCGCTCACCGTGCTCGAGCGCTCGGTGGCGCGGAAGTCGCCGTCGCTCATGGTCGCCACGTGCGAGCGCGAGTCCTTCGACCAGGGGCCCATCGCGTGCGGGTGGTTGCGGGCGTACTGCTTGACCGAGGCGGGGGCACGGCGGTCGGAGTTGCCCTGGCGCAGCACCGGGTTCACCGCGCTGCCCTTGACGCGGTCATAGCGAGCGCGGATCTCCCGCTGCTCGTCGTCGGCCGGGTTCTCGGGGTAGTCGGGCAGATCGAAGCCCTGGCCCTGGAGCTCCTCGATGGCGGCCTTCAGCTGGGGCACCGAGGCGCTGATGTTCGGGAGCTTGATGATGTTGGCCTGCGGAGTCTTGGCCAGCTCGCCGAGCTCGCCCAGGGCGTCGGCGACGCGCTGCTCATCGCTCAGGCGGTCGGGGAACTGGGCCAGGACGCGCCCCGCGAGGGAGATGTCGCGGACCTCGATCTCGATCCCGGCCGCACTGGCGAACGTGCGGATGATCGGCAGCAGGGAGGCGGTGGCGAGTGCCGGCGCCTCATCGGTGAGCGTGTAGACGATCTTCATGGCCGACCCACGGTACCGAGGGCGGCCGGGGCCCGCCCTCAGCGCGAGGTGAGCAGCTCGGGAGCCCGGCGGGCCGCCTCGGTGCGGTTGCGCACGCCGAGCTTGCGGTAGAGCGCGGAGGCGTTCTTCTTGATCGCGTCGGGACTCATCGCGAGCTCGGCGGCGATCTCGCGGTTGGTGGCCCCCTGGCTGATGAGCGCGAGCAGGCGTCGATCGCGCTCGCTCAGTTCAGGCGAGGGAGGACTCGGCGCCGGCGCGACATCGGCGGTGAGCGCGGTGCGCACCGCGGCCACGATCTCGGCCGCGGGGGCGCCGACGGACACGAAGCTCACCGCTCCGAGCCGCTGAGGTTCGGCCGGGGGCCTCGCGGCACAGCGCGAGGTGAGCACGATGGGGAGGCTCGGCCGGGCCGCGTGCAGCTGCGCGGTGGCGGCGGCGACGAACGGTCCGGCGTCGGAGATGTCGAGCAGGGCGACGTCGGGCCGCTGGCGGGCGGCCAGCGTGGCTGCCTCGCTTCCGTCACGGGCGAGGAGGCAGCTGGCCACCCACGGGACCTGCCGCAGCAGCACGGCGAAGCCGACGCGGGTGGCGTCGTGGCCGTCGACGACGAGCGCGCGGACGGAGCGGGTGGGGAGGACCTCAATCATCTGGACTAAGTAGATCCACTTTACCCGATCGGGTACATCTGCGCCGAGAAAGTGAGAAAAGTCGACCGACTTAGTTCCCTTTCCGGCTCCGCACCACCGATCCCCGGAGCCCATGACGACCACGACCGCCCAGACCGCAGCCACCGAGGTGTTCACGCCTCGGACGCGCTCGCGCCGTCTCGGAGGCCTGCGCCGGGCGGGCGCACGCCTCGGCCTGTATGCCAGCCCGCTTGCCCTGCTCGTACTCTGGCAGGCGGCGTGCAGCGCCGGCCTGCTGTCGGCGACCGTGGCCGCCTCGCCGCTCCAGGTCCTCCGGGCGGCCATCCACCTGTGGAACGTGGGCGCCCCATCGACCCTGGGGGAGGACCTGCGCATCTCGTTCACCCGGGCGGCCGTCGGCCTCGTCATCGGCGTCAGCGTCGGTGCCGCTGCCGCCACCGTGGCCGGCCTGTGGCGGGCCGGTGAGCTGCTGTTCAACGGGCCGGTGAGCATCATCAACACGATCCCGTTCCTCGCCCTGCTGCCGGTGATGATCATGTGGTTCGGGATCGGCGAGACCTCGAAGGTCCTGCTCATCGCGCTCGGCGCCGGCATCCCGCTCTACCTCAACCTGTTCGGCGCCATCCGCGACGTCGACCCGGGGCTGATCGAGATGGCGCGCGCGGCCGGGGCCGGGCGCGCGCGCCTCATCGGCCGGGTCGTCCTGCCCGGCGCCCTGCCGGGCGCGCTCGTCGGGCTGCGCTTCTCACTCGCCTACAGCGTGCTCGGCCTCGTCGTGGCCGAGCAGATCAACGCCAACTCGGGGATCGGCTTCATGATCACCCAGGCCCAGACCTACCAGCGCGTGGACGAGATGTTCCTCGGCCTGGTCATCTACGCCCTGCTCGGTCTGGCCGGCGACGGGATCGTGCGCGGGCTCGAACGCGTCCTGCTGCGCTGGCGTCCGGCGGAGGCCCGGGCATGAGCGCCGTGCTCGCACCTCCCGCCGCGCCGGCACCGGTGAGCGAGCGCCCGATGGCGGTCGAGGCGACCGATGTCGTGCGCCGCTTCGGTGAGCGCACGGTGCTGCGCGGGCTCGATCTCCGCCTGGCGAGCGACGAGTTCGTCATCCTGCTCGGCCAGTCCGGCTGCGGCAAGAGCACGCTCCTGCGCCTGCTCGGAGGCCTCGATCGCCCCGACGGGGGAACCGTGCGGGTGCCGCGCCGGCGCGCCATCGTCTTCCAGTCCCCGCGGCTGCTCCCGTGGCAGCGGGTGTGGCGCAACGTCACGATCGGCGTCCAGAACCCCGATCCCCGGGCGCTCGCCGTCGGCGTGCTGGCCGAGGTCGGCCTCGAGCGCCATGTCGACGCCTGGCCGAAGACGCTGTCCGGCGGTGAGGCCCAGCGGGTGGCCCTGGCCCGGGCGCTCGTCGCCGAGCCCGAGCTCGTGCTGCTCGACGAGCCGTTCGCGGCCCTGGACGCCATCACTCGCCTGCGCATGCACGAGCTCGTCCGAGGGCTGCGCGAGCGCCACCGGGCGACGATGCTCATGGTCACCCACGACGTCGGCGAGGCGATCGCCCTGGGCGAGCGCATCCTCGTCATGCACGACGGCCGCATCGCCCACGAGCACGCCGTCGACCTCGACCCCGCCCAGCGGGCCCGGGGGCCCGAGCGCGATGCACTGCGCTCGGCCCTGCTCGACGAAATCGGGCTGCCGGCCACGGCTGCCTGAACCACCCCTGACCCTGAGGACACCGATGAGAACCAGACCAATGACCCCTGTCCTGGCCCGCTGGGCCTCCGCCCTCGGCCTGCTCGGCGCCACCGCCGCGCTGGCCGGATGCGGCGCGACCGCCCAGGGCTCGACCGGCGGCGCCGGCAAGCAGACCTTCGTGATCGGCCAGCAGGAGTCGGGCATCGTCTCGCTCGTACGCGACTCCGGTGCGCTCCGCGGCGCCTCCTACACAGTCAAGTGGGCCGTGTTCCCGTTCGGGCCTCCGCTCGTCGCAGCCGCGGCGGCCGGCCAGATCGACCTCGGCGACGTCGGCGACGTGCCGCCGATCAACGGGGCGGCCAAGGAATCCGGCTTCAAGGTCATCGCCGCCGAGCAGTACGAGAACCCGACCGACTTCATCGTCGTGCCCAAGGGGTCGAAGATCACCTCGCTGGCCGATCTGAAGGGCAAGCGCGTCGGCGTGCCGTTCGGCAGCTCCGCCCACGGCTTCCTGCTCAATGCTGTCCAGAGCGCCGGGCTCTCGCCCAGCGACGTTCACTTCGTCGACCTGGCTCCGGCGGCGCTGGCCACCGCGTTCCGCAGCGGCGACCTCGATGCGGAGTCGATCTGGAACCCGCAGGCGGCCATCTCGGTCGAGGGCGGGGGACGGATCCTCCTGGCCGGACGCCCGCCCGTCGACCCCGATGTCGGCTTCTACGTGGGAGCCGACAGGGACCTGAGCAATCCGACTCGGCGGGCGCTGCTCGCCGACCTGCTCGCGCGGCTCGGACGTGCCTACGAATGGGGCGATGAGCACCCGGCGGTGTGGGAGCGCGACATCGAGGCCGAGACCGGAGTGGACGCGGCCACCGCGGCCAGCGAGCTGCACTCCGGCCTGCTGCGCGTGCGCTACGTGAGCGCGGCGACCGTGGCCACGGTCCAGCACCTCGCCCAGGCGTTCTACAGCGCCCACCAGATCAGCAAGCCGGTCGACATCGGCCAGATCGTCGACAACCTGCTCACGCCGACGTTCGCCGGTCACTGAGATGAGCAACCGGCAGCTGCACCTCAACGCGTTCCTGATGAGCTCGGGCCACCACGAGGCGGCCTGGCGCCTGCCCGAGAGCGATCCACTGGCCGACGACGACGTCGGCCACTGGGTCGCCCTGGCCCGGCTGGCCGAACGGGGCCGGATGGACTCCCTGTTCCTGGCCGACGGCCCCGCCCTGTGGCACGGGGCCGACTACCGGCCGGGCGGCCAGCTCGAGCCGACGGTCCTGCTCAGCGTCCTCGCCGCGGCCACCGAACACGTCGGCCTGATCGCCACCGCGTCGACGACATACAACGAGCCGTACAACCTGGCCCGCCGGTTCGCCTCGCTCGACCACGTGAGTGGGGGCCGGGCGGGCTGGAACATCGTCACCACCGCCGACCGCAGCGCCGCCCAGAACTTCGGGCTCGAGGACCGTCCCGATCACGCCGAGCGGTACGTGCGGGCCTCCGAGTTCCTCGAGGTGTCGATGAAGCTGTGGGACAGCTGGGACGACGACGCGATCATCGCCGAGAAGGCGACCGGGCGCTTCACTCGGCCCGGCTCGGTGCGGGCGATCGAGCACGAGGGCCGCTTCTATCGCGTGCGGGGGCCGCTGAACGTCCGCCGCCCGCCCCAGGGCCACCCGCTGCTCGTGCAGGCGGGGTCCTCGTCCGACGGCAAGGACTTCGCCGCCCGCTTCGCCGAGGCGGTGTTCACCGCCCAGCAGACGCTCGCCGACGCCCAGGCGTTCTACGCCGACCTGAAGGCGCGCGTGGCGAGCGCGGGCCGCGACCCGGGGCTGGTGAAGATCCTGCCCGGGATCGTGCCCGTGCTGGGGGGCACCGAGGCCGAGGCCCAGGCCCGTGCCCAGGAGCTCGAGGAGGCGATCGTGCCCGAGTACGGGCTGCGCCAGCTCGCGGACACGCTCGAGGTGCCGGTCGAGCTGCTCGAGCTCGACCGGGAGCTGCCGGCGGACATCCCCCACGGTGAGGCGCTCCAGGGCGCGCGCAGCCGCTCCGAGCTCATCGTGGCGCTGGCCCGGCGCGAGCGGCTGACCGTCCGCCAGTTGCTCGGGCGCCTGGGCGGCGGGCGCGGGCACTGGACGTTCGTCGGCACCCCCGAGCAGGTCGCGGACGTCATGCAGACCTGGTTCGAGCAGGGTGGGGCGGACGGGTTCAACGTCATGGCGCCGCTGCTGCCCTCTGGGCTGGAGGCGTTCGTCGACCACGTGGTTCCGCTCCTGCAGGCCCGGGGGCTTCACCGCACCGAGTACACGGGCCACACGCTGCGCGAGCACTACGGACTGCCGCGACCGGTCAGCCGCTTCGCCGCCGAGGCCGCCCTGTCCTGAGAACCGAAAGCGAGGAACCAGGACCACGCCGACGACGAGATCCAGCGCGCGTTCGCGTTGCGCCTGGGCCCGCTCACCACGCCCCATCCGACGGTGGGCGGGGAGGGCGGCGTGCTGGCGATCGACGCCGAGTACGGGAAGGCGAACAGCTGGCACACGGATGTCACGTTCGTCGACCGCATCCCGGCGATCAGCGTGCTGCGGGCGATCGTGCTCCCGCCCTACGGGGGGAGCACCGTGTGGGCGAACACGGTGAACGCCTACGCGACGCTGCATCCAGGGCTGCAGGGCCTGGCCGACCGGCTGTGGGCCGTGCACTCCAACCGCTACGACTACGCCCGGGCCGAGGACGAGGGACGCATCGGCGGCGTCGATGTCAAGGAACACGAGTACCGGCGCGAGTTCGAGCAGGAGCTGTTCGAGACCGAGCACCCGGTCGTGCGACTCCACCCGGAGACCGGGGAGCGCACGCTCGTACTCGGCCACTTCGTGCGTGACTTCGTCGGTCTCGGCACGCGCGACTCCCACGCGCTGTTCGAGCTCCTCCAGCGCCACATCACGCGCCTGGAGAACACGGTGCGCTGGAACTGGCGTCCGGGCGATGTGGCGATCTGGGACAACCGCTCCACCCAGCACTACGCGGTGGCCGACTACGGCGAGGAGCCTCGCCGGCTGCATCGGGTGACCGTGGCCGGCGATGTCCCGGTCAGCCTCGACGGGGTGCGCAGCGTGGCCCGGCGCGGCGATGCCAGCGCCTACTCCGAGATCGCCACGTTCAACGCGGCCTGATCTCCTCGGCCGCCTCGACCGGGGGCGGAGCGCCGCTCCGCCCCCGCCGTCTGCGCTCACGCGTGGGCGCGGGCGTGCCTGGGCAGCCAGAACACCGCCGCCAGGGCAGCGATCAGGAAGGCGACCGCGACGAGCAGCGCGTGGCTGCAGGCCGAGACGAACGCGACCGCGCCGTGCCCCCGGCCGAGGGCTCCGAACAGGACGGTGCCCACGGCCGCGATGCCGAGCGACATGGCGAGCTGCTGCACTGATTCGAGCAGTCCCGAGGCCGAGCCGATCTCGTGCGGGCTCACCCCGGCCAGGATGACGTCGAACATGGGGACGAAGACCATGCCCATGCCGAACCCGGCGACCGCGAGCGGACCGGCGAGATCCCAGGCGCTCAGCCCGCCGCCGGTCGCCCGCAGCACGAGGTCGGCCCCGGCCAGGCCGGCCGCCATCACCGTGATGCCGATGTGCATGGTCAGCCTGCCGATTCGGGCCAGCAGCGCCGAGGAGGTGATCGAGCCGGCGATCGCCGCCAGCGGGATCGCCACCGTGGCGACGCCGCAGGCCAGCGGCGAGAAGCCGAGACCGGCCTGATACATCACGTTCAGCGCGATCATCATGCCGCCCATCGCACCGATGAAGCCGACCACGACGGCGAGCCCGGCCACGTAGGAACGGCGGCGGAGGATCGCCGGATCGACGAGCGCAGGACGGCCCTGGCGGTGCCGGCGCGCCTGGAGGGCGGCGAAGGCGCCGAGCAGCACGACGCCCGCCGCGAGCAGTGCAAACGACCAGGCCGGCCAGCCGTACTGGCGACCTTCGATGAGCGGGAACACGAGCGCCACACCGCCGGCCATGGCCAGGGCGACGCTCAGGCCATCGAGACGGGCATCCGGGGTGGCCGGGGCGAGGTGGGGCAGGAAGCGCCGGCCGGCGAGAAGCGCGCCCAGCCCGACCGGGATGTTGACCAGGAAGATCGACCGCCAGCCGGTGCCGAGCAGGTCGAGGTTGACCAGTCCGCCGCCGATGAGCGGGCCGGCCACCGCGGCCAGTCCCATGATGGGGCCGAACACCCCGAAGGCGGCCTGCTGGCCCTCCTCGCCGAACAGCTCGCGGATGAGACCGAACCCCTGCGGCACCATCACTGCCGCCAGCGCGCCCTGCACGGCCCGGCCGGCGATCAGGGTGCTCGCCGTCGGGGCGAGGGCGCACAGCACCGAGGCGGCGATGAACCCGGCGATCCCGCCGAGCAGCACCCGGCGGCGGCCGAGCACGTCGCCGAGCCGGCTGCCGAGCAGCAGCGTGACCGACATGGCCAGCGTGTAGGCCGCCGAGATCCACTCGAGTTCGGAGTAGGTGCCGCCGAGGCTGCGGCGGATGGCCGGGGCGGCGGTCTGGGCAATCGTCGAATCGAGCAGGTCCATGACCGATGCGGCGATGACGACGGTGAGGCCGAGCCAGGCGGCGCGGCGGGACGGGGCGGCCGTCCCGGCCGCCGGCGCTGTGGTGGGGGTGACGGTCGACATGCGCACAGACTCCCGTCGATTGCGGCCAGTTACCGTCCTCGATCGGACGAATGCGGTCATGTTCTGTCCTCGATATCTGAAAGCCTTCCCAGCATGCTTCAGACCTCCGCCCGCCTGCTCGCGCTCCTCTCGCTTCTCCAGCTCCGCCGCGAGTGGACCGGTCCCGAGCTCGCCGAGCGCCTCGAGGTGGCCGCCCGCACGGTGCGCCGCGACGTCGAGAAGCTGCGCTCGCTCGGCTATCCGGTCGAGGCGGCACCCGGTGTCGCCGGCGGCTACCGGCTCGGCGCGGGCGGTCAGCTGCCGCCGCTGCTGCTCGACGACGCCGAGGCCGTGGCCGTGGCCGTCGGTCTGCGCACCGCCGCCGCCGGGTCGATCGCGGGCATCGAGGAGACGTCGATCCGCGCCCTGGCCAAGCTCGAGCAGGTGCTTCCGCCCCGGCTGCGCCGGCGGGTCAGCGCGCTCAGCGATGCCACCGCCGCCTTCGCGGTCGAGGGACCCCGGATCGACCCCGAGCAGCTGGCCACCGTGGCCGGCGCCTGCCGCGACGGCATGCGGGTCGGCTTCAACTACCAGAGCCGTGACGACCGCGCCACGCAGCGCACGGTCGAGCCGTGCGCGCTCGTGCACAGCGGCTACCGCTGGTACCTGCTCGCCTACGACCTCGACCGCGACGACTGGCGCACGTTCCGGGTCGATCGCATCCAGGGGCGAGTGCGCGTGCGCGAACGCGGACGGCGGCGCACGCCTCCGGGCGGCGACGCGGCCGCGTTCGTGCGCGAGCAGCTGCGCGGCGCCGGCTCGAGCGAGGACGGCACGCCCGGACGCGTGCGCATCGAGCTGCCCGCGCGGACGCTCAGCGAGCGCATCCCGGCTCGCTCGGCCACCGTTGAACCCGACGGCGACGGCGCGTCGATCGTCACCACCCGCGGCCCGTGGTCGCGCAGCTTCCTGGTCTGGATGGCGCTGTTCGACGCCCCGATGCAGGTGCTCGATCCGCCCGAGCTCGCCGAGACGGCGCGGGGGATGGCGGCGCGGCTCGCCGGGGCGGGTTAGCGGCGGGCCGCCGGCGCCCGGCACTTGCGCGGCGCCCCCCGATCGCCCAGACTGTGGCCGGCCGGGAGCGAGAGGAGGAGGATGCCGTGAGTGCTTCGACTGGGGTGGCCGTGGACGCGCGAGTGGCCGCCGTGAGCGCTGACGTGGTGGCGGCCGTCCACAGTGTGCTCGAGCGCCACGGGGTCAGCGAGGCAGAGTGGCGCGCCACGCTGCGGTTCCTCACCGAGGTCGGCCGGCACGACGAGTTCGTGCTCCTGTCCGACGTCACCCGCACCTCGGTGCTCATCGACGCCATCACCCACGGGCACGAGGAGTCGACCGCGACCGCGAGCGACGTCGAGGGGCCGCTGTACCGCGAGGACTCGCCGTGGCGTGAGGCGCCGGTGCGGATCTACGACGATTACGAGGGGATGGGCGAGGGCGAGGTGCTGTTCATCGCCGGCCGGGTCACCTCCAGCGACGGGACGCCGCTGCCCGACGCGGTCATCGACGTCTGGCAGACCGGTCCCGACGGGGGCTATGACCTGTGGGACTCCCGCCAGCCCGACTACAACTTCCGCGGGCGCTTCGGAGTCGACGCGTCCGGTGCCTACGAGTTCCAGACCATGGTGCCGCGGCCCTACACGGTGCCGACCGACGGCCCGGTCGGCCGCTATCTGGAGGCCGTGGGCCAGCACCCGTGGCGGCCGGCTCACATCCACTTCAAGGTCGCGGCCGTGGGGCACGCACCGCTGACCACGCAGCTGTTCTTCCCCGGCGATCCCTACCTCGGGAACGACACGATCGGGGCCGTGAAGCCGGCGCTCGTGCGTCCGCTGACCCGCCACGAGGACGCGGAGGCGATCGCGGAGCGCAGCCTGGAGCGCCCGTTCTCCACCTGCGGATTCGACATCGCGCTGCGGCCCGCGGCCTGAGCGGCCGAGTCGGTGAGCAAGGTCATGGCCCGGCCTGGATTCGAACCAGGGCGCGACGGATTATGAGTCCGCTGCTCTACCGCTGAGCTACCGGGCCGCGGCGGCGAGCCAAGCTATCACCGGGTGCCGTCGCCGGAGCCTTTTGACCGCGCTTTCCGGTAGCCTCCGGCGAGATGATTGCGTTCGGCATGGACAACGCCACCGCCCAGACACTCTCGCTGATCGCCACCTTCGGCGGCATCGGCGTGTTCGTCAATCTGCTCGTCTTCTACATCGTCGCCCAGGTCATGGCTGAGCGGAAGCAGAACCGCGAACGCCGCCAGGGCGGCAACGGCTTCTAGAGGCCGTCGGCGCGGTCGCGTCGTGGCGATCCGCCGGCGCGAGTTCCGCCGCGACCCTCCGCTCGCCCGTGAGCAACGGAATCGCTCGCGGCGACACGGCAGCCGCTGAGCACCCCGAGGGCACTCCCCCTCGTCCACCGGCAATCGCCGGCCGCTTCGACCCGGCGCGCACGACAGTGCAGGAACGGCACGCCGGGGCGTCGAATGTCAGCCTGCCCATGAAGCCATCATCCAGCCCGACTGTCACGGCCGAGGCGCCCCACGGCCATCAGGCGCTCTCCGCCTACATCCGCTCTCGTTTCGACGACTTCTCGCGCTCGCAGAAGGACGTCGCGCAGTACATCGTCGACCACCTCGACGAAGCCGCGTTCCAGACCGCTGAGGAGCTCGCGCGGCGCGCGAGCACGTCCTCGAGCACGGTGGTGCGCTTCTCCCAGGCCCTGGGCTTCGAGGGCTTTCCCGAGCTGCAGCAGGCTGCGCGCGACGAGTACCGCCGCCGGCCGGCCGGCGCGGTCGACGCCATCGGCGCCAGCGCCCCCCTGTTCTCGCTCGATCACACCGAGTTCGAGGCCGCGCTGGCCGCCGACCACGTGAACGTCGAGGACACCGCCCACAAGCTCTCCCGGGGCGACGTGGAGAAGGCGATCGACGCCATCGTCAGCGCCGAGAAGGTCCTGATCGCCGGCACCGACCAGATGGCGTTCTTCGCCAGCTACCTGCGCCACCTGCTCATGCTGCTCGACCTCCGGGCCGAGATCGTTGCCGGTCCCTCGCAGGAGGCGCTCGGGCGCCTGAGCCGGATCGACGAGAACACCCTCGTGATCGGGCTCTCGGCCGGACGCCCGCATCCGCTCATCACCCGGACGATGAAGCTCGCCCGCCACCGCAAGGCTCCCACGCTGGCGATCACCGACGCCACCCTGTCCGAGGTGGCGCGGCTGGCCCGGATTCGCCTGTACTACTCCTCGAACACGCCGGCCTTCGTGCGCTCGCACACCGCGCTGCTGTCACTCATCCAGGCACTGGCCTACGGCGTCTACGCGCGGGACGCCCAGCAGTACGACGTGCGCATCAAGGCGTTCCGGCTGAAGTAGCACCCGGCCCCGGCCCGCAACTCCGGGCGGCCCTCCCGTGTTGAGGCAGACGTTGAACCTCACAAGGAGGACCACATGAAGATGATGACCAGCAGGGCGCTCGCCGCCCTGGCGCTGAGCGCCAGCGTCGGGGCTGCCGGCGCCACCGCTGCCTCGGCCCACGTGTTCCCGCCGGTGCAGCCCAAGCAGCAGATCAAGGTCGTGTCGGGGAGCGCCACCATCGCGCCGTCCTCGCCGACGGCGGCCTTCCTGGCCAAGAACGGCATCACGGTTACGCCGCTCGGCCGGGCGACCACGGCGAATGGCACCGTGACCTTCCCGGTCATCGGCGGCATGCGGACCGACCGCAAGCTGAGCGGCGTCCTGCGCCTGCGCGGCGGGCTCAAGCTGACGGAGGGCACGCGCTCGCTCGCCATTCGCAATCTCACCGTCGTGCGCCTCGGCAGCCGGACGACGCTGCGCGCCACGATCGGCGACGTCGTGGTCAAGCTCGCCCGCCTCACCGGCGTCAAGCTCACCGCGAGCGGGTCGAAGACCGACACCGCGACCGGCCAGATCCGCATCACGGCCACGGCGGCCCGGGCGATCAACCGGCTGGCCAAGGCGCACCTGGTGAAGGCGGGGTACGACCTCGGAAGCTTCACCGCCACGCTGACCCTGAGCCGCACCGGCACGAGCGCCGGTAGCAAGCTCAGCAAGTAGCTCGCTTCGCGCCCGGCCGGCCAGGGATCGGCCGGCCGGACGCACCGCGCTTCGGCGGGCGGCCTGAGGGAGGAGCCGCCCGCCGTCGGGCGCCCGTGCGCCGCCGCCGCCCCTCAGCGGCGGGCGACGAGCAGCGACTGGATGGCCCGCCCGACCCGGCCGTGCACGTCGTAGAGGATGCTCTCGGCGATCCCGACCCCACCGGCCGGGATCCGGGTCTGCGACTGCAGGCAGATCCACTCGCCCTCGGGCTCGCGCTCGACATAGATCGTCAGGTCCGGGTTGATGAACACGTACTCGTCCCAGGACAGGGGAGAGCTGATCCCGTTACCGAAGTCGGCCGCGGCGGCCAGCCGCTGCAGCGGGGTCGCCTCACGCCCGGCGATGACCGGATGGCGCAGTCGAAACCAGGCCACCGCCTCGCCGCCGCCGGCGTCGTGGCCGCCGAAACCGCCCGCGATGAAGCGGATTTCGAGCGCATCGGTGGCGAACGCCGGGCGCCTCGCCGGGGCGAAGTCGCTCTCGAGCCCTTCTTCGGGCCCCGGCACGACGCGACCGGTCGCGGTGTCGAGATCGCCGGCGTCGGCGCGCCGGACCTGCACGGCCCGCGCGCGGAGCACGTCGAGACCGCCGGGTGCGCGCAGCGAGGCCTCGAGCAGCTGCACGCGACCACCGGGCCGCACGACCTCGGCGTCGAGCTCGAGCGGCCCGAGCGGAACGGGGCGCAGGAGCTCGTAGGTCACCCGGGCGATGGCCAGACCGTCGGCGGCGGGCAGGCCCTCGAAGGCGGCCATGACCAGGGCGGCCGGCGCCCCGCCGTGCTGCGCGGCCGGGTCCCACGGTCCGCGGGTGAGCTCTGTGGCGACGAGATGGCCATTCGAGGGCTCGTACAGGGCCGTGGCGGACATGGCGGGGAAACCTACAGCCTGGCTACACTCGGCCCACATGAGCCAGGAGCCACGGACCCAGCGCGACGAGGCGACGTTCACCGTCAAGGCCGGCCTCGCCGAGATGCTGAAGGGTGGCGTGATCATGGATGTGGTCACGCCCGAGCAGGCCAAGATCGCCGAGGAAGCCGGCGCCGTCGCCGTCATGGCGCTCGAGCGCGTCCCGGCCGACATCCGCCGCGACGGCGGTGTGGCCCGCATGTCGGATCCGGCCATGATCCGCGGCATCCAGGAGGCGGTCACGATTCCCGTGATGGCCAAGGCGCGCATCGGCCATTTCGCCGAAGCCCAGGTGCTCGAGGCGCTCGAGGTCGACTACATCGACGAGTCCGAGGTCCTCACCCCGGCCGACGAGGCCAACCACATCGACAAGTGGGCGTTCAAGATCCCGTTCGTGTGCGGCGCCACCAACCTCGGCGAGGCGCTGCGGCGGATCGGCGAGGGTGCGGCGATGATCCGCTCCAAGGGCGAGGCGGGCACCGGCGACATCGTGAACGCGGTCCGGCACCTGCGCATGATCGGCTCGGAGATCCGCCGCCTGTCGACGCTCGACGAGGCCGAGCTGGCCACCGCGGCCAAGGAGCTGCAGTCGCCGCTCCCGCTCGTGCGTCAGGTCGCCGCCCAGGGCCGGCTCCCGGTGGTGCTGTTCTGCGCCGGCGGGATCGCCACACCGGCCGACGCATCGCTCGTGATGCAGCTCGGGGCCGAGGGCGTGTTCGTCGGCTCGGGCATCTTCAAGTCCGAAGATCCCGAGCGCCGGGCCCGCGCGATCGTCGAGGCGACGACCCACTTCGCCGATCCGGCGCGCGTCGCCGACGCCTCGACCGGCCTGGGTCAGGCGATGGTCTCCATCGAGACCGCGAAGCTCGAGCGCGAGCAGCTGCTGGCCCCCCGCGGCTGGTAGGGATGACGGCAGAGCCGTCGGCATTGGGAGTTTCGCCTGGCGGCGAAACGTCCGTGCCGACTTCGTCGGCATTGGGAGTTTCGCCTGGCGGCGAAACGTCCGGCGGTCGTGATGCGGACGCAGACGGTTGGGATCCTCGCCCTCCAGGGCGACTTCGCAGCGCACGCCACGGTCGTACGGGCGCTCGGCCACACCTCGCGCGAGGTGCGCGTAGCGGCCGACCTCGAAGGCCTCGACGCGCTCATCATCCCAGGCGGGGAGTCGACGACGATGACGCTCGGGGTGGAGCGGGAGGGCCTGGCGGAGCCGCTGCGCGCACTCGTGGCTGCCGGAACCCCGGTGCTCGGCACCTGTGCCGGGATGATCCTGCTCGACCGCGCCCACCTCGGCGTGCTCGATGCCGTCGCCCAGCGCAACGCGTTCGGCCGCCAGCTGCACTCCTTCGAGGCCGACCTCGACATCGACGGCGTTCCGGGCGGGCCGGTGCACGCGGTGTTCATCCGCGCGCCCTGGGTGGCCGAGCACGGCCCCGAGGTGGAGATCCTGGCCAGCGTCGACGGGCACCCGGTCGCGGTGCGTCAGGGCAACCTGCTCGCGATCTCCTTCCACCCGGAGCTGAACGGGGAGTCGCGCCTGCACGAGCTCCTGCTCAAGCTCGTCGAGCGCGCAGTCTCAGCCGGAGATGCCGGCGCCGCCGGGCGTGCGCTCGGCGTAGCTGCGCAGGCCGCGCTCGAACCCGGCCCAGTCGAAGCGCACGCCGTCGGGGTCGGGCGGAGGGCCGACCGGCGCGGCGTCGGAGTCCGGCGGATCATCGAAGTCGCGGACCGCGGGAGAGCCAGGCCGCGAGCGCGGCGGTGGCGATCCCCGAGGCATAGACGAGGATGGCGAGCACGAGGTGGTGGCTCAGCCAGCCGAGCGTCCCCACCGCGTAGAGGAACAGCGCGCACAGCACGAGGCGGTGCAGCTCGCTGCTCGGTAGCGCCCGGTGCGGGGCGCGGGCGCGGGCGCTGAGCACGATGACGGCGAGCAGCACCACCGCCAGCCCCAGCTTCCAGGAGATGGAAAGCCACACAGGCATCGGTTACCCACATATCGGCAGCTCGGCCCTTGAGGACAAGCCCGGATTCTCGACGGATATCCCGGCGCGGCTAATCGACGACGAGCCCGTGGCGCATGGTGTTCTCGGTCACCGCCCGGGGCTCGACGAAGTGGTGCAGGTAGTCGGGGCCGCCGGCCTTCGAGCCGGTGCCGGACAGGCGGTTTCCCCCGAACGGCTGGCGGCCGACCATCGCCCCGGTGATGCCCCGGTTCACGTACAGGTTGCCCACCGGCGTGCGGGCGGTCACCAGACGGATGGTGGCCGGATCGCGGGAGAACAGTCCCCCGGTCAGGGCGTAGGGCATGGCGTCGAGGATGTCGCAGGCCTGCTCGATGCTGCGCACCTGCTGCACGGCGAGCAGGGGCCCGAAGATCTCCTCCTCGAGCACCGGCGAGCCGTCGGGCAGGTCGGTGGCCACCACCGGGGGGCAGAACCAGCCGCGGTCGGGCACGTCCGGCGCCTCGGCCACGATCCGACCGCTGTCGGCGGCGAGCGCCCGGTAGCGGTCGACCCGCTCCTGGGCGGAGCGCTCGATGACCGGCGGCACGTCGGTCGCCAGCTCGGCCGCCTGCCCGACCTGGAGCACACGGACGGCGCCGGCCAGGCGCTCGAGCAGCGGCTCGGCCACCGCCTCGTGCACGAGCACCCGCGCCGCCGCCGAGCACTTCTGGCCGGCGTAGTTGAACGCCGAGCCGACGATCCCGGGCACCGCCTCGTCGAGATCGGCGTCGCTGTCGACGATGATGCAGTTCTTGCCGCCGAGCTCGGCCACCACGCGCTTGAGATGGAGCTGGCCCGGGGCCACGTCGGCGGCCGCCCGCATGATCGACAGGCCGACCGGCTGCGAGCCGGTGAACGCGATCGTCTGCACGCCCGGATGGCGCACGAGCGCCTCGCCGACGTCGCCCTCGCCCGGGAGCAGCGCGAGGACCTCGCGCGGCACGCCGCCGGCCACGAGCGCCTCGATCAGCATGAGCGCTGAACCCGGCGACTGCTCGGCCGGCTTGAGCAACGCCGCGTTGCCGGTGGCCAGGGCGGCGGCGGTCATGCCGCAGGGGATGGCGAGCGGGAAGTTCCACGGCGCGATCACGGCCACGACGCCGCGGGCGCGGTAACGCATCTGGTTGCGCTCGCCCGGGACCTGGAGCAGCGCGGGGCCGCGCTCGAGCGCGACTGCCCCGCGGGCGTAGTACTCGAGGAAGTCGATGGCTTCGCACACGTCGCCGTCGGCCTCCCGCCACGGCTTGGCGCACTCGCGGACCTGGAGCGCGACCAGCTCGAGCCGCCGCTCGCGCATCCAGGCGGCGGCCGCGATCAGCGCGGCCGCCCGCTCGGTGGCCGGGCGGGCGCTCCAGCGCTCCAGGCCGGCCTGGGCGGCGGCCACAGCGGCGTCGACGTCCGCGGGAGTGGCCACGGCGGCACTCGCCACCAGCCGGTCGGGGTCCCCCGGGTCGGTCGAGGGCAGCTCGTCGCCCTGGCGGCGCTCACCCCCGACGATGACCGGGACCCGGAGCGGGAGGTCGGCGTCGAGATCGCGCAGGGAATCGGCCAGGCGGGCGCGCACGGCGGCGCGGCGCAGCTCGAGGATCGGCTCGTTGGCGAACGGAGAGGGCTCGGACACGCGCCCGACATTAACAGCGGCCGGTGTGACTCACCGGCGCGAGCGCGCCCGGCTCACATGCCCCGGCGGCCGACCGAGCGCAGGATGCTCTTCACGTCGGTCCACAGCGAGCCGGAGGCTCTATGGAGCGGCCAGGAGCTCGTCGAGCGAGGCGCCCTCGCTCATCCGGAGCAGGAAGCTCTCGTTGCTCGTGTTCTCGAGCAGGCGGCGCACCAGGTAGGCCATCCCGGCCACGAGATCGCCGATCGGACTGTAGGTGCGCACGCGCAGTCCGAGGCTGGCCAGCGCGTCCTGCAGGTCGTCGCCGAGCCCGCGCAGAACCTGGAGCTCGAGATCGGTGTCGGCGGCCCCGGAGGCACGGTTGACCGCGATCGCATGGGCGACCGAGCGCAGGTTGTGGGAGGCAACGGCGACGCGGATGGCCGGGCGAGCGGCGAGCAGGCGCCGGGTCAGCGTCTCGAAGTTGCGATCGCAGTCGGCCTTGACCTCGAACACCGGCGTCGGCCAGCCATGCTGGCGGGCCTCGACGAGCTCGTGATCCCAATAGGCGCCCTTGACCAGGCGGATCTGGAGCGGAAACGCGCGCTCGCTGAGGCCGGGCCAGTCGAGGATGTGGGTCAGCTGCTCGGGCGAGTCGCGCAGGTAGGCCTGGAGGACGAGCCCGGTCGAGGGTCCGGAGCGGAACTCCTCCTCGTGCGAGCAGCTCGAGCACGAGGTCGAGCACGGCCTCGCGGGAGTCGAGCGACTCCATGTCGATGTGGATGTGAGCGCCCAGTTCGCGGGCCCGGCGCAGCAGCGGGCGCAGGCGCTCGCCGGCGTCGCGTCGCCCGAGCTCGGGGGCGTCGGGACGCAGGAGCGGAGTGAGCGCGGAGACCTTGACCGAGACGTTGGCCCGCGGCAGCGACCCGGCCGCGTCGCGCTCGAGCTGCGGGCGCTCGGGCCAGCTGCGGGCGGCGCCGACGAGCTGCTCGAGCGCGTCGAGGCAGCGGGCGGCGTAGCGGTCGGCCTCGGCCGTGGTCACCGTGGCCTCGCCGAGCAGGTCGACCGAGCTGGCCACCCCGCGCTGCCACAGCTCGCGCAGGCCCCCGACGGCGGCAGCGGGCGTCTCGGCGACGATGAAGCGGTGGGCCATGCGCTTGACCCCGGCGGCGGCCGCGGCACCGAGCGCGGTGCGGCCCGGGCGGGTGTGGGCGACCCGCATGGCGGTGGCGATCGCCTGGGGGGGCTCGGGGACCTCGGCCAGGAAGGCGTTCAGATGGCGGGCGAGGTCGTCGAGGGAATGACAGGCCGGGGTGACGTCGACGAAGCGAAAGAGCGCCGCCCGCAGCTCGCGGTCGCCCGCCGTCATCTCCATCGCCCGGGCGTCGAGGTTCTTCAGGGGGTTACGGGAGGCGCTGGGGAAGGCGGCGGCGATCTCGCGCCCGATGGCGTGGATCTGGCTCTCGAGCTCGGGCTCGGTTCCGGTGCTCACGTCGCACCTCTCAGGGCCAGCGGCGGCGTCGCGCGCTCGAGCGCCTCCCAGGTCATGTCGCGCGCCCGCTCCTCCCGGTCGGCGACTCCGCCGCCGCGCAGCCCGAACAGCCGCTTGGCCAGCAGCAGGTAGACGACGACGGCCAGATTGATGATGAAGCCGATGATCTTCAGTGCGCTCGCCTTGTCGGCGATCTCGTACACCTCGAGCGGGAGCAGGATGACGGTGGCCAGGAAGGTGAGGTACTCGGCCCAGCGCTTGGTCAGCCACAGGCCGACTGCCTCGACGCCCTCGAGCACGGCATAGGCGAGCAGGGCTGCTCCGACCTCGCGCAACCGGCCCGACTGCAGGGAGAACAGCTTGTCGAACTCGCCGATGATGCCGACGTGGCCGGAGCTCTGGACCGGCCCGCCGCCGACCCCGCGCTGAATCGCGGTCACGACGCGGTAGAAGGTGCCGCGCAGGCTGCTCTCGTGTGCGGCTACGAACAGGACCGCGATTCCGAGCAGGCCGAGGATGAGGAAGTGCAGGGCCCGGTCGCAGGCGATCAGCCGCAGCACGAAGCGGTCCCGCAGCGCCTTGCCGCGCAGCGGGATCTCGATCTGCGCCTGGTCGGGCGGATGCTCCGCCTCCGGCGTGGCGGGTGGCTCAAGCGCCAGCCAGCTGTCGCAGCGCAGGCAGCGGTGCCAGCGCACGCCCTCGGCCTCGCGCACGAACAGGGCGTCCTCGGGCCGCACCCGGGCGGCCCCCAGACCGACGATCTCGTGCCCGCTCAACCCGCAGGAGACGAGCTCCCAGTCGATGTGACGCCGGGGCCGGGGGCGCGGGTGGATGCCAGGGGCGGGCTGCACGAGGCGAACCGTACCCGCTGGGGCGGAGAACGCTCAGCTCAGGATGTTGACCGCCCGTGCGACGACGAGGCCAACGGTCACCAGCGACGTGAGCGCCTGGGCGCTCATCAGCGCCTTGGCCATCGTGGTGAGCGGCATCGTGTCGGTGGGGCTGAACGCGGTGGCGTTGGTGAACGACACGTACAGGTAGTCGGCCAATCCCGGTGTCCAGTCCTCGGGTGCCCAATCAGCGCCGGTCATCTGCGGAAACAGGAAGTCGGGCGGCCGCCGGTCGGCCGCGAAGCGCCGGGCGAGCGGACCGCCGCGGTCGAGCTCCCAGTACCACAGGCCGAACAGCACCACGTTGGTCAGCCACAGCCCGGCGCCGGCGCCGATCAGCGCCGGGCCGTTGCTGATCTGCTGGTGGTGGCTGGGCTTCAGGAGCAGCCGGCACAGCAGCACGAGCGAGACGGTGTTGACCGCGCTGACGATCGCTGTCAGGCCGAGGGCGAACTGCCGGCGCAGCGGCGAGTGGCGCATGCGCGGGTGGGGCGAGATGAGCACGAGGCCGACGAGCAGCGCCGCCTCGAGCGCGGGCAGGAGCCAGTCGGGATGCAGCGGCGCGATGCGGTGTGGCAGGACGAAGTCGATGGCGATGGCCACGAGCACGACCAGCTGCGGACCCCAGTAGGGCAGGCGGATGCGACGGGACGGCGGGGGCGCCATGGCCGCCAGTGTCCCACCCCGGCCGGACCGTGACGGGCGGCGCTCAGGCGCCCGGCGGCGCGCTGAGCGGCCAGCGCGGCCCGTCATGGAGCATGGCCGAGATCTCGCCCGCCGGCACGGGGCGGGAGAAGTGGAAGCCCTGGGCGAACTCGCACCCGAGCCGCACGAGCTCGGTGACCTGCCGCTCGTGCTCGACGCCCTCGGCGACCACCCCGAGCGTCAGCGCGCGCGACATGGCGACGATCGCCTCGGTGATCGCGGTGTCGCGGGGCTCGGTGCCCAGCCCGTCGACGAACGAGCGGTCGATCTTCAGGGCGTCGAGCGGCAGGCGGGGGAGGTAGGAGAGCGAGGAGTAGCCGGTGCCGAAGTCGTCGAGCACGACCCGCACCCCGAGTGCGCCGAGCGCGCTCAGCGTGTCCTCGATGGCGTCGGGCTCGCCCAGCATGGCGGTCTCGGTGATCTCCAGGCACAGGCAGGCGGGATCGAGGCCGCTGGCCTGCAGAGCCGCCTTGACGGTGTCGGTCAGGCCGGTCTTGGTCAGCTGCACGGCGGACAGGTTGACCGCGATCTCGAGCGGCCGGGAATCGGGGGCGACGGCGTGCCAATGGGCGGCCTGGCGGCAGGCCCGGTCGAGCACCCAGCGGCCGATCGGCTCGATCAGGCCGTTCTCCTCGGCCACCGGGATGAACTCGGCCGGCGGGATGAGGCCGCGCTGGGGATGATGCCAGCGGATGAGCGCCTCGACCCCCGTCATCGAGCGGTCGCGCAGCGAGACGACGGGCTGGTAGTCGAGCCGGAACTCGCCGCGCTCGAGCGCCCGGCGCAGATCGTTCTCCACCCGCAGGCGGGCCAGGGCGCGCCCGCGCATCGCCTCGTCGAATACCTCGTAGCGCGAGCGCCCGCGCTCCTTGGCCCGGTACATGGCCGCATCGGCGTCGCGCACGAGCTCCATCGGCAGCTCGCCGCCGTGAGCAATGGCGATCCCAACGCTGGCGCTGACGAACTGCTCGGAGCCGGCGACCACGAACGGGCGCGTGAACAGTGCCGCCACCCGCTCGGCCATCTCGATCGCGTCGGCCTCGCCGGCGATCTCCTCGAGCAGGATGGCGAACTCGTCGCCGCCGAAGCGGGCCACGGTGTCGCTGGAGCGCACCGCGTGCTTGATCCGCGGCGCCGCCGCGGCGAGCAGCTCGTCGCCGACGTGGTGGCCGAGGCTGTCGTTGATGACCTTGAAGTGATCGAAGTCGAGAAACAGGATCGCCGCCATCGACTTGCGACGGCGCAGCCGGGCCAGCGCCAGCTCGATGCGGTCGAGGAACAGGGTGCGGTTCGGGAGCCCGGTCAGGTCGTCGTGCAGGGCGCTGTGGCGGATCTCGTCCTCGATCGCCTTGCGCTCGAGCGCGTCCGCGAGCACATTGGCCAGCGCCTGCAGGAAGTCGATCTCGTCGGCGCGGTACTCCCGGGGGACGGTTGCGGCCACTGCGAGCACGCCGAAGGTTCCGTGGGCGCCCTCGATGAGCACGGTGGCGCCGCTGCGCAAGCCGAGCGCGGCCAGATGCGGCGGCTGCAGGAAGCGCGTCTGGGTGCCCCAGTCCTCGATCACCACCGGGGTGCGGTCGATCATCGTCACCCCGGGCTGGGTGTCCTCGGTGGCCGGGAGCAGTGCCGGGTCGATCTCGGTGTCGACCCCGTACTGGGCCCGCCGGCTGAAGGCGTTCTCCTCCGGGAGGTACTCGAGCATGGCGGCGAGGTCGACGTCGAGCAGCTCCGATGCCATCTCCACGACCTGCTCGAGCAGCTCGGCCGGGCTCTTGCCCTCGAGCGCCCGCTCACCGAGTCCGGCCACCGCCGCCTGCTGGGCGGCCCGGCGCTCGAGCTCGAGCTCGAACTCCTTGTGCTCGGTGATGTCGGTGAGCACGCCGTGCCAGTACCGCCGGCCATCCTCGAGCACGAGCTCCGCGTCGTCGCGGATCCAGATGACCCGGCCGTCGCGGTGGGTGAGCCGGTACTCCTCGACGTCGCGGGTTCCCGGCGAGACCTCACGCTCGTGGGCGAGGACGCGCTCCCGGTCCTTCGGGTGCAGTCGCTCGTACCACAGGTTCGGATCCGCGCACCACTCCTCGGCGGTGTAACCGAGGATGACCTCGACCTGGGGGCTGGCGTAGCGCCAGGCGCCGCGCGGTCCGTCCTCGGCGATGTAGATCATCGCCGGGACGCGCATGAGCAGCTCAGGATGGTCGCGGGCGATCGACACCGAGCCGACGCGGGCGGGTGGCTGGGAGTCTGCTCGCTGCGGCGGTGACTCCTGCGCGGGCATACCCGCCCTATATCGGCAGATTTGCAGGAATCCTGCTTCCGGACAGGTTCCGGACGACGCCTGCGGTCTTCTACGGAGAGGTCGAGCTCCGGAACCGGGAGTGCTCGCCGTCATCCTCCTCGCGCACGCGCCCGTCCGCGAGCAGCAGATCGACATGGCCGAGGACCTCGGAGATGGTCAGGAACGCCTGGGTGACGGCGACGTTGCCCCACATGCGCAGGGCGATCTCGTACGCGCTGAGCGGGCCCTCGCGCAGGATCCCATGGATCTTGCGGGCCCGGCGCTCGTGCATGCGCAGCCGCTCGGCCACGAGCCCGGCCGGATCGGCGATCGGTTCGCCGTGGCCGGGGAGCACGAGCGTGGCCGGGAGCTCGGCGGTCGCCCGCATCGAGTCGATGTAGCGCACGAGCGCGCGCGGGCGGACGCCCGGGCCGGCTGGATCGCCACCTTCATCCCCACGGGCCAGAGGCCGGGAGATGAGGGGGTTGGAGGAGATGTGGGCGAGCAGGTGGTCGCCGCCGATGAGCATCCCGCGGCGCTCGTCGAAGAACAGCGTGTCGGTCGGGCTGTGTCCCGGGCGATGGAGTACGAGGAGTGAGCGGTCGCGGAGCTCGAGCCGGCTGCCGTCGCGCAGCGGGCGGGTCACGGTCCCGCTCGAGCCGAAGGCGCGGAAGGCGGCGCCGACGGCACCGAGCACCGTGGCCAGGTCCTCCGGGACCCCGTGGCGGCGCATGATGGCCTGCGCGAACGCGTCGTCGGCGGTGGCCGAGGCGCGGAAGTCGGCCAGGTAGGGCGCGAGCAGGTCGAGCGCCGCCACCTCGGCCCCCGAGCGCCGGGTCACGATCTCGAGCAGGCCGAGGTGATCCATGTGCTGATGGGTGATGACGATGAGCTCGAGATCCTCGATCCGCCGGCCGTGGCGCGCCAGCGCCCGCTCGAGCTCGTCGAGCGACTTGCCCGAGTTCGGGCCGGTGTCGACGAGCGTCAGCGGCTCGTCCTCGATGAGCAGGCAGTTGACGCGCCCGACCAGGAACGGGGTCGGGACCGGCAGGACATGGATGCCCGCCCGAGCGGCGAGCGCGAGCCTGGAGTCGGCGTCCGCGGGCTCGCTCACGAGCGGATGATGCCGAGCACCTCGTCGCGACGGCGCTCCATGTCCTCGCGTGAGCTCAGCGACTCGAGGCACAGGCGCAGCAGCGGCTCGGTATTCGACGGGCGCACGTTGAAGTGCCAGTCCTCGTACTCGACCGAGAGCCCGTCGAGCCGGTACTGGCGGCCGTCGGAGTAGCGTTCCGCGAGCTCCTCGAGCTTGGCCTCCTGGTCGGTGACCTCGGAGTTGATCTCGCCCGAGATGAAGTAGCGGGAGCGGTAGGGCTCGAGCAGCTCGGACATGCGCACGCCGCGCGTGGACAGCAGCTCGAGGATGAGCAGCGCGGGGAGGGTTCCCGAGTCGGCGTTGTAGAAGTCGTGGAAGTAGTAGTGGCCCGACACCTCGCCGCCGAAGATCGCGTGCTCGTCGCGCATGCGGGTCTTGAAGAAGGCGTGGCCGACGCGGTTCATGAGCGGCCGTGCCACCGCGGCGCTCCACCGTGTCGGCGACCGCTCGGCTCGCCCGCACGTCGTAGAGGATCGTCGCCCCTGGCCGCTTGTCGAGCAGAGACTCGGCGAGCAGGGTGGTGAGGAAGTCGCCATCGACGAACGCCCCCGTCTCGTCGATGAAGAAGCAGCGGTCGGCGTCGCCGTCCCACGCGATCCCGAGCTCGGCCTTCTGGGCCACCACCTCGCGCATGATGAACTCGCGGTTCTCGGGCAGCAACGGGTTGGGCTCGTGATCGGGGAAGTTGCCGTCCGGAGTCCAGTAGGCCTCGACGAGATCGAGGCCGAGGCGGGTGAGCAGGGGGCCGACCATCGGCCCGGCCATCCCGTTGCCGCCGTCGACGACGACCCGCAGCGGGCGCACGGCATCGGGGTCGATGAGCGCCAGCGCGGCGGCCTGGAACTCGTCGTAGACATCGACCTCCTCGGCGCTCCCGCCGCCCGGCGCCTCGCCCAGCCCGCCGGTCAGCTTGTCCCGGATGTCGCCGATGCCGGCGTCTCCGGAGAGGGCGATCGCCCCGCGGCGCACGAGCTTGGCCCCGGTGTAGCGCTTGGGGTTGTGCGAGGCGGTGCACATCAGACCGCCGTCGAGCTCACGCGAGCCGACGAGGTAATAGAGCATCTCGGTGCCGACCTGGCCGGCGTCGAGAACGTGAGCGCCCTCGGCCTGCATCCCGGCCCGGTAGCGCTCGGCCAGCTCGGGAGCGCTCAGGCGCATGTCGCGGCCGAGGCCGAGGCGCAGCTCGCCGAGCGGCTTGTCCTCGAGCTCTGAGATCACCTGAGCGTAGGCGCGGCCGATGCCGTAGGCGATCTCAGCGTCGATGTCCTCGCCGTAGACGCCGCGGATGTCGTAGGCCTTGAAGATGTCGGGCTTCGGTGTCGCGCTCATCGGCGCCGGATCCTACCCGCGAACCGTGTGTTTCGAGCGCCCGCGATAATCGCCGCCGTGGCGGTGGAGCTCCCGAGCGTGGTCATCCTCTGCGGGGGGCGCGGCACCCGTCTGCAGGAGCACACGCGGGCGATCCCCAAGCCGCTGGTCGAGATCGGCGGGCGCCCGATCCTCTGGCACGTGATCCAGATCTACCTGGCTCAGGGCTTCCGCGACTTCCTGCTGCTGACCGGCTACCGCGGGGACCAGATCGCCGCCTTCGCCGACGGTGTGGCGTGGCCGGCGGGCAGCCGGGTGCGCTGCCTGCCCACGGGCGAGGACACCCCGACCGGCGGGCGCCTGCATCGGGCCGCGGCTGAGCTGCCGGGCGGGTTCTGCGCCACCTACGGCGACGGCGTGGCCGACATCGACCTGAGCGCCCTGCTGCGCTTCCACGCCGAGCACGAGGCGCCGGCGACGATGACGGTCGTGCGGCCACGGTTGCCGTTCGGGGTGGCCGAGCTGCAACGGTGACGGGATCGTGCGGGGGTTCGTCGAGAAGCCGCTGAGCGCCCACTGGGTCAACGGCGGGTTCTTCTGCCTGGAGCCGGCCGCGCTGGCACGCCTGGCGCCCGACAGCGTGCTCGAACGCGGGCCGCTCGAGGCGATGGCGGCCGCCGGAGACCTGCGGGCCTACCGCCACCGAGGCTTCTGGGACTGCCTGGACACCTACAAGGACGCGGTCGAGCTCAACGATCTGTGGGCCCAGGGGCGCGCCCCGTGGAAGGTGTGGACCTGACGGTCTAGGCCGTCTTCTTCGACACCACGATCGTCCCCTTCATGAAGGGATGGATCGAGCAGAAGTAGTGGATCGTTCCGACCTGAGTGGTGATCTTGATCGTGAACGAGGAGCCGGGGTTGAGCGTCGAGGACGAGGTGAACTTCGGCCCGCTCACCCAGGTGACGTTGTGCGGGGGCGAGTCGTCGTTGGTGAACACGATCGTGTCGCCCGGCTTGGCCCGGATCGCGGCGGGCGAGAAGGCCAGGTTCTTCATCGTCACGTGGATCGTGCTGCCGCTGGGCGCGCTCGCGACCGGTCCGGTCGAGGGGCCCGCGGCTGCCGTGGCCGACGTGCTCGGCCCGCTGGCCGTGGTGGCCGTCGTGGTCGAGGTGCGCGCGATGGTGGTGGACGAACTCGATCCGCAGGCCGCCAACCCAAGCACGGTGGCGACGGCGGCGAGGAGGGAGGCGGCTCGCATGACGGCAGCCTAACCGGTCCTCGGCCTGAAGGTGCCGGACTAGACTGAGCCCCATGTCCGGGCATTCGAAATGGCACTCGATCAAGCACAAGAAGGCCGTGGTCGACGCGCGCCGCGGCCAGCACTTCACCAAGCTGGCCCGCGCGATCACCGTCGCCGCGCGCGAGGGCGGGGGTGACCCGGACGGCAATCCATCCCTGGCCCTGGCCATCCAGAAGGCGCGTGACGCGTCGATGCCGAAGGACAACATCGAGCGCGCGATCGCCAAGGGCACGGGCGAGGGCGTCGACACCGACAACATCGAGACGGTCATCTACGAGGGGTACGGGCCCGGCGGCGTCGCGCTGCTCGTAGAGGCGCTGACCGACAACCGCAACCGGACCAGCGCCGATGTGCGCCATGCGTTCAACAAGCACGGCGGCAGCCTCGGCGAGCCGGGCTCGGTGGCCTACCTGTTCGACAAGGCGGGGGTGATCGTTCGTCGACGCCAGCCGCTATGACGAGGACGACCTGATCGTGGCCATCGATGCCGGCGCCGAGGACATCGCCCGCGACGACGACGTGTTCGAGATCATCACCGCCCCGACCGAGCTCGTGGCCGTCCGCGACGCCCTGCGCGAGGCCGGGATCGACATCGAGAGCGCCGAGCTCACGCACCGCCCGAAGACGCGCGTCCCGGTGGATGAAGGCGAGGCGGGCAAGCTGATGAAGCTGATCGACTTCCTCGAGGACTCCGACGACGTGACCGCCGTGCACGCGAACTTCGACGTCGACGCCGACGTGCTCGAGCGCATCGCCTCCTAGAGCCGTCTTAGGCGTCTCTTCGTCTCGTCCCGCTACTCTCCGGCCGCGATGCCCAAGCGCCTGCCCGCCCTTCTCATCGCCGGCCTGACCGCGGCCGGCCTGACCGCCTGCGGCTCCTCGACGGCCCCCGGCGTCCAGCTCGCGCCCTCGGCCGGGCAGACCCAGGCCTCGATCCCGACGACGCCGACGATCCCGGCCGCCATCTCCAAGAAGCCGGTCGTCACCGTGCCGACAGGGGCTCCGCCGAGCACCCTGGTCACCAAGGACCTGATCACCGGCACGGGCAAGGTGGCCAAGGCCGGTGACACGGTCACGGTCAACTACGTCGGCGTGCTCTACAAGACCGGCAAGGAGTTCGACTCCTCGTGGAGTCGCAACCAGACGTTCTCGACCGCGCTGTCGACGAGCAGCGTGATCCCAGGCTGGGTCAAGGGCATCCCCGGAATGCGCGTGGGCGGCCGGCGTGAGCTCATCATCCCGCCGAGCCTCGGGTACGGCGCCGCCGGCAGTCCGCCGACGATCCCGGGCAACTCGACGCTCGTGTTCGTCGTCGATCTGATCAGCGTCAGCTGAGCCCGGGCGGCGCCCGGGTCTTAAGAACCCGCTAAGACGCTCTTCAGCTGGCCCTAGCCTGGGTCGAGGAGACTGTTTGGATCGGACCCGCCGTGGGGGTTGCGCGCGCCGGTCCGCCACACCAACAAAGGAGCTCCGCGCATGATCGCGGTCGAGCGCATCACCAAGCGCTACGGGGAGAAGGTCGCCGTCGACGATCTGACGTTCGTCGTCAAGCCCGGGATCGTCACCGGGTTCCTCGGCCCCAACGGGGCCGGCAAGTCGACGACGATGCGGGTCATCCTCGGCCTCGACCGCCCGACCTCCGGGCACGCCACCGTTGGCGGCAAGGCCTACCGCGATCTTCCCGCGCCCCTGCACGAGGTGGGCGCGATGCTCGAGGCGCGGGCGATCCACACCGGACGCTCGGCCTACCACCATCTGCTCGCCATGGCCCACACGCACGGCATTCCGCGCCGCCGGGTGCAGGAGGTCATCGACCTCGTCGGCCTCACCGACGTGGCCCGCAAGCGCGCCGGCGGCTTCTCGCTCGGCATGGGCCAGCGGCTCGGCATCGCCGCCGCGCTGCTCGGCGATCCGCACACGGTCATCCTCGACGAGCCCGCCAACGGCCTCGATCCCGAGGGCATCCTGTGGATCCGCACGCTGCTGCGGCGGCTGGCCGCCGAGGGCCGCACCGTGTTCCTGTCCTCGCACCTGATGGCCGAGATGGCCCAGACGGCCGAGCACCTCATCGTCATCGGCCGCGGCCGGCTGATCGCCGACACCTCGGTCGCCGAGATCGTCGCCGAGGCCTCCCACGGCGCCGCCGTTCACGTGCGCACTCCGCGCGCCACCGAGCTCGCCCATGCGCTCGCCGCCGAGGGCGTGACGATCGAGAGCCCGGAGCGCGAGCTCCTCGCCGTGCGCGGGCTGACCGCGGCGCAGGTCGGCGAGGCGGCCGCCGAGGCCGGGATCGCCCTGCACGAGCTGGCGGCCCAGCAGGCCTCGCTGGAGCAGGCGTTCATGCGCCTGACCGGCGGGGCGGTCGAGTATCACGCCGGCGGCGAGGCCGCCGAGACCCTCGAGGAGGTGGGCGTATGAGCGCCATCGCCCAGGCACCCGCCGCGCCGGGCGCCGGTCACCCGAGCGGCCGCGTCACCCAATGGCACGCCATGCGGGCCGAGTGGACGAAGCTGTGGACGCTGCGCTCCACCCGCTGGTCGCTCCTGTTCGCATTCATCGCCATGGCCGGCCTCGGCCCGCTCGTGGCCGCCGTGCAGATGTCGCGCTGGACGCATCTCGACCCGCACGACCGCCTCACCTACGACGCCGTCAACACCGGCGTCGGCGGCTATCACCTCGCCCAGCTGGCCATCGGCGTGCTCGGCGTGCTCATCATCTCCGGCGAGTACTCCACCGGGATGATCCGCTCGAGCCTGATGGCCGTCCCGCGCCGGCTGCCCGTGCTGTGGGCGAAGCTGGCCGTGTTCGCCTGCGTGTCCTTCGCGGTCATGTTCATCGCCTCGCTCATCTCCTTCGAGGCCGTGCAGGCGATCGTGAAGGGGCACCACGTCCAGCAGTCGCTGTCCTCGCCCGGCGCCCTGCGCACGGTGCTCGGGGTGGCGCTGTTCCAGACCGTGCTCGCGCTGCTGTGCGTCGGCCTCGGCGGCCTGCTGCGCAACACCGCGGGTGGCATCGCCACGTTCGTGGCGCTGCTGTTCGTGCTGCCCGGCATCAGCGCGATCCTGCCCACGAGCGTCAACAACGCGATCTCGCCCTACCTGCCCCTGAACGCCGGCACGACGGTGGCCAGCCACAGCTTCGACAACCCCCACCACCTGAGCGTGTGGGGCGGCTTCGGGCTGTTCTGCGGCTACGCCGCGCTGGCGATCGCCGGCGCCGCGCTCACGCTGTTGCGCCGCGACGCCTGATCGGGACCTACCGCTTGTGATGGCGGCCGGAGTCCTCGGGCTTCGGCCGCCGCGCGCGGTGCAGCGGCACCGGATCGGAGACGCCCTTCAGCCGGTGCTTGCCGGCGAAGGACCAGTCGAACGCGTCGGGGGCGGCGTCGTGGACCTCCTGGGTGCACAGCACGCTGTCCGCCCGGGCGATGCCGGTCACCCGGCTGGCCAGGTTGACGGCGTGGCCGTAGTAGTCGCCGGCTCGCAGGAGCGCCGGTCCGAACGCCACCCCGGCCCGCAGGCTCGGTAGCCCGGCCTTCTGGGTGGCCTCCACGAGCGCGAGCGTCACGTCGACGAGCGCGCCCGGGTCCGGGCTGACGAACATCGCCGCGTCGCCGATCGTCTTGATCAGGCGTACCGGCCCGTGCGTGACCTCGCTGGCCAGCTCGGCCAGGCGGCTGGCCAGACCACCGAGCTCGGTGGCGTCGAGCTGGCCGCCCATGTGGGTGAAGCCGACGAGGTCGGCGAACGCGATGGCCAGCTCCTGCGCGTCGGCCAGGGCCCCGGCCTCACGCTCGGCCCGGCCGATCATGCCGCGGCGCACGTTCTCCCGCAGGTGGGCGTTGTAGGCGGCGACGAGGATCGGGTGCACCGCGGGGGTGAACTCCTCGGCCAGCGTGGCGAACCGGATGGCCACGTCGTACTCGCTGTCCCCGGGCTGCAGGAACGCCTCCACGAAGATCGTCGCCGTGGTGGCCGACAGCCGGGCCATCGACTCGCCGAGCACGCGCGTGATCTCGCCGATCGCCGTCTCGCTGAGGCCGGCCTCCAGGAAGCGGCGCGTCGAGTTGGCCATCGCCACGTCCTCCTCGCCGAACACCCGGTCCTCGGCCTCGGCCTCGGGCAGGCCGAGCATGCGCCGCAGGCGCAGGAGCACGCGTGTGGGCAGGCCGGTGCGCTCCTCGAGCTCGGCCGCCGTGTAGATGCCGCCGAGCACCCGCTCGACCGGCAGGAGCACCAGCCGATCCTCGGCCGCGGCGGCGCGGAGCTCCTCCTCCGGGACGCCGTCCTCGCGCAGCTTCTCGATCAGGCGGCGGCGCTCGTCGCGCTCGGTGCCCTCGAGCCCATCGATGAGCTGGTCGTCGTCTCGGTCCATGGGCGGCGAATCCTCGCGCACATCCGGGCTGGGTGCTCCGCGGTGCCCTGTGGGCCATCAGCTACCATCGACCGCCCTCGCGGATGCCATCGCACGCGGCCTGCATGTGGCGCGTCCCGGCCCGCGCACGTTCCCTCCGACCCCCCCTTCACATTGCTTTCGATCTTGATGCCGGTCTACAACGAGCGTGAACGCGTGGAGCGCGCGATCGCCGAGGTGCTCGACACCAAGCTGCCCAGCGACTTCGAGCTCATCATCGTCGATGACGGCTCGACCGACGGCACGCGCGAGATCCTCCGCAGCGGGAGCTGGGACGAGCGCGTGCGCCTGTTCGAGCATCCCGCGAACCGGGGCAAGGGCGCGGCCGTGCAGACCGGCCTGGCCGAGGCCAACGGGGAGTTCGCCGCCATCTTCGACGCCGACCTCGAGTACGACCCGGCCGACCTCGGGCTGCTCATGCCGCCGCTGCTCGACGGGCGCACGAACGCCTGCTTCGGGGTCCGCGCGTTCGACGGGTACACGAGCCACTCGTTCCTGTTCGTGCTCGGCAACAAGGGCGTCACGCTCGCCTGCAACATGATGTTCAACGTGTACCTGCACGACATCATGACCTGCCACAAGATGATCCGTACCGACCTGTTCCGCAGCCTGCCGCTGCGCGAGCCCGGCTTCGCCATCGAGCCCGAGATCACCGCCCGCCTCGTGCAGCGGCGCCAGCGCATCTTCGAGGTCCCGGTGCACTACCACGCTCGGGCCACCGACGAGGGCAAGAAGCTGACCGCCGTGGACGGCTTCCGTGTCCTGCGCACCCTCGCACGCTGCCGGTTCTCTCAGTCCTGAGCCGGGCGATGGAGGGTCGGACGGTTCACGGTACGGTCAGCGCTCCGGAGAGCGCGGCCGCGCCGGTGCCCGGCCCGCGGGCGGGCGGCGAGCCGGCCGGGAACGCCCCGGACGCTGTCGGAGTGGCTCCCGCCGTCCCTGCTGTTGATCGTGGCGGCATGCGTGGCCTTGGCCGCGCTGTCGGCCGCGCTCTTGCCGACCACGCCGAGCTACGACCCCTGGTCGTGGGTCGACTGGGGTCGCGAGGTGTTCGACCCGCATCTGAGCTTCCTGGTCAACGGTGGTCCGTCGTGGAAGCCGCTGCCGCTCTGCTTCACCGCCATCTGGGGTCTGTTCGGCGGGGCGGCGCCGACGCTGTGGGTGATCACCGCCCGGGCCGGGGGGCTGCTCGGGATCGTGGCCGCCTACCGGTTGGCGGCGTCGCTGGCGCCGCGGCTGGCTCCCGCGGACGAGCCCGCGGCCGCGTGGCGGCTGGGCGCCGCCGGTGGCCGGGGTCGCCGCCGCAGCCGCCGTCGTGCTCACGCACGACGCCGGCGGTCTCGAGGACTGGACCTACTACATGTTCCGCGGCACCTCGGAGCCGATGCTGATCGGCGCCGTGCTCTGGGCGATCGACCGCCACCTGGCCGGCCGGCGCGGCTCGGCCTTCGTGCTGCTCGTCGCCGCCTCGCTCATCCGGCCCGAGACGTGGCCATTCGTGCTCGTCTACGGCGCCTGGCTCGTGTGGCGCCGGCGGCGGATGGCCTGGCTCGTGCTCCCGGGCTGGGCGGCCATCCCGCTCCTGTGGTTCGTGCCGCCGTGGGTGAGCACGGGGCAGCCCTTCATTGCCGCCTCGCACGCGAAGTCCTACAACGGCCACCTGGGCGCCGACCGGTTCCTCTCCGTGCTCGGGCGCGCGGCGGACATCCAGATGCCGGCCGTGCTCGTGCTCGCCGTGGTGGCCGTCGGGCTCGCCTGGTGGTGGCGGCGCGACCGGGTGATGGCCGGGCTGGCCGGGTGCGCCCTGGCCTGGTGGGTGATCGTGATCGGCATGACCCTCGACGGCTATCCCGGGCTCGAGCGCTTCTTCCTGCCCGCGGCGGCGCTGATCGGCGTGCTCGCCGGCGTGGGGGTCGTCGGCGTCGCACGCCTTGCCGTGGGTGCGCTGGGTCGCGCGGGTGAGGCTCGTGCGGTTCGGGCGGGCTCGCTCGGCGCCGGGATCGCGGTGGCGCTCGTCGTCGTGTCCGCGGTGCTCGGCAGCGGGCGGATCTCCACCGCCTGGGGCCAGCGCGCCCAGGCCAACCGGGCGGTCGCGCGCCTGCGCGGCCTGCAGCGCGCCGTGGCCGCCGTCGGCGGCCACGCCGGCGTCTTTCCCTGCCGCACGAGCTACGCCGCGGTCAACCACGGCGTGCAGACCGCCATGGCCTGGGACCTCCACGTCACGCTCGGGCGAGTCGGGACGGCGATGCGCCACCAGGGGCTCGACTTCGTCGGCCCCCACGACGCCATCGATGGCGGACGCGGCTGCGATCGCCCACGGGCTGACCGAGCACCGGCTCATCGCCAGCGTCGACGGCTGGCACGTGTACCGGGTGACGGCGCCCGGGGCGAGCACGCGCTGCGTGGGTCGCTGAGCCGGCGGTCGCGTCTCGCGGATCGCGTCTCGCGGAGCGCGATCCGCCCGCGCCCGAACATTGGCTGATTTGTCTCACCCCGTGGAATGAGATCGCCATCGTTCGCGGGCGCCGGGGAGGCGTCCGGACGGCCGCGGAGAATGAGCACCGCATGATCGTCCTCGGCATCGATCCCGGCACCGCCAGCACGGGCTTCGGCGTCGTGCAGAGCGAGGGCGGCCGCTTGCGGGCTCTCGACCACGGCGTGATCGCCACCGCGGCCGGCGTGGCGCTCGAGCGCCGGCTGGCCGACATCCACCGCGAGGTCGGCGCCCTGCTCGACCGCTACCGCGCCGACGCGCTGGCGGTCGAGGAGCTCTACTTCGGGGCCAACGTCCGGACCGCGTTCGCGGTCGGCCAGGCCCGGGGCGTGGTGCTCCTGGCCGCCGGCCAGCGCGGCGTCGCCTCTCGGCTCCTACACCCCGCAGCAGGTCAAGGACGCCGTCTGCGGCTCGGGCCGGGCGGCCAAGGACCAGGTCGGGCGGATGGTCGCTCGCCTGCTCGGGCTGGTCGCGGTGCCGAGCCCCGACCACGCCGCCGACGCGCTCGCCGTGGCCGTGTGCGAGCTCAACCGGGCGCCGCTGCTCGGCGCGCTCGAGCGCCCGGTCCGGGTGCCCGGCCGCGCGGGCGCCGGACGGGCCGGCGTCTCCGAGGCCCTCCTGGCTCGCGCGGCAGCCGCCGCCGGGGCGGAGGCGGCCCGGTGATCGCCCTGGTCTCCGGCGCCGTGGCCGTGCGGCGCTCCGACCACGTGGTCGTCGACTGCGGCGGAGTGGGCTACCGGCTGTCGGTCTCCAGCGAGACCCTCCGCCACGTCCCCGCCGTGGGCGAGCCGGTCACCCTGCACGCCCACATGGTCGTGCGCGAGGACGCGATCTCGCTGATCGGCTTCGCCACCGAGCAGGAGCGCGAGCTCTTCCTCATGCTGCTCGGCGTCCAGGCGGTCGGCCCGAAGGTGGCGCTCGCCGTCCTGTCGGCCGGACCGCCGCGCGAGCTCCTGCGGGCCCTGGCCGCCGGCGACGCCGCCCGCTTCCAGGCCGTGCCGGGGATCGGCAAGCGCACGGCCGAGCGGATCATCGTCGAGCTGCGCGAGAAGGTCGGCGTCACGGTGCCCGAGGCGGCGATCACGGTGACGCGCGGCGACGATCCGCGCGCGCTCGCCCGCGACGGCCTGCTCGGTCTCGGCTACTCGCTCACCGAGGTCGACGAGCTGCTCGACGGCGCCGACGGCGAGCGGCCCGAGGAGCTCATCGCCCACGCCCTGCGGGTGGCCCGCAAGTGAGCGCCACCCGGGTCCAGGCCGCCGAGGAGCTGCCCGAGGACGAGCTCGAGCGCTCGCTGCGCCCACGCCGGCTGGAGGACTTCATCGGCCAGGAGGCCGTCAAGGACCAGCTCGCGGTCTCGATCGCCGCTGCAGCCAGCCGGGGCGAGGCGCTCGACCACGTGCTGCTGGCCGGTCCGCCCGGCCTCGGCAAGACCTCGCTGGCCCAGATCTTGGCCGCCGAGCTCGGGGTTCCGTTCGTGCAGACGGCCGGCCCGGCGCTCGAGCGCAAGGGGGACGTGGCGGCGTTCCTGACCGCGCTCGAGCCGCGGGCGGTGTTCTTCGTGGACGAGATCCACCGGCTGCCCCGGGCGCTCGAGGAGACGTTCTACCCGGCGATGGAGGACGGCCAGCTGCCGATCACCGTCGGCCAGGGCGCCGGCGCGCGGGTGGTCACGCTCGAGCTTCCGCCGTTCACGCTCATCGGCGCCACCACGCGGTCGGGTCTCCTGACCACGCCGCTACGCGACCGCTTCGGCATCCAGCACCGGCTCGAGCACTACGACGCCGAGCACCTGTCGCTCATCGTCCGCCGCTCGGCCCGGCTGCTCGGCGTGGCGATCGAGGAGGACGGTGCCCGGGCGGTGGCCGGGCGCAGCCGGGGCACCCCGCGGGTGGCCAACCGGCTGCTGAGGCGCGTGCGCGACTACGCCGAGGTGCGTGGATCGGGCGTCGTCACGGCGGAGGTGGCAGCGGCCGCGCTCGACCTCCTGCAGGTCGATGGCGAGGGGCTTGACCGGCTCGACCGCGAGATCCTGCGCGCGATCTGCGAGAAGTTCGGCGGCGGCCCGGTCGGCCTGTCGACGCTCGCGGTGGCGGTGGGGGAGGAGCAGGACACGCTCGAGGACGTCTACGAGCCCTACCTGCTCCAGCGCGGCTTCATCGAGCGCACCCCCCGGGGCCGTGCGGCCACCCGGCGCGCGTTCGTGCACCTCGGGCTCGACCCGCCGGGCCAGCGGACCCTGCTCTAGCGCCGAGGTGGCGGCGGGTCGTCGTCGCTGACGCTGATCGTCCGGACCACCGCGGAGGAGCTTGCGCCGCCGGGCGGCCCGGGGAAGATCGGCTGCGCCCGCGCCGCCGCGTCGAGCACGAGCTGAGCGTCGATCTCGGTCCGCGACTGCTCGATGCCCACGGCCGGCCACTCGCATACGAAGCTGAGCCGGCCGGGTGGGGGCAGCGGCCACACCCACATGCTCTGGTGCCAGTCCCCGCCGCCGCCGCCCCCGCCGCCGCCGTGCATGACCGGGCCGATCGGGGGTTCCCCGAAGCCGTGGTGGTGGCCGCCCACGTTCGTGGCCCGGCCGCCGTCGGCGAACTGCACGCCGAGACGCAGCATGTCGTCCGGCCACCCGCCGCTGCCGCCACGCCGCCGGTGATGGCCGTAGGGCCCGAACAGCATCGGATCGAGATCCTCCTCAAACCCTGGGGCCGTCATCGCGACGAGGTCGAACTGAAACCCCGCCGGGTAGCCGGCCAGCCGGGTGATCGCGACCGCGCCCCGGTCGCTGCGCCCGAGCAGGAGCTCGAGCGCGATGACGCCGGGCAGGACCCCACGCGGCGCGCCGGACCACGGCGGTGGCTCGTGACGCGGCGCGGGAGGCGGCGGCGGTGGTGGCGGCCCGAAGAAGTCGCTCATGGCCAACAGGACCCTAACCTGATGCGCAGGCGAGCGCCCCGATGGCCTCCGGGCCCCGGGCTATCCTCCGGGCGCGATGGCGCGCGAGCACTACTTCATCTGCCCTCACTGCGGTAACCGGTCGATGGGCACCGACCGCAACGCCGGCTTCCGGCGCGAGACCCGCGGGTGCGAGAAGTGCGGCTTCGCGTACCTGTTCGAGCTGCTCGACGACTACTACCCGGCGCCGAACGCGGCGTTCTTCGCCTGCGACGGCCAGGGCCGGCTCATCGACTGCGGTCGTGGCTCGTTCGAGCTCACCGGCCTGCGCACCGAACAAGCGATCGGCCGCCCGATCAGCGAGGTGCTCGGGCTGCAGTTCGACGACGGCACCGACCACGTCGCCACCGCACTGGAGTGGGAGGTCCGGGTCCAGGGCAAGCCGGTCGAGGTCCATGCCGAGCGCGATCTGCCCGCGCGGGCCGTGGCCGACATCTTTCCCGCCTATGACGACGAGGAGGGCGGGGTGCTCGTGGTCCTCACCCCGAGCAACCACCACGCCTAGCGCTACCGTTCATCGGGGGAGGGATCACCGTCCGGCCCCCGCGCACGTCTAGCATCCACTGAACCTCATGAGCGACCGCCAGCGCAACGGCTTCATCCTGCTGCTCGTGCTCGGGCTCATCGCGGGCTCGGTCGTCGTGATGGCGACCATGCCGACGCGCCTGGGCCTCGACCTCAAGGGCGGCGTGGAGCTGACCTACCAGGCCAAGCGCACGCCACAGACGGCGGTGAATGCGGACTCGCTCTCGCGCGCGGTCGACGTCATGCGCCAGCGCGTCGACCAGCTGGGCGTCGCCGAGCCCCAGATCCAGACCTCGGGTGGCAACACGATCACCGCGGCGCTCCCGGACGTGAGCGATGTCGCCCGAGCCGAGCGGCTCGTGGGGACGACAGCCCAGCTGGCGTTCTACGACTGGGAGGCGAACGCCCTCACGCTCGACCGGCCAGCCGGTGGCCAGGCAGCTCCAGACCCAGGACCCGACCGCGACCGAGATCAGCCAGGGCATCGGCAACCAGATCTCACCCGGGAATCCCGGGGCCGGGAGCGTCGGCCTGTACGCGGCCGTGCAGCTGGCGGCCAAGCAGCCGGCCTGGATCAACAAGCACAACCTGCGCTACGGCCCCGAGTACTTCGCCTTCGGCGCGGCCGGGAGTGCGGCCTGCAAGGCGGCGGCCCAGCAGTTCGGGGTCAACGAGACCGTGGGCACGAAGTGCCTCCTGAACGGGCCCGATGACAACCGCCAGGATCTGGCCAGCGGCCTGCCGCCCGGGGTCACGCTCGCGCAGGCTCAGGTCCTGACCGTGCAGCAGGGCTGGACCGTCCTCCAGGCGGCCAATCCGAGCTCGTCCCAGGTCATCAAGTTCGCCAGCCCGCAGGCCCAGTTCTTCGTGCTCCGCGACAACGTCGCGCTCACCGGAACCGACATCACGAGCCCGCAGCAGAGCACCGATCAGGCTGGCCAGCCGGACGTCACGTTCGGGTTCACCGGCAAGGGGCAGCGCGAGTTCCAGAGCGTGACCGCGACGATCGCCCGCCGGGGTGAGCTGGTCAGCGGCCTGGGGCAGGCCCTCGACCAGCACTTCGCGGTCTCGCTCGACAACCAGCTCATCACCGTCCCCTACATCGATTACAAGCAGTACCCGGACGGGATCGACGGCACCAACGGGGCCGACATCAGCGGCGCGTTCACGATCGGGTCCGCTCAGGACCTGGCCACGCAGCTGCGTCTCGGCGCGCTGCCGATCAACCTGAAGCTCATCTCCGAGTCGCAGGTGTCGGCCACGCTGGGCAAGCAGGCGCTGAACCAGGGTCTGATCGCCGGCCTCGTCGGGCTGGCCATCGTCGCCCTGTTCCTTGTCGTCTACTACCGCGTGCTCGGTGTCATCGCCACCGCCGGTCTGATCGTCTACGGCGCCTACTTCTACGCGCTGATCAAGCTCATCCCGATCACGCTCACGCTGCCGGGCATCGCCGGCCTGATCCTCACCATCGGCGTGGCCGCGGACGCGAACATCGTCATCTTCGAGCGCGTCAAGGAGGAGATCCGGGCCGGACGCTCGATCCGCCAGGGCATCGTGACGGGCTACAAGAAGGGCCTGACGGCGATCATCGACGCCAACGTGGTCACGATCATGACCGCGTTCATCCTGTTCGTGCTCGCCACCGCCGACGTGAAGGGCTTCGCGTTCACCCTCGGCATCGGCGTGATCGTCTCGCTGTTCACGGCCGTCATGGCGACCCAGGCGATCCTGTCCACGATGGGCTCATCGCGAGTCATCTCGAGTCCATCGGCGCTCGGGGCCGGAGGCAAGAAGCGCGCCTGGCACTTCGACTTCATGGGCGCCTCGAAGTACTTCTTCTCGATGTCCGGGGTCATCCTGCTCGTCGGAGCGCTCGCCATCGGCGGGCGGGGGATCAACCTCGGCATCGACTTCACCTCGGGCACGCGCATCACCGTCGGCCTCGAGCGGCCCGCCACCGTGGCCCAGGTCACCTCGCTGGTCTCGGGCGCCGGGGCCAAGAGCCCGGTCGTCCAGCGCGTGAGCGGCGACAAGACGCTCGGCCAGTACGGCTTCCAGATCTCCGCGCCGTACATGGGTCCCAAGAGCTCGGTGGCGCGCAGCGACCTGCAGTCGCGCTACGGCCTGAAGGCGGTCCAGATCACCAATGTGGGCCCGACGTTCGGCTCCTCGGTGGCCAACGCGGCAGTGATCGCGATCATCGCCTCGCTGATCGTCATCTCGCTCTACGTGGCGCTGCGGTTCGAGTGGAAGTTCGCCGTTCCGGTGCTGATCGCGCTGATGCACGACCTGCTCATCACCAGCGGCGTCTACGCGCTGGTCGGGCGCCAGGTGACGACCTCGACCGTGGCCGCCCTGCTGACCATCCTCGGCTACTCGCTCTACGACACGATCATCGTGTTCGACCGAGTACGCGAGAACATCCCGCGCATGCCGCGGGCGGCGTTCTCGCAGATCGTGAACCGCTCGATGGCCGAGGTGCTGACCCGGTCCCTGGCCACGACCTCGTGCACGCTGCTGCCGATCGCCGCCCTGCTCATCTTCGGCGGCTCGACGCTGCGCGACTTCGCGTTCGCCCTGCTGATCGGCGTGGCCTCGGGCGCGTACTCCTCGATCTTCATCGCCTCCCCGGTGCTCACGCACTGGAAGGAGCGCGAGTCGGTCTACCGCCACCGCCGCGAGCGGATCACCGCCGAGCACGGCTACGTGCCCGCCTACGCGTCGGCCGGAGCCGACGTCGAACCGGGCCGGGATCGGCGTCTCCGTCGCGATGGGCGGCTGACCACTCCCGACCAGGAGAGCGTGTCGGCGGCCGAGTTCGAGCAGATGAAGCGCGACCTCGGCATCGAGGAGGAGCGCGCGCGCGGCGGCCGGCCGACGTCGACGCTGACCAAGCGCGCCGCGCACACCCAGCCCGAGCAGAGCGCCCCGAGCCGCCGCCGGGGGGCGAAGGGTGCCGCTCCCGCCCCGGCGCCCGAGCAGCCTCCGGCGAGCGAGCCGGCCGAGGACGGCGACGGTGCGCCCCCGGTCAGCCCGGCCCCGGACATCGCCGAGAACGAGGGCATGGTGCAGCCGAGCTCGCAGCCCAAGCGCCCGCGCTCCTCGCGCAACCGCCGTCACGGGAGGCCGCGCTGATGGGAATGCTCGCCTGGGTGATGATGGGCCTCGCGCTCTGGCACTTCACGATCTGGCTGCCCGACCGCTACTGGGGCGGGATCGTGGGCGCGTTCATCGGCGCGCTCGCCGGCGCCATCCTGTGCGGCTGGATCATCGCCGGCTTCGGCATTCCCGGCCGCCATGCCACGACGATCGCCACGGCGCTCGAGGCTGTCCCCGGGGCGCTGATCGGCATCGCTGTCGTGTACTTCGCCGGGGCTCGGCGCGAGCAGGCGCATCCGGTCGGCTGAGGGCGGGTCGCGCCGCCGGGTGCGGGGCGCGTTCTGCGCGGTGACCTGAGGCCGGGGGGCGCCGCCGCGCGCTCGGGCGCGTTCTGCGTGCTGACCTGAGGGCGGGGCGCCGTCGCGCGCTCGCCGATGGGCGTGGGCGCGGTTTGCGGTTGCTCGGCGTCGTGCCGGATAAGCGCAGCAACGTGCCGGCCGGCGGCGCGCTGATGCAGTTTCTCGGCCTGGGCGGGAGGAAGTGCACCCGGGCGGCGGGTGGGTGCGTGCTGATGCGGTTTCTCGGCCTGGGCGGGAGGAAGTGCACCCGGGCGGCTGGTGGGTGCGTGCTGATGCGGTTTCTCGGCCTGGGCGGGAGGAAGTGCACCCGGGCGGCGGGTGGTGCGGGCGCTGGTGCGGTTTCTCGGCTGGGCGGGAGGAAGTGCACCCGGGCGCCTGGTCGCGTGCGTGGTGATGCGGTTTCTCGGCCTAGGCGGGAGGAAGTGCACCCAGGCGGCTGGTGGGGTGCACGCTGATGCAGTTACTCGGCCTATGCGGGCGGACGGCGCCCCCAGCGGACCGGCCCGGGCGTACCGTGAACGGCCTGAGCGGGCGGATCCGTCGGGGGCGGCCCATACGCTGCCCGCATGCCCGAGGCCCTGCTCAGCCCGCCCGCGCCGGTCGTGCCGCCCGCCGCCGGGGCCGCCCGCCGCCGGGGCGCCCGCCGCCGAGGCCCCCACCCTCGGCGCGACCGCGACCGCGACCGCGACCGCGCCCGCTCGCGTCGCCCGCTCGCCGCCGCGCCGCCGGCCGCCGCCCCGCCCGCGGCCGCTCCCCCGCGGGCCACGCCGCGGACGCCCCGCCTCGAGCTGGCGCCGTATGACCTCGCCGCCGCCCTGCGCCTGCAGCGCGAGCTCGGGGTTGGTCCCGTCCTGGCCCAGATCCTCGCCCGCCGTGGCCTGACCGATCCGGCGGAGGTGCGCGCGTTCCTCGACCCTTGCGAGCGCCATCCGCCGAGCGCGTTCGCCGGCCTCGACGCCGCGCTCGAGGTGATCGAGCGCCATCTGGCCGCCGGGAGCCGCATCACCGTGCACGGCGACTACGACGTCGACGGCGTGTGCGCGACCGCCGTGCTCGTGCGCGCGCTGCGCGACCGCGGTGGCCAGGTCGGCTGGTACCTGCCCGACCGCATCGACGACGGCTACGGGCTGGCGGCCGACACGGTGCGGCGGCTGGCCGCCCGCGGCACCGAGCTGCTCATCACCGTCGACTGCGCGATCACCGCGGTCGAGGAGGTGGCCGCGGCCCGCGCGCTCGGCCTCGACGTCGTCGTCACCGACCATCACAGCCCGCGGGCGGACGGGCAGCTCCCCGACTGCCCGATCGTCCATCCCGCGCTGTGCGACTACCCCTGCCCGGCGCTGTGCGGCACCGCCGTGGCGCACAAGCTCGCCGAGGCGCTCGGCGCGAGCACCGTGGCCGACGACCTCGAGCTCGTCGCGCTGGCCACGGTGGCCGACCTGATGCCGCTGCAGGGCGAGAACCGGCGGCTCGTGCGCGAGGGCCTGCGCGCCCTGGCCAACACCGGCAAGCCGGGGCTGCGGGCGCTCATGCAGGTGGCGCGCTGTGACCCGAGCGCGCTCGACACCCATGCGCTCGGCTTCCGCCTCGCGCCCCGGATCAACGCGGCCGGGCGCCTGCGTCGCGCCGACGCCGGACTCGAGCTGCTGCTCACCGACGATCCCGCCCGGGCCTCCGAGATCGCGGCCGAGCTCGACGCTGTCAACGCCGAGCGCCGGGCGGTCGAGCAGCGGATCCTGTGGGAGGCCGAGGCGCAGGTGGCCAAGCTCGGCGAGCGCAGCGCCTACGTCCTGTGGGCGGAGGACTGGCACCCGGGCGTGATCGGCATCGTCGCCTCCCGGATCGTCGAGCACCATCACCGGCCTGCGGTGCTGATCGCGCTCGACGGCGAGCTCGGGACCGGCTCGGGGCGCAGCATCCCCGGCTTCGATCTGCTCGGCGCGCTGCACGCCGCCGCCGGTGAGCTCGAGCGCTACGGCGGCCACCGGGCGGCGGCCGGGCTGACCGTGCGCCGCGAGCGCCTCGACGCGGTGCGCTCGCTGATCGAGCGCCATGCCGAGGCGGTGCTGACGCCGGACCTCCTCGAGCCGGTGGAGCGGGTCGACGCGATCGTCTCGGGATCGCAGCTCGGGCTCGCCCTGGCCGAGGAGCTCGCCCAGCTCGAGCCCTGCGGGCTCGGCAACCCGCGCTCGCGCCTGCTCGTGCCCGGAGCCCGCTTCGAGGACATCCGCCCGATGGGCGACGGGCGCCACGCGCGGTTCGCCGTCAGCTCGGGCGGGGCGCGGGCCCGGGCGGTCGCGTTCGGCTGCGACGGGCGCCCGGGACCCGCCGGCGAGCCGCTCGACGCCAGCTTCCGGCTCGAGCGCAACCACTGGAACGGCGCCGTTGAGGCCCGGCTCGTGCTCGGCCACGCCCGCCGCCCAGCCCCGGCACCGATCACCGTGCTGGGAGAGCCGGCCGACTACCTGGGCGGAGTGCTGGCCGAGCTCGACGCCACGCTCGCCGATCCGGCCGGGGCTCTCGAGCGCGCCGGGCGGACCGTGCTCGACCGCCGGGGCGAGAGTCCGCTCGCCGTGCTCGCCGACGCCGTGGCGGCCGGTGGGGGAGCGCTCGCCGTGTGCGCCGAGGTGGGCCGGCGCCTGCCCGGACTCTCGGCGCGGGGCGGCGGCTTCGCGCTCGTCTCCTACCACGGGCTCGGGCGACAGCCCGACCTGGTCCGCGACTACGCGCACGTAATAGCGCTCGATCCACCGGCCGGTCCGGCCGCCCGCGCGCTGCTCGCGGGGGGCGAAGGATTTACCCATCTGAGCTGGGGCGCGGCTGAGCTACGCTTTGCTCAGCAGATGCACGAGCTCGAGTACGGTCTCCGCACTTGGCTCGCGGCCCTCTATCGGGCGGTTCGAGCTCAGTTGAGGGTGACCGGCGAGGAGCTCGAGCGCCTGCTCCGCGGAGACGGTCAGCCATCCCACCCGGCCAGGCTCGGGGGGCGCCTGATCAGAGTCCTCGCGGAGCTCGAGCTCGTCAGCCTCGACCGGGACCTGCCGGCCCTGTCGCTCGCGGGCACGGCGCACACCGCGCTCGAGCGCTCGGCGGCGTACCGGGCCTACACACGGCGACTCGAGGATGGACGGCAATACCTGAGCAGCGCAAACCAGCTGGGACTCGGCTAGGCCCCTCCCGCGAGAGCGGGAACGCGGCCGAGGCCCGCGACGGGAAGGCGCGCGGCAACGGTGCGCCCACCGAGGCAGGTGAGAACGGGTCTCGCGCCGACGCGGGCGCCGCGCCGGCCGCCACCGGGTCGGGCACTCCCCGAGGCCCTCGCCAAGGGGGTCTGGTGACCCGCGCGCCGGTCGATCGCCTCCATGACCCGGCCGCTCACCGCGAGCTCGAGGACGTCGAGCTCACCAGCGCCGAGCGCCGGATGCTCGGCGACCTGTTCGCGATCGTCGAGGAGCACGCGCACGGGGCGGCGGCCGAGATCGACCGAGAGCGCGTGCGTGAGGCGTTCGTATTCGCCTGCGTGCACCACGCCGACCAGCGCCGGAAGTCGGGCGAGGACTTCATCATCCATCCCGTCGGCGTGGCGAAGATCTGCGCCGGGATGCGCCTCGACACCGAGACGCTCTGCGCGGCGCTCCTGCACGACACCGTCGAGGACACGACCGCCTCGCTCGAGGAGGTGGCGGAGAACTTCGGCGAGGAGGTGGCCAGCCTGGTCGACGGCGTGACCAAGCTGACCGGGTTGACCTTCCAGTCGCGCGACGAGGCCCAGGCCGAGAACTACCGCAAGATGATGGTGGCGATGGCCTCGGACATCCGGGTCATCCTGATCAAGCTGGCCGACCGCCTGCACAACATGCGCACGATCGGCGCGATGGCCAAGCAGAAGCAGATCGAGAAGGCGCGCGAGACGATCGACATCTACGCGCCGATCGCCCACCGTCTCGGCATCCACGCGATCAAGTGGGAGCTCGAGGACCTCGCCTTCCAGACCCTGCACCCGCGCAAGTACAACGAGATCAAGGAGCTGGTCGCCCAGCAGCGGGCCGAGCGCGAGCGCTACATCAACCAGGCCGGCGACTACCTGGCGGGTGAGCTCGAGGAGCTCGGCATCGAGGCCGAGATCGCCGGCCGGGCCAAGCACTTCTACTCGATCTACTCGAAGATGACCAAGAAGGGCCGGGAGTTCAACGAGATCTACGACCTGACGGCCCTGCGCGTGATCGTCTCCTCGGTGAAGGACTGCTACGGCGCGGTCGGCGTCATCCACTCGCTGTGGAAGCCGCTGCCCGGCCGCTTCAAGGACTTCATCGCCATGCCGAAGTTCAACATGTACTCGTCGCTGCACACGACGGTGATCGGGCCCGAGGGGCGGCCGCTCGAGATCCAGATCCGGACGCGCGAGATGCACGATCTGGCCGAGTTCGGCATCGCCGCCCACTGGATGTACAAGTCCGGCGTCGGCCGAGCGGCGCTCGACGGCGGCTCGGACGGCAAGCTGAAGTGGCTGCGCTCGCTCGTGGACTGGCAGCAGGAGGAGTCAGACCCCCGCGAGTTCATGGAGACCCTGAAGATCGACCTGTTCGAGGACGAGGTCTTCGTGTTCACGCCCAAGGGCGAGGTGAAGTCGCTGGCGTCGGGCGCCACCCCGCTCGACTTCGCCTACGAGATCCACACCGACGTCGGCCACCGCTGCGTGGGCGCGAAGGTCAACGGCAAGATCGTCCCCCTCTCCTACCAGCTCCGCTCCGGCGACATCGTCGAGGTGCTCACCTCCAAGCGCGAGCGCGGGCCCTCGCGCGACTGGCTGGCGCTGGTCAAGACGACCCGGGCCCGCAACAAGATCAAGGCCTGGTTCAAGGCCGAGTCGCGTAAGGACACCGAGCACACGGGCCGCGAACTGCTCCAGGACCACCTGCGCAAGCAGGGGCTGCCGGCCCAGAAGCTCGTCGGCTCGACGCTGCTCGCAGACGTCATCCGCGAGATGGGCTTCCGCAAGGCGGAGGACTTCTACATCGCGCTGGGCGCCGCCAAGGTCTCGCCCAAGGTCGTGGTCAACAAGATCATGCAGCGGCTCAAGGAGGGCGAGGCGGCCGACTCCGAGCCCACGGCGGCCGACGACCTGCTGCAGACCCGCCGGCGGCGCTCGCGCCCGACCACCTCCTCCTCGCGCTACGGGATCTCGGTCGAGGGCGTCGACGACGTGATGTTGCGCATGGCCAAGTGCTGCCGTCCGGTGCCCGGGGATCCGATCGTCGGGTACATCTCGCTCGGGCGCGGCATCACCATCCACCGTGAGGACTGCCCCAACGTCGCCGTGCTCCGGCGCGACCCCGAGCGCTTCACCCCGGTCGGCTGGGACGGCGACGCCGACACCTCCTTCCGGGTCGAGATCCAGGTCGATGGCTGGGATCGCCACCGGCTGCTCGAGGACATGTCGCGCACGTTCGCCGAGTCGGGCATCAACATCGTCGAGGCCCGGTGCACGGTCAACCACCCGATGGTGAAGAACCGGTTCGTGGTCGAGGTGGGGGACACCCGCGCGCTCGATCAGACGATCACGCGTCTGCGCAACATCGACGCGGTGTTCGACGCGTATCGGGTCACCCCCGGCGCGGGCTAGCGCACGGGGCACTCGCGCGCTCGATCTCCTGCTCGCCCAGCGGTGAGCGCCGGATCGTCCGTGCACGATCAGCGAGACGCGCTCAGCGCTCGGGGCCCTCACGTGCCGGCGGCCGGCGCGCGGGCGGCCGCGGCGCGCGATCGGCCGTGGGTCGACCCTGGGCCGCTCGCGCCGGAGCGGCGGCCGCGCGCACCGGAGCGGGGGCGGGTCGCGCCGGAGCGGCGGCCGCTCGCACCGGAGCCACGCCCCGCGGGGCCGCGGCGCTCGGCGCTCGGGCGGCGGGAGCCACCGCGCGCGCCGGCAGCACCCGCACGAGCTGCACGTCCGTGGCCGGGGCCTTCGTGATCAGAAGCGCCTCCCCGGCGCCGAGCGTGCGGATCGTGTTCGGGTGCACGCGGTAGCGCTCGACCTCCCGCCGCGTCCCGCGCGGGCCGATCCCGGCACCCCGGGGTGCCGCGCCGAACTGGCGGGTCTCCTCCCACACCCAGCCGGTGCCCGCCAGTTGGGCGGCCAGCGTGGCCGAGCCGGGCACGTCCTGGCGGTGGATCACCTTGAGCGCCGTGTTCCCGAGCACCTGCTCGCGTACGCCGGCGCCGGCCCGGTCGAGGTCGGCCAGCTCCTGGGTGGCGAGGACGACGCTGACGCCTGATTCGCGCCCGCGGGCGAGCAGGGCTACGACCTGCTGACCGCCGAGGGCCGAGAACTCGTCGATGGCCACGAGCGCGGGTGGGCCCGCCTGCTCAAGCCGCGCCCCGGCGGCGGTGACGAGGTCCTGGACGACCATCGTCCCGACCTGGGCGGCGAGCGCTCCGTACCGGCTCGCGTTCAGACTGAACAGCACCACCGGGCCGCCCTGGAGCGCGCTCGGCAGGTCGATCGCCGCCGCGCCGGACTCGGGCGTCAGGTGGGGGGCGGCGGCGGACTCGGTGAGGATGGCCAGACGGGTCCCGACCCCGCGCACCGCGCTCACCTGGTCGGGAGTCAGGCTGTGCAGGTAGTCGTGGACCTGCGAGCGCAGCGGCTCGTGGGCGCCGCGCAATCGGGCGGCGAGCCGGCGTGGGTCGGTGAGGGCGACGACCTCCGACAGCGTGGGCGCCCGATCGGGGTGCACTGCCTGGGCGACGGTCAGCGCGATCTGCAGGTAGCGCTCGGCCGCCCGCTGGTAGTGCGGTTCGCTGAAGCGCTCGGTGCCGATGAGCTTGTCCTTCAGCTCGGTCGGGTTGCCGTGGGCGAGCGGATTCCACACCGCCTGGGCCGTCGAGGCTCCATACCTGCAGCGGCCGCCCGGCCACGCCGCGCGGCGTCGCCCAGGGCGCGGGCGAACGCCGGCGAGCCCTTCAGGTCGACGGCGACGACCGGCCCGCCGTCGCGGATGCGCTCGGTGAGCAGCCGCAGCAGGGTGGTCGACTTGCCGGCCCCGCTGGCTCCGAGCACGAGGCCGTGGGCGGCGAGCTGCTCCGGTTCGAGCACGACGGGCAGACCGCGGCGCCCGGCCCCCAGGTGAACGGTCCCCGGCTCCCCGGCGCGATGCAGCGAGGCCTCGAGGGCCTTCCGGGCGCGCAGGCGGCGCAGGAGCGGGCGGGCGACGGCCACCGTCACCGCGGCGAGGAGCGCGACGGTGCCGACCCAGCCGGGAGCGAGCATGAGCGCCAGGAATGCGGGCAGCGTCCAGTACGGAGCCCGACGGCGAGCGCGCCCGCCGGCGGACGGTTCCTCAGTCATCGGCCCGCCTCCCGCGCGCGGTCCTGCGGCGGGCGCTGGAGCGTACGGGCGGGGGTGCCCGGACCGGCCGCTTCGGGGAGGCGCACCGACTGCACGCGCACGATGTCCTCGATTCCCAGTCGCCGGGCCGAGGCGAGGATCGCGGCGCCGGTCCGGCGACTGGGGACCAGGTAGAGCACGGTGTCGACGTGCGGGTCGGCGCCGTAGGCGGACAGGATGTTCTCCCGCCGGCTGCGACCCTTGCTTGTCAGCTCGAGCTCGAGCGCCACGCGCCGTCCGGCCGCCGTGACCAGCAGGAGATCGGGGTAGTGCAGGCGCTCGAGGCCGCCGGGGCCCACGCCGCCCATGCGCACGGCGAGCGGTGGCGTGCTCGGCCGGCCTGGGCGGTCGCGGGAGCGCAGCGTCCGCTCGCCGATGACCTCGCGCAGGGGACCGAACACTCCGTCGCGGGCGCCCAGCCACAGCCAGGCCACGCCGACATCGTGGGCGTACGTGCTCAAGTCGACCCGGGGCGGCGGGAGCGGGCTGCCGATCGCGGCCAGCCCGCGGCGGGTGATCTGCTGGCAGGCCGGCTGGCGGTGGAAGTACACCTCCTGGCTGATCAGCCCGGCGTCGATGAGGGTTCGTAGCCGCGCTCGCACGGCGGTGGCGCTGAGGCCGAGCAGGACCTGCAGCTGGTCGGTCCGGGCCAGGCGGTGCTCGGCCAGGTAGGCGAGCAGCGTGCGGTCGCGGTCGGTGATCTGCGCCCGGTGCTGGCGCGGGGTCTCGGAAGAGAGGGCCATGGTGGCTTAAGAGCCGCCAGGGACCGAAGTACGCCCCCCCAAGGGCGAAAAAGATCAGGCGCCGGGGTGGGGGAGCGAGCTCGTGTCGACGACCTCGAAGTCGCTGCCGTGCAGCCCGTCGAGGAGGTGCAGCGCGTCGTTGTTCCAATGCGCGTCCGGCGCGCCGGAGATGTACCAGGGCGAGCCGTTGTCGGCCAGGATCATGCCGTAGCGCTTCAGCGCGACGGCGACGATGCGGGCCTGCTCGGGGAGGTGGGAGATGTCGACGCCCGCCTTCAGCCGCACTCGCAGCCCCATCGGCGGCAGCCCGGAGCCCGAGCATGTGGAGGCGAAGTGGCGAGCCGGATAGACGTAGCGCGCCGCCGTGCACGGCGCGGTGAACCGGAGCGCGTGATCGATCGTGCCGGCGGCCACCTCGTCGTAGCGGGCCAGGCCGGGGAGGATGGGCAGTCCGGCCGCGTCGGCCGAGGTCCAGCCGGCCGGGCGCAGGTGGTCCGAGCGCAGGTTGAAGATCGCGCCCGATCCGGCGCTCCAGCGACCGCCGGCCGCGGGATAGGCGGCGTAGAGCTCGTAGTCGCGGCAGTTGTCGCGGTCGACGAGCAGCACGTGGCGGTCGCCGGTCGAGCGCGGGCCGCCCTCGATCGCCGGGTGACGGGGGATCGGATACGGGCCGTGGTCGGACTCCGAGGCGTAGGTGAAGCGCACGCGCACGCGCCGGGTGTGGCGGCCGACGATCGTGATCGGGATCCCGATCGGTGCCCCGTTGTAGAGGCCGGAGCCGAAGTCGGGATGCACGGGCGCGCTCGCCCCGATGGCGGCGATCATCCGGGCCGAGCCCCGGGCCACCGGCAGGTGGTCGACGCGCTGGTTCCAAGCGTTATCGGCCGGGAAGATCGGGCAGCGCTTGGCCCCGGGGAGGGACCGGGCGCCGACCAGCGGAGCCAGGATGGCGAGGCCCAGCGCGATGGCGCAGACGGCGAGTGCGGCGGACAGACGGCGCATGCCGTGAGGCTAGACGGGATCAGGCGACGACGGTCAGGCTGCTCGGAGCGATCGCGAACGTGACCTCGGGCGCCTCGCCGATGTAGTCACCGTCGACCTGGAGCGGAAGCGGGCGCTCGTCGAGCGAGCGCACGTGGAGTCCCTCGGCGCCGCTGAACGCGTGCACGTGGCGGTGGCGGCCGAGGCGGGCCCGGCTCGAGAGCATCCGCCACATGACGGTCGGCATGTCGAGCGGACGCGAGCGCTCGAGCACGACGCCGGCCAGATCGCCGCTGTCCAGGCGCGAACCCTCGCTGAGGTTGACCGGCTTCTCGCCGAAGTAGGTGTAGGGCTCAGCGTTCTGGACGATGGCGGTGACGCCGGCCACGCGCTCCGATCCGAGCTCGACCTCGAGCCGGGGCGGGCGGAGCATGTACCGGCGGTTGAACGTGCGGATCCCGGTCCAGCAGTAGTACCACTGGCCAAGGCGGGCCTTCAGCCGCGGGTGCGCATCGACCTGCTCGACCACGTGGGCGTCGAGCCCGACGCCGGCCGAGAACACGAAGTGGCGGCCGTTGACGGAACCGGTGTCGACCCGCCGGGGGCGCCAGTCGTCGGCCAGGGCGAGCAGGTGCTCGGTGGCGTCGACGACGTCGACCGGGATGCCGAGCATCCGGCAGTAGACATTCGCCCGTCCGCCGGGCAGGCAGCACAGTGCGGTGTCGGAACCGATGAGGCCGTTCGCGGCCTCATTCACCGTGCCGTCGCCGCCGAATGCGACCACGACGTCGTAGCCGTCGGCCGCCGCCGCGCGGCACAACTCGGTGGCGTGATCGCGCGCCTCGGTGTCGATCGCCTCCACCTGGTAGCTGGCCCGCAGGGCGTAGACGACGAGGTTCTTCAGCCGGTCGGAGACCGTGGTCGCATACGGGTTGACGATCACGAGCATGCGCCGGGTCGGCGGCCGCTCGCCCGCACGAAGGGCCGCCTCGAGGCGCGAGAGCGGGTCGGATGAGGTAGCGGCCATGCGGTGTGGAGGCGCCGGTCCGGCGGGCGCGGGGGATCAAGTCCAAACACCACCCGGACGCCGCCGTTACGCGCGGACATCGGGCTCAAGGCATGAATTGGGGTGCCGAACCTATGGGTATACTGCTGGACCACATAGCTGTACTACATCCAGAGGGGTGGAGGGATATGGCCCTACGAAACCCCGGCAACCGCCCGAAAGGGAACGGTGCCAATTCCATCAGGCTCCAACAACAAGGCCTGGGAGATGTGGAAAGGGCGGTTTACCGACCTCCGACCACAGACCCCGGCGGAGGTTTTTTCACATATGCCGCCAGAGTCTCTTCGCTGCAAGGAATGCCACACCACCTATCCGCTTGACGCGCACTACGTGTGCGAGCGGTGCTTCGGGCCGCTCGAGGTCAGCTACGCGAGCCGCGCGGGGGCCGACCCCGCCGAGCTCCGGCGCCGGATCCAGGCCGGCCCGCACTCGCTGTGGCGCTACAGCGACTTCCTGCCCGTGCAGGCGCCGCCGCGGGGCGTGCTCGTGGCCGGCTTCACGCCGCTGCTGCGCGCTGATCGCCTGGCCGAGGCGCTTGGCCTGCGCGAGGTGTGGATCAAGAACGACGCCGCGAACCCGACCCACTCGTTCAAGGACCGGGTGGTGTCGGTGGCGCTCGCCCGGGCGCGCGAGCTCGGCTTCACGACGATCGCCTGCGCCTCGACGGGCAACCTGGCCAACGCCGTGGCCGCCCATGCCGCGGCCGCCGGTCTCGAGTCCTACGTGTTCATCCCGGCCGATCTCGAGGAGCAGAAGGTCCTCGCCACCGGTATCTACGGGACGAATCTCGTGGCCGTGCGCGGCAACTACGACGACGTCAACCGGCTGTGCACCGAGATCTCGGGTGAGTATGCGTGGGCGTTCGTGAACATCAACATGCGCCCGTACTACGCCGAGGGCTCGAAGACGATCGCCTTCGAGACCGCCGAGCAGCTCGGCTGGGCGATCCCCGACCGGGTGGTGGCGCCGATCGCCTCCGGATCGCTGTTCACGAAGATCGCCCGCGGCTTCGAGGAGTGGATCGAGGTCGGGCTGCTCTCGGGCTCGCTGCCGACGTTCAACGGTGCCCAGGCGACCGGCTGCTCGCCGGTGGCGACCGCGTTCGCGGCCGGACGTGACTTCTGCCAGCCGGTCAAGCCGAACACGATCGCCAAGTCGCTGGCCATCGGCAACCCGGCCGACGGGCCCTATGCGCTCGACCTCGCCCGACGCACGAGCGGGAGCATCGACGCCGTCAGCGACGCCGAGGTCATCGAGGGCATCAAGCTGCTCGCCCGGACGACCGGCATCTTCACCGAGACCGCGGGTGGGGTGACCACCGCCGTCCTGGCCAAGCTTGCCCGGGCCGGTCAGATCGATCCCGACGAGCGCGTGGTGGCCGTGATCACCGGCGACGGGCTGAAGACGCTCGACTGCGCCCGCGGGACGTTTGAGGCCTGGGAGATCGCGCCCAATCTCGAGTCCTTCGAGGCCGCCGCGAGCGAGCGTGCCGTCGCCGTCGCGTGATATGAAGGGCGCCACATGGCAGTCACGGTGAAGATCCCCACGCAGCTGCGCGCCGCCACCGGCGGCGAGGCCCAGGCCGAGGTCGACGGCGGGACGGTCGGCGAGGTGCTCGACTCCCTGTACGAGCGCTTCGGGGAGCTGCGCAGCCGCATCGCCGAGGACGGTGGTCTGCGCCGGTTCGTCAACGTCTACGTGGGTGGCGAGGACATCCGCTTCATGGACGGCCTCGACACGGCGGTCTCCGATGGCGACGAGGTGACGATCCTGCCGGCGGTCGCGGGCGGCTGAGCGCCGGCGGTCGCGCGCGGCTGCGCCTCGTGCGCGGTCGCGAAACGATCTTTGGCAACGGCATCCGGAGGGTCCGGATCTCGTTGCCAAAGAACGCTCTCCGAGCGGCGGTCCGGGCGGCGGCGCCAAGAGGGTGCGGGCCTGCTCGCGGATCATCACATCCGCGAACGTTGGTGATCGACGTGTCCCAGGGACCAGTCAGGCGCCAAAGTTCGCCCCCGGGCCGGCGGGAACGTGCGCTCAGTCGGCCGTGGGGGTGGCCACGCCCAAGCCGATCGGGCAGCTCACTCCGGTGCCCCCCAGGCCGCAGTATCCGCCTGGATTCTTGTGCAGGTACTGCTGGTGGTAATCCTCGGCGTAGTAGAACGGGCCCGCCGGCGCGATCTCGGTGGTGATCTCGGGGTAGCCGGCGGCCTGCAGCTGCTCGGCGAAGAGCGCCCGTGAGGCCTCGGCCGTCTCGCGCTGGGCCTCGGTGGTCCAGAGGATGGCCGAGCGGTACTGGGTGCCGATGTCGTTGCCCTGGCGCATGCCCTGCGTGGGGTTGTGGTTCTCCCAGAACAGGCGGAGGATCTCGGCGTAGGAGGTCTGCGCGGGGTCGAACACGACGAGCACGACCTCGGCGTGGCCGGTGCTCGCGCTGCACACCTCCTCGTAGGTTGGGTTCGGCGTGTAGCCGCCGGCGTAGCCGACCGCGGTCGTGTACACGCCGGGTGCCTGCCAGAACACGCGCTCGGCGCCCCAGAAGCAGCCCATCCCGACGATCGCCTGCTCGAGCCCGTCGGGGAATGGGGGGCGCAGCGGCGTGCCAAGCACGGCGTGGCGCTCGGGCACCGGAATCGCCTGCGCGCGGCCGGGGAGGGCCCGGTCGGGGGCGATCATCTTTGTCTTTTCACCGAAGCGGAACATGGTCCGATCAAGGGTAGCCCCCCGAGCGCCGATCACCCGGGGGTCATGTTCTCGCGCCGCCGCCTGCTGCTCGCACTGCTGGCCGGCCTCATCCCAGCGATCCCGCTGGGGATCGGCCTGACCCTGGGCCTGGGCTCGGCGCCGACCAAAGCCGCCCTCACCCAGGCGGGCTCCCCGTTCGTGCCCGTGGCCGCGACTGCGCATGCCGGCGTCGCCAAGGCCGCGGGGCGCCACGCCTCCGGCCCGTTCGTCGCCCTGCTCACCCGGGCCACCGAGCTGCTGGCGGCCCCGAACGGGCCCCACCTCGGCGCCCTCGGCCTCCACACCCCCTACGGCTCGCCCCAAGCGCTGCTCGTGGTGGCCGAGCGGCCCGGCTGGCTCGGGGTGCTCAGCCCAGAGGCCGGCAACGGCCGCACCGGCTGGATCCCCCGCCGCGATGCCGTACTCGGCGCCGTGGCCTGGCGGATCGAGGTGTCGCTGCGCCATCGGGAGGTGGCGGTAAGCGAGGGCCGGCGCGTGCTCGCCCGTTACCGCTCGGCGATCGGCATGCCCGGCGCGCCCACCCCGACCGGGACCTTCGCGGTCACCGACCGGCTCAGCACCGGGGATCCATCCGGCCCGTACGGCTGCTGCATCCTCGCCCTCTCAGCGCTCGCCCCGCACGCCATCTCCGACTGGGACGGCGGCAATCGCATCGCCATCCACGCCACCACCGAGACGTGGAGCATCGGCGAGGACGTCAGCCACGGTTGCCTGCGCGTGAGCGAGGCGGACGCCCGCTGGCTGATCGCCCACGTGCCGCTCGGCACCCCGGTCGTCATCCGCTCCTGACGCAGCGCAGGACTCGTTTTGCCGCCCCGCCCTCGGGTACCCGAATCGTAAAGCGATTCGAGGAGTGATGGATATGGCAAATGAGTTGAAGGGCAAGCGCGTCGCCTTCCTGTTCACCGAGGGTGTCGAGCAGGTCGAGCTGACCGAGCCGCTGAAGGCGATCCGCGAGGCCGGGGCCGAGGTCGATCTCGTCTCGCTCGAGGCCGGTGAGGTGCAGATGTTCGACCACCACGACAAGGGCGACACGATCGAGGCCGAGAAGGCGGTCGCTGACGCCGACGCGTCCAACTACGACGCACTCGTGCTGCCGGGCGGGGTCATCAACCCCGACGAGCTGCGCGCCGACGAGGACGCGGTGCGCTTCGCGCGCACGTTCTTCGAGCAGCACAAGCCGGTCGGCGCCATCTGCCACGGTCCCTGGCTGCTCGTCGAGGCCGACGTGGTCAAGGGCCGCACGGTCACCTCATGGCCGAGCCTGCAGACCGACCTGCGCAACGCCGGCGCGGAGTGGGTCGATCAGGAGGTCGTGGTCGACAGCGGTCTGGTCACCAGCCGCAAGCCCGATGACCTGCCGGCGTTCTGCGCCAAGATCGTCGAGGAGTTCGCCGAGGGCAAGCACGAGGGCCAGCAGGCCGCGTAGTCGGCCGCCGCGAGCCGGTGGTGGGTGAGCGCCGGGGCGCTCACCCGCCGGGCGCGTCGCACTCACCCGAACAGCGGCAGCCGGCGTCGGCGGGCCAGGGCATCCATGCCGTCCTGGATCCGCTGGCGCACCTCCTCGTACTTGGTCTCCACGTAGTCGCGGTCCTCGGCCAGGGAGGGATCGCTGCCGAGCTCCACCGGCTCTTGGAAGGCGGTCCGGATCTTCGTCGGCAGCGGCACCTCGGGCAGGATGGCCGGTGAGATCCCCCACGGGACCTGCAGCGCGATGGGGAACATCTTCAGGCGCGCGATGCGGTCCAGCTGGAGCGCCCGGGCGATGCGCCGCCCGCTGGCCAGCACCGGCATCGAGTCGGGGCCGCCCACGGTGGCCACGGGCACGATCGGCACCCCGGACCGGATGGCCAGGCGCACGAACCCCATGCGACCAGCCAGGATCGCCTTGTCGCGCTTGGTCCACGGGCGCAGCGAGTCGCGCTCGCCGCCCGGCCATAGGGCGACGTCGCGGCCGGCCGCCAGTGCGGCCGTGATGCTGTCCGCGTGCGCGGGGAGCACCCCCATGCGGCGGAAGTAGGCGCCGATTCCCGGCGTGGCCATGAGAGCGTCGTGCGCGGTGCCGTGGAGCGGGCGGCTCGAGCCAAAGTGCCGCCACCACTGAAAGCCGACCGTCCAGGCGTCCCACACGAACGGCGCTCCGGAGTGAATGCCGATCACGAGCGCGGGGGCGGCGGGGACGTTCTCCCAGCCCTCGATCTCCATTCGGAACCAGTAGTCCATGAGGGGGTTCCACAGGTACTTCTGCAGCTCGAAGAAGCTGGTGTCGGGCCCGTCCAAGGTCCATTCGGATGCTCGCTCGGCCACCCATCCGGCGGCGCCGGACTGCGCCTGCACTCGCTTGCGTGCCCGCTGTCCGGCCTTGCGGGCTTCCTGACGGCGGCGCTCGGTCAGCACATCGCTGCCGGACTCGGCCGCCTCCACCGTTCTCTCCTGTCCTCGCCACGGCACCTCCAATCGGTCGGTTCGCGGTGTGTTCAGACGTACCCCGCCGCGCCGCATTGCACTCGGAGCGGGCGGATTACGAGCCACCGGCACGGGGCAGAGGGGGCACGACGGTAGACAGCGACTCAGGGGACTGGTGCCTGACATGAAGATCGGCTACTTCCTGTCGTGCGAGGAATGGGCTCCGCGCGACCTCATCGCGCAGGCCATCAAGGCCGAGCAGGCCGGGTTCGAGGGCCTGTGGATCTCCGACCACTTCCACCCCTGGAACGATGCCCAGGGTCACAGTCCCTTCGTGTGGTCGGTGATCGGCGCGATTGCGCAGGCGACCGAGAACATGCACGTGAGCACCGCGGTGACCTGCCCGACGGTACGGATCCATCCGGCGATCATCGCCCAGGCCGCCGCCACAGCGGCGGTCATGCTCGACGGGCGCTTCTCGCTCGGAGTGGGCAGCGGCGAGGCGCTGAACGAGCACATCCTCGGCGACGCCTGGCCAGAGGCCGACGAGCGCCTGGAGATGCTCGAGGAGGCGGTCGAGGTCATCCGCACGCTCTGGCAGGGCGGGGTGCACGACCATCGCGGCCGCCACTATCGCGTCTCGCACGCGCGGATCTACGACCTCCCGGAGGCGCCACCGGAGATCATCGTGTCCGGGTTCGGCCCCAAGGCGGTCGAGCTGGCCGCCCGGATCGGGGACGGCTTCTGCACGGTCGGCCCCGACGCGGAGTCCGTCAAGCAGTTTCGCCGCAGCGCGAAGGACGGCGCGAGGGTCCAGGGCGGGCTGAAGGTGTGTTGGGGCGAGGACGAGCAGCAGGCGGTCAAGACCGTCCATCACCTGTGGCCGAACGAGGAGCTGCCGGGTGAGCTGGCTCAGATCCTGCCCACACCGGCGCACTTCGAACAGGCCTCCCAGCTGGTCACCGAGGAGATGATCGCCGAGAGCATGCCCTGCGGGCCCGACGTCGACAAGCACGTCGAGGCGATCAAGGCGTACGCCGAGGCCGGCTTCGACGAGCTCTACGTGGGCCAGATCGGGCCCGACCAGGATGCCTTCTTCGCCGCCTACCGCGAGCGGGTCCTGCCGTGCCTGCGCTGATCCGCCGCGCGTGGCTGCTCCTGCTCGGGGGGGCGATCGGCGGGGGCTTCTATCTCCTGCTCATCGACACCACCCAGCTGCCCGAGCTGCTCGTGCTCGGCGGCACGGCGCTGGCCTGCGGGATCGCCTTCGAGCTCGCCCGCCAGCAGGGGTTCGTCGAGGCTCGCGTGCTTCCCTGGTGGGCGCTGCGGGCCTGGCGGCTCGTCTGGAAGATCCCGTCTGACATCGCGATCGTGTGCGCGGAGGCGCTCGCGCAACTGGTGCACCCGCGCCGCGAGCGCGGGACCCTGCGCGCCGTCCCGTTCGCCGCCACCGACGACTCGGCGGGCGACTCCGGGCGCCGGGCGATCGCGGAGATCCTTGGGTCGGTGGCGCCGAACACGATCGTGATCGGGATCGATACCGACCGGGGCCTGCTACTCGTCCACCAGCTGCGCCGTCAAGGAGCGGCCGGCGAGCTTGACGTGACGGGGCTGGGATGAACGAATGGGAGATCGCCGCGGCCGTCCTGGGCGCGGCCATCGCGCCGTGCATGGCCGTGTGCCTGCTCGCCTCGCTGGGCAGCGCGCTCGCCGCGCTCGAGCTGGCCGGCACGCTCGCGGCGAGTGCGCTCATGGCTCTGTGTGAGGGTCTGCATCGCCAGCCGTTCATCGATCTGGCGCTGCTGTTCGCGCTGCTGGCGATGCTGGGCGCGTTCGCGTTCGCCCGCCTGATGGAGAGCGAGATCTGAGCGGAGCAGGCGAATGAGCGCCGTCATCACCACCGTCCTGCTCGTGGCCGGCGTGGTGCTCGAGCTGTTCGCCGTGCTCGGGCTGTGCGTCATGCGCAGCGGGCTCGATCGCCTCCACTACGTCGGCCTGGCCGGATACGGCGCGCTGTGCATCGGGATCGCCGTGCTCGTGCGCGAGTCGTGGTCGCTGATCGGCAACAAGGCTCTGGCCACCGGCGTGGTGCTGGCCACCATCGGGCCGGTTCTCGTGCACACGACCGCGCGCACCGTGCGCACACGCGCGCACGGGGAGTGGAGGCACGGGATCGAGGAGCGGCGCGAGCAGCCATGAGTGTCCTCCAGGTCATCGCGCTCGCGCTCGTCGCCCTTGGCGGTGGGGCGGTCGTGTTCACCCCGGATGCGCTGCGCCAGACGATGATGCTCGGGACCTACGGGATCGCCCTCACGCTGCTGTTCTTCGTCTTCCAGGCCCCCGATGTCGCGCTGTCGGAGATCGTGGTCAGCGCCATCGGGCTCCCGCTCATCATCCTGGCCGCGCTGCGCAAGATCCACCAGCACGCGACGCGGACGGACGAGGAGGGTGAGGAGTGAGCCGTCGCGTGCGACTGTGGCTGTTCGCCGTCTCGGGCGCCGGCCTGGCCGCCGTGCTGGCGATCGGCATGGGCGGCCTGCCGGCGTTCGGCACCGCGCACGAGCTGACCGGGGCGGTGGTCAACCTGACCGAGCCGACGCTCCGCCACGCCACCGACGTCGTCACCGCGCTCAACTTCGACATCCGTGCCTACGACACGCTGGGCGAGGAGTTCATCCTGTTCGCGTCGGTCGCCGGAGTGGCGCTGCTGCTGCGCCAGATGCGCGACGAGCGCGAGGACGACGCGGCCGCGCCGGGGATCGAGGAGCACCCCTTCTCCGGAGCCAGCGACGGGCTGCGGCTTCTGTCGCTCGTCCTCATTCCGTTGCTCGTCGCCTTCGGCGCGTACCTCGTCTTCCACGGGCAGCTGACTCCCGGGGGAGGGTTCCAGGGCGGTGTCGTCCTCGCCGCCGGCCCGGTGGCGATCCTCCTCGCCGGGCGCTATCTGTCCCTCAAGCGCGTGGCTCCGCACGTACTGCTCGAGGCGGCCGAGTCCATCGGCGCAGCGGCGTACGCGCTGATCGGGCTCGGCGGGCTCATCTTCGCCGGCATCTACCTCAAGGACTTCCTGCCCGTGGGCATCCCCGGCCACTTGCTGTCGTCCGGGATCATGCCGCTCAACTCGGCCGCGGTCGGGCTCGAGGTGACCGGGGCGTTCCTGCTCACCTGGACCGAGTTCCTCGACCAGTCGCTGATCGAGCCAGGCAGCGCACCGGAGGGGGCGTCGCAGTGAGGGTCTTCCCGTACGCGGTCGCGGTATGGCTGTTCGTCATCGGCCTGTGGGGGGTGGTGTCGAGCCGCAACCTCGTGCGCACGGTGCTGTGCCTGACCATCGTCCAGTCCTCCACCTACGTCCTGCTGCTGGCGATCGGCTACCGAAACGGCGGGTCGGCTCCGATCGTGGCCGACATCCCGGCCACCTCGAAGCTGGTCGACCCGGTCGTCCAGGTGCTCGTGCTCACCGACGTCGTGATCGAGGCGACGATCACCGCGCTCCTGCTCGCGCTCGTCGTGCAGGCGCACAAGCGCTTCGGCAGCCTCGACCCGACACGATCTCCGGTCGCTGGAGCACTGATGCGGCACCTGTCCGCGCTGCCGGTCCTCGTGCCGCTGCTCGCCGGGCCGCTGCTCGTCGCCGTCGGCGCCGTGGCGCCGCGCTGGTTTCGCGACGCCACCGCCACCCTGGCCGCGCTGGCCACCACGGCGCTGTGCGTGATCCTGGCCGAGCATGCGACCACGCAGCCGTGGGCGTACTGGATGGGGGGATGGACGCCCCGCCATGGGGTGACGATCGGGATTGCGCTCGCCATCGATACCAGCGGGGCCGGGATGGCCGCGTTCGCCGGTCTGCTCGTCAGCGCCGCGCTGCTCTACTCCCTGCGCTACTTCGACGCCATCGAGGGCCTGTTCCACGGGCTGATGCTGCTGTTCATGGCCGGCATGGTCGGGTTCGCGTTGACCGGGGACCTGTTCAACCTCATCGTGTTCTTCGAGGTCATGAGCGCCGCCGCCTACGCCCTCACCGCCTACCGGATCGAGGAGCGCGGGCCGATCCAGGGGGCGCTCAACTTCGCCATCACGAACAGCATCGGCGGCTACGGCATGTTCGTCGCCGTCGCGCTCCTCTACGCCCGCACCGGCACGCTGAACCTGGCCCAGATCGGCGTGGCGCTGTCCGCCCATCACGCCGATCCCGCTGGTCATCGTGGCCATGGTCCTGCTGTTCGCCGGCTTCCTCACCAAGGCCGCTGTCGTGCCGCTGCACTTCTGGCTCGCCGACGCCCACGCGGTGGCCCCGGTGCCGGTCTGCGTTCTGTTCTCGGGCGTCATGGTCGAGCTGGGCGCATACGCGGTGGCCCGTCTGTACTGGGTCGTGTTCGCCGGTCCGCTCGGTCCCCACGCCGCGGCCGTGCGAGCGATCTTCGTCGCCCTGGGGGTGATCACCGCGCTCATCGGAGCGGTCATGTGCTTCCTGCAGCGCCACGTCAAGCGGCTGCTCGCGTTCTCGACCATCAGCCACGTGGGGATGTTCCTGTGCGGGATCGCGCTGCTGTCGGCCCACGGCGTCGCCGGGGCGGCCGTCTACGTGATCGGCCATGGCCTGACCAAGGCCGCCCTGTTCATGTGCGCGGGGGTGCTCCTGCACCGCTTTGCCACCATCGACGAGTACGACCTGCACGGGCGCGGGCGCGCGCTCCCGCTTGTCGGCGTCCTCATGGTCCTCGGCGCCCTGCTGCTGGCGGCGATTCCCCCGTTCACCACCTTCGCCGGCAAGTCGCTGCTCGAGGAGTCGGCCAGCGACGCCGGGTACGGCTGGCTCGTTCCCGTGTTCATCGTCGCCTCGGCGCTGACCGGCGGCACGGTGCTGCGCGTGTGTGGGCGCGTGTTCATGGGCTGGGGCGCGCGGGAGGGGCCGCACGAGGATCAGGCCCGGGCCGCCCGGGAGGAGATCGAGGAGGAGCGTGCCCCGCGCGAGCAGACCCCGCCGCTCATGGTCCTCGTCCCGGCGTTCCTGCTCCTGGCCGCGCTTGTGGTCGGGCTCGTCCCCGGAGCCGTGCCGGGGGTCGAGCGGGTCACCGCTCAGTTCGTCGAGCACCGGGCCTACGCCGGCTGGATCCTCCACGGCGCCCGCGTGGCGCTGCCCGCCGTCGCATCGAGCCACATCGGTGCGTCGGACGTCCTATTCGGCGTGCTCTCGGTCGCCGGGGCGGTGGCCGTCGCCGCGTGCGGCCTGTGGGGCGAGCGGCTGCACCTACCACGCGTCGACCGCGGACCGCTCGAGGTGCTTCGCGACCTGCACTCCGGGCACATCGGCGACTACATCGCCTGGTGGAGCGCGGGGGTCAGCGTGATCGGAGGCGTGTGCCTGCTGGCGCTGCGCTGAAGGCCACGGCCGCGGTCGCGGCGGCGCTCGCCCTCGCTGCCTGCCAGGGGCCGGGGACGCCTGTGCCCTCGGCGCTGGCTCAGAAGCTCGCCGTCGGCACGAGCGATATCACCGCCGCCTGCGGCTACGCCGAGGAGCTGACCGCGTTCGGCGCCCCTGCGGCCGACCAGCTGCATGCGCTGCAGACGATGGCCACCCAGGGAGCCGGCAAGCTCGCGCTCGTCTACAGGCACACGAGCAGCGACATCTACCAGGGCGAGAGCATCGGGGCGGTCCTGCACGGTGCCATCGCGCTGCTCGGTGAATGCGGACTCTCGGGCGCCCGGGCCCCGCTCCTGCGCGCCCTCCACGGCTGAGCGCGATGACAGGCAGACAGACACGGCCCGTCGCTGGGCTCCACTCCGCCTCGCTTTGACCTGAACCCGCCAGCGGGTATTGTGAGCGCTCACAACGCGGTGCCGACTGGCCCTGCGTCGTCAACCCTCACCCCGAGCCACGGGTGGTGCGGGGCGCGCCCGCACCACCCGCTGGGGCTCAGCCCAGCGGCGTGTCCCCGAGCCCCTCGCAGAGCTCGCGAACCGATTCGAACACCGCGAGCGCGCCGGCCTCGCGCAGCTCGTCGACCCCGAAGCCGCCGGTGCGCACGGCGATCGTCTCCACGCCGGCCTGGCGGGCCGCGATGATGTCCCAGGGCGTGTCGCCGACCATGATCGCCGTCTCGCCCTCCGGGGCATCCGCGCGCTCGAGCGCCGCCTTGACGAGATCCGGCTCGGGCTTGGTCGCCTCGACGTCGGCCGAGCTCGTCCACCCGTCGACGAGCTCGCGCGCGTCGAGCAGGTCGAGGTAGTGGTCGAGCTCGTCCTGCTTGGCCGAGCTGGCCAGGATGACCGTGTGGCCGCGCTCCTTCAGCTGCTCGATCAGGGGGCGAGCGCCATCCATCGTCTCGGCCTCCTCGATGAAGGCGAGGTACAGCGGTTTCTCCGCGCTGCGGATCTCGTCGCCCTTCTCGGACTCGGTGCGCTCGTCGGTGAGCGCCTCCACCATCTGGTCGCCACCCATGCCGATGTGGCGGTGGATGCGCCACAGCGGCAGAACGATGCCGTGCTGGCGAAACGCCCGGTACCAGGCGATGGTGTGGTGATAGTTCGTGTCGACGAGCGTGCCGTCGATGTCGAGGATCGCGATGGCCATGGCGCCGCCCTACCCGGCCCCCGGTCCCATCACGCAGCCGGGTGGATCAGACTCGGCGCGGCGGCCTGCTCCTGGGGCTCGATCCACAGCGCCTGGACGAGGATGAACAGGGCCGAGAGCAGGGGGATGGCGATGAACACGCCGATGATCCCGAACAGCGCCGCCACCACGAGCAGTCCGATGGCGACGACGGCCGGGTGCATGTCGACCGTGCGCGCCATGATCAGGGGCAGGAGGAGGTTGCCCTCGATCTGGTTGACGATCAGGTAGACGATGAGCACGAGCACGGCCTCGGTGGGCGAGCGGGCCAGCCCGGCCAGGATCGGCGGCACGGCGCTGATCACCGATCCGTAGTTGGGGATGATCGTCATCAGGGCCGAGAAGGTGGCGAACCCGACCGCGAAGGGTAGGCCGATGAGGGCCATGCCCGCCCACAGGAGGCCCCCAAGCACCACCATGTCGATTGCCACCGCGGTCATCCAGCCGAGCCAGGCCGTGCGGATGCGGCCGAAGATGCTCCGCAGCCGGGGCCTCTGGTCGGACGGAAACAGGCGCAGCAGGAACCCGAGCACGGGCTCTGGCCGGACGGCGAGCGTGACCGCGACCACCGCGATGACCACGAGGCCGACGGCGATCGCGAGCAGCGTGGCGCCGGCAGAGCTGAGCGGGCCGCCGAGGGATCCGGGGTGGGCGAGGGCGTTGTCGATGGCCTTGCGCAGCTCGGTGGACAGCGAGCCGGTGTGGTGGAGCCCGAGACGGCCGAGGTCGCGCTCGAGGCCGTGCAGGATCGACGGCAGGCGGGCGGCGAACTGGCGGGCCTGGCGGATGAACGCCGGCACCAGTGCGAAGCCGAGCCCGCTCAGCGCACCGGCGATGAGCGCGAGCGCCACCACGGCGCCGAGCACGCGCGGCAGGCCCGAGCGCTCCGCGCGTTCGGCGGCGGCCGCCAGGGGGAGGGCGAGGATGACGGCGACGACCACCGCGAGCAGCAGCGTGAGCAGCTCGTGGACGAGGAACCCCGCCACCACCAGCGCGGCGGCCAAGGCGATGGCGCGATGAGCATGACCGACGTTCATGTCAAGCTTGCCGGCGTGAACGAGGGAGCGTGGGCAGCGCTGGCGGTCCGGCCGTGAACGAGTCCCGGATCACGCCGGGAGCGCTCTATCGGATGGTGCTGCTCGCCTTCGGGCTCGTGGTGGCTGGACTCGTGTTCCGCCAGCTCATCAGCCTCGTGCTCGCCGTGCTGATCGTGGTCATCATCGCGGTACCGCTGTCCTCGTTCGCCAGCGAGCTGCAGCGCGTCGGGGTGCCGCGGGGCATCGGCGCGGTACTCGCCCTGCTCATCGGGCTGGGCGCGCTCGGCGGGCTGATCGCCCTGACGGTGCCGGTGTTCAGCCACCAGATCAACCAGTTCAACAAGTCGCTGCCGGGCATCACCGACGACCTCCGCCATCGCCTGGGCTCGCTCACCGGGACCTCGCCGACCAAGATCGGCACCCAGATCCAGCACTTCATCAACGGCTACACGCAGCATCCGACCAAGCTTCTCGGGCCTCTCGAGTCGATCGGCGCCAGCGTAGCGGCCGCCCTGGCGGCGATCGTCGTCGTGCTGCTGACGGCGCTGTACACGGCGATCCATCCCCAGCCGCTGCGCGACGGCCTCGTGCGCATGTTCCCACCCCCGCGCCGGCGCCACGCCGAGCACGTGCTCGACCGGCTGCGCACCGCCTACCTGGGCTGGCTGCGCGGGCTGGCCATCGGCATGCTCGTGCTCGGCGGTATCACCTACGCGGGCCTGCGCGTGGCCGGGCTGCCGTTCGCCACCTTCTTCGCCATCTTCACCGCCGTGGCGATGATCGTCCCCTACTTCGGCGCGCTCATCAGCTCGATCCCGCCGATCCTGTACGCGCTCACGTTCTCGCCCGGCAAGGCGATCGTGGTGGCGATCATCTACCTGATCGCGCACCAGCTCGAGGGCAACGTGATCGAGCCGCTCGTGGTCGCGCGGGCCGTGAAGCTCCATCCCGCCGTCGTCGCCGTCGGGGTGGTCGCCGTCGAGCAGCTGCTCGGATTCGTCGGGCTGATCGTGGCCGTGCCCATCATCGCCACGGTGAAGATCCTCATCGAGGAGCTGTGGGTCGTGCCGCTCGAGCGTCGAGCGGAGGCTCGCGTGCTCGATCCGCCCACACCCGAGTCACCGCCGCCCGGGCCGCCTCCCGAGATCGTCGTCGCCCACGGTCGCGGGCGCCCGCCGGACTCCTGAGCGGCGCCCGCCCTACTGGTTCCACTTGTCGGCGGTCTTCTTCTTGTGGCCGGTGCCCTTGGCCCGAGGGCTCTGCTCGTCCTGCGGGCGGTCACTGGCGATGATCGACTGCTCCTGCGCCGCCGCCCGCGCCTGCTCGGCCTTGCGATCGACTGCCTCGCGCATGCGCTCGATCTGCTGCTCGTGCTTGTTCTCGCTCATCGGGCCTCCTGGGGTTCTCGCTTCATCTCGGCCAGCGTCCGCTCCAGTGCCTGCATGAGGTCAGGCATGGGCTCCGGTTCGGACTCGGGGCGCGGCGCCTTGACCGTCTCGCCCTTGCGCTTGCGCTCGAGCACGCGCTCCAGCCGCTTGCGGTAGCGGTCCTGGTGGGCCGCCGGGTCCCATGCGTCCGAGAGCTCCTCGATCACTGCCACGGCGGCGTTCAGCTGCTTGGCGGTCGGCTTGTGCGCCTTGCCGGCGGCGGCATCGACCTCCCCGGGGTCGCGCACCTCGTCGGCGAATCGCATCGTGGTCAGCTCCAGCGCGCCGTCCCGGGCCCGGACGAGAGCCAGGTGCTCCTTGGCCCGCATCACGAAGCGCCCGAGCGCGGCCTGGCCGGTGTCGGCCATGACATCGGCGAGCAGGCGGTAGGCCCGCCGGGCGCCGTCGTCATCGCCGGCGGGCACGAGGAAGTAGGGGTGGTCGAAGTACACCGGGTCGACGTCGGCCAGCTCGACGAACTGCTCGATGTCGATCGTGCGCGTGCGCCGCGGCTCGACCGCCTCGAGATCCTCGTCGGTGACGATCACCTCCCGCCCGTCCTCGAGCTCGTAGCTGCGCGTGATCTCCTCGTAGGGGACCTCGACATCTTCCTTCTCGCACCAGCGCTGGACGTCGATTGGCGCCGCGTCCTTCGCGTGCAGCTGGCGGAAGTGGAGGTCCTGGTCGCGCACCGCGGCGAGCATCGCCACCGGCACGTTGACGAGCCCGAAGCTGAGCGAGCCGGACCACAGCGGGCGGGCCATCAGCGGCCCTTCCGGGATCGCGAGCCTGAGCGGCCCTTGCCGCGCCCGCCGGAGCTGCTTCGGCTGCGGCTGCGGGCGCCCGAGGAGGAGGAGGAGGACGAGCGCTCCGAGCGCGAGCGCCCCCGGGTGCCGTGCTCGGACAGGCTCGCCTCGAGCGCGGCCAGGAGGTCGGGCGCGGCCTCCGGCTCCTCGGCCTCCGGGGCCTCGATCTCCTCGCCCTCCGCCTTGCGCTTGATCAGCTCGAGCAGACGCTCCCGGTAGGTGTCCTCGTAGTCGCCGGGGTGAAAGTCGTCCTGCAGCGCGTCGACGAGCTTTCGCGCCATTTCGAGCTCCCGCTTGCCGGGGGCGTGGTCGGTGGCGGGCAGCTCGAGGTCCTCCGGATCGACCAGCTCGTCGGCGAAGCGCATCGTGTGCAGGGCCAGCACCCCGTCCATCGGGCGCACGGCGACGAGGTATTCGCGGTTGTGGAACACCCAGCGCCCGATGCCGACGCGCCCGGCCTTGGCCAGCGCGTCGTGCAGGAGCCGGTAGGCCGCCTGACCGCCCTTCCCGGCGCCGAGGTGGTAGGTGCGTTCGTAGAACACCGGGTCGATCTCCGGTGCGCAGACGAACTCCTCGAGCGCGATCCGGTGCTCGGCCTCGCCGGCGGCGGCCGCGATCTCATCCGCAGACAGGAGCACGTACTCGCCGTCGTCGACCTCGTAGCCCTTGGCCACCTCCTCGTAGGGGACCTCGCGGTCCTCCTCCGAGCAGATCCGGTGCTGCTTGATCCGGGCTCCGTCGGCGGCATGGACCTGGTGAAAATGGACCGTGCGGTCCTCGGTGGCCGAGCTCACCTTCACGGGCACGGCGATCAGCCCGAACGTCACGGTCCCGTTCCAGATCGAACGCGGCATTAGTCGCCCGCTACCCGGTCAGCTCGCGCTCGCAACCGGGACCGGAACTCGTTTATCGCGCCCGGTTCGCGGTTATCGCATCTAGGAGAACAACGAGGAGGCCACGATGGGCCCTGAGAACCTGACCGAACAACTGATCAAGCACCTGACCGACGCGCACTCGATCGAGCGCCAGGCCGAGATCCAGATGCGAATGGCGCCGCAGATCGCCGGCGACCCGGAGCTGGCGGACATCTTCACCCGCCACCTGGAGGAGACGCGCGATCACGAGCGGCGCGTGCGGGAGCGCCTCGAGGCCCACGGCGCCGACCCGTCGGGCGTGAAGGACCTGGCCGGCACGGTCACCGGCGCCGGCTTTGCCCTGTTCGCCAAGTTCAACCCCGACACGCCGGGCAAGCTCGTGGCTCACGGCTACTCCTACGAGCACATGGAGCTGGCGGCCTACGCGCTGCTCGCGCGTGTGGCCGAGCGGGCCGGTGACGCCGACACCGTGCTCGCCGCGGGGGAGATCGAGGCGCAGGAGCGGGCCATGGCCGAGCGGTTGGCCGACAACTTCGACCGGGCCGTCGAGGCCTCGCTGCGCGAGAAGAGCGCCGATGACCTCTCGGAGGAGGTGACCAAGTACCTCGAGGACGCCCACGCGCTCGAGGGCCAGTCGGTCAAACTGCTCGAGAAGGCGCCCGGGCTGGCCGGGACCGCCGATCTCGAAACCGCCTACGCCGAGCACCTGGAGGAGACCCGCACCCATCAGGAGCTGATCGAGGAGCGGCTGCGGGCGCTGCACGCGCGCCCCTCCGCGATCAAGGACGCCGCGCTGCGCCTCGGGGCCCTCAACTGGGGGATGTTCTTCTCCGCCCAGCCCGACACGCCGGCGAAGCTGGCCGGGTTCGCATACGCCGTCGAGCACCTCGAGGTGGCCGCCTACGAGCTGCTGCGCCGAGTGGCCACCCGGGCCGGCGACACCGAGACCGCGGCGCTGGCTGAGCGGATCCTCGGTGAGGAGCACGCCGCCGGGCGCCGCATCCACGACCTGTTCGACCAGGCGGTGGCCGCCGGGCTCGAGGAGCAGGGAGTGGCGAGCGGATCGGAGGCGCGGTCATGAAGGCGGTGGCCTGGCACGGCAAGCGCGACGTCCGGGTCGACACCGTCCCGGACCCGCGGATCGAGCAGCCGACCGACGCGATCATCCGCGTCACCTCGAGCGGCATCTGCGGATCCGACCTGCACCTCTACGAGGTCCTCGGCCCGTTCATGAGCGAGGGCGACATCCTCGGCCACGAGCCGATGGGGATCGTGGAGGAGGTCGGACCCGAGGTGACGCACATCGCCCCTGGCGATCGCGTGGTGATCCCGTTCAACATCTCCTGTGGCCACTGCTTCATGTGCGACCAGAAGCTGTACTCGCAGTGCGAGACGACCCAGGTCCGCGAGCAGAACAAGGGAGCGGCCCTCCTCGGCTACACGAAGCTCTACGGGGAGGTGCCGGGAGGTCAGGCCGAGTATCTACGCGTGCCCCAGGCGCACTTCGGCCCCATCAAGGTGCCCGAGGGTCCCCCTGATGAGCGCTTCGTCTACCTCTCCGACGTGCTGCCGACGGCGTGGCAGGCGGTCGAGTACGCCGGGATCCCCGGGATCCCCGGCCTGTTCAGCTCTCTGAACGGACCCGGGCAGCCGGGCACCGTGGCTGTGTTCGGCCTCGGGCCGATCGGCCAGATGTGCTGCCGCATCGCGCTGCACAAGGGGGCGCGCGAGGTGTTCGGAATCGACCTGGTCGACGAGCGGCTCGCGCTCGCGCGCCGGCACGGGGTGCAGGCTGTCGACGCGCGCGAGCACGGCGACATCGCCGCGGCCCTGCGCGAGCTGACCGGCGGTCGTGGCCCCGACGCCGTGATCGACGCGGTCGGCATGGAGGCGCACGGTGCGCCGATGGGCAAGCTCGCCCACACGCTGGTCGGCTTCCTGCCCGACGCGATCGCCGCGCCGATGATGGAGAAGGGGGGCGTCGACCGGTTGAGCGTGCTTCACGCCACCATCGACACCGTACGTCGCGGCGGGACGATCTCGCTGAGCGGCGTGTACGGCGGAATGGTCGATCCGATGCCGATGATGGATCTGTTCGATAAGCAGATTCAGCTCCGCATGGGGCAGGCGAACGTGAAGCGCTGGATCGACGACATCATGCCCCTCGTGCTCGACGAGGCCGACCCGCTGGGGGTGGAGGACCTGGCCACGCACAGGCTGCCCCTCGACCAGGCGCCGCACGCCTACGAGATCTTCCAGAAGAAGCAGGACGGCGCGATCAAGATTCTGCTGGCGCCATAAATTCTCCCCGCGGTTGGCGCCGCGACATAGAGTCCTCTCAAGCGTGGCGGGCCGAGGGCGGCCCGCAAAAAGGAGGCACATATGGTGGATCAGAGGGTGGGGCGCCTGGAGCGTGCCCTCGTGCGCGCCGGCAGCTCGCGGGGAACCCGGCGGTGGATGCTCGAGCGTGCTGCGCTCGGTGCCGCTGGAGTCGGCGCCGCCGGAGCACTCTCGCCGGGCGTGGCAGCGGCTCGACCGAGCCGGCGGGGGTCGGTCAGCGCGTTCGGGACGGTGGCGGTCACCACCGAGGCGTTGACGGTGACGCTGCTCGCGGAGCTGCTGCGGCGGGTCAACCATCACCCCGAGGTTCCGGCCGCTGTCAAGGCGGTGTTCGAGGGCGCCTACGCGGCCGAGGTCGACCATCTTCGGTTCACGCGTGCGCACTGGCGTCCGACCACGACCAGGTTCTGGATCCCCAACGGCTTCTTCGGCGGGGCCGGCGACGACCTCAGCCTGGATGCGATCGGCCACGCGCTGGTCGCGGGGGAGACCCTGTTCGTTGACCTGTATCTGATCGGAGTGACCGTGCTGGCTGAGGCCGGCCAGGCGACGTTCGCCCGCTACAGCGCCGAGCTGGCCGGCTGCGAGTCCGAGCACCGCGTGCTCGCCGAGTCGCTGATCGGCGCCAGCCCGCCCAACAACGTTGGCTTCGAGGTGTTCTCAATCGCCGATCCGAGCGGGATCGAGGCCGCGCTTGAGCAGGCCGGGGTCGGGTTCGGCACGCAGGGGTCGGCGCCCGGCGCCTTCTACCAGCTGGCCGACCCCGTGATGCCGCCCCCCGTCACGATCGGGGGCAACCAGCCGACGTGATCTGAGCCGGCTTCGGGCTCGCCGGATTGGAGCAGCGACCCTGGCGCGCCGCCACCTGGCGGCGATTGACAGGACGCGGCGGGGCGCCGAGGATCGCCGGCATGAGCGAGCTCGACCGTGCCATCGCCGGACAGGCCGACGCCGTGGCGGCGATGCTTGAGGCTGATCTGGGCCCGGCGGCCGAGCGTCTGGCCGGCACCCGGCACCTGTGGCTCGTCGGCACAGGCACGAGCGAGCATGCCGCCGAACTCGGCACGTGGATGTTCTGCGCCGGCGAGCGGACGGTGCGCGCGAGCTCGTCGGCCCGGTTCAGCTGGCTGGCCGACGGGCTCGGACCCGGCGACGGGGTCGTGGTCATCTCCCACACCGGCGAGACGGCACTCGCCCGGCGAGCCCGCGCGCTCGCTCGCGCGGCGGGGGCGCCGCTCGTTTCGATCACCGCCCGGGGTGTGGGCTGGCCCGAGGCGGTGCAGACGATCCCGCGCGAGCGCTCGGAGACCTACACCGCGAGCTACCTGGCCGCGCTCGTCGTCCTCGCCCGGCTCAGCCTGGCGCTTGGACAGTCGAGCCTGGCCGCGGGTGACCTGAACCGGCTGCCCGGGGCCGTGCGCGCAGCGGCCGAGCGCCCGTTCGAGCTCGGCCTCGAGGATCGCCGCGTGATCGCGCTGGCCGGCGTCGGTCCCGGTGCGGTCAGCGCGCGCGAAGGCGCGCTGAAGCTCCGCGAGGCCGCCCGCGCGCTGGCCGAGGGCTACGAGGCCGAGTACCTCCTGCACGGCTCCGCGGTGCCGCTCGGCGCCGCCGACGCGCTGCTCGCGCTCCAGCCCACCCACGACCCGGTGGGGCTGCTCGGCAGGCTGATGGCGGCGGCGGCGCGCGAGGGAGTGAGCACGGCGACGATCGAGGAGCCCGGCGAGCTCGGACCCGTGCTCGCGCAGATTCCCCTGACCGTCCGCCTGCAGCGCCTGGCCGCCGACCTGGCGAGGGCCCGTGGCCTCGACCCCGACATCGTCATCACCGGTGCGTGGGCCGACGCCGCGCTGTGGAGCGCCGGAGCTCCCGACGACGCGGCCGGCCGTGCCTGACGCACGGGAGATCCGCCTGGTGCGCGGATCCGCTCGCCGGAGCGCTCAGCCGCGGGCGCCGATCCCGGTCAGGAACTCGCGCACACGCCCCGGCCCGCTCGTCTCCCGGGCGAGCGGGGGAGTGTCGAGATCCCCGCCGCCGTGCAGGCCGTCGATCAGCTCGGCGAGAGCGGCCGCGGCGTCATGGGTGGGCGCCCAGCCGAGCTCGGTGCGAGCGCGCGTGCAGTCCATGATCGGCACGCCGAGGCCCATGTCGAGCCACCCCGGCTCGCTCGGCTGCAGGCGTAGCGCGTAGCTTGCGGCGGCACCGGCGCGCAGGATGGCGGCCGGGACCGGCACGGTCGCGCGGGCGCGCAGGACGGCGGCGATCTCGGCCGGTCCGAGGGGCGGGTCGGCGGCGATGTTGAACGCTCCCCGCACCGGCGCGAGGATCGCCCGGCGGTACGCGTCGCCGACGTCGAGCGAGTGCACGGCCTGAAAGCGCAGCCGCGGGTGAGCGGGCACGACGGGGATGCGGCCAGGGCGCACGAGCCAGCGCGGGAGCAAGGGTCCCACGAACAGGCGGCGGATCTCGGTCGCCGCCTCGCGCTTGAAGATCAGCCCCGGACGCAGGCGCACGATCCGTATCTCCGGCTGCTCGGCTTCGAGCCGGTCGAGCATCCGCTCGACAGCGACCTTGTGGCGCGAGTAGAACGAGGTCGGGATGCCATCGGTCGGCCAGGACTCGGGGACGGCCCGGTCCTTCGGGCCGGCCGAGTAGGTCCCGACCGATGACGCGTAGACGATCGCCGGCACCCGGGCGGCGACCGCGGCCGTGAAGACCCGCTCGCTGCCGGTGACGTTGACGGCGTGGGTGACCGACTCGTCCCGGCCGGGCTGGATCAGCCAGGCCAGGTGCACCACCGCATCGGCTCCGGCCAGGATGGGGGTGAGGTCGTCGCGGACGATGTCGGCAGCGTGGAAGGTCGTGCGGGGGTAGGTGCGGGCCGGCGGGCGGCGGGCCACGGCGACGATCTCGGTCACCTCAGGCTCGTCGCGCAGCGCCTCGAGCACGCTCGTGCCGACGTTGCCGGTGGCCCCGATGATGACGACTCGCATGGATCTCTCCCTACCCGGTCGCGCGGGTGGAAATCCGCCGCGGGGCGTCCGTGTAGGTCGCGGGAGGCGGGGTACACCCTTGGTGAACAGACGCTCCGACGAAAGGAGAGCAGATGGGCGCTTCCACCGAGGAGACCGGGCGAATCACCGGCACCAAGGACAAGGACTACAACCTCATCTGGTTCACCGAGCAGTGCATGAGCAACACCCTGCGGCTCGAGGGGTACATCCAGGACGCCGAGCGCGAGGGCGACTCCGAGATGGCGGAGTTCTTCCGCCGCGCCCAGGGCGAGAGCCGCAAGGGCGCCGAGCAGGGCAAGGAGATGCTCCGCAAGCGGCTGAGCAAGTAGCACCCCGCCGGGGGGTTTGCCTCGATCCGGGGCGAACCCCCCGCCGGCTCACTCCGTTTGACCGGGGTGGGCCCGGGAACCATCGGACCATGACCCCAGAAGAGCACTCCGAGCGCGAGCGTCCGGCCACGGGCGTGCGCGAAGAACCCGGCCGGGATCCCGGCGATCGGACCCGGGACCAGGATCCCCACCACGCGCTGAACACCCCGGTCGGCGAGCCCGATCCGACCGAGTGGCCGGACCCGTACGACCAGCGAGAGGACCCGCGCTCGCCGGGCGATCCCGATGGCGCGCCATTCGGCGCCGAGCCGCACCCCCAGACCGGCAGCCGCAGCACGAGCGAGCCACACCCCTCGCAGGATCCCGAGGCGGAGCCCTGGGAGGGGCCCAAGCGCGACAAAGTCGACGAGTAATCACACTGACACCCCTAGGGGCGCGGCCAAGTTCGCGTTCGAACGACGGCTGATAGATCGGGCCTGCGATGGACCAGAGTGGAGGTACATCCGCTCCGATTCGAGGACACCGCACTGTCAACCACCATCCGTCCCATCGTCCTACCGCGTAGCGAGCAGGAGCTGTTCGCCCGCTACCGGAAGCACCGCGATCTTGAAGCCCGTCGTGAGCTCGTCGAGCGGTTCATGCCGTTCGCCAGAAAGCTCGCCCTGCGCTACAGCTACACCGACGAGCCGCTCGAGGACCTCGTCCAGGTGGCCTCGCTGGGGCTGCTCGGCGCCATCGAGCGCTACGACCCCGACCGCGGCGCGCGCTTCACAAGCTTTGCCGCGCCCACCATCCTCGGTGAGCTCAAGCGCCACTTCCGCGACAAAGGGTGGGCGCTTCACGTCCCGCGCGACCTGCAGGAGCGCGCGCTCGCCCTCAGCCGGGCCGGCGAGCGACTCGCGAACGACTCCGGACGCTCACCGACGATCGACGAGCTGGCGGAGGCCATGGGCTGTACGGTCGAGCAGGTGCTCGAGGCCAGCGAGGTGGCGCACAGCTACGCGCTCGCCTCGCTCGATGCGCCGACCTCGCGCGAGGACGAGGAGTCCGCTGCCCTGGTCGAGATGATCGGCCGGGAGGACGAGGGATTCGCCCTGGCCGAGAGCCGCGAGGTCATCGCCGACGCGTGGCGTGGGCTCTCGGACGTCGAGCGCAAGGTGATCGCCCTGCGCTTCGCGCACGGCCTGACCCAGCGCGAGATCGGCCTGCGCATCGGCTATTCGCAGATGCACGTCTCGCGGCTGCTGCGACGCTCCCTGGCCCGGCTCCTGCAGGCGTCGGCCCACGCCGATGAGCGCGCCACCCGCACCGTCGCTCAGCGGTTGGCCGAAGACGCCGCGGCGAAGTAGGTCGCGCTCATGTCCTCCTCGCCGTGCGCCTCGACGCCGGCCGCCATCTGACGGGCGATGGCCGCGAACAGCGGGAGCTCGAGTCCGTGCGCGCTCGCGGACTCGGTGATCAGGCGAGCGTCCTTGGCCGCCAGCCGGAGGCGAAACAGCGGCTCGAAGTCCTCCTCCAGAATCGCCTTGCCCTTCATGCGCAGGTAGGGGAGATCGAGCGTCCCGCCCTCGATCGCCTGGAAGAACAGCGCGGGGTCGACGTCGAGGCCGCGAGCCAGCGCGATCATCTCCGCGCAGGCCTCGACGACGGTCAGCACCCAACTGTTGGCCACCAGCTTCAGGCGCGTGCCCGCCCCGGCATCCCCGACCCAGATCGTCCGATGTCCGATCGCGTCGAACACCGGATCGGCCCCGGGGCGCAGGCGTTCCTCACCGGAGGCGAGGACGACGAGCTTGCCCTGTTCAGCCGGCTGGCGGGTGCCAAGCACGGGCGCGTCGATGATCGACACGCCGAGCTCGCGTGCGAGCTCGAGGCACCGGTCGGTCCCCTCCTCGCCGAGCGTGCTCATCTGCAGCCAGAGCACGGCGTCGCCGGCCGCCTCCAGCGCCGGTCGGACGGCTCCGAGCACGGCGTCGGTGTCGGAGAGCATCGTGAGCACGACATCGGCGCCCTCACCGGCCTGCTCGGCCTGCTCGAGGACGGTGGCGCCGTCGTGTTCGAGCTCGCGGGCCTTCTCCACCGAGCGGTTCCAGGCCCGCACGGAGAACCCCGCCCGGGCCAGATTGCGTGCCATCGGGCGTCCCATCGTGCCGCCGGCCCCGAGGACCGCGACGGTATGTGTCTCGCTCATGCTCGCGCCCCTACCCGGGGCGGACGCCGGCTAACGGATAACGTGCCCTGAGTGGATCGGGCCGCCGACGCGATTCTTGCCGCCACGCTTGACGCGGTGATCGTCATGGGGGCCGAGGGGCGTGTGCAGCGCTGGAATCCGGCCGCCGAGCGCCTGTTCGGCTTCTCGGCCGAGGAGGCGCTGGGCCGCGAGGTGGCTGAGCTCGTCATTCCCGGCCCGCTGCGCGACGCCCATCGCAACGCGCTCGCTCGCCACCTCGAGACCGGAGAGACGTCGATCATGGGGCGCCGAGTGGAGCTCGTGGCCGTCCACCGCGACGGACACGAGATCCCGGTCGAGCTCACCGTCACGGCGCTCGCTGGGCATCCGCCTTCGGTCTTCGCCGCCTTCCTGCGCCCGCTGAGTGAGCGGCGGCTCAGTCGCCAGGACACGGTGCGCCTGCAGAAGCGCATGGCTTTCCTGGCCCAGGCCGGCCTGGTGCTCGACCGCTCCCTGGAGCTCGACGAGACGCTGCGCCGGATCGCCGAGCTCACCGTGCCCGATCTCGCCCAGCTGACCATCATCGACCTCGTCTCCGAGACAGGCGGGCTGGAGACGGCAGTGGCCGCCGCCCTAGATCCCGCCCATGCCCGCGAGCTCGAGCGCGTGCGGGCCGAGCACCCGCTCGGCAGCGACAGCCCCCATCCCGTCGTCGGCGTCCTGCGCTCGCGCCGCCCGGCGCTTCTGAGCTCGATGACCGAGGGGTTCCAGCGCCAGATCGCCCAGGGCGACGAGCACTTCGAGCTGATGCGGCGCCTGAGCTACCACTCGGCCATCGTCGTCCCGCTGCTCGGACGCCACGGCGTGCTCGGCGTGCTGTCGCTCCTGCGCCTGGAGGATGCGCCGAACTACGACGCCGACGATCTCATGCTCGCCGAGGACCTGGCCCGCCGGGCCGAGCTCGCCATCGACAACTCGCGCCTGTTCGAGGCCACCCGCGATCTCGCCCGCACCCTGCAGAGCGGCCTGCTCCCCTACGTCCTGCCCCACATCGAGGGCGTGCAGATCGCTGCCCGCTACCGCGCGGCCGCTCAGGGCCAGGAGGTGGGAGGCGACTTCTACGACATGTTCCCGATCGGTGCCGAGCGCTGGGGCCTGTCGATCGGTGACGTCCGCGGCAAGGGGCCGCGGGCGGCCGCCCTCACCGCCCTGGCTCGCTACACGATCCGCGCGCTGTGCGATCGCGGCGCCGCACGCGTGCTCGAGGAGCTCGGGAACGCCGTGATGCGCGAGGCCGACAGCCTACCCGAGCGTTTTCTCACCGCCGCCGTGGCGGTGGCCGAGCGCTCCCCCGGCGGGCTGGCGCTCGAGCTCGCCGCCGCCGGCCACCCGCCTCCGATCGTCCTGCGCCGTGACGGCACGGTGCATCCCACACGGGCCGCCGGGATGCTCATCGGATTGAGCGGCGGGGTCCACTACGAGACCGAGCGGTTGAGCCTCGAGAGCGGGGACACCCTCGTGCTCTACACCGACGGGCTGACGGATGCCCGCGCCCCGGAGCACCTGATCGAAGACTCGGAGTTGATGGGGCTCGTCCGGCGGGGGCTGGGGTTGGACGCCGAGAGCCTCGCCTCATTCCTGGAGGAGAGCGTGACTGCCGGCGCCGAGCCGCGGGATGACATCGCGTTGATGGTGCTTCGGGTCGCGACGTGAGGACGTACGCGCGCTAGTCGAGTATGTCCTCAGCCTTGCGGTAGGCGATCTGCAGCACATCAGCTCCGAAGAACGCCGTCAGCACGGCGCAGGTCCAGCGCGTGAACCGCGGCGCGACGAGCAGGCCGGCAGTGAGCGCGGCGCTCGTCCACATACCGAGGCAATACGGGCATACGAGCAGCTCGCCGATCACCCTGCGCATGCCGCGTCCGCGGGGGCGCTCCGACACCTCCCCTGGGCCCGCCGGGCCCTGGTACTCGGAGAACGGGGCCCGGATCGCGCTCGTCACCTTGTCCTTGGCGATGAGCCGGGAGGCCTTGTGGCTGGCCACCGTGATCAGGGCGAGGTCGCGGGCGTCCATCCGCTCGGGCAGGGTCCGCCCGGATCGTCCGAACCAGGCCGCGAACAGCCCGGCCAGGCCGGAGAAGGCACTCATCAGGATGGCGTAGCCGCCGAGTGGCTTGTCCTCGCCGGGGGCGTAGCCGGCGAACGCGCGCTCGATGGTCTCCGGGGGACTCGTGGTCGTGCTCATATCCCCGCCCTACCCGGGGCGCGGACGGTCAAGCCTCGGAGCTAGGCGCCGACGAGCGCCGCCAGGCGCTCGCGCAGGCCATCGGCGCCGCGCACCGAGTAGTCGCGATGGCAGTTGTTCATGAGCAGGTGGCTCTCGCGCGCGGCCTGCACCGGTTCGGCCAGCTCCCGGGCGAGCTCGTCGAGCTCGCGATCGGAGTACAGGTAGTCGAAGCGCTCGGCGGCGGTCGCCGTGCGCGCGTTCCATGTCTCGTCGTTGCGCCCGTGAAAGCGCACCACGAATAACTCCGGATCGGTGATCTCGAGCAGCCGCGGCAGTCCCGACCCGGGTGGTGCGTCGACGGCCACGTGGACGAGTCCGTGCTCGCGTAACAGGCCCAGCGTGCGATCCCGATCAGCGGGCTCGGCGAGCCAGCGGGCGGAGCGCAGCTCGACGCAGATGCGCAGGCCTGGCAGGCGCTCCGGCAACGCGGCCAGCTCGTCACGGTTGGCCCGCCGGGGCACGAACCAGGGCGGATACTGAAACAGCACCGCCCCGAGCCGGTCAGCCTCCCGCAGCGGAGCCAGCGCGGTGGCGAACCGCCGCCACGCCTCCTCGAGCGCCTCGGGGTCGAGGTGCTTGGCGTAGAGGTTGCGCTTGCCGGCACTGTCGGGGCGCAGGCGCTCGCGCAGGTCGGGCCACAGGCTCTGGGGACGCGTCGGGTGCCCGGTCAGCAGCGAGTACGCCTTGACGTCGAACCGGAAGCCGGGCGGGGTGCGCTCCGCCCACAGGCGGGCCTGCTCGGCCGCCGGCGGGGCGTAGTAGGTCGAGTCGATCTCGGTCAACGGAAAGCGCGAGGCGTAGAAACCCAGCCGGTCGGCGGCGCTCATGGTGCGCTTCGGATACCAGTCGGAATCCTGGACGAGCGTGCGGTCCGTCCAGGAGCAGCTGCCGGTCAGGATCCGGTGCTGAGCCGACCGGATCTCCGGCCCGAGGGTGCAAGTTTCCCCGGCGCTCACGGGATTGTGGACGTTGGCGCTGGAACCATCGTGGCGCGGGTATTCACGGACAAAGAGGCCTGGACGAAGGACTGGTGGTCGATGATTTTCCTGCTCGCGTTGATCGGATGCCTGCTCGTCGCTGCCGCCACGCGGCTGGCCGCGCCCTCGGTGCGCCGGTGGCGGATGGCCGCCGAACTGCGGGGCGACTGGTGGTCGCGATTCGAGCGCGAGCTGCGGGCCTATGAGCGCCGGCGGGTGGCGGGGCCCCGATGAGCGAGCACGACCCGTTCGACCTCGCCGCCCGGCGCGAGCGCGAGACCGACGCGATGCAGCGCGGCCTCGACGACGTGGCCGAGCACGTCGAGCAGACGCGTGAGGACTGGGAGCGCAAGCGCGCCGATACGAACGTGCCAGGTGCACAGCCGCCCACCGCGGAGGGGGAGGAGGGCGATGAGCGCCAGCCGAGCTCGCCGGCACCGCAGGCCCCGCCCGAGGAGGAGGGCCCGGCCGACTCCGAGGCGACGAGCGCGGGCGCGGCGGGACCCCCGGCTGACACGCTCGCCGACGACGGTTAGCCGCCGATCTCCTTCAGCTTCGTGATCGCCCGCTGCACCGCGCTCTCGCCCGGGGCGGACGGGATCGCCGTGTCGGAGTGCGCCGCGGCGTCGTTCTGGCGCTCGGCGACCCACTCGCCGCTGCCGATGCGGCGGATCGCGCCCACGCGCGCGCCCGAGCTGTCGTGGATGCCGCCGCCGTCGTCCACGCTCAGCAGCGGCTGACCTCCGAGCGCGCGGGTGGCGATCTGCTGCACGCGGTCGCGGTCGAAGTGCTCGAGGTTCTGGTCGTTCATCGTGGCGGTGAGCGTGGCGAGGGCCCGCTCGATCTCGACGTCGGTGGCCATGTACGGGCGCGTACCCGGGGAGCGGAGCCCGTAACGACGGCGGTTTGTCCGCCGACCGGGCCGGGCATGACAGCGCCGTCGCGATGCCCAACTCCCGCCGTCTCGTCCCCCCGGTGCTGCGCCAGCTGAACGGCGACCCGCTCGGTCTGGGGCGCTCCGCGCAGTCCGTGCGCTCCGAGCAGCTCGTGGCCCGCACGAAGACCGCCGACAAGGTGGTGCAGTCGATCTGCCCCTACTGCGCGGTTGGCTGTGGCCAGAAGGTCTACGTCAAGGACGAGAAGGTGATCCAGATCGAGGGGGATCCCGACTCGCCGATTTCGCGCGGGCGCCTGTGCCCGAAGGGGGCGGCCTCGGAGAACCTCGTCAACTCGCCGATGCGCGAGACGGCGGTGAGGTACCGCCGGCCCGGCGCCACCGAGTGGGAGGAGCTCAGCCTCGAGCAGGCGACCGACATGATCGCCGAGCGCCTCATCCGCGTCCGCGCGGAGACCTGGGAAGAGGAGACCGACGACGGCAGGCCGCTGAAGCGTACGCTCGGCGTGCACTTCCTCGGCGGCGCGACGCTCGACACCGAGGAGAACTATCTGATCAAGAAGTTCTTCACCGCGGCGGGCGCGCTGTCGATCGAGAACCAAGCCCGCATATGACACAGCTCGACGGTCCCCGGTCTGGGGACCTCGTTCGGACGCGGCGGCGCCACCACGTTCCAGCAGGATCTGCAGAACGCGGACAGCATCCTGATCATGGGCTCGAACATGGCCGAGCAGCATCCGGTCGGCTTCCAGTGGGTGATGGAGGCCAAGGAGCGCGGGGCCGTGGTCACGCACGTCGATCCGCGGTTCACCCGCACGAGCGCCGTGGCCGACCGGCACGTGCCGATCCGCCCGGGCACTGACATCGCCTTCCTGGGCGGCATCATCCACCAGATCTTCGAGCAGGGCGCCGTGTTCGAGGAGTACGTGCGCCACTACACCAACGGCCCGGTCATCCTCAAGCCGGACTTCCGCGACACCGAGGACGGGAGTGGCTTCTTCTCGGGCTGGAACCCCGACGACAGCGCGTACGCGATCGGCAGCTGGGGCTACAACAAGTCCTCCGGCGAGGCGACCGCGGGCAAGACCGAGCAGCAGGCCGACGTCTCCGGCGATCAGGCCCACGGCGCCCACGGGATGAAGCTCCCGCACGGCGACCCGCCGGACATGGACGAGACGATGCAGGACGAGCGGTGCGTGCTCCAGGTCCTGCGCCGCCATTTCGCCCGCTACACGCCGGAGACGGTGGCGGACATCTGTGGCTGCACCCCCGAGCAGCTGCTGACGGTCGCGCGCACGCTGATCGAGAACTCGGGTCGCGAGCGCACCGGCGCGATCGCCTACGCCGTGGGCTGGACGCACCACACCACGGGTGTGCAGATCATCCGAGCGGGCTGCATCATCCAGCTGCTGCTGGGGAACATCGGCCGGCCTGGTGGCGGCGTGCTCGCCCTGCGCGGCCACGCGAACATCCAGGGCTCGACCGACATCCCGACGCTGTACGACATCCTGCCCGGCTACATCCCGATGCCGCACCCGCAGTCGCATCCGGATCTCGACACCTTCGTCACCATGAACGGCCCGGACACCGGGGCGTGGGGGGACCTACGGCCGTACATGGTCTCGCTGCTGAAGGCGTGGTGGGGTGAGGCGGCGACGGAGGAGAACGACTTCTGCTTCGACTCGCTGCCACGGATCAACGGCGATCACTCCCACTACGCGATGATGCTGAAGGCGCTCGACGGGGGCGTGCGGGGCATGTTCGCCGTCGGCCAGAACCCGGTCGTCGGCTCGGCGAACTCGAAGCTCATCCGCCAGGCGCTGCGCCGGCTCGACTGGCTCGTCGTGCGCGATTTCGCCCCCAACGAGACGGCACTGATGTGGAAGGACTCCCCCGAGCACGAGTCCGGCGAGGTGCGCGCGGAGGACATCCAGACCGAGGTGTTCTTCCTGCCCGCCGCCGCCCACACGGAGAAGGACGGCAGCTTCACGAACACCCAGCGGCTGCTGCAGTGGCACCACAAGGCGTGCGAGCCGCCGGGCGACTGCCGCTCGGAGCTGCACTGGATCTACCACCTGGGCAAGGCGGTGCGCGAGAAGCTGGCCGGCTCGACCGTTGCGAAGGACCGCCCGATCCTCGACCTCACGTGGGACTACCCGCTCCAGGGCCCGCACGACGAGCCCGACGCCGAGCACGTGCTGCAGGAGATCTCCGGGCGCAAGGCCGACGGGTCCTTCCTGGACAGCTACGACGCGCTCGAGGCCGATGGGTCGACCACCTGCGGGTCCTGGATCCACTGCGGCATCTACAAGGACGGCGTCAACCAGGCCGCGCGCAAGAGGCCACACACAGAGCAGAACTGGATCGCCCGCGAGTGGGGCTGGGCGTGGCCGAAGGACACGCGCATCATCTACAACCGGGCCTCGGCCGACCCGGAGGGCAAGCCGTGGTCGGAGCGCAAGAAGTACGTGTGGTGGGATGCCGAGCAGGAGCGGTGGGCGAGCCTCGGCGACTCCCCGGACTTCCCGCCCACCAAGGCGCCCGACTACCGCCCGGGGCGCCGGGCCAAGAAGATGGAGGCGATCTCCGGCGACACGCCGTTCATCCTGCATCCGGACGGGCGCGCCTGGCTGTACGTGCCGACCGGGCTGGTCGACGGTCCGCTGCCCGCCCACTACGAGGCGCACGAGAGCCCGGTGACCAATCCCCTCTACGCCCAGGGGCAGAACCCGACCCGGCAGATCTTCCCCCGACCCGAGAACCCCTACAACCCGCACGGCGCCGAGACGGGGAGCGACGTGTTCCCGTTCGTGCTCACCACCTATCGCCTGACCGAGCACCACACGGCCGGCGGCATGTCGCGCACCGTGCCCTACCTGGCCGAGCTGCAGCCGGAGTTCTTCTGCGAGGTGTCCCCGCAGCTGGCGGCCGAGCGCGGGCTCGAGCACGGGGGCTGGGCGACGATCGTCACCGCTCGCCAGGCCGTCGAGGCGCGGGTGCTCGTCACCGAGCGCATGAAGCCGATGACGGTGCAGGGCCGCGCGGTGCACACCGTCGGCGCGCCGTATCACTGGGGCGGGGTCGGCATCGTGACCGGAGACGCGGCCAACGAGCTCCTGCCGCTTGTACTCGACAACAACGTGCACATCGCCGAGTACAAGACGGCCACGTGCGACATCCGTCCTGGCCGGCGCCCTCGGGGGAGGGCGCGACTGGCGCTGGTGGAGGAGTACCGCCGCCGGGCCGGCGCGAAGGGCAGCCACGAGCGGCCCGCGGAGGTGCGCGATGCGCCTTGAGACGATGGCCTGGCCCGGGTCCTACGGCGAGAAGGCCCGGGCGCGGATGGGCTTCTTCACCGACACGTCGGTCTGCATCGGCTGCAAGGCCTGCGAGGTGGCCTGCAAGGAGTGGAACCAGATCCCGATGTCGATGCAGGGCTTCACCGGCAAGTCCTACGACAACACGATCGATCTCGGCGCCGACACCTGGCGCCACGTGGCCTTCATCGAACAGGGGACGGCCTCCGGCCGCCCTCAGCCAGGCCCCGCGGGAGCGGATCCTCGCGGGCGCCCCGCGGAGCCGCGCGAGCGCCTGCCCCTCGACGCCCGCGCGGACGGCGCCTCGCTCGTCGACGTTGCCCAGGCCAACGGCGCCTCTGCCGGCCTGCAGACCTATCAGGAGGGCGAGGACGGGCTGCGCTGGCTGATGGCCTCCGATGTGTGCAAGCACTGCACCGACGCCGCCTGCCTCGACGTGTGCCCGACCGGCGCGTTGTTCCGCACCGAGTTCGGGACCGTCGTCGTCCAGGAGGACATCTGCAACGGCTGCGGCTACTGCGTGCCCGCCTGCCCGTTCGGCGTCCTTGATCAGCGGGAGGGCGACGGCCGGGTGTGGAAGTGCACGCTCTGCTATGACCGCCTCAAGGACGACAAGGAGCCCGCCTGCGCGCAGGCCTGTCCGACGAACTCGATCCAGTTCGGGGAGCTGAGCGAACTGCGCGAGCGGGCCGAGCACCGGCTCGCCACGCTGCAGGAGGCCGGCCAGGACCGGGCCCAGCTCTACCTGGCCGACGAGGACGACGGCATCCACGGAGCGGGGGCCTTCTTCCTGCTGCTCGACGAGCCCGAGGTGTACGGGCTGCCCCCCGACCCGGTCGACACCCGCTCCGACGTGGGGGAGATCTGGGCCGCCGCCGGTCTCGCCGCGCTCGCGCTCGGCGGCGCGCTCGTGGCCGCGGCGTTCGGGGGTCGCCGTGCCTGAGGTCCGCTCCTACCACGGCCAGCCTGTCATCAAGCAGCCCGTGTGGACGTGGGAGATCCCGTGCTACTTCTACACCGGCGGACTGGCCGGAGCCTCGGCCGGCCTGGCCTGGCTGGCCGAGCGGCGTGGCAACCAGGCCCTCGCCGTCCCCGCCTGGCGGGTCGGCATGGCCGGGATCATCGCCAGCCCGGCCCTGCTCACCTCCGACCTGGGCAAGCCGCTGCGGTTCGTGAACATGCTGCGCATGTTCAAGGTCACCTCGCCGATGAGCGTCGGGTCGTGGATCCTGACCGGAAGCGCCCTGAGCACCGCGCTGGCGGTGGCCAAGACCGAGCTCGGCCTGTTCCCGCGCCTCGGTGCGGTGGCCAAGCCGGCCGCCGCCCTGCTCGGGCTGCCGCTCTCGACCTACACCGCGGCGCTCATCGCCAACACGGCGGTGCCGGTGTGGCATGAGGCGCGCCGCGAGCTGCCGTTCGTGTTCGCCGCCGGCGCCGCGCTCAGCGCCGGCTCGGCGGTGGCGATGGCGACCGATCCGGCCGTGGCGGCGCCGGCTCGGCGTCTGGCCCTCGCCGGCGCGGTGGCCGAGCTGGCTACCGAGCAGCTGATGGAGAAGCGCCTGGGGGAGCTCGGAGCGCCCTACGAGCGGGGCCTGCCGCACCAGCTGGCCCAGCTCAGCCGGGTGACCATCTTCGCTGGGGCCGCGCTCATGGCGGCGGCCGGCACCCGCTCTCGGGCCGCTGCGGTGGCCGGTGGGGCGCTCATGAGCGCCGGCGCGCTGGCCACCCGGTGGTCGATCTTCAGGGCCGGCTTCGCCTCCGCCGCTGACCCGGCGGCCGTGATCGGCCCCCAACGGGAGCGGATCGCGCGCGGCGAGCGCGCCGGGGCAGCCCGGCGCGAGGCCCGGGTGGCGGCGCCCGAGCCGGCGCTCGGCTCTCCGGCGACCAGCGCGCTCAGCTAGCGCTCGCCGTTCCCTTCACCCACGAGGCGCATCCGTCCCTGAACGCGCCCGCGGCCGTGTACGGGTCGTGCGCGGGGTGGGTCGTGCCGAACACGACGAGATAGGACACGCTGGCCCGCCGGCCGCCGCGGCTGAACGAGCCGGCGATGCTCACGTAGGTGCGGCCGCTCACCGTCCCGTTCGGCTCGCGGGTCGGCAGCGAGAAGCGGTAGGCGAACTTGCCGGTGCGGCGGACCGTCACGTGAGCCGCGCGCACGACATCGGTGCCGGAGCCACAGTAGAAATAGAAGTTGCCCCGGAAGGTGAGCACGGCCTTGCCGCTGGCCGACACGTGGAAGTGGAAGAGCTCGTGGTTGAGAAACGGGTAGCGCTCCCACCCCGGGCCGTTGTTCAGGCGGTCGACACCGGTGCCGCTGTACAGCTTGCCGGCCAGGGGATGGGCGGCGTCGGCGACCACCGGCACCGCGAGGGCGAAAAGGAGCGCGAGCACGACGCCCGGGACAAGGCGACGGCGCGAGAGAGCAAGACAACGCATGATGGCCTCCGAGAGACAGAAAACTGGGGGGAATCTACCGCCGCGTCGAGGCGGCGGGGAAAATCCTCCGGCGCCGGCGCCGGCTCAGCGGGACGCGGACGCGTCAGCGCTCGGATGCGGCTGAGTCGATCGTGCCACGCGGGGGCTCGGTGGCCACCGCCTCGACACGGTCCGGGCTCTCCGCCAGCACCCGGACCGTCCCGTCCGGCGTGCGCGTCACGACCGCACCCTGCCAGCTGCGCAGGGGATGAGCCCGGCGGCGCTTCAGCGTGCGGCAGGTGTTGCGGGTGAGGAAGAACACCAGGATCGGCACCACCCACACGCCGGCACGCCAGAAGTGGATCATCCCCGTGTAGGAGATGTTCAGGCGGTAGAACACGCGGTCCGCGGCGCCGATGGCGAAGATGATGAACACCCAGCTGAAGAAGGCCGCCAGGAGCGCGGTGTGGGTGGGCCGGTCGCGGGGCCGGAAGAGCAGGTCGTGACGTCGGCGGTCGCGACTGAAACGCCGCTCGAGCGCCGGAAGCGCAAACATCACCCCGAACACCAACAGCGGAAACGCGGCGCCGCCCCAGAACGGGTTGGGAATCAAGGTGTAGTTCCCGATCGCGGCCTCGTAGTTGGGCATGAGCCGCAGGGCGCCGATCAGCCAGCCGATGTACCAGTCGGGCTGGGCGCCGTTCTCGGACAGGTAGGTGTGGAACGGTCCCCACTGCCAGACCGGGTTGACCTGCACCAGTCCGCCGAGCAGGAAGATCACGCCGGCGGTGGCGGCCAGCAGGCCGAGGCTGCGCAGGGCATAGGCAGGCCACATGGGCGTCCCGACGACGTTGCGCTCGCGTCGTCCCGGGCCGGGGAACTGCGAGTGGTGCTGGCGCATGATCATCACCAGGTGGATGGTGATCAGCGTGGCCAGGAGCATCGGAGCGATGAAGATGTGGAACTCCTCCAGGCGGGGGAAGAACGAGCTCGAGCCGGGGAAGGGCCCGCCCCACACGAGGTACCCGAGCTGGGCGCCGATGCCCGGGATCGAGAACGCGACCGCGTAGGCGATCACCAGGCCCATCCCGGAGAGCAGGTCATCGATGAGCGAGTAGCCGGCGAAGCCCTCGAGAATGGCCACCATGAGCATGGTCAGCCCGATGTAGAAGTTGAAATCGCGCGGTTTGCGGTAGGCGCCGGTGAACACGATCCGGGCCAGATGCGCGACGATGGCGGCGACGAAGATGTCGGCCGCCCAGTGGTGGGCTTGGCGGATCAGGTTTCCCGCCGGGATGCTGAACACGATGTCGACCACCGACCGGTAGGCCTCCGACATCTGCTGCCCCTGGAGCGGGAGGTACGGGCCGTGGTAGATGACCTGGCTGTCTCCGGGCTCGTAATAGAGGGCGAGGAAGACCCCGGTGGCGATCAGGATCATGAACGAGTACAGGGCGATCTCGCCGATCAGGAACGACCAGTGGTCGGGGAACACGTAGCGCAGCGCCCAGCGGATTCCCTTCGCCGCACCCACCCGCTGCTCGCCCTGGCGCGAGACACGCTCGAAGCGGCGGCGGGCGTAGCGCTCGATCACGCTCACGTGCGCGAGCCTCCCTGGCCCCGGTGCACGTTCCACCACGAGGGCCCGATGTCCTCGACGAAGCCTCCGGCGGCCGCCACGTGGCCGTCGGCGGTGATCATGAGCGGCAGCTGGGGCAGCGCCCGACCCGCGGGACCGAAGATCAAGCGACCGCCCTCGCCGGGCAGGAACGTCGAGTAATGGCAGGGGCAGGTGAATGCCGGCTGGGCGCTCGTCGGCGCGTAGGTCGGATAGCGATAGAGCGAGATCGCGCAGCCGGCATGGGGGCAGATCTTCGAGTAGGCGACGATTCCCTCGGGCGCCCAGCTGCGCCGGGCCGCCGGTAGGTGGAGGTACTCAGGGGGCAGGCGGACCATGATCAGCCCGGCGTCGAGATGCTCGTCCTCGCCGTTCTGGGGCAGCGCGGTGTAGAAGGTCCCGATCTCGATCTCGTCGGCGCGGAACGGGGTGCCGGTCTCGTCGACGAGCAGCCGCCCCCGATGCCACTGGGTCTGGTGGATGCCGTTCAGCGCCGGTCCCATCGAGGCGGCCGGGGTGGCCAGGGCGGTGACCAGCCCGGCGCCGCACACGCAGCCGGCCCCGGCCAGCAACGCCCGGCGGGAGATGCCCTCGCCGCCGGCGACGATGAGCTCCACCACCTCCTCGGTGGCGTCCTCCTCGAGCAGCAGGTCGCGCTCCTCGACGCTCGTCTCCTGGGGCACCACCAGCTTGCCGGCGATGATCAGGGCGCCGGCCAGGAACATCAGCGCGCCTCCGAGCGCGATGCCGAGGAGCTGCGCGTCCTCGCCCTTCAGTACGTAGGCGGCGGTGAAGCCGAAGCCGAAGATGCCCGCGAGCACGAGCAGGATCGCCACCACGAGCTCGGCACCACGGTCCGCGGGCACCGAGCGCTCAGAGGGATCGATGTCGACCTCGGCCACCGGTGGGGGCGCCAGCGGGTGGCCGGTGATCCGGGCACGCACCGTCCGCACGGCCGTACGCACCGCCAGCAGGGCGGCGAGCGTTCGGGCCAGGCCGCGCACGCGGTCGGGAGGTCCTGACGCCATCTCCTAGCCTCCGTCGCTCGTCGGGGTCATGGAGCCGGCGCGCTCGTCGAGCCGCTCTCCGATCAGGCGGGCGATGATGAGCAGCGCGCCGAGCCCGAGGAACCAGGCCACCAGGCCCTCGGGGATCGGCCCGATGTTGTAGATCGACCAGCCGCCCGCGTTGTCCGGGTGCTTGATGTACTCGACGTAGCGGGCGATCGAGTCGAGCTGGTGCTGGTCGATCTGGTGGTCGTCGAAGTGCGGCATCAGGTACGGACCCATCCGGACCGCTTCGGCCACGTCCTGCGGGGAGGCCTGCAGCAGGTCGGGGACGAACGCCCCCACGAACATGCCCCCGCGAGCGACCATCTGATGGCAGCCGGCGCAGTGCAGGGTGAACTCCTGCATGCCGAGAGACAGGTTGCCCTTGGCCGGATCCGTGGTCGGCGCCTGCGGGCCGCCGTACTTGCGCACGTAGGCGATGATCGCGTCGATCTCGTGGCGATCGAACATCGGCGAGGTCCGCAGCGGCTCATCGCGCGGCGACTGCAGCGGCATGCGTCCGGTGGACAGGTAGAAGTCGACCGGTCCGGCGCCCACGCCCCGCAGGGACGGAGCCACCCCGGCCACGCCCTGCAGCGCGATCCCGTGACAGGACGAGCAGTGCTCCTGGTAGAGGTTGTAGCCCTCGGCCTGCAGGGCCGGACTGGTGGGAAAGGTCTTGACCGGATCACCGGGCCCGGGCGCGTTCGGGGATTTGCTCGGCGCATTGCGCTCGGCGGCCGGACCGCCGGGAGCGCCGGTGCCAGCGCTCGAGCCGCCCGTCTGGCCCCCGGCCGGCCCGGCCAGCCCGACGAGCGCGAGGGTGGCCATGACGAGGGCGAGCGCGAGGCGCAGGCCGGGGGGGACCCGGGCGGGACGGGTGAACCAGTGCCAGAGGACTCGCCTCACTGCGGCGCCCGCCTTTCCAGCCCTGCCCCCGGCCAGGCGGCGATCCCGGCATACCGGTCCCGGGCGGCCTGACGGCGCTCCTCGTCCGAGAGCGCGGCCATCACCGCCCACAGCCCGACGAGCACCATGATCGTGTTGCCGAGCACCCACATGATCGCCCCGGCGGTGGCCTGATCGCGCAGCGCGGAGACACCGAGCCGGCGCGCCGTGTCGGTGTAGGGCGGATACACGACCACGGACTGCCAGTTGAGGTAGGCGCCCACCAGGGCCATCGGGAGCATGGCGATGAGCAGGTAGACCAGACGCCCGAGCCCGCTCAGACGCTCGGTGAGGACGGGGTCGCCGTCGAGAAGCGGCCACCAGAGCAGCAGGCCGGCGATCAGGAAGAGGCCGTGCTCGGTCTCGTGCAGCAGTGGATGGGCGAGCGTGGCGTCGTAGAAGGCGGGCAGGTGCGTGAGGAGCACCACGAGCGCGAAGACGAGCAGGCAGCACCAGGCGCGGGTCAGCGGCCGCGCGCGCTCGAGGGCCCGGGCGAGGGACCGGCGCCGAGGACCCCGCAGGGTCCGCAGCGCGAGCGTGGCCGGCCGCCCGATCAGGAGCAGCAGCGGGGCGACGAGCAGGAGGATCATGTGCTGGCTCATGTGAGCCGAGAGGAGCCGGTCGTCGTAGGCGTCGAGGCCGGAGTCGACCGCGACCACGCCGCAGGCGATCCCGGCTGTGAACGCGGCGGTGTACCGCACGGGCCACCGCCGCCCGAGCCGCACTGCGGCGCCCACGTACACGACGGCGACGGCGACGGCCAGGATGCTCGGGAGCGGGCTGAGCTCCCAGTGGGAGACGAGCAGATCGGGTAGCGAGGGTGCGCTCACGGCCGCCGCTCCCGGCGAACGGCCGCCAGTGTGCGCCGCTGCCACACCAGTTCGCGGGCCGCGCCTGCGAGCGAGAGCACCAGCAGCGCTCCGCCGATGAAGATGAGGAACTTCCCGAACACGACCCCGAACAGGATCAGGCCGGTGGCCACACCGGCTCCGGTGGCGCCGAGGCTGGCGCGGGGAAGCGGATCGGCCTCGGGGACGTACTCGGGTGCTCCCTTGCGCATCGCGGTCCGGCTCCGGAGCAGGAGGGCGAGGCCGAACAGGTAGATGACGAGGATCATCGCCCCGCCCTCGGCCACGTGGACGCCGGTTCCGACCCAGATCCAGTCGCCGATGATGAGGACGAGATTGATCGTGCCCCAGACCAGGAACGGGATCGCTCCCCCCTCATGCCGAGACCCCATCCGGCGTGCGCTCCCGTTCGCGCTCGCGCTCGCGCAGGTCGAACAGCGGGGCATACGAGGTCACCGGCGGCAGCGGCGTGTCGAAGTTGTGCGGCGGCGGGGGAGAGGCGGTGGCCCACTCGAGCGTGTGGCCCTGCCACGGATCGGCCCCGGCCTCGACCCGGCGGCGCAGCGACACCACGACGTTGATGAGGAAGATGAGGACGCCGAGCGCGATGATCCCCGACCCGATCGTCTCGATCAGGTTGAGCGTGCCCCACTGCGGGTGCGTGGGGTAGCGGGAGATCCGCCGGACCATGCCGTCCTCGCCGAGGAAGAACATCGGCGCGAAGGTCATGTTCGTGCCGATGATCATGACCACGAGCTGGAGCTTGCCCAGGCGCTCGCGCAGCATCGCCCCGGTCCACTTCGGGAACCAGTGGTAGACGCCGGCGAAGAAGCCGAAGATGCTGCCCGCGAACAGCGTGTAGTGGAAGTGCCCGATCACGAAGTACGACTCATGGGCCTGGTAATCGAGCACCGGAGAGGCGACCCAGATCCCGCTCAGCCCGCCGACGAGGAACTGGAGGAAGAAGGTCAGGCCGAACAGCATCGAGGTGCGCATGAGCAGGGAGCTGCCGACCAAGGTGCCGACCATGTCGAAGTACTCGATCCCGGCCGGCACCACGAGCAGCGTCGAGGTGAAGGCGAAGTACTGATTGGTCTGGCCGCCGGTGGTGAACATGTGGTGCGACCACACGGCCATGGACAGGGCCGAGAACATCATCATCGAGGCGACGAACGCCTTGTAGCCGAACCATTTCTTGCGCGCCGACACCGCAATCGCCTCGGCGGCGCAGCCGAGGTAGGGGAAGAACATGACGTAGACGACCGGATGGCCGTAGAACCAGAACAGGTCCTGGTAGTCGATGGCGCCCGAGTAGCCGTGGAAGATGTGGCCGCCGTGGCGATCGATGTAGAGCAGGACCATGGCCAGGTCGAGCACCGGGAAGGAGCCCACGACCATCAGCACGGCGACCAGGCCGGTCCAGGTGAACACCGGCATCCGCAGCAGCGCCATCCCGGGCGCCCGCCGCCGGGCGATCGTGGCCAGCAGGCAGCCGGCCATGAGGATCGGCCCGGCGGTGGCGAGGATCACCCCGAGCACCCACAGGTCCATGCCGGTGCCGGGCGTGTTGACACCGTTGGAGAGCGGCGTGTAGGAGAACCAGCCGTCCTGGCCGGGGCCGGTGGCGGTGAACCAGCCCGACTGCATGATCAGGCCTCCGCCCAGCCATAGCCAGAAGCCGGTCAGGGCGACCCGCGGCGCGCAGATCCGCACCGCCCCGATCTGCAGGGGGATCAGCCACATGCAGAGCGCGATCGCCATCGGCGTGACGAACAGGTAGATCATCGTCGAGCCGTGCATCGTGAACAGCTCGCTGTAGCTCTGATCGGAGACGAACTGCATGTTCGGCTGCGCGAGCTGCGTGCGCATGAGCAGGGCGAACACGCCGCCGGTGAGGAAGAAGAGCAGGGAGAAGATCCCCAGGTTCATCCCGATCTTCTTGTGGTCGGTGCTGATCAGCGAACCGACGACCCCGCGGGTGCCGAGCGGTCGGCTCACCGGTGAGGCGGCGACGCTCATCGGGCACTCCGTGCCCAGGCCCCGAACTGCGCCAGGCTCACCGCACGAGCCTCGAACACCATGTCGGGATGGCGCAGCCCGCAGAAGACGCCGCACTGGCCCTGGAAGAGGCCGGCGGTGGGAAACGTAAGGGTCTGGTACTGGGTCTTGCCATAGATGAGGTCGTGCTTCCAGCGCAGCTCCGGGATCCAGAACTCGTGGATGACGTCAGCCGAGCTGAGCGTGAACCGAATGGGCTCGCCCACCGGGACCTCGAACGTCCGCATCCCGGTCGTCCCGCTGCGGACGGTCAGGTGGTAGCGGGGATAGGAGAACGTCCACTCCCACTTGCTGGCCAGGACGTTGACCGTCATGTACGGGCGCACCTGGTTGGCCGCGGTGTCGGTCTGGTGCTCGGCCGAGAAGGTGAGCCAGAGCAGGAAGGCGACGATGCAGGTCAGCAGGACGGCGTAGCTGCCCTCGAGCCGCTCGTTGCTGAACCGTCTCGAGGCCTGCTCGGGCGCCCGGCGGCGGCCACGGAGCACGAGCGCCAGCGTGGTCAGGACGACGATCGCGAACACCGCAACCGCGATCGGCAGGTAGACGTCGAACACGCGGAAGTACACGTGGCGCGTGTTGACCGGTGCGAGCTGCGCGGCCAGGAGGGCGGCCATGCTCACCCCGCCGCTCCTGCGCGGCGTGCTGCAGTGGCCGGTCGGGCAGCGCGAGAGGTGTGGGCAGACATCGGCATGGAGCGAAGACGGCGCCGCTCGCGTACCCGGCCCTGGGCCACGTCAACCGTTACGGACGGTTAGCGGCTGAACGCTCGTCCGCCCGCACACCGGGCGGGTTTGGGGGATGGCGCTCTCAGGCCGGCCCGGCGGCCCGCGCGCGGTCGACGGCGTCGGCGAGCGGCCCGCGCCACGGCGCCCCGTGGCCGGTCAGGGCGAGATCGGCGTCGAGCCCGAGAAACGCGTCCAGACTGCCCAGCGCTCGCGCGCTGTCGGCCGTCGCGGCTCCCGACACGATGCACGGGCCGGCCCGGTCGCTGTAGGGATCGTGCATGACGAAGGCATCCCCGGCGATCACGGCACCACGCTCGGGGAAGTGCAGCGAGCAGTGGCCATGGGTGTGGCCGGGGGTGGCGAGGGCATGCGGGCGGCCGGGAACCTCGAGCTGCTGCCCACCGGCGTAGGTGCTCACCGCCTCGGTGCCCTTCACCCACAGCGCCCCGAGCGCGGTCATCTGGGCCAGGATGGCCACGAAGCCGGGGTTGGTGAGGTAGGGGAGGCGGCTGCGCTCGTGGTCGTAGCGCCAGGGGTGGGCGACGACGGGCCGATCGTCCTCGGGAGCCCACACCGTGACCGAGAGCTCACGACGGGCCCGGTCGGCGAACCCCATGTGGTCGAAATGACCATGGGTGAGCACGACGGCGGCAATGTCGGCCGGACGGCGGCCGAGGCGCCCGAGCACCGTGTGCAGCGCCCCCCACGAGCGAGGAAAGCCCGTGTCGACGATCGTCAGCGCGTCGCCATCCTCCACCAGGTACCAGTTCGTGCCTGCTTCCTCCACCCCGTGGATGCCCTGAGCGAGATCGCGATGCAACCGCACGGGGCCTGTTGCCCGGCTCCGGTCGCGGGCAAACCCGCGGCCGGCTCAGCGCAGGATGCCGGTGTGCCCGAGCGAGTAGCGGCCCGGCTGGGGCCACACGCACAGGCCGTGGGGTCCGTTGCCGACCGGGATCTTCGCCCGCAGGTGCCCGGTGCGCGTGTCGATCGCGTAGACGACCGCGTTGTAGCGGCCACTCAGCCACAGGGTCGACCCGTCGGCGGACACCCCGCCCATGTCCGGGCTGGCCGGCATCGGGAGCTGCCAGGTGGCGATGATCCGGCGGGTGGCGAAGCTGACCACCGAGATCGTGCCCGCCTCGCGGTTGGACACGTACATGTCGCGGGCGTCGCGGCTCGGGATACAGCCCGTGGGCGCCGGCGCCGGTGTGCAGGAAGCCGATGACCCGGAACGATCGCGGGTCGATCTCCCACAGGCCGGCGTTGTCCTGATCGGCGGTGTAGATGACGGTGCCGTCAGGCGAGAGCTTGACGTCCTGGGGCGAGCTCGCACCGCCCTTGAGCACGAGCGTGTCGACCACCCGCTGCGTGCGCAGGTCGACCTTGATCATCCGCCCGGCGAACTCGCAGCTGGCGAACGCGTAGCGGCCGTCGGCGGAGAAGTCCATGTGGTCGATCCCGCGGCAGTCCGGCACGTCGAGCGAGTGGACGAGCCTCATCGTGGTCGGATCGCGGAAGTCGAGGCGCTGGAGGGCCTCGGAGACGACGATGGCGTCGCGGCCGTCGGGCGTGAAGTACAGGTTGTAGGGATCCTCGACCGGGATCGGCCGTCCGGGCCGCCCGGTCCGCGGGTCGATCGGGGTGAGGCTGTTGCCGAGATCGTTGTCGACGTACAGGGTGCGGAGGTTCCAGGCCGGCGTCACGTGCTGGGGCAGCTCGCCGGTGGCGAAGTGCTCGACGATCCGGAACGTCCGCTGGTCGATCACGTCGACGGTCGAGCTCATGCTGTTCGGCACGTACACGTACGCGGGATCTCCGCTGACGGCGGGCGAGAGGTCGCTCGGCCCATCGTGGGCGTAGACATTGAGGGGTCCGGAGGGATGGGCGGGCCGGTGCTGTGGCAGCGGCGTGCCCGCCGTCCGCGTCACGGTGCTGGCGTGGCGGGTCGAGCCACCACAGGCGGTGGCGAGCAGGGCGAGCAGGGCGAGCAGGGCCATTCGGGGCACGGGATTAGCCTTCGGCGAGGGCCTCAACGGTGGGTAAAGGCGTGGTGAGGAACGAATTAGGCCGATCTTAGGAGGCCGCGGGTCAGCTAGCCTCGGCGCCCGATCGTGACCGTGACCCGACCGCGCATCCCCCGCCGCCTGCCCGCGCTGCTCGCCCTGGCCGGCGTCGGCCTCGCCGCCTGCGGCGGCTCGGCGTCGCACACGACGACGACCCGGCGCAGCGCCTCGCGGCCCGCCGCGAAACACCTGCGGGCGGCCGCACCGGCGGGTCCGTCGACCCTCGCCTACCGGCCGCTGTTCAGCTTGTCGGCGGCGGTCCAGGATCCCGGAACGGCGGCCCTCGGCGGCGATCGTTACGTGCTCTTGGGCGGGATCACTCCGGCCGTCACCTCGACCGACGCCGTCGTGCTCGGGACGCCCGCGCGGCGCCCACCAGGTGGCGACGCTCCCCAACCCCCAGCACGACGCCCAGGCCGCTCTGCTCGGCTCCCGGGTGTACCTGTTCGGAGGCGGTCAGTTCACCGAGTACGACCACATCCTGGCCTTCGATCCGTCCACGAGCACGGTGACGACGGCCGGGACGCTCCCGCAGGCGGAGTCCGACGTCGCGGTGACCGGCGACGGCCACACCGCGTACGTGGTCGGGGGCTTCAACGGAACCGACTCGCTCGACACCGTCCTCGCCTACGCCCCGGGCGGCGCCCCGCACGTCATCGCCCACCTGCCCACCGCGCTCCGGTATGCCGCGGTGACGATGGCCGGCGGCGCGATCATCGTCGCCGGGGGCTCGATCCCGACCGGGGATGCCAGTCAGGCCATCTACCGCGTGAGCCCGGCCACCGGGCAGGTCCGGGAGATCGGCCGGCTGCCCGCCCCGCTCACCCACGCCGGAGCGGCAGCCCTCGGCGGCTGGGTCTACCTGGTCGGCGGCCGCGGGGCCGACACCACGAGCCAGAGCGCCGGCGTGCTCGCCGTCAACCCGCTCACCGGGGCGGTCCGGTCGGTCGGGCACCTGCCCACACCGCTCTCGGACGCGGGCGTCGTCGCCGTCGGCCGGGCGATCGTCGTGGCCGGCGGCCACGGACCCAACGGCACGGTGGCGGCCGTCGGCGAGCTCGTGCCCGCGGCGTGAGGCGTCATCCCGAGCCGCTCACCGGCTCGTTCTGGGTCCGCAGGACGTAGCTGACCACGGCGGCGAGCTCGGCCCGGCTGAGCGGCCGGGTCGGCATCGAGCGGGTCATCAGCGTGAGCTGGGCGCGGCTGAGGTGGTAGCCGACGAGGTCGCCGCCCTGCTTGTAGTGGGATTCGTTGCCGACCAGCGAATGACAGGCCGCGCAGCTGCGGGCGAACACCTCGGCGCCGCTCAGCGGCGGTGCGGGGGCTGCACTCGAGCCGCATCCGGTGCCGGCGAGCGCCAGCGCGCTGAGCAGGACGGGGACGAGCCGGGCCACCGCCGCACTGTAGTGCCGGTGAACCCGCTTTTGCCGCCCGCCAGCTGGGTAGCCCAAAGGAAGCTACACCGACATAGGAAAGGTGACGGATGACACAGGAACGAACGGCCGGCGGCATCGTCGGCAAGATCGTGGGCAGGGCGAAGGAGGCGGCCGGATCGGCCACCGGCAACGACGCCCTGGCGCGGGAGGGCCGCGTGCAGCAGGTCCAGTCCGACGCGGAGCTCGAGGCGCGCGAGAGCGCCGAGAAGGCGCACCAGCGCGAGCAGGAGGCCAAGCTCGAGCGCGAGCGGCGTGAGACCGAGCTCGAGCGCGAGCGCCTGCAGGCCGAGGTGGCCGCCGGCGAGCGCGAGCGGGAGGCCGAGCGCGACCGCCAGGCGGCCGAGCTGGCGGCCGAGACTCGGGCCCGCGAGGCCGAAGTCCAGGCGCAGCAGCAGCGCCTGCAGGACGAGCAGGCGGCGGACCGCACCGAGGAGGCGGCTGAGCGCGAGCGTCTCGCCGCCGCGCGCGAGGAGATCCGCCTGGAGCGGGAGGCCCGCGAGGCCGAGGAGCGAGCAAACCGGATCGACCCCGAGGAGAAGCGATGATTGGACAGGGAATCACCCGCACTGCTCTCACGAGCTCTCTGCGTCTGGCCCGCCTGCCGCTGCAGGGCGCCATCGGCGTCCTGCCCGGCGACGAGAACGTCCGCCAGGCCCGGGCGCTGGCGCTCGATCGCGCCGATGCCACGGCGCGCGCACTCGCCGGTGCCCTGCTGGGCGACCCGGTGCTGCGCGAGGACGCCCGGCGGCGCCGTGCGGCAGCGGACGAGCGTGAGCGCGCGCTGGCGCTGAAGGCCACGGCAGCCCGCCGCGGCGAAAGTGCCGAGGAGCGGCTCGAGGAGCGCCAGGACGAGGCCCGGGAGCGCCGGCGCCGCGCCGCCAACCAGGCCGAGGCGCGCCGGAAGGCGGCCCAGCGGGAGCGCCGGCAGCGGCACGGAGGGCGCCCGCGAGGTTGCCCACGAGCGCAAGCAGGCCAGCCGCGCCGCGCAGGCGCGCGTGCAGGAGCGGATCGACGAGCGCGAGCCGCGCGAGCGGCTGGCCGCGGTCGAGGCCGAGGCCGAGGCCCAGCGCGAGCAGGCTCAGGCGCTGGCCGAACGCCAGGAGGCCGATCGGCTCGCCGAAGCGGCGGCCGCGATCAAGGAGGAGCGCAAGCAGGACTGAGGACGGACGGCGGCCGGCGGGGGCGATCGCCACCCCGCCGGCCGCTGGCGCTCAGCGGCCGAGTCGCGCCGGGCCGCGGCTCCGGCGGCCCCCGGCGGGTGGCGCCGCGCCCTGGGGCGGGTACGAAAAAGCGCCCGGTGCGGGGCACCGGGCGCTTCTTTGTGCGGTGAGATCCGGGGACGCTAGGAGGTCTCGCGCTGGGCTACTGCTCGGCTCGCCGTGCGTCGACGAGCGCCTCGGGCGAGGTGGTCACGTGGCCCGGGTCGCCCTGCACGCTATGGGGCAGGGGCTCGGCGGTCGTGGCGTGTCCGCGGCTCTCGCCCCCGGCCCGGCCGGCAGCCGCGCGCGCCCACATCGCGTAGCCCGCGGCGCTCGCCAGCGCGATGATCCCGAGCGGGACGAACACGATCGTGAAGATGCCGCCGGTGGCGATCCCGCCGACGATCCCGATGACCAGGAGAACTGCGCCCACAAGGTAAAGCCACATCCTCTGCGCCTACCCGGAGGGGCGCCGGGCAAACGGCCCCGAAGGCGCTCAGACCGGTCGATCATGGATCGGGGGAACCCCGGGTAGTCCCCTGGCGTGCCAGCGCGGGACCACAGCGGTCCGGACGAGTTTCCGGACATCGGCGACTACGCCCTGATCGGGGACTGCCACAGCGCCGCTCTCGTGTCCCGGGCGGGCGCGATCGAGTGGTGCTGCCTGCCCCGGTTTGACTCCGGCAGCGCCTTCGGCGCCCTGCTCGACCGCGAGCGTGGGGGGACGTGCTCGCTGACTCCCGCGGTGTCCGGGGACTGGCGCTCCGCGCGCCGCTACCTCGACGACACGCTCGTGCTCGAGACGACGCTCGACGGCCCTTCCGGGGCGGCGACGATCCACGACCTGTTCGTGGCCGGGCGCGAGGATTCCGATGTCGGGCGGCGCATCCTGAGGGTGGTCGAGGGGCGCCGCGGCGAGGTCGAGCTCGACCTGCGCATCGCCCCCCGGTTCGACTACGGGATGGTCCGCCCCTGGATCCGCCGGCTCGGCCTGCGCACGTACAGTGCGGTCGGGGGCAACGACGCGCTCGTCATCTGGTGCGAGCAGGAGCTCGAGCAGGAGCCCGAGCACGAGCTGCGTGGCCGCCTGCGGGTGAGCGCGGGCGATCGCATCCGCCTGCTCCTGACCTACCAGCGACCCGAGCTCATCTCGATCGACACCGTCGAGGAGCCCGACGCCCATGTGCTCGACCAGGAGATCGAACACACGCTGCAGTGGTGGCGCGAGTGGGCGAAGCACGTCACGCTCGACGGCCGTGACGAGCAGCCGGCGCGTCGCTCGGCGATCACCCTGAAGGCGCTCACCCACGTGCCCACCGGCGCCGTGGTGGCCGCTCCGACCACGAGCCTGCCCGAGACCATGGGCGGCGAGCGCAACTGGGACTACCGCTACGCCTGGATCCGGGATTCGAGCTTCAGCTCCCGCGCGTTCGCGGCCGCCGGCTGCGTGCGTGAGGCCGACGCCTTCCGCGCGTTCATGATGCGCTCCGCAGCCGGCAGCGCGGAGGACCTGCAGGTGCTCTACGGGGTGGGCGGCGAGCGCCGCCTGTCGGCCAGCGTCCTTGACGCCCTCACCGGCTACCGGGGCTCGGCCCCGGTGCACATCGGCAACGACGCCGTCTCCCAGCTCCAGCTCGACGCCTACGGTGAGATCGTCAACCTCGTCTGGCGCTGGCACCGCCGCGGCCACTCGCCCAGCGACGATGACTGGAAGTTCACCGTCTCGCTCATCGAGCATGCGGCCGAGCGCTGTCCGGAGCCGGACAGCGGCATCTGGGAGTGGCCCGGAGACCCGATGCACTTCGTGCACTCGAAGGTCCTGTGCTGGTCGGCGCTCGACCGCGGCATCCGTCTGGCCGACGAGTGCATGCGCCGGGCGCCCACACGGCGCTGGAAGCGGGTACGCGACGAGCTGCGCGAGGAGATCGAGACGCACGGCTTCGACCGCGACCGGAACACCTATCGCCAGGTCTACGATCGGCCAGAGCTCGACTCGGCGCTGTTGCTGCTGCCCACGGTCGACTACGTCAGCTGGGACGACCCACGCATGCTCGGCACCGCCGACGCCATCCGGTCAGAGCTCGACGCCGGGGACGGCCTGCTCTACCGCTACCGGCGCGACGACGGATTGGCCGGGCAGGAGGGGGCCTTCCTGTGCTGCTCGTTCTGGCTCGTCGAGTGCCTGGCCCGGGGTGGGCGGATCGGCGAGGCGCGCGAGGTGTTCGACCACGCCGGTGCCCGCGCCAACGACGTGGGGCTGTTCTCGGAGGAGTACGACCCCAAGCGCCGTGAGCTGCTGGGCAACTTCCCCCAGGCGCTCACGCACCTGGCCCACATCGATGCCGCCGTCGCGCTGGCTGAGGTGGAGGCGGAGCTGTGAGGCGGGCGGTCGGCTCACGGGCGGCCCCGGGTTACTGGCTCCGGCGACGAGGGTAGGCAGACGCGCGATGACGGCCACCCGCCTGCCGATCGACGTGCCCGTGCAGGCGCTCGAGGTCGGCGCCTACACGGTCCCGACCGACGCCCCCGAGGCCGACGGCACGTTGGCCTGGGACTCGACGACCATCGTCGTCGTGCAGGCGCGGGCCGGCGGCGAGACCGGAGTCGGCTACAGCTACGCCGACACCTCGACGGCCACGCTCGTGTCCGGCAAGCTGGCCGGCGTGGTCGAGGGCCGCGACGCGCTCGCCCCTCAAGCGAGCTGGCAGGCCATGGTCGGCGCGATCCGCAACCTTGGACGACCGGGAAACAGCTCGATGGCGATCGCCGCCGTCGACCTCGCCCTGTGGGATCTGAAGGCGCGGCTGCTCGGATTGCCCCTGTGCGTCCTGCTCGGCCGTGCTCGGGACAGCGTGCCCGTCTACGGGTCCGGCGGCTTCACCGCCTACTCCGACGAGCAGCTGACCCGCCAGCTCGCCGGCTGGGTCGACCAGGGCATCCCGCGGGTGAAGATGAAGGTCGGATCGGTTCCCGACGATGATCCGAGGCGGGTGCGGGTCGCCCGGGCTGCCATCGGTCCCGACACCGAGCTCTACGTCGACGCCAATGGCGCCTACAGCGTCAAGCAGGCGCTGGCGCTGGCCGAGACCTTCCTCGCCGAGTCGGGAGTGAGCTGGTTCGAGGAGCCGGTGTCCTCCGACGATCTCACCGGGTTGAGCGAGGTCCGCGCCCGGGCGCCGTTCGAGATCGAGGTGGCGGCGGGCGAGTACGGCTACGCCGCCGGCTACTTCCGGGCCATGCTGGCCGCCGAGGCGGTCGACGTGCTGCAGGCCGACGTCACCCGCTGCGCCGGGATCACCGAGCTGCTCGCGGTGGACGGGCTGTGCCGGGCGTGGCACCGGCCGCTGTCGCTGCACTGCGGGCCGGCCATCCACCTGCATCCGGCCCTCGCCCTCACCCAGCTGCGCCACCTCGAGTACTTCCACGACCACGTGCGCATCGAGCACCTGCTGTTCGACGGGGTCATCACACCGCGGGGCGGGCAGCTTCATCCCGACCTCGACCGTCCGGGCAACGGCCTGGAATTCAAACGATCCGATGCGGAGGCCTATGCCGCTTAGAACGCTGCCGCTGCGCCGCACCACCCCGCCCGAGCGGGCCACCGTCCGCTGGCTGTCCGACGTCCGTCAGGGCCGGGCTCAGAAGACGCTCGCCGCCGCCACCGCGGCCAGTGCCCTTCCGCTCGGGCTGGAGATCTACTTCGAGCACTTCCGCGGCTCGTTCGGCGACAAGTGGATGTGGACGCCGATCGTGCTCTCACCCGCGCTGTCGGTGGCCGGCGTGGCCGGCGTGCGCTCCGAGCGCGCGGCCAAGACCTGGCTGCCGGCCATCTCGGCGCTCTACTGCCTGGATGGGCTGATCGGCGTCATCACCCATATCCGGGGGGTGTCCCGCAAGCCGGGCGGGTTCTCCGAGCCGCTGTTCAACATCGTCATGGGCCCGCCGCTGCTCGCCCCCGGGTCACTCGCCCTGGTCGGCGGCATGGGCCTCGCCGCGGCGGCGCTGCGGCGCGAGCGCTGATGCCGGACTTTCGCCGGGCGGCCCACCTCCCCAACCTGCGCCCGAGCGGCCAGCCCGCCTCGCCGGAGGAGCTGCCCCGTCAGCGCAACGGCGTGACGCCGCAGATGCATGGGCGCTACCCGGACTACAACGTGCTCGACGAGGCCGGGCACTGGGACGAGACGACGCGCCGCCTGGTGCTCGAGCGCGTCGAGACCGTGCCTCCGATCCGCTTCTTCACCCAGCCGGAGGTCGCCACGCTGTCGCTGTTCTGCGACATCGTGCTGGCCCAGGACCGCGAGCCCAAGATCCCAGTCCTGAACATGGTCGACGCGAAGATGTTCGCCGGCCAGCTCGACGGCTTCGTGTTCGACGGCATGCCGGATGACCGCGAGACCTGGCGGCTTGTCGCCCGCGGGCTGGACGCGGCGGCGCGCCAGCACGGGGCGCCAGATTTCCCCAGTGCGAGCGCGGAGGTGCGGACCGGGATCGTTGGCGCGTTCCACAAAGGCCAGCTGCGGGGCGAGGTGTGGGACGAGCTCTCGCCCGCCAACGCGTGGAGCGTCGTCATGCGGGCCGTGCTGAGCGCCTTCTACTCCCACCCGTGGGCGTGGAACGAGATCGGCTTCGGCGGCCCGGCCTACCCGCGGGGGTACGCCCGCCTCGGCCTCGGGCAGCGCGAGGAGTGGGAGGGAGCGGCCGCGCTCGAGGATGACCCGCACGAGCGCGCCCGCGGTGAGCGCGGCTATGACCCGGAGGCCGAGGAGGAGCTCTCGTGAGCCGGCTCCACAGCCTGCGCACCCTCGCACGCGGTGCCCTGCGTCCGCCCGAGAACGACTCCGCCTTCCTGCTCGACCCCCACCGGCGGGCGGTGCCGACCGAACGCATGGCTCGCTACGCGGACGACTTCGAGGTCGATCTCGCCATCGTCGGCGCCGGTGCCGGGGGGACGACCCTGGCCCAGCGGTTGGCCCGGCGGGGCTGGAAGATCGTCCTCATCGAGTCGGGCCCGTTCTGGGATCCCGACCGCGACTGGGTATCCGACGAGGCCGGCTCGCACAGGCTGTACTGGACCGCGCCCCGAGTGACCGGTGGCAACGATCCGGTGCAGCTGGGCAAGAACAACTCCGGCCACGGGGTGGGCGGATCGATGGTCCACTACGCGGGCTACTGCCCGCGCTTTCACCCCTCCGACTTCGAAGTCCGCACGCGTGACGGGGTGGGGGAGGACTGGCCGATCTCCTACCAGGACCTGAAGCCCCACTACGAGCGGCTCGAGCTCGAGCTTCCGGTCGCCGGCGACTACTGGCCGTGGGGCGACCCGCACCGCTACCCGCACACGGCGCACCCGATCGCCGGTGGCGCCGAGGTGGCCTGGGCGGGGGCACGCAAGCTCGGGATCGAGGTCCGGGTCGGTCCGGTCGGCATCACCAACGGCGCGTTCGGCAACCGCCCGCACTGCATCTACCGTGGCTTCTGCCTGCAGGGGTGCAAGGTGAACGCGAAGGCCTCGCCGCTGGTCACCCACCTGCCCGACGCGATCGAGCACGGGGTCGAGGTGCGGGCCAACTCGATGGTCACCCGGGTCGAGATCGACGAGAGCTCGGGCCGGGTCACCGGCGTGCGCTACGTGCGCGATGGGCAGGAGCGCTTCCAGCGCGCCGACGCGGTCGTGGTGGCCGGCTACTCGATCGAGACGCCCCGTCTGCTGCTCAACTCGACCTCCAAGCGCTTCCCCCACGGGCTGGCCAACCAGAACGATCAGGTTGGGCGCTGCGTCATGGTCCAGGGGGCCACCCAGGTGGCCGGGCGCTTTCCCGACGAGATGCGCATGTACAAGGCGCCGCCGCCCGAGATCTCCTCCGAGCAGTTCTACGAGACGGCCGAGCAGCGTGGCTTCGCCCGCGGGTTCGCGATCCAGACCGTCGGTCCCTTGCCGATCGAGTGGGCCCAGCACGTGCTCGCCGACGGACACTGGGGGCCGGCGCTGCGCGCCTACATGCGCGACTACAACCACTGGTACACGCTCGGGGTCCTGTGCGAGCTGCTGCCGGTGCCCGAGAACCGGGTCACGGTGACGAACGAGTTCACCGACCAGTTCGGCCTCCCGGTCGCTCGCATGGACTACACCCAGTGCGACAACGACCGGGCCAACATCGCCTTCGCCAAGCAGACGCTGCACGACATCTTCGAAGCGGCGGAGGCTCAGGACGTGCTGACCATCGACCGCTACGCGCACCTGGTCGGCGGCTGCCGGATGGGGTCCGATCCCGAGCGCAGCGTGGTCGGCGCCGACCACCGAGCCTGGGAGGTGCCGAACCTGTTCATCGCCGACGGGAGTGTCATGCCCACGCAAGGGTCGGCCAATCCGGCCCTGACGATCATGGCGTTGTCCTCGCGGCTGGCCGGGTTGCTGGACGCCAAGCGCACCGCTTAGCGTGCGAGGGCGGCGCTCAGGATGGCGATGACGTGCAGCGGCTGGCCGCGTAGCTGCGGCCAGGTGTAGCGGATCACGCGCCAGCCCTTCGCGATCAGGAGCGCGTCCTTGCGCCGGTCGCGCTCAAAGGCGGAGCGATGGCCGTGGCCCTCGAGGCCGTCGAGCTCGACGATGAGCCGTTGCTCGGGCCACACGGCGTCGACGCGGTAGCCCTCGATCGTGACCTGGGTTCGCGGGTCGGGCAGACCGGCCTGGCGGACGAGCGTGAGGAACCGCCGCTCCGCCTCTGACTGGGTGAGGAGCGGGCCGGTCTCGCGGGCCAGGTGGTCGTGGACCGTGGCGCTGCCCGGGCGCGTGCCTCCATGGTGGAGCGCGCGCTCGAGCTCGCCGGCGCGGATCAGCTTTCGGAACCGCGCCTCGCTGAGCGCGGCCTCCCACTGTTTGTGGTCGAGCTGCGCTGCCAGGTCGATGAGGGTGCGCGCGGGCGAGGTGAGCGCCAGGCGCTCGCGGGTGCGAATGTCCGGCGGCGCGAGCGTGTCGCCACGGTGGACGGCGATGCCCGGGCGCGAGCGGATCAGACGTCCGCACAGGGTGACATGGACAGGTCCAGCCGGTCGCTCGATCAGGCGCCACATCCAGGCCGCGGATGGGTGGCTGAGCACTGCGCCCTCGCCGCAGGCCAGGAGGGCCGCCTGCTCGAGCGCGAGCTCCGGGAGCGCCGTGTGGCCGACGGCGTAGACGCCTCTGTGGAGGCGGTGCAGACGCCCGAGCTTCGCGGCGTATGAGACCTGGTCGTCGCTCCATCGCGCCGCGTGCAGCTGGCGGATGCTCACCACACCGTGCTGTATCGATGCGAGCCGGGAGATGGCCGTTCCTGTCCAGATATGTGCATCAGCGGTGTCGCTCGGGTGGTGATGGTGCGGTTGGTCGGAGTCCATACGGCCTTAAGAGCCGCGAGCGCACCAAGTCCACCCCCCCGATCGCGACGGCATGGCTTCGGGGCGGCCGGCCGGCCGGCCGGCCCGGGGGCCCGCCCGCCCGCCTGCGGATAAGTGCATCACGGGTGTCGGTGTCGGAACGCTGATGCGGTTTCTCGGTGTGGATCCGAGAAAGCGCATCGGCGGCCTCGCTGGGGTGGTGATGCTGCGGTTATCCGGAGCGAGATACCGGCTACGAGCCGCCGAGGTGCTCGACGACCGCATGCAGGTCGGCCACGAACGCCTCCATCGCCTCCGCCCGCTCGGCCTCTCCGCGCGTGCGCAGGATCGCCGACGGGTGCGTGGTGACGGTGACGAAGTCGGCCAGGTCGGACTCCAGGGGCCGGCCCCGATCGCGCCCCACCCGCAGGCTCGGGCCGATCAGCGCCTGCCCGGCCGTGGCTCCGAGGAGCACGAGCGCCTCGGGCGCAACCATGGCTAGCTCGGCGTGCAGCCAGGGTAGACAGGCGGAGACATGCCAGCGGTCCGGCTTCTGATGAATGCGTCGCTTGCCCTGCGCCTTGTAGCGGAAGTGCTTGACCGCGTTGGTGATGTAGACGTCCTCGCGGGCGATGCCCGCGCGCTGCAGGCCCTCGTCGAGCACGCGCCCGGCTGGACCGACGAACGGATGGCCCTCGCGGTCCTCGCGATCGCCGGGCTGCTCGCCGACCAGCACGAGGCGGGCGTGACGGGCACCCTCGCCCATGACGCCCTGGGTCGCCCCCTCCCACAGGTCACATGCGCGGCACTGCTGCACCGCGCGGCCGAGTGCGTCGGGCGCCACGCGGTCGGGCACCGGCGGTGGCGGATACTCGGGGCGAGCGGCGGGCTGCTGGGGCATCGATCCTCGCTGCGGCTACCCCTGCCGTGAGCGAGATACGCATCGGCTGCTCGGGGTGGATGTACGACAGCTGGCGGGGCCGGCTGTATCCCGAGCGGGTGCCCAAGCGCCGCTGGCTCGAGCTCTACGCCGAGCACTTCGACACCGTCGAGGTCAACTCGACCTTCTACCGGCTCGCCCGCCGCGAGGCGGTCGCCGGATGGGTGGCCCAGACGCCACCCGAGTTCCTGTTCGCGGTCAAGGCGAGCCGCTACCTCACCCACATCAAGCGCCTGCACGACATCACCGAGGGCATGGCGCGCTTCTACGAACCGATCGAGCCGCTCATCGAGGCCGGCCGGCTCGGGCCCGTCCTCTGGCAGCTGCCGGAGAACTTCCACCGCAACGACGCGCGCCTGGCCGAGTTGCTCGAGCAGCTGCCACCGGGCCGCCACACGATCGAGTTCCGCCATCCGAGCTGGTTCGTGCCCGAGGTGATGGCGCAGCTGCGCGATTACGGCGTGGCGTTGACGATCGGCGACCATCCCAAGCGGCCGTTTCAGTCCTGGGAGGCGACGGCGGGCTGGCGCTTCATCCGCTTCCACTTCGGGCACCGCGGGCGGATCGGCAACTACTCGGCCACCGAGATCGCCGAGTGGGCGCAGCGAATCGCCCCCTGGACGCGGGGCGCCGACGCCTACATCTATTTCAACAACGACTGGAACAGCTTCGCCCCGGCCAACGCGAAGCTCCTCCGGCGCGACCTGGGCGCTCAGCTCGAGAGCTCGACGCGGTCCACCGGGAGGCCGAAGCGCTCGCGCAGCTCCGCCTCCTCGACGTCCTCCCGGTAGCGCTGGAGGTCCGCGTCGGCGTGGACGGCGAGCAGAATGCGCTCGGCCGGGAACGTCTGCAGGGCATCGGCGATCGCCTGCACGGGATCGCTCTCGCCCGTCCGGCCGGTGGCGGCCACGCCCCCGGCGGAGAGCTCGCTCACGCTCTCGCCCCGTACCTCGCGCGCCCGCTCGATTGCGTCGTCGGCGTCCGAGAGCCAGAACTTCACCGGCCCGTCGACGAGCGCGGGCGCGATTACGAGCACCTCGGTCCTGCTGGGCTCGAAGTCCGGGCCGAGCGCCTGGCGCAGGGCGCCCGCACCGACCGGGGCACCGGCCACCACGAGCAGCTTCACGACGCCGCTCCCCCGGAGAGCACGCGCACCCGTGGCGGAGTGCTCCGCGCGCCTCCGGGCCGGTCGGGCGGGGCGGCGATGCTCAGCTCCTCGACGAGCGTGAAGAAGGCCTTCGCGAACGGCGAGCCCGCCGTGCGGGCGCGCAGCGCCGGCCAGTCGATCTGCTCGCGCAGCGCCCGCGCGATGCCGATCAACGGCCCGTAGTTGAGCGCGTGCTCATCGAGCGCGTGCAGCATGGTGACCAGCATGTCCTCGAGCTTCATGACCGGGGTGGCGACCGCCATGACCGGGATCGTGTCGGCCCGGGCGATCACCTCGTCGGTGATCTCGAGCCCGGAGGGCCGGAAGATGAGGTCCACCAGCACATCCCCGTCGTAGGCCTTGACCAGCCACTCCTCGGGCGGCCGCGCGGTGCGCATCCCGGCGCCAGCGAGCGCGGCCAGGGCCGCCTCGGCATCCTGCGGCTTGACCATCAGGTCGAGGTCCTTCGTCGGCTGGGGCCCGCCCCGCGCCCACGCGGCCAGGCTGCCGCCGAGCATGAACGGGATGCCGGCGTCGCGGAGCGTGGCCACGGACAGCTTCAGCGCGTCGATCAGGCGGTCGAAGCCGTCGAGTTCGGTCATGCTCGCGCTCACGGTCCTATGGAACTACCCGCCCGCGGGTAGCCCAAGCCCATGCCTGAGGACCACGATCGTCCCGGCCCGCGGTGTCTGCGCATCGCGGCCGCCGGGGACATCCACTGCAGCGAGAGCCACCGAGAGGAGGTCATCGAGGCGGTCGGCGCCCTGGAGGGTCGAGCCGACCTCGTGCTGTTCGCCGGAGACCTGACCACCCACGGCGAGCCCGAGCAGGGGGCGGTGCTGGCCGAGGCGTGCTCGGCGCTCGACGTGCCGATCTTCGCCGTGCTCGGCAACCACGACTGGCATGTCAACCGCCGCGACGAGCTCGTGGCCGCGCTCGGCGAGGGGGGCATCCGGGTGCTCGACCGCGACTGGGTGACCTGCTCAGCCTCCGGATGCGAGGTCGGCATCGTCGGCGTCAAGGGGTTCGTCGGCGGCTTCCCCGGCTCGCACCTGCCGGACTTCGGTGAGCCCTCGCTGCGCGGCGTGTACCGCGAGACCTCGCGTGAGGTCGAGGCGCTCGATCAGGGGCTCCGCGAGATCGCGCTCTGTCCGACCCGGATCGTGCTCCTGCACTACGCGCCCACCGAGCAGACGATCCGCGGCGAGCCGCCCGGCATCTGGGCCTTCCTTGGCACCGACCGCCTGGCCGCGCCGATCGCCGAGCACGAGCCCGATCTCGTCCTGCACGGACACGCCCACGCCGGGACCTTCGAGGGCGCGATCGGCGACGTGCCCGTCTACAACGTGTCGGTGCCGGTCATCGAACGGGACTTCTGGCTGTTCGAGCTCGATGTGATGGCGCGGGCGCGGGCCCCGATCCATTGAGGGCCACGACGGCCGACCTGCTGCTGTACGGCGACACTGAGACGAGCGCGGCGCTGCGTCACGAGATCCCGCTCGCGGTCGGCGACCCGTTCCTGTACGCCGAGGTGGGCGGACGGGCGTTCATCCAGGCTTCGAGCCTCGAGGCCGCCCGCCTGGGCCGGGCGCGACCGGACGCCGAGCTGATCGACATCGCCGAGCTCGGGTTCGCCGAACTGCGCGAGAGCGGGCTCGAGCGCGAGCAGGTGGTGCTCGAACTGGTCGCCCGCGCTGCCGCGCGCACCGGCGTGCGGCGGGCTGTGGTCGATTTCGCCTTCCCGCTCGGCCTGGCCGAGCGGCTGCGGGCCGATGGGATCGAGCTCGTCGTCGACGACGCCGCGGTGCGAGCGCGGCGGCGAGTCAAGGCGGGCGCCGAGCTCGAGGGTGTCCTGCGGGCCCAGGCGGCGGCCCGGGAGGCGATGGCGGCAGCGGCGCAGATGCTCGCCGGGGCCGGGGCGGTGGACGGCCGGCTCGAGCTCGATGGGCGCCCGCTGCTCGCCGAGGACGTACGCCGCGCGATGCGGGACGCCTGCTGGGCGCGGGACACGCTCCTGCCCGCCGACGTGATCGTCGCTTCCGTGTGGCAGGGCTTCGGGCACGAGGCCGGCGAGGGCCCGCTCCCGGCCGGCCTGCCCATCCAGGTCGACCTGTGGCCGCAGGACACCGCCAGTGCGTGCTGGGCCGACATGACCCGGACCTTCGTCGTGGCCGGCGAGCCGCCGGAGGAGGTGCGCCGCCAGGAGCAGCTCGTTCGCGCCGCGCTGGAGCGGGCCCGGGCCGCCGTGCGGCCCGGGATCACCGGCCGGGAGCTGCACGCGATCGTCTGCGACGTGTTCGAGGCGGGCGGCTACCGCACGCAGCGCACCGGCCCCGGGGAGGACCCGCTGGCCGGGTTCCAGTTCGGACTCGGGCACGGAGTCGGCCTCCAGGTCCACGAGGAGCCCGCGCTCGGACAGTCCGGCCATGCCCCGCTCGTGGCCGGCGACGTGCTCGCGCTCGAGCCCGGCCTGTGGGACCCGGCAGCTGGCGGGGTGCGCTTCGAGGACCTCGTGCTCGTGACCGGCGACGGTTGCCGGACGCTGACCGATTTCCCCTACGACCTCGAACCGGGGTAGAGCGACTCGAACAGGTCGGCGTAGCGCTCGTAGACGACGTTGCGCTTGACCTTGAGCGTCGGGGTCAGTTCGCCGGTCTCGATCGACAGGTCGTGGTCGAGGATGGCGAAGCGCTTGACCTGCTCGACCTGGGCGTAATTCGTATTCGCCCGGTCGAGCTCGCGCTGGACCAGCTCCTTGACCCGCTCGTGCTCGGCCAGCTCGCCGATGTCTTCGGGCAGCCCCTCCTCGTGCGCCCAGGGCACGATCTCCTCCGCGTCGAGCGTGATCAGTGCGACCGGATAGGGCCGGCGGTCGCCGTACATGACCGCCTGGGAGATGAAGCGCGATTGCTTGAGGTCGTTCTCGATGTTCGACGGGGTGAGGTTCTTGCCCCCGGCGGTGATGATGATGTCCTTTTTGCGTCCGGTGATCTTCAGGAAGCCCTCGCTGTCGAGCTCTCCGATGTCGCCCGTGTGCAGCCAGCCGTCGACGAGCGTCTCCGCCGTGGCCTCCGGGTTGCGCCAGTACTCCTTGAAGATGTTCGGGCCCTTGGTGAGGATCTCGCCGTCCTCCTCGGCGATGCGCAGCTCGACGCCCGGCATGGCCGGGCCGACGGTCCCGAACTTGAACGAGTCCAGACGTCCCACCGTGCCCACGGCGCTCGTCTCGGTCATGCCCCAACCCTCGAGCACCGGGACGCCGCAGGCGTAGAAGAACTCGAGGATCTCCGGTGCGATTGGGGCGGCGCCGCTGACCGCCTGACGCACGTGACCGCCGAACAGCTGTCGCACGCGAGCGAAGATCCGCTCGTCCGCCTCCCGGAACGGCCCCATCATCTCCTCGGGCACGGTCTCGCCCCGCTGCTGGCGCAGGCGCACCTCGACGGCGAGCTTGAGCGCCTGCCGGAAGCGGTCCTGGTCCTCCTGGCTGGCCTGGGCCTGCATGTTCATGGCCAGCGTGTAGATCTTCTCGAAGATGCGCGGGACCGACGGCAGGTAGGTCGGGTTCGTCTGGGCGATCTCCTCGACGATCCGCTTCGTGTCCTGGCCGTAGAAGACGATCGTCGTGCCCTGGTCGAACGAGGCCAGCTGCGTGGTGAGTGCGAACGCGTGGGCGAGGGGCAGGTACAGGTAGGTGGTGTCGCCCGGCTGCACGATGTCGATCTCCTCGACCATCTGGCACACCGACATCGCGTTGGCATGGGTGAGCACGACGCCCTTCGGCGGACCCGTGGTGCCCGAGGTGTAGATGATCGTGTACGGATCCTCGGGATCGACCTCCTGCGAGCGGCCGGTCAGCTTGTCCCGGTCGCCCTCGCGGCCGCGTCCCCGGAGCTCCTCGAGCGTCAGCCCCCGGGTGATGCGCCCACCCTCGGCGTCGATCGTGATCACATGCTCGAGGCTCGGCAGCTCGTCGCGGATCTGCTCGATCTTCTCGCGCTGCTGGCGGTTCTCGCAGATGACCGCGCGGGCCTCGGAGTTGCCGATCACCCACTTGCACTCGCTGGGCGAGTTCGTGGGGTAGATCGGGACGACGACGCCGCCGGCCACCGAGATGGCGTAGCTCGAGACGACCCACTCCACGCGGGTGTCGGAGAGAACGCAGACCCGGTCGCCGACCTCGATGCCGAGCGACACCAGGCCGAGCGCGAGCTCCTCGATCGCCTCCCCGATCTCCGCGTAGGCCATCTCCTCCCACGCGTCCTCGCGCTTGAACCGCGCGGCCGTGTTGGTCGGGAAGCGCTCGGCGGCCGAGCGCGGCAGCTCGGTCACCGTCGTGGCGATCACGCGTGCGTGCGACGTCTGTTCCATCCTGGTCTCCTCCTTCGGTTCCCCGCGCGACGAGCCTGAGCCGGCGCCCGGCAGCAGCATTATCGCCGCGCAGGGGTCTCGAGACCAAGTGGGAAGCGACGGCCGGCTCCTGCCCCCAGAAGCCGGCCGTTGCCCCAGTGCACCCCTCAGCTCTCTCCTCCAGCAAGCCCCCGGGTGACGTCTGTGGGGAGAGAACCAGGTCGCTCAGGCCTTCGCACCAGGGGGGCACCCTGGTTTTTGGCGTGGGGCGCCGCGGGGTGAGGCTCTTCGCCATCGCGCCCGCGCTCCAGCTCCCGCCACAGCGTGCGCATGGTCGGTCCGAGGTGCGAGATCTCCTCGAGGTGCGCCTGGGCGAGAGCGTCCAGGCGGGAGGCGCCGTGCGGCGTCAACGCCACGCGGACGACACTCCGGCTGGCCGGATCCGGGGTGCGGGTCACCAGCCCGTCGGCGCTCGCTCGATCGACCAGGCCGACGACGCTGTGGTGGCGCAGGACGAGGTACTCGGCGAGATCGCCGATCGTCGGTCCCCCCGGATCGGGATGGCCCCTGACCGCGAGCAGCAACTGGTGCTGGGACGGGGTGAGGCCGGCGCTGCGGGCCTGCCCCTCACTCCAGCGCAGGAAGCGGCGCAGGCCGGTGCGGAGTCGAAGCAGATGCTCGAAATCGGCCTGCTCGAGGGGCATGTCGGCGCACGATACCGCGACGGCGACATCACGCCCCGGGGGCGACGCGGCGGTGAACTTTGGCGATCTGCTGGCCCCTGGGACCAGCGACTCGCCATCGTTCACGCACCGCGCCGCTCACGGCGAGCCGGTGCCCTCGGCCGGCTGTTGAGCGCGAAGGGGCGCCGCCGGGCGGCTGGAGCGCCCGACGGCCTCGCCGCTTCCGGCCAGACGGCGGATCTCCCGCCACATCAACGCCTGGTGGTGGCGGCGCCGGCGATCCGACCGGGCGGCGGAGTTCGTGCCCGAGCTGACCGCGGCCTCCCCGACGATGTCCCGCGCCGCCATCAGGCCGACATTCCCGCGTGCGTGCGCGGGGAGCTCAGTGCGCGCACCGCCTCGGCCTGCTCAGCGCTCAGGGTGAACACGACGAACGCGCCGCACCCGTCGCAGAAGACGCGCAGCCGGTTCTCACGGGTCGGCCGGTATGTCACCGCGTCGTCGGCGAAGCCGCACGAGGGACAGGCGAGCTCCTCGGCGATGTGGGCGCGGTCGGCCCCGGGGGTGAATCTGGCTGTCCGGGTGATCGTGAGCATGGGGCCTCCTCGAGGGATGCGCAGCCGCCCGTCGGGATCCTCGGGCTGGACGCTGCCGAGGGCCAGGCCGGCGGCGGACGCCGTGTGTGTCATTGGCCCATCGTAAGGCGATATCGCCCAGCGATACAAGCCCGAGTACGAACGCGTACTGGGTGGCCGGGCGCGGTAAGCTCCGTATTCGCTCCGCTCGCCGGGGCGCCCCGCGCCCGTAGCTCAGGGGATAGAGCGTTCGCCTCCGGAGCGAAAGGTCGCACGTTCGAATCGTGCCGGGCGCGCTTCTGCCTGCCCGCCGAGCCGACCGGTTTGGATGCGTACCGCTCCGCCGGCTCGCTCCAGTCTCACGGGTACGCCGGTCTCGTATCCGAAAGCAAGCGGCGAGCAAGGAGACGGCATGGCCCGGAGCCACACCGCCGCCGACCGTCTGGTCGAGCGGCTGATCGAGTGGGGGATCGATGTCGTCTTCGGGCTGCCCGGCGATGGCATCAACGGCGTGATGGAGTCGCTGCGCACGCACGCGGAGGAGATCCGCTTCATCCACGTTCGTCACGAGGAGACCGCGGCGCTGGCCGCGTGCGCGTACGGCAAGTTCACCGGCCGTCCGGCCGTGTGCCTGTCGACCGCGGCCCCGGGGGCCATCCATCTGATGAACGGGCTCTACGACGCGCGTATCGATCAGTCGCCGGTGGTGGCGATCACCGGCATGACCTACCACGACGTCATCGGCACCCATTTCCTGCAGGACATCAACCACGACTGGGCCCTGCAGGACGCGTGCGTGTTCAGCCAGCGCATCATGGGCGAGTCCCACGTGGTGCCGATGGTCGACATGGCGGTGCGCTCGGCGATCGGCTACAGGGGGCCCGCCCACCTGGCCATGCCGATCGACATCCAGTCTGGCGACTCGGTGGCGGAAGACGGCTCGATCAAGAGCCTGGCCGCGAGCAGCGCGGTGACCACGATCGACGGCCGGCGCGTTCCGCCGCCCGAGCGCCTGCAGCAGGCCGCCGACGTTCTCTCCAGCGGCCAGCGCACCGTCATCTTCATCGGCGCGGGGGCGCGCGGAGCCGGTGAAGAGGTGGAGGCCCTGGCCGAGGCGCTCGGCGCCCCGATCGTCAAGGCGATGCTCGGCAAGGATGCCGTGCCCGACGACAGCCCGTACTGCCTGGGCGGCTACGCGATGGTCGGCACCCGGCCGGCCCAGAACGCGTTGCAGGGCTGCGACTGCATCCTGATCGTCGGCAGCTCGAGCCCCTACGCCGAGTTCCTGCCCGAGCCGGGGTCGGCACGCGGCGTGCAGATCGACGATCGGCCGGACCGGCTGGGGCTGCGTTACCCGGTCGACGTCGGCCTGGCCGGGGACGCCAAGCTGACCCTGCAGGGCCTGTTGTCACTCGTGCAGCGCCGTGAGGACCGCAGCTTCCTCGAGAACGCCCAGGCCGAGATGCGCGACTGGCGCGCGCTCCAGGCCGAGCGGGCGGCTCCGCACGCGGACGCGCCGATCAAGCCGGACGCGATCCCCTTCCATCTCGGTCCCGCGATGGCCGAGCGGGCGATCCTCTGCGGCGACTCCGGCACCGTGACCACCTGGGCGGCGCGCACCGAGCTGCGCCGCGGCCAGATGTTCTCCTTCAGCGGGACGATGTGCTCGATGATGGCTGCACTGCCCTACGCGATCGGCGCGCAGGTGGCCTACCCCGATCGTCAGGTCATCGCTCTCACGGGCGACGGGTCCCTCAGCATGATGATGGGAGAGCTGGCCACGCTCGCCCAGTACCAGCTCCCGGTCAAGGTCATCGTGATGCGCAACGACGTGCTCGGCCTGATCAAGTGGGAGCAGATGGCGTTCCTCGGCAACCCGGAATATGGAGTCAAGCTTGCGCCCATCGACTTCGTGAAGGTCGCCGAGGCGTGCGGGCTCCGGGGCGTGCGGATCGAGGATCCTGCGCGCGTGGGTGAGCAGCTCGACGACGCGCTCGCGCACGACGGCCCGGCGCTGATCGAGGCGGTCGTCGACCCCGACGACATGCCGATGACGCCCACGATCAACCCCGAGCACGCGAAGGGCTTCGCCTGGGGTCTGGCCCGCGGCGAGCCGAACCGCAAGCAGATCGCCCTGACGATGTCGCGCGTGCTGGCGCGCGAGATGAGCTACGAGTCGAGTCCGGCCGGCGTCGTCTCGCGCGCCGCCGAGGCCGTGAGCGAGAAGTTCCGCTCCGGCGGCGGCAACGGCTCGTCCGAGCGATGAGGACCCGACCCGACCGGCACGGTGAACCAGGTGCGCGCCGGAGATCCCAGAGTCAGCCGGCGGATCCGCGCCGTGGTGCTCACGCTCTCGTTCGCCGGCGGGACGGTGGATGCGGGTGCCTATCTCGGACTCGGCCACGTGTTCCCGGCCAACATGACCGGCAACACGGTTCTGCTGGCGATTGCGGCGGCGCGCGGCAGCGCCACCGACCTCGGCCGCGCCGCGGTGGCGCTGGCCGCATACTGCATCGGCGCCTTCGTGGGCACGCTCGTCCTGCACCGCCGCGGCGACTGGCCGGGCAAGGCCTCGCGTGCCCTGCTCGTCGAGGCGGCGCTGCTGGCCACGCTCGTCGCCGTGTGGTCGGCCCTCGGTCCCGGAGCGCACTTCGGGCTGATCGGCCTGGCGGCGGCGGCCATGGGATCGCAGTCGGCCGCGGTCCGCGCCTCGCACGTCGGTGGTGTCAGCACGACCTACGTCACCGGCACGCTCACCACCGCGGTGGCCCGGATCGCCTGGCGCCTGCGCGGCACGCCGCAGCGCTCCTCGGAGAGTCCGGCCCTGCCCGGCGAGGCCTGGATCCTGTACCTCCTCGGGGCGCTCGCCGGGGCGTTCGCGGAGCGCGCGTGGCGGGCGCCCGAGATGGCGATCGCGCTCGTCCTGGTGATCGGCATCGCGCTCACCGCGCGGCGAAGGGAGGACTGAGCCAATGGCAGTGACGACGCGTCCGATCACCGCCCGGCCCGCGGGGCGGGCCGTGGGCGAGGTCGATGCCCGCGCGCTCGCGCGCGAGCTCGTGAGTGACGTGCGCGGTGAGGTGCGCTTCTCGCCCGGCAGCCGCGCGCTGTACGCGCACGACAGCTCCGTCTACCGGCAGGTGCCGCTCGGAGTGGTCATCCCGCGCACGGTCGACGACGTGTACGCGACCGTCGCGCGTTGCCGCGCCCGCGGGGCGGCGATCTTCGCCCGCGGCGGGGGCACCGGCCTGGCCGGCCAGACCGTCAACGACGGCGTTGTCATCGACTTCTCCAAGTACCTGCGCGCCATCGTCGAGGTCGATCCCGAGCGCCGGATCGCCCGCGTGCAACCGGGTCTCGTGCTCGATCGCCTGCGTGAACGGACCGAGGAGCATGCGCTCACCTTCGGCCCGGACCCGGCCACCCACGCGCGCTGCACGCTCGGGGGCATGATCGGCAACAACTCCTGCGGCACGCACTCGATCATGGCCGGCGTCACGGCCGACAACATCGACGCGCTCGACGTGCTCCTGTACGACGGGACCCGGCTGACCCTGCCGAGCGCGGTGTCCGAGGCCGAGCTCCAGCAGGTCATCGCCCGCGGCGGCCGGGAGGGTGAGCTGTACGCCCGCCTGCGCGAGCTGCGCGACCGCGCCGCCCCCCTCATCGAGGCCCGCTACCCGAAGATCCCGCGCCGCATCTCGGGCTACAACCTCGACCAGCTGCTGCCCGACCACGGCTTCAACCTGGCCGCCGCATTCGTCGGCTCCGAGAGCACACTCGGGCTCGTGCTCGAGGCCACCTGCCGCCTCGTCGACAGCCCGCAGCACCGCTCGCTGGTGCTCGCCGGCTACCCCGACTGCCCGACCTCGGCCGACCAGGTGCCCTGGATCATGGAGGAGCATGCCCCGATCGCGCTCGAGACCTTCGACCGCCAGCTGCTGCACAACGAGCTGAAGAAGGGGTTCAAGCGCCGGGCCGACCTCATGCCGGAGGGCGAGGGCTGGCTGCTGGTCGAGTTCGGCGGCGAGAGCGCCGAGGAGGCCGACGAGCGGGCCGAGCGCTTTGCCGAGGACGTCCGCGCGCGCGGCGGCCAGCAGGGCGTGAAGGTGTTCGAAGACGCGGACGAGATCAACGAGGTGTGGGAGATCCGCGAGGGGGGCGTGGGCAGCAGCAAGATCCCAGGCGAGCACCCCGGCTGGCCGTCGTGGGAGGACGCCGCAGTGGCGCCCGAGGACACCGGCGACTACCTGCGTGACCTCGAGAAGCTGTGCGCCAGGCATGGCCGCCACATCGCCTGCTACTTCGGTCACATCGGGCACGGTTGCGTGCACACGCGCATCGACTTCGACTTCCTCACCCGGGACGGGGTGCGCAACTACCGCGCCTTCATGGAGGATGCCGGGGACCTGGTCGCCGGCTACGGCGGCTCGCTGTCGGGCGAGCACGGCGACGGCCACGCGCGGGCCGAGCTCCTGCCCAAGATGTTCGGCGAGGAGATCGTCGGCCTGTTCCGGGAGTTCAAGGCGATCTGGGACCCGGACGGGCGGATGAACCCGGGCAAGATCGTCGACCCCTATCCGCTCGACACCCACCTGACGATGGACCCCGACTACCGGACCCGCCCGGTCACCACGCACCTGGCGTTTCCGGGCGATGAGGGCAGCTTCGCGGCCGCGGCCGAGCGCTGCTTCGGCGTCGGCGCCTGCCGCAGCCAGGAGTCGGTCATGTGCCCGAGCTACCAGGTGACGATGGAGGAGAAGCACTCCACCCGAGGCCGGGCCCGGCTGCTGCACGAGATGATGCGCAGCGACGGTCCGCTCGAGGATGGCTGGCGCAACGAGGAGGTCAAGGAGGCGCTCGACCTGTGCCTGGCTTGCAAGGGCTGCCTGCACGAGTGCCCGGTCCGGGTGGACATGGCGAGCTACAAGGCCGAGTTCCTGTCGCACTACTACGCCGGGCGCCTGCGTCCCCGCCAGGCCTACGCCCTCGGGCTGATCCGCTCCGAGGCACGGCTGGCCGCCCATGCCCCCCGGCTTGCCAACCTGCTGCTGCACCGCGCGCCGTTCGCTCAGCTGGGCAAGCTCGCCGCCGGCGTCGCGCCCGAGCGCACACCCCCGAGGTTCGCGCCCATGACCTTCACGCGCTGGTTCGGAGAGCGCGAGGCCTCCAGGCGATCGCGTCCGGCGCCGCGGGGCCGCGTGATCCTGTTCGCCGACACGTTCAACGACCACTTCCATCCCGAGGTCGCGGTCGCCGCCACCGAGGTGCTCGAGGCGGCAGGCTTCGAGGTGGCGCTGCCGCGCGGACCGGTGTGCTGCGGGCGCCCGCTCTACGACTACGGGATGCTCGGCCTGGCCCGCCGGCGCCTGCACGGCGCGCTCGAGGTCCTGCGCGAGGACATCCGCGCCGGGACGCCGGTCCTGTCGCTGGAGCCCAGCTGCGGCGCCGTCTTCCGCAACGAACTCATCTCGATGCTGCCCCACGACGAGGACGCCAAGCGGCTGTCCCGCCAGACGGTCACGCTCGGTGAGCTGCTCGCCCAGCAAGCCGAGGACTGGGAGCTGCCGAGGCTCGACCGTCGCGCACTCGTCCACTTCCACTGCCACCAGCGGGCGACCAGCGACATCGATTGCGACCGCGCCGTGCTCGACCGCGTCGGCCTCGACTACGAGGTGCTCGATGACGGCTGCTGCGGGTTGGCCGGCTCCTTCGGCTACGAGCGCGGAGAGCGCTACGAGGTCTCGGTCAAGGCGGGCGAGCAGGTGCTGCTGCCCGCCGCCCGCGATGCCTCGCCGCACACCCTGCTGGTCACCGACGGCTTCAGCTGTCGTTCGCAGATCGAGCACGGCTCGGACCGGAGCGCGCTGCACCTCGCCCAGGTGCTGCAGATGGCGATGCGCGAAGGGCCGAACGGGCCGAGCACCCCGTGCCCGGAGCGGCGCTACCACCAGCCACCACAGCCGTCGCGGCGGCGCTCCGGCGCCGTCCCCGCGGTCGGGCTCCTGGCCGCTGCAGCCGGCGTGGCCGCCGGTGCGCGGGCGGCGGCGCGGCGATAGTCTCGCGCGCCTGCGGCTCGCCATCATCTCCGACACCCACCTCCCCCGGGGCGCGCGGCGCCTGTCCGCGGCGTGTCTCGAGCGCCTGGCGGCGGCGGATCTGATCGTCCACGCCGGCGATCTCATGCGGCTTCCGTGCTCCACGAGCTGCAGGCGATCGGGCCGCCGGTGATCGCCGTGTACGGCAACGTCGACGACGCCGAGGTGCGCGCGGCGCTCCCGGCCCAGGCCCAGTTCGCCGCGGGCGACGCGCAGATCGCCGTGGTGCACGATGCCGGCCCGGGCCGTGGGCGCCTGGCGCGGATGCGCGCCCGCTTTCCCGCCGCCGACGCGGTCATCTTCGGCCACTCCCACATCCCCCTGCACGAGCGCGACCCCGACAGCGGGTTTCAGATCTTCAATCCCGGCAGCCCGACCGAGCGCCGGCGCCAGCCCCGCCACACGATGGGCATCGCCGTGGCAGACGGCGGAGAGATCCGCTTCGAGCTCATCAGCCTCTGAGCTGCGAACGCGCGGTGAAACACGCGGCACCGAGGCAGAGCGTGACGCCGTTGGGTCGGCGCGAGGACTCGCTGCTGAGCGCGGCTGACCGGGCGCTGGCGGTGCACGCCTCTCGCGGTTGCGGCGCTTCTCTGGCGCGCAAGCGACAGCGAGGTGCGTCGTCGCCGCCGCCGGATGTGGCCGTTGGGGGACCGGCCAGGAACGAGGAACGACACTCCGGATCGGGCGCTTGGGACGGAAGTGCACTTCCTCGCGCTGGGAACGAGGAAGTGCACCAGGGATCGTGCACTGCACACGGGAGTGTCGTTTCTCGCCGGTCGACTGGGACCCCGGCGCGCTTGCGGCCGGGGCCGGGGAGCCGCTCGGCGAAGCGGCCGAGGCGTTCGGTTGCGGTCTCGAGCGGCTCGGTCGGGGCGGCAAACGCCGAGCGTACGGCTGCGCCACGCCGGAGATTGCAGCGCGAACGCGACGCCAGGGGGGCGGCTGCACCGCGGGCGGCGCGAAGCGATCTTCCTCACAGAAGCGCGCCTGACGGTCAAGTCGTCTTCTGCTCCTTCGGGGCGCTCCGGGCATCGAGCTGCAGCTCCCGCTCGGCACCGGGCACGCCGGCCTTGAGCTCGCGACTGCGCTCCCGCTCCGCGTTGAGCTCCATGCCCAGCAGCAGTGCGATGTTGGTGAGCCACATCCAGACCAGGAAGATCACCAGCCCACCGAGCGTGCCGTAGGTCTTGTCGTAGGAGCCGAAGTTTGCGACGTAGAACGCGAATGCGGCTGAGACGATCAGCCATACCACGAGCGCGAACAGTGCCCCCGGGGCAACCCATCGGAAGCCGGGGAGCTTCACGTTCGGAGCGGCGTAGAACAGCACCGCGAACATCGTCATCACGACCACCACCAGCACTGGCCACTTGGCGATGTTCCAGACCTCGATGGCCGTGCTGCCCACTCCGATCGGACCGGCCACAGCCGTCACGATCGGCCCCGTCAGCACCAGGGCCAGGGCGACCAGCGCCAAGAGGAGCACCATCACCAAAGTCACGAGCACCTGCAACGGACGCAGCTTCCACATCGGTCGCCCCTCGGGAGTTTCGTAGACGATGTTCGAGGCGCGCATGAACGCGCCGACGTAGCTGCTGGCCGACCACAACGCCGCCGCCAGGCCGACAATCCCCATGATCCCCGCCGTGGACTTGTGAGCCGTGATCGACCTGATCGGTCCCGCGAAGGTCTGTGCCGCTGACTGCGGTCCGAGCTTGGTCACGATCTGCGTGATCGTTTGGGTGGTCGAGTGCGGGTTGCCGACCAGACCGAGGAGGCTCACGAGCGCGATCAGCGCGGGGAACAGCGCCAGCAGGCCGTAGTAGGTGAGCGCCGCCGCCCAGTCACTGAGGTTGTCCTCACTGAACTCGGTCACGGTACGGCGGAGCGTCGCGAACAGCCCGGTCCCCGCCGCCGTGCCGTGCGGGTGATAGTCGCGGCGGCGACGGCCATCAGCGCTGCCCGCAGAGCCCGTACGCGTATCACCGGTGCCGGGCTGGTTTGGGATCGGCATCCCTCGCTCCTCTCGACTGTCTGCTTTGCGTAGTCATAGCTGGCGCTCGCCGGCGGTCGGAGGCTCGGTGCTCTGCTTGAGCTTCTGGACCCCCCTCGCGTCCGAGATTTGCCAGTTCGCGTCCCAGTTACCCGCCAATTCTCTCGACAACGCTTCAAAGTCGGACAAATTGGGTCACGACCTGGGACAGCGAAGACGAGTCGCTGCGCCGCGGTTCTGGAATACGTGCTCGCGGTCGGTTCGAAGGAGCGGTCCAGAAAGATCGATGAGCTTCTATCGAAGGTGCTAGGATCGTCTCCATTGAAGTCCATCTATGTTTCTGGAGGTCAAAGGCGATGCCCGTGCTCCGCCCCCATCTCGCGCTGACAGTCTCAGATGTCGAGCAATCGATCCCGTTCTATGAGGCGCTGTTTGGTGTTGCGCCTGAGAAGCGGAAGCCGGGCTACGCGAAGTTCTCGGTCGCCGAGCCCGCGCTCAACTTCACCCTGAATCGAGGCGAGCGCACGGGCCTGGGGGCGTTCAACCATGCTGGTATCCAGGTGGCCTCGACCGACGACGTGTGGGCGGCCAAGGAACGCCTGCTGGCTGCAGGCGTGGCGGCATTTGACGAGATGGATACAACGTGCTGCTACGCCCGCCAGGACAAGATCTGGGTTCACGATCCGGACGGGACGCCTTGGGAGGTGTTTGCCACCCACGAGGACACCGAGGACGCTGGCGGGGGCCACGGCCTCGCGCTCGACGGTCGGGCGTGCGGTTGCGCGTCGGCCGGTGACTCCCACTCAGAAGCTGCGGGCACGAGGCAGCGGCCCGAGGACGCCGAGGTGGTCGCGTGAACCCCATCCTGCTCGCGGCGGTCATCGCCGCTCGCCACGACGACCTCGAGCGAGCCGCCGGCTGCTGCACTGCGAACGCGCAACACCTGACAGAGCTCAGGTATGCCTCTCCGCGGCTCCCGCTGGACACGCCGCCGCCACGCGGTGCTTCCGGTCCGATCAAGCTGCTGCGCGGTCTAGCGGCCCGCCAGTCTCGGCGGACTGTCGAAGGAAGCCGTGAGCGCTCGATAGAGTCTCGTCCATGGAACTCACCCTCGCGCCGAAACGCAAACGCCCGAAGGGAGTGGTGTGTTGCGAGCCGCTCGTCCTGCCTGACGTTGACCGCGCCGCGGCGGTCGAGATGGCTCAGGTCGCGAGGGCGCTCGCGGATCCGATCCGGATCCAGCTGCTTGATGTGCTTCGAAAGCATCCGGGCAAAGTGTGCGTGTGCGAGCTGGTGCCGCTGTTCGATGTTTCGCAGCCGACGGTGAGTCACCACCTTCGGGTGTTGCGAGAGGCGGGTTTGGTGGGTTACGAGAAGCGGGGCCTGTGGGCGTACTACTACGTTCTTCCTCAGGGCTTCGAGCCGCTCGCCCGGTGGGTTTCATGACCTGATGGCCGGCCGGTCAGCTCTGGGCGGATGCCCACGGGAGCTCGGGCTGGCGCGGCATCAGAGTCACCGGCGAGTCGTCGGCCGAGGGCGATGGCCAGCTATAGCGATGCCAGGACAGTGTCTGTCGACATGACCTTCGCGAACTCTTCGTTGAGGCTGGTCAGCGCTGTGTCGTGCATATCGTCGGCGCTCCAGTGACGACCGGTCGGGCCGGTGCGATCAAACGTCGCCGTCGCGTCGCTGACGACCACCGCAGCAAAGTCGAGATTGCCGGCCATGCGGGTCGTGGTCGAGACGCAGTGATCGGTCGTGATACCGCAGACAACGACGTCTTCGATGCCCTGTGCGCGGAGGCGCTGTTCGAGGTCGGTGCCGATGAAGGCGCTGTTCACGCGCTTGTAGAGAACGGGTTCGTCATCTCTCGGTGCGGCTTCGGGCTTCACCTCGGAGCCGGGTTCGCCCTCGGAGAACAAGCGCCCCGGCGTGGTGTTCCTGTGCTGAATATGAATGACGGGCCGTTCAGTGTCTCTCCAGCCTTTGAGGAGCCGTGACACGTTTGCCTCCGCATCTGGGTTGTTGCGCTGCCCCCATCTGGGATGGTCGAAGGCCTTCTGCACGTCAACCACGATGAGGGCGGCGTTCCGGGGGAGCGTCATGGTTGGGGCTGCCTTTGCTTGGAGGAGAGTGTCAGGAGGGACTTCGGAAGCGCGGTCATCGTCAAACGCGAGCGAGACGCTGCGAAACCAGGGAGAAGCTCCTCCAGGCCTCGGCGACGCGCCTGGCCCCTGTCGTGGGTCGCCTTCGTGCTCTCCCGCCCGGACCGCGTCCCAAAGGGACGGGCGGTCGCGATCAATCTTGCCCACGCTCCATGCTCGGGGGTATTGTACAGACTCGTAGGTACAGCTGGACGGGAGCCTGAGATGCACGCGATGCAGTACGAGATCACCCTCCCCGCGGACTACGACATGAGGATCATCGAGCGCAGGATCGCCACTCGCGGGCCTCTGCTCGACGACCTTGCCGGCCTTGGTCTCAAGGCGTACGCGATCCGCCGCCACGGTCGTGGAGGCTCGACCGTCAACCAGTACGCGCCGTTCTATCTGTGGAAAAACGTCGAGCAGATGACTGCGTTCATTCTCGGACCCGGATTCCGGAGCTTGTGTGACGCGTTCGGCAGGCCGTCGGTGCGCCATTGGGTCGGCGTGTCGTTCGAGCCTGGGAAGGCGTTCGGCGCCAGACCCGTGGCGGCGACCCGCACGGTCAAGCGCCTGGATCCCGCCGGTGAGCTGTCGGCTCTCGCCGCCGGTGGAGATCTGGCTCCCCGCCATCGTGGCCACCCGGACCTCCACAGCACTGCCCTGCTTCTCGACCCATACCAATGGGAACTGGTGCGCTTCTGCTTATGGAAGGGGAAGACAGCGGCTCCGGGGGCTCCTGGCACGCGCTACGAGGTACTCCACGTGTCCGCTCCGGAGCTGGAGACGCTTCCCTCAGCCGGGGTGGGGGAGACTGCGGCGCTGCTGAGGCGGACATGATGTTCACACGGCTGCGCGAGCCGGCCGTCCAGGCGCTCGTCTCGGAAGGAGCCTCGCAGATCACTGCACACGCTCTGCGCCGCGCCGCTGTCCCGCCAGGCGCGTGAGAGCCATAAACCTCCGGCGCCCGCGCCCATACGCCGGGTCACGATTGGATGCGCCCAGCCCGACACCGGGACTCATGGCGATCACCCTGCCGCTGCTTGGCTCCTTCTTGGTTTCGATGGACGTTTCCGTCGTGAATGCGATCCAGCCCGCGATTGGGCTGTCCTTCCCCGGCGCTGGGGCCACGGCGATCTCGTGGACGATTACCGCCTACGCGATCACGTTCGCTGCCACGCTCGTGCCTGCTGGCCGGATTGCCGATCGGGCCGGACGCCGCCGTACGTTCACCGCCGGCCTCGGGCTCTTCGCCCTCGGCTCCGCCGTCTGCGGGGCTGCGCCCGACCTTTCGGTGCTGCTTCTCGGGCGTGTCTTCCAAGGCGCTGGGGCGGCCGCCGCCCAGCCGGCGTCCCTGGGGCTCCTGCTCTCTCGGACCCCGTTGGCGCGACGCTCGGTGTATGCGACCCGCTGGGGCGCGGCCGGTGCGGTCGGCATCGCGCTAGGTCCAGTCGTGGGCGGTGGGATCAACGTGCTCATCTCCTGGCGATGGGCGTTCCTGGTCAACATCCCCCTCGTCACGCTTGGGCTCGCCCTTGCACCGCGCGCATTACGGGAAACCCAGCGGCACCCCGGACGCTCGCTGCCCGACCCCGCCGGGGCGCTTTTGCTCGCCGGCGCAGCGGCCTTGATCGCGCTCGCCATCTCGCAAGCGACGACGTGGGGCCTCACCAGCCCGAAAACCGATGTCGCAGGCGGCCTCGGCCTTCTGCTGGGTGTCGGATTCGTCGCTCGTTGCCACCGAGTTGAGGACCCGGTCTTGCATTTGGAGCTGCTCCGCGAACGCCGCCTCGCGTTCTTGACCGCCACGACGGTCCTGTACGCGGCCGGGTTCTTCGGTCTTCTCTACTCATTCGTCCTGTTCCTGACCAACATCTGGAACCTGTCAACGGTTGAGGCGGGGTTGGGGATCGCGCCGATGGCGGCTACCGTGGTCGCGCTTTCGTTTCGAGTCGGCAACCTCCCGGCTCGTGTTGGCTTCCGGCTGCCGCTCGCCGCCGGCGCTGCGCTCATTGCGATCGGCCTCGCCGTCAACGCGGTGACCGCGGGTGGGCGTTCCTTCCAAGCGGCCTGGGTGCCGGTTGTGGTCGTCATCGGCACCGGGATCGCTCTCTGCTACCTGCTCCTCGGCGCGGCTGCGGTGGCGGACACCGCGGCGGTCGACCTCGCGGCCGTCACCGCGATCAACCAGTGCGCGCGTCAGCTGGGGGCCGCCCTCGGCGTCGCCGCGACAGTCGCCGCCATCGGAACGCATACCCACTCCATCACGCACTTCCACTTGGCGTGGCTCGTCTGCGCGGGATTCTCCACGCTTGCCGCGATCAGCGCCGCCGCACTGGGGCCGGAGCAGATCGACCCGCCGCAGCGGCCGCTGCGCTGGCTCACCCGAGGGGTGCGCCCATAAGCGCTGGTCCTGGTCCGCCGCGCCCGACGGTACGCATCGATCGAGCGTCGAGAATCTGCCGCATGTCTGCCGTGTACCTAGCTGTAGGTACAATCCTGGCGGTGGACGCGCCATCGAGACTCATTTCGGCTACGCAGGAGCTGCTATGGGAGCGCGGCTACGTCGGGACCAGCCCTAGGGCCATCCAACAGCGGGCGAAGGTCGGCCAGGGCAGCATGTACCACCATTTCCGCGACAAACAGGATCTCTGCGCCGCCGCGGTGCGACACAGTTCTGCCGATCTGCGGGCCGAGATCGAGCCGATCTTGTCCGGATCGGGTTCCGCGTTGGAGCGGATCACCGCATATCTGCGCCGGGAGCGCAAGGTTCTGCGCGGCTGCCGGATCGGCGGTCTGACCCAGGATCCGGAGATCGTCTCACGCCCAGAACTCCGCGAGCCGATCGAGGAAACGTTGCGCTGGCTGCAGGAGCGTCTCGCCGAGCTGGTCGCCGAGAGCCAGGCCAGCGGAGAGCTGCCCAAGACGATCTCGCCGAGTCAGACAGCGAGCATGATCAGCGCGGTGCTGCAGGGCGGGTACGTCCTCGCGCGAGGCGAGAATTCCGAGGCTGCACTCGGCGAGGCCGTGGAGGGCGCTCTGGCGCTGCTCGGCGCGATCGCTCGCCGGCCGCCGTCAGCGCTCGAGCGAGATGCGAGCTGATGCGCCTGTATCTGCCCGCCGGATCCCGCTGGCTGCGCTCTTCCAGACACCCCTACATGCCGAGCGCAGCCGCTTGCGACAGCTGACCTTCATCGAGAAGGGGCGCCTTGAGTGGTGGGAGGTGCCGTCGCCTGTCCTCGAGGACGGGCGGGGCGCGCTGGTGCGGCCGCTGAGCGTGGCGACCTGCGATCTCGACGCGGAGATCGTCGCGGGCCGTTCCCCCTTCGCCGGACCCTTTCCGCTCGGGCACGAGGGCGTCGCCGAGGTCTTGGAGATCGGCGAGGGCGTGCGCACCTTCAAGCCAGGAGATCGCGTCGTCGTTCCGTTCCAGATCTCCTGCGGGCAGTGTGCGGCCTGCCGTGCCGGGCACACCAGCAACTGCGCCGGCGTGCCGCGCGGCTCGACCTATGGCTTTGGGCCCCACGTCCAGCGCTACGGAGGTTTCCTGGCGGACGTCGTGCTAGTGCCGTTCGCTGACGAAATGCTCGTCGCGCTTCCGCCGGGACTGGCACCCTCCGCGGTCGCGAGCGCATCGGACAACATTCCTGACGCGTGGCGCGCGGTGGCGCCGGCACTCGCCCGCAGTCCGGGCGCGGAGGTGCTGGTCGTCGGAGGCTGGGGCGCCGGTTCGATCGGCCTGTACGCCGCCGGAATCGCCGTCGCTCTGGGCGCCCGGACCGTTCTCTATGTCGACGGCGATCCCGTCAGAGATGAGACAGCCGCCAAGCTCGGTGCCGAGATCCACCACGGGCCCTGGCCGCGCCGGGTGGGAGCCTTTCCTGTCACCGTCAACGCGACCTCCTCACAGGAGGGATTGAACCTCGCAATCCGCTCGACGGCGCCCGACGGGATCTGCACGAGTACGGGAGTCTTCCTCGGCGAGCAACCGACGATGCCGCTGCTCGAGATGTACGAGAAAGTCATCACCTTCCGTACCGGCCGAACCCACGCCCGGCCGCAGATCCCTGATGTGCTGGCCCTCATCCAGAAGGCGGTCTTCAGGCCAGAACTCGTGACGACCAAGGTAGTGGCATGGGAGGACGCCCCCCCAGCCATGGCCGAAGGAAGATGGACGAAGCTCATCTTCGAACGATGAGCTGAGGTCAACGGCCGCGCAGCTCGTTCTCAGTCCGCCGCACCACGAGTGCGGTCAGCTCGCGCCAGCGCCTCGGGCCCGGGGTGGGCATCGCATGGGATCCCGAGAAGGTCGCCGGCTCTACCGTCCTATCGGTGTGCCTCAGCCGTGTTTGGCGCGGTGGCGCCGGGCCTTGGCTGCGTTGCCGCAGCCGGCCATGGAGCACCAGCGCCGACTCGCGGCCGGCGAGGAGTCGTAGAAGCGAGCGCTGCAGGTCGGTGAGGCACAGATGCGCACGCGGTTGCGCTGTTCGGTGCCGAGCAGGAGAGCCGCGTCCTCGGCGATCTGGGCGAGGGCGTAGCGCGTCGGGTCAGGCGGAGGTGCCGACGTGAGCACCACCCCGGCGCCAGATACCTCCAAGCGTTGCGGAAGCGTGGCATGCCGCAGCCAGTGGTTGACCTCTTCGGTGGCTTGGTACGGCAGAGCCACATCCTCGATCGCCGCGACGATGGAGGCGTCGATGGCGGCGCGCAACCGGCGAGCTCCATGGAGGTGAGCGTGGGTGATCCGGGGAGGGCGTTCGAGCAGACGGGCCTGCTGCAGCCACATGCCGAGATCCTGCGGAGTCACGAGCGTCTCGACGTTGCGCCGCCAGCGCTCGCGGTGGGTGTTGATGAAATCGATGGCGGGCCGACCGCCGAGCCAGTACCACCACTCAGCACCGCTGCGAAGCGGAAGTTCGAGCTCCTCAGGCAAATCCATAACCACATTATTGCCCTTATGGGGGTTATGGGGTAGGGTGCCCGGTATGAGCTACGAGGTGCTGCGAGCCGAGGATCAGTTCTGGCGGCCGTCCAATCAGATGGGTGTGCTCAACACGGATCTGGCCCTGCAGCTCTCGGCGGACGGTCTCGGGGCACGGTTGTGGCGCTTGACTCCTGGCCAAGCCTCGACCCGCCACCGCCACCTCACCCAGCACGAGCTCTACATCGTGCTGGAGGGCGTGGGTCGCATCCGGGTCGAGGACGAGCTCCTCACCCTGTCGGCACTCTCGACGGTTCTCGTCTCGCCGGAGTCCGTCCGTCAGATCTTCAACGACACGACCGACGACGCGCTTTGGCTGGTGGTCGGCGCTCCCGCGGAGGCGGCGAACACGCTTCAGATGACTCCCGAGTTGCTCTCCGTGTTCTATCCCGACGGACCGAAAGCGCTTCCCCCCGAGCTGGCGGGCGCGCGAGGGTAAGACCTGGGCTTGCGTTCGTCCGCCAGTACGACGCGAGGCCCGTCCTCGCGAGCGGCTTCCGGCAAGCCCCGCGACCGCAGCGAGCGCTGAGAACCCCGGCTGGCACACTGACCCCGTGGACCTGTCGCTGTTCTTCGCCGGCACAGCCGGCTCGGTGCCCACCCCGCGGCGGGGCCTGCCGGCGATCCTCGTGCGCCGCGGCGGCGACCGGATCCTGTTCGACTGCGGCGAGGGCACCCAGCGCCAGCTGCTGCGCTCGATCGGCCTGACCGAGCTGACCGAGATCTTCATCACCCACTTCCACGCCGACCACTGGCTCGGCCTGCCCGGCCTGCTGAAGACATTCGACATGCGGGCGCGCGAGCGGCCGCTCACCGTGCACGGGCCGCCCGGCCTGCGCGACTTCGTGCTGCTCGGCCTGCGCGCCGCCGGCCGTGTGCACTACCCGCTCGAGCTCGTCGAGCTCGCGCCCGGCGACGTGCTCGCGCGCGACGGCTATCGGATCGCCTCGGTGGCGGTGACCCACCGCGGAACCGCGTACGGCTATGTGCTGTTCGAAGACGAGCGCCCGGGCGTGTTCGATCCCGCCGCGGCCGTGGCCCTCGGCGTGACGCCGGGCCCGGACTTCGGCCGCCTGCAGCGCGGCGAGACCGTCGACGGCGTGCGCCCCGAGCAGGTACTCGGCCCGGCGCGAGCCGGGCGGAAGCTCGTCATCTCCGGTGACACCGCGCCCTGCGAGGCCCTGCGCATCGCCGCCCACCGGGCCGACGTGCTCGTGCACGAGGCCACGTTCGCCGCCGAGGAGACCGAGCGGGCGGCCGAGACCGGCCACTCGACCGCCGGCCAGGCGGCCACGCTCGCCCGCGAGGCCGAGGTGGGCCTGCTCGCGCTCACCCACTTCTCGACCCGCTACCCGGTCGGAGTCCTGCGCGACGAGGCCCGGGCGGTGTTCGCCGACTCCGTCCTGCCGCGCGACTTCGACACGATCGAGATGCCGTTCGCCGAGCGCGGCCGGCCCGAGCTCGTGCGCTGGGACGAGCAGGCCCCGGCGGCCGAGCCGGTGCTGAGCGACGCGCCCTGAGCCGCCGAGCGCCACCGCTCGGCGACGCGCCTGAGCCCGCCGTGCGCGACCGCCGCGGGCGCTGGTAGGCTGGGTGAGTCGGTTCCTTTAACCCGGTCCCGTGAGGCCAGGAAGGAGCACGTAAGTGCCTGATGGCAAGGTCGTTCTCGACCATGACGACATGCGCCGCACGCTCGTGCGGATCGCCCACGAGGTCGTGGAGAAGAATCCCGGTGGCTCGGTGGCCCTGGTCGGCATCCAGCGCCGTGGAGCCGTCCTGGCTCGGCGGCTGCACGCGCTGACCAGCGAGCTGCTCGACACCGCTGTCCCGCTCGGGCTCGTCGACATCTCGTTCTACCGCGACGACCTGGCCATCCGCCAGAGCGCCCCGGTCGTCCACCACACCGCGCTCGACTTCGCGGTCGACGGCCGCACGATCGTGATCGTCGACGACGTGCTGTACACCGGGCGCACGGTGCGGGCGGCCATCGACGAGATCTTCGACTACGGGCGCCCGGCCCGGGTGCAGCTCGCGGCGCTCGTCGATCGTGGCCACCGCGAGCTCCCGATCCGCCCCGATTACGTGGGCAAGAACATCCCCACCTCCCAGGAGGAACGCGTGAACGTGCACGTTGAGGAGATCGACGGCCTCGACGAGGTCACGATCGGTCCGGCCGGCCAGCGCGGGCAGGTGGCGGCATGAGGACGCTGCCTCGCCATCTCATCTCGATCGACGACCTCGACCGGGTCGGCATCGAGCGGATCCTCGACCGGGCGGAGTCCTTCGCCGAGGTGCAGGGACGCGAGATCAAGAAGGTCCCGGCGCTGCGCGGCCGCACCGTAGTCAACCTGTTCTACGAGGCGAGCACGCGCACGAGCTCGTCGTTCGAGCTGGCGGCCAAGCGGCTCTCGGCCGACGTCGTCTCGATCCGGGCCAGCGGCTCGAGCATCGAGAAGGGGGAGTCGCTGAAGGACACCGTGCAGACGCTGTCGGCCTATGACCCGGCGGCGATCGTCATCCGCTCGCCGCACGTCGGCGCCGCCCAGCTCGTCGCCGCGTGGACGCCGGCCAGCGTGATCAACGCCGGAGACGGCAAGCACGAGCACCCGACCCAGGCGCTGCTCGACGTGTTCACGCTGCGCCGCCGGCTGGGCTCGCTCGAGGGGGCGCGGATCTGGATCGTCGGCGACGTCATGCACTCGCGCGTGGCCCGCTCCGACGTGCTCGCCTTCACCCGCATGGGCGCCGAGGTCACCGTGTGCGGGCCGCCCACGCTCATCCCCCGCGACATCGAGGCGCTCGGCTGCGCTCACGAGGCGACGCTCGAGCGCCTGGGCGAGGCCGACGTCGTCTACGTGCTGCGCATGCAGCACGAGCGGATGCGCGACTCCTTCGTCCCCAGCCTGCGCGAATACGCCCGCCGCTACCAGATCACCCCCGACCGCCTGCGTCCCGGCCAGCTGCTCATGCACCCGGGGCCGGTCAACCGGGGCGTCGAGCTCTCCGCTGAGGCGATCGACTCCCCGCAGGCGCTCATCGGCGAGCAGGTCAAGGCCGGCGTGGCCGTGCGCATGGCCGTCCTCTACGAGCTGCTCGTCGGCACCCCCGTCCTGGCCGCGGTCGCCTGAACCGAGGTACTCCGATGCTCCACGTCTGTCCGACCACACCCGCCGAGCTCCTGATTCGGGGCGCCCACGTGCTCGATCCGCGCTGCGATCTCGACGAGCCCCACGACGTGCTCGTGCGCGACGGCCACGTGGCCGAGCTCGGGTCGCCGGGATCGCTGCCCGCCCCACCCTCCGGGGAGGTGCTGGAGGCGGCGGGCCGGCACCTGTTCCCGGGCTTCGTCGATCCCCACGTGCATCTGCGCACCCCGGGCCAGGAGCACAAGGAGACGATCGCCACCGGCACCCAGGCGGCCGCCGCGGGTGGGTTCTGCGCGATCATCGCCATGCCGAACACCGACCCGGTGATCGACGACTCCTCGGTGCTGCGCTCGCTCACCGAGGTGGCCGGGCGCGAGGCGCACGTGCCGGTCGGCTTCCTGGCCTCGATCACCCGCGGGTTGAACGGGGGCGAGCTCACCGAGATGGCTGAGCTCCGCGACGCCGGCGCGCTCGGGTTCACCGACGACGGTCGCCCCGTCGTGTCCGCCGGCTTGCTGCGCAAGGCGCTGCAATACCAGCGGCTGGCCGGGGGTGTCATCGCTCTGCACGAGGAGGATCCTGAACTCTCCCGGGATGGCGTCATGCACGAGGGGGCGATCTCGGCCCGGCTCGGCCTGGCGGGCATTCCGTCGCTGTCGGAGTCGACGATGATCGCCCGCGACGGCGCGCTGGCCCTCTACGAGCGCGCCCGCGTCCACTTCCAGCACCTGTCCTGCGTCGAGTCGGTGCAGGAGCTCGAGCGGGCCAAAGCGGCCGGAGCGCCGGTGAGCGGAGAGGTGTGCCCGCATCACCTGACGCTCACCGACGACATCGTGCGCACGCTCGATACGCGGTTCAAGATGAACCCACCGCTGCGCGCGGAGTGCGACCGGCGCGCGCTCGTGGACGCGCTGCGCCGCGGAGTGATCGACTGTGTGGCGACCGACCACGCCCCGCATGCCCGGCACGAGAAGGAGGTTCCGTTCGAGCAGGCGCCGATGGGCACGACCGGGCTGGAGACGGCATTTGCCGCGCTGTACACCGAGCTCGTGCTCTCTGGCCAGCTCGACCTCGGCCTGGTCGTCGAGCGGATGAGCGCCGGCGGGATGCTGTACGGGCTGCATGCACCGCGAATCGTGCCCGGAGAGCCGGCGAACCTGTGCCTGATCGACCTCGACGCGCGCTGGGAGGTCGGGGAGAACGGCTATCACAGCCGGTCCGGCAACTGCTGCTTCCACGGGCGCACCCTGTACGGCCGGGTCGAGCTGACCCTCGCCGCGGGCCAGGTCGCGCATCGCACGCGGGTGCTGCGTGAGGCCGGGGTGGCTCGATGAGCGCCGCGAGCGATGCATACGTCCTGCTCGAGGACGGCAGGCGCTTTGACGGGGTGGCCTGCGCGGCCGACACCCACGCGGTGGGGGAGATCGTGTTCACCACCGCGATGTCGGGCTACCAGGAGGCGATGACCGACCCGAGCTACGCCGGGCAGCTCATCACGTTCACCTTTCCCCAGATCGGCAACTACGGGACCTCGGCCGAGGCGATGGAGTCCGACCGCGTGCACGCCCGGGCCGCGATCATGCGAGCGGCGGTCAACCGTGAGGACGCCCCCAGGGCCGAGCGGGGCTGGCTCGACTGGCTGACCGACTGCGGTGTGCCCGCCATCACCGACCTCGACACGCGCGCGCTCGTGCGCCACATCCGTGATGCCGGGGCGATGCGCGGCGGCGTGTTTCCGGCCCGCGTCAGCGAGGCGCAGGCGCGCGAGGTGATCGCCGCCGAGCCGTCGATGACCGGGCGCGATCTGGCCAGCGAGGTGGGCACACGCGAGCTCGTGGTGCTCGAGGGGGAGGGGCAAGGACCGCGGATCGCCATGGTCGACACCGGGGTCAAGCTGTCGATCGTCCGCAACCTGCGTGCCCGCGGCGCCACCGTCGAGCTGCACCCCTCTCGCTCCACGCCGGCGGAGCTGCTCCAGAACGACCCCGACGCGATCTTCCTCGCCAACGGCCCGGGCGACCCGGCCGCGCTCGACTACGTGGTGAGCACGGTGCGCGAGCTGGTCGGCCGCCGCCCGGTGTACGGGATCTGCCTCGGTCACCAGCTGCTCTGCCGCGCCGTGGGCCTGGAGACCTACAAGCTGCCGTTCGGCCACCACGGGGCCAACCACCCGGTGAAGGACCTGACCACGGGCCGGACCGAGATCACCAGCCAGAACCATGGATTCGCCGTCCTCGGGCCGGGTGGGGCCCGGACGATCGACCGTGACGAGCCCGTGCGCTGGGAGACCGAGTTCGGCGCCGCCGAGCTGACCCACATCAACCTGTACGACCGCACGGTCGAGGGGCTCATGCTGCGCGACGTTCAGGGCGCCACCGTCCAGTACCACCCGGAGGCCGGGCCCGGCCCCAACGACGCGCTGCACCTGTTCGACCGCTTCGTGGCCGAGATTGTGGACGCGGCTGGCGCCGCGTCCATTGGAGGTTCGCGCAGAGCGCGAACCTCCGGGACCTGGAGCAACGTCTGATGCCACGCCGCGACGACCTCAAGAAGATCCTGCTCATCGGCTCCGGGCCGATCGTGATCGGGCAGGCGGCCGAGTTCGACTACTCGGGCACGCAGGCCTGCCGGGTCCTCCTGCAGGAGGGCTACGAGGTCGTGCTCGTGAACTCCAACCCGGCCACGATCATGACCGACCCCGAGGTGGCCACGGCGACCTACGTCGAGCCGCTGCTGCCCGAGACGGTCGCCCAGGTCATCGAGCGCGAGCGCCCGGACGCGCTCCTGCCCACGCTCGGGGGCCAGACGGCGCTCAACATCGCCAAGGCGCTGCACGAGGACGGGACGCTGGCCCGCTACGGGGTCGAGCTGATCGGGGCCGACTACGAGGCGATCGACCGAGCCGAGAACCGCGAGCGCTTCCGCGAGACGATGACCGCGGCCGGACTGCGCGTGCCCCGCAGCGCCATCGCTCACACGGTCGAGGAGGCGCGGGCGGCGGTGGACGACCTCGGCCTGCCGTTCATCGTGCGCCCGGCCTTCACGCTCGGCGGCAAGGGCGGCGGCATCGTCCGCAACCCGGATGAGATCGAACGCGTGGTCGGCGGCGGCCTGGACGCCTCGCCGATCTCCCAGGTCCTGATCGAGGAGTCGGTCCTCGGGTGGGGCGAGTTCGAGCTCGAGGTGATGCGCGACGCCTCCGACAACGTCGTGATCGTGTGCTCGATCGAGAACCTCGATCCGATGGGCGTCCACACCGGCGACAGCGTGTGCGTCGCCCCCCAGCAGACGCTCACCGACAAGCAGTACCAGGCCCTGCGCGACCAGGCGATTGCCGTCATCCGCGCCGTCGGGGTCGAGACCGGCGGCTCGAACGTCCAGTTCGCGGTCAACCCGAAGACCGACGAGATCGTCGTCATCGAGATGAACCCACGGGTGTCGCGCTCGAGCGCGCTGGCCAGCAAGGCCACCGGCTTCCCGATCGCCAAGATCGCCGCCCGCCTGGCCGTCGGCTACACGCTGCAGGAGATCCCCAACGACATCACCCGCGCGACCCCGGCGAGCTTCGAACCGGCGATCGACTACTGCGTGGTCAAGTGGCCGCGGTTCGCGTTCGAGAAGTTCCCCGGCGCCGAGGCCGGCCTGACCACCCACATGAAGTCGGTGGGGGAGGCGATGGCGATCGGGCGCACCTTCAAGCAGGCGTTCGCCAAGGCGCTGCGCTCGCGCGAGCTCGACCTCGTGCCCCGGTCGCCCACGGACGAGCTCGCACTGCTCGCCCTGGTCGAGCAGCCCGGGTCCGACCGTTTCGATCATCTGCTCGAGGCGCTGCGCCGGGGCGTCGAGGTCGAGGACATCCACCGGCGCACGAGCATCAACCCGTGGTTTCTGCGTGAGCTTGCCGAACTCGTGGAATCGGCTGACGCCGATTCCACTGCGAGTTCGCCTGGCGGCGAACATCGCGGCGACGGCACCCATGTACGCACGTTCAAGGCCGTCGACACCTGCGCGGCCGAGTTCGCCGCCCGCACGCCGTACTTCTACTCCGGGTGGGAGCGGCCCGGGCCCGACGGGCCGAGCCACGAGGTTGAGCGCTCCGGGCAGCCGAGCGTGGTCATCCTCGGCTCGGGGCCCAACCGCATCGGGCAGGGCATCGAATTCGACTACTGCTGTGTCCACGCGGCGCAGACCGTGCGCGAGCGGGGCCACGACGCGGTCATGGTCAACTGCAACCCGGAGACCGTCTCGACCGACTACGACACCTCGACTCGGCTGTACTTCGAGCCGCTGACGCTCGAGGACGTGCTCGGCGTGTGTGAGATCGAAGGGCTCCGCGACGGCACGCTCGCCGGAGTGGTCGTCCAGTTCGGCGGTCAGACGCCGCTGAAGCTGGCCGCCGGGCTACACGCTGCCGGGGTGCCGATCCTGGGCACGAGCATCGAGGCCATCGACCTGGCCGAGGATCGCTCTCGCTTCGGGCCGTTGCTCGACCGCCTCGGGCTGAAGGCGCCGCCGTACGCGGCCGCCGATTCGGCCGGGGAGGCGCTCGAGGCCGCCCCGGGCGTCGGCTTCCCGCTGCTCGTGCGACCGAGCTACGTGCTCGGTGGACGGGCGATGGAGATCGTCTACAGCCTTGACGGCCTGCGCGAGTACCTGGACCGCGTCGGGGCCCCCGAGGGGCGGACGATCTATCTCGATCGCTTCCTCGAGGACTCGATCGAGGTCGACGTCGACGCGCTGTGCGACGGCGAGCAGGTGTGGCTGGCCGGGATCATGCAGCACGTCGAGGAGGCCGGTGTGCACTCCGGCGACTCAGCCTGTGTGCTGCCGCCACACACGCTGGGCGAGGAGATGCTCGGACAGATCCGCGAGCAGACCGTCGCCATCGCTCAGGCGCTTGGCGTCGTCGGGCTGCTCAACGTCCAGTACGCGATCAAGGACGATGAGCTGTACGTGATCGAGGCCAACCCGCGGGCCTCGCGCACGGTCCCGTTCGTGTCCAAGGCGATCGGGCTGCCGGTGGCCAAGCTGGCCACCCGGGTGCTGCTCGGCGAGCGCCTGGCCGACCTGCAGCTGCCCGCCGACCCCACGAATGGCCACGTGTGCGTGAAGGAGGCGGTGCTCCCATTCGACCGCTTCGCCGGCGCCGACTCGCTGCTCGGGCCGGAGATGCGCTCGACCGGAGAGGTGATGGGCATCGCGGCCGACTTCCCGACCGCGTTCGCCAAGGCCCAGGCCGCCGCCGGCGCTCGCCTGCCCGATCAGGGCACGGTGTTCGTCACCGTGGCCGACGGCGACAAGCCGGCCGCCGTCGGCGCCGTGACCCTGCTCTCAGACCTCGGCTTCCGGATCGTGGCCACCCGCGGGACCGCGGCGGCGATCCGCAAGATGGGCCTCCCGGCCACCGTCATCAACAAGATCGGCGAGGGCTCCCCGCACGTCGTCGACTGGATCGAGCGCGGCGAGGTCGACCTCGTCATCAACACGCCGGTGGGTACCGGCGCGCGTGCCGACGGCTACGAGATCCGGGCCGCCGCCATCGCTCGCGGGATCCCCTGCATCACCACGATGGCGGGCGCGATCGCCGCTGCCCGGGCCATCGCCTCCGCCCGCCGCGGGGCGCCCGAGGTGCGCTCGCTGCAGGCGATCCACGCGCACGCGTCGTGACCTACCGGCTCCTGTTCGACCTCGTTCTGCGTCGCATCGATCCCGAGCACGCCCACGAGCTCGCCGCCGGCGCCCTCGGGCTCCTCGCCCGGGTCCCGGGCGGGCGGCGACTGCTGCGGGCGCTTGCCGGGGCCCCCGACCCGCGGCTCGAGGTGCAGGCATTCGGCCGGCGCTTCCCCAGCCCGCTCGGGGTGGCCGCGGGCCTGGACAAGAACCTCACCTGGTTTGAGGCCCTCGCCTCGCTCGGGTTCGGGTACGTCGAGGTCGGCACGGTGACCGCGCAGGCCCAGCCCGGGAATCCGCGCCCCCGCGTCTTTCGCCTCCCCGCCGATCGCGCCCTCATCAATCGCATGGGATTCCCCAACCGGGGCGCACAGGCGGCCGCGGCGCGACTGGCGGATCGCCACTCGGAGACGATCGTGGCCGTCAATGTCGGCCGGTCCAAGCTGGCTCCGGACGCCGAGGCGGACTATCGCGAGAGCGTGCGCGCGCTCGGGCCGCTCGCCGACCTGCTCGTGCTCAACGTCAGCTCGCCGAACACGCCCGGCCTGCGCGACATGCAGGCGGTGGGCGCCCTGCGTAGTCTGATCGGCGCCGTGCGCGCCGAGCTCGACGCTCTGGGACGGCGGGTGCCCCTCCTCGTCAAGATCGCCCCCGACCTTGCCGATGCGGACCTCGACGCCATCGCCGACCTCGCCCTCGAGCTCGAGCTCGACGGTCTGATCGCCGTCAACACGACCGTCCGCCGCGACGGCCTGCGCTCACCCGCCGGGCCGTCGGCGCAGACGGGCGGGCTGTCGGGCGCGCCGCTGGCGCCCCGGGCCCTCGAGGTGCTGGCCCGGCTGCGGGCCCGGACCGGGGGACGGGTCACGCTCGTCTCGGTGGGCGGCGTGTCCGGCGCCGAGGACGTGTGGGCGAGACTGCACGCTGGTGCAACTCTCGTGCAGGCGTACACCGGGTTCGTGTACGGTGGCCCCGCGTGGCCGCGGAGAGTCAACCGCGGGCTCGCCGATCGGGTCCGCGCGGCGGGCGCTCGGTCGATCGCGGACGTGGTCGGCGCCGTGGCGCCGGGCGCCCCGTGAGCGACCCCTCGGCAATGGCCATTGCGGGCGGCCTGACCGTGTCGACGGCAACAGCCCCCGCCACCTGTCCGCTGAGCGCACACCGAGGGTCCTCGAGGCTCGGCAATGTTGCCATAGGCAGGTAAAACCCCCTGCAAACCGGGGAAATTCCCGCAACCTTCCTCGACAATGCTCGACCTCAGCTTGAGGTCGAGCCGAATTCGCCAGTTTTCGCTTGAACGCCCCTGCCCACGATGTATAGTCGCCGCCCATGCCGCCGGTGACCGAAACGCCCCCCAAGCCGATGGCGGCCCCGGAGAGATCGCTCGTTCAGCGGATGGAGGCACTGCAGCGCGCCAACGACGTGCGCAGCCGCCGTGCCCGACTCAAGCGCGACCTCAAGGCGGGTCGCCAGCCCATCCACGAGCTGCTGCTGGAGCCGCCCGAATTCCTCGAGACCGCCAAAGTCTTCGACCTGCTTCTTGCCGTCCCGAAGTACGGGCGAGTGAAGGTCAACAAGATCCTCACGCAGTGCCGGATCTCGCCGAGCAAGACGATCGGCGGCCTGTCCGAGCGCCAGCGGCGTGAGCTGGTCGCGCTGATGCGGCGCTAGCCGCGCCGGCGCGACCGACACGCCCCGGCTCGACCGAGAGCGATACGCGCGCGTGGCCAGCCCAGCCGTCTTCGTGATCACCGGCCCATCCGGAGTGGGCAAGGGCACGCTCATCCGGGGCCTGCTCGAGCGCGTCGGCGAGCTCGAGCTCTCCGTCTCGGCCACGACGCGCGCTCCCCGGCCGGGCGAGCGCGACGGGATCGACTACCACTTCCTCACCCCGGAGCAGTTCGACGCCCACGTTCGGGCGGGCGACTTCCTCGAGCACGCGAGCTACTCCGGCAACCGCTACGGCACGCTGCGCTCCGAGCTCGAGCGCCGGCTGGCCGCCGGGGCACCGGTCGTCCTCGAGATCGAGGTCCAGGGCGCCCGCCAGGTCCGCGGCGCCATGCCCGAGGCGGTCGCGGTGTTCATCGCTCCGCCGTCGGCCGATGCCCTGCGGGCCCGGCTGGTTGGGCGGGGCACCGATCAGGTGGACCAGATCGACGTCCGCATGCGGACTGCGGAGCAGGAACTCGAGGCCCGGGACGAGTTCACGCACGTGATCGTCAATGACCGGCTCGAGCAGGCCACCACCGAGCTCGCGGCGATCGTCCGCCGGGCGCTGGCCCGCTAATCTTGGTGCTTCCCGAGGAAACGGACAGAATTCCCGATGATCTCCCCCCGCATCGACAAGCTGCTCGAGCACGTCGACTCCGACTACGCGAGCGTTCTGGTGGCGGCCAAGCGCGCGCGTCAGATCAACTCGTACTACCACAACCTGGGCGAGGGGACCTTCGACGAATTCCCGCCTCCGATGGTCGAGACCCGGTCCAAGAACTACCTGACGATCGCGCTCGAAGAGGTCGCTCAGGGCAAGATCAAGTACCACTACCGGTAGGCGCATGGCCGCCCGCGCCGCCACGTCCATGGACGAGTAGGCACCGGGGCAGAGCATGGCCCGACTGCTCGTCGGCGTCAGCGGCGGGATCGCGGCCTACAAGATGCCCGAGCTGGTCCGGCTGGCCATCAAGGCCGGCCACTCGGTGCGCGTCATCCAGACCGAGCGCAGCGAGCGCTTCGTCGGGCGGGCAACGTTCGAGGCCATCACCGGCGCGCCGGTGCTCGTCTCCGAGTTCGAGCCCGACAGCGCGCGCGGGGCCTACCCGGGTGAGCCGCTGCCCGCCCACGCGCCGATCAGCCATCTGGCCCTGGTCGAGCGCGCCGAGCTCTACCTGATCGCGCCCGCGACCGCGAACACCCTGGCCCGGCTCGCCCACGGCCAGGCCGAGAACCTGCTCACCACCGCGGCCCTGGCCGCTCCGTGCCCGGTCCTCGTGGCTCCGGCCATGAACAGCCGCATGTACGAGCATCCCGCGACGGTGGCCAACCTCGCTCGCCTGCGCGGCCATGGGGTCGAGGTGATCCCGCCCGGCGAGGGCTCGCTCGCCTCCCACGGCGAGCACGGGATCGGTCGCTTGGCCGAGCCGGCGGACCTGCTCGAGGCGTGCCAACGCCGGCTCGGTCGCCGGGCGGCCTGGGACGGCCTCCCGGTGCTCATCACCGCCGGCGGCACGCGCGAGCCGATCGACAGCGTGCGCTTCATCGGCAACCGGTCCTCGGGCCGGATGGGGCTCGCGCTCGCGGCTGCGGCGGCGCGGCGCGGTGCCGAGGTCACGCTCATCGCCGCCAACCTGGGCCTGCCCGTGCCGGCCGGCGTCCGGGTCGTGGCGGTGCAGACCGCAGCCGAGCTCGCCCGGGCCTGCGCCGTCGAGTTCGAGCACTGCCGGGTGCTGTTCATGAGCGCGGCGGTGGCCGACTTCCGTCCCGGCTCACAGCGCCGAGCGCAAGCTGAAGAAGGACGCCGGTGTCCCGGTGCTCGCGCTCGAGCGCACCGAGGACGTGCTCAGCGCGCTGGCGGCCACCCGGCGGCCGGAGCAGGTGATCGTCGGCTTCGCCGCCGAGCACGGGGAGGGCGCCCTCGCGTACGCGCGCGAGAAACTGGTGCGCAAGCGCCTCGACGCAATCGTCGTCAACGACATCTCCCGGCCCGACATCGGCTTCGACGTGGGCAGCAACGAGGTCACGGTGCTCACCGCCGACGGCGCAGAGCGCTACCTTCCCCGGGCAGCCAAGGAACTGATCGCCGATGGCATCCTCGACGCGGTCGAGGCCGTGACGGCGAAGGAGGAGGAGAGGGGTGATGGAGCCAGAGCAGGCAGCGGCGCTCCCGCGTAGCGACTCGGTCCACGCGCAGCTGGCCGGCCGCCTGGCCGCCAACGTGGCGAGCGCCGTGCAGGTGCGCCCGGGCACCCTCGAGCACGTGGTCGTGGCCCTGCTGGCCGAGGGCCACGTGCTGGTCGAGGACTATCCGGGCGTGGGCAAGACCGCCCTCGCGCGCGCCATCGCCCGGTCGATCGACTGCCAGTTCGCGCGCGTGCAGTGCACGTCGGACCTGCTTCCGGCCGACGTCGTGGGCACGAACGTCTACGACGCCCGTGAGCACCGCTTCGAATTCCGGCCCGGACCGGTGTTCGCCAACATCGTGCTCGTCGACGAGATCAACCGGGCCTCGCCGAAGACGCAGTCGGGCCTGCTCGAGTGCATGCAGGAGCGCTCGGTCACCGTCGACGTGCAGACCCACGAGCTGGCCCGGCCGTTCCTCGTGCTGGCCACCCAGAACCCGGTCGAGTACGAGGGCACCTACCCGCTGCCCGAAGCCCAGGTCGACCGCTTCATGGTCCGCGTCTCGCTCGGTTACCCGTCGCGGACCGCCGAGGCCAGCATGCTCGCCGACCACGGCGCCGGCGACCGCGTGCTCGCCCTCGGGCCGGTGGCCACGGCGGCCGAGGTGCTGGCCGCCCAGCAGGCCGCCGGTGCCGTGCACGCCTCCGACGCTCTGCGCGAGTACATCGTCGCCCTGCTCTGGCGCACGCGCGAGGACAAGCGGGTGGAGCTCGGCGCCAGCCCGCGGGCCGGGCTCATGCTGCTGCGCGCGGCCAAGGCCCACGCGCTCATGCACGGCCGCGAGCACGCCCTGCCCGATGACGTGCAGGCGCTGGCCGAGCCGGTGCTCGCCCACCGACTGCTGTTGCGCCCGGAGTACGCCCGGTCGACCGCGGGCGAGGTCGTCGCTGACGCGATCGGGGCGACCCCCGCCCGCTGATGGACGCCCGACGGGCCGTCGTGGTGGCGCTGGCCGGCGGGCTCGTGATCCTCGTCGCGCTCGCGTTCGCGGTCGCGCCCCTGCTCGTGCCCGGCGTCGCCTTCGCCGGGCTCGGCCTGCTCGCACCGGCGCTCGTGTGGCTGCCGGCCCGGGGGGCGCGGGTGGAGCGGCGGCTGACCAGCCGTCAGGTCGTCGAGGACGAGGGCTTTCGCAGCACGATCACCGTGCGCGCCGGCCTGCTCGGCCTCCCGGGCGGCCAGCTCGCCGACCCGCTCGGTTCCGAGCTCACCCCGGTCCGGCTCTGGCCCACGTCGCGACGGCGCACGGTGAGCGTCGAGGTGCTGGCGAGCTTTCACCGCCGGGGCCGCAAGCAGCTGCCGCCCCCGGTCCTGCACCTGTCGGATCCGCTCGGGCTGGCCACCGTGCAGCGCCGGGGGACGCGACAGCGCGGAGGTGCTCGTGCTCCCACGAGTGAGCCCGGTGCAGTGGCGGGCACGGGGCGGGGCGGGCCGCCGGCACGCACCCGAGCGGGGCGTGTTCGCCGACGCTCTGGCGGGCAGCGAGATCGACGGCCTGCGGCCCTACCGGCCCGGGACGCCCGCGTCACGGATCCACTGGGCGGCGCTGGCGCGGGGAGCCGGGCTGCTCGAGCGGCGCATGCGCGCCGAGCAGGACGCGCGCCCGCTCGTCGTGCTCGACGCCCGCTGCGGCAGCGAGGAGCTCGAGCGCCTCGACGCCGCCGTGCGGGCCGCCGCCTCGCTCCTGCTCGAGCTCGCCCGCGCCGGCGCCTGCGGCCTGCTCACCGCCGAGGCTCCGCGCCCGCTCGAGGTCGACCGCCGGCTCGCGACCTGGCCGGCCGCTCTCGCCCAGCTTGCGGTCGCCGCACCCACCACCCGTCCGCCCGCCCTGGCCGGTCGCCGTCAGCCCAGCGCGCTGTTCTATGTCGCCGCCTCGGCGGTCGCTCGCCCGCCCCAGCTACTGCACGAGACCGGCGGCGTGCTCGTGCTTCCGGCTGACGTCCCCGGCCCCGGCCGACGGCCGATCGTGCTTGAGGTGTCGGGCTGCCGGGGCTACGCGCTCGCGGCCCGGGCCACGCGCGCCGCTGTCGAGGCGGTGGCGGTGAAGCCATGAGCGCGACGACGTCGGCGCTGCGCCCCGGGGCGGCGCTGACCGCCGGGCCGGGCGCCCGGGACCTCGAGCGGAGCCGCCCGTTCGTGCGCATGGTCGCGTTCACCGGCCTCGTGCTGCTCGGATCGCTGCGCTGGGCCACGCTGCTGGTGCCGGCTGCCTCCGATCGTGTGCTCGAACTCGCCGCCGTGGCCCTCGCCCTGTCGGTGCTCGGCCCGCTGCTGGCCGCCCGCAGCCGCCCGGCCGCGGCGCTCGTCGCCGTCGGGGCCGGTCTCGGGATGCTCGCGATCAGCGGCCTGCCGCTGGCCTGGATCCGGGACCTCCGCGTGGCGGTGAGCGCGCACGCGATCGGCCAGGGCCTTGACGCCCTGCCCCGCCTGCTCGTGCCCTACAAGGGGATCAACCCGTGGGTGCGCATGGTCATCAACATGGGAGCTGCGGTCCTGCTTCTCGACGCGGCCCTGATGATGGCGTTCGCCATGGAGCCCCCGGGTTCCGGCCCGCGTGCGGGCACCGGAGATCTGCGCCGAGCGGTGGCGGCCCTGCCGCTGATCGCCCTCGTCGCCGTCCCGCTCACGCTCGTTCCCGTCGGGCTGCCCTACGCCCAGGGCCTCATCCTGTTCGTTCTCCTGGCCGCCTTCATCTGGGGCGAGCGGCTGCCCCGGGCGGCGTCCGGCGGTGCCGTCCTCGTCTGTGCCGTCGCGGCGGTGGCCGCGATGGTGATCGCTCCGGCCATCGATGCCCACACCCCGTGGATCAACTACCGCACGCTGGCCGGCGCGGGTGGCGGCGGGGGCAGCGGCGAGCTGTTCAACTGGAACCAGAGCTACAACCAGCTCACCTGGCCCCAGGAGGGCCGCGACGTGCTCGAGGTGCGCGCGCCGCACGCCGACTACTGGAAGGTCGAGAGCCTCGACGCCTTTGCCCTGAACGGCTGGCAGACCCTCGCTGGCGGGCAGTTCGGCGGCGGCCCGTCGGGCCTGATCGGCGTGAGCGCGGCGAACGTGAAGCGCTGGACGCAGACGGACACGTTCACCATCGGCGCGATGAAGACCTCGCTGGTCGTAGGGGAGGGGAGCTTCGGTCAGCCGGTCGACGCCACCGAGGTGATTGGCCCCGGGCCCGTGCCCGGCACCTACATCTCGGCCAACCCGATGGGTACGGGTGACGCCTACCGAGTCCGCGCCTACTCGCCCCGGGCAACTCCGGCGGAGCTCGCGGGCGCGGGCACCGGCTATCCCGGGGCGATCATTCCTCAGGAGCTGGCGGTCGGCCTGCCCTCCAGCGACGGCTATCAGCAGGAAACCGTGTGGGTCGACCCGTTCGGCTCGCCGCCTCCACACCTGATCGAGAGCTACGAGGGCAGCGTCGGCGCGACGCTCATCGCCGCCTCTCCCTACGCGCCGGTGTACGCGCTCGCCCAGCGCCTGAGAGCCGGCGCCCGGACGCCCTACGCGTACGCGCAGCGGATCATGGCCTACCTCGGCCACGGCTTCCAGTACACGCTCTCGCCCGTGCCGAGCGCCGATCCGATCGTCGACTTCCTGCTGCGCACCCATGCCGGGTACTGCCAGCAGTTCGCCGGCGCCATGGCGCTGCTCCTGCGCCTGGGCGGCGTGCCGGCCCGGGTCGCCGTCGGCTTCACCAGCGGCCAGCTCGACGCCGCCACGCGCCAGTACGTGGTCAGCGACTTCGACGCCCACGCCTGGGTGGAGGTCTACTTCCCCACCTACGGCTGGGTGCGCTTCGACCCGACGCCGCCGGTCGATATCGCGCTTCAGCACTCGGTATCGGGTGCGCTGCTGCCCAACGGGTCCGCCCAGCAGGCCCCGGAGCCGAACCGCCTGACCAAGCACGGCCTGACGACGCCGGGGCAGACCGCGAGCCAGAGCGCCGCGCCGCGCTCGCATCACCGCCGCTCGGGCGGCTCGGGCGCGCTCGTGCCCGGCCTGGCCGTCGTGGCCTCACTCGTGCTCCTGCTCGGGCTGCTGATGATCCTCGCACCGGCTCCAGCCGGGGACCTGCAGCTGCGCGAGCTCGAGCGCGCCTTCGCCCGCAGCGGGCGCCCGCTGGCGCCGCACGTCACGCTGGCCGAGCTCGAGCGGCGCATGGCCGGGCTGCCCGGGGCAGAGGGCTACCTGCGGACACTCAGCGCCGCCCGCTTCGGCGTCGGGTCCCCGGATGCCGTCCCGGGCCGCGTCGAGCGCCGGGCCCTGCGCGCCCACCTGCGCGCCGGGCTGGGAGCCTCTGGGCGGCTGCGGGCGCTGTGGGCGGTGCCGCCCCCGGGCCTGGCCCGGCTCGGCCGCCTGCGCGTGCCGCGGCGCACCGGCTAGGGCCGCCGCCATGGCCGCGGGGACTGCCCGCTTTCCTACACTTCCAGGCGTGGACGACGTCTACGAGCTCTTCATCCGGGGTACCGAGCTGCTGGAGGCCGGGCACAACCATCAGGCCGCCGTGCCGCTGACCCGGGCGCGTGATCTGGCGCCGGACAAGACGTCGATCCGCGAGGCGCTCGGCCGGGCCCTGTTCCGCTCCCAGCGCTACGAGCAGGCGGTGGAGGAATTCGAGGCGGTGATCGACCGGGCCCCGACCAACGACTTCGCCCTGTTCTGCCTCGGGCGCTCGCTGCAGATGCTCGGCCGCCACGCCGAGGCGCGCAAGCCGCTCGCGCTCGCCTGCAACCTGCAGCCATCCCGGCGCGACTACCGCGTGTACCGCGACCGCGCGCGGGCCGCAGCCAACCGTCCCGTAGCTCCGCGGGGCGCGGGCAGGGCCGTGCAGCCCCGCAGACACGGTGCTACCCTGATTTGCACAGCTTCGCGCCGGGCGCTCCCGGTGGTCGTACCCGGAAGTGGGCGCTCGCCCGCTTTTTTTTATGAGTTTTCCGTTGGTCGTTGTCGCCGGAGGAGATCGTGAGTTCATTGCAGGCAGAGATCGAGACGCGGCTCGCCGAGAGCGAGCCTGAGGTCGAGGTGCTGCTCGCCGAGGTCGTCGGAGGGGGGACGCTGCGCTTGTTCATCGACCACCCCTCGGGCGTGACGCTCGATCTGTGCGAACGGGTTTCCGGCCGGCTGGCGGAGTATCGCGAGCGCTACGCGCTCGAGGTCTCCTCGCCGGGGAGCGACCGCCCGCTCACCAAACCCCAGCACTACACCCGCTTCCTGGGCCGGCGCGCTCGGGTGCGGCTGCGCGAGGCCGGGGATGGCCATCGGAGCGTGACCGGCGAGCTCGTCGGCGCCTCTGAGCAGGAGGTGACGCTCGCGGCAGGCGACGGCATCGTGACCATCCCTTACGACCACATCGCCCGCTCCAACCTCGTCCCGGGAGTCTGAGAATGTCGAGAGAGATCGTCGAGGCCGTTCGCGGCCTGGCCGCCGAGAAGAACATCTCCAGCGAGAAGCTGATGGAGGCGCTCGAGGACGCGCTGCTCTCGGCCTACAAGAAGACGCCCGGCTCGGCGCCGTACGCGAAGGTCGAGATGGACCGCGACAGCGGCGACTTCAAGGTGTGGGAGCTGAAGATCCCGCCGGAGCTCGAGGAGCAGCTGCTGATCGAGGCGACCACCGACCAGCAGCCGGCCGTCGACCCCGAGACGGGGGAGATGCGCGAGCCGCCGGAGCCCGAGATCGACCTCGAGAAGCTCAAGGAGTACGAGGACCAGATCGAGACCGAGGACGTCACCCCGCACGACTTCGGGCGCATCGCCGCCCAGACGGCCAAGCAGGTGATCCTCCAGCGGATCCGCGAGGCCGAGCGGGACATGATGTTCGAGGAGTACCGCGACCGTGTCGGCGAGCTCATCACCGGCATCGTCCAGCAGTCGGACTCCCGCTACACGCTCGTGCAGCTGCGCGAGCGGGTCGAGGCGCTGCTGCCGAAGTCCGAGCAGGTCGACGGCGAGCGCTACGACCACTCGCAGCGGATCAAGGCCGTCATCAAGGACGTCTCGAATTCGACCAAGGGTCCGAGCATCATCGTCTCGCGCCGGGACCCGGAGCTGATCAAGTCGCTGTTCGAGCTCGAGGTGCCGGAGATCGCCGACGGCCTGGTCGAGATCACGGGCGTCGCCCGGGAGCCCGGCTACCGGTCGAAGATCGCCGTCGTCTCGCACGTCGACGGCGTCGACCCGGTCGGCGCCTGCGTCGGGCCGCGCGGCTCGCGCGTGCGCATGGTCGTCTCCGAGCTGCGGGGCGAGAAGATCGACATCATCCCCTACAACGACGAGCCGGCCCGGTTCGTGGCCAAGGCGCTCTCGCCCGCGCGCGTGCGCGAGGTGCTCGTCGACGATGCCGGCAAGCAGGCCACTGTCATCGTCCCCGACGACCAGCTCTCGCTGGCCATCGGCCGCGAGGGCCAGAACGCCCGGCTGGCCGCGCGGCTGACCGGGTGGCGGATCGACATCCGCTCCGAGACCGAGTTCGCCGCCGAGGAGGCCGAGCACGGCTACGAGGAGGAGGACACGGGCGGCCGCTGCGCGGCGATCCTGTCCAACGGCCGTCGCTGCCCGAACGCGGCGCTGCCCGGATCGCGCTACTGCGGGCTCGAGGCCCACCAGGCGCTGGCCGGCAAGGACACGCGACCGGGTCGCCTGAGGGCCCTACACTCACTCTCAGTGAATAAGCGCGTACACGAGATCGCCAAGGAACGGGGCCTGCAGCCGAAGGAGGTCCTCGACCGCCTGAAGGCGGCCGGCATCGATGTCAAGGCCGCCTCCTCGACCGTCGACGAGGCGGCGGCCCAGCGCGTGCTCGGCAACGGCTCGAGCACCGGCTCGGCGCCCGCCCGCAGCGCGGCGCCCGTCGCGGGCCTCCGGAGCGAGTGCGAGCACGCCGCGGACCGCCACCCCCGACGGCGGCTCCGACGCCGCGCCTCGCCGCCCGCAGCTGCGGCGGGTCAAGATCGATGGCGGCGGCGGCGGAGGCGGCGGCGGAGGCAGTGCCCGCTCGGGCGGCCCCTCGCGCCGGGCGGCGGCGAGCACCCCGAATGAGGGCCTGCGCGCGCCGGCCGTCGATCCCCGCACGATCTCGGCCTCGAACGTCAACCTGCGTACCCCGGTCGATCCCCGTCGTGGAGCGGCCCCGCTGGCCGATCCCCGCCGCGGCCGCCCACCGGCTGATCCGCGTCGCGCCGCCGCCAGTGGCCAGGGCCCACGCCCGGGAGGAGGCGAGTCGCGGCCCGCGGCCGCGCGCACCGAGGGCCGCAGCGATCCGCGCAGCCAGGGCCGCAGCGAAGCCCGCCCGCCGGAGCGCACCCAGGGCCGCCCACCGGAGCGCACCCAGGGCCGGCCCGAGGGCCGCTCGGAGGGTCGCGGGCCCGCCCGCAGCGCCGGCGGCCGCGCCGATCCGCGCTCCCAGCCGCGCGCCGAGACGCGCGTGGACCCCCGCTCGGTTCCCCGGGCCGAGGTCCGTGCCGACCCCCGCAGTCAGGGCGGCTCCCGCCCCGGCCCGGTCCCGCGCGGCCCGCAGGCCAGCGCGGCCGAGCCGCCGGCTGCGGCCGCTCCGGCCGAGGGCGAGGCGCGGACCCAGCAGGCCGCCGACGGCCAGCACAAGCGTCCCACCCGCGACTCGCTCCAGGGCGAGCGGGCCCCCGGGAGCGCCGGTGGCCGCCGCCGTGTGGTCATCGACTCCCAGGCCTCACGCCGCGCCCCCGGCGGCGGGCCCGCGGCCCAGCCGCCGCGCCGCCAGCGCCGTGGCCGTCGCCGCCGCGGCGTCTACGACGACGCGGCCGAATCGCGTCCGCGCAACACGACCACCGAGCCCGATGCCATCCGCATCAACTCCGGCTCAACGGTCAAGGACGTGGCCGAGTACCTGAACGTCTCGACGCCCGAGGTGATGAAGAAGCTCATGGCGCTGGGCGAGCTGAAGACGCTCACCCAGACGCTGCCCGACGAGACCATCGAGGTCCTCGCCTCGGAGTTCGGCAAGGACGTGGAGATCGTCCACTCCGACGACGAGGTGCTCGACGAGCCGGCCTTCGAGGATGCCGAGGCGGACCTGGTCGAGCGCCCGCCGGTGGTCACCATCATGGGCCACGTCGACCACGGCAAGACCTCGCTCCTCGACGCGGTGCGCCAGACCGAGGTGGCGGCGGGAGAGGCGGGCGGAATCACCCAGCACATCGGCGCCTACCAGGTCCACCACGCCGACAAGACGATCACCTTCCTCGACACGCCCGGTCACGAGGCGTTCACGGCCATGCGCGCCCGCGGCGCCAGGGTCACCGACATCGCGGTCATCGTGGTGGCGGCCGACGATGGCGTGAAGCCCCAGACCCAGGAGGCCGTCGACCACGCCAAGGAGGCCGGCGTGCCGATGCTCGTCGCGGTCAACAAGATCGACAAGGAGGGCGCGCAGCCCGATCGCGTGCGCGCCGAGATGGCCGCCCTCGGACTGCAGCCGGTCGAATGGGGGGGCGATACCGAGTTCGTCAACGTGTCGGCGAAGACCAAGGAGGGCCTCGACGAGCTGCTCGAGACGATCCTGGTCATGGCCGAGGTCGAGGAGCTGCGGGCCAACCGCGACGCGCCCGCCTCCGGGACGGTCGTCGAGTCCAAGCTCGACCCGGGCCGCGGCCCGGTGGTGACGATCCTGGTCGTGCGCGGGACGCTCGAGGTCGGCGACGCGCTCGTGGCCGGAGCCCAGTGGGGCCGCGTGCGGGCCATGCACGACTTCCTGGGCAACCGGGTCGCGCAGGCCCAGCCTGGCGAGCCGGTCGAGGTGCTCGGCTTCGACGGCGTTCCCGAGGCCGGCGAGCACGTCCGTGCGGTCGAGAACGAGCGCCGGGCCCGCCAGCTGGCCAACGAGCGCGCCGTGCGCCTGAAGGCCGAGTCGCTCGCGCGGCGCTCGGGCAAGCGCGTGTCGCTCGAGGACATCTTCGCCAGCGGCCTGAAGGAGCTCAATCTCGTGCTCAAGGCCGATGTGGCCGGATCGCTGGAGGCGATCGAGGACGAGATCGCCAAGCTCCCGCAGGACGAGGTCCACGTCGGCGTCATCCGCCGCGCGGTCGGCGCGGTCACGGAGTCCGACGTCATGCTCGCCGCCGCCTCCGATGCGGTCATCCTGGCGTTCAACGTCCGTCCGGTCGGGGACGCCCGCGCGGTGGCCGAGCGCGAGGGCGTGGAGATCCGCCACTACGCGGTCATCTACCGGGCCATCGAGGAGCTCCGCGACGCCATGCAGGGCATGCTCGCCCCCGAGGAGGTCGAGGACACCGTCGGGACGGTCGAGGTGCGCCAGATCTTCCGGGCCTCACGGGTGGGCACGATCGCCGGCTGCTACGTCACCGACGGCCGGGTCACCCGCGGCAACAAGGTGCGGCTGGTCCGCGACGGCTTGGTCGTGTACGACGGCGAGATCGCCAGCCTGCGGCGCTTCAACGAGGACACGCGCGAGGTCGCCTCGGGCTACGAGTGCGGGATCGTCCTGCGCGACTACGCCGACATCAAGGAAGGCGACGTCATCGAGGCGTACACCACGCGGCAGGTCGAGCGCGAGCTCGTCTAGTCGCGGATGTCGGCCCGTGTCGGTGGAGGCCAGCGGCTTCGTCGCGGTGCTCGTCGTCGACCTGCACTTCCCCGAGGCGGGCAGCCTGAAGTCCAAGCGCAAGGAGCTGTCCTCGATCAAGGCCCAGCTGCGCGCGCGGCTGGGCGCCGCCGTGTCCGAGGTCGCCTTTCAGGACCTGTGGCAGCGGGCCCGGCTGACCGTCGCGCTGACCGCCGGCACGGCATCGGGGGCGCACACGGCGGCCGACACGCTGGAGCGCTGGCTGTTGGCGCGCTGGCCGGAGCACGTCCACGTGGAGCGCATCGTCGCCTCGGTCGAGGATCTCGAGGGGCTCGCGTGAGCGCTCACAGGCCCGGGGAAAAGGGTTAGGATGAGCGACGGACGCATGCGGCGTGTCGACGAGGCGGTGCGGGCAGTCCTCAGCGACGCGATCGCAACCGAACTCTCCGATCCGCGCGTCGGATTCGTCACCGTGACGGCAGTCAAGACCAGCCCCGACCTACGCCATGCGCGCGTGTACGTGAGCATCCTGGGCGGGGAGGACGAGCTCGAGCGCGAGCGCACGCTGTCGACGCTGCAGACCGCGCACGGATTTCTGCAGAGCCGGATCGCCGGCCAGTTGACCCTGAAGCACACCCCGCAGCTCACCTTCCACTTCGATCCCACGGTCCAGCAGGCCATGCGGATCATGAAGCTGCTCGAGGAGGAGCCTCCACACCATGGCTGAGAACGGAATCCAGGCCGACCGGACGGCGGTGCTCGAGGAGCTCCGCGCGGCCGAGAAGCTGATGGTGGTCACGCACGAGAACCCCGATGGCGACGCCCTCGGCTCGCTCGTGGCCATGCACGGCGTGCTCGCCGGGCTGGGCAAGGACTGCCTGACCTTCATCGCCCAGAGCGAGTTCCCCTTGCCCCAGGAGTACGACTTCCTGCCCCTGGAGGACGTGGTCACGGCGCCGCCGGAGGACCTCTGCCGGCGCACGATCGTGTTCCTGGACTGCGGCAACCTCGAGCGCAACCCGGCCACCGCATTCCAGCATCCGGGCGCTCATATCCTCAACGTCGACCACCACCACGACAACACCCGCTTCGGGACGGTCAACCTCGTGGTCGCCGATGCCTCCTGCACGGCCGAGATCGTCTGGGACCTCATGCACGGGCTCGGGGTCACCCCGACGCAGACGATCGCCGAGGCCCTCTACGTCGGGCTGATCACCGACACCGGCCGCTTCATGTATCAGAACACGACCGCCCAGGCCCACCGGATGGCGGCCGAGCTGATCGACGCGGGGGTCGATGTGCACCTGATGTACCGCCGGGTCTACGAGGGTGTGCCCTACGGGAAGCTGGCGCTGCTCGCCCGCGGGCTGGCCAACGTCGAGCGCTTCGACGACGGCCGGCTCACCGTGACCGGTCTGAGCGCCGAGGACTTCGCCCGCTCCGGCGCCGAGGAGAGCTACTCCGAGGGCGTGGTCGACCACCTGCGGGCGCTCGAGGGCACTGCCGTGGCCGCGCTCGTGCGGGACCGGCTGTCGGCCGGCAACGGCGCGGAGCGGCTGCGCAAGGTGTCGCTGCGCTCCAGCGACGAGCGCGTCGACGTGTCCCGGATCGCCCGCGCCCAGGGTGGCGGCGGCCACCGGCAGGCGGCCGGTTTCTCGACCACGCTGGGCTGGCCCGAGCTCGTGAGCTTCCTGCGTGAGGCGGTGGCTGAGCAGCTCGACGCCGCTCCGGCCCCCGCCGGCTGAGCGTGGCGGGCGACGCCGGCCCGGGCGTCATCCTGTTCGACAAGCCGCCCGGGATCACCTCACACGACGTCGTGGCCCGGGTGCGCCGGGCACAGGGCCGCGGGGTCAAGGTCGGCCACGCCGGCACGCTGGACCCGTTCGCCACCGGTCTCCTGCTCGTGCTCGTCGGCCGGGCCACCCGGGTGCAGCGTTACCTCATGGCGCTGCCGAAGACCTACGAGGCCACCGCGCAGTTCGGCGCGGTGTCGAGCACCGGGGATCCCGAGGGCGAGCTCCGCCTCACCGGCGTGCTGCCGGCCGAGGAGCTCGCGCTGCCGACGGGCACGCTGCTCCAGCGCCCGCCCGCGTACTCGGCCGTCAAGGTCGGCGGTCGGCGCGCGTACGCCCTCGCGCGCGCGGGGGAAAGCGTCGAGCTGGCCGAGCGCGAGGTGCGGGTGTACCGCTTCGAGGAGCGCTGGCGCGAGGGCGCGCGTCGCGGCTACGTGATCGAGTGCTCGGCCGGAACCTACGTGCGCACCCTGATCGCCGAACTCGGTGATGCCTACTGCGCCGAGCTGCGCCGGACCCGGATCGGCGGCTTCGACGTCGCCGCGGCCGACCCGGAGGTCATCGTCCCGCTCGCCGACGCACTTGGCTTCCTGCCCGAGGTCCGCCTCGATGAGGAGGCCGGCCGGCGCGCGGCCCACGGCGTCGCGGTACGCCCGCCGGGGGGCGCGCCGGCGCCAGAGGGGGCGGTGCTGCGCCTGACCGACGCCGCCGGGCTGATCGCGCTGGCGGAGCCTCGCCCGGACGGCGGGCTGAAGCCGGTCGTGGGGCTGCGCGGGTGAAACCATCTAGCCTTCCGCGCCGATGCAGGTGACCGAGCTGACCGACGCCTCACCCCGCCCGCGGAGGATCGCCGTGGGCGAGTTCGACGGCGTCCACCTCGGTCATCGCGAGGTGATTCGGGGCAACGACACCGTGCTCACCTTCGAGCCCCACCCGCTGCAGATCGTCCGGCCCGAGGCGGCGCCGAAGCTGCTCACGAGCCTCGAGGCCAAGGCCGAGCTGATCGCCGAGCTCGGGGTCTCGGAGCTGGTCGTCATCCGGTTCGACGCCGGCTTCGCCGACCAGTCGCCCCACGGCTTCATCGACGAGATCCTGGTCGGCCGGCTCGGCGCCACCCACGTCTCGGTGGGGGAGAACTTCCGCTTTGGTCGCGGCGCCGCCGGCGACGCTGAGCTGCTCGCCGGCGACCCGCGCTTCGGCACCCATGTCGTCCCGCTCGTGGAGGTCGATGGCGAGGTCGTCTCCTCCAGCCACATCCGTGCGCTCGTCTTGGCGGGTGAGGTCGACGCGGCGGCGCGGCTGCTCGGCGCCCCGTTCCGGATGCGCGGGGTGGTGGTGCCGGGCGACCAGCGAGGGCGCACGCTTGGTTTCCCGACCGCCAACCTGGTGCCCGACGAGGCGCTCGTCTGTCCCGGCCACGGGGTCTACGCCGCCCGGGTGGGCGCTGACGCTGCGGCGGTCAACGTCGGCGTGCGGCCGACCTTCGGCACCGGCCGGGCTGTGCTCGTCGAGGCCTACCTGCTCGACCGCGACGTCGACCTGTACGGCCAGGTGCTGTCGATCGAGTTCCTGGCCCGGCTGCGAGGCGAGCGGCGCTTCGAGTCGGTGCCGGCGCTGGTGGCGCAGATGAACCGCGATGTCGAGCGCGCGCGCGAGGTGGTCGCGGCCGCGGCGGCCGAGTCGGCGGCCCGCTGAACCCTGCTAGCCTGCGCGGGCGAATGTCACTCACCAAGGAACGCAAGCAGGAGCTCATCGAGCGCTTCGGCTCCGGTCCGGGCGACACGGGCCGCACCGAGGTCCAGGTCGCCCTGCTGACCGAGCGGATCAACCAGCTCACCGGCCACCTGCGCATCAACCGCAAGGATCACCACTCGCGCCGCGGCCTGCTCATGCTCGTCGGCCAGCGCCGCCGGCTGCTCAACTACCTGCAGCGCTCGGACCTCGAGCGCTACCGCTCGCTCATCCGCGAGCTCGGCCTGCGCCGGTGATCGCACCGGGCACACCCGCGCCCGACTTCACCCTACACCGCGCCGACGGGGGCGAGTTCACCCGAGCCGACCTTGAGGGTGCGAGGACCGTGCTCGTCTTCTACCCGTTTGCGTTTTCGCCGGTGTGCACCGATCAGCTCTCGATCTACCAGGAGGTACTCGAGGAGTTCAGCGCCCGCGGGGCGACGCTGTACGGCGTCTCCTGCGACGCCACCTACTCCCAGACCGCGTTCCAGGAGCGCCTGCGGGTGAGCATCGAGCAGCTCTCGGACTTCGAGCCCAAGGGCGCCACCTGTCGCGCCTTCGACGCCTATCACCCGGGCGGCTTCGCCCAGCGGGCGCTCTGCATCATCGGCCCGGACACCGTCGTGCGCTGGAGCTACCAGGCTGCGTCGCCGGGCGAGCTTCCGGGCGCCAATCTCATCTTCGACGGGCTCGAGCAGGCCGCCGCGGCCACCGCGTAGCCCGGTCAGGCGCCCGGTGCGAGAGCTCGGCTCAGCACCCCTGCCCGACCTGAGCGGCGAGGACCACGTCCGCGGTCCGGCCGGCGCGCCGCTGGCCGTCGTCTACGGCGATTTCGAGTGCCCGTTCTGCGGGCTGCTCGAGCGGCGCCTGAGCGGGCTCCCGGTCCGCCGAGCTTTCCGCCACTTCCCTGTGCGCTCGAGCCATCCCCGGGCCTGGCCGGCCGCCTGCGCCGCCGAGGCCGCGGCGGGCCAGGGCCGCTTCTGGGAGATGCACGACCTGCTGTTCGCCGACGCCGCCCGGCTCGAGGACCCGCATCTATGGGAGCGGGCGCAGGCGCTCGGCCTCGATCTCGAGCGCTTCGACACCGAGCGCCGGGGGGAGGCCGCGCGCGCCCGCGTCCGGCGGGACTTCGACGGCGGCATCCGGGCCGGCGTCGTGGCCACGCCGACGGTCTTCCTGTCCGGCGGCCGGCGCCTGAGCGGGCGGATCGCCGTCGGCGAGCTGGCCGAGGCACTCGGGGTCGCGGCGGAGGGCTGAGCAGGGATTCAGCGCCCGGGCGGCGGGACCGGCGAGGCTCCGAAGCGCGGGAGCACGATCGCGAACACCGAGCCTGCGCCGGTGCTCCGCACCAAGCAGCGTCCCCCGTGCGCCTTGACGATCGCGTCGACGATGGCCAGGCCGAGGCCGACCCCGCCGGCGCTGCGGGTGCGCGACGGGTCCGCGCGCCCGAAGCGCTCGAAGATCCGCCGCAGCGCCTCCTCGGGGACGCCGATCCCCTCGTCGGCCACCTCGATGGCGAGCCGGCCGCCGGACAGCTCGCGGGCGCGCAGCTCGATCGCCGCCTGATCGGAGGAGTACTTGACCGCATTCTCGAGCAGCGCATCGAGCACCGCGCGCAACCGCTCGGGGTCGGCCTCGAGCCGCCCCGAGGCGAGCTGGCCGAGGCGCCAGGCCCGAGGGGCGAGCTCGGACCAGCGCATGAACACGTCCTCGAGGAAGGACTCGACGTCGATGTCCTGCCGGTGCACGAACGCGGGCTGACCGGCCGCGGCGAGCACGAGCAGGCGCTCGATGATGGCGTCGATGCGGTGGAGCTCGTCGAGGGCGATGGCCACCTCGGAGCTGCCGGGCCGGCGGGCCTGATAGAGCTCGAGGTGGCCGCGGGCGATGGTCACCGGGGTGCGCAGCTCGTGGGAGGCGTCGTGCAGGAAGCGCTCGTGCTGCTCGAGCAGCGCCCGGCGCTCCTCGGCCTGGCTCTCCACGATGCGCAGCGCGAGCATGCGCCGGCGGGCGTGCCAGACCATGGCCAGGAACATGGCCGCCATCAGCGGGACCTCGAACAGCTCGCCCCACTCCTGCGTGCGGTCGAAGGCGTCGACGAAGATCGAGACGGCCGTCACCGCCATCACGACCGTGAGCACCATCAGCGTCACCCGGACGGGCCACACGCGGAACCCGTAGAGCAGGGTGATGCTGATCCAGATGAAGTGGAAGGGGATCGTCTCCCACGACGGCCAGGCGATCATGGCCGCGTAATTGGCGGCAGCGAAGGCCGCCCACAGGAGCTCGACCCCGTAGCGGGTGATGAGGCTGCGCCGTGCCTGGGGCGGGGCGGCCACGGCGGTCCTACGCGGCGGCGCGGTAGCCGGCGTTGCGGACGGTCTCGATCGGCGCCTCCGGGCCCAGTCGCCGCCGCAGCCGTCGCACGCACACGTCGACGACGTTCGATCGGGGATCGAAGTCGTAGCCCCACACCTCGGCCAGCAGCCGCTGTCGGCTGACCACCTGACCGCCGTGGCGCATGAGGAAGTGCAGGAGGCGGAACTCGCGGTCGGACAGGTCGGCGACGATGTCGCGCACCCGGGCCTGGCGGCCGGCGAGATCGAGCACGAGCTCGCCGACCCGGAGCTCGCCGCTCTCGTTGGCCACCCGGGCGCTGCGCAGGTGCACGCGCACGCGGGCGAGCAGCTCGTCGAGCGAGAACGGCTTGGCCACGTAGTCGACCGCCCCGAGCTCGAACCCGCGCAGCTTCGTGGCCAGGTCCCCGCGGGCGGAGAGCACGAGCACCGGCAGGTCGGGACGCTCGGAATGCAGGGTGCGCAACACGTCAAGGCCGCCGGTGCCGGGCAGGAGCAGATCGAGGATGACGAGGTCGTAGCCGTTCGCGAGCGCGCGCTCGAGACCGGTCCGACCATCACCGGCCACATCGACGAGCAGGCCTTCGGCCTCCAGGGCACGGGCCACGAAGGCCCGTATCCGCGTCTCGTCCTCGACGATCAGGACCCGCATTGCACTCACACCTCTCCGTGTCGGCTCAGACGATACACGGGGCGCAAGCGGCACCCGAAATGACGCCGACATGACCAACCGATGACATCGCCGTCATCTTGCCTGCCGGGAGGTTTGAAAAGGGTTAGAACATGCGCGGCGCATATGAGCTCCCTTACGAAGCGTGTACTCGGCGTGGTTCTGGGCGTAGCCGTCCTCGGCGTCCTGCTCGCGCTCTATATCGGGCTCTATCTGACCGACACGCCCGGGGGGGCGGCCGTCGCCGCCACCGGACCGAGCCCACATCTGTACCTGGCCACGGTGGCGGCGGCAGAGCCCAACGACCCGCATCCCACGTGGGTTTCCTACTACTCGGTCAACCCATCCCTGACCCAGTGGACGCACGCGACCACCTACTCGGTGCCGGCGAACACGGTCGTGACCGTGACCATCTACCAGTTCGACACCCCGACCGGCTTGCGCAACGAGTTCCTCGGCCAGGCCACCGGGACGATCGGCGGCAGCTTCCTGCTCAACGGGAAGCCGACCAAGGCGATCGACCCGGGCAGCGCCTCGCACGTGTTCGCGATCCCGCAGATCGGGCTGTCGGTTCCGCTCGAGGGCGCCGACCCGAACGCCAAGAATCCGTGCTCGAACGCGCCCTGCTCGTTGAGCCTGGCCCACCGCACGATCCAGTTCACCTTCCGCACGCCCGGGCGCGGCCTGTACCGCTGGCAGTGCTTCGTGCCCTGCGGCGCCGGGTTCATCGAGGGCTTCGGTGGCCCGATGCAGACCGTCGGCTACATGGACGGATACCTCAAGGTCGTATGACCGGGGCCCTGGCATGAGCGAGCGGGCGCATTTCCGGCGGCTCGTCCTGATCTGGCTGGTCGTCAGCGCGATCGCCACACCGCTCGTCGTCGTCCTGTTCGCACCGATCGTGCCCCCCGGCAACGGCACGGTCCAGTCGGCCGGACAGGTCGTCGACAACACGGTGCTGTTCGGGGTCTCGACCCCGATCTCGCTCGCCGTGCTCGTCTTCTTCCTCTACTGCGTGATCGCCTTCCGCGAACGCGATCACGCCTCGGTGCTCGAAGGCCCGCCGGTGCGCGGAGACGCCCGCATCCAAACCACCTGGGTGGCGGTGACCGCGGTGATCGTGCTCTCGCTGGCCGTCTACGGCTCGGTCCGGCTGCTCGCCGATGGCTCGGGCGCCGGCCAGGGCCCGAATCCGATCGCCGCCCCGGCGGCGGCCAAGGGCGACCCGCCGCTCCAGGTGCAGGTCATCGCCCAGCAGTGGGAGTTCACCTACCGCTTCCCTGGCTACGGCGGCGTCGAGACCCAGCGCCTCGAGCTGCCGGCGAACAGCATGGTCGAATTCCATGTCACGTCGCTTGACGTCATCCACTCCTTCTGGGCTCTCCAGCTCGGCGTGAAGGCCGACGCGAGCCCGGGCGTCGACAATGTCGCCTACGTCCAGACGAAGGGGCCGCTGCACTTCAACGTGCGCTGCGTGGAGCTCTGCGGCGTCTGGCACGGCTACATGTTCAACAACCGCAACGGGGTGGTCAGCAAGGCGGAGTTCGCCAGCTGGATCGCCCAGCAGCAGCAGCAGTACGCGCCGGTGAAGGGCAGCCTCACCCCGTACGCGAAGAACTACTTCCCCGCGCCCGGAAGGAGAGGCGGTTGAGCGCCGTATCAGTCCCCTTGAAGCGCCAGCCGGTCTGGCGGCAGTTGATGGGCTTCAACGTGTTCACCGGCATCATCGGTGCCGTGATCGGCTACCTGATCGGTCACATCATCGGCGACGCCGTCCACGCCAAGAGCATCACGTACTACAGCACCGAGGCCGGGCAGAGCGACGTGGCGATCCTGCTCGGGTATTTCTTCGGCACCGTCGGCTTCCTGGCCGGGCTCGGCTTCCTCAACTACCCCCTGCGGCGCATGATCGGCCACCCGCCGACGCTGGCCGAGCACGAGAGCGAGGGGGAGGGGTGGGTCCGCTACGTGCGGCTGTGCACCGACCACAAGGTGGTCGGGCTCCAGTACCTGATCGGCATCGGCGTCTTCTTCCTCGTCGGCGGCATCAACGCGATGCTCATCCGCTCCGAGCTCCTGCAGCCGAACACGCACATCTTCGGCGCCAACCAGTACCTGACCCTGGTCGGCATGCACGGGGCGATGATGATGGGGATGATGACCTCGGGCGTGCTCGGCCCGTTCGCCAACTGGGTCGTGCCGCTCATGATCGGCACCCGCCGGATGGCGTTCCCGCGCATCGAGGCGTTCACGTTCTGGCTGCTCATGGCGGCCGGCGTCGTACTGGTGACGACGATCTTCTTCGGTGGCTTCCAGACCGGCTGGACCGGCTACGCGCCCCTGTCGGACCAGGGCACGGCCGGCTACGACGCCTACATCTGCTTCTTCGCCATGGTCGGGGTCTCCATGACCCTGCTCGGCTTCAATCTCATCGCCACCATCATCACCATGCGCGCGCCCGGCATGACGTGGTCGCGGCTGCCGATCTTCGTGTGGTCGGTGCTGGCCACGAGCGCGCTGATGATGCTCGCCGCGCCGATGCTCATCGCCACGCTGCTCATGCAGGCGATGGACCGCACGGCCCAGACCGCCTTCTTCATCGCCGGCAACGGAGGCAGCGCCTACCTGTACCAGAACCTGTTCTGGGTCTTCGGCCACCCGGAGGTGTACATCGTCGCCCTGCCCGGGTTCGGGATCGTGCTCGAGCTGCTACCGGTGTTCACGCGCAAACCGCTGTGGGGCTACCGGATCGCGGTGGCCGGCATGCTCGGCGTCGGACTGCTCAGCTTCTTCGTCTGGCAGCACCACCTGTTCGTGAGCGGCATGGACGCCGACCTGCGGCCGTTCTTCATGCTCTCGACCGAGCTCATCTCGCTGCCCACGGGCTTCATCTTCCTGAGCGCCATGGGCACGCTGTGGCAAGGGCGGATCCGATTGACCGTACCCATGCTGTTCTGCCTGGGCTGGGCGTTCAACTTCCTGTGGGGCGGCATCTCGGGCGTGTTCCTGTCCGATGTCCCGAGCGACGTCCAGACCCACGGCACGTTCTTCTCGATGGCCCACTTCCACTACACGATCATGGGCGGCCTCGTGTTCACCGTGTTCGCGGCCATCTATTACTGGGGCCCGAAGATGACCGGGTTCAAGTTCAACGAGCGGCTGGCCAGGATCCACTTCTGGTCACTGTTCATCGCCTTCAACGCCACCTTCGCGCCGCTGTTCGCGCTCGGTTTCCTCGGCATGCCGCGACGCGTGGTCACCTACCCGGCCAATCTGCAGGGCCTCAACGACTGGGTGTCGGTGTGGGCGTTCATGATCGGCCTGTCGATGGTGGTGTTCCTGGTCAACCTCGTGTGGTCGCTGGTGTTCAAGCGCGAGGTCTCGGAGCCCAACCCATGGGGGGCGAAGTCGGCCGAGTGGACGCTGCCGACGCCGGTCCCGCTGCACAACTTCGACCGCTTCCCGGTCTTCGACGCCGACCCGTATCCCTACGGGGTGGAGCCCGGGCGCGTGCCGGGCGGCGCCGTGGCCACGGCAGGAGACTGAGTCATGGAAGGTTCCGCCTCCGCACCCCACGCCGCCCACATCGAGGCCGAGCCGCTCGAGTGGCAGCCGCGCGTGATGTGGGTGAGCGCCCGCCTGCTGTGCGGCTCGATCAGCTTCTTCTTCGCCGCCTTCCTGTTCGCCTACTTCTACCTGCGGCTCCTCGACACCCATCACGACTGGAAGATCGGCAAGGTCAGCGCCCCCACCGGCTGGGGCCTCGTCATCGTCATCGTGCTCGTCCTCAGCGCCGTCCTGCTGCGCACGGCCGTGCGCCGGCCGGGGGCGGCGATCTCGCTCACCGCCGCCGCCCTCGGGCTCAGCCTGCTCGCGATCGTGCTCCAGGTGATCGAGTGGATGTCGCTCGGCTTCGGAGCCGCCAGCGGTGGCTACGGGAGCGTGTTCGTGGGCTGGACCTCCGTCTACGCCGTTTGCATCCTGCCCGGCGCGTACTGGATCGAGGTTCAGTGGGCGAGTGCGTTGCGCGAGCGGCGTGAGGGCACCGCCCAGACGGGTGAGCTGCTCGCCGCCAGCCTGGAGTCGTGCTCGCTGTTCTGGGGGTTCTACGTCGCCCTGGGCGTGATCGCCTTCGTCGTCCTCTACCTCGTCTGATGAGCTGGCACGGCTGGTCGATCGAGCCGCCGCTCCTGTATGTGGCGGTCGCCGGCCTTCTGTACTGGGCGGGCGGGCGGCGCAGCCGCTCGATCACCCCCGAGGGCCGCCGGACGGCCTGCTTCGTCGCCGGCCTGCTCAGCATCGTGCTCGCCGTCGACTCCCCGATCGACGGCTGGGCGGACAAGTTGTTCTGGGTCCACATGATCCAGCACGTCGTGCTGCTCACCGTCGCGCCGCCGCTCATCCTGCTCGGGCGCCCGTGGCCGCGCATGTGGCTGGCCATCCCGCGGGGCACCCGCACGCCGGTCGGCCGCGCGCTCGCGCGCTCGCCACTCACCGCGCCGATCCGCTCACTCGCCTGGCCGCTGCCCGCCTTCGTGCTGTTCAACGGCACGCTCGTGGGCTGGCACATCCCGGCGCTCTACAACGCGACGCTGAGCTCGGGGGCCGTGCACCAACTCGAGCACGCGATGTTCTTCTTCACCGGCCTCTTGTTCTGGGCCCATGTCGTCGACCCGGGCCCGCTACGCCACCGGCTCAGCTGGCCGGCCCGGGCTGCCTACGTGACCGGCGCCATGACCGTCGGCTGGCTGCTCGCGCTCGTGCTCGTCACCCTTCAGCACCCGCTCTACTCCCACTACGCCCAGCTCATCTCGCGTCCGGGGGGCATCACGGCCCTGAGCGACCAGGAGCTGGCCGGCGGGGTCATGTGGGTCCTCGGGTCGATCAGCTACTCGATCGCCGTATTCGTCATCTTCTACCGCTGGCTGACCCCGGAGACCAAGACGCCGGCCCGGATGCCGGCCGTCACAACCTGAGTCGTCGCCTCAAGGAGACCCGCTGATGCCCCTGCCACTCGCTGCCAACTTCCTCGCCGGTGCGATCCTCACGCTGCTCCTGCCCGTGGGCCTGCTCATCGCGATCGCCTGCTGGCACTTCACCGTCATCACGCGGGTGACCCAGCGCGGCCTGCCGCCGGCCCAGCCGACCGGCACCCCGCCACCGGTCACCGACGAGGAGCTGCCCCAGCTGTAGGCGGGGCAGGGGGCACGATGTCCATCTCAGAGCTCGTCGAGGCACCGCTCGCCACGCGCGCCCTCCCGGCGCTGCCGGCCCGGGCCGGGGCGGCGTCCTGGCGCGACTACCTGACGCTGACCAAGCCGCGGATCATGTCGCTGCTCGTGCTCACGGCGGTGTGCGCGATGGTGGCGGCGGCACACGGGGCCCCGCAGCTCGGGGCGCTGTGCGCGCTCGTGGTCGGTGGAGCGCTCGCCTGCGGCGGCGCGAGCGCGCTCAACCACGTGCTCGACCGGGACATCGACCGCCTCATGGGCCCGCGCACGGCCAACCGCCCGGTGGCCGCGGGTCGGATCTCGCCCCGCCGGGCGGTGGTGTTCGGGCTGGCGCTGTCGGCGAGCTCATTCGTGCTCATGGCCGCCCTCGACAATCTCCTGGCCGCATCGCTGGCGGTCAGCGGCGGACTGTTCTACGTGCTCGTGTACACGGTGTGGCTGAAGCGCTCGACGGCCCAGAACATCGTCATCGGCGGGGCGGCGGGAGCCATCCCGCCGCTGTCGGGATGGGCGGCCGCGCACGGCACGCTGGCGCCGGGAGCGCTGTGGCTGTTCCTCGTGGTGCTGCTGTGGACCCCACCGCACTTCTGGGCTCTGGCACTGCTGCTCGAACGCCACTACGCGGCGGCCAAGGTGCCGATGCTGCCGGTCGTGCGCGGGCCGCGGGCCACCGCCCGCCAGGTGCTCGCCTACAGCCTGCTGCTCACCGGCCTGACCGTCGTCCCCGGCCTGCTCGGCACCTTCGGGGTCGTGTACCTCGTGTGTGCGGCCGCCCTCGGCGGCGTGTTGTGCGTGCTCGCGCTCCGGCTGTGGCGCGCGCACACGCCGGCGCGCGCGGCCGTGCTGTTCCACTTCTCCCTGCTGTACCTCGCGCTGCTGTTCGTCGCCGTGGCCGTCGACGCCGCGGTGCGCTGAGGGCGCGCGGCGTCTGCGCTGGTCCGGCGGCGTGGGTGTCGGGCTGCGGGTGCGGTGGGGTGCGGGTGCGGGTGCGGGTGCGAGCGGGTGCGGGCGACGGGTGCGAGCGGACCGGGTTGTCGGGTGCGAGCGGACCGGGTTGTCGAGGTCGATTGGTGAGTTCGCCACGCCTGACGTGGCAAACACCCCCCGCGGCCACCCCGGCGGCCCGCGACTCGCTCCCCCTGCGGCGCGCACGCACGGGCCGCCGGATCGCCGTCGTTGACGCCCGTGGGCGATTGTGCGTGATATGTACGCAAAATCCACCACGCGGAGGAGTGCGTCCGATCGCTTGGTGAGTTCGCCACGCCTGACGTGGCAAACACGCCCCGCAGCCACCCCGCGCGCACGCGCCGCCCGGATCACCATCGTTGACGCGGAGGGTCGTCCGATCGCTTGGTGACTTCGCCACGCCTGACGTGGCAAGCACGCCCCGCAGCCACGGCACCCCGCGCGCCACCCCGGCACCCCGCGACTCGCTCCCACGCCACCCCAGTCGCGCCGTTCCGGCCCAAGTGAGCGGTCCGCGCCTCCGTCGCCGTTAGCGCGGCGCGGCACGCCCAAGCGCCGAATCACCGTGGGCGATTGTGCGTGATATGCACGCACAATCCACCACGCGGACGAGTGCGTCCGATCGCTTGGTGAGTTCGCCACGCCTGACGTGGCAACCACCCCCCGCAGCCACCCCGGCGGCCCGCGCGACTCGCTCCCACGCCGCGTCGAAGCGTGGTGCAGCGCGACAGCCCCCAGCGCCACGAACGTCACCCCGCGCGGGCGAGGCCGGCTCACCCTGCGGGCTGATCGCCGCCCGCGCAGGAGCACTCCCACACGCGCTCGCCGTCCTCCACCGCCTCCGTCGGTCGCAACCCGAGCCGGCGCGCCACCGCCATCGAGGCGTCGTGGCCCGGATGGATGCGCGCGCGCAGGCAGGTCACCCCGCGCATTCGCAGCCACGAGGCCACCATCGCAGCCGCCTCCCCGGCGAAGCCCTGGCGCTGGTGGACGACGCCGATGACCCAGGCCAGCTCGGCGGTCGGCTCTTGATCGCCGGAGCGGACCGTCGCCTGCAGCGTCCCGATCGCCTGCCCCGTGGCGAGCCGTCGGACGGTCCAGTTCAACCACTGCTCGCCGCCCGTCTGGCGAGCGCCCGGCGGCTTGGCGCTCGTAGCGGGCGCGCAACGCCTCGAGCCCGTCCGGTCGGCCGCCGATGAACCCGTGCAGCGCCATGTCATCCAGCACAGGTGCGAGCTCGTCGGCATGCGCGGGCCGCAGCGGATCGAGCGCGAGCCGCGGCGAGCGGAGGGGGCGCGCGTTCAGCGGGTTCGGGGTGCGCATTGCGGCACAGCGTAGGGCGCGGGATGCGCCCGGCGTGGCGGGATGCCCGCTACCATCACTGCGTTCGGATATTGAGAGATCGAGAAGCACTCCGCCGACCGAAGGGCGGAGCGGAAGGGAATTGAATATGTCTGACGCCGTGACGCGCCGGTCCGTCGAGATCCAGGGCACTGAGATCTCGTTCGAGACCGGAAAGCTGGCCAAGCAGGCCTCCGGCGCCGTCGTCGTCCGTGCGGGCGACACGATGGTCCTCTGTACCGCCACCGCGGGCAACCTGCGGGATGTCGACTTCCTGCCCCTCACCGTCGACGTCGAGGAGCGCATGTATGCGGCCGGGAAGATCCCGGGCTCGTTCTTCAAGCGCGAGGGACGCGCGGGGGAGAAGGCGACGCTGACCGCTCGCCTCATCGACCGGCCGATCCGGCCGCTGTTCCCCAAGGGCTGGCGCCACGAGACCCAGCTGGTCGCCCTGCCGGTCTCCGTCGATCACGTCAACCCCTACGACGTGCTGGCCATGAATGGCGCCTCGGCGGCGCTCATGCTCTCCAACGTGCCCTTCCCGACCCCGGTCGGCGCGGTGCGGATCGGCAAGATCGACGGCAACTTCGTCGTCAACCCGCCCGAGGAGGAGCTGCTCGAGGGCACCGACCTCGACCTGATCGTGGCCGGAACCGACGACGCCATCCTGATGGTCGAGGCGGGCGCGAACGAGATCCCCGAGGCGGAGATCCTCGACGCCCTCGACATCGCCCACGCGGCGATCAAGAAGCTGTGCGCGGTTCAGCGCGAGCTGGCCGAGGCGGCCGGCAAGCCGAAGACCGAGGTCACCGTGCCCCAGGTCGACGCCGAGCTCTACGAGCAGGTCAGGGGCTCACACGGCGCCGCGCTCGACCAGGCCACCCAGGTCGAGGACAAGCTCGAGCGCCAGGCCGCCACGAAGGCGGTCGAGGAGGAGGTGCTGGCGAGGTACTCCGGCGACGCCGAGGCCGAGACCTACGCCGAGTACCGCGGCAAGGCGCAGCTGGCCTTCGACAGGCTCGAGAAGACGATCATCCGCGAGCGCATCGCCGTCCACAAGAAGCGCCCGGACGGGCGCGGCACGGAGGAGATCCGTCCGATCTCGATCGAGGTCAGCGTGGCTCCGCGCACGCACGGGTCGGCCCTGTTCACCCGTGGTCAGACGCAGGCGCTCAGCGTCGCGGCGCTCGGCACCACGCGTGAGGAGATGCGCCTGGACACGCTCGGGCTGGAAACGTCCAAGCGCTACTTCCACCACTACAACTTCCCGCCCTTCTCGGTCGGGGAGGCCGGCTTCATGCGCGGCCCCAAGCGCCGTGACATCGGCCACGGTGCTCTGGCCGAGCGCGCGCTCGTGCCGATGATCCCCAGCCAGGACGACTTCCCCTACACGATCCGCGTGGTCTCGGACATCCTCGAGTCCAACGGCTCGAGCTCGATGGCCTCGGTCTGCGGCTCGACGCTCAGCCTCATGGATGCCGGCGTGCCGATCAAGCGTCCGGTGGCCGGCATCGCCATGGGCCTGATCAAGGAGGGCGACGACTACGTCATCCTCACCGACATCGCCGGCGTCGAGGATCACCTCGGCGACATGGACTTCAAGGTCGCCGGCACCTCGGAGGGCATCACCGCCCTGCAGATGGACATCAAGATCACGGGCGTGACCTTCGAGATCATGCGTGACGCGCTCGCGCAGGCCAAGGTCGCCCGCGAGTTCATCCTCGGCGAGATGACCAAGGTCATCGACGCGCCGCGCGAGGAGCTCTCGCGCTACGCGCCGGGGATCTCCTCGGTCAAGATCGATCCCGAGAAGATCGGCCTGCTCATCGGCAAGGGCGGGGAGACGATCCGGGCCCTGCAGGACGAGTTCGAGTCCCAGATCGACGTCAACGACGAGGGCCAGGTGCTCGTCTACGCGGCCAACCGCGAGCTCGGCGACGCACTGGTCGAGCGGATCCGCTCGATGACCAAGGAGGTCGAGATCGGCGACGAGTACACCGGCAAGGTGGTCAAGACGACGACCTTCGGTGCGTTCATCGAGCTCGCCAAGGGCACCGATGGCCTGCTCCACATCTCCAACGTGGCGCCGGGCCGGCGGATCGACACCGTCGAGGAGGTCCTGAACAAGGGCGACGAGCTGAAGGTGCGGGTCGTCGAGGTCGATCGGGAGCGCGGCCGCATCGGCTTGCGCCTGGCCGACGATCCCGAGGTCCTCGGCAAGTCGGTCGAGGAGCTCGCCTCAGTCGGCAGCGGTGACGGCGGCGGTGGTGCCCGGCGCGAGCGCGGTGGCGATCGCGGCGATCGTGGTGCACGCAACGGGCGCGACCGAGACCGGGACCGTGACCGTGGGAGCCGGGGTGGCCGGGGCCGCGAGGGCGGCGATCGCGGGCGCGTGCGCGACCGCGATCCGGATCGGCCCCGCGGCTGAGCGTGACGTCGGACGGCGCCGATTCCATCGGGAGATCGCCCACGGGGCGATCTCCCGGGTGGAACCTCACGACTTTGGAGTCGGGCGTGCGGATCGTGACGGAGGCGATGCCCTCCGTCCGATCCGCGTCGCTCGGGTTCTGGATCGGCACGGGCTCGCGCGGCGAGTCCGATGCCGAGGCCGGTCTCTCGCACCTGCTCGAGCACCTGCTGTTCAAGGGCTCGGCGAAGTACGAGTCGCTCGAGATCGATCAGATCTTCGACGGCATGGGGGCGGAGCTGAACGCCGGCACCGGCAAGGAGACCACCTCGGTGTACGCCCGGGTGATCGACGAGCACCTGCCCGAGGCCTTCGACGTCATGGCCGACATGGTGTTCCGGCCCGCCCTGCGCGACGTCGACTCCGAGCGGGCGGTCATCCTGGAGGAGATCGCCATGTACGAGGACGATCCCCAGGAGAAGGTCTTCGACGTCCTCGGGGAGGCTGTGTTCGGCGCGCATCCGCTCGGCCGGGCGATCATCGGCCGGGCCGAGGTGATCGCCGGCACGCCGGTCCCCGAGATCGCCGCCTTCCACGCCGGGCGCTACACGCCGGAGAACATCGTCATCGCGGCCGCCGGAGCGGTCGAGCACGACGCCGTGGTTGCGCTGGCGCGCGAGCGCGTGCCCACCGGCTCGGCGCCGTCGACACCCGGCTCGCCGCCGGCTCCCGGCCCCGCGGCGCGACGGCGGCGGTTCGAGCGCAAGGACACCGAGCAGTACCACGTGTGCCTGGGCGGAGTCGGCCTCTCGCGCCACGACGATCGGCGCTTCGCCCTGCGCGTGCTCGACACCCTGTTCGGCGGCACGTCGTCCTCGCGGCTGTTCCAGGAGGTCCGCGAGCGCCGCGGACTTGCCTACTCGGTGTACTCGTTCACGAGCGCCTACCAGGACACCGGTCAGGTCGGTCTGTACGTCGGCACCCGGGCCGACAACGTCGAGGAGGCGCTGGCCGTCGTCGGCTCCGAGCTGGGTCGGCTGCGCCGCTCACCCGGCACCGATGAGGAGCTCGCCCGGGCCAAGGAGAACCTGAAGGGCCGCGTGGTGCTCGCGCTCGAATCGACGGGCGCGCGCATGAACCGGCTCGGCTCCGAGGTGCTCGCCGGGGCGCCGCTGCTCTCGCTCGACGAGGCGGTGGGTCGCATCGACGCGGTGACCCGTGACGACATCGCTGGGCTGGTCGAGGAGCTGTGGGCGCCGGAGCGGCTCTCCGCCGCCGGCATCGGCCCCGACGAGGGTCACTTCGAGCAGGCATTGAGCGCGCTCGAGCCCGCGCTGGCGGAGAGCGCGTGATCCGCGTTGCCGTGGCCGGCGCCGCCGGCCGCATGGGCGCCACGGTGTGCCGCGCCGTCGAGGGCGCGCCCGATCTCGAGCTGACCGGCCGGGCCGACCCGTCGCTCGGCACCTCGGTCGCCGACGTGCTCGACGCCGCCGACGTGCTCGTCGACTTCACCATCCCCGGCACGGCGCTCGAGAACGCGCGCCAGGCTGTGGGCGCCGGGGTGCACGTCGTCATCGGGACGACCGGATTCGACCTGGCTGCCCTGGAGGGTCTGTCGGGCGCGAACGTGTTCGTGGCCCCGAACTTCGCCCTCGGTGCGGTCCTGATGATGCAGTTCGCCGTCCAGGCCGCCCGCCACATGCAAGCGGCGGAGATCATCGAGCTCCACCACGACGGCAAGATCGACCGGCCGAGCGGCACGGCGGCCCGGACCGCCAAGCTGATGGAAGCCTCCTCCGGGCGCGAGATACCTGTGCACTCGGTGCGCCTGCCCGGGCTCGTCGCCCACCAGGAGGTCATCCTCGGCGACGTCGGCCAGACCCTGACCATCCGCCACGATTCGATCGACCGCGAGTCGTTCATGTCCGGGGTCCTGCTCGCCGTGCGGCGCGTCGGGGCGCTCGAGCGCTCGCCGGTGATCGGGCTCGAGCATCTGCTCTTCTGAGCCGGACAGGACGCGCGTGCCGGAGGCCGTGATCAGCTGGGCGCGCCGGTACTGAGCGCGGCCACGGCGCCCCGGATCACCGTGACATACCACTCGGCGACCTGAGCCCGCGGCACCTCCGGGTGCTCGAGCCACCAGTTGGCCAGCGACTCGCCGGCGCCGACGATCGCGTGGGCGGCCGCCTCGGCCGCCGTCGAGTCGATGGCCGGCCCGCCCCGGATGAGTCGGCACACCGCCTCGGCCAGACGCCCGCGCAGCACCGCCACCTCCTCGGCCACCGGGCGGCTCGCGCTCGCCTCGCGAAACAGGACCTTCCAGCCGTCGCGACGCTCCTCCACGAACTCCAGGAAGCCCATGACGCGGTCAGGCAGACGGACCGAGCCCGGATCGCGCGCCGTGAATGAGCCCTGCAGGCGCTCGAGCAGCTCCTGGCCGCTGCGCTCGATGTAGGCCAGGTAGAGCCCCTCTTTGGAGCCGAAGTACGTGTAGAGCATCGGCTTGGACACGCCGGCCAGCCGGGCGATCTCGTCCATCTGGGCGGAGTGGTAGCCGTCCCGGGCGAACACCTGCCCGGCGATCTCGAGCAGCTGGCTTTCGCGTTGGGCACGCGGAAGCCGCCGCCGCGGGCCCGGCGCCGAATCTCCGTGAACTGGTGCGGTGATGCGGTGAACTGGCAAATCGATGGTTAGAAAATGTAGCCTTCCGGAAACTACCCGCGAGTAGACATGCCTGAAAAGGGCGCACCACCCAACGTCCATCCGGTGCAGCGCCGGGTCCTGAAGGCCCTGGGGGCCTTGAGCACCCCGCTGCTGCCGGACGACTACCTCGAGATGATCAACCCGCTGTGGTCGACGCGGGAGCTACGCGGTCGCGTCGAGGAGGTCAGGCGGGAGACCGCCAACGCGGCCACCGTGCTCATCAAGCCCGGGTACCGCTGGCCGGGCCACAAGCCCGGTCAGTACTGCCGGATCGGCGTCGACATCAACGGCGTGCGTCACTGGCGGGCGTACTCGCTCACCTCGGACCCGTACCGCGAGGACGGGCTGATCAGCGTCACGGTCAAGACCGTCGACACCGGCAAGGTGTCCCCGTTCCTGGTCTGTAACGCCGGCCGCGGCACGATCGTCGGGCTCGGAGGGGTGGAGGGCGACTTCATCCTGCCCGAGGACCCCCCGGCCAAGCTCCTGTTCATCAGCGCGGGCAGCGGGATCACGCCCATCATGAGCATGCTCCGCCATCTCGATCATTACGACGAGCTGCGCGACGCGGTGCTGCTGCACTCGGCCCGCCACACCGACGACGTCATCTTCGGCGACGAGCTGCGCGACATGGCCCGGCGCCATCCCGGCTTCGAGCTGCACGAGCAGCTGACCCGCGACGCCGGCCGTATGGGTCCCGGCGACCTCGACCGGCTGTGCCCGGACTGGACCGAGCGCCACACCTACCTGTCGGGGCCGAGCGACATGCTCGAGACCTTCTCCGAGCACTGGGATGAGAACGGGGACAGCGAGCTGCTGCATCTGGAGCGCTTCCAGCCCAAGCTCGGACTCGGCGAGGGCGACGCAGGCGAGGGCGGGACGGTGAGCTTCGTGAAGTCCAAGGCGCAGGCGCAGTCCGACGGGAGCGTCCCGATTCTCGTGGCCGGGGAAGAGGCCGGCCTGGAGCTGCCCTACGGCTGCCGGGAGGGCATCTGCCACACCTGCGTCGGCGAGCTGCGCTCCGGCCAGGTGCGCGACCTGCGCAACGGTCAGGTCTACGGCCAGGAGGGCGAGATGATCCGGACCTGCATCAGCGCGCCCGAAGGTCCAGTCGAAATCGAGCTGTAAGTCGAGCTGTAAGTCGAGCTGTAAGGAGAGAGATGATGGCGAGCGCCACCACGAACGGACACCGGAGCGGTGTCCGCATCAGCGTCGAGGAGCCGGACAACCCGCTGCACAACCTCACCGACGAGCAGATCGAGCAGATCGGCCGCGAGTTCGAGGCGCTGCACGAGGCGGTGAAGGCTGACCTCGGTGATCGCGACGCCCGCTACATCCGCTCGATCATCGGGCTGCAGCGCCGGCTCGCGCTGCTCGGCCGCCTCGAGCTCATCGCCTCCCGCTGGCGGGCACCCTGGGTCATCGGAGCCAGCACCCTCGGCATGGCCAAGATCCTGGAGAACATGGAGATCGGCCACAACGTCATGCACGGGCAGTGGGACTGGATGAACGATCCCGTCATCAACTCCCGGGCGTGGGACTGGGACACCGCCTCGACGGCCGAGGCGTGGCGGCATTCGCACAACTACATCCACCACACGTACACGAACATCCTCGGCAAGGACCGGGACCTCGGCTACGAGATCATGCGGATCGATCCCCAGCAGAAGTGGAATCCCATCTTCCTGCTGCAGCCGATTTACAACATCATGCTCGCGCTCCTGTTCGAGTGGGGCGTGGCCGTGCACGACCTCGACTTCGAGGCGATCCGCAAGGGCGAGAAGGACATGGAACAGGTCCGCAAGGAGCTGAAGGGGATCGCCGGCAAGGCCCGGCTGCAGATCCAGAAGGACTACGTCGCCTGGCCGCTCATCAGCGGTCTCGTCGCCCTCGGCGTGGACAGCGCCGTGCTCGCCCTGCGCGCCCGCCTGGAGGACGGCAGCAAGAACCCCCGTCAGCGCATGCGCCGCCTGGCCCGCAAGGCCCGCCGCCGCGGCTCACAGGATCGCCTGATCACCCAGCTCGTCCAGCGCCGGGCCTTCCGGGAGCCGTTCCTGCGCACGCTCCAGGCCAACCTGGTGGCGAACCTGATGCGCAACGTGTGGTCCTACGCGATCATCTTCTGCGGGCACTTCCCCGACCAGACGTTCACGTTCACGCAGGAGGAGACCGAGAACGAGGACAAGGCGCGCTGGTACGTCCGCCAGCTCGTCGGCGCGGCGAACATCGACGGCGGCCCGCTGTTCCACGTGATCAGCGGCAACCTCGGCTACCAGGTCGAGCACCACCTCTACCCGGACATGCCGAGCACCCGCTACGGCGAGATCGCTCCCAAGGTGCGCGATATCTGCATCCGCTACGGCCTGCCCTACAACACCGGCCCGTTCAGCCAGCAGCTCGGGATGGTCCAGCGGACGATCCTGCGCCTGGCCTTTCCCGGTGGCCGGGCGCGCAAGAAGCCCGGCCCCTACGCGGGTCCGCTCGTGCGCGGCAAGGGCGAGCGCGAGGACGCGATCGAGGTCGCGGGCGCCCACGCCGCCTGAGGCCGGGCGGGCGCCGGCCGGCCGGACGACCGGCGCCCTGCGATAATCGGGCCGATGCCAGTGAAGCTCGGGTCCATCCTCACCGCCATGGTCACGCCCTTCGATGCCCGCGGCCGGGTGGATGAGGAGGCGGCCGTGCGGCTCATGCACCACCTGCTCGAGACCGGATCCGACGGCCTGGTCGTCTGCGGCACCACCGGCGAGGCCTCGACGCTCACCGATGAGGAGCACCTGGGCTTCATCCGCTTGGCCTGCGAGGAGGCCGGCGAGCGCGGCACGGTCATCGCCGGGGTGGGATCCAACGACACCCGCCACGCCGTCCTGCTCGCCGAGCGAGCGAGCGCGTTCGGCCCCGACGCGCTGCTGTCGGTGACCCCGTACTACAACCGGCCGAGCCGGCGCGGGATCGTGCGCCACTACGAGGAGATCGCGCGCGCCACCGAGCTGCCGATCATGCTCTACAACATCCCCCAGCGCACCGGGCTGGACCTGCCCAACGATCTGCTCGCCGAACTGGCCCAGATCGAGAACATCGTCGCGGTCAAGCAGGCCAACCCGGCCAACCTGGCCCGGATCGACGGGCTGCAGATCTACGCCGGCAACGACGACCTGCTCGCCGACGTGCTCGACCTCGGGGAGGCGGGCGGCATCCTTACCGGCAGCCACCTGTTCGGGGCCGAGATGCGCCGGATGGTGACCGAGCCCGAGCGCCGGCGCGAGATCGAGGCCGGCCTGCACGACGTCTACGAGGCGCTCGCGGTCGCCCCCGCGGCCTGTTCGCTGAAGGCGGCCCTGCGGATGATCGGTCTCGATGTCGGACGGCCGCGCCTGCCCTACGTCGAGCCCGAGGAGTCCGAGCTGCGCGTGATCGCCGCCATGCTCGAGGACCGCGGCCTCCTGGATCCCGCGGGAAGCTCCGCCGCCCACCTGGCCGGTCGAACCGTCAGGTAGCGGCATGAGTGGCACTCTCCGCGTCCTGCCGCTCGGCGGTCTGGGCGAGATCGGCAAGAACATGACGGTGCTCGAGTACGACGGGCGCCTGCTCGTCATCGACATCGGCCTGCGCTTCCCCACCGCCGACATGCTCGGCATCGACCTCGTGCTGCCCGACTTCAGCTACCTGCGCGAGCGGACGGCCGACATCGAGGCCATCGTCATCACCCACGGCCATGAGGATCATCTCGGGGCGCTGCCCTGGATCCTGCGCGAGCTCAAAGACTGGCCGCCTATCTACGCTGGGCGCCTGACCGTGGCCATGGCCCGCTCCAAGCTCGACGAGCACCGCCTGCGCGACGTCGAGATCGAGGACCTGCTGCCGGGCGAGAAGCTCGAGCTCGGTCCGTTCACGGTCGAGCTCGTACACATGACCCACTCGATTCCCGACTCGTGTGCGGTCGCGGTCGGCACCGAGCTCGGCACGGTCGTGGTCACCGGCGACTACAAGTTCGACCAGACCCCGGTCGACGGGCTACCGGCCGACATCCCGCGCCTGGCCGAGCTCGGCCGCGCGGGCGTCCTGTTGCTGTGCGGCGATTCCACGAACGCCGACCGCCCGGGGTTCTCGCCCTCGGAGCGGATCGTCGGGCCCCACCTCGAGGAGGTGTTCTCCCGGGCCCAGGGACGGATCGTCGTCACCAGCTTCGCGTCGAACATCCACCGGGTCCAGCAGGTCATCGACGCCGCCGCCGTGCTCGGGCGCAAGGTCGCCCTGGTCGGGCGTTCGATGCGCAAGAACGTGAACATCGGGCGCTCGCTGGGCCACATCGACCTGCCCGAGGGCATCCTGATCCAGCCCCAGGAGGTCGAGGACTGGCCCGACCACAAGGTCGTCGTCGTCTCGACCGGGTCACAGGGCGAGCCGTTGTCGGCCCTGCGCCGCATGGCCTACAACGACCACCGGATGATCCGCCTGCACCGGGGCGACACGGTGGTGTTCTCGGCCACGCCGATTCCCGGCAACGAGCGCGCGGTGGGGGAGACGATCGACCGGCTCTACCACATCGGATGCGACGTCATCACCCCGCGGGAGGCACCGATCCACGCGTCCGGGCACGGCTATCAGGAGGAGCTCAAGCTGATGCTCAACCTGCTCAAGCCGCGCTATGTGCTGCCGGTCCACGGCGACCACAAGCGCATCCAGCTTCACAGCGATCTCGCCGCCGCGGTGGGAATCGACCCCGAGGACGTGTTCGCGGGGGAGAACGGCCTGCCGCTCGAGATCAGCGACTCGGGCGCTCGCTTCGGCGAGCGCGAGCAGGCGGGGATGATCTTCGTCGACGGGGTCGACATCGGCGATCCGGCCGACGTGGCGCTGCGCGACCGGCGCATGCTGTCCGGCGACGGCATCTTCATCGTCGTGGCCACGGTGTCCGAGCAGAGCGGCGAGTCGGTCGTGCCTCCCGAGGTGATCTTCCGGGGCGTGCCGTTCGTCGAGCAGGCCGACGGGCTGGTGACCGAGATCCGCGACGCCGTCGAGCGCTCGCTGCGCACGGCGGCCGGCCAGGGGGTGCGGGAGATCGACGTCCTGCAGCAGATGCTGCACGACGACCTGGCTGAGTTCGTCTACGACCGGCTGCGCCGCCGGCCGATGGTGCTGCCGGTCGTGGTTGAGGTCTGAGGCGGCCCGTCGCCGTTCCCGGCCGCCGCGGGTGGCGCGGCCTGGGGGATCCGCACCACGAACCGTGTGCCGCCCTCCGCCGGGCGCTCGAGGCTGACCGCGCCACCGTGGGACTCCGCCACCGCGCGCACGATGGCCAGCCCGAGGCCGGAGCCGCGCCCGCCGTCCCCCGCACCGCGCACGAAGCGCTCGAACACGCGGCGCTCGAGCTCGGGGTCGATCCCGGGGCCGTTGTCCTGGACGGTCACGACGGCCGTGGCGTCCTCGCTCGCGGTGGTGGCGGTGATACGCGTCCCCGGCGGGGTGTGCTGGACCGCGTTCTGGAGCAGGTTGAGCGCCAAGCGGTAGAGGTCGTCGCGCACGCCGGAGATGACCGCCGGAGCCACGTCAACGGCGAGCACGTGGGTGTCGGCGATCGGCCCGAGCTCGGCGGCGGCGTCGGTGACGATCGCCGCCAGGTCGACTGGCCGGGTCTGGGGCATGCGCTTGACGTCAGCCCGGGCGAGCAGGAGCAGGTCCCCGACCAGCCGGCGCATCCGCCGGGTGGCCCGAAGCGCGGCGCCGGCCGACTCGGCCTGCTCGCCGTCGAGCTCCTCGGCCAGCAGCTCGAGGTTGGCCAGCACGCTGGTCAGCGGGGTGCGCAGCTCATGCGAGGCGTCGGCCACGAACTCGCGCTGGCGCTCGAGCATGTGCTCCATCCGCCGCCGGGCGCCGTCGAGGGCGCCGAGCATGTCCTCGAGCGTGCGGGCGAGCTCGGCCACCTCGTCCTCGGCCTCTGGATGGGGAACGTGCCGGGTGGGATCGCGCGTGCGCTCGATCTCGCGCGCCGCCTCGGTCAGGCGCACGACGGGGCGCATCGCCCGCTGAGCGGTGGCCAGGCCGGCGAGCAGCGCCAGGACGGTGCCACCGAGCACGCCGAGGAGCAGGACGAACTGGACCTTGGCCAGCGTCGGCTCGACGTCGGACAGGGGCTCGGCGTACAGGAGGGTCAGCTGGCCGAAGCGGGCCCCGCCGTGCGCCGAGAGCGCTTCGGTGACGATCCGGTACCCGGCTTCCTGGTAGGTGGCGGGGACCTTGACCGGCGGCGCGAAGTCGGGCGCACCCGGCTGGATGCCCTCGCTGAACTCGAAGTTGCTGTTGCCACACAGCAGTGAGTCCTGGTCGTAGATGCGGATCTGCGCCCGGGCCGGCTCGGCGTAGTCCCCCAGCTGCGCGGGGATGCTCTGGCACAGCAGCGCGGGCGCGATCGATCCCTTCTTGGGGGTGCCAAAGCTCAGCTGCCCGTTCAGGTGCCCGGACAGGGTCTCCGCCCGGGTGCGGACGTCGTTGTCGAACTGGCGGCGCAGGTAGCGGTCGGTGAGGGCGCCGACCATGCCGGCGAAGCCGGCCAGGATGACGAAGGTGAGCACCGCGGAGCCGCCGGCCAGGCGCCAGCGGATCGGGACCCGCCTATACGCGGAGAACGTAGCCCGCGCCGCGGATCGTATGGAGGAGGCGAGGCTCCCCATCGGCTTCCAGCTTCCGTCGGAGGTTGGAGACGAACACTTCGATCGTGTTGGTCATCGAGAACGGGTCATAGCCCCACACCTCGTCGAGCAGGCGCTGGCGGGAGATGACGATCCGTTCGTTGCGCATCAGGTACTCGAGCAGCTCGAACTCGCGCTGGGTGAGATCGACCGCTCGCTCGCCGCGGGTCACCTCGTGGGTGTCGGGATTGAGGTTCAGATCGCCCACGCTCAGAGTGGCCTGCCCGCGCGGCGGGCGGCGACGCAGAAGCGCGCGCATGCGGGCGAGCAGCTCCTGGCGCTCGAACGGCTTGACCAGGTAGTCGTCGGCCCCCGAATCGAGCCCCTCCACGCGGGACTCGAGCGCGTCGCGAGCGGTCAGCATGAGGATCGGGACGTCATCGGAGCGGCGCAGGGTTCGCGCCACCTCGAGCCCATCCAGCTTGGGCAGTCCGAGGTCAAGGATGACGAGGTCGGGCAGGAAGGCGTGGGCCTGGTCGAGCCCGCTCACGCCGTCACCGGCCACGCGCACGTCGTAGCCCTCCATGCGCAGCGAGCGCTGGAGCACCTGCGCGATCGCGTCATCGTCCTCGACGACGAGCACGCGGGGTGGCCGTTCGTAGTCGGTGGTCATGGCCGTCCCTGCGCATGGTAGGTCGGTTGACGGCGCCGCGGTGCCGGATTTACTGAGCCTTGAGAGCTTTCTCGCAGGAGCCGGCGGGCTGCCGTCGAAGTTCGCGCTTTGAGAGATGGCTGCCGCCGCCCGTACCCGTAAACCACCGCCCCGCCGCGCCCGACGGTCGCTGCTGGGCGCACGCCCGGTCCTGCCCGTCCTCGAGGACCACCACGTCGACATCGCCGCACTCGCGCTCGTCGCGCTCGGCGTGTTCCTGGGCGGAGTCGCCTACCTCGGCTGGGCCGGTGGCACCCTCGGTGACGGGGCGCTCACCGTGCTGCGCTTCCTGCTCGGCGCGCTCGGCTACGCGGTTCCGGTCACGCTCGTCATTGCCGGCGCACTCATCCTCGCCCGCGAGCTCCGGCCACCGACCCGCCCGCTGCGCACGGGCGGGGCGTGCCTGGGCGCCGCGCTGACGCTCGCGCTCGCCGGGGGCACGCTCGGGCTCGGCCCCGGCCCGGCGCCGGCGGCCACGTTCTGGAGCGCGCACGCAATGGAGCATCGCGGCGGGATTCTCGGCGAGACCGAGTGGTGGGTGGCCGGGCATCTTCTCTCCTCGGCCGGCGCGGACATCCTGGCCGTGTTCCTCCTCGTGGCCGGCGGCCTGCTCATCACCGGCGCCACCTTGGCCGGCCTGGTGCGCGCGGGCGGCCTGCGCGTCGCCGGAGCCGGGCGGGCGGTGCGCCGCTCGACCGGCGACTTCGTCACCGGCGTGCGCTGGCCCGAGGCGAGTGCCCCGGCCCCGGCGCGCGCCGCGCCGCGCCGGCGCGCGAGCACCGCCGCGTCGGCGGCTGAGGGTCCGTTTGACCCGGTTCCCGAGCTTGTCGACCCGCCAGAGCTGCTCGAGGACATCGAGGCCGACACCTCGGAGATCGTCGTGCGCGCCACCCACGTCGAGGCCCCGTCCGCCGGGGTGCTCGACGAGCTCGAGGACCTGGCGCCCGAATTCGAGGAAGCCGAGCCCTCCGAGCCCGACGACGACGAGGCGCCAACGCTGCTCGGCGGCCCGACGCGCGAGGTGGGTCCGGAGGACCTCACCCCGCAGGGCCGCTACCGGGCGTCCATCACCGACGATCCCGACTTCGTCTGGCGCGTGCCCTCGGGCCGGGCGCTCGTGCGCTCGACCGGCGAGGCGGCAAAGCCCGACACCGCCGGCCAGGAGCAGGTGGCCCGGACGCTGGTGGAGACCCTGGGCCACTTCGGCATCGAGGCGAAGGTGATCGGGCGCGTCACCGGTCCCCACATCACCCGCTACGAGCTCCGCCTGGCTCCGGGCACGAAGGTGGCCAAGGTGGCCCAGCTGAAGGACGACCTCGCCTACTCGCTCGCGGCCACCGACATCCGCATCCTCGCTCCCATCCCGGGCAAGCAGGCCGTCGGCGTCGAGGTGCCCAATGCGCGGCGCAAGATCGTCCACCTCGGCGACGTCTTCCAGGAGCCGCCGGCGGACTGGTCGCCGCTGACCGTCTGGCTGGGCAAGGACATCGCCGGGCGGGCGATCGGAGCTGACCTGGCCAAGATGCCCCACCTGCTCGTGGCCGGCACGACCGGCGCCGGCAAGTCCGCCTGCGTGAACGCGATGCTCTCCTCGGTCCTGCTCCGAGCCACCCCGCACGAGGTGCGGCTGGTGCTCGTGGATCCCAAACAGGTCGAGCTCAACCACTACGAGTCGATCCCGCACCTGCTCACACCGGTCATCACCAGCCCGCGCATGGCCGCCAACGCGCTCCAGAACCTGGTCAAGGAGATGGAGGACCGCTACCGCACGATGGCGCTCGCCCGCACGCGGTCGCTGCCCGAGCTCAACCGGGTGCGCGAGGGCCGCGGGGAGCCGGCGCTGCCCTACATCCTGTGCGTGATCGACGAGCTCGCCGACCTGATGATGGTCGCCCCGGCCGACGTCGAGGACTCGATCATCCGCCTGGCCCAGAAGGCGCGCGCGGTCGGCATCCACCTCGTGCTCGCCACCCAGTCCCCGCGGGTCGACGTGATCACGGGCATGATCAAGGCCAACGTGCCGAGTCGCATCGCGTTCGCCGTCTCCTCGCAGACCGACTCGCGCGTGATCCTCGACCAGAACGGGGCCGAGGCGCTTGCTCGGTCAGGGCGACATGCTGTTCTCGCCCGTCGGCACGAGCCGGCTGCAGCGCATCCAGGGGGCGTTCATCGACGAGGCGCAGATCGCCGAGATCACCGAGGCGTGGCGCCGGCAGGGCGAGCCCGAGTTCCACGAGGAGCTGCTCGAGGAGGTCGAGAGCGAAGATTCCGGGGGCGGGAACGACGACGGCTTCGATCCGGACGAGGATCCGCTGCTCGAGGAGGCGATCTCGCTCGTGGCCCAGATGGGCACCGCCTCGACCTCGATGCTCCAGCGTCGCCTGCGCCTCGGCTACACGCGCGCCGGCCGTCTGATCGACATGCTCGAGCGCCGCGGCATCATCTCCGGCTACGAGGGCTCGAAGCCGCGGCAGGTGCTCGTCTCTGAGGCTGACCTGCCCCGCATCCTCTCCCATCTCTCCGAGACCGACGGCGCCGCGGGGGCGACCCGCCCGGCACCCGCCGCCGAGCCGGTGTCGGTGCCGGACGACGCAGCGGACGCCTAGGCAGCGGCTGCCTACACTGCGGCCGTGCCGTACGCCTCCATCGACGCGGGCGATCTCTACTACGAGCAGCATGGCCACGGCCCGGATCTGCTGTGCATCCAGGGCGTGGGCGCGGACGTGTCCGGCTGGCGGGCCCAGATCCCGGCCCTGGTCAGCGAGTACCGAGTGACCGTGTTCGACAACCGTGACGTGGGGCGCTCGTTCTACGCCGCGGGGCCCTACGACGTCGCCGCGCTCGCCGCCGACACCCTCGGCCTGGCCGACCGGCTCGGCCTGCGCCGCTTTCACCTGCTCGGCAGCTCGCTCGGGGGCGCGATCGCCCAGGAGGTCGCCCTGAGCGCTCCCGAGCGCGTGCGCAGCCTCACCCTGTGCGTGTCGTGGGCCGGCAACGGCGCCTGGGGCCGGACCCATGCCCAGGTGGCGATCGCCGCGGCCGAGCACGCCACCGAGGCGGAGCTGACGCGCGTGCTCATGCTCGAGACGCTGTCGGAGCAGACGTTCGAGGCGATAGCCGCTGAGCTCGAGACCATGAACGCGCTCGTGCGCGCGTATCCGCACCGGCAGCGGCGGGAGGGCTACATCCGCCAGCTCGAGGCCGGCGCCACCCACGAGACGCGCTCGCGCCTGCCCGGCCTGATGGTGCCCACGCACGTGATCGGGGCCGAGCAGGACGTCCTCGTGCCGGTGTGGAAGTCGCGCGAGCTGGCGGCGCTCATCCCCGGTGCCCGCCTGTCGGTGATCGAAGGCGCGGCGCACGCGGTGAACATCGAACGCTCGGCCGAGTACAACGCCCTCGTGCTGTCCTTCCTGCGCAGCGCCGAGGAGCCGCTGAGGTCGGTCTCATGAGCGCCGGTAGCCTTCGTAGTCAGGTGGCTGACATCGGACAGGCGCTGCGCGAGGCGCGAATGCGTACGCGCATCGACATCACCGAGGTCGAGCGGGCGACGAAGATCCGCGCCCGGTACTTGCGCGCGCTCGAGAACGAGGAGTGGGAGGCGCTCCCCGGGCCGGTCTACATCAAGAGCTTCCTGCGCACGTACTCCGACTATCTCGGGCTCGACTCGCGGTTGCTCGTGGACGAGTTCAAGCGTCGCTACGAGCGCCCGACCGACCACGACATGCGCCCGGTGGCACCGCGCCGGCGGGAGCGTGAGCGGATCGCCCGCGGACCCCTGATCCCACCCTGGGCGCTGATCGGCGCCGTGCTCGTGCTTGTCGTGGCCGCTCTGTACGTGATCGGCACGCTCGGCGGCTCGAAGAACACGCCCCCGCAGACCGCCTCCCACCGCGGTTCTCCGCCTCGGACCACGACGACGGCGCCGGTCGTGCACACGCCGCCGCCGGCGCCGACCACGGTCAGCCTGCGGTTGATCCCGACCGGGGCCGTCTACGTGTGCGTGGCCGACCAGACCGGCAAGCTGCTCATCCCGGGCACGATCTACAACGCCGGCCAGACGGTGCCGCTGGAGCGCGCCGCGCAGCTGCGCCTCGTGCTCGGCAACGACGCCGTCCGGGCCCGGATGAGCGGCAAGCCACTGTCGATTCCGGCCGCGGCGGGGCCGATCGATCTCCTGCTGACGCCCTCGGGCAGCCGGCCGCTCCCGCCCGCACAGCGGCCGGCATGCAAGTGAGCGCCCGACCCCGGGCCGGCATCCTCGTCACCGGGACGGAGGTATTGACGGGGATCATCGCCGACCGTAACGGCCCGTGGCTGTCCGAGCGTCTGCGCGAGGTCGGACTCGACACGGCGATGATCCAGATCGTCGGCGACCGCCCGGAGGACCTGATGGCGGCGCTGCGCTCAATGGAGGCGCAGGGCCTGCGCCTAGTGGTCACGAGCGGCGGGCTGGGACCGACGGCCGACGACCTGACCGCCGAGGTGGTGGCGCGTTTCGCCGGGCGCGAGATGGTCCTCGAGCCCGAGCTCGAGGCGCGGATCGCCGAGATCCTGGCCCCGCTCATGCGCCGCTTCACCGGCCTCGACGCCGAAGCGATCCGCGAGTCCAACCGCAAGCAGGCGGTCATCCCGGCCGGCTCCGCCGTGCTCGGCCCGGTGGGGACGGCGCCCGGGCTGGTCGTGCCGCCGCTGCGCGCGGGCGCGCCGACCGTGCTCGTCCTGCCCGGCCCCCCGCGGGAGCTGCAGCCGATGTGGGCGATGGCGCTCGAGACCGAGCCGATGCGGGCGGTGCTGGCCGGCGCGCCGGTCTACGAGCGCGGCCTCGTCCGGCTGTACGGGATCCCCGAGTCCGAGATCGCCTCGGGACTGCGCGCGGCCGAGGAGGCCGGGCTCGATCTGTCGGCGCTCGAGATCACCACCTGCCTGCGCCGGGGCGAGATCGAGGTCTCGACGCTGTACGAGCCCGACGGCGAGCCCGCGTACCGGGCGCTCGTGCAGTTCCTGGCCGACCGGCACGGCGAGCTTCTGTTCTCACCGGATGGCGAGACCGTCGACGCGCAGGTGGCGGCCCTCCTCGACGGCCACACGGTCGCCGTGGCGGAGTCGTGCACGGGCGGGCTGCTCGCCGCCCGGCTGACCGACCGTCCCGGCTCCTCGGCCTACTTCGCCGGCGGGGTCGTCGTGTACTCGAACGAGGCCAAGGCGGCGCTGGCCGACGTGCCGGCCGAGCTGATCGAGCGAGTGGGCGCGGTGTCGATCGAGGTGGCCGAAGCGCTCGCCGACGGCGCCCGGGCGCGCTTCGGGGCCGATCTCGGGGTCGGGATCACCGGCATCGCCGGTCCGGGTGGGGGGACAGAGGAGAAGCCGGTGGGCACCGTCTGCTTCTCGGTGCGCGGTCCCGACGGCCGCGGCCTGACCCGCCGGCTCGTGCTGCCGGGCGGCCGCTCCGACGTGCGCGAGCGCTCGACCACGGTGGCCATGCACCTGCTGCGCCGCGTGCTCGCCGGCGATGGCCTCTGAGTCGGCGCTGCGGCTGTTCGTCGCGCTCGCGCTGCCTGGGGCGGTGCGGGAGGAGCTGACGCGCTGGCAGGCAGGGGTGCTCGGGGGTGCGGGCGGAGCTGCGGGTGCGGGCGGAGTGCGGGTGGGCGGAGCTGCGGGTGCGGCGGAGCTGCGGGTGCGCTGCGCCCGGTCGCGGGGGACGGCCTGCATGTCACGTTGTGCTTCCTCGGCGGGCAGCCGCCGGAGGCGGTCGGCGGCGTGATGGCGGCGGCGGGCTCGGCACTCGCCGGGTGCGGCGCCGCACCCCTGGCGCTCGCGGACCCGCTCTGGCTGCCCCGCCGCTCGCCCCGAGTGCTCGCGGTCGCGCTCTCCGATCCGGCGGGAGCCCTGGCGGCGGCGCAGGAGTGCCTGGCCGGTGCGCTCGTCGCGGGCGGCTGGTACCAGCGCGAGCGCCGCCCCTTTCTGAGCCACGTCACCGTGGCGCGCGTGGCGCGGGGAGCGCAGATTCAGCCGCGTGATCTCGATCCGCCCGGGCCCCTGGAGTTCTCCGGCGACCTGGTCGTGCTGTTCCGCTCGCGGCTGGAACGGAGCGGGGCTCGGTACGAGGCGCTCGGCTCGGTGCGGCTGGGGGATTAGAACAGCAGCGCGCCGTGCGGGAAGGGCCGAAGGTAGCCCTCGAGCTCGTGCACGGGGAAGCCGGGGATCTCGAGGGCGCCACGCCACTGGCCGGCCAGTTCCGCCACCGCCGGGGTTCCGATCGCGGCCTCGACGGAGGCGAACGCCTCAGCCAGGCGGTCCCATTCGGCATGCACGGGATCCAGGCGGGCGAGCTCGCGGTCGAGCCGCCCGCGCGTGCGCCGCGACTGCTCCTCGAGCGTGAGCATGATCGCCCGCAGGCCCTGCTCGACGAACGTCTCGCGGGCGGTGCGCCGCCGGCGGAGCTCCTCGTGGGCGCGGTCAAGCGCCTTGTGGCGCCGGGCCGAGCGCAGGCGGCCCGCTCGGCTCGGGGCGCCTGCGCAGGTCGCTCAGGCGGGCGTCCGCGGCATGTTCGCGGCGCAGCAGCTCGGTGGCCCGGTCCTGGAAGCGCGCGATGTCGCGTTCGATGCGCCCGATGCGATCGCCGCGGCGAAGGGCTCGCTCCATGGGCGGTGCTTCGACGCTCGGGGTGGGATGCCTGCTCGGGCCGGGGTGCCTGCCGGGAGGCTCGTTGTGGTCCGCTGCTTCGGCGCTCGGGGGCGGGATGCCTGCCGGGAGGCTCGTCGTGGTCCGCTCCCGGCTGCCTACGCTGTGCGCATGGCCGCCGTGACGATGCGCCCCGGAACTCCGTCGGACGCCGCCTGGCTGATCGGGCTCTTCGACGAGGCGGTGGCGTGGATGGTCGCGCGGGGGCAGTCGGGACAGTGGGGCACGGAGCCGACCTCCGCCCGGCCCGACGGCGTCCGCCACGTGAGCGCGCTCGCCGGCGGGGGTGGGCTCCGGGTCGCCGAGCTCGACGGAGAGCCGGTCGGGGCACTCGTCCTCGGGAGCGCCCCCGACTACGTGCCCCCGGCCACCGAGCCCGAGCTCTACGTCGTCCTCGTCCTCACCTCCCGGCGCCACAGCGGGCGCCAGATCGGTTCCCGGCTCATCCAGGCGGCCGTGGAGGAGGCTCGCGCCCGGGGCGCCCTGACCCTTCGGGTCGACTGCTGGGCGGGCGCTCCCTCGCTCGTGGCCTGGTACGAGCGCCAGGGCTTCGCGCCGTGCGGGACCTTCGATGTGCGGGGCTGGCCGGGGCAGATCCTGAGCATGCCCGTGGCGGGTGGCGGCCCGGGCAGCTTGTCGGCGACCTAGGATCAGCCTGGGCCGGGCAGCGGGAGTTGTCGGCGATCCAGGGAGCGGGGCGAAAAAGCCGCACCTGAGGCCGCTTTTTCGCCCCGCTCGGCGACTGGCCAGGCGTCGAGCTGATTCGAGGAGAGATCACGCATTCGGTCGAGCCAGCCGAGCGTGAAGGTCATGCCGACTCATCGCGATCACCCCTGGCTCAGAGACAAGAACGTCGTCCGGCACCGCTCGGATCCTGCGGATCCGCGGGCCGCGGCCGGCAGGCATGTCGCCAAGCAGCTGAAGGTCATCGACGAGGCGAGGGAGGCCACCTCGGTGGCTCCGCCGCCACCCGCACCGCGCGGGTCGTAGCGCAGCGACCGCGACCCGCCGCCCGTCCGCTCCCGGCGATCACCCGCGCCCGTCCGCGCCCGGCGATCACCCGCGGCCCGTCCGCGCGCCCCGCGATCACCGCAGCCGTCGGCGCCCCCGCGATCACCCTGGGGGCCGCCCCGAACCGCCCGGCAAATGTTGCAGTTCTGAACCGGAATCGGTGCACTTCTGCGACATCTCGGTCTTGTTCTGTTGCAGGCCCGCGCCCTAGCGTGCCGGTTCTGTCCGCGCCCCGTCCTACCGTTGCCGACAAGCGTATGAACAAGGAGCTGAACCGGAGATGACCGACCAGCAGAAGGCCGCCCCCAAGCCCGGGCCCGGGGCCAAGATCGACGCCAAGCGCCAGGCGGCGCTTCAAGGCGCCCTGACCCAGATCGAGCGCCAGTTCGGGAAGGGCAGCGTCATGCGCATGGGTGACCCCGGCGCGCGTGTGGCCGTCGATGCTGTGCCCACCGGGGCGCTCTCACTCGACATCGCGCTCGGCATCGGCGGGGTGCCGCGCGGGCGGATGGTCGAGATCTTCGGCCCTGAGTCCTCGGGCAAGACGACGCTCGTCTACCACATCCTCGCCGAGGCGCAGAAGCTCGGCGGGGTGTGCGCGTTCGTCGACGCCGAGCACGCCATGGATCCGCTGTACGCCCGCGAGATCGGGGTCGACATCGACGAGCTGCTCGTCTCCCAGCCCGACTATGGCGAGCAGGCGCTCGAGATCGTCGACATGCTCATCCGCTCGGGCGCGGTCGACGTCATCGCCGTCGACTCGGTCGCCGCGCTCACGCCGCGGGCCGAGCTCGAGGGCCAGATGGGCGACCAGACGGTCGGCGTCCAGGCGCGGATGATGTCCCAGGCCATGCGCAAGCTGGCCGGCAACCTGAACCGCACCCAGACGCTGTGCGTGTTCACCAACCAGATCCGCGAGAAGGTGGGGGTCATGTTCGGCTCCCCCGAGACCCAGCCGGGTGGACGGGCGCTGAAGTTCTACGCCTCCCAGCGGCTCGACATCCGCCGCATCGAGACGCTGAAGGACGGCGCCGAGGCGGTCGGCAACCGGGTCCGGGTCAAGGTGGTCAAGAACAAGGTCGCCGCGCCGTTCAAGCAGGCCGAGTTCGACATCGAGTTCGGCAAGGGGATCTCGACCTCGGGTTGCCTGCTCGACTACGGCATCGAGCACAACATCGTGACGAAGTCGGGTTCGTTCTTCTCCTACGGCGACGAGCGCCTCGGGCAGGGTCGCGGCAACGCCAAGGCGTTCCTTGACGAGCATCTCGAGATCGCTCGCGAGATCGAGGCCAAGATCTACGCCGCGCTCGAGCTCGGACGCGACCTCGTCAAGCCGATCGAGCGCGACGAGGAGATGGCGCCGCCGGTCGAGCCGATGGTGGCCGCCTGAGCGGACCGGTGGGCACCGACACCACCCCGACGCTCGAGCGGGCGCTCGCTCTGGCCTACAGGTATGTGGGGCGGCGCGAGCGCACCGAGGCCGAGGTGCGTTCGCATCTGGCCGGACGCGAGATTCCCGAGGGGATGGTCGAAGCGGCGATGGCGGAGCTGCGCGAGCTCGGGACGCTCGACGACGCCCGCTTTGCCCGGCTGCTGGTCGAGGACAAGCGGACACTCGATGGTTGGGGAGCCGAGCGCATCGCCCGCGTGCTCCGCGAGCGCGGGGTCGAGCGCGAGGTGGCCGAGGCGGCGCTCGCGCCCTACGGCCACGCTGACCAGCTCGACGCCGCGGTGGAGATCCTCCGCCGCCGCTTTCCCGTCCCGCCGGTGCAGGCGCGCGAGCGTGAGCGAGCGCTTGGCCTGCTCCTGCGCCGGGGGTACGACAGCGAGCTCGCCCTCGACGCGGTCCACCGCCACGCCCGGGGGGAGACGTGACGGTTTCCCCTGAGGCCCCCGGTGGCGAAACGGAGCCCGCGCCGGCGAACCACCCCCAGCCGGTCCGAGTCCCGCTGATCGAGCAGGTCGCCTCCGCGGCGCTGAAGCCCCACGTCGAGGCGGGCGAGTTCTTCTGGCTACACCTCGAGGACCCGGCCGAGACGGCGATCGACGAGCTGGCGTCGCTGCTCGACCTGCACCCGCTCGCCGTCCGCGCGGCCAAGGCGTTCGGCCAGCGGCCGAAGCTCGAGATCTTCGACTCGTTCGCGTACCTCGTGTTCTACGGCGCCCACCCCCGCGGGGAGGACGACGATCCGCTGCACGAGGTGCACCTGTTCCTCGCCGCCGGCTACGTCGTCTCCATCCACCGCGGCGTCGACGACGCTCTGACCGAGCTGCGCGCCGCGGTGACCGAGCGTCCGGTGCGCTCGCCCCAATTTCTCATCTACGAGATCCTCGCCTCACTCGCCGACACCTTCTTCCCCGTCCTCTCCGCGCTCGACGACGAGCTCGACGTGCTCGAGGACGTCATCCTCAGCCGGCCGACCGCCGCGCAGCTGCAGCGCATCAACGCGATCAAGCGCGAGCTCACCTCGTTGCGCCGAGTCATCACGCCGCAACGCGACATCTTCGCCCGCAACATCGAGGAGCTCGAGGCGCTCGAGGGCATGCAGGGCCACCACCCCGAGTACTTCCGCGTCGTCTATGACGATCTGATCCGGGTCTCGGACATGGTCGACTCCTTCCGCGACCTGACCTCGGGCGCGACCGACCTCTATCTCTCCACGGTGGCCAACCGCCAGGGCGAGGTGGGCAAGCAACTGGCCATCATCGCCACCGTGTTCCTGCCCCTGTCGTTTCTCACCGGCTTCTTCGGGCAGAACTTCTCGCTGCTCACGGGCCACGTCATCAACCACGACTGGACGTTCTGGCCGCTCGGCATCGGCAGCCTGATCGTCTCGATCCTGATCATGATCTGGTTCTTCCGCCGCAAGGGCTGGATGGGTGATCCGGCGGCGCCTGAGCTGGCGCCGCGGCCCCGATCGGGCACCGCCGGACGCGGCGCGCCGAGCTCCGGGGACTGAACCCGGGTTGAACGCCGACTGGCGCGGTTTGCGCCGTCCGGCCGCCGGTACTACGATGGCAGCAGCGAACGAATGGCCTCAGGCCAACCGAAAAAGACCCAGCAAATTATGGATATCCTAGATTCCGGACCCCGCGTCGCGAGCGCCATCGCCTTAGGCTCGCCAGCGCTGCCCGCGCATCGAGGTACCACCGCCTAGCCGGCAGGTCCTCCCGCGTACGGGCGTACCGTTCGGGCTGTGCCGGGGCTGTTCGATCGCTCCCGAAATCATGAAGCTGTGACGGATCCCGAAGCGCCCAGCGCCGAGGGTCAGGAGAGGATCGACCATGGACATCATCGGTGCCGCAGCGGTGATCGCGGTGGGGCTCGTGGTGGCCGCGGCGCTCTACGCGCGCGCCCACGGACCCCGGCTCGCTCCCGCCGGGCCGGGGGGGACCATGCCCGAGCCGCCGGAGGCGACCGCGGCGGTGACCGCGCCCGTGGTCGCCGAGCGCAGCGCCGGTGTCGTCGTACGCGAGGCCGAGCTGGCGCGCCGAGAGGCTGAGCTGGCGCGGCGAGAGGCCGACCTGGAAGCCGAACGGCAAGCCCTCGTCGACCGTCAGGTCGAGCTCAGCGACGAGCTCGAGCGGATCTCCGGGCTCTCGGCTGCCCGGGCCAAGGAGCTCCTGCTCAAGCAGGTCGAGGAGCAGGCCCGCCACGACGCCGCCAGGCGGTTGCGTCAGGTGGAGGAGGAGACCAAGCGCGAGGCCGACCGGCGCGTGCGCAACATCCTCTCGGTGTGCATGCAGCGGCTGGCCGCCGGCCACGCGGCCGAGACGACGGTGTCGGTCGTGCAGCTGTCGGCCGACGACATGAAGGGCCGCATCATCGGCCGCGAGGGGCGCAACATCCGGGCGCTCGAGAACCTCACCGGCGTCGACTTCATCATCGACGACACCCCGGGAGCGGTCGTCCTATCCAGCTTTGACGGGGTGCGCCGCGAGATCGCCCGGATCACGCTCGAGAAGCTGCTCGAGGATGGCCGCATCCACCCGGCCCGGATCGAGGAGATGTACTACCAGGCGAAGTCCGAGCTCGAGGCCCACATCGTCGATATGGGAGAGCAGGCAGTGCTCGACTCCGGCGTCCAGGGGCTGCATCCCGAGCTGGTCAAGCTGCTCGGGCGCCTGAAGTTCCGCACCAGCTACGGCCAGAACGTGCTCGCGCACTCGATCGAGGTGGCGCAGCTGGCCGCGATGATGGCCGAGGAGCTCGGGGCGAGCCCCAAGACCGCCCGCCGGGCCGCCCTGCTGCACGACATCGGCAAGGCGGTCACGCACGAGATCGAGGGCCCGCACGCGCTCGTCGGCGGCGAGCTCGGCCGCAAGTACGACGAGGGCGAGGCGGTCGCCCACGCGATGGAGGCTCACCACAACGAAGTGGAGCCGCAGACGATCGAGGCTGTGATCGTCCAGGCCGCCGACGCGCTGTCGGGCGCCCGGCCGGGGGCGCGCGGAGAGTCGCTCGAGCAGTACGTGAAGCGCCTGCGCGACCTCGAGCAGATCGCCACGCGCCACAAGGGCGTCGACAAGGTCTACGCGATGCAGGCCGGCCGCGAGATCCGGATCATGGTGGCGCCGGGAGACATCGACGACGACGCCGCCACGCTGCTCTCCCACGAGATCGCGCGCGAGATCGAGAAGGAGCTCGAGTACCCCGGCCAGATCAAGGTCACGGTCATCCGGGAGTCGCGCGCGATCGAGTACGCGAAGTAGCCGCACAGCGCACCGGCGCCCGCACGAGCGCCGGTGCGGCTCTGGCCAGCTGGTCGGCATCGCGGCGACGCTCCGCACTCGGCGTGCCGGAGCCGTCGCGGCTCAGTGGCCGACGCCGTGGTGATGGTGGATGGCGCTCGGCGCGGTCCAGGCGCCGTAGTGCGGCAGCAGCGCGATCGCGATCACCAGCCCGGCGGCGAGGGCGCCGGCCAGGGTCAGCCAGCGCACCGACGCGCCCGGCACCCCGCGCTCGTCGGTGATCCGGGCAGCGCCCCGCAGCGTGCCGCCGAGGCCGGGCAGATGCCCGAGCACGTGGAGCGCCGTGAGCGCGATCCAGACGATGAAGCTCACCTTGTGGATGAGCACGAGCGAGCCGCGGTGGGCCGGGCCCTCGAACAGCAGCACGATCCCGCTGATGAACACGGCGAGCGTGGTCAGCACGACGCCCGGCGCGATCAGACGCAGGATGGTCGGGGGCGGCCCCTTGCGCCGGTAGGTGCGCTCGCGCGTGTAGTAGCGCATGAACCGGTAGCCGGTGCTCCCCATCTTGAGCGCCACCGGCCCGAGCAGCAGCAGGCCGACGAACAGATGGGTCCAGATGAGCTGGCCGATGCGGACGATCGTCACGCCGAGGACCGCCAGCAGGATCACGAGCACCGCGCCGGTGATGGCGGTGAGCTGCTCGTTTCCGTCGGTGCCCCCGGCAAGGAACCTGCGCAGGCCGCGGCGACGCGGTGAGGCAATCGCGGCGGGTGCGTGCAGGCGGGCCGGATCGCCGGTGCTCATGCTCTCACTATCGGCAAGCGGTGTCAGCTGGGCATCAGGGATGGATGAGAGATCTCTGACTTTCCCAGAGCGCGGAAGCCGTCCGCTCGAGCCCTATGCTTGGCCGCGCGCCATGGCCAGCTCGATTCTCGTCATCGAGGATGAACCCGGGATCGTCGACTTCCTCGACCGCGGATTGCGAAGCCAGGGGTTCGACGTCAGCGCCGCGCTCGACGGCGAGGAAGGTCTGCGGCGCGCGCTCGCGGAGAGCCCCGACCTCGTCGTGCTCGACATACTGCTGCCCGGGCGAAGCGGGCTCGAAGTGCTGCGCGCGCTCCACGACGCCCGGCCCGGGCTGCCCGTCATCGCACTCACCGCGCTCGGGGAGGTCGAGGACCGGGTCACCGGGCTCGACGCCGGCGCGGTCGACTACCTGACCAAGCCATTCTCGCTCGCCGAGCTGTCGGCGCGCATCCGCGCCCAGCTGCGGGTGGCCGCTCAGGCCCCGCAGACGAGCGTGGCCGGCGGCGGCATCGAGATGGACCTGCTCAGCCGTGAGGTCCGCCGCGACGGGGAGCTCGTGCGCCTGTCGACCACCGAGTTCGACCTGCTCGCCTACCTGATGAACAACCCGGGGCGGGTCCTGACCCGCGAGCAGATCCTTCGCACCGTCTGGGGCTACGAGCACGACCCGGGCACGAACGTCGTCGACGTGTATGTCGGCTATCTGCGACGCAAGATCGGCCGCCCCTCCGAGCCCGGCCGCCGCGGACCGATCCTGACCGTTCGCTCGGTGGGGTATCGGTTTGACCCGGACGCGTGAGCGGCGGCTGGCCCGGCGCTGGCACCTGCCCGACAGCCTGCGCTGGCGGCTGACCGCCTGGGTGGCCGCTGTCCTGCTCGTGTCCGCGGCCGCGGTGTTCGCCGTCGTCTACCGGGAGACGGGATCTCAGCTCCAGGGTCAGATCGAGCGCCAGATCCGGTCGGACGCGTTCGATCTGCACCAGACGCTCGCAGCGCTGGCTCCCCGGAGCGCCGCCGAGCTGGCCGCCGACGCCCGTGATTACGTCAGCTCGCAGGGATACTCGGCCGACTCGACCCTGTTCTTCACCATCATCCCCGGGCAGCGCACCGTGACCAACCACCCGGAGGTGTTCGGTGGCACGGGCGACGAGGCCGGCGAGAGCGTGTCCGATCAGACGCAGGAGAACGCGATGGGGCGTCAGCTGCTGCGCACCCAACCGGGCCTCTCCACCCGCCGGGTTCCGGATGTGGGGCGTGTACGCATCTACGCCGAGCGCTTGCGGCTCGGCGGGGTGAGCGCGCTGGTGGCCGTCGGCGAGCCGCTCGCCCTGGTCGAGAACGCCCAGCACAGCGTGGCCCGGACGTTCGTGCTGGCGGGCGCGATCGCGCTCGTCATCGTCCTGCTCGCCTCCTACCTGGCCGGCGCCCGGGTCTCAGCCCCGCTGCGCCGCATGGCCGCCGTGGCGGCCCGTGTCGATGCCGGCGAGCTCGGGCCGCGCATGCAGACGCGCCCGGCAAGCGGCGAGGTGCTGGTGCTGGCCGAGGCGTTCAACCACATGCTCGACCGCCTCCAGGAGGCGTTCGCCGCCCAGCGGGCGTTCATCGCCGATGCCTCGCATGAGCTGCGCACGCCGCTCACGGTCATCCGTGGCCAGCTCGAAGTATTGGCCGCCGAAGCGGCCCCCTCCGCCGAGGAGGTGCGCCGCGTGGAGGCGCTCGTGCGCGCCGAGGTCTCGCGCACCAGCCGGCTCGTCGACGACCTGCTGCTGCTCGCGCAGGCCGAGCGCTCCGATTTCCTGCGCCCGACCGAGATCGACCTACCGGACTTCGTGCGCGAGCTGTGGGAGGGCCTCGAGCACCTGGCCAGCCGGCGGTTCGAGCTCGGCCCGGTGCCGGCGGGAACCCTGATTGCCGACCCGGACCGCCTCGCCCAGGCGCTGCGCAATCTGGCCCGCAACGCCATCGACCACACGGCGCCCGAGCAGGGACTGGTCCGCCTCGAGACCGCGGCTCGAGCCGGTGGCTGGCTCGCCTTCTCGGTCATCGACGATGGCCCCGGCATCCCGGCCGGCGAGCGCGAGCGGGTGTTCGAGCGCTTTCACCGCACCGACCGCTCCCGGGCGCGCATCCACGGCGGCACCGGTCTCGGCCTGGCCATCGTCAAGGCCATCACCGACGCCCACGGCGGACACGTCCACGCGCTGGAGGCCGACGGCGGCCGCGGGGCGCGCGTCGAGCTCGTCCTGCCCCGCTACCGGCCGGGTGAGGCCGCGCTCTAGCGCTGTTCGTATTCGGCTCCCAGTGTCTGGGACTGCGTGCTGCCGGCGTAGATCGCCGTAGCCACCGCCTGGCAGCGACCCACGACGGGGCACGACACGCTGCCGAGACTCGGGACCGACGCCTGACCGTCGCCGAAGGGGGCAGGGACAAGGGTCCAGGCGGTTCCATTCCACCGCGCCGCATCGGCCTCGGACTCGAGCCCGAAGACGAACGGGCGATCGCCCACCGCGACGCAGAAGCTCGCCGTCGCGCACGACACCGCGTCGAGGCTGTTCTCCGGCGGATTGCCGGGCGGGTTCGGCGGAGGCGTCGGCATCGGGAGGATCGTCCAGGTGGAGCCGTTCCAGCTCTCGGCCCACGCGTTGTCGCCACCGGCAGAGAACGAGTCGTCGCCGACGGCCATGCAGTGAGCACCAGCTGGTGCAGGACACACCATTGAGGTAAGAACCGTAGGCGCCGGAAGGTGTTGGGCTCGACTGTACGGACCAGCTGACCCCGTTCCAGCGCTCGATCAAGGGAGCTTGACCACCACCGCTCGACTGGGTGGCTCCGACGGCGGTGCACGCGGACCGCGAGGTGCACGACACGCTGTTCAGCTGGTCGCTGCTGCTCAGGGAGACGATGGGTCGAGACGTCCATGTCGTTCCGTCCCAGCTCTCGGCCGACGCACCGCCGACAGCGAGACAGAAGCTGACCGCCGGACACGAGACGGCATCGAGCGGCGCGGGCACGGGTGACTGCGGCGTCCAGCTCGTTCCGTCCCAATGTGCCGCCAGGTCCGGGCCCACTGCGGTGCAGGCGTTGCTCTTGGGGCACGAGACCGCCGTGACGTCGCCCGCCGGCGATGCACTGGGCTGCTGCTGCCAGCTGTGGCCAGACCAGTGCGCCTCGAAGCCGGCCCCCACAGCCTCGCAGTCGTTGCGCGATGCGCACGACACGCCGTAGATGTAGTTGGCGATGAGGTACGGATTCGGCGTCGCCTCCGGTAGCCAATGGGGGCTCGCCTGCGCCACGGCCACCCCGAGCCACAGCGAGGCTGCCGTCATCCCACAAAGTGACAACATGACCCTGCGCATTCCCGGTCCCCCTAGAGTCGTCGTCTACGAGCAACCCTAGTGGCACAGTGTCGGTATGTCAAAGTAATTGCACAACCGCGACATGGGCACTGACACCGACTTCCGGTGCCGGCCGCGACATGAGTAACTATGGTCGACCTCGCGCGCCCCCGCCGCCTCGCGCGGGTCTCGCATCAGTTTGACGCCGTCGGCCTGGCCGCGGCTGCCATCATGGGCGCTCGAGATGAGCGCCAAGCAGTATCACGTGACGACGTTCGGCTGCCAGATGAACGAGCACGACTCCGAGCGCCTGCGCGGCATGCTCGAATCGCTCGGGTACGAGGAGGCATCCGAGCGCGGTGAGGCCGACCTGATCCTGTTCAACACCTGCTCGATCCGCGAGAAGGCCGACGATCGCTTCATCGCCCATCTGGGCGAGGCCAAGCGTCTCAAGCGCGAGGATCCGGCCCGGATCGTCGGCGTAGGAGGATGCTGGGCCCAGTCGGTCAAGGAGGAGGTGTTCGCGCGCTTCCCGTTCGTCGATGTCGCCTTCGGCCCCGGTCAGGTGCACAAGCTGGCCGAGTTCCTGACCAGCGAGTCGCTCACCGCCCAGGGCTACTTCGAGTTCGAAGGCTTCACCGGCCGGCTGCCGGCCAAGCGCGTGCGCGAGTACCAGGGCTGGGTGCAGATCAGCGTCGGCTGCAACTGCGTGTGCTCGTACTGCATCGTGCCCTCGACGCGCGGACGTGAGGTGAGCCGGCCGGCGGCCGAGCTCGTCGAGGAGGTGCGCCGCCTGGCCGCCGACGGCGTGATCGAGGTGACGCTGCTCGGCCAGAACGTCAACTCCTACGGGCGCGACCTGCCCGGTGGCGAGCGGGTGAGCTTCGCCGAGCTCCTGGGCATGATCGACGGCGTCGAGGGCGTGCGGCGGATCCGCTATACGAGCCCGCACCCCAAGGACATGCGTGCCGACGTCATCCGGGCCCACGCCGAGCTCCCGGCGCTGTGTGAGCACATCCACCTGCCGCTGCAGTCGGGGTCGAGCCCGGTGCTGAAGCGGATGCGGCGCACGTACACCCGCGAGCGCTATCTGGACCGGGTCGCCCTCATCCGCGAGCTCGTGCCCGACTGCGCCCTCACCACCGACATCATCGTCGGGTTCCCGGGGGAGACCGAAGCCGACTTCGACCAGACCCTCTCGCTCGTCGAGGAGGTCGGCTACGACGGGGCGTTCACGTTCCTCTACTCGCCGCGGCGCGGGACCGAGGCGGCCGAGCTGCCCGATCAGATCCCGCACGAGGTGAAGGTGGCACGCATGGAGCGGCTGGTCGAGGTCGTCCAGCGGCGCGCCCATGAGCGGGCTCAGCGATTTGTCGGGCGCACGCTCGAGGTGCTCGTGGAAGGGCCGTCGCGGACCGATCCCACTCGTCTGCGCGGCCGTTCGCGCCACAACAAGGTGGTCAACTTCACCGGGCTCGCCTCGCCGGGCGAGCTCGTTCAGGTCCACGTCACCCGCGCGACGAGCCAGACCCTCCTGGGCGAGGAGCCGATCATCTCCCGCGCGGCCTGAGCGCCACCCCGCCGCGCTCGAACGCTCGCCCCGCCCCCGGCCCCGAAGGCTCGGGCGTTCGTCCAGCGGCGGCCGATCGCGCGATCCCCCGTCCCCGCGGGGCCGAAGCCGAGTGTGTGGACGTACACCCTCAGGCAGAGGTTTCGCGCGCGCGATGAGTGGCCCCGCCCTAGCCGTCATCGGCAGCGACGGCCGGCTCGAGCGCTCGACGTCGGCGTTCAGCGCCCACGATGATGTGAGCGCGCTGCTCGGCGAGAGCTCGGCCGAGCTCGACCGCGTGCTGCGCGGCGAGACCGCCCGCGCGCGCCTGAGCGCCGGCGGCGTGAGCGCCGCGGTCGAGGCCGTGGTCGACGCCGACGGCGGCCGCCACGCACTGCTCACGCTCGAGCTGCCCACCGCCGAAGCGGCCGGGGGCAACCCGCTGCTCGACGAGGATCTCGACGCCAGCCCGGCGATCATCTTCCTCAAGGACCTCGAAGGTCGCTATCTCCGCGTCAATGCCCGGCACGGCCAGCTGATCGGCGGTGGCGAGAAGCAGCTCGTCGGCCGCAGCGACCGCGAGATCGAGACCCGGCTGACCGTCGACGGTCCCCGCTTGGCCCAGCGCGATCCGGACGCCCGTGAGCCGCTCGAGCTCGAGTACATCGTTCCGGCGTTCGAGAAGCGCCCCGCACTGTCGGTGCTGCGCTTCCTCGTCCACGGCGCGGATGGCGAGCCGGTGGCCGTCTGCGGTGTGGCCTCGCCCATGGAGACCGCGTCGCTGGCCGAGACCGAGGCCGACCGCCTGATGGCGATCGACCGCCGGGCCCATCTCGACCCAGGCGAGGTCCAGGCCGAGCTGCTGAGCGAGTGGGGCCTCGCCCGCGGGGACCTCGCGCCCACCGTGTCCGGCCCGGCCGGCGCGGCCGGCGCAGTCAGCGACGGCTCCGAACCGCTCACCCGGATGCTGGCCTCCGAGCGCGAGCGCGCCCAGGAACTCGAGACGGCCCTGGCCCGCGCGCAGGCGCAGATCGAGGCCGGAGCCGGAGCGATCACGGACGGCGACGAGGCGGCTCAGCTGCGCGCCGAGCAGGCCCGGGTCGAGGCCGAGCAGGCGCGCGCGCAGAGCGAGCACCTGGCGGCCGAGCTCGAGCTGGCCCGAGCCGAGATCGAACAGGCCCGCCTGGTCGCCCGCCGCGAGCACGAGGACGCCGAGACGGCCCGGAGCGCCGCCCAGGCTGCGCGGGGCGAGGTCAGCCAGGCGCTGCTGCGCATCGAGCAGCTGCAGGCCGAGTCGGCCTCGGTCTCGAGCCACTTCGAGCAGGCCGAGGCCGAGGCGCGGGAGTGGCGCCTACGCGCCGAGCAGACCGAGGTGGAGGCAGTGCAGGCGCGGGCGCGGGCCGACCAGGCCGAGGCCGATATCCGGACGCAGCGTGCCCGCGCCGAGGAGGCGTCCGGCGCGACACGGGCGGCTGAGGGACGCGCCGATGAGGCTGAGCTGACCGCGCGGCGCGCCGGTGCCCGGGCCGAGCAGGCCGAGACCGACGCCCGCCGAGCGCAGGCGGAGGCGGAGCAGGCCCGGGAGGGCCAGCAGCGAGCCGAGACGCTGCTCGAGCGCGCGCAGGACGAGCTGCGGGAGGCGCGGGCGCGCCTCGAGGCGGCGGAGGCAGAGGCCCGGCAGGCCGCCGCGCGGGTCGCCGACGCCGAGACCGAGGCCCGGCAGGCCCGCGTCCGGGCTGAGACCGCGCAGGCCGAGCTCCAGGGAGCCACGCAGCGGGTGAGCGAGCTCGAGACGAGCGCTCGCCGGTCGGCCGCCCGTATCGATGAGCTCGAGAGCGCAGGCCGGCAGGCCCGGGCGCAGATCGAGGAGCTCGAGCGCGCCGCGGCGCGGGCCCAGGCCGGCAGCGAGGAGGCCGAGGCAGCGCTGCGCCAGTGGCGCTCGCGAGCCGAGGATGCCGAGGCCGAGCTCGAGTCCGCGCGCCGGAGCGCGGCGGCGGGGGAGAGCTCTGAGGAATCCGATCCGCGATCTGGTGGAGGCAAGAAGGCCCGCGACAGCGCGAGCGCCGAGCTGCGCGAGGCACTCGCGGGCGAACGCGCCCGCACCGACGAGCTGCGCCGGTCGCTCTCCGAGGCGCAGGAGCGGCTCGGGGCGCTGGCGGGAGAGCTGGAGTCCGCGCGCACGCATCGTGAGGGAGAGATCGTCCGCCTCGAGCGAGAGCTCGCGCACGAGCAGGCCCGAGCGGAGGAGGCGAGCGCACGCGTGGCCGAGGAGCGCTCGCGCGCCGAGGCCGAGCGTGAGCGCACCGACACCGAGCGGGCACGGGCGAGCGAGGATCTGGCCGCGCTCGCCGCTGCCGAGCAGGCCCGCCGCGAGCAGGCGGTGACCGCGGCGCGGCTCGAGGCCGAGACGGCGCTGCGGGAGGCCGAGCAGGCGCACAGCGCGCAGCTCGCCGCGCTCGTCGAGGAGCTCGAGAGCGTCCGGGTCGCCGCGGCGCAGATGACCGCGCGGGCGGCGGCGGAGGCCGTGCGTGCCGCCGAGCCCCCGGTGGCTGCTCCGGGGGCGGCCGGACCGGCCTCCAAGGGGCCGGCGCCCGCGTCGCGCGGGGCTTCGCGGACGGACGCCCCCGAGGCGGCCAGCGGCCTGCGCTGGGGGGCGCGGGCTCAGCGCCGGCTCGCCGCGGTGCTCGGGGACGCCGAGACGCTGCGGGGCGGACTCGCCGAGGCGGCGGCGGTTCTCGGTCGGGAGGGCGGCTGGAGCCTCGTCGCCACCTGGTTGCCCGACGCCCGCGGCGTCTTGCGGCCGAGCGCCTGCTGGACGGCCGAGCCGCTGGCCGAGCTCGGGCGGCGGACGCTCGGGCTCGCCGCTCCGGTGCAGAGCTCGAGCCTCGGCACCGCCCTGTATGCGCGCACGCCTGCGTGGATGACCGCAGCCCCCGCAGCCTCCGCAGCCCCCGCGGCCCGCTCGGAGGCCGAGGAGCCCGACGCGCTCGAGGAGGCGTTTGCCGCCGGTGCCGGCACGGCGCTCCTGCTGCCGATCCGCCACGGCGTGGCCCGCATCGGCCTGCTGCAGCTCCTCGCGCAGGAGACGAGCGAGCCCGACGACGGGCTCGTCGCCTGGCTTGAGGCGGTGGGGCTGCAGCTCGGGCAGTTCACCGCGTTCATGCGCGCGCGGCCTGCGCGCGGCTAACGACTGTCCGCCCGGGCGAGGAAGCGCGCCCGGCAGTGCTCGGAGCAGAAGTAGACGGTGCGCCCGTGGCGGCGCGTGGTGTGCGCCTTCGAGCGGTCGACGGTCATGCCGCATACCGGATCGGTGGCGCCGCGGCGGACGGTCAGGCCGATCAGCGTGGCGAACACGATCATGCCGAGGACGTTGAGGACGAACCGGTGATCGAGGGCCACGGACCCGAACACCGCGCCGCGGGTCGGTCGGGGGCCGGAAGGGATGAGGCCGGCGGCGCTGAACAGCCCATCGACGGCCAGCGCGGCCGCGCCCATGGTCACGAGCATGAGGCCGGCCAGCCGCAGCGCGACCGCCGTGCCGTAGTACTTGCGGTAGATGGCGAGGATCGGCAGCACGATCAGGTCGGCGAAGATGAACGCCATCACGCCGGCGAAGCTGATCCCGCCGCTCCACAGCACGGCGGCGAGCGGCACGTTCCCGACCGAGCAGACGAAGCTGAGCACGGCGATCACCGGTCCGATCACCGCGCCCCACACCGCCTGCACGATCGCCGGAGCGCCGCGGAGGAAGAGGGCGTGGAAGACACCGGTCCCGAGCTGGGCGACGAAGCCGGCGAGCAGGAATCCGAGCGAGATCTCCTTCCACAGCATCTGCCAGTCCGCGCGGAAGTTGTGCGCCACGTCGGACCACGCCGCCGCGCTCGTCAGCCGCTCGCGCCAGGGGAGCGGCTGACCGGCCATGTGATGCTCGTGTCCGGTGGCCGCCGCCTGCGCGTGGGTGCGCGCCTGCTCTTCGAGCCGGCGCGGGACGGCGAGACGGATGAGCATCGCCATGAGGCCGATCATGATCAGCCCGCCGAGGTACTCCGCCAGGGTGAACTGCCAGCCGATGAGCACCCAGAGCACGAGTCCGAGCTCCCAGACGATGTTCGTGGAGGCGAACTGGAAGGCGAGCGCGCTCGACAGCGACGCGCCCTTTCCGAACAGGCTCTTGGCGATCGCCACGGCGGCGTAGGAGCACGAGGAGGAGGCGGCTCCGAGCGCGGTGGCGGTGGCCAGCGGCCGGGGACCGGACCCGGCCAGCGCGCGCTCGATTCGCTCGCGCGGCACCCACGCCTGCACGACGGCCGAGATGAAGAACCCGAATACGAGTGCCCACCACACCTCCCAGGCCATGAGGAGGCTGTCGCGCAGGCCGTGCCAGAGGACGTTCATCGGGTTCGATGATACCCCTGGGGGGTATGATCAGCCCGCGATGAGTGCCACGTCAGCGCCTGAGCCGAGCGTGCCCGCGGAGCCGAGCGGGACTCGCGGCTACTCCGCGTCCAAGGACCAGCTCATCGCGCGCCTGCGCCGGATCGAGGGCCAGCTCGGCGGGATCGAGCGCATGGTGGCCGCCGACCGCTACTGCATCGACGTGCTCACCCAGATCAGCGCCGTGCAGGCGGCCCTCGACAAGGTGGCGCTCGGGCTCCTCGACGGGCACGCCCACCACTGCGTCATGGGCGCCGCCGACGGGGAGCGGGAGGCGCGTACCGACGAGCTGATGGCTGCCGTCGGGCGACTCATGCGCCGCGGCTGATCCGGCGACCTGCCGCGGCCGTCGCGGTCCGTCCGCGGCCGCGCCGGATCCGTCCGGGGTCGATGCGAACATCTGTTCGATGCGGTGGAGCAACCTTGAGATCGCGCAGGAGGAGCGGGCCCGGCTGCCCGGCTACCGCGAGGAGGCGGTGGTCCGCCACTTCGACGCGCCGGAGGCGATCGCCACCCGGTTCTACGAGGTGCGGGCGCGGTCGGTCCTCAACCGTGTGCCCGAGATCTCGCAGGTTCCGTTCCGGTGGACGATCAATCCGTATCGCGGCTGCACACACGCCTGCTCCTACTGCTTCGCTCGCCCCACCCACGCCTACCTCGACTTCAACCCCGGCCGGGATTTCGAGCGCGAGATCATCGTCAAGGTGAACGCGCCCGAGCGACTGCGCGTCGAGCTCGCCCGGCCGTCGTGGGCGGGGGAGCACGTGGCCCTCGGCACGAACACCGACCCATACCAGTGGGTCGAGGGGCGATACCAGCTCATGCGCGGCATCTGGGCGGCGCTCCGCGACGCCCGCAACCCGTGCTCGGTGTTGACGAAGTCGCCGCTGCTCCTGCGCGACCTCGACCTCATGCGCGAGTTGAACCAGGTGACCGACTTCTCGGCTGCGCTGTCGGTGCCGACGCTCGAGGAACGGGCCTGGCGAGCCACCGAGCCGCGCACGCCGCACCCGCGGGCCAGGCTCGAGGCGCTGGCCGAGTTGACCCGGGCGGGCATCCGCACGGGCGTGCTCGTCGCCCCGCTCATGCCCGGGATCAACGACGGCCCCGAGCAGGTGCGGGCGATCCTCGAGGCTGCGACGCAGGCGGGCGCGGCGTACGTGACCGGGATCGGCCTGCACCTGCGCCGGGGTGTGCGCGAGGTGTTCATGGAGTGGCTCGCCGAGCAGCGGCCCGAGCTTGTGCCGGTCTACGAGGAGCTGTATGGACGCGGCGCCTATCTGCCAATGGGAGAGCGCCGGCGGCTCGCCGCGCTCGTGCGCGGTCCGGACCTCGGACCGGGGGAGCGGATGCGCGGGGGCTTCAGACCGCGTCAGGCGAAGGCGCGCCGCCTGGAGTCGGGGCCGTCGCCGCGCGCCCCGGACCCGCAGACGCGGCTCTTCTGAGCGGAACTTAGGCCAGACTGAGAAACCCGGCCTCGACCGGCGGGGTAGATAGAGAAGGCGACCCGAGGAGGTGCGACCCCAGCCCATGCCGAGAATTCCGAACCGACCCGATCAGTTGCTCGACCACATGTTCGAGACCCGCAGCGATGCCTGGGAGAAGGTCGGCCTGGCCATGCAGGTCAGCCAGCGTACGGTCCGCCGCGCGCAGCGCGAGGTCGTCGTCCTCTTCCCGCTGTTCGTCGGCGTCGTCATCGCGTACGCCGACCGGTTCGCGCTCTTCGGGGTCCAAGGGAAGAGCGCGCAGGACAGATGGGCGTACCAGACCCCGGTGCAGGCGGCCACGGTCATCGCCCTGCTCATCCTCGGCTGGTGGATGGCCCGCGACATCGGGCGCGCGGCGGCGCCGACGTTCTTCCGGCGCATGGATCCGGCCACCGCCGGAACGGTCGGCTTCGTCATCCGGCTCGGCGCGCTCGCCGTCACGATCGTGCTCGCGCTCTATGTCGCCGGGGTGAGCGCCGGCGCGCTCGTCGCCTCGAGTGCGTTCACGGCCGTCATCGTCGGCCTCGCCGCCCAGCAGACGCTCGGCAACCTGATCGCCGGGCTGGTGCTCCTGAGCGCGCGGCCGTTCCGGGTCGGCGAGCGCATCCGCTTGCAGGCCGGCGCGGTCGCCGGCACGGCCGAGGGCATCGTCTCGAGCCTCGGGCTGCTCTACACGACGCTGAAGACCCGGGGCGAGGACCGCATCCTGATCCCGAACAGCGTCGTGCTCGCCGCCGCAATCGTCCCCATCCGCGAGCCCGACATCGTCGACGTGATCGTCCGGCTGAACTCAGGCGTGCGCCCGACGCACGTGCAGGCACTGCTCGACGACTCCATCTCCGTGCCCACCCGCCGCGCCGCCCGGGTCAACCTCCAGGAGGTCGACGGCGAGGACGTGGTCGTGCGCGTCCAGGCCACCCCGGAGCACCCGGAGGACGGCGCCCGGCTGGCCGACGAGATCATCGACACGCTCGCCGCGGTCACCGGCGATCACGCGGCCCAGCCGGCGGCCCAGGCTCCGCGCGCCTGAGCGCCTGAGCGCCTGAGCGCGAGGCGGCGTTACCAGCGCTTGCCGGCCTGCCCGTGGGACAGCGAGCGGGCGATCGCGTCGCTGCCCAGCCGCCGGCTCACCGTGGCGGCGATCCCAGGCGCCGCCCCGGCGAACGCGCTGCCCAGCCGCAACGGCAGCGGCGCCACGTCGAGCTCGGCCCGGTCGGACTCGATCGCCCGGATCACCGCCGCGGCGACATCCTCGGGCGAGCGCGTGCCGACGAACCAGGGCAGGGTGATCCCGGCCTCGGCGAACATCCCGGCGTCCCGGATGAAGCCGGGGGCAATCGTGGAGACCCCGACCCCGTGGGGCGCCAGGTCGGCCCGGAGGCCGAGCGCGAAGCCGCGCAGCCCGAACTTCGTCGCCGAGTAGATCGAGGAGGCCGGTGAGGCCGCCTTGCCCGACAGTGAGGAGATGAACACCATGTGCCCCCGTCCGCGGGCGGCCATCGCCGGCGCCAGGGCCCGGGCCATGGCCACCGGTGCCCGCAGGTTCACCTCGAGCATGCGGTCGATCTGCTCCTGGGTGAGATCGACCAGCTCACCCGACGCCGGCAGCGCCGCGTTGGCGACGAGGATCTCGACCGGCCCGGCGGCGTCGAGCAGCCGGTTCACGTCGTCGCGGTCGGCCAGATCGCAGGCGATCACGCGAGCGCCGATCTCCCCGGCCAACGCCTCCAGCACCTCGAGGCGCCGGGCGCTCAGCACGACCTCGGTGCCCCGCGCGGCGAGCGCGCGGGCGATCGCCTGGCCGATCCCTCCAGAGGCCCCCGTGAGCAGGACGGTGCCGGTCAGCTCACTCACGGCGCCGCAGTCTAGACCGGGATACTGCGCCGGTGCCGCGCCCCGCGCTCATCGCCCTGTTCGGCCCCACCGGCGTGGGCAAGACGGCGATTGCCATCGCGCTCGCGCAGCGGCTGCGGGCTCGCGGCGAGCACCCGGTCGCCGTCTCGGCCGACGCGCTGCAGGTGTACGCCGGCCTGGAGACCCTCACCGGTGCCGCCGACGCGGCGCAGCGGGCGGCGCTCGAGCACCGGCTCATCGCCTTTGTGCCCGTGCAGTCGAGCTTCAGCGCCGGCGCCTACGCCGCCCGGGCCCATGCCGAGATCGATGCTCTGCTCACCGAGGGCGCCCGCCCGATTCTCGTCGGTGGCACCGGCCTCTATCTCCGCGCCGCGCTGACCGAGCTCAGTCTGCGCCCGCCCCCCGCGCCCGGCGCGCGCGAGCGCTGGAGCGCCGAGCTCGAGCGCCAGGGCCCGGCCGCTCTGCACGCCCTCCTGCGCGAGCGCGCCCCCTGGGCGGCTGAGCGGATCGATCCGGGGGACCGCCAGCGCATCGTGCGCGCGCTCGAGCTCCACGACAGCGGACAGCTGACCCCACACGCCGAGCGCTCGGAGCTGTGGACCGATCACATGCGCCACCCGACGCTGCTCGCCGGGCTGGTCATGGAGCGATCCGTGCTGTACGCGCGGATCGACGCCCGGGTGGAGGCGATGGTGGCCGCCGGCGCCATCGAGGAGGTCCGCCGCGCTGACGCGGCCGGCGCCTCGCCGACGGCACGCAAGGCCCTCGGGTTCGCCGAGCTCCTGGCCGGGGACGTCGACGCGATGCAGCGCCGCACGCGCGCCTACGCGCGCCGTCAGCTCACGTGGATGCGAAAGCTCTCCGGGGTGACGGTGCTCGACGTCACCGGCCGCTCACCCGGCGAGACCGCGGGGGAGATCCTCGCCGCTATGGAAGCGGCGTGAACGGATACATGATCGCGAGCGCGATCACGACCGCCGCCGCCCACGCCCACCACACCCAGCCGGCCAGCCGCCAGCGCGCCCGCCGCAGCGCCGCGGCGGCGACCAGCGCGCCGGCGTACAGGCCGGGCATGACGATCACCATGTAGTAGAGGTAGCTCGTGCGCTGATCGAGCAGCCACAGGGCGAGGAAGGGCAGGTAGGCGCCGAGGAACCAGGCCAGCGCCAGGCCGGGCAGGCCGCTCTCGGCCACCAGGCCACCCCCGCTCGCCGCCCACCCGCCCGGCTCGCGCCCGTGGGCACCCCGCCAGAGCGCGAACGCCGCCAGCCCGAGACCGATCAGCCCAGCGATCAGGATCGGCGGGCTGATCACGCCGAGAAAGTGCACGGCGGGCTGGATGTTCTGAAGGCCGGGGGAGGGCGAGGAGGGATCGATGTTCAGGTAGACGATGGGGTGGAAGTCCCACAGCCACTGCCACGGGTAGGACGCGATGCCCTGCGGACCGTGCGGGCTCGTCTGGTGGGCGGCGTAGCTGAACATGTGGCCGAGATGGCCGAACACGCCGCCGCGCACGGGCTTGCCCGCGGCGTTGTCGTAGGGCGGGGCGATGCGATCGAGCACGGCGAGCAGGCCGATCAGCACTGCCGCGCACGCTCCGATGGCACCGGCCAGCCGGGCCAGCCGCCAGCCCGCGTCGGTGCGCGCAGCGGCGCGGCCGGGCTGCGCGCGCCGGGCGATCAGCCAGTCGGCCAGCTCGAGCAGAGCGAAGATCCCGAGCGCGTAGGGGCCGACCATCTTCATGCACCCGGCCACGCCGACCAGTGCGCCGGCCAGCAGCGGGCGCCCCCGCGCGTAGGCGACCCCTCCCCACAGCATCCCGGCGAGCACGAAGATGTCGAGCGTGAAGATCCGGCCGTGGACGAGCAGGAGGTTGTCGGCCGCCATCAGGGCCGCCCCGCCGAGCGCCGTCCACGCGCCGGCGCCGCGAGCGCGCAGGAGCGCGTACAGGCCGAGTTGGCAGAGCGTCCCGAACACGAGGCTGGGCAGCCGCCAGGCCAGGGGACCGTCGCCGAGCAGCTTGATCAGCCCGGCCACGAGCAGCTTCGCCCCCTGCGGATGCTCGGCGTTCGGGTCATCGCCAAGCGGCGCCCCGGCGTAGGGGACCCCGGAGGGCGGGCGCACCCCGGCGATCACCCGCGCCGCGTTCACGTAGTAGGTCTCGTCGAACACGAGCAACCGGTCCGTGGCCGAGCGGCACGGGCTCCGGCACGGCTGACCGAGCCAGGCCACCCGCAGGCCCAGCGAGACGAGGCAGACGAGCGCGAGCGCGACCAGCGGCGATCGCAGCGTGGCACGGAGCGGGGGGCGGCGGGCCATGGCCGGCGCGACGCTACACCTACACTCGGGCGCCGTGCGTTTCGAGAAATGGCAGGCGCTCGGCAACGACTACGTGATCGTCGAGGCGGCCGAGCTGCCCTTCGAGCTGACCCCGGCCCGCATCCGCGCCATCTGCGCCGCCCACACCGGCGTATTCGGCGATGGCATCCTCCTGCTCTCGCCCGCCGACGAGCGGGGTTTCGTCGCCCGGCTGCGCATCTTCAATCCCGACGGCTCCGAGGCCGAGCTGTCCGGCAACGGGGCGCGCGAGGCGATCCTCTACCTGCGCCGCCACGGCTGGACCGACGCCGACACGTTCTCGCTGCAGACCGCGGCGGGGGAGATCCGGCCCACGATCACCTCGGCCACCGAGTGCACGGTCGGCATGGCTCGCGCCCGGCGCCAGAGCGACGACTTTCCCAGCGGCGGTCCGGACGGGACCGGCGAGCTCGAGGCCGGCGGACGCAGCTGGCGCTTCCAGCACGTCCAGGTCGGCAATCCGCAGTGCGCGATCCGCATGGCCACCGAGGCGGAGCTCGACGCGCTCGCGCTGGGCAAGATCGGGCCGGGGATCGAGAACCACACGCTGTTCCCCCACCGCACCAACGTGTCCTGGTTCACGCCGCTGGCCCCGGACCGCATCCGGGCTCGGATCTTCGAGCGCGGGGTGGGGGAGACGGCGGCCAGCGGGACCGGCGCGACCGGGGCGGCGGTGGCCCATGTCCTGCAGGGCGGCGAATCGCCGGTGACCGTCGTGCTCGAGGGCGGCGAGCTCGTCGTCGAGGTGGGCGAGGACTTTTCCATCAACCTCAGCGGCTGGGCCCGCCCGGTATTCGCCGGCGAGCTGGCCGTTGAGTTCCTCGAGGAGCTGCATGCGATCCAGTAAGCGCATCGAGCGCATCCCGCCGTATCTGTTCGCCGAGCTCGAGCGCAAGATCGCCGCCAAGCGCGCCGCCGGCGTCGACGTCATCAGCCTCGGCATCGGCGACCCGGACACCCCGACGTACGCGCCGATCGTCGCCGCGGCCCAGCAGGCGGTCGCCGATCCGAGCACGCACACCTACCCGAGCAACCGGGGGCGCCCGGAGTTCCGCCACGCCGTGGCCGCCTTCTACGACCGTCGCTTCGGCGTGGATCTCGACGCCGACACCGAGGTGATGGCGGCGATCGGGGCCAAGGAGTGCATCTTCAATCTCAACCTGGCCTTCCTCGACCCCGGTGACGTGGCGCTCGCATCCGATCCGGGCTATCCGGTCTACACCGGCGGTCCGCTGCTCGCCGACGCCGAGCCGGTGCTGATGCCGCTCGAGCCTGAGCGCGGCTTCGTGCCCGACCTCGAGGCGATCCCGGCGCAGACGCTCGAGCGGGCCCGGCTCATGTTCATCAACTACCCGAACAATCCCACCGGCGCGATCGTGCCCGACGGGTTCTTCGCCCAGGTGGTCGACCTGGCGCGCGAGCACGACTTCCTCGTCGTGCACGACAACGCCTACAGCGAGACCACCTACGACGGCTACATCGCCCCGTCGTTCCTGTCCACCCCCGGCGCCAGGGAGGTCGGTGTCGAGGTGTTCTCGCTGTCGAAGGGCTACAACATGACCGGCTGGCGCTGCGCGGCGATCGTCGGCAACGCCGAGGCGATCGCTCACTACTGGCGGCTGAAGTCGAACATCGACTCCGGCAACTTCGACGCCGTGCAGCTCGCCGGAGCGGCCGCGCTCGCGCCGGGCCTCGACGCCGAGGTGGAGGCGATGAACGCGGTGTATGCGCGGCGGCGGGATCTGGTCTGCGAGGCGCTGGCGGCCGCCGGGGTGAACGTCACCCCGCCGAAGGGCACGATCTACATCTGGGCGCCGGTCCCGGCCGGGTTTGACAGCGCAGCGGCGTACTGCGAGCACGTGCTCGAGCAGGCTGCCGTGGTCATCTCACCCGGAGGTGCCTATGGGGCCAGCGGCGAGGGGTTCTTCCGGATCTCGCTGACCACGCCCGAGGAGCGGCTGCTCGAGGCGCTGGAGCGTATCCGCGGCCTCGGCTGAGCCGACGCCGACACCGTCTCGAGCCCGGCCGAGGGCCGGACCGCCGCGCGGCGCGGCGGGTCCGGCCGGGACGGCTCAGATCAGTGGATCACCCTGAGCGTCGCGATGTGGCTCGTCACGAGGCCGGTCGAGCTCTGGATCGAGTAGAAGAACGCCTGCCAGTAGTACTTGCCCGCGGTGTCCTGCCAGTTACCCGGGAAGTGGTACGGGTCGCTGTAGGTCCACAGGTGGGTGTGGCCGACCCGCTTCATCGTCGCGTTGTTGCAGCGGAACCCGCACCCGTGCGGGAACGCGAGCAGGCCACTCTTGAGGATCTTCTTCTTGGACAGGTAGAGGAACACGTGGCCGTCGGTCGGGGCGCTGGTGTTCGGGATGTAGACGGTGAACTTGATCTTGTGCCCGGCCACGAACGCCTTGCCGTGCACCGGCGAACGCAGCTGCGGGGCGAGGCTGCTGGCGGCGAGAGCCGCTCCGCTCAGGGCCATCAGACTGACGAGCACGAGCACGCCAAGGCGCGCGACGCGTTTGCGCATACGAGACATCGATACCTCCAGGGGTCGAGCGGGCGCACCAGCGCCCGGGTCCTTCAGGGTCCTCCGGCCGCGCGGGGACGATATCCGATCGCGCCGCCATCCGGCCCGGGGCTACCATCAGAGAGGTGCCGCCGAGCCACAACGGATCCCGCCAGAGCACGCAGAACGGGCAGCGCCCGCCGGGCCGCGCGCGCCAGCGCGCGTTCCTGGTCGCCGCCGTCCCCGACGAGCAGAGCGCCGAGCTCACCGAGCTGCGCGAGCTCCTGCGCACGGCTGGGGTGGCGAGCGTGGGCGAGCTCGTGCAGCGGCGCGAGCATCCGCACCCGAACACGTATCTGGGCGCCGGCAAGCTCGAGGAGCTGAAGGCGGCGCTCGGCCCCGCCGACGCCAATCTGGTCGCCTGCGACGACGAGCTCAGCCCGCGCCAGGAGCGCAACCTCGAGAAGGCGCTCGGCGTGCCGGTCATCGACCGCACCGCGGTCATCCTCGACATCTTCGCCGCCCACGCTCACAGCGCCGAGGGCAAGCTCCAGGTCGAGCTCGCTCAGCTGGAGTACAACCTGGCCCGCATGCGCGGCCTGTGGTCGCACCTCGAGCGCCTCGGCGGTGGCATCGGCACCCGCGGACCGGGCGAGTCCCAGATCGAGACCGACCGCCGGCTGGCCCGCGACCGCATCGCCGCGCTCAAGCGGCGCCTGAGCCGCGTGCGCTCGAGCCGCTCGGTCATGCGCGCCGAGCGCGAGCGCGGCCACCTGCCCGCGGTTGCCCTGGCCGGGTACACGAACGCGGGCAAGTCGACGCTGCTGAACGCCCTCACCGGCGCAAGCGCCGGAGTGCGGGACCGCCTCTTCCACACGCTTGACCCGACGACGCGGGTGCTGCGCACGGGCGGGCGCGACTACCTGCTCACCGACACGGTCGGATTCATCCGCAAGCTGCCCCACCAGCTCGTCGAAGCGTTCGGAGCCACGCTGGAGGAGACCCGGCTGGCCGACCTCATCCTGCACGTCGTCGACGCCTCGGCGCCCGAGGAGGACCTCCAGGTCATGGTCCGGGCGGTGGAGGACGTGCTGGTCGAGATCGGGGCTGACGCTGTGCCGCAGCTGCTCGTGCTCGCCAAGGCCGACCGCGTCGATGCCGAGCGGCGCGAGGAGCTCGAGTTCCGACACCCCGAGGCGGTTCTCGTCTCCGCGCTCACCGGCGAGGGGCTCGAGACCCTGCGTACGCGGATCGAGGAGGAGTTCACGAGCCGCCTGCGCGAGGTCGAGCTGCTCGTCCCCTACGAGGAGGGCGGCCGCCTCGCCGAGCTGCACGACCTGGCCGGGGACCTGCAGCGCTCCGACACCCCCGAGGGAGTGCGGGTGCATGCCCGCCTGCCCGCAGCGGCGGCGGCTCGCTACGAGCGCTACGCGCTGCCCCCCTCGCTGGCCGGATGAGTCCGCCGGCGCTGCGCGTCCAGCGGCTCACGCCCGCCGCCATCCTGCCCACCCGCGCCTACGCCGGGGATGCCGGGCTCGACCTGTACGCGGCCGAGGCGGCCAGCCTTCGCCCCGGGGAGCGGGCGGCGGTCGGGACAGGCATCGCAGTCGAGATTCCCGATGGCCAGGCGGGGCTGGTGCTCCCGCGCTCCGGGCTGGCCGCTCGTTCAGGGATCGCGCTCGTCAACGCGCCCGGACTGATCGACGCCGGGTATCGCGGCGAGATCCGGGTGCTGCTGCTCAACACCGACGCGGCCGAGCCGTTCACGGTGGTGCCGGGGGATCGCATCGCCCAGCTCGTGCTCGTCGACATCCACGCCCCCGCGGTGCTCGAGGTCGGCGAGCTGGCGGGCTCGCAGCGCGGCCCGGGGGGCTTCGGCTCCTCAGGCGCCTGATCTACCCGATCGACATCCGCTCCGCGCCCAGGTACTCGCGGGCGGCCCACGACTCCGGGTCGGAGGCGAAGTCGCGCTGGAGAGCGTCGCCGTCGAGGGCATCGTCGAGCGCGGCCATGATCATCGATTGATCGAGGACCAGGCGACGGTGGCCGATCGCCCCGGTCACCGGATTGACGGCGTCGAAGAAGCCACCGTCGGCGGTGAAGATGCCCGGATAGCGAGTCCGCAGGGTCATCAGGTTCGCGTAGGCGGCCTGCGGGATGACCGGGAGCGCGATCGCCGAGGCGTGGGGAGAGACGGTCGTCTCGGTCGTGCACGAGGGGCACCAGGCCAGCGGCTGGTGATCCGGGAAGGCAAGACCCACGACGCCGAAGCCGCCGTAACCGCCGGTGTCGTCCGCGGTGCTCGACGGCGACATGCCCCAGACCGGGAACCCCAGCTCCTGGGTGGCGTAGCGCTCCTGCACCTCGCGCCCAGCGCGTGTCGTTGAGCCCGAAGCTGTGCGGGCCCCACGCGGTCTCGGGCACGACGAGGTTCGCCATCAGCCCCTCGAACATCCCGCCGCCGAACGTCGGCACGAAGGTCAGGTGTGTCCCGGGATAGGTGTAGTGGCCCTCCCACACCGAAAAGCGCCGCCCCGACTGCGGATCGGTGACCGTCACCCAGGCGCCGGTCCCCGGCTCGCCACTCGGGGCCGGGTCGCTGGCACAGCGCTTCGGTGGCGGCGTCCGCCAGGAGCGCCACCAGACATCACCGGGCATCTGATCGCGCCCCATGCCGATGTACATGGCGATCCGCGGGTCGCTGTAGAGCGCGCTGTTGTGGTAGCCGGCCGGACCCTGGTCGACGTAGTAGCCGCCGTACATCTGGCCGGTCGGCGGGTCACCGGGCAGCCCGGCGTTCGTGTTGCAGTCGGTCTGCGCGCGGTTGTCGTAGAAGATGGAGAAGTCCATCGGGGCCAGGAGCGCACTGGCCGCCCGGCGCTCCGCGGGCAGGGCGCGGCGGACCTCGATCAGCCCGGAGGCGAACCAGCCGTTGTCGACCGCGGAGACGAACCAGCAGTTGTCCTGGGCCGGAGCGGTCTCCGTGCAGTCACCCTGGCCGGGATTGGCCAGCACCTGCCCGTTGCCCGTGTCGTACCACTGATACAGGAAGCCGTCGTAGCGGCGCAGCGACGCCACCTCGCGCAGGGTCGCCCCCGCGAGCTGCATCGGCGCGGTGCGTGGAGATCAGCCGCAGGTCGCGGGCCGCCACGACCGCCCACAGGTACACGCCGATGTTCGCCGCCGAGGTGTAGGCGCCGCGGACCGGGCCCGGACCGAGGTTGTCGAGTGGCAGGTGCGTCGTGGGATCGATGTCGGCGCCGTAGAAGCGCCACGTGGCCCGCGCGATGCCACGCAGCACCGCGCGCTGAGCGGGGCGCAGCGACGCGCCCGCCGCCGGGGCCGCGGGGGTCAGGGCCAGCGAAACGACGATCGCGGCGGTGAGAGCGCGTCGACGTGTCATCGCAGCGTGAGCGTCGTGTGCGCTCCTCCCACCGAGCTGTCACCCACCCACACGTCGACCGGCCCCGGTTCGGTCACGAACTGGCCCTGCTCGTTGTAGAAACCGAGATTGCGCGGCCCGAGGGTGAACGTGACCGTCCGGCTCTGACCGCGCGCCAGAGTCACCCGCTGGAAGCCCTCGAGCTTGCGCACGGGCTGGAGGATGCTCGTCAGGGCCTCGTGCACGTAGAGCTGGACGACATCGGACCCCGAGGTCGTGCCCGTGTTGGTGACCCGGGCGCTGACCGAGAAGCTCTGACCTGTTCCCACGCTGCCCGGAGCCTGCACGCTGCCGATCGAGAACGTGGTGTAGGACAGCCCGTACCCGAACGGGTACTGCGGCGTGTTCGGAGCGTCGAGGTACTTCGAGGTGTACTTGTTGGTGGCCGAGTAGGGCCGGCCGGTCGGCAGCTCGTCGTAGGAGATCGGGATCTGCCCGACGTCGACGGGGAACGACATGGTCAGCTTCCCGCTCGGATTCACCTTGCCGAACAGCACGTCGGCCACCGCGTTGCCACCCTCGGTGCCCGGATACCAGGCCTCGAGCAGCGCTGGGGCGTTCTCGGCCAGCCACGGGATGGTCAGCGGCCGGCCGTTCATGAGCACGACCACGTAGGGCTTGCCGGTGGCGGCGATCTGCTGGACCAGCGCGAGCTGCTGGCCGGGGAGGTCGAGCATTGTGCGCGAGGAGGCCTCTCCGGTGTCCGTGGCCGGCTCGCCGACCACCACCACCGTCACGTCGGCCGCCGCGGCGGCGGCGACCGCGGCCGAGAAGCCGGCGGTCGACGTGCACCCGTCGGTGAAGCTGCACCCAGGCGCATAGCTGACGCTGGCGCTCGGAACGGCGGCCTTCACGCCGTCGAGCACGGAGACGATCTTGTCGGTCGTCTTCAGGTCCGCCGGCGTGACGTTGAAGCCGCTCGGCACATCGGGCCCGAGCTGGTCGAGGGGATCGTCGGCGAGCGGGCCGACGACGGCGATCTTGCTCGTGCCCGGGCTGAGCGGCAGGGCGTGGCCCCGGTCGTTCAGCAGCACCATCGACTCGTCGGCCGTCGCGCGGGCCACGGCCAGATGGCCGGGGGTGAGCTCGGAGCTCGCCACCCGTGCCGGGCTGCCGGGATCGGGGTCGGAGAACATGCCGGCCAGGTACTTGAGCGTGAGTACGTGGCGCACGGCGGTGTTGAGCTCCGCCATCGTGATGCGCCCCTGGCGCAGCAGCTGCGGCCCGTAGGTGTCGAACGTGTCTTCGATCGGATTCCCCGCGGAGGGCCCCAGCGTCACCGCCATCTCGATGTCGAGACCGGCGTTCAAGGCCTCCTGCGCGGCCTGCGCGCCGTTGGCGGCATAGCCGAAGTCCTCGAGCTCCTGGACCGCCTGGTAGTCGCTCACCACCGTCCCGCCGAAGCCCCACTCGTCGCGCAGGATCGTCGTCAGCGTGTACGAGTTCGCCGTGTTCGGGACCCCGTTGAGCGAGTTGAACGAGCTCATCACGGTCGCCGCTCCGGCGTCCACGGCGGCCTTGTACGGCGGCAGGTAGTCGTTGAAGAGCTGCTGGGTCGACATGTCGACGGTGTTGTATTCCCGTCCCGCCACCGGGGCGCCGTAGGCGGCGAAGTGCTTGACCGTGGCCGCCATGCGGCTCGGAGCGGCGTAGCTCGTGCCCTGATAGCCGTGGACCTTGGCCGCGGCCACCGCGGCACCGAGGAACGGGTCCTCGCCCGCCCCCTCGACCACGCGTCCCCAACGCGGATCGCGGCTGACGTCGACCATCGGGTTGAACGTCCATTTGATCCCGTCCGCGGTCGCCTCCTCGGCCGAGACCGACTCGTCGCGCTCGACCGCCGGCAGATCCCAGCTCGAGGCCTCGGCGAGCGGGACGGGGAACATCGTCCGGTAGCCGTGGATGACGTCGAGACTGAAGATGAGCGGGATGTGCAGCCGCGAATGGAGTGCCGCCTCCTGGACCTGATTGATGTACTTCACGCCGGTCAGATCGAGCACCGATCCGATGCGACCGCTCCGAGCCTCTCCGATCAGCTCGCCGGGCGTTCCGTTCGGGCCCGTGGGTCCGGCCATGGTGAGCTGGCCGAACTTCTCCGCCACCGTCATCTCACCGAGCAGGCGGTTGACGTCGGCGTTGATCTGGCCGGTGCTGAGCGCGCTGGCCGCGCTCCGGTGCGCCGTGCGCCGGGCGGCCGCGTCGGACGCGCTGGACATGACCCCGATGAGCACGGCGGCGACGGCGAGAATGGCGACCACTCCCGAGCAGAACGCGAACCTCCTCCTCGGCTTCACCCACACGGCGGCCACGACGCGCTCAGACATCTCCGGCTCCTCTCCTCGGTGCGCGCAGGAGGTACCCACGGGAGCGCAGAGGCGAAACGGGAAGTTCGGACCCGGCCGGCGGCTACGGCTGGGTGGGCGGGATGATCCCGTGCGCCTGCAGGAATTGCGTGGCCACCGCGCCCGGATCGAGCCCGGCTTCCACCACAGCGGCGTTCAGCTGGCGGATGACCGGAAGCGTGAGCAGCCCCGACACCCGGTTGATCGTGCGCACGAACACCGGCCCTTCCTCGGCCACCACCTTGCTCGGCACCACCGGGACCACGTTGCCGAAGCCGAACACCCGCTCCGGGTCTGAGAGCAGTGAGTAGTTACCGGTGATGAGCTGCCCATCGGTGGTGTCGACCTCCGCCGCCTGGACGGTGCCCTGGTCGAGCGCCTGGTACTGGGCGCCGATGATGAGCGGCTTGAACGCGGCCGGGGTGAAACCGTAGGCGCGGGTGAGCGCCGGGAGACCGCTCGGGTCGGTCTGGAACGGGAGCGGACCGCCGAAGGTGAGCGAGGACTGCACCTTGCGCAGGTCGGCGATCGTGCTCAGGTCGTGCTGCACCGCGTAGTTGAAGCTGACCGCCAGTGCCGGGGTGTCGCCGAAGGGAGTGGGGGTGAGCAGCTCGTAGCCGTGCGCCCGGGCCCAATGGCGGCCCGCGGCCACGGCATCAGCCTCGCTGATGAACGGGCCGGGCTCGCCCGCCACCTGGCTGTCCCAGGTGTCGATGTACTCCGGATACATCGACAGCGTGCCCTGGGCGAGCGCCTGCATCGTCACCGAGACCGTCCCGATGTTGCGATTGAGGGTGGCGTTGAACCCCTGGGCGTGGAGGGCCTCGTAGTAGAGCTCGCCGAGCACGAACTCCTCGGGCGTGTTCTTGTCACCCACGATCACGAGCGGCTTGCCCGTGCCCGGGAGCGCCGCCGTCGTGGCCGTCGTCGTGCTGGCCGGCACGGTCGTGGTCACGGTCACCGTCCGCGCGGCCGGGCTCCCGCCGCACCCGCCCAGCCCGCTCAGCGCCAGCGCGGCCAGGGCGAGGCCGGGCGCGAGCCGGCGGCGCCTCATACGCCGGCGGCGCGGCGGGCGTCGGCGTGGGCGGCCGCCTCCAGGGTGTCGTCGAGCTCGGCCAGCGGCTCGCCGTCGGCGAGCGCCCGGGCGATGAGCCAGTCGGCGAACCAGGTGTTCTTGGGCAGGAGGGGGCCATGCAGGTAGGTGCCGATCACGCCGTCGCGGCGCACGCCCTCCAAGCCGTCGCGTCCGTTGTTTCCATGCCCGGCCAGGACGCGGCCGAGCGGCTGCGCTCCGGCGCCCAGGTGAGTGCGCCCGCCGTGGTTCTCGAATCCGGCCAGCACCCGCGGCCGCCCGGGGTCGAGCTCGACCTGGATCGCCACGTTGCCGATCAGACGGGGGCCGTCGGAGCGGACGGTCTCCAGGTCGACCAGGCCGACGCCGGGCAGGCGCTCATCGCCGAGCTGATAGGAGTGGCCGAGCAGCTGGTAGCCGCCGCACACCGCGAGGATCACGGCGTCCCGTGCCGCCACGGCGTGCATCGCCTCGCGCTTGCGCTCCGCCAGGTCGAGCGCGCACAGGCGCTGATCGCGATCCTGGCCGCCCCCGATGTAGTAGAGGTCGGCTCCGTCGGGGTCGAGTGGTTCGTCGAGCCCCGTGCTCGTGAGCTCGAAGCCGATGCCGCGCCAGGTGCAGCGGCGCTCGAGCAGGAGCAGGTTGCCGCGGTCCGCGTAGATGTTCATCAGGTCGGGGTAGAGCGCGCACACGCGCAGCCGCCGGTCAGGCATCGAGCATCACCACCACGCTGCCGACGTGGTCATCAGTGGCCGGGATCACCCGGCGTCCGGCCGGGCGCAGTCCCGCCGCCCCGCCCTCGGCCTCCAGCTGCTCGGCGTCGAGCGCGTCGAGGCGGATGAGGTTGTCCTCGACCGTGTGCTCCCCGTGGGCGCCCACGCGCTCCCGGCGGCGCTCGAGCACGAACCCGCCTTCCTCGTGGCGTACGGCGGTCGGCTGGCTGAAGTAGACCGCGCCATCGCGCTCGAGCACGTCGGGCAGCGGGCCGGCCAGCTCGCCGTCGGCCTCGTAGCACTCGACCGATTCGACGATGGCGGCGGCCAGGCGACCGCCCGGCCGCAGATGGCGCGCCGCGCAGGTCAGGAAGCCGGCCCGCTGCGCCGGGCCGCCGAGCAGCTGCAGGGTCTGCATGGGCACGAGGCAGAGCGCGAAGCGCTCGGGGAGCGAGAAGTCGCGCGCGTCGGCCACCGCGGTGTGTACCGGGAGCTCTCCGGCGCGACGCTCGAGCTCCTCGAGCAGCTCCGCCTCGAGGTCGAGCGCGGTCACCACGTGACCGGCCCGAGCCAGGTGAAGCGCCACCCGCCCGGTGCCGGCGCCGATGTCGAGGATCGGATCACCGTGCCCGGCCGCCAGCGCCCGCCACACGGGGAGGTCCTCGGCGTAGCGTCCGCACTCGAGGTCGTGCCAGACCACGCTCACGCCGCCGGCTCCGTCTGCCAGAAGCGAGCCGCCTGCCCCCGGCGCGCGAGCTCCTCGCGCAGCTCGAGCAGTGCGGTGTAGGTGGGCAGGACGAACAGCCGCTCCGACGCCGCTCCGCCGGAGACCGCGGCGTCGAGGGCGGCGGGCAGGCCGGGGATCACGGTCAGCCGCTCGGTGGGGACGCCCGCGTACTTCAGGCGCAGCGCCAGCTCGGCCGCGCGCGTGCCGGCGCAGAGGACCCGCCGCACGTGGCCGGTCAGCAGCTCGAAGTCGGCATCCCAGACCCACGAGACGTCGCGCCCGTCGGCCGTGCGGTCGTTGAGGATGGCCAGCAGATCGAGCTCGCCCGCCTCGAGCGCGAGCGTGCGCAGGATCTCGTTGGCTCCGGCCGGGTTCTTGATGAGCAGGATCGAGGTCTCGCGGCCGTCGAGATCGAGCGTCTCGGCGCGCCCGAACGCGGCGGCGACCGCGCCGAGACCGGTGACGACCGTCTCCAGGGGCACCCCGAGGCCCAGGCAGAGGGCGGCGGCGCCGAGGGCGTTGTAGACGTTGTAGAGGCCGGGGAGGGGTAATGCCACCACGGCTGAGCCGGCCGGCGTGTCGAGCCGGAAGCGGGCGCCCCGGGTCCCGTTGAGGACGATGTCGCGCGCCGCCACCTCCGGGACCGGGCGCTGATGGCCGCAGCCGGGGCAGCGGTAGCGCCCGAGGTGACCGAGGTACACGGCCTCATACTCGTACGCGGTGCCGCAGCGCCGGCAATGCTTGGAGTCCGAGGCATGCGACATCTCGGGCAGCGCGACCCCCGGGTCCTCGACTCCGAAGAACGTCGCGGTGTGGTCGCCGGCCAGATCGGCCACCAGCGGGTCGTCGGCATTGAGGACCAGCCGTGCACCGGCGGGCAGTCCCGCCGTGACGGCCGCCCAGCGCTCGGCGATGATCTCCAGCTCGCCGTAGCGGTCGAGCTGGTCGCGGAACAGGTTGCCGAGCACCATGGCGCGAGGTCCGAGCTCGTCGGTGACCTGACCGAGCCAGAACTCGTCCACCTCGAACAGGCCCGAGCTCGCCGTCGATCCCACGCCCGCGCGCCGCCTGCAGCAGGGTGGAGGCGACGCCCCCGGCCATGTTCGCGCCGGCGCGGTTGTGCACGAGCGCGATTCCCGCCCGATCGAGGATGGCCGCGCACATGGCTGCTGTCGTCGTCTTGCCGTTCGTGGCCGAGATGACGGCCGAGCCTTGGGACAGCCGCCCGGCCAGGCGGCCGATCGCGTGGGGCTCGAGGCGGATGAGGACCTTGCCGGGCAGGCTCGTGCCCCCGCCGCGCCCGGCCCGCCGGGCCAGCTGCCCAACCGTCCGCGCGGCCAGGACCTTGGCGCCGAGGAGGCTCATCGGATGTCGGGGACGATCACCTGCACGGCGTTCGGGACGATCTCGATGCGCGCGGGCAGCTCGGCGATCGGGTCGCCGTCCGCGTACAGGGTGAATGGCCGGTCGGCGCGCACGGTCAGGGACCGGGCGCGGTGCTCGTGCACGAACGGCTGGCGCACATGGGCTCCGGAGAACACGGTGGGCAGGAGGGCGAGGAAGCGGGGCCGGGACACGTGGGAGACGGTGACGATGTCGAGCTCGCCGTCATGCAGCGAGGCTGAGGGCGCCATCCGCATGCCCCCGCCGTACGCCGGGGCGTTGGCGGCGGCCACCGTATATCCGGTGAACGTCCACGTCTCACCGCTGTCGAGCTCGACCGTGAAGGTAGCGGGCGACCATCCGGCGAGCGCGCGCAGAGCGCCGTAGGCGTAGACGAGCTTGCCGGTGATCAGGCGCGACGCGTTGGCGATCCGGTTGGCATCGGAATCGAAGCCGCAGCTGGCGATCCCGATGAACGTGCGATCGCCGACCCGGCCGATGTCGACGCGCTGCACCCGCCCGCGGGCGAGCACCTCGCAGGCCGCCGCCGGGCGCAGGGGCAACCCGAGCGAGCGGGCGAAGTCGTTGCCGCGCCCGCCCGGCAGGACGCCGAGCACGCCGTCGGTGCCGGCCAGCGCCCCGGCCACCGCGCCGATCACCCCGTCCCCGCCGAACGCCGCCGCCACCTCGCCTGCGGCGGTGGCCACGCGCGCGAGCTCCCGGGCGTGGTCGAGGTCGCGCGTGACCTCGAGCCGGTACTCGACCCCGAGCGCCTCCAGGCGGGCCCGCACGAGCGGGATCGCTCGCCCCGGGCGCCCGCCCGCCGCGGCGGGGTTGGCGATGATGTGCACCCGCCTCACGCGATCACGACCCGAGCAGCAGGGCGCGCAGGTCATCGGCGACGGCCACCGGCGCCGGGTCTGTGGCCTCGGCGGCGCGCTGGGCCGAGGTGACGCCGGTGAGCACGATCGCGCCGTCGAGGCCGGCGGCGGCCGCGCCGGCCAGATCGGCGTCGAGGCGGTCGCCGATCACGAGCGTGCGCCCGGCGCCGTCGGCGCCCAGACGGTCCAGAGCGGTGCGGAAGAGCTGCGGGTCGGGCTTGCCGACCACCGTGGCCCGCGCGCCCGTGGCGTACTCGAGCGCGGCCAGCACCGCCCCGGTCCCCGGGCGCGATCCCGGCATCGGTGGGGTAGGAGGGATCGCGGTCGGTGGCGATCATGTGGGCGCCGCCGAGCACGGCCTGGGTGGCGTCGCGCAGCTCGCGGAAGTTCACCTCCTCGTGACCGGCCACGACGACGAGCTCGGCCTCGGTGGCGCGCGAGGTGCCGTTGAGGACCCGCCCGCCGGCGTCGCTCACGTGGCGGAAGACCGCCGGCGAGCCGATGACGTAGACCCGCGGCGCCCCGCCTCGCTCGGCGATGACGGACTGAACTGCCGCGCCGGCCGTGACCACCTCGTCGAGCGAGGCCTGCACCCCGAGCGACCACAGCTTGCGCACGTACTCCTCCGGCGAGTGGTGCGAGTCGTTGGTGACGAACGCGATCGCCTTGCCGCCGGCGCGCAGAGCCCCGATCGCCTCGGCCGCCCCGCGGGTGGACTGAGTGCCGACCCAAACGCAGCCGTCGAGGTCGAGCAGCACGGTGTCGTAGCGGGCGAGCAGGGGGGAGAGCGCGGGCACGGAGGGCGGATTATGGCCGCGCGGTCTGCTTTCCTTGCCCTCGTGCGCCGTCTCGCCCTCGTGCCGCTGCTCGCCCTCGCACTCGCCGCCTGCGGTTCCGGCACGCACTCCAGCTCGTCGAGCACCCACGCTGCCCCGGCTGCGAGCACGCCCTCGACCTCCACCAGCGCCGCATCGGCCGCGCCCGGGTGCACAACCGTGGCCGCTCCGAAGCCGAAGCCCCAGCCGCACCTGGCCGCGCCCCACCTGAGCCTCGATCCGGCGAAGACCTACACGGTCACGGTGGTGACCAACTGCGGGACGTTCGCCTTCACGCTCGACGTCCGCCAGTCCCCGAAGACCTCGGCCTCGTTCTACTACCTGGTCAAGCAGGGGTTCTTCGACGGGTTGACCTTCCACCGCGTGGCGGCCGGCTTCGTCATCCAGGGCGGCGACCCGACCGGCACCGGCGCCGGCGGCCCCGGCTATCAGGTCGTCGAGGCGCCGCCGGCGAACACCCAGTACGTGCTCGGCGACGTCGCCATGGCGAAGACGCAGACCGATCCCTCCGGCGCCTCGGGTAGCCAGTTCTTCATCGTCACGGCTCAGAACGCCACCCAGTCGGCCGGGCTGACGCCGGATTACGCGCTGGCCGGCAAGGTGGTGTCCGGGATCGCCGTGGTGCAGCGGATCGGCAACCTGCCGACCAATCCTCCGCAGGACGGCGCGCCGACCACGCCGGTGGTCATGTCGCGGGTCACCGTGTCGGTGTCCTGAGAGCCGCCGCGGGGGCGACTTGAGGCATGGACGCGATCGGTGGACGAGTGTTCGATCGATTTCAGCCGTCACGCCCCGTACCCTGCAACGCAGTGGCCGCAGGGCAGGGACGGACGGCCGAGAACAACGGCAGCCGAAATTGGGGCTAAAGCTGCCGGGGTTCAGCTGCCGATTAAGGCAGCGCATGTCGTCCCGACCCAGGCTGAAAGGAGCCCGTGGTGGCGTACAAGACAACTTGACGTTCCTGAGGGGTCCGTGGCAGCGGGCCCCTCTCTTTTTTGGGTCGCAGGGGGATCATCGGCGCGGCCGCGTCATTCCTTTAGCCCGTTGTGGCGATTTCTGGACTGCCCTTGAGGCCCGCTGGATTTCTGCCGATAGGGAGCGGGCATGCCCAGTGTGCCCGCCAAGGATGGCCACCCACACGCAGTGCTCCGCCGCCGGATCGCCACCGGCATCCACTTCTGCCTGATCGCCGGAGCCGGGGCGGTCATCGGGGGCGACGGCGCCGTCCGCCCACTGGCGCCTGTGGCCGCTCGCCATCCTCGTCTCGTTCACGATCCTCAGCGAGCTGACCTCGATCGATACCGGGACCGGAGCCAGTCGGCTCGAGGTATCCGGGGGTCTCGCTCGCTGTACTGCTCGCGATCACCCGCCTGGGCACTGCCCCCGCTTCGCTCATCGCCGTGGTCGGCGTCTCCTTCGGATGGCTCCGCTCTCGCGAGGACGCGCAACGCTTCCGGCAGAACCTGGCCAACTACGCCTGGTTCCCGCTCGTCGGCGGGCTCGTCTTCCACGCTGTCACCGGGGCGGCTCACCTCGGCGACGACAACCCCGCGTACTACCTGACCGGGCTCCTGTCGTTCATCGTTTCGCTGCTGGTGAACTTCACCATGGCCGCCGGCTACCTGAGCTTCCTCGACGGCAAGTCGCTGCTCAAGCGGGCGCGGGAGGCGCTCGTGCCGCTCATGTCGGCGCACCTCTTCTCCGCCGTGCTCTCACTCGGGGCCGTGTTCATTGCCGTGCGTCTCGGCACCGGAGGGATCGCGCTCACCGGCGTGTTCCTGGCCATCTTCCAGTACCTCGTCGGCGAGCTGCTCAAGTCCAAGGCCCGCGGCGAGGAGCTGCAACGGCTGGCGACGCTCGACACGCTGACCGGGCTGGCCAACCGCGACCACTTCCAGACCGAGCTGACAAGCGCGATCGCCGCCCAGTCCGGCGACCGGCGCCCCTTCGCGGTCATGCTCATCGACCTTGACCGCTTCAAGGAGATCAACGACACGCTCGGCCACCACTACGGCGACGAGCTGCTGCGCAAGCTCGGCCCGCGGCTGGAGGCCGCCGTCGGCCCCGAGGGTCTCGTGGCGCGGCTCGGCGGCGACGAGTTCGCCCTGCTGACCCCGCCGACCTTCGATAACGAGGCGTTCGAGCTCGCCGCCGCCCGCCTGATCGCCTGCGTGGCCCAGTCGATCTACGTCGACGAGCTCGCCCTCGAGGTGGGCGCGAGCATCGGCATCGCCCGCTTCCCGGCCGACGGCACTGACGCGAGCACGCTCCTGCGCCGCGCGGACGTGGCCATGTACGCCGCCAAGGAGGCCCACTCGGGGTGGAAGTTCTACGCCCCCGAGCTCGATCGCAACTCGGTGCGCAAGCTGAGCGTGATCAGCGACTTCCGGCGCGCACTCGAGGACGGCGAGATCGTCGCCTACTACCAGCCGATCGTCGATGTGGTCGGCGGCCGCGTTCGTGGCGCCGAGGCGCTCGTGCGCTGGGAGCATCCCGAGCTCGGCGTGCTCGCGCCCGGCGCGTTCGTCGAGACGGTCGAGCAGACCGGTCTGATCGGGCCGATGACACGCGCTGTGCTTCAGCAGGCCGTGGCCCAGTGCGCGCAGTGGCGCGAGGACGGCCGCGATCTGACGATTGCGGTCAACCTGTCCGTGCGCAACCTGCTCGACGCCAACCTGCCCTGGGAGATCGATCGGCTGCTCACCAGCCACGGCCTGCCGCCCGAGGCGCTCCAGCTCGAGATCACCGAGAGCATGCTCATGTCCGACCCCGAGCGGGCGAGCGCCACCGTCAACCGCCTCAATGCCCTCGGCGTGCGGCTCTCGGTGGACGACTTCGGCACCGGCTACTCATCGCTTGCCTACCTGCGCGAGATGCCGATCGACGAGCTGAAGATCGACCGCTCGTTCGTCTCGCCCATGCTGCGCGACGAGAGCGACCTGATCATCGTCCGCTCGACGATCAACCTCGGCCACGACCTCGGTCTCCGCGTGATCGCCGAAGGCGTCGAGGACGAGGCGACGCTCGCCCGTCTGGCCCGGCTCGGCTGTGACCTGGCCCAGGGCTACCACATCAGCCGACCGATGCCGGCCAGCCAGTTCGCGCTCTGGCTCGACCAGGACGCCGCCCCCGAGGACGTGGCCGTCGCCGTCTAGAACAGGCTCGCCTGCTCGCTGCCGTCCGGCTCGGGCGCCGCGTCGGCCAGACACTCGGGACCGTCGCAGCGAACGTCATTGACCGCAGTCGACACGGCCCGCAGCATGGTCTCCTCAGCCGGCAGGCCATCGAGCAGCGACACCAGCTCACCAGCCCCAGCACCCGGATCGAGCCACGCTGCCTCCGCCTCCCGTGGGAGGATCACGGGCATGCGGTCATGCAGGGGCGCGATGGCTGGATTGGCCGCGGTGGTGAGGATCGTGCACGAGCGCAGCACTCCGCCGTCGGGGGCGTGCCAGACGGCCCACAGGCCGGCGAAGGCGAACAGCGGGCGCCCGCGCGCAGTGATGTGGAAGGGTTGCTTGGGCCCGCTCGCCCGCCGCTCCCACTCGTAGAAGCCGTCGGCTGGGACGAGGCAGCGCATCCGTTCGAACGCCGATCGGTAGGCCGGGCGCTCCTGCACCGTCTCGGCTCGCGCGTTGATCATTCGCGCCGCGCCGCCGGGGTCCTTCGACCACGCCGGCACGAGACCCCAGCGCAGACGATCGCCGCGGACACGGCCGTCACGATCGGTGGTGACCGCGAGCACCTCGTCGGTGGGCGCGATGTTGAAGCGCGGCCGCAGCTCGACGCCCTCGGGCACCGGGTACGCAGCCGAGACCTGAGCCGGGTTCGGTCCGGCGAGCGAGTACCGACCGCACATGCGCTCAGCGCGAGCGGGCGGCGACCTGTTCGGCGCGTTTGGCCTGGGCGGCTTTCTGGCGCCGGCGCCCGACCACGATGAGCACGGCGAGCACGACGAGGACGAGCACGAAGCCCCAGAAGATCGACAGCTGCCAGGACAGCCCGCCCGCCGCGGCACCGATCCCGAAGACGATCCCGAAGGCGATGGCCAGGACTCCGAGGACCAGCCCGATGATGATCAGGATCCCGCGGGTGCGGGCCAGCGCGCCCGCGCTCTTGGGGGGCGCCACCAGGCCCATCAGCTTCAGCCCCCGCAGCTGGCGGCTCGTCGGCACCTCGACGCCCAGACGCTCGGCCGCCTTCTTGTAGTCGTCGGCCCGGCGCTCGGCCAGCGCCAGCGACGCGTCGGCCATGCGCCGCAGCTGCAGCCGCTCCTGGGGTCGGGCGGCGGCCAGCGCCTTCTGGAAGTGAGCCCGGGCCGCCTTCGCGTCGTAGCGCTCGGCTGCGCGGGCACCGAGAATCGCTTGGGCGGCGGCCTTGAAGCGCGTCTCCGCCTCGAGCTCCTCGTCCGAACGGCTTTCGAGCTGCTGCATGGCGGCGAGCTGGCTGCGCTGCTCGACCCGCATCATCCGTTGCTGCTTGGGCATCGTGAGGGGAGTCTAGTCGTCGATCGGAGGGGCGGAGGCGACGAGCGCGGGCAGCTCACCCGACGTGGCGGCCAGCCGCCAGGCGCCGGCGGCGCGTAGCTCCGCGGCGCTGCCGATTCCCCATAGGACGCCGATCGTGGGCAGGCCGTTGGCCCGGGCTCCGATGACGTCGTACTCGCGATCGCCGACCATGACCGGGCGACGGACGCCAGGCAGCCCGGCGAGTGCGCGGCCGATCGTCTGCGCCTTCGGCTCGGCCATCGCCTCGAGGCCGGGGCCGCTCACGACTCTGAAGCAGCCGCGCAGGCCGAGCGCCTCGAGCAGCGGCTCGGCGAGCGCGCGCGACTTGGAGGTGGCGAGCGCGATCGGCATCCGCTGCGCCAGCTCGTTCAGGACCTCGCGCATGCCGGGCATGACCGGCGTCGTGTCGGCGGCGAGGAGGCGGTAGTGGCGGCGGTAGGAATCGACACACGAACGGGCGCGATCGCCCGCCCCGAGGACGAGGAACGTGTCGTGCAGCGGCGGGCCGATGAACGGATACAGCTCCTGCGCCGGGCGCTCGGGCAGGCCGTGCTCGCGCAGCGCGGCGTTGACGCAGCCCGCGAACGGCACCCGCGAGTCGACGATCACGCCGTCGAGGTCGAACAGGACGGCGTCGGCGGGCACGCAGGGACGGTAGCGGGGGCGGCGCTCAGCGCACCGGCACACGGGCCGGCCGGGAGGACCACCACATGCCGGCCAGGACGACCGCGGCGCCGACCGGCTCGTTCCAGCTCAGCCGCTCGCCGAGCACGATCACGCCGAGCGTTGTCGAGACGATGGGGATCACGTAGGTGACGATCGAGAACGTCGCCGCCCCCGCGGCGCGGACGATCGCGTAGGTGAGCACGTAGGCGAGCCCGCTGCCGAGGATCCCGAGCACCGCCAGGCAGACGAGCGGACCGGCACCGAGGCGCAGGGTCGGCGCCCCGGCCAGCGGCGCCAGCACCGCGAGCGCAACCGTCGCGCACAGGAGCTGCCCTCCGGCCAGGGCCACGCCGGACTCCGGCCGCCCGGACAGGTAGCGGCGGGTGTACGGAACGCCGAGCCCGTAGCAGACCGCGCCACCCAGGCAGGCGAGATGGCCGATCAGCTGCTGGCCTCCCAATCCCTGCCACGGCCCGAGCAGCACGGTCACGCCGGCGAACCCGCCGAGGATGGCGAGCGTCCGGCGGCGGGTCAGCGGCTCGTCGCGCATCACGGTCAGCAGCACGAGCAGGGTCATCAGCGGCGTCGTGGCGTTCCACAGCCCGGCCAGGATCGAGGACACCTTCGTCTCGCCATAGGCGAACAGGCTGAATGGGATCGCGTTCATGAGCAGGCCGACGATCGCCAGGTGCTTCCACACCCCGCCCCGCGGGAGGCGCTCGCGCCGGAGCGCCAGTACGACGAGCAGGAACACCGCGCCCAGGAGGACCCGCCCGAGGGCGACGTCGAGCGCGGGCCAGTGGCGCCCGAGCACCTTGATGCACAGGAAGCTCGAGCCCCAGACGGAGGCCAGGATGATGAATTGGACGCGCCAGGAGAGGGCCGGCATCAGGTGACCAACGATGGCGCGTCGGTCGGCGTGAGAGGCGTGCTCACGCCCGGACCGAGGCCGGCGCCAGCGTCCCCGCACGGGCACCGGCGATGAGCGCCGCCAGGAGGGTGCCGCCGGCGGCGGTGAGCAGGGCAGCGCGCAGTCCCGGGCCGGAGATGAGCTGTCCGGCCAGCGCGGCCCCCGCCGCCACCCCGGCGCCGTAGAGCGTGCCGAGCCAGCTGTACGCCTCGCCGCGGTGGGCGGGCTCGGCCAGCTCATCGATGAGCGCCAGCTGCGTGGTCGTGATCGGAGCGAACACGAGCCCGGCGAATGCGGACAGCAGGACCATGACGGCCAGACCCGGAAGCAGAGCCAGCGGGGCCAGCCCGAGCGCGCCGAGCAGCGCCAGCCATGGGTAGCGCGCCCCGGCGCGCCCCGCGTGCGCCCGCAGGCCGTAGAGGAAGCCCCCGACCCAGCTCCCGACGGCGAAGGCGGAGAGCAGGATCCCCGACCCCGCGGCCGAGCCGTGGGCGCGCGCGACGGCGGGGAAGGCGACGTCGAGGACCCCGAACGTGAGCCCGAACCCGGCCGCGCCGGCGAGGACCGTGCGCATGCCGGCGCCCGAGAGCGCGGGAAGGCGACCCTGACCGCGCGGCGCGGCGGAGGAGCCGGCGGACTCCCGAGCGGCCGGCACGGCCAGGAACAGGACAGCGCCGGCGAAGCTGAGCCCGGCGGTCGCCGCCACCGCGACGGTGGGGGAGAACAGCGCGATCAGGCCGCCGGCGAGCAGTGGGCCGGCGATGTAGCTCGTCTCGGTCAGCAGGGCGATGACCGCATAGCCGGTGTTCTGCTCCCCGGTGCCCTCGAGCGTCTGCGACCACAGTCCGCGCAGCGCCGTCGAGGCCGGCGCCGACACCGCCCCGGCAACCACGGCAAGGGCGACGAGAGCGCTGGGGCCGAGCCCGGCGCGGGCGGCCAGGATGAACCCGGCGTCGCTCAGCACATCGGGGACCGCGAGCAGGGCGACGGCGCGGCCCGGTCCGACCCGGTCGACGAGGCGCCCGCGCAGCGGCGCGACGACGAGCCCGCCGGCGGTCGACCCGGCGAGCACCAGGCTGGCGCTGGCGAACGAGTGGGTGGCCGCGCGCGCGAACAGGACGAAGGCGACCGGCGTCATCGTCGAGGCGACTCCGAGCAGCAGATAGGCGCAGATGAGCCGCCCGGCCGCCGGCGTGTGCAGCAGCCGCCCGTAGGTGGCCAGCCGGCTCAGCGGCGCCACTCCTCGCGCAGGAGCCCGAACTGGAGGAGGTCGACCCGCTGGCCGCGCTCGATGTTGCGGGCCCGCAGCGTGCCCTCGTAGGTGAACCCGAGCCGGCGGGCCAGGTCGGGCACGGCCGGGTTCTCGGGCGTCGTCGTGATCTCGATGCGCAGCAGGTCGAGGTCGTTCAGGGCCCAGTCGATGATGAGCTCGAGCGCCGCGGTGGCGATGCCGTCCCGGCGGCGCTCGGGCACGACCCAGAACCCGAGCTCACCGCGACGGTTGGGCCAGGACAGGCTGTGCAGGGTGACCGCGCCGAGGAACGCCCCACCCGCTCCCGGCTCGGCCACCACGAGCTGCGCCGCGATGCCGTCGGCCGCCCGCTGCTCCTGAGTGACGAGACGGTGGCGGACCTCGTCCTCGTCGGGGTCCTGCGCCGCCCCGAGCAGCCGCCCGAGCTCGGGGTCGGCGACGAACGCGGCCACGTAGGGCTCGGCGTCCGCGGGCTCGAGCGGGCGCAGGACGACCCGCTCGCCGAGCAGGTGAGGGAGGACGATCCGCATGGGTGCGGACACTAAACAGGCGCGAGGCCCCCGGTGCACGCGGGCGATCGCGCCTGAGCAGGCGGGGACGCGCCACCGGGCGGTTGGCCGGGGGAGGTGAGGGGTATCGGGGTGGCGATGAGGAAGGCACCGCCAAGCGGTGCCGCCGCGCGCGAATTGAGGAGGTCCGCCATGCGCCACCGTCTGCTCTCGATCGCCATCGCCACCACGGCCGTGATCATGCTGCTCGCCACCGCGCCGGCGGGAGCCGCCGCGGCACCGATACACAGCGACGCCACCTACTTCAACAACGCCGCCCTGCCGGCCGCCGATCCCTTCGTGCTGCACGACCCCCGCACGGGCCTCTACTACGCCTACTCGACCACCGGCGCGGATCCCGGCTACTACTTCGCCGTCTACACCTCGGCCGATCTGGTCACCTGGCAGCGGGCGGCCCCGGGCGCACTTCCGGTCGATGACCCCAACCAGTGGGGAAACACCTGGTTCTGGGCCCCGGAGGTCTACTACAACCCACACACCGGCCTGTACTTCATGTTCTACGCCGCCCGGTCTGATGCCAACGCCCAGCGCTGGTTCGGCTTTCGGGACTACGCCGAGCCGTGCAAGATCGGCGTCGCGGTCTCACGCTCGCCCGCCGGCCCGTTCCACAACATCGCCGCCGGGCCGATCGACTACAACCCCTACGACGCGAGCTATCACGACGTCAACCTGATCATGCCCAATCAGCTGAAGCCGCCGGCCACACTTCAGCAGGGCGAAAAGGCGCCACAGGGGACCTACGTGCCGCAGATCGACCCCGACCTGCTGTTCGGCCCCGGCGGCCGGATCTACATGTACTTCTCCCGCAACGCCTACCGGCACTGGGTGTGGGACACGCGGCTGCACAAGTACATCGAGCAGTCCGAGATCGATGCCGTGCAGCTGACCGACGCCTGGTGGAACGATCCCAGCGGCCGGACGATGCCGACGATCGCCGCGCCCTACCTCGGGCAGGAGCAGGGGACTCCGGGAGGCCCCTCCGGGCCGCGCCGCGACGGCTACGTGCGCGTGCTCGACTACACCCACGATCCCCAGGCGTGGGAGAACGCCGACGTCAACGATTACGCGCTCACGCACGGGACCCACAAGGACCGGCGCTGGGAAGAGGGACCGGAGGTGCTGGCGACGCACTTCGGCGCCACCACGCGTTACTACCTCCTGTACTCCGCCAACAACTCCTCCACCAAGTGGTACGGCGAGGGCTATGCGGTCGGCGCCACCCCGCTGGGTCCCTTCCACAAGTCGCCGGCCAACCCGATCATGCGCAGCGACCCGGCCATCGGCGAATACGGCCCCGGGCACGGCGGCATCATCCTCGCCCCCGACGGCAGCCATTGGTACTTCGTGCATCTGGGCCGCCCGCACGTCGATGCCGAGCGCCATCTCTACACCGACGAGATGACCTTCTCGAGCACCCGGGTCGATCCGTGGGGCAATCCACTGCTGAGCATCGTCCTCTCGACGGGCGACCGCCCGGTGCCCTCCGGCGTGGCGCCGTACCGGATGACGACCAGCCCGAGCGCCATCAGCCTGGCGGACGGGGCCAGCGCCCGACTGTCCTGGCAGGTGCTCGTGGCCGACGGCGCGCCGATGGCGCTGGCCAATCCACTGAACCGGGTCTCGCTGTCGGTCAGCGACCCGAGCGTGGCCGGTGCGGCGCCGAACCTCGACGACACCGGCGCCACGATCACCGCTCGCCGGGCCGGGCAGACGACGATCGTGCTCACCTACCAGCGCGAACGGGCCGACGGGAGCTATCGCGACGTCCACCAGGGTCCGCTCGGAGGACCGCTCGAGACCGTGCAGGTGCGCGTGCCCGTGAGCGTGGGCTGACGGAGAACGGCCCGTCGTGCTCAACCGCAGGGCCTCACGGCCGATTCCTGGGCTGTGCGAGCCGATGACGAGCGCCTGCCGCGAATCGCGGCCGCGGGTGCCACACTGAGAGGCGTGGGCAGCAGGGCACAGGTCAGGCTCCGCGGCGTCGCCGTGATCGGCGCCGTCGTCGTGGCACTCGCCGGGTGCGGTGGCAGCAGCAGCAGCTCGCACAGTCAGGGCACGATCGAAGCCGTGGCCGCGACGACCGGCCTGCCGGCCGTTCCGCAGGCGCATCCGCAGGTGGTCGAGCCCTCCGCCGGTCAGGCGGCGACGGTCACCCAACCCACCGCTGACCCGGTCGGTGACGTGAACGCGCACGCGACGCCCCTGGCGGAGGTCCAGCGTGAGCTGCGTGCCGAGTACGTTGCCGTGAAGACGTCCGACGCCGCCTACATCGACCCGCTCCAGTACGTCGACCACTGGGAGCGCACCGATCAGGGCGTCGACGCCAACCTTCCCGTGGGCGCTCCGATCCTGGCCCCCGGGTTGGTCAAGATCCTGGCCGTCATCCCCGATTGGTACGCCGGTCAGCCGCTCATCTACTTCGAGCTCCTCGATGGGCCGGACGCCGGCCAGGCCCAGTACGTGGCCGAAGAGATCACCGACCTGGTCCGGCCCGGGACGATCCTCCAGCAGGGCCAGCCGATCGCCCGCTACGCGCCGTCGGGCACCGGCATCGAGTACGGCTGGTCGACGTTGAACGGCGTCACCCTGGCCCGCGCCACCACCGGCTACGAAGAGGGCCAGATCACGCCAGCCGGCGCGGCCATGCGTGAGTGGCTCAACGCCCTGGGCGCGAATGCCGGCAATGGATGATCCCGGCCCTGCCGCTCCTCAGCGGCGGCGCTCGCGCGCTTGCTCGGCCCGCAGCTGGCGGGCGAACGCCGGGTAGCGCCGGGCGAGGCTCTGCGCCTCGCGCGCGAACGCACGGCGGGCAGCCGGCGGGGATCCCTGGGCATCGGCGGCGTCGAGGAAGTCGTAGAAGAAGTAGTCGGTCTGGGGGTCGATCGTGCTCTGGTACTGCGTGTACGGGTCGTGCCCGGCGCCCGGGAAGCTCTCGAGGAACGCCGCCACGCCCGCGTTCAGCAGCGCCTGCGCCGTCTGGACCGACCACGCGTAGGGCACGATCGGATCGGCGGTGCCCGAGAAGAGCAGTCCCGGAGCGTCCCCGGGGGCGGCGAACAGGCCACCGGGCAGGCCGCCCGAGAGCGACATGAAGGCGCCCACCGCGTCGGAGTAGCCAGGGTTCCCGCTCGAGCCCGGATCGCTCGGATCCATGCCGACGCCCGAGGCGACGATGCCGCCGGCCGAGTCGCCGCCGATGCCGATCCGGTTGGGATCGATCCCGTATGTGGTGGCGTTCGCGCGCAGCCAGCGCACGGCCGCCTTGGCGTCGTAAATGGCCGCCAGCGCCGCCGCGTCGCACTGGGCGCTCACACCGTTGCCACCCGTGCAGCCGTTCGGCGCCAGCAGCCGATAGTTGATCGACACGGTGACGTAGCCGTAGTGCGCGAACTCCTGGGCCAGGTTCGCCGATGCCCCGGAGCTCTTGTCGCCGCAGCAGAAGCCGCCGCCGTGGACCCACACGACCGCCGGCCGGGCGGTGGCGGTGTCGCCCGCCGGCTGGTAGAGGTCGAGCATGAGCGGCACCGGGTTGCCGCTGTTGTCGGGAGCGACCCCGTACTGGATGTTCTGCGTGACCGTGAGATTTCCGAACACGGCGTCGCGGTAGCGCAGGGGGCCTGCACCACCCGGTTCGGCGAGCGAGCACCCGGCCAGCGCGAGGACGGCGAGAAGCGCGAGCGCGAACGCCGGCAGGCGGAGCGCGCGGCGCGCGGTTCTCAGTCCAGCCAGCTCCGTATCCACCTCGAGTCCTCTCCTCCGGGGCGCCCGCCGGGCCGCATCCTATCCCGCCGGTGCGGGGGAAGCGAGGGCGCGAGGGGTTGACTTCCCCGCCGTGGGGCTCGACGATCCCGCGCCCGCCTTCGCGAGCCATGGATCCACCCACCGCCGACCCTCCCGCCGCACCCCCAGCCGGTCCGAGCACGCCGGCCAACCGCGCGCTCGTCGTCGGCTCGGGCGAGCTGGCCGCCGAGCTCGTGCGCGAGGTGCGCCGGCGCGGGGTGGAGTGCCGCTACCTGCACCGGCCGGGTGACCGCGAGCTCACCGAGGCGCTGCGCCGGGCGCCCCGCTTCATCGCCATCATCGACCACGACGACATCGAGGCGCTGCGCATGGCCCTGGTGGCCGAGCATGCGCGGCCGGGCGTGCAGATGCTCGTGACGATCTTCGACGCCACGGTCTCGGCGCAGGTGCTCCGGTCGGTACCGAACTGCCATGTCGTCTCCCTGGCCGACGCCGCCGCGCCCGCCCTCGTGGAGGACTGCCTGGACCGCTCCGGCGGACCCCGAAGCGCGCTCGCGCGCCTGCGAGCGCGCTGGAGCGGCCAGCTGCATCCCTTCGATGCCAGCTCGCGCCTGCTGCTCGGCGGAGTGCTCGGGCTGTTCGTGATCCTCATCACCGAGGTCCTCATCACACGCCTGCACTTCCATTCCTCGCTGTCGGTGGCCATCTACCAGGCGACGAAGGCGGTGGCCACGGTCGGGCCCGACCGGGTGGCCGACACCGGGCCCGGCTGGTACCGGCTGGTGAGCGCCGCGGCCATGCTCCTCAGCATGGCGCTCGTGGCCACGGCGACGGCCGGGCTGGTCAACCGGCTGCTCAGCCGCCGGCTCGTCACCATGGTCGGCCGGCGAACGATTCCCCGCCGCGACCACGTGATCGTCGTCGGCCTCGGTCAGGTGGGCTTTCGGCTGTGCCTGCTGCTGCGGCGCAACGGCGTGCGCGTGGTGGCGGTCGAGCGTGATCGGGACGCGCCCTACGTCCACCTGGCCAAGCGGCGGGGCATCCCGGTGGTCATCGGCGACGGGAGCGAGCGCGGCCTGCTCGAGCGCCTCGGCGCCCGCCGGGCGCGCGCACTGGCCGCGGTCAGCTCGGAGGACCGGATCAACATCTCGGTGAGCGTCGCCGCACTGGCCGCGCATCCCGAGCTGCGGGTCGTGCTCCGCGCCGGGGACGACGATGCCGTGACCGAGACGCGGGCTCTGTTCCCCATCGGCGTGGTCCGTGATGTCAACCGGCTCGCCGCCCGGCAGTTCGCCGAGCGGCTGCTCGCCGGCGCCGAGCAGCCGCTGGTGGCGCCCGCCGACCGCTGAACGGAGCAGCGCGGCAGTCTCCCCGGTGCGCCGGACGGACGCTCAGGCGAGAAACCGGACGATGTCGTCGATCTCCTGCTGCAGCGCGGCGTGGGTGGCCGGCGGGGCCGGATCCCACAGGCGCAGGGCCACCTCGCCCCGCGGCATCGTCCAGGTACCGGCCACCCGGCCGTCGATGAGCACGATCGGCTTGAAGATCCCGTTGACGGTCACCACCTCACGGGGCTGGTGGAGCACGAACGCCGCGATCACCCCAGCCGAGCAGCAGCGGCTCGAACGCGCCGAGCACGCGGGGCGCAGGCAACGGCGCCGCCTCCCCGGCGCTGCGCAGGCTGAGCAGCCCGTCCGCCTCCGGAACGAGCTCCGAGGCGATCCCGGACAGAGCCCCGCCGCGCGTCTCCGAGCGCGAGCCCGGCCCAGCGGGCGAGGTCGCGCTCGCTGGCCGGGCTGTGCGCGGCCAGATAGCGGCGGGCCAGCTCGCGCAGGGCGGCGTCGCGATCGACGGCCGGACGCTCGCCGATCCAGTCGCGCACGAGCACGAAGGCCTGCTCGCCGGCGTGCACCGGCCCCCGCACGATGTGGCCCTCCAGCGTGCTCCGGAGCAGCAGATGGACGAGCGCCTGCCCGGCGGTCGGAACGCCCGCCCGGTCGAGTTCCTGTTTGAGCTCGGCTCGGGTCAGCGGACCGCGCTCGCTGAGCGCGGCAACGATGATGCTCGTGCCGCGCTCGGCCTGATCGGGGCTCACGCCCTCCTGGTGCAGTCGCCGCGCGCTGCCGGTACGCAGCGGCGGCGTCGTGAGTGCGTGCAGCCACGGCTCGTCCTCGGTGGCGAGCAGGTGCAGCGTGCCCCGGTTACACCAGGTGACGAGTAGGCTCCGATCCTCGCTCAGGGCGCGATCGATATCGCGCGCATGGGCCCCGGGGGTGCGTGCGCGCACGGCCAGCCGCGCCGCACGCAGGTCCTGGGCCTGCACCGCGAGCAGGTGGCGCGTGGCGGCGACGACATCGGGCGCGGGCTCGCCGGCGAGCCGCTGGGCGCTCAGTCGCGCGCGCAGCAGGCGGTCGGGCTCGGCAGTCATGCGCCGGCACGCTATCGACGCGTTGTCCACTGCGCGCGCGAGCGGTGCAGAGCCGCCGGACGCCGGCCGATCCAGGAGCATGAGGTCCCGACCGAGCCTGCCGAGCGCGTTGCCATCCCGGGTGGCGGGCGCCGTCGTGCTGCGGCCGGTCGCGCCCGAGGACGAGGCGGCGCTGCGCACCTTCCTCGATGAGCTGTCGGTGCGCTCACTGCAGCAGCGCTTCTGGTCTGGCGGGCCCGATCGTCGCCGTCTCGCCCATCAGCTCGCGACCAGCGAGCTCAGGGGCTGGGGAGTCCTCGCCTGCGACCGGCGTGACGCCATCATCGGGCACGCCGAATGTCTGCCCATCGACCGTGACCTCGCCGAGGTCGCCGTCGTGGTCGCCGACCACCACCAGGGGCAGGGGATCGGCACCGCACTCATCACCGAGCTCGCCGGCGTCGCGCGGGAGGCCGGCATCGCCCGCTTCCTCGCTCACGTGAGCCCAGAGAACGCGGCCATGCTGCACGTGTTCACCCACACCTTTGGCGCGGTCGTGCACGAGGCCGGCGAGGAGTGCCGGGTCAGCTTCGCCGTGGCGCCGTTCGCGCGGTCTGCTCGGGCGGCCTGATCCATCCGGCAGGGCCCGGTGGACGGTGCTCGTGTGAGCCGCGGAGGCTCGGCTCAGCGGGGGCCGAGCAGGTCCCAGCGATTGCCGGCGATGTCGAGAAACACGACCACCCGCCCGTAGGGTTCGGTCCTCGGCTCGGTGACGAAGCGCACGCCGGCAGCGCGCATGCGCTCGAGCGCGGCATCGAAGTCGCTCACGCGCAGGAAGAAGCCGACCCGGCCGGCCATCTGAGCGCCGACCGCCGCCGTCTGGACGGGGCCGTCGGCGCGGGCGAGCAGCAGGCCGGTGCCGCCGTCGGGTGGGCGCACGACGACCCAGCGCTTGGGCCGCCCGTCGTTCGTGCGGGCGGGCGAGTCCTCGGCGAGCGTGAACCCGAGCCCGTCGACGAAGAACGCAATCGCGGCGTCGTACTCCTCGACGATCACCGTGACGAGCTCGATCGGCATGGTTATCCCGTCCGGTCCAGGGTCTGGGTGAACACGATCCGGTCCTGGCCCGGGCCCGAGTAGCCGGGTCTCAGGCGGCCCTCCATGCCGCGCGCGGCGTGAAAGGCGATCGAGCCGGCGTTGGCCGGCGCGGTGATCGCCTTCAGCTCCGTGCACCCGCGGGCGACGGCGCGCTCGACGAAGGCGTCGTAGAGCCGGTGCCCGAGCCGCTCGCGGCGCGCGCCCGGGCGCACGGCGACGATGTGGACGTACGCCCGAGCCTTGGCCGGGATGAACAGCCCGAACAGGTACGCCGCGATGGGCGCGCCGTGCTCAGGCGCGGCGACGAGCGCGCCGTCGTCGAACTCCTCGATGAACAGCGGGTGGTGCACCGGCGGTGTCCGCTCGCCCCAGAACTCGGGCAGAGCCCCGAGGATGGCGTCGAAGTCGGCTCGGGTGGCCTGGCGGATATCCACGGGCGGATCGTGGCAGGCGGCGCGGCGAAGGCGGGGGGGTGGTGAGCCGCCGTGCTCAGGCGGCGGCGACGGTGGCGAGGAAGTCGTCGAACGCCCGGTGGGTGCGTGCGCTGTCGCCCGTCGCCGCCAGGTCCATGAGGAGGCCGCGGATGACGGCGAGCGCGACCGTGGCCAGCTCCGGGCGACCGAGGCTCCGCATGCCGTCCTCGAGCGGAGCGAGCCAATCGGTGGTCGCGGTCCGGCGAAAGCCGGGCCACAGCGGCTCTCCGGCAGTGTCGTGAAGGCGGGTGAAGATGCGGAGGTAGGGTTCGCCCTGCGGTCCGGAGATCGCCGACCATGCCCGCGCGAGGGTCGCCGTATACGGCTCGTCAGGTCGCACGCGTATGAGCTCGGTGAAGGTCTCGACCTGCCGATGCCGGGCCTGACCGAAGGACCTCGCGGAGCAGTCCGTCGCGGGTCCCGAAGTGGTAGATCAGCATCCGGCTCGAGGTATTCGCGGCGGCGGCGAGCGGTTCGAGCCGGTCGGGGAGCCCGTGTTCGAGCGCGTAGTCGGTGCAGGCGTCGAGGAGCCGCTGCCTGATCTCCGGTTGCCGGCGCCTGCCCATGGGTTCAGTTTTTCACGTAACTGAAGGTACGTCTACGATGGGTTTCGTCCGGATGGTCGCGGGACGAGGAGGTCGAGATGAGGGTCGTTTTCGTACATGGGGCGTGCGTCCGAGATGGAGCGTGGTGGTGGCACCGGACGGGTGAGCTGCTGGCCGAGCTCGGGATCGCCAGCCAGGCGCCGGCGCTGCCCAGCTGCGGTGAGACGGGACGGCCGCTCGGAGCCGGAGGACCGGGACTGCCCGAGGATGTCGCCGCCGTCGGGGAGGTGCTGAGGGCCAGCCCGGAGCCGACCGTGATCGTTGCTCACAGCTACGGCGGGATCGTCGCCGCGCAAGCAGCGGCCGGCCTCGGGACCGTGCACCATCTCCTGCTCGTGTCCAGCTACCTGCCCGAGGTCGGGGAGAGCCTGTCCTCGTTCGGCGGCCCGGAGCCCGCGCCGTTTCTCGACGTCGATCCCGACAGTGGGACGTTCACCGTCCGGCCGGACGCACTGGTGAAGACGTTCCTGCACGACTGCGACGCGATCATCCAGCGCGACGCCATGGACAAGACGGCCCGGCAGAGCCTGGCCGTGCTCGCGCAACCCGTGCAGTCGGCGGCCTGGCAGGACATCGCCTCGACCTACCTCGTCTGCACCGAGGACCGGGGCACGCCCGCCGCGCGCCAGCGTGAGTTCGCGCGCCGGGCCGGCACCGTCGTGGAACTCGACGCCGGCCACCATCCGTTTCTCTCCCAGCCGCAAGCCGTCCGCGACCTGATCCGAGGGTTGTGAGGGCGCCCATCAGCTCACCCGGCGCTTCGGCGGCCGCAGGCGAGACGTCATTCTTACGCCGATCGCCCGGACGCCTTACAACCTCGGCGCACGATCTGGAGTCATCCTCAACCACGACCTCAAGGAGAGCGAATGAGGAGCCTCAGATCCATCCTGATGACGGGTGCCGCCGTCGGCGCGGCCGCCATCGGCGGCGGAGCCATCGCAAACGCGGCGACGAGCTCGTCGACAGCGACGTCGTCGTCGTCGAGCGGCAGCCCGCCGGCCGCGAACCACTCGGCGCCGGCGAACTTCCCGGCGCACGGGACCGCCGCACACGAGGACGCCGAGAAGGCGGTGACCGGGACGGCCGCCGCGACGGCCAAGGCCGCCGCGGTGAAGTTCCTCGGCGGTGGGACCGCCGGCGCGGTGACAACCGATTACACGGGCCGCGGCTACGAGGTCGACGTGACGAAGAACGGCACGACGACCGAGGTGCACCTGGACAGCTCGTTCAAGGTGCAGGGCGGCCCGGGTGGCACGCACGGTGGTCCCGGCGGGCCACCGCCAGGCGGTATGGCTCGGCCCGGTTCGGCGCCCTCTGCGCCGGGGAGCGCTGGCTACTAGCCCCGAGAGGTCCCGGAGGGCCGGTCCGGTGCTCGGGCCGGCCCTCCACTGGCTTCACGCGCGGGATGCATCACCGCAGGGGGCCGGCCCTCTCTCGGCGAAGTTCACATAACGCTGCGCGCCAGGAGCTCGGGGAGGTCGCGCATGTCGGTGAAGATCGTCGTGTGATCGCCGGTGAGCCTGGTCGAGTCCGTGAACCCGCTCGCGTAGGCGAACACCGCCATGCCGGCGGCCCGAGCGGCCTGCACGCCGTACTGGCTGTCCTCGACGACGGCGCACCGGTCCGGCGCGACGCCCATGCGCCGGGCCGCGTACAGGAACAGGTCGGGCGCTGGCTTGCCGTGCTCGACCTCGGCCGCGCTGAAGATCCCGCCGAAGTGATCGAGCAGCCCGACGTGACGGAGCTTCCAGCGCAGGCTGTCGGGCTCGCTGCTCGATGCCACGCACATCGGCACGTCGATCCGAGCCAGCGCGTCGCTCACACCGTCGACGGCGTGCAGATCCGCGGCCAGCGCGTCGAGGTAGAACTGGCGCATCTCGTCCTCGAGCGCTCGATCGAGCGGGTGACCCAGCTCGTCCTCGATGTATTCCCGCAGGACGCTGCCCGAGCGCCCGACGAAGCGATCGATGACCTCGGCCTCGGTCATGACCAGCCCGACCCGCTCGAGCATGAGCATGTCGTAGCGCACTCCGATGGGCTCGCTGTCGACGAGCACGCCGTCGCAATCGAAGATCACCAGCTCGATCGGCAGCGCGGACGGCGTCATCGATCCATCATTGCGGGATCGTCGAATGCGGTGCGTGCTGCCCCGAGCCTTCGCTCGTGCGCTCCGGCGTGTGGCATGAAGCGACTTTCGCTGTCGCTCTACATAACATCGATTATCGAGCGTTCAAAGTCGGGATTGCAGGCCCGGCTGCGCTCCTGGCCCCGGAGCGTCGTCTTGCCCGGTCACAATCACCTGCGTGAGCAACGTGGCCCCTAACCAGCGCGTGAGGATCGATGTCTTCGCCCGCAATGCCAAGCTCTATAGCGATGAGACGTTGGTCACCGAACGCGTCTTCGACCACGGCGACGCCGGCTGCCAGCTGTTCGATGAGATCCTGGCGCACGCCCAAGATCACTTCGCCGTGATGCGGCTGGCGTTCCCTGAGGACCTCGGCAAGTAGCGGGCCGCACCATCCCGGCGCGGCTACTTGCTCCGCATGAGGAAATTTGTGCAGAGCGCCGGGGTCTGGTGCTCCTCGGCGGTCGCCCGCCTGGAGGTCGCCGTGCGCGCCGCGGGGCGCGGCGCAGCCGCTAGCGCGGCGCCGACCGCAGCGGCGCGCGCGCCCGCGGCCGGCCACGCCCGACCGCCGCCGGTCGCCTACCCGCGATCCTCCACCCCTGGCCCGCCGCGCCGGGCAGCGCAGCTCTGGTCCGGGAGGACCAGCAAGCCCGGCGCCGCCTGGCGCAGCGTCCCGAAGAGTGGCGCCCGTGAGGTATCTGCTTGCCGTTCGTGTCGTCGCACGCCAGCGGCGCCTGGTTCGAGGCCGCCGGCTGCTGACGCTTGGCGGAAGAAACCACACTCTCGTTCCGTGCGCGCGATCGGGCGTGCACTTTCTCGTTTCTACGGCGAGGAAGCGCCCTTTCGTCGCGGTCGCAGGCGCGAGAGTGTCGTTTCTCCCGCGAAGAGACGACCCTCGCACTGATCTTCGACCGCTGGGCGATCATTTCCGACGTCAGTGGCGTCGGCGCCCGAGCTGCGGGCCTTCGATGGCGTGACCGGAGGATCGGATTCCGCCGGTGTCGTCGGGTGCCAGCGGCGCCTGGTTCGAGGCCGCCGGCTCCTGACGCTTGGCGGGAGAAACCACACTTTCGTTCGTGCGCGCGATCGAGCGTGCACTTTCTCGCCTCTACGACGAGGAAGCGCACTTTCGTCGCGGTCGCAGGCGCGAGAGTGTCGTTTCTCCCGCAAAGAGACCGACCCTCGCACTGATCTTCGACCGCTGGGCGGTCGTTTCCGACGTCAGTCGCGTCGGCGCCCGATGGCGTGACCGGAATGATCGGATTCCGCCTAGTGTCGTCCCACGCCAGCGGCGCCTGGTTCGACGGCGCCGGCTGCTGACGCTTCGCGGGAGAAACCACACTTTCGCTTCGTGCGCACGATCGAGCGTGCACTTTCTCGCCTCTACGACGAGGAAGCGCACTCTCGTTGTGATCGCAGGCATGAGAGTGTCGTTTCTCCCTCCGGGAGACCGCCTCGGACCGGCGGAGCGACCCCGCCGCCCCGCGCGTGCACCGGCCGCTACGCGCCCACCGGTGCCCCCCAGCGCCGACGTGCCGTAAGCGCCCACCGGTACTGTCCGAGCATGCGCACCATCGAGACGGAGGCGGAGCTGCGGGAGCTGATCGGCGAGCCGACCGAGCTCGTCCAGGCGAAGCTGTATGACCGCCTGAATGACCTCACGCGCCAGTTCGTCGAGCGCTCTCCGTTCGTGTGCGTGGCCACCGCGCGCCCCGAGGGCGGCCTCGACGTCTCGCCCCGCGGTGATCCGCCCGGCTTCGTGCGCGTCCTCGATGAGCACACGCTGCTCCTGCCCGAACGGCCCGGCAACAAGCTCGCCGACTCGCTGAGCAACCTGCTCGCCGACCCGCGCATCGGGCTCCTGTTCCTCATTCCGGGCGTCGGCGACACCTTCCGGGTCAATGGGACCGCGGTCCTCACCGATGACGCCGAGCTGCTCGCCGACAGCGCCGTCGCGGGCAAGCTGCCCCGCCTCGGAATCGTCGTCACGGTGCTCGAGGCCTACACGCAGTGCCCGAAGGCGCTCATCCGCTCCGATCTGTGGAACCCCGCCCACCACCTCGCGCGCTCGGAGCTCCCCAGCCACGGTCAGATCCTGAAGTCGATCCGGCTGCCCGAGCTCGACATCGAGGAACACGAGCGCGCGCGCAACGAGCGCTACGCCCGCCGCGAGGGGTTCTACTAAGCCGCCAGGCCCTGCTGACGCATCGCCCGCCGGTAGGCGACGGCGACGGCATCGAACTTCAGGTGCATCTCGTCGGCCAGGTCGAACGGCACCTTCTCCGGGCGCTGGGATTCCACCATCCGGCGGTCCTGTTCGAAGATCGTGTCCTCGAAGTCCTGCAGCACCCGCACCGGCTGATCGCGGTCGTAGTTGCGCCCGATGACCAGGTAGCCGGCACACGCCTCCTCGCCGATCGGCTGCGAGGCGAAGAAGTACACCATCCCCCGCTCCCCGCCCCAGCCCAGCCGGAGCACGATCGTGTACGGAAGGTGGAGCTGGTAGCGGCTGCGCCGCTCGGGCGTCGCCGTCTGCTCGTTGGCGAACACGGGGAACTCGTCGCTGTTCGGCGCCTCGGGCCGGACGACCTCGTAGCGCAGCACGGGGCCGTCGATCTCCACCGTGTGCCCGGGCACGACGGGCCGCGAGGGGTCACCGAGCAGCCCCGGGTGCACCCAGGGAAAGTGGCCGAAGTCGGTGAAGTTCTCCACCTGGCGCGACGCGTCGGCCGCCCACGCATACGGTCCGCAGGGCACGGCCTGCCACTCCTCGGCGCCCTCGAGCTCGGGCACCTCGGGCAGCGGCCAGCGCGGCTCCTCGAGCGCCACCCACACCAGCCCGTAGCGCTCGACGCAGTGGTAGGCGGCCACGCGCGCCTTGCCCGGGACCCGCGAGGGGTCGGGCAGCTGCGGGATCGCCCGGCAGCGCCCGTCGGCGCCGTAGCGCCAGCCGTGATACGGGCACATGAGCTCGCCGTCGAGGACCCGCCCGAGCGACAGCGCCGTGCCACGATGGATGCACACGTCGTGCAGGGCGCGCGCGGCACCGGTGCCGTCGCGCCAGAGGACGACCGGAACCCCGAGGAGCACCGTCCGCAGCGGCTGCGCACCGAGCGCGGCGGCGAAGCCGACCGGGTGCCAGCACCGGCGCAGCGCCTCGCGGTCCGGCCGAGCCGCGGGAGGAGCCGAGTCGCTCACGACCGGGGTGCCCACCGGCGGAGCATACGCGCGGCGTGGTCGTGAGGGACGCCTCGGGCTGACAGGATCCCCGGTGCCATGGCTCCGGGGCGGGACAGGTTGAAGGCGCAGGTCGGAACCAGCCGCCCGTACCGGCGGCTGCGTGACGTGCTGCTGCGGGCGCACCGGGACAACGTCTCGATCATCCGCGAGGACCTCGCCCGCGTCCACCTGCGCGGCGAGGGCATCGAGATCGGGCCGATGACGATGCCCCTGCGGCTACCGCCGGAGGTGCGGGCGCGGTATGTCGATCGCCGCCCCCGCGCGGAGTTGATCGCGACCGACGGTCCCGAACTCGCGCGCGGCGGGCTCGACCCGCAGGCCATCCCCGAGATCGACGTCGTCGACGATGCGGCGACGCTGGCGACGATCGCGGACGCGTCGGTCGATTTCGTGATCGCCAGTCACGTGCTCGAGCACCTCGACGATCCGGTCCAGGGACTCGAGACCTTCGTTCGCGTCGTGCGGCCGGGCGGCATCGTATTCCTCGTGCTGCCGGACGCTCGGTACAGCTTCGACGCTGGTCGCGCCCGAACCACGGTCGAGCACGTCCTCCGCGACCATGCCGAGGGGCCCGCCGTCTCCCGGAAGCGGCACTACGAGGAGTGGGCGCGGGACATCGAGGGCCAGCCGGAGGACCGGGTGCCCGAGCGCGTCGCCCACTTCGCCCGGGAGGATGCGCGCCACCACTTCCACGTCTGGGAGCTGGCCGACTTCCTGGCCCTGCTCGGAGCCCTCGAGCTGCCGGCCGAGCTCGTGCACGCCCGTGCCTACGCGAAGCGGGAGTTCGCGGTGATCCTCCGCCGCAGCGGGTAACCGCAACTTGCTGGCCCACGGCGCGCTTAAACCGGCGGGATGGCCACGAACGGGAGGACGACATGCATCACCTGAGGACACGCGCCGCGATCGCGCTCGTCGCCATCGTCGCCTGCGGGGCGGCCGCGGGCCTGGCCTCGGCGGCCTCTTCACCGTCGGTGTCCACCGGCTCGCACAAGTCGGTCACGCAAACCTCGGCCGTCCTGCTCGGGACGGTGAACCCGAATGGCAGCGCCACCTCGTGGCAGTTCCAGTGGGGTCTGACGAGCGCCTACGGCTCGATCGGGCACATCCATTCGGCCGGTAGCGGCACGACGACGCTCAAGGTGTCGGTGCAGCCAAAGGGACTCATCCCCGGCACCATCTACCACTACCGGATCGTGGCCGTGAACCGGTTCGGCGCCACCAACGGGCGCGATCGCACGTTCACGACCACTGGACCGCCGCCGCCCGCAGTGGCCACCGGCCCGGCCATCCTGCCCGCGCAGTATGCGGTCACGCTGACCGGGATCATCAATCCGAACGGCGCCACCACCGGCTGGCGGTTCCAGTACGGGGAAACGAGCGCCTACGGGACCTACACGACCGGCGGGACGGTGCCCTCGGGCAAGGCCCCGGTCGTGGTCACCGAGCGTCTCACCGGCCTCGCCCCCGGGACCTTCTTCCACTACCGGCTCGTCGCCTTCCACGGCACCGTGGCCACCAACGCGGGAGCCGATCAGGTCTTCTACACCGAGCCCTCGCCGCGGCCGATGCCGACCCTCACCGTGCACACGACGCCGCGCCACTCCGCCCACGCTCCGTTTGTGTTCACCACCACCGGCAAGGTCACAGGCCCGAGCTATATCCCGGGCAGCGATGCCTGCACCGGATTCGTCGCCGTGCGCTTCTTCCTCGGCGGCCGCGGCGTCTCCTACGTCCTGGCGGCTCTGCAGCCGGACTGCACCTACTCGGCTCAGACGGTGTTCGGCAGGCTGCCCGGCCGCGGCCCCCACGGTCGCGTGGTCGCCCTGCACATCGCGGTCCGCTTCCGCGGCAACGGCTATCTCGAACTCGGTCGGACGGCGGTTCGGGCGGGTGACGCTCCGGTAGAGTCGCTCGCGAAACGGGTGGGCCACGCAGAGGTGTGATGGGTCAGGGCCAGCGTTCGAGAGCGGATCCCGGTGGCAGCGTCTCACCGCTCGCGCCCGCGCGCGAGCGCCGGCGCCCTGAGGGGATCCTGCTCGGCCAGAACGAGATCCTCGAGCTGATCGCCACCGGCGCGCCACTCCCGCAGACCCTCGAGCGGCTGATGCTGCTGGTCGAGGCCAGCGCGCCCGGAATGATGTGCTCGGTGCTGCTGCTCGACGATGAGCGCCGGCACCTGCGCCACGGTGCCGCGCCGAGCCTCCCGGCCGCGTACAACCGGGTGGCCGACGGGCTTGAGGTCGGGGAGGCGCAGGGGTCCTGCGGGACCGCCGCCCACCGCCGGCAGCAGGTGATCGTGACCGACATCCAGCGCGACCCGTTGTGGGCGGCCTATCGCGGGATCGCAGAGCAGTGCGAGTTCAGAGCCTGCTGGTCGACGCCGATCTTCGGCTTCGGCGAGAAGCTGCTGGGGACCTTCGCGATGTACTACCGCGAGCCACGCAGCCCGAGCGAGGAGGAGCTGAGCCTGATCGACGTGGCGACGAACATCGCCTCGATCGCGATCGAGCGAAAGCGCCCCGACCGCGAGCTGGCCGGCTCCGAGGAGCGCTACGCCCTGCTCTCCGAGCTGCGCGCCTCGGAGGAGCGGTTCGCGACCGTGTTCCAGTCAACCCCCGTGTCGCTGCTGATCACGGCGCTCGATGACGCGCGGATCGTCTCTGTGAACGGCCACTTTGCCGCCGTGACGGGGTTCGAGCGCGATGAGCTGATCGGGCACTCGGTGTACGAGCTGGGGCTCTGGGCGGACCCGCCGATCCGAGCCCGAGCGATCGACACGGTCGAGCAGGAGGGCCGAGCCGACAACGTCGAGGTGCTCTGCCGGACCAAGAGCGGGGAGCTGCGCCCCCAACTCCTCTCGATGCGCAAGATCACCTTGGAGGGGCGCGACTGCCTGCTGACCGCGGCGACCGACATCACCGACCGCAAGGATTTCGAGGAGCGGCTGCGCCATCTGGCCGAGCACGACCCGCTCACGGGGCTGCGCAACCGCCGCATGCTCGAGGAGGAGCTGCAGCGCCACGTCGCATACGTCAAACGCTACGGACCCCAGGGCGCGCTCCTCGTGCTCGATCTCGATCACTTCAAGCAGGTCAACGACCTGCTCGGCCACGCCGCCGGCGACCGGCTGCTCACCCACGTCGCCGGGATCCTGCGCGAGCGGCTCAGAGAATCAGACCTGCTCGCGCGGCTCGGCGGCGACGAGTTCGCGGTGCTGCTCTCCAGAGCCGACGAGCACGAGGTCGAGCAGGTTGCGACGGCGATCCTGCAGGCGCTCCGTCACAGCACGGCGGGCAACGACGGTCGCGGGGTCACCGGCTCGATCGGAGTGGCGATGCTCACGACCAGCCCCGCAGAGGACCTCTCCGCCGAGGTGATTCTCGCTCAGGCTGACCTCGCGATGTATGACGCGAAGGAAGCCGGCCGCGACAGGTGCGCGTTCTACTCCACCGCGCCCCACCGCGCGAGCCGCACGCAGGCGCGACTGACCTGGGCCAGCCGGGTCGAGCACGCGCTGGAGCACGACCGGCTCACCCTGCTCGCCCAGCCGATCCTCGACCTGCGCACGATGAAGATCGAGCAGCACGAGCTGCTGGTCAGGATGCTCGGCCAGCACGAGGAGCTGATCGAACCCGGCGAGTTTCTCTACGTCGCCGAGCGCCACGGGCTGATCGGCCGCCTGGACCGGTGGGTCACGACCCGGGCGATCGGACTGCTCGCTGAGCACCCGGGCTTACATCTCTCGGTCAACATCTCCGGCGCCTCGCTCGGAGACCAGCAGCTGCTCGACACGATCGACCAGCGGCTCGCCGACACCCGGATCGACGCGGCACGCCTGACCTTCGAGGTCACCGAGACCGCCGCGGTCGCCAATCTCAGCCATGCCCAGACGTTCGCCGCCCACCTCCGCGAGCTCGGCTGCCGGCTCGCTCTCGATGACTTCGGTGCCGGGTTCGGGTCGTTCTTCTACCTCAAGCACCTGCCGTTCGACTACGTCAAGATCGATGGCGAGTTCGTTCAGCACGCCCTCACCAGCCGGGTGGACCAACTCGTGATCGAAGCGGTCGTCGGAATCGCCCAGGGCCTGGGCAAGCAAACGATCGCGGAGTTCGTCACCGACGGCGAGACCCAGAGCGTGGTGGCGCGCCTTCGGGTCGACTACGCGCAGGGCTACCACATCGGCAGACCGGTTCGCGTCGAGGAGCTCCTCGAGCTCTAGTGGCTCCGCGCGGCGACGGCCGCGATCACGCGCGAGAGCTGGCTGCCCTGCCAGGCGACCGGCGAGCGTCCCGGCGCGTCGGTGACCAGCTCGGCCCCGGGGATGGCATCGGCGTACGCCTCCCCCACGGCCCGCGGGTGTCCGGGATCGGCCTCGTCGTCACTCGCCACCACCGTGACCGGCACGGCGATCCGTCCCAGGTCCGACACGGCGGTGAACGGGCGCGAGCGCGGGACGACGGATAGGGCGTCGGCCACCGCGCCCGGATGGGCGTGGAGCGCGAGCCGCTGCCGGATGACCTTGACGACCGTCTCCCGCCACGGCCGCCGGCACCCCGGGCTCACCATAGGCGGCCACGAAACCCTCCACTCCACCCCGGCGCAGGCCCTCGGCGAGCGCGTCCCAGCGGGCCAGCCGCTCGGGGTCGTCGTTGCTCTCCGGCTCGTAGGCCGGCGTGATGAGGACCAGGCCGGCCGCCCGCTCGGGGTGCTCGAGGGCGAAGCGCAGCAGCGTGTGGGCGCCCATCGAGGCGCCGGCGAGCACCGCCCGCTCCAACCCGCAGGCGTCGAGCACCGCCTCGAGGTCGGCGCACAGCTCCCGATACCCGTATGCACCGGCCCCCGGCGCCGGGGAGGAGGCGCCATGGCCGCGGGCGTCGTAGGCGATCACGCGGTGGCCGGAGCGCTCGAGCGCGCGCGAGCCCATGACGACGTAGCGCCGGGTGGCTGTGAGGCCGTGCAGGAGCACGACCGGGATCCCCTCGCCCGCGTCCTCGAGCGCGAGCTCGACGCCGCCGGCGTGCACGGTGCGCTCGGCCATATGCGTGGTTTTAGCCGATCCCGGCGCGTCGCTACCATCGCACCCCGCCATGGACGTCAGCGAGAGCACCTTCGCCAGCGCCGTCATCGAGCGCTCGCGCACGCTGCCCGTGGTGGTTGATTTCTGGGCTGCCTGGTGCGGCCCGTGCCGCCAGCTCACGCCGGTGCTCGAGCGGGCGATCGGCGAGCGCTCGGGGCAGGTCGAGCTGGCCAAGGTCGATGTCGACGCCAACCCGGGCCTGGCCCGCCGCTACGCGGTGCAGGGGATCCCGGCGGTCAAGGCGTTCGTCGACGGCGAGGTGGCCTCGGAGTTCACCGGCGCCCAGCCGCCGCTCGCGGTCGAGCGCTTCCTCGACACCCTCATCCCGTCCGAGGTCGACGGGCTCGTCGCCGAGGGCGACGAGGCCTCCCTGCGCCGGGCCCACGAGCTCGAACCCGCCCGCGCCGACGCCGCCGTGCCGCTGGCACGGATCCTGGCCGAGCGGGGCGAGGACGACGAGGCGCTCGCCATCCTCGCCCGGGTTCCGGGAAGCTTCGCCGCCGACGGGCTGGCCGCGCGCCTGCGCGTGCAGGCGACGGGAACGCCCGATTTGAGCGACGCGTTCGTCGCGCTCGACGCCGGCGACCCCGAGCGGGGGCTCGACCTGCTCATCGACGCCCTCCCCGCGGCCGGCGACGCGCGTGAGGACGTCCGCCGGATCATCGTCGGCGTGCTCGACGAGCTCGGTGTCGAGCATCCGGTCGCCCGCCCGGCGCGCCGGCGGCTCGCCACCGCGCTGTACTAGACGGCGAGGGTCAGCTGGGCGTCGGCGTTGGCGCCGAGCGGTTCGAGCCCGGCCACCCGCACGCCGAGCAGGCGCACCGGCCGGGGCGGATCGAAGCGGCGCAGCAGGTCGGCGGCCACCGGACCGACGCGCTCGGCGCTGGCCACCGGCTCGGGCAGCGTGCGCGCGCGTGTGTGGGTGGAGAAGTCGTCCAGGCGCACCTTGATGCCGATCGTCCGGCCGCCCCGGCCCTGGGCGGCGAGCGTCGTGCACAGGCGCGTGACGAGCCCGTCGAGCACACGTCCGAGCTCGGCGCGGTCGGCGATGTCGCGATCGAACGTCGTCTCCCGCGACTCTGAGACGACCTTGCGCTCCTGCGTGACCGGTGAGTCGTCCTCGAACCCGGCCCGCCGCTGCAGCTCGGCCGCCGAGCGGGCGCCGAAGCGCGCGGCGAGCTCACGGCGCGAGGCCGCCGATAGCTCGCCCAAGGTGGTGATACCGAGCGCGCGCAGCCGCTCGACCGTCTTGGGCCCGATCCCGGGGACGAGGCCGCAGGAGGCCGCGGCGAAGCGGGCGCACGCCTCCTCGCGCGTGAGCACGACGAACCCGCGAGGCTTCTCGGCGTCGGAGGCGACCTTGGCCACGAGCTTGCTCGGCCCGATCCCGATCGAGCAGGCCAGGCCCGTGGACTGCTCGATCTCCGATCGGATCAGGCGCATGGTGGCGTGCGGGGCCGGCCGGCCGGTCAGCTCGAGGTAGGCCTCGTCGAGGCCGATCACCTCGACCGTCTCGACGTGTGCGCGCACGATGCCCATGACCTCGCGCGAGGCGGCGCGGTAGTAGTCGAAGTCCGGGGTCAGGAACACTGCGTCCGGGCACAGCCGGCGCGCCCGCGCGGCCGGAATCGCCGACCCGACGCCGAACCGCCGGGCCTCATAGGAGGCGGTGGTCACGACCGCTCGCGGCCCGGAGCCGGCGACGATCACCGGCTGGCCGCGCAGCTCGGGGCGGCGACGCAGCTCGACGGACACGTAGAAGGCGTCCATGTCGAGGTGGGCGACGCAGCGGACGCTCATCGGGCCAGCGTACGAGGCGGGCCAGACGCGCCCGCGACGCGCCGCCGGGAGGCGACACGTGACGGGCGCGCCCGGCGCGCCGGGAGTCAGGAGGTCGAGTAGACGGTGCCCACGCCGGCAAAGCCGAGCGCGGCGGCCGTGTTCTCGTTCAGGTCCCAGGTCCGGCCACCGACGTACGGGCCGCGGTCGTCGACCGTGGCACTCACGCTTCGCCCGCCGTACTCGAACGTGACCTTGGTGCCACAGGGCAGTGACTTGTTGGCCACGCCGTAGAAGGCGTGGAAGCCGCAGGCCGTCTGGCCGCCGTCGTTGTACCAGGAGGCGACCGTCGGCGTGTAGGCGCCCGCCGTGCCGGCCGGAGCCGAGACACGGGCGTTCGCGGCGTCACCGCTGAAGCGCACCCGCAGGGCCTCCGTCCCGCGCGGGGTGAAGCGCAGGGTGAAGCGGCCCCCCGGGCCGGTCTTCGTGGCGGCGAGGTTGCGCCAGCCGTGACCGGTGCCGGCCTGCAGCCACACCACGCGGCCGCTCAGCCCGGGCAGCAGCCGGCCGCTCAGGCTGAGCGGAGCACCGCCGAGCGACGTGAGCGGCTGGGGCCGCACCCGCAGCGAGGCGGCGACGCTCACGTGATGAGCACCGGCGGCCAGCGAGGTCGCGGCCTCACCGATGACCGGACCGGTGCCGGAGCCCGAGCCGCCGCCGAGCACGCGCACGTCGCCGGAGTGGCGCAGCGGGGCCGACAGGCGGTAGTGCCCATTCGCGCCGACGATGGTGGCCGACAGGGACTGCCAGGTCCGGCCGCCGGCGGAGAGGAACTGCAGGACGAGTCGCTGGCCGGCGTCGGTGGCCGGAAGCACTCCGCTGACCACGACCGGCCGGCCGAAGGCGACGCGATCGGTGCGCAGGTGGGCGGGAACTTGCCCAGAGGCGGCCGCGGCGAGGGCCGGCATCGACAGCGCCGCGACGGCGGGTGCAGCCAGAGTCAGAACGCCGGCGACCAGATGGCGCCGGCGCGTCATACGCGCAGGAACGACAGGCCTCAAGATGAGGTCCTCCTTTGGGTTCGACCGGGCGCCTACGGGGTTAGCTGACGGGCTCGCAAGCGGCCGGCGGCACACAGCACCGCTGACCGGTCGCTACGGATGCAGTCGGACGGAAGTCCGGCATCCGATTCGCCCCCGCCAGGCGTCGACATCTGTCGGCCTGGCAATGGGTCCCCCGCTCGCCTTCGCACCGGGCAAAGACGACTCGGCAGGTCGTTGCACCCGGAATATATCGGCTGGCGCGATCAATAGTTGTGTGCGCTTCGTCACCCGGCGTTATCGCGCCCTGCCAGAATGGAGCCGTGACCAATCCCGATCGCCTGACTGGCCTGGACAGTTCATTCCTCCATCTGGAGCGTGACGTCGCCCACATGCACGTGGCCGGCTGCGCCGTCTTCGACGGCCCCGCACCCGAGTACGACGAGCTGCTCGAGCAGATCGAGCGCCGCCTGCACCTCGTGCCGCGCTACCGCCAGCGTCTGGCCTTCGTGCCGTTCGACCAGGGCCGCCCGGTGTGGGTCGACGACCCCCATTTCAAGGTCTCCTACCACGTGCGCCATACCGCGCTGCCTCGCCCCGGCGGCGAAGACGAGCTCAAGCGACTGGCCGGCCGCGTGTTCTCGCAGGCGCTCGACCGCGGCCGTCCGCTGTGGGAGCTCTGGCTGGTCGAGGGCCTCGCCGACGGCGGCTTTGCGCTGTTGTCGAAGACCCATCACGCGCTCGTCGACGGGGTCTCGGGGGTCGACATCGCCACCGTGCTGTTCGACTCCGCGCCCGACCCGCTCCCGGTGGCGGCGCCCGAGCACGACTGGGTGCCCCGGCCGCTGCCCACCGGCGCCCAGCTGCTCGCCGACGCGCTGCTCGAGCGCGCGACCGTCCCGGGCGAGATCGTCCGCGGTGTGCGGGCCACGCTGCGGGGCCCGCGCGCGGTGGCGGCCAAGGCCGCCGAGGCGCTGGCCGGACTGGGCACGGTGGCGCTGACCGGGCTGCAGGCCGCGCCGCCGAGCCCGTTCAACGTCCGCATCGGCCCCCATCGGCGCTTCACCTGGGTGCAGGGAGACCTGCCCGCGTACAAGGCGGTCAAGAACGCACTCGGCGGCACGGTCAACGACGTCGTGCTCGCGGTCGTGGCCGGGGGGCTGGGCGCCTACATGCGCCTGCACGGCGAGCCGACCGAGGGCGTCGTGCTGCGGGCGATGGTGCCGGTGTCCGTGCGCGCCGACATCGAGCGGGGAGCGCTCGGCAACCGCGTGGCGGCGATGTGGGCCCCGCTGCCGGTCGGGGTCACCGATCCGGTGGCCCGGCTGCAGACGATCAGCACCGCGATGCGGGAGGTCAAGGCCTCCGGTCAGGCCGTGGGCGCCGAGGTGCTGACCGCGCTGTCGGGCTTCGCCCCGCCGACGATCATGGCGCAGGCCGCGCGGCTGCAGGCCCGCCAGCGGCTGTTCAACCTCGTGGTGACGAACGTCCCCGGTCCCCAGCACCCGCTCTACGTCCTGGGCCGGCAGCTGCGCGCGCTCTACCCGATGGTGCCCCTGGCCGAGAACACGGGTCTGGGCGTGGCGATCATGAGCTACAACGGCCAGCTCAACTTCGGCCTCACCGGCGACTACGACGCCCTGCGGGACCTGGAGTCCCTGGCCGACGAGCTCGCAGCGGCCTTCGAGGAACTGGCGGGCGCCGCCGGGCATCAGGTGCGCCGCCCCGGCCGGCGGTCCGCTGCTCGCCCGGCCTCGGTCGCTCCCGCAGGCGAGTGAGCCGCGCCGCGATCGCGCTCGAGCGGGTGGCGATCGTCCTCGCCGGCGTCGGACTGGCCGTTGGCCTCATCGCCGTGCTCTCGGGATTCTTCGCGGGACGCGATCAAGCCGGTGTGAGTGCGACAACCATCGTTCCTGGCCAGACCTACTCAGACCTCGGCCACGGCGTGCTGCGCCGGAGCCAGCCGACACCGGCCTACAACTCCGATCCGCCGACGAGCGGTGCGCACCGTCCGGCCCGGATCACCCGGAACGGCACCGCTCTCAGCGACGACCAGCTGCTGAGCGCGCTCGAGGCCGGCGACGTGGTCATCTTCTATGGCGGGGCGCGGCCGCCGGCACCGCTGCGCCGGCTCGGACCGGCCTTCTCCCCTGCCCTGGCCGCGAGCGGCCGTGCGCTCATCCTCGCCCCGCGGCCGGGGATCCAGGGGCTGATCGCCACCGCCTGGACCCACCTGCTCCTCGTCGCCTCGCCGGACGATCCCAGGCTGGCGAGGTTCGTTCACGACCTGCTCGGACGCGGCGCCAGCGCCCCCTGCTGCTAAAGGCCCGCCCCCCGCGGGCCGATCACCTGACGGACGCCTCCCTCGAGGCAGGTTGCCCACCGTGAGTACTACCGATTCTCCCATCGCCGCCGACGCCGCAGGCCTGTCCGCCGCGGCGGACGCCATCGAGGCCGCGAGCGCCCCGGCCGCCCGCGACGGCGCCGGCGTGTGGGACCTCCCGGTGCTCAGTGAGCGCAGCGGTGATCTCGGAGCCCTCAGCCGCGAGTTCGGGCAGGCCATCGACGAACTCGCGCAGATCACCTCGGACTTCTCCTCCGATGCCGCCCGTGGCGCGGTCGCCATCGGCGTCATCAGCCACGAGGTCGAGCGTCTGCGCACCCAGCTCACCGAAGTGTCCGAGCGGGTCTCCTCGCTGCGCCGGGCCTCGGAGGAAGCGGCCGCCGCCGCGGGCGAGTCGGCCGACCTGGCCCAGGAGCTGGCCGGCGAGAGCGAGCGCGGCCTCGGCGTGGTCGGCCGGGTGATCGGCGCTATCGGCGAGATCGACGAGCATGTGGTCCGGGTCGACGAGCTCATCACCGGCTTGGCTCAGACCGAGATCGCCAGCATCGGGCAGTTCTCGGCCATCATCGACCGGATCGCCAACCAGACGAAGCTGCTGGCGCTGAACGCCGCCATCGAGGCCGCCCGCGCCGGCGAGCACGGGCGCGGGTTCGCCGTCGTCGCCGAGGAGGTCGGCCGGCTGGCCTCAGAGACGGCCACCCAGACCGCTCAGATCCGCGCGACGATCGACCGCACCCGCACGCAGATCGCCGTCGTCCAGCAGGCAGCCGGCGCGGCGCGCGGGCGCTCGGCGGAGAGCGCCCAGGACGCCGGCGGGGGCCGTGAGGCACTCGAGCGCATCAACGCCATGGTCGGCGGGTCGACCGAGACCGCCGACCGGATCGCCGCGCTGGCCCAGGAACAGCTCACCGACGTGCACGCCGTCGACGCCAACCTGCGCTCGATCACCGCAGGGCAGCGGTGAGATCGAGCAGCAGGCCAGAAGCGTGTCGGCGCGCCAGCTCGACCTGGCCGCGGGCACGGAGGCGGCCTCGCGCGTGCTCGGCCGCTTCGAGACCGGCGGTCTGCTCTCCCGCCTGCACCGCCGCTGCGAGACCCTGGCCGGCGAGCTGCGCGGGATCCTCGAGGGCGCCATCGACTCCGGACAGTTCACGCTCGACGCGCTGCTCGCGCTCGAGTACCAGGAGGCCAAGGGCCCGCTCGTGCAGCGCTTCGCCCGCCTGTTCGACGTCTCCCGCGTGCCTGCCGGCGGTTTCGAGCCGCCGAAGTACCACACCGCCTACGACGCCGCCGTCGACCGCGCGATGATGGCGCGCATGGACGCCCTGGTCGTCGAGGAGCCGGGAATGACGTTCGCCCTGCCCTTCGACCTCAACGTGTATGCGCCGGCGCACAACACGAACGTCACCCGTGACATCACCGGGGACCCGGCTCAGGATCTGGCCGGCAACCGGACCAAGCGCTTCTTCCTCGACTCTGGCGCACTGACCCGAGCCGCCCGCATGGAGCTCGGTGTCGAGCTGCCGGCGCGCGTGGTGACCCGGGCCGAGCTGCGCGCCTCCCGAGCGCGACTCACCGAGCCGCGCCAGCCCGAGCGGCCGTTCCTGCTCCAGACCTACGCTCGCGACACCGGGGCCGTGCTGAGCACGCTGGCGGTGCCGCTCTATGTCAAGGGCCAGCGGTACGGCAGCGTCGTGCTCGGCTGGGACCCGGACAAGCTGCGCCGCTAGCGCTCGCGGTCACGGACGGCCACGGTCATCCGCGTCAGCGTGCACAGCCGCCCCTGGTCGTCGGACATCTCGACCTCCCAGACCCAGGTCGTGCGGCCCCGGTGGCGGCGGATGGCCAGCGCCGCGATGGTGCCCTCGGTGATCGGGCGCAGGAAGCTCGTCTGGTTGGATTGCCCCACGGCCAGCTTGCCCTCCGCGGCCACCGCGCGGGCCGTCGCCCACGAGGCCAGGCTCTCGGCGATCGAGGCGTAGACCCCGCCGTGGACGAGGCCGGCCGGCTGCTTGAGCTCCTCGCGCACGGGCAGCCGGGCCCGGGCTCGCTCCTCCCCGAGCTCGAGCAGCTCGAGCCCGAGCAGCGCCTCGAAGCCGAACGGGCTGCGGATGGGCAGCTTCAGCGCCGTGAACAGATCGGGATCGGCGGCCACGCTCGCCCAATATACGGGGCGCTGACCGGCGCTCTGGCGCCGCTCGCTCTTCTACGCTTGTGCGCGCGATGACCTCGCTTGCCGACCTGCCCGCCGACCACCGCGCCGTGCTCGAGCTCGTGCTCGTACGCGGGAGCAACTACGACGAGATCGCCCGCCTGCTCTCCGTCGACCGGGCCGGCGTACGCGAGCGGGCGCTCGCCGCCTTCGACGCGCTCGGGCCCGAGACCGGCGTCTCGCCGGAGCGGCGCGCGCTCATCACCGATTATCTCCTCGGCCAGCTGCCCGAGCGGGTGGCCGGTGAGGTCAGCCGCCGGCTGGCCACCGAGCCGGGCGAGCGCGCCTGGGCGCGGGTGATCGCCGGCGAGCTGGCTGGCGTGGCCGCCGCCCCGCTCCCCGAGATCCCGGCCACCAACGGCGGCGCCCCGGAGGCCGTCACGGAGCCCCCCCGCGCCGAGGCCCCGCCGCCGGAGCCCCCGGTGTCGCCTCGGCGGCCCGAGCCGCGAAGCTCGCGCACCGGGGGGGCGATCCTGCTCGGCCTCGCCGCCCTCATCGCGATCGTCGTCGTGCTCGTGATCGTGCTCACCAGCGGCGGGTCGGGGCATTCCAGGAGCGCCACCACGCCGGCGGCGACGGGTACTCCGCGCACGACATCGACGGGCGCGAACGTGCATGAGATCTACGCCACCAAGCTGAGCCCGGTGAGCGCCGGCAGCAAGGCGCTCGCCGGCGCCGAGGTGGTGAGCGCGAGCGGACACCCGTTCATGTTCGTGGTGGCCGAGAACCTCGCCGCCAACAGCCACAACTACTACGCCGTCTGGCTGCTGCACGGCCCTAAGGCGGCCGAGCTGGTGGGATACGACCGCGCGGCCGTCACCTCGAACGGCAAGCTGTCGGCGCTGGCGCCGCTGCAATCCGACTACGCCAAGTACACCCAGATCGTGCTCACGCTGCAGACCGGCACGGCGCCGGGAACGAACGGGCCGTTTCCGAAGACGCCGGGGCCGACGATCCTGTCGGGCCCGTTCCAGGTCAAGTAGGGGCGCAGATGCGGGCGAGGCCCTCGAGCGCCTCGCCGAGCATGCGCCGCCGGGCGCGGGCGACCAGGAAGCCGCCGGTCCGCGTGTAGCCGCGCAGGCGCTCGCGCTGGGCCAGGATGGCGTGCGTGCCCTCAGGCACGTCCTGGAGCGCGATCTCGATCATCGACTCGGCCAGGAGGCGCTCGAACGGCGTGCCCTCGATCTCCTGCGCCCACGCCCGGCGCCAGGTCGGCTCCGATGCGACGACGCGGAAGTCCATCCGCACGGGCTTGCCCCGCTGGGTCGTGAACACCTCGGTGAAGCGGTCGTCCTCGACGGCCTCCATCCGCTGCACCCCCGGCCACCAGCGCGGCAGGTGGTGCGGGTCCTCGACGACGCGCCAGACCTCCGCCACCGGCGCGGCGATGGTCAGCTCCTGCGTGACCGTCGACCGATGGGCCCGCCGCCCGCCGGCATCATCCGGAGTCGCGAACGGACGCAGCAGGGGCATCGGCCGCTGAGGCTACTCCGTGTCGTAGGTGATGAGCGAGTGCACCGGGTGAGGCCCGAGCCGGCGCCGGCCGCCCAGGAAGGCGAGCTCGACCAGGAACGCGCAGCCGGCGATCTCCGCCCCCAGCCCGGCCGCGAGCTCGCACAGCGCCCCGGCCGTGCCGCCGGTGGCGAGCAGGTCATCGTGGATGAGCACGCGGGCGCCCCCGGCCAGCGCGTCGGCATGCACCTCGAGCGCGTCGATGCCGTACTCGAGCGTGTACTCGGCGCTGACCGTGCGGTGGGGCAGCTTGCCCGGCTTGCGGGCCGGGACGAATCCGGCCCCGAGCGCCCGGGCGAGCGCCGCCCCGAGGATGAACCCGCGCGCCTCGGCGGCCACGACGAGATCGATCTCCGTCGGAGCGATGAGATCGCACAGACCGGTGATCGACTCGGCGAGCGCTCGCGGATCGAGCAGCAGCGGGGTGATGTCCTTGAACACGATCCCCGGCCGCGGGAAGTCAGGGATGTCGCGGATGAAGTGGCGCAGATCGAGAGCGCTCATGCGGCCGCGGATGATGCCAGGCTTGGACCGGCGCCGGTCAGGTGGCGATCTTGCGCAGGTCCCGGATGAGCAGCAGGTGCTTGAGGTGGGTGGTCACGGAGGCGAGGTTCTCGAGCGCCTCGATGGCCTCCTTGCGCCGCGCCGGATTGCGGGAGCGCAGGGCGGGTGCGAGGATGCTCTGCAGCAGCTGGGCCTCGCGGTCGGCCGAGCTGCGGAACACGCGCAGGTTCCGCCCTCCGACGCCGTAGCGGGCGAGCTCGGAGACCGCGCGCACGATCTCGCGCTCGGTCTCGTCGAAGTAGCGGACGGCTCCCCGGGTCTCGCCCTTGATCACGCCGTAGTCGACCAGTTCGCGGATGAGCGCCGGGTCGGCGCCCGTCTCCTCGACCACGTCCTCGAGCGAGTACATCGCGCCGCCGTCACGCGCGGTCACCGAGGTCCGGCGCAGCGTGCGGTTCTCCGAGGGCGCCGCGACCTCGCGCTCGGCCCGGCCGCCGGCGAGCTCCTGGCGGATGACGCGCAGAGGGAGGAACTCATCGCGCTGCAGGCGCAGGATCGTGCGCAGGCGCTGGATGTCGGACTGCGTGTAGAGCCGGTAGCCGCCCTGGGTCCGGCGCGGCGTGAGCAGCTTCTGGTCCTCGAGGTAGCGGATCTTGGAGATCGAGATGTCGGGGAACTCGGCCTGGAGCGCTTTGCACACGCTGCCGATCGTCACCGCCTTCTGGCGCGGGCGCTCGTCCTCGGGCGCCGGCGGCTCGGGCGGGACGAGCTCAGGGGTGTCGAGGTCAGTGCTCGCCATCGCCGCTCAGGAACGCGAGCTTGTACTTGCCGATCTGCAGCTCGTCGCCGTCCACGAGCCGGTGGGACTCGATCCGGCGCCGGTTCACGTAGGTGCCGTTCAGCGAGCCGAGATCGTCGAGGTAGTACTCCCGACCCCGGCGCACGAGCACGGCGTGGTCGCGCGAGACGGTCACGTCGTCGAGGAAGATGTCGCTGTCCGGGCGGCGGCCCACGCTCAGCCGGTCCCCATCGAGCGGAAAGCTCTCCCCCGCCCGGCCGCCGCCGGCGCGGATGACGAGCGCCGCCCCACGGGCGACGACGTCCTGGAGCCTGATCTCCTCGAGCTCACCCGTCTCCCCCACCTTGTAGGCCGCGGTCGACGCGCCCGGCGGGGCCTCCGAGGTGGCCAGGAACGCCCCGCAGCGCTGGCAGTAGTTGGCCCCGTCGGCATTGGCGAAGCCGCACTCCGGGCAGTGTTGGGCCACGGAGGGAAGGTCTATTCGGGGTCGGTGCCCGGGACGCGGCCGGAGAGGATGTCGGTCAGCTGCTGTACGTCGGCCCCCGAGATCACCAGTTCGCCGCTCTCATCCTTCTTGCGCAGGCGGTTGACCAGCTCGGCGCGGAGGATGTCGATCTTCCCGTGGAGGATCCGCCGCTTGTAGGAGACCTCCATCTCCTCCTCGGTCAGCTGCTTGATGAGTTCCTTCAGCTCCTGATCAGTCAGTGAGCCGAGATCTGGAAACGTGTCCATGAGACGGAATCCCCCAGTACTACCGGGCTTGCCAGGTCAGAGAGGCGAGTATACCGGCGCTCCCCGGGGGGTCAAGCTGAGCTTGAGGCTTTGGGCGCCGTCGTGCGCACCTCGGCCACACCCCGCTGAACGTACAGGACCGTGGCGGTCAGCGACAGCGCGAGCCCGACGAACAGCATGACGAGTGCAACGGTGTGCAGGCCGGCCATGGCGAAGAACGGCGCGCCCATCGTCGGTGCCACGCCGAGGCGGCCCGGCCAGTTGATCCGCAGCTCGACGCCCCGGGCGAGCGCGTAGCGGCTGACCCCGAGCATGAACACCTCCCGGGCCACCACGAGGCCGAGGGCCCAGCGCGGGAGCAGGTCAAAGCGCCAGGCCACGACCATCCCGGCGATCACGAGCAACCGGTCGACAAGCGGGTCGAGCAGCGCGCCGAGCCGGCTGTACTGGCCGGTCAGGCGCGCGGTGAAGCCGTCCAGGTAGTCAGCCCAGCCGATGACGGCGAACAGCACGACGGCGAGGGCGCTGTGGCCGTGGCGGCTCGAGAGGGCGACGATCAGGAACACCGGGATGGCGGCGAGGCGCAGGTACCCGATCGCGTTCGGGATCGTCCACGGATGCAGCGGCTGATCTGAGTGCGTCTGTGTGGGCGGCGGACCCGAGCGGTCGAGCCCGAACAACCGGCGCTTGGTCAGCCGCCGATCTACGGGAGCTCGCGCCACAGCGACGCCACCCCGTCGGCGGCCGCGTCGAGCGGGACGCTGCGCGTCTGGCGCCCGCGCCGGACCTGCACCTCGAGCTCGCCGGCGGCGAGCGTGCGCCGGCCCACGGTCACCCGCAGCGGGCAGCCGAGGAGCTCGGCGTCGGCGAACTTCTCCCCCGGCCCGGCCTCGCGGTCGTCGTAGAGCGTGCGCAGGCCGGCCTGCTCGAGCTCCTCGTACAGGCGGTCGCTGAGGCCGCGCTCCTCGCTGCCGGGCTTGCCGAGGGTGACGAGCTCGACGTCGAACGGGGCGATCGCGCGCGGCCAGGAGATGCCCTGCTCGTCGGCGTACTGCTCGACCGCCGCCGCGGCCGCGCGGGCGGGACCGAAGCCGTAGGAGCCCATCCAGACCGGCCGGCTCTGGCCGCCCTCGTCCAGGAAGCGGGCGTTCAGCGGCTCCGAATACCGCGTGCCGAGCTTGAAGATGTTGCCCACCTCGATCGCCGGCTCGATGCGCACGGTCGAGCCGCCGACGGTGTCGCCGGCCACCACGGTGCGCACGTCGACCGCTTCGAAGCGGAAGTCGCGACCCGGCTCGACACCGCGCAGATGGGCATCGGGTCGGTTGGCCCCCGTCACGTACGCGCCCGGGGCCACGCCCTGATCGAGGAGGACCGCGACCTCGCTCCCCACCGGGCCGATGAACCCCGGGGGCCCGATCCGTTCGGCGACCTCTTCGGGGTGGGCCGGCCGGAAGCCGGTGCCGAGCACGTTGCGGAGCTTCATGTCATTGACCCGGTGATCGCCGCGCAGGACGACGAGCCGCATCTCCCCACCGTCGAGCACGACCGGATAGGCCTTCAGCAGCGCCCCGGCGGGGACTCCGAGGTGGCCGGCCACCGCGTCGATCGTCGTCTGGCCCGGCGTGTCCACGACCTCGGGGGCGTCGAGCCCGGGCGGCAGGCTCACCGGCTGGGGATCGGCGCTCGCCACCTCGACGTTCGCGGCGTACCCGGCGGCCAGGGCGACATCGTTCTCGCCCGCCGCGCACGGCGCCATGTACTCGTGTGCGCCGAGGCCGCCCATCATGCCCACGTCGGCCTCGACGCGGTACCACTCGAGCCCGATCCGGTCGAGCATCCGGTCGTAGGCGATGACGTGCTTGCCGTAGGCGGCGTCGAGTCCCTCGAGATCGCGATCGAACGTGTACGCGTCCTTCATGACGAATTCGCGCGTGCGCAGCACGCCCGCGCGCGGGCGCGGCTCGTCGCGCTCCTTGACCTGGAAGTGGTAGAGGATGAGCGGCAGGTCGCGGTAGGAGCGCACGGCGGCGGCGACGTGGAGGGTGACGATCTCCTCGTGGGTCATGGCCAGCACCATGTCGGCGCCGCGGCGGTCCTTCAGCTTGAAGATCTCGTCGATGTCGTAGCGCCCGCTGCGCCGCCAGGGCTCGGCCGGGTGGAGCACCGGCATGAGCATCTCCTGGCCGCCGATGGCGTCCATCTCCTCGCGCACGATTTGCACGACGCGCTGGTGCACGCGCCAGCCGGCCGGCAGCCAGGTCCACAATCCGGCCCCGAGCTGGCGGATGAGCCCGGCGCGGACCATCAGCTTGTGCGAGAGCGCCTCGGCATCCGCGGGAGGCTCGCGCTCGGTGGGTAGGAGGTAGTGGGAGAGCCGGGTCATGGGTGCGGCGCGAAGCCTACTCGGGCGCCGTCAGGTGGCGAACTTCGGGGCGCTGACCCGCTCTGATACAGATATCTCGAGAACACACGAAGCGTCACATGCAAGGAGCACACATGGCCTACTCCGTCCCACCGCTTCCCTACGACTACAGCGCGCTTGAGCCTCACATCGACGAGGCGACGATGCGCGTGCATCACGACAAGCACCACCAGGCGTACGTCGACAAGGTCAACGCCGCGCTCGAGGGCACCGACTGGGCATCCAAGCCGGTCGAGGAGGTCCTGCAGAACCTCGACCAGATCCCCGAGGACAAGCGGGGCGCCGTGCGCAACAACGGCGGCGGCCACTACAACCACTCGCTGTTCTGGGAGTGGATGTCGCCCGACGGCGGCGGCGAGCCCGACGGCGCGCTGAAGTCCGCCATCGAGTCCGCCTTCGGATCCTTCGAGGACTTCAAGGAGAAGTTCAAGGCTGCCGGCGTCAACCAGTTCGGCTCCGGCTGGTCCTGGCTCGTGCACGACGGCTCCGGTCTGGCCGTCGTCTCCACCCCCAACCAGGACAACCCGATCAGCCAGGGCAAGACCCCGCTGCTCGGCGTCGACGTGTGGGAGCACGCCTACTACCTGAAGTACCAGAACAAGCGCCCGGACTACATCGACGCGTGGTGGAACACCGTCAACTGGGCGAAGGTCGCCGAGGGCTTCTCGAAGGTCTCGGGCTGACGGTTTCGCCGCCCGGCCGGGGCGGTGCGCCGTCCCGGCCGAGCGCGGTCAGGATGTCGGCGGCGATGACGCCGTCCGGCTGCTCCCAGACGTAGCGGAGCACGGCCCAGCCGCCCCCTCTGAGCGTCGCGTCGCGCGCGTGGTCGGCGCGGATGCGGGCCCAGCTGGCGTGGCCGTCGCGGCCGTCGAGCTCGACGATGACCTTCTGCCGGCGCCACACCGCGTCGACGCGGTGGCCCTCGATCCGGACGTTGAGCTCCGGGATCGGGATGCCGTGGCGCTCGCACAGGCGGACGAGACGGCGCTCGAACTCGCTGCGGGTATGGGCGAGCGCGGGCTGGTGGTGCGTGAGGGCGGCCCTGAGAGCCGGGTTGCGGCGGGCGCTCAGGTCCTCGAGATCGAGCACGCCGTGGAAGTCGGCCTGGCTCAGGAGGTAGCGGATGTCCTCGGTGCCGGCCAGGTCGGCCAGGGTGTCGCTGACCGGAGCGATCGGGATTCCGCGGTGCCAGGTGCGGATGAGCGGGCGGCGGTCGTGGACTTCGACGCCGGGGCACGAGACGCACTGCCTCGGCGTGCTGACGTGGATGGTGGACGGCCGGCGGCTGGTCAGATCGAACCACCATGCCGCCGTGCCGTGGCTCAGCATGGCGTCCGGCCCGGCGAACAGCACGGCAGCGGTCAGTTGCCCCTCGGTGCTGAGCGCGGTGTGCCCGACGGCGTAGACCGCCCGGTGGATGCGGTGGATCTCGCCGGCGGCCGCCCAGTGGTCGACCACCGAGCCGTCAACGCCGAGGTGTGTCAGCTGTCGCCGTGCGACGACCCCAAACTGCCGCGACGCCAGGCCTCGCAGGCGATCTTTGTTGGATAACCCTGCGGATAGCAGGGAAACGCGACAGAAATCGACCACCCGCCCACGGTCGCATCCTCAGCTGCAACGAAACAAGACCGAATCGCTACAAAAGCGAAACGCCTTCGCTACGCGCGAGTGAACCGCCGCCCGGCCACCGGCGAGGCCGCCTCACGCTGGGCCTGCTCGGCCTCCGCGGCGGCCAGCCGCTCGGGCGTCATCGCGGTCGTGTCCTCGTTCTCGGCCAGCCAGGCACGCGCGGCCGCGGCGTCGGCCTCGTCGCGCACCACGCGCTTGCCGGCCGCGTAGTAGCGGTCGATCTCGGCGAACAGCTCGTCGACCAGGCGCTCGGTGGGCACCTTCCGAAGCGGCTCCCCGTGCGAGAAGATCATCGCCGAGTCCTTGGCCCCGGTGATGCCGAAGTCGGCGTGACGGGCCTCCCCGATGCCATTGACGGCGCAGCCGAGGATCGACACCTCGATCGGGTCCGAGTACTGCTCGAGCCGCTGCTCGACCTCGGTCACCACGGTGTCCATGTCGAACTGCAGGCGCCCGCAGGTCGGGCAGGCGATGAGCACCGGGCCGCGCTGGCGGAGCTTCAGAGCCTTGAGGATCTCCCAGCCGACCTTGACCTCCTCCTCGGCGTGGAAGGTCGACAGCGAGATGCGGATGGTGTCGCCGATGCCGTCGGCGAGCAGCGTGCCCAGCCCGACCGCGGACTTCAGCGAGCCCGACCACTTCGTGCCCGCCTCGGTGATGCCCAGGTGCAGGGGATAGGGGATCCGCTCGGCCAGCATCCGGTTGGAGGCGATCGTGTTCGGGACGCTGGTCGACTTCATCGACACCTTGAAGTTCGTGAAGTCGAGGCTCTCCATCAGCTCGACGAACTCGACCGCGGCGCGCACGAGCGCCTCGACCGGGTTCTCGAACTCGAGCTCGCGCAGGTGGGCGGGCAGCGACCCCGAGTTGACCCCGATGCGCAGCGGGGTTCCGAGCTCGTTGGCCCGCTGAGCGACCACGGCGACCTTGTCGGGCCCGCCGATGTTGCCCGGGTTCAGGCGCACGCAGTGGGCGCCGGCATCGAGCGCCTTGAGCGCCAGCGTGTAGTTGAAGTGGATGTCGGCGATGACCGGGATCGGTGACTCGCGCACGATCGTCTTCAGCGCCTCGGCATCCTTCTCCCGCGGCACGGCGACCCGGACGATGTCCGCGCCCGCGGCAGCCACCCGGCGGATCTGGTCCATGGTGGCCTGGAGATCCGCGGTCTCGGTCTTCGTCATCGTCTGCACCGCGACCGGGGCGCCGCCGCCGATCGGGACGCTGCCCACGTGGATCTGCCGCTCGGAAGCCATGTCAGGGAGTGTAGAGAGAGCGCCCGCGAGCGAAACTCTGTCGGGCGGAGTCGGTTGACTGGAGATATGGCACGACTCAGAGCACTCCTCCCTCTGGCCGCCCTGCTGGCGGCCGGAGCCCTCCACGTCGCCCCGGCGGCGGCCTCCACCACGCAGCTGTCGATCTTCCAGGACGACGGCCAGGTCAAGTCCAACTGGGCCGGCACGCTCAGCACGCTGAAGAGCCTCGGCGTGACCACAGTCCGCGTCGGGCTGACCTGGGACTCCGTCGCTCCCGACCCGAGCTCGACCCGCAAGCCGGCCTTCAACGCCAGCGATCCCGGCGATCCGCTCTACAACTTCTACGTCTACGACCAGATCGTCATGACGGCTCATCAGGACGGCCTCACGGTCGACTTCCTGCTCACCGGCCCCGCCCCCTCCTGGGCGGACGCCAAGGGCGAGCCGCACGGCGGCCCCCCCGGGATCTGGAAGCCCTCGGCGAGCGACTTCGGCGCCTTCGTGCGTGCCGTGGGCGAGCGCTACAGCGGCAGCTATCCGGCCGGCGCGCCGCTGCCGAGGGTCCGCTTCTGGTCGATCTGGAATGAGCCGAACTACGGCACGAACCTGGCGCCGCAGGCCACCAACCACGACACCGTCGAGGCCGGCGCGGTCGAGTACCGGGCGCTGCTCGGCGCGGCCTGGAACGGCCTGAAGGCGAGCGGCCACACCACCCACACCGACACGATCCTGATCGGTGAGACCGCGCCGCGCGGCGTCGATCACCCGATCGGCAACTTCAACGGCGTCAAGCCGCTGCGGTTCCTGCGCGCCCTGTACTGCGTAGGGTCGAGCTACCGGCCGCTGAGCGGCACGGCGGCCTCCGAGCGGGGCTGCCCGACCACCGCGGCCGCCCGCCGGCGCTTCCGCGCCGCCAATCCGGCCCTGTTCGGCGCCAGTGGCTTCGCCGCCCACCTGTACGCCTCGCAGTCGAACCCGGGCCCGCCGACCCAGCCGACGAACGAGCCCGGCCGCCGGGGCGAGGATCCCGACTATGCCGACCTGCCCGGCGTGGGCCAGCTCGAGCGGGCGCTCGACCGCCTGAACCGGACGTGGGGCTCGGGGACGAAGTACCGGATCTACAACACCGAGTACGCGTACCGGACCCGGCCGCCGGACCCGCACGCCGGCCTGAAGCCGGCCATCGCGGCCGTCGACATGAACTGGGGCGAGTACATCTCGTTCCGCAACTCGCGGATCGCCAGCTACGACCAGTACCTGCTCGTCGATCCCTCCGGCGGCGTGTTCGCCAGCGGACTCGAGCTGCCGAACGGCACGCCCAAGGCGACGTATTACGCCTACCGCATGCCGCTGTTTTTGCCCGTCTCCTCGGCCCGCCACGGGCACACGCTCGAGGTGTGGGGCGGCGTGCGCGCGGCGCCCGCCGCCGGAAGCGGCCAGAAGGCGCTCATCGAGTTCCAGCGCGGCGGTCATGGCGCCTGGAGCACGCTGGCCACCGTGACCATCCGCAACGCGCGCGGCTACTTCGACGTGCGCGAGGCCTTCCCGGCCAGCGGCAACGTGCGCATCGCCTGGACAGCCCCCTCCGGGAGCACCGAGTACAGCCGCACGGCGACGGTCGGCATCCACTAGCGCATCCGTGCTCGCCGGTGCCCCGTCTCAGGCGGGGCACCGGCGGAGCGGCTACTCCTCTGGTGGCGCGGGCGGCTGACGCCGGCGCAGCGCCACCGTCCCGAACCCGGCGCCGCCGACGATGAGCACGGCGAGGACGACGATCACCCACGTCGGCAGCAGGGAGCCGCCCGAGCCACCAGAGCCGCTGCCCTTCAGCTGGCCCTCCTGGCTCAGGAGCTGGCGCTGGATGACGTCGTAGCAGTCGGTGTACTCCTTGACCTCCGCCGGCATGGTGGCCAGCGCGCTGCGCAGCGTGGCCGTCGGATATTGCTGGGTCAGGCGGTCATGCGCATTACAGTCGGCGAGCGCCTGCGCGGCGCTCCCGGCACCGAGCGCCGGCCCGGCGAGGGCGAGCGAGCAGCCGAGGGCGGCGAGCAGGGCGAACGTGGTCGTGCGCATGGGCGCGCACAGGTTAGGGGACCGCGACGCGCTGCACGTAGACGGCCGGCGCCGGCGGGCCGGGTACGAGCAGCTCGGCGCTCGCCCGGGCGCCGATCTGCGCCGGAGTGAGCGTCCACCCCGGCACGGCGAACCGGTCCACGGCGAAGTCGTCGACGGTGCGGGCTCCGAGCAGCCGCACCCCGGCGGGCAGTGGAGCGGCGCGGCGCATGAACGTGCTGCCGACGACATCGACCTCCTCGACGCGCACCGGGGCGCTCGGCGACTGCCAGGGCACGCGGGGCAGGTAGATGGCCAAGGCCGAGGCATTCGTACCGCCGTCGTCGGCGACGATCGCCCGTGGCCCGGACGCCGGGCCGAGCGCCGCCGCCACACCGTGCCAGTCCGGGCGCTGGTAGGCGGCTCGCGCATCGATGAGCACCCCGGCGTAGATGAACGCGCCGAGCACGAACGCGGCCAGCGCCGTCCCCAGCGGCAGCGTTCGCGGGGCGGTGCAAGCGGCCGCGAGCACGATGGCCAGCGGCACCCAGGCGGCGATGAAGTTGCGCGGCACGACATAGTCGGCACCGGCCAGCGCGAGCACGATCGGGACGGCGATGATGACCGCGGCAGGGGCGAAGGCAAGGCCGGCGGCGCGCCGGCGCCAGGGCTCGGCGCCCAGCCACAGCAGGGCGCCGACCACGAGCGCGAGGACTGCGGCGCCGAGCAGTCCGTCGCTGACGATCGGGTTGCGGTAGAGCGTCTCGAGCGAGAACTCGACCGCGATCTGGTCGATCCGGATGCGGAGCGGGAAGGTGCCGATCCAGGCCACCAGCGAGTGCCCCGTGTCGCTGACCACGAGCGGCAACATCGCGAGCTGCACGGCGGCGACGGCAGCGGCCGCGACGACCGCCGCGCGGTCGCGGCGCCACCACAGCAGCGCGAGCGCCTCGGGCGCGATCAGGAAGCCGGCGAAGAAGTGGGTGAGTAGCGCGAGCGCGGAGGCGAGGACCCACAGCCCGAGCGCGCGGGTGCCCGGGCGCCGGCGGGCGCGCAGGCAGCCGAGCAGCGACAGCGCGCCCAGGAGCGCGAACAGCATGTACGGCCGCGCCTCCTGCCCGTACCAGATCATGAACGGGCTGAGCGCGACGAAGGCGGCCGTGAGCAGGCCGCCCGCCCGCGTGAGCAGCTCGCGGCCGCACAGCGCGGCGACCGGGATGAGCGCGGTCCCGAGCAGGGCCGACAGCGCCCGGATTGCGAGCGGGCCGGTCCCGAGGACCTTCCCCCACACCCAGGCGAGCAGCCAGTACAGCGGCGGCGAGCTCTCGCCGGTGTGCACGGCATGCAGGAGCGCCCCGAGGGACAGGCGCACCTCGTGGACGGTCGTGGCCTCGTCGACCCAGATGCTCTGGTGACCAAGCGTGGCGAAGCGCAGCGCCGCGCCGGCGGCGGTCAGCGCGATGAGCGCGCCGAGCTCCCACGCGGGGGTCGTCCGAGGCTCCGGATCGGTCCGCGCCACGGACTCCTCGCCCGTACGGACCGCGATCGGCATCGGCCCGAGTGTAGGCGTCGGGTGGGCGGAGTCCCTATCCTGGCTGGCCGCACCGGCGCTGCCCCACCCTCCGCGTCGGTCGAGGTTCCGCCGTGATCCAGCTTCGTCACCGTCACCGCCCGATCGCGCTGCGCGCCGCCGCCGCGCTGGCCGCTGCCACCACCGCGCTCGTCCTGGCCGGCTGCGGTGGGAGCTCGCACCGCAACCTGCTGCCGGTGACCCGAAGCGCGCCACCGCTTCAGTCGGTGTTCACCTTCGCCAATGGTGGCGAGCTGCTGGATAACCCCAGCGGAACTCTGGCCACGCTGCACGGGCTCGGCGTCGGGGTGGTGAAGCTGTATGTGCCCTGGAGCGCGGTGGCTCCCGACCCCACAGCCGCCCGGGCCCCGGCGAGGTTCTCGCCCGGCGCGCCGGGCGCCTACCCGGCGGCTGCGTTCGCGCCCTACGACGGCGTCGTGCGCGCCGCCGCCGCCCGTGGTATCACGGTCGACCTGACCATCGGCGGTCCCGCCCCGCAGTGGGCGATCGGCGCGGGCGCCCCGGCGCACGGGATCACCGGCGTGTGGCGACCATCGGCGAGGGCGTTCGGCGCCTTCGTGCGCGCGATCGCCGAGCGCTACAGCGGCCGGTTCACCCCGGCCGGAGCGAGCGGCCCGCTGCCCCGGGTGAGGTTCTGGTCGATCTGGAACGAGCCTGACTATGGCCAGTACCTCGCCCCGCAGGCGATCGACGATTCGACCGTCGAGGTCGCCCCCGCGCTCTACCGGCGCCTGCTCGACAGCGCCTGGGCGGCCCTGCAGAGCACCGGGCACGGCGCCGACACCGTGCTGATCGGCGAGCTCGCGCCACGCGGCAACACCGTCGGCAACGTGCCGGGCAACTTCGGCGGCATGGTGCCGCTGCGCTTCCTGCGCGCCCTGTACTGCGTGAACGCGCAGCTGAAGCCCCTGCGCGGCGCCGCCGCCACCGCCCGCGGCTGCCCGGCCACCGCGGCCGGCTCGCGGGCCTTCGCGCCGGAGAACCCGGCCCTGTTCAAAGCCGCCGGCCTGTCCGTGCACCCCTACCCGCAGGGCCAGCCGCCGGACTTCATCACGCCGGAGGAGCCGGACTTCGCCGACTTCGGCGCGCTGCCGGCGCTCGCACGCACCCTCGACCGCATCGCCGGCGCCTATGGCGCGAAGACCGGGCTGCCCATCTACTCGACCGAGTACGGCTACCGCACCAACCCGCCCGACGCCAGCCCAGCCACCCACGGGGTGCCGGCAGATACGGCGGCCGAGTACCTGAACTGGGCCGAGTACATGTCGTGGAGCAACCCGCGGATCCGCTCCTTCGACCAGTACCTGCTCACCGACCCCCCCGGCGCTGACAGCTACGCCACCGGGCTGCTGTACGCGAGCGGCGCACCCAAAGCCACGCTGGCCGCGTTCCGCCTGCCGCTGTATCTGCCGGTGTCCAGGGTGGCCAAGGGCGCGAGCGTCCTCGTGTGGGGCGACGTCCGTCCGGCCACCTACCTCCCGCACCCGCAGACGGTGGCCATCCAGTACGCGCGATCGCCGGCCGGGCCATGGAGCGTCGCCCGCCGGGTGACGGTCAGCGACCCGCACGGCTACTTCGAGGTCAGCGTTCGCTTCCCCGCCTCGGGCGTGGTGCGCCTCGGCTTCTCCCCCCCGGGCGGCGGCGTGCAGCACAGCCGGACGGCCACGATCCAGATTGGTTAGTTTGCGACCCCGGGAGGCCAGGCTCCCGCAACTCCGTCGCCGGACGGCTGTTGGCTGACAGCGATGCGCGTCCTCGTCCGACTCTTCGCTGCGCTGCTGCTCGCCGGCGCCGCCCTGGCCGGCGGCCCCGCGTCGAGCCGTGCCTCGAGCCGGCAGCTGGCCATGTTCGAGGCCGACCCCCAGCTCTACGCCCACCCGCAGGCCACGCTGGCCACACTGCGCTCGCTCGGCGTAGGCGTCGTCCGCGTGGCCGTGCACTGGGGCGGGACGCCGAACACGTTCCCGATCCTCCCGGACCTCCTCCCGCCCGGCTTCTCCCCGGCCAGTCCGAGCTCCCCGGGTTACAACTGGAGCCCGCTCGACGCCCTCGTCCGCCAGGCTGCGGCGGATGGCATCGCCGTCGATCTCTCGTTGAGCGCGCCCGCGCCCGCCTGGGCCGTGGGACCCGGCCGGCCGAGCAGCGGCAGCACCCCGCAGTGGCGCCCGCGGCCGGCCGCCTTCGGCCAGTTCGTGCGGGCGGTGGCGACCCGCTACGACGGCGGGTTCACCCCAGCCGGCGCCTCGGCGCCGCTGCCCGCAGTGCACCTGTGGGAGATCTGGAACGAGCCCAACTTCGGCCAGGAGCTCGCCCCGCAGGCGATCGACGGCTCCCGCCTGCGCACCGCCGCCGGCCTGTACCGTGCGCTCGCCGACGCGGCCTGGCCGGCGCTCACCGGCACCCCCGGGCACGCCCGGGACACGGTCATCCTGGGCAATCTCGACGCCCGGGGGGCGAGCGGAGCCCCGTCGAAGGCGACGCCCCAGGGCTACCCGGGCTACTTCGGCGACACCAAGCCGCTCGTGTTCGTCCGCGACCTCTACTGCCTGGACAGGCGCTTCCGGCCCCTGCGCGGTCGCGCGGCGGCAGCCGAGGGCTGCCCGACCACGGCGGCCGGCTCTCGCCGCTTCGCCGCCGCGCATCCGGTGCTGTTCGCCGCCCCTGGCTTCGGCGATCACCCCTATCCCTACAACGGTCCCCCCACCGCGGCCGACTCCCGCGATCCGGACTTCGCCGAGTTCAACGAGCTGCCGCGCCTGACCCGCACGCTCGACCGGGCAATCGACGCCTACCACTCCCGGCACCGGTTTGCCATCTACAACAACGAGTACGGCTACATCACCGATCCGCCCAACCGCCGCCAGGCGTTCGTGTCCCCGAGCACGGCGGCGCGCTACCTCAACTGGGCCGAGTACCTGTCCTGGGTCAACCCGCGGATCGCCTCGACCATGCAGTACCTGCTCGTCGATCCGCCCGTGCAGGCCAGCGGCTTCGACAGCGGCCTCGAGTTCGTCAGCGGTGCGCCGAAGCCGACCTACGCCGCCTATCGGCTCGCCCTGTACCTGCCCGCCGCCACCGTGCGCCGCGGCGCCGCTACGCTCGTCTGGGGCTGCGCGCGCCCGGCCCATGTCTATGGGAACGAGCGTGCTGTGGTCCAGTTCCGGGCCCGTCACCGCGGGCCCTGGCGGCAGGTGGCCGTCGTGCACATCCGCAACGTGCGGGGCTACTTCGAGACCCGCCTGTCCCTGTCCATCAGCGGTGATGTCCGCCTGGCCTGGTCCTATCCAAGGGGACCGACCGTGTACAGCCGAACCGCGACCCTCACCATCTCCTGAGCCATGATCGATACCCTCCCGCGCCGCACGGCGCTCCTCGCCCTGCTGCTGACCACGCTCGCGGCCATGCTCGCCCTCCCCATCGGCACGGCGCATGCGTCGAGCACCCAGCTGACGATGTTCGAGGACGACGGGGCGATGCAGGCCAACCCGGTCGGCACGCTCGCCATCCTGCGCATGCTCGGCGTGCAGACGATCCGCGTGCCTCTGCGCTGGAGCAACGTCGCTCCGGCGCGGCTGCCCAAGCATTTCAACGCCTCTGACCCGGCGGCCAGGGGCTACCGGTGGGCGACGTACGACTCGCTCATCACCGACGCCGCCAACGACGGCATCGGCGTCGATCTCGACCTCACCGGCGACGCGCCCACGTGGGCGGTCGGACCCGGCGCCGACGGGCACGACCAGTGGGAGCCCAACGCGGCCGAGTTCGGTCAGTTCGTCAAGGCGGTGGCCACCCGCTACAGCGGCCACTACCCCAAGGGTTCGACCTCTCCACTGCCCGCGGTTCGCTTCTGGTCGATCTGGAACGAGCCCGACTACGGCCCCAGCCTGGCGCCCCAGGGGCTGCCGGGCGACCTGACCGTCCCCCACTCCCCCGACATGTACCGCGGCCTGCTCGACGTCGCCTGGCGGGCTCTGGGCGAGACCGGCCACGGCCACGACACGATCGCCTTCGGGGAGCTGGCACCGCGGGGGTACGACTACTGGGGCGTCTTCTCGGGCATGCGGCCGATGGTCTTCCTGCGCTCTCTGTACTGCCTGGACAGCCAGTACCGGCCGCTGCGCGGCACGCTGGCCCGGCTCGAGGGCTGTCCGACGACGGCGGCGGGCACGCGCGCGTTCACCCGCCAGCACCCGGCGCTGTTCGAAGCCGCAGGCGTCACCGACCATCCCTACATGCGCTGGTACGCGCCCAACCACGAGCAGAATCCGGACCCGGCCACGCACGAGCCGATCACCGACTATTCGACACTCGGCACGATGGCGGCCTTCGAGCGAGGGCTCGATCACCTCGTGCACGCCTACGGCTCCCACCACCGCCTGTCCGTCTACGACACCGAGTTCGGCTACATCACCACTCCGCCCAAGCACGACAACCAGCTCGAGCCGGGCGGGCACCGGTATCCGTGGGTCAGCCAGACGATGGCGTCGGAGTACCTGAACTGGGCCGAGTACATCCACTGGCGCGACCCGCGGATGCAGTCGTTCATGCAGTACCTGCTCTACGACCCGCTGCCCGTGAACCGCAGCACCGACTGGGGCGGCTACGCCAGCGGCCTGATCGCCTACAACCGCCGTCCGAAGGCCACCTACTACGCCTGGCGGCTCCCCCTCTACATGCCGGTCACCAGCACCCGGCGCGGCAGCCGGCTCGAGGTGTGGGGCTGCATCCGGCCCGCCCACTCGGCTTTGGCCGAGGGCCTCGGCCCGCAGACGGCGCAGATCCAGGTCGGTCCGGGTGCGAACCCGAGCAACGGGGCGTTCCAGACCGTGGCCACGGTGACCGTCAGCAACCCGAAGAGCTGCTACTTCGACACCCGCGTCGCCTTCCCGGGCAGCGGCGTGGAGACGGTGCGGATGCGGTGGAACTTCCCCGGCTCTGACCCCCTCGGCTACTTCGATCCGCTCGCGGCGCCGGGTGCGCCGGCCTACAGCCGGCATATCGAGATTCGCCTGCACTGAACCCAGCATCCGCCCGGTCGTAGGTCTGACCGGGCGCCGCTCTGGTCGGTGAGCAACGTCTCAAGGTCTCCTCTACGAGACCGATCAAGCGGGTCATGTCTCCGACTGCACCTCCCGGGGGTCGCAACACCCCAGCGCGACTGCGACTCGGCGTCCGCGGACGCCTCATCACCCTTGCCACCACGCTCGTGCTCCTGGGCGCGGCCTCGGTGGCCGTCGCCATCGTCGGCCTCAGCTCCGCGGGCTCGAAGTCCAAGAGCTCGCAGCAGAACTTCAACGCCTTCCGCGCCGAGCGCGACGCCTACGAGGGCTGGCTGACCGACGACGATCAGTCCAACATGGTCGCCGCCCTGGCCGCCTCGGGCGACCGCGCCCAGGAATCGCTCCTGAAGGCGACCGCGGCGCAGGTCGTGCAAGGCCACCAGCAGGCGCTCACGAACCTCACGGCGCTCGCTCACAACGCGCCGTCCGCGTCGATCCGGGCCAACGCCCAGCGCCTGCTCTCCGACCTGACCAAGTACAACGCGTTCACCGACAAGGTGCTGGCCGACGCGCTGGCCTGGAAGGGCCTCCCGGCCGTCCAGGAGGCGGCGATCTTCAACGCCAACATCTCCAACCAGACCCAGGCCGACTTCAACGCCACGGGCGCCCCGATCACCAAGCGCGCCCAGACGATCACCAACTCGGTGGCGAGCACCGTCACGAGCTCGGAGACGCTGGTGGCGATCATCGCCGCCGTGGCCGCGCTCCTGGCCGCGTTGATCACCGTGCTCGTCATCCGCTCGATCACCCGGCCCCTGGCCGAGACCACGGCCGCCGCCGAGCGGCTGGCCGGCGGCGATGTCGACGTGCAGCTGAGCGTGACCGGCGACGACGAGATCGGGCGCATGGCCCGGGCCTTCTCGGCCTCCATCGCCTACCTGCAGAACATGGCCGGCAAGGCGCGCGAGATCGCCCAGGGCAACCTGGCCGTCGAGATCGAGCCGCAGTCTGAGCGCGACGCCCTCGGCGTGGCGTTCCTCGAGATGCGCGACCGCATCGCCTCCATGGTGGGCGAGATCGCCGGCACGGCGACGACCGTCGGCGCTGCCTCGGAGCAGATGGCCCACTCAGGGGTTCAGGCCGGCACCGCGGTGGCCGAGATCGCCGACTCCGTCGGCGGCGTGGCCGCCGGCGCCGAGGAGCAGGTACGCGCGCTCACCGACGCCCGCGCGATCACCGAGCAGGTCACCCGCAGCTCCCAGGACTCGGCCGCCGAGGCCGAGCAGACCGCGGCCGCGGTGCGCGAGACCCGGGACCTGGCCCGCCAGGGCTCCGACGTGGTCACCCGCGCCACCGACGCCATGCGCGCGGTGCAGAGCTCGAGCTCGGAGATCTCGGGCACGATTCGCGAGCTCGGATCGATGAGCGATCAGATCGGCGGCATCGTCGACACGATCACCGCGATCGCCGAGCAGACGAACCTGCTGGCGCTCAACGCCGCCATCGAGGCGGCGCGGGCGGGCGAGCAGGGCCGGGGCTTCGCCGTGGTGGCCGAGGAGGTGCGCAAGCTGGCCGAGGAGTCGCAGCGAGCGGCGGGCACGATCGGCAGCCTCATCGCCCAGATCCAGTCCGGCACCGGCCGGGCGGTCGAGGTGGTGGCCGACGGCTCCGAGCGCGCCGAGCAGGGCGCCCGCACGGTGCAGGAGGCGAGCGAGGTGTTCGCCCGCATCGACGCCGGGGTCGAGAACATGAGCGAGCGCGTGGAGCGGATCAGCGCCGCCGTGGCTGAGATCGCGGCCGCGGGCGGGCGGGTTCAGGCGAGCCTCGACCAGGTGCTGACGGTGGCGGAGAACTGCTCGGCCTCAGCCGAGGAGGTCTCGGCCACCACCCAGGAGACGAGCGCCGCCACCCAGCAGATCGCCGCCTCGGCGTCCGAGCTGACGAAGACCGCCGAGCAGCTCCAGCAGCTCGTCGGTCAGTTCACGCTCGACCGCTGAGCCGGCGGCGCGTTCAGTACATCGCCTCGATCTCGTCGGCGTACTTGGTCGCGATCGGGCGGCGCTTGAGCTTCATCGTCGGTGTGAGTTCATCGCCGCCCGGCGCCCAGTCGCCGGGGACGATCGTGACGCGCTTGAGCTGCTCGACCCGGGCCAGATGCTGGTTGCCGGCATCGACGGCAGCCTCGACCGCCTGGACCATCGCCGGCTCGCCGGCCAGCGCCTCGAGCGGCCCGCCGTCGAGCCCGTGCTGGGCCGCCCACATGGGCGCGTAGTCGGCGTCGAGCACGATCAGGGCGGTGTTGTAGGGGCGGCGGTCGCCGATCACGCACACCTGGCCGATGAGCGGGCTGGCCGACTTGATCGCCGCCTCGATGTTGGCCGGCGACATGTTCTTGCCCGCCGCGTTGATGATGATCTCCTTCTTGCGGTCGACGATGCGCAGGTGCCCGTCGTCATCGATCTCGCCGATGTCGCCGGTGTGCAGCCAGCCGTCGGCATCGATCGTCTCCGCCGTCTGCTCGGGGTTGTTGCGGTAGCCGAGCATCACGAACTCGCCCCGGCAGAGCACCTCGCCGTCGTCGGCCAGGCGGATCTCACACCCGGGGGCGGGCGGCCCGACGGTCCCGATCCGGATCTCACCTGGGCGGTTGGCGGTGCCGAAGCCGCAGGTCTCCGACATCCCCCACAGCTCGCCGAGCGGCAGCCCGAGGGCGTGGAAGAACTCGATCACGTCGACCGGCGTCGGGGCAGCGCCGGCGTGGAGCATGAGCGCCTGGTCGAGCCCGAGCATGGCCCGGACGTGGGTGAAGTACTGCGCGTCGGCGGCGCTGACCTGCTCCTCGAGCTCGGCCGGCACCGCCTCCCCGCGCTGGATCAGGCGCACGCGCTCGCGCGCCGCGGCCAGGGCGGTCTCGACCGGGGCGCGCTGCTCCTCGGGCTGGGAGGCGAGCATGGTCTCGAGCCCGGACTTCATCTTCTCCCAGATGCGCGGGACGGCGAAGAACCAGGTCGGGCGGACCCGCGGCAGGTAGGAGGCGATCTCGCGCGGGTTCGGGCAGGTGGTGATCGTGCCGGCGTAGACCACCGGGCCGTAGTGGTTGGCCATCCGCTCGGCGATGTGCGCGGCCGGCAGCCAGGAGACGAGGCGCCCGCCGGGCTCGATCGGGATGACCTCCCACATCGACCCTGCGGCGGCCATCACGTTGTGGTGGGAGAGCTGCACGCCCTTCGGCGGTCCGGTGGTGCCCGAGGTGTAGATGAGCGTGAGGAGGTCGTCGGGACCGATCTCGGCCGCCGCGGCGGCGGCGTCGAAGCCGGCGCCGTCGGCCTCCACGTCAGCGAGTGCGATCGTCCCCGCGGGCGCGTCCCCATCGACGACGACCACGTGCTCGAGTCCGGGCAGCCCGCTGCGGGCCTCGAGGACGAGCGGGAGGTAGGTCTGCTCGACGATCGCCACGCGGGCGCCGGCGTCCCCGCACAGGTAGCGGACCTCGGCCGCGGGATAGGTCTGGTAGATCGAGAACGGCGTGGCACCGAGCATGGCCACCGCCAGGTCGGCGAGATGGAACTCGGGCCGGTTGCCCATCATCAGCGCGACCGTGTCGCCTCGCCGCACGCCGAGCGCGTGCAGGCCGCCGGCCACGGCATCGACCCGGGTCAGGAGCTCCGACCACGTGAGCGACACGGAGTCATCCACCGTGCGCACGGCGACGATCTCAGGGTGGGCGGCGGCGGTGCGCCGCAGGGCCTCGGTCAGCGTGGGGGCGTGCATCGCGGCCGCCGCAGGGGGGCCGGCCGTCGTGCTGCTCTCCATTGTGCGTGTCCTCCGCTTGCGCTGTGCCGGTCGGGCCCCCGTCGGGAGGATACCCGTCGGGGGCGCCTGGTCGGCCGGCCAGCCAGTCCGCGCCAGGCCCGCCGGGCCCGGCTCAGCGGGTCGGGAAGCCCGAGCCGCTGAGCGTCGAGATGTCGTTGCTCAGCCCGATGGCGAAGATGAGGATGATGAGCACGAAGCCGAGCGCGCCCGCCCTCTCCATGATCTCGAACGGGATGCGGCGGCCCCGCAGCTTCTCGGCCACGGCCCAGAACACGTGGCCGCCGTCCAGGGGCAGGAACGGGAACAGGTTGACCACCGCGAGCGAGAGCGAGATGAGCGCCAGCGTGTACAGGGCGCTCGTGGTGTCGAAGGCGAACTCCTGCTCGGTCACCTTGAACGTCCCGACCACCCCATGCAGCTGCTTGCGCTCCTTGGGTTCGAAGATGCGCGCGATCGCGGTGACGGTGACGTGGGTGACGTACCACATCTGGCTCACGCTCTGGCCGGTGCCGCCGAGGACTCCGTAGGTGTGCAGGGCGTCGCCGAAGGCGAAGCCCAACCGCATGCGGCCGACCGAGGGGTCATAGCGGGGGCGCAGGGAGAAGCTCTGCTGGCGGCCGTCGCGACGGACGGTCAGCCTGACCGGCGTGGCGGCCAGGCAGCCGTTCACCGGAGGTGTGGTGGCGCAGCGGTGGGCGGCGATCACATTCGTGATCTCGGTCACGCTCGGGTTGCGGTGACCGTCGACGGCCACGATCGTGTCGCCGGCGCGCAACACGGCCGAGGCGGGCGCGACGAGCGAGCCCGGGGCGACCGTACGCGAGACCTGGTAGACGCCGTGGAAGGCATAGATCGCCCACATGACGACGAACGCGATGACGAGGTTGACCGCCGGCCCGGCCAGGATGACGACAACCCGCTTCCACACCGGCTGGTTGTAGTAGGCCCGGGGGACCGCCTCGGGCGGGATGTCCTCCTTCGGGCTCATGCCGGTGATCTTCACGTAGCCCCCGAGCGGGATCGGACCGATGCCGTACTCGGTCTCGCCGCGGCGGAACTTGATCAGCATCGGGCCGAAGAACAGCGAGAAACGCTCCACGCGCATGCCGACCGCCTTGGCGGCGGCGAAGTGGCCGGCCTCGTGGAGGATGATCAGCGCGGCGAACCCGAGGAAGGCAAGGACCCAGGGCATCAGGCGAGGGCCCGGTCGGCCACGAGCTCCCCGGCCAGCCGCCGGGCCTCGGCGTCGGCGGCGGCGAGGGAGTCGAAGGAGTGGATGGCGCTCGCGGGCAGCCCGGCCAGGGTCTCCTCGATGACGGCGGCGATGTCGAGGAAGCGCAGGCGGCCGCCCAGGAACGCGTGGACGGCTACCTCGTTGGCGGCGTTGAGCGTGCAGGGGGCGGTGCCGCCGGCCACGGCGGCCTCCCGGGCCAGGCGCAGGCAGGAGAAGGTCGCTTCGTCCGGAGCCTCGAACGTGAGCGCGCCGAGCGCCACCAGATCGAGCGGGGCGACCGGGTTCTCGACGCGCTCGGGATGATGCAGCGCGTAGGAGATCGGCACCCGCATGTCGGGATAGCCGAGGTGGGCGAGCGTCGCCCCGTCGCACAGCTGCACGAGGCTGTGGACGATCGACTGCGGGTGCACGACCACATCGATCTGCGCGTACGGCGTCCCGAACAGATGGTGGGCCTCGATCACCTCAAGTCCCTTGTTCATCAGCGTGGCCGAGTCGATGGTGATCTTCCCCCCCATCGACCAGGTCGGATGGGCGAGCGCCTGCTCGACCGTGACCTCCTGCAGCTCGGTCGCGCTGCGTCCGCGGAACGGTCCCCCCGAGGCGGTGATGAGGAGCCGGTCCACGGTGCCCGCCCGCTCGCCGGCCAGCAGCTGATGGAGCGCGGAGTGCTCGGAGTCGACCGGGATGATCGCGGCGCCGGTCGCCTCGGCGAGCGCGGTGACGAGCTCACCGCCGACCACCAGCGACTCCTTGTTGGCCAGCGCGAGGTCGATCCCCTCCCCGAGCGCGGCGACCGTCGGCACGAGTCCGGCCGACCCGACGATGGCGTTCAGCACCATGTCGCACTCACACTCGGTGATGAGCTCCACCAGGCCCTCCGGCCCCGACAGCACCCGGCCGTCGGTCCATGCCTCAGCGGCCCGGGCGGCGGCGTCGGGATCGGTGAGGGCGATCCGGCGGACGTCGAGCTGGCGCGCCTGCTCGAGCAGGACCTCCCAGGAGGAGCTCGCGCTCAGCGCCACGACCTCGAGCTCGTCGCCGGCGCGGGAGACGACATCGAGGGCCTGGACGCCGATCGACCCGGTCGATCCGAGGATGGCCAGGCGGCGGGGCACGGCGGGCATTGTAGGAGCCGATCCGAAGAGCCCCTTCAGCAGTCGAGGCGCAGCCGCCCGACGATCCGCCACACATCGAACGGGTACCGCCCCGCGTCGTCGAGCACGAGGCGGGCGGCCGGATCGCCGGCCGTCCACCCCGCTTCCGGTGCCGGGGCGGGAATGTGGCGCCACTGCACCCGGGTCGAGCTCGTGACCACGTCGTCGTAGTGGCCACGGTTGATCGCCGCCCGCCAGGCCCGGCAGCTCGCGTAGGGCGTGAAGGCCCCGTGCGCGCGGTGGGCGCCGAGGTAGACCACGGTGTTCGAGGCCCCGGACCCATACAGCGGGTAGGCGAAGTACCAGCCGAACGTGCCTCCGACGGCGATCCGCCGGCCGTGCTGGCGGTCGGCCCAGCGCCACAGGGCGCTCACCGTCGGCAGCCTCGGCATCGTCCGGTAGCGGGTGCGCAGGTAGTGGCGCTCGCCCCCGTACCCCGCTGCCACGCCGGCGCCCGCGAGCACGAGCACAGCGGCGCCGCCCGCCGCCCGGGCTCCGGCACGGCGCAGCACTGCCGCGTGCCAGGGCCGGGCTGCCAGCCCGAGGCCGAGCGCGAGCAGTCCCGCCGCCACGGCGATCTGTGCCCCGAGTGAGTAGCCCGGGCCCCACAGCTCGGGTTCGGCCAGGGTGACGGCGAACAGCACCACCAGCAGCACCACGAGGAGCCAGCGGCCGATCCCCCGGGCCACGGGTGCGGCGAGCGGGGCGGCGGTCAGCCCGAGCACGAGCGCCGGCACGCAGTAGCGGAGGTTGTAGGAGAACCCGAGCGGTCGTCCGAACGGTCCGGATGCGCTTCCGGGCGTGACCACGTAGGCGACGAGCGCGGCCAGGGCGGCCAGTCCGAGCAGCCGCGTCGTGCGACCCGGTCCGAGCCCGAGGCACAGGACGCCACCGAGCACGGCCACGGCCAGGATCTCCGGCCAGGCAGGCCCGAAGCCCTGCGCCGTCCAGCGGTGCAGATCGGAGGCGACGTGCGAGAGGTGGCCGAAGTACGCCGAGATGGCCAGGTTGTTGCCGGCCTGAGCGGGCGGTGGGCTGGGGACGGGCAGCACCCCGAAGGAGAAGTACGGCAGCGGGTTGCCGACCGCGACCAGGTTGCGCAGGTACCAGAAGCCGCCGGCGAGCCCAGCGGCGATCGTCCATGTGCGGGCGGCGCGCAGGCGCCGGGCGGCGGGTGCCGCGGCCACGGCGGCCACGGACACGGCGAGGGCCGGCGCGACCATGTTCAGCTTCGTGCCGATGGCCAGGCCGGCGGCGGCCCCCGCCGGAACGAGGACGAGCATCCCGGGTCCCTCGGCGCCCTCGGCGGGTGTCGCCGCCAGCCACAGGGCGACCGCGGCGAGCACGCAGAAGATGCCGCAGGCGTCGCTGTCGGCACTGCCGGGGGTGGAGAAGAACATCATCGGCAGAGCGAGCGCGAGCGCGGCGGCGAGCAGGGTGGCCGGGCCGACACCACGCGCGGCCCCGATGCACCAGGCGGCGAGCAGGGCGAGCGCCAGCCAGCCCAGGTTGAGCACCGGCGCGAGCACGTCGCTGCGCAATAGGACGATGCCGAGCGCCTGGATGAGCTCGGAGCTGGCCGGATAGAAGCCGGTCAGCCAGTCGGTGTCGGTGAAGCGGATCTGGGTGATCTGCCCGGTCTGGGCGTAGGAGGCGGCCCAGGGCAGGTGGTAGGCCACCGAGTCGAACCCGAGCACCCCGGTGTGCAGGGACTGGATGCTCACCCCCGCCCATTCGGCGAGCACGACCCCGGCGCCGAGCACGGAGATGACGGTCGCGCCGAGCCCGAGTCCGAGCGTGCCCGCGCCGGCCGCGCGCTGCGCCGGCGCGAGCACCGCGTGGATCCGGCGCCGGCGGGCCGCCCCCCGGGCGCCCAGCCGGGCGGTGAGCGGTGGGACGCCGAGGCCGAGGGCGAGCCCGGCGAGCACAACGGGAACCAGGCGGAGCAGGCCCACGGTGCCGAGCAGCTCGAGCGCCAGGATGAGCGCGGTGAGTCCGAGCACTGCGTCCCCGAGCCGCGCCGGCGCTCCCCGCAGGCCGGGGAGCAGCCAGTCCCGCAGGGCTGCGCCGGCCCGCCCCGCGCCCCCCAGCACGCACACCAGGCCGGCCACCCCGAGCAGGTAGCGGGCGAGCGTCATGGAGGCGGCGCAGGTCCGATCTGCCGCGTGTGGCGGTAGATCGCCCCCACGACGGCGAACGCGGGCTTGGGGGCACCGGCGAGCGTCAGCAGCCCCTTGTCGTCGAACGGGGGGCTCGGCCACGGGTTGCCGCCGACGTAGCTCCACACGGCGGCGGCGTCCTGGAGGTCGAAGTAGATCGCCCCGCTCAGCCAGGGCTTGCTCGCGTACACGTGCAGGTGGTAGGCGGCCGAGTCGGACTGGAAGCCATAGGTCCCGTGCACCTCCGGCGGGCCACCCCGGTTGGCGTCGAACCCGAACTCGCTCACCATCAGCGCCTGGTGGGGGTAGCAGGCCCGCAGGCCGTCGAGGTACGAGCTGAGCGCGTCGCGATCATCGGTGGCACCGTTGGCGTCGTAGTAGCCGAAGTACTCGTTGACGCCGATGACCTGCAGCGGCGCGAGCGCCGGGCGGCAGCCCAGCCCGGGCCAGTCGCTCACCGCCATGCCCACCGGGCGGGTGGGATCGAGCCGGCGGGCGAGCGCCGTCTCGTGGGCGATGTAGGCGGTCGCATTCGGGCTGTCCGGAGTGGTGAGCTCGTTGCCGATCCCCCACACGAGAACCGACGGATGGCCGGAGTCGGCGGCGATCTCCTGCCCAAGCAGCCCGTCGGCGCGGGCCTGCCAGGCCGGGAGGACGAGATCGGCGTCCGGGGTCAGGGCCGACACCGGGATCTCCGACCAGATGAGCAGTCCGTCCCGGTCGGCCAGCTCCTGGAGCTCGGGCGAGGGCAGCTCGGCCCGGATGAGCGTGGCCCCGAGCTCGCGCACCCAGCCGACGATCCGCGCCTCCTGGGCCGGGGTGAGCGCGCCTCCGGTGCTCTGCGCCTGCTCGCGGATCTCCACCCCGCGCAGGTTGAGCACACGCCCGTTGAGCTCGAGGCGCCCGTCAGAGGTGAGCGTGATGAGCCGGATGCCGCTCTCGGTCAGATACCCGTCGAACGGGTGGCCGGCCGGGTCGCTGAGCGCGAGGGTGGCTCGGTAGAGCGCCGGGTGGCCGATCGACCACAGGTCGGGATGGGCGATGTGGACCGTCGCGGTGGCCGTCCAGCTCGACCGCGGTGCGAGCGTGTGGCTGCCGAACCGAAGCGAGGACGTGCCGTAGCGACCGGTCAGCCGCACAGCCTCGGTGCCCGCCGTGAGGTTGCGCACACGCACGGTCTCACGGACGGTGGCGGCGCAGCGCGGGCAGCCGAGATCGGGCACGATCTGCGCCTGGGCGATCTCCGCTCCGGGCACGGCCCGCAGCTCGACCTCCCGCAGGATGCCCCCGAAGTTCCACCAGCCGCCCACCCCGGGCGGCAGGTCGCTGGGCGAGCGGCGGTTGTCGACCCGCACGACGAGGCGGTTGACGCCTCGGTGCAGCAGCCCGAGGGTGAGCTCGAACGGCACCCCGGGGCTCGCGTGGCCTCCGATCAGGAGGCCGTTCAGCCACACGGTGGCCCGGTAGTTGACCGACTCGAAGCGCACGATCCAGTCGCGATCCGACGGCGGCACGGAAGCCGCGAAGGCCCCCGCCGGCACCGTGAAGTCCCGCCGGTACCACCCGACCTCGCCCAGATCGGCGGCCGGGGTCAGATCCCGGACGCCCTCGGCGTTCGGCACCGTCACCGGGGTCCACCCGGCCGTGGCAGTCGAGCGCCACCAGCCGCGGGCGACGCCGGCGTCGGCTGCGTCGGCGCGGTAGAGCCAAGTGCCGCCGAGCAGCCACCGGTCGGTCGGCCCGTCGAGCGTCGGGACCGAGCGCGTCGGCGGCGCGGTCAGGGCCGGGCCGCTCGCGGCGGCAGCGGGCGCCGCGGCGGCCAGGGCGACGAGCAGGGGGAGCACGAGCAGCAGGCAGCGACGCATCGCGGGCTCACATGAGGGCAAGCCAGATGTAATACGCCGCCACGACGGTGAAGATCACCGCGTCGAGGCGATCGAGCGCGCCGCCGTGGGCGCCGAACAGCCCGCCGGCATCCTTCGTCCCGGCGTCGCGCTTGACCACCGACTCGAACAGGTCGCCGAGCGGGCCGAGCACCGCGATGGCGCCCCCGAGGGCGAGGGCGTCGGACTGGGTCAACCAGGTGGACTGGAACAGGCCGGCCACGAACACGGCCACGATGGCCACGAGCATCCCGCACAGGAGCCCCTCGACCGTCTTGTGGGGCGAGACCTCAGGCGCGAGCGGGCGGTGCCCGAACAGCCGGCCCCCGACATAGGCGCCGGTGTCGGCCAGGAAGGTGCCCACCATCACGTCGATCATCACCCCACCGCCGTGCGGGAGCTGGCGCAGGAGCACGGCGTGCGCGAACGCGAAGGCGATCCAGTAGATGCCGAGCAGCGTGCCCGCCACCGAGACCGTCATCCCGCGGTGCCCCCGCAGGAGCACGGCGAGGAAGGTGACCGGAACAGCGCTCATGCCGGCGAGCAACACGTCGAAGCTGTGGCCGTAGCGGGCCACGAGCACCATCGCGGCGAGCGCGGCGAAGCCGACCGCCGCCACGGGACGCCAGCGGTGGAGCAGGCGGTAGAGCTCGTGCAGGCAGACGACCCCGAGCCCGATCATGAGCAGCGCCCAGGCCAGCCCGCCGAAGTCGTCGAAGGACACCGCCACCAGCGCCGCCGGGACTCCGACGGCCACTCGAGCGAGCAGGTCCGAGCTGCGCGAGCGCCGCCGCGGCCGCGCCTCCTGCTCCCGAGCGCGTTCCTCGCGCGGCCCGGGCGGGCGTTGCGGGCGCTCGCGCGGCGGGCGGCGGGTGGAGGACATCGGCTCAGCGGCCCCCAAACCGGCGCCGGCGGGCCGCGAACTCCGCCAGGCTGGCTTCGTAGCTCTCGCGGCTGAAGTCGGGCCAGAGCTCCTCCCGGAACACCATCTCGGAGTAGGAGCCCTGCCAGAGCAGGAAGTTCGAGCTGCGCTGCTCGCCGCTCGTGCGGATGATCAGATCGGGGTCGTGCATGTCGGGCGCGTACAGGTGAGCGCGGAACTCGGCTTCGGTGCTGCCGGTAAAGGTTCGCGCCGCGTCGACGATCTCCGCCCGGCCGCCGTAGTTGAAGGCGACGAAGAACGTGATGCGGTCGTTGCCGCGGGTGAGCTCCTCCGCCCATTCCATGCGCTCGATGAGCTCGGGCGGGACCGGATCGGAGCGCCGGCCGATGAACCGCATCCGCACGCCCTCGTCGTGCAGCTCGGGGGTTTCGACGTCGATGCGGCGGGCGAACATGGCCATCAGTCCGGCCACCTCCTCCTCTGAGCGCCGCCAGTTCTCCGTCGAGAAGGAGTACACCGTCAGCTCCCGGACGCCGAGCTCGACCGAGTCGCGCAGACGCGCCTTGACCACGTCCGCCCCCGCCTCGTGGCCGGCCAGCACCGGGAGGCCGCGGTGCGCGGCCCAGCGGCCGTTGCCATCGGTGATGATGGCCACGTAGCGCGGGCGCGCAGTGTCAAGGTCCGGGTTGGCGAGCACGGGGCCGGTGCAATCGCCGGGAGGCAACTCCACCTCAGACCTCGAGGATCTCGGCTTCCTTGGCCTTCAGCAGCTCGTCGAGATCGCTGATGCGGGCGTCGGTCAGCTTCTGGAGCTCGGTCTCGGCGCGGTGCTCGTCGTCGGCCCCGGCCTCGCCGGCGTCGCGCAGCTCCCGCAGATCGTGCATGACGTCCCGGCGGATGTTGCGAATGGCCACCCGCCCCTCCTCGGCGATGTGCCGCACCACCTTGACGAGCTGCTTGCGCCGCTCCTCGGTGAGCTCGGGGATGGACAGCCGGATGAGGTTGCCGTCGTTGGAGGGCGTCAGCCCGACGTCGGACTCGAGGATCGCCCGCTCGATCGCCTTGATCGAGGTGCGGTCGTACGGCTGGACGGTGAGCAGGCGCGCCTCCGGGGCGCTGACGGTGGCCAGCTGCTTGAGCTGCGTCGCCGCCCCGTAGTAGTCGACCATCACCCGGTCGAGCAGCTGCGGGGTGGCCCGGCTCGTGCGCACGGTGCCGAACTCATGGCGCATCGCCTCGACCGACCTCGCCATCCGCTCGCCCGCCTCGGCCAGAAAATCATCGATCAGGGTCATGTCCTCACCAGTGTCCCCACTCTCTCTCCCGAGACGATTTTGTCGATATTCGAGCCCCCGGCCATGTTGAACACCACGATCGGGAGCGCGTTGTCCATGCACAGCGCGAACGCGGTCGAGTCCATCACCTGCAGCCCGCGGGTGAGGGCCTCCTTGTGCGTGATCTCGGGAATGAACTCGGCGCTCGGGTCGCGGGCCGGATCCGCGGTGAAGACCCCCTCGATCCCGTTCTTGGCCATCAGCACGACCTCGGCGTGGACCTCGGCCGCCCGCAGCGCCGCCGCCGTATCGGTGGTGAAGAAGGGGTTGCCCGTACCCGCCGCGAAGATGACGATCCGGCCTTTCTCGAGATGGCGGACGGCCCGGCGCCGGATGTACGGCTCGGCGACCTCGGAGATGGTGAGCGCGGACTGCACGCGGGTGGGGATCTCCTCCTTCTCGAGCGCGTCCTGGAGCGCGAGCGCGTTCAGGACCGTGGCCAGCATCCCCATGTAGTCGCCGGTGGCGCGGTCCATCCCGCGGGCGGCGGCGGCCAGGCCCCGGTAGATGTTCCCGCCCCCGACCACGATCGCCACCTCGACGCGGCGGCGGTGTACGGCCGCCACCTCACGGGCGATCGCGGCCACGCACTCCGGATCGGTCCCGTACTCCATCTCGCCCATCAGTGCCTCGCCGGAGAGCTTGAGCAGCACCCGGCGGTACACCGGCTCCGAGCTCGGCACCGGCGGACTCATGGGCGCGGTCTCAGCCACCGACCGCGAAGCGGGAGAAGCGGCGCACGACGACGTTCTCGCCCATTTCGGCCGCCAGGTCCGCGCGCAGGTCCTCGATCGTGCGCCCGCTGTGCTTGTCCTCGTTGACGTGCTTCTGCTTGAGCAGTACGACCTCCTCGAGCCACTTGTCGACCTTGCCCTTGACGATGCGCTCGCGCACGTTCTCGGGGCGGTCGGCCGCCTGCTCGGTGGCGATGCGCTCCTCGCGCTCGCGGTCCTCGGCCGGCACATCCTCCTCGCTGATGGCGAGCGGCGCGGCGGCGGCGATGTGGAGCGCGAGGTCGCGGGCGAACTCGACGAACTTGTCGTTGCGGGCCACGAAGTCGGTCTGGCAGTTGACCTCGACGAGCACGCCGATCTTGCCGCCGGCGTGGATGTAGCTCTGGACCACGCCCTCGCGCGCCTCGGCTCCGGCCCGCTTGGCCGCCTTGGCCTGCCCGCGCGTGCGCAGGAGCTCGATCGCCTTCTCGAGGTCGCCATCGGTCTCCACGAGCGCGTTGCGGCAATCCATCATCCCCGCGCCTGTGCGGTCACGGAGGGCCTTGACGTCCTGGGCGGTGATGCTCATGCGTTCTCCTCGGCCGGGGTGTCGGTCTCCGGCGGCGCCGCCGGGGCCTCGGCTGCCTCGCCGCGCCGGCCGGCCTGCGCCGGCGCCTCGGCCTGCGCCGGGGCCTCGGCCTGCGCCGGGGCCTCGGGCTCGGCGGGCGTCTCGGCCTGCGCCGGTGCCGCGTCCTGCGCCGGTGCGACCGGAGCCTCGGGCTCGGCGGCCGGCGTTGCTGCGGTCGCCTCGGCCTCCTGGCGAGCCCGCTCTTCGGCCTCGCGGCGGGCCTGCTCCTCGGCCTCGCGGCGGGCCTGCTGCTCGCGGCGGGCCTGCTCCTCGGCCTCGCGGCGCGCCTGCTCCTCGGCCTCGCGGCGGGCCCGCTCCTCGGCCTCCTGGCGCTCGCGCTCCATGCGGGCCCGCTCCTCCTCCTCGCGGAAGACGTTGTGGCCCTGGGAGACGACGTCGCCGATCGCCCGGGTGATCGCCGCGCACGAACGGATCGCGTCGTCGTTGCCGGGGATGACGAAGTTGATCCCGTCCGGATCGCAGTTGGTGTCGACCAGGCCGATGATCGGGATGCGCAGGCGCTGGGCCTCGCGCACGGCGATCACCTCGGTCTTGAGGTCGATGACGAACATGGCGTCGGGGACGCGCTGCATGTTCTTGACCCCGCCGAGATTCGCCCGCAGCTTCTCGAGGTCGGCCTGAGCGGACATCCGCTCGCGCGTCGGCAGCAGCTGGAGCTGTCCCTCGGTCTCGAAGCGCTCGAGGTCGTGCAGGCGCTTGATGCGCAGCGAGATGGTCTGGAAGTTCGTCAGCAGGCCGCCGAGCCAGCGGTGGTTGACGTACGGCATGTCCGAGGACTCCGCCGTCTCCTTGATCGCATCGCGGGCCTGCTTCTTGGTGCCCACGAACAGGATCGTGCCGCCACGCCGGGCGACCTCTCCGGCGAAGTGACGCGCGTTCTCGAGCAGCGCCTCGGTCTGCAGGAGATCGATGATGTAGATGCCGTCGCGCTCGCCGAAGATGAACCTGCGCATCTTCGGGTTCCAGCGGCGCGTCTGGTGGCCGAAGTGCACACCGGCCTCCAGCAGCTCCCGGATTCCAACTTGAGCCACGGTGAAACTCCCTTTTTTGGTTTTCGTTGAACGACGCCTCCCGGCGCCTGGTGACCGCGAACCTCGGGACTCCGAGGCAGGGCGCGATCGACGCCCGGAGGGATGGGGATGGACAGACTGTCGAACCGAGTTTACGCAAGATATCCGCGGGCGGTACGTTCTCAGCTTGTAGGCGGGACCGCCGCTCTCCCTACCAGGCGGCGCCCGCTCGCGGGCCGAACCTCCCTTCCCTACCTCCGGTGGCTCGGTTCGCGCGGGGCGGGGCGGCTTTGGACGGGCCGCCCCGCCCCCTCTCCTGGCTGGCTGGCCAGCCGACTCCCGCCCCGGCTACCGGTCTCCGGCCTCGGCCCGGGCCAGCGCGGCCTGCAGATCGTCCGGTAGCGGCGACTGCAGGTCGAGCTCGACGCCGCTCACCGGGTGGATGAAGGCGAGCCGGCCGGCGTGCAGGAACTGCCGCTGCAGGCCGTAGCGCCCGGCCACCCCGTACTGCGGATCCCCGCACACGGGATGGCCGATGGCGGCCATGTGGACGCGGATCTGATGGGTGCGCCCGGTGTCGAGCTCGACATCGAGCAGCGCGGCCTGGGGCAGCAGCCGCGCGACGGTGAAGTGCGTGCGGGCCTCGCGGGCGATGTCGCTGTCGAGCGAGACGAGCAGCCGGTCGCGGCGGTCGCGCCCGATCGGAGCGTCGACCGTCCCGGTGCGCGCCGGCGGGTGGCCGTCGACGAGCGCGGTGTAGTGGCGGTGGAGCACGCGCGCGGCCAGGGCCTCCTTCAGGGCCCGGTGGACGCCGTCGCTGCGGGCGACGACGAGCAGGCCCGAGGTGTCGCGGTCGAGGCGGTGCACGATGCCCGGACGGCCGGGATCCTCCCCGCCGCGGGCCCCGTGGGCGGCCAGGGCCTGGGCCAGGGTCCCGGTGCGGTGGCCGCGGGCCGGGTGCACGACGACGCCGGCGGGCTTGTCGACCACGAGCAGGTGCTCGTCCTCGTAGATGACCGTGAACGGCGCTCCCGCCTCGACCTCGGCGACGGCCGGCGCCGGCGCCGGGGTGAGGTGCCACGGTCTCCCCCGCCCGCACGAGGTGGCGCTTGGCCGCCGGCTCGCCGTCGACGCGCACGTGCCCGGCGGCGATCAGCTGCTGGGCCTGCGAGCGCGACCCGTCCTCCACGGCCAGGAACACGTCGAGCCGGGTGCCGTCCGCTTCGGGGCCGACGACAAGCGTCCGCGGGGCCTCAGCCACCGCGGCGGCGCGGCCCTTCGAGCACCCACAGCAGCGCGAGCACGCCGAAGGTGATCGCCATGTCGGCCACGTTGAAGGCCGGCCAGGCGGGCAGCTTGATGAAGTCGGTCACCGCGCCGTGGGCGATCCGGTCGATGAGGTTGCCGATCGCGCCGCCGATGAGCAGCCCGGTGGGCAGCCACAGCCACGGCCGATCGGGCCGCCGGGCCAGGTAGCCGAGCAGGACGACGAGCGCGGCCATCGTGATCGCCAGCACGAGCGTGCCGCCGCCGGCGAACAGGCTGAACGCCACCCCGGTGTTGCGGACGTGGACGAGCTGGATACCGATGAAGAACTTCCGCGTCTCGCCGACGGGGATCCCGGTACGGACGAGATGCTTGGCCAGCTGGTCGATCCCGATGACGACGGCGGCCAGCGCGCCGGCGCGCGCGAATGCCGCCACGCGAGGCCGGTGGGCGCTCACCGCCTGGGTCACGACCACGGTCAACTCCCGATCGCGCTGACGACGAGGCGATCGACGATGTAGAGGACGAAGATGGCCACGATCGGCGACAGATCGAACATGCCGACGGACGGGATGAAGCGGCGGAACAGGCGCAGGTAGGGCTCGCACACGTCGCGCAGGAAGCTCAGCACCGGGTCCGACCAGCGCGAGTACGGCGGGCGGACGCCGAGCGCGAACATCATGTTGACCAGGATGTAGATGAAGATGAGCAGGATGTAGACGTCGAACAGCGCCGTCACGTAGCCGGCGATGTCCGAGCGCGCGCTGGCCAGCGGCAGGATCATGCGCGCTCCCGTCCGGCCACGGCGTCCATGGCGTCCTGGAAGGCGGTGCGGATGCCCGCCCGCTCGAGTGCGTGCAGACCGCGCGCGGTGCTCCCGCCGGGCGAGGTGACCTCGCGGCGCACGGCCAAGGTGTCGTAGTCGCGGTGCGCGAGCAGCGCGGCCGCCCCGGCCATCGTCTCGGCGACCAGACGCCCGGCCAGCGGCGCCGGCAGGCCGTAGCGGACGGCGGCATCGACCTGGGCCTCGGCGAGCAGCGCCTGGTAGGCCGGCCCGACGCCCGTGACCGCCGTCGCCGCGCCCATCACGTTCTCGGCCAGCGTGATGAGGAGCCCGAGGCGCTCGAATCGGGCCAGAACGGCCCGCTCGAGCTCGGGATCGACGCCGGGCGTCGGCGCGTAGACGGTGATCCCGCGGCGCACCTCGACCGCCGTGTTCGGCATCAGTCGAAACACGGAAGCGTCCGGATAGGCGCTCTGCAGGTCCTCGATCGACGTGGCGCCGAGCACCGAGGCGACGGCGCGGACGTGGGGCGCGATCTCGGCCGCCACCGGACCGAGGTGGTACGGCTTGTGGCAGAGCACGACGAGGTCGGCGCGCTGCGCCACCTCGAGGTTCGTCGCCCGCTCGCCGCCGAGCTCGTCGACGAGTGCCTGTGCGCGTCCGGAGCCGGAATCCGAGCACAGCACCGGGTCCCCCCAGCCGCGGGCGAGGGCGCGCGCCATGTTGCCGGCGCCGATGAGGCCGATGCGCATGAACGTGAAATCTATCGCCGGCCGGCGCGGTGCCCCGCGGCCGCGGCCTACGACTGGTTGAAGAAGCCCTTTTCCACGAGACGGGCGCGCTCTTCGGCCGAGACCTCGACGTTCCGGGGCGTGAGCAGGAACACCTTGTCGGCGATTCGCTGCATGCCGCCGTCGAGGGCGTAGGTGAGGCCGCTGGAGAAGTCGATCAGCCGCTTGGCCAGGTCGGTGTCGGTCCCCTGGAGGTTGATGATGACCGGGATCGACTCCTTGAACTTGTCCGCCACGTCCTGCACGTCATTGAAGCTGCGCGGAGCCACGAAGTGGACGCGGACGTCGCCGCCGCGGCCGTTGGGCCGGGCGCCGCCGACGGGGCGCAGGGCGGTCGTGCGCCGCTCGGACACCGGGTCGTCGGCGAAGATGTCGTCGATCTCGTCCCGCCGGCGCCGGGCACTCAGACGGGTCACGGTCGGGCGGTCGCGATAGCGGTCCTGCAACTCGTCCTCGGGCTGGACCGGATAGGGCTCGGGCTCGTCCTCGTAGGCGTCCTCGTCATCGGCGAGGCCGAAGTAGAGAAGGGTGCGGTGCCAGGTGTCGCGGAAGGCCATGTCGATGGTGAGGTTTCGCGCAGGAACAGCGATTCCCTGCGGGAATTATGACGCCGCCGGCGGGCGGTGACGGATTCTGTCGGCGGCGCGGGCGAATGGACGCAAGAACCGGAGCGGTTGTTGGCACGCCTCAGCGGTAGAGCGTGGAGCCAAGCCGGACGATCGTGGCGCCCTCCTGGACGGCGACCGGAAAGTCCTGGCTCGTCCCCATCGACAGCTCGCGCAGGCCGTGGCGGGCGGCGAGCTCGCGCAGCGCGGCAAAGTGCGACCGGCTGTCCTCGGGTCGGGGCGCGAGCGGCGGCATGGTCATCAGGCCGACCACCGGCACCGGGCTGCGCTCGAGAAAGGCCGGCAGCTCGGCCGGCGCGATCCCGCTCTTGCCCGGCTCGCCGGCCACGTTGACCTCGAGGAGGATCTCGGCGTCAGGGCCGGCGTGGCGCCCGAGTTGCTCGAGCGCCGAGGCGCTGCCCACCGAGTGGATGAGGCGCACGAGCGGCACGATCTGGCGCACCTTGCGGCTCTGCAGATGGCCGATGAAGTCCCAGGTGAACAGGTCGCCGTGGGCGGCGTGCTTGGCCGCGAGCTCCTGAGCCCGGTTCTCCCCCACGAGCGTGATCCCGGCCTCCGCGAGCACCGGGAGCTCCTCGAGCGCCACGTACTTGATCGCGGCCAGCAGCTGCGACCTGCGACGGGTCGGCGCCCGCGGCGGCGATCTGCTCGCGCGCCCGCTCGAGGTTGGCGCGCACCCGCTCGGTGCGCAGCCCGCGGATCAGGGGCACAGCCACGCGACGCCCGCCTGGCGGCCGGTCACGCCGCCGTCGCGGCGATGCGAGAAGAGCAGGCCCGGCGGCGCGCACAGCGTGCAGAGCCCGATGTCGTGGACCTCGGCTGACGCCGGCGGCGGCGAGCTCGGCGCGGGCGATCGCCTTCAGGTCGAGGTGGCGCCGGCGATGCACCTCGGGCGCGTGCGCGGCGAAGGCCGCGTGCACCTCCTCCCCCACCTCGTAGCAGCAGCCCCCCGCTCCGGGGCCGATGGCCGCGACCGCGTCGCCGGCCGGGCGATCCGCTGCCGCGGTGAGCGCGGCCACGCCGTCGCCCACGATGCCCCCGGCCAGCCCCCGCCAGCCGCCGTGAAGGACCGCCACCGCGCCCGGGAGCGCGACGACGATCGGCAGGCAATCGGCGACGAGCACCAGCGGGGCGAGGTCCGGCTCGGTGGTGAGCTGCCCGTCGGCCTCGGGCGCCGGGCCGCCCAGCCGCGCGCGGCGGCGCACGACCGCGGTCCCGTGCACCTGGCGCAGCCCGGCGAGCGGTCGCCCGACGGCGCCGGCGAGGCGTTCGCGGTTGGCCCGCACGGCCGCCGGGTCGTCCTCGGTCGAGATCCCCAGGTTGAGGCTCGCGTAGGGGCCGGCCGACACTCCGCCGCGCCGGGTGGTGAACAGCGCTCGCGCACCCGCCAGCTCGATGGCGAAGTGCTCTCCCTCGGGCGTGAACGGGGCCGGGACCCTCATCGCCACATCATGCCTGGCCGGCGGCGGCGAGCGCGACTCGCAGCTCGGCCTCCCGGTCGCCCGCGCGGCCGTCGAGCTTGGCCGCCAGCGCGGCGGCGAGCCCGCGGCCGACGGCCGGCCCGGGCGCCACGCCGGCGGCCAGCACGTCGGCTCCGGTGATGCTCAGCCCGACGTGGCGGAGCTCATCGAGCCAGCGCCGGGCCGGCTCGGCCGGGCCGAGCGCACCGGCCAGCGCGACCGCCTCGACAGGCGCGCCGGCGGCCGCGGCGGCGATCTCCGACGGGGACCGCGCGCGCGGCCAGGGCGCCGGCCAGTTCCTCCGAGGTTCCGGCCGCCGCGACAGCGACGGCCGCGTCGGCGGCTTCGAAGCCGAGCCGGCGCAGCAGCGAGGCGCGGCGGGCCGGCGCGACGTGCGGCGAGGGCAAGCGCGAGCACGAGCCGGTCGACGCGCCCGTCGGGCGGGAGGAGGGTGAGCGCGGCGCCCACGCGCTCCGGCACCACACCGGACCCGAAGCCGGGCGTGATCGCCGCGCCGATCCCCAGGCGCTCGAGCCAGGCGAAGCCCGCGGCGGCGGCGGGCTCGCGCGTGAGCAGCCGCAGCTCGTTGCCGAGGCGCTCGCCGCTCACGGTGGCGAGCGCGCCGCCCTGCACTGCGGCCCGGGCCAGCCGCTCGGTGTCCGCATCGGGAGCAAACCCGAGCCGGCCGGCGTAGCGGGCCAGGCGCAGCAGGCGGGTCGGGTCCTCACGGAAGCTGTCCTCGTGCAGGACGCGCAGCCGGCCCGCGCCGAGGTCGGGCAGCGCGCCCGCCACCGCGTGGAGGGCACCGGGCTCGGGGCCGTTCAGGGCGACGGCGAGCGCGTTGATGGTGAAGTCGCGCCGGCGCAGATCCTCGGCCAGATCGGCCGGCGCCACCTCGGGCAGCGCCCCGGGCCGGGCGTAGCGCTCGCGGCGCGTCCGGGCGAGGTCATAGACCGCGCCGCCGGTGTGCACCGTCGCGGTGCCGAAGCGCCCGTGCGCGCGCATCTCCCCGCCCAGACGGCCGGCCAGGGCCTCGAGGTCGCCTTCGACGACGACGTCGAGGTCCAGCGGATGACCGCCGAGCAGGAGATCGCGCACCGCGCCCCCGACCAGGTAGACCGGGGGCGCGCCATCCAGGCGCTCGAGCAGCGCCGCAGCGGCTGGGAGCGCCCGGACGGCGGCGAGCAGGCGATCGGGGCTCGGAGCCTCCACGCCCGCATCTTGTACTACGCGTCGGCGCGCATCGTCCGCCAGGCGCCGAGTGCCGTGGCGACGCCGACCCAGGCCAGGAGCACGACCACGGCGAGCGCGGTCGACTCGACGACCACGGGCGCCCCGTGCAGGGTGATGGGGGTGAGCTTCAGCACCGTGGCATCGAGCAGCGCCTGACGCGCGTGGCCGAGCGAGGAGTCCTGCAGGATGAGCGGGCTGGCGACCAGCTCGAACCCGATCAGGGACGTGACGGTGGCCGGTCGGGACTGGGTCAGCGAGGCCAGCCCGACCGCCACCACGCAGACGGCGCCGTCGGCGAGCAGCGACCACCCCCAGCCCCGCAGGACCTCGCTGACCGTGGGCAGCGGCTGCGAGCCGGCGAGCACGACGGTCGCGACCACGACGGCCGCGTACCCGAGCGTGACCACGATGGCGGTGAGGATGAGCGCGCCCGGGACCCGGGCGGCGAACAGTGCCGCCCGCGAGCGTCCGGTCACCACGAGGTCGCGGAACACGCCACTCGAGCTGTCGCCGGCCCCCGCCTCGGCCCCGATGAACACGGCGGCCAGGGGACCCATGAAGATGCCGATGAGCTCCAGCCCGTGACGGAATCCGGCCAGCCCGCCGGGAGGCGGCGCGTCCGCGGGATGGCGCAGCTTGGCGATGATGAAGTAGACGATCGCCGTCCCGACGGCGAGCAGCAGCGACCAGACGATCGTGCTGCGCTTCCTGCGCAGCTTCAGGAACTCGGCGCCGACCATGCGGCGAGCGATGCTGAGTGTCATGCGACGGCCTCCGGGGTCCGGGCGGTGATCTCGAGGAAGCGCTCCTCGAGCGAATGGCGGGCGGGCTCGAGGCGGGTGACCGCGACCCCCGCGTGCACGAGCGCGGCGTTCAGCTCGGCGACCTCGCGGGCACCGCCGTCGATGCGGACACGCAGCGCGCCGTCCTGCTCGAGCACCTCGCGTACGGACTCGAGCTCGTCGAGCACGATGACCGCGACGGACGGGTCGTCGACCCCGAGCAGGACCTGCCGTCCGGCCCGGCCGGTCAGCTCGTCGATCGCGCCCTGGACGACCACCCGGCCGCGGTCGACGATCGCCACGTGATCGCACACGCGCTCGACCTCGTCGAGCAGGTGCGAGGACAGGAACACCGTCCGGCCCTCGTCCTGGACGAGCGTGCGCACCATGCCCCGGAACTCCTGTACCCCCTGGGGATCGAGGCCGTTGGTCGGCTCGTCGAGGATGAGCAGCTGCGGATCGGCGAGCAGGCAACGGGCAACGCCGAGGCGCTGGCGCATGCCGAGCGAATAGCGGCCGACCTTGTCGTCGGCCCGGTCGGTCAGGCGGACGCGGGCAAGCGCCGGGGCGATTCGCGGGTACGCCTCCGGCCCGCGCACGGCGGCCACGATCTGCAGGTTCTCACGCCCGGACAGGTGGGGATGGAACCGCGGCTCCTCGACCACCGCCCCGACGCGGGCCAGGGCGCGTGAGCGCTGGGCCGGCACCGGGTGGCCGAGCAGCGAGGCCGAGCCGCTCGAGATCGACGTGAGGCCGAGCAGCATCCGGATGAGCGTCGTCTTGCCGGCGCCATTGGGGCCGAGGAAGCCGAAGGTCGAGCCGGCTGGCACCTCGAGGTTCACGTCCTCGATCGCCACGCGATCGCCGAAGCGCTTGGTCAGACCGCGCGTCACCACGGCGGGCTCGCGCGGGTCGCCCGGCAACCAGTCCGGGGCTGTGACAGTCATCGTGTTCTCCGTTGTGTCGGTGGACATCACGCCGAGAGCATCGGGGGCGGGGAGCGCGGCCGCCATTGGGAATTGCCCCTACTGGACCGGCCCGACAACCGCCATCACCGCGGGCGAAGCGCGAGCGCTGATGCAGTTGCGCGCCCCATAGCCGAGAAACCGCATCACCGCGGGCGAAGCGCGGGCGGTGATGCACTTACTCGGACGGCTCGTCGAGGAGCTCGCGCTGGGCGGCCCAGCGCGTGAGCTGGTGGCGATTGGAGAGCTGCAGCTTGCGCAGCACGGCGGACACGTGGGCCTCCACGGTCTTGGTCGAGATCCCGAGCCGGTGGGCGACCTCCTTGTACAGGTAGCCCCGGGCGATATGGCGCAGCACCTCCCGCTCGCGGGCCGTGAGCTGGTCGAGCTCGGGATCGGGCGCCCGCGGCGGGGACGAGGAGAAGGCGTCGAGGACGAACCCGGCCAGGCGGGGCGAGAAGTACGCGTCGCCGCGCGCCACCCAGGCGATCGCATCCTCGAGCTCCGGCGTGGCGATCGTCTTCGTCACGTACCCCCGGGCCCCGGCGCGGATGGTCGCGATCACGTCCTCGGGGGCGTCGGAGACCGAGAGGGCGAGAAACCGCGTCTCAGGAGCCCGCGGCAGGACCGAGCGGATCACCTCCGCCCCGCCGCCATCCGGCATGTGCACGTCCAGCAACACGACCTGGGGCCGCAGCTCGAGGATCGCCTCGACCGCCGCAGCAACCGTGCCGGCATCGGCGAGCACATTCGTGCGTGGACCGAGCTCGGCCCGCACGCCGGCCCGGAACAGGCCATGGTCGTCGACCACGACGACGGAGATCGGCGGCCGCTCGGCCGCGGGCTCGACCGCGCTCACGCCGTCGCGTGCTCCATCGTCAGCTCGACCTCGGTGCCCTCGCCGGGGGCGGTGCGCAGCGTCGCCTGCCCGCCGTGACGGGCCATCCGGTCCGTGATGGAATGGCGGATGCCCTGGCGGTCGGGCGGAATGGACGCGGGATCGAAGCCCGCGCCGCGGTCGCGCACGAACACCTCGACCCGCCCTTCGCCGACCTCGGCGTACAGATCGACCCGGGGCACGCCGGCGAACTTGGCCGCGTTCACCAGGGCCTCGCGGGCGGCGGCCACGAGCCCGCGCAGGTGCTCGTCGAGCGGGCAGTCGCCCACGGACACGACCTCGACCTGGACGGCGTGGCGGGCCTCGACCTCCTCGGCGGCGCGCTCGAGCGCCGCCCGCAGTGTGCTCTGGTCCCCGTTCTGGCGGGCCAGCAGCCAGTCGCGCAGGTCGCGCTCCTGAGCCCGGGCCAGCGTCACCACCCCGGCCGGGTCCTCGGCCCGGCGCTGGATGAGCGCGAGCGTCTGCAGCACGGAATCGTGCAGGTGGGCGGCCAATTCGGCGCGCTCCTCGCTGCGAATCCGCTCGGCCCGCTCGATCGACAGCCCGCGGGCCAGCGCGAGCAGGAACGGGGCGCCGATGAGCGACAGGGCGATGACGACGACCGCTGTCTCGGCCAGCGCCTTGCGGTTCTGGGGCAGGATGCCGGCGGCGGTGAGGAACAGCACCGCCGCCGCGGCGACGAGCATGACGCCGATGGCCGCCGGCCAGCGCCGCCACCGAGCGGCCAGTGGGCGGCGGCCGGCGCCAGGCCACTGGCCGGGATGGGCGAGCAGCTGGCGCAGGATGAGCGCCAGGCCGATCGAGGCGAGCACGACCGCCCACAGGGCGCCGCCCATCCACAGGCCGAACCGGCGCAGGGTGAACACGGCGATCGCGGTGAGCACGGCGATCGCCGCCGCCTCCCGCCAGCGCACCAGGCGGGAGCGCCAGGTCTGCGTGCCGGTGCCCTCGGCCGGGATGAGCGCCCAGGCGATCGGATAGAGCACGAACCCGGCGCCACCGGCCGCCACGACGAGCAGCATGGCCGCCCGCGCGAACAGCGGATCGATGTGCAAGGCGTCGGCCGCGCCGGCGCACACGCCGCCGATCAGCGCACGATCCAGGGGTCGCCGGAGCCTGTGCTCGGACTGCATCCCCGTATCGTCGCGCGTCTGCGTCCCGGGGGCCATCGGGGATTCCCCTGTCAGGGACACCTCCTAGCATGGCCCGTCATGCCGAGCCCAGGTCCCCGACGCTGGCTGCGCATCGCCGTGCCGGTGGCGGCGCTCGTCCTCGCCGCTGCCGCGGCGGCGATCGTGATCGTCCTGCACGCCCCCCGCAACGTCTCTCATCCGGGTGTCGAGTTCACTGCTCCACCGCCGGCCGCCACGCCCACGACGGCGACCCCAGCGGTGCCCCACAAGCGCGCTGTCCCCGACACGTTCCTGTGGCCGCGCTACGGCTACGACGCCGCCCGCACCCGGGACTTCGCCCCCGCCCACGCTCCCTCGCCTCCGTTCCACGTCGGCTGGCGCTTCCAGGACTACGCCCTGCTCGAGTTCCCGCCCGTCATCTATGGCCACACGCTGTTCCTGGACGACGACGATGCCTCGGCCAAGGCCCTCGACGCCCGCACCGGCCACAAGCTGTGGGAGCACAAGCTCGGAACGCTCGCCGCCGCCTCGCCGGCCATCGGGCTGCGCCAGGGCATGCTCTACGTGGCCATCCTGTCCCTGAGTGGCCACAGCCCCGGCGACGGCGCCCTGTTCGCGCTCTCGATGCGGACCGGGGCCGTCGCATGGGAGCACCGGGTACCAGCGGGCACCGAATCCTCGCCGCTCGCCTATGGCAACTCGGTGTATTTCGGCGACCAGAGCGGCCGGGTGTACTCACTCGACGCCCGCACCGGTCACCTCAACTGGACCTATCAGGCCAGTGGCCCGGTCAAGGGCGGCCCGGCGATCTCGGGGGGCACCCTCTACTTCGGCGACTACGACGGCCGCGCCTATGCCGTCAATGCCGCCACCGGTCACCAGGTGTGGGCGGTGAGCACCAGCGGCACCCAGTTCGGGTTCGGGTCGGGCAACTTCTACTCGACCCCGGCGGTGGCCTACGGCCGGGTCTACATGGGCAACACCGACGGGCGCGTGTACTCGTTCGCGGCCCGCACCGGCCAGCTCGCCTGGGCGACCTCGACCGGCGCCTACGTGTACGCCTCACCTGCCGTGGCCGACGTTCCCGGCGTCGGGCCGACCGTGTTCCTGGGCTCCTACGACGAGCACTTCTACGCCTTCGACGCCCGCACGGGGGCGATCCGCTGGAGCCACCAGGCCCAGGGGCGGATCTCGGGATCGGCCACGATCGTCGGCGACGTCGTCTACTACTCGGACCTCGGCGCCCGCACGACGGTCGGGCTTGACGTCCGCTCCGGACGCCAGGTGTTCTTCTATCCCGACGGCGCGTTCAACCCCGTCGTGGCCGACCCGAGCACCGTCTACCTCAGCGGTTACTCGATGCTGTATCAATTGTTGCCTGCGCGTTAGCGCCCTGCTATGACACACCTGCGTCGAACAGGCGTTCGGGCGACGCCTGCTATCATGCTCCGTCTATGCGTTGTCGTAGCGGAAGTCACTGTCAGCAGCCGGCTGTGCCCGGCCGCCGATTCTGTGCGGAGCACGCAGCCGAGCTCGATCGCATGCGCGAGGAGCTGAAGGACGCCGCTGCCGCCCGGATCGGCCGGGGACGGCCCAAGCGGTCGTCCACCTGCTGCCGCCCCGGCTGCTACGAGCCTCGCGTTCCCCCGGCCGCTTATTGCGATGCATGCGCGGCCGCCGGGTACGTTGAAGAGGCCGCTTAGTCACTGCACTGAGAGCCGGGCGCTCATAGGTAACTGAATCAGGCCCGGGCCGGCCGGGATCTTCGCGCCGCACGCACCAGCGGGCGGCGCAGGGAAGGTCACGGCCGGCCCGGTGATTCAGCGCCGGACGGCGATGCCGTCGCCGGCCAGCTGCGCCTTGATCTCGGCCACCGTGTGCCGCCCGTAGTGGAGGATCGATGCGCACAGGACGGCATCGGCGCCGGCTCTGAGCGCCTCGCTGCAGTGGGCGAGCGTCCCCGCCCCGCCCGAGGCGATCACGGGGACCGACACGGCCTGCGCGACCGCGCCCGTCAGATCGAGGTCGTAGCCGGCGTTCGTGCCGTCGCGGTCCATGCTCGTGAGCAGGATCTCCCCCGCCCCCCGCTGCACCGCCTCGGCCGCCCAGGCGACCGCGTCGCGCCCAGTCGCGGTGCGGCCACCGGCCAGATAGGCCTCCCAGGCCGGTGTGCCGTCGCCGGGTTTGCGCTTGGCGTCGATGGCCACCACGACGCACTGGCTGCCGAACCGCTCGGCCAGCTCACCGATGAGCTCGGGCGCCTGGAGCGCCGCTGAGTTGATCGACACCTTGTCGGCGCCCGCGTCGAGCACCGCCTGTGCGTCGGTGACCGAGCGGATGCCGCCTCCGATCGTGAACGGCACGAACACCTGGTCGGCGGCGCGGCGGGCGAGCTCGACCACGGTGTCGCGCTTCTGCGCGGTGGCCGTGATGTCGAGGAAGACGAGCTCGTCCGCGCCCGCGCGGTCGTAGCGGCTGGCCAGCTCGACCGGGTCCCCCGCGTCACGCAGGTCGAGGAAGCCGACGCCCTTGACCACCCGGCCAGCGTCGACGTCGAGGCAGGGGATGACCCGCTTGTAGTGCACTAGTGGTCGCGGTCGAGGAGCTGCTGGGCCTCGCCGACGGCGAAGCGGCCCTCGTAGAGCGCGGTGCCGACGATCACGCCGTCGAGGTTGACCTGGCGCAGATCGGCGAGCGCGCGGAGGTCCTCGAGCGTCGAGACCCCGCCCGAGTAGACGAAGCTCCCCCGTACGACCTGGGCGACGTCCCGGACGCCGTCGAGGTCCGGACCGCTCAGCATCCCGTCGCGCTCGATGCTCGAGTACACGAACCGGCGCACGCCCCGGGCGCCCAAGCGCTCGAACACGGGGCCGATCGGGAGGTCGGTCTGCTCGGTCCATCCGGCGGCGGCGAGCTTGCCCCGGCGGGCGTCGACCGAGACGACGAGCCGGTTCCCGAGCTCGGCCACGGCGGTGTCGAGCAGGTCGATGTCGTGGTAGGCGGCGGTGCCGAGCACGATCCGGGCGGCGCCGGCATCGGCGGCCGCCCGCACGCCTTGCAGCGTGCGCAGACCGCCTCCGACCTGGACCGGCACCTCGACGGCGGCGGCGATGCGGCGCACGTGCTCGAGGTTGACCGGCGCGCCGGTGCGGGCTCCGTCGAGATCGACGACGTGGAGCGCGCGGGCGCCGGCGTCCACCCAGCGTCGCGCGGCGTCGAGCGGATCGGCGTCGTAGATGCGCTGCTGGTCGAACTCTCCCCGGGTGAGGCGGACCGCGTGGCCTCCGAGGATGTCGATGGCGGGCAGGAGGATCATGCCGCGCTGGCCGCCGGGACCCCGGCGCTCAGGCGGGCGAACGCGGCCAGCAGGGCGAGCCCGTGGCTGGAGGACTTCTCGGGGTGGAACTGGACGCCGAGCACCGTGCCGTCGCCGACGACGGTGGCGAAGCGCTCGCCGTACTGCGCCGTGCCGATGATGTCCTCCTCGCGCTCCGGGTGGGCGGCCAGGGAGTGCACGTGGTAGAAGGGGCAGCCCGCCGGGGGCAGCCCGGCGAGCAGCGGAGAGGGCCGCTCGAAGCGGACCTCGTTCCAGCCGATGTGCGGCAGGCGCTGGCCGCGGGTGTCGAGCCGGCGCACCTGCCCGGCCAGCAATCCCAGTCCCGGCGTGCTGGCGATCTCCTCCGAGCGCTCGAACAGCAGCTGCATGCCCAGGCAGATGCCGAGCAGCGGCGTGCCGGCGCCCGCGCTCTCGCGCACGAAGATGTCGAGCCCCCGCTCGCGCCAGGCTGGCCATCCCGGCCGGAAAGGCGCCCACACCCGGGAGCACGAGGCCGTGGCAGCCGCGCGAGCTCGTCCGGATCGGCGCTCAGGCGCACCTCGGCGCCGATGTGCGCCAGCGCCTTCTCGACCGAGCGCCGGTTGCCCATTCCGTAGTCGATGACCCCGATGCGCACGCTCACCGCAGCGTCCCCTTCGTGCTCGGCACCCCGGACTCGTCCGGATCGACCGCCACGGCGGCCCGCAGGGCCCGGGCCAGCGCCTTGAAGGCGGCCTCGATCAGGTGGTGCACGTTCGTCCCGCGTTCGAGGGTCAGGTGCAGCGTGAGGCGGGCGTTGCCGGCCACCGCGCGCAGGAACTCCTCGAGCAGCTCGTGCTCGAACCCGCCGGTGGTGCCGGCGGGCAGCACGCCCTCGAACACGCACAGGCCGCGGCCGGAGATGTCGACCGAGCAGGCGGCGCGGGCCTCGTCCATGGGCACGACGGCGTGGCCGTAGCGGACGATGCCCGCCCGGTCGCCGAGCGCGCGGTCGAGCGCCTGTCCGATGCAGATGCCGACGTCCTCGACCGTGTGGTGGGAGCCGGTGTGCAGGTCGCCGCTCGCCGTCACGTCGAGCCCGAGGCCGCCGTGGCGGGCGAGCAGGTCGAGCATGTGGTCGAAGAAGCCGACGCCGGTCCCGCGCGTGCCCTCGCCGTGGCCGTCCAGGCGCAGGTGGACCGTGATCTCGGTCTCGCCCGTGCGGCGGGAGATGTCAGCGGCGCGGCTCACGGCTGGCCATTGTCCCCGATGCGTGCCTCCATCGACCGGGCGTGCCATTCGAAGCCCTCCGCCCGCGCGATCGCCGCGCCGGCCGGAGCCAGCGCCCGGGCGGCCCGGCCGATCCGCACCTCGGTGAAGCGCCGTCGGAAGTGCCCGGCTGACAGCGCCGAAGCGAAGCGGGCCGCACCACCGGTGGGCAGCACGTGGTTGGAGCCGGCGACGTAGTCTCCGAACGCGGTCGCCGCCGCGGCGCCGACGAACACGCACCCGGCCCGGGTGACCTGCGGCGCCAGCGCCTCGACTGCCGCGCCGACGAGCTGCAGGTGCTCGGGCGCGAACGCCTGGGCGAGGGCGAGGCCGTCCGACGGGTCGGCGACGAGAACCAGGCGGGCCACCGCTCCGGTGTCCGGGGCGGCGCGCAGCGACTCGCTGAGCGCCTCGAGGAGCTCGAGCTCGTCCGAGACGGCGACGACGATCGTGGCCGCTCCGTGCTCGGCCTGCGCCAGCAGGTCGGCGGCCAGCGGCGCCGGCGTCGGGGCGCCGGTGGCGAGCACGACCAGGTCGCTCGGTCCGGCGAAGCCGTCGATCCCGACCTGCCCCACGACCTGCTGCTTGGCCTCCTGCACGTACAGGTTGCCGGGGCCGACGATGACCTCGACGGGGGTGACGGACTCGGTCCCGTAGGCGAGAGCGGCGATCGCCTGGGCGCCGCCCATCCGGTAGACGGTGCTCGCGCCGGCCAGATGGCAGGCGGCGAGGACGACCGGATCCAGCTCGCCGTCGGGGCCGGGCGGAGCGCACACGGCGATCTCGTCCACCCCGGCGGCCCGAGCCGTGGCCACCCCCATCATCACCGTGCTCGGGTAGGGCGCCCGGCCACCCGGCACGTACACGGCCGCCCGGCCGACCGGGGCCTCGCGCAGGACGACCTCGTGGCCCTCGGGCAGGCGGACGGTGCGGTCCGCGTTGACCCCGGCCGCGGCCACCTGGGCGATGTTCTCCCCCGCGCGCGTGAGCGCTGCGCGCACGTCGGCGGCCAGCGTCCCGGCCGCCGCCTCGAGCGCCGCCTCGGGCACCCGCAGTGGCCTCGGCTCGGACCCGCGGGTGTCGAAGCGCCGCGTGTACTCGCGCACGGCGCCGTCGCCCCCGGAGCGCACGCCGGCGATGATCTCGGCCACCGCCTCGGCCACCGACTCTCCGCCCGGCACGAGCGCGCGCAGCCGTAGCGCCACGTCGCCCGGCGGCTCGCCGGCGCAGCGCCACAGCTCACAGTCCACGCAGGTGCTCCAGCAGCCCGTCGATCGCGGACGCCTTGAGCTTGTGGGCGACCGGATTGGCGATCAGCCGCGCGCTCGAGCGCGCGATCTCCTCCCGCACCACCAGCCCGTTCTCGCGCAGCGTCGTCCCGGTGGCGGTGAGGTCGACGATCGCCTCGACCAGACCGGTGAGCGGCGCCAGCTCGACCGAGCCCTTGACCTCGACGATCTCGGCCTGCCGGCCGGTCTGCTCGAAATAGCGGGTGGCGATGCGGGGATACTTGGTGGCGATCCGCACCACGCCGAGCCGGCGCAGTGCCTCGGCGGCGCGATCCTCCCCGGCCACCGTGGCCAGAACCATCGTGCAGGCCCCGTAGCCGAGATCGGTGAGCTCGTACACCTCGCGGCCGAACTGCTCCATGAGCACGTCCTTGCCGGTGATGCCGAGATCGGCCGCCCCGGCCTCGACGTAGGTGGGGACATCCGAGGGGCGCATGGTGATGATCCCGGCGTCCTCGAACAGGAGCTTGCGATCGTTGGCCCGCACCTCGGAGGTGGTGAGGCCGAGCTGGTCGAGCAGGTCGAGCGTCTCTCCGAACAGGGCGCCGCGGGGCACGGCGATTCGGAGGTCGCTCACGTGCGCACCCCGGCCCGCCCGCGCTCCTCGCCGGTCAGGGCGATGTGGACCCGCTCGACGTTCAGCGCGAAGCCGACGGCGGGCAGGGGGCGCCCGAACTGGCCGAGCAGCTCGTCGTAGCGCCCGCCGCTGCCGAGCGGGACGCCATAGGCGGGGTCGTAGACCTGAAACACCGCGCCGGTGTAGTAGCCGAGGCTGCGCACGAGGCCGAGATCGAAGATGATCCGTTCGGCCACCCGGGGCTCGAGCAGGGCGTGCAGCGCTCGCATGCCGGCGAGCGTCGGCGCCGGGATCGCCCCCGCGTCCTCGAGCATCTCAGGGCCGCCGCGGGTCCGGGGCACGCGCAGCAGGAGCTCGGCCTGCGCACCGTCGAGGCCGAGGTAGCGCACCTCGCGCTCGACCCCGACGAAGTCCCCTTGGACGAGCTCGGTGAGGATCCGATCGGCCGCCGGCGCGGGTACCCCGAGCGACTCGAGCAGCGCCGGATACAGCGAGGCATCCCCCACTCCGACCCGGAAGTGCTCAAGCCCGGCTGCCTCGAGCGCCGCGCACAGGACGCGCAGCACCTCGGCGGTGCCCTCAGGCGCCCCGGCGCCGAGCAGCTCGATCCCTGCCTGCAGGAACTCGCGCGACTGACCCCGCTGCGGGCGCACCCCGCGGTAGGCGTGGGCGACGTAGCTGAAGCGCAGCGGCGGGTCGACGTGGGCGTAGCGAGTGGCGGCCACGCGGGCGATCGGCACCGTCATGTCCGTGCGCAGCACGAGCACGTTGCCGGACTCGTCGAACACCCGGTACGCAGGCCGGAGCGTGCCCGCGCGGGGCAGCTCGGTCTCGTACTCGAGCGCGGGCGTGTAGACCTCTCCGTAGCCGGCCTGTTCGAACACCGCGCGCAGGCGATCGGTCATCGCGCGCAGCTCGCGCATCTCGTCGGGCAGGAAGTCGCGCGTCCCGCTGGGCAGACGGTCCACCATCAGTGGAACTGAGAGTGTCAGAGATGCGCCGGAACGTCGTCGACGCGCTCGATCCGCGCGCCGAGGTCCCGCAACCGCTCGTCGATCCGCTCGTAGCCGCGGTCGATCTGGCGGATGTTGCCGATCTCCGTCACGCCGTCCGCGCACAGGGCGGCGATCAGCATCGCCATGCCGGCCCGGATGTCGGGCGACTCGACCCGCTGGCCCCGCAGGCGGCGAGGACCGATGATGATCGCCCGGTGCGGATCGCAGATCTGGATCGCGGCGCCCATGAGCACGAGCTTGTCGGTGAAGAACAGGCGGTTCTCGAACATCCACTCGTGGATGAGCACCGAGCCCTCGGCCTGGGTGGCCAGGGCGACGGCGATGCTCGTCAGGTCGGGCGGGAAGGCCGGCCAGGGGCCGTCCTGCACCTTGGGCATGTACTCGCCGAGGTCGTTGTTGATGACCAGGTGCTGGTTGCCGGGCACGATGACGTCGGCGCCGCGGACCTCGCTGCGCAGCCCGAGCCGCTCGAACACGAGCCGGATCATGCGCAGGTCCTCGGGGATCGTGTCCTTGACCACCAGCTCACCGCCGGTCACACCGGCCAGGGCCATGAACGACCCGATCTCGATGTGGTCGGGCGCGATCGTATGGGTGCAGCCGCGCAGGCTGCTCGCGCCGTGCACGGTCATCACGTTGGAGCCGATGCCGTCGATGGCCGCGCCCATGGCCACGAGCATGCGGGCCAGGTCCTGCACGTGCGGCTCGGTGGCGGCGTTGCGGATAACGGTCGGGCCGCGGGTGAGCGCGGCGGCCATGAGCGCGTTCTCCGTCGCCATCACCGAGGCCTCGTCCATGAGGAAGTCACACGGGCGCAGGCCGAGCGGCGCCTCGAGCACGACGTCGTCGCCGTCGTCGCGCACGCCGGCGCCGAGAGCACGGAAGGCGTCCAGGTGGGGATCGAGCCGGCGACGGCCGATGACGTCGCCACCGGGCGGGGGCATCTCGGCCCGCCCGAAGCGGGCGAGCAGCGGCCCGGCGAGCAGGAACGAGGCGCGGATCTTCTCCGCCAACTCGCGGTCGACGCGGTGCTGGCTCACCGTCGAGGCGTCGATGCAGAGCTCGCCGGCCCCCTCCCACTCCACCCGAGCGCCGAGCGCTTCGAGCAGCTGGAGCATCGCCTCGACGTCGCGGATGCGGGGAACGTTGCGCAACCTCACCACATCGTCGGTGAGCAGGCAGGCGGCCAGGATCGGCAGCGCGCCGTTCTTGTTTCCAGCCGGGACGATCGTGCCGGACAGCGGCACGCCGCCTTCGATGACGAACTTCTCACTCATGGCGGTCGAGCCCACGCGGGACCGGGCGCGGGTGGGCCCCAGCGTAGCTGGTGCGGTACTCATCACGTCCTCCGGGAGACGAGTCCCCCGACTCCCGGGGAGGCGGCGGCCGGTGCGGACACCCGCTCCGGCGGCCCGGCGGCGGCGCTCGGCTAGGGTACGTTCCATGTCCGCTCTAGGTTCGCGCCAGGACGCCTGGACCCTCCTGTGTGAATGGACGGCGTCGGACTCCCTGCGCCGGCACATGCTCGCCGTCGAGGCGGCGATGCGTGCCTACGCGCCCCGCTTTCACGGCGACGTGGAGCTGTGGGGCCAGACGGGGCTGCTCCATGACCTCGACTACGAGCGCTACCCCGATCTGGAGACCGGGCACCCCCGCGAGGCGATGGCCGAGCTCGGCCGCCGCGGCTACCCGGAGGAGCTCATCCGGGCGGTCGCCTCGCACGCCGACTATCTCGGCGTGCCGCGAGAGACACCGATGGAGAAGGCGCTCTACGCGGTCGACGAGCTGTCCGGCTTCATCCTCGCCTGCGCCTACGTGCGGCCCGAGGGCCTGGTCGGGATGACGCCGAAGTCGGTGCGCAAGAAGATGAAGGCGCCGAGCTTTGCCGCCGCCGTCGATCGCGATGACCTCCGCCGCGGCGCCGAGGACCTCGGGGTCGAGTTCGACGAGCACGTCGCGTTTGTCATCGATGCGCTGGCGGCCGAGCGCGAGGCGCTCATGCCGGCGCGTGGGGACGCCGAGGCGGTGAGCGGTTAGCGGCGCCGCTCAGGCGGCGCTGGCGGTCCGGCGGCGAGCGATGACCTGGCGGTACTCGCGCAGGCTCTCCACCACCCCGAGCGTCTCGATCAGCCGGGCGAGCTCGAACACGCGGCGCACCGGCCCGCCGGGACAGATCACGGCCAGAGTGCGGCCCTGCCGAGTGAGCCGGCGCTGGGCGTTCAGCAGGATGTGCACGCCGGCCGAGTCCACGAACTCGGCCCCGCGCAGATCGACGACGACATCGCCGGCACCGCAGCGAACCTCGCGGTCGATCTCGCCGCCGAGGCGGCTGGCGGTGAGCAGATCGACCTCGCCCCCGATTTCGAGCAGCGTGAACTCGGGATCGAGCCGCCGGGCCAGCCGGAAGCTGATCGGCCCTCGGGGCCTCAGCGAGCGGGCGATGGCGCTTTGATCGGACATCTCTCTAGAAGTACGCCGGTGACGGCCGGCGGGCACACGCAGACGGTGATCGTTCACAGGACCTTCATGATCGCGGGCCGCCTGTCGCATTTCGCGTGACATTTGCCCGCTCTGGCCCGGGTTACACGTCGTCCGGTCCGCGCTCTGACGGCACGGCCGGGCGGTCGATATCGTGAGGGCCGTGACGGGCCCGTTGAAAATCGTCGTTCTCGAGGGGGACGAGACCGGTCAGGAGCTGCTCGAGCAGTCCATCCGCCTGCTCGACAGCGAGCTGCTCGGACTCGAGCTCGAGCTCGAGCGCTTCGATCTCTCGCTCGAGAACCGCCGGGCCAGCGACAACGCGGTCGTCTCGGAGGCGGCGCGGGCCATGCGTGCGGCCGGGTACGGCCTGAAGGCGGCCACGGTGACCCCGGAGGGCGCCGGCGACGTCGGGTCGCCGAACCGCATCCTGCGCGAGCAGGTCGACGGCAAGGTGATCATCCGCACCGGCCGCCGGCTGCCCGGTGTGCAGCCGATCGCCGGCGTTCACTATCCGATCTCGGTCGTGCGCATGGCCGTCGAGGACGCCTACGGCGCGGCCGAGCGGCGCGAGGGCGACGCCGGCAGCCCCGACGAGGTGGCGCTGCGGACCGAGCGGATCACCCGCTCGACCTGCCGGGCGGTGGCCGAGTACGCGTTCCGCACCGCGCAGACGATGGGGGCGCGGGTGTACGGCGGCCCCAAGTGGACCGTCTCGCCGGTGTACGAGGGGATGCTCAAGGAGGAGATGGACGCCGCCGCCGGGCGCCACCCCGACATCCCCTACCAGCCAGTGCTCATCGACGCCACCTACGCGGGCCTGCTCTCGGGTGGCGCCGACGCCCCGCTCGTCATCCCGGCGCTCAACCGTGACGGCGACTGCCTATCGGACCTCGTGCTCCCCATGTACGGGTCGATCGCCGCCGCCGAGTCGGTGCTGCTCGCCTTCGACGAGAACTACGAGACGACGGTGGCCATGGCCGAGGCGCCCCACGGGACGGCGCCGGCGCTCCTGGGCAAGGACATCGCGAACCCGCTGGCCATGATCCTGGCCTGCGGCGCGCTCCTGCGGCTGGCCGCCGGGCGCCACGGCGCCAGCGCCGAGCGGGCCTCGCGCGCGATCTACGAGGGAGCGCTCGAGGCGATCGCCGCGGGTGTGCGCACCCCGGATCTCGGCGGCCACGCCGGCACCACCGAGTTCACCGACAACGTGATCGGCCGAGTGGGCACGAAGATCGAGGTGTGGTCCTCACTGTGAGCGACGACCTCGACCTGGCCGCCGCCGGGCTGCGCGCGGACGCCCGGGACGCGCCCGCCCTGCTCGCCGGGCTGGCGGCGTGGCTCGAACAGGCGATTCCCGGTCTCGTCACCGTGGAGCGCAAGCGCGCGGGCATGTTCGATTCCCGCAAGCAGGTGGTGCGGATCACCTGCCGGCTCGGTGAGGACACGTTCCTGCTCGAGCCCGACGGCGCGGGAACGAGCGCGCGCCGGGCCCGGACGGTGCGGGGGATCACGCTGAAGACCGAGACGCTCCCGCTCGCGGACTGGCTGAACCAGCTGGCCAGCGCGCTGGTCAGCCACGCGGAGCTCACCGAGGCATCGACCGAGGCCTTGCGGGGCCTCCTGAACTGATGCGCTGGCCTGGCCAGAGCTCCGGCGGTGAGGATGCCCAGGCGCGGGAGTGGCGTGAGCGCTCGCTGGCCCAGCTGGAGGCCGGCGGACTGCCGCTGGCCGCCGAGGAGCGTCTGCGCGAGCTGGCCGAGGCCCCGGGCGGGCTGTACACGTCCGACCTGTCGGTGAACGAGTTCGCGCTCCTGCACCGCCACGGGCTGCGCCCGCTCACCCAGGTGATGGGAACCTCCATCTTCCAGCCGGGCTGGCAGAGCCTGCCCTACGACAACTGGTATGGCTATCGCGGCGGCCGGCCCGCGGGCGCCTTCGGGCTGGGCGGTTCCCGCAACTGGGGTTCGGGCGGCGACGGCCGGGCTTGGTCGGCCGAGCTCACCTCGATCTCCGACGCCTACAACCAGGCACGCGAACGGGCGTTCGGGCGTCTGCGCGAGGAGGCGCGCCTGTGCAGCGCCGACGCGGTGGTGGCGGTCCGCGTGCACCGGACCGGACGCGACCTCGGCAGCGGCGACGTCGTCGAATTCACCGCGGTCGGCACGGCGGTGCGGCTGCCCGACGACCTGCGGACGGGTCAGACCGTCGTCACGGACCTGAGCGGCCAGGATTACGTGCAGCTCGCCCGCACCGGAGCCCGTCCGGTCGGTGTCGTCGGCGTGACCACGGTCATGTATGTCGCCTCGAGCATCGGCCAGAGCTGGACCCTGTCCTCGGGCAACGGCTTCTTCTCCGTCGCCGGTCGGGCCAACCAGGAGCTGCCCGACTTCACCCGCGGCTTCTACGACGCGCGCGAGGTGGCGATGGCGCACCTCGGCGATCAGGCCCGGGCGCTCGGCGCCCACGGGATCGTCGGGGTGAGCATCGACCAGCACATCCGCGAGCGCGAATACGAGGACGCGGGCGATAACCACCACCACGACCTGGTCGTGTTCATCCATCTGCTCGGAACCGCCATCACCGAGGGCCACGCGCCGCTCACCTCGGCGGATCCGCTCACCATCCTGCCCGTCACGTCCGCGCGCGGGCTCTGAGCCGCATCTGAGGAGTCACACATGTCGACCGAATACGACCCGACAAGCCGAGAGGGCATCACCCAGCACGGGCGCGAGCGCCTGGAGCAGAACAAGCGGGGCCTGTTCACCTCCGATCTGTCGGTGAACGAGTTCCTGCTCATCAAGCACGCCGGCTTCCAGCCGCTCGGGCTGGTGGTCGGCTCGAGCATCTACCACATCGGTTACCAGCAGTCAGCCTGGAAGCAGTCGATGGAGATGCAGGTGCTCTCCCAGGCCATGTACGAGGCCCGCGAGCTCGCCATGACCCGCATGGAGGAGGAGGCCGAGGAGCTCGGCGCCGACGGGGTCGTCGGGGTTCGGCTCGACATCGGCCGCTACGAGTGGGGGGCGGACATGGCGGAGTTCATCGCCATCGGGACGGCCGTGCGCCACGGCGACGGCCAGGGCCTTCACCGCGGCCGTGATGGGCGGCCGTTCACCTCCGACCTCAGCGGCCAGGACTTCTGGACGCTCCTGCATTCCGGCCACCGCCCGCTCGGGCTGGTGATGGGCTCGTGCGTGTACCACGTTGGCCGGCGCGGGATGATGCAGTCGCTCGGACAGATGGGCCGCAACGTCGAGCTGCCGAACTTCACCCAGGCGCTCTACGACGCGCGCGAGCTGGCCATGGAGCGGATGCAGACCGAGGCGGCCGGGGTCGGAGCCGAGGGCATCGTCGGCGTGCGCCTGCACGAGCGCAATCACGGCTGGGGGTCGCACGTGATCGAGTTCTTCGCCATCGGGACGGCGGTGACGCCGTTCGGCGAGGCGCGCGAGATCCCCGATCCGACGCCCGTGCTGTCGCTGAACGACCCGCCGAGCTGAGGCTCGAGGCGGGGCGTCGGGGGCTCGTTGGGCGGGGCCGTCGGGAGGCGGTCGCGCGGGGCGCCGGGGGCGGCTCGGGCGGTCGTCGGGCGGAGCCGCGCGGGGCCGTCGGGATGCCGTCGGGCGCGCCAGCCGGGCCGTCCGCGTCCCTGCACGAAATCCTGCACTCAGAGGGCGGTTCCGTCCGAGGCGAGCCGTAGGGTACCGAACACATGTTCCGCCCTACCCTGCAGCGACTCCGCGCCTGGGTCGAGCTCGCCGACGATCTGCTCGGCGACGCGCCCGAGGCCGAGACGCCTGCCCCCGTACAACTTCAGATCCAGTCGCACCCGCACCGGCGGCCGCTGCGCTGGGAGCGCTCGCGCCGGCCCGGGACCGTTGCCCCGGCGCCGGCTTCGTGCCTCTCCCCCGTGCGTTCCGGCCGTGGCGGCCACGGGCGCTCCGAGCACGCGCTGTCGTAGGCGCGCGCCCGCGGCGCCCGGTCCTTGGATTGGCGGCCGCCGCGACCATCGGTCGCGGCTGAGTCGCGCTCCGCGGGCTGCCACGCGCCCGTAAGCGGTCGCCCCGGCGCGTCCCTCGCGCCCCTCGAGAGGCGATCCTCGTCACACGCGCGGTCGACGGCGCGTCGCTGCGCAGGGCGCTCCCGGCACGCGGCGGGGGGAAACGTATCCGTCCGCGCGCGACGCTTGCGTTGCCCGTTTTGTGAGCCAGTGCGCGTTCAGCAGCGACCGACCGGAACGCGCCGGCATGCGGTCGTCGTCTGTTCGCATTCCCGCGATCGCGTGGCGGCGGCGATCCCCGGTTGCAGACCCGACCGCCTCCGACGCTCACCCTGCCCGCGCGCGCGAAGCGAGCCGCACAGCGCAGCGCCACCGAACCGGCGGCCGATGGCGCGCTGCGTGGGGAGTTCACCACGCTGGGCGTGGCAAAGTCACCGCGCGGCGTCACTGCTGCGCTCGCGTGGAGAGTTCGCCACGCTGGCGTGGCAAAGTCCCCGCGCGGCGTCACTGTCGGGCGTCTTGCCGCCGCGCCGGCGGACCTCGAGCCGGTGGAGTGACCTCGAGTCGGTGGAGGGCGCGATCTAGTGGAGGCGAGCGATCTGGGGGCCGCCACAGGCCGGCTGAACACGAGGGGCTCGCGCTATCCGCTGCCCTCGCAGACGGACAGACCGCCGGAGACCAGGGCCTCCGGGGAGCAGGCCCCGCGCACGCCAGGTCCCCCGAGACGTGGCCCCCCGAGACGGAGGCCAGAGCTTTAGACCGCAGCCCGCAGCGCCGCGGCCCCGGCCGCGCGGAAGACGTGCCATCCGATGAGGACGGCACCGCTGGGATCGCCGGTCGTCGTGTCGCTGCCGGCGGTGAGAAGGCCGTAGACGACGGCCAGGAACGTGCCCAGTCCGAGCACGAGGCAGATCACGAGCAGGACCAGCGCCTGCGGGTTTTCGCGGAAGAAGGTCTTCACGTCCCGAAGTTGCTGGTCCTGTCGCTTGTTCTGGAATTAAACCGGCGGCGACCTACTCTCCCAGGCCCTTTCAGGCCAAGTACCATCGGCGCGGAGGGGCTTAACGGCTCTGTTCGGAATGGGAAGAGGTGTTTCCCCCTCGCCATAGCCACCGGAAACAGGTCGAGACCGCTCTTCGCGGGCCCTCAAAATCACACAGCGCCAATAAAAACGGGCCTGAAATAAATCAACCGTCAAGCCCTCGACCCATTAGTACCGGTCTCCTGCAGGTGTCACCACCCTTCCAGATCCGGCCTATCAACCTGGTGGTCTTCCAGGGGTCTTACTCCCTCTAGGGGATGGGAGAGCTCATCTCGAGGCCGGCTTCCCGCTTAGATGCTTTCAGCGGTTATCCGATCCGCACGTAGCTAACCTGCGGTGCCCTTGGCAGGACAACAGATACACCAGAGGTGCGTTCATCCCGGTCCTCTCGTACTAGGGACGAATCCTCTCAACTCTCCAACGCCCACGGCAGATAGGGACCGAACTGTCTCACGACGTTCTGAACCCAGCTCGCGTACCGCTTTAATGGGCGAACAGCCCAACCCTTGGGACCTACTTCAGCCCCAGGATGCGACGAGCCGACATCGAGGTGCCAAACCGGGCCGTCGATGTGGACTCTTGGGCCCGATAAGCCTGTTATCCCCGGAGTACCTTTTGTCCGTTGAGCGACGGCGCTTCCACTTGCTACCGCCGGATCACTAAGGCCTGCTTTCGCACCTGCTCGACCTGTCGGTCTCGCAGTCAAGCTCCCTTGCTGCCTTTACACTCTACGCACGATTTCCGACCGTGCTGAGGGAACCTTTGCGCGCCTCCGTTACATTTTGGGAGGCGACCGCCCCAGTCAAACTACCCACCTGTCACTGTCCAGCGCCCGGATTCACGGCGCACTGTTAGAGATCCAATACACCAAGGGTGGTATCTCAAGGTTGCCTCCACGCCAGCCGCAGCCGGCGCTTCCAAGGCTCCCACCTATCCTGAGCGAGATGCATCGAACCCCAATACCAGGTTGTAGTAAAGGTTCACGGGGTCTTTCCGTCTAGCCGCGGGTACTCGGCATCTTCACCGAGACTGCAATTTCACCGAGCCCCTCGTTGAGACAGCGTTCAAGTCGTTACGCCATTCGTGCAGGTCGGAACTTACCCGACAAGGAATTTCGCTACCTTAGGACCGTTATAGTTACGGCCGCCGTTTACCGGGGCTTAGTTTCGGTGCTTCGAGCCGAAGCCCTAACACCTCCACGTAACCTTCCGGCACCGGGCAGGCGTCAGCCCCTATACGTCGTCTTACGACTTAGCAGAGACCTGTGTTTTTGGTAAACAGTCGCTTGAACCTATTCACTGCGGCCCTCTCGGGCTCCCCTCGCGAGGAGGTTCACCCTACTGGGGCGCCCCTTATCCCGAAGTTACGGGGCGATTTTGCCGAGTTCCTTAACGAGGGTTATCTCGATCACCTTAGTGTTCTCCACTTGCCCACCTGTGTCGGTTTTGGTACAGGCACGCGCTTCCTCCCTAGAGGCTTTTCTTGGAGGCATGGCTTCCGGGACTCGCCGGCTTAGAGCCAGCTGGCATCGCACCTCAGGTTATGCGGCTCCGGATTTGCCTAGAGCCACCCCTACATGCTTACCCCAGGACGACCATCGCCTGGGATCCCATAGCCTTCCTCGTCCCCCCATCGGTCAAACGGAAGCGACGTGGTACGGGAATATCAACCCGTTGGCCATCGACTACGCCTTTCGGCCTCGCCTTAGGTCCTGACTAACCCTGAGCAGACGAACTTTACTCAGGAAACCTTGGGCAATCGGTGGAGGGGATTCTCACCCCTCTTTCGTTACTCATGCCGGCATTCTCACTTCCGACGCCTCCACGGCTGGGTTACCCCGCCGCTTCACTGGCGTCGGAACGCTCTCCTACCGCGCGATCCGAAGATCGCACCCGCAGCTTCGGTGACTAGCTTGAGCCCCGTTACATTGTCCGCGCTCGAACACTTGACCAGTGAGCTGTTACGCACTCTTTCAAGGGTGGCTGCCTCTAAGCCAACCTCCTGGTTGTCTGTGCATTCGAACATCGTTTACCACTTAGCTAGTACTTGGGGACCTTAGCTGGCGGTCTGGGCTGTTTCCCTCTTGACGCTGAAGTTTATCCCCCAGCAACTGACTCCCGGAGTAGCCGTGACGGTCTTCGGAGTTTGCCTGAAGTTGGTAACCTGGTAGGGCCCCGCGTCCAAACAGTGCTCTACGGCCGCCACGGAATTTATCCGAGGCTATACCTAAATATATTTCGGAGAGAACCAGATATCACTGAGCTTGATTAGCCTTTCACTCCGACCCACAGGTCATCCGCCCAGTTTTCAACCTAGGTCGGTTCGGTCCTCCACGAGGTCTTACCCCCGCTTCAACCTGCCCATGGGTAGCTCGCTCAGCTTCGGGTCTACCGCCTACGACTATGACGCCCTATTCGGACTCGCTTTCGCTACGGCTCCGCTCATCGCTTAACCTTGCCGCAGACGAGTAACTCGCCGGCTCGTTATGCAAAAAGCACGCGGTCACGGAACAAGTCCGCTCCCACCGCTTGTAGGCACATGGTTTCAGGTACTATTTCACTCCCCTTCAGGGGTACTTTTCACCTTTCCCTCACGGTACTAGTCCGCTATCGGTCACCAAGGAGTACTTAGCCTTGCAGGGTGGTCCCCGCAGATTCAGTCCGCGTTTCACGGGTGCGGACCTACTCAGGAACGTCATCAGGAGGCTGCGCGATTTCGTCTACGGGACGATTGCCCTCTGTGGTGCGTGGTTCCACACGCTTCGACTATCACGCAACTTTGTAACTCCTGCCAGGCCGGTCACGACCTGGGCAGACGTCCTACAACCCCCGACGCGCAACGCGTGACCGCTTGCACGCGCCAGGTTTGGGCTATTCCCTTTTCGCTCGCCACTACTCAGGGAGTCTCGGTTGATTTCCTTTCCTCGGGGTACTGAGATGTTTCACTTCCCCCGCTTGTCTTCTCCGTGCCTATGTGTTCAACACGGGATGACGCCGCATTACCGGCGCCGGGTTTCCCCATTCGGGCATCCGCGGGTCAATGGCTATTCAGCGCCTCACCGCGGCTTATCGCAGCCGTTCACGCCCTTCTTCGACTCTTGGTGCCAAGGCATCCACCATGTGCCCTTACTATCTTGACGGGTGATGAGCGAATCGACTTGCAAGTCGATTCGCCTAAGAGTTTCGCCGCGCGAACCCCGGGCCTGGTACCACAAGGGCACCGAGCTCGAGCGCACACGTAGCGTTCTCCATCGAGATACGGATGACGGTTCAGTAAGGAAGAACCGCCTCCGCTGAAATCTCAGAAGAAATTTCAGAGATGGACAGGCACCGGAAAGAGCGCCTGTCCCCCGTTTTCATTGGCTACTGTGTGATTTTCAAGGTCCGCGAAGAGGCAGAGCGCACGTCTGGCGGCCCGGGACCGAGGTCCAGCGAGCCGCCGGCAGTGCGCCGGTCTCTCAAAACTCAACAGCATGCGGCCGCCTCGACGAGCGCCCGAGGGCGCGATCGTGCGGCCTTCCAGATCCGGTCGACGTTTCTAGTGGCCGAACGGTCCTCCGCCTCCGCAACCGGGGAGCGCGAACGCTCCGGGGCGGGCGAACCCGCCAGGGTTGCGGCGCGTGGCCGTCCGGTGCCCCTTGTTATCGGGGCTCCCTAGAAAGGAGGTGATCCAGCCGCAGCTTCCGCTACGGCTACCTTGTTACGACTTCACCCCAGTCGCTAGCCCCACCTTCGACGGCTCCTCCCCTTGCGGGTTAGGCCACCGGCTTCGGGTGTTGCTAACTCCCATGGTGTGACGGGCGGTGTGTACAAGGCCCGGGAACGTATTCACCGCGGCAATGCTGATCCGCGATTACTAGCAACTCCGCCTTCATGCAGGCGAGTTTCAGCCTGCAATCCGAACCGAGACGCGCTTTAAGGGATTCGCTCCACCTCGCGGTCTTGCAGCCCTCTGTACGCGCCAATGTAGCACGTGTGTAGCCCTGGACATAAGGGGCATGATGACTTGACGTCATCCCCACCTTCCTCCGGTTTGTCACCGGCAGTCTCGCATGAGTCCCCAACTAAATGCTGGCAACATGCGACGGGGGTTGCGCTCGTTGCGGGACTTAACCCAACATCTCACGACACGAGCTGACGACAGCCATGCACCACCTGTGATCCTGCCCCGAAGGGAAACCGTGTTTCCACGGCGGTCAGGAACATGTCAAGCCCAGGTAAGGTTCTTCGCGTTGCGTCGAATTAAACCACATGCTCCGCTGCTTGTGCGGGCCCCCGTCAATTCCTTTGAGTTTTAGCCTTGCGGCCGTACTCCCCAGGCGGGGCACTTAATGCGTTAGCGTCGGCACGGAGGGAGTCGACACCCCCCACACCTAGTGCCCATCGTTTACGGCGTGGACTACCAGGGTATCTAATCCTGTTTGCTCCCCACGCTTTCGCGTCTCAGCGTCAGTACCGTCCCAGCGAGCTGCCTTCGCCATTGGTGTTCCTCCTGATATCTGCGCATTTCACCGCTACACCAGGAATTCCACTCGCCTCTTCCGGACTCTAGCTCGACAGTATCCGCCCGCCTCCCGGGGTTGAGCCCCGGGCTTTCAGAGCGGACTTATCGAGCCGCCTACACGCTCTTTACGCCCAATGATTCCGGACAACGCTTGCCCCCTACGTATTACCGCGGCTGCTGGCACGTAGTTAGCCGGGGCTTCTTCTGAAGGTACCGTCACTCCAGCCGGCTATTCACCGGCGAAGCTTCGTCCCAACTGAAAGGGGTTTACAACCCGAAGGCCGTCTTCCCCCACGCGGCGTTGCTGCGTCACGCTTTCGCGCATTGCGCAAGATTCCCCACTGCTGCCTCCCGTAGGAGTCTGGGCCGTGTCTCAGTCCCAGTGTGGCTGATCGTCCTCTCAGACCAGCTACCCATCGAAGCCTTGGTGAGCCGTTACCTCACCAACAAGCTAATGGGCCGCGGGCCCATCCCGATGCGGAGGCCGAAGCTTCCTTTCCCCAGCAGCCTTATGGCTGGAGGGCACATTCGGTATTAGCCCGAGTTTCCTCGGGTTGTCCCAATCATCGGGGCAGGTTACCCACGTGTTACTCACCCGTTCGCGGCTTTGCCCCAGGCCGAAGCCTGGTTCGTCGCTCCACTTGCATGTGTTAGGCACGCCGCCAGCGTTCGTCCTGAGCCAGGATCAAACTCTCCGTGAAGAACTGCTGAAGCCGCCCCAATGGGACCGCTTCGACATCTCACAAAGAGCGTCGAGTCGCACCCGCCAAGCTTGGCGGATGAACTCGGGCCCGCCCGCTGGAGGGGGCGGGCCCCTGCGTCCGCACGAGGGAGCTCAACGTACACCGAGAGCTCCGGGACGCATGACGGGGTCTTCAATCTGGCACCGTCGCGGCCCTCGCCCAACGAGTGGGCGGCGGCGTACGACGGCGTCGAACCTGGACACACTCTCCGATTCGGGGGATCCCGATCGGAGGGTGCGCATGCTGTTGAGTTTTCAAAGACCGTCGCACCTCTTCAGGAAGGGGCTTCCTTCCGTGGGGGGGCGCCCAGCGCGGAGTCCGCGATCTGGGACGGACTGATGAGTATAGCGCCATCCGACCGCTCGGGGAGGAAGCCAGGCCGCCTGCGGCGGACCGGCTCCCGGCCGGCGGGGGATGGTAGCCGGTTTTCGCGCCAGCGTCGGACTGGGGCGGTCAGACCGCCGACCCGGGGCCGTCCCGGCCCCCCGCCCGGGGCGTCCCGGGCCCGACCCGGTGCGGCCCGACCCGGTGCGGTCCCGGGCCCGCCGACCCGGCTCAGCTCAGGACCTGAACGGTCACCGTGCGGGTGCGGGGGCGGTCGTCGAAGTCGAGCAGCACGACCTGCTGCCAGGTGCCGAGCACGATCCGGCCGTCCACGAGGGGCAGCGACTCCGACGGACCGATGAGCGCCGCCCGCAGGTGCGCGTGAGCGTTCGTGTCGTGGTTGAGGGCATTGTGCTCATAGGGCGCTCCGGCCGGGATCAGGCGCTCGAGCAGGCCGCGCAGGTCGGCCACCCCTCCCGGCTCGTATTCCATCGTGGTCACGGCGGCGGTCGAGCCGGTGACGAACACGGTGACGAGGCCCCGCTCCACGCCGGTGGCCGCGACGACGCGCTCGACGCCGGGCGTGAGGTCGACGACCTGCCCGTCGCCCGCGGTCTCGAGCCGCAGCATGCCGCCGTGCACGGCCACTGCGCGCCGCGCCTTACTCCACCCGCACGCGCGCGAAGCGGCGCTTGCCCAACTGCAGCACCCGGCCGTCGAGCTCGCCCGCGGGCACGTCGAGGCGCTCGGCGGCCAGCGGCTCACCGTCGAGGCGCACCCCGCCCTGAGCCAGGGCTCGGCGGGCCTCGGAGCTCGAGACGCCGAACGCCCGCGCGATGAGGGCGGGCAGGTGGACCGGGTCATCGGATGCCGGCCAGGCGAGGACGGGGATGTCCTCGGGCAGCTCGTGGCGGACGTGGACGCGGTCGAAGCTCTCCTGCGCCGCCGCGGCGGCCTCAGCGCCGTGGAAGCGCGTGACGAGCGCGCGGGCCAGCGCCCGCTTGGCGTCGCGCGGACCGTCCTGCGGGGCGGCCGCGCCGAGGAGCAGCCGGTACCAGGTCTCGAGCGATCGGTCGGGAATGCTCAGCGTCTTGCCGTAGATCTCCTGCGGCGGCTCGGTCACGCCGATGTGGTTGCCGTAGGACTTCGACATCTTGCGCTCGCCGTCGGTGCCGGTGATCAGCGGCATCGTCAGCACGACCTGCTCGGGCTTGCCGTAGGCGCGCTGGATGTCGCGGCCGAGCAACAGGTTGAACTTCTGATCGGTGCCGCCGAGCTCGACGTCGGCGTCGATCGCGACGGAGTCGTAGCCCTGCAGCAGCGGATAGAGCAGCTCGAGCACGGAGATCGGCGAGCCCTCGGCGAAGCGCTTGGCGAAGTCCTCGCGCTCGAGCAGCTGCGCGACCGTCGTGGTGCGCACGAGCGCGAACAGCTCCGCCATCGACATGTCGAGCCACTCGCCGTTGAAGCGGACCTCGAGCCGCTCCGCGTCGAGCACGCTCCCCGCCTGCTCCTGGAACGTGCGCGCGTTGGCGTCGATCTCAGCGTCGCTGAGCACCGGGCGGGTGCTCGAGCGGCCGCTCGGGTCGCCCACCCGGGCCGTGTAATCGCCCACGATGAGCACGACCGTGTGCCCGAGATCCTGGAACTCGCGGAGCTTCCCGAGCACGACCGTATGCCCGAGATGGATGTCGGGCGCGGTGGGATCGATGCCGAGCTTGACCCGCAACGGCCGGCCGAGCGCGAGCTTGGCCGCCAGCGCCCCCTCGGGCAGGCAGTCGACGGCGTTACGGGACAGCCAGGCCGCCTGGGCGGCCGGCTCGCGGTCGCGGGGCACCATCTCGTCAGGCCCCGCGAGCAGGTCGGTCGGGGCCTCGGTGTCCATCCGGCCCAATGCTAGACTCTCGCCGGCCCGACGGGACTGAGAGCCGCCGGTCTCCCGTGGGCAGACCCGCGCATGTGCGCGGGGGGAGCGTCCCCAACGGCGCACCTTCGTTCGCATGAGCGACGACGATCGACAGCCGCCCCCGAGTCGGGAGCCCCACGCGCCGATCCCCTTCGGCCCGCCGCCGCGTCGCCGACGCCGTCGTCGCGACGGCCAGCCGCCCCGCCCCCGGGTGCGCAAGCTGCGACTCCTGGCCATCCTGGCCGGCCTGGGCGCGCTCGCGCTCGTCTCGACCGTGTTCGGAATGCTGATGGCGGTCTCCTCCGACCTGCCCCAGCTCGAGAACCGCGCCCAGTACAAACACGAGGCGAACTCCTACCTCTACGACGACCACTGGCGGCCGATCGGCATCTTCGCCCCGCCCGACAACGTGGTGATCGACTCGGCCCGCGACATCTCGCCCACGATGCAGCACGCGATCATCGCGGTCGAGGACAAGCGCTTCGAGAGCGACCCCGGGATCGACCTGCGCGGACTGGGCCGCGCGCTGGTGGCCGACGTGACCGGCAGAAGTCGCCAGGGTGGCTCCACGATCGCCGAGCAGTTCGTCAAGAACGCGCTGGCCGAGCAGGGCAACCGCACCGTGTTCGAGAAGCTCCGCGAGGCCGCGCTGGCCTACCACCTGGCCCACCGGTGGTCCAAGCAGAAGATCCTCACCGAGTACCTGAACTCGATCTACTTCGGCAACGGCGCCTACGGGGTCGAGTCCGCCGCGCGCGTGTACTTCGGCAAGGCGCTCGGCTTCCTGCCCGCCGCCGAGCAGAGCGGCCAGACGCGCGGGTGCGGGGACGGCACGAGCATCGCCAAGTGCGCCAGCCGGCTGGCGCCGTGGCAGGCGGCGCTGCTGGCCGGGATGGTCGAGAATCCGAGCGGGTTCGATCCGATCGCGCACCCGCAGGCCGCCCGCGAGCGGCGCGACCTCGTGCTGCTGGACATGTACCAGCAGCACTACCTCACTCGCGCGCGCTACGAGCAGAGCCTGGCCGAGCCGCTGCCCACGGCCGCGGACATCCAGCAGCCGTCGGAGCCGACGGCGGCGCCGTACTTCATGAGCTGGCTCGAGCCGCAGGTGCTGTCGGCCATCGAGCGCGGCGGCACCCCGCCGAGCGTGGCCGAGTACCAGGCCTTCTACGGCGGCCTGAAGATCCGCACGACGCTCGACCTCAAGCTCCAGCAGGCGGCCGATCAGACGATCGCTCAGGATCTCCCCTACAGGCCGGGCGGCCCGGTGGCCTCGCTCGTGGCCATCGACAACAAGACCGGCGAGGTGCGGGCGATGGTCGGCGGCCCGATCGTGGGCGGCCGTGAGGACTACAGCCAGTTCCCGTTCAACCTGGCCACCGAGGGCCAGCGTCAGCCGGGCTCGTCGTTCAAGCCGTTCACGCTCGCTGTGGCCTTCGAGTCACGGCTTCACGGCAAGCTCGATCTTTCCCTCCGAACCCGAGACCTTCGTCGTGCCGGGGAGCGACGGGCGCGAGCACTTCAACGTGCAGAACTTCGGCAACGAGTACTCGGGCGAGATCTCGCTCGGCGCGGCCACCGCGGTCTCGGACAACTCGGTGTTCGCCCGCCTGGGCATCGATCTCGGCACCCACACACATCGCCGCCATGGCCCACCGGCTGGGGATCCGCACGCCGGTCTCGACCAACTACGCGATGATCGCTCGGCGGCCTGAAGATCGGCGTCTCGCCCCTGGACATGGCGCACGCCTACGAGTCCTTCGCCACGGGCGGCAACCGCGTGTGGAGCCCGACGCTCGGAACCGCCCGACGAGGGCCCGACGGGGATCGCCGAGATCCGGTGCCCGCAGCTCGAGTGCAACAAGCAGCGCGACATCCACGACGATCCCACCTACACCCGCGTGCTTCCGCCCTCGGTGGCCAAGGCCGTGCACGACATCCTCGAGGGCGTGGTCAGCCAGGGCACGGGCACGCAGGCCGGCCATCTCGGGCGTTGACGTGGTCGGCAAGACCGGGACGACGACCAACTACGCCGACGCCTGGTTCGTCGGCTGGACTCCGCAGATCACCGTCGCGGTGTGGGTCGGCGTCCCGGACAAGCTGGTGTCGATGTCGACCCTGTGGAACGGCCAGCCGGTCGAGGGCGGCACCTTCCCGGCGCTCATCTGGCACGACTTCGTCTCGACCGCGCTGCCGATCCTGGCCAGCGAGAGCGGCACGCCCAAGCAGCCGAGCACGATCCCGCAGGTGAGCACGAGCGACACGGTGACGAGCCCGCCGCTGACCACCTCGGCGACGACGAGCACCGCCACGTCGACCACGGCGACCACGACGACGACGCCCCCACCACGGGTACGGCCGGGCCGGAACCGGAACCGGAACCGGCGACCGGGAACGGGACGGGCGGGACCGGTGGCGGCACCGGAGGGACGGGCGGCACCGGTGGCGGCACCGGCACCGGTGGCGGAACCGGCGGCGGCACCGGAGGGACGGGCGGCACCGGTGGCGGAACCGGCGGCGGCGGCGGAACTGGCGGCGGCGGCGGAACCGGCGGCGGCGGCACCGGGGGTGGCGGGACCGGAGGGGGCGGCACCGGAGGCACGGCCACCGGCGGGACCGGAACCCCACCCGGCACCGGCACCGGATAGCCGGGATCAGCTGATGGTCGCGGGGCGCACCGGGCGCGACAGGTAGCGGCTGCCGGCGGCGCAGAAGCGCCAGGGCAGCTCGACCGCCCGGGTGATCCCGATCCGGCGGTCGACGGCAACCTCGACGCCCTCCCAGCTGGGCGGACGGCCGCTGATGACCACGGGTCCGGCGGCGAGATCGCCGCCGTTGTGGTGGAGCTCGATGCCGAGCGCCTGGGTGAGCTTGCCCGGGCCCGAGCACAGGCTCCGCACCGGCTCGAGACCCCGCCGCGCGCGCATGGCGGCGATCCCGTGCAGCGGCTCGAGCGCGCGGATGAGCACCGCCGCCCCCACTCCCTCGGGCTCGCACACCGCGTTGAGCAGGGCGTGGATGCCGTAGGAGCGGTAGACGTAGGCCCGGCCCGGCGGCCCGAACAGCGTCGCCGTGCGCGGGGTCAGGCCGACGAAGGCGTGGCACGCGGGCTCGGAGTCGTGGTAGGCCTCGGTCTCGACGATCACGCCCGAGCAGCTCGCCGTGGGTGACCACGCAGCCGATCAGCTCGCGGGCGACCTCGAGGACCGGCCGGGCGTAGAACGCGGGGTCGAGGCCCTCGCCGAGCGCGGACGGCACGGTCAGCGCGCGAGCTCGGCGCGCAGGCGCTCGATCTGCTCGCGCACCCGGCGCAGGCTCGTGCCGCCCTCGGAGACCTTCGACTCCAGCCATGCCCCCTGCTGCGAGCACGGCGTAGAACTCCTCGTCGAGCAGCGGTGAGGCGTCCGCGAGCTCCTCGCGGGTCAGCTCGGAGAGGACCTTGCCCTGGGCCAGCGCGCTGCGCACGAGGCCGGCCACGACGCCGTGGGCCTCGCGGAAGGGCAGCCCGCGGCGCACGAGCAGGTCGGCGATGTCGGTGGCGGCCAGGAACTCGTCGGAGGCGGCGGCGGCCAGGCGCTCGCGGCGGAAGCGGATCCCCGACAGCATTCCGCGGGCGGCGGCGAGCGAGAGCTCGAGCGTGTCGACGGCGTCGAACAGGTGCTCCTTGTCCTCCTGCAGGTCCTTGTTGTAGGTGAGCGGGAGGGCGTGCATGACCCCGTGCAGCGCGAGCAGGTGGCCGGCCACCCGCGGCGCCTTGGCCCGCAGCAGCTCGGCGGCGTCGGGGTTCTTCTTCTGGGGCATGATCGAGGAGCCCGAGGCCCAGGCATCGGAGACCTCGCAGAAGCCGAACTCCTCGCTCGACCACAGCACGATCTCCGCCCCCAGCCGTGACAGATGGGTGGCGCAGGTGGCCGCCGCGGCCAGATAGTCGAGCACGAAGTCGCGGTTGGAGACGGCATCGATCGAGTTCGCCGCCACGCTCGGCGAAGCCGAGCTCGCGGGCGACCAGGCCGCCGGTCGGTGTCGAAGTTCACCCCGGCCAGCGCTCCGGCGCCGAGCGGCAGCGCCGCCGTGGCCGCCTGCGCGGCGGCGAACCGCGCCCGGTCGCGCACGAGCATCCAGCGCGTAGGCGAGCAGGTGGTGGGAGACGTACACCGGCTGGGCGCGCTGCAGGTGGGTGTAGCCGGGCATCGGCCAGTCGAGGTGGCGCTCGGCCACCTCGATCAGGGTGGCGATCAGGGCGCGCGATCTCCTCCTGGGCCCGGCTCGCGTGTGCGCGCACGAACAGCGCCATGTCGGTGGCCACCTGATCGTTGCGCGAGCGCGCCGTGTGGAGCTTGCCGCCGACCGGGCCGGCGAGCTCGGTGACGCGGCGCTCGATCGCCATGTGGATGTCCTCGTCGCCCTCGGCGAACGGGAACGTCCCCTCGCGCAGCTCCGCCGCCACCTGCTCGAGCGCGCGGTGCAGGTCGTCACGCTCGGCGGCGGTGATGATCCCCTGCTCGGCCAGCATGGCGGCGTGGGCGCGCGAGAGCTCGACGTCGTAGGGGCCGAGCCGCCAGTCGAAGCGCAGCGAGTCGTTGAGCGCGCGGAAGTCGGCGTGCTGAGGCTCGGCGAAGCGCGACATCGAGGGCGATAGTACGGCGGCGCGGGCTACGACGGCCCGGCGAGCACCCCGCCCAGCGCCTCGGCCACCCGGGCCACCTGACCCTCGCTCATGCCGGGGAAGAACGGCAGGGCGATCGAGCGCGCGGCGACGTCCTCGCACACCGGGAACTCGCCCCGGGCGGTGGCCGAAGCGCTCGCGGTAGAAGCTCATCAGGTGCACGGCGGGGAAGTACGGCTTGCTCGGCACGCCGATCGCCGCCAGCCGGCGCACCGTGTCATCGCGGTCGACCTCCGCGCGGGCAGCTGGACGACGAACACGAACCACCCGCGGCGGACCCCGCCGGCGTCCGCACAGGGCAGCTGCAGGCCCTCGATCCCGGCCAGCGCCTCGCGGTAGAGCGCGGCCACCCGCGCCCGCGCCGGCGAGCAGCCGGGGCAGGCGCTCGAGCTGGGCGAGCCCGAGCGCGCAGGCGACGTCGGACAGGCGGTAGTTGAAGCCGAGACGGTCGTGGTCGAGCCAGCCCATGTCGGGCGCCCGGCCCTGGTTGCGCTCGGAGTCCACGCGCGCCTTGAGGTCCGGATCGGCGGTGGTGAGCATCCCGCCCTCGCCCGGTGGTCAGCTGCTTGTTCGGATAGAAGCCGAACACCGCCGGGTGGGCGCCCGCGCCCACCGGCGTGCCGTCGGCGTGGGTGGCGCCGAGCGCCTCGCAGGCGTCCTCGACGATCGGGCGTCCGAGTCGCTGCAGGGCGGCGATGTCGGCCGGGTAGCCGAACACGTGCACGGGCAGAATCGCCGCCGTACGCTCGGTGAGCGCCGCCTCGGCAGCGGCCGGATCGAGGTTGAGCGTGACCGGATCGATGTCGGCGAACACGGGCCGGGCCCGCTCGTAGAGGGCGACGTTCGCGCTGGCCACGAACGAGAACGGGCTCGTCACCACCTCGTCGCCGTCGCTGACCCCGACCGCCCGCAGCGCCAGGTGCAGTCCGGCCGTGCCGCTCGACACCGCGCTGGCGTGCGGGGCCCCGACCGCAGCCGCGAACGCCCGCTCGAACGCGGGCAGCTGGGGGCCGAGCGACAGATGGCCGGAGCGCAGGACAGCGAGCACGCGCTCCTCCTCCTCCACCCCGATGACCGGGGAGGCGAGCGGGATCGGCTCGGGCTCGCTCACGTGCTCGCGCGGTGTGGCGAGGCCGAGGCCGCCCGCGTGCCGCCGCGGGGCTGCATGCCGTACTCCAGCGAGTCGACGAGCGCCTCCCACGAGGCCTCGATGACGTTCTCCGAGACCCCGATCGAGCCCCACACGCTGGTCGCCGTCGGAGGCGTCGAGCAGCACGCGGGTGACCGCGCCGGTGCCCTTGCTCTCGTCGAGGATGCGGACCTTGAAGTTGACCAGGTCGATGTCGCGCAGGTGGGGATGGATCTCGCCCAGGGCATCCCGCAGGGCCCGGTCGAGCGCGTTGACGGGGCCGTTGCCCTCGGCGGTGCGCACGAAGCGCTCGCCGGCGATCCAGATCTTGATCGTGGCCTCGGTCTCCACCCGCCCGTCGGCCCGCTTCTCGACGATCGCCCGCCAGGATTCGAGCGTGAACAGCGGCTCGTACTCGCCCGTCTCCTTGCGCAGCAGCAGCTCGAACGAGCCGTCGGCGGCCTCATAGTGGTAGCCGCGGTGCTCGAGCTCCTTGACCCGCTCGACCACGTCGGCGGCGGCGCTCTCGGCCAGGTCGAGACCGGCGTCCTGGGCCCGGGCGAGCACGGTGCCCTTGCCGGAGAGCTCGGAGATGAGGAGCTCGCGGTGGTTGCCCACCACCGCGGGATCGATGTGCTCGAACGTGGCCGGATCGGCGTTCACGCCGGCCACGTGCATGCCGCCCTTGTGGGCGAAGGCGTTGCGCCCCACGTAGGGCTGGTCCGGGTTCGGGGTGAAGTTGAGCAGCTCGTCGAGGTAGTGCGCGGTCGGCGTCAGCTCGGCCAGCTGGCCGGTCTGGAGGCACTCGAAGCCGAGCTTCAGCTGCAGGTTGGGGATGATCGTGACCAGGTTGGCATTGCCACAACGTTCGCCGTAGCCGTTCATCGTCCCCTGCACGTGGGTGGCTCCCTGCCCGACCGCGGCGAGCGAGTTCGCCACCCCGCAGCCGGCGTCGTCGTGGCAGTGGATGCCGACGCGGACGCCGAGCGGGCGCAGAGCCGAGACGACGTCCGCCATGGCCCGGGCGATCCCGTCCGGCAGCGTCCCGCCGTTGGTGTCGCAGCAGGTCACCGTCTCGGCCCCGGCCTCGGCCGCCGCCCGCAGGCAGCGCAGCGCGTAGGCCGGGTCATCGGCGAAGCCGTCGAAGAAGTGCTCGGCGTCGTAGACGACCCGCTTGCCCTCGGCCACGAGGAAGGCCACCGACTCGGCGATCATGCGCAGGTTCTCGTCGCGGTCGACCTTGACCACCTTCTCGAGGTGCAGCGCCCAGGTCTTGCCCACGAGCGTGCACACCGGGGCGAAGCAGTCGACGAGCGTGCGCAGCGCCGGATCGTGCGTCGGCGGCGACATCGCGGCGGCGGGTCATCCCGAACGCCGCCACCTCGGCGTGGCGGAAGCGCTCGCCGGCCAGCAGCCCGAACAGCTCGAGCTCCTTGGGGTTCGAGCTCGGAAAGCCGGCCTCGATCAGGTCGATGCCCAGCGCATCGAGGCGGTGCGCGACGCGCAGCTTCTCCTGGGCGGAGAGCGACATGCCCTCCCCCTGCATCCCGTCGCGCAGCGTGGTGTCGTAGAGCTCGACGCGCGTCACGGCGCCGATGGCGGTCCGGCTGGGCACCTCGACGACGTCGATCCACTCGAGGTACCGGCTGTCGCGACCGTGGAGGGCGTCGTCGAACACGCTCTGCAGCGCCCGGGTGATCTCGCCCGGGCGCCCGCTGCCGATGCGGTGGTCGTCGATCTCGCGCACGGGCACGAGCTCGGCCGCCGTGCCGGACAGGAACACCTCGTCGGCCAGGTAGAGCTCGGCGCGCGCGATGTTGCGCTCGATCGACCTCGTAGCCGAGGTCGCGGGCGATCGTCAGGATCGACTTGCGGTTGATGCCGTCGAGGATCCCGGCCGTCTGCGGCGGGGTCAGGATCACGCCGTCGCGCACCACGTAGATGTTCTCGCCCGAGCCCTCGCACACGAAGCCGTGGGAGTCGAGCAGGATCGCCTCCTCGTAGCCGGCCTTGTGGGACTCGATCTTGGCCAGGATGCTGTTCAGGTACTGGCCCGAGGCCTTCGCGTGCGGGATGAGCGCGTCGTGCGAGATCCGCCGCCAGCTCGCCACCTTCGCCCGCACGCCGGCCTGCTTGCCCTCCTCGCCCAGGTAGGCGCCCCACGGCCACACGGCGATCGCCACGTCGACGGGGGCATCGAGCGGGAACAGTCCCATCTGGCCGTAGCCCCGGAACGCGATCGGGCGGATGTAGCACTCGCGCAGCTCGTTGGCGGCGATCAGCTCGTGGGTGGCCGCCCGCAGCTCGTCCACCGTGTAGGGGATCGGCATGTAGTAGAGCTCGGCCGACTTGAACAGGCGGTCGAGGTGGTCGAGGTGGCGGAAGATGCCGGTGCCGCGCGGCGTCTCGTACGCGCGGATGCCCTCGAACACACCGGTGCCGTAGTGCAGGCCGTGCGTGAGTACGTGAACCTTGGCGTCCTCCCAGGCGACGAGCTCCCCGTTGTGCCAGATGAGGTCCGCTTGCTCCACGACGACTCCTTACAGGTGTTGTAGGACGGCCCGGGTGGCCTCGGCCGTGGTGGCGCTGCCGCCCAGATCAGCCGTGCGCAGGCCTTCGGCGAGCGCCCGGTCGACCGCCGATTCTACTGCCGCCGCCTCCGCCTCCATGGCCAGTCCGTGGCGGAACATCATGGCCGTGGAGAGGAACATGGCCAGCGGGTTGGCCGCACCCGAGCCGGCGATGTCGGGCGCCGATCCATGGACGGGCTCGAACACCCCCGGCCCGCCGTCGCCCAGCGACGCGCTCGGCAGCATGCCGATCGATCCGGTCAGCATCGCCGCCTCGTCGGACAGGATGTCGCCGAACATGTTCTCGGTCAGGATGACCTCGAAGTGCCGGGGCGCGGCGATGAGCTTCATGGCGGCGTTGTCGACGAGCAGGTGCTCGAGCTCGATGTGCGGGAACTCGGCGGCGTGGACCTCGCGGACGACCTCGCGCCACAACCGGCTCGTCTCGAGCACGTTCGCCTTGTCGACGCTCGTCACCCGCGAGCGCGCGGAGCGGAACGCCACCCGGGCGATGCGCTCGATCTCGCTCCGCGTGTACACGCAGACATCCGAGGCGGAGTCCGCGGTGCGGGTCTTCTCGCCGAAGTAGATGCCACCGGTCAGCTCGCGGACGACGAGCAGGTTCGTGCGCTCGATCAGCTCGCGCTTGAGCGGGCTGGCGTCGTAGAGGGCGGGCACGGGGCGAACCGGACGGAGGTTGGCGAACAGCCCGAGCCCCTTGCGCAGGCCGAGCAGGCCCTGCTCGGGGCGCGGCTTCGCCGGATCGGTGCTGTCCCACTTCGGACCGCCGACGGCGGCGAGCAGGACGGCGTCGGCGCGCCGGCAGGCCTCGAGCGTCTCGTCGGTGAGCGCGGTGCCGTGGGCGTCGATGGCGGCCCCGCCGAATTCGCGGCGCTCGAGGGTGAAGCTCGTGCCGAGCGCGCCGAGGAGCTCGAGCGCGGCATCCATGATCTCGGGCCCGATGCCGTCGCCGGGCAGGAGGACGATCGTCTGTGCCATAGCGCGCCGGACGGTAGCCGACGCGGTGCGCCCGCGGCGCTCAGGCGAACCGGCGTCCCGCGCTGCCCGGGTTCGAGGCGGCCGCCGTGGCCACGTCGCGGGCGTACTCGACGCGCGCGTGGTAGAGGACGACGCCGGCGGCGGCCAGCGCGGTGAGCATGATCAGGAAGGTGATCTCGAGCCCGCGGGCCAGGCTCGCCGACACCGGCCCCGCGTGGGTGCCCACGGGCGTCTGAGCCGGGAAGATGCCGGCGATGGCCTGCGAGAGCAGACCGAACAGGAGCGGCGCGAGCGCCTGGCTGAGCGAGCGCAGCACCGTTCGGGTGCTCTCAGCCCGCCCCCACAGCCCGGCCGGGACGATGTCGAGGCGGGCGGCATCGAGTGGCGGGTTGGCGGCCGACAGCAGCGCAGCACCGCCGACGTCGAACCACACCGCCGGGGTCAGATGCGTGCCGAGCACGCCGGGCACGAGCAGGGCGGTGGCACCGAGATAGCAGACGGTGGGCACCCAGATGCGCGCCTCGACGATGCCTCGGTGGACGAGCACATCGGTGATGCGGCCGCTGGCCAGGGTCCCGACGAGCGCGCCGGCCACGAGCAGCGCGAGCACGAGCGTCGCCGTCCCCTGGCCGGCGTGGTAGTGCCCGCGCACGAACAGCAGCGCGAACGTCTGCAAGCCGGCGAAGAAGAAGTAGCCCAGCGAGCTCGAGATGATCATGAGCAGGTTGCTGGGGATCTGCAGCACGTAACGCACGGCGGCGACGAGCGGCATATCGCGCGGGTCGGTGGTGAGCACGCGTGCCGGATCCGGACCGACGCCGCGCCGGCGCACCGCTTCGGCGGCTATATCGTCGGCGTCGAGCTGGCCCTCCTCCTCGGCGAACGGCTCGGCGGCGGCCTCCCGCGCGGCGGCGAGCGCCTCGTCGAGGTCGATGACCCCCCGAGCCAGACGGCTCTGGCCCCCGCGCAGGGGCTCGGGCACCGTCCGCCACACCATGCGGGCGAGGAAGAAGCCCGGGATGGCGAGCAGCACGAAGGCAGCCCGCCAGTCGATCAGGCTGGCCACCGCGCCGCTGATGATGAAGCCGACTGCGGTGCCTGCGACCTCGCCGCCGAGGATGTAGGCGTAGACGCGGCCGCGTTCGGCGGCGGGAAAGTAGTCGCCGGTCAGCGAGGCGATGGCGGGCCCGGCGCTCGCGGCCACGGCGCCGAGCACGAGCCGGGTGAGCAGCAGGTTCGAGTAGCTGCCCGTGAACGCGCTCAGCAGCGAGGCGACGCTCCACAGCACGATGCTGATCGCGAGCACGGGCACGCGCCGGACGCGGTCGACCAGCATGCCGACCGGGATGGTGAAGACGGCCCCGACCAGCAGCACGACCGAGCTGAGCAGGCCGATCTGCGCGTTGTTGATGTGGAGCGCGTGCTCGAGCTGGGGCGCGACGGCGCCGACGGTCGCCGTGTCGGCCCCGTTGAGGGCGAGCACGGCGCCGAACAGAGCGATGACGCGGGCCCGGGCCGGCCCCCCGACCCGGCGCACGACCTCGCCCCGCAGGGCCGCCCAGCTCCAGCGCACGGCGCGCCCGAGCGTCGCCCCCGCCCGCCCGGCGGCGCTGCGCTGCGGCGGGCGCCGGTCGCGGCTAGCCATCGCCGGCGCGGGTGGCCTCCGCGTCCTCCTCCTGCCAGCCATGGACGCGGCGGCGCAGCGCCACGTAGCCGGCGATTCCGGGCAGGGTGGGGAGCCAGAACGAGATCGCCCGGTAGGCGAGCACGCCGATGACCGCGCTGCCGCCGGGGACGCCGAAGGCGGCGAAGGCGCCGATCATCCCCCCCTCCACCCCGCCGATGCCGCCGGGGAGAGGCAGGAGGCTCCCGAGCGTGCCGAGGAAGTAGCACATGACGAGCACGGCGACCGGCAGGCCGGTGCCGAAGGCCTTGAACGAGAACCCCAGCGCCGCGATGTCGAACGCCCAGTAGGCGACGGCGCCGAGCACGCCGGGCCGGCGCTCGCCCACGATCTCGAGCGCCGTGCGCACACCGCTACCGAGCGTGGCCGGGGCGGTGGCGAACCGGGCGGCCAGGCGCCCGACCCGGCCGTGGCGGCGAGCGAGCTGCTCGAGGCGGCGCTCGAAGTCGCCGGGCACGAGCGCCATGCTCAGCACGAGCACGAGTACGACCGCACTGAACGCGGCCGGGAGGATCGTGAGCAGGAACGGGGCCTGCCCCGGGAACAACCCGTAGCGCAGGCCGAGCCCACCCACGAGCAGGGCGAGCAGGTAGACCGTGTACTGGAGCACGTAGCTCGCCACCATCCGGCAGGCGATCGTGCGCGGCTCCATGCCGGCGCGGCGCAGCGCCCACGCCGACACCGCCACGCCGCCGGCTCCGGCGGCGGCGAGCAGCCGGATGGCCGCGATCCCGGCCAGCGGGATCTCGATGCTCGCCTTCCAGCCGATGCGGCGGTTCCCGCGGCTGAAGATCGTCCCGAACAGAAGCGTGTAGCCGCCGATCGACAGCAGCTCGACCACCATGGCGACCGCCAGCCAGAGCGGGTCGCCGTGCTTGAGCCGGCCCCAGGTCTGCTTGAGCCCGGCGAGCTTCGGGATGAGGAAGTAGAGGCCGGCGACGGCGGCGATGATGAACAGCCCGAGGAAGATGAGCCGCCGGCGCGTCAGCTGGGCGGTGAGGTCGCCGCCGGGCGAGCCGTCGGGGTCTGCCACCGTGGGAGGCGGCGCGGAAGAGGGGCCGGTGCGCGCCATGGGCCTGACACGGTATTGATAGCGGCCGTCGGCTCGCCGCGCGCGAGCGTTCGACGGCGAACATCCGTCCGCCCGGGGTTGAGCCGGGCCGCCGGCCAGCCGAAAGGGCGGGCATGGACTTCTCGAATGCCGGCACGCGCGCCCGGCTCGCCCTGGCCGGTTCGGCCCTGGCGACCATCTGCGCGCTCGGTGCCTCCGACGCCCTGGCCACCAGCGGGACGACCTACTACGCGTCCGCCACGAGTACCGCGAGCTCACCCTGCACGCAGGCGGTCCCGTGCCGCCTCGATCACGCGGTGGCTGCCGCCGGCGCCGACGGCGACACCGTGATCGTCGAGCCGGGCAGCTACCAGGTCAACTACGCCGTGAACAGCGGGCACGCGATCACGATCGAGGGCGAGCCCGGGCAGGCCTGGCCGACCCTCACCGGCGCCCCGAACCTGGGCGGCCCGGTGCTGACCGCCAATGGAGCCACCGTGCAGGACCTCGTCATCCAGTCGACGAGCACCGCTGGGGCCCACCCCCCGGCGCTCCAGATGACGGGCGGCACCGCCCAGGACCTCGTGCTCTCGGCCACCGCCGCAGACACCCAGGGGAAGGCGCTCAGCATCACCGGCGCCGCCACGCCGACCACCGTACGAACCGTGCTGGCCACGAGCCAGGCGGCGGACGGCGAGGCCATCGCGCTCGCGAATCCGGGCAAGAACCAGGTCGTGGCGCTGATCAACGTGACCGCTGTCGGGACCACGCCGAGCACGGCGGGGCTGGCCGGCAACGTGTCCGCCTCGGCCACCTCCACGGTCATCGACTCGATCGTCAGCGGCGGCAGCGCGGACTTCACGCGCACCGCGGGCAACGGCACGATCAGCGTCGCCTACTCGGACTTCCGTCCCGCCGCCTCCACCGGCGTCACGGATGTCGGTCACAACCAGTCGGCCGCGCCGGTGTTCGCCGACGGCTACACCGAGGCGGCGAGCTCGCCGACGGTCGCCGCGGGCGTCGCGTTCTCCTGGCAGACCCCGACCGACCTGGCCGGCAACAGCTGGAGCGCGGGCGTTGGCCCCGACATGGGCGCCTACGAGTACGTGGCCGCCTCAAGCGGTGGCTCCACGGGCGGCACGACCGGCGGCTCGACCGGCGGCACGACCGGCGGCACGACCGGCGGCACGACCGGCGGCACGACCGGCGGCTCCACGGGCGGCACGACCGGCGGCTCGACGGGATCCGGGAGCGCCGGCAATGACGGCGGCACCACCCCGGTCCCCAGCGGTTTCCCGATCGCCTCGGGCGGCCCGGCGCTGCCCCCGGCCACGCCGCCGGTGGCCGGCCACTCGGTGGCCCTTCACCCCGACTCCGGCACGATCGGCGTCGAGCTGCCCCACTCCCACGTGTTCGTCGCGCTCTCTCAGGCCTCGACGATCCCAGTCGGCAGCGTGATCGACGCCAGCCGCGGCAAGGTGCTGCTGACGAGCGTCATCTCCACCGCCGGTGCGGTGAAGACCGGCGCGTTCACCGGCGGCGCATTTCGCGTCGCCCAGACCCCCGGAGCCCACCCGCTCACCGACCTGACGATGGCCGGGGGCTCGTTCGCCGCCTGCACGCGCACGCACGGGATCGTGCACTCGACCCGCTCACGCCGTCCCAGCCACCGTGTGGTGCGCCAGCTGTGGGGCAGCGACAGCGGCGGCCGGTTCGTCACCGCGGGCCGGAGCGCCTCGGCCGCGGTGCGCGGCACCGTGTGGCTCACGCAGGATCGCTGCGACGGCACCTACGTCCATGTGCTGCGCGGCCACGTCGTCGTCCACGACAAGGTCGACCACCGCAATGTGGTTCTCGGTCCGGGTCAGTCGTACCTGGCGCCCGCGGCTCGGTAGCCGGTCGCTGCCCGTACGGCGCTTCGCGCCGCGGGCTCGGCTGGTGGCGGCGGCGAGCGCGGCGGTCATCGGGCTCGTCGTCGGGCTGCTCATCACGCTGACGCCCGCGCTCGGCTCGCTCAAGGAGCAGACGCTCAGCGCGCGCTTCTCCGTGCGCGGAGCCGCCCACCCGCGCGGGATCGTCGTGGTGGGGATCGACGACCGCTCGTTCGCCCTGCTGCGCCAGCGTTGGCCGTTCCCGCGCTCGTGGCACGGGCGGGTGCTCGAGGAGCTCCATCGCGCGGGCGCACGCGCCGTGTTCTACGACGTGCAGTTCACCGAGCCGACGACGCCGGCGCAGGACATGGCGCTCTACAACGCACTCGGCGACACCGGCGGCGCCGTGCTGGCCACGACCGAGACCGACGGCCACGGACACACGAACGTGCTCGGCGGCGACGCCAACCTGCGCCAGGTGGGCTCGCGGGCCGCCATGGCGCTCTACCCGGTCAGCGCCGGCGGGGTCTTCGCCCGCATCCCGTACGCACTCGGGGGCCTGCCGACGGCCGCCGTGGTGGTCACCCAGCGCGTCCTCGGCCATGCCCCCGCGCGCTCGCAGTTCGGCTCCTCCGGCGCCTACGTCGACTTCCAGGGCCCGCCCGGTACCGTGCCGACCCTGTCGTTCGCCGACGTGCTCGAGGGCCACTTCCCCGCCGCGGCCGTCCGGGGCAAGGTCGTCGTCGTCGGCGCCACCTCTCCGACCCTGCAGGACGTGCACGCCACGCCGGCGGCCAGCAACGCGCTCATGACCGGCCCGGAGATCCAGGCCAACGCGATCTGGACCGTGCTCCACGGCCTGCCGCTGCGCGCACCCTCGACGGCGCTCGCCATCCTGCTGGTGGTGCTGATGGCGCTGGTGGCGCCGCTGGCCCGACTGCTGCGCTCGGTCACCACTGTCGCCTGGGTCACGGTGATCGGCGCGCTCGGGTTCGCCGCCGCCGCCCAGCTCGCATTCGACGGCGGTGTGGTGATCGAGGTGCTCGGGCCGCTGGCGGCGCTGCTGAGCGCAGCGGTGGCGACCCTGCTCGGCAGCCACGTGATCGTCACCCGCGAGCTCCGCGCCACCCAGTTCGAGATCGTGCACCGCCTCGGCCGGGCCGCCGAGTCGCGCGACGGCGAGACCGGCCGGCACCTCGAGCGCATGGCGTTCATGTGCGAGCGGTTGGCCCTCGCGCTTGGCCTGGGCCGGCGCAACGCCCGACTCCTGCGCCAGGCCACCGCGCTGCACGACGTGGGCAAGATCGCCATCCCGGACACCGTGCTGCTCAAGCGCGGCGCGTTCAACCAGCACGAGCGCGACGTGATGTCCCAGCACGCCGCCATCGGGGCGCGGATGCTCGGCGGGTCCTCGACGAGCCTCATCCAGCTGGCGGAGACGATCGCGCTCACGCACCACGAGCGCTGGGACGGCACCGGCTACCCGTCCGGCCTGACCGGCGAGGAGATCCCGCTGGCCGGACGGATCTGCGCACTGTGCGACGTCTTCGACGCCCTCATCAGCCGCCGCCGCTACAAGGAGCGCTGGTCACTGGAGGCGACGCTGAGCGAGCTCGAGAACAGCGCCGGAACGCACTTCGACCCCGAGCTCACCCGCGCGTTCCTGCGCATCGCGCCGAAGCTCTACCGCGAGCTCATCGCCCGGGTCGACCCTGACATCGCGCTGCTCGCCCCGATGGACCCGCTCGCCGAAACGGGCGGCGAGGAGCCGCCGGGCGTCCTCGCCGCCTGATCTGGGGCTCAGGCTGGAACGGAGGTGGTCACCGGCCCCGGGCGCTCGCGCTCGCGCTCGTAGGCACCGATCGCGCCGTCCTGCTCGAGCGTGAGAGCGATGTCGTCGAGACCGTTCAGCAGCCGGTGCTTGATGTCGGGATCGATCTCGAAGCCCTCGCTGCCCCCCGGCCAGCGCACCTCCTGGGCGGCCAGGTCGACCTGGGCCTCACCGGTCTCGGCGATCGCCGCGCAGGCCTCGGCGCTCAGCTGCACCGGGAGCAGTCCGATCTTCGTGCAGTTGGAGCGGAAGATGTCGGCGAAGCTCGGGGCGAGGATGGCCTGGAAGCCGTAGTCCTCGAGCGCCCACGGCGCGTGCTCGCGGCTCGAGCCGCAGCCGAAGTTGCGCCCGGCGACCAGGATCGGGTTCTTGGGCAGCGCCCAGCCAGGCTCCTGGGCCCAGTCGTAGAACAGGAACTCGCCGAAGCCGGTGCGCTCCACCCGCTTGAGGAACTGCTTGGGGATGATCTGGTCGGTGTCGACATCGTCGCGGTTCAGCACCGAGACCCGTCCGGTGATCGTCTCGATGGCGCGCATCAGCGGACTCCCTCCCACTCTCGGATGTCGACGAACCGGCCTTCGATGGCGGCGGCGGCGGCCATCTGGGGCGAGACGAGGTGCGAGCGCGCACCCCGGCCCTGCCGGCCCTCGAAGTTGCGGTTCGAGGTCGAGGCGACCCGCTCCCCGGGCCCGGCGACGTCGGGGTTCATGCCCAGGCACATCGAGCAGCCGGCCCCGCGCCAGTCGAAGCCGGCGCGGGTGAACACCTCGTGCAGCCCCTCGCTCTCGGCCTGCAGCTTCACCTGCTGGGAGCCCGGGACGACCATCGCGTACACATCGCCGGCCACGCGGCGGCCCTCGACCATGGCGGCGGCGGCCCGCAGGTCGCCGATGCGGGAGTTCGTGCACGAGCCGATGAACACCCGGTCGAGCCGGATGTCCTGGATCGGCACCCCGGGCTCGAGGCCCATGTAGTCGAGCGCGCGCTCGTCCTGCTCGCTCTGGGGCTCCGGGACCGCGTCGGTGACCGGGATGACCATGCCCGGAGTGGTTCCCCAGGTGACCATCGGGCTGATGGCGGCGGCGTCGACGACGATCTCGCGGTCGAAGCTCGCCCCTGGGTCGGTGCGCAGCTCGCGCCAGGCATCCGGCACCTCGCGCGGCGCCGCGGGCCGCCCGAGCACCCACTCGAAGGTCGTCTCGTCGGGCGCGATCATGCCGGCCCGGCCGCCGCCCTCGATCGTCATGTTGCAGACGGTCATGCGGCCCTCCATGGACAGCCTCTCGATCGCCGGGCCGGCGAACTCGACCACGTGGCCGACGGCGCCGGCGACGCCGATCTGGCCGATCGTGGCCAGGATCAGGTCCTTGGCCGTCACCCCGAAGCCGAGCTCGCCCTCGTAGCGGATCCGCATCGAGCGCGGCTTGGCCTGCACGAGGCACTGGGTGGCGAGCACGTGCTCGACCTCGCTCGTGCCGATCCCGAAAGCGAGGGCCCCGAACGCCCCGTGGGTGGCGGTGTGCGAGTCGCCGCACACGATCGTCATGCCGGGCTGGGTCACCCCGAGCTCGGGGCCGATCACGTGCACGATGCCCTGGTGGGCTGAGCCGAGCGAGTGCAGTGGGATGCCGAACTCGGCGCAGTTGCGCTCGAGCGTCTCGACCTGCACTCGGGAGAGCTCGTCGCGGATCCGGGCCGCCACCGGCGTGCCGTCGGTGGGCACGTTGTGGTCGGCGGTGGCCAGGGTGCGGTCGGGCCGGCGCACGCGCCGCCCGGCCAAGCGCAGGCCATCGAAGGCCTGGGGGCTCGTCACCTCGTGCACGAGGTGCAGATCGATGTAGAGCAGGCCGGGGGCGACCTCGTGGGCCGCCCAGATCTTGTCGAACAGGGATGTGGGCATCGGGGTCCTTTCGGGCTCGGTCAGCTGCGACGCAGTCCGGCGCTCACCACGGCGAGCAGGCTCGCCTCGCCGGGTCCGGGGTTCTCGAAGTGGTGGGGCAGATCGGCGTCGAAGGTCACGCAGTCGCCGGCCGCGAGATCGTGGCGCTGCCCGTCGCAGTGGAGCACCACCGTCCCCGCCTCGACGAGCGCGGTCTCGCGGCTGCCCGGCTCGTGCATCGGCGGGTCACCGGGCCCGCCGGTGACCGCGGCGGGCGCCAGGTGGTGGCGCGAGAGCTCGGCCCGCTGGCCGGGCAGCGGCGGGGTGAGGATCTCGTAGGAGTGGCCGTGGCCGTGGCCCGGGCCCTTGCGCCGCTCGTGGGCGTGCACGACCGTGACGGCGCCATCCTCGTCGAGGCGCAGCAGCTGCGAGAGACGCAGCTCGAGCCCGGCGGCGATCTTCCCCGCCACGAACAGCGTCGGGCTCGTCTCCCCGCGCTCGACCTGCGAGAGCATCGGCGCGCTCACGCCGGAGCGCTCGGCCAGGTCGCGCAGCGACAGGTCCATGGCCTCGCGCAGGGCGCGGATGCGGGGCCCGACCGGATCAGCGAGGACGGCTGGCATACATCCGTATGTTATCGCATACAAGGGTGGGATGCTTGAGTCTCAGCCGCCTCGGCTAGCTAGTCTGGCGCCGATGCTCTCGCGTCCGGACGTGCTCGTGCTCGGTGGCGGAGGGGTGCTCGGCGAGGCCTGGATGATGGGCGTCCTGGCCGGGATCGAGGACTCCACCGACTTCGACCTGCGTGGCTGCGAGGCGTTCGTCGGCACCTCGGCGGGCGCGATCGTGGCCGCACATCTGGCCGCCGGCCAGCGGCCCCGGCGGCCGAGCCGCATCCGCGTGGCGGACGAGGCCCCGGCAGTCCGACCGGTCGACGGGCTGGCCGCCGCCGCGATCACCGCCGCCCGGCGCGCTGGTGCGCTCGCCCTGAACGCCGGCGCCGCGTTCGCCCCGCTGGCGCTCGGTGCCGCGGCGCCTGGCGGCGCGGTCGTGCGGGCGCTCATGCTGCGCCGCCTCCCCCGACCGCGCTCGACCCTCGATGCCCTGCACGATCACCTCGCTCGGACGGGCGGTCGCTTCGACGGGCGCCTGCGCGTCACCGCCGTGGACCGGCTGAGCGGCCGCCGGGTGGTGTTCGGGAGCCCGCGCGGCCCGCGCGCATCGGTGCCCGACGCGGTCACCGCCTCCTGCACGGTGCCGTGGCTGTTCGCGCCCGTGCGGATCGGCGAGCGCGAGTACGTCGACGGGGGCGTGTGGAGCCCGACGAACCTCGACGCCGCCCCGGCCGGACGCGACACGCACGTGCTCTGCCTGCACCCGATGGCGAACATCGTCGGCACCCATCCGGCGCTGACCATGATCCGCCGGGTGGCTCGATCCGCGGTCTCGTTCGAGGCGCTTGCCGTGCGCCGGCGGGGGGCGCGCGTGCAATGGGTGGCCCCCGATCTCGACGCGGCCGCGGCCATGGGCAGCAACTTCATGGACCGCGCGCCGCGCAGCCGGGTGCTCGCCGCCGGCTACCAGCAGGGGCTGCGCATCGGGCGCGGAGAGTGAGCGCGCGGGCCATCCGGGAGGCCCGCGAGGCGGAACTTCGCCCGCGCCGGCGGGTTTACCGTCCTGTGATGCGCCGGCTGCGATTCGCCCTGCCCGTCCCGGCGGCGGTGCTCGTGCTCGCGCTCGTGCTCGCCGGTCCCGCCTCGGCCTTCCGCGGCGGCGACGGTGAACTCGCCATCCAGCCGCTGCATGGGCCCGGGCTCGTGCTCGTCTCCCCCACCGGCGCCGGAGCCGCCCGCGTGTGCACGACCGCGGCGCTGTGCGGCACTGCCGGCGCACCTCGGTTCTCGCCCGACGGAAGCGCGCTTGCGTTCGTCGACCGCCGCACGGGCCGGCCCGTCGTACTGGCGGGCGACGGCAGCTGCCTGTGGTGCCTGCTCGGCGCACCGCTCACCCGCCTCACCGGCAGCGGGCTCGCGTTCACCCCCAACGGGCTCAGCCTCGGCCTGGTCACCACAGGCGGGCTGCAGATCGTCGCCCTCGACGCCGCGGGCGCCCCGCCCCGCCCCTCCGGCGCGCTCGCCCAGGTCGTGTGGTCGGCTCAGGGCGCGCTCGCCTACGTGCGCGCCGGCGAGATCTGGGTCGCGCCGCGCGGCCGGGCCCCGCATCGGCTCACCGCCGGGACCGCCCCGGTGTTCACGCCGGACGGCCGCACCGTCGTGTTCGTCCACGCGGGCTGGATCTGGAGCGTGCCGAGTCGCGGCGGCCACCTGCACCGCCTCGTCCGCGGGAGCGCTCCGGTCGTCTCTCCGGACGGACATCACCTCGCCTTCGTCGGTGCCGGTGGGCGCGTCTACGTGGCCGGGATCCGCGGGCGCGGCGCCCGGGCGCTGCCGGGGGTGCGAGGCCGGGCCCTCGACTGGCAGCCACTTCCCCAGCCTCCGCCCGCCCGCTGCCGGATCGGCGCCGGTGCCACTGTCGTCGCCCAGGACGCCGAGGCGGTGCTGACCACGAACCCGGGCGCCGCCTCGGCGCTGTGGAGCGGCTGCCTGGAGGCCACCGGCGCCCACACCCCGCTGGGCCAGCCGGTCGCCGGGGCGACCATGCGGCTGACCTCAGTCAAGCTGGCCGGCCGCTTCGCCGCCCTGGCCACGACGACGGACGGGCCATCGGGAAAGTGCACGAACGACGTCACGATCGCTGATCTGGCGACTGGCCACCAGGCGCAGGTCTACAACCAGAACTGCACCCAGAGGGTCGAGACGGTCGACTCACTCGGGCTCGACTCGAGCGGTTTCGCCGCCTGGCGGGCGACCGAGCAGGTCGCCACCCCGCAGCCGTTCGCCGGGGTGGCCTGCCCCACGAGCACGCTGTGCGTGGCCGTCGACCCCCATGGGAACGCGGCCACCACGGCCGAGCCGACCGGCCCGGCCTCGGGGTGGACGCTCGCCTCGCGGGTGGTCCCGGCCTTCGCCGGCGTCGCCTGTGCGCCCGGCGGGGATCTGTGCGCCGGCTGGTCCGGCGGCAGCGTCACCATGTCGACCGCGCCGGCCAGCGGCGCCTGGAGCTCGCCGGCGGCCGTCGACCCGACCGCCCAGATCACCGGCCTGGCCTGTCCCTCGAGCACGCTGTGCGTGGCCGTCGACTCGGCGGGCGCCGTGCTCACGGACACGATCAACGCTGGCGTGAGCAATTGGTCGGCCCCGGTCCTCGTCGATTCCGGCCACATCCTCGAGGGCGTCGCCTGTCCCTCGAGCACGCTGTGCGTGGCCACCGGGCAGTCCGGGGATGCCATCCGCTCGAGCGCGCCCGCGAGCGGGGGTGCCAGCTGGTCGGTGTCGAGCGCCGAGGCGGGTGTCACGACGCTCGGTCCGGTGAGCTGCCCGAGCGTGACCCTGTGCCTGACCACCGATCCGAACGGGAACATCCTCACCACCCACGCGCCCGCGAGCGGGATGCCGTGGGTGGCCACGCACGTGACCGCGGCCGGCTTCCCGGGCGCGCCCACCCCCACATGTGCCGTCGACCACGCTGTGCCTGGTGCCCACCGGCGGTGGGGGCGTGGTCGAGTCCGGCGACCCGGGGTCGGCGACCCCGACCTGGACGCCGGAGACGGTCGACGCCGCCGCCAGCCTGACCGGCCTCAGCTGCCTACCGGGAACCACGACATGCCTGGCCGCCGACGCCGCCGGGCGGCTGCTCAGCTCGACCGACCCGGGCGCGAGCGCGCCGGTGCTGGACGAGCGCCGCCGTCGACGTGCCGCCATGCGGAGCCTGCGTTCAGGAGCAGCTCTACGTCCAGGACGATCGCGGCCGCCAGGCCATCGACACCACCCAGGCCGGAGGCGGGCACCGTGATCGGGGGCGTCGGCCTCGGCGGCGACGCGCTCACGGTGCGCTTCACGCACGGCGGCGCCGCCGAGAGCTTCGGCCTGCGCTAAGTCGTCCCCACCGGGGCGGGGGCGCGCCGCCTCGTCCTGCGGAGCCTGGGCGAGAGCGTCGCGACGGCGCAGGGCGGTCGACAGCGCCCGGACGTAGGCGCGGCCGGCCGCCTCGAGGATGTCGGTCGACACACCCTGGCCGGCGCCGGTCACGCCGCCGATCTCGAGCACGACGGAGGTCTCGCCGAGCGCATCCTGACCGCCGGTCACCGCGTCGACGCGGAACTCGCGCAGCCGGGCCTCAGCGCCGGTGGCGGTGTTGATGGCGCGGAAGATGGCGTCGATCGGGCCATCCCCGGTGAACGAGCCGGTCAGCACCTCGCCGGCGGGAGTGCGTACGGCCACCGTGGCGTGGGGCGGGCGGCGCGAGGACGCCTCGACCTCGAACCACTCGAGCTGGAAGCCGGCCAGCTCCTCGCGCAGCTCATCGGTGACCAGGGCCTCGAGGTCCATCGCGCTGACCTGCTTCTTCTTGTCCGCGATCGCCTTGAAGCGCTTGAACGCGGTGTTCAGCCCCTGTCCGGACAGCTCGTAGCCAAGCTCGGCCAGCGCCTGCTGGAGGGCATGGCGACCCGAGTGCTTGCCGAGCACGATCGAGTTCGCGTCCAGGCCGACCGTGGTGGCGTCCATGATCTCGTAGGTCGTGCGCTCCTTGAGCACGCCGTCCTGGTGGATCCCCGACTCGTGGGCGAACGCGTTGCGGCCGACGATCGCCTTGTTCGGCTGCACCGGGTAGCCGGTCAGGCGCGAGACCAGCCGTGAGGTTCGTGCGATCTCGGTCGTCTGCGCGCCCGTGTGCAGGCCGAGGTGCTGGGCCCGGGTGTGCAGCACCATGACGATCTCCTCGAGCGAGGCGTTCCCGGCCCGCTCGCCGATGCCGTTGATCGCGCACTCGACCTGCCGGGCGCCGGCCTGCAGGCCGGCCAGCGAGTTGGCCACGGCCAGGCCGAGGTCGTCGTGACAGTGGACCGAGACGGTCACGCGCCGCAGCTCGGGGACGAGCTCGTAGAGCTCGGTGAACATGGCCGCGTACTCGGCCGGCGTGGCATAGCCGACCGTGTCGGGCACGTTGATGGTGCTCGCGCCCTCGGCGATCGCCGCCGCGATCACCTCGGCCATGAACTCCCGGTCCGAACGGAAGCCGTCCTCGGGCGAGAACTCGACGTCGTCGGTATACCGGCGCGCGTGCGCCACCGCCGCCCGGGCCTGGCCGAGCACGTCCTCGCGCGTGGTCTGGAGCTTGTGGCGGATGTGCAGGTCGCTGGTGGCGATGAAGGTGTGGATCCGGGCCCGCGGGGCATCGCGCACCGCCTCCCAGGCCCGCTCGATGTCACCCGGCGCCGTGCGGGCGAGGGCGCAGATGATCGGGCCCTCGACCGTGCGGGAGATCGTCTGCACGGCCTCGAAGTCACCCGGCGAGGTGATCGGGAAGCCGGCCTCGATGATGTCCACCCCGAGCCGCGCGAGCTGCTGCGCGATCTCGAGCTTCTCCTGCGTGTTCAGCGAGATCCCCGGCGACTGCTCTCCGTCGCGCAGCGTCGTGTCGAAGATCAGTACTCGGTCGTCGTCCTCACGCGTGGCCATGTCACTCCTTCTGGGTCTTCCTTCGTTCTTCTCCGGGCTAGGTATGCGGCTACATGCGGCCGCCGGCGCGCTATTCCCCCCGAGGGGGGAGGAGAAGAAGTCGAAGGTGAAGGCGGAGCGCCATGCCCGACAAGCGTAGCGAAGCCCGGGCCGGGTGAGAACCCCGAGCCTGCCCTCGGCTACAGGCTGACCGTGTAGCCGGCCTCGAACCCCTCGCCGGCCACGATCTCCTCCACCACCGTCCGCGGCACGGCCACGTCGGTGGTGAGCGCCATCACGGCACTGTGCGAGGCCTCGCCCCGATCCTCGTCGGGCTGGCGGCCGACGGCGGCGGAGACGATGTTGATCTCGTGGTTGCCGAACGCGGTGCCCACGCGACCGATCATGCCCGGCAGGTCCTGGTAGCGGAACACGGCGAGGTGATCCTCGAGCTGGAGGTCGAAGCGCTGGCCGGAGGCCTCGAGCAGATGCGGCCGGTTGCGCCGGCCGATCAGGGTTCCGGCCACCCGGACGGTGTGAGCGCCCCGCGCCACGCTGACCCGGATCAGATCGGTGTAGTCGTGGGCGGCTGTCCGCTTCGTCTCGGCCACCTCGATTCCCCGCTCCTCGACGATCGACGGGGCGTTGACCTCGTTGACCTCTTCCTCGGTGTGACCGCGCAGCACTCCGAGGAGGGTCTGGATGAGCAGCATGCGGGTGTCGCGCTCGGCCACGCGGCCGAGGAACTCGACTTCGATGTGATCGATCGTCGACCCCTCGGCCAGAGCAACGGCGATCCGGCCCAGCGCCCGGCAGAGCGGCACGAACGGGCCGAGCACCTCCATGTCCTCGGGTGGGATGGCGGGGATGTTCACCGCGGTCGAGACGACACCGCCGGTCAGCGCCGCCACGACCTGCTCGGCGGCCTGGAAGCCGGCCCGATCGGTGGCCTCCGCGGTCGAGGCACCGAGGTGCGGGGTGACGATCACGTTCGGGTAGCCGAACAGCGGGTGCTCGGTCACCGGCTCGGTGCGGAACACGTCGAGGGCCGCGCCGGCCACCTTGCCGGAGTCGAGCGCCGCCCGCAGGTCCTCGTCGACGACCAGCGGGCCACGGGCGACGTTGAGGATCCGCACGCCGTCCTTGCACTTGGCCAGCGCCTCGGCGTCGAGCCACCCCTCGGTGTCGGGGGTCTTCGGCAGGTGCAGGGTGATGAAGTCCGCCGCCGCGTAGACCTCGTCCGAGGTCGCGGCCCGCTCGACGCCGAGCTCGCGGTAGCGCTCGGCGGCCACGTAGGGATCGAACGCGAGCACGCGCATGCCGAAGGAGAGCGCCCGGTGGGCGACGAGCTGGCCGATACGCCCGAACCCGAGCACGCCGAGCGTCTTCTCGTAGAGCTCGACGCCGGAGAACTTCGAGCGGTCCCAGCGACCGGCCATCAGCGAGGCGTGGGCCTGGGGCACGTTGCGGGCCAGGGCGAGCAGCAGCGCGAGCGTGTGCTCGGCCGCCGTGATGACGTTCGACTGCGGCGCGTTGGCGACCACGATGCCGCGCTTGGTGGCGACGGGGACATCGACGTTGTCGACCCCGACGCCGGCCCGGCCGACGGCGCGCAGGCGCCCGGCCCGCGCGAGCAGCTCGGCGTCGAGCTTGGTGGCCGAGCGGATGAGGATCCCGTCGTAGTCGCCGATGCGCTCGAGCAGCTCCTCGCGCGACCAGTCGGCCCCGAGCTCGACGTCGAAGTGCTCGCGGAGCAGCGTGATTCCCGACTCGCCGATCTTCTCGGCCACGAGGACGCGGGCGCGGGCGGCGCCGGCGGTGGCGGTGGCGGTGGCGCTCATGAGCGGGCCTCCAGGACGAAGTCGATGCACGCGATCAGCGCCTGTACGTCGGCCGGATCGGTGGCCGGGAACATGGCGACGCGGAGCTGGTTGCGGCCGAGCTTGCGGTAGGGCTCGACGTCCACGATCCCGTTCGCGCGCAGCGTGGCCGCCACGCCGGCGGCGTCGACGCTGTCGTCGAAGTCGATCGTGCCCACGACGAGCGAGCGCTTGGCCGCATCGGCCACGAACGGGGTGGCGTGGGCGTGCCCGTCGGCCCAGTCGTAGAGCGCGCTCGAGGACTGCGTCGTGCGCTGCACCATCGCCTCGAGGCCACCTTGCCCGAGCATCCAGTCGAGCTGGTCGGCCAGCAGCAGGAGCGTGGCCAACGCCGGCGTGTTGTAGGTCTGGTCCTTGCGCGAGTTCTCGAGCGCCGTGGTCAGCGACAGGAACTCGGGGATCCACCGTCCGCCCGGGCGATCGGCATCGATGCGCTCCAGGCGCTCGATGGCGGCGGGGCTGAGCAGGGCCAGCCACAGCCCCCCGTCGGACGCAAAGCCCTTCTGGGGGGCGAAGTAGTAGACGTCGGACTGGCTCACGTCGACCGGCAGGCCGCCGGCCCCGGATGTGGCATCGATGAGCACGAGCTGGTCGGGCTCGGCCCCGGCCGGGCGCACGACCGGCACCATCACGCCGGTCGAGGTCTCGTTGTGGGCCCAGGCGAGCACGTCGGCATCGGGATTCCCCGCCGGTGCGGGCGCGTCGCCGGCCGGTGCCTCGACGACGATCGGATCCTCCAGGAACGGCGCCGTGCGAGCCACGGCGGCGAACTTCGAGGAGAACTCCCCGTAGGTGAGGTGCAGCGACCGGCTGTCGATCAGCCCGGCGGCGGCGGCGTCCCAGAACGCGGTCGTGCCGCCGTTGCCGAGCGCGACCTCGTAGCCGTCGGGGAGCGTGAACAGCTCACGCAGGCCGGCGCGGATGCCTCCGACCACCTGCTTGACCGGCTTCTGGCGGTGCGAGGTGCCCATGATCGCCGCCCCCGGCCCGCTGAGATAGGCAAGCTGCGCCGGGCGCACCCGTGAGGGCCCGGAGCCGAAGCGGCCGTCGGCTGGCTTGAGCTCCTCGGGGATCTGAAGCAGGGAGGCTGACTGGGTCATACGGACTCCTGATCGAGGTTCCGGGGCCCAGGCGCGCGGCGATGTGCGGCCGCCGCTCCCCGGTGGTGTGACTCCACCCGATGGCGCCAGTCACGACGGCCCGTGGTGGAGTGTACAGAGCGCCGCCGGGACGGTCAGAGGCTCGGGTGGCCCGGTCTGACCGCGTCGGGCGTCGCGCTGCGATGCGACCCCGTTCGTGCGCCGGGGCCTCGGGTGCGATCGCTGTCCGGCTATTCGCTGAAGGTTGTGTCGATCCAGTCCATCTGAGCGCGGAGCTCCTTGCCGACCACCTCGACCTGGTGGCGCGACTGCTCGTCGCGCATGCGGCGGAAGTTCTCCTGGCCGGCCCGGTTCTCGGCGATCCACTCGCGGGCGAAGTCGCCGGACTGGATCTCGCCCAGAATGTCCTTCATGGCCTGGCGGGTCGCCTCGCTGATCACGCGCTGGCCGCGGGTCAAGTCGCCGTACTCGGCCGTGTTGGAGATCGAGTAGCGCATGCCCGCGATCCCCTTCTCGTACATGAGGTCGACGATCAGCTTCAGCTCGTGCAGGCACTCGAAGTAGGCCAGGCGAGGGTCGTAGCCGGCGTCGGTCAGGGTCTCGTAGCCCGCGCGCACGAGCTCGGTGACGCCGCCGCACAGCACGGCCTGCTCGCCGAACAGATCGGTCTCGGTCTCGTCCTTGAACGTCGTCTCGATGACGCCGCCGCGCGTGCAGCCGATCCCCTTCGCGTAGGCGAGGGCGAGGGCGAGCGCGTTGCCGCTCGCGTCCTGGTGGACGGCGACCAGGCCAGGCACCCCGGAGCCCTCCAGGTACTGGCGGCGCACGAGGTGACCGGGGCCCTTGGGGGCCACGAGCGCGACGTCGACCTCGGGCGGGGCCACGACCTCGCCGTAGTGGATCGAGAAGCCATGGCCGAACAGGAGCAGGTTGCCCGCGGCCACGCCGTCGCGGACGCCCGACTCCCACACCTGCTTGTGGAGCTCGTCGGGCACGAGCAGCATGACGACGTCACCCGCGCTGGCCGCGTCAGCCGGCTCGAGCACGTTCAGCCCGTGGTCACGAGCCTTGCTCACGCTCCCCGAGTCCGAGCGCAGGCCGACGACGACCTCGACGCCCGAGTCCTTCAGGTTCAGGGCGTGGGCGTGGCCCTGGGAGCCGTAGCCGATGATGGCGACGGTCTTGCCGTCGAGCTGGTGCAGGTCTGCGTCATCGTCGTAGAACATGGCCCGCAGACTAGCCGTGCCCGCCTCGCGGCGCTCGGCGGCCGCCGGCGGTGAACGGCGGCGATCTTGCCCCGCTCCCGGGACAGGATCGCCGACGCTCGAGCCTGAGCCGCCGCCCTAGCCTCCGCCGTACTGCGAGCGCAGGGACATGATGTCCTGCACGTACTGCTGGGTGTCCTGGTACAAGCCGTGCTCGCGCACCGAGGTCAGGCCCTGGTAGTAGCCGGCCGCAGCCATCGCCGGATCCCCGCCCGTCTGCCGGAGCAACCAGTTCAGCATCAGCGCACCCCCGCGGACGTTGTCGGTCGCCGAGGCCGGCGCCAGCGGCGCCCCGGTGTCGAGGCTGTGCTGGATCCACTGCCAGGTGCCGGGCAGGATCTGCATGATCCCGCGGGCGTCCGCGCTGGAGACGAGATCGTTGTTGAAGCCGCTCTCCTGCCAGCCGATCGCGTCGGTGAGCGAGGAGGTGGCGCCGTTGGCGGCCCCGATCTGGCCGACCTCGCTCGCGCTCAGGCGCTCGGGCGTCGGATACGGCGGGCCGGACGGGTTCCCCTCGGCGACCCCACCCTGGGGCTCGGAGGTCGAGGTCGATGCGGCGCTCTGCGGCAATGTGGCCGTGCCCGTGCTCACGTAGGTCGGGGCCGAGGGCAGGCCGGAGACCTGCAGCGTCGCACCGGCGGGGAGGATCCCGCTCACGGCGAGGTTGTTGGCGGCGGCGAGCGCGGCCACCGTCGTCCCCGCGCGGGCGGCGATCGCGCTCAGCGTGTCGCCCGGCTGGACGACGTAGCTCGAGCCGACGGGCGCGGACGCCGCACTCGTCGTCGCCGTGGTCGAGCCGCAGCCGACGTCGTCGCTGTCGCCGTCGCCGTCGCACTCGCTGCCCGACGAGGACACCGGCGGTGGTGCTCAGGCCGGCCGCCGCCTGAGGTGGAATCTGGATGACGGCGCCTGCGGTGAGGAAGCCGTCGGGTGAGAGGCCGTTCGCGGCCGCCAGCTGGCTGATCGACAGCCCGTCCTGAGCGGCGATCGACGTCAGCGACTCACCTGGGGCGACCTGATGGATGGCCGCCGAACTGGTGGCAGGCCACATGAGGGCGGCCACCCCTGCCAAAGCGCATGAAAGCTCCCGGACTCGCATGGGAAGCAGTGTCCGTCAACGGCCCGTCGCTGAAAAGCCCTGCAATCCTCCTCCCAAAGTGCAATTTCAGGTGCAGGTTCCCAACCGCCCCGCCGGGCTGCTAGGCGGGCGGGGATCAGGTCTCGCCGAGCGCGACCAGCGTGCGAGCCGGCAGGGCGAGCCGCTCGCCGTCGCGGAACGGCTCCGTCAGCTCCGCCACCCGGGCGACCACGGCGGCGCGCTCGTCCTCGGACAGCGGCCTCCAGCAGCGGCCGAACACGGTCGAGATGTCCGCCGTCTGCTCGACGTAGCTGCGGACGTCGGGGTACTCCTCGGAGAGCTCAACCGCGTCGACGGTCACCTCCACGAAGCCCGCCTCCTGAAACAGGAGGGCCACCCGCTCGCGGTCGGCGAGCGAGAACATGCCCGGGCCGGGCGGATCGACGTCCTCGAGGTGACCGAGATCGACCATGGCCCGCCGGGGGACGACGGCCCACGGGTTGGCCTCCGGGAGGTCCCACACAGCCACCGCCGCTCGGCCGCCGGGCCGCAGCACGCGGCGCATCTCGCGGAGCGCCGCGCCCGGATCGAGCGTGAACATCAGGCCCCAGCGGCAGAGCAGGGCGTCGACGCTCGCCGCCGGCAGGTCGATCCACTCGAGCTCGAGCGGCCGGAACTCGACCGCCTTGACGCCGAGCTGCCGCGCCCGGCCGCGGGCCAGCTCGAGCATCCCCTCGGCGCCGTCACTGGTGATCAGGGAGCCGCCGGGCTGGACGAGCTCGGCGGCCAGGAAGCCGAGATCCCCGGCCCCGGCGGCCAGCTCCAGGACCTGGTGGCCGGGCTGCAGCGCGAGGTGGTCGATCATCCAGGTCGAGACCGGCATCGCCCAGTCGCCTTCGCGCTCGGCCATCCGGCCCCAGCCGGGCGCGGCGCGCTCCCAGCCCTCGCGCAGCTCGGCACGCAGGCGCTCGGCGTCGTCGGCCGCCGCGCTCACGCCGGGCTCCGAGCCGACACCCGGCGGGCGATCTCGCCAAAGGCGTCCTCGAGCCGTCGGCGCAGCCGCTGCTGGAAGATCGTCATCAGTGCCTCGGAGGCGATCGGGGTGAGGTGGCCGAGCGCCTCCTCGATCTCCGGCCAGCGCTCCGCCGGCATGTCGGCCTGCGCGAACGGCTTCCACACCTCGGCCATGAACACCTCGACGAAGGCGCCCGAGACCGAGTCGAGGTCGCGCTCGAGCTCGGCCAGGATCTCGAGCGCGCTGTGGAGGGAGATCCCCCGCCGCACGACCTGCTCGGCCAGCGCGAGCAGCGCGGGACTCGGGGCCTCGTAGAGCTCGTCGGAGACGGGCACCAGCACCCCGAGCTCCCGTGCCCGGGCGAGCACCTCGGGCGCCTCCTCGGCACTGACCCGGAAGCGGCGGGCGAGCTCGGCGAGGGACAGCGTCTCCGGGCGCTCGTCTCCGGCGGCGGCGCTCAGGGCCTGCTTGAACGCGAGCAGGCGCTCGGCCGTGCCTTCGCTGTCCTGGAGCAGGCGCTTGATCCCGCCCAGGTTGAAGCCGTCGTCCTGGAGCTCGCGGATGAGCCGCAGCTGCGCGACGTGGTCGGAGCCGTAGTAGCCGACGCGCAGCCGCACCTCGGGCGGGGCGAGCAGGCCGCGCGCCTGGTGGGCGCGGATGTTGCGCACCGACATGCCGGTGATGGCGGCCAGCTGCTCGATCGTCAGCTGGTTCGGCGAGGGCCCGTCGTCGACCCGGCGCAGCGAGGACACACCGCGATCATACGGACGCGGCAGGGCGCTCAGGGTCGCACGAGCTCCCGGCGCAGGAGCTTGCCCGAGGTCGTGCGCGGGAGCGTGTCGACGAACCGGATCTCCTTGGGCACCTTGAAGCGGGCCAGCCGCCCGGCGCAGTGAGCCTGAAGCTCGCCCACCTCGACCCGCGCGCCGCGGCGGAGCACGACGGCGGCCACGATCGCCTCTCCCCACTCCGGGTCCGGGCGGGCGTGCACGCCGGCGTCGGCGACCGCCGGGTGCTCGAGCAGCACGTCCTCCACCTCGGACGGGGCGACGTTCTCCCCCCCGGTGATGATCGTGTCCGCCCGGCGGCCGGTGATGAGCAGCCGGCCGCGCTCGTCGAGGCGGCCGAGGTCGCCGGTGGCAAACCAGCCATCAGGATCGACGGGGACGCTGCGCGACACGATCGCGCCCCGCACCTGGATCTCCTCCTCGACGAGCCGGACCTCGACGCCGGGCAGCGGGAAGCCGAAGGTGGCGATCTGCGAGCACGCCTCGGTCATCCCGTAGGTCGGCGCGACCGGTACGCCGGCGACGCGCGCGCGCTCGAGCAGCGCCGCCGGCATCGGGCCGCCGCCGAGCAGCGCGTAGCGGAGTGTGGGCGGGCGCTCGAGCCCGGCGTCGAGCAGGCGGGCGAGCATCGTCGGCACCAGCGAGACGAGCGTGATCCGCTGCCCGGGATCCATGAGCGCGCTCGAGCACCCGTTCGGTGTCGAAGCGCCCGTGCAGCACCGTGGTCGTGGCGTAGATCGCGCTGCGCACCGGGATCGACAGCCCGCCCACGTGGGTGAGCGGCATCGGGCACAGCCAGCGCTCAGCCGGGTGCAGGCCGAGCGCGACGGCCGATCCGAGCGCGCTGGCCAGGAAGTTGCCCGCGCTCAGGGCGATCGGCTTGGGGGCGGAGGTGGTGCCCGAGGTGTGCATGACGGCAAGCTCGGCTCGCGGTCTCGAGCGGCGCGGGCGGCCCGGCACCATCCGCGCGCAGCGGCGCCTCGAGCACGACCTCGGCCCCGGCCTGGCGAGCGGCGCGCTCCTGCGGGCTGAGCCGCAGATCGATCGGCACGACGGCCAGGCCGGCGAGCAGCGCCGCATGCAGGGTGATGACGAAGTCCTCCCCGGGCGGAAGGGCGACGCCCACTCGCTCGCGCGCGCCGATCGAGCGCAGCGCCCTGGCACTGCGCCCGGCCGCCGCGAGCAGCTCGGCGTAGGTGAGGGTGCGCTCGGGCCCCTCGATCGCCACCCGGTCGGGAGCTCGCGCCGCCGCCTGCACCAGCCAGTGATCCATACCTGGACAGTAATCTCAGACGCCGCTTCACCGTCCCCTGCCCTCGAGGAGCGTTCGTGCCCGTCACCTGGGAGCCTGTCGGCGACTACACCGACATCCGCTATGAGCTGTCCACCGGCGAGGACGCCGGCATCGCCAAGATCACCATCGACCGTCCCGAGGTGCGCAACGCCTTCCGGCCCGAGACGGTGATCGAGCTCATCGACGCGTTCGAGCGCGCCCGCGAGGACCTGAGCGTCGGGGTGATCGTCCTCACCGGGGAGGGACCGGACGCCTTCTGCTCGGGCGGCGACCAGCGCGTGCGCGCCGGGGGCGGCGGCGGCTACGTCAGCGGCGCCGATCCAGGCCAGGCGGGGCGCCAGACGGGCGTCGGGCGCTTTCACGTCACCGACCTGCACGTTCAGATCCGGCGGATGCCGAAGCCGGTGGTGGCGATGGTGGCCGGCTGGGCGGTGGGCGGCGGCCACGTGCTGCACGTCATCTGCGACCTGACGATCGCCGCCGACAACGCCCGCTTCGGACAGAGCGGCCCGAAGGTGGGGTCGTTCGACGGCGGCTTCGGCGCCAGCGTGCTCGCCCGCCAGATCGGGGTCAAGAAGGCCAAGGAGATCTGGTTCCTGTGCCGCCATTACGACGCCCAGCAGGCGCTCGAGATGGGGCTGGTCAACACGGTCGTGCCGCTCGATCGCCTCGAGGAGGAGACCGTGCAATGGTGCCGGGAGATGCTCGCCCTCTCCCCCTTCGCCCTGCGCATGCTGAAGGCGAGCTTCAACGCCGACGAGGACGGCCTGTCCGGGATCCAGCAACTCGCGCACGACGCCAACCTCCTCTTCTACATGAGCGAGGAGGCCCAGGAGGGCCGCAACGCCTACCTGGAGAAGCGACGTCCGGACTTCTCGAAGTTTCCCCGGCGGCCCTGATGGCGACGATGCGCGAGCGAGGTCGCGGCGATCGGGCCGGCCCGCTCGGGACACCGAGCCCGGTCCGCATCTGGCTGATGGCGGCGCGGATCCGCACGCTGCCGGCCGCGGTCGCGCCCGTGCTCGTGGGCACGGCGCTGGCCGGCTTCCTCGGTGTGTTCCACCCGCTGCGCCTCGTCGCCGCCCTGCTCGGCGCGCTGTTCATCCAGGTGGGAACGAACCTGTCCAACGACTACTCGGACGCTCGCCGCGGCGCGGACGCCGAGGACCGCCTCGGGCCGGTGCGGGTGACCGCCGGCGGTCTCGTCCCCCCCTCCCGCGTCCTCGCCGCCACCTATCTGACCTTCGCGCTCGCCGTGCTCGCCGGCGCCTACCTCGTCGCCGTGGCGGGCTGGCAGCTGATCCTGGTCGGCGCGGCGTCGATCCTCGCCGGCGTGCTCTACACCGGCGGCCCGCGCCCGTACGGCTACGAGGGCCTCGGCGAGGTGTTCGTGTTCCTGTTCTTCGGCGTCGTCGCCGTCGCCGGATCGTTCTTCGTCCAGACCCGGCACCTGGACTGGGAGGCCTTCGCGCTCTCGGTGCCGGTCGGATTGATCGCGGCCGGGATCCTGGTGGTCAACAACGTGCGCGACATCGACTCCGATCGCCGGGCCCGCAAGCGTACGCTCGCCGTCCGCCTCGGCCGGCCGCGCACCCGGGTCATGTTCGCGGTGATGATCTACCTGGCCTACGTGCTCGCGCCGGTGAGCTGGGTGTTCGGCCCCCTGCGCGCGTGGATGCTCCTGCCGTGGCTCACCCTGCCGCTGGCCGCCGGGGTGGTGCGCACCGTGCGCACGCGCATGGACGGCCCGGCCCTGAACGGCGCGCTCGCCCAGACGGGCCTGCTCCAGCTCGTCTTCTGCGCCTTCCTGGCCGCGGGGTTGCTGCTCAGCCGCTGAGGGCCGGGCGGTCGAGGTGAAAGTCGACGTCGAGGTCATCCGGGCGCCGCTGCGGGTCCCCGTGCGGGCGGCCTGGGGCGAGGTGAGCAGCCGGGATCTCGTGCTCCTGCGGCTCGAGGACCCCGAGGGCCATGTCGGCTGGGGCGAGGCGGCGCCTCTGCCCGAGTACGACGGCGTCAGCATCGCCGACGTCATCCAGGCGCTGGAGGACTGCCACCAGCCGATCACGCGGGCCGGCTGGCTCGAGCGCGACGAGCTGCTCGCCGAATGCGGACAGCTCACCGTCGTGCCGCACGCCATGGCCGCCCTCGACGTGGCCCTGTGGGACCTGGCCGGCCGGCGCGCCGGGGTGCCCGTGTGGCAGCTGCTCGGGCGCGGCGGCCGGGCGCCGGGGCCGGTGGCGGGGCCGGGGCCGGGGCCGGGGCCGGTGGCGGTCAACTACACGATCGCGGCCGGGGACCGGGCGGGCGCCGCGCGCGAGGCCGGCGAGGCCCGGGCGGCCGGCTTCCGGTGCCTGAAGCTGAAGGTCGGCACCGGCGACGACGCCGGGCGGGTGGCGGCGGTGCGGGCGGCGGCCGGCCCGGACATGGCCCTGCGGCTCGACGCCAACGGCGCCTGGACGGTGGAGGAGGCCCGGGCGGCGCTACGAGCGCTCGCCCCGGCCGGGATCGAGCTGTGCGAGGAGCCCGTGCACGGCGCCGCCGGCGTGGCGGAGCTCGGGGAGGCGCTCGGCGAGGACGCCCCCGCGCTCGCCATCGACGAGACCGCAGCCGAGCCGGGCGCCCTCGAGCGCCGGCTGTGCCGCGCGGTCTGCCTGAAGCTCGGGCGCTGCGGCGGCATCACCGGTCTGCTGGCGGCGGCCGGCCGGGCCCGGCGCGCCGGGTATGAGATCTATCTCGCCTCCGCCCACGACGGCCCGCTCGGGATCGCCGCCGCGCTGCATGCGGCGAGCGCCCTGGCTCCGGATCGGGCGTGCGGGCTGGCCACGCTCGGGCTGTTCGAGCGGCCGGTGGGCGCGATCGCGGCACCGGTGCGGGGGACGATGGTCGTTCCGGACGGGGCCGGCCTGGGTGACGGGCTGGCGGATTGGTACGGCTGAGGGCTCGGGCGGCTGTTCGGCGGCGGTGGCGGCGAGTGGCGGCGAGAAAGTGCACTTCCGTGCGCGCGGCGCGACTCGGAGTGAGGTTCCTCCCGCCAGGCGCGAGAAAGTGCACTCCCGTGCGCCCGGCGCGACTCGAAGTGAGGTTCCTCCCGCCAGGCGGCGAGAAAGCGCACTCCCGTGCGCACGGCGCGACTCGAAGTGAGGTTCCTCCCGCCAGACGGCGAGAAAGTGCACTCCCCGTGCGCCCGGCGCGCCTCGAAGTGAGGTTCCTCCCGCCAGACGGGAGAAAGCGCACCCCCGTGCGCCGGGCGCGACTCGAAGTGAGGTTCCTCCCGCCAGACGCGAGAAAGCGCACCCCCGTGCGCCGCGGCGCGACTCGAAGTGAGGTTCCTCCCGCCAGGGCGGGAGAGAGCCTGCGCACCTCGCCCGCCGGGCGCGCGGGCCTCAGCCGTCGCCCAGGAAGCGGCGGATCGCCTCGTGCGTCTCGCGCGGGCGCTCGAGCTGGGGGACGTGGCCGCAGTCGAGCTCGAGGTGCTCGGCGCCGGGCAGCGCCTCGCGCACGTGGCGGGCGAAGCCGAGCGGCACCAGCGTGTCCTTGCGCCCCCACACGAACAGCGCCGGCGGGCTCGAGCTCGGGCAGCCGGGTCCAGAAGCCCTCGGGGCCGCGCGGCTCCTCGAGATAGATGTGGCGGGCGGCGGCGTAGAAGGCGGCGCGGCCGCGGCGGGTGAGGTAGGAGCGCAGGAACTCGTCGATCCCGGCCGCCGTCCACTGGTCCTCGGAGCGGGGCACGACCGTGCGGACGATGCGCTCGACCACCTGACGCGGGGCGGGCTGGACGAGCCCGAGCTCGGTGGGCACGAAGCGCAGGAGCGGCGCCCAGGGACGCGCCCGCAGCCAGGCCAGCGACGGGGCGAGCAGCACGAGCCGGCGCACCCGGGCGGGGAACCGGAGCCCGCACTCGATGGCCACCCGGCCGCCCATGCTGTTCCCGATCAGATCGGCCTGCTCGAGCTCGAGCGCGTCGAGCAGGCCTTCGATCGCCCGGGCGAAGAACGCCGGGTCATACGCGGCCCCGATCGGCTTGACCGAGTCGCCGAACCCGGGCAGGTCGACGGCGATCGTGCGGTGTGAGCCGGCGAGCGCAGCGACCGTGGGCAGGAACGAGGCCTTGGTCGCCCCCAGCCCGTGCAGGGCCAGGACCGGCGCGCCCTGGCCGGCCTCGGCGACCGAGATGCGACCGAGGGCGGTGCGGATGTGATGGATCCGCAGATTGCCCCGCGCCATCGGCGGTGCCGTGGCGGCGAGCAGGCCGACGCCGAGGTGAAGGTCGTGGCGGATGCGCACCGTGCCGCGGCGGAAGGCCGCCAGCCCCGCCTCGGCCACCGCCCCCCAGTCCTCGGCGTCCAGCGCGGCGTCCGGGCGGCTGCCCGCGAGCGGGCACAGCCGGGCCTGGCCGTACTCGATGACGATGTCGGCGAACGGCTCACCCGCCTGCTCGAGCCGGATGCGAGCGCGCGGGCGCCCGACGTCGAACACGGTGGCGTCAAAGCGCTCGACGAGCTGCTCGGCTGCCGCCTGGGCGCGCTCGGTGTCCTGGCCGCCGCGAGCGGACGCGGCGGTGCTCGACCCTGCCTCGGCCATGGCCGAAGTATCCCAGGGTCAGGCCAGGATCGAGATCCGGCCCGGGGCCGGGTCCTCGTCCTGCGCCGGCTCGGCCACGCTCGCCGTCGCGCTGGCGGCGCCGTAGGCGGCCCGCGGGTCGTCACGGCGGACCGGTCCCGCGGTCTGGGCGAACGCCCGGCTGAGCGCCTGCTGGAGGCGCGCCGGGTCGACCTGACCCTGGCCGGACACCGCCCGTTCGGCAGCGATCCGGACCCCGACCTCGGCCTGCAGCGTCTCGCCGGATACCCCGCTGTCCGCGGCCAGGGCGTTCAGCGAACTGCCGCGGCGCAGGGCGCTGGTGAGATCGGACTCGCTCATCCCCAGCTGGCCGGCGATGTAGCCGAGCTGTCCGCGCAGCACAGCGCCACCTGGCGCCGTGGGCGCCGCGGCGTATGCACCCGAGGCTGTGAGCGACTGAACCTGCACGTCCCTGACCCGAGTCATCGTCAGCGGGCGGCGGGCGCTTGAGGCGGCGGGATCGGCAGCCCGGCGAGCACGGCGGCGACAGCCTCCGGACGCTCGAGATGGACCGCGTGCCCGGCGCCGGGCACGACGTGCAGGTGGGCCTCGGGCAGGCGGGCCGCCATCTCGGCCGCGATGGCACGGAACTTCCCGTCCCGCGCGCCGACGATGAGCTCGACCGGCAGCGCGAGCTCGCCCAGCCGCTCCCACAGCGAGGGAAGCGCGCCCGTGCCCGAGGCCCCGGAGCGCGGCCGCCAGGCCCGCCGGTGTGCTGCGCAGGCGATCGGCATGCGCTCGCGCGGCCACCGCGGGCGGACTCCCGGCCAGCACCGGTGTCTCGGCCCAGCGGGCGGCGAAGTCCTCGATCGTGGCCGCCTCGATCTCGTCGGCCAGTTGCTCGTCCGCCTGGCGCCGCGCCGTCCGCTCGGCCGCGTCGGCCAGGCCCGGGCTCGCGCCGATGAGCACGAGGCGGCCGACCCGGGCCGACCGGGCCAGGGCGAGGTGGAGGGCGATCCGGCCACCCATCGAGTAGCCCGCCAGCTCGAATCGGGCCGGCGCCAGCGCGTCGAGATCGGCGATCACCGCCGGCAGGCGACACCGGTCGCCGTGCCGCGGCGGCACCGTGGCCGCGGATGTCCGGAGCCAGTGCGCGGTAGCGTTCCCCGAGCGCCGCCACGACGGGATCCCAGCTCGCACCGGTGTTCGTGAACCCGTGCAGGAGGACGAGCGTGGCGGTCATCGCCGCCAGCATATGACCGCCACCGACACCTACCTGCTCCTGCGCGCGCTGTGCGACGAGCTCGCGCGCTGCGGCCTGCGCCACGCCTGCACCTCGCCGGGCTCGCGCTCCACCCCGGTCGTGCTCTCGCTCACCCGCGAGTCCCGGATCCGCTGCTGGTCGCACATCGACGAGCGCTGCGCGGCCTTCTTCGCGGTCGGGGCGGCGAAGGCGAGCGGCCGGCCGGTCGCCGTGGCCTGCACGTCGGGCACCGCGGCGGCGAACTACGCCCCCGCGGTCATCGAGGCCCGCTGGGCACGGGTGCCGCTGATCGTGCTCACCGCCGACCGCCCGCCTGAGCTGCGCGACAACGGCGCCGGACAGACGATCGACCAGCTCGTCGCTCTACGGCGGAGCGGTCAAGTGGTTCTGCGAGGTGGGCGTGCACGAGGCGACCCCGGAGCGGCTGGCCTGGATCCGCACGATCGCCTGCCGCGCCTACTGGACCGCGCTCGATGGCGTGCCCGGGCCGGTGCACCTCAACCTCCCGCTGCGCGAGCCGCTCGTCCTCGACCAGGCGCTGCCGCCCGCCGAGGGCGGCCGTCCGGGCGGGCGGCCGTGGGTGAGCCGTCCGGCCAGTGCGCCGGCCGGTCCGGCAGCGCCGCTGGTGCTGCCCGCCCGCGGCGTCGTGGTGGCCGGCCGGCACGAGCGCGGCGACGAGCTCGCCGCCGCCACGGCCGCGTTCGCCGCCCGGGCCGGCTATCCGCTGCTCGCCGAACCGCTCTCGGCCGCGCGGCGGGGCCCGGCGGCCATCGCCCACTACGACCTGCTGCTGCGCGAGGAGGCGTTCACCGCGTGCTGCCCGTCCCGAGGCCGTGGTGCGAATCGGCGACCTCCCCACCTCCAAGCCGCTGCGGACGTGGCTGGCCGGCCTGGAGGGGGTACGGCAGATCGCGCTCGACCCCGAGTCGGCCTGGCAGGACCCCGCCTCGGTGGTCACCGAGCGGATGGCGAGCGACCCCGCGGCCACGCTGGCCGGCGCCGAGGTGAGCGCCGTCGATCCCGACTGGCTGGCCGGCTGGCGGGCCGCCGACGCCGCGGTGGCGGCGGCGGTGGCACCGCTGCTCGAGGGGCAGTGCAGCGAGCCCGCGGTGGCGCGGTGGCTGGCCGAGCAGCTCGGCCCCGATGCCACCCTGTTCGTGGCCAGCTCGATGCCGGTGCGCGACCTGGAGGAGTTCATGCCCGCGGCGGACGCGGCGCCGAGGATCCTGGCCAACCGAGGCGCCAACGGGATCGATGGCACCGTCTCGAGCGCGTTCGGAGCGGCGGCCGTTGCCGCCGGGCCAGTGGTGCTGCTGATCGGAGACGTCGCGCTCGCCCATGACATGGGCGGTCTGCTCGCCGCGAGGCGCCTGCCGCTGTCGCTCACCATCGTGCTCATCAACAACGACGGCGGCGGGATCTTCCACTTCCTGCCCGTGGCCGGCGAGCGGGATGCGTTCGAGGAGCACGTGGCCACCCCGCACGGGCTGCCGTTCGCCCTCGCGGCCGAGCTGTACGGCTGCGCCTACGCCCGGGTGGAGGGACTGGCCGCCCTCGCCGAGGCGGTGGACGCGGCCGGACGCCGGACCGGGACGACGATCATCGAGGTGCCGAGCGACCGCGAGGCCAACCTCGCCCTGCACCGTCGCATCGCCGCGGCCAGCTCCACCGCACTCAGCGGCGCGCTACGTTGACCGGGATGCCCACGTCGGTCGCCGAGCTCCGGACCGCCGTCCCGCGCCTCGTCGGCCGGCGCCTCGACGCCGCGCTGCGCCGCGCCCGTCAGAGCGGCGGCGAGGTCCTGGCCAGCGTCACCACTCGGCTGCCGGACGGCAGCGACCCGAGCGCGCTCGTCATCGCCGCCCGGGCGCCCGGCGATCCCTGGTTCTGCCTCGAGCAGCCCGACCGCGAGGGCACGGCCCTGGCCGCGCTCGGTTGCGCGCTCGAGCTTCAGGCCGCGGGCCCGAACCGGTTCCGGGACCTCGCCCGGCGCTGGCGGGAGGCGGCGGCCGCGGCAGTGGCCGAGCCGGTCGACGGGCCCCCCGGATCGGGACTCGTCGCCCTCGGCGGCTTCGCGTTCGCGCCCGAAGGCGCGGACGCCCCGCACTGGGACGGCTTTCCCGCCGCCTCGCTGCACGTCCCCGAGCTCGCCATCGCCCGCCGGGGCGCGGAGGTCGCCCTCACCGTCGCGGTGTTGGTGCGCCCCGACGACACGCTCGAGGATCTCGAGCGCCGGGTGAGCGCGCGCGTGGGCGGCCTGCGGGCCGTCCCGCTGCCGCTGCTCGATCCCTCCCCCACCGGCACCTATCGGGTCACCAGCCCGATGGCGCCCGCCCACTACGAGGACGCGGTGGCCCGCGGCGTGCAGCGGATCCGCGCGGGTGAGCTGGAGAAGATCGTGCTCGCGCGTGAGGTCGAGGTGCATGCGCCCCGTGCCCACGACCCGGCCGCGGTGTTCGGCGTGCTCCGCGACGCCTATCCGAGCTGCTTCGTGTTCGCGGTCGGACGCGGATCGGCCACGTTCCTGGCCGCCAGCCCCGAGCTGCTCATCCGCCGCGAGGGCCAGCGGGCGAGCACGGTCGCCCTGGCCGGCTCGACCCGGCGCAGCGCCGACCCGGCGGTCGACGATCATCTGGGGGAGCAGCTGCGCCAGAGCGGCAAGGACCGCGAGGAGAACGCGATCGTCGCCCGCCGCATCGCGCGCGCGCTGCGCCCGCATGCGGTGTGGGTGACCGCGGCCGAGGAGCCGGTGCTTGTGCGCGTGGCCGGCATCCAGCACCTGGCGCGCCCGATCCGGGCTCAGCTCGCCCAGCCGCTCGACGCCGTCGAGCTGGCCGGGCTGCTCCACCCCACCCCGGCGGTCGGAGGCGAGCCGGGCGCGCGGGCGGCGGAGCTCATCCCGGCGCTCGAGGGCTTCGATCGGGGCTGGTATGCCGGAACGGTCGGCTGGACCGATCTGACCGGCGACGGCGAGTTCTGCGTCGCGCTGCGCTGCGCGCTCCTGCGCGACCGGCTGGCCCGCCTGTACGCGGGGTGCGGGATCGTGCGCGACTCCGACCCGGCGGCCGAGCTCAGCGAGTCGGAGATCAAGCTCGGGGCGCTGCTGCCGGTGCTGTCCGGCTAAGCCGCCGCCCGGCGGGCGGCGTAGTGCAGCTCGGAGCTGTCGGGCGCCTCCTCGCCCGGACCGAGCGGGCGCCCGTCGAGGTCGCGCACGCTGAGCACCTCGAAGCCCGCCTGCACGAGCTGGCGGCGCATCTCCTCGGCGGCCACGTAGTAGTGCACGAGCGTGAAGTTGTGGGACCCGTCGCTGACGATCGCGTACTCCTCGGTCCGGCGCTCCAGCGGCGACAGGCGCCGGTGGCGGCGCACGCGTACGGGGACCCAGGCGAGGTCGTAGGCGAAGCGCAGCGGATCGCTCGTGCGCACGCGAGCGGGCCCGGCCAGGTGCGGTAGATGGGCCCGGTTGTGCGAGGAGAGCAGGAGCAGGCCGCCGGGGCGCAGCACCCGGCGCCACTCACGCAGCGCCGCCTGGCGCTCGCCGTCGCCGAGCACGTCGATGAGGTTGTTCGCCGCCACGACGGCATCGACGCTCGCGTCGGCGTGGGCGGACAGGTCGCGCATGTCGCCGCGGGCGAAGTGTCCGCCCGGGTAGCGCCGGCGCGCCTCGGCCAGCATGGCCTCGGAGAGGTCGAGCGCGTGGACCTCGCTCGCGAGCTCGACCAGGTACCCGGTCACCCGGCCGGCGCCGCAGCCCAGCTCGAGCACGCGGCCGGCCAGGTCCTCCCGGTGCTCGACGAGCGCGAGCACCTCCACGGGCGCCAGGCGGCGGTGGGCGTACTGGCGCACGTAGCGCCCGCGGCTCCACACCGCATCGCCCAGCCGCCCGGGATCGCCGTCGGTCAGGTCTCGCCCCGTCCGCGGGAGATCGCGATCTCCCCCGTGCGTGCCATCTCGATCAGGCCGAACGGGCGAACCAGCCGCTCGAAGGCATCGACCTTGTCGCACGTGCCCGTCACCTCGATGACGAGCGAGCGCTTGGTCACGTCGACGATCTTGGCCCGGAAGATCTCGCAGATCTGCATGACCTCGGTGCGGGCGCTGCCGTCGGCGGCGATCTTGAACATGGCCAGCTCGCGGGCGAGCGTCTCGGCCGGCTCGAGGTCGCGGATCTTCAGCACGTTGATCAGCTTGTGCAGCTGCTTGGTCACCTGATCGATCGGGTGCACGCCCCCATCGAGGGTGAGCGTGATGCGCGAGAAGCGCTCGTCATCGGTCGGCCCGACGGCCAGCGTGTCGATGTTGAACCCCCGCCGGGCGAACAGCCCGGCGATGCGGGTCAGGACACCCGGCTTGTTCTCGACCAGGATCGACAGCGTGTGCTTGCGCCCGGTGCGCAGGCCCACCGCCGCCTCGAGCTGGTCGAGTGAGAGGACTTCCTTGGTTCCCGGTTCACCCATCGCTCAGCCCACCATGTCGCGGGCGGCCTGCCCGGCCGGCACCATCGGATAGGTGTTCTCCTCGCGGGTGACGCGCACGTCGCACACGACCGGGCCCTCGGTGGCCAGGGCCTCGCGGATGTCGGAGACGAGCGTGGTCTTGTCCTCGAAGCGCATTCCGGTCGCCCCGTAGGCCTCGGCGAGCTTGACGAAGTCGGGATAGCGCCCCATCTCGACCTGGCTGTAGCGCTTGTCCCAGAACAGCTCCTGCCACTGGCGCACCATGCCCAGATAGCCGTTGTTCATGATGAACACCTTGACGGCGATGCCCTCCTGGGCGCAGGTGGCGAGCTCCTGGGCGTTCATCTGGATCGAGCCGTCGCCCGGACACGCACACCACCGTCTGGTCGGGACAGCCGACCTTGGCGCCCATGGCCGCGGGCAGCCCGAAGCCCATCGTGCCCAGCCCACCGGAGTTGATCCACTGACGCGGGCGGTTGAAGTGGAAGTGCTGGGCGGTCCACATCTGGTGCTGCCCGACGTCGCTGGTCACGATCGCCTCGCCGCCGGTCGCCTCGTACAGCGCCTGGACCATGTACTGGGGCTTGATCTCGGCGTCCTTGGAGTCCTCGTAGACGAGCGGGTGGCGCTCCTGCCAGGTCCGGATCCGCGACCACCACTCCTCCAGGCGCGCCAGGTCCGGGCCGAGCGCCCGGTACTCGGCGGTCAGCCGGGGCAGGATGTTCTTGGCGTCGCCGACGATCGGGATGTGGGCGGGGACGTTCTTTGAGATCTCCGCCGGGTCGATGTCGATGTGGACGAACTTGGCCCGGGGGGCGAACTCCGACAGCTTGCCGGTCACCCGGTCATCGAAGCGGGCGCCGATGGCGATGATCAGGTCGGCCTCGTCCATGGCGTAGTTCGCCGCCCGGGTGCCGTGCATCCCGAGCATGCCCAGCCACTGGGGGTGCGGAGCCGGGAAGCCGCCCAGCCCGTTGACCGTGCAGGTGACCGGGAAGCGGTCCGAGGTGGCCAGCTCGACCAGCTCGGCGGAGGCGTTGCCGAGGACGACGCCGCCGCCGGCGTAGATGACCGGGCGCCGGGCGCCCACGAGCGCCTTGGCGGCCAGGCGGATCTGCTTCTGGTTGCCGTCGGTGGTGGGCTGATAGCCGGGCAGGTGCACATCGGTGACCGGCTCATAGGTGATGTCGGCACGCGAGAGGTCCTGCGGGATGTCGACCACGACCGGTCCGGGACGCCCCGTGCGCGCGAGGTGAAACGCCTCGTGGATCGAGCGCGGGAGCTCGGCCGGGTGCTGGATCATGAAGCTGTGCTTGACGACCGGCATGGTGATGCCGATCGTGTCCGCCTCCTGGAAGCCGTCGGTGCCGAGCAGGTCGGTGCGCACCTGGCCGGTGATGAACACCACCGGCACCGAGTCCATCATCGCGTCGCAGATCGGGGTGACCACGTTCGTGGCCCCCGGGCCGCTGGTGGCGAGTGCCACGCCGACCTTGCCGGTCGCCTTCGCGTAGCCCTCGGCGGCGTGGCCGCCGCCCGCCTCGTGCCGGACGAGGATGTGGCGGATCCCGGCGTCGTAGAAGGCGTCGTAGGTGGGGAGGTTGGCGCCGCCGGGAAGCCCGAATACGACGTCGACACCTTCGGCCTTCAGGCATTCCATCAGGGCATCGACTGCACGCATGGGCACTCGCCTCCTTTCGGCGGATCCGGGAACGCGCACGGCGGAGCCGTGCGCAGAGGGACCGCCGAGTGTAACTGCGCGAGCCGGCTAGGCGCGGCGGGGAATCGGCGAGGAGGGGGCGATCGCCACGTCCGGGAACTCGAGCTCGGTGCCGCAGCGGGTGCACAGGGCATCGTGGAGCATGACCACCTTGCCGCAGCCGGGACACTGGCGGCGCAGCTCGCGGTTCTCATAGCGGTAGCAGAGCGCGGTGAGCAGGCCGACGAACGGCACGAGCGCCGAGATGAGGAACCAGATCCAGAAGGAACTGCCCTTGATCCGCCCGACGACACCGCCGGCCAGGCCGAAGAAGAACAGGATGGGAATCAGCTCGAGGCCCTGCACCGGGACCTCTACCAGACGAGCGTCTTGACGGCCCAGCCCACCGCGACGATCACGGTCACGGCGAGGACGAACCAGAACACGGCCATGACGAGGCCGACGATCAGGTGGATGGCGAATACGGCCGCCACCAGCAGCACGCACAGGGCGAGGACGCGGCGCACGAGCGAGGGCCGTTCCGGCTCGATCTCGATCTCGTTGCGCAACATGCTCATCAGTCTATCTCCGGGCCGGGCGGCAATCGAGCCGCCCGACGGGGCGCTGCTCAGTCGTAGACGCGCTTCAGATGCTCGAAGCGAGCATCAGCACTGGCCGGGCGGTCGTCGAAGCGCAACCGGGCCAGGCGATAGCGGCGCACCGGCGTGCCGGTGGCGGCGTCGGTCTCGGCGCGGCGGTCGGCCACGAGGAGAATCCGGGAGGATGCGGTGGGGCGGGTCATGGACAGCATGATCGGCTCCCGGGCTTAACGTGACATTGGCCCCAGGGACAAAGTTCCCTAAATGCTGTGGGCCCAGTGGCCTCCCGGCGCCCGGGCGGCGGAGCTCCGGGCCGCCGCGACGGCGGCCTCGAGCGCCGGCCGTGCGGCCGGGCGCAGCCTGCGGCGCAGCCGCCAGCAGGCGCCCGAGAAGGCGAGATTGGCCACGGTGGCGAACCCGGCCTCGTCGGTGCGCAGCGCAAGCAGCAGGTGAGCGATGCGGTCCCCGGCCGGCAGGCCGGGCTCGGGCACGCGCACGCAGTAGCAGTGGACGCGCCGGCCGCCGGGGCGCACGAGCAGCGCCCCGGCCTGTCCGACCAGCCACACGCCGAGGCGACCGCGCTCGAGCACGAGGCCGGTGCGGGCGTGCAGCGCGCGAGCGTCGTGGCCGACGAGGTCGCCGAGCAGGCCGATGGCGACCCGCTCGGGCCGGGCGTCACCGGGGGCCGGCGGCAGGCTCCGGCGCAGCACCCCGGCCCCTCGCGCGGCGTAGAGCTCGGGGATCGCCCACGCGTGGGCGAGGAGCACGAGCCCGACGGGCGCCATCACCGGCAGGACGATCGTCAGCCCGATGGCGGCGAGCACGAGCGGCACCGTGTGCGCGGCCGTGGTCGCCGTCCACAGGCGCCCGCTGCGGCGCAGCGTGTGCTCGCCCGCGCGCGGGCGCCAGCGCACCGCCTCGAGCTCGGGCAGCGGCAGATCCGCCACGGTGCGCCCTCAGGCGCCGCCGGCGATCGGGCGGCGCAGGATGACCAGCGGGGCGTCGACGGGAAGCTCCCGCACCTGCTCGGCGTCTCCCTCACCATGGGGAACGACCGCGAAGTAGCCCCGCTCGAGCTCCGTTGCAAGCGCCTGCACGGCGGCCTCGACGCTCGCGGGATCGGCGCGGCTCCACTCGGCGAGGGTCGTGTGTCCGGTGCTGTCCATCCGAACGAGTTGTGACATGACGAGCCTCCTCGAAACTGAATACCCTGCCTATCCTACGCCTGCGTCGGCAACCGATCGACGCCTGATTGCAGAGGAAGGGACTACCTTGCGTTTCACAGCTCGCTGCTGGCTGCTCGCGCTCGCCGCTGCCCTCGCCGCTCTCGCGCTCGCGCCGGGGCTCGCCCTGGCCGCGCGGCGCTCGCACCCGGCCGGGCAGCCCGCTCGCCACCCCGCTCGTCGCCTCGCCGTCCACAAGCAGCCCCGCGCGACAGGGCCGGCCAGCTCGCACGTCGGGACCTCGGCGCCCGGGACCTCGCAGCCCGGGGCCTCGCAGCAGGCGTCGGCGCGCCGGACCGAGCTCCGGGCCCAGCGGGAGTCCGCGGCGGCGCGCAGGCAGGCCAAGGCTCACGCCGGCGGGCTCTCCCTCAGCGTCAGCCACGACGGGACGGTGTTCGCCGGCATCGCCCACGCGACGGCGGCGGCGGCCGACCAGATCATCGATTTCGCCTTCTCCCCGTCCACGATGACGATCCATGTCGGCGACACGGTCACCTGGACGAACGTCGGCAAAGCTCCGCACAGCGCGACGGCGAACGACCACAGCTTCAACACCGGCATCCTGCAGCCGGGGCAGAGTGGCTCGCACACGTTCACGGCCGCCGGCACCTTCACCTACTACTGCATCGTGCACCCGTGGATGCACGGGACGATCACCGTGCTCGCGGCGACGACCACGACCACCCCGAGCCGCTCGGGAAGCGCGGGCAGCCACACCACGAACACCACGCCGACGAGCACCACGAGCGCGACCAGCGATACGAACAGTGCGGACAGCCTCCCCATGACCGGCATCGATCTGAGTGCCGTGCTCGCCTGCGGCTTGACGCTGACCGCCGCCGGTGGGCTCGTGCGCCGGCGCCTTCGTGCGTCCTCGCCACCGACCCCGCGGTAAACATCAGCCCCGGCGCGGTCGATGACCTGGGGTAGGGATTCCCATGAGGTCATCGGCTGCGCAGATCAGCGATCTCCCCCCCGTCCCGGCACGGGCGCTGACGCGCGCCCCGACCCCCAGCCTGACCAGCGCCACCGCCCGCCTGTTGGAGACCCGGGCGTTCGGGCGCCTGCGCCTGGGCGCTGACCTGCTGCTCACCGTGGCCGCCGCGGCCGCGACCGTGCTGGCCTCGCCGGTCGCCCTCGGCCGGGCTGACCGGATCCTCGCCGTCGCCTTCCCGGCCATCGCGCTGGTGATGCTGCATCTTCGCCCCGCCGCGGACGAGCGGCTCGACGGCTCGGCGCTCGACACGGTCGCGCACATCCTCGGCGTCATCTCGCTCGCCGTCATGGTGACCACCGCATTCGGCGTGATGATCGGGAGCGCTCGCCCGGTCGGGGTGGCGCTGCGGCTGTGGATGTTCGCCTTCGTCTATGTGGCCACCGGGCGGGTCGTGCTCATCTGGGTGCGCCGCCAGGCGGTGCGCAACCAGGCCCTGGCCACCCCGACGCTCATCCTGGGTGCCGGGCGGGTCGGCGAGTGGCTGTGCCGGCGGCTGTCGAGCCAGCCCGCCTACGGCCTGCGGCCGGTCGGGTTCCTCGACGCCCATCCCCTGCTCGGCACCCAGCGTCTCGGCAATGCGGTGCCGGTGCTCGGCGGTCCCGAGCAGCTGCCCGAGGCGGTGCGGGCGACCGGGGCCCATCACGTCATCCTCGCCTTCTCCTCCGAGCCCGACCACGTGCTCGTCGAGGCGGTCAAGCAGTGCCAGGCGCTTGGCGTCGAGGTCTCGCTCGTGCCCCGCCTGTACGAATCGATCAACGAGCGGGCGACGCTGCACTACGTCGGCGGCCTGCCGCTGCTGACCTTGCGCCCGGTCGACCCCCGCGGCTGGCAGTTCGCGCTCAAGCACGCGATCGACCGGACGGTCGCGCTGCTCGCGCTCGTGCTGCTCGCCCCCCTGATGACGCTGATCGCCATCGCCGTGAGGACGAGCTCGCCCGGACCGATCCTGTTCCGCCAGCGACGCGTCGGCCGCGACGGGCACGTGTTCGACGTGCTCAAGTTCCGCACCATGCGCCCGGCGGCGTCCGGCAGCGAGTTCCAGCTCGCCGCCGGGTCCGCACCGGGCGGGATCGAGGGCGAGGACCGACGCACCTGGCTCGGGCGCTTCCTGCGCGACAGCTCGCTCGACGAGCTGCCCCAGCTCATCAACGTGCTCCGCGGCGACATGAGCCTCGTCGGGCCCCGGCCCGAGCGACCGGAGTTCGTCGAGCGCTTCGCGCTCGAGGTGGCCGGCTACGAGGACCGCCATCGCGTGCGGTCGGGCATCACCGGGTGGGCGCAGGTCAACGGGCTGCGCGGGCAGACCTCGATCGCCGACCGGGTCGAGTGGGACAACTACTACATCCAGAACTGGTCGCTGCGCCTGGACCTGCGCATCGTCGCCCTCACCGTGGTGGAGATCCTCCGCTACTGCTCGGACCGCTGATGCCCTTCCGGCTGCTCCCTCGGGGCGTGCGCCGCCCACACTGCCGCTCCCTGCGTCCGGCGTCCTGCCAGAGCGCCCCGCCGCCGGTTCCGCCGTGCCGCTGGCGCCCCGATCCGGGCTGCGCGCGCCGCTGAGCGGCGGGCGTCGCTCACCCGCGCGCCTGCGCCAGCAGCTCGGCCAGCGGCCGGCGCTGCTCCCCGTCCGGGCCGCGGTTGCCGTCGTCGAGCCAGGCCTCGTAGCCGGGCCGCAGCGCCGGCCACTCGCCGTCGGTGATGGCGAACCAGGCGGTGTCGCGGTTGCGGCCCTTGACCACGACGTGCTGGCGGAAGATCCCCTCGAACGTGAAGCCCAGGCGCAGCGCCGCCCGCCGCGAGGGGGCGTTCAGCGCGTCGCACTTCCACTCCAGGCGGCGATAGCCGAGCGTGTCGAACGCATGGACGGCGAGCAGGTAGACCGCTTCGGTGGCTGCGGTGGTGCGCTGCAGCGAGGCACCGAACCAGATGTGGCCGATCTCGATCACGCCGTGCTCGGGCGTGATGCGCAGATACGACATGACACCGCACGGCCGCTCTCCGGGCTGGGGAAGGACGGCGAAGAAGAGCGGGTCGCGCGAGCTCTGCATGCTGCGCAGGTCCTGCCGGTAGGCCGCAGCGTCCGGGTAGGGACCGGCGGGCAGGTACGTCCACAGCCCGGGTGCGGCGAGGGGCGGATGGGATTCGACGTACAGCGGCTCGGCATCGGCGTCGGCATCGAGTGGGCGCAGAAGCACATGACGGCCGGTCAGGGATACGGGCTCTGGCGCGCGGCGGGGCGTCCAGTTCTCAAGCCGGGCGCCGACGGGCTGGTCGGTGGGCACGGTGGGATCGAAGCAGACCGGAGGCGCGGCAGGCGGCGACACCGCCTCCGGGGACAATCCGCGCGATGAGCGAGCTGACCCTGCGGCGGGCCGCGTCCGAGGACCTCGACGCGCTCGTCGCGCACGTGGCGGCCGGCTTCGAGTCCTACCGGGCGTTCATGCCCGCGGGCTGGTCGCCGCCGGACATGGGCCTCGAGCGCTCGCGCATGGGCGAGACCCTCGCCGATCCGGGCACGTGGGCGCTGCTGGCCGAACACGACCGCACGCCCGTCGGCCACATCGCCTTCATGCCCGGGCGCGAGCGGGCAACAGACGGCAGCCCCGCCGGGGCGCGACCGGTGATTCCCGGGCTCGCGCACCTCTGGCAGCTGTTCGTGCTCCCGGACTGGTGGGGCCGCGGTGCCGCATCGCTCCTGCACGAGCGGGCACTTGTGACCATGTGCGGCGCGGGGTATGCGCGCGCCCGCCTGTACGCATTCGCGCGCCAGACCCGAGCGCGAGCGTTCTACGAGCGCCGGGGCTGGACCGCGGCGGCCGAGCTCTGGAGCCCCGAGCTCGACGCCGACCTGGTCGAGTACCAGCTCAGGCTCGGCTGAAGGGCCGGCGCGGCGCTCAGCGCAGCGCGTCGCCCAGCGCGGCCATCGCGCGCGCCCAGGCGCCGGCGAGCGCCTCGATCCGGGGCTCGACCTCGAACGCGCGTCGGCGGGCGAGCCGGAACGACAGCGCCTTGCAGCCATCGCTGCACTCTCGGAGCGCCGCGGCAGCCGGCCCGGCTGCGGCGCCGAGGGCGAACTCGGCATGGGAGGCGGCGAGCTCGAACGCCGAGCCGGCCATGCGCACGGTGGCGAACGCGTAGGCGTGGTAGTCCTCGAGCTCGCCGGCCAGCAGCTCGGGCAGCGCGGCGGTGAGCTGGGTGCCGAAGCGCTCGAACGGGTTGTCGACCGGCCGGCGGCTCAGGTGCCCGGAGAGGAGGGCGCACGCCACCTTCGGCAGCTCGTCAGCGGGCACCGGCGGCCCGGCGTCGAAGCGCACGAGCTCGGCGTACGGAGGGAGGATCTCGGGATGGGCGAGGCCGTCGAGACGCAGCAGCCCCCGGTAGTCCTCGCCGGCACACGCGTACAGGCCGGGGCCGTGGAAGTAGTGCAGGGTCTGCGCCTCGGGAGCGATGGCCTCGATCGCCACCGAGGTCTTCACGTGCTCACGCCGATAGCTCGTGGCCGCTGTGTCGGGCAGGTAGAAGGCGTCGAGCTCGACGATCATCATGCGCCCGGCGGCGATCTGCTCGGCCATCTGAGCCGGCAGCGGCCGGTAGGGCTGCATCTCGTGGATGTCGACGCCGTAGAGGAGCTCGAGGTCGCCCGGCGGCGGCTTGAAGAACGTCCACTGGTCGCCCTCGAAGTCGAGACGGACGAGGTGGCCGAAGGCGGCCAGGGGCTCATGCCCGGAGGCGTGCAGGAGCTCGATCAGCACGTCGGAGTAGCAGTTGCTCTCCGGGTAGCTGCGCTGCGGGCTGTGCAGAGGGTGGGGCACGTAGGTGGCCGGGTCATGCCCGGTCAGTCCGCGTACGCGCTGCCCGGCATCCACCGCGCTCACCCGAGGCGGAGCGTCTCGCGCACGGCGACCGGCCAGGCGCCGAGATCGAAGCCGTGCGTGCGCAGCAGCGCAAGCACGACCCGCTCGTGGCCGAAGCCCAGGCAGGCGGTGTGGGCGGGCCCTCCGTTGGCCAGGGTGATGCCGTACGTGGCCGCGAAGTGGTCCCCGTGCTGGTTGAACGACGCCAGCGCGGTCGGCTCGGGCGGCGCGATCGCCACCAGGATCTCGAGCTTCAGCGCCTGCTCGCGCTGACTGGCGGCGAGCATCCTGCCCTGGCGGCCGAAGAACGGGTCGTTGGCGTTGTCGAGCTCGGCCGCCAGGCCGAGCGCGCACAGGAGCTCGAGGCCGCGCTGGGCCCACTCGTCGCGCCAGGCTGCCACCTCGTCGGGAGCGCCGATCCGCACGAGCTCGTGCTGGCGGAACATCTGGCGCCGGGCCGGATCATGCGAGGGCTCGTGGCGGAACACCCAGGATCCGCCGGCCTCGATGAACAGGCCGCCCTCGGGCAGCGGTCCGCGCGCCGCGACGGCCGGGTAGACCGGATAGCAGGCGGCCGGCATCAGGGCCAGGTCGGTCATGTGCTGGAACTCGTGCCACGGCTCGTGGGCACTGGCCTGGGCGTGCTGGCGAGCGGCCTCACGCTCGTCGCCCTCGAACGCGTAGACCGTTCCGGCCAGGTGTGGGAACGAGCCCAGGTAGCCGCTTGACTCGAGCTGGCGCCGGGGCAGCAGGGGCGGGAAGCGCAGGCGCTGAGCGCCGTGGGCGACCGCGGTGCGGGTGAGCAGCTGCTCGAGGGCGAGACGGACGTCCTCGTAGTCGGCGCTGTGGCCGTAGAGCCCGGGCACCCCGGACTCGAGCAGCAGGCCATGGTCGACGAGCTCGCGCAGGAACGCGAGCTGCTCGGGCGAGGACTCGCGGAGCTCCGGCACCCTCACACTTCCTTGGCGATCATGAGCAGCCCGGCGTCGATGGCGTGCAGGCGCTCGTTGGCCACCATCAGCCGGGCCGACAGGGTGTCGCGCAGGTGACGGCCGACCGAGAAAGGCGAGTCGTTCTTGTAGGCCATGATCCCGATCACCTCGAGCACGGCCATGCAGATGCGGGGAGCCTGCTCGGAGGCGGCGAGCTTGAGGTTGTTGAAGCGCAGGACGGCGCCCATCGTGCCCAGGCGCTCGCGGCCGGGCGCCTCGCTCCAGGTCACGAAGTCTCTCAGACCGCCGTGGACCTCGGACTTCAGCAAAGCCAGCTCGCTCATCACCCGCGACAGGCTGTGGGCGGCCGGGACCGGAGCGCCGGGGGCGCGCCGGGCCGCCGCGCGCACGAACGCGCGGCCGCGCTCGAACGCATCGGTGGCGATTCCGAGCCAGACATGCGACCACAGCACGTGCGAGAGCGGGACGACCGACTCGTCCATGACGGTGGAGAAGGGCGCGCCGAGCACCTGCTCGGGGGCGAAGGAGGCGCGGACGACGAAGCCGGGCGAGCAGGTTCCGCGCATCCCGAGCGTGTCCCACCCGCCGGCCGGCTCGAGTTCGGTGTCGGCACGGTGGCTGAGCACGAGCACCTGGTCGCCGGGCTCAGCGCTGTCCGAGCGGCGCACGGTGCTCAGCAGATCGTCGGCCTGGCCGCCGTAGCTGACCGTCGGCGCCTGCTTCTCGAAGCTCAGCCGGCCATCGTCGGCTGGGGTGACGGCCGCGATCGAGCGTGCCATGTCCCCGCCGGTGCCGATCTCCGAGGTGACCGAGGCGATGAGGCGCTGCTCGGAGGCGACCCGGGTCAGGTACTCCTCGAACCAGCCGTTCTCGGGGTGGCGAACGATCGTCCCCACCTGAATCTGATGCATGGCGAACACCATCGCCGAGGCCGAGCAGCGCCGGCCGAGCTCGAAGCAGGCCTGGGCGATCGCCTCCAGCGAGACGCCGCCCCCGCCGAGTTCGGCCGGGATGAGCGCCCCAAGGGCGCCGGCGGCGCGCAGAGCGTCGATCGTCTCCACTGGGAAGCGCGCGTCGCGGTCGACCTCGACGGCGTGTGCCGCGGCGAGATCGGCGATGGCGCGGATCGAGGCCAGGAAGGCTTGGTCGCGATCGACGGCGAGGCTCATCAGGCTGCCTGTGCGGGCGCCTGCAGCTGGGCGACGGCAGCCGCGATGCTGGCCACGCTCTCGAACACTCCCCGACGGAGCATGGCGTCGGGGAACTCGATGTCGAAGGCGTCCTCGACGGCGAGCATCACCCCGACGCTCGCGTGCGAGGTCATGCCGGCGCGGAACAGGTCCTCGCCATCGTCGAGCGTGTCGAGGTCGACGGTGAGGCGGGCGTGCTCACGCAAGACGGTTCGGATCTGATCGGTCAGCTGATCGCTCATGGCCTCGTAATACGGCCGCCCGGCGCGAGTTCTTTAGCCACGCACCGCTGCCGTCGGCGCTCCGCGGCGGGCGAGAGCGCGCTCGAGGGCCCGGTCGAGAGCGGCGTGCACGCGCACCTGCAGGGCGAGGGCACGGACGTTGTGGTCGGTGCTCGGCAGCCGCTCGAGGTGCACGTGCGCGGTGGCGGCGATGCGGGGCTCCCAGCCGTCGCGCTCGAGCTCCTCGAGCAGCGGCTCGCCGCGCGAGAACATCAGCAGCGTCTCGACGCCGCGGAGCTCGAGGTGGCGCAGCGCCGTCTCGACGATCCCCGCGTGTGCTCCGGCCATCCCGGGCCGGCCGCGCCGGCGCACGGCGTCGCGCAGGCCGCGAGCGGCTCGCCGCAGGTGGTGGCGGCGGATGCCCCCGCTCAGGACGCGCCGCAGCACCCCCTGGCGCAGCGCCGCCGCCGTCTCGCGGCGATCGCGCGCCGCCACCAGCTCGGGGCTCCAGGCGAACGCGTACAGGTTGACCATCAGGGCCCCGACGACCCGCGTGTCGCTCACCGCTGCGTGCACGGCCCAGTAGGCGCCCGAGCACAGCCCGACGAGCACGAAGCGCTCGGCCAGCCCGCGCGCCTGCAGCGCATCGAGCGTGTGGACGACCTCGTCGATGCGGGCGGCCGAGTACATCTCGGCGTCACTGAAGCCGGCGCTCGAGTCGGCGTGGGAGTCTCCCACCCCCCCGACGTCGACGCGCACGCACGTCACCCCGCGCCCCGCCCAGCGCCGGGCCGCCTCGACCCAGGTGCGGTTCGGGCCGATCCGCCGGATGGCGCCGGCGTTCAGCAGCACGACGCACACATCGGCCGCGGGTGCATCCACCGGCTCGCTGACGACGACCGCGCTCGCCCCGCCCGGGGTGCTGAGCTGCAGCGGCGTCTCACGCACCCGGGCGCCGGGCGCGCCAAGGAGCATCGACGGTGACGCCGCGGGGACGCTCACCGGATCGGGGGCGCGCCCGCGGGCCGGGGCGCGCACGCCGAGCCACGCCACGGTGGCCTCGATGCTCCGGAGCGGGAGCCGCCCGTCCTGGGGGTGGGCCATGAGGAGGGAGAAGTCGTCGGTCTCGCGCACTGTCAGCGCCACGCCGGCGGCGGCCAGATGGTCGTGCAGCTGGCGGTCGACGCCGAGCGCGTCGCGCCCCATCAGGAGCACCCGGCGGCTCTCGGGGTCCGGCAGCGGCCGGGAGGAGAGCGTGAGCGCCTCCAAGCTGCGCACGGTGGGGCCGCTGAGCAGGAACCCGGTTACCTCGATACCGCCGTCGGCCAGCTCGAGCGGCGCCAGCTCGCTGGCGTAGCGCCCGGCCACTGTGCCCGCGTAGGCGCGGAGCTCCCGCACGAGCCGGCGGCCGCGATCGGGCACGCCCCACAGGACGAGGTCGTCGATCGGGGCGCCGGCGACGGCGGCCTCCCAGGCCACCATGCCACCGAGACCGAGACCGACGACGGCCAGCCGCGCGGCACCGGTGCGGTCCCGCAACCAGGCGGCGGCGCCGGACACCGCTTCCGTCCAGGCGGCCACGAGCTCCGCCGCGGCCGGCGTGCCGCCGCTGTCCCCGGCGCCGGGCAGGTCGATCCGCAGCGCCGGCAGCCCGGCCTGCGCGAGCGCCGCCGCCCAGGCGCGGCGTGCCCGGTAGGAGCAGAGCTCGTCCCAGCCGAAGGGCGGGCAGAGCAGCACCGCGGTGGCACCGGGAACCGGCTGGGCCGGCAGGTGGACGTAGCCGAGCACCGGGTGCGGGCTCAGCTGCAGGCACACCGGGTCGCCCCGCACGCCGGCGGGTGCGGGGACGCCGCCAGGAGCGAGTGGTGCCGGGCTCGACATCGTGAGTGGTGATCGGCATCCCGAGCGGCCGGCTTGCCGGAGCTGGACGTTTGGTGGACGGCCGGGCCGCCGTCGTCGCCCCGCGCGCGTACAGCGCCGATGCGAGCGCCATGGCCACACCCCGATCTCCGCGCGAGCGCGCCTACGCGAGGCTGCTCGCGCGCCTGGTCACGCGACGCTCGGTGATCCTCGGCTACCACGGCGTCGAGCGCCGGGCCGGTCCGGACCGCTGGCGCCTGCAGGTCGCGGCGGAGACCTTCGAGGCGCAGATCGGACTGCTCCAGCAGGCGGGCTTCCGGTTCCTCACCGTGGCCGACCTTGTGCGCGCCGCCGGCGGCTCGGCGCCGCCCCCCGGGTTCGCCGCCATCAGCTTCGACGACGGCATGCGCAACAACCTCACGGTCGCCCAGCCGATCCTCGAGCGACTCGGCGTCCCGGCCAGCGTGTACGTCTCGAGCGGTCTGATCGGCGGCCAGAGCCCGTGGGTGCCGGGGCCCGGTGGCCGCATGCTCGACGCCGACGAGGTGCTCGCCCTGGCCCGGGCCGGCTGGGAGATCGGCGGTCACACGGTCAGCCATGCCGACCTGTCCACGCTCGACGAGGACGCCTGCCTGGCCGAGGTCGCGGAGGGTCGCGAGGCCCTGGAGCGCCTGACCGGAGCGCCGGTGGAGACCTTCGCCTATCCGTTCGGCCGCTACGGCCCGGCCGCGGTCCGGGCCGTACGCCGGGCCGGGTTCTCGGCCGCCCTGACCACCGGCTCCGGGCGCTGGGAGCCCTTCGAGCTCACCCGCGCCATGGTGAGCGCCGGCGACCCCTTCCCGCTCATCCTCCTCAAGCTCATCGACGGCTACGAGCCGCTGCTCTCCCTGCCCCCGCTGCGTGCCGCCCGCACGGCCAGCAAGACCGCGCGCGCTGCGCTCGCGCGCGGGTGAGGCCGGCCATGCGGGTGCTGCTCGTCCACCAACCCGCCGACGGTGGCGTCGCCCGCCACGTGGCCGACATCCGGGCCGGCCTGCACTCCGGCGGCCACGAGGTGGTGACCTGCGGCCCGGCGCGCATCCCCGGCCTGCCCGATGCGCCGCACATCGAGCTCGGCCTGGTGCGCTCGATCGCCCCTCGCCGCGACCTCGCCGCCGTGCGCGCGCTGCGCCGGGTCATCCGCGAGCTCGCCCCGGACGTCATCCACGCCCACAGCTCGAAGGCGGGCGCCGTCGCGCGGATCGCCGCCGCGGGCACCGGCGGCGCGCCGGTGCTCTACACGCCGCACGGCTACGCGTTCGCCGGGCACTTCACGCGCGCCGGCGAGCGGATGGCGTACCGGCGCGTGGAGCGCGCGCTCGCGCCACTGACCGGGGGCGTGCTGTGCGTGTGCGAGGCCGAGGCGACGCTCGCCCGCTCGGTCGCCCCGCGCACCCCCGTGTCCATCGTCCCCAACGGCGTTCCCCTCCCCGGCTCCGGGCCGGTCGACCTGCGCGTGGCCGCCCTGGCCGCGCGCGGACCGCTGCTGGCCACCCTGACCATGCTGCGGGCGGGCAAGGGCATCGAAACCCTGATCGACGCGATGCCCGAGCTGCTGCGGGCGCACCCCGACGCTCAGCTCGCGGTGTGCGGCGACGGCCCCGAGCGGGCCGGACTCGAGGCCCGGGCGGCCGAGCTCGGGGTGGCCGGGGCGGTCCACTTCCTCGGTGCTGTGAGCGATCCGCTCGCCGCCCTGCGCCCCGCCCACGTGTTCGCGTTCCCTTCCTGGGCGGAGTCGCTGCCCTACGCCGTGCTCGAGGCGATGAGCCTCGGCCTGCCCTGCGTGGCCACCGATGTGGGCGGGATCAGCGAGGCGATGCGGTCCGGGCGTGAGGGCGTGCTCGTGGCGCCCCGCGACGCCGTCGGGCTGGCCGGGGCCCTGCGCGCGATGCTCGGCAATCCGGACCAGGCGCGAGCGATCGGCGCCGCTGCCCGCGCCCGCGTGGCGGAGCATTTCTCACTCGAGCACATGGTTGCCGCACTCGAGCGCGCCTACATGACCGCCACCCCGGGTGACGGCTCGCGCTCGGCACTCGCCTCGGCCGGTGGCCTGCGCGACGCGCTCGCCTCGGCCGCCTAAGCAGCGGTCGCGGCGGGCGCGTCGAACCGCAGCGTCCGGGAGTACAGAAATCCGGACCGGATGCCGACCACAGAGGTATGCGCCGGACCCTGCTCTTCGCGTTGCTGCTCGCCGGGCTCACGCTCCCGGCCACCGCCTCGGCCGCCGCGTCCCACGCGCATCGGCGGCCCCATCACCGCACCCACCGGCGCACCCGCCTGCACCACGCCCGCCGCCATGCCGTCGCCGCCCGTCCGGCGGCCTCGCACGCGGCCACCGCGCGCACCATCCCGGTCGCCCACGCCGCCGCGCCGCCCGCGCCCGCCGCCAGCACGACCGTGGCGCTGTGGCCGCTGCCGACCGTCACCGGCACGACCTACTACGTCTCGCCGTCCGGCTCGGACGCGAGCTCGGGCCTCAGCCCCGCCCAGCCCTGGCGAACGGTGAACCGAGTCGACCGGGCAAGGCTGAACCCCGGTGACGCCGTGCTCTTCCAGGGCGGGCAGACGTTCTCGGACGCCGTGCTCATGCCGAGCGCCTCCGGGGCCCCCGGCCACCCCGTCGTGTTCGGCTCCTACGGCGCCGGCACGGCCACGATCACCCAGGGCGCCTGGTTCGTCGAGAGCGATCTCGCCTTCGAGCACCTCGCCTTCGGGGCCACGTTCTACGGCGGCAGCGAGGTCCACGGCCAGAGCGACGACATCCTGCTCGACCACGTGGCCATCGTCCCGCCGGCCGGCAACACGACGCTCGGCCTCTACACGAACGGCAACGACTGGTCGGTGCAGAACAGCCTGATCGCCGGCACCGGCCTGTCCGGGATGCTCCTGAACGGCGATCACTACCTGATCGCCGACGACACGATCGCCCACACCGGCCTCGACACGAACGCCGGCTACAACAGCCACGGCATCTACCTCGACGCGTCGGAGGCGACCATCGCCGGGAACTCGATCACCGACTTCTCCGAGTCGGGCATCTCGGTCCGCTATCGCGACAGCACGATCACCGGCAACCAGATCGCGCGCGGCAACATCGGCATCGACTTCTTCCAGACCGACACGGTCGCCGGCCACTCGCTGTGGCAGGGCAACACCATCGTCGGCACGACCGCGGCCGGGGTCTACATCTCGCCGTCCGGGTCGGGCGGGAACACGATGGAGAGCTTCACGATCACCGGCAACGCGCTGCGCCCGGCGGCCGGCGTGCTCCTCAATCTCCACCCGACCACGGGCACCTACACGGTCAGCGGCAACAGCCACCTGTAGGCCGATGGCCCTGGACACACCCGCCGACCCGGCGCTGCCCATCCCCGGGCCGCTCCCGCATCCGCCGGCGGCCGGCCGAGTCCGGCGGCTGCGCCAAGCCCTGAACGGCTCCTCGGGCGATGTGTTCGCCCGCTCGCTGGTTCTCAACACGGGTGGACGGGTCCTCAGCCTCGGCCTGGGGTTCGTCACCTCGGTGCTGCTCGCCCGGATGCTCGGCCCGTCCGCCCGCGGCCTGCTCGGGCTGATGCTGTCGGTGAGCACGATCGCGCTCGCCGTCACCGCCATCGGCCAGCCGCTCGCGGTCACCTACTACGCCAGCCGCCGGGAGTCCGACAGCCGCAGCCTGCTCGGCAACACGCTCGTGCACGCAGGGCTGCTGGCCGTCGTGCTCATCCCGCTCACCGCCCTCCTGCACCGCCCGCTCGCCGACCTGCTCGGCCATCACCGCGGCGGCACCACCTGGATCCTCGCCGCCGCGCTCGTGCCGATCACACTGCTCGACTGGACGACGAGCAACGGCCTGTTGGGGCTGCTTCGCTTCGGCCTCTACAACGGGATCAAGTTCGTCTGCGCGATCGCGTACGCGGCGGCCGTCATCGTGCTCGTCGGCGTCCTGCACCTCGGGGTGGCGGGCGCGCTCGTGGCCACCGGGCTCGGGTCGGCCCTCACGGTGGCCGCCTGCGTGCCGTCGATGCTCCGCGGCGGGGCGCCGCGGGTGCGGCGCGGGCTCATGCGGGACATGCTGCGCTACGGCTCCCGCGTCCAGGTCGGCGTCATCTTCGGGATGGTCAACTACCGCCTCGACGTCGTGATCATGCAGTTCTACCGGCCGCTGCGCCAGGTGGGCTACTACATCGTCGCCCAGACGATCGCCGAGCTCGTGCTCACGCTGAGCACGGCGTTCCAGTCAAGCCTGCTGCCGCTCGTCTCCCATCACGAAGGCGACGCGCGCCAGGATGAGATCACCCGGAGCTCGATCCGCCACCACGGGCTGCTCGCGCTCATCGCCGTCGTGCTGAACGCGGGCTTCGGGAGCGCGGTCATCGTGCTCGCCTACGGCCACGCCTTCTCGCCCGCGGTGCTCCCCATGCTCATGCTCCTGCCCGGGATCTGGTTCCTCGGTCTTGGCCTGGTCGTTCAGAGCGACCTCGGCGGCCGGGGCCGCCCGGGTCTGTCCTCGGCGCTGGCCGGCGGCGCGGCAGCGGTCACGGCGATCCTCGACTGCGCGCTCATCCCCCGGTTCGGTGTCCCCGGCGCCGCCCTGGCCTCGGTCATCGCCTACACGGCCTTCGGAGTCTCCTCGCTGATCGCCCTGCACCGCGTGAGCGGCATCCCCGTGCGGGATCTGGTGCTGCCCACCCGCGAGGATCTCGCCGTCTACCTCAAGGTCTACCGCCGCGCGACGAGGAAATCGGCCACGTGACCCTCGTCCGCCGCCATCCCGACCTGCTCGTGCTCGCCCTCGGCGCCTTCGGCGCCCTGGCCTGCCTGCCCCTGCTCGGTACCCCGTTGTACGCGGTCGGGCTCGTTGTCCTGATCGCCGCCACCTGGGCGGCCGCGCGCTCGCCCGCCATCCCGCTGGCTCTCGGCACGATCCCGCCGCTCGTCGACGCCATCGCCGGTTCGGACCCGCTGCCCAAGGGCGGCTTCACGTTCCTGTTCGCGGCCTGGCTCGCGCTCGCGCTCGCGCTCTCGCTCATCCGCCGCCGCGCCGGACCGGCGGTGAGCGCGCTCCTGTGCGGTCCTGTGCTCGCGGCCTGCGCGCTGCTCGGCCTCATGCTGCTGCGCGTCGGCGTCTCACCGGACCAGGCCTACGGTCAGACCAAGCTCCAGCTCTACGTCGCCGACGTGCTCGTGTTCATGGTCGGCGCCGTGTTCGCCGGAGCGCGCGAACGCGACACCCGCCTGGTCATCCAGCTCACCCTGATCGTGGCCAGCGCCGGCGCCACCCTGTTCCTCATCCACCTGCTGGGTGGAAACACCGCGCCCACGGTCGGCGGGCGCTACTCGCTCTCGGCGGACGAGTATCCGATCGAGCTCGGGCGAGACAGCGCCGACGGCCTGCTCGTCGCCCTGTGGATGGTGCTGTGCGGGCGCAGCCGCACAGCCCGGATGCGCGCGCTCATCGCCTGCCCGCTGCTCGCGATCGCCATGATCGCCGCCGGCTCGCGCGGCCCGGTGCTCGCGTTCGTGCTCGGCCTCCTCGCCCTGCTCGCGCTCACCGCCGTGGACGCCCGGGCCCGCCGGCGCCTGGTCCTCGTCGCCATCGCCTTCGCCGCCGCTGCCGTCGTCGTGCCGCTCGTCGTCCCCGGCTCGGCGCTCGGCCGCTCGCTCTCGGCGATCGTGGGCAGCGCCGCCGGGCTGTCGAGCAACGGCCGCTCGACCCTGTGGGCGGTCTCGCTCACGCAGTTCTCCCACCACTTCTGGCTCGGCATCGGCACCGGCGGGTTCGCCGGCCTGGGCACCGGGCTCATGTATCCGCACAACGTGTTCCTCGAGGCCGCGACCGAGCTCGGCCTGACGGGGCTGTGCGCGCTGCTCGTGGTGATCGTCGGCAGTGGCGCCCGGCTCGGGCAGGTATGGCGGCGCACGGCCGGCCAGGACAAGCTGCTGGCCGCGCTCGTGCTCGCGCTGTTCGTGATGGCGCTCACCAACGCCTGCTTCTCGGGCGCCTTCCAGGACAACCGGGAGATCTGGATGTGGGGCGGCCTCGGCATCGGCATGAGCGTCCGCCTGCTCGGGCGCGCCGCCCAGCCCCTGAGGAGGGTCCGTGCCACCTGAGCCCAGCCACGCTCGCGGGCTGGTCATGCTCTGTGATGTCGACCTGTCCTTCCCCGACGCCACCCGCACGCACACCGTCGAGGTGGCGCGCGGCTTCGCCGGCGAGGGCCTTGATGTCGAGCTCATTGCCCGCGGGCCCGATCCGGAGCTGCCCGGCGTGCGCTACCGCGCCGCCCGCGGCGGCGAGTACGACCGCGCCCAGCGCCTGCTCAGCGTCAACGCGGCGGCGATCGGAGCCCTGTGGCGGCGCCGGCGGAGCGCGCGGCGCTTCTACGTGCGCGATTCGTGGAGCTGCTTCCCCGCTCTGCTCGCCGCCCGCATGCTCGGCTACCGCGTCGTCGTGCAGGTCGACGGCATCCCCTACGGGCATGTGAACGTGGAGCGCCAGGCGCCCCCGCTGGAGTGGATCAAGCGGGCGGTCGGGATCGCCACCGGCCGTCTGGCCAGTGGGATCCTCGCCGTCACCCCGCAGATCCAGTCGCTGCTCGTCAGCATCGCCCGCGTCCCGCCGCAGCGGATCGCCGTCATCCCCAACGGCGTCGACCTCGACGTGTTCCGCCCGCTCGAGCGCGCCGAGGCGATCGACCGCCTCGGCCTCGACCCCGCCTGCCGCTACATCGCCTTCTGTGGCGGCTTTCACCCCTGGACCGACTTCTAGGCGATCGTGCGCACGCTGGCCGAGCTCGGTGCCGAGGTGCCCGAGCTGCGGCTGCTGCTGATCGGCGACGGGGACGAGCGCCCGCACATCGAGCGCGTGGCGGCCTCGCTCGGGGTGGCCGACCGGGTCATCATCACCGGGTTGCAGCACGATCGCGCCCGGGTGCGCGACTACCTGGCCGCGGCCACGGTCACCCTGCTCGTGTACTCGCGCGAGCAGGTCACGCGCACGAGCGCGAGCCCGATCAAGCTGACCGAGTACCTGGCCTGCGGCCGAGCCACCGTCGCGGTCGAGATCCCCGGCGTGCGGGAGATCCTCGAGGACCATGGCGCCGGCGTGGTGGTCTCCGGGCCGGAGGAACTCGCGGGCGCGATCCGGCCACTGCTCGATCCGGCGCGCGCCGACGCCCTCGGCGCCGCCGGGCGCCGCTACGCCGAGCGCCACCTGGCCTGGCAGTCGGTCGTCCGGCGCACGCTGGTGCTGTTCGGAGGCGGGCTGGCGTGAGTGTCGAGTTCTCGGTCGTCGTCCCGGCATACAACGCCGCCTCGACCGTGGCCGCGTCGGTGCGCTCGGCGCTCGCCCAGACCGCGGACTCTCTCGAGGTCATCGTCGTCGACGACGGCTCGACCGACGACACCGCCGCCGTCGTCGCTGGCCTGACGGCCGGGGATCCGCGCGTGCGGCTCGTGCGTCAGGCCAATGCCGGCCTGCCCGCGGCCCGCAACGCCGGAGTGCGCGCCGCGCGCGGGCGCTACGTCGCGTTCCTGGACAGCGACGACCTGCTCCTGCCCCGGTACCTGTCGCTGGCCGGGGCGGCGCTCGATGCCGATGCGGGCGCCGGCTTCGCCTACACCGACGCGCTCGTGTTCGACCCGGTGAGCGGACGGGTGCGCGAGCGGACCGCCATGGCCCGCTCCCGGCCGCCGGTTCCAGCCCCGGTCGAGCGCGACGCGTTCCTGCTCGAGCTGCTGCAGCGGAACTTCGTGTTCGTGGCCACCGTCGTGCGCCGGGCGGTGCTCGAGCAGCGTGGGCGGATTCGACGAGGCGCTGCGCTCGGGCGAGGACTACGAGCTGTGGCTGCGGATCCTCATGGCCGGGCACCGGGCCCGGTGCGTGCCCGGCACCCACGCGCTCTACCGCAAGCACCCGGGGCAGATGTCGCGCAACCTGGCGCTGATGAGCGAGAACGTGCTCGCCGTCTACGAGCGGCTGCCCCTCGACGCGCTGCCCTCGGGCGACCACCGGGCGCTCGTCGTCATGCAGCGCCGCCGGCTGCGCCGGGAGACCCGCATCCTGCGGCTGGCCGGGCGCGCCGTGCCGGTGGGCCTGGCCGCGCGGCTCAAGCGCACCGGGGTCGGCGAGGCGTGGTATGACCCGGCGCCGGCCGAGGTGCGGATGGCGTTCCCGGATCTGCGGGCGGCCTGAGCGCGCGGGTCGGGTCGTCGGGTCGTCGGGGCGTCGGGTCGTCGGGTCGTCGGTGGCGGTGCGGTCCGCGCTCCGCGGGGGGCGGGCCGGGTCCGGCGCGGGTCCGGGGCCGGGGCGAGCCGAACAACTGCATCACCGAGGGGCGTTCGCGAACGCTGATGCGCTTTCTCGGCTCTGCGAGCGAGAAACGACAGCACGGGTCGACCGCCGGGCGCGGTGCTGCAGTTCCTCGGCTACCGGACGAGAAAGCTCGCGCGCGAGTGCACTTCGTTCGTGAGGGAACGCTGGCGCGCGACTACGACCGCACCGCGCGCCAGGGCTGGCCGGCCGCCGATCGGCCGTCCTGGGCGCCGGAGCCCGGGGTGGTGCTCGTGCCGGTGCCCGCCGGAGCCGGCGTGGCGGTCACGCTGACCGTGTGGGCGAGCAGCGCAGTTCCGCTGGCCGTGTAGGTGATCGAGACGGCGTCCCCGGCCGCCAGCCCGCTCACCAGAGCCGGATCGTCGCCGGTGGAGAACGTCTCCGGCGCGCCGGCGCTGGGCTGCAGCGTGAAGACCTTGCCGCTTGCCCCCACCGAGGTGACGGTCCCGGCGGTGGTCGCCGTGTCCGGGAACGTGATTGCCGTGGCCACGAGCGTGCCCGTACGGTCCTCGCGATAGGCGACGTGGACGCGCTCGCCGACGGCGAGGCCACCGACCGGGCTCGAGAGGGTCGCGGTGAGGACCCGACCCGGGCTCGTCGTGCGCTGGAGCGCCGAGGCCAGCACGTGGTAGCGGCGGTAGACGTGGCCGTGGGCGAACGGGGCGCCGTCGTCGATCCACTGCGGGCCGCCCGAGGGGTCTCCCCCGCCGCCGTCCGAGGTGCCGAAGAAGCGCCCGTTGATGTTCATGAAGATGTGCACGCCCCAGTCGTCGTAGAGCGTGACCTCGTCCGGCGCCGTGCCCGGGCCCGGAGCGATGAGGTGCCAGCTCTCCAGCTCGGAGATCATGCCGGCGTCGCTCGGCACGCCGGCCCCGGCCGGCCACAGGCCACCGGCCTCGAGCACGGCGGCCACCGAGCCCGAGCAGTCGAAGCCGCGCCGGCGGCCGTTGTAGCCGGGACCCGGCATGCCGACGCTGGCGATGCCGGCCACGGCGTGGCCGCCCCCGTACACGTACGGGTAGTTGTGGCGGGCGATCGCGGTCGCCGTGGCGATCATCGTGTCGATGACCGCGCCCTGGCGACCGGGGGCCTGGAGGGTGACGGTGCTCGGGCCGAGCGCGGTGACCGTGCCCGTCGCGGCGCCGGTGGCCACCGGAGCGGCGACGCGCCGCGGCGGGACCGGACAGGGCAAGCGCGCAGACGAGCGCGAGGAGAGAGGGAACGCGTCGAGGCATCACCCTGTTCATCGGCCGCCGGAGCCGGAGCCGACAGGTCAGGAGGCCGACCGTGGCCGGCTTGGCGTGGTGGGCGACGAAGCCCGCTCGGCCGCCAGCATCGTGCTGATCTCGGCCATGGCCTCGCGGTCTTGCTCGATGCGGGTGCGCGGCGGGTGCTTCGAGTCCGAATGGAAGCCCCCAGGTTGGCTGACTGTCCGGCGCGGTCCGTACGACGCTCGGACTCGCGCGAGGCACCGACCGGCACGTGCACTTCGGGCGCCGGGCCCAGGGGCAGCGCCTGGTCGAGATAATGGCTGACATGGCCGAGCACTACCAGCGTCCGGGCTGGTTCACGACCAACGTCTTCAACCGAGTTGTGGCCGGACTCACGCGACTGGGCGTGAGCGTGTACGGGTCCCGCGTGCTCGAGGTCAAGGGGCGCAAGTCCGGCGAGTGGCGACAGACTCCAGTGAACCTCCTGCGCTATGAAGGCGCCGAATATCTGGTCGCGCCCCGTGGTCATACGCAATGGGTCAAGAACCTGCGAGCGAGCGGCCAGGGAAGGCTGCGTGTCGGCAGGCGCACACAATCGTTCGGCGCGGTGGAGCTCGCGGACGAGGAAAAGCCACCGCTGCTCCGCGCCTACTTGAAGAAGTGGAAGGTCGAGGTCGGCGTGTTTTTCGCCGGCGTCGGACCGGACTCCTCAGAGGAGGAATTGCGCCGCATCGCACCCGATCATCCCGTCTTCCGACTGACCGGCACCTGAACTCGCTCGCCGGGCGCCGGTGGGCAAGATCGCTCCGGGCGGACCGGTCAGCCCGCCGCGGCCTCCCGGCGACTGCGTCGTCGCCGAACCGCAAGTGCGCCCGTCGGCTCAGTTTTGCGACATGTTCACCTGTCGGCGCCAGACTCGCTGCTCCGCAGGCGACGGGCACCGCCATGCCAGTCGAGACACATAACCGTCGCGTCGTCTTTGAGTTGGCCCCCCGTCGTCTTGAGGACCGCTCGGATGAGATGCTGCACCGCTTCACGGGGATGCATCTCGGCGCCCTGCGCGACGAGTGCCTCGATATCGATGTCCGGGCCGTTTCGCTCCACCATACCGTCGGTGAGGAACACCACCCGGTCACCGGGGGCCAGCGGCAACGCCTGCACTTGATAGCTGTGCTCGCCCAGCCCGAACGGGAGGTCGGGCTTGAGATCGATGTAGCTGACGTGCCCAGCGCGCACTCGCAGCGGGGGTTGGTGACCGGCGTTGACGATCTCCGCGGTTCCGGTTCGCAGGTCGACCCGGGCGAGTTGCCCGGTGACGTACTCGCTGTGGTGGAAGTGCTCGGCGAACCCGACGCTGGCTCGTCGCGCCTGCTCGGCAAACTCCAGGCCGGCGCGTCGGCCATTGCGAAGCGCCCCGACCAGCACGGTAGCCAGGATCGCGGATTCAAGTCCGTGACCCACGGCATCGGTCATCGACAGGTGGAGGGTGTCGCGCTCAAGGGAGAAGTCGAATGTGTCTCCGGCGATCTCCCCCGCGGGCTCCAGCCAGGCGGCCAGAGCGAACTGAGCAGCTTCGCAGGTATAGGCCGCCGGCAGCAGCCGATGTTGGATCTCAGCGGCAAGTGACAGCGGGAGGGAGCGTTGTCCCCATTCAAACAGGTCTGTGAACCGGCGGTTGGCGATGACGACATACGCCAGCGCGTGGGCGGCCAGCGCAACATCGGCCACGCACTGCTCGTCGGGTTCGTCATCGAGGAGCAGTTCCAGGATGCCGATCGCTTCCCCGCGATTAGTCACCGGAGCAAGCACCCGCCATGCGCCGGCCTCCTCGTCCACGCGGACGGCTTGAGTGGCGAGCGCACGACCATGGGCACTTCCCTCGAGCGCCACCCGTTCAGCGATCTCTCTCCCCACAGCGCTCGTCGGCCGCCTCGCGCTGTGACTGAGCCTGATGACGGCGTCGCCCCCGAAGTCCGCGATGAGAAAGGCCACCTCCGACGCGTCCAGTGTCTGCGCGAGCATCTCGCCGACGACATCGGCGGCCGCAACCGGCGGCGCGTCCTCGACCGCCGCGAGCAGGTCGCCTAAATCCAGCCTCGGCCTGCCTCGACCACCCATCGGCCTAGGCTACGACACGCCCAAGCCCGCGACCCGCACCACGGCGCATGACCGAGCACTCGCCGTCGGCACCCGATAGCAGGGGCCGTCGCTGTCGAGCTGGTCCCCTTCTCCGCCGCGAAGCTCCCAGCCTGTTCGCGTCGGTGTGCGGCCCGGGGCCGTCGGCCCTGCCTGCCGCGCAAAGTGGGTAGGCGACGACGGGTCGGGGAGACGCGTCCCGACCGCGGAAGCAGGTCCGGCTGTGCGGGCGGGTGGCGGAGCGAGGTAGTGCGCGCGCCACGGAGCAGCGGATCGTCGCCGACGCGCGCGCAGGGCCTGAACGGCCCTGAAACGCGAAGCGGTCGCCCAAAACGGCCGCGCCCACCACCGGCAGGGTCGGGGCTGGAGCAAGGTCGTGCCTCGGAGAGGCATGTCAGCTCGATGACGTTCAGGCTCGGACCAGGGTCGGAGGCGGCATAGCGGGTAGCTCTTGCGCGTCCAACCGCTAGGAGGTAGGCCCATGCTGACGATCATCGAAAGCGAGCAGAGCGCGTGGATGGTGATTGCAACGGACGGCGAACTGCGCATCTATAGCCGCGAGAACGCTGGGGAGTGGACCGAGCTGTCGCTGGAGAATTCGGATGAGGTCGACCGGGATAAGAGCTTGATGCTGGAGGAGTTGTACGGGCAGCAAGCTGGCCAAGCGGAAGACGACGAAGAAGAGGAGCCCGAGGCCGAAGAAGAAGGCGAAGAGGAAGACGAACCGGACGAAGAGGAAGACGAACCGGAGGAAGAGGCAGACCAACCGCGGCGACGTCGAGCGACGGCGAGCGCGGGACGCGGACGAAGCTCAAGGCGGAGCTGACGCTTCCCGCCGTATAACGGGTCGTGCCTCGCAAGTTCGCGACTGCCCAGTGCGGTCGGCGCCCGACCTCGCGACGGGCAAACTTCGGCGATCTACCCCCCTGTTTTCGGGGGGTAGATCGCCATCGTTCGGGGATGGGCGCGGCCCCTACGCCGTGGCCGGCGACCACTCGGCATGCCCGACCCGCTCGCCCGCGGCGGCCGCGAACAGCTCCTCGTAGAGGAGCTGCAGCCGCTCGACCATGACCGCGAGGTCGAACTCCGTGCTGCGGCGGATCCGGGCCGCGCCGGCCAGGCGGTCGGCCAGCCTCCGGTCATCGAGGATGCGGGCCACCCCGGCGGCCAGCGCCGCCGGGTCGCCCGGGGCCACGAGCAGGCCGTGCACGCCGTCGTCGATGAGCTCGGGAATCCCGCCCACGTTCGTGGCCACGATCGGGGTGCCGGCGGCCATGTACTCGAGGATGGCGAGTGGCGCCCCCTCGGAGTGCGAGGACATGACGACGACGTCGGCGGCGGCGAGGATGTCGCCGACGTCCGCGCGCAGGCCGAGCAGCGTCGCCTCGCGCTCGAGCCCGAGGCTGGCGATCAGCTCGCTCAGCGCCCCGCGCTCGGGACCATCGCCGGCGATCGCCACGCGCACCGCCCGACCCTCGTCGCGCAGCGCGGCGGCGGCCCGGATGAGCACGTCGTAGCCCTTGACCGCGGCGAGCCGGCCGACCGCGACCACGAGCGGCACGCCAGGCGGCGCCAGCTCGGTGCGGATCGGCGCCGACACCGGGAGCGGCGTCGAGCCGTTGCGCAGGACGCGGATCCGCTCCGGTGCGATGCCCTCGTGGGCGATCAGGTTCTGGCGGTCGAACTCCGAGACGGCGAGGATCGTGTCGCTGAGCCGGGCCACGATGTGGCGGTCGACGAGCCGGCGCGTGCGCTTGCCCGGGCCCAGCACCGAGCCGTGCTCGTGGCTGATGACGACCGGCACGCCGCTCAGGCGGGCGGCCAGCGACGCCGGCATGCTCGCGCGCGGCATGTGTGCGTGGACGACGTCGATCCGGTGGCGGCGCATGATGAGCGGCAGCCGCGCGAACGGCAGCACCGCGCTCGTGCGCCGGCGCTCCAGGCAGTAGGTCGCCACGCCGCGCTCGTGCAGCTCGGCCTCCATCGCCGCCACCACCGGCTCGCGACCGGGCGCCGGCGCCCGCGTCGTGCACAGCACCTGCTCGAATCGCTGTGGATCGAGGCGCCGGACGATCTCCTCGACCAGCACCTCGGTGCCCCCGACCCCCGGGCCGGCGTCGCGGGCGACGGTGAGGACGTTCAGCCTCACAGGCGCATCCAGGCGGCGTCCTCGGCGGGTGCGGCGTCCTCCCCCACCTCGCCCTCTGAGGCCGACGCGCCCGGGCCGTAGTACGGCGTCGCGGCGAGCTCCTCGAACACGACGAGACCGGCCAGCGGCGTGCCGGTCTTGCGCAGGCGGGTGGTGGCCGTCGTCACGTCGGCGGGCTTGCTCACGCTCGTGCGCACGACCAGCGCGACTCCATCGGAGTGCGCCGCGAGCAGCAGCGCGTCGGCCAGGTGGGACATCGGCGGCGTGTCGATGAGGATCAGGTCGTACTGCGGCCGGAGCTCGGAGAGCATCTCGGCCAGGCGGGGGCCCGCGAGGAGGCTGGCCGGATTGGTCTTCGACGGCCGCGCGGGGATGATCGACAGCCCGGGCTCGAGCTCGACGACCACGTTCTCGAGCGGCGTGTCCAGGGCCAGGTAGTCGACCAGGCCGGGGTGGTGGTCGCAGCCGGGACGCCGCGACAGGGTCGCCGCCCGCATGTCGCCGTCGATCATGAGCACGCGCCGGCCGGACCGCAGCGCGGCCCGGGCCAGGCCCTCGACGGTCGAGGTCTTTCCGACGCCCGGATTGAACCCGGCGAGCGTGACCACGGCATGCTCGTCGGCGGGCAACGCGAAGCGCAGGTTGACCAGGGCGACGTTGTAGGCGTCGGGCAGCTGTGGATCGCGCGGGGTGAACTTCGCCCGGAGCGGGATCGAGCCGAGCGGGGTGGCGTCGGTGAGCGAGAGCACTTCCTCGGCCGAATGGATCCGCGGGCGCAGCGTGCTGCGCAGCCAGGCCAGTCCGACGCCGAGCACGATCCCGAGCAGCAGACCGCCGAGCAGGTCCATCGAGCGCCGGGGCGAGATCGGGTCCGAGCCGGCGGAGGGCGCCGCCGCCAGGCTGGCGCTGGTTCCCTCGGCCAGGCCGTTGGCGATGAGGGAAGCGTTCTGGTCGATGAGCGCCTGGCGCGAGGCGGTCAGCGAGGTGATCTCCTCGGGCACGCCGGGCTGGGAGAGATGGGCCTGCAGCGCGGTGATCTGGCTGCTCAGCGAGGAGATGCTCTGCTGCAGCTCGGTCTCGAGCTGTCCGGTGCGCCGCCGGGCGCCGGCGAGCATCGACTCCAGGAAGCCGTTGATGACCTGGCCGGCCACGGCCTGAGCCGCCTGCGGTGAGGGCCCGGTCGCCGTGAGCTCGACGAGCGCCGACTGGGTCAGGGCGCTGGCCGACAGCCGGCCCTGCAGAGCGGCCACCGACAGCCTGCCGGCGTCCACGCGCGCGCGGATCGAGCTCAGGAAGCCGGGCGAGACGATGAGCGAGGCGTAGTTCTGGGCCAGCGCCTGGTCGGCGTTCGTGGTGTCGTTCGTACCCGGGTCGGAGTTGGGCAGCTCGACCTGGACGATCGCCGAGGCCTGGTAGACCTTCGGCGAGATCGCCGTGTAGACGGCGGCCAGCGCGAGCATGGCCACCACGGAGGCGATCAGCACCCACTTCTCGCGCCACAGCAGCTGGGCGAACACAGTGGCTCCGCCCGACTCAAGATCGCCGTCGGGACGCCGAGTTGTCCAAGCACCCCTCGCCCCGAGGGCGTCGACCTCGCTCATCGATGGATCACCGTTCTCTGACCTCGCAGCTGCTCCGGTTGCAGACCGCCGTGCCATGGCGGCGCGGCCCGGTCCTCGCCAGAGTCATCGGCCGCCCCCAGGGCGGCTTGATTCTCGGACCGCTTCTGGCCGGATTGCTGGTGCTGTGGGCGATCCTGGGCGGTGGCTACGACGCCGGCACCTGGTACCCGAGCGCGCTCGCGCTGCTCGGCGTGCTCGCCGCCGTCCTGGTCGCCGGCCGGGCCCACCGGCTGCCGCGAGCGCTCGTGTGCGCGCTCGGGTTCCTGGCCGCGTACGTGGCCTGGTCCTACCTGTCCATCCTGTGGGCAGGCTCCCCCGGGGACGCGCTCGAGGGGTCGAACCGCGCCCTGCTCTACCTGATCGTGTTCGCGCTCGGAGCCGCTCGTGCCGTGGTCGGCGCGCGGGGTGCTGGCCGCCCTGTCGGTCCTGGCCGCGGGGATCGGAGCGGTCGCGCTCGTCATCCTCGCCCGCCTGGCCACCGGGAGCCACGTCTCCGCCGCTCCTGCTCGACGGCCGGCTGTCCGCACCGACCGGCTACTTCAACGCCAGCGTGGCGCTGTTCACGATGGGCGGCACTGCTGTGCCTGACCCTGTCGCTGCACCGCCGCGTCCCGCTCGTCGCCCGCGCGCTGCTGAGCGCCATGGCCGCCGCCTGCCTGCAGCTCGCGGTCACCGGCCAGAGCCGCGGCTGGCTGCTCACGCTACCGGTCCTCGTGCTCGCCGCGGTGGCGATCGTGCCCGCCCGGCTGCGACTCGCCGCCGCCGCCGTGCCGCCGGTGCTCGCCGCACTGCTGCCCGTCCACGCGCTGACCGGCGATCTTCGACGCCTCGGGCGGCTCCAGCGCTGACCGCGGCGGCCGAGCATGCCGGCACGCTCGCGCTCGTGCTGTGCACGCTCGCCGCCGTCACGGTTCTGAGCGCTCGGATGGGTGTACCGCGCGCTCGCCCTCGACCCGCCGAGCCCGCACGCGCCGCGCGCATCTGGGCAGCGTCGTGTGCGGACTCGCGCTCGCCGGCGCCGGCCTCGGCGCCACCGTGGCCACTCACGGCCATCCCCTCGCCTTCGCGTAGCGCCAGTGGCACGGCTTCACCCAGCCGGTGGAGAGCGATGCCAGCGGCTCGCACTTCGCCACCGTGGGCAGCGGCCGCTACGACTTCTGGCGCGTATCGCTGCAGGCCGTGGCTTCGCACCCGATCGGCGGCCTCGGGCAGGACAACTTCGCCGATTACTACATCACGCGCCGGCACACGAGCGAGCAACCGAGCTGGACCCACAGCCTCGAGATGCGGCTGCTCGTCCACACGGGGATCGTCGGGTTCCTGCTCTTCGCTCGGCTTCCTGGTCTGCGCTCTCGCGGCCGGCAGCTGCGCGCCGCCCGCCGCCGCGACGACACTGCGCTGCTTGCCGCCTGCGCGCTCATGCCCCTGCTCGTGTGGCTGATCCACGGCTCGGTCGACTGGTTCTGGGAGTTCCCCGCCCTGAGTGGGCCGGCACTCGCCGGCCTGGCGCTCGCCGGGCGGCTGGAGGCGGCGCCCGGCGCCCGGCCGCCGAACCCGGCGCCGCGCGGACCTGGCCGCGCTGGGCGCCGGCGCTCGGGCTGGCCGGGCTCCTGGCCGCCGTCTTCGCCCTCGGGCTGCCCTATCTGGCGCAACGCGAGCTCTCGGCTGCCGCCGCCGCGCGGGCGAGCAATCCGGCCGGTGCGCTGGCGGCGCTGCACACCGCCGAGCGGCTCGACCCGCTGAGCGCCGAGCCCGGGCGCCTGGCCGGGACGATCGCGCTGCAGACCGGGCGCGATCAGGCGGCCGCGACGTGGTTCGCCCAGGTCCTCGCCCGCGAGCCCGGCGGCTGGTATGGCTGGCTCGGCTCCGGGCTCGCCGCCTCGGCGCTCGGACAGCGGACCGAGGCGGAGCGCGACTTCGTCACCGCCGGCACGATCGACCAGGGTGAGCCGGCCATCGAGCAGGCGCTCGGCCATCTGCGCGCCGGCCGCCCGCTCACCCCGGTGGCCGCCCTGAGCCTGCTCACGCTCGCGCACTGACGCGGTCGGCTTCGCCGCCGGGCGCAGCGGGTAGTCCGGGAGCGAATCCCGATCGCCGCGGAGGTCCTCAGATGAAGAAGATCCTCGAGCTCCTGCTCTGCATCCTGCACCCGATAGCCGTCGTGCTCATCTGGGTGAGCCTGCTCGGACGCAGGGACATGGGCGCCGTCGCCAAGCTGACGTGGGCCATCGCCTCGATCGTTCCGTTGGTGCCGTTCGTGTACGTGCTCACCGGGCACGACTTCATCTGAGCGCCCCGGCGTCGAAAGCGACCCACTCCCCGGCCCGCCACACCGGTCCGGCCGGCGTGTACTCGAGCTCGCGCGCGGCGAGCGCCGCGGCCCGGCGGCCGAGCTCGCGCTCGAGCAGCCACAGCGCGAGGTCGATCCCGGAGGTGACGCCGCCGGCGCTCAGCACATCGCCGTCGTCGACGACCCGGGCGCCCTCGATGAGCACGGCCCCGGCCGCCTCGAGGTCGCGCGAGGGCGCTGTGATGCGTGGTTGCCGGGCGCCCGGCCAAGATCCCTGAGGCGGCCACGAGCATCGCTCCCGTGCACACCGAGGCGATCGTCGCCCCCCGCCGGTGCGCAGCGGCGATCGCGGCCGGGATCGCGCCCCGCTCCACCTCGGCACGAACGCCGGCCTCGCGGCGGTCGTTCCAGCCGCCGCCGGGGACGAGCAGAAGCTCGGCGGCCTCGGATGGCAGGCCGGCAACCCCGACGACGGTGCCGTGACCGGCTCTCACCGAGCCGTCGGCGAGCGCGACGTAGCGGACGCTCAGCCGGCCGGTGAGCTCGGCGGCGCCCGCGAGGACTTCGTAGGGAGCGATGGCGTCGAGCTCGTCGAAGCCGGGGAACAGCAGGATCTCGATGTTCATGGGCGAGATCGTCGCCGCGGGCCGGCCGGAAGACAAGTGGCGGGAAGGACATGGTCCGTAAGATTTCCGCCAATGCATCACGTCGTCGCTCTCGCCCTTCCCCGCGTGGTGGCCTTTGACCTCGCCATCCCGGCCCAGGTGTTCGGCCACCGCACCCAGCGCGCCTATCGCTTCTCGGTGTGCGCGCCCGAAACCGGACCCGTCGCCACGACCACCGGCTTCGCGCTCACCGCCGAGCACGACCTGCGGGCGCTGGCCGATGCCGACACGGTGCTCGTGCCGGGCTTCGAGCCCGAGGCGGCGCCGCTGGCCGAGCCGGTCCTGGCCGCGCTGCGAAGCGCGGATGCCCGCGGGGCGCGCATGGTGTCGATCTGCACCGGCGCGTTCGCGCTCGCCGCGGCCGGCGTGCTCGACGGTCGGCGCGCCACCACGCACTGGCAGGCCGCCGGGCTGCTCGCTGAGCGCTACCCGGCCGTCCGCGTGACCCCCGACGTTCTGTACGTCGACGAGGGCCGCGTGCTCACCAGCGCCGGAGTGGCCGCCGGCATCGACCTGTGCCTGCACATCGTCCGCCGCGACCACGGCGCCGAGGTCGCGGGTGCGGTGGCCCGGCGGATGGTCGTCGCCCCCCATCGCCCGGGCGGACAGGCGCAGTACTTCGAGCGTCCGGTTCCGGTCGGCACCGGCGGCCTCGAGGCCACCCGGACGTGGGCGCTGGAGCGGCTCGGCGAGCCGCTCAGCGTCCGGGCCTTGGCGTCTCATGCCGGCTACAGCGAGCGGAGCTTCGCTCGCCACTTCCGGGCCGAGACCGGGACCACGCCGCTGCAGTGGCTGCTCGCCCAGCGGGTGCTCGAGGCCCGCCGCCTGCTCGAGTGCAGCGACTTGGCCGTCGAGACCGTCGCCGCGCGTACCGGCTTCGGGACCGCGACGTCGCTGCGCGGCCATTTCCGCCGCGCCGTCGGGACGACGCCAACCGCCTATCGGGCCACCTGGCAGGGCGCAGTCGATCCGGACTCCACTTTTGCGATCGGCGGCCGATAGAAGGCGTGAACCCACGGAAAGGACGTCCATGCGACGCATCGCCGCCCTGGCGCTCCTGCTCGCGCTGATCATGCCCGCCAGCGCGCTGGCCAGCGGGAGCTCCACCTGCCAGGCCTACAACCCCCAGCTGTGCACGACGATTTCGGGCACCGACGCCACGACCAGCACCGCAGCCCATACGACGAGCGCGAAGACGCTGCCGTTCACGGGTCTCGACGCCGGGCTGCTCGTCGGTGGCGGCCTCGCCCTGCTCGCCGCCGGCGTGGCCGTGCGCATCGTCTCGCGCCGGCTGACCTGACAGCTTCCGGGAGTTCGCCCCCTGGGCGAACTCCCAACGCATCGCCCTTCAGGGCGATGCACGGCTACGGGCGGCCGGCCAGCCGTTCCCGGATCAGGCGAGTGACCTCGCCACCGTCCGCGCGTCCCTTCGTCTCTCGCATGACGAAGCCGACGAGCGGACCCACCGCCTTCATGTTCCCCGCGCGCACCTTCTCGGCCGCGTCCGGTTCGGCGGCGATCGCGCGGTCGACCACCTCGCCCAGGCCGTCCTCCTGCGCGGAGATCGCCCCCAGCCCCTCGCGCTCGACGATCTCGGCCGGATCGCCGCCGCTGTGCACCAGCCTGCGAAGCACCTCGCGGGCCGCGTCACGGCTGACCTGGCGGGCGGCCACCAGGGCGGCGAGGCGCGCGAGCGCGCCCGGCGTCACCTGGCTGTCCGCCGGCTCGACCTCAGGCCCGAGACGCGTCGTCAGCTCGGGGATCCAGTTGGCCAGGGCCTGCGCCTCGACGTCCGCGCGCGCACCGAGCGCCGCCTCGAAGTAGTCGCCCAGCTCGGGCCGGAAGCCGAGCAGGCGGGCACTCTCGGCCGACAGCCCGAGCTCACCGGCGTAGCGGGCGGCGCGGGCGGCGGGCAGCTCGGGCAGCGCGGTCCGGGCGGCCTCGAGCATCTCGTCGGTGGCCACGAGTGGCACCAGGTCGGGTTCGGGGAAGTAGCGGTAGTCGTGCGCCTCCTCCTTGGAGCGCAGCGAGGTCAGCCGATCGGTGGTGGGGTCGAAGTGCAGCGTCTCCTGCACGATCGCCTCGCCGGCCTCGAGCATCCGCCGCTGGCGCTCGATCTCCGCCCGGACACCACGCTCCAGGAACGCGAACGAGTTCATGTTCTTCAGCTCGGTCTTCGTGCCCAGCTCGGTCGACCCGGCCGGGCGCAGCGACACGTTGGCATCGCAGCGCAGCGAGCCCTGCGACATGTCGACGTCGGAGACCCCGAGCACACGCAGCGTCGAGCGCAGCAGCGTCAGCCACTCGCGCGCCTGCTCGGGCGAGCGCAGGTCGGGCTCGGTGACGATCTCGACCAGCGGCGTGCCGCAGCGGTTGAAGTCCACCCAGCTGCGCTCGGCGCCGTGGATGCGCCCGCTCTGCCCCACGTGGTTGAGCTTGGCCGCGTCCTCCTCGAGGTGGACGCGGTGGATGCGCACGTCGCCGACGTGGCCGCCGCTGCACAGGGGCACGTCGTACTGGGAGATCTGATAGGCCTTCGGGTTGTCCGGATAGAAGTAGTTCTTGCGGTGAAAGATCGATCGCTCGGCGATGTGGCTCCCGAAGGCCAGGCCGATCATGATGCCGAAGTGCACCGCGCGGGCGTTGAGCACCGGCAGCGCCCCGGGCAGGCCGAGGCAGGTCGGGCACGTGTGCACGTTCGGCGGATCCCCGAAGGACAGCTCGCAGCCGCAGAACATCTTCGTCCGCGTGCTCAGCTGCACGTGGATCTCCAAGCCGATGACCGGCTCGAAATCAGTCACGCCGTCCTCCGGGACGGGGTCCGGTCATTGGCCGCCGATTGACGGGCTCGTACCGCCTGCTCACGCCGCCAGCTCCCGCGCCGGGGCACCGTCGAAGGCGATCGCCCGCTCGAGCGCATGGGCGGCGTCGAGCAGCCGGCTCTCCGAGAACGCGGGCCCGGCAAGCTGCAGGCCGACCGGGAGCCCCTCGCTCAGACCACACGGGATCGAGATGGCCGGGATCCCGGCCAGCGACATCGGCACCGTGCAGAAGTCGTTCAGGTACATGGCCAGCGGGTCGGCGGTCTTCGAGCCGAGCTCGAACGCCGTCCACGGGCTCGTCGGCGTGAGGATGAAGTCGAACTGCGCGAACGCGGCGGCGAAGTCCTCCGCGATCCGCGTGCGCACCTTCTGGGCGGTGCCGTAGTAGGCGTCGTAGTAGCCACTCGAGAGCGCGTAGGTGCCGAGCATGATCCGGCGCTTGACCTCGGGACCGAAGCCGGCGGCACGCGTGACGCCGTACATCGACTGCACGTCGGGCGCGTCGACGCGCAGGCCGTAGCGGACGCCGTCAAAGCGGGCGAGGTTGGCCGATGCCTCGGCCGGCGCGATCAGGTAGTAGGCCGACAGCGCGTGCGGCGCGTGCGGCAGGTGGCAGGTCTCGACCCTGGCGCCGAGCTCCTGGGCCAGGCTGAGCGCCCGCTCGAACGATGCCCGGACACCGGGATCGACGCCGCCGCCCTCGCCGGTCAGCTCCTCGGGCACCCCGAGGCGCAGTCCGCGCAGGTCCTCGGCGCTCGGCAGCTCGACCGGCCCCGGAAACGGCACCGAGGTGCAGTCCCGGCGGTCCTGGCCGATCATGTGCGCGAACAGCAGCGCGGCGTCGGTGACGTCGCGGGTGAGCGGCCCGGCCTGATCGAGCGAGGAGGCGAAGGCGATCATCCCGTAGCGCGAGCAGGCGCCGTAGGTGGGCTTCAGGCCGACGATCCCGCACAGCGCCGCCGGCTGGCGGATCGAGCCGCCGGTGTCGGTGCCGATCGCCCACGGGGCCAGGCCAGCCGCCACGGCGGCCGCGCTCCCGCCCGAGGAGCCGCCGGGCACGCGCGCGCGGTCCCACGGGTTGAACACCGGGCCGAAGGCCGAGTTCTCGTTCGAGGAGCCCATGGCGAACTCATCCTGGTTCGTCTTGCCGAGCAGGGGCGCTCCGGCCTCGGCCAGCTTGCGCACGACCGTCGCCGTGTAGGGCGGGCGGTAGCCCTCGAGGATGCGCGAGCCCGACTGGCTCGGCACGCCCTCGGTGCAGAACAGGTCCTTGACCGCAAGCGGGACCCCGCCGAGCGGCCCCGGGGCGCCCTCAGGCGCCGGAGCCGCCTCGGCCACCCAGATGAAGGCGTTCAGGTCATCGGCGGCGGCGCGGGTCCGGTAGGCCTCGAACAGCTCCTGCGAGCTCACCTCGCCGGCGCGGACGCGTTCGGCCGCCTGAGCGGCGGTCAGCTCGATGAGCTCGCTCACGCTGCGGCCTGGCCGGGGCTGGGAACGCCGAAGCCGCCGTCGACCGGATCGGGGGCGGCGGCCAGCACGACCTCGACCGGCAGCGAGGCCTCCGGCTCGTCGGCCCGCAGGACGCTCACGACATCGACCACGTGCGAGGTCGGCGGCACCCCCTCGAGGTCGAGCTCGCCGATCTTCTCGATGTGGTCGAGCACCTTGGACAGCTCGCCGGCCATCCGCTCGAGCTCTGACTCGTCGAGCTCCAGCCGAGCCAGACGGGCCACGTGGAGGACCTGATCGCGGTCGAGCATGAGGGCCATTCTAGGCGCGGACTCGCCTGCCCTCCGCGCGGGCGCGTAGGTTATGCCCATGCTCGACTGCACCTTCCGCGTCGACATCCCCCACCGCGAGGGCCAGCTTGCCCGGGTGGCCGGGGCGATCGCCGCCGGGCACGGCCTGATCGGCGATGTGGTGCTGATCTCGATGGGGCGCGAGCGCTCGCTGCGCGAGATCACCGTCGAGGTCGCCGACCTCGAGCAGGCGGCCCGGATCGCCGAGCTCATCGACGCGCTCGACGAAGTCACCGTGCGCTGGTTCCAGGACCGGGCGCTCATCCGCCACGAGGGCGGAAAGCTGCGGATGGAGGTCGTGCACCCGGTGCACACCGTGCAGGAGATGCGCGATGTCTACACGCCGGGCGTGGCCCGCGTGTGCATGGCGATCGCCGCCCGGCCCGAGCTGGCCGCCCGCTACACGTCCATCGCCCGCACGATCGCCATCTGCACCAACGGCACGCGGGTGCTCGGGCTGGGCGACATCGGGCCAGTGGCCTCGATGCCGGTCATGGAAGGCAAGGCCGTCTTCTACCGCCAGTTCGCCTCACTGTCGGGCATTCCGATCCTCATCGACACCCATGACGTCGACGCCTTCGTCGACACCGTGGTGCGGATCGCGCCCACCTTCGGCGGGATCCACCTCGAGGACATCTCCGCCCCCGAGTGCTTCGAGATCGAGGCCCGCCTGATCGAGGCCCTGCCCCAGCCAGTCATGCACGACGACGTCCACGGGACCGCGGTGGTGAGCGTCGCCGCCACGATGGTGGCCTGCCGGGCGGCCGGGATCGAGCTCGGGTCCGCCACCGTCGGCCAACTCGGCCTCGGCGCGGCCGGCTTCGGCATCGCTTCGCTCATGGCCCAGGGTGGGGCCGGCCGGGTGCTCGGGTTCGATCCCGTGGCCGCCACCCACCCCCGCGCTCAGGCGGCGGGCATCGAGGTGCTCTCGATGGACGAGGTCCTGCGCCGCAGCGATGTCGTGGTGGCGACGACCGGGCGGCCCGGGCTCATCTCCCCCTCCCAGGTGCGCCCCGGGCAGGTGATCCTCGCCCTCACGAACCCCGAGCCCGAGATCGCGCCCGAGGATGCCGAGGCGGCCGGGGCCGCGTTCGCGGCCGACGGGCGCAGCGTCAACAACGTGCTCGGCTACCCGGGCATCTTCCGTGGGGCGCTCGAATCGGGCGCCAGCGCGATCACGGTCGAGATGAAGCTGGCCGCGGCGCGGACGCTGGCCGGACTGGCTCCTGAGGACGAGCTCGTCCCCAACGTGCTCGACCGCTCGGTCCACGATGCCGTGGCCGAGGCGGTGGCGGCGGCCGCGGTCGAGAGCGGCGTCGCCCGGCCCGAGCGGGCGGCGCCCCCGTCGCCGGCTCAGTAGGGATTCTCCGCGTTGGTCAGCGTCTCCCAGGCGACGAACAGCCCGTTCGAGGCCGTCGGGCGCTGGCGGAGCGTCAGCCTCCGGGTGCGGGGCATCGGGAATCCGAGCCGGAAGCTGAGCGCGTTGTACCCCACCTCGGTGACCGGTCCGAGCGCCGCGGAGGTGTGCCCGCCGCACAGCCATCCGGGGACCTGCGTTCCGGTCCGGTAGGTGGAGTGGAACTCGAGCGCGTCGCGCAGGCGCGTGCCGACCGAGGTCCGGTACAGGTCATCGCCCTGGATGCGGGCGGTCTCGGCGACCTGCGCGATGGCGTCGAGCCCATAGCCGGTGTGCTCGAAGTCCCGGCAGGTCTCCTGCGCGAGCCCGCTGACGAAACGCGACTGCCCCTGCCAGTAGGCGATGATCTGCGCCTGGGTGCGCAGCTCGCGCCCGGGCGGCCCGACGGGTAGCCGGCCGTCGGAGCGCAGGTAGATGTAGGCGGGCACGCGGGCGAGGAAGTGGCGCAGGGCGCGCAGGTAGGTGACCCGATCGTTGGTGAACACCGCGATGCCGATGGCGGCGTCGCGCATGGTCAGGTCCCAGTTGCCGTCGTAGGTGGCAAACCGGTTGCCCTGCATGACCTCCGGGAGGTAGACGGTGCGTAGCATGGCGGCGAACCGGGCCACCTGACGGGCCGGCCACCGGGCGCGGCTGTAGCGGATGAGCTCGGCCGCCCGAGTCCAGTCGACGGCCGCCCAGGCGCTTTGCAGCGGGGCGTTCGTGCCCGTGTGGCGGCGGATCGTGGCCGACCACGCGTTCATGAGCCGGATCGCCGCGGCGGCGAAGCGGCGGCGTCCATTGACCTCGTAGGCCAGCGCGAGCGTGTAGGCGTTCAGCGCCGCCTGCAGCTCGTCGGTGCAGCCGATGTCGGGCACCGAGTAGGGCCCGCAGTCGACGTCGGCCCGGGGCCGGATCGGCGGAGTGCTCGAGGCGTAGTGGCTGCCGAGCATCCACTCGTAGGCCCGCGTCCACGGCTGTGCGCGGGCACGCACGCGGGCGCGGATGAAGGCGAGCTGGGCCGCGCTGAGGAAGACGCCGGGATGCACGAAGGCGGATGGCGCGACGGCCACCGGGCGCGGGGCGCCGGCCGCCGGCGCCGCACTCAGCATGAGCAGCCCGGCGGCCAGAAGACCGGCTAAGAGCGCCGGGCGCGGGAGCCGGATCACGATCCTCACCTCCGCCCGGCCGGCTCCCCCAGCTCGAGGACCGGGATCTCACCCGGGCCATCCCGTTCGAGGATGCCTTCCTGGCGCAGCGACAGGAACACGCCGGCCAGCAGCCCGACCCCGCCGAGCAGCCCGACCCAGGCGCCGGCCTGCTGTCCCGACGCCGGGTCGATGGCCACCCGGTAGAGCAGCCACAGGACGGCGAGCAGGGAGATGTAGACCGCGACGGTGTCGAGGCTGGCCGGGATCGCCGGCGCCCGGTAGAGCACCTGGGTCACGACGGTGGCCAGCCCGAGCACGATCGTCACCAGGAGCAGCCAGCGCATATGCGTCGCTCCCTGCCAGCCGTTGCGATCCGGTCGCGCGTACCAGCGCAGGGCGAACAGGGCCACGAGCAGGAGCACCGCCCCGGCGGTGCTCAGAAGCTCGCCGGCGCGCAGCCGGCGCAGATCGGGACGCATGAACGGGAGAGTACGCGCGGAGCGGCGGATCAGTTCTTCAGCCAGCTGAGCGACGCCAGCGCCGGCGGGAGCTTGCTCTGCGGCAGCACGGGCAGCAGCACGGGCTTCCTCGGGGGCTGGGTGAAGTCGAAGTCGCGGGCCAGGGTGCCGAGGGCCCTCGCGTTCTCGCGGACGTCCGGGCGCGGGTCGGGCCGCCCGTCGGTGCGGGGGTTCAGCCGCTGGCCGCTCAGGAAGTCGTCCTCGATGAACTTCAGGTAGGCATCGAAGGACAGCACCTGATGGTCGATGTAGCCCCGGCGGGCGTACGGGCTGATGACAAGGCCGGGCACGCGGAGCCCGTAGCCCTGACCGTCGACCCGGGGCGGCTTGACATGGTCATAGAAACCGCCCCAGTCATCCCAGGCGAGGAAGATCGCGGTCGAGTCCCAGTCCGGGCTGCGCATGATCGCGTCGATGAGGCCGGTCACGTAGTTCTCGCCCCAGCTGATGCGCGCCGGTGGATGCTCGCTGACGTCCCCGCTCGGGATGACCCAGGACACGGCCGGCAGGTGGCCGGCCCGGGCGTCGCTGTAGAAGCGCCGGACCGGGACGATGTTGCTCAGCTGGCGATCCTGGTGCACGGTGCTGAAGTCCACCAGCGGGTTCCAGATCTCCGGCGTCTTGATGTTCTGAGGCACCGATTGGCAGGTCATGGCGCCGCTCTCGCAATCCGGTTCCGTCCCCTGGGAGAGGTAGTAGCGCCAGCTCACCCCGTACTTGTGCAGCAGGTAGGTGATGTCAGTCCAGGCGTACTGCGGCTGCGCGCCCGGGCCGGTGCTGTGCGTGTCGCCGGGGTCACTGACCGTGGTCAGCGAGCTCAGCCCGATGTTCCCGGTGCCGCCGGAGAGGTCCTTGTCGGGATTGACGATGTCGGTTCGGCAGCTCTTCGGCTGACCCGCCTTCCGGCACTTGGCCGACCACCCCGACACCAGGTACAGGTGGGAGACCTGGCTCCAGGACAGTGCCGGCTCGAACATGTGGTCCTGGAGCACGAAGTCGCTCGCGTAGGTCCAGTAGTTCTTGAGCTGGCGCTTGTCGTGATAGCTCATCACGTCATCGCACGTGGTTGGCTTGCCCACCGCCGCGCAGGCGATGATGTCGGTGTCGGCATGGCCGGACTCGCGACTGGCGATGAAGCCGTTCATCTTGCCGTGGTTGACGTCCGCGGTGGCGTCGACGGCCAGGTGCGGACCGCCGCTGTTCACGTCCTCCGCGTCATAGAACGGCTTCACGCACGTGTGCAGGGCCGGGTCGGGCACGCACACGGTGAACTTGCCCTGCTTGTTGCGCGGCAGCCCGTCCGCGCCGGGATAGGTCCCGAAGTACTGATCGAAGGACCGGTTCTCCTGCATGATGATCACGACGTGGCGGATCTTGTGGATGCCGCTGAGGACGACCGTGCCGCCGGCAGGGTGGGCCGGCCGGGCAGTGGCGCCGGGGGTGTGCGACGAGGACCCGGCGGCGACGATGATCGCCGCCGCCAGCCCGGCCGTGAGCCCGGCGAGCGCGATCGTCCGCCGGAGGATCCGCCACCACTCCCTCGCTCGCACGACCCGAACGCTAGGGAGTCGGTGACGCGCTGTCAAACGACGCGTCAGCAACGTTCGGCCCGCGGGCGGGCGCCGGGTCGGGTTCGTTCGCCGCCGCGGGGGCGGCTGTGAGCGCGCGCGGGCGGCGGAGCGCCCGCACCCACGCCCACGCCGAGACGGTGAGCGCGCACGCCCAGCCGAGACCGACCAGCGCGCCCAGCTTCTGGTCGACGACCTCCGTGGAGTCGGGCAGCGCGACGAGCACCCGAGCGGCCAGCGCGACGGTGACGAGCGCGCTCGAGACGGCGAGCAGCAGACTGGTGTCGGTCTTTGCGCCGTGGCGGCGCTGGCTGACGTGGAGCGCCGGCGTCGCCACGGCGAGCGCGATCGTGGCCACCAGCAGCCAGGACAGGACGTGCAGGGCGGCGAACGGCGACAGCGTCCACACCCCGGTGCGGCGGCTGCCGGGCAGGCCGTCGGCGCCGAACCAGGGCAGCGCGAGCATCGTCACCAGCAGCGCGAGCGCACAGGCGACCGTGCGCAGCTCACCCCGGGCGAACAGCGGGCTGGCGGGGCGGGCGTGTGCGGGCGCGCTCGCCACCCTCAGCGCTTGGAGATCGGCGCCAGGTCGGCCACCAGTTTGCGCTCGGAGCCGTCGCGGCTGAAGCGGATGACGACGATCCCGCCCGGCTCGGTGGCGGTGACGACGCCCTCGCCGAAGGAGGGATGGAAGACGTCCTCACCCAGCCGGTAGGCCAGCGGGGCCTGGGCGGCGTCGGCGCCCCACGAGACACCGGGTCCGCCTGCGCCTGCGCCCCCACCCGAGGCCCAGCTGGCGGCGCGGGCGCGCACGCTGCCCAGGCCGCGCGGCTGCTGCGCCTCGCGGTCGGTGAGGGTGATCGGGATCTCGGCGATGAACCGGCTCGGAGCGCCGAAGCTGCGGGTCCCGAACACCGTGCGGGTGCGGGCATAGGTCAGGTAGAGGTCGCGCTCGGCCCGGGTGATGCCGACATAGCAGAGCCGGCGCTCCTCCTCGAGCCCGCCCTCGTCGAGCGCGCGGGAGTGCGGGAACACACCCTCCTCGCAGCCGATGATGAACACGATCGGATACTCGAGGCCCTTGGCGTTGTGGAGGGTCATCAGCGTCACGAGACCCTGGTCGTCGCTGCGCTCATCGGCGTCGGCGACGAGCGCGACCTGCTGGAGGAAGTCGGCCAGCGATCGCTCCTCCGCATCGGCGGTGTCGTATTCGACCGCCACGTTGATGAGCTCCTCGAGGTTCTCGATCCGGCCCTGGGCCTCGATCGTGCGCTCCGCCTGCAGTGTCTCCAGGTAGCCGGTCTCGGTGAGCGTCTCGCGCAGCACCTCGGCCAGGGGCGCGCCGGACTGCGCCCGCTCGCGGAGCACCTGCATCGTGCCCATGAAGCGGCCCAGGGCCTTGATCGCCGCCGCGCCCAGGCCCGGGACCTGCTCGGGCGTGGCGGCGGCATCCCAGATCGTCATGCCCATCGTGGTGGCGAAGCTCAGCACCTTCGACAGCGACGTGGAGCCGATCCCCCGGCGGGGCGAGTTGACGATGCGGGTGAACGCGCCGACGTCCTGCGGATTGACCATCACGTTCAGGTAGGCGATCGCGTCCTTGATCTCCGCCCGCTCGTAGAACTTCGTCCCCCCCACCACCTGGTACGGGATGTCCGCCCGCACCAGCGTGTCCTGGAGCACCCGGGACTGCGCGTTCGTGCGGTAGAAGACGGCGATCTCGGCCCTTGAGGTCCCCTCGTCGAGCAGCCGCTGGATCTCCCCGGTGACGAACCTGGCCTCGGCGTGCTCATCGTCGAGCTCGCGCACCTTGATCGGATCGCCGGCGCCGAGCTCGCTCCAGAGCAGCTTCTCCTTGCGCCCGCGGTTGTTCGTGATGACCGCGTTGGCGGCGTCGAGGATCGTCTGGGTGGAACGGTAGTTCTGCTCCAGGCGGACGACATGGGCGTCTCCGAAGTCATCCTCGAACTCGAGGATGTTCCGGATGTCGGCGCCGCGGAAGCCGTAGATCGAGTTGTGGGTGACGATGCCCTCGGCGATGAAGTTGTGCGTGTGCTCGATGTTGAGGTCGTACACAGGTCGGTCGAGGGCGACGCGCTCGACGGACACCACGGTGTCGTAGCCGCCGTCCTCGTCGAACATGACCATCCCGGGCCGGACGGATGCGGCATGGATGAACGGCAGCGAGTTGCCGGCCAGCCCATCCGAGTTGGCGCCCAGACGGGCCGACGGGCACACGACGACCCGGTCGAGCACGCCGCTGATGCGGTCGGCGATGGCCTGGACGCTCGCCATGTCCTTGCCCGCGGTCTCAAAGCGCCATCCGTCGGACCCACGCCGGGCCGGGCGGACGCTCAACCCGGCGGCCTCGAGTGCCTGCCGGCCTCCGTCGTCGTAGCCGAACACGGCAAGCCGGTGCATCGGCGTGCGGCCGCGACGGTCACCGCACAGCGAGATGGCGACGCGGCGGCGCCGGACGCCGTGCTGGCTGGAGGTCGCAGGCACGAAGTGCGGACGCTCGAACGTCAGGCCATGCTCGGCCAAAAGCCGGCGGCCGCTCGTCTCGGTGTCGAGCGCGTCGTAGAGGCGGTTGAGGAGATATTGGTCGGCGACGAGCGAGCGCCCCAGCATCTCCGGGTTGCCCCGAGCCATGTAAGGGACGGTGGGCAGGCCATACGCCGCGGCGAGGCGCGCCTCCTCGTAACGGGCCTCCGATTCGGTGGCATGGGCGGAGATCACCCAAGCGGCGTCAGCGTGCTCGGCGCGCGTCCGCATGGCGACGCCGACGATCGGCTTGACCTGACCGCGGGTGTACGTGCTCGAGATCCCGACCCGGAAGCCGCGGTCCCGCCGCCACATGAGGTAAGTCATGTAGAGCTGAGGGGTGCGCCCCGGAAGGTAGCCGGCGAAATGCGTGTGCTCGGGAGTGCTGATCAGGCGCCGGCCCGATTCCGTCGTGATGGCGACGCCCTCGGTGGCCTGGCCACGATGGACCGACATGACGCGGGCGGGCCGGAAATCTCCGCTCCCGTAGCCGGAGCGCACCTCCTCGCCGGGGCTCACAGACTCGATCGGCCGCTGTGACCCATCGGCCATCGTCACCAGCGTGCCCTCGACCAGACACTGATCGGGATCGCCCACGACGGCCAGGTTGCGATGCTCGCCGGCGAGCAGCTGCAACCACTTGTACTGCACGTGGTTCGTGTCCTGATACTCGTCGACCATGACCTGGCGGAAGCCCTCGGCGTAGCGCTCACGCACCTCGGGGAACAGCTCGAGCACGTTGACCGCCCGCACGAGCAGGTCGTCGAAGTCCATCGCGTTCATGCGGTGGAGCTCGCGCTCGTACATGCGGTAGACGTCGGCCACGGTCTGCTCGAAGAACGACTCGACGATCAAGGCGTAGGCGTCGGCGTCGCGGAGCTTGTTCTTGGCGTCGGAGATCTGGGAGTGGATCGAGGCCGGCGTGAACCGCTTGGGGTCGACCCCGAGCTCGTCCAGGCAGCGCTTGACCAGACGACGGGCGTCTGCCTGGTCGTAGATCGTGAACTGCCGGGTGTAGCCGAGGCGGTCGGCGTGCGCCCGGAGCATGCGTGCGCAGGCGGCGTGAAAGGTCATCACCCACATCGCCCGGACCCGCCGCCCGACGAGCAGCTCGGCCCGCTCGCGCATCTCCCCCGCCGCCTTGTTCGTGAACGTGATGGCGAGGATCTCGTCTGCCCGCGCCGCCTTGGTGGCCACGAGGTAGGCGATGCGGTGGGTGAGCACGCGGGTCTTGCCCGAGCCGGCACCGGCGAGGATGAGCAGCGGCCCCTCGGTGTGCGTGACCGCCTCCCGCTGGGGGTCGTTCAGGCCCGCCAGCAGGGCATCGAGCTCCATCGCATTCTCGGGCATCGGCGGCACGGGCTAACGGTAGCGAGGGGGGTGGTCGCTCACCCGGGGTGCGTCGAGCCCACCCGAGGGTGATTGCTCCCCGCCGCCGCCCTCGACATCCTTGGCAGAACCATGCGACCGCGCTCTCTCCTCACCCTGGCCGCCGCCGCCCTCGCGCTCGCCGTCACCGCCTGCGGCTCGAGCCGGCCCGCGCCGGCCGTGGTCACCGCGACCACGACCGCGACGGCGACAGCGGCGACGTCGACGAGCACCCAGAGCCTGGGGGGCGTCGCCAACCAGAGCGGCTCGGTCCGCGCGCCGGCCGGCGGCCCCGTCCCGGCCGGATTCGGACCCGTCTCGTTCACCGCCATCTCCGACCGCACGTGGTGGCTGCTCGGAACCGCACCCTGCGCGCGTCCGGTCTGCACCTCGATCGTGCGCACGACCGATGGCGGCTCGCACTTCGCCGGCATCCCGGCCCCGCCGGCCCGGCTGGCCGGCCCGGGGGCCGGCCACGGCGTCAGCGACCTGCGCTTCGCCGACCCCCTCGACGGCTTCGCGGGCCCGGATGCGATCGGCAGCGTGGGCACCCTGTGGGAGACCCACGACGGCGGCGCGCGCTGGCGGCCCGGGCCGGCTGTCGTCGCGTTCACGGTGAGCGCCGGCGAGGTGTATGCGATCGCCGGATCGTGCGGCCATGGCATCTGCTCGAACCTCCGCCTGGAGCACTCGCCGGCCGGCGCCGACCACTGGTCGGCCACCCCGCTCGGCCTCGCCTCGAGCGGCGGGATCGCGCTCACCGCCCACGGCCGCTCGCTCTGGATCTCGCTCACGCCCGCCACCGGGACGCCCAGCGCCCAGACCCTGCTGGCCAGCACCGACGGCGGGACCCATCTGGCCCATCTGAGCAGCCCGTGCACGCCCGGCCTGGGCGGCGACCTCGAAGCGGCCTCGGCGAGCGTCGTGTGGGCGCTGTGCCCGACCGGGATGATGGCCGGCGCCTGGCGCAGCACCGACGCCGGCCGGCGCTGGTCGGCGCTGCACGCCCGCGGCCCGGGCGGTGGGATCGCCAACTCGGCGCGGCTCGGAGCAGCGAGCGACGCGACCGCCGTGCTGGCCACCGGCGGCACGGGTGCCATGCTGCGCACGACCGATGGCGGCCAGAGCTTCACCGCGGTCCACGGGCCGGCCGGCAGCATGACCTGGGTCGGCTTCACCGATCCGAGCACGGCGAGCGCGATCGTCGACACGGCAGGCGCGCCGCAGCTGTGGCGGAGTACGAACGGCGGCGCGAGCTTCAGCGGTCCGCTCCACATCGGCTGAGCCGGCTCGCGGTGGCCATCGTCGACGAGATCCGAGCCGGCTGCGCCTGGGTGGCCACCCGCGCCCGCCACGTGCACATCGAGACCGCGGCGATCCCCGCCTACGCGGCCGGCCTCGAGCTCCGGCCCGGCCACGCGGGGGCCGACCCGGCCGTCCACCTGCAGGGCGGCGAGCGGGAGATGCGCGCCGCGTTCTGGCTGACGCTCGACGCGATCAACTTCGGGTCGGGGTGGTTCCCGACCCTGCGCAAGCGGCCCGGCCAGTCCGGCTATCACACGGTGGCGGCCGGCCTCACCGACCGGTTCGCCGACGTCGGCCCGTGGAGCCCGGATGCGCTCGCGGCCATCGAGGCGGAGGAGATCGCCGCCGCCGTCGGCCAGGACCCCGGCCATGAGCTGATGGCGCGCTTCGCCGACTCGCTGCGCGACCTCGGCCGCCACGTCCGCGACGAGCACGGTGGCCGCTTCGCCGCCGCGGTCGACGCCGCCGGCGGCTCAGCGGTCACGCTGGCCGAGCAGCTGGCCGGCTGGGAGTGCTTCGCCGACGTCTCCGACTACGACGGCCGACCGGTGCCGTTCCTCAAGCGGGCCCAGATCGCCCCGGCCGACCTGCACCGGGCCGGCGTGGCCGTGTTCGTGGACCTCGACCGGCTGACCATGTTCGCCGACAACCTCGTGCCCCACGTCCTGCGCCTGGACGGGATCCTGCGCTTCGCGCCCGCGCTCGTGGCCCGGATCGTGGCGGGCGAGCTCATCCCGCACGGCTCGCCCGAGGAGGTCGAGATCCGCGCCTGCGCGCTGCACGCGGTCGAGCTGGTCGCGGCCGCGCGGCCCGACAGCTGCGCGGCCGACATCGACCAGGTGCTCTGGCTGCGCGGCGCCGGAGAGCGCTACAAGGCGGAGCCCCGGCACCGCAGCCGCACCACGGCGTATTGATGCCGAGCCCCGGAGAAAATGCCGAGCCCGGAGAAATGCCGAGCCCCGGAGAAATCGCCCAGCGATTTCTCCCCAGGTAATCGAGCTGGCTCGATTACCCGAGGTCGAGCGCCTCGGCGCGCGTGCGCACGATCATCTCGGCGCCGCTGTCGCCGACGAGCAGCTCGGGCCGCATCGTCCAGCTCGAGCGCAGGTCGACGGCGGGCAGGCGACGGGCCGCGGTGAGGGCGGCGTCGAGCACGATCACCGTCGTCTCGCCCCCGATCGGCTCGGCCGCCGTGGCGATCACGGTGAGCGAGCCGCCGTCGACGATCCGCCGCGCGGACGCGAGCGCGCGGCGCGCGGCTCCCGCGGCCAGCCCGCTCACCGAGTCGATCAGCAGCACGACGTGGTTGCCGCGGGCGGTCAGGCGGCGGCCCTGGTCGAGCACCCGCTCGATCGCCTGGGCCTGGGCATCGGCCGAACCGGCGGTCGTGACGACGGCCGCGGGAGCGACTGGATCGGCCCATTCGCCGACCTCCTCCGGGCGCACCCCGGCGAGCACGAGCAGCACCTGGACGTCCTCGGCACCGCTCAGCGCGCCGGCCAGCCGGCGCAGCGTCTCGGACTTGCCGGCCTGCGGTCCTCCGGCGATCGTCACCCGGGATCCGCGGCCCACCGGGGTGAGGAACTCGATCGCCTTCAGCGTCGGGTCCTCGGAGCCGAGCTTGAAGCGTTCGGTGGGGAAGCCGGCCGGAAGGTCGTCGAATCGGGCCGTGTCGGCCACCTCGCTGGCCGGGCGGCCGTTGATCGTGTCCACCCGGACGAGCGAGGCGAAGCGCTCTGAGCGCCGGGGCGCCCGGCGCGGGCCGCTGATGCGGTCGCCGGACACGAGCTCGCAGCGCTTGACCTGGGCAGCGGAGATGTAGATGTCGTCGTCGGAGGGCTCGGGCGGGTTGACACGCAGGAACGCCGATCCACCCGGCAGCACCTCGACCACGCCCTCGGCCGCGGCCTCGCCGTCGCCGGCCTCGGCCGGCGCCTCCGCCTGGGGCTCGGCCTCGCGCTCGGGCGTCGGCTCCTCGGACGCGGCAGTGCGGCGCCCGCGCCGGCGGCGAGCCGGCTTCTCCTCCGCGGCGGGAGCCACCTCAGCCTCAGCCTCGGTCTCGGGCTCCACGTCGGTCTCGGCCTCCACCTCCGTCTCGGCCTCCGCCTCGCGCGGGCTCCTCGGCGACGGCGCGGGTGCGGGACCCGCGGCGCCCGCGCCGGCGGCGGGTTCCGGTCTCCTCCTCCTCGCCGGGGCCTCGCCGGCGCCTCGACCGCGGTCTCGGCGGCGGTCTCGACCGGCGCCTCGGCGCCGGCGGGCTCGCCGCCCTGGCGCTCGAGGATGGCGTCGATGAGGGCGGCTTTGCGAAGCCGGCGATAGCCGTCGAGCGAGAGCTCGGAGGCGAGCGCGTGCAGGTCGGCGAGGGGGCTCTGCTCGAGCTCGGAGCGGTCAAGGATCGACATGGGTCCTCCTGTGCGTTGTTCGGTGGGCTCCGGTCGCGTTGAGGCAGCGACCGGCGAATCTTGCTCTGAGGCTAGCGGGCGGCGCCGTCGGTTGCGCGCTCGCGCCGCAGCGCCTCGGCCAGACTCGTGTCGCTGGCCAGCTCGCGCACGCCCCCCAGCACCGCTCGCACGGCGAGATAGTCCGACGCGGCCGCGACGTCGTGGACGCGCAGCAGGTGAGCGCCGGCGTCCACCCCGGCGCCGATGGCGGCGAGCGTGCCGGCCAGCCGCTCCCGCGGGGGGCGTCCGGTGACCGCGCCGACGAAGTCCTTGCGCGAGACGGCGAGCAGGAGGGGGCGCCCAAGCGCGTGCAGGTCCGGAAAGGCCCGCAGCACGGTGACGGTCTGGGCCGGCGTCTTGCCGAGGTCGGGGCCCGGGTCGAGCATGAGCTGCTCGAACGCCAACTCCCCGGCTGAGCGCAACGTCGATGCGCTCGCGCAGGAACGTCTCCACGTCGGACACGATCACACCATCGAGCCCGCGGTCGAGCAGCTTCTGCTTCGGAGCCGCGCGCGTGTGGGTGAGGATCAGCCCAGCGCCGTAGGCCGCACAGGCGTCGGCCAGCTCGGGGTGGCGCAGGCCGGTGACATCGTTGACGATCGCCGCTCCCGCGGCCAGAGCGGCGCTGGCCACGGCCGGCTTGTAGGTGTCGACGGACACGAGGGCGCCCGGTTCGGCGGCCACCCGCTCGATCAGCGGCACGACCCGCTCGATCTCCTCCTCCGGACTGACCGGCGGCCGGTTGGTCACCCCCGACTCACCCCCGATGTCGATGATCCGGGCGCCGGCGCCCAGCAGCTGGCGAGCGAGCTGGTGGCGCTGCTCGAGCGTGCGCTGCTCGCCGCCGTCCGAGAACGAGTCGGGGGTCGCGTTGACGATCCCCATGAGCAGCGGCTCGCCGCCGAGCTCGAGCTCGCCGGCCGCCGTCCGCCACCGCCGCTGGGGTGCGCGCATCGGCGCGAGCTTAGCCCGCGCCGGTCAGTTGCCCTTGGCCTGGTTGTACAGGCCGAGCAGCAGCTTCTGCATCTGCGGCGAGGTCTCCTGGTCGCCCGGGCAGCAGGGCGGCCCGCCGGGATCGCTGATCCCCGCCTCGATGTGGGGCGCGTCGGAGATGCCGACGTCGCCGCAGCCGACCTCCGCGATCGGCTCGCCCGCGGTCACGTGGGCGCCGACCGGCACGAGCGCCGGGGCGGCATGGCCGTAGTAGATGTAGCGGCCCTTCATCGGCCCGCTGTCGACCTTGATGATCGGGGCGTAGGGCCCGAAGCCGCTGATCCCCTCCTGCACGATCGTGCCCGAGGTCATCGCCACCTCGACGACCTGGGAGCCACAGGCGTTGTTGACCGTGCCGATGTCGACGCCCTGATCGAGCGTCCAGTCGCTCGGCGGCAGCACCCGCGAGATCGGCTGCAGCGGGAATACCCAACTGCCGGTGCTCGTCGACGTGGTGGTCGCGGCGGGCGAGAACGCGGGCGAGGCGACGCGCACGGCGGCCAGCAGCGTCGAAGCGGTCAGGTGGCCGACTGTGCCGCTGGCGGGACGCAGCTTGTGAGAGCGCTGGAAGCGCCGCACCGCACGCTTGGTCATCGAGCCGTAGTAGCCGGTGACCGGCACGCGGTAGCCGAGCTCGGTCAGCCAGGTCTGCAGCGTGCGCACATCGGCCCCCCGCAGGCCGACGCGCAGCGTGCGGGTGAACACGGCAGCGGCCGCCGGGACCTGCTGGATCCCATGCGTGGGCGCCGGTCCGACCAGGCCGGCCCCGCCCGTTCCATCGGCGAGCGCGACACCGGAGGCGCACAGCGTGAGGAGGCCGGCGAGCAGAACGAGTCCTCGGACGCGGTGCATCGTCCGGCCACCGTCGGCGGCCGCCTCGACGCGCTCCGGATGTGCACGGACGTTGCTCAGCCTCGAGCGGGCAAAGCTGCGAAAAGAGGGCACGCGTGTCTCTCCGGCGGGCGGCGAATTGCAGGAAGCGCCTGGTGCCTGCGGGGTTAGCTGACGGGCTCGCGCTTGTCTCTCAAGCGCTTCTCGCGGATCACCGCGGGACTCGCCCCAACAACGTGGGTTCCCCGTTCCCCGGGGCGGCAGGCCGGGGACTCGGCGGGCGGCAAGCTACCAGACCTCGCGGCGGATTGCACGCCCGCGGGAGGCGTCAGACCGATGACGGCGGGCAATGGCCGGTGCCGGCGGACCTTCAAGCTCAGCCACCGACGGGCCGATGGCTACGGGAAATGAAGCCGGACCAGCACCGTACGCCCATCGCGGCCAGGATCGCCGCCGGCGTCGTGCTGGCCGGGCTCGGACTGTTGTTCGCCCACAACGCACTCGGCCTGCCGTGGCGCGACGTCGGGGCCAACCACTGGGGTCCATGGCTCTACTACGTCCTCGAATGGGCCGGCGCCGCGCTGTGCGCCGCCCGGGCCATCGCCCGCCGTCGCGAACGCGCCGCCTGGACCGCCATCGCGCTCGGATTGGCGCTGTTCAGCGCCGGTGACCTGTACTGGGCCATCGTGTTCGGCGTGAACGCCAACGACGTCCCGGTGCCCTCGTTCGATGACGCCCTGTACCTGAGCGCGTATCCGGCCTTCTACACCGGGATCGGGCTGCTGCTGCGATCCCGGGTCGGGCGGCTACCGGCCGGACTGTGGCTCGACGGGCTGATCGCCGCCCTGGCCGTCGCCGCACTCGGGGGCACGATCGTCCTCGGCCCCGTCCTGTCCGCCACCCACGGCCATCTGCTCGCGGTGGCCACCAATCTCGCCTACCCGATCGCCGACCTCCTGCTGCTCGGGACGATCGTCGGCATCATCGCCCTGTCGGGCTGGCGGCCCGCCGGCGGCTGGTGGCTGATCGCGGCTGGGTTCGGGCTGTTCGCGGTCGTCGACTCGATCTACCTCGTGCAGTCGGCCGAGAACACGTATGCGGCCAACGGGTTGCTCGACGTGGGCTGGCCGGCCGCCGTCATCGTCATCGCATTGGCCGGCTGGCGCACGCCGAGACAGATGGGCGCTGTGCGCTTCGACGGCCTGGGCATGTTCCTCGTGCCCACGGCAGCGGCCATGGCCTGCCTCGGCCTCGAGACGGCCGATCACTTCAGCCCGATCCCGCTCGTCGCGCACGTCCTCGCGTCACTGTGCCTGCTCACGGTGATCGGCCGGCTCGGCCTGACCTTCGCCGAGAACATCCGCATGCTGCGGGCCAGCCGTACCGAAGCCGTGACCGACGCCCTCACCGGGCTCGGCAATCGGCGGGCGCTCGAGCTCGAGCTGCGCACCCGCCTGGCCGGCGGTCCGGTTGACCCGTTCGTGCTCGCGTTCTACGACCTCGACGGCTTCAAGGGCTACAACGACAGCTTCGGCCATCAGGCCGGGGACGCGCTTCTCGCCCGCCTGGGGACGCGGGCGATGGGCGCCACACCGGAGGGCGCCCGCGTGTTCCGCCTCGGCGGCGACGAGTTCTGCGTCCTGGCCAGTGCCGCGGACGGCGAGGCCGTCGCGGCGGTGGCCGCGCAGGCGCTCCAGGAGCGCGGGTCGACGTTCGCGGTCGGATGCTCCTACGGTCTCGTCCACGTCCCGGCCGAGGCCAGTGACGCCGACGCGGCGATGCTGCTCGCCGACACCCGCATGTACGAGGAGAAGGGCGGGCGCCGGCCGAGCGCCGCGGCCGAGAGCCAGGGAGTGCTGCTGCGCGCTCTGGCCGAGCGCAACCGCGACCTCGGCCGGCACAACGACGACGTGGCCGGACTGGCCGCGATGGTCGCCCGCGCGGTCGGCCTCGAGGGCACGGGGCTCGAGGCGGTGCGCCGCGCTGCGGAGCTCCACGATGTCGGCAAGCTCGCCATCCCGGACGCGATCCTGAACAAGCCCGGCCCGCTCGACGACGACGAGTGGACGTTCATGCGCCGCCACACGATCGTCGGCGAGCGCATCGTCGCCTCGGCCACCTCACTGCGGGACGTGGCGCCGATCGTCCGCTCCAGTCACGAGCGCTGGGACGGCGGCGGTTACCCCGACGGGCTCGCCGCGGAGACGATCCCGCTCGGCGCCCGGATCGTGGCCGTGTGCGACGCCTACGACGCCATGGTCACCACCCGGCCCTACCGGCACGGGATGAGCCGCGAGGCCGCGGTGGCGGAGCTGCGCCGCTGCGCGGGCAGCCAGTTCGATCCCTCCATCGTGGCGGCCTTCGAACAGGTGATCGAGGCGCGCCGGCAGGCGGCCGCGCCCGGGGCCGAGCAGCTGGCCGCTTGACGCTCGGCGGTTACCCGTCGGCGTGCGCCGGATCGGCCACGCCCTGCTTCCGGCGCTCCTCGATGATGTTCTCGATCCGCGCGATCGTGTCCTCGGACATCCGCCGGATCTCCCAGTGGGTGAGCTTGATCACGCGCATCGGTGAGGTGGCGATCACATCGGCGTTGCGGGGCTGGCGCTCGAGCAGGCCCATCTCGCCGATCACGTCGCCGGCCTGCAGTGAGGCGACCGTCTTGCCGTCGCGCTGAACGTCGGCGGTCCCCTCCTCGATCGCGATGAGCTCGGTCGAGTAGTCGCCCTGCTTCATGAGGATCTGCCCCTCGGCGATGCTCGTCTCGGTCGCGAAGGCGGCCAGGCGCTTGGCCTCCCCGGCCGACAGGTCGGAGAAGATCGGGATGGCGGTCAGCCGGTTGGGGTCCACAGTGCTCCTCGCTTCGCAGATCGTCCTCGGGTGCGGCAGCGCTGGCGCGCCACCGCGGAACCCTAACTCACAAAGACGGGACGTCCGCCGTGACGTGCGACACAGACGGCTCAGCCCGCGGGGAGCGGGATGACCGTCCCGCCGTGCACGGCCACCGCGTAACGGTTGCGCAGCGCGCCCGCCACGAGCGCCGCAGCCGCTGCGCGGACCCCGGCCGGATCGGTGCCGGTGATGAGCCACGTCGGCGCATCGGAGTTGTCACGCGCCGCCGCCACGAGACCGGCGCCCGCCCCGAGGGTGCGCACGACGGCACCGTCGGCGCCGAGCAGCTCGAGCACGCGGCCGCCGTCAGCGAAGCGGGCGTCGATCCCGCTCGCCCCCGGGCCGCCCTCGAGCAGCGTGGCCAGCAGAGTGCCGCGCAGATCGGCCCAGGTGCCGACGAGCACGCCGATCGTGTCCTGGCCCGACCCCGTGCCGAGCTCCTGGGTGGGCGCGGCGACCCCGGCCGCGGCAAGCTCGCCGGAGACGCGCTGGCAGGACCCCGACACATCGTCCGCGCACTCGAGCGTGGTCGGGAAGCGCTTGCCGAGCGCACCGTGGCGAAATGGCTCGGGGAAGCTGCCCACCACGGCGCCCACGAACCCCGCCGCCCGAGCGGGGTGAAGGTCCCACCAGACCTGGTCCCCGGCGTGGATGACCGGCGCGGGCAGCTGCTCGGCCGACTGGCGGGCGGTCAGGTCCTGCTCGCCGATGCCGTTGACGAAGTGGCTCCAGTACTCGCCCGGTCCCGCGCTCACCCCGTCGACCGAGCGCACGCGGGCGCCCGGGCCGACGCTCACCCGAGCCTCGCGCTGGAGCAGGGCGAGCGGAGTGAGCGAGCGGCCGCTCGCCGGCACGTCGATCACGCGCACGACCTGGGTCCCGTAGTCGCGCGTGATGGTGATCCGCACCCCGGCCGTGCCCGTGTGGGCGGCCAGCCCGCAGCCGGCCGCAGCGGCGGCGAGGGCGGGGACGGCGAGGGCGAGGATCGAGCGGGGGCGCGCGGACATCCGCTCCAGAGAGTGTCAAGCTCTGGTCATGACCGTGAACCTGACCCGCATCTACACCCGGCTCGGCGACGGCGGCGAGACCCATCTGGGCGACATGACCCGCGTGCCCAAGACCCACCCCCGGATCGAGGCCTACGGCACGGTCGACGAGTTGAACTCGTACATCGGCGTGACGCTCACCCTCGATGACCTGCCCGACACGTACGCGGCCTGGCTGCGCCTGATCCAGAACGATCTGTTCGACGTTGGGGCCGACATCGCGGCGCCGGAGGACCCCGCCGCAGCCCGGGAGCGGCTGCGCGTGGTGCCCGAGCAGACCGCCTGGCTCGAGCAGCGCTGCGACGAGGTCAACGCCACCCTTCAGCCGCTGCGCTCGTTCCTGCTTCCCGGCGGGGGGCCGGCCGCCGCCCACCTGCACGTGTGCCGGACCGTCTGCCGGCGCGCCGAGCGCCTGGCCATCGCCTGCGGGCCCGATGTGAGCGCCGAGGTCGTGCGCTACCTGAACCGCCTCTCGGACCTGCTCTTCATCCTCGCCCGGGGCGCCGGCCGCGGCGAGGAGCCGCTCTGGGAGCCGGGCCGAAACCGCTGAGGAGGACTTGTCCTCGCGGGCTGCGCTCGCCATCATTGGCGCCGAGCGACCGTGAGCGCCGACACGCTCCGTACCACCCGCCTCGACTACGCACCGGGCCGGCCCGTCCGGGTACACGTGCTCACCCACGGGGGCCGCACGACGGTCTCCGACGCGGGTGCGGCGGTGGCCATCGCCGGCGCGCCGCCCGGGTGGCGCCCGGTGGCGGCGGCGCTGTCGCGCGAGTTCGACGTGAACATCAGCCGCCACGGCGTCGTCTCGCTGCCCGTCGTGCCCGCCGGACCCGGGCTCGAGCAGATCGCCGAGCGGGTCGCCGAAGCCTCCCTCGCCCTCTGCCAGGACCTGCTCGACCTCGAGTCCTAGGACCCCACGACCCGGGCCAGCCGGTCGAGCACGCCGAGGATCGCCTGCTCGTCGCCGGCGGTCAGCGCGGCCAGGCTGAGCTCCGCCGGGGACGTGCGCGGGCGCCGGGCCGGGGGCCGGCGGTGCCGGTCCCGCGGCGCCAGGTGGTGGTGAACCGGGGCCACCGGATGCACGCTCTGCCCGTGGGCGCTGCTCGGCCCCGCTGACCGGGAAGCGGGCGCCGGAAGGGGCGCCAGCGGAAGGGGCTTGCCCTCGAGCGCCATCAGCGCCTCGGCGGTCACCCACACCGGCGTCTGGGCGTTGCCGGCCGCGTAGTCGATGTGGCCGTCGCCGGCGAGGAGCGAGCGCAGGTAATCGAGGGGCGAGCGGCCGGCCTGGCGCAACCGGGCCGGATCGGCCCCAGCGGCGATGAGGCCCTGGACCGCCCACGCGGTGGACTGGGCGTCGGAGGGCTGGCCAGGCTCGGAGGGCAGGCCGCCGTCGCGGTTCTGGGCCTGGCGCAGAAACGCCTCCGCCCGTGAGATCGCCCCGCTGTCCGCCCCGTCCCCGGCCAGCGCCTCGAGCGCAGCCCCGGTGTCGTCGACGTCGCTCGCCGTGCCCGCGGTGCCGTAGCTGAACCCGCCGTCGCTGTTCTGCTGGGCGCGCAGCCAGGCCAGCGTGCTCGGGCCCGCCGGCGCCCCGGCGGCGCGCAGCGCGAGCACCGCGAAGGCGGTCAGGTTGACCTGGCCGGACACCGCCCCGCGGGCGCCGATGCGCGCCTGCAGCGTGCGCACGAGGTCCTGGCCGCCGAAGGCGCGCGGATCGGCGCCGGCCGCCCGGGCGACCAGGATCGTCCGCTCGAGCGAGCCGGGGTCAGAGCTGCCGGCGCCAGCCTCGACGTAGGCGAGCAGGCTCGGCCCTCCGTGGCTGATCGCCGCCGGATTCACCCCGGCCGAGGCCAGCCCGAGCGCCGCCCAGCCGGCGTAGAGCTGCGCGGAGGGCGAGCCGGGACCCGGGCCGAAGCCGCCGTCGGCGTTCTGGGCCGATTCGAGGTAGCCGACGGGAGAGCCGGCCGCCCGCACGGCCGGGGCACTCGCGCCGGCCAGAGCCGCGGCGGTGAGCGCGGCGGCGAGCAGCAGCCCGGGCAGGAGCGCCGGGCTCTCCGCGGGCAGCCAGCGGATCTCGAGGCGGTTGCGCACGCGGCGCAGCGAGCGCACCAGGGCGGGCCCGAACGCGAGTGCGAACACCAGGCAGCCGCCCGCGTGGACAGCGTCGAAGCCGGTCCCCCGCCCCACGTAGAGCCCGAGCGCGCCGAGGTTGTGGTCGCTGTAGGTGACCCAGTCGCCCACGTCCTGCAGCGCGGTGAACGCGTAGCCGACGACCATGCAGGTGAGGGCGAGCGGCCAGCGGCGGATCCGGCCCCGCGTGACGGTGGCCAGGCCGGCCCCGATGAGGCCGGTGAGCGCCCAGCCGGTCATCTGCCAGGCCGTCCACGGCCCCTGGCCGAAGAAGAAGTTCGACACCAGCCCGGTGACGGCGCCGACGACGAAACCGGGCGCCGGACCGAGGGCATAGCCGGTGATGAGCACGATGTCGGTGCTCGGCTTCACGTTCGGCAGGGCGGCGAACGCGATCCGCCCGAGCGCGGCCAGCGCCGCCATCGTGGCCACGAGCGCGAGCGTGCGAGCATCGGGTCGTGAGCGCTCATACCAGGCGAAGCCGGCCGCCAGCCCGACGGCGAGGATCGCGAAGGCACCGAGTTGCCAGCTCATGCGGGGACCTCCTGGGAGCGGGGTGCCGTGAGCAGCGCGGCGCCCTCCTCGGGTGTGAGCGCACCGCCGGCGCCGCCGAGGATGCGGGCGGTCTCGGTGGCGAAGTAGCGGGCGCCGGCGAGCACGGTCGCGGGTGCCCCGTCGGCGATCAGGGCGCCGTCGGCCAGCAGCAGCACGCGGTCGGCCACCGCGGCGGCGAACTCGGGGTCGTGGGTGGCCACGAGCACCGCGCACGGCAGCGAGCGCAGGAGCTCGGCCAGACGATCGCGGTGGCGGCGGTCCATCCCCCGGGTCGGCTCGTCGAGGGCGAGCACGGCCGGGGTGTCGGAGGGCTCCCCGAGCACGACGGCCAGGGCGAGGCGCTGGCGCTCTCCGCCTGAGAGCTCGCGCGGGTGGCGGGCGGAGAACTCGGCGCCGATCCCGGCCCGCTCGAGCGCGGCCGCCGGGGCCTCGGCGGCGACCGTCTCGTGGACGAGGTAGTCGGTCGGATTCTGGAGCAGGAGAGCGACCCGTCCGCTCGCCTGCACGCGGCCTCGCGTCGGACGCTGGAGCCCGGCGGCGTGGCGCAGCAGGGTCGACTTGCCGGCGCCGTTGCGGCCCATGAGCGCGACGCGCTCGCCGGGCTCGAGCACGAGCGAGACATCGCGCAGGATCGGGGCGGCGGCCGGCGGCTCGCACCACACCCGGTGCAGGCGCAGCGCCCGCTCGCTGTCCCTCCGGCGGCGAGACGCGGCGCTCGGGGCGGCCGGAGCCTCATCGGGCGGCGCGGGATCGGGCAGGAGGCCGCGGGCGCGGAGCGCCGCCCGGGCGCGCTTGACCCCCGGGACCGGAACCAGGCCGAGCTGGGTCAGCAGCCGCGCCCCCGGGGTCTGGAGCTCGGGCGCGTGGTCGGCCGCCCAGGCGAGGAATGCGGGTGGGGGCGCGTCGCAGGCCAGGCGTCCGCCGACGAGCGCGAGCACGCGGTCGGCCCCCGACAGGCAGCGCTCGAGCCGGTGCTCGGCGAGCAGCACGGCGGTGTCGAAGTCCTCGTTGAGCCGGCGCAGGGAGGCGAGCAGCTCGTCGCCGGCCACTGGGTCGAGCTGTGAGGTCGGCTCGTCGAGGACGACGAGCGCCGGGCGCCCGGCCAGCGCGGCCCCGAGCGCCACGCGCTGGAGCTCACCGCCGGACAGCTCGGCCGTCGGCCGGTCGAGCAGGTGGGCGATGCCGAGCGACAGCGCTGCCTCCTCGACTCCGCGGGCGACGGCCCCGGGCGGCTGGCCCTGGTTCTCCAGCGGGAAGGCCAGCTCGGCCCGCGGAGTGCCCATCACGACCTGGGTCTCGGGATCCTGGAACAGCGTGCCGACGGCGGCGGCGAGCGCGCCCGGTCCGTGCTCGCGCAGCTCCATCCCGGTCACCGCGGCCCGGCCGCGGAACGTGCCACCGTGGAAGTGCGGGACGAGGCCGCTGGCCAGGCGCAGGAGCGTCGACTTGCCCGACCCCGAGGTGCCGACCACGACGACGAGCTCCCCGGGCTCGATCCGCAGGCTGATCTCGCGCAGCGCCGGCACCGGCGCCTCCGGGTAGCTGTAGCTCACCCGGTCGAGCTCGAGCACGCTCACCGGCCGGTCCCCCGTCGGGCCGCGAACGGCGCCAGCGCCCCGGCGAGCAGCGCTCCGCCACAGGCCAGGGTGCCGGCCCCCGTCGGTGCATGCAGGGCCGGATAGGCGCTGAACGGGGCCAGGGAGCCGGCCCGAGCGGCAATCGCGATCCCCAGCACGAGTGCCGCCGCCAGGCCGAAGGCGAGATCGTGGCGCGAGAGCGGCGCCCGGTGGCGGCTCGGGCGCCGGGCGGCGCCGTAGCCGCGCACCTCGAGGGCCGCCGCGACGTCGAGGGCGCGGTCGAGCACGCCCGCCGTGCTCGCCCGCAGCAGCGCCACGCGCCCGGGCGGCGGGCCGGGACGGCAGCGCTGGGCGTCCGCGAAGCGACGGGAGTCGCGCAACAGGACGGGGACGATGCGGGTGGCGAGCGTCGCCGTCAGCGCCGAGCGGAACGAGATGGGGCGGAACAGGCGCAGCACCTCGTCGGGGTCGACGGCGAGGGTGTACAGGGCGCCGCACAGGATGAGCAGCGCGGCGCGGGCGCCGAGTACGGCGCCGGCGGCGCTGGCCTCGAGCGTGATGTCGGTACGCCCGAGCACGGGCAGTGTCCCCAGGCGGGCGATCACCGTCAGCCCCTGGCGGGTCACGAGCGCGTTGACGAGCGCCACGGCCAGCGCCATCGGGATGGCCAGGAGCGCCGCCCGAGCGAGCTCGCGCCCGACCCGGGCGCCGATGGCCGCTCCGGCCAGCGCCAGCGCGAGCGCGCCCAGCAGGACAGGCGAGGAGACGATGAGCGCGGCGAGAGCGAGAGCGAGGCAGTAGGCGCCGCCACAGGCAGCACGAGCGGCGTGAAGCGGGCTGATGCGGCGGCGATAGCTCATGCCGCGGGCTCCAGCGGCAGGGTGAGCGCGCGGGTGCCCTGGACGGCAAGCGCGAAGGCCCCAGCGAGGCGGCCGGGGCTGAGCGCGCCTGCGGCCTCTGCCACTCCGCCGGCGTCGGTGCCGGTGATCAGCCACTGCGGGCCGCCGGACGCCGCGACGGTGGCGGCGATCAGCCCAGCTCCGGCGCCGAGCCGCCCGGCCACGGTGCCGGCCGGATCGAGCAAGTCGAGCGCGTGGCCGCCGGCGCTGAAGCGGGCGTAGATGCCGCTGGCGGCCGGGCCGAGGGTGAGGTGGGCGGGCCCGAGGCCGGCCCAGGGTCCGACGAGAACGGCGATCTGCCGCTCCGACGGGGCCCGGCCCAGCGCCCCCGTCGCCACGGTGGCCCCGGCACGGCGGAGCGCCGTGCGCACGCTCGCGCACGCGCGGGCGCTGTCCGGTGCGCACTCGAGCAGCGTGCGCAGCCGGGCGCCGCCCAGACCGTCGCGAAACGGCTCGGGGAAGGCGCCGACGACGGCCGGGACGGAGTCGGTGGCCCGCCAGTCGTGGAAGTCCCACCACACTCGGTCGCCGCGATGGAGCGCCGTCGCCGCCGCTCCCGCCGCGCCCTCGATCCCGTTGACGTAGAAGAACCAGTCACGCTCCGACCCGCCGGCCAGCCCGTCGATCGACTGCACGAACCCCCCGCCGTAGCGGGTGCTCAGGCGCACGTGGCGCTCGAGCATGCGCATGACCGTCTCGGATCCGGGCGCGTTCTCGCTCGCCGAGGCGATGCGGGTGCGCCCGAAATGCTCGGTGACGGTCAGGGTCGCCTGACCGGTCCCGGCGCCGGCGCCGAGACCGCACCCGCCCAGGCCGGCCGCCGCAAGCGCGACGGCCAGCCCGGTGCGAAGGCGATGGGCGGCCCGTGGGCTCACCGCGGTGCCGAGGCTCAGCCGCTGACGGCGACCTTCAGCGCGGGGGGCCGGACGTAGCCCCAGGGCTCGCCCTTCACCTTCGTGTCGGCGTGCGCGGCGGTGAGGACGAGAGTGCCGGCGTGGGTCGGGGTGATCGTGGCCAGCCCGTGGCGATCGGTCGTCGCCGCGGCAACCCCGGGGCCGGTCACGGTCGCCGCCGGCCAGCGGCCGCGGCTTGCCGGTGGCGGTGTAGTAGACGACCTTGACCGTCAGGGCCTGACCGGCATGAGCCGAGCCGCGCGCGCTCAGGCCGAGCACGTAGTCGCCGCTGTCCGTGAGCGGGACGGCGGCGAACAGGATTGGCTCGCCGGCCCGCGGGGTGACGTTGCACGCCCCGAGCTGGGAGTACACGTTGCCGGCGAAGAAGGCCCAGTAGTGCTTGGCCGTCTTGCCGTACCTCACGCCCAGAATCGAGTCGACGAAGATGGACCCGGAGTAGACGATGCCGCCCCACCGGTGGTGGGTGGTGAGGTCGAGCGCGCCCAGGGCGCTGGCGGTCGAGCAGGCACCCTTGGTCACGCCGGCCCTCAGGATCCAGCCGCCGCTCTTCAGGCGGACCTTGGTGAGCGGAACCAGCGTGCGGGTGAGACCCTCCACGCGAACGGTCACAGTGCGAGTGTGCGGGGCCGCGCCGGCCGGCGCGGCGGTGAGAGCGAGCGCGGCCGTGGGCACGGCCGCGAGGGTCAGGGTCGCTCCGAGCGGAGCGAGCCGGTGAGCGATATTCATGATCTGCCACCCCTTTCCACGAGGGCTTCGGCGTTGCGGTCCGTGGCTGGTCTCCTGGCTTACGGGCCTACCAGTCGCGCCTTCCCGGGGACTCCTCGTCGCCCAGTGGCCCGTCCGCGCTGGCATCCCCGATCACAGTGGCGGGTCCACGCCGGAGTCGCACCGGCTTCCCATGACCACCGACCTTCGAACGGCGCGATCGTAGTCGATTACGGGGTAGAACCGGGTCGTGAGCCCGAGCCAGGCACCCGGCACCATGGAAACCGCCTTCGTTCTCGGCGGTGGCGGCGTGCTCGGCGCCCACGAGGTGGGCATGCTCGAGGCCCTGGCGGAGGCGGACATCCGGCCTGACGTGGTGCTCGGGACCTCGATCGGAGCCGTCAACGGGGCCTTGTTCGCCGCCGACCCCGGACCGGGCGGCGTCGAGCGACTGCGCGAGCTGTGGTCCGGGACCACGTTCGCCGAGCTGTCCTCCGGCGCCCTCCTGCGCCGGGCGGGCACGCTGGCCCGCTCACGGACGCACCTCGAGTCGTTCCCGGAGCTGCGCCGGCGCCTGCGCGAGGTCCTGCCGGTGACCCGCGTCGAGGAGCTCCGGCTCCCGTTCCAGTGCGTGGCGGCCTGCATCGAGCGGGCGGCCGAGCATTGGTTCGACGCCGGCCCGCTGGCCGAGGTGCTGCTGGCCTCCTGCGCCGTGCCCGGCCTCCTGCCGCCCGTGCGTATCGGCGAAGAGCACTTCATCGACGGCGGCATCGTCAACTCGATCCCGGTCAGCCGTGCCGTCGGGCTCGGCGCCCGGCGCATCTTCGTCCTGCAGGTGGGGCGCATCGAGCGGCCCCTGCGCCCGCCGCGCTGGCCGTGGGAGGTCGGCCTGGTCGCGTTCGAGGTGGCCCGCCGCCACCGCTTCGCCCATGACCTCCACTCCCTGCCCGAGGACATCGAAGTGCATGTGCTGCCGACCGGTGGGTCGGCGGCGCCGGCCTACAACGATCTCGCCGGTCTGCTCGCGCTCCGCCGGGCGCGCAAGGTGAGTGGCTGGATCGACACCGCCCGGGACGCCACCGGCCAATACCTGGAGGAGCACGGATGCCGCCCGCACCGGTCCGCCGACCTGTCACCGTCGCGCTGACGCTCGTCGTCACGCTCGGCCTGCTCGCCGCCGAGCCCCGTCCTGCTCGCCCTGGCGGCGCTCGGGCACGCGCTCGGCCGGCCCAAGCCGCTCATCGCCGTGCGCCTCGCGCTCGCCTACTGCGTGCGCGAGCTGGCCGTACTCGCCGCCTGCGCAGCGCTGTGGCTGGCGGCCGGTGCCGGCGTGTACGTGGGGCGCCCGCGTGTCCAGCGTCTCCACTGGCGCCTGCTCGGCTGGTTCGTGCACGGCATCGCCGAGCGGTGCCTGCAGCTGCTCCGCATCGCGGTGCAGGAGGAGTGCCCCCAGGCGGCCGCGTCCGCCCTGGCCGATCCGGCCCCGCTCATCGTCCTCAGCCGCCACGCCGGACCCGGGGACACCTTCCTGCTCATCGACCGCCTGTTCTCTGCGCACCGGCGCCGCCCGAGCGTCGTGCTGCGCCAGGCCATCGTGCTCGATCCCGCCATCGACCTGCTCACCACCCGCCTCCCCCACGCCGTCATCGACGCGAGCCAGGGCGAGCAGGCTGAGGCCGAGATCGAGCGGCTGGCGGCCGGCCTTCAGCCCGGCGGGGTGCTCCTGCTCTATCCAGAGGGCGGGAACTTCACCCGCGAGCGCCGCCGCCGGGCGCTGCACAGCCTGCGCCGGCGCCGAGCGGGCCGGGCGCTGGCCGCCGCCGAGCGCATGGAGCACGTGCTCCCCCCGCGGCCCGGCGGCGTGCGGGCGGCGCTGCGCGGTGCCCCCGGAGCCGGGGTGCTGTTCGTGGCCCACACCGGCCTCGGACTGGCGGCGTTCCCCCGCGAGATCTACCAGGACATGCCGATCGGCCGCACCCTGCGCCTGCGCCTGTGGGCGGTGGACGCCGACGCGATCCCCGACTCGCCTGAGGGGGAGGAGGCGTGGCTGAACGGCTGGTGGCAGCGCATCGACGAGTGGGTGCGGACGACGGCGGGGGGACAGGACGCCGAGGACGCCCGGGCCGAGCGCATCAGCCTCAGCGCCGAGTCGCCAGCGTGATCGCGCTGGCCAGGCTGAGCGCCGCCACGCCGATGGCGGCGGCTCCGAGCATGAACACCTCGTGCCCGCGTGCGTAGGCGACGACCTGATGCGGATGTGCGATCGCGACGATCGCCGCCACCGCCAGCGCCCCGACCACCAGCGCGAGCTGAGGCGCGAGGGCGTCGCGGACCGACACGCGCTCGCCCCGGACCGGCGGGGCGCGGCGGGGCCAGCGCTGATCCGCCGCGTACACACCGGCGATGGCGAGAAGCGTCCAGATCGTGGCCACCAGGAAGCCCCCGAGAACGTCGCTGGGGAAGTGCCAGCCCAGAGACAGGAACGAGTAGGACACCGCGACGGCGAAGGCGGCGCCGAGCGTCGCGACGGCCGGGCGCAGACGGGCGGGCGCGGCCAGCACGCAGCACAGGGCAAGCGAGAAGGCGGCGGTCGCATGGCCGCTCGGCCAGGAGGCCGGGCTCGGGGTGCTCACGCCGTGCAGGAGGCCAGCCGCGCGGGGATGGGCGAGCAGCGGCTTGAGCAGCTCGGTCGTCGCATTGGCGCCGAGCAGGATGACCGCGATGGCCAGCAGCACGCGCGAGCGGCCGCGCAGCAGCGCAACGAGCACTGGGACGGCGGCCAGGTACACGTACGGGTTGGGGTTGCACAGGTGGGCGATGAACGACGCCACCGCGTCGATTCGCCGTCGCTCGCCGAGCGCGTAGAAGCCGCGGTAGATCGATTGGTCGGCGCGCTCGAACGCGCCCACGTGCAACCCGAGCACCCACGTGAGAGCGAGCAGCACCACGCCGATGCCGGCCCCCGTGAGTGCGCGCTTGATCCTCCGGTCCATACCCGAGCGAGCGTAGCCACCCGCCCTATGGAGGACGTAAGCCTGCTCAGTGCGCGGCTGAGACCGCAGGCTCCGCGCGGGTGATGCGAATCGACGGGGCGCTTCCCGTCCGGGCGACGTGCGCGTAGTGCTCGATGTCCTCCGGCGAGGCCACCTCGACCGCGACCCCCTCGGCGGGTTCGAACCGCGCCGACTCGTAGAGCAGCTCCTGGTAGCCGGAGACACCCTCGCGGGCGGCGCCCTCGGTCGGGATGACCGACTCGATGTCGAGGTCGTGCCCACCGCAGCGCAGCCGCCAGCGCGGGCCGCGGGCGAGCTTCTCAGCCGTCAGCTTGACCGGGACGGTGTCGGCCTGGCCGGCTCCGGCATGCTCAGCTCGCTGCCGGGCCTGCTCGGCCGACAGCGCGCGGGCGAGCCGCTCGTGGTTGCGCCCGTACGGGGCGGGCACGATGCTCACCGGCCCGGCGGCCTCACGGTCACCGCGCACGGCGCGGGCCACAGCGCCGACGAGGACGTAGTCGACCCCGTTGGCGTTCAGCCAGCGCAACACGGTGAGCGCGCCGGCGTCGAGGTGGTCGAATCCCTGCGTGGTGGTGGCGGGCCGGGCGTCGAGGCCCGGCGGGCGGCGTCGAAGCAGCATGGGGTGCGATTCGCCGGGCTGCGCGGGTCTCCTGCACGCTCGCGGGGGAGCGGGGCGAAAAAGCGAACCCACAGGACGCTTTCTCGCCCCGCTCGGCGAGATGGACGCTAGCCCAGCCCGTTGGCGGCCAGGAACGCGTGCGCGACGCTGGCCGGCGACTGCTGGTCGATCGCCACGGCGGCGTTCATTTTCTGCATCGCCTGCAGGGTGAGCAGTGCGCTCACCGCGTTGAGCGTCTGCGCGAACGCCGGGCCCTCGCTCGAGACCAGGCTCGACTTCACCACCGGCGCGACCTGCTGGTAGCCGAACACCTTCTTGGGATCGGCGAGCGGCACGTACTTGCCCGACAGGAGCTGCGGGTCGGTCGAGAACGCATCGACCACGTCGACCTGCTTGTTGTCGAGCGCCTTGTAGGTCAGGCCGATGGCCAGCGGCGTGAACGTCGGGTCCACGCCGTAGGCCGACTTGATCCCGACCAGCCCGGCGTAGCGGGTGGCGAACTCGGGTGCCGCGCCCAGCTTGACCGCCTTGCCGAGCGGCTTGAGGTCGGCGATCGAGCTCAGGTGGTGGGCGGTGGCGAAGGCCTTCGTCGTCGTCATCACGTCGGTGTCGTAGAAGGGCGTCTGGGTCAGGAGCGTGTAGCCGTGCTTCTGGGCGTATGCCTGGGCGAGCGCGTAGTTCTGGGCCGCGCTCGTGGGCGGCTTGGTGTCGCCGGCGATCGCCGACAGCAGTGTGCCGGTGTACTCCGGGTACAGGTCGATCTGGCCACCGGTGAGCGCCTTCCAGGTGATCTCGGAGGAGCCGATGTTCGGCTTCAGGGTCACCGAGTAGCCCTTGGCCTGCAGAGCCTGGGCGTACAGGTCACCGAGGATGTACTCCTCGGTGAAGTTCTTGTCGCCGATGACGACGGCGGGCTTGCCAGTGCCCGGCTTGCTGCTCGATGCGGTGCTCGACGTCGTGCTCGAGGCGCTGCTTGACGCCGTGCTCGAGCTGCTCGAGGCGGGTGAGGAGCTGCTCTTCGAGCTGCCGCAGGCGCTCAGCACGCCCGCCAGCAGTACCGCGAGCAGCGCGGTCTTCAGGTGCGACGGTCTCATGGTTCCTCCTGGTCGTGATCAGACATCGGAAATCTCCCTCAGCCGGCCTCGGTCACCGCCGGGACGAGCGCGACGGTCGCCTCGGCGTGGCGCTGCAGCCGGTAGCCGCGCGGGGTGAGCGCCCGCTGGGCGGCGGCGAGCGCGAGCTCGACCACGAGCGCGAGGGCGGCGATGCAGATGGCCGCCCCGAGCACCCCGGGCAGGTGGTAGCTCGTCTCGTTGTTGATGACGTCGCCGAGCGTCCCGGCGTAGCCGGTCAGCGCCGCGATCGTCGTCGTGGAGACGACGAACAGCGCGGCCGTGCGGATCCCGGCGAAGATGAGCGGAACGCCGAGCGGCAGCTCGACCGAGCGCAGGATCTCCCAGCCGGTCAGGCCCATGCCGCGGGCGGCGTCGACGACGTCGCGGTCGACCCCGTCGACGGCCACGTAGGCGTTCGTGATGATCGGCGGGACGGCGAGCACGACGAGCGCGAGCTCGACGTTGCCCAGGCCGATGCCGAGGAAGGCGACTCCGATCGCGAGCACGGCGAGGCTCGGCAGCGCCCGCCAGATGTTGCCCAGGTTGATGGCCACGAACGAGCCGCGGTGGATGTGCCCGAGCCACACCCCGATCGGCAGGCCGACGAGCAGCGAGATGCCGATGCCGATCCCGGCCACCTTGAGCGTGCTCAGCGTCAGCGAGACGAGCGTGGGCAGGTGGGGCGCGCCGGGGATCTGGCCGTTGCGGCCGATGAACTGCAGCGCCTGGGCGAAGTCGTGTCCCATCGCCTGCCCCTCAGGCCCGTCCCGCGCGTGTCCAGGGCGTGAGCGCCCGCTGCACGATCACGAGCAGGCCGTCGGCCGCCAGCGCCAGCGCCACCGCCATCCCGCCGGCCACGATCAGCTCGGTCTTGAACACCTCGTTGGAGATCGCCTGGAGGATCGGCGCCCCCAGCCCCTCGTTGTCGATCAGCGAGGCGACGGTGGCGAGCGAGATCACCGTCACGGTGGCGATCCGCACACCGGCGATGATCGCCGGGGCGGCGAGCGGCAGCTCGACCCGCACGAGCGTGCGCAGCGGCCCCATGCCCATGCCGGCGGCCGCGTCGCGGACCTCCTCGGGCACCTCGCGCAGCCCGGTCAGGGTGTTGCGGAACATGATCAGCAGCGTGTAGGAGACGAGCGCGACCTCGGCGGTCGTGCGGCTGAGGCCGAGGCCGGGGACGGGCTCGAGCAGCTCGAACAGGGCCAGCGAGGGAATCGTGTAGAGGATCGAGGTGACGATGAGCACCGGGCGCTCGAGCCATCGCCGCCGGTAGGCGAGCAGGGCGAGCGCGGTCGAGATCAGAAACCCGATCGCCACCGCGATGAGGGTGAGCACGATGTGCTGGCGCAGGGCCGGCCACAGCACCGAGCTCCAGTTCGCGCTCACCCAGTGGGGGCAGAACAGCCGGTTGGCCCGCTCGCAGCTGAACGACGATCCCCCGCCGCCGAAGTTGGGGATGACCGGGCCGCCGGAGGCGAGGGCGAGTCCGCTCACGAGCGGCCGTTCTCCAGGCCGCCGTCGCGCAGGGCCCCGCCGAGCACCTCGAGGGTGACCGTGCCCGCGGAGTGACCGTCACCGTCGACGACCGGGACCGGCTGGCCCCCGCGCGCGATGACCTGGGACAGGGCGTCCCGGACCGAGGTGGCCAGGAGCAGCGGCGGCCCAGCCGGATGCGCGCCGTTGGTGGGTGCGAGCTCGAGCTCGGCGAGCGTGGCCAGGCCGAGGCGCTTGAGCGCGCGGTCGGCGCCGACGAACTCGGCCACGAAGTCGTCCGCCGGCGCGGTGAGGATGCGCTCCGGGGTGTCGTACTGGGCCAGCACCCCGCCTTGGCGCAGGATCGCGATGCGATCGCCCATCTTGATCGCCTCGTCGATGTCGTGGGTGACGAACACCACCGTCTTGCGCACACGCGCCTGCAGGCGCTGGAACTCGTCCTGCAGGCGGCCGCGGTTGATCGGGTCGATGGCACCGAACGGCTCGTCCATGAGCATGAGCGGCGGGTCGGCGGCGAGCGCCCGGGCCACCCCGACGCGCTGGCGCTGTCCGCCCGAGAGCTGGGCCGGGTAGCGGCGGCCGATCTCCTCGGGGTCCATCCCGATCAGCTCGAGCAGCTCGCGAACCCGGCCGGCGGTGCGGGAGCGGTCCCAGCCGAGCAGCTTCGGGACGGTGGCGATGTTGTCGGCCACGGTCAGGTGCGGGAACAGCCCGATCTGCTGGATGACGTAGCCGATCTCCCGCCGCAGCTCGGTCTCCCCCCGGTGCAGCACGCTCTCGCCGCCGAGCAGGATGTCGCCGGAGCTGAGCGGGATCAGGCGGTTGATCAGCCGCATGGCGGTCGTCTTGCCTGAACCGGAGGGCCCGACGAGGACGCACACCTCCCCCGCGGGCACGCTCAGGCTGAGCTCGCGGATGGCCGGCTCTCGCTGGCCTGGGTACTGCTTGGAGACCTCGCGCAGCTCCAGCGTGGCCGCCTGCGGGAACGCCGACGGCCCCTCGTGTTGGGCGGTGTTCGGACTGTTCAAGAGAAAGCCCCCCGGACGGGAAGTCCACCAAGGCTATCGAGAACGGCGGCTGCGCCTGCGTACTGCGGTCGGGATTCGACCGCGATCCCCGTGGCTAGCCTTGACCGAGGTGTCCACGCCCTCCGAGATGACCCGGGCGCGCCGGCTGTCCGTGCTCGCCATCTGCTCGCTCAGCCTGCTCATCGTCGGGCTCGACTCGACGATCGTCAACGTCGCCCTGCCCGCCATCCGCAGCTCCCTGCATGCGTCGCTGACGGGGCTGCAGTGGACGATCGACGCGTACTCGCTCGTGCTGGCCAGCCTGCTCATGCTGTCGGGCTCGACCGCGGACCGGGTCGGGCGCAAGCGAACCTTCCAGACCGGCCTGGCCATCTTCTCGATCGGCTCGCTCTTGTGCGCGCTGGCTCCGAGCCTCGAGCTGCTCGTCGCCTTCCGGGCCCTGCAGGCGATCGGCGGCTCGATGATGAACCCCGTCGCCATGTCGATCATCCGCAACGTGTTCGAGGACCCGCGCGAGCGCGCGCAGGCGATTGGCGTGTGGGGCGCCATGTTCGGCCTGAGCATCGCGCTGGGTCCCGTGGTCGGAGGCGCCCTGGTGGACTCGGTCGGCTGGCGCTGGGTGTTCCTGGTCAATGTCCCGGTCGGCGCCGCCGCCCTCGTGCTCACCGCGCTCTACGTCCCCGAGTCGCGGGCCCCGCGCCCCCGCCGGCTCGATCCGGCCGGTCAGCTGCTCGTCATGGTCGCGCTGGCCAGCCTCACCTACGCGATCATCGAGGCGCCCCGACGCGGGTGGGGAGCCCCCGACATCGTGGGCCTGTTGTGCCTGGCGACGGTGTGCTTCACCGGTCTGGTCGCCTACGAGCTGCGCCGCCGCGAGCCGCTGCTCGAGATGCGCTTCTTCCGCTCCCTCCCGTTCGCAGGCGCGAGCGCCATCGCCGTGGCGGCGTTCGCGGCCCAGGGCGGCTTCCTGTTCCTGACCACCCTGTACCTCCAGGACGTCCGCGGGCTCTCCCCCCTGCACGCCGGCCTCTACCTGCTTCCGATGGCGGCAATGATGCTCGTGTGCGCGCCGGTGTCGGGGCGGATGGTCGGGCGCGGCGGCGGGCGCGTGCCGATGGCGACCGGGGCACTCGGGCTGATCGCCGGGGCCGCCATGCTCGCCCAGATCACCCCGCACACGGCCTCGGGCTTCCTGCTCGGGGCCTACTTCCTGTTCGGCCTCGGGATGGGGATGCTCAACCCGCCGATCACCAATACCGCGGTCTCGGGCATGCCGCCCTCTCAAGCCGGCGTGGCCGCGAGCGTGGCCTCGACGAGCCGGCAGGTCGGGCTGACCCTCGGAGTCGCGGTCATCGGCGCCATCGCCGGGGGCGGTATCGCAGGCCGGATCGGCCCCGGCTTCGCGCTGGCCACGCACGCCGCCTGGTGGCTCGTGGTCGGACTCGGCGTCCTCATGCTCGTCTTCGCGATCGCGTCGACGAGCGCCTATGCGGACGGGACCGCGCGCCGGACCGCCGAGCTCTTCCGCGAGGACCGGGGCGACGCGCCGGCCTCGGCTGGCCGGCGGCCCGAGCTGGCGCCCGCCGCCGACTGATCAGCCGAGCGCGACGTCGAGCGCCTTGCAGATGTCGCCGACGCTGAAGCTGGCGTCGCTCGATCCCGGCCGCGAGGCGCGGTAGCCGCGTAGGCGCAGCGTCTGCAGCAGGTCGTTGGCGGCCTTCGTCGCCGCGCGCGAGGAGCGCCCCTCGTAGACCGGCTCGCGCGTGGGCCGCCGGTCGCCGGCCACGTAGTGGTGCAGGACGATCAGGCGGTCGAGCTCACGCACGATGCTCACCGCGGCCTGCTTGCCGTGCGGCGACTGCAGCCAGCCCGTGCTGACCGTGGCCGGATTCTCGGCGGCGGTGCTGTCGTGTTCGGCGGTTCGGCGAAAGAGGCCCATGGCGGGAGCAGCGTCGTTTCGAGCCTTTAATCGGCGCAGATGCGGTGGAGTTGAACGTCCGAGGACCGAGTGGGCGTCGCGGCTCAGCCCCCGGGCGGCGTGGAGGCCGGCCCGGGGGTGGGATGCACGGACAGGATGAGCGGCGAGCGCGGGCTCTGCGAGAAGTCGAAGTCGGCCGCCAGATCGCCGAGGATGGGCTCGGCCTCGCGTACGTCGGGCCGCGGATCGGGGCGCCCGTCGGTCGCCGGATCGAGGCGCTGCCCGCCGAGGAAGTCGTCCTCGATGAACTTGTTGTAGGCGTCGTGGCTGAGGATCTGATGGTCGATGTAGCCCCGGCGGGAGTACGGGCTGATGACCAGGCCTGGCACGCGCAGTCCGTAGCCGTTGGCGTCCACGTGGGGAGGGACGACGTGATCGTAGAAGCCGCCCCAGTCGTCCCAGGACAGGAAGATCGCCGTCGAGCTCCAGTCCGGGCTGCGCATGATCGCGTTGATGAGTCCGGTGACGTAGGTCTGACCGTCGCTGACGAGCGCCGGCGGGTGCTCGGACACCTTGCCGTTGGGATCGATCCACGACACCGCGGGCAGCGTGCCGGCCGCGGCGGCGCTGAAGAAGTTGCTCAGGGTCTGGATGTTCCCGAGCTGGTCGTCCTGGCGGACGTCGGTGAAGGACGGCAGCGGATTCCAGATGCCGGGCGTCTGGGCACCCTGCTGCACCGGGGCGCAGGTCATGGAGGCGTCGTTCTCGCAGTCGGGCTCGGTGCCCTTGAACACGTAGTAGCCCCAGCTCACGTTCTGGGCGTGCAGGAGCCAGGTCAGGTCGGTCCAGGCGTAGTGCGGCGTCTGGTCCGATGGGCCGTTGATTCCGCCGGCCACCGTCCAGTCGGAGTTGGGGCTCTGCACGGCGTTCCGGCACGAGGACGGGTCCAGCGCGTCGCTGCACAGTGCCGACCACTCCGAGACCATGAACAGGTGGGCGGGCAGGCTCCACGACTCGTTGGGCTCGAACAGGTGGTCCTGCAGGACGTAGTTCTCGGCGTAGGTCCAGTAGTTCGGGATCTCGCGGGCGTCGTGATAGCCCATCACGTCCACGCACTGAGCATGGCCCCCGGACTGGGCCTGGCCGGTCTGGCACGGACTGCAGTTCGGATTGTTCGTGGCGCCGCCGGCGCACCCCATGCCCTGCTCGGCCTGCGCGACGAAGCCGTCCATCGCCCCGCCGTCGACGTCGGCGAGCGCGTTGCCGTAGCTGTGCGGGCCGCCGTAGTTGAGGTCGTTCGGGTCGTGGTAGGGGGCCACGCAGCCGCCGCTCAGCGGGTCCGGCACGCAGACCCCGGCCGGGATCCCGTCGGCGCCGGGGTAGGTCCCGAAGTAGGAGTCAAACGAACGGTTCTCCTGCATGATCACGACCACGTGGCGGATCTTGTGGATGCCGGTGGCCGCCACCACGTCGATGTTCAGCGCGGCGGAGGTGCCGGCCGCGTTGCGTGCGTCGCCCGCCAGCACGGCCCGCCAGGGGCCGCTCCCGGGCGTGAACAGGTGCACGCTGACCTGAAACTGCGAGGCGGCGTTCAGGGTGGCGCGCGCCACCGTGCGCCACGTGCGCCCGGTTTGCCGCTGCACACCGACGGTCTCGCCGGCGTGATCGGGGACGACGCGGCCGCTCACCGTCTCGGTGTCGCCCGCCACGGCGAACGTCGCCGTGCTGAGGAGCGTGACCGCGGCGCGCACCGGTAGGCGGACGGTGCGGCTGCGCACGGGGCCGGCCAGTGCCGTCCAGTCTCCGGTGGTGAGCGTGGCCGTGACGGGGACGGCGACCTCGAACGCCGCCGCTGCGATCTGTATGGGCGCGCACAACCGTCCGGGCGCCCGCCGAGCCGGGCCGCGAGACGGCCAGGCGCACGGGCACGCAGGCCGGCAGATGGCCCGCCGGCGGCCTGCAGGCGGCCGTAGGCGAGGACGCGCTGGCCCGCGGTGGCCGGACTGGGGGCGAGCGCGAGGGTCAGCGTGCCCGCCGCCGGCGCGTGCCCGCGGCAGCGTCCGGCGGCCGCAGAGCCCGTGGGCAGGGCGAGCAGGGCGGCGGTGAGAGCAAGTGGACTGAGCAGGGCGACGAGGGACAGCAGACGGCGCACGGCATCCTCCAGGGCACTGGCGGGGACGCCCTTTCTAACCCCCCCAGCGGCGTGGGAGTTGCGGTGTCGGGACACTCCTGCGGGTAGTCTCGGGCGGCCATGAGCGGCGCACGATTCCACTCGCTCTACCACCACGGCTTCGTGCGCGTGGCCGCGGGCGTGCCCGAGCTTCGCCCGGCCGACCCGGCCTTCAACACCGAGCGGACCCTCGGCCTGGCCCGCCGCGCGGCCGAGGACGGGGCCGCGCTGGTCGTGTTTCCCGAGCTCGGGCTGTCCGCCTACGCGATCGACGACCTGTTCCACCAGCAGGCCCTGCTCGACGGCGTGGAACTGGCCGTCGGGCGGCTCGTGCAGGCGAGTGCGGCCCTCGCCCCGGTGCTCGTCGTCGGCGCCCCGGTCCGGGCCGAGCACGGGATCTTCAATGCCGCGCTCGTCATCCACCGGGGACGGTTGCTCGGGGCGGTGCCCAAGAGCTACCTGCCCGAGTACCGCGAGTACTACGAGAAGCGCCAGTTCCGGGCCGCCCGCGACCTCGTCGGCTCAGAGCTCGACCTGCTCGGGGAGTCGGTGCCGTTCGGCTCGGCCCTGCTGTTCGCCTGCACGGACGTGCCCGGCTTCACCATCCACGTCGAGATCTGCGAGGACGTGTGGACGCCGATTCCGCCGAGCACCTACGGGGCCCTGGCCGGCGCCACCGTGCTGCTCAACCTGTCGGCCTCGAACATCACGGTCGGCAAGGCCGACTACCGCCACGATCTCTGCGCGGCCCAGTCGGCCCGCACCTTGTCCGCCTACCTCTACACCGCCGCCGGGAATGGGCGAGTCGACCACCGACCTGGCCTGGGACGGGCAGGCGATGATCTACGAGAACGGAGATCGGCTCGCCGAGGCCGAGCGCTTTGCCACCGCGGAGGACCTCATCACCGCCGACATCGACCTCGACCGGCTGGTGTCCGACCGGGCGAGCACGAGCAGCTACATCGACACCGTGCAGGATCACCGCGAGCACCTGCTCGGCTTTCGCACGATCCCGTTCGGACTCGGCGACGAGCTCCTGGCCGGCCCGCTGCCCCTGCGCCGCGCGATCGCCCGCTTCCCGTATGTCCCCGCCGACCCGGCCCGGCGCAGCGAGCGCTGCGAGGAGGTCTACAACATCCAGGTCCGCGGCCTCGAGACCCGTCTGCGCGCGACCGGTACGGAGAAGGTCGTGATCGGCGTCTCCGGCGGCCTCGACTCCACCCACGCCCTGATCGTGTGCGCGCGGGTAATGGACCGGCTGGGCCTGCCGCGCGAGAACGTGCTCGCCTACACGATGCCGGGCTTCGCCACCGGCGAGCGGACGCTGGCCAACGCGCGCGAGCTGATGGCGGCGCTCGAGGTGAGCGCGCACGAGATCGACATCCGGCCCTCGGCCACCCAGATGCTCCGCGACATCGGACATCCGGCGGCCGATGGAGCGCCGGTGTACGACGTCACCTACGAGAACGTCCAGGCCGGCGAGCGCACCTCCCACCTGTTCCGCCTGGCCAACCACCGGGGGGCGCTCGTGGTCGGCACCGGGGATCTGTCCGAGCTCGCGCTCGGCTGGAGCACCTACGGGGTGGGCGACCAGATGTCGCACTACAACGTCAACGCGTCGGTGCCGAAGACGCTCATCCAGTTCATCGTCCGCTGGGCGATCGACACCGACCAGTTCGGTGACCGCGCCGGGGCGGTGCTCGACGCCGTGCTCGGCACCGAGATCTCGCCCGAGCTCGTGCCCGGCGAGGCCGACGGCGAGCTGCAGGGCAGCGAGAAGACGGTCGGACCCTACGAGCTGCAGGACTTCTTTCTCTACTACGTGCTGCGGTTCGGCTTCCGTCCGGCCAAGCTCGCCTTCCTGGCCGAGCACGCCTGGGGCGAGCGTGAGCGCGGGCCGTGGCCCGACCTCATCCCGCCCGAGCGCCGGACCGAGTACGACCTCGGTCAGGTCCGCCACTGGCTCGCGGTGTTTCTCGAGCGCTTCTTCCACATCAGCCAGTTCAAGCGCTCGGCCATGCCCAACGGTCCGAAGGTCGGCTCGGGTGGCTCGCTCTCCCCCCGGGGCGACTGGCGCGCCCCGAGCGACGGCTCGGCCGCCCTGTGGCTGGCCGAGCTCGCTCGCACGGTGCCCGAATAGCACCCCGACCGTGGCGCCTGCGGGCGCGTTTGGGCCGCGTCTCGGCAGCTCACGGAACGGCGCCCGTCGTTTTCACAACTGCCGGGCGGGTAGCGCTATCTGAAAGGGCGATCCCGGAGGTGGGAGATGGCAAAGGATTCTCAGAGCACCCGATACGCGGCAGCGGGCGCGATCGCGCTCGGCGCCGGCGCGGCCGCGCTCGCCCCGGTGGCGCTCAAGCGCCTGCTCGACGGCACCGCGGTGGGCGAGATCATGCACGCCCCGGGCGCCGCGCTCGGGCAGGCCGGCTCGAAGCTCGGGCACTCACTCGCGGACCGGCGTCGGGGAGCGGGTCGACGAGGCGGGTGGTCCGGCCGGCATCCTCAAGGACGCGCTGCCCTTCGGCGGCGATGACGACGATGACGCATCCGACTCCTCGGGCGGCGGCGTGCCGGGCGTCGGAAAGGGCCGGCGCATGCCCGTGCAGCAGAGCGTCGACATCGGCGCTCCGCTGGAGACCGTCTACAACCAGTTCACCCAGTTCGAGCAGTGGCCGACGTTCATGCACCGGGTCACCCGCGTCACCCAGGAGGACGAGTGCACGCTCGGCATCGCGGTGAAGATCTGGGGCAAGACCAAGGAGTTCACCGCCCAGATCGAGACGCAGCGACCCGATGAACGCATCAAGTGGAGGGTGACGCAGGGGATGACGCATACCGGCGTGGTCACCTTCCACGAGCTTGGCCCGCGTCTGACCCGGGTGCTGGTGGGCATGGACCTCGATCCCGGCGGACCGCTCGAGAAGATGGCGCGCGGCCTGCGCTACCTCAAGCGCGCGGTCCGGGCGGACCTCCACCGCTTCAAGGCGCTGATCGAGATGTCCGAGGTCGAGACCGGCGCCTGGCGGGGCGTGATCGAGGACGGCGAGGTCGTGGAGGAGCACGACGAGAGCTATGACGAGGGCCGGGAGTACGCCGAGGCGAGCGAGGTCCTCGGCCAGGAGCCCGAGGACTCCGCCGAGGAGGACGAGGAGCCGGAGTCCGAGGAATCCGATGACTCGGAGGAGTCCGATGACGCGGAGGAGTCCGAGGAGTCCGATGACGCGGAGCAGTCCGGCGGTCGTGGCCGCCGCGAGCGCTCGGCAGGGCCAGCGCACGCGCGGTGAGAACGGCAGCGGCGGCCGCAGCAGCAGCCGCGGCCGCTCCTCCTCCTCGAGCCACGGTCAGCGGCGGCGCAGCGGCGGGTCCTCGCGCCAGTCCTCACGCGGATGAGCAAGCGCAGTGTCCCAGCGCGCTCGGAGCTCGACCGGGCGCTTCGCGCCGGGGTGCGAGCCGCACTGGCCGAGCTCTCGCCCGCCGAGCCGGCGGCCCCGGCGCCGCGCCGCCCCCGGCGGCTCGGTGCGCGACGCGCCTTCGCACTCGGCGTGGGCGCCATGACGGCGGGACGGGTCCTCTCCTCGGGCCGCGCGCGGCGCTGGCTCGAGAGTCTCGACCAGCGCGGCTGAGCTCATCGTCTGATCGCAGCGTGGGGCCGCTCCCGGAGCGGCCGGAGCACCGGGATCCACGGCAGCTGGTTCTCGGCGGGTCACCCCCGCCTCCGATAATGGGGGCCGATGAGCGTCCCCGGCCCCGCCGACCCGCGCGAGCGCTGGTTCTCCCCCCAGCCCAACGTCACCGGGCAAGGCATCATCGCCTCCTACTCGACCCGGTTCTGGCTGCTCGTGGGCGTCCTCGGAGTTCTCACCGGGGTCGCCGCCTCGGCCCTGATCAGCCTGCTCTACCTGACCGAGCACCTCGCCTTCGGCTATCACTCCGGCCCGCTCGTCGACGGAGTGCGCCACGCGCCGGGCTGGCGTCACGTGGCCTCCCTGCTGCTCGCCGCCGCGCTCGCCATCGCCGGGCTGCGCCTGATCGACCGGCTGCCCGCCGCCGGCGGCACCGAGGTCTCCGAGGCACTGTGGCTGCGCCGAGGCCGGCTGGCCACCCTCCCGAGCCTGGCTCGGGGAATCCTGTCGATCATCACCGTCGGACTCGGCGTCTCGCTCGGACGCGAGGCCGCGCCACAGCTGGCCGGTGCCGCGACGGCCAGCCGACTGGCCGACTGGGCCGAGCTGCCGTTGTGGCAGCGGCGCCTGCTCGTCGCCTCCGGCGCGGGGGCCGGGTTCGCCGCCGTCTACAACGTGCCCCTCGGGGGCGCCCTGTTCGCGCTCGAGGTGCTGCTCGGATCGCTTGCGCTACCCCTCGTCCTCCCCGCCCTCGCCACCTCCGTGATCGCCACCGCTGTGGGCTGGATCACGCTCGGGACGCGTCCGACCTACCGGGTCCCCAGCTACCCGCTGGATGCCTCGCATCTCGTGTGGGCGATCGTCCTCGGACCGGTGATCGGGCTGGCCGCGGTCGGCTGGGTCCAGCTCGTCTCGCGGGCGAACGCGCTGCGCCTGCGCGGTCGTGCCCGTCTGCTCGTCCCCGTGCTCGTGTTCGCGGTCCTGGGGCTGATCTCGATCCCGTATCCGCAGCTGCTCGGCAACGGCAAGGACATCGTGCAGCTGGCCGTGGTCGGCAGCCTCTCGCTCGGGCTGCTCGCGGTGCTGCTCGTGCTCAAGCCGCTGCTCACCGCCGCGTGCCTGGGCACGGGCTCCCCCGGGGGCCTGTTCACACCGACGCTGACCATCGGCGTCCTCCTCGCCGGCGTGGCCGGGAACGTGTGGACGCACGTGTGGTCGGGTCCGGCACTGGGCAGCTACGCGCTCATCGGCGGCGGCGCCTTCCTGGCCGCCGCCATGCAGGGCCCGGTGGCCGGGACGGTGCTCGTGCTCGAGCTCACCCGCCACTTCGATGCCCTCATGGTGCCGACGCTCGTCGCCGTCGTCGAGGCGACGGTCGTGGCCCGACGGCTGGGGGCGCAGTCGATCTACTCGGCCCGTCTGCACCCGTCCGGCGACCACGAGGTCCGCGCGCAGGCCGGCACGGCGGCGATCGTCAGCCTCCACGCGCTCGACGAGCCGGGCGGCGCGCCGGACACGCACGCCCCCCGCGTGCGTTAGGGAGTCGTGCGAGAGGCGATGTGGATCGATGCGTGAGGCTGGCCGTCCGGGCCGAGGATCCACCGCCGGTCGCCCGCACGGACGTACTGCGTCTCCCCGGGCTGGGCCGGCGTGCGGTATTCGATCGCCACGTCGATGGCCGACGGCTCGCTGCCGGCCAGCAGCTCCTCCTCGAGCGGCTGCCAGTAGGCGGCGTTGTTGATGTGCGCGGCGAGATCGCACTCGGTGGCGCGGAAGCGCCACGGTTCGCCGCTCGCGCCCTCGGGCGGCCCGGGGTGGCGCAGCCGGGCGCTCACGCGCCGCGCCGAGGCGGCCTCCCCGCCGTAGGTGCGCATCTCGTGGTCGCTCAGGGCCGTCGGGCGCTGGCTGCTCGGGTCGAGGTGGACCCACAGGGCAACCGCCTCCACGTCGCTCGCCGCCCCCGGCTCCCGGACGATCGACGTGCGCCGCTCGGCCCACATCCGGCCGAGACCGCTGCAGAAGGTGCGCAGCGAGAAATGCTCGCCGAAGCGCGGGAACCGGCGCACGTGCAGCCGCGCCCGCCGGATGACCCAGATCGCACTGTCCGCGACGCCGGCGTCCTCGACGTCCGCGTAGGCGACGTCCTGGAGCCAGCGCGCAAGCGCGTCGAGCCGGATGCGCCCCGACGGCGAGCAGTCGGCCAGGCCGGGGCGGAGCGCGTGCTCGTAGACCCGGCCCCCGTCCGGGCAGGGCACGAGCTGGCTGAGCGGGTCGACCTCCATCCCCGTCAGGCTACGGATCACCGCGGGGCGGCGCCGTCCACGCCACCGCGGCGAGCTCCCGGGCCAGGCGCGCGCCGCGCTCGGGATGCAGCGCGCTCGCCCACGCCACGCGACCCTGCAGGTGTGCGCGCAGACGGCCCCGGGCCGCCGCGTCGCCGGGCGGGCCCTCGGTGCGCAGGCGGTGGAGGATCGCCTTGAGGAGGTCATAGTCGGGACGGGCCAGGTTGGGGTGCGCGTTGACGACGACCCCGCACACCTGCTGGCGCCCCGCCCGGGTGACGAGCGTCGACTTGGCCGGATTGACGGCGAAGCCCTCGGCGGCGGCGATCGCGGCCACCGCGGTGCGGAGCTCGCGCCCGCGACGGATCCGGCCCTGCGGGCCGGAGAACGTCAGATCGTCGGCGTAGCGGGTGTAGCGCAGTCCGCGGGCGGCGGCCAGGCCGCTCAGGCGGCGGTCGAGGCCGTGGGCAGCCAGGTTGGCCAGAGCCGGCGAGCACGGGGCGCCCTGCGGGAGGTGCGGCGTGGCCAACCGGCGGGCCAGGCGGTGGCGGGCGGCCGGATCGGCGCCCGGGCGCCTGGCGCGCCGGCTGTGGCCGCGGCGCGGCTGGCGCGCCGCGAGCCGGGCGAGCACGGCGGCGGGCACGGCGTTGGTGCACAGCGCGGTGAGCAGGTGGGCCACCGGCTCCGGGTAGCCGGCGGTGCGGAAGATGCCGAACACCCGCGCCGCGCTCACCGCGGCGAAGAAATCCTCGAGGTCGATGCGGACGACGACCTCCTGGCCTGCGTGCACGCGGGCATGGGTGATCGCCGAACGCCCGCGCGTGAAGCCGTGCGCGGCCGGATGGGCCGGCACGCGGTCGAGCAGCTCGTGCAGAAGACGGCGCTGGATCGCCTTCAGGCGCGGCTTGGGCGACTCGATGACCCGGGCGAGCCCGCTGCGCCGCGGGACGAGGTGGTAGCGGTAGTGGCGCAGGGCCTCGGCATCGACTGTGCGCTCGAGCCCGCGCGGGTCGCCCAGCCACAGCAGCTGCCCGTCGTCGACCTCGAGCCACCGCGCCAGATCGGCGACCGAGTCAAGGGGCGGAACCGGCCAGCGCATCCGCCCCATCTCGAGCTCGGGAACGAGCCAGCGGCGGACCGCAGGCAGCGCTCCGAGCCTGCCCTCCGCCTGCCGGTGTGCCAGCTCGTCGTCGATCAGCCGGGCGAGCTCGCGCGGGCGATCGGTGGGCGCCCGGAGATACAGCGCGAGCACGGCGCGCACGAGCGGGCCGAGCCAGCGGGGGCGGCGCCCGAGCACGGCGGCGGCGCGCTCGTGCATCGCCGCCTCGGTCCAGTCGCCGGCGAGCAGCGCGTCCGCCAGGGCGGCGGCCAGGTAGCGGCGGCTGGATGCGGAGCCGGCGGACACAGCCGACATCATCGCGGCGCCGCGAGCCGACTGCTCTGGTCGTGGCGGCCCGGCCGTGCACAGCGTGCAGTTGAGGGCCGGCGATGAACTGCCGTGGTCACACCGTTCCCCCGGGGAAGCCCCGGAGGGGGCGAAGCGGACTTCACCCGATCTCGGCCGCGCGGCGCCGCGAGAGCGGCACGGTAGCGCAGTGTGTGGATCGTGATGGCCGCCCGATCCGCGGTACGCGTGGAGAGTTCGCCGACGCAGGACGTCGGGCCAACTCACCACACGCAACCATGAGCAGCCGGCCCGGGGCCGCCCGCCCGCGCCCGGCCGGGCCGCGCGCCGGGGCGCCAGCAGCTCTAGGCGCTCTCGGCAACCGCGGCGCTCGGCGAGCGTCTGCGCCAGCGCGATGCCGCGAGTGCTGACTGCTCACCTGGTGGCGGGGCCCGAGATGCTGGAGTGCCTGCCGGCGGATGAACCGCAGCGAGATCACCATCCAGACGAGGCCGAGCACCACGAGCACGACCTGCACCCAGGTGTCCGCCGCGGCCAGAGCCCGGCCGAACAGGACGTACTCGAGCGTGACGGCGGTGGCCCACAGCGTGGCGGCGCCCGCGCAGGCGGGCAGGAAGCGCGCGACCGTCATGCCGGTGGCGCCGGCCAGGAGCCCGGTCACGTTGCGCAGCCCGGTCACCCAGCGGCCGATGAACAGGAGCACGACCCCGCGGGCGGCGAACGCCGAGCGGAGCTGCTCGACGTTCTCCGGTGGGCGCCGCAGGCGCCGAGCGGCAGCCCGCACGAGCCTCTTGCCGCCTACGCGACCGATCGCGTAGCCCGCACTCGTCCCCACCAGCGCGCCAAGCGCCCCCGCGGCGATGACGCCGGCGATCGGCAGACCGTGCGCCGCCGCGGCGTACAGGGCGGCGGCGCTGAGTACCGTCGTGCCGGGCAGCGGCGCACCCACCGCCTGCAGGGCGACCGCGGCGAACACGAGCCAGCAGCCGTACACGTGCAGGAGGTGGTGGATCGTGTGGGAGGACACGCGCGGTCATGGTGACGCATGAGGCGAACCGGCGCATGCGGGCGCTTTCGCGCCAGCGGCACGCGCACGAACATCGATGCGACCGTCATGAGGCGCCCGGCGGGGCCGGCGCGTCGCCTTCGCGAGCCAGGAGGCGAGTCGCGGGGGCGAGCCGGCAGGCGTTGGCCCGGACGAGCGCACCGTATGTACCGTGGCGGTCCACAACGTGCGAGGCGGTGGACATCCCCGACCGGCCGCGGCTTCCGGATTCGTGGCAAAGCGCTCGTCTGCGCGGAGCCGGCGGACGCCTCCTGAGCCGCCAATCCGATCGCCGAGCGAGGCGTCGCGCGCAGGGCAAAGCGATCGTCGACGAGAGCCGTGCTTTCCGCGCGTTGCGGGCACCCGCAGGAAGCGCCGGGAAAACGCGCGCCGGAGGAAGCAGGTTCGGACGACCCCAGCGTCGCTGTCGCAAGGACGCCCGATCCGGAGGGCAAACGTTGGGGGCTGCCCTCCGGTCGAGGCCTCGCGGACCTTTGCGTCGGACCAGCGCGCGGCGTGCGAGCTCCCGCCGGGGGGCTAGATTGGCCGCATGACGGTTCAACGGATGGACAACGTAGGCATTGTTGTCGACGACCTACCGGGGACCATCGCGTTCTTCCGCGAACTCGGCCTCGAGCTTGAAGGCCAGGCCACGATCGAAGGGGACTGGGCTGGGCGCGTCACTGGACTGCGAGGCCAGCGGGTCGAGATCGCCATGATGCGCACGCCGGACGGCCACAGCCGGCTTGAGCTCTCGCGGTTTCTCACGCCGGTTGCGGTTGCCGATCACCGGAACGCCCCGGTGAATGCTCTCGGTTATCTGCGCGTGATGTTCGCCGTGGACGACATCGACGATACGCTCACCCGGCTCCGCGAGCACGGCGCTCATCTCGTCGGCGAGGTGGTCCAGTACGAAGACGTGTATCGGCTCTGCTACATCCGCGGGCCCGAAGGACTTCTCATCGGGCTCGCCCAGGAGCTCGGCTGAGCGCCAGACCTCTCTCATCTACTGGTTTGACCGAGCAGCACCGCTTCGACCCGGGTGTCGTCGGAGAAAACCGCGTCAGGATTGCGGGTGAGGACCCGGATTCGGCCCGCCTGGACGGGGAGGAGCGCCGCGATGACACGGTCGGCCCGCTGCCTCGTTGGCGTCTACGAGCACCAGATCGAGTGAAGGCGTTCAGCCCGCGATGACGGGAACGGCTGCGGCATCGGCGACCTCGTCGGTGCGGGCCGCCTTTGAGGGTTCGTGGCTGTCGCGCGAGGAGATCAGTACGGCGGCGAGGATCGCTCCGGCGACGGCGAGGCCGGCGCCGACGAGGAACGCCCGGTCAAAGCCTTTGGTCAGCGCCACGGCCGAGCTGTGGACGCCGGCGTGGAACAGGCTTTGGGTGCGGCTGTTGGCGATGGTCGCGAGGATCGCGAGCCCGAGCGCGCCGCCGACCTGCTGGGAGGTGTTGATCAGACCGGAGGCCAGGCCCGCCTCGTGTGGCTTGGTCCCGGTGACGGCGGCGATCGTCACGGGCACGAACGCCAGCCCGAATCCGATGGCTGCCAACAGGGAGGGGCCGAGGACGTCCGCGGCGAACGAGCCGCCTGTCCCGGGCACCTGCGAGAACCACAGCAGGCCGCCGGCGACCAGCAGCATGCCGGCGATGAGGGGTGTCTTGAAGCCGACGCGCGTGACGAGCTGGGAGGCACCGCCAGCCGAAAGGATGATCCCGATCGAGAGTGGTAGGTAGGCGAGGCCGGTCTTGATCGGCGAGTAGTGCAGCACGTCCTGGAGGTAGAGCGAGATGAAGAAGAACATCGAGAACAGCGACATGCCGATCAGCAGCCCGACGATGTTGGCGCCGCGCAGGGTCCGCAGCCGGAAGATCGAGAACGGCATCAGCGGGTCACGCTGGCGCCGCTCGATCGCCACGAACGCGATCAGCAGCACCACGGCCGCGGCCAGGCAGACGATCGTCCGGGTCGCTCCCCAGCCGACGTTGACCGCGTCGACGACGGCATACACGAGCAGCGCCAGCCCGCCGGTGACGGCTACCGCCCCGGGAATGTCGAAGGAGTTGCCGGCCTCTTCGCGGCGGCTCTCGTCGAGCGTGCGGGGGGCGAGCGCGGCCGCGACCAGCCCGATCGGGACGTTGACGAACAGCACCCAGCGCCAGCTCAGCCCACTGGTCAGGATCCCGCCCAGCAGCACCCCGGCGGCGCCGCCGGCGCCCGCCACCGCGCCCCAGATGCCGAGCGCGCGGTTGCGCTCGGCCCCGTCGGCGAACGTGGTGGTGATGATCGACAGCGCGGCGGGAGAGACGATCGCGGCACCGAGGCCCTGGACCGCGCGGGCAGCGATCAGCCACGTCTCAGACTGCGCCAGGCCACCCACCAACGACGCGAGCGAGAACACCACCAGACCGAGCATGAACATCCGGCGTCGCCCCAGCAGGTCGGCCATCCGCCCGCCCAGCAGCAAGAAGCCGCCGAACGTCGAGTGTGTAAGCGTTCACGACCCAGGTGAGGTCGTCGCGGGAGAAGTGCAGGTGGGCACCGATCGACGGCAGCGCGACGTTGACGATCGAGGCGTCGATCACGATCACGAACTGCGTCATCGCCAGCAGCAGGAGCGCGAGATTCTTCGGGCGGGGCGTGAGCGCGCTCACAGGCTCATCCCCAGCATCCGGCCCAAGCCCGACAGCGACGCGAAGGCAAATCGCTGGAGGCGCGAGGTGCGGATCGCGGTCGGGTGGGCTTGGAACAGCATCGCTGCGTAGATCGCTTGACGCGGACTGTGAGGTGTTCCGGCGCCCATCCTCCCGGTCGACGCCAGCGACGCCATATCGCGAAAGAACCCCTCGAAGTCGGCCGCGGGGCGGTGGCGATTGATGAACCGAACCGGCTCATCGTGACTGTTTCGCAGGGTGTGCCGGTGACCGGGAGCCGCTGCGGCGCGCTCTCCCGGGCCATAGGTGCGCCAGGTGCCGTCGAGCTTGACGTCAAGTCGGCCCTCGACGATCTCAAAGCTGTCTTCAGCATTGTCGTGCACGTGCACCGGGGGGCTGGGTTGGTGGGGACCGAGCCAGCTATTTGCCTCGAGGACTTCGCCATCGGTGTCCTCGCCGTTGCGCACGATGTCCCAATACATGTCCTGGCCCGGGCGAAAGTCAATGCGCCGAGTCACGGTAGGACGGTCTGCAGGATCAAGGGAAGCGATATTCACAGGGGCTCCATCAGGGTCGTTGGGTTCCTTATTGGTTGCAACTCTCGCGACGGATCGTCTTGAGATTGACGTGATGCGGCGCTGGCGACGGCGCGCCAGCGGCGCTCAGAACTTCTGGCAGTCATTCACCTTGGTTGACAAGTTGGGAGAAGCTTCTCATGGCGCGTGGTATTTGTCAAGCGAGGTGAACTACAATCGCGCGGACATGCCGAAGAGCCTCCAGATCCTTTTCCGCGACGCCCGCAACGCGATCGAGGCCGCCGTCCGCGCCGATCTCGCACAGAACGGCTTTGGCGATGTCGCGCCCTCGCACTCCGCGCTCTTGCGCAACGTCGGCGAGGACGGTGCTCGCCCCAGCGAACTCGCCGCACACGCCGGCGTCACGCGCCAAGCCATCACCAAGCTCGTCGACGAGCTCGAGCGGCTCGATCTCGTGCGCCGCGACCCAGACCCAGACGACGGGCGCGGCGTGATCGTCAGGTACACCGCCCGCGGACGCGCCGGCGTTGCTATCGCTCGCAAGCGGATGCTCGCGCTCGAGCGAGCCTACGCCGCGCAGGTCGGCGCCGACCGCTGGGCCGAGGTGCGCTCAACCCTCGAGATCCTGTTCGGTGACGCCCCTCACCAGGACCCGAGCCTGCCCGCCGCCCCAGACCCAATCCAACCGGGAACGCCTGCACCACGATCAAGCACGCGCGACCGATGAGTAAGCGGTCAGCAGTGGGTCCGCGCCGCGCGTGCGAGCCGCCGCTGCAGTCGTGTGGTTCCCTTCGTCGATCCGGGCCTGAGAACGAAGACGCGCTATGAGCGCCTCGTCGACTCCCTGAGCCTCACCCCAGCCGTCTCCACAGGTGCTCTCAGCTGAGATCGGCACTGTCCTCGTCGAGGCCGCCTCGCTGCAGTGTCGCCGACTCCGCACTCCCGGCGACTCCGCTGCGATTCACGGCACCCGGCGGATGCTGGTCAGCTCGCGTGTGCCGCTTGCCGTGGCGCTCCGCCGGCTTGACTCTCAGAAACGCCCGCGCAGAAGCATCGCTGCAACGATGAGGAGCGTCGCGACGAGCGTGGCGACCCACGGCACAACACCGAAGATGGCGACCACGATCAACGCCAAGCCGACGCCGACCCCCGATGTTGCAAGCGAACCTGTGAGGCGCCGCGCGGGGAGCATGCCACGAACCCTAACTGCGGCAAGCAGCGCATGTCCAGCCTAATTCGCCGGGGAAGCGCAACATCGCCTACGCGGTCCTCGCAGCGAGCCAGCGGGGAGCGCTGGATTCCGGCGGCGCGAGAAGCGCGTTGCCTCGAGCTAACCGTCTCGCGGTCCCAGGCCGCTTCGATGTCGTGGCCACGGCGTAGGACCGGGAAGCCACGCGGCCGCGAAGCTTCCTCGGGATGTTCAAGCGCAAGCCAGTCACGGCAGAAGTGGCCGGCCGCCAGATCAGCTGCGCTCATCTGCGGCGCACAGGAGTTCGTCGATCGTCCGATCCAGCTGACGATGGTGGTGGGACTGCGTGTTGACTCGAGCTCTCGCCTGGAAGGGTGGGCGGCCGGCTACTGGCCGCGGGCGATCGCGAGCAGCTCGCCTCGGGTTCTCGTCGCTGTCTTGGCGAAGATGGACTTGAAGTGATCCTGGATCGTGTTCTCGGAGACGAATAATTCCCGCGACAGGCCGCGCGTGTCGGTCCCGCGTGCGCAGGCGGCCACAATCTCCGCTTCGCGTCTGCTGAGGCCGTGAGCAAGGCCGAAGAGCGCCATTCGGTCACTGGTGGAGGTGGGCTCGAGCGTGACGGCGATGTTGGCGTCCGCCTGGTCGCTCTCGATGATTCGGGCGGCGCGCAGTGTGAGCCAGACGCCTTGACCGAGGTGAACCCGTGCGCGCGGAGGGTGGCTGTCGACGCCGTCCTCGCTTGCGCGCAACTGCGCGCCAACGTTGTAGGCGCCGGCCGGAATCGGCTGGAGGTCGCCGGCCGGGGGGACGAGGGCACGGAGATATGCCTCGGTCTCCGGGGTCTGCGCCCTGACCCGGAGATCGGGAGACAGAACGAGGACCGCCGGGCCATCCGGGACGTTCACCGTCTCGGGGATGTGGAATGTCTGCGCCTGGACGCGGCGAAGCGCTTCGGTCACGGGCGACACGATGCCTGTGAGGTACTCCGCGTCTCGCGCGGTGAATGGTTCGGCGGGATCGACCCGCCAAAGGTCGAGGAACCCCCAGCAGCCGAAGCGATCACGGAAGACAAGCGAGGCCATGTCCACCACGTCGTAGGCCGCCAGCAGCTCTCTCCAGACCAAGCTCTCTGACGGGTTTCCGCCGGTTGCGGCGAGCAGCCGGGCGACCGGCCGACTCATCGAGGTCCACCGATTCGTCGTCGTCGCGTACTTGAGCCGAATCAGCTCCGGCAGCTGCGGCATGCACGGGACATCGGCCACCGGATCGCACCCGACCTCCGTCTCCGGGTCGGTGAGAAGCCACGCATAGGCGTCGAAGCTGACGTGACGGCCGATCTCATCCAGCAACGCCCGCCGCAACGCCCTGCCACTGGGGCCATCGCCGCGGACGCGCTCGATTCGCTCGATGGCACGCTGCAGAGAAGGCTCAGCCAAACCGCCCCAAGCTGGCCCGCGGTGTGCAAGACCCCAGAACGCTGGGATTGCCGCGCGCCTCCCGCTGGTCCACGATCACGGCTCCCGAAACGCCAACACGGAGGCCAGTATGTTCACCCTCAGCATCGAGCACGCGATTAGCGATTTTGCCACCTGGAAGCATGCGTTCGATCGGTTCGCCGAGGCGCGCCAGAACGCTGGCGTCGTGAGCCATCGGATTCGCCGGCCGGTTGGCGATCCGTACTACCTGGTCATCGAGTTGGACTTCGACGCTCAGGGGAACGCGGACAACTTCCGCAAGTTCCTCGACAACGTCGTCTGGACGAACCGCGACGCCTCCCCGGCGCTCGTCGGCGCCCCAAGCAGCAGGATCCTCGAAACCTGCGAGGGCCAACGGAAGCCATGAATAGGAGCCAGAACATGGCCACCCGCGAGATCACCAACAACCCGAACGAGGACAGCCGAGCGGTCATGCGACCACACTTCGACGGACGCCTTCTGAACGCGTGACCATCCGGCAGCCTCGTCGCGCACATCTGGCGGTGACCCGGCAGGATTCCACCGAGGTGGAATCGTTGTCACTCCAAACGCCTCCTCGGGACGATCGTGGGGCACGATTGCCGACCGTAGGGAGGAGACATGTCGAGAAGGACACGCTTCAGTTGGGTGGCCGCTGTCGCGGGCGCAAGCCTGGGCTTCGCCACCGCGGGGGCGGGCGCTCACGCCTGGCAGGTGGGCCAGTATCGGGTGCATGCGCTGCCGACACTGGGCGGGACGGCCGTCAACGGCGCAAACAGCGTCAACGATCGCGGCTGGCTGGCCGGCTCTTCGGATCTGCCCGGTGACGCGATCACCCACGCGGTGCTCTGGCGCGACGGTCAGTTGACCGATCTGGGAACCCTTGGGGGCCCGAACAGCGCGATCGCGTTCCCCACCCACAGCGATCGCTTCGTCGTGGGGATCGCGGAGACAGCGGACATCAACCCATACGGCGAGGATTGGAGCTGTGACGCATTCTTCGTCGGGCCGCCCACCCACCACGACTGCCTCGGGTTCGTCTGGGAGGACGGTCAGCTGAGCCGGCTGCCAACGCTTGGCGGGTACAACGGGTTCGCGGCGGGCTCGAACCACGCCGGCCAGATCGTCGGCTGGGCAGAGGACCGCACGGTCGATCCGACCTGCGTGGCGCCTCAGGTCCTCCAGTTCCGCGCCGTGCTCTGGGATGCCGCGACGCGCCGTCCGCACGAGCTCTCGCCGTTGCCCGGAGACTCGACCAGCGCGGCTGTGGCGATCAACGACCGTGGCCAGGTGGTCGGCATCTCGGGCGCCTGCGGGACGGCGGTGGGAGGGGTGAGCGCCGCGCATGCCGTGCTCTGGAATCCGCACAGTCCTCCGATCGACCTCGGGAACCTCGGCGGCACGCAGTGGAACACCCCCGACGCGATCAATGATCGAGGCGTCGTCGTCGGGTTCGCGAACGTGTCCGAGGGAGCGTCCGCGGCGACGCTCGAACCGCACGCGTTCGTCTGGAGCGCCGAATCGGGCATCCGGGACCTTGGCACCCTCCCGGGCGACCAGATCTCCGAGGCGGAGGCCATCAACAATCGTGGCGAGATCGTCGGACTCGCCTGCCAGTCAGGCTTCGTCGATTGCCACGCCGTGCTGTGGGTCGACGGCCGCATCTCGGATCTCAACGACCTCGCCAAGGGAATCTCCGGCACGCTCGTCAATGCGGGCGACATAAACGATCGGGGCGAGATCGCCGGCGCGGCGACGACGAGCTCCGGGGCGTCCGTGCCCTACCTGGCCACGCCGGAGGACGGCTCCTAGCCAGGCGCCGCGCCGGCTGCCGACGCGACCGTACTCTCTGCTGCACCCGCCCCGTCACTGGCCGCCAGCACGCTGGCGGCCAGTGCGCTGCGCTGGTAGAGCACTCGCCGGCCTGAGCGCCAGCGCGTGACGAACCCGGCCCGATGGAGCACCCCGAGGTGCGAGCTCACGGCCGGCATGCTGTGGCCGAGCGCGCGGGCGAGATCAGAGGTCGTCTTGGGTTGAGCGAGCGCTCGCAGCACGGCGGCGCGGCTGCGGCCGAGTAGGTCCGCGACGGGATCGCCGTCGTGCACGGGCGGCTCCGCCGCCGCCCACAGGTTTCCGACGCCGCGCGGGCCGTAGGTGATCGTCGGAGGGTTGCCGGCTCCGATGTCGGCCATCACGTAGGGCCAGGCGAACACGCACGGCACGAGCACCAGGCCCTGCCCGCGCAGCTGGTGCTCGCTGCCGGCGTGACTGCGTACGTGGATCGCCTGCTCGGCGAGCTCGAGACCGGGGTGCAGGTCGGCCAGCAGTGACTCGATCCCTCCGCGCGCGAGGCGCCCCGCCCGGTAGGAGACATCAGCATCGAGGACAGCCCGGATCTGCGGCCAGAAGGGCTCGATCGCCGCGCTCCAGTACTGGTGCAGTGCTTCGGCGATCAGCTGTCCGCCGCCGCGACGCAGCGCCCGCTCGGTGGCCGCGGGCAGCTCGCCCCGCCAGACCACTTCGAGATCCGCCCGCAGGCGCGCCTCGGAAGTGCTGGCGACCATCGCCAGCTGTGACTCGATCGAGGTGCCGGGCTCGCGTGCGCCGGCCAGCAGGAAGCTCGCCACGTGCGGCCGTGGCGCCGGCACGATCGTCCGCAGCACGTCCATGTCGAGGTGGCGTAGCGACCCGCGAACCCTCTCGTACCACTCGCGATGCAGCTCGGGAACCGTCCCGCAGTGCAGCATGTACAGGCTCTCGGCAACTTCGGCGAGCGGCGAGTAGGCGAAGCGCAGCCGCTCGAGATCACCTGGCGCGAGTCGCAGCCTGATCACAGCGCCACGATAGTCCTTCGCATCGCTGCATGTGCAGCACCCAGGCCGTCAGAGCCCCACGGGATACGCCTGCCACTGCGCCCGCCATCGGCGGTGCGGTAGACGACGAGGTTCGTGAGGTTCGCCGAGTGGCCCGTCGTGCGGGGATCCAGGAGCGTCACAACGCTGGCGCGGTCCGCGGACTGCACCGACAGGAGCGGCAGCGGGCTCACTGACAGCGCGTTGACCGGGCGGCTGAGCGACGCCACCCGAGGGTCATCGGCAGACCAGACCGTGTGCCAGCTGGCGCCGGCGACGGCCGGCACGGCGAGCACGGCGAGGCTCGCGATGGTGCGCTTCATGGGAGAGGCCTCCTAACGGAGGAGGTTCGCGCGCTGCCGGCTGGCAGCCTATCGGAACCTCCCCGCGCAGACGTTTGGAGTCCGCTCGGAGTCCGCCCCATGAGGAAAGCTGCCCAGATGCGGCAGCTCTCTGAGTACCGCTACCGGGATTCGAACCCGGGTTTCCGCCGTGAGAGGGCGGCGTCCTAGTCCCCTAGACGATAGCGGCGGGGATGCGGGTTTGAGGGTAGCGGATCGCCTGCCCGCTCCACCGCTGCTGCTGGCGTCCGATTCCAGGCGTCGTGTACGAACACATGTTCGTAGGTGCGCATCTCCCCCACCCGCTTGCCGTGCTACCTTCTCCATCCGCGCGGCTGTGGCGGAATTGGTCTACGCGCACGGTTCAGGTCCGTGTGGGCGCAAGCCCTTGGGGGTTCGAGTCCCTCCAGCCGCATTCTTCGAGGAGACGGAGCGTTCGGGGTCGGCCGGCACACGTCCTGCCCAGGGAGAGCGTGTGCGTCCAGGTCTCCTCCTATTGGCGAGCGTGGCCGTGTCTGTTCCCACAGCACGGCCGCGGAATGAAGCATCTGAGACCGATCGTGCTCGAGGATTGGCAACAAGGGCTCCTCGAGCGGTGGCCGGAGCGCATCCTGCGCGGACTCATCCACTCAGGCGGCTGTCGCTTCCGGAACACGAGCCGTCGAGCTCTTCGCCGGCGGGCTCCACACCCCACCGCGTGTCCTGAACGCGATGCCGATGTCGGGGACATATCCACCCCGGCGCGGAGCTGGGCAACCGTTTCAGCCTTCGCCGCAGCATCGCGCCACCGAGAGATTCCTCTCCGCGAGCAGCGGGCCGCGGTTCAGGCCCGTCAGTCGCTACCTCACTCTGGCCGCCGCCAGGCCAGCATCACCCCGTCGCCGATCGTCAACAGTGCGTTGTCGACCCGGTCGTCCTGCTGCACCCGCCGGGCGAACTCGCGCATCGCCTGGGTGCCCCCGTCCGCGTCCGACTCCGAGCCGCCGTCGGCAGCCGCGAGCACCGCCCCGGCCCGGAACAGGTTGTCGGCGACGATGATCCCGCGCGGCGAGAGCTTCTCCACCACGGCGTCGTAATACGACGGGTAGTCGGACTTCCGGGCGTCGATCCACACGAGGTCGAACGGGCCGTCGAGCGTGGCCAGGCTGTCGAGAGCGTCGCCGAGGATGAGCTCGATCCGGTCGCCCACCGGGCTGGCCGCGAAGTGCCGGCGCGCCGTCTGCGCCATGTCGGGATCGACCTCGAGGGTCGTCACCCGGCCCTGCCGCGGCATCGCCGCAGCCATGAGCAGGGTGCCGAAGCCGGTGAACGTGCCGATCTCGAGCACGCGCGTCGCGCCGCCGACGACGATCAGGGCCTCGAGCAGCCGCGCCTCAGCCGTGCCGCTCATCATGCCCGGCCAGGAGGTGTGCTCGCGGGTCCAGGCGGCGATCTCGGCCAACTGGCCGGTCGGCGGAGTCGTGTGGGCCTCGGCGAAGCGCTCGGCGGCGGCGGAGATGAGCTCGGTCATGCCCACCAGGCTAGAACGCGCGGATACGCGGGCTCCGCAGCCGCCCGCGGACCAGCAGCGACGCGCGGACCCGCGGGCTCCCCAGCCGCGCGCGGACGGCAACGTCCGCGACGACGCGCGCACGCGGCGGGCTGCGCCGTGCCACACGCGATGTGAGCTCTACAGCCACCCCCGGTCCTCGGCGATCCGCAGCGCCTCGGCCCGGTTGCGGGCGCCCAGCTTCTGCAACACCGAGGAGATGTGGTTGCGGACCGTGCCCGGGGACAGATAGAGCACTGCCGCGAGCTCGGCCACCGTCGCGTGATCGCGGGCGGCGGTCAGGACCTCGTGCTCGCGTGGGGTGAGCGGGCTCTCGCCCTGGCTGAGGGCTGCCGCGGCGAGTCCGGGATCGACGATGCGCTCGCCACGCACCGCGCGGCGGATCGCGCTCGCCAGCTCGGCGGCCCGCGCGTCCTTGAGCAGGAAGCCCGACACGCCACCGGCCATGGCCCGCCGCAGATAGCCGGGGCGCCCGAACGTGGTCAGGATGAGGATCCGGGTGTCCGGCAGCGCGGCGCGCAGCTCCTGCGCGGCCGCGAGGCCGGTCTGGCCGGGCATCTCGATGTCGAGCAGCGCGACGTCGGGCCGGACCCGCTCGGCCGCCGCCAGAACCTCGTCGCCACGGCCCACCTGGGCCACCACCTCGATATCGGGTTCGAGCGCGATCAGCGCGGCCAGGGCCTCGCGGACCATGTGCTGGTCCTCGGCCAGGAGGACCCGGATCGGGCTCATGCCGCGTTCTCACCGGCCGGTATGCGCAGGCGCAGCCGGTAGCCGCCCCCGCCGATCGCGCCCGCCTCGAGTGCCCCACCGACGGTGCGCACGCGCTCGGCCAGGCCCGCCAGGCCATGCCCCGGCCCACCCGGAAAGCCGCCCGCAAAGCCGCTCGAAACACCGTCCGCAACGCCACCCGAAAAGCCGCCCGAAAAGCCGCCCGAAAAGCCGCTCGAAAAGCCGCCCGAGAGGCCGCCCGAAACGCCGCCCGGAACACCACCAGGAACACCACCCAGCGCGCCACCCCGACCGCCGGGCGAACCCACCCCACCGACGCCGTCGTCGCGCACCTCGAGCTCGACCGCCGCATCGGCCGCCCGCAGCCGGAACGTGCAGTGGCTCGCTCGGCTGTGGCGGATGACGTTCGTGGCCGCTTCCCGGACCGCCCAGGCGAGCACGGTCTCGACCGGCCGGTCGAGCTCCTCCCCATCGCGGGCCACCGTCGTCTCGATCCCGGCCGCGGTGAGCGCCATCCGGGCACCCGCCAGCTCGCCCTCGAGCGTGAGCTCGCGGTAGCCGCTCACCGCCTCGCGCACCTCCTCGAGCGCAGCCCGCGCAACCCCCTCGACGTCGGCCACCTCTTTGCCGGCCGCCTCGGGTCGCTCGGGCAGCAGACGTCCGGCCAGCTCGGCCTTCAGCGCGATCACCGACAGCGAGTGGCCGAGCAGATCGTGCAGATCGCGCGCGAAGCGCTGTCGCTCCTCGGCCACGGCCAGCCGGGCCAGCTCGGCCCGGGCCCGGCGCAGCTGCTCGTTGCGGACGCGCAGGTCGCGCATGACCATCATGAGCAGGCCCACCCCGGCCGTGCTCAGGCAGATGCTGAACACGCTGCCGCCACTGCCTCCCCCGATCCTCGATCCCCCGGCCGCCAGCGCACAGGTTCCGAGCACGAGGGCGAGACCGAAGCGGCGCGGGACGACGAGCGCGCCGACGGCGGTGCCGTAGGTGAACAGGAAGCCCCAGCCCGGCCGATCGGCCACCGTGAGCGTGGTGGCGATGCCGTAGAGCAGCGCGAGCAGCCCCAGCACCAGCGGGCCGGGGCGCGCGATCGCTTGGTCCGCTGCGCCACACGATGATGATGGCCACATACACGACTGCGACCGCGACCGCGCAGGCCACGTCGACAGCGGTCGGCAGCCCGTGGTGCCCTGGTGCGAGCGCGGAGACGAGCGGCAGGATGATGAACAGCAGCCAGATGAGCGCGCCGCCCCAGCCGATCGCCCCCCTCGCATGGCCCGAACGCTCGTCGGGAGGGGGCGCGGGGTCGCTCACCGCCGCTCCCCCTGCGGCTGGCGCAGGAAGCGGACCATCAGCCACACGCCGACGGCAGCCCAGATGGCCAGCGTGCGCAAATCGGCGCCGGCGATCGCCGCGCCGGTCGTGTGCGGGTTGAACACGTGCTGGAGCCCATCGGCGAACGGCCGCAGGGGGAAGAACTTGGCCACGTCGTTCAGCGCCTTCGGCATCCCGTTGGGCGGGAACCAGATGCTCGAGATGAAGCTGAGCGGCAGCACGGTCAGGTTGACGATCACCGGCGCCGCCTCGGCGTTGCCGATGAAGCGCGTGATGCCGATGCCGAGCGTGGTGAACGCGGAGGCACCGAGGACCAGCGTGAGCACGAGGCCGGGCAGCGCGGCGGCGCGCAGGGTCAGGCCGTAGGCGGTGACGCCGAGGCCGAGCGTGATCACGGTCATCAGCGCCACGATCACGAGCGTCGAGCCGATGCGCGCCGCGATGTAGGCCCAGCGGGGCAGCGGCGTCCCCTGCATGCGCTTCAGTACGCCCTCGTCGCGCAGGATCGCCGTGCCGATGGCCATGTTCACGTACGTGGCCGCGATCACACCGTAGGCGAGGATCCCGGGGACGAAGAACTGGTCGTAGGTCACGCCGCCCTGGTAGTGGAGCTTCGTGCTTCCGTTCAGGCTGGCGAAGATGACCAGGAACATGATCGGCATCACGAAGGTGAAGAGCCCGCGTCCCCGGTTGCGCCAGTAGGCGCGCTGCTCGTAGCGGATCTGCCAGGCCACGAGCCCGAGGTCGCGGCGCGGACCGCTGACCGCGACGGCCTGAGTGCTCATCGAACCGCCTCCTCGACGGCGGCGCCGGACGTGGCCGGCGCCTCGCGGGTCAGCTCGAGGTAGATGTCCTCGAGGCTCGGCTGGGTGACCGAGAAGTGCGCGAGCTCGACCTCGCGCTCGATCGCCCAGGACGTGATGGCCTGAGCGGCGTGCACCGGCTGCGCGGTGCTCAGACGCACGTGGTCGGCGTCGAGTGCGCGCTCGCGGCAGTAGGCGTCCGGGATGTCGCCCAGCCCGAGACCGGACGGGAGCAGGAAGCGGATCTCGGCCGGGCGCACGTCGCGGCCGCCGAGCGCCTCCGGGCTGCCCATGGCGATGATCTCGCCGGCCCGCATGACCGCCACCCGGTCAGCCAGGTGCTGGGCCTCATCCATGAAGTGGGTGGTGAGGAACACCGTCTTGCCCAGCTCGCACAGCGAGCGGATGGCCGACCAGGCCTGACGGCGGGCGGCGGGATCAAACCCGGTCGTCGGCTCGTCGAGGAAGATGAGATCGGGGTCGCCCACGAGCGCGAGCGCGAGGTCGAGGCGGCGGCGCTGACCCCCGGACAGCTTCTTGGCCCGCTCGTCGCGCTTGGCCTCGAGCTCGACGAGCGCGATCACCTCGTCGACCGGCCGGCGGCGCGCGTGGTAGCGGCCGTACATCTCGATCAGCTCGGCCACCGTGAGGTCGCCCTGCACGCCGCACTCCTGCAGCACGATCCCGACCCGCTCACGCAGCGCGCGCTCTCCGCGCGCCGGGTCGAGCCCGAGCACGCGCACCTCGCCGCCGCTGCGGGTGCGGTAGCCCTCGAGGATCTCGACGATCGTGGTCTTGCCGGCTCCGTTGGGGCCGAGCAGGCAGAACACCTCGCCCGCCCGCACCTCGAAGCTGACTCCGCGCACCGCCTCGAGCTGGCCGTAGGAGCGGCGCAGCTCGCGGACGTCAATGGCGAACTCACCATCGGCGGACGTGGTTCTCATCATGCCGGCCACCATACGTCGCCACTCCCGCGCGCGTAAGTGGCGCGCGGCCGAATTCACCGATGACTTTCGTCATGCCCGCGCGTCCGGCCGGCGCAGCGGTGACGGCGGGAGCTAGGGGCGGACGTTCCAGCGGGTGATGACCGGATCCACCTCGTGCTCGAAGCCGAGCGTGCTGAGCGTCCCGGGAGCGAGGGCGAGGCGGGCCCCGAAGGCGACGTCCTGCTCGAGCCACCGGGCCGCCAGCACGCGCAGCAGGTGGCCATGGGCGAACGCGATCGCGTCGCCCTCGACCGCGCGCAGGCGGGCGAGCACGCGATCGACCCGACCCGCGATCTGCTCGGGCCGCTCCCCGCCCGGGCACCCGTCGCGCCACAGCAGCCAGTCCGGGCGCTGCTCGCGGATCTGGGCCGTGGTCAACCCCTCATACTCGCCGTAGTCCCACTCGGTCAGGTCGGGGTCGATCTGCGCCCGGTCCGCCAGCCCGGCCAGCTCACAGGTCTCGCGCGCCCGGCGCAGGGGGCTCATGAGCACGAGCCCGAAGTCCCGCTCGGCGAGCGCTGGGCGCAGTCCGGCGGCGAGCTCGCGGCCGTGCTCGGTGAGCGGCAGGTCCGTGCGGCTCGTGTGCTGGCCGCTCAGGCTCCACTCGGTCTCGCCGTGGCGCACGAGCACGATCTCGGTCGCCATCGGTCTCCCCCACTCAGTTCTCGACGACGCGGCGGCCGCCGGGAATGCCGCCGGTCCGCTCGATCTCCGCCACCTGGGCCCGGCGGCGCACGTGGCGCTCCTCGTCGCTCACCTGCGCGCGCAGGAAGGCAGCCACGATCTCCGCCGCCACCTCGGAGCCGATCACGCGGCCGCCGAGGCAGATGACGTTGACGCCGTCGTGCTCGACGCCCTGATGGGCGGTGTAGGTGTCGTGCACGGTGGCGGCGCGGATGCCGTCGATCTTGCCCGCGGCTACCGACACGCCGGCGCCCGAGCCGCAGACGATGATCCCGCGCTCGGCCTGGCCCTCGACCACCGCCCGCCCGACCTCGAGCGCCTTGTCGGGATAGTCGATCGGCTCCGGCCGATCGGTGCCGAGGTCGAGCACCTCGTGCCCGAGCGAGGTGATCACACCAAGCAGGCGGTCGCGGAGCGGAAAGCCGGCGTGGTCGAAGCCGCAGGCGACAATCATCGCCGCGCCTTCCGGACGCCCGGCGCGGACATGGCGATCACGGGTGCACCTCCATCTTCTTCCTGCCGTTCGCGGCCTGCAGCTCGTGGGCGGCCAGCAGGGCGGCTCCGAGCACGCCGGCCCGGACTCCGTGCCAGGCCAGGCGGATCGTCGCCTGTCCGCGCAGGCCGGGGTGCACGTAGCCGAGCGCCACCTCCCGGGCGGGGTCGAGCAGCAGCTCACCGGCGGCGGCGGCGCCGCCGCCGATCACCACCTCGTCGGGGTCAAACGTGTTGATCGCGTTGGCGATCCCGATTCCGAGCCGCTGGGCCCACAGCCGGACGATGTCCTGCGCGGCGCCGTCACCATCCCGGGCGGCGGCCACGGCGGCCGCGCCCCGCACCGGCTCCTCTCCCCCGGCCAGCTGCCCGAGCGCGGAGTCGGGGTGCGCCTGGGCGGCGCGAGCGGCGAGCCGGTCGAGCGCATGGCCGGCGGCCAGCGCCTCGAGCGAGCCGGCCTGCGGAAAGCGCCCGGGTGCGGGGACCGAGTCCTCCAGCGCTGCCCCGATGATCGCGTGTCCGAGCTCACCCGCACCGCCGGTGGCGCCGCGATAGATGCGCCCTCCCAGCACGATCCCGCCCCCCACCCCGGTGCCGATCGTCAGCATGACGAGGTTCTGGGCCACCAGGCGCAGCTGGGCGTCGTGGGCCTCGGCCAGCGCGGCCACGGTGGCGTCGTTGTCGACGAACACCGGCACGCCGAGCTTCTTGCCCAGCACCTCGCGCAGCGGCACGTCGCTGAGCGGGATGTTGACCGAGGAGACGACCCGGCCGGTGGCGAACTCGACGATCGAGGGGACGCCGATCCCCACCCCGGCGAGATCGTCGGCGCGCGCGCTCTCGACCATGCCGGCGAGCTGGCTCACGAGTGCGCCGGCGCTCGTCAGGTCGGTCGGCTGCATGGTCGACTTCCCGAGCTCGGCCCCGCGCAGACAGGCCACGGCGATCTTCGTGCCGCCGAGGTCGACGCCGATGACCGAGCTCATGAAGGCAGGCGCGCGGCCGCGGCTGAGTCGAGGAGCACGAGCAGGTCGGCGGCCGTCTCGCGCAGGAACGAGGACGGCACGTGAGGGTTCGGGCGCACGCCGGGGCCGAAGGCGGCGGCAACCGCGTCGGCCTTGCCGGAGCCGGTGGCGAGGACGACCACCTTCTTGGCCAGGGCGATCGTCGTGAACGTGAAGCTGATCCGGGGCACGAACGGCTCGAGCCCGGCCTCGGGCACCGGCACGACGAGCCGGGAGCGCTCCTGCACCGTGTCCTGGTCGGGGAACAGCGATGCGGTGTGGCCGTCGGGGCCGATCCCGAGCAGCAGCAGGTCGAACGCCGGACGGCCGGCTTGCTCGAGCTGGCGCTCATAGTCATCGGCGCCCGCCTCCGGGCCGAGCTCGCCCTGCATGCGGTGAATCTCGGGCTCGGCGCGATCCGATAGGGGTTCGAACATGGCCGCGCGCGCCATGCCGAAGTTCGAGCGCTCGTCCTCGGGCGCTACGCAGCGCTCGTCGCCGAACCAGAAGCGCGCATCGGAGATGTCGACGTCGACCTCCCGCACGGCGCGAGCGAACTCCTCGTAGGCCGCCCGTGGGGTCGAGCCGCCGGTGAGCACGATGTCATCGCCGCTGGCGGCGGCGCCGACGAGCATCGCCGCGCAGGCGCGCGCCGGGTCGTCGACCACCTGGATCTCGAACGCCATCGCCTGAAGTCCTAGCAAAACTCCCGGGCCGCGGCGAGCGCCGGCCCGTAGGTGGGGTCGCGCAGGAGCGCCTGGCGGACGCCTTCGCCGAGGATCCCGAACTCGCCCCGGGAGGCGCCGAGGATCTGCCACTCACGCTCCTGGCCATCGGTGTGCTCGCGGGCGTGCAGGCCGCCTCGCCCGCGCTCGAGGGAGAGTGAGAAGCCATCGGGGCCGGCGACGGTCACCCCAGCCAGGCCGGGGGCGTCCTGCTGGCTCGGCTTCATCCGCATCTTGACCTCCTGGCCATCGTGGCGGGCCATGCCGTAGAGCCCGACCCGGGCGCCGTGCTCGAGATGGCTGGTGGCCCAGCCAAGGCGCGAGCACAGCCAGCCGCCCAGGAGCAGGGCACTGGCGGTCGACCCGGTGCGGTGGCGGATCGTCACGTCGGCGACGTCGTCGAGCCGCGGCAGCCGGTCGGGCTGGGTGAACAGCGAGGCCAGCCGCTCGCGCCACGGCGTCGTGCGCAGCCAGGCCAGGTCGACCACGTAGCAGGACTCGACCAGCCCGGCCGCGGCGCTGAGGCCCGCCGCCGCGTCGTCGTCGGAGTCGGAATCGAGCAGGACGACGTCGATCATCCCCTCGAGCGCATCGATGGCCTCGCGGTGGCCGTGCGGGCACCAGACCATGGTCTGCAGCTCGGAGACGATGATCGGGTCGACGATCGTGTCGAGCCCGTGCAGATGCGAAGGCCCGATGTCGAGCTCGACGTGCTCGTGCATGACCGACAGCTCGCCGCTCGCGCTCTCGTCGTAGTCGATCGCCGCCCGGGCATCGAGCGTCGTGCGGCCCTCCTGCACCGCGCACAGGATCGTGCGCGAGGCGTGGTAGCGGCCCACCCGCTCGAGCCGGTTGGCGATCTCACCCTTCCAGTCGCGCTCGACGACAACGATCAGGTTGAGCACGCGCGCCGGGGCGAGCGCGCGGTTGGCGGCATGGCGCTCGCGCAGCAGCTCGCGCAGCGCCGCCTCGATGGCATCCGGCGTCGTGTCCTCGGCCGCCCAGACGTCGTCGCTCACGAGGGCTCCGGGCTCACAGCCGTCTCCAGCGCTGGTCGGGGCCGAGCAGCTTCTCGGAGTCCTCGGGCCCGGCCGAGCCCGAGGCGTACTGAGGGATCGGCGTCGAGGTGTCCTCGTGCCAGGCGGTGAGGATCGGGTCGATGATGCCCCACAGCGCCTCGATCTCGTCGTTGCGGGTGAACAGCATCGCCTCGCCGCGCATGGCGTCGAGGATGAGGCGCTCGTAGGCCTCGGGCGACTGCGACATGAACGCGGTGCCGTAGCGGAACTCCATGCTCACCGGGCGGATGCGCATCCGAGGGCCGGGGATCTTCGCCCCCAGCGAGACCGACACACCCTCGTCCGGCTGCACGGTGAGCACGATCTGGTTCGGGAGCACCCCCACTGAGCCGATGCTCTGGAAGGCCAGATGGGGCACCGGCTTCAGCGTGACGGCGATCTCGGTCACCTTGCGGGCCAGCCGCTTGCCCGTGCGCAGGTAGAACGGCACGCCGGCCCAGCGCCAGTTCGAGATCTGCAGGCGCAGGGCGGCGTAGGTCTCCGTGCGCGAATCGTCGGCCACCCCCTCCTCATCCAGGTACCCCGGGACGTCCTTGCCGCCGACCGCTCCGGGGCCGTACTGGCCCCGGACGGCCATCTGCGGCACGCCCTCGACCGACGGCGGCACGATCGCTTCGAGCACCTTCAGCTTCTCGTCGCGCAGCCGGTTGGCCTCGAACGCGGTCGGTGGCTCCATGGCCAGCAGCGCGAGCAGCTGGAGCATGTGGTTCTGAACCAGGTCGCGCAGGGCGCCGGCACCCTCGTAGTACCCGGCCCGCCCCTCGATGCCGATGTCCTCGGCCGCGGTGATCTGCACGTGGTCGATGAAGTTGCGGTTCCACACCGGCTCGAACAGCGCGTTGGCGAAGCGCAGGGCCAGCAGGTTCTGGACCGTCTCCTTGCCCAGGTAGTGATCGATGCGGAAGATCTGATCTTCGGAGAACACCTCGAGCAGCTCGGCGTTCAGCTTCTGCGCCGAGTCGAGGTCGTAGCCGAACGGCTTCTCGATTACGATCCGGGTGTCCGCCCGCTCGCACTGGGACAGGCCGTGCTCGCCGAGCTTGCCGGCGATGACGGGGAAGAACTGCGGCGCGGTGGACAGGTAGAAGACGCGGTGCAGAGGCCGGCCGGCCTGCTCGTCGAACTCCCGCAGCGTGCGCCCGAGCTCCCCGTACATCTCGTCGTCGTCGAAGGTGCCGGGCACGTAGCGCAGGTCGTCGAGCAGCGCGGTGAGCACGTCGGCATCCGGCTTCTGGCGTGAATAGCGCTCGACCGACTTGCGCGCCCGCTCGCGGTAGTCGTCGTCCTCGACCTCGCGCCGGGCCACCGCGATCATCTCGAAGCGCTCGGGCAGGGCGCCCTCGTGGGCGAGGTTGTACAGCGCGGGGAGCAGCTTGCGCTGGGCGAGATCGCCGGTGCCGCCGAAGATCACCAGCGACGTCGGCCCGACCGGGAGCCGCTCGAGCCCTTCGACGAGCGGGTTCTCCCCGGGATCGCGCTCTTCGCGCACGGCGGTCACCCGAGCACCCTCCCGATCCGCTGCGCGAGGTCGCGGATGGCCGCGGCCGGCTCGCCTTCGAGCACCACCCGCTCGGCCGGGAGCCCGTGGCCGCGCAGAGTCTGCAGATCGCCGGCCGACTGGGCGGCGATGAGGGTGGAGAACGTGTAGCTCTCCCCCGGGATCTCGACATCGCGCTGCGGGTGGTTGACGAGCTGCAGGAAGTGGCCGTGCGCGGGGCCGCCCTTGTGCTCCTGTCCGGTCGAGTGCAGGAACCGCGGCCCGTAGCCCCAAGTCGTGGCCGCGCCGGTCGCGGCCCGGATCGCCGCCCGCAGCTCGCCGACGGCGGCGTCGATGTCCTCCGAGAACGGCAGGTACCCCATGATCGCCACGTAGTGCGGCGGCTCGGCACTGCCGAGCAGCGCCCGCAGCTCCTCATCGCCCGCCGGCGCCAGCTCGGGCACCGAGCCTGAATCGAGCACCTTCTTGGTGTTGTCCTTGGCCTCCTGGACGTTGGGCTGGTCGAACGGGTTGATCTCGAGCACCCAGCCGGCCACCGCGACGGCGAACTCGGCCAGGAAGAACACCCGGCCCAGGTCCGTGGCCCCGTGCACGTTCATGGTCAGCGTGGGCTGGCCGGCCAGGCCGAGCGCCGCCACCGCGTCGTCGAGCTCCTCCTGCGGATCCTCGGGGTTGCGCAGGTAGACGAACACGCGGTCGTTGCCGTAGTCGTCCGGCTCGCCCAGCGGCTCGTCGGCCACGGGCAGGATGCCCCGGCCCTGCTTGCCCGTCGACTCGGCCACGAGCTGCTCCACCCACAGGCCGAAGCTCTGTACCGGGGGCGAGACGATGAACGTCAGCTTGTCGCGACGCAGACGGGCGAGCTCGCCGATCGCCGCCCCCAGCCACAGGCCGGCGTTGTTCTCGCTCGAGTCGTGATGCGCGCAGTTCTGCTCGCCCACCTGGGCGCTGTGCAGCAGCGCCTCGACGTTGATGCCGGCCAGCGCCGCCGGCACGAGCCCGAAGTACGACAGCACCGAGTAGCGCCCACCGATGTCCGGCGGATTGCAGAACGTGCGCCGCAGCCCGTCCCGCTTGGCCAGCTCCTGCAGGGGGCTGCCGGGGTCGGTGACGACGACGAACTGGTGCGGCCCGGCCAGCGTCTTGAAGTGCTTGTACTGCGAGAGGGTCTCGATCGTGCCGCCCGACTTCGAGGAGACGATGAACACCGTCTTGGCGATGTCGAGCGACTCCTGGACGGCCAGGATGGCGTCGGGGTGGGTGGTGTCGAGCACGTGCAGGCGCAGGCCCCCGGCCTCGCCGAAGCTCTGGCGCAGGACCTCCGGGCCGAGCGAGGAGCCGCCCATGCCGAGCAGCACGGCGTCGGTGAAGCCCTCGTCCTGGAGCTCGCGGGCGAACTCCCGCAGCGCCGGGGCCTGTTCGAGCATCGCGTCCGAGACGGTGAGCCAGCCGAGCCGGTTCTCGATCTCGGGCACGCCGGGCCCGCCCCACAGCGACGGATCGCGCCGCCATACCCGCTCGGACACCTTCTCGGACAGCGCCAGCTGGACCCGCTCGCCGACCGGCGCCTGGAGCGTCTCGCGCAGCTTGCCCTCGATCGTCTTCGGGCGGCCCGTCAGCACCGCGGCCCGGTGCTCGTCGATCCCGGCGAGCAGGCGGTTCATCGCGTCCTCGAACTGCTGCACGCCGTCGGCGAGCAGCTCGTCGGTGACCTGACTCAGGTCGATCCCCGCCTCGCGCAGCGCCTCGAGCGCCGGCGTCGGGGTCCTGCTCGGCCGTGGGGCCCCTCAATTCGCCGTGGTCGGCCACGGCGTGCAGCGTGGCCATCGGCATCGTGTTCACCGTGTGGGCGGCCACGAGCTCCTCGACGTACAACGTGTCCGAGTAGGCCGGGTCCTTCGTTCCGGTCGAGGCCCACAGCGGCCGCTGCACGGCCGCACCGCCGTGGCGCAGCGCCTCCCAGCGCGGGCCGGAGAAGATCTCCTTGAACCGGCGGTAGGCGGCCCGCGCGTTGGCGAGCGCCGCGGTGCCGGCGAGGTCGCTGCGTCCGAGCTTCTCGAGCTTCTTGTCGACGTTGGTGTCGACCCGGGAGACGAAGAAGCTGGCCACCGAGTTCACGTCGAGCGTGAGTCCCTCGGCCTGGCGGCGCTCGAGTCCCGCGGATGTACGCCTCGGCCACCGTCTCGTAGGCCTCGACGGCGAACAGCAGCGTGACGTTGATGTTGATGCCCTCGTAGATCGCCTGCTCGATGGCCCCCACGCCCTCGGGCGTGCCGGGGATCTTGATCATCACGTTCGGGCGGTGCACGGCCTTCCAGTACGTGCGCGCGGCCTCGATCGTGCGTTCGGCGTCGTGGGCGACGTCGGCCGGCACCTCGAGCGAGACGAAGCCGTCGCGGCGGCCGGACTCCTCCCACACGCTGCGCAGCACGTCGGCCGCGAGCTGGACGTCCTTGACCGCGATGCGGTCGTACATCTCCTGGGCGCTGAGCTCCTGGCGGGCCATCTCCTCGAGCTCGTCGTCGTAGTCGTTGGAGCCGAGGATCGCCTTCTCGAAGATCGACGGGTTCGAGGTCACCCCCCGCAGGGACTCCTCCTCGACCATACGCGCCAGCTCGCCGCTCTCGATCAGCGAGCGGCGGATCTGATCGAGCCACACGCTCACCCCGGCCGAGGTGAGCTTGGCCAGACGCTCGTTGACGCCTTCAACGGTGCTCATCGTCCGATCATCTCCCGTCCGATCTCGGCCACCCGTTTCGCGGTGATCCCGAAGTGCTCGTAGACCTCCTCGGCCGGTCCGGACTCGCCGAAGGTCTCCATCCCGACGAACGCGCCCTGCTCGCCGATCCACTTGTCCCAGCCCATCGGGCTGGCCGCCTCGACGGCGATCCGGGCCCGGCAGGCGGCGGGCAGCACCGACTCGCGGTAGGCCTCATCGGCCTGGGTGAACGTGTCCATGCACGGCATGCTGACCACCCGCACCCGCACCCCGTCGAGCAGATCGGCCGCCTCCAGGCACAGCGACACCTCCGAGCCCGTCCCGATCAGGATCAGCTCGGGCTCACCGCCCTCGGCGTCACGCAGCACGTAGGCCCCGCGCTCGATCGCGTCGTCGGGAACGGCGTCGGGGTCGAGGATGGGCAGGTTCTGGCGCGAAAGCGCGAAGGCGGTCGGGTTCTCCTGGCTGCGCAGCGCGAAGCGCCAGCCGAGCGCGGTCTCGTTCGCATCGGCCGGGCGCAGGACGTTCAGCCGCGGCATCGCCCGCAACGCCGCCAGCTGCTCGATCGGCTGGTGGGTGGGGCCGTCCTCGCCCAGGCCGATCGAATCGTGGGTCCAGATCCAGATCGAGGGCAGCTTCATCAGCGCCGAGAGGCGGACCGCTCCGCGCATGTAGTCCGAGAAGGTGAGGAACGTGGCGCCGTAGGCGCGGAACCCGTGCAGGCCCAGCCCGTTGACGATCGCCGCCATGCCGTGCTCGCGCACGCCGAAGCGCAGGTTGCGGCCCTCGTAGTGATCGCGCTCGACGTCGCCGGCCCCGTCGATGTCGGTGTTCGTCGAGGTGGCCAGGTCGGCCGAGCCGCCGATCAGGTACGGCACGGCAGCGGCCGCCCACTGGATCGCCTTCTCGGACGCCTTGCGGGTGGCCACCGGCTTCTCGTCGGCGGAGAACCGCGGCATGTCGCGATCCCAGCCGTCGGGCAGCTCGGCGCGGTCGATCATCTCGCAGCTGCGCGGCCTCCTCCGGGAACGCCTCCCGGTAGGCGTCGAAGCGCTGCTCCCACTCCGCCTCGAGCTCGTGGCCGCGCTCGCAGCTCTTGCGGAAGTGCGCCAGGGCCTCCTCGGGCACGTAGAAGTGCTTGTCCGGATCCCAGCCGTAGGCCTCCTTGGTCAGCCGGACCTCGTCCTCGCCGAGCGGCGAGCCGTGCGCGCTCGAGGTGTCCTGCTTGTTCGGGCTGCCGAAGCCGATGTGCGACTGCACGAGGATGAGCGAGGGACGGTCGCTCACCGCCATCGCCTCCCGCGTGGCGCTCTCCAAGCGCTCCACCGAGAGGTCATCGCCGATGTCGAGCACGTGCCAGCCGTAGGCCTCGTAGCGCTCGGCCACGTTCTCGCTCATCACCGTCGAGACGGGGCTGGCGAGCTGGATGTGGTTGTCGTCGTAGAAGGCGATCAGCCGGCCGAGGCCGAGGTGGCCGGCCAGCGAGCTGGCCTCGGAGGCCACGCCCTCCTGCATGTCGCCGTCGGAGGCGATCGTGAAGGTGTAGTGGTCGACGATCTCATGGCCGTCGCGGTTGAACCGGGCGGCGAGCATGCGCTCGGCCAGCGCGATCCCGACCGCCATCGAGATGCCCTGGCCGAGCGGACCGGTGGTCGCCTCGATGCCGGGGGTGTACTTGCGCTCGGGATGGCCGGCGGTCGGCGAGCCGACCTGGCGGAAGTTCTTGATGTCCTCGAGCGTGAGCGGATACCCGGTCAGGTAGAGCATCGAGTACAGGAGCATCGACGCGTGGCCGTTGGAGAGGAGGAAGCGGTCGCGGTTGAACCAGTCGGCGTTGCGCGGGTTGTGGCGCATGATCCGCGTGTAGAGGACGTACGCGAGGGGAGCCAGCCCCATCGGCGCGCCCGGATGGCCGGAATTGGCCTTCTGCACGGCATCCATCGACAGCGTGCGGATGGTGTCGATGCACAGCTGGTCGAGCTCGGTCTCTGTATGTGTCGCAGTCATGGTGGGGCTTCCGGGGTCGGGGGCTCATCTGAAGATAGTCATATCGCCTGGCCGCTAAACGACGAAGCGCATAACCGCGCGCCGGCGCTCGGCCTAACCGAACAGCACGCCGTAGCGGGCGTATTCCTCCACCGGCACCGTGCGCAGCTGCGCGACGGCGTCGGCCAGCGGCACGCGGATGATCTCCGTGGCCCGCAGCGCGGCCATCATCCCCCAGTCGCCGTCGTGCACGGCGTCGATGGCGGCCAGGCCGAAGCGCGTGGCCAGCACGCGGTCAAACGCGGTCGGCGTGCCGCCGCGCTGCACGTGACCGAGCACCGTGGCCCGGGTCTCGTAGCCGGTGCGCTGCTCGATCTCGCTGCTCGAGGAACTGACCGATGCCGCGCTTGACCAGGCGCGCGTGGCCGAACTCGTCGATCTCGCCCGAGTCCTCCGGCTCATCGCCCCGTCCTTGTCGACCGCCCCCTCGGAGGCCACGACGATCGAGAAGTACCGCCCGCGCGCGTGACGGCGGCGGATCCGCTCGCACACCTCCTCGATGTCGAACGGGACCTCGGGGATGAGGATCACGTCGGCGCCGCCGGCGATTCCCGAGTGCAGGGCGATCCAGCCCGCGTGGCGGCCCATCACCTCGACGACGAGGATCCGGTTGTGGCTCTCGGCCGTCGTGTGCAGGCGGTCGATCGCCTCGGTGGCGATGTGCAGGGCGGTGTCGAAGCCGAACGTCAGGTCGGTGGCGCCGAGGTCGTTGTCGATCGTCTTGGGCACGCCGACGACGGGAAGGCCCTCCTGATGCAGGCGGCTGGCCACGCCGAGCGTGTCCTCGCCGCCGATGGCGATCAGCGCGTCGAGCGCACGGGCGGCGAACGTCTCGCGCACGCGCTCCAGCCCGTCCTCGCGCTGCAGCGGGTTCGTGCGCGAGCTGCGCAGGATCGTCCCGCCGCGCGGGAGGATGCCCCGGATCGACTCGAGCGTCAGCTCCTCGGCCTCGTCCTCGAGCACGCCCCGCCAGCCATCGCGAAAGCCGACGAGCTCGTCGCCGTAGCCGTCGATGCCCTTGCGCACGACGGCGCGGATGACCGCGTTGAGACCCGGGCAGTCGCCGCCGCCCGTGAGCAGACCGATTCGCATGACGCCCATGCTATGAGGGACCTCTGCTGCGGACGAGAGCGTTATCGGCTTTTTAATGCCAGGCGTGCACATCGATCCCTTCATCGTTCTCGGCAGCGCGATCGTCGGCCTGCTCGTCGGCATGACCGGCGCCGGCGGCGGAGCCCTCATGACGCCGATGCTCATCCTGCTGTTCGGCGTCAAGCCCTCGGCCGCGATCTCGAGCGACCTCGTCGCCGCCGTGCTCATGCGCCCGTTCGGCGCCGCCGTGCACCTGCGCGCCGGAACGGTCAACCTCCGGCTCGTGCGCTGGATGGTCACCGGCTCGGTGCCGGCGGCGTTCCTCGGCGCCTACCTGCTCCACGTCCTGGGCAACTCGAAGGCGGCCACGAACAACATCGAGCACGCGCTCGGCGCCGCCCTGCTCGCCGGGTCGGCGGCGATGGTGCTGCGCTTCGTGCTCGACCGCCGGCACGGCAACCGGCGCACCGGGCGCGTGGGCGAGGTCCGCGTGCGCCCGCTGGCCACGCTGGCCATCGGCGTGCTCGGCGGGATCGTGGTCGGCATGACCTCGGTCGGCTCGGGCTCGCTGATGATCGTGCTCATGCTGTTCACCTATCCGGCGCTGAGCGCGGGGCAGCTCGTCGGCACCGACCTCACCCAGGCGGTACCGCTGACCGCGGCCGCCGCGCTCGGCGCGCTCGTGTTCGGCCACGTGCAGTTCGGCGTCACGGCGTCGCTGATCATCGGCAGCGTTCCGGCCGTGCTCGTCGGCTCGATGCTCTCCTCCACGGTGCCCGATCGCTTCGTCCGCCCCGTGATCGCGTTCGTCATCTTCGCCTCCGGCTTGAAGTACGCCGGCCTCGACAACCTCACGCTGGGCTGGACGCCTGTGCGCGGTGCTGCTGGCCGCGGGGGTGGGTTGGATGCTCGCGGCCCGGCCCTGGCGCACCGTCCCGGGCGCCGCGGAGCCACCCGCGGGCGCGCCCCGGGATGCCTGAGCGGCGCCGGCGCGCCCGGGTCGGCCTGCTCCTCGCCGTGGTGCTGCTCGCCGGCGGCGGGGCCGCCGCGCTCCTCAGCGGCGGCGGAGCCAACCCGCGTCCGCGCAGCACCGCCACCGTCGCCACCGCTCCGCCCCCGGCTCCGGCGAGGACGAGCTGGGGGGCGAGCGTCAACCGCCTGTTCGAGAACCCGGCGCTCGCCGTCACCACGGGTGCGCAGCTGGCCGCGCTCGCCGCCACCGGGGCGACGCTCGCCCGCTCGGACGCGCTGTGGGAGGAGACCGAGCCGGCCGCGCCCGTGGCCGGGCGCCACCGGTACGACTGGGGCTTCGACGATCTCACCGCGGCCTCGCTCGCGGCCCACCACCTGCGCTGGCTGCCGATCATCGACTACAGCCCGAGCTGGGCGCAGTCTCTCCCGGGTCAGGAGCACTCACCGCCGCGCCCGGTGGCCGACTACGCCGCCTACGCGGCCGCGTTCGCGGCCCGCTACGGACCCGGCGGCACGTTCTGGTCCGCTCACCCCATGCTGCCGGCCGAGCCGGTCGAGGCGATCGAGATCTGGAACGAGCCCGACAACGGCACGTTCTGGTTCCCGCACCCCGATCCGGCGGCCTACGCCCAGCTCTACCTGGCCGCCCGCGACGCCATCCGGGCCGCCGCCCCCGAGGTCCGCGTGCTCATCGGCGGGCTCTCGGCGCCGCTCACGTTCCTGCCCGCCGTCCTGCACGCCCAGCCCGGCCTGGCCGGACAGCTCGACGGGGTGGCCATCCATCCCTACGGCCCGAGCCCGCTGGCGGTGGTCGGCCACGTGATCGCGGTGCGGCGGCTGATGGAGTCGCTCGGGCTCGGTGCCGTGCCGCTCTACGTGACCGAGTTCGGGTGGACGACGAGCCCGGCGCATGCGCACGACTACATGCCCGCGGCCTCGCGCCCGGCCGCGCTGTCAGCCACCCTGGCCGTCCTCGGGCGGCTGCGCTGCGGGTTGGCCGCGGTGGTGCTCTACACCTGGGTGAGCGAGCGCCAGGACCCGGCCAGCTCGGCGCAGTGGTTCGGCATCAGTCCGCCCGCCGGCGGCGCCAGCCTCGACACCCAGGCGTTCACCAGCGGGCTGCACGCGGGCATGTCCGGCGGTGGAGCCCCGGTGCCCTGCAGCTAGTCGCCGGCCACGGAGGGCGCCGGCGCCGCGAGCGGGTCGAGGTGGACGGCCAGGTAGGGAGCGGAGATCCGGGTCGCCGCGCGCCACACCGGCGTGTCGGCGAGCTCGGCCCGGTGCGCGTAGTCGCCCAGCAGCTGGGCGCTCATGTAGAGCGGACGCGCGCCGCCGAGCAGCGCTCCCTGGATCTCCGGCGCGAACGGGTCCGCCGTCACGCCGGCGCCGGCCGCTGCGGCGATCGCCTGCGCCGCGGTGTCGGCCTGCTGGCCGGCCACGGCGCCGGACTTGACCGCGAAGTCGGTGGCGTCGCCGGCGGCGTAGACGCCGAGAAGCCCGCGCACCCGGCACAGCGGGTCGACGGTGATGAAGCCCCCACGCGCCGACTTGCGCACGCCGGGGGTCGAGGGCCCGTAGAACGCGGGCAGCGCGACCACGCGGTCGGCCACCACCTCGACGGTGCCGGGACGCACGCTCACCCGGCCGGGCTCGGGTACCTCGCACCCGACCCCGGTGAGCAGCTGCACGCCGGCCGCCGCCAGCAGATCGGCCACCGCCTCGGATGCTTCGGCCCCGAACCACTGCAGCGGTGCCTCCTCCGTCGTGGCGAGCGTGAGCTCGAGGGGACGGCCGTGCTCGCGCGCCGCCGCGGCCAGGCGCAGGCACAGTTCGTAGAGCGGCAGCGGCCATCCGGCTCGCGACGGCACCACAGCGGCCAGGCGGGTCAGCGCGCCCGTCCTCACCTGCTCGGAGAGGGCGGCCAGCTCCGCGGGCAGCCGCGAGAGCGCGAGCGTGTGCGCGTGGCGGAAGGCCGAGCGTCCGCGGGCTCCCAGCGCGAGCAGGAACGCGTCGTAGGGCAGCCGCCGTCCGCCTCGCGTGTGGACCTCGCGCGCCGGGGCGTCCACCCACCGGAACGGATCGGCCACGAGCTCGGCCCCGGCCTCGGCGACGAGCCCGGCCAGCGAGTGGCGCTCGGGCGGCGCGTCGGTGAACGGCTCCCGCACGGCCAGCGGGCGGTAGACGAACTCGGTCTCCCCCGACAGGACGGTGACGCTCACCCGATCGTCCGCCATCGCCTGCAGTGCGAACGCGGCCTCGAGGCCGGCCACACCCGCGCCGGCGATCACGACCTCGAGCTTTCCAACCATGCTTGGACGGTACGCCTCCGCGGGCAACCGGGCCAGCGGTTGTCATATCTGTCACCACCTTCGCGCTCGCCGGCGGCAGATGTTTGCGTTCACATGACGCTCTCGGGGTAGTCGCACGCCAAGGCTTCCGCGTATGGCGGCCCGCCGAGCTCGGGCCGCGGAGAGGAACGGGTGGCGATGGCCAGGCACGACCAGGGCAGCTCCAGCACGCCGTCAGAGCAGCAGTTCTCGCTGCATGCGATCCGCCACACCCCGCGCTACACCTATCTCATCGCCGCTGTGGCGGCCACCGGCGGAATGCTGTTTGGCTACGACATCGGGGTCATCAGCGGCGCCGAGAACCTGCTCAAGGCCCACTTCCGGCTGAGCAGCGGGGCCGAGGAGCTCGCCGTCGCAGCGGTGCTCATCGGCTCGGTCATCGGTGGCATCTTCGGCGGCCGGTTGGCCGACCGGATCAGCCGCCGTTACGCACTGCTGGCCATGGCGATCGTCTACGCCGCGGGCGCCGTGCTGTCCGCGCTGGCGTTCAGCCTCGTCTCGTTCGTCGCCTTCCGCATCCTCACCGGCATCGCCGTCGGTGCCTCCTCGATGATCGTGCCGGCCTACATCGCCGAGGTCTCGCCGGTGTCGATCCGCGGGGGCCTGGTCATCCTCCAGCAGCTCGCCATCTCGTGCGGGATCCTCGCCTCCTACCTGCTCGACTTCGCCTTCAACTCGGCCGGGTGGGGCTGGCGGCCGATGTTCGCCGCCGCCGTGGTGCCGGCGATCGTCCTGGGCGTGGGCATGATGTTCATGTCGCACTCGCCGCGCTGGCTCGGCATGCAGGGGCGCTGGGAGGAGGCCGAGCAGGTGCTTGCGCGCACCGAGCCCGATCGCAAGGACGAGGAGCTCGAGCTCATCCGCCACAACATCGAGGAGACCGAGCACAGCTCGTGGCGTGAGTTCCTGCAGCCCGGCGTCCGGGGGGCGCTGGTGGCGGGCGTCGGACTCGCCATGTTCCAGCAGTTCATCGGCCCGAACACCGTGCTCTTCTACACCCCGACGATCTTCGGCTACGCCGGCTGGACCGGCGATCCCCTCGTGGCCACGATCTTCGTCGGGCTCACCCTATTCGTGTTCGTGCTGCCGACGATCGCCGTGGTCGACCTGGTCGGGCGCAAGCCGCTCTTCTACCTCGGTCTCGCGGGCATGGGATCGATGCTCGTGCTGCTCGGGCTCGCCTTCGACTTCGGCGCCCGCAGCTGGGGCGTGTGGGTGCTCGTGATCCTGCTCGTCTACGTCGGCTTCTACTCGCTGTCGATCTCGCCCTTGTTCTGGCTGATGACCGCGGAGGTGTTCCCCAACCGGCTACGCGCCACTGGGGCAAGTGTGAGCACGGTGGCCAACTGGTCGGCCAACCTGCTCATCAGCGTCACCTTCCTGTCGCTCGTGAACGCGATCGGCAAGTCGTGGACGTTCTGGACCTACGCGATCCTGGCCGGGCTGGCCATCGTGTTCGTGTGGCGCTGCGTGCCGGAGACCAAGGGCCACCCCCTCGAGCACATCGACTACTACTGGCGCCACGGGCGGCGCTGGCCCAGTGGTCAGGACGAGCCGCCCTCGTCCGGCCGCACCCGCCCGCTCGAGGGCGGCCACAGCGGTCCGGCCCCGGCCTGAGCTCGCCGTCCGGCGCGGGGGGGCCGAGGTCCGCCAGAATCGCGGGTCATGCCCGATGCCGCCGCCGTCCCCTTCCGCCGGTACGTGGCCCTCGGCGACTCGACCACCGAGGGCCTCGAAGACCCTCACCCCGACGGCGGGTTCCGCGGGTTCGCCGACCGCCTGGCCGAGCAGATCGACGCGCTCGCGCCGGGACTTCTGTACGCCAACCTGGCCATCCGCGGCCGCAAGGTCGCCCAGATCCAGGCCGAGCAGCTCGAGCCCGCGCTCGCCATGGCGCCCGACCTGGCCAGCGTGGTCGGCGGCATCAACGACATTCTGCGCCCCTCGGTGGCGCTCGAGGACGTGGCCGCTCACATGGAGGCGATGGTCAGCCGCCTGCGCGCGGGCGGGGCCACCGTGCTCATGCTCACCTATCCCGACCCGGCCCGCCTGATGCCGCTCGCCCGGCGGGCCAGCCCGCGTGTGCTCGCCTACAACGACGCGCTGCGCGCCATCGCCGAGCGCCACGGGGCCCGGCTCATGGACCTCGGCCGCCACGGCGTGGTCGACCCGCGCCTGTGGCACCCCGACCGGCTGCACGCGAACGCCGAAGGCCACCGCCGCATCGCCTTGGCCGCCGCCGATGCCCTCGGCCTCCCCGACGCCGACGGGGCGTGGCGGCACGCGCTGCCGCCGCTCGCGCGGCCGCCGCTGCCCGCGCGCGTGGCCGCCGAGACGCGGTGGGCGGCCCACCACCTCGTTCCGTGGATCGGCCGGCGGCTGACCGGCCGCTCTTCCGGCGACGGCGTGGTGCCCAAGCGGCCGACGCTCGCCCCCGTGCGAGCGTGATCTCGGCTTAAGATCGCGCGACCGCAGGCGATGACTGGTGAAAGCACCCGTGTTCGGGATCGGAGACCACCATGTCCATCACTCCTCTGTCGACTCAAGGCCCCCCGACGACCCAGCCGTCGTCCTCCTCCACGGAGAGTGTGTGGCAGAGCGTGCTCGCCGCCGCTTCGAGCACCCTCGGGGTCAGCACGAGCAGCCTCCAGAAGGAGGTCTCGATGGGCCAGAGCCTGAACTCCATCGCCGCCGCCCAGGGCGTCTCCCAGGACACGCTGCTGAAGTCGATCGAGACCGCGCTGCAGCAGAACCCGAAGCTGTCGGGCGCGAGCAGCTCCCAGATCGACAAGATCGCCTCCCAGATCGCCACCCGCACCCCGGGGGGCCATGAGCACGCCCACCACCACCACCACGGCGGCGGCATCGATGCACCGTCGGCCGGCGGGACGAGCGTGACGACGCCGTCGGCCAGCGATGGCACGCCCAGCGTCGACACCTACGCCTGACCCCGCGGCAACTGTGACGATTGTCTCTCCGCGGAGCTGAGCCGCGGGCGTAGGGTTGCCGTGCCGCGCCGGGGTTGGCGCAGCACCACGCGAACGGAGGACGGGACATGGCAGCTCAGCCCATCGTCGTCGGCACCGACGGCTCTCCCACGGCTGACATCGCGGTCGAGAAGGCCGGCGAGCTGGCCCTCGCCCTCGGCGCCACCGTCCATGTCGTCTCGAGCTACGCGCCGACCGGGAGCTGGATGGCTTCCACCGGCGGGATCGCGGTGGCCGAGCTGGTCAGCCTCGAGGCGGCCCAGGCGCTGGCCGAGCAGGTCGTCGCTCGAGCCGGTGTGCGCCTGGCCGATTCGGGCGTCGAGGTGCGCAGCCACGTGTGCAGCGGCGAGCCCGCGCAGGCGCTCATCGCCGTCGCGAACGAGGAGCACGCGCAGATGATCGTCGTCGGCAACCGCGGCATGACCGGTGCCCGGCGGGTCCTCGGATCCGTGCCGAACCGGGTCTCGCACCACGCGGCCTGCAACGTCCTGATCGTCTCCACGCGCTGAGGCCCGGGCACCCAGCCCACCGCGACGGCGGCCGCCCGGCGTGTGCCTACCGCTCCGGCGCGGCCGCCGGCCTCGGGCGTGCGGTCCTCAGGCCCGCTCTGAGCCGCCGGCAGCGTCGGCCACGACGGTGTCCGCCAGGTCGTAGGCGCCGGCGGCGCCGCGCATCGCCGCCTGCAGCCGGTCGCCTGCCAGCCCGAATCGGGGCAGGGCGCTGGCCCAGCGCCCCATCAGCTCGTTCATGGCCCCGGCGGCGCTCGTCTGGGCCGCCGCGCTCGCGTGCTGTCCGGCCATGCCGTAGAGCTCGGCCGCGTCCTGGGAGATGACGCCCAGCCGACCGGACATCCCCTCGATCTCGCTTGTCACCACGGAGAACTCAGACATCGCACTGCACAGGATGCTCCCTCGCGCGGCGGCCGGGAAGTGACCGCAGGTATGAGATCGGCCATACCTCGATGACGACTGCGCGCCTCCCGGCGCAGGGACCCCAGTGGGTACAGTCTCCAGCGCGAGCATCGCACCCCGGAGAACCGACGGGAGGTGGACATGGGATTGCTCGACAAGCTGACGGGGACGAGAGCGGCGAAGGCCGGCGTCGCCCCGGTCGCGGTCGACGAGCTACGCCAGCTGCTGCTCGGCCTGAGCCGGGACACCGCGCCCTGGCAGGTCCGGGACGGCGGCGACGAGGGCTGCGACCTCGTCGGCGAGTGGCGCATCGTCGACGCCCAGTGGCACGGCATCTTCTTCGCCTACGGCCTGAGCAAGGTGTTCCGGGTCAAGATGAAGTTCGACGAGGGTGCCCATGAGGTGCGCAACGTCGACGAGCAGGCGAGCGTGGACTGGCGCGACGGCCTCCCGTACGTGAGCAAGTCGTGGTCGCGCGGCCAGATCAACGAGATCGAGTCCGGCAAGGGATACGGGTTCACCGAACAGGGTGAATACGGCCAGGTCTACAACTACAAGTTCCGCTCCAGCGAGATCAAGGATCCGCTGCGCGACGCGGTCACCGAGCACGGGTGGGGCTGGAAGGCGGTCACGTTCAAGCTGTGAGCGCTGGCGGATGGCCGTGCGTCAGCCGAAGCGGACGCTGCCGGCGGCGTCCACGAACACGGGATCCCACCGCTGCATCTGCTCGACGGTGCACGTTCCGGTGAGGGAGATCAAGTCGCGCTCGGCGTCGGGCTCCTGCTCAGCGGCTGGTGCGAGCAGGCAGGCGGTCACCTGGTAGAGCGGTCCGCTCTCCGGCGGGCCCTGGTGGGTGAAGGCGAGGATCCGCACCTCACCGGCCGTGCCGGCGACGGTCCGTTCGGCCTGGACTCGCGCCACCGGGGAGCGCGGCGGCGTCTGTGCGCAGGCGGGCGATCAGGGCCGGCAGGGTGAGCTCCGGGCCGACGCGATCGTGGACGACGACGAGGTTCGGCGCGAACCCCGCATCCTCATCCTCTTCGGCGACGAGGGCACCGGCGGTCTCCGGCGCCTGGACCTGCCGCATCTCCCGGGGGGCCCAGAGCTCGAACGCCGGTCCGCCCTCGGGTTGCGAAGATGAACAGGTCCGGCCGCATCGACGCGCCGCTCTGCGACGAGGCGCGCATCACCAGTTCCACGGCATGGCGCTGTTCACGTCGCCGACCACCTTCGACGGGTCGACCGACACCGAGCCCCCGAGGTTGAGGCCGAGGCCGAGCGTCGCGCCGACGTCCCAGGACACCCCGATCTTGTGCGCGGTGACGTCGACGCCGGCGCTGCCGTGGACGCCGACACCGGCGCTCACACCGACGGTCCCGGAGGCCGATGCCGGGCCGACGTTCGCGGTTCCCGAGGCGTTTGCCTGCGCCCCGGCGAAGGCCGATCCGCTCGCGTTGGCGCCCACGCCGCTGAGACCGAACTGGCCGTTGGTGTCTCCATTGACCTCGGCCCCACCGAGCTCATCCACGGTGCCCGTGCCACCGAACTGGCTCCAGCCCGCGTTGCCGGTCACGCTGCCCTGCTCACCCGCGAAGGCCTGGCCCGACGCGTCGCCCGACACCCCGGTGATCGAGGCGCTGCCGGTGACCGTGCCCATGATGCCGGCGCCGGCCTGGAACAGCCCCTGCCAGTTCAGCAGCGAGGAGCCGCCCCCGCCCGAGGCGGAGAAGCCGGCGAACAGCGACCCGGTGGTCGACCCCGACATGCCGTTGACGGCGTCGTTGATGGCGCCCGCCATGGGCGGATCGCTGATCGCCACCGCGCCGAGCGCGAGACCGGCGACGCCGGCCGCCTTCTCGGCCTGCTGGAGCGCCGTGCCGCCCTTCTTCTGCCACATGGTGAACTGGTCGGCCGCGTTCTTCAGCTTCTTCGTCGCCGTCGACTCGTCCGTCTCTGCCTTGGCCAGCGCGTTGCGAGCGCTCTGCAGGGCCGCGTTCGCCTGTGTGACCGCCCCGGCCGCGCCGGGCCCGCCGGCGGCGTGCTGGGCCGCGATGACGGCCTGCATCGCGGTCTTGACCTGGCCTTCGGCCCCGATCTTCGCCTTTTGGGCCGCGGCCAGCTTGTTCTGCCAGTTGTTGACCTCGTTCATCCAGTGGATCGCGTTCTTCAACGCGACCCGTCCCTCGCCCTGGGCCGAGGTGAGCTCCGAGCTGAACCGCTTGAGCGCGCCGGCCACCGAGCGCGCCTCGGCCGCCGTCACCTCGTAGTGGCCGGACATCTCCTCCGACAGGGTCTGGTACTGCTTGCTCGCGTCGCCGCTCCACCCCGTGAGGAGCACGCTCGCGGTTGACTTGATCAGCGAGCTGTGCGCCTCGAGCTTGCCGGCCAGGTTGCTGTGCCAGTTGCCGGCGGCCGAGATCGCCTCGGGATCCCCGGTGGCGACGGTGACCCCGGGATCGGTGATCGGCGTGGTCGGCGTGGTCGGCGAGGACACCGAGCCATCATCCATCTCCCGGGGTGGGGTGGGAACTGGCCGTAGGTATGGTCGGGACCAGACCTTGGTGCCCGAGTGAGGTCCGACGTATCGGGGAGACAGGATTTGAACCTGCGACCGCCCGGCCCCCAGCCGGGCTCTGGGAGCCGCCGCCAGCCGAAAACCCTTATTCCACGGGGGTTTCATTGTCCCGCGAGGTGCGCATTTGTGCTCAGTTTGATGCCCTCATTGATGCCCTCTGCGCCTGGGACATCGCGCAACGCACGCGATGCTTGCATCAGATGCAATGCATGTATCCCTTGCATCCAGTGCAATACTGTCGGGTATGTCGATCGACGCCGTATCGCGTGCCGAGTATATTCGCGCTCTCCCGACCTTCGCCGAGGTGGCCTCGCTGATCGGCCTCGATCCCTCTGGCGTCAGCCGAGCCGTCAAGAAGCTCGGGATCGAACCGCTGCCCTGGGGGAACCGGGAGAAGCACCTGGCGGTCGCTGACGTGTTCCGGATCGCGATCCATGCGAACAGATCGGCCCTCGAGGAAGTCGCGGGTGGCATGCTGGCCTCGGCTGAGCGCGAGCACCCCGAGCAGGCCGGCGCGATCCGAGCTGAGATAGACGCGTTTTTCGCCTCGCTGCCGGAGCCCGAGGCGACTCCTCGCGATCAGTTCATCGCCGAGCTTCGGGCCGGGTTGCCGCCCGAGGCGGCGGAGCGGGCGATCGAGATCTACCTCGATCTCGCCTCGAAGACGAAGTAGTCACCGCGGTATCCGCCGCGCCTCGAGCCGCGAACGAGACCGAGGCTCGCCAGCTCGCCCGGGGTGAGCTCGATGGCGTTGTCGAGGACCAGGCCGATCTGCCCGCGTGCGACAGTCAGCTGGTCGATGGCCAGGCCGTGCACAGCAGGAGCCACAGCGCGACGAGGTACTCGACCCGGATGCGCTCAGGCACGCCTGAGCGCACGGCCGCCGAGGTGACGAGGTGCGGCCGCCGCCGGCTCGGCTCGAAATGCCAGCTGAGAAGGGCAGCGACGCGCCGTTCCGCCGCCAGGTCGGTGGCCAGCAGGCGACGTCCCTTTGCGCCGTCGGCGGCGTGCCATGCGCGGAGCGGCTCGCGGGACGCGGGCGGCGGATAGAGGTGTTGCTGACTCGTCGAGAGGCGCCAGCGTGCCGGCACGGAGCCGGGAGCATCCGGTGGCGGCATCAGGTGATCGAGCTGGACCCGAGTCTCGGGATCGCCGCCACGCCGGCCACCGGTGACCGTGATCACCGCGGCGAGCCGGTTCACCAGATCCGGCGCCCCGCCGCCCTGACTCACCCGGCGCGATGCTTCGCGGTGTTCAAGACAGCCGGAGGAGCCGCACCCGGACCGGTCGCGGCCGCGTCGTGCCGGGCGCCCAGCCCCCCGAATACGCCATTGACCAGCTCCGCCTCATTCGCGCCGGGCGCGTAGTGGGTGTAGACCATCGTCGTCTTGATGTCCGCATGACCCATCCACGCCTGCAGGGTCCGGAGCGGCACGCCGGCGGCCGCGCACCGGGTGCCGAAGGTATGCCGCAGGTCGTGGAAGCGGACCTCGCGGACCCCGGCGCGCTTCAGCGTCCGCTTGAACCGCTTGCTCACCTGGCTGCGCTCCAGCGGGTGGCCTGTGTGAGGGTGCCCGAACACGAGATCGTTCTCGGTCTGGTAGGCGGACGGCCCGGAACAGCAGCTCCAGCTCCTGACCGACGCGATCGGCCAGCGGCACCGCCCGGCTGGATGTTCGCGACTTGGGCGTCCGGAACTTGCCCCGGACGTACGGGCGCACGACTCGGATCTTCTGCGCGGACCAATCGACGTCCCGCCAGCGCAAGCCGAGCAGCTCGCCCTGACGCAGACCAGTCATCGCCGCGGTGAGGTAGAGCGCTCGATCGACGCGGGCGAGATCATCCTCGAGCACGGCCTCGGGCGTCGCGCGGTACAGGTAGATCGCCGTCGCGGGGGAGCATCCCAGGCGCTCGCCGACCTCCTGCCATTCGAGTCGCTCGATGTCGCGGAGCGCGCGGGCGAGGGCTGCCCTGGCGAGCGTGGCCGGCGTATGACGGCACACCGGTGTGGTCGCGGCGTCCAGGAGGGCGTCGAGCTCGGCCTGATCCAGGAAGCGGATCTCCGTGTCGTCGTCGTCGGCCGACGCCGGCTTGTCGACGGCGCGGCACGGGTTGGCATGGGCCCACCCCTTCGAGACCGCGAACTCGAAGATTCCGTTGAGGTGGACGTACAGGTTCCGGACGGTCTTCACCGACAGTTCCGTAAGCCCACGATCGCGGCGATCCTCAACGTCGAGGCAGGCGTCGATGAATTCCTCGACGTCATCCGTCCGGATCTCGTCGACCGGCGTCTCACCGAAGTGCGGCGCGAAGTGAATTCTGATCTCCGACTCGTAGTTGGCAAGCGTCGTGTCCGGCTTGCGACCGCTGCGCGCGAGGTGCTTGATGCGCCGATCGCCCACCTGGGCGACGGTCATTCGCTCGGCCACCGGCGGTGGCGCCGCGTCCGTCTCCAGCATCAGCTCGCGAAGGCGGGCCTCGGCCTGCGTGCGAGTGAGACCGTCGCGAGTCCCGGGTTGGCGCATCGGTCCGAGCGACCGCTTCACGAGCTTTCCGCGGAGGTACCACTGGCCGTACCAGCGACTGCCCTTCTCGAACACAGCTCCGGTGCCGCGGGGACGGCGCGGTCGCGGTGCTCGGGACCTACCTGGCTGCTCGTCGCTCACAACCTGAGCGACGCTATCGACCGGCTCGGCGGCCACCCTCCTGAGCAGGGAGAGCTGATCGGCGTCGGGTCGGGGCGAACCTTTCACGGACGCCGGCTGGCCGGTACACCGCGCTCTCGGGAGTCCACCCACGCTTCGATCGACTCGCGTCGGAACCTGACAGCGCGCCCAAGTCGGATGTGCGGGAGCCGCCCGGCGCGGACCTCGCGGTAGACCCAATCGGTGCGGACGCCAAGGTAGTTCGCCACGTCCTCAACCTCGAGCAGGCGCGAACCAGCCGTGGCCGACGCGCCGGGCGCGGGTGGAGTCGAGCCGTTCCCGGTCGGTACGAACAGCGATCGGTCGGCATCGGCTCTGCGGCGGGTCACGGTCGGGTCTCCTGAGCCTCCCTGCGGACTGCCGCAGCGAGATCTAAACTAGACAATTGTGCTACTTGCGCTAATCATCGCACGGTCAGCGGCAGATCAATGAGGGAGCGCGAGCCCGACGACACCGACGATTCTTGGCTGACGGTTGCCGAAGTCGCGACGGAGCTCCGGCTCAATCCGGCGACGATCAGGCTGTGGATCTCGAGGGGCCAATTGGCGGCCACCCGCACCGGCCGCCGGAAGTTGCTGATCCGCCGCTCGGACCTCGACCGGACCGTCGCGATCTTCCAGAGCGACGACCTTGGACCCCCGTTTCTGCCCCCAGCGGCAGGAGCCACGTGGGAGATCCGCCGGCCACCGCCGATGTCACGGCCGCACGTCTCGCGGACCAATGCCACCGATCTTCACGCAGACCCTGGCGAGTTGGAGAGGATCGTCGAGGGGCTTCAAAGAGCCGACGCGGTGTGGCGCAGCGCTCAAGCAGCGAGCGAGAACGCGCCTCCTGACACCGACTTCCCGCATCGTCTGCGCGCGCTGGCCGACGCCTGCGAGGAACAACGGTTCTGGCTCGTGAGAAGCGCCGCGACCAGAGGATTCGAGTGGACGCCCATCCGAAGTGGCGGGCACATGGCTATCTCGCATGAACTGCGCGCCGGGGCGAATCGGCCGGGTCGACGACACCTCTGGGATCAGTTCGACCTCGCAGTTCAGGTCCTTGGATATGCGATGAAGGAAGGTCCGCTCCACAGCGTCGCGTCGGCCTATGGCGAGATCGCCGGGTTGATGAGCCAGATCGCGGACGAGCTGCTCGGCGAGACTCCTGAGACACGGGGAAGCGCGACGTGAGCCGCCTGTGGCGGTCCTCAGAGCGGTCCGCAGTTCCCGGACCGGCGCGGACAGGGCTGCGGACCAGTCGGAGCCGCCGTCCGCCCCGCTCGCATTGGGATCGAGCGGGATCCCGGCTCTCTTTGTGGCAGCTGACTACCCGCCCTCCACGTATTCGTTCGGGTAGTCAGCTGCCAGTCGAGAGCCGGATCTCATCATCGTGCAAGCGGGGCGAACGGCGGTGACGGGCAAAAGGGCGAGACGGACGGGGCCTGGGACCCTGAGAGTGGGACGGTTCATCGGCAAGCTGGGCGTCGTGTCAGTACCAGCTATCGGAGTCGGGCTGGATCTCGATGAGCGGGTCGTTCGGCGGCATGTGGCGAAGCTGGAGGCGGCGGGCTGGCTGAACCGTGAGCCGTGGATCTGGGGCGAGGGCTCCGTCGTGTGGCTCACCAACGCCGGGATGGACGGCGTCGGGCTGGGGGGTGTGCGGCCGTTCAGCGCGCCGCCCGGCGCGACCACGATCTCTCACAGCGTGCGCGTCGGCTGGTCAGCCGCGCGCCTCGAGCGCCGCGGGCGCGCCTGGGCGGCGGCCCGCGAGCTCGCCGTCGACCGCGACCGGTGGGCTATCCGGACCCGGTGTGAGCGCGGCTTCACCCAGCAGCTCCCCGACTTGGTCACATGGCTCAATCCCACGGCTGGACCCGTCGCTCTAGTTGTCGAGCGCGGCGGCCGGCGCGAGGATCGCCAGAAGTGGATCCTCGAGGCCTGGCGGGACGCGATCATCGCCGGCACCTACGCAGGTGTCCGCTACGACTGCGCCACCACCTCTGTCGCGCACTGGATCATCCGACTGGCCAAGAAGGTCGGGCTAGCAGGGCCGGCCTTCGCGTCGGTGGTGCAGCCGAGCGCCGACGAAATTATCGCCGTCGCCCCCGCCGCCGACGCACCCGAGGACGCCACCGGTCCCGAGCAAGTGGCCGGATTCGAGACAGCGTCACCGAGCCACGTCGCCCCGCTCGCGGCGTCCAGTCCCGCGCTGGCCTCACCGCCGCCGCTGCGGCCGGTGCTGGAGCCGCGACCGCAGGCGGACTCAGAACCCTCTGGGGACGCCGCTGCCCGTCAACAGCGTTATGACGAGATCTTCGGAATCGGCGAGGTCAAGCGGCGCCGATCGTGGCGACGGTGATCCACCGAACCGCGCCCGCTCGGACCAAGTCCTGCCTCCGCTGCCTGCCTAGAGTGACCCTTCTTGACGTAGGAGCGGCGGTGGCAGCGGCACTGAGCATATAGGCCCCGATCGGCGAGGACGTGCCTCGAGGATCGACGGTGTTCGACTTGTCTCATGACGCGCAACGGCTAGCCTTGCCGCCGTCGGAATCGTCTCGGCGGCTCACCGGGGGTACGGGGCGGTCACTATCTCTTCTGGGGGTGCAATGCCTGCTGTCCGTCCTGCCTGTCTCAGGCCATTTCGCCGTGCCCGCGTACTCACTGTTGCGGCCGTCCTGTCCGCCGTTGTGCTGGGTAGCGGAGCATTCGCGCCAAACGCGCTGGCGTACTGGCAGTCGCCGGGCACCGGCGCTTGTGCCTCGGCTACGCCTCCAGCGGGTGAGACTGGCGGAGAGGATTGGGTCGACTCGTCCACCGGAACGTGTGATACCGACAAGTGGATCAGCTCCGATGAGGAGTCGCAGCTGACCGATCGGAGCATCGCGAGCGCTGACGAGGCGACCGGAGATCCCGTGCCGTCGGACATTGCCCCTACTGATGCACAGGCCGGAAGCTCATTCTGGGATAGCCTGAAAACGGCTTCGATGGCGCTGAAGGGGAACGCGTTGGATTTCCTGATCAGCGAGGGCTCCTGGGCGAATATCGCCACCCTCCCGGGTGTGGGGCTTGGCGTCACATCGTTCGTGATCGGCTGGAAGGTTGGATCAGCGATCGCGGACGTCCTTGGGATCGGCTCCGGCGATGTCGGGGACGGGCGGCGGCGGAAACACGATCATGGTAGGTCCGGCAAGCGAAAAGCTGTGCGCAGCTGGGATGTATCTACCGAACTGCACCCCATCACCCAACGATCCCAGCAGCTGCGCGATCCTCATCAATTGCCAGTGGACGGGTGAGGAGGCTGTGCCGGAGGACGAGTGGGTCACCCAATGGGAGACCGGCGGCGGACCCTGGAGCTCGCTACCGGAGCCGTGCTACGGCGAGCAGAACATCCCGATCGATGCGGAGAAGCTCATCGTGGCAACGGGAGATGCAGTTAACACGGGAGGCTGTCCGACCGGTCCGGGGGCCGATCTGGCCACGTTCGTCGAGCCATTGGAGGTCACGGCTCTGCCTGGACCCGGGCAGGGTGCGGTCTCGCCGGATCAAACGATCGTGAGCAGCCCTCCGAACTCCTCAACTGATGAGACACAGCAACGGCAGAACCTGCAGTCGATGCTGAGCTCGTCCTCCTTCGACCCGACCGTCAAACAAGAATGCGCCTACTACGGTCCATCCGGGCCTTGTCCTTTCTGGACGATCGTCCCCACACCAGAACCGGGCGAGCCTTGGAGCCAGTATGAAGCCGATCTTCAGAGCCTGGGATTTACAAACATCCAGCGCAACGTCCTGCCGAGCGACAGCGTGGACCTCGATGAGCCAGCGAGCTCGGTCACCGTGGTCGACCCTGCACCGGGAACACCTACAAGCGCCGCTCAAGCGATCGTCGTCGACACCAATCCCGATGGGACGGCGATGCCCGTCGCGACGGCGCGCGAGACGAGCCTTGCGAATACGCTCGAGAGCCAGAATCCCGGGATCACCGACCAGAACAAGCTCGACGTCGCACGCTCTTGCCTCGAGCTTGTCGATGCCGGAACTGGCAATACGGACACCAGCGGCGACAGCGGTGATCAGAGCTTGACCGACTGCTCAAGCCTGCCGGTCTTCATCTCCGGGCAGGACGTGCGCGAAGCCGCCGATCACGATCTCGCCGCACTCGGCGCAATCAGCGACCCCAACAATGAGGCCAGACGGTGAACCCGGCCTGGGTACTTCTCGATCGCGACGTGCCCAACAAATCAGGAAGTGGCTGGTACGCGAACACTCCGCCTTGCGATGGGTCACCTGAGGGCAGGCACTGCGACGAGTACCCGTTCTTCTCCACAACTCAAGGCGGTCCGGGAGCGAACCTGAAGTACGTCGACCCAACCGACAACATCGTGCAAGGCCGACGCCTTCGAGGTTTCTATGACGACACCGACAACCCGGCTGTCGGCGGTCTGCACGGGTGCAACGTGGCGGTAGGGAATCCGTTTCTCGCCATCCCGCTTCCAGACGGGATCAACGTCAACACCACATGGGCCTGTAATGCCGGGTCGTGATGCGCCGCGATTACTGGATGAGGAGCTCCTCGAGACGCTCGAGAGCTACTGGCACGATCAAGGCGCGCCCCTTCTCCGAGTGCTGCGACCAGGGCTCAGCGATGCCGACATGGACGCCCTGACGGATCCGATCGGCGTGCAACTGCCACAGGAGGCACGACGCTGGTGGAGCTGGCACGACGGCGCCAGCGCTCACGCATCCGAGGCCAACGGTGAGCTTGGCCCCGGACGAGCCTTCCTGCCGCTTCACCAAGCCGTCCAGCGCTGCCAGCTTTGGCGGCGAGCTATGGGCCACGTAGACGGTGACTACCCCGATCCAAACTGGAACCACGAATGGCTGCCGATTGACGCGGAAAGGATCGTAACTGTCATCGACTGCGGCGTCCCCTATGCGGAACCGGTTCCCGCCCGTCGCTTCTTCGCTGAAATGCCTGAGACGGGAAAGCCTGGCGTTCGATCGTTCGGCCAGCTCGTTGAGGCCTGGATCCGCTTGATGGAAACCGGAGCCTGGGCGTACAACCGTTCGGCGGAGCGTTGGGAATACCACTCGGAACGGGTCGACCCGCACACACGTTCCCTAGGGGTAGCCTAGGACTGCTGGTGGCCGGCTGCGCGTAGCCATCGGCGCGCACGCGTCTTCGCCGACGACGAAGCGATGCGCGCGCGCCAACCAAGCGTTGGCATGCCTGAGGCGCCGCGACCGTAGCGCTTGCCACCCGGCCTCGGAGCACTCGACCCACTCGAAGCGCGCGCGAAGCTCTAGCGTCAGATCCTTTGAATAGAACCTCGAACGCGTCGCGTGGCGCCGATGATGAAAACCGACGTTGCGCGACCTCATGGCGAGCGACGGCGCGTCGCGGCGCTTCTGAGTGAACTAAGCGCGTTCCGTGGCGCGAGGTAGGCCGGTCGTTCGCAGCTGTCACGCCCTGGCGGTTGGCCTAGAGGCCTGACTCGTCGGTGATTGACGCAGCTGAACTCCGGACCGATGCTGAGTTCGGGCGGGGCCTGCGCCTCCTGACGCACGCTCAGGGCGAACGAGCCGCGCGCCGCGGCTAGCGACCGATAGCGAAAGACCTAGCTCCCGGATCTTGTCGAAACAGCCGGACGCGGCGCTCGGTTGCCCGGAGACAGGAAGATGAACTGGCGCGGATCGACTTCGCCGCCGTAGCGGACGTCAACGACCTCTGTCGTCTGCACACAAACCTCATCCTCGAACCTAGCCAGACGCAACATCGTGCCGTGTTCGGCATCGAACTCAAGCTCGTATGTCAGGGCGACTGGCAGATATCCCTCACGGCGGGGGCGAGCGCGAGCGCGGACCACGTGCCGCCCTGCGCGAGTGCCGTCGCCGGCCAGTTCGAAGCAGAGCGAACCGACGAGCTGGGCGGGACTCAGCATCGGGGGCGACAGCGCTGCCGGCATCTCGCTCCCAACTTCTTCCCCAGTGGATGCGCCGTTAGCTCCATCCCACCACCACCAGCGGGTCCCGTCACGTATCGCGAGGACCCTCAATACGCCGTGGCCCCTGATTTCCACTCGCAGCCGATTCGGGCCGTGCACCCAGATTCTGCGCCTGGATTCGGCGTGAGTCGACCGAGGTCGCGGCCCTCGCCACTGGAGCCGGGGCCTGCCGTCCACGCCAGGCCCGTCCGCAACGATCGCCGAGCGACGAGGGACCTCATTCCAGTCGCGGAGTTGCACGTCAAGCGTCGTTTCGCGCGAGTGCGCGTCATGGAGAAGCTCCAGCAGATCGCCCAGGCCGCTCATCACATCTGCGTCAACAGGATGCGGGACGCCCCTGGCCCATCGTGCCCGTCAGCAGGCTCAGTCTGATGGACATCGCCCGTGCCAACTCTTCCGGGGGGAGATTGTCGCCCGCAGTCAGGTGTCGGATCCGTCCTCCGCGAAGCAAAACGCCCAAGTTCTCTTTCCGCTCGAGCATGAGCGCTAAGTCGGCGGCGGTGCCCGTTATCACGCACTCAACCTCGCCGTCACCTTGGCGCACTCCTCCCGTCGAAGGGTCAATTACCCATCGCAACATGTCGTCGTCCTCCGCAACCACCGCGAACGACCCGACTTGCTCGCTCCCGGCGATCGCCGCCAAATCGACGGTCTCCATCAACGCCGCTAGTCGCTCACTCGCAGCGCCGGCATGCCGCCCCCGCCGCGGTGCGGTGTTCCAGGCGGGGCTCATGGCCTCGTAGCCTAGCGTGTCAAGCCTTACGTTGATCGCCTCAAGCAGTGGCTCAGGCACCATCGCTACCGGAACGCGCTTGCCGCGTCCGACCGACGAAGCATGTACGCCAGCCGTATACGTTACTTTGTAGTCGCCAGGACCAACTTCTTTCGGGGCCCGATCAAATGCTTGGCTGAGCACGGACAAATCCACCGCGACGCCCAGGAACTCAAAGATCCCTGAGAGGGTCTCGTCGGGAGAAGTGACGAGGTCCTCGTAACGAACCCGGTGGCACAGGTCTGGATGATGCTCCTCCACGCAATGCAACGTCAACGTCGCTCAGCCAATAGCTGGCAAGTGCCGCGACAAAGTTATCAGGAGAACCTTGGATGAACGGTAGATACCCGAATGCGTTGAAGCCCCACGGCGACGCCTCCACACCGGAGGCGACCGTGTCCATCACGTGGCGGAACAGCAGGACGAACCGCGTCTCCGGGAAATAGCTCCGCACGACTTCTAGGTGATCGACAGAGTCCAGAGACTTGTCGCAGTAGATGCGTTTCCCCTCCCGTGCTGCGTACTGTGCCATGGGAGCGGCGACGGCGCGAACGATCGCGTCCCTCACTGCGGCGGGCAGCTCCAAGAAACCCGTCAGACGTTCCGTCACGAGATTCCACAGTGCGCCAGGCTCGAACGAGATGATCGAGCAGCGACGGCATCCCGGCCTCGGCGGGGCAACCTATCTCAGGATGAGCATCGAGCAGGAGCCGGAGGAGCGTGGTCCCCGATCGTCCGGCACCGACGAGGACAGCCATCGCGGGACGGTCTCGATCGGTCAACCTTGTGTGAAATCTCGTCCCGCCGCCGGTATTGGATGCCGCCTCTAGCACGTTTCCTGACTGTTGAGCCCTGCCCGAGTCGCCTCCCGGACACAGAGGACCACTCACTCGGCACCGACATGATGCGTCAATTCACCACGGACCTCGTCTCGAGAGTCCGACCCCGCCGATCGGCAAGCGTGACAGTTCCGGCGCCGACGCCGACTGTTCCCAAAAAGATGTTATCGGTGACAGGGATCGTGGAGACAGTAGCGCCAAAAGTCGCGATCACGGCGGCGGCAGTATCGGGCGCAACGCCCGCCACCCACATCTCTGTACCGTTCGCGCCATCCGCGGTCAAAAAGCGAAATGTTCGCCTGCCACATGCAGCGACTACGGACGGCCCGTCGGCTCGCGCAGCGAGAATTTTGTATGCGACGCACATGTTCGTGCCGGCCGGGACAACCCACGCCACGTACCCTCGCCACTGTGATCTACGAAACGGGCGCTTGACAGATCGGCACCCTGCCGCGCGAAGGCCCGTATTGCACCAGATGGCAACGCTGCCATCATCTCGGATTCCGCAACGGGCGGGCGACTGAAGACTGAAAACGATGCAGACGGCGAACCGGGTGCAGCGGACGTCTGACGAGGATCCATAAGCAGATTATTAGCCGAATGGGAGAACTTGCTCCCGGCTCGTGCCGACGTACCGGTACCGAATAGCCCCAGACTACGCCAGCAGAGCCAGCGGGACAGCGGCACCAATGACAACCATGGAAGTCGACAATCTTGGTCGCACTGTGCACCTTTCATTCCGTCCCAGTTGCCCTAAGAGACCCCCAGCCGAGTGCGCGATTGGCGCCATGGTTCAAGATCCCGGCGTACGCGACGAGGTTGTACGGCTTTGAATAGTAGTAATACGTGGTGGTACTCCCATGAGTACATGCTCGGTTGAAAAACGAGTTGTAGCCGGTTGCCGTTCGCTTGGTCGTTAGTCCGACGCAAACGCTCTGCCCGTAGCTGTCGAGAAAAACGGAATAGGACTGCCACACGTAGTGCTCCGGTGTGTGAACGCAAGTTGGCGGATACGCCCGATTCTTTGTCGGAGACCCGCAAAACGGCCCCTGCACGGCCTTTGCACTAGGCGCGGCGATAACAAACGCTCCCGTTGACATGACAGCTGCGCCGAGAGCCTTCGTGTGAAGAGTCGCGCGGCCCTTGTTGCTCATGCACCCTCTGACCGGCGTCGATAGCCTCGGGCGAAGTTACGCTCGGGTCGTCGCCCTGTCAAGCCTCGGGCGCTCCTGCTCGATTGAGCACCTGACTCCGCCCGTGACCAGCAGCGGCAACTGAAGTCGTGAGTGGGATCCTCAGGTTCTATGTCTATCGACAGGCCGCACGCTCGCCGTGCTGGCATGCCCATTCAGAGAGGAACGCATAGGGTCGACGGTGCAGCGGGCACCCCAGTTCGCGAATGCACGTCCGGCGACCGGAGCAACCCGCGGTGGCAGAGGATCGAGCCGATGGCACAGGACGGAGTTCCTGACGCGGGCGGCGGCGCGGGGCGGGCGTGCCCGTCTCCGCCGCTCGCAGCTGACTGCCCGCAGCCGAGATCTGCGGCTCGGGGTCGGCGAGCGCGATCGCCGACCCCGAGGACGCAGGGGCCTCGATGCAGCCGCCCCGGAGATCGCGCACCAACGCAAGCGCCGGTGCCGCGGAGCCGTGTCGAGGTCGCAAAGCACGACGAGCGCCGCGTCCCTAAGCAGCGCGCACGCCCTCCACCGGCTGCTCCTCACGGGCGCGGAAGCAGTCGAGGCGCAGGCTTGATCCGCATCGACAAGGCGGATATAGGCGTAGCCGCTAGTTAGATCGACGTGACCGGAGAAACCTCGGGCGATGCTACGGGGCCACTTGGCCCAAACGGAGCGCGCAGAGGCCGCTGCCGGCCTGAATGGTCCAACGGCTGTTGATTCCGAGACATGGTCTAACGCTCGGCGCTAGGCATTTGATGCCCTTTTGATGCCCTCGCAGCTGCTTCGACTCTCCCAGTGCGCGCCGAAAATGACGGATTGCAGCGATTTCCTCTATCGGGGAGACAGGATTTGAACCTGCGACCGCCCGGCCCCCAGCCGGGTGCGCTACCAGACTGCGCCACTCCCCGTGACGAGGCGATCATAGCCCTGCCGGGAGGTGGCCGCAGGCCGGTGGTGTCCGCCCGGCGGTGTCCGCCGGGGGGAGCGTCGGCCGGTGCAGAGCGGGCGACGGGAATCGAACCCGCCCTAAGAGCTTGGAAGGCTCCTGTGCAACCACAACACTTCGCCCGCGAGGCCCTCTGATGGTACCCGGGGCGTTGTCGCGCGGCGGGCGCGGCGGGGCGCGGGCCGGTCAGCCCGCGGGCGGCGCCGGGCGGCGCTCCTCGGTCGGCACGGCACCATCGCGGGCGAGCTCGCGGGGCGGCCACGGGCCGCTCCAGTTGTCCAGGGCGCCGTCCAGGGTGATGACCGAGCCCGACAGCGCGCGGCCGAGCGGCGTGGCCAGGAGGGCCATCAGCCACCCGTACTCCTCCATGCGGCCGAGCCGCTGCAGCGGGACGGTCTGCGCGGCGCTGCGCCACAGCTCGGCCGGGTACTTGCGCAGCGACTCGGTGTCGAACCGGCCGACGGCGGCCGCCACGACGCTCACGCCGTCGGGCGCCCAGCGCTCGGCCAGCTCACGGGTGATCGCCTCGACGGCGGCCCGCGCGGCGCCGGTATGGGCCATGGCCGGCATCCCGTGGTGCGGGGAGACGGTCACGTTGACGATCATTCCGCCGCCGGCGGGCGCCATGGCCAGCTCGTGAACGAGCTCGCACATGGTCAGGGTGCCGCCGACGTTCAGCCGCTGGACCGCCTGCCAGCCCTTCAGCGTGATCGCCTCCGCGGGGACGAAGTACTGGCCCCCGGCGTTGTTGAGCAGGAAGTCGACCCGGCCGCGGAGCCCGAGCGCGGTCTTGACGATCGCCCGGGCATCCCCGGCCGCCCGGATGTCCCCGGCGGCCACCGTGCACCCCTCCCCCAGCTCCTGTCGGGCCGCCTCGAGCACGTCCGGGCGCCGGCCGGCGATCACCACCTCGGCGCCGCAGCGCAGCAGCTCGGCCGCGGCCGCCTTGCCGAGGTTCGTCCCGCCGCCGGTGACCAGCGCCACGCGGCCGCTCAGCAGGCCGTCGGCGAACACCTCCGAGCCGGCGATCGCTACTCCCCCAGGACCTTGATCACGAGTCGCTTGGACCGGCGCCCGTCGAACTCGCAGTAGAAGATCTGCTGCCACGGCCCCAGGTCGAGCGCGCCGTCGGTCACCGGCACGATCACCTGGTGGTGGACGAGCAGGTTCTTGAAATGGGCGTCGCCGTTGTCCTCGCCGCCGCGATGATGGCGGTAGTCCCCGGGCGCGGGCAGGAGCTCGGCGGCGAGCTCACCGTCGGGCTCCTTCCAGCTCGGCGGGGCGAGCTTGTCGAGCCACTCGAGCACGTCCTCCTGGAGCCCCGGCTCGTCGTCGTTGATCCAGACGGCGGCCGTGATGTGCATGGCCGCGACGAGCACCATCCCCTCGGCGATCCCCGCCTCGCGCACGGCGTCGGCCACCTCGTCGGTGATGCGCACGAACTCGCGGCGGTTGGCGGTGCGGAAGGTCTTGTAGACGGTGTGGGAGATCATCCTGAACCGGCCCCGGCGCCGCCAACGATACCGGCGCCGGTCGATCCGCCCTCCGGCGTCTCTGCGTAGACTGAGGCTCTCGAAGGGGAGTAGCTCAATTGGTAGAGCACCGGTCTCCAAAACCGGGGGTTGCAGGTTCGAGTCCTGTCTCCCCTGCTTCGGACCATCCGTTCCTGGCGAACGATGGCGAATTGCGTCGGAGGGTCCGACGCGATACGCCAAAGAACGTGATTCAGGCCGCCGGCCGACCTCGCCGGCCCGCGGAGCTAGCCTGGCCGCCGATGCCGGAGCTCGAGCATGTCCAGACCTCCCGCCTGCACCTCGACCCGGTGCGCCCCGAGGATGCGCCCGCGCTCTTTGCGATCATGAGCGACCCGGACGGGTGGTGGTATGACCCGGCCAACCGCCATGCCGAGCTCGAGACGACGCGGCGCTGGTGTGAGCTCGCAGCCGCCCGCTGGATCAGCGACGGGCTGTCGTACTGGGTGGCCCGCTGGCGCGAGACCGGCGAGGTCGTCGGGGTCGGCGGCGCCCAGCGCCACCGCAGCGGCACCTGGAACATCAGCTACCGGATCGCGGCCGCCTGGCAGCGACAAGGGCTGGCGCGCGAGCTCGCGCGGGCGGCCGTGGAGGCGGCCGGCGCCCGCGATCCGGGCGCCGCGGTGATCGCCTGGGCGGCCGAGCGCAACGACCCGTCGCGACGGACGGCCGAGGCGGTCGGGCTGGTCAACCGCGGTCCCCGCCGGGACGCGAGCGACGGCCAGGTCCGGCTCGCCTACAGCGACCGGCCGCTCGACTGAGTCCGGAGCCCTGACGGGCCTCAGTGCGAGCGCAGGCAGCCGGGGATACGGGCGGAGGGACTCGAACCCCCAAGAGCAGTTGCCCACCGGCACCTAAAGCCGGCGCGTCTACCAATTCCGCCACGCCCGCGGCAGACCACGGATTCTAGGTGGCGCGACGCGTGCAACTGTCGCATCGGGCCGCCAGGATTTGTATGGTCCCGCTGACATGGCACGGTCGGTGACCCCTGGCTACGTCGTCGTCTATCCAAACCGGGAGAAGGCGTCGAGCAAGTTGACCAAGCTCGTCGTGTTCATCCTGTTCCTCGTCTCGGCGGCGGTGATGCTGCTCATCTGCCTCGGCGGGTGGTCGAAGCTCCAGGGGATGAAGCCGGTCGAGCTCGCCTGGGCGCTGATCTACGTGATCCTCGCCTTCTACGTCATGCTCCGCTGGAGCCGCGGCGGGCTGACGATCGGCTCCGGACTCGCCCTGCTGCTGCTGATGGTGTCGATCATCGCCGGCGCCGGGCTGACCGGCACGAGCTGGTTCCAGCGCCACTCGTTCGGATACGGGAACGCGCAATCGATCTTCGGCGGCACGGGCTTCGGCTCGGACACCCTGGGCACGCTCACCGTCCTGCTCGCGCCCCTGCAGGTGCTCCTCATCGCGGCCGCCATGCTCGGGTTCACCCAGGCCTGGAACGTCGAGACCGAGGCGCCGGTCGAGGAGGCCCGCCGCCGCGGCTACCGGGTGCCGCCCGGATCGGCTGCGCCCGCAGGACCCGAGCCCGCCGCCGCCTGAGGACTCGGCGCGTTCAGCGCCGCGTGCGGCCGGGCCGCTTGGCCGCGCGCGCCTGCGCCGGGCTCGGCGCTTGAGCGGGCAGCCGGCGTGCCGTCCGGGCGCAGGCCGGCGAGCACGAGCGCGAGGTAGCGCTCGGCCAGCGCCCCGGGATCTGCGGCGGGGATGTCGGCGGCGGCGCCGAGGATCTGGATGAGCGCGCCGATGTCGCCCGGCTCGACATCGACCCGCAGCGATCCGGCCGCCTGCGCACGCTCCAGCATGCCGTGCAGCAGCGGCTCCACCCGGGCGTCGAGACGCTCGAAGTGCTCCTCGCCGTACCCGGGGGTGAACACGTCGTGCAGGCCGCGGTTGGCGGTGATCAGCGCGAGCATCCGGCCCAGGAACTGCGAGAGCCCCTGCCAGGGGTCCTCGATCGCCGCAGCCGCCTCCGCCTCCCCGATCACTTGATCGATCTTCTGCTGCAGGAAGGCGCCGGCCAGCTCGTGCTTGTTGGCGAAGTGACGATACGCCGTGGCCACGTTGACCCCTGCGGCCGCGGCGATGTCGTCGAGCGTGACCGCGAGGCCGCGCTCGACGAACAGCCGCTCGGCGGCGTCGATGAGCGCCTGCCGGTTGCGGGCGGCATCGGCCCGCAACCGCCGTGGCTCAGACGCCGTGCTCATGCGGGCATCGCCACGTGGTCGATGGTCTCATTCGCACCCAGGTCGGGCACGCCCGGCCGCAACAGTGGCCCGACGAGCACCGCGGCGAGGACGAAGATCCCGGCGCCGACCCAGAACGCGACCGTGTAGCTGTGCACGGCCGCCTGCGCCTTGACGAGCGTCAGCGGCGCCGAGCTCGCGTGGGCGAGGACGAAGCTGGCCGCCGCGCTGGTGGCGATCGAGTTCAGCAGGGCGGTTCCGATCGAGCCACCGATCTGCTGGGCCACGTTGACCGCCGCCGAAGCCACGCCGGCATCGCCGCCCGACACCCCGAGCGTGCCCAGGCTGAAGCAGGGCGCGAACACGAGGCCGAGGCCGACGGCGACGAGGATGAGCGGCGGCAGCACCGTCGAGGCGTAGCTCGAGTGCAGCCCGATCCGCGTCATGAGCGCCATGCCGCCGGCGCCGATGAGCAGGCCGAGCGGCACGAGCACGCGCGCGCTGACCCGGGTCAGCAGGACCGTGTTGGCCAGCCCGGCGGTGACGATCACCACACCGGTCAGGGGTAGGAAGGCCACGCCGGTGGTGATCGGGCTGTAGCGGAGCGTCGTCTCCAGGTAGTAGGTGAGAAACAGGAAGACGCCGAACATGCCGATCGAGGCCAGGAACATCGCCGCGTAGGCGCCGCCGCGATTGCGGTCGGTGATCACGCGCAGCGGCAGCAGCGGATTCGCCACCCGGCGCTCGACGAGAACGAAGACGACGAGCAGGACGACGCCGGCGATCAGGAAGCCGATCGTCTGGGGGTCACTCCAGCCCGCACTGCCGGTCTTCGTGGCCGCGTGGGCGAAGCCGTACACGATCGCGAACATGCTCGCGGAGGCCAGCAGGGTCCCGAGCTTGTCGATGCGCTGGCGAGCCTCGGCGGCGTGCGGCGCGAGCAGGACGGCGCCGGCCGCGGTGGCCACGATGGCGAAGACGACGTTGACGTACATCGTGAAGCGCCAGTTCAGGTACTCGGTGAGCAGGCCGCCGAGCAGCAGCCCGATCGAGGCGCCGGCGCCGGCGATGCCGCCGTAGATGCCGAACGCCTTGCCACGCTCCGCGGGCTCGGTGAACGTCGTGGTGAGCAGCGAGAGTGCCGCCGGCGCGAGCAACGCGCCGAATGCGCCCTGGACGGCGCGGGCGGCGACGAACATGTCGAAGCTGACCGCCGCGCCGCCGACCGCCGAGGCGGCGGCGAACCCGATCACGCCGGTGAGGAAGAGGCGCTTGCGACCGAAGATGTCGGCCAGGCGGCCGCCGACCAGCAGCAGGCTGCCGAACGCGAGCGAGTAGGCGGTGACGACCCACTGCCGGTCGCTGTTGGAGAAGTGCAGCGCGCTCTGGGCGTGCGGGAGGGCGATGTTCACCACGGTCGAGTCGAGCACGACCATGAGCTGTGCGATGCCGAGGACGGCGAGGATCCACCACCGGCGCGCGTGATGCACGGCGCCGGTGTCAGAGAGGGCGTTCACGACCGGTCCTTTCGATAAGCGAAGTTCATCTCTGCGTTTACGCTAGCAGAAACGCAGGTAGCTCCTTCGCTTACGGATGGACGGTTAAATTTGCGGAGGTTTCCCCTGCCAAGTCGCACATCCGCATAGGATCGCTCGGCCACACCGCTCATACCGGGCCATGCGGGGGGCGCATGCAAGGAGGGGCAATGTCGGAGAATCCGATCGTCGTGGGGACCGATGGAGAGTCGCGGGCCGAGCTCGCCGTCGACAAGGCCGGCGAGCTGGCGCTGGCGCTCGGCGCGCCCGTGCATGTCGCGTGCGTGCCCTCGGCCATCTACGGCAGCGACTGGCCGCCGCGGATCAGCGCCCAGCAGATCGTGACCGAGTCCGCCGAACGGCTGCGCAGCCGGGGCGTCACGGTCGAGACGCATCTGCCCAAGGGCGAGGCGTCGCTCGAGCTCGCCGGCCTGGCCGAAGAGCTCGGGGCGCAGCTGATCGTGATGGGGAACAAGGGCATGACCGGGATTCGGCGGATCCTCGGCTCGCTGCCCAACCGCGTCTCGCACCAGGCGCGCTGCGACGTCCTGATCGTGCCCACTCAGTCGGGGACGCTGCCGGACTACGCCGGCCGCGCGGTCGTGGTCGGCGTCGAGGCCGCGGGCGACGCCGACCGGGCGCTCGGTGTGGCCGTCCGCCTGGCCCGCGGTCTCGGCGGAGAGCTGCACATCGTCTCCGGTGAGGGAACCGGGGGCGTCCTCGCCGCGGCGGCGGCCGCCGCCGCCCGCCAGGGCGTGCCCGTACTGACCCACGAGGTCGATGGCGAACTCTCCGAGACCCTCCTCGACGTGGCGACCGAGCACGACGCGGCGCTCGTCGTCGTCGACGGGCGCGGCATGCACGCCGAGGACCGGGAGCGGTTTCGCAACACCCCGGATCAGCTCTCCCACCAGGGGGCGATCAGCGTGCTGATCTCGTACGCGGGCGGTGCCGAGGGCGAGGCGATGAGCGCCGGCCGGGCGGAGGCGGCCAGCGCCTGAGCTCAGTCGTATTCCCCGGAGAAATCAGTACGGCGGGTGGGATTCGAACCCACACGTCCCCAAGGGACAGCGGCTTTTGAGGCCGCCATGTCTACCGTTCCATCACCGCCGCGCTTCGCGCAGTCTATGGGCCCGGCGCCCGCCGCCGGGGGCGGCGCACCGCGGCGTCAGCCGGTGACGAGCTCGAGCAGCTCGGCGGCGATGGCCGGCGCGGCGGCGAGGATGCCCGCCGGCAGCCCGGGGGCCGGCTCGAGGCGGTGGACCGCGAGCCCGGCGCGCTCGGCCACCAGTGCGCCGGCGGCGATGTCCCAGGCCTTCACGCCGCGCTCGTAGTAGCCGTCGAAGCGCCCGGCGGCCGCCCAGCACAGGTCGAGCGCAGCCGAGCCGACGCGGCGGATGTCGCGTACGCGCGGGAGCAGGCGACCGACCACCTCGGCCTGGCGCGCCCGCACCGCGGCGTCGTAGGCGAAGCCGGTGGCGATCAGCGCGGTGGCGAACTCGGTGCGCTCAGAGCCGGGCAGCGCCCGCCCGTCGAGCTGGGCCGGTCCGCTACGGGTGGCGGTGAAGCGCTCGCCGCGCACCGGATCGAGCACGATCCCGGCCAGCGTGCCCTCCGGGTCCTCGCAGGCGACGCTGACCGCGAAGGCCGGGATGCCGAACAGGAAGTTGATCGTGCCATCCAGCGGGTCGACGATCCAGCGCAGATGGCCGTCGCCGGTCGCTCCGCCCTCCTCTCCCAGGATCGCGTCCTCGGGCCGGCGCTCGGCCAGGAGCGTGCGGATCGCCTGCTCGGCGGCCAGATCGGCCTCGGAGACGAGGTCGGTGGGCCCGCTCTTGGCCCGCACGTCGCGCTGGGCGGTGCCAAAGCGGGCCATCAGCTCGGCCGCGGCCACGTCGGCCACCTCCCCGGCGATCGCGAGCAGCTCGGCTTCGAGATCGCCGGTCACCCGCCCGGTTCTAGCGCATCTGCCCGGGCGCCGCCCCTGCGATCATCGCCCCATGCCGGCCGGTCCGAGCCTCGACCCGCTGTCCGCCATCGGCCCCCGGACACCGGGCTCGGACGCCGAGCGCCGGGCCGCCCTGTGGCTGGCCGGCGAGCTGCGCCGGACCGGCCGCGCGGTCCGGATCGAGACGTTCTGGTGCCGCCCCGACGCCGCGCTCGCCGCCGCCTGGCACGTGGCGCTCGCGCTGGCGGGGAGCCTCGTGTCGGTCTCCCATCCGGCGCTCGGCCTCGGGCTGCTCGCCGCCGCACTCCTGTCGCTGCTCACCGACGCCGTATTCGGCCTCTCCCCCGGGCGCCGGCTCACGCCAGAGCGGGCAAGCCAGGACGTCATCGCCGCCGCGCCCGCCACGCGCGGCACCCGCACGCTGCGAATCGAAGCCACCTACGGCACCCCTCGGGCCGGACTGCTGCGCACGGGACGGCTGGGCCGACGGGTGAGCGTCCGCGCGCTGCCCGGACTCGGTGCCTTGCTCGTCGCCTGGCTGCTCGTTCTGGCCGGCGCGCGCCTGCACGGGTGGCAGGGCCCGGTGATCTCGGCGCTCCAGCTCGTGCCCACTGTCGCGCTCGTCCTCGGCCTGGCGGCGCTGCTCGACACCGCCGCCTCCCCCGCCCCGCTCGAGCCGGCCGTCACTCCGCTGCTCGCGCTCGCGCTCGTGCGGGCACTCGACGCCGCCCCGCCCGCCCACCTGGCCGTCGAGCTCGTCCTGCTCGGAGCCGGGCAGCCAGGGGCGCCCAGGCCCCGTCACGACCGCGCGCTCGTCCTCAGGATCACCGACCGCGACACGCTCGCTCGCGTCCTCGAGCGGATCGACGCGCTCGACACCCGGCCGGCGAGTGCCGCGCCTATACCGGCGTGACCGGATTGTGCTTGGCCGGCCACTGGCGCCGCTTGCCGGCGGCCAGCGCCAGGCGGCGGATGAGCTCTGCCCGCAGCTCCTCGGGCGGGGTCACGACATCGACGACGAGCTCGGAGGCGAGGTGGAGGATGTCGATGTCAGCCGCGTACTCGCGGCGCAGCTCGGCCACGCGCTCGGCCCGGGCGTCGGGGTCCTCGATGGCCTGGAGCTGGTTGTAGTAGACGGCGTTGATGGCCGCCTGCGGGCCCATCACGGCGATCGAGGCGCTCGGCAGCGCGATGCAGCAGTCGGGGTCAAATGCGGGGCCGGCCATCGCATAGAGCCCCGCGCCGTAGGCCTTGCGGACGATGACCGAGATCTTCGGCACCGTGGCCTCCGACACCGCGCTGATCATCTTCGCCCCGTGGCGGATGATCCCCTCGCGCTCGACCTGGGTGCCGATCATGAACCCGGGCACGTCGGCGAGGAACACGAGCGGGATGTTGAACGCGTTCGCGGTCCAGATGAACCGGGCCGCCTTGTCGGCCGAGTCGACGAACAACACACCGCCCTTGTACTTGGGCTGGTTGGCCACGATCCCGATCACCTGCCCGTCGAGCCGGCCGTAGCCGACGATCAGCTCGCGCGCCCACCGCGCCTGCACCTCGAGCCACGAGCCGCCGTCGACGAGCGTGTCGATGAGGGCGCGCATGTCGAATGGCTTGTTCTCGTCGGCCGGGATGAGCTCGGCGAGCTGAGCGTCGGAGACGGGCGGAGCGGGCGCGGCGAGGGGCGGCGGCTGCTCGAAGGAGCCCGGGAACAAGGCCAGGTAGCGCCGGGCGAGCTCGATGCCCTCCTCGTCGCTGCGCACGAGCGCGTGGGCACAGCCGCTCACCGAGGTGTGCATGCGGGCGCCGCCCATCTCCTCGAGCGTCACCCGCTCGCCGATCACCATCTCGGCCATGCGCGGCGAGCCGAGGTACATCGAGGCGTTGCCGTCGCGCATGATCACGATGTCGCAGAAGGCGGGGATGTAGGCGCCCCCGGCCGCGCTCGGTCCGAACAGCACGCACACCTGGGGCACGACGCCCGACAGCCGCACCTGGTTGAAGAAGATCCGCCCGGCGCCGCGGCGGCCCGGGAACATCTGCACCTGCTCGTTGATCCGGGCCCCGGCCGAATCGACGAGATAGACGAGCGGAACGGTGAGCGCGAGCGCGCGCTCCTGGATGCGGATGATCTTCTCCACCGTCGGCGGCGCCCACGATCCGGCCTTGACGGTCGGATCGTTGGCCATCACGGCGACCGGCCGGCCGCCCACGGTGCCGAGTCCGGTGACGACGCCCTCGGCACCCTCGCCCTCCTGCTCCCACCCGGCGAGCAGTCCCTCCTCGGCGAACGAGCCGGGGTCGAGCAGCCGCTGCACCCGCTCGCGCACCGGCAGCTTGCCCTGCTCGGCCGCCTTGGCCCGGTGGCGCTCCGGCCCGCCGGCCCGGGCGCGCTCGAGCGCGTCGCGCAGCGAGCCCGCGCCGCTCACGCCTGCCACCGGATCGGGCCGGCCGTGAGCACATGGCTGCCCAGCGGGCGCCCGAGCACCTCCTGGGCGGCGCGCGAGGCGTCGATCAGCGCCGCCAGGTCGATGCCGGTCTCGATGCCCATCTCGTGCAGCATCGAGACGAGATCCTCGGTGGCGATGTTGCCCGTCGCCCCGGCCGGGACCGGGCAGCCGCCGAGCTCGCCGAAGCTCGACTCGAAGCTCTCGACGCCGCAGTCGAGCGCGGCCAGCACGTTGGCCAGCCCCTGCCCGCGTGTGTTGTGGAAGTGGGCGGTCAGCTCGACCCCGGGCAGCGCGGTCCGCGGCGGCGGCGAAGAACTCGCGCACCTGCACCGGGTTGGCCATCCCGGTCGTGTCGCCGAAGCCGATCTCCTGCGCGCCCGCCGCGGCCAGCTCGCCCGCGATCTCGAGCACCCGCTCAACCGGCACGTGGCCCTCGTAGGGGCAGCCGAAGGAGGTCGAGATGACCGCCTCGCAGCGCAGGCCCTCAGCCTGCGCGCGGGCGAGCACGCGCTGAAGCCCGGCCAGCGACTCGCTCACCGAGCGCCCCACGTTCTTCTCGTTGTGGGTCTCCGAGGCGGACAGGAAGCCGTTGACCTCGTGGAAGCGCGCCCGGTGGCGCAGGGCGCGCTCGAGCCCGCGCTCGTTGGGGATGAGCACGCTGACCGACACGCTCTCGGGCAGCCGCACCGCCTCGAGCACCGCCTCGGCGTCGGCCAGCTGCGGGATCACGTCAGCGCGCACGAAGCTCGTCACCTCGAGCCGGCGCAGGCCGGTGGCGGCCAGGGCCTCGATCAACTGCACCTTGGCCGCGGTCGGGATCACCTCCGGCTCGTTCTGGAAGCCGTCGCGGGGTCCGACTTCGCGGATTCGCACGCGGGCGGGCAGGGCGCTCATGGCCCTACTTATAGAGAAGCTGCAGTCCCAGCAGGTCCGTGACCGTGACCAGCCGGTAGCCACGAGCCCGCAGGGTGGCGATCTCGCGCGGCAGGGCGGCGAGCGTCTGTGAGCGGTCGCCGCCGCCGTCGTGCTGGATGACGATCGCGCCCGGCCGCGCGTTGGCGATCACGTTCGCCTCGATCGCCGCCACCCCGGGCATCGCCCAGTCGCGCGGGTCGACGTCCCATTGGATGGCGAGGAAGCCGAGCGCGCGGGCCGTGCTGAGGACGGCCGGAGTGACCGCGCCGTAGGGCGGGCGGAAGAGGCAGGGCTGAAATCCCCCGGTGGCCTGGCGGATGGCGGTCGCGGCCCGGGTCAGCTCGGAGGCGGTGGCGCCGGGATCGCCAGCCAGGTCGGGGTGGTTCCAGGTGTGGTCGCCGATCATGTCGCCGTCGGCGAGCATGCGCCGCTCGATCGCACCGTGCTCCCCGTACTCGGCCACCTGATCGCCGATCTCGAAGAACGTGGCCACCGCGTGGGCGTGCTCGAGCACGCTGAGGAACTGCGCGGTGTCCGTCCACGGACCGTCGTCGAACGTCAGGGCGATCATCCGCCCGGTCGCCGGGCCTTGAAAGACCTGCTCGGGCCCGGCCGGGACACAGCCGACGAGCTGCGGCACGTGCAGCCGCAGGCGAGTGGGACGGGAGGGGAAGCGGACCGTGCAGGCGCGCGGGCAGCGGGGCGAGCTCAGCAAGCTCGTGACCTGCCAGCGCAGCGAGACGTAGCCGAGCCCGAGCGCACTGGGCAGGAAGCTTGCGGTCAGCTCCCGGGTGCTGGCGCGCGTGATGGTGGCGGCCACGAGCAACGGGCGGCCGCGCGCCGGGCGCAGGAGGAGCCTCGGCCGCCGGCTGTGGCGGGCCGGGCCGGCGATGCACAGCCGGCCGCCGGGTGCGAGCACCAGGCACAGCGACTCTCGGTCCCGAGCCAGCGCGGCGGGCGAGAACGCGTGTCCGAGCTCGAGTGTCCACAGGACCGCCTGACCGTCCTGGGTCAGCGTGGCGGAGGCGATCGGCAGCGGCTCGCCCGGCGGGCGCGAGGCCTGTCCGGCGGTAGGCCACGCGACGACGATCGCCGCCGCGATGAGGATGATGCCCGCGCGCCACATGTCGGTTCTGAACCTGCGGGGACACCCGGCGGGCCCCCCGCCCGGCCTCACCATACACTCCCCGCCAGTGACCGAACCGCCCGTTCCCATCGTCGGCGCTACCGGCGCGCTCGGCTTCGGTCTCGCCCTGCGGCTCGGCCGCGCCGGCGTACCCGTGATCATCGGCTCCCGGGACGCCGGCCGGGCCCAGGAGGCCGCCGAGCGGGCGGCCGAGCGCGTGCCGACTGGCTCCTTCTCCGGCGCCGAGAACGCCGAGGCGGTGGCGGGCGCCGAGCTGATCATCCTCAGCGTGCCGTTCCGCAACCAGTCCGAGAACCTGACCAACCTGCGGGAGGTGCTCGCACCCGGACAGCTGCTCGTCGACGCCACCGTGCCGCTCGCCGCCGCGATCAGCGGCAAGGCGACGCGAACGCTCGGCGTGTGGCAGGGCTCGGCCGCCCAGCAGGCCCAGGAGATGGTGCCCGAGGGGGTGACGGTCCTCTCGGCCTTCCACACGGTCAGCGCCGCCCTGCTCTCCGACCTCGACCACCCGCTCGACGAGGACGTGCTCATCTGCGGGGACAAGCGCGCTGAGAAGGCGAAGCTGGCTGCGCTCATCGAGCGCATCGACGGGCTGCGACCGGTCGACGTCGGGCCGCTCGAGATGGCCCGCATCGTCGAGCAGCTCACGCCGCTCATCATCTCGATCAACGTGCGCCACAAGGTCCGCGCCGGGATCAGAATCACGGGGCTGTGAGCGACGGCCCAGTCGTCGTGCTCGCCGGGGGCACCGGCGGTGCGAAGCTCGCCCGCGGGCTGCTCGACGTCGTCGAGCCGGGTGAGCTCACCGTCATCGCCAACCCGGGCGACGACATCGAGATCTACGGCGCCTACGTCGCCCCCGATGCCGATCTCGCCGGCTTCTGGCTCGCCGACCTGATCGACGAGCGCGGGTGGGGCCTCGAGGGCGACACCTTCCACGTCATGGACGGCCTGCGCGCGCTCGGCATCGACGTGTGGTTCAACCTCGGCGACCGCGATCTCGCCATCGGGCTCGAGCGCTCGCGCGCACTGGCCGCCGGGGCGCGGCTGACCGAGGTCCATCTCCGGCTCATGGACGCCCTCGGCGTGCCCGCCGCGGTCCTGCCGGCCAGCGACCGCCCCGTGCGCACCCAGGTCATGGCCGGCGGTCGCTGGCTCGGTTTCCAGGAGTTCATGATCCGCACGCGCGCGGCCGGGCCGGTGCAGGACGTCGCCTTCCGGGGGATCGGCGACGCCGGGCCGACGCCCGAGGTACGGGCGGCGCTCGCCGGCGCCCGGGCGATCCTGATCGGCCCGTCGAACCCGATCGTCTCGATCGGCCCGATCCTCGACCTGCCGGGCATGCGGGCGGCCCTGGCGGAGGCTCCGGCCCCGGTTGTGGCGGTCAGCCCGCTCGTCCACGGCCAGGTGATCAAGGGACCGACGGCGGCGTTCATGCATCACGCCGGCCGCACGCTCGACGCCGGTGGCATCGCCGCCCAGTACGCGGACGTGATCGACGGGCTCGTGGCCGACGAGTCGACGGGCCGGGTCCCGGTGCTCGAGACGGACATGCTGCTCGACACCCCCCAGGCGCGGCGGCGGCTGGCCGGCGAGGCGCTCGACTTCGCGCTCGCTCTCGCCAGGTAGCCTGCCGCCGATGCCGACCGTCGCCATCCTGCCGGTCAAGACCTTCCATGAGGCCAAGCACCGCCTGCGCACCGGGCTCTCGCCGGGCGAGCGGCGCGCGCTCGCCCAAGCCATGTTCTGCGATGTGCTCATCGCCCTGCGCCGGGCCGGCGCGGTCGAGACCGTGATCGTCGTCACCGCCGACCACGGCGCCCAGCAGATCGCCGGCGGCTACGGCGCCCAGGTGCTCGGGGAGGAGGAGCACGGCCACAACGTGGCCGCCCGCCGCGGCGTCGAGGCGGCGATGCGCGACGGCGCCGATCGCGTGCTGCTCGTGCCCGGCGACTGCCCGGCGCTTCACCCGCTGGAGCTCGACGCGCTGCTTGGCCGGACCCACGCCGAGCGCAGCGCGCTGATCGTGCCCGACCGCCACGGAACGGGGACGAACGCGCTGGTGCTCACCCCGCCCGACGGGATGACGCCGTCCTTCGGACCGGGAAGCTGCGAGCGTCATCTCGAGAACGCCCGCTCGGCCGGGCTGGAGGGCGAGGTGGTGGAAGTGCCGACGCTCGCGCTCGACGTCGACACGGCCGACGATCTCGAGGCGCTCGAGCAGATGCTCGCGCAGACCCACGGTCAGGCGGCCAACACGCGCGGCATGCTCATGCAGCTGCGCCGGAGCCGCGGCGGTTGAGCGACTCGATCCGCGCCGAGGCGCTCGAGGGCCTGCCGGAGATCGAGCCCGGCGACGACCTGGCCGGGCTGATCGCCGCTGCGCTGGGTCCGCGCGAGCTGACCGACGACGATGTCCTCGTGCTCGCCCACAAGGCGGTCTCGAAGGCGGAGGGCCGCCTGCGCAGGCTGAGCGACGTGGCGCCCGGCCCCCGGGCCCACGAGCTCGCCGCCGCCCACGGCAAGGATCCCCGCCACGTGCAGGTTGTGCTCGACGAGTCGGCCGAGCTCATCCGGGCCGCCCACGGCGTGCTCATCTGCGTGACCCGCCACGGCTTCGTGTGCGCGAACGCCGGCGTCGACGCCTCCAACGTGCCAGGCGAGGACACCGTGCTCATGCTGCCGCTCGACCCCGACGGCTCGGCGCGACGCTTGCGGGCCGAGCTGGCCGACCGGCTCGGCGTGCGCCCGGGGGTGATCATCACCGACTCGTTCGGGCGAGCCTGGCGTCAGGGCCAGGTGGATGTGACGATCGGCTGCGCCGGGATCGTGGCCATCGACGACTGGCGGGGGCGCCCGGACACGGTCGGCCGGGAGCTCCGCGCGACGGCGCTCGCCGTGGCCGACGAGCTCGCCGCCGCGGCCGATCTGGCCCGGAGCAAGGACGGCGGCCAGCCGGCGGTGATCGTGGCCGGCGCCGGGCGCTTCGTCACACGTGAGGACGGTCCCGGCGTGGCCGCGCTGCTGCGCCCGCGGGAGCTGGACCTGTTTCGCTGAGGACCACGCCACGCGCCTACTCGACCGCCGCGCCCGGCTTGGCCGGGACCACCTCGCGGCCGCGCCGGGCCCGACCCGGCGCGCTGGCGATGAGCAGCGCGCCGAGCACGACGAGCACACCGAGCAGCTGCAGCGGGCTCGGCGACTCGCCGAAGATGATCGCGCCCAGGATGACCGAGCCGATGGGCTGCACGCACAGGATCAGCGAAGTGACCGCGGCGGGCAGCCGCGGCAGCGAGATCGTGATGAGCAGCCACCCGATGACCTGCGAGGTGAGGGCGAGCACGACGAGCCAGCCCGCGCCCGGCCAGCCGGGAACCAGCCGGGCGTCGCCGATCACCAGCCCGGCCACGATCGCCACCACGGTCGCCGTCGCGGTGGCGTCGAACAGCGGGCCTGACGGCCGGCGCAGGTCGACGCCGCCGCGGCGCAGCAGGAGCAGGAAGCCGACGTAGGCGACCCCGGCGCCGAGGCCGAACGCCGCGCCGCGCCCCGGACTGCGCCCGTAGGCGCCGTGCTCGAGCGCGCCCGAGATGAGCAGCACGCCGAGCAGGGCGACCGCGACGGCGGCCAGGACGCGTGGGCGCGGGCGCTCGGACAGCACCGCCCAGGCGACGAGCGGCACGAGCACGACCTGGATGTTGGCCAGCACCGTGGCCAGGCCGGCGCCGACGTCGTCGATCGAGTGGTGCCACAGGATGAGGTCGGCGGCGAAGAACACCCCTGAGGCGATCGCCGCCCGCCGGTCGCGCCAGGCCCGCGGGCCGAAGCGCCGGTCCTCGGCCCAGGCCAGCAGTCCGAGCACGGGCAGCGCGTAGGCGCAGCGGAAGATGGCCGCCGTCGAGGGCGAGGCGTGGCTGAGGCGGACGAGGATGCTCGAGAACGCGATGGCGAGCGCGCCGAGAACCGCGCAGGTGCGCACGCCGAGCCCGCGATCGAGGAAGGGCACGCCCCCAGCCTAGGCCCCGGCGGGGCGACGCTCAGTCAGAAGCGGGCGCGGCCGGGGCGCCGATGGCGTGAAAGCCGCCGTCGACGTGCAGGATCTCGCCGCTGATCGCCCGCGCCCAGTCCGAGAGCAGAAAGCAGATCGCGTCGGCGACCGGGACCGGATCCTCGATGTCCCAGCCGAGCGGCGCCTGGGCCTGCCACAGCGCGGCCAGCTTCTCGAAGCCGGGGATGCCGCGCGCCGCCACCGTGCCGAGCGGCCCGGCGGAGACCAGGTTGACCCGGATCCCCCGCGGCCCGAGGTCACGCGCGAGATAGCGGGAGACCGACTCGAGCGCCGCCTTGGCCACGCCCATCCAGTCGTAGATCGGCCAGGCCACGCTGGCGTCGAAGTCGAGCCCGACGATGCTCCCGCCGGAGTCCATGAGCGGTTCGAGCGCGGCCGCGAGCGCCTTGAGCGAGAACGCGCTCGTCTGGAAGGCGGCCGCCGCGCTCTCGGCCGGCGCGGACATGAACCGGCCACCCAGGGCGTCCTCGGGCGCGAAGGCGATCGCGTGGAGCGCGCCGTCGACCCCGCCCCAGCGCGAGCGCAGCTCGCCGGTGAGCGCCTCGAGGTCCTCGGGGCGGTTGACGTCGAGCTCGAGCACGTCGACCGGCTCGGGCAGCCGCTGGGCCGCCCGCTCGGTCATCCGGCGCACCCGCCCGAAGCTGGTCAGGAGCACGGTGGCGCCCTCCTGCTGAGCCCGCTGGGCGGCGTGGAACGCGATCGAGTCCTTGGTGATGACGCCCGTGATGAGCAGGCGCTTGCCGGCCAGCAGCATTAACGTGCCCCCGCCCGTGAGACCTGCACCATTCGGACGCACCCTGGCGGCGCCGACCGGCGTCCTCGCATTCTCGTGCAGCGCTGCTGCACGTCGGATGCTGCGTCCTGGGTCGGCATCCGCCAGTGCACGCCCTCGGTGCCGCACGTCTCACGGCCGCGGACACTAGCGGCGGGCACCGGCCAGCGTGGCCAGCGTCGCCCGCAGGCACTCGCGCGTGTCGGCCGGCTCGACGATCTCGTCCACGAACCCGGCGGCAGCGGCGGCGCCGGCGCCCAGGTGCTCGCGCGCGTAGGCGTCGGCGAGGCGCAGGCGATCGGCCTCCGGCTGCGCGGATGCGGTGAGCTCGCGCCGGTGGACGATGCCGACGGCCGCCCGCGCGCTCATGATCCCGAGCTCGGCGTCCGGCCAGGCGACGACCAGGTCGGCACCGAGGTCGCGCGAGTTCATCGTGATGTAAGCGCCGCCGTAGGACTTGCGCAGCACGACGGTCAGCTTCGGCACCCGGGCGGCCGCGAACGCGCGCACGAGCGAGGCGCCGTGGCGGATCACCCCGGCCTGCTCCTGCTTGGAGCCGGGCATGAAGCCGGGCGTGTCGACGACGGCGATGAGCGGCAGCCCGAACGAATCCGCGAAGCGCACGAACCGCGCCGCCTTCTCCGAGCCCTCGGCGTCGAGCACGCCGCCCAGGTAGCGGGGCTGGTTGGCCACGATGCCCACCGGGCGGCCGTCGAGGCGGGCCAGCGCGGTGACGATGTTGCGGGCCCAGCGCGGGCACAGCTCGACGAGTGAGCCGGCATCGACGATCCCGGCCAGCGCGCGGCGCACGTCGTAGGTCCGCCGGGGCTCGGTCGGCACAACGGCCCCGGGATCGGGCAGCTCGGGGGCGCGCGCCGGCAGCACCGGCAGCGCCTCGCCCGCCGCCGAGGGCAGGTAGCCGAGCAGCTCGCGCACGCGCTCGGCCGCCGCCGCCTCGTCGGGGGCGACGAGATGGCAGACGCCGTTGCGCTCGTGCACGTGCGGGCCGCCAAGTCCGGCGGCGTCGATCTCCTCACCGAGCGCCTCGCGCACGACGCCGGGGCCGGTGAGGAACATCGCCGCGTCCTCGGTCATCACGATGAGGTCGGTCAGCGCCGGGGAGTACGCCCCGCCCCCGGCCGAGGCCCCGGACACGATCGAGATCTGGGGCACCACCCCGGTCAGCCCGACCGTGTGGCGGAAGATGCGCCCGTAGCCGGCGAGTGCCGCCGTGCCCTCCTGCATCCGGGCTCCGCCCGAGGACACGAAGGCGACGACGGGAATCCGACCCCGCTCGGCCAGCTGCAGCACCCGCACGATCGTGTCGGCATGGCGCTCGCCGAGCGAGCCGCCGAGATAGGCGCCGTCCTGCGCGTAGCAGGCGATCGGCCGGCCGTCGACCGTGCCGGTGGCGCCGACGACGCCGTCGCCCGCCCGGGCCCGGTCGCCCAGGCGGCTCGAGATGACCCGCGAGCGCAGGACCTGCAGGCTGCCCGGGTCGCACAGCGCCTCCAGGCGCTCGGTCGGCGTGAGGTGGCGCGGCTCGCGAACCGCGATCGCACTCATGACTCGGACACCCCCTTGAACACGAGGGACACGTTGTGGCCGCCGAAGGCGAACGAGTTCGAGATCGCCACCGGCGGACCGCCGTTGGCCGGCCGCAGGGGCCGCGCCTCGCCCGGCACGTAGTCGAGGTCGAGCTCGGGATCGGGCTCCTCGAGCCCGAGCGTGGGCGCGATCACGCCCGTCTGCAGCGTCTTGACGGTGGCCACCGCCTCGACCGCGCCGGCGGCGCCGAGCAGATGTCCGATCGCCGACTTGGTCGACGAGATCGGGATCCGCCGGGCCTGCTCCTCGCCGAGCGCGCGCTTGAGCGCCGCCGTCTCGGCGGCGTCGTTGAGCTGCGTCGAGGTGCCGTGGGCGTTGATGTAGCTGATGTGGCCGACCTCCACGCCGGCGTCGCGCAGGGCGAGCTCGATCGCCCGGCCGGCCGGGCCCCCGCTCGGGTCCGGCGCGGTCAGGTGGTGGGCGTCGGCGGTCGAGCCGTACCCGATCACCTCGGCGAGCACGTGCGCGCCGCGCTGCGCTGCCGCCTCGGCGTCCTCGAGCACGAGCATGCCCGCGCCCTCGCCCATCACGAACCCGTCGCGGCGGAGGTCGAACGGGCGCGAGATGCCGGTCGGCGACAGCGCCTGCATCGACTGAAAGCACGCGAACCCGAATGCGGTCAGCGTGGCCTCGGCCCCGCCGACGACGACCGCGTCGGCGTCGCCGTACTGGATCATCCGCAGCGCCGAGCCGATGGCGTGGGCGCCGCTCGCGCAGGCCGACACGATCCCGTAGGTCTGGCCCTGCAGCCCGTACTTCATCGACACCGCGGCGGCGCCGGCGTTGGGCATGTACTGCGGGATCCCGAGCGGCGAGACCATCTTGGCGCCGCGGTCGCGCATCACGTCGTGCTGGGTCTCGACGGTCTCGATGCCGCCGATCCCGGTGGCCACGATGCAGCCGACCCGCAGGCTCTCGTACGGGAGCTCGCCCTCCCAGCCGGCCTGCGCGATCGCCTCGCCGGCGGCCACGAGCGCGAGCTGGGAGAAGCGGTCCAGCCGCCGGACCTCCTTGACGGACAGGAACTCCTTGGGCTCGAACTCGCTGCACGCCCCGGCACCGTCGACGATCCCGACCTCGCCGTCGGCCCAGCGCCCGTGCAGGGGCTCCGCGCCGACGCCGAGCGGCGTGACCGCTCCCACTCCCGTGATGACCGCGCGGCGCTTCACTCCGCCCGGCTGACGATCATGTCGATGGCGTCCCCGACGGTCTTCAGCTGCTTCATGTCCTCGCCCTTGAGCACGACGCCGTACTCGTCCTCGACCACCTGGGCGAGCTCGACCAGGTCGAGCGAGTCGATGTCGAGCTCCTCGAACGTCGACTCGCGGCTGATCTGATCGGCGTCGGGGCCGAAGCTGGCCAGCGTCTCGACGACCCGCTGCTGGACCTGCTCGGTGGTCACTGTTGCCATGGGTTTCTCCTTATCACTGGGGGTCAGGCGGCCAGACCGCCGTCCACGGTCAGCACCGCTCCGGTCACGTAGCTCGCCTCGGCTGAGGCGAGAAAGCGCACGCAGGCCGCCACCTCCTCGGGGCTGCCGGCCCGCCGGGCCGGCACGGCGGACAGCAGGTCGCTGTTCACGCCGGCCGTCATGTCGGTGTCGATCCAGCCGGGCGCGACCGCGTTGACCGTCACCCCGCGGCGGGCCACCTCGACGGCGGCCGTCTTGGTCAGCGCGATCAGGCCGGCCTTGGCGGCGGCGTAGTTCGCCTGCCCGGGGTTCGCTCGCAGGCCGACGACCGAGGCGATGTTGATGATGCGCCCGGCCCGGGCGCGCATCATCGGCTTCAGCGCGCGGCGGGTGAAGCGGAAGGCGGCGTTCAGGTTCGTGTCGATCACCGCCTCCCACTCCTCGTCGCCGAGCGACGGGGTGAGGTCGTCGCGGCTGATGCCGGCGTTGTTGACGAGCACGAGCACCGGCTGCTCGAAGCGCTCCTCGGCGGCCGCGAACAGGGCGTCGGGCGTGGCCGGATCGACGACGTCGCCGGCCAGGGCGACCGCGCGCCCGCCGGCTGCCTCGATCTCCGACACGACCGCGTCCGCGGCCTCGGCGCCATGGTGGTAGCCGACGCCGACCGGCCAGCCGTCGGCGGCCAGCGCGCGAGCGATCGCGGCGCCGATCCCGCGCGAGGCGCCGGTGACCAGCGCGCAGCCGTGACGCTCGGCGATCGCATCAGGCATGGGCGGTCCCGTTCCAGGTGATGACGCCGCCACCCCAGGTGAAGCCGGCGCCGAAGGCGCTGAGCAGCACATGGGCGCCGGGCGCCAGCCGCCCGTCCGCCGCGGCGACGGCAAGCGCCACCGGCAGCGTGGCCGCCGAGGCGTTGCCGAGCGTCTCGATGCAGTCGACCACCCGCTCGGCCGGCAGCTGAAGCCGCTCGCCGAGGGCGCGGGTGATGCGGGCGTTGGCCTGGTGGTAGACGAACAGGTCGATGTCCTCGAGCCCGACGCCCGCCCGGGCCACCGCCGCCTGGGTGACCTCCCCCATGCGCGCGACCGCGTGACGGAACACCTCCGGACCGTCCATGGCGAGCTTGCGCTCGGCATGGCTGGCGGTGATCGTCATCCCGTGGGAACCGTCGGAGCCGAGCACGATCGGGCCGACCTCACCCGTGTCGGCGCTGGCCGGGCCGAGCACGACGGCGCCGGCGGCGTCGGCGAACAGCGGCGCCGTGCGCTTGTCGTCGTAGTTCGTGATGCGGGTGATGAAGTCGGCGCCGACGAGCAGCACGTGATCGGCGCGTCCGGCCTCGATCTGGCCGGCGCCGAGCGCGAGCCCGGACAGGAACGCCGTGCAGGCGGCGCCGATGTCGATGGCGCCCGCCCCGGTGGCGCCGAGCGCGTGCGCCACGAGCGGCGCGGTGTTCGGCGTCAGCTCGTCCTGCGTCATCGTGGCCACGAGCACGAGGTCGATGTCGGACCCGGAGAGTCCCGCCGCGGCGAGCGCCTTGGCACCGGCGCGGGCGGCGAAGTCCGACAGGCGCTCGTCCGGGGCGGCCCGGCGGCGCTCGCGGATGCCGGTCCGGGACAGGATCCACTCCTCGCTCAGCCCGAGCCGGCCGGCCAGCTCGGCCGTGGTCAGACGACCCTCCGGCAGCTCGGTGGCCACCGACAGGACGGCGGCCGGCCGGGGCGGCGTGGGGGCGGGGCGGCCGGGCGCGGGCGCCGCCGCGGGGGCGAAGGCCGGGGGCGCCGTGGCGAGCGCGTCAGGCATGGACGAGCTCCACGTCGGCGAGCGTGCGCTTGGCCAGACCGGTGAGCACCTTGCCCGGGCCCACCTCGATGAAGCGCTCGACGCCACGCGCCGTGGAGGGCGAGCAGCGTCTCGCGCCAGCGCACGGGCATGGTCAGCGCGGCCACGAGCTGGGCCCGCACGTCCTCGAACGGCTCGGCGGTGACCGCCGAGACCACGGTGGTGTGCGGCTCGGCCACCTCGACCTCGGCGAGCGCGCGCTCGAACTCGGGCACCGCGGAAGCCATCATCGGCGAGTGGAAGGCGCCGGTGACCGGCAGCTCGCGAGCGCGCAAGCCGATCTCCTTGGCCGCCGCGGCGGCGGCCGGGAGGGCGTCGCGGCGCCCGGACAGGACGACCTGCTGGGGGGCGTTGTCGTTGGCCACCGAGAGGCCGTGCTCGTCAGCCAGCGCGGGCGCGTGCTCGGCCGCGCCGGGGCCGATGAGCGCGAGCATGCCGCCGTCGCCGGCGGCTGTGCCGGCCTCGTGCATGAGTCGCCCGCGCAGGCTGACGAGACGCAGGCCGTCGGCCTCGCTCAGCGAGCCCGCGGCGACGAGCGCCCCGAGCTCGCCGAGCGAGTGCCCGGCCATGAACTGCGCCCCGGGACGTCCGATCGCCTCCCAGCCGGCCAGGCTGGCGCAGAAGATGGCCGGCTGGGCGAAGTTGGTTCCCTCCTCGGCCCGCGGGAACGGGTCCTGGCCGAGCAGCGCGGTCACCTGGTCGAGCAGATCGGGTCGCTCGCGGGCGACGAGGTCCCGCATCTCGGGTGTCTGGCTCCCCTGGCCGGGGAAGAGGATCGCTGTGAGTCCCATCTCTCTGAACCTACGCCGGGGTTCGGGGTCCGATACACCCCGCCTGCGTAGTTCCCCCCGATCGGGGGGCGGGTAACGCGCTGATGCGCGTTGACATTGGACGCGGTTCTCCCGGCCCCGACCTGCAGAGCGGGCCCCCGCCTGCACAACTCCAGGATGTGCTTGAGTTCGGCCCCGCACGCATGAGCCTTCCCGAGCCCACCCCACGCACCACCGCGCTCATCACCGGCGCCTCCGCCGGCATCGGCTCGGAGATCGCCGCTGAGCTGGCCCGCCGCGGCCACGCCGTCGTGCTCGTCGCCCGCCGCCTCGATCGCCTGCAGGAGCTGGCCACTCGCCTGGCCGACGAGCACGGTGTGCGCGCCGAGGCGCTGCCCTGCGATCTCGCCGACGCGGCCGCTCGCGAGCGCCTGCCCGAGCAGGTGGCGGAGCTCGACCTCGAGGTCGACGTGCTCGTCAACAACGCCGGCTTCGCCACCAGCGGCGCCTTCCACGAGGCCGATCCGGCGCGCGAGATCGAGCAGGTGCGGGTGCTCGTCGAGACCGTCGTGGCGCTCACGCGCGCGTTCTCGCCCGGCATGGTCGCCCGCGGCGCGGGCGCGATCCTCAACGTCGCCTCGACCGCGGGCATGCAGCCGATCCCCTACAACGCCGGCTACTCGGCCGCCAAGGCCTACGTGCTCACGTTCTCGGAGGCGCTCCATCAGGAGCTGCACGGGCGTGGCGTCACCGTGACCGCGCTCGCCCCCGGACCGGTCGACACCGATTTCTGGGACATCTCGGGCTGGGAAGTTCGCAGTGGCATGTCGTTCGACCGGGCTGTGGGCCCGGCCCGGATCACCCCGCAGGAGGCGGCGCGAGCCGGCGTGCGCGGCCTCGAGCGCGGGGAGCGGGTCGTCGTGCCCGGCCTGCCGATGCGCACGGCGATGAGGGCCGCCCGCTACCTCCCGCACGCCATCAAGCTCCCCGCGCTCGAGTGGATGATGCGCGGCGAGAACAGTTGAGCGGCGACGACGTCCGGCGGCGGCTCGACGCGCTGCTCTCGACTGGATTTGCGCTCGTGCAGCGAGCGCCCACGGGCCGCATCTTGCTCGCCCAGCTCGAGGCGGCGCTCGATCCCGCCTGGCTGAGCGGTCCGCGGGTGGAGACGTTCCTCACCCTGCTGCGCGACGGCGCGCAGACGGCTCGGCAGCCCCTGTCCCTGCGCGAGGTGGAGCGGATCCTGACCGACGCCTGGGGCGGGCGGCCGACCGATGAGCTCGACGCGCTCGAGCCCGAGCCGGTCGCCGTGACGCCGCTGGCCCAGGTCCATCGGGGGACGCTCGACGGGGCGCCGGTGGCCGTGAAGGTGCTGCGCCCCGGGCTGGCCGGCGCCGTGCGCCAGGATCTCGCGCTGCTCGAGGCGCTGGCCGCGCCGCTGGCCACCGCATTCCCCGCGCTCGACGCCGGCGCGGTGCTGGCCGAGGTCCGCGAGCGCACGCTCGACGAGTTCGACCTCGAGCACGAGGCGACCGTGCAGCGGCGCTTTCACCGGGCCCTGCGCCGCCACCCGTTCCTGTCCGTGCCCGCGCCGGTGACCCGGCTGGCCGAGGAGAACGTGCTCGTCAGCGAGTGGGTCGACGGCGTGCCGTTCACCCAGGCGCCCGATCCCGACCAGGCGGCGGCCCGGCTCGTCGCCTTCGTGCTCGGCTCGGCTCGCTGGGGCACCGCCTACGTCGACGTCGATCCGGCCAACATCCGCGTGCGCGAGGACGGCAGCCTGGCCATCGTCGACTTCGGCGCCTGCCGGGAGATCGACCGCGATCGGCTCACCGCCGCCACCAGCGCGCTCGGGGCGCTCGCCGACGGCGACGCGGCGGCGCTCGCCCCGGCACTCGAGACCCTCGGCTGGCTGCCCGGCGACCGAGCGGGAGAGGCGCTGGCCCTGGTCCGAGCGCTGCTGGCCGAGCACGCGGAGCCCGGACCGACGCGCCTCGACGCCGCCGCCGTGGTCGCGGCGCGCCGGCGCGTGATCGCCCACGCCCCGGCGGTGGCGGCCCTCATCGCGGTGGGCGCCCTGGCCCCCGAGGACCTGTGGCCCGGCCGGGGCGTGGCCCACCTGTTCGGCACGATCGCGCGCCTGGGCGCTGAGGGCGACTGGCTGGCGCTCGCGCTGGCGGCGCTGCGCGAGCCGTGGGAGGCGTGACGGGACCGACCGGCCGCAAGCCCCGTCTGCTGTAGGGCGCCTCAGCCGATCAGGCCGATCCGCTGGGCCCGCTGCACGGCCTCGGCCCGGTTGCGGGCGTGCAGCTTGCGGTACACCGCGCTCGTGTGCTCCTTGACCGTGTGCGGGGAGAGGTAGAGGCGCTCGGCGATCTCACGATTGGTCGAGCCGGCGGCGATCAGCTCGAGCACCTCACGCTCGCGGTCGGAGAGCAGCGGCTCGGGCTGCTCGGCCTTGGGCTTGAACAGCGTCATCCCCATCCCGACCAGCCGCACGGCACTGACCACCTCGCGGGCGTCCCGGTCCTTGGACACGAAGCCCGAGGCCCCGGCGGCGCGGGCAGCCGCGGGCGACATCCGCCCGGCGCCCGAGATGAGCAGCACGCGCGTGGTGGGCGAGGCCGCGCGGATCGACTCGCACAGATCGGCCCCGGACTCACCGGCCAGGAACAGGTCCACCAGCGCCACGTGGGGCCGGAACGTCGCCACGAGCGCGAGCGCCTCCTCTCCCGTCCGCGCGCCCAGGCAGCGGGCCACCCACGGCTGCTCGCCGAGCAGGACCCGGAAGCCCCACTGGACGACGTCGTGGTCGTCCACGACGAGCACGCGCAGGGGCTCGGTGGCCGTCTGCACCGGCGCCGCCGGGGCGCTCATGCCGGCTCCTCCGTGACCGCGGGCGTCTCGGCGCTCAGCGGCACGACGAGCCGCACCCGCCAGGCATCGTCCGGCGCCGGCCCGAACTCGACCATGCCGCCGTGCTGGAGGGCCTCGAAGGCGGCCAGGCGCAGGCCCATGCCCGCGCCCCGCGGGCCCTGGCGGGTGCCGTCGTTGCGGACCTCGAGGGCGAAGGTGTCCTCGTCGCGAGAGACCCGCACGCGCACCCAGCTCGGGGTCGCGTGCTTGCCGATGTTGCGCAGCGCCTCGGCCAGCACCGACTGGGCGAGCGGCTCGACGTCGATGGGCACGGTGACGCCGGTCGGCCAGTCGAGCTCGAGCGGGAACCGGCCGATCGCGCCGATCCGCTCGAGCTCGGCCGCCAGCGTCGTGCCGGTCTCGGCCGGCAGCGGCGCCAGCGGACGCTCGAGCGCGCGGCGCAGGTCGCCGATCGCCTCCTGCATCTCGACCCGGCAGCGCTCGCGCTGCTCGGGGTCGAGCGGAGCCTCGGCGGTCAGGGCGAGCGACACGCCGAACAGGCGCTGGAGCACCCGCTCGTGGATCTCGCGCGCGAGGTCCAGGCGCTCGCCGAGCCGGCGGGTGCGCTCCTGCTGGCGGGTGGCGTTGCGGGCGGTGGCCACGAGCGCCGCCGTCTTGCCGAGCGTCCACAGCAGGTGGCGCTCGCCGTCGGAGAGCTCGAAGCGACCGCCGCCGCGATCGGCGCAGATCACCCCATAGGCGCGGCCGGCGGCTGACATCGGCGTGCACACGAGCGTGGTGATCCCGAGCACGCGGGCGTACTCGGCCGGGACCCACTCCTCGACCCGGTCCGAGACGACGATCACCTCGTCCTCGAGCAGCGCCCGCTGAGCGATCGGCGTGTTGACGAGCGTCGGGCGCAGGGAGGCCAGCTGGGCGTAGGAGGTCCCGTGCGCCCCCACCGCCCGCACCCGCCGCCGGGCGGTGTCGGCGAGGAAGATGGCCGCCCGCCGCATCGTGGTCAGCCGGCAGATGGCCTCGCAGATGCGGTTGTAGAACTCCGTCGAGGAGGTGTCGGTGTCGATGTCCGCCAGCAGCTCGACGAACACCTCGAGCGGCTCCACGCCGGCGAAGAGCGCGAACGGGCGCTCAGCCCCCACGGTCTCGACGCCGAGGTTCATCGGGAAGTCATTCTACGGCGGGGGCCCGCCGCATCCCGGCCGCGGGCTACTGCGCGCGCAGACGGCGGAAGTCGCGGCGCACGGACTCGGTCCGCCCCCACATCTGCATGACCTCGGCCCGGCCCGTGCGCACTTCGCGCACCGCCATCTCGCCGTCGATGCCGGCCTCGTCGAGCAGGTTCAACGCCGCGTGGACCGCCGGGACCGCCGCCGCGTGACCGAAGCGGTGGGCGACGAGCACCCGCCAGTGCCAGTCGTACTTGGAGTACGGCTGGGGATTGGCCGGCACGAGCATGACCGCGGCATCGACGTAGCGGCGCTCGTCGAAGATGCGCAGGTCGAGCTCGAGGTCGGTCCAGTCGTCGCTCAGCGAGTCGACGATCTCCGCGAACGTGGTGGCGAGGGCCATGCGCGGAATCTAGCGCTCCGGCGCTTCTATCCTCTCTCACATGAGCTCCGTGGCCAGCCCGACCGACGACTATCGGGCGCTGACCGAGGACGCGGGCTGGATCGACCGCTCCGAGCGGGGCAAGCTCGCGCTCACCGGCGCCGACGCGCGGACGTTCCTGCACGGCCAGGTGACCAACGACATCGAGGGCCTGAGCGCCGGCTCGGGCTGCTACGCCGCGCTGCTCACCGCCAAGGGCAAGATGCTCGGCGACCTCCGGGTCCTGGCCACCGAGGACGAGCTGCTGCTCGACACCGAGCGGGTCGCCCTGCAGGCCCTGTTCAACATGATCCGCCGGTTCAGCATCGGGTACCAGGTGGAGCTGCACAAGCGCACGCTCGAGCGGGGGCTGATCTCGCTCATCGGGCCGCGGGCGGTCGAGCTCGCCGGCCTGAGCACCCTCCCCGCGTCCGAGCACGCCCATGTCGCGGTCGAACTCGACGGCACGGCCGTGCGCGCGATCCGCACCGACACCGGCGTCGACCTGCTGTGCCTCGCCGAGGACACCGCGGCGGTCACCGACACGCTCGGACGTCGCGGCGCCCAGCCCGTGAGCGAGCCGGCGGCCGAGTGCGTACGCATCGAGCGCGGGCGGCCGCGGTTCGGGATCGACCTCGACGACACCGTCATCCCCCAGGAGGCGGGACTCAACGAGCGCGCGGTGTCGTTCACCAAGGGCTGCTACGTCGGCCAGGAGACGGTCGCCCGCCTGTTCTACAAGGGCAAGCCCAACCGGCACCTGCGGGGGCTGCGCTGCTCGGCTCCGGTGGCGGTTGGCGATGTCGTGGTGTCGGCTGATCGCGTGGTCGGGACCGTCACCAGCGCCACCGAGTCGCCCCGCTTCGGTCCGATCGGACTCGCGCTCGTGCGCCGCGAGGCGGCGCCCGGCTCAGCCGTGCGTGTGGGCGAGGTCGGCGCCGAGGTCGTCGAGCTGCCCTTCGCCTGAGTTGTCGCGGGCCGGGAGACCGAGCTCGTCGGCGAGCGCGTCGAGCGTCCGGCGCTCCGGCGCCGGATCGAGGGTCAGGCTGCGCAGGTCGGGGTGCGAGGCCAGATAGCTGCCCACGATCCGCACCTCGTCGACCTCGTCGGGCGGGACGTGGGCGGTGATCTCCCCGGGCCGGCCGCGGCGGCGCAGAGCGAGGAGTGTGCGCGACCACAGCTCCTCCGCGTCGCGCACCGCTCCCCAGTCGGCAAGCCGGCCGCCCACGAGCCAGAACACGTCGTGGCGCGCCGCCGTCGGGTGCGTGTCGACGACCAACCGGGGCCGGGCGTGGGTGGCCTCGAGGACGCCGCCCAGCCCGCGCAGGATGAGGCGCAGCCGCCCGGCCCGCCGCTTGAGCGAGCTGGCCCGCTCGAACCGCTCGGCGGCCGCGGCCGCACGCATCTCCGCCGCCAGGTGATCGAGCAGCCGCTGGCCGCCGTCGCCGGTGGCGAACAGCGCGAGCGCCGCGTCGAGCCGGCGCCGGTACAGGTTCGGATCCAGATCGCCCAGACACGGGGACAGGCAGCGGCCCATCTGGCCGTACGCCGATGGGTGCGCGCGCAGCGGCAGCCGCCGCCCGCAGTGGCGCAGGCCGAACAGCGAGTCGAGCTGCTCGACCAGCTCGCCGGTCAGACGGCGCCCGCGCAGCGGCCCGATCGAGACCGCGTGTCCGGCCGCCGGCGCGGTGGCCACCTCGAGGATCGGGAACGGGATGTCGAACCGGCAGCGGATGTAGACGAGCCGGTCGTCGGGTCGGGAGAGGCGCACGTTCCCGGGCGGACGCAGCTGCTTGATCAGGCGGTTCTCGAGCACCAGGGCGCCGAGCTCGGAGTTCGTCGCCCGGTAGTCGACGAGTGCCGCGTGCGCGCGCCAGTCGACCCGGGCGCTGGCCGCCGGCGGCGTCGAGGGAGCGAAGTGCGCCCGGGCCCGGCTCTTGATCGAGATCGACTTGCCCACGTACAGGGTCGTCCCGGCGCGGTCGCGGAACAGGTAGACGCCCGGATCCCGGGGCAGCTCACCGAAGTCGAGCTGCGGCGGCCCGGGCGGGCGCTCGTCGAGCGGCAGAGCCCGGGCGAGGGCGCGCTGTGCCGAGCGCTCCCGGGACGGGAGCCCGGAGGAGCCCGTGCGGGTACGCCGGCGGCGAGCCGGCCCCTGGAGCGCGATCGCGTCGGCCACCGTGCGCGCGTTCGCGCACAGGCGCGGGAACAGCGCGCACAACACCCGGCCGCACGTTTCGGCGTCGGCGAGCGCGCGATGGGCGCTGCGCACCTCGATCCCGAGCGCGTCGGCGAGCACGGCGAGACGGCGCTCGCGCTGCAGCGGCAGCAGCGTGCGCGCCAGTCCGGCTGTGCACAGGACCGGCGGATCGGGCCAGTCGAGGCCGGCCCGCTCGAACGCCTGGCGCAGGACCCGGCGGTCGAACGGAGCGTTGTGGGCGACGAGCACCCGGCCCTCCAGCCGCCGGGCCAGTTCGGGCAGCACCTGCTCGGGCGCCGGGGCGCCGTCGACCATCGCCTGGGTGATGCCGGTGAACCGCTGGATCCCCCGGCGCAGCGGCGCCGCCGTGCGCACGAGCGAGCTCCAGCGATCGTGCAGCTCGCCGCCGCCCACCAGCACCGCCCCCACCTCGGTCAGCTCGCAGCCGTCGCCGCCGAGCCCATTGGTCTCGGTGTCGACGGCCAGGAACTCGGCCGAGGCGACCGCCTGCGCGAGCGCATCCATCCCGCCGGTGATACGCCTGCCCCCGGACGGCACGCAGCCAATCGTGCAGGAGGACGTTAGGGGTCCGTTGAACGACCGTCCAACGGTGGCTTGACGACCGTGCTCAGGGGTAGGATCCACTACCCGATCCAAGAAGGGAGTCGTGAAGTGGCTGCTATCGCCCACGATGACGAGAAGCTTCGCGAGCTCGACGCCGGGACGCGACGGGCCTGGATGGCCTACAGCGAGCGGTTGCGGGAACTGCACGGCGACGAGTACGAGCGCGTCGAGCAGGAGTCATGGGCGGAGCTGCAGGGCGAGCTGCGGCGGCTGCAGCGCCGGCGCCAGCTCCTCACCTACACCTCTGCCTGAGTCGCCGGCGAGCGGTGAGCTCGCCGCCGCGTGGGAAGCGGCCGCGGGTCCGCTCGCTGCTACTCACGGGTCAGTTAGGGTTCCGAGCGACCAGTAGGACGGCGGTCGGGCTGGATCACCCAGCGACGAGGAGACGCAGGTGAGGACACGGAGGATGAGGATCGGGACGCTCGCGCTCGTGGCCATGGCCACCAGCGCGTGCGGAGGCACGGCGAAGTTCGCCAACCAGACCCGGCCGGCACTGCCGATCAACGTGACCGTCTACATGAGCGGTACCACGGTGTCGGCGTCTCCGAGCCAAGTCACCCCCGGACCGATCACCTTCATCGTGGCCAACCACGCCGCCCAGGCGGAGTCACTCGTCGTCGAGCCCGCCGGCGCGGCCGGCAACCAGCCGCTCGCCTCGACGCCGCCGATCAACCCCGGCGGCACCGCCCAGGTGGGCGTGCAGCTGAACACCGCCGGTGCCTACACCGTCACGACGGCGGCGGGTGGGCTGAAGCCGGCCTCCGTCCAGGTGGCGGGCCGGCGCGCCAGCGGGGCCAACGACCTGTTGACGCCCTAGCCGCCCGGTCGCGGCACGGCTCCTGGCCCGCGCCGGCCCCGAGGCGACAACAGTTATTCGACCTGCAATACTTGCATCTATGCAAGTAACGCCTCCTGCGGCCGCCCGTCAGCGACGGACCCGGCTCTGACCTGGCGCTCGCCCGCGGGCTGTGCGCGGTCATCGGCCACGTCCACCGCGAGTGTGCCGCCGACCTGATCGAGGCGGCGGGCACGCTCGAGCTCACCCTCCCCCAGATGAAGGTCATGCACCGCCTTCAGCATGAAGCCGATCGCGAGCTCTCGCTCGGCGAGGTGGCCGGGCAGGCCCGGCTGTCGCTGCCGGCCGCCAGCCGGCTCGTCGACGACCTCGTCCGCCGCGAGCTCGTGCACCGCTGGGAGGATCCCGCTGACCGGCGCGTCAAGCGGGTGCGCCTGACCGCGGCCGGCGACGCCGTGCTGCGGCGCCTCGACGCCGCCCGCCTGCGCGGCGTGCAGGCGTTCGTGGCCACCCTCGCCCCGGGCGAGCGGGCCAAGCTCGCCGGTGCCGTCGAGGCCCTGCTCGCGCGCCCCGACATCGACGCTCTCCCGACCGACGCGCTTCCGACGGAAGGACCCGACGCATGACCACGCGCCTCGCCGCCCATCGCCATCGGCTCATCACCGAGGAGAACAGCCGCTGGTGGACGCTCGCCGCCATGTGCTTCGCGCTGTTCATGGTCATGCTCGACAACACGGTGGTGAACGTCTCGCTGCCGTCGATCCAGCGCGACCTGCACGCCTCGCTGTCGGCGCTCGAGTGGACGGTCAACGCGTACACGCTCACCTTCGCCGTGCTCATGGTCACCGGCGGGCGCCTGGGCGACATCTTCGGCCGCCGCACGCTGTTCCTGTTCGGCGTCGTCGTGTTCGGCGCCTCGAGCATGGCCATCGGCTTCGCCCCCACCGACCAGACGCTCGTCGCCTTCCGCGCCGTGCAGGGCGTGGGCGCCGCGTTCATGATGCCCGCCACCCTGTCGATCATCACCCAGGCCTTCCCGCCCGAGCAGCGCGGGACGGCGATCGGCACCTGGGCGGGCGTGAGTGCGATGGCGCTGGCCATCGGCCCCGTGCTCGGCGGCTTCCTCACCCAGGACGTCAACTGGCGGGCGATCTTCTTCATCAACCCGCCGATCGCCGTGGTGGCGGTCGCGGTGACGCTGTTCGCCGCCCGCAACTCGCGCGATGAGACCGTCGACCGCACGGTCGACCTGCCCGGCATCGCCGCCATCACGGTCGGGCTGACCGCGCTCGTGCTCGCCCTGGTCGAGGGCAATGCGTGGCACTGGGGCTCGACCCGGATCGTCGTCCTGCTCGTGCTCGCCGTGGTCGGGCTGGTCGGCTTCGCGCTCATCGAGACCCGCGTGCGCGCCCCGATGGTCAACTTCGCCTTCTTCCGCTCGCGCTCGTTCCTGGGCGCGAACATCGTCGGTTTCTTCGTCAGCTTCGCGATGCTGGCCCAGTTCTTCTTCCTCGCCCTCTACATGCAGAACATCCTCGGCTACTCGCCGCTGCAGGCGGGCCTGCGCTTTCTGCCCTCGACGCTGCTGCTCGTCGTGATGGGCCCGCTGGCCGGCCGGCTGACCGACCGGGTCGGGCCGCGGCCGCTGATGACGCCCGGGCTGCTGCTCGTGTCGCTGTCGATCCTGCTGCAGTCCGGGATCACCGTGCACACGAGCTACGCGCGGCTGCTTCCCGGCTTCGTGCTCATGGGCATGGGCATCGGCCTCGTCATGTCGCCGATGAGCACGGCGGCCATGAACTCGGTCGACCGCACGAAGGCGGGCGCCGCCTCGGGCGTGCTGTCGATGAGCCGCATGGTCGGGGGCACGTTCGGGGTGGCGGTGATGGGCGCGCTCATCAGCGCGCTCGGCCGCTCCCAGATCGACCAGCGTCTCCCCCAGCTGCCGGCCGGTATGCGCGCCCAGCTCGCCCAGTCACTCGGAGCGGGCGGCGGGACCGGCGGCGCGCACCTGCCCGGCCAGGTGGTGTCGGCGGTCCGGGCGGCGTTCGTCTCCGCCCTCGGCTCCGGGCTCGAGATCGGGGCCGCGGCGACCTTCTGCGGGGCCGTCGCGGCCTGGCTGCTGATCGAGAAGAAGCTCCGCGCCGCGCCGCCCTCACGCGGCCCCGCGGTCGAGGGCGAGCCGGCCCCGGTGCACGCCGAAGCGGCGGTGTGAGCGCTGATGGGAGAACCGCGCTTCTCCCATCTGAGCCGGGCCGACAGCTGAGCGGGGCCTCTCCGGCGACAGGCGCGTAGCATTGGCCGCCCTGGGCCCGTCCCCTGCGGGCCGCCCCGGATCCCCGACCAAGAGAGGCATCGCACGTGGCCGTCGATCTGAGCCAAGTCGCACAAGTGGACACCGAACCCGGCGAGCTGCCGGACACGATGGCGGCATGGGTCATCCGCCAGGAGCGTGAGGGCGAGCCGACGGACGCCTTCCAGCTCGAGGAGATCGAGGTCCCCGAGCCGGGCGCATTCGAGGTCATCGTGCGCGTGATGGCGGCGGGCGTGAACTACAACAACGTGTGGGCGGCCCTCGGGCAGCCCGTGTCGGTGTTCGGCTACGGCGACCACCCCGAGTACGGCCACCACATCGGCGGCTCGGACGCCTCCGGGATCGTGTGGAAGGTCGGCGAGGGCGTGACCCGCTGGAAGCCCGGCGACGAGGTGATCATCCACTGCAACCAGGCCTCCTACGAGGATCCCGAGGTGCACGGCCTCGACCCGCTCGCCGCCCCCTCGCAGCGGATCTGGGGCTATGAGACGACCTGGGGATCGTTCGCCCAGTTCACCAAGGTCCAGGCCCAGCAGCTCCTCCCCCGGCCCCAGAACCTGACCTGGGAGGAGGCCGCCTCCTACGGGCTCGTCTACTTCACCGCCTACCGCATGCTCATCACCCAGTGCGCGCTCCAGGCCGGGCATCGGGTGCTCGTCTGGGGCGCAGCGGGCGGCCTCGGCGTGTTCGCCATGCAGCTGTGCGCGGCCGCCGGCGCCGAGTGCGTGGGCGTCGTCTCCAGCCCGGAGAAGGGCGAGCTGGTCAAGCAGCTCGGCGCGGTCGGCTACATCGACCGGGCCGAGTACGCGGGCATGATGCGCCGCGGCGGCGAGACGCCCGAGGAGGAGAAGGCGCGCTTCCGGGAGTCGCGCCGGTTCAGCCAGGCGGTGGCCGAGATGCTCGGTGGGCAGCCCGACATCGTCTTCGAGCACGTGGGCCAGGCCACGTTCCCCACCTCGGTGCTCGCGGTCAAGCCGTTCGGCAAGGTCGTGATCTGCGCCGGCACGACCGGGTACCGCCTGGACTTCGACGTGCGCTACCTGTGGATGAAGCAGAAGCAGATCATCGGCTCGCACTTCGCCAACGCCTACGAGTGCATGAAGGCGAACGAGCTGATCGTGGAGAACAAGATCCGCCCCGTGCTGTGGCGGACGCTGGGCTTCGAGGGTGTCCCGGAGGCCCACCAGCTGATGAAGGACAACAAGCACCTGGGCAAGATCGCCATCCTGGTCGGCGCCACCGAGACTGGCCAGGGCAAGTCGGTCGAGGGCCCGGGCGCGATCTATGCGGAGGTCGGAGCCTGATGGCCGGAGTCGTGCACATCCCCTGGTATGCCACGGTGTTCCGCGGCGACATGTTCACCGCCGAGGTCGCCCAGGCGGCCGCGATCTCCCTGCGCTACGGGGCGACGAGGTACCAGGTCCACCGCTCGCTCGACGACCGCTACAAGATCGTCCAGATGATGTGGTTCGAGTCGAAGACCGACTGGTACCGCTACTGGGACGGCCCCGAGATGATGGAGTTCCGCCGCCGCAACCAGGGCAAGTTCCAGATCCCGCCGAACTACATCTGGCACGAGGAGGTCGCGGCCGGCGAGCTCGGTCCGCAGGTGCCGGAGGCGGAGGGCACGCCCGAGCCGCAGCCATCGCCGGCCGCGCTGGCCTAGCCGCGGTTCGCGGGCGCCCGCGGCGGCTCCTCGCCGCCGGCCTCAATGCGCAGGGCGAGCGCGAGCCAGAACCGCTCGTCGGGGTCGTCGAGGCGCCCTCCGAACAGCTCGCGCAGACGCGCGAGCCGGTAGCGCGCGGTCTGCGGGTGCACGCCGAGCCGGCCGGCGACCGCGCCGAGCCGTCCCTGCTCGGCCAGCCACGCCTCGAGCGTGGTCATGAGCCGGGCCCGCGCCGCCGGGGTGAGCTCGTCGAGCGCCGCCAAGCGGTCCTGCGCGAGCTCACGGGCGAGCTCGGGGTCACCCGCCAGCAGGAGGTCTCCGGCGCGGGCGCGGGCATCCACAAGCGTGTCCTCCGGCCCGGCCAGCCGCAGGGCGGCCCGGGCGCGGGCGAAGCTGATGGCGGCCTGAGGCCAGGACACGGTGACGCCCAGCCCGGCCTGGGCCCCGGCGAGCGCGAGCGCGCGTTCGAGCTCGGCCCGCCGCCCCGGTCCGTCCGGGTCGGGGACGAGCACGCAGGCGAACTCGTCGACGCTGGCGGCGATGGCGTCGGGCGGCATGCGCGGGATCGGTGCCTCGCGAGCGGGGCCGGCCATGACCAGCGCGGCCAGCGTGCGCGGCAGCGCCCATCCGGCCTCGGCGGCCATCGCCTCCACCGCCTCGGGCTCCGCCGGCGGGTCGCGCACGAGCAGCTGCACGAGCCGGCGGCGGCGCAGCTGGGCCTCGCTGGCCATGGCCGACTGCTCGAGCGCGTAGCCCTCGGCGGATTCGGCCGACAGCACGTCGATGTAGGCGAAGATCGACTCGGCGAGCAGGTAGAGCGTGTCGGGCGGCAGCCCCGCCTCGACGCCGAGGGCGGCCAAGCGCCGCCAGGCCACCCGGGCCCCGACCCGGTAGGCGCTGAGCAGCGCCTCGAGGCTCCGCCCCGAGCGCATCTCGCCCCGGCCGAGCTCGCGGTAGACATCGCGCCGGCGCACCGGACCGGCGGCCTCGATCTCGGCCAGCAGGTGGTGCAGCGCCTCCTGCACCCCCGCCCGGATGCCGCGCCCGAACGGCCCCTCGAGCGGTCGGGCGTACGCCGGGACGGTGCGCACGGCGGCGATGATCTCGTCGGCCACGGCGTCGATGCGGGGCCGCAGGACCGCCGCGATCTGGGGAGGGAGCTCGTGCCAGGGCTGATCGGACATGATTTATGTAAGAGCTACAACATCTGGCGATTGGGTCGTGCCCGCCAGTGAAGAAAATCATCGTGAGTATCCGTATCGTGAGGGAACGATGACTCGTCTGCACAAGTTCGTGAATCTCATCGGCGTGCCGATGCCGTTCGTCGGGCTGATCGTCGCCATCGCCCTGCTGTGGAACCGCGCCATCGGTCCGCTCGAGCTCGGGCTGCTCGTCGGCTTCTACGTGATCACCTGCCTGGGCGTCACGCTCGGCTATCACCGCATGTTCACCCACCGGTCGTTCGAGTCCGGGCCCGTCTTCCGGGCCATCATCGCCGCCCTCGGCTCGATGGCGGTCGAGGGCTCGGTGATCACCTGGGTGGCCGACCATCGCAAGCACCACGCGTTCACCGACCAGGAGGGTGATCCCCACTCCCCCCATCTGAGCGGCGAGGGGTTCTGGGGCTCGGTCAAGGGCCTCTGGCACGCCCACGTGGGCTGGCTGTTCGAGAGCGTGGGCACGGCGGAGCGCGAGCGCTTCGCCCCCGATCTCCTGAAGGACCGCGTGCTCCGGGTCGTCGACAAGACCTTCTGGGTGTGGGTGACGCTCGGCTTCGTCATCCCGTTCGCGCTCGGCTGGATCGTCGGCGGCGGCCTCGGCACCGCGCTGACGGCGCTGCTGTGGGGCGGCTTCGTGCGGGTGTTCCTCCTGCACCACGTGACCTGGTCGATCAACTCGGTCTGCCACTTCTTCGGCCGCAAGCGCTTCGAGGTCGACGACGAGTCGCGCAACGTGTTCTGGCTGGCGCCGCTGTCGATGGGCGAGGCCTGGCACCACAACCATCACGCCTTCCCCACCTCGGCCTTCCACGGCCTGCGCCGGTGGGAGCGGCTCACCGATCCGACCGGGCTGGTGATCGCCGGCCTGGAGAAGCTCGGCGTGGTGTGGAACGTCGTGCGGGTCAGCCCCGAGCGCCAGGCGGCCAAGCTTGCCCGGGCGGCGAGCAACGCGGCCTCGGGTGCGGCCGCCGCGGGCGGCGCGGCGGCGGGCAAGCGGCTGGCTGAGACGTAGGCGCGGCGGTCGGTCGCGGTCGCTGGCGGTCGCGGCGGGTCGGCGGTCGGTCGCGGCGGTCGCGGCGGTCGGCGGGTGGCGGTCGGCGGGTGGTCGGAGTGCGGGCGCCGCCCCGAGGCCGCCGCGAGAAACTGCACCTGGACCGCCCGATCGCGGGTGCCGATGCAGTTCCTCGGCCCCAGCGCGAGAAAGCGCACCCGCGGCCGCCCGATCGCGGACGCCGATGCAGTTCCTCGGCCCCAGCGCGAGAAAGCGCACCCGGGCCGCCCAATCACGAATGCCGATGCAGTTCCTCGGCCCCAGCGCGAGAAAGCGCACCCGCGGCCGCCCGATCGCGGGTGCCGATGCAGTTCCTCGGCCCCAGCGCGAGAAAGCGCACCCGCGGCCGCCCGATCGCGAACGCTGATGCAGTTCCTCGGCCGGCGCACCGCGATGGCGAGTTCGCCACGCTGGACGTGGCAAACATGCCGCGCGACCCTGACGCACGCCGCCCGCCGGCGCACCGGATGGCGAGTTCGCCACGCTGGACGTGGCAAACATACCGCGCGACCCGGGCAAACCGCATCGCGAACCGCACCGCCCGGCGGCCGCCCGCAGCGCGGCCCACCCGCGCGACCCGCGCGACCGCCCCGCGCGGACCGCCCGGAGCTAGCCGTCCTCGAGCGGCGCCAGCGTCAGCCCGGCGTCGTCGAGCGAGCTCCAGTAGCTCTCCGCGTCCTCGCGCGGCCCGCACCACACGATGGCCAGGCCGGTGTGGTGGATGCGGTCGGCAAACCGGTACCCCTCGGCGAGGGTGACACCGGGAATGAAGTGCGCGAGCGTCTCCGCGACGTGATCGAAGGTGTTGTAGTCGTCGTTGAGCACGACGACACGCCACAGGCCTCCAACGCCGCTGCCGGGACCACCCACGCGTGGCAGCTCGATGGTCAGGGACATCCACCCCCAGGATAACGGCGCCGGCGTGTCCGGCAAGCCCAATCTGGACCGATCGCCGACCCCGCCCGGTCAGCCCGAGCGAGACCGCGCGCCGGTCGCGGTCAGGCCGAGCGAGACCTCGCTCAGTCAGCCCGCGCGGGACCCCGCCCCGGCCGCGAGCCCCCCGAGCGGGACCCCGCCCCGAGCGAGACCCCGCCCCGGCCGCGAACACCCCGAGCGGGACCCCGCCCCACTCCGAGGTCAGCCCGAGCGGACCTCCGCCGCGCGCTCACCCCGAGCGCTTGTCCCAGTAGCGCTTCAGCCCGGCGTAGAGCTGCTCATGCGGAGCGGCCTGGGTGTAGGCGTCGACCTCGCCCTCCGGCGCCCCGGCGGCGATCTGGGCCGTGATGGCGGCCACGAAAGCGTCCCGGTCGGAGGTGCGGGCGAGCTCCTTCCACTCGTCGAGCCGCCGGCCGAGATCGTGCAGCTGGGTCTCGACGTCCTCGCTTGACCCGAAGTGCGTCATGGCCAGCCGGCGCGGGCGCCAGGCGGCCACGGTGGCCAGCGATGCGTGCCAGGCCTCGACGTCGATGTCCGGCGGCGGCGTCGGCGGGATGGTCAGCCCGCCGCCGATCCGCACGCCGCCGACATCGCCGACGAACGCAGTCCCCTCGCTGAAGTACGAGACGTGGTGCGAGGCGTGGCCGGGGGTGTAGGCGACCTCGAAGCGGTCCTCGAGCACGCGCTCGCCGCCGGACAGCTCGCGCAGGTTGCGCTCGGGCACGGGGAGCATCTCGCCCCACAGCCGCTCCATGTCATCGCCGTACAGGCGCCGGGCGCTCTCGTACAGGCGCGAGGGATCGAGCATGTGGGGCGCGCCGACCTCGTGCACGTAGACCTCGAGGTCGGGCCAGCGCTCGACCAGCGACCCGCTGGCGCCGGCATGGTCGAAGTGGATGTGGGTGAGCAGCAGCGCTCGCGGGCGCGTGTCGCCGAGCTCGGCCAGCAGCGTGTCGAGGCACGAGGTCGGCCCCGGGTCGATGAGGACGTCGCCAACCAGCCAGCTGCCGATGACGTGAGGGCGCCCGAGGTGGCGGACGTCGATGAGCCTCACGACTCGTTGGGCGCTTCTGGTCCGTGCTCGAACCCCCACGGCGCGCCCAGGTCGTCCTCGGACGGGGCCTCGAAGATCCGGGTCGGCGCCTCGTCCTCGTCCTCGGGACCGGCGGGGGGCGCCACGCCGGGCTCGTGGGAGCCGGGCGCCGGCACCGGGGCCACGAACGCGGCCGTGGCCACGGTGGCGTCAGCCCCGGGCTCCTCCCCCTCGAGCCTCAACGCGGCGCCACCACGGGCTCCTCGGGCGGGAAGCGCTCGACGGCCGACTCGGCCAGCGACAGGAGCTGGCGGGCGAGCAGGCGCGCGTCCTCGACGATGCGGTGGCGCTCGGACCAGATCCGGTCGGTCTCGGCGTCGAGCTCCTTGACCCGGCGCTCGGCCGCCGCGGTCAGCGCGGCCGCCTCCTGGCGGGCCACCTCGAGCCGGTCATCGGCCTCGGTGCGCGACTTGGCCGTGATCTGCTCGGCCGTCTCGTGGGCGCGCTGGAGGATGCCCGACACCTCTGTGCCCACTCGCTCGAGCGCGCGGCGCACCGCCGCCTCGGGCGATCGCGTGGCCTGCAGCTCGGCCACCAGCTGGGAGGTGCGCTTCACGTAGGCATCGACGGCGATGCGGTCGTAACCGCGCAGGACGAGCGGAAAGTCGACCTGCGTCACCTCGGGCAGCGCGTCGTCGGGCAGCGTGGCCAGCGGGGCGGTGATCTCCTGGATGATCGCGTGCTCGGAGGAGGCTTCGCTGTGCTCGGGCATGCCCTGACCTTACCCCAGGTGGGTGAGGAGCCCAAGCAGCGGATCCATACAATGCCGATATGTCGCAGACGCCCTCGCCCCGCCTGCCCGAGCGCGATCGCCCGTGGATGATGCGCACCTACGCCGGGCATTCCGACGCCCGGCGGTCCAACGAGCTCTACCGGCGCAACCTGGCCAAGGGCCAGACCGGCCTGTCGATCGCCTTCGACCTGCCCACGCAGACGGGCTACGACCCCGATCACGAGCTCGCTCGCGGCGAGGTCGGCAAGGTCGGCGTCTCCGTCGCCCACAAGGGCGACATGCTCACCCTGCTCGACGGCATCCCGCTCGATCAGATGAACACCTCGATGACGATCAACGCCACGGCGGCCTGGCTGCTGGCCCTGTACGTCGTCGCCGCCGAGAGCCACGGCGTGCCCGAGGAGAAGCTCCAGGGCACGACCCAGAACGACATCCTCAAGGAGTACCTGAGCCGCGGCACCTACGCCTTCCCGCCCGGCCCGAGCATGCGGCTGATCGCCGACACGATCGCCTACACGGTCACCCACATCCCGAAGTGGAACCCGATCAACATCTGCTCCTACCACCTGCAGGAGGCCGGGGCGACTCCGGTGCAGGAGATCGCCTACGCGATGAGCAACGCGATCGCCGTGCTCGACGCGGTGCGCGACCGGGTCCCTCAGGACCTGATGGGCAGCGTGTTCGGCCGCATCTCGTTCTTCGTCAATGCCGGCCTGCGGTTCGTCGAGGAGCACGCCAAGCTGCGGGCCATGTCCGAGCTGTGGGAGGAGATCGGGCGCGAGCGCTACGGCGTGCAGGACGAGAAGCACCGCCGCTTCCGCTACGGCGTGCAGGTCAATTCGCTCGGGCTGACCGAGGCCCAGCCGGAGAACAACGTCTACCGGATCGCGCTCGAGGCCCTGGCGGTCACGCTGGGGCGCAGCGCCCGGGCCCGCGCGCTGCAGCTTCCGGCCTGGAACGAGGCGCTCGGCCTGCCCCGGCCGTGGGACCAGCAGTGGTCGCTGCGCCTGCAGCAGATCCTCGCCTACGAGACCGACCTCCTCGAGTACCCCGACATCTTCGAGGGCTCGAAGGTGATGGACGGGCTGGTGGCCGAGCTCGCGGAGGGCGCCCGGGCCGAGATGGCGCGGGTGTCCGAGCTCGGCGGCGCGGTCGAGGCGGTCGACTACATGAAGGCCGCGCTGGTCGAGTCCCACCGCGAGCGCTGGCGCAGGATCGAGGCCGGCGAGCTCACCGTCGTGGGCATGAACCGCTTCGACACCACCGAGCCGAGCCCCCTGACCGCCGACCAGGACGGCGGCATCCTCGTCGTCGACCCCGAGGTCGAGGCCGAGCAGTGCGCCGCGCTCGAGCGCTGGCGGGCCGAGCGCGATGAGAACGCTGCCCGGGACGCCCTGCGCGAGCTGGCCCGCGTGGCCCGCGACGAGAGCGAGAACATCATGCCGGCGACGATCGCCGCCGCCCGCGCCGGCGTGAGCACCGGCGAGTGGGCGCAGACGCTGCGCGAGGCGTTCGGCGAATACCGCGCCCCCACCGGCGTCGGCGAGGCCGCCTCGGTGTCGAGCGAGGAGGTGGCCGAGGTGCGCGAGGAGGTGGAGCGCCTCAGCGACGCGCTCGGCCGCCGGCTGAAGTTCCTGGTCGGCAAGCCGGGACTCGACGGCCACTCCAACGGCGCCGAGCAGATCGCCGTGCGGGCGCGCGACGCCGGCATGGACGTCGTCTACGAGGGCATCCGGCTGACCCCGTCGCAGATCGCCAACTCGGCCGCTCAGGAGGGCGTGCACGTCGTCGGCCTGTCGATCCTGTCCGGCTCGCACCGCGAGCTCATCCCGTCGGTCCTCGAGGCGATGCAAGACGCCGGGGTGGGCGAGGTTCCCGTCATCGTGGGTGGGATCATCCCGACCGCGGACGCCGCCTGGCTGCGCGAGCAGGGCGTAGCCGCGGTGTACACGCCGAAGGACTGGGACCTGAACCGGATGATGCGCGACATCGTCGCCCTGGTCGCCCAGCGCCACGGGGTGGCCGTCGGCGCTTGACCGCGGCCGCCGGGATTCTCGACGGCCGCGCGCTCGCCGAGCGGCTGCGCGCGCGTGACCTGAGCGCCGCGCCGGCCGTTCTCAACCTGGTCGAGAGCCGCACCCCCGCCGCGCGCGAGGCGAGCGCGGAACTGCTCGGCGCCCTCTCCCCCGCCGTGCTCGGCGGCGAGGCCCCGGCGCACGTGGTCGGGGTGACCGGGCCGCCCGGGGTGGGCAAGTGCTCGCTGCTCTCACGGCTGGTGGCCGAGTGGCGCGAGCGCGGGCGCTCGGTTGCCGTGCTGGCGGTCGACCCGAGCTCCCGGCGCTCGGGCGGCTCGCTGCTCGGCGACCGGGCCCGCATCGAGGTCGACCCCGGCGACCGCTCGGTGTTCGTGCGCTCGACCGCCGCCGGCGACCGCCTGGGCGGTCTGGCGCCGGCCACCCGAGCGGCCGCGAGCGCCCTGGCCATCGCGTTCGACATCGTGGTGATCGAGACCGTGGGCGTCGGCCAGTCGGAGACCGAGGTGGCCGACGTCGCCGACACCGTGGCCGTCGTCGTGCAGCCGGCCTCGGGCGACGTGCTGCAGTTCCTGAAGGCGGGGATCATGGAGGTCCCCGACGTGCTCGTGGTCACGAAGTCCGATCTCGGGCGCGTGGCCACGCGCGCGATGGCCGATCTGCGGGTGGCGCTGCGCGCGCTCGGGGCGCGCGACACGCGGGTGGTGGCGGTCTCCTCGGCGCCGCCGCCGGCCGGCATCGGGGACCTCGTCGATGCCCTGGAGGCCCATCGCACCGACCTCGACCTCGCCGCGCGGCGGCTGCGCTCCCGGCGGTTGCACGCGCTCGGCGACTTCGCTGCCGAGTACGGCGAGCGCGGGCTGCGCCAGCTCGGAGGCCGCCGGGCGGCCGAGCGCCTGCTCGCCGAGCAGGATCCCGCGCTCGACGTCCCGGCGCTCCTGCGGGCGCTCGAGGCCCAGATGGCGCGGGCGCGCACATGACCCGCATCGTCCTCCCGGCCGAGCCGCTGCGCGACGGTCCGACGGCGCTGCGGTCCTGGCGCGACACCGACATCCCCGCGCTCGTGGCCGCCTGCCAGGATCCGGAGATCGTCCGCTGGACGCGCGTCCCTGTCCCGTACGGCCGAAACGACGCCCGCGCCTACCTGCTTCAGCGCTTCGACGCCACCCACGCTGGTCTGGCGGCCCCGTTTGCGATCGTCGATGCCGACGAGGACACGCGCCTGCTCGGCTCGATCTCGCTGTTGCACATCGACTGGCCGCACCGGCGCGGGGAGGTCGGCTACTGGCTCGCCCCCGAGGGCCGGGGGGCCGGCCATGCCACTCGCGCCGTGCAGCTCATCTGCCGCTGGGGGATCGACCGGCTGCGGCTGGAGCGCATCGACCTGCTCGCGGCCACCGACAACGCCGCCTCTCTGCGCGTGGCCGAGCGCTGCGGCTTCCGCCGCGAGGCGGTGCTGCGCGGATATCTGCGCGGCCGCGACGGATGGCTCGACATGGTCGCCCACGGGCTGCTGGCGCCACCGGCCCGCCGCCGGCTCACATGGCCGTCAGGGCGCTGATCCGCCAGCCGGCCGGTGTGTGAACGAGATCGATGGTGTCGATCGAGCCCTGCTGGTTGCGGGCCACGGTGAGCGCGATCACCTGCGCCGAGGCGCCGCGCACGGTCACCTTGCCGATCGACAGCACCGCGCCGCGGACGCTGGCCAGCCCGATTCCCATCGCCTGCTCGCAGCTGAGGTTGTTGGCGGTCAGGTGCTCGACCAGCGACGGGGCCAGCACCTGCGTGCACAGCGTCCGGTAATCGTGCGAGCTGACGGCCTGCCCGAACTGCTGCACGGTCGCCCGTACGGCGCCGGCCGGACTCGACCCGCAGGCCGACACGGTCACGGCACAGGCCGCGATGACCAGGGCGGTTCGGCCGGACATGGGCGAAGGGTAGCCTTGTGGTGATGGCACGCCCACCCCTACGCGACGGTCATGGACGGCTGATCGAAGACGTCCGCGTGTCGGTGACCGACCGCTGCAACTTCCGCTGCCAGTACTGCATGCCCGCCGAGGGGCTGCCCTGGCTCGAGCGGGCGGAGATCCTGCGCTTCGAGGAGATCGCGCGGCTCGTCGGCCTGCTCGCCGAGATGGGCGTCCGTGACGTGCGCCTGACCGGAGGCGAGCCGCTCGTGCGCCGTGATTTCCCCCACCTGGCCGCGATGCTGGGCGCGATCCCGGGCGTGCGCGAGCTGTCGCTGACCACGAACGGGTTCCTGCTCGAGCGCGACGCCGCGGCGCTCGTGGCCGCGGGCATCGACCGCTTCAACGTCTCGCTCGACTCGCTGCAGCGCGACCGCTTCTACGCGCTCACCCGCCGCGACGCCCTCGACCGCGTGCTCGCCGGTCTCGAGACGCTCGCCGCCCACCCCGAGGCCCATCCGATCAAGGTCAACGCCGTCGCCATCCGTGACTTCACCGAGGACGAGGTGCTGCCGTTCGCCGAGCTCGCGCGCTCGAGCCCGTTCGAGGTGCGCTTCATCGAGTTCATGCCCCTGGACGGCGACCGCACCTGGAGCCCCGACCAGATGCTGAGCGGGGCGGAGATCCGCGCGGCCATCGAGGCCGTGCACCCGCTCGAGCCCGTGCCGCGGGAGGCCCACTCGACCGCCCGGGTCTACCGGTTCGCCGACGGACGCGGCCAGATCGGCTTCATCAACCCGGTGTCGGAGCCCTTCTGCGGCGACTGCAACCGCATCCGCCTGACCGCCGACGGCCGCCTGCGCACGTGCCTGTTCTCGCTGAACGAGACCGACCTGCGCGGGCCGCTGCGGGCGGGCGCCGGCGACGACGAGCTCGAGGAGATCATCCGCGCCGCGGTGTGGCGCAAGGAGCTCAAGCACCACGTCGGCGAGCCGGGCTTCATCCAGCCGGCGCGCACGATGTCGGCCATCGGCGGCTGAACCCCCGCCCCTAACCGTCCGCCAAGACGGGGGGCGCGATCATGTGAGCCGGTGCTCCTGCTCCTGCTCTTCGCCCTGATCGCCGGCGCCGGCACGGCGATCACCCCGTGCGTGCTCCCCGTGCTCCCGGCCATCCTGTCGGCGGGCGCGCTCGGCGGGCGCCGGCGACCGCTCGGGATCGTGCTCGGGCTGGCGCTCACGTTCACGGTGGCGATCGTGGCCCTGGCCCAGCTCGTGCGGGGCGTCGGGCTGGCCAGCGGGGCGGCCCGTGACGTGGCCGTCGTCGTGCTCATCGCCGCCGGCATCCTGCTGCTCGTCCCCCCGCTCGCCGCCCGCGTGCAGGCGCCGCTCTCGCGCCTGGCCCGCTTCGGGCCACGCACCCGCGGCACCGGCTTCCTGTCCGGGCTGGCCGTCGGCGGCGCGCTCGGCTTCGTGTGCGCGCCCTGCGCGGGGCCGATCCTGGCCGCCGTCACGTCGGTGAGCGCCTCGGGCGGCGCCTCGGTGCGAATCGTCGCCGTCGCCCTCGCCTACTCGGTCGGGCTCTCGGCCGTGCTGCTGCTCTACGCGCTCGGCAGCCGCGCCCTCGTCGGCCGCCTGCGCTCCCGCCTGAACGGCCTGGTGGTCGAGCGATCGCTCGCCGCCGTGCTGCTCATCACCGGCATCGTCATGGCCACGAACCTCGATGTGCGCTTCGAGGAGGCTCTGGCTCGCGACGGCAGCCTGCCGGCCGTTCTCGTCGACCCGACGCGGGCGCTGGAGAACTCGTCGGCCGTTCAGCACCGCCTGGCCTCGCTGCGCCCGGCGTCGCCGTTCGCCGCCCGCCAGCGGGCCGAGGCCGCGCTCACGCCGATGCCGCCCCACAGCCCCGCCACCATCCCCGGCGTGCGCACCCCGCCGCTGCCGCGGCTCGGCGCCGCCCCCGCCTTCACCGACAACCAGCGCTGGTTCAACACGCCGGGCGGAGCGCCGCTCACGCTGGCCGGCCTGCGCGGGCACGTCGTCCTGGTCGACTTCTGGACCTACACGTGCATCAACTGCATCCGCACGCTGCCCTTCCTGAAGGCGCTCTACGCCACCTACCACCGGAGCGGGCTCGAGATCGTCGGCGTCGAGACGCCCGAGTTCACCTTCGAGCAGGAGGCCGGCAACGTCGCCCAGGCGATCAGCTCCGACGGCATCCGCTACCCGGTCGTCCAGGACAACCGCTACGGGACCTGGAACGCGTACGGGAACGAGTACTGGCCGGCCGAGTACCTGATCGACGCCACCGGCGAGGTCCGCCACACCCAGTTCGGCGAGGGTGACTACCGCCAGAGCGAAGCGGCCGTGCGCGATCTGCTCGTCCAGGCCGGCGCGCGAAGCCTGCCGGCGCCGCTCACCGTGGACGTCCCGAGCGCCTCCACCGGCCTGGCCACGCCCGAGACCTACCTCGACGACCAGCGCTCGCAGGGCTTCGCCCAGCCGCTGCGCGCCGGGGTGCACACCTACAACGCCGGCGCCGGGCAGAGCGTGAACGAGTTCGCCCTGCACGGCACCTGGCAGGTGACGAGCGAGGCGGCCAGCCCAGCCGGGCCCGGCGCGTCGATCCAGGCCAACGTGCAGGCCGCCCGGGTCTACCTCGTCCTCACCTCGGCCGGGGCGCTCCCGCGCACGGTCACCGTGCGAGTGAACGGACGCCCGATCAGCGCGGCCCTTGCCGGGGCCGACGTGCACGGCGGCCGGGTGACCGTCCGCCAGCAGCGGCTCTACGAGCTCATCAGCCAGCCGTCCGCCCGGTACGTCTCGCCTCGAGATCGACGTGCCGCCAGGCGTCTCGGCGTACGACTTCACCTTCGGTTAGCGCCCCCATCCATCATCGCGGCGGCCTGCAGCAGGTCGTCCGGTGTGTTGACGTTGAAGAGCTCCCCGGGGTCGACCTCGACGAGCACCGGGTTCAGGTCCCGGACCGCCTCGCGCACCGACACGCGGTCCGACGGCGCGATCGCCCGGAGCGCGGCCAACGCCCGGGGGTGATACCAGCCGAGCAGCGGCTGCAGCTGGCCCTCCCCGGCGGCCAGCGACGGCACTCGCCCCCCGCCGGCCCCCGGCGAGCTCGCGCACGAGCCGCGGGGTGACGAACGGCAGGTCCCCGGCGCACACGAGCACGGGACGCCCATCGGCCATCTCGAGCGCGTGGACGAGGCCAACGAGCGGATGGCTCGGCGTCTCGGGCTCGAGCCACACGGTGCACGCCGGGCAGGCTGGGCAGCTCCGTGCCGGCCTTGGCCACCACAACCGCGTGGCCGAGCGCCCGCCACACCGCCTCGATCGGGTAGGCCGAGGAGGGGACGGCCGTGGAGGGCCACCGTCGCCTTGGCCCCGCCCATGCGGACGCCGGACCCGCCGGCCAGGACGGCCCCGACGACCTCGGATCTACGAGCCACGCGGAGCGGATTTCGGGGGACGCACGAGGCCATCGTAGAATCAGACCGATGGAGGGCTCAACGTCAGTGCGGAGCTGGCTGCGCTGCTACCGCTGCTGGTCCCAGAACCTGGAGGTCCAGGTCCACTACGAGGGGATCCACCGCATCGACCCGGAGACGGGTGAGCGCGGGGATGTGGTGGACGAGATGCAGGAGGCGGTGGTGCAGTGCCTGGAGTGCATGCACGACCAGCCCCACCTCGGCTTCCACAACGGCCGGGTCGAGCCGATCGAGGACCGCTGGGAGCGGATGATCGCCGGCACGCCCTGGGTCGCCTCCTGCACGGTGACGGTCGATGCCGACGACGTCGAGACCTGCTCGGGACCCGAAGCCGGAGATGCGCTCTCCTACGCCGCCTTCGGCGATCACGGCACGCGCGAGTTCTTCACCCACGTGCGCTTCCACAAGCACGACGACGACCGCATCGTCGTCCACCTGCTCGTCGAGCTCTACGCGCGTTCGGCCGACGAGGCCACCGAGGTGCTCGAGGAGGCCGCCCGCGGGGCGCTGTCCATCACCTCGCTGGCCGAGGAGGCCCGCCCGCCCGCCTCCACCGGCGGCGGCGAGAAGCACTGAGCCTGGCGCTGCCGGCGCCAGAACCCAGCCTCGACGAGCATCGCCAGCGCCACCGGCACGGTGGCCGGCAGCTCGTCCAGGACGAAGAACAGCAGGTCGAACAGCCCGGCCAGGCCGAGCGTCAGCAGCGCCGCCGGCCATGACGGGCGGCCCTGGCGGGCGAGTGCGGCGCCGAGCAGGCCGGCCACGAACAGGTCTCCGTAGCCGAGGTTGACCGTGCCGAACGTCTCGCTCTGCAGCTGCGGCAGCCCGCCGCCGGGGGCGGCGGCCACGAGCGTGCTGTTGGGCGCCTGGAGCAGGTCGGTGGCGACCAGCCACACATCGGCCGCGGCCATGAGCACGATCCCCGCCTTCAGCCATGCGGGCGGGGTGACCATGGCCAGCAGGACCCCGAGCGTCACGCAGCTCAGTCCCGAGAGCACGGCCGCCGCGGCCTCGCCGGGCAGCCCCGTCCTGTCGCGCCAGGCGAGCAGGAACAGAGGCACTGTGAGGGCGGCCAGCCAGGGCCGCCCGCCCCGCATGGCACCCCCGAGCGCGGCGGCGGCGAGCAGCGGGACGGCGACGAGCGCCAGGTAGGTGAGCCCGGTCGCCGTGTCCGACACGTAGCGGATGGCGAAGATGACGAGCACGATCGACCCGATCGGCACCAGACTCCACCCGCGGCCGCGCAGGCGCTGGGTCCAGGCGGGCGGCGTGACCGCGCGCGGCGCGAGCACCACGCCGGCCTGCAAGCCGAGCAGCGCCGCGTCGGAGGGGATGAACGCCAGCGCCACAGGATGAGCATACGACGGGGTCAGACCCGGGAATCCGGGGCCGCGCAGGTGCGAGGAGGCCTTGCCACGGCCAGATTCGTCAACTCGCCAGAGGCCCGGTGACCCCGGGGTCGCGACCGCACGCGACCCCGGGCCAGTGCCCCCTAACAGCCGAGGCGCTGCGCCAGCTCCTCGAGCTGGCGCCGCAGCGCCCCGGGCAGCGCATCGCCGAAGCGGGCGTAGTGCTCGCGCGTCTGTGGCATCTGCTGCTTCCACGCGTCGGTGTCGACCCCGAGCAGCCGGGCCATCGTCGCGGGCGCGAGGTCGAGCCCCTCGGTCTCGATGCCGCCCTCGCCGACCGGCGGCACGAGCCCGATCGCCGTCTCCTCCGCCTTCGCGGTGCCCTCGCAGCGGCGAAACACCCAGGCGAGCACGCGCGAGTTCTCGCCGTAGCCGGGCCAGAGGAACTTGCCGTTCTCGTCCTTGAGGAACCAGTTCACGTAGAAGATGCGCGGCAGCTTGGCGCCCTGGCGCTCCCCGATCTTCAGCCAGTGGGCGAAGTAGTCGCCCATGTTGTAGCCGCAGAACGGCAGCATCGCCATCGGGTCGAAGCGCAGCTCGCCGACGTTGCCGGCCGCCGCCGCCGTCTTCTCCGAGGACATGATCGAGCCGAGGAACACGCCGTGGGTCCAGTCGCGGGCCTCCTGTACGAGCGGAACGACCGTCGAGCGCCGCCCACCGAACAGCATGGCGTCGATCGGGACGCCAGCCGGATCGTCGTACTCGGGCGCCGCCGACGGGCACTGGGCGATCGGCGCCGTGAAGCGCGCGTTCGGGTGCGCGGCCGGCGTCTCCGAATCAGGCGTCCAGTCGTTGCCGCGCCAGTCGATCGCGTGCTCGGGCGGCTCGCCCGTCAGACCCTCCCACCACACGTCGCCGTCATCGGTCTTGGCGCAGTTGGTGAAGATCGAGTTCCGCGAGACGGTGTCGATCGCGTTCGGATTCGTCCGCGCCCCGGTGCCGGGGGCGACGCCGAAGAAGCCGGCCTCGGGGTTGACGGCGTACAGGCGGCCGTCGGAGCCGAACTTCATCCACGCGATGTCGTCGCCGACCGTCTCCACCTTCCAGTCCGGCAGCGTGGGGATGAGCATGGCCAGGTTCGTCTTGCCGCACGCGCTCGGGAAGGCGGCGGTGATGTACTTCACCTCGCCCTCGGGCGAGGTGAGCTTGAGGATCAGCATGTGCTCGGCCAGCCAGCCCTCGTCACGGGCCATGGCCGAGGCGATCCGCAGCGCGAAGCACTTCTTGCCCAGCAGCGCGTTGCCGCCGTAGCCCGAGCCGAAGGACCAGATCTCGCGCGACTCGGGGAAGTGGACGATGTACTTGTTGTCGGCGTTGCACGGCCACGGCACGTCCTCGACGCCGTCGCCGAGCGGCATCCCGACCGAGTGCAGACAGGGCACGAAGTCCCCGTCGGTGCCGAGCACGTCGAGCGCGCCCTGGCCCATGCGGGTCATGATCCGCATTGAGGCGGCGACGTAGGGGGAGTCGGTCAGCTGCACGCCGACGTGGGCGATGGGCGAGCCGAGCGGCCCCATCGAGAACGGCACCACGTACATCGTGCGCCCGCGCATCGAGCCCCGGAACAGCTCGAGCAGCGTCTCGCGCATCTCGGCCGGCTCGCGCCAGTTGTTCGTCGGGCCGGCATCGCGCTCGTCCGCAGAGCAGATGAACGTGCGGTCCTCGACGCGGGCCACGTCGGCCGGGTCCGACAGGGCGAGATACGAGTTCGGGCGCTTGGCATCGGAGAGCTTCTCGAACGTGCCCGCGGCCACGAGCGTCTGCGCAAGCTGGTCGTACTCCTCGGCCGATCCATCGCACCAGTGGACGTCGGCCGGCTGGGTGAGGGCCGCGATCTCGTCGACCCAGGCCCGCAGCCGGGTGTGGTTGGTCGTCGCTTGCTGCTTCGGTGCGGTGTGGGCCATGGGTGTCAGACGCTCCTTGTTTCCGTGTGACCGGGTAGACAGCCTACCCGTGCGCCGCGTCCGACGAGCGCGTGAGCGCTCACACCGGATTTCTTCGCAAACGCAGGAATAAAGCGGTTTTGCCGGTGCCTGGCTACGGCAGTGTAGGGGCGCCCGGAGCGCCTGCAGTCGCCGGCCCCGGGGGCGGTATGCACGCCTACTCGACGTTCGACTCGGCCCCGTGCAGCGGGGCGCCGGGATCCCTGCGCGGCACGAGCACGAGCCGCTTGAACTCGGCCACCAGCACGCCGTCCTGGTTGAGCACACGGGTATGCACCCTGACCGTCCCGCGGTCGGGCTTTGACTGAGAGGGCCGGACCTCCAGCACCTCGGACTCGCAGAACAACGTGTCACCGTGGAAGACGGGTGCCGGGTGCTTGAGCTCCTCGGTGGCCAGGTTGGCGATCGCCTTGCCGCTCACGTCAGAGACGCTCATGCCGAGCGCGAGCGAGTAGACGAGCGGACCGACGACGACGTTGCGCCCCTGCTGGGACTGGCCCGCGTACACGTCGTTGATGTGGAGCGGATGGTGGTTCATGGTGATCAGGCAGAACAGATGATCGTCGGCCTCGGTCACCGTCTTGGCCGGCCAGTGCTTGTACACCGCGCCGAGAACGAACTCCTCGAGGTAGCGGCCGTAGGGGTGGGCGCCGCGAGGCTTCGCGGGCCGCCTGATCTGTGTCAACCGTCGTCTGGCTCATCACATCTCCGTCTCGTGGCTTGGGGCCGTGGAGGATGCCACCCGTGGCGCGAGCAGGGCGTCGCCACCGGTAGCGTTCGGGCCCGAACTGAAGGAGATCCCATCGTGCGTAACCCCCGTGACTTCGCCAAGCCGCTGGCCATCGGCGCCCCGGCCCCGACCCTCGAGATCCCGTTCCGGCCCTCCCGGATGATCCATTTCCTCGACTTCTCCAACGAGAAGATGGTGGCCAAGGTGCCCGACATCGCGCCCACGGTCGACATCCTGCTCGGCAACCTCGAGGACGCCGTACCGGTCGACCGCAAGCTGGCCGCCCGCGACGGGCTCGTACGCGTGGGCAGGGAGATGGAGCTCGGGGACACGCAGCTGTGGACGCGGGTCAACAGCCTCGAGTCGCCCTGGGTGCTCGACGAGCTGACCACGCTGGTCACCGAGATCGGTCACAAGCTCGATGTGATCATGGTCCCCAAGGTCGAGGGGCCGTGGGACATCCACTACGTCGACCGCCTGCTCGCGCAGCTCGAGGCGAAGGCCGGCCTCGAGCGACCGATCCTCGTCCACGCGATCCTCGAGACCGGCCTCGGCGTGGTCAACCTCGAGGAGATCGCCACCGCCAGCCCGCGCATGCAGGGCATGAGCTTCGGCCCGGCGGATCTCGCCGCCTCGCGCCGGATGAAGACGACCCGGGTGGGCGGCGGTCACCCCGGCTATCGCGTCATCAACGACCCCGATCCGGGCAACCCCGAGGCGCCGCGGCCCACCGCCCAGCAGGATCCCTGGCACTACTCGATCGCCCGCATGGTCGACGCCTGCACGTCCGCCGGCATCCTCCCCTTCTACGGGCCCTACGGCGACATCCGCGACACCGAAGGCTGCGAGACCCAGTTCCGGGCCTCCTTCCTGCTCGGCTGCGTCGGCGCCTGGTCGCTGCACCCGGTCCAGATCGCCATCGCCAAGAAGGTGTTCAGCCCCGACCCGGAGGAGGTGCTGTTCGCCAAGAAGGTGCTCGAGGCGATCCCGGACGGCCGCGGTGTGCACATGATCGACGGCAAGATGCAGGACGACGCGACCTGGAAGCAGTGCAAGGTCATGGTCGAGCTGGCCGAGATGCTCGCCCACCGCGACGCCGAGCTCGCCGAGGCCTACGGGTTCGAGCCTACGCCCGCGTAACTCCGGTAGCCTCCCGCGCCTCCTATGCGCTTCTTCGAGTACGAATCCAGGGCCATCGTGGCCAAGGCCGGCATCCCGGTCACCAAGCACGGCTTCGCCAGGACCCCAGATGAGGCCCGGCAGATCGCCGAGGCAGATCTCGGGTCCGGTCGTCATCAAGTCGCAGGTGCTGAGCGGCGGCCGCATGAAGGCCGGCGGGGTGAAGTTCGCCGACACGCCCGAGGAGGCGGCCGCCCACACCGAGCACATCCTCGAGCTCGAGATCGGCGGCCACATGCCCCGCGGCGTGCTCGTCGACTCCCGGGCGGCGGTCAAGCAGGAGTACTACGCCGGCGTCGTCTGGGATGGGATCCGCAAGCGCCCGGTGATGCTGTTCTCCGACATGGGCGGCATCGACATCGAGCAGGTGGCGCAGGAGCATCCCGACCACGTGGCTCGGGCGCACTTCTCCACCCTGCGCCCGCTCGAGAACTGGCAGGCCAAGCAGCTCATCGCCTCGATCGGGGTGACCGGCTCGGCGCTGAACCGGCTGACGCCGATCGTCGCCCACCTGGCCCGGCTGTTCCTGCGCTACGACATGACGCTGGCCGAGATCAACCCGCTCGGCGAGCTCGAGGACGGCACGTTCCTCGCGCTGGACGCCCACATGGACATCGAGAACGAGGGCCGGCCGCGCCAGAAGGCGCTGCTGGACGAGCTCGGTGTGGGTGACGAGGAGACCCGCCAGGCCCGCGAGCCCACTCCGTTCGAGCTCGCCGGCGAGCAGGTCGACGCCCAGGACCACCGCGGGGTGGCCGGCAACGTGACCGAGTTCGACGGCAACCTCGGCCTGGTCATCGGGGCCGGCGGCGGCTCGCTGACGCTGTTCGACGCCGTGCGCGCGCACGGCGGCCGGCCGGCCAACTACTGCGAGATCGGCGGCAACCCCTCGGTGCGCAAGGCGGCGGGCTTGGCCAAGCTGGTGCTCCAGAAGCCCGGCGTGGACAAGATCGCCGTGATGATGTCGATCGTCTCCAACACCCGGGTCGACATCGTCGCCCGCGGGGTGATCAAGGCCTGCCTCGAGCTCGGCTACGACCCGGCGGAGAAGATCGCCATCTTCCGCATCCCCGGGGCCTGGGAGGACGAGGGCTTCAAGATCCTCGAGAAGTACGGCGTCGAGTACGCCGACCGATCGGTGTCGCTGCACGAGGCGGCGCGGCGCGCCGTGGTCAAGATCCAGGGGAACTCGCTGACGCGAGTTCCCGTGGGAGATTCGCCGGGGGCGAATCTCCCGGGAGGAGTGAGCGCATGAGCATCCTCATCGACGAGAACACCACCTTCATCGTTCAGGGCATCACCGGTCGCGAGGCGGTCAACCTCACGCGCGAGTGCCTCGACTACGGCCAGGGCGCCAAGATCGTCGGGGGCGTCACACCCGGCCGGCTCGGCCGCGACGTGCACGGCGTCCCGGTGTTCGACACGGTCGCCCAGGCGGTCGAGCACCACGGCGGCCCGATCGACGGCTCGGTCGTCACCGTCCCGCCCGCGTTCACCAAGGACGCGGTGTTCGAGGCGATCGAGAACGGCGTCAAGCTCGTGGTCATCGTCACCGAGCGCATCCCGCGCCGCGATGTGGCCGAGATGGTCGAGCTGGCCGATCAGCACGGCGCCCGGATCATCGGCCCCAACTGCCTCGGGATCATCGTGCCCGACGTGATCAAGATGGGCGGCATCGGCGGCCCGGCGCGCGACGCGGCCAAGTCGTACTCCCCTGGGCCGGTGGGCGTCATCTCCCGCTCGGGCGGCATGACGACCGAGATGTCCTCGACGCTCACCGCGGCCGGCCTCGGCCAGTCCACGGCCGTGTCCATCGGCGGCGACGCCATCATCGGCTCGAGCTACGCCGAGCTGATGCCGCTGTTCGAGGCCGACGAGCAGACCCAGGCGATCGTCATCTACACCGAGCCGGGGGGCCGCATGGAGGCCGAGCTGGCCCGGTGGGTGACCGAGAACGACTCCCGGCTGCCGATCGTCGCCTTCATGGCCGGGCGCTTCATGGACGAGATGCCGGGCATGAGCTTCGGCCACGCGGGCACGATCGTCGAGGGCAAGGAGGACACCGCGTCGGAGAAGATCGCCCGCCTGGCCGAGGCGGGGATCGTCGTGGCCGAGGAGATCGCGGAGATTCCGTCCATCCTCAAGGAGAAGATCGGGGTGGCGGCGTGATCTCCAGGGCCATCCCCGGCATCATCAAGGACAAGATCGGAGTGCACGTCGGATGAGCGAGGCCGTCTTCATCAACGTCGAGGTCGATGCGTCGGTCGCCGGGGACGCCGAGCTCGCGCGCAAGCTGGCCGAGGTGTGCCCGGTCGACATCTTCGCCGCCGGGGAAAGCGGCGTCGAGATCGTGCCCGAGAACCTCGACGAGTGCGTGCTGTGCACGCTGTGCCTGAGCGCCGCCCCGGCCGGGACCGTGCGCGTCATCAAGCTCTACGACGGCGGCGCCGTGCTGGCCGCGGCCGCCGCGTAGTCGGCATCCCGCGGCTCACCGGCGGGGGCACGCCACCCCCTTTGAGCACCAAATCGATCGAGAAGGAAGAATAGACGGGTGCCCGCACCCAACATCGTCTATCTCCACTCCCACGACACCGGCCGCTACGTGCAGCCCTACGGCCACCAGGTGCCGACCCCGAACATCCAGCGCCTGGCCGATCAGGGTCTGCTGTTCCGCCAGGCCTTCTGCGCGGCGCCGACCTGCTCCGGCAGCCGGGCGTGCCTGCTCACCGGGCAGTGGGCGCACGTCAACGGGATGATGGGCCTGGCCCATCGGGGCTGGCGCCTGCGCGACTACGGGCGCCACATCGTCCACCCCCTGCGCGCGGCCGGCTACTGGTCGGCGCTGATCGGCGAGCAGCACATCTCGACCGATCCGGCCGAGCTCGGCTACGACCACGTGGTCGACATCGGCAGCACGCGCGTGCACTCGATCGCGCCGGCCGCGCTGCAGCTCCTGCGCAGCCGGCCGTCGCAGCCCTTCTTCCTCTCAATTGGGTTCTTCGAGACCCATCGCGAGTTCTTCGAGCCCAGCTCGGTGCGCGACGCGCTCTACGGCGCCCCGCCCACGCATCTGCCCGACACCGCGGCCACGCGCGCCGACATGGCGGCGTTCAAGGCCAGCGCCCGCTCGCTGGATCAGGGCGTGGGGGCGGTCCTGCACGGCCTCGACGAGATGGGCCTGGCCGACAACACCCTGCTCGTGCTCACCACCGACCACGGCCTGCCCTTCCCCGGCGCCAAGGCGACGCTGAGCGACCGGGGACTCGGGGTCATGCTCATCATCCGGGGCCCGGGCGGCTTCCACGGCGGCCACGTGTCCGATGCGCTCATCTCCCATCTCGACATCTACCCGACGCTGCTCGAGCTGGCCGGCGCCCCGATTCCCGACGGCACCCAGGGCCGTTCGCTGCTCCCGCTCGTGCGCCGCCAGGCCAGCACGGTGCGCGCCCAGCTGTTCGCCGAGCTCACCTACCACGCCGCCTATGACCCGCAGCGGGCGATCCGCACCGAGCGCCACAAGCTCATCCGCCACTTCGGCGACCGGCTCGAGCCGGTGCTGCCCAATGTCGACGACTCGCCCTCCAAGGATCTGCTCATCGCCGCCGGCTGGGGCACCCAGCCGCGCCCCGAGGTCGAGCTCTACGACCTGACCATGGACCCGGTCGAGATGCGCAACCTGTCCGAGTGGGAGGAGTTCGCCGACCTTCGCGGTGACCTCGAGCGCCGCCTGCACGAGTGGATGGCCCAGACCGGCGACCCCCTGCTCGACGGCCCGGTTCCGGTGCCGCCGGGGGCGGTGGTCAACAGTCCCGACGGGCTCTCGGCCCGCGACTCGTTCACCGACGCGGTGGACTGAGCTCAGGCGGCGGAGACCAGCCGCCGGTGGGCGGCCGCGGTGAGCGGGCGGTAGCTCTCCCCGGAGGCGTCGAGATACCAGGCCTGCCGGCCCGGCCCCGGCTCGGGCAGCCCGGCGCGGCGCAGCGGCCCGGTCATCGGCCGATACCAGGTGGTGACCGGCAGCTCGGCAACGACGTGGACGATCGCCGGGCGCTCCTCCGGACTGAGCGCGGCCAGCGCGCCGGCGATGTCGCGAGGGCGCAGCTCGCGGCCCTCGCGCAGAGTGACCGCGGCCACGGCCAGCTCGCCCGCGCCCGCCTCGGACGCGACGCCGTAGGCGACGGCGAGGTCGACCGCGGGCAGATCCATGAGCGCATCGCGGATCGGGGTGGTGAAGATCGGTCGCACCTCCCCGCGAATGACGTCGCGGATGCCGTCGATGCGCCAGTAGTCGCCGTCGACGTCGCGCATGAACAGGTCGCCGGTGACCATCCAGGCGTCGTCGGGGGCGAAGATCCCCCGCAGCGGCGCGATCGTGAGCGCCTCCGTCGGATTGACGCGCACGAGCAGCATGCCGATCTGCTCGGGGGCGAGCTGGCGGGCGAAGCCGTCCTCGTCGAGCAGCAGGCGGTCGGCGCGGATGTCGTAGGCGGCGATGCGCACCTCTGAGCTGCCGGGCAGCGGGCGCCCCATCGAGCCCCGCTTGGCCCCGCGCAGGTTGACCAGGATCGCCCCGGCCTCGGTCGAGGCGTAGAACTCGAGCACGCGGGCGGGCGCGAAGCGCTCCTCCACCCGGCGCCACAGGCCGCGCGGCATGCCCGAGCCGATGAACAGGCGCACCGGGTGGTGGCGCTCGCCCGGATGCGCCGGGCGCGTCGACGAGCTCGCGCAGCATCGTCCACGTGTAGGAGGCGACGGTCACCCCGTAGCGGCGCACCTCGTCCCAGAACGTGGCGGCGTCGAAGCGCGTGGCCATGGCCAGCCGGGCGCCGCCCGCCACCGCCCCGCCCACGCTCATCATCAGCCCGGACGGGTGGTAGAGCGGCGCCACGCTGTAGACGGTGTCGCCGGCGCCCAGTGCGGCCGAGGACGCGGTGCCGAACGCCGACAGGGCCCAGCGGCGGTTCGTGATCCGGCTCATCCGCGTGCCCTCCCCCTCGCCGGTGAAGAGCAGGAAGGCGACATCGCCGGCCCGGCCCGGATTGGGCTGATACCAGCGCGGGCAGCGCCACGGCGTCCGGGTCGATCTGCTCCATGTCGGTGGTCAGCGGCACGCCGAGCTCGCGCGGCTCGCCGCCCCCGCCGAGCACGAAGGTGTGCACGGTGCCCAGCCCGGCGGCCAGGCTGGCCCGCTCGGGGTCGGCGATCACCCGCGTGACCTGCCCGAGCTCGGCCTCGCGCCGCACGCCGCCGTCGGGGCGCAGCATCACCGCCACGGCGCCGAGCCGGTTGATGGCCACGGCGAGGGCCAGGGCGCTCGGGCGCCCGCTCATGAGCACGCCGACGTGCTCGCCCCGGCGCACGCCGATCGCGATCAGGCCGCGCACGACGTTGTCGATCCGCCGGTTGACGTCCCCGGCCGAGTAGGCGCGGTCGCCGAACAGGAAGAAGATGTCGTCCGGGCGCCGCCGGGCGCGCTCCTCCACCAGCAGCCCGAGCGAGATCCGGGTGTGGGGCTGGATCTGCTCCAGGCGGGCGAGCCGGGGGAGCTGGCTGGCCGCCTCGCTACTGAGCTCGCGGACCGTGCGCACGGTCCGCCGGGCGCTGCCGAGCATCGAGCGGGCCACGCCGGTGCCCACCGCGGCGGCGAGCTCGAGCCCGTAGCCGACCCGGTTGCTCATCTCCTGGACGGGGGCCAGCGCGGTCTCGTCGGGAATCGCCTCGAGGTTCTCGGGCTGCTCACCGTGCCCGGCGCGCCAGCGGATCCAGGCCGCCACGGTCGGCCACGAGATCGTGTTCGCCTTCGAGCCGACGACGAGCCCGAAGTGGCCGGCGGGCAGGCAGAGCTCGTACACCTCGGCCCGAGGCGCGGCCTGGCGGATCGCCCGCACACCGGCGGCCGGGGCGATCTCGTCCACCGCGCCGACGACGGACAGGATCGGGCAGGCGCAGGTCGGCCAGCGTGACCAGGCGATCGTCGATGACGAAGCCGCCCTCGAGCATCCGGTTGTGGGCCACGAACTGGCGCACGAACTCGGCCAGGGCCGGCCCCGGCCAGGCCACCCACCCCTCCCCCTCGAGGAAGCGCCGCTGGCGCTCGCGCGGCAGCAGCGCCTCGCGGTCGTGGAGCTGGAGGATGAACTCGGCCCGGTTGCGCAGCGACTTGACCGGGTCGAGCAGGCGAAAGCCGGTGCGGCTGACCCAGGCCGGGGCGCCCCAGCGCCCGAAGCTCTCGGCCGCCAGCGCGGCGAGCAGGCCGTAGACCTCCTCCGGCATGCCCGAGCGGCGATGCCGACGCGGGTGTCGACCGGGCTGCCGAAGGTGATGAGCGAGCCCAGCCCGGCGTTGCGCCGGTAGGCCGCGGCCTGGTAGCAGAACATGCCGCCCTGCGAGTAGCCGGCCAGGTGGACCGGCTGGCCGGTCTCCCGGCGGACCCGGTCGATGGCGTCGGAGACGGCGAGCACGTGATCGGCCAGCGTGCGCTCGAGGCCGCCCTCCTCGCGCTCGGGCGCCCCGAAGTCGACCACCCACGGATCGACGCCGCGCTGGCGCAGGCTGGTGACCGCGCTCGTGCTCGGCGCCACGTCGTAGACCTCGGCCGCCAGCATGAGCGGCGGGACGAGCAGCACGGGCGGGCAGGCCGGGGTGTCGTCGGGGTAGTAGTGGCGCAGCCGGTAGACGCGCTCCTCGGCCGCCAGGCGGTAGGGCGAGGCCTCCTCGTCGGTGGCCAGGCCGCCGAAGCGGGCGACCTCGAGGGCGTTCTGGGCCGCCGCGCCGAGGCGGCCGACGGGAGCGATGAGAGCGTGGGGCAGGAGCGCCATGAAGGCTCACATGATGGCTGGTGGGCGGTTTTGACGTGACACCGGTGGGGCGGCCGTGCTCGGTACCGTCTGGCGGCGATGCCCGGAGACGTCTCCGTCCGCCCTGCCCAGCCCGGCGACGTCGCGCTCATCCACGCCCTGATCGTCGAGCTGGCCACCTACGAGCGCGCTCCCGAGCAGGTCGTGGGCACGCCGGAGATGCTCGCGCGGGAGCTCTTCGGCGAGCATCCGACTGCGGAGGCGCTGATCGCCGAGCTGGCCGGCGCGCCGGTCGGCTTCGCGCTCTTCCACGGCACCTTCTCGACCTGGGAGTGCCGGCCCGGGATCTGGCTCGAGGACCTCTACGTGCCGCCCGAGCACCGCCGCCACGGCGTCGGCGCCGCGCTGCTGCGCGAGCTGGCCCGGATCACGGTGACGCGGGGCTGCGCCCGCCTGGAGTGGACGGCGCTGCACTGGAACACCCCGGCGCTCGACTTCTACGCCAAGCTCGGCGCCCGGCCGATGCGCGACTGGATCAACCACCGCCTGGACGGAGAGGCGCTGGCACAGGTGGCGGGAGAGCTCGCCGCCGGCTGAGCGGCGCTGGCACGGGTGGCGGGAGAGCTCGCCGCCGGCTGAGCGGCGCTGGCCGGCCGTGGGCGCGCTCGCCGGTGTGGCGGGCGCGCCCGTGCCGGGGCCGTCCCGGGCTCAGCGCCCGGTGTCGGCGGGCGTGTGGCCGGAGAAGCTGACGATCTGCTGGATGCCGGTCGGGCGGTTGGTGTACCGCATCGTGTAGCCGAGCAGGCCGGGCACGAAGTGGATCTCCTCGGCCGTCGCGCTGGCGTGCCAGCCGGCCGGGTTCGGGCCCTGCTTGGCCGCCATCGCGTTCCCGGCCCGGTCGATCGCCCGCCACAGCAACGTCCGGCAGCGGGCGAGGTTGCCGGCGCCGCAGTAGCGCACGGCGTACTTGCCCTTGACCGGCATCCCGAGCATCGTCCGCAGGTCCTTGTCCATGTAGATGTGCCAGCCGGTGTACTGACCGCCGGGCGGCGAGTCGAAGATGCTCACGAAGCTCGCGAACAGGCTGGTGAGCTGGGGACCGAGGACGCTCGAGGCCCACGCGCGGGCCAGCGGCGTCCACGCGGCGTCCATGATCGCCGCGCCGGGGGCGGTGATCTGGCCGTTGCCGGTGCGGTCGAGGCGGCTGCCGCCTGCCTTGTACCAGGCGTCGAGGAGCGCGAGCATCTCGGCGTCGCGGTGGCTGGGCGCCTTGCCGCCGTGCAGCAGGCGGGACAGGACGGGCTCGAAGGTCATCTCGCGCACGTCCTGGGTGGCGGCCGCGTTCATGGCCGAGGTCACCCGCGCCGGGGTGAGGTGACGGCCGTGGCCGAGGTTGTGGATGAGCAGGTCGACGCGCTGCAGGGCGCCGAGCGACCAGTTGTCGTCGGGGGCCTCGTAGCCGGCCTGCGGGCGGTTGTTCCAGTTGACGATCTCGCCGCTCGGCGGGTTGATGCCCTGCGGGTGGTTGCGGGCCGAGACGAAGCCGCGCCACTCCTCGCGGCCGGTCCCGCTGATCGGCAGGTCCTGGTCGACGTTGGCGGGGCGGATCGGCACGAGTCCGCTCGTGAAGACGCCGATGTCCTTGTCGTCGACGTAGAACGAGTTGAACGTCTGCGGCGTCTGCGCGGCGGCGTGGAAGAACTGGTGGACGTTGTGGACCTGGTTGTGGGCGAGGTCGTGGTAGAAGAGGAGGTCGAGGACGTCCTTGCCGTAGCTCGCGCGCTTGCGAGCGAGCGCGACGAGCCGGCCGTGCACCCGCGCGTACCCGATCACCGGGCCGTGGACGGTGCGGTAGAAGACCACCGCCTTGTTGTTCAGCGAGCCGGCATCGAAGCGCTGCATGCTCCGGCAGCGGCCGTCGAACAGGTACTTCACCCGGCTGCCCGCCGCACAGCGTCTCGACGTAGGTGTCGATCTGGTCCAGGCCGGCCGAGGTCAGCGTCCAGGCCGGAGTCCTGGCTGCGGCCGATGAAGATGTAGCCCGGGAACGGCGCCGACATCGCGCCGACCTGGTGGATGCCCGGGCCCTCGAGATCCATCTCGAGCGTGAGGCCGGGATAGAAGTAGCCGATCTGGGGGCCGGCGACCATGATCGGGTGGTGGGTGGCCGAGCGCGCGCCGGTCACGAGCAGGGCGTTGCTCGCGTGTGCGGGCGGCTGCGAGGACGCCTCGATCGCCGAGGTGGTGAGGCTGCCGGGGTCGAGGATGACGTTGCCGCTCAGGCTGCGGGGCGGGGCCTGGAACTGCACGTGGCCGGGCACGCTGGCCGGCGCCTCGGGATCGTTGGCCTCGCGGAGGTCGTTCCACACCGCGAAGCCCTTCGTCTTGCCCAGGCGCTTCTCGAGCGCGGCCAGGAACTCGGCGTTCATCGCCTGGTTGCCGCCGCCCTCGCCGACGAACTGGTCCTTGAGGGCGTTGAAGGCGTAGACGTCGACCCGGGTGAACGGCTGGACGTGGCCGAACGGGCCGAGCGTGTCGTTGTGGGCGGCGATGTAGGCGTTGATGCCCTGCAGGTAGACGTCGATGTCGTGGAGGATGGCCCGCCCCTTGGCCCCGTGGGCGAGCAGGGCCTTCGTCTGCTTGGCCACCTCGCGCTCGGTCTGGGCGCTCGGCGTGAAGGTCTGGAGGTTGGAGACGAGGCCGAGCGCGTCGAGCCCCGGGGCGTCGATGGCGGCCACGAGCGCGTCGTAGCGCGCCTGCTCCAGGAGCAGGCCGCGGTCCTGGGCGATGACCCAGCCGGCGCCCCAGGTGACGTCGTCGCGAGTGGCGCCGTAGATGTGCGGAACGTCGAAGCTGTCGCGGTAGACGCTCACGCCGGCGTGCGGCACGCTCTCGCGCGTCAAGGTCGACGGCTTCACAGAGCTGGCGACCGGCTCGGCCTTGAAGTCCTTCAGGAGGTCGTTCGCGGTCACGTGGTTGAACAGCGGCGTGAGCGCGTTGTACATCGCCGCCTGGGTGTCGGCCTGGGGCAGCTTCGGCGGCACGTCGCCGTACTGGCCGGACGGGATGATGTCGCGGGCGATGATCGCGTAGTCCTTGGCGGCTCCGGCCGCGGTTGCGCGGCCGGGCGCGTTCGCGCCGGCCGGCGCGGCGACGCCGAGCAGCGCGACGAGTGCGGCGGCCACGGCGGTCAGGGCAGCCGCCAGTGCGGCAATGGTGGGGGCACGATGCCTACGAACCACGGACTCTCCTCCTCCTCAGGTGACGACCAGCCATCGGGGCGCGTTGGCTGGCCAGCCAGCCAGGCTAGCGCGCCGGGGCGGACGGGGCGTGCGCCGCGGTGGATGAAATCGAGGCGCTGTGGCCGCCTGGGCGGCGCTCCCCCGCTCCCGCCGCGCCGCCCGCCCGGTGGCTGACCGGTGAGCGGGGCGAAAAAGCGGCCTGTGAGTTCGCTTTTTCGCCCCGCTCGGCCGCGGGCGTGAGCGGGGCGAAAAAGCCGCGTGTGGCGCGGGTTTTTCGCCCCGGTCCCGTCGGCGGGCGCGCGCGCGAGATCGCCGGGACCGCCGGGTCCGCGAGTGCAAATGGAAGGGCCCCGCCCGGGTGGGCGGGGCCCCTCGTCAGCAGGCCTGTAAGCCGGATTCTGTCCGGGGCGCCGCCGCCGTGATCGGGAGCGGCACCCGTGAGCAATCATCCATCTCTGCGGCCTACCCGGACCTAGGCGGGCCACCTACGAACGGTCCTGCTTGGCCTAGCATCGGGTGGGGTTTACCTGGCCGCCGCGTCACCGCGACGCCGGTGCGCTCTTACCGCACCATTTCACCCTTACCGGCCTGAAGCGCTGCAGCGGCTTCAGGCTTAGGCGGTGTCTTTTCTGTGGCACTTTCCCGCGGGTTTCCCCGGGTCGGCGTTACCGACCACCCTGCCCTGCGATGTCCGGACTTTCCTCGAAGGCGCAATCACCTCCGCGACTGCTCAGCCTGCACGATCGAGCATAGCCCCGGCGACGCCCCGGCGCCAGGGCCGCACGGCGCCCTGCGGCGCAGCGCTCGCGCGCGGGACGCCGGGCGCCGTGCGCGGCGCAGCGCACGCGCGGGACGCCGGGGTCGTGGGGGCGTTGTGATGCCTGGGCGCGAGTTACTCCCCAGGGCCGGCTCCGCGACCCGGCGCCGCGACCCAGCGCCGCGACCCGGCCGGCCGCCCGCCCGCGGCGCCACGCTCCGCCCGTCCGCCCGCCCGCTGGCCGCGCTCGGCAGTCCCGCGCGACCCGGCTGAGCTCAGCTCAGCTCAGTCCCGCAGTCCCGGCAGCGACCGGCGACGGGCAGTGCGTGCGCGCCGTAGATCGGCTCCATGCTCGACCCGCAGATCAGGCAGGCGATCGCGCGATGGGCCCGAAGCGTCGTCCACGCTCCGCCGACGAGCTGCGCGAGCGTGGGCTCGTCGGCGTCGGCGCGCGCCGCCGGGCTGGCCGGCCGGTCCTCGGACGAGCCGGGCGCCGGGGCGGCGTTCTCGAAGGGGTCGGTGTCATCCGGATCGACGCCGAACAGCGTCAGCGGTTCGGCGATGGCGACTGCGGCCATGTCTGCCTCCTCTCGGTCACGTCATGCTCCGCATCAGGCCGACCACCCGGCCGAGGATCTGCACCTCGCGGGTCCGGATCGGCTCCATCGTCTCGTTCTCCGGCTGCAGCCGGACGTGATCCTCCTCCTGGAAGAAGCGCTTCACGGTCGCCTCCTCCCCCACCAGCGCCACGACGATCTCGCCGTCGGTGGCCGTGTCCTGCCCGCGCACGACGACGAGGTCGCCGTCGAGGATCCCGGCGTTCTTCATCGACTCGCCGCGGACCCGCAGCAGGTACTCGCCGTCCTCGCCACCGGCGAACTGGGGCGTCTGGATGTACTCCTCGATGTTCTCCTCAGCCAGCACGGGCTGGCCGGCGGCGACCTGTCCGACGAGAGGGAGGCCCGGCTGCACGAGGTTGAGCACGCCCGCAGCGGCCCGATCGAGCAGCTCGATCGCCCGCGGCTTGGTCGGGTCGCGGCGGAGCAGGCCGATGCGCTCGAGGTTGGCCAGGTGGGCGTGCACGGTCGACGAGGACGCCAGACCGACCGCCTTGCCGATGTCGCGCACGGTGGGCGGGTAGCCGTAGTTGGCCGAGTACCGCTTGATGAAGTCGAAGATCTCCTGCTGGCGCTTGGTCAGGTCCATCGCTGTGCTCCTTGGTGCCGACGGCTTGGTCCGATGGCCTCTCCCTGAGAGGTTCCCCGAACACGTGTTCGCAAATCTAGCGCTGGTCGTGGACGGAACGGGAGAATTGGGCGCAAAGCTGCACCGCCGGGCGGCCGGGAAGCAACCGGCAAGCGGCCAGGCAGGCGGCCGGGAAGCAACCGGCAAGCGGCCAGGCAGGCGGCCGGAACGCGGCCGACACGCGGCGAGCCGGGCAGCCCGCGGGCGCCCGCCAGCGCGCCCGTCACCACCGCCCGGCGGAGGCGCCCACGGCTCTCGTGCACCGGGCCGGGGCTATACTGCGCGCCCCGAGCGCCTGTGGCGGAATTGGTAGACGCGCAAGGTTGAGGGCCTTGTGGACTGAATGGTCCGTGGAGGTTCGAGTCCTCTCGGGCGCACCTCGAAAAACCCCGCTCCGGCGGGGTTTTTTGTTGCCGCGAGCCGGCTAGAGCCCGATCAGCGAGCCCGTCGTCGCCGTGCGCTCGACGGGGAGGCGGAAGGTCTCAATCGGGCTGGCCGCGTTGCGGGCCATGGCCACGAACAGCGCCTTGCGCCAGCGGCTCATGCCGGGCGAGTCGGTCGCCGTGATCGTGATCCGGGAGACGAAGTAGGAGGCGTGCTCGAGATCGAGGTTGCGCTCGAGCAGCCCGCGCTTGCGGGCCAGGGCGAGGGCGGCCGGGATGTCGGTGATGTCGTGGTAGCCGCTGCGGATGGTCACGTGACGGATCTTGAACAGGCCGCTGCCGAGCATCTCGACGCTGAAGCGGTGATCCGCCTCGATATGCGGGACGCTCGCGATCTCGACCGACACGATCAGGACCTTCTCGTGGAACACCTCGTGGTGCTCGACGTCGGCGCGCAGCGCCAGCGGCGTCGTCTGGCCGCCGGGGCTCAGGTAAATGGCGACGTTGTGCACGCGGTGCACAGGTGGGTCGGCCATCCGCACGCGGTAGAGGAACTCGTCGAGCGGGCCCTCCTCCTCGGTGCGGTTGCGCGTGACGATCTCGCGCCCCTTGCGCCAGGTCACCATCAGGATCGCGGTGATGAGGCCCACGCACAGGGGGATCCAGGCCCCGTGGGTCACCTTGACGACGTTGGCGCCGAACACCGAGATCTCGACGGTCAGGAAGACGGCCGCCAGGAGCGCGAGCTTCCAGATCGCCACGCGCCACAGCGAACGCGCGACGGCGAGGAACAGCAGCGTGTCGAGCACGAACGTGCCCGTGACCGCGACGCCGTAGATGTTGGCCAGCGCTTCCGAGCGCTGGAACACGAGCACGAGTGCGATCACGCCCGCGGCCAGGACCCAGCTGATCACCGGCACGTAGATCTGACCCTCGGTCTCCGAGGTGTGGGCGATCTTGAGCCGGGGCAGGAAGCCGAGCTGGACGGCCTGGCGGGCGATCGAGAACGAGCCGGTGATGGCGGCCTGCGAGGCGATGACGGTGGCCACCGTCGCCAGCACGACCATCGGGATCCGCGCGCCGCTCGGCACGAGCAGGTAGAACGGGTTGCTCACCGTGTCGGGATGAGCGAGGACGAGTGCCGCCTGGCCCAGGTAGGAGAGGAGCACGGCTGGGAACACGATGGTGAACCAGGCCCGCCGGATCGGTCCGGCCCCGAAATGGCCCCGGTCGGCATATAGGGCCTCGGCGCCGGTGAGCGCGAGGACGACGCCACCGAGGATGAGGAATGCCCCGGCGCCGTGGGTGATCACGAAGCGCGCGGCCCAGGTGGGCGAGAGGGCCTGGAGCACGCCGGGGTGCGCGACCACCTCGCGCGCACCGAGCCCACCCATGGCGAGGAACCAGATGAGGATGAGCGGCCCGAACAGCCACCCGACCGCGCCGGTGCCGTGGCGCTGGACGGCGAACAGCCCGATGAGGATGGCGAGCGCGATCGGAACGATCGCATGGGAGAGGCCGGGCTCGACCACCTTCAGGCCCTCGACGGCGGAGGTGACCGAGATCGCCGGGGTGACCATCCCATCGCCGAAGAACAGGCCGGCCCCGAAGATCCCCAGCGTGACGAGGAGCGCAGTGCGTCCGATGCGCCGGCGCTGGATGAGCGCGGCGAGCGCCATCCCCCCGCCGTCGCCCCGGTTGTGGGCGCGCATGAGGAAGCCGGCGTACTTGATCGAGACGATGATCGTCATCGACCACGCGATGAGCGAGACGATCCCGTACACCCCGGCCGGGTCGGTCAGCTTCCCGGTTCCGTGCAGGCCGAAGATGACCCGCTCGGTGTACAGAGGGCTCGTGCCCAGGTCACCGTAGACGACCCCGAGGGCGCCGAGCGCGAGCACGAGCTTGCCGGCGTGGGCGACGACGTCGCGCTCATCGTCCAGCGCCGAGCCGGCGCCGGCGCCGGCCGATGCGTCCTCGGGCGCCGGGGCGATCTTGACCGGCCAGTCCCCGAGCTTGTGGGCCGCTTCGTTGAACGATCGGCGCACGCCGCCCGGCTGCTCGGGCTCGGACGCCCCGTTCGTCCCGTTCGTCCCGTTCACCGGCTCGAGGCGGTGCGCTGCCTCGTGAAAACCCGGTCCTCGCGGTGGCGAGGGGTCAGACAACCGGCTCGCCCAGAACTGTCGGCCGCAGCCCGAGCAGGCGCAGGTCGGTCACGAGCTCGGCGAGCTCCTCGACTGCGGAACCGTCGAACTCGACGCGCAGGAGGAGCCCGCCGCGATCGTGCCCCGCCGCTCGATCCCTGGTCAGAACGGCGCGACCTGCCCCCATGCGGTGGCCGATCCATGCCCGCAGCTCCGGCGTCAGGGATGCCGGGCGCTCCAGGCGAATGGCCACCTCGCTCACACCGGTGAGCGTGTCAACGACCGGGGGGCGGCGCCATAGGTGGAAGTGCCTATCCGCGACGGGCGCGCGGACCGGCGGTCAGGGTTCGATCAGGCCCCGGCGAATGGCGTAGCGGGTGACCTCGGCCACCGTGCGCATGCCGAGCTTCCCGAGCAGGTTGGCGCGATGGTGGTCGACCGTCTTGCGGCTGATCACGAGCTCACGGGCGATCTGCTCGCTGCTGTGCCCCTCGGCGATCAGCTTGACCACCTGCAGCTCGCGCGGCGTGAGCGGGTCCTCGGGGACCGCCTCGCCCCGCCTCGCCTGGTCGAGGTAGTCCCGCACGAGCGCGGTGACCGCGCGCGGGTACAGGAACGAGTCACCGCGCATGGCCGCCCGGCAGGCATCGATCAGATCCCGGTTGGCGGCCGACTTGAGGACGTAGCCGCTGGCGCCGGCCCGCAGCGCCTCGAAGAAGTACTGCTCGTTGTCGTGCACCGAGAGGATGAGCACGCGCACCTCCTCGCCCCGGCGCTTGAGCTCGGCCGCCGCCTGGAGGCCGGTGAGCTTCGGCATCGTCACATCGAGGATGGCGAGATCGGCACCGGTGGTGAGCGTGCGCTCGACCGCCTCGAGGCCGTTCTCGGCCTCCGCCACCACCTCGATGTCCGGCTCGCCGTCGAGCACGGCGCGCAGACCGCTGCGCACGACGGCGTGATCGTCGGCCAGCAGCACGCGCGTCTTCAGCGGGGTCGCCATGGCCGGCTACGCGCTCACCGCGAGCCGCACGCGTGTGCCGCCGCCGGCCACCGGCGCGACGTCGAGCTGGGCGTCGACTCCCATCGCCCGCTCGCGCAGGCCGCGGAGCCCGCGCTCGCTCACCCCGGGCGGGATCCCGCACCCGTCGTCGCGCACCTCGAGGATCACCGCTGTCCCCGACCGGTGCAGGGACACACGACACTCTCGCGCCTCGGCATGGCGAAGCACATTCGTGAGCGCCTCCTGCGCGGTGCGGTAGATGACGAGCTCGACCTCGGCGGCGAGCGGCGGCAGCTGCCAGTCGAGGTCGCGGTGCACGCGCAGGGCGCCCGGGCGGTCGACCCGGCGGCACAGAGCGATGAGGGCGTTGACGAGCCCGAGATCGTCGAGCGCCTCCGGGCGCAGCTCGCGTCCGATCCGCCGCACGTCCTCCAGGCTGTGCAGCGCGGTGTGGGCGATCTCGGCCAGCGCCTCGGGCTGCTCGGCCGGGTCGGCGCCCGCCCGCTCCGCCCGCAGGGCGATCGCGGTCAGCGTCTGGCCGACCTCGTCATGGAGCTCGCGCGCCACGCGCCGGCGCTCCTCCTCCTGAGCGGCCATCACCCGTCGCCCGCTCGCCCGTCGCTCGCCCTCGAGGCGATCGAGCATCGCGTTCAGCGCACCCGCCAGCGCGTGCACCTCCCGGCCGGCGCCGTCGAAGGACTCGGCCCGCAGGCCCGGCTGAGTCGGGTCGACCGCGCCCATCATCGCGACCAGCCGGCGCAGCGGCTCGAGCGTCCGCCGCAGCAGCCACAGGTTCACGGCGAGCATGGCCACGAGCAGGATTCCCAGCACGATGAGCTCGCTCCCGGTGGCCACCCGGTGGACGGTGACCGGCGTCCAGGCGACGATCGCGAAGGCGACGACGAACACGGCGGTGTTGGCCGCGAACACCCGCCACAGCAGGGACACCCGCCGCCAGCGCGGCTGATTCCCCGGGGTGGCGGCGGATGGCGCGGGAAGCTCGGCGTGAGTGGACATCGACCCCCTCGGCCGCCGGCGCAGGTAGGCGGCCGAGGAGGACATTATGTCCGCCGGCGCCTCAGGAGCCGCCCGGTGCGCCGCTCGCCCCGCCGGGGACCGTGCACGGCCGGCTGAACGGCGCGTAGTGCGCGCACACGGCGAGCGGGCTCTCGTAGAGCCGGGCCGACGGGAGCGCGGCGCCCGTGAACGAGAACAGCGTCAGATTGTCGTTCGGCGACCCGGCTCCGGGCTGCCACCCCACGCCCGGGATCCACTCGGGCTCCCAGTAGAACATCCCGAGCGCCCGGTGATCGGGCACCTGGGCGAGGATCGAGAGCAGATCGTTGTAGAACGAGAGCTGCCCGCCGGGTGAGGCCGGGTAGCCACTCGAGAGCTGGCTGGCCTGCCAGACGAAGTTCCCCGTCGAGTCGCCGTTCGCCAGCGTCCAGGCGTACTGGGACTCCGCGATGACGATCCACTTGTGGTAGCGGACGGAGAGGTCGTCGACGTTCGCACGCATCTGGCTCAGACTGCCGTGCCAGAACGGGTAGTAGGACAGGCCGATGACGTCGAAGGGGACGTGCTCGGCCACCATGTGGTCGTAGAAGGTGCGGCTGAGGGCGTTGTTGCCGCCCTGGTCGAAGTGGAGCATGACGAGCAGTCGGTGACCGGGCGGGTTGGCGGCACGGGCGCCGGCCACGCCCGCCTTCAGCAGCCGGGCCAGGTTCGCCCACCCGGTGTTGGCCGCCCAGTCGACCTCGCCGGCCGGCCAGAGGATGCCGTTGCGGATCTCGTTGCCGATCGAGACCATGTCGACCGGGGTGCCCTGAGCGGCAAAGCGGGCGATGACCTCGGCCGTGTAGCGGCGTACGGTCTGGGTCAGCTGGGCGAGGCTCTGGCCCTGCCAGGCTGCCGGGATGTCCTGGTGGGTCGGGTCGGCCCAGAAGTCCGAGTAGTGGATGTCGAGGTAGAGCCTGTCGCCGGCGGCGACGACGCGCCGGGCCATGGCGAGATCGCTGGCCAGGTCGCTGTAGCCGGCCGGCGGGTTCACCCACAGGCGCAAGCGCACGTAGTTGACGCCGTGGCGATCGAGGATCGACAGCGCGCTGCCCGGAGCGCCGTCGTCGCTGAAGCGCGCGCCGGCCGCCTCCTCCTGGGGCTCGAAGGACAGGTCGGCACCACGGTCGGGGATGGTGCTCGCCGGCACCCGCTCGAACAGCCGCAGCTCGTCGACGCACGGCGGCGTGCCGTCGTTGTCGGTCACATCGATGCGCACATACCGTGCCGACAGCGAGCCGGCCCGCGCCGGCCAGTACACCGGCTCGCCGGCGGGGACGGACTGCAGCTGGCCGTCGGGCACGGGCGCCCAGTCGTTCCCGGTCCTCGACACGCTCAGATTCACGAGGGCTGTGGTCGAGGTCGCCCCGAGCGTGACGCCGAGGCCGCTGAGGGCACGCACGCGCCCGAGATCGACGGTCAGGGCACCGGTCCACTGGCTCGAGCACCACTGCGTCGAGGCATCCCCGTCGATGGCGTTCGCGGGCGAGCTGCCGGTGGCGGTGCTCGTGGCGCTCGCGACGGCACCGGGCGCGAGCGCGATGTCGAGGGCCATGCGGGGCGTCTGCGCCTGGGCGAGCGCCGGGCCGAACGTGAGGGCAGCCGCGACCAGGGCCGCGAGCCGGGCAGGGCGTCGTATCTGCATCACGTCTCTCCTCCTCGCCCACTACATGTGAGCGTTCACATCGATCCGCCCGATCGAGTACCCGCGCGTCGCCGGCGGAAAACCACCGGATCGCGCAGCGGGCGCGATCCGGGGCGGTCAGCCGCCCGCCGGCGTGCCGGCGAACCGCTCGCGGCGCAGGACGCGGTGGTAGGCGTCCTGCACGACGAGCTCGCACGCCTCGACCCCGGAGGCATGGCGGAAGCCCACTCGCACGGCGTCATCGAGCGTCGGGCACACGACGGCGACACCGGCCGGGAGCAGGACCTCCCATGTCCCGCGCGGCGCCGGTTCGACGTTGATGGTTGACGGTGCATTCATCCAGGCCGATTGTCCTCCTCGGCCGGTCTGCCGTCAGGATCGTGGTCAGCAACAGAACCACGACAGCCGCGAGACCGCGCACCGCCTCTCAGTGCCCGAGGGCCTGACGCAGGTCGGCAACCAGGTCAGCCGGTTCCTCGACGCCGCAGGACAGGCGAACGAGATCGGGCGCCACCGCTGCCGCCGAGCCCTCGACCGACTGGTGGGTCATGGCCTGCGGCACCTCGACGAGCGATTCGACCCCGCCGAGCGATTCGGCGAGCGTGAACAGGCGCGTGCGGGCGGCCACCCCCGTGGCATCGGGATGGCGGAAGCACACCATGCCGCTGAAGCCGGGCCAGCGCACCTCGCTTGCCTCGGGCACCGCGCGCAGCAGCTCGACGACCGCGGCCGCGCTGCGGGCGTGCGCCGCCATGCGCAGGTGCAGCGTGCGCAGGCCCCGGTGCACGAGGAAGCAGTCGAAGGGCCCGGGCACGGCGCCGACCGCGTTCTGGACGAACCGCAGGCGCTCGTACCACTCCCGCGAGCGGGTGACCACGACTCCGCCGACGACGTCCGAATGCCCGCCCAGGTACTTGGTCGTCGAGTGCACCACGAAGTCGGCGCCGAGCTCGAGCGGGCGCTGGTTGGCCGGCGTGGCGAATGTGTTGTCGACCGCGAGCAGCGCCTCACCGCGGCGGGCGATCGCGCCCTCGAGGTCGACGACGTTCAGCAGCGGGTTGGTCGGGCTCTCGACCCAGACGAGGCGGGTGTCGGGACCCACGGCGGCGGCCAGCGCGTCGAGGTCGGTCTGGTCGACGAGGTCGTAGCGCAGGCCCCAGCCGGCCAGCACCTTGTCGACGAGCCGGTAGGTGCCGCCGTACAGATCGGCGGGCAGGACCACGTGCGCGCCGGCGCCGGCCACCACGGTGATGAGCGCGTGCGCGGCGGCCAGCCCGGATGAGAACGCGACCGCCAGCCCGCCCTCGAGCTCGCCGAGCGCCCGCTCGAGCGCCGCCCGGGTCGGGTTGGCCGAGCGGGCGTAGTCATAGTCCTCGACGAACTCGCCCGGCCGGCGCTGGGCGTAGGTCGAGGTCTGGTGGATGGCCGGGATGACCGAGCCGTAGGACGGGTCCGGCTCGAGCCCGGCGTGGACGGCACGCGTCCCGAAGTGCGCGCGCGGCTCCTCGGGCGGAACGCTCACGAGGCCAGCGCCTCGAGCAGATCGGTTCGGGTGACCACTCCGACCGGACGCCCGGCGTCGGTGACGAGCAGGGCCTGCTGGTCACCGACGAGCAGCTCGACCGCCTCCCGCACCGGGTCCGCGGTGGCGACGGCGCGGAAGGGCGGCTCCATGATGCGGGCGATCTCGGCGTCGAGCAGGCCCGGATCCTCCGCGGCGTGGCGGAGGAGGCCGCGCTCGCCGATGGCCCCGACCACGGTTGACGGGTCGTGGGCGCTCACCACCGGCAGCTGGGAGACTCGGTGCTCGTGCAGCAGGGCGACGGCGTCGCGCACGCGGAAGTGCGTCTGCACGCTGACGAGCGAGGGCACCTCGCCGGCCTCGCGCTTACGGCGCAGAACGTCGCCGACCGACAGCTCGGAGTCGCGCTCGAGGAAGCCGTACTGGCGCATCCAGGCGTCCGAGTAGATCTTGGACAGATACGAGCGCCCGCCGTCCGGAAGCACGACGACGATCATCGCCTCGGGGTCCTCCACCTCGGCGGCCAGGGCCAGGGCCGCGTGCACGGCCAGCCCGCCCGAGCCGCCGGCCAGGATCCCCTCGAGCGCGGCCAGGCGCCGGGTGGTCAGGAACGAGTCGCGATCGGACACGGTGATCCAGCGATCGACCAGGGTGGGGTCGAAGGTCTGCGGCCAGAAGTCCTCGCCCACGCCCTCGACCAGGTAGGGCCGGACGTTCTCCTCGCCGCCGGAGTAGATCGAGCCCTCGGGGTCGGCGCCGACCACGACGAGATCGGGGTTGCGCTCGCGCAGGTAGCGCGCGGTGCCGGTGATCGTCCCGCCCGTGCCGACCCCGGCGACCAGGTGGGTGATGCGTCCGCCGCTCTGCTCCCACAGCTCGGGTCCGGTCGAGGCGTAGTGGGCCTGCGGATTGGCCGGGTTGAAGTACTGGTTGGGCTGGAAGGCTCCCGGGATCTCCTCGGTCAGCCGATCGGCCACGCGGTAGTAGGACTGGGGCGACTCGGGCGACACGTCGGTCGGCGCCACGACGACCTCGGCGCCATAGGCGCGCAGGAGGTCGATCTTCTCCTTGGACATCTTGTCGGGCATGACCGCGATCACGCGGTAGCCGCGCAGGCGCGCGGCGATCGCCAGCCCGGTCCCGGTGTTGCCGGAGGTCGGCTCGACGATCGTGCCGCCCGGACGCAGACGGCCGTCGCGCTCAGCCGCCTCGATCAGGGCCACGGCCACGCGATCCTTGATCGAGCCGCCCGGGTTGAACGTCTCGAGCTTGGCCAGCAGCTGCGGGCGCAGACCGGCGCCGATGCGGGACAGGCGCACGAGCGGCGTGTCGCCGATCGTGTCGAGGATCGAGTCCTTGATGGCGGGAGCCAGGGTGACGTGGGACATGGGATAAGGATGAACGATCGTGCGGCATCCGCCGATGATGGTGCAGATCCTTCGGATACCCGTTGAACTATCGAATATCCTGCAGGCAGTCGCCGCCCGTCTGCGCCCATGCCGAAGGATCCACAACCCCCGATCGACGCCACCGACCGCCGCCTGCTCGAGCTCCTGGCCCGGGACGCCCGCATGTCGAATCAGCGCCTGGCCGAGCGCGCCGGCGTCGCCCCATCGACGGCGCTCGCGCGCGTGCGCGCACTGCGCGAGCGCGGCGTCATCCGCGGCTTTCACGCCGAGGTCGACCTGGCCGCGATCGGCCGCCCGCTACAGGCGCTCATCGCCGTCCGTCTGGCCGTGCACGAGCGGGGGCAGATCGAGGCGTTCACGGACACCGTGCGCGGCCTGCCCGGCGTCGTCATGGTGTTCCACCTCACCGGAGTCACGGACTACCTTGTGTGGGTGGCCGCGGCCGACGCTCAGGACCTGCGCGAGTTCGTCGTCGACCACCTGGCCACCCACCCCTCGGTCGCCCACGCCGAGACCTCGCTCATCTACGAGCACCAGCGCGGACCGGGGATCTGGGGCGCGGCCGAGCCGGCAACCGGCTGATCAGCCCGGCGGCGCGACGGCGACCAGCGCCGGATCCTCGGCCTTCTCGAACCGGGCGGCCAGGGCATCGCGGGAGTTGAGGCCGAGCTTCAGATAGACGTGCCGCAGGTGGTACTCGATCGTCTTGGGGCTGAGGAACAGCGCCGCAGCGGCCTCGCGCGTCGTCCGGCCCGAGGCCAGGAGCAGCGCGATCTGCAGCTCCTGCGGGGTGAGCTGATCGGCCTGCGTGGGGTCCCGGCGCCGGAGCGACTCCCCGCTCGCGCCCAGCTCGCCGCGGGTCCGGCGCGCCCACGGCTCCGCACCCAGGCGCTCGAACAGGGTCAGGGCGGCCCGCAGCTGCTCGCGCGCGTGCACCCGCTCGCGGGCCCGGCGCAGGCGCTCGCCGTAGGCGAGGTGCGTGCGGGCCGTCTCGAACACGTCCGGCGTGCGGGCGTGCAGTGACAGGGCCTCCTCGAACACCGGCTCAAAGCTGTCCTCCACCATGCCCTGGGCCCGCAGGGCGCGTGCGAGCGCCCAGGGCTGGCGCTTGGCCGCCGCTCGGGGCAGGTAATCCGCCGCCACCGCGGCGGCGTCGCCGGTCCGGCCGAGTCGTGCGTAGGCCTCGACGAGCTCCGGCGCCGGCCACAGGTCGGGGTCGGTGATGCCCCGGAGATCGAGCAGCTCCACCTGGCGCTCGAGCTGCGCGGCCGCCGCCTCGGGCGCACCCGCGGCGAGCTCGAGCTCCCCGAGCGCCGCCGTGGCCCAGACCTCGATCAGCCCGACCCCGACGGCGGCGGCCAGCGCGAGCGCCTCGTCGGCCGCAGCCCGGCACTCCTCGACGCGATCCCTTCGAGCCAGCAGCCAGGCCAGACCGGCGAGTGCCATGGCGAGCTGCGAACCCTGGCCGCTCTCCCGGGCCAGCTCGATCGCCTCCCGGTACTCCGATTCCGCCACCGCCCAGCGCTCGGCGGTGGCGTGATCGCGGGCCAGGAGGACGAGCACGAACGGCAGCACGCCGATGGCCGCTCGCTCGCGCGCGCGGGCGAGCGAGCGCTCGAGCAAGCCCCGGCCCGCGCCGGCCTCGCGCAGGAACATCGGCCCCAGCGTGAGCCACGACAGGAGCTGAGGATCATCAGCCAGGGCAGGTTCCCGCTCGGCCAGGGCCACGGCGGCGCGCAGGCTCGCCGCCCCGGCGGCCGCCTCTCCGCCGAGGATCTGGGAGACACCGAGGGCTGTCGCGGCGAGAAACCGGGCCCGGACACCGGCGCCGGCGGGCAGGCGGGCGTTCGCGCGCCGGGCCGCCTCGAGCGCCTCGACCGGGCGGCCGGCGAGGAAGCAGGCGCTCACCGCCTCGGCGAGCATCTCGACGGCATCCTCGGGCTCCGCCGCGTCCGCCGCCCCCGTGAGGATCTCGTAGCCACGCATTCCCGGCCCGTGCCGCGCGGCGATCAGACCACTGAGGCGGTCGAGCGCCAGGAGCTCATCCGGCTCCTCGGTGAGTCCGCGCGCCTCGGCCACCAATGCGTTGGCCTGCTCCGGCGCGCCGGCCAGCCAGGCGGCGTGGGCGGCCTCGCACAGCAGTCGCTCCCGCCGCCTCGAGTCCGGAGCCAGGCGCGCGGCGCGCTCGAAGGCGACCGCCGCGGCGGCGTCGGCGCTGCGGGCGCGGGCGCGCGCGCCCGCCTGCTCGAGCGCATCGCTGGCCGCGGCGTCGGCACCGACCGCGGCGGAGGCCAGGTGCCAGGCCCGGCGGTCGAGGTCGTGGTCGGGCAGAGCGTGGGCGAGGGCGCGGTGGGCGGCCCGGCGCTGCGCCGGGGTGGCGCTCGCGTAGACAGCGGAGCGGGCGAGCGGGTGACGGAACAGGACCTGGCCCGAGGCGATCCGGATGAGCCCGGCGCGCTCGGCCTCCTCGAGGGCGCCGAGCTCGACGCCGAACTCAGCCCCGGCCCGCTCGAGCACCGCCATCTCGCCGGTGTCGCTGCTGGCCGCCAGGGTCAGAGCGCGCCGGGCCGGGTCTCCGAGGCTCTCATAGCGCCGCCGGAAGGCTCCGGCGATCTGCGCGGGCACGAGCAGCGGCGCGTGCTCGGGGGCGAGCGCGAGCTCGCTGAGGTCGCCGCGGGCAAGCTCGAGCATGGCGAGCGGGTTGCCGCCCGTGGCCGCGTGCAGCCGGGCGGCGAGCGCGGCGGGCAGGCCGGTGAGCGGCGCGGCGTCGACCTCGGGGAGGCCGGTAAGCCCGTGCACGGGCAGGCCGGCCTCATCGAGCAGCGACGGCTCGCCCGCCCGAGCGCCGATCAGGACGGCGATCGGCTCGGCGAGCAGGCGCCGGAGCGCGAAGCGCAGTGCGTGGGCACTCGAGCGATCCAGCCATTGGACATCGTCGAGCAGGACGAGCATCGGCGCCGGCTCTGCGCAGGCCGCGAGCAGGCTGAGGGTGGCGGCGCCCACGGCGAAGCGCTCCGGCGCCGGCCCGTGGCGGATGGCCAGGGCGACCTCGAGCGCCGCCCGCTGCGGCGCCGGAATGTGCCCGATCCGTCCGAGAGCCGGGCGCAGGAGTTCGAGCAGCGACGCGAACGGGATGTCCGCCTCGGACTCGACGCCCGCCGCACGCAGCACGTGCATCCCCTGCGCCCGGGCGGCGGCGAATTCGAGCAGCGCTGACTTGCCGATGCCCGGTTCTCCGACGAGCGCGAGCGTGCTGCTGCGCCCCGCGCGGGCCTGAGCGAGCGCGAGCTCGATCTCTCGCCGCTCCAGATCGCGCCCGAGCAGCATGGGCGAAGTCTACGTGCGGGACACCGCCCGCGCAGGACTAGGTGGGGGTCCGGATGCGAGCGCGCAGGTCGGGCACCTAGGCTCGCCCGACTAGCAACCAACCGGGGGTTACCTGATGGCAACTGTCTCACCCACCGTCGAAGTCGACGGCGAAAAGCTCATGCAGTTCGTGTTCCGGGCCGTCGACGAGGTCGGCGCCACGCTCAACACAGCCCTGGTCGTCATGGGCGACAAGCTCGGTCTCTACCGGGCCCTGGCCGCCGACGGGCCGCTCACGTCCGCGCAACTGGCCGAGAACACCCGCACGGCCGAGCGCTACGTGCGGGAGTGGGCCAACGCACAGGCGGCCGGCGGCTTCCTGGAATACGACGCCGACAGCGGCCGCTACTCGATCGCCCCCGAGCAGAAGGTCGCGCTGACCGATCCTGACAGCCCGGCCTATCTGCCCGGCTTCTTCCAGATCGCGCTGGGCTCCGTGATCGACTCACCGCACATCCTCGAGGCCGCCCGCACCGGCGACGGAGTGGGCTGGCACGAGCACGTGCACGACGTGCACGAAGGCTGCGAGCGGTTCTTCCGCCCCGGTTACAACGCCCATCTCATCGCCGAGTGGCTGCCGGCGCTCGACGGCGTGGTCGACAAGCTCGAGCGCGGGGCCCGGGTGGCGGACATCGGCTGCGGGCACGGGGCGTCGACGATCCTCATGGCCCAGGCGTTCCCCCACTCGAGGTTCGTGGGCGCCGACTACCACGAGGGCTCGATCGAGCAGGCGCGCGAGCGGGCCGAGGCGGCCGGCGTCGGCGACCGGATCCGTTTCCACACTGCGCCGGCGGCGGCGTACAGTGGCGACGGCTATGCCCTGGTGACCATGTTCGACTGCCTGCACGACATGGGTGACCCCGTCGGCGCCGCCCGCCACGTTCGCAGCACGCTTGACCCCGATGGCACCTGGATGATCGTCGAGCCGCACGCCGGTGACCGCATCGAGGACAACTTCAACCCGGTCGGTCGCGCCTACTACGCGTTCTCGACCCTGCTGTGCACGCCGGCATCGCTCTCCCAGGAGGTCGGGCTCGCGCTCGGCGCCCAGGCGGGCGAGGCACGGATCCGGGACGTGACCCGTACGGCCGGGTTCACCCGCTTTCGCCGGGTGGCCGAGACGCCGTTCAACCTCGTGTTCGAGGCTCGTCCGTGACGGACGTCGGTTTCGTGGCGGCGCCGGCGCGCGCGGGGCAGCGCGCCGGCGCCGCGGGGCGCGCCCGGTGGCCGGACCGCGAGGGCGTGGTCGATCGTGACGGCGTCCCGATCGCCTGGGAGGTGTACGGGTCGGGTTCGCCCACGGTGCTGCTGCTGCCGACGTGGTCGATCGTCCACTCGCGCAGCTGGAAGATGCAGATCCCCTACCTGGCCCGCCACATGCGGGTGGTGTGCTTCGACGGCCGCGGGAACGGACGCTCGGGTCGTCCGCGGGGCGCCGAGGCCTACAGCATCGACGCGTTCGTGGCCGACACGCTCGCGGTGATGGATGCCACCGCCACGGATCGGGCCGCGCTCGTGGCGCTCTCCTGCGGCGCGCTGTGGGCCACCGCGCTGGCGGCGGAGCACCCGGAGCGCGTCGAGCGTGTCGTCTATATCGCCCCCGCCGTCGGGCTGGCCCCTGACCACCCCGAGCGTCGGCGCTACGCATTCGAAGACGACCTCGAGACCTGGGACGGGTGGGCGAAGTACAACGCCCGCTACTGGGAGCAGGACTACGAGGACTTCCTCCAGTTCTTCTTCGCCCAGTGCATCAGCGAGCCGCACAGCACAAGGCCGATCGAGGACGCGATCGGCTGGGGACTCGACACGAGCCCTCAGGTGCTCGCCGACGCCACGCGGGGGATCGGCGTTCCTCGCGGCGAGGGGTTCGAGACCACCTGCGCGCGGGTGCGCTGCCCGGTACTGGTCATCCACAGCGAGGATGACCGTGTTCGCCCGTTTGCCCAGGCGGCCGCCCTGGCTGCCGCCACCGGTGGGCGGCTCGTCGCGCTGCGCGGATCCGGGCATCTTCCCGAGGTGCGCGACCCGGTAGCGATCAACCGGCTGCTGCGCGACTTCCTCGCCCCGCCACCACCGGTGCCGCGGTACACCCGCGCTCTGACCCGGCCGCGCCGGGCCCTGTTCCTGTCCTCGCCGATCGGACTCGGGCACGCCCGGCGCGACGTGGCCATCGCGCGCGAGCTGCGCCGGCGCTTCCCGGGGCTCGAGATCGACTGGCTCGCCCAGCACCCGGTGACCGCGGTGCTCGACGCGGCGGGCGAGCGCATCCACCCGGCAAGCGCCGAGCTGGCGAGCGAGTCGGCGCACATCGCCGGAGAGGCCGACGGCCACCGCCTGCCCTGCTTCGAGGCGCTGCGCCAGATGGACGAGATCCTGCTGGCCAACTTCATGGTCCTCCACGACCTGGTCCAGGCCGAGCCCTACGACCTGTGGATCGGCGACGAGGCGTGGGAGCTCGACTACTTCCTGCACGAGAACCCGGAGCTGAAGTCGGCCCCCTACGTGTGGCTGAGCGACTTCGTCGGCTACCTGCCGCTGCCGGAGGGTGGTGAGCGCGAGCTGGCGCTGACCGCCGACCTGAACGCCGAGATGCTCGAGCAGATCGCGCGCTACCCACGCGTGCGCGACGCCTCGATCTTCATCGGCGACCCCGACGACATCGTGGCCGGGGCCTTCGGTCCGGGCCTGCCGGCGATCCGGGCCTGGACCGAGCGGCACTTCGACTTCTCCGGCTACGTCACCGACCTCGCGCCGCTCAGCCCCGGCACCCGCGAGGCCGCGCGGGCGAAGCTCGGCTACGCCCCCGACGAGCGCGTGTGCATCGCCACCGTCGGCGGTTCGGGCGTGGGCAGCGCGCTGCTGCGGGCGGTCATCGCCGCCGCTCCGGCCGCTCGCGCCCGGATACCGGGACTGCGCCTGGTCGTGGTGGCCGGGCCACGCATCGACCTGGCCGAGCTCGGTCCGAGCGACGGGGTCGAGCTCGCCGGCTTCATGTCCGACCTACCCGCCCACCTGGCCGTCTGCGACCTCGCCATCGTGCAGGGCGGGCTGGCCACCACGATGGAGCTGACGGCGAGCCGGCGCCCGTTCATCTACGTGCCGCTCGAAGGCCACTTCGAGCAGAACCTCCACGTCGCCCACCGCCTCGACCGCCACCGGGCCGGGCGCCGGATGGCGTTCGGCGAGCTCACGCCCGATGCGCTCGCCGCGGCCATGGGCGCGGAGCTCGACCGCAAGGTCGATTACCGCCCGGTGCCGCCGGGCGGCGCCGGCCGTGCCGCCGAGCGGATCGCCCAGCTGCTCTGACATCGCGCCCGCTCGGGCGCGTAGGCTGCGCGCGTGCGCGCGTGGACATCCTCCTCACGACCGTTCACCGCCGAGCGGCGGCCGCTGTGGGTCGGCGGCGGAGTGTCGCTGCTCGCCGTCGCGATCGCCACCGCGGCCATCTACCCGCTGAAGTCGATCGCGCCCACCGTCTCGCTCGGGGTCGTCTACCTGCCCGCGGTGGCGCTCGTCTCCGTGTACTGGGGGCTCCCGCTCGGGCTCGGCACCTCGGTGCTGAGCGCCGGCGCGTTCAACTTCTTCCACCTCCCGCCGATCGGCCGGTTCACGATCGCCGACTCGCGCAACTGGGTCGCGCTGGCCGCCTTCGTGCTCGTGGCGGCGGTCGTCTCCGCGATCGCCGAGGTCGCCCGAAACCGCACCTTCGAGGCCGAGAGCCGGCGCGCCGAGGCCGACCTGGCCGCCGCGCTGGCCCGGGAGCTCCTGGCCGGCGAACGCACCGAGAGCGCGCTCGGCGCCGCCGCTCACCGGATCGCCCAGGCGCTCGGCCTGGCCTCGGCCGCCATCGAGCTGGAGACGTCCGAGAGCAGCGCGCGCACCCTCGCGCTCCCGCTGCGCGCGCCGGGCGGCCGCCAGCTGGCCACGCTGATCGTGCCGCGCACCCTGCCGGTCGACACATTGGGGCGGCTGCGCCAGCGTGTCGTTCCCGCGCTCGAAGCGCTCGTGGCCATCGCCCTGGATCGCGATGCCCTGCAGGCCGAGGCGGTGGAGACGGCGGCGCTGCGCCGCTCAGACGAGCTGAAGACCGCGCTCCTACGAGCTGTCTCGCACGACCTGCGCACACCGCTCACCGCGATCGTCACCGCCGGCCACGCGCTCGGGACGGGCGCACTGACCGCGGAGGAGCGCGAGCAGCTCTCCGCCGCGGTGGTGGAGGAGGGCGAGCGGCTCTCGACGCTCATCGACAAGCTGCTCGATCTCTCGCGGCTCCAGGCCGGACGGGCCATCCCCCACCTCGACCTCGTCTCCATCGACGACGTGCTCGCGGCTGCGCGCGAGGCCGTGCCGGGGGCGAGCGGACGCGTGCGCGTGCGCGCCGACCCGGCGCTGCCGCCCGTCCAGGCCGACGGCGCCCAGCTCGAGCGGGTGTTCGCGAATCTGCTCGAGAACGCGCTGCGCTACGCGGGCGGTGAGCCGGTGTCCGTCCAGGCCCACCGGGTCGGGACGCGCATCGTCATCAGCGTGGTCGACCGCGGGCCCGGGATCGGTCCGGCCGAGCGCGAGCGCATCTTCGAGCCGTTCTATCGGGGAGGGGCCTCCTCGGAGACGATGGCCGGGGCCGGGCTCGGGCTGGCCATCGCCAAGGGGTTCGTGGAGGCGAACAACGGCACGATCGGCGTCGAGTCCCTGCCCGGCCAGGGCACGAGCTTCACCGTCTCGCTGCCCGTCCCCGAGCCGATGGCGGTCGGCGCATGAGCGATCGCCCGCTGGTGCTCATCTGCGATGACGAGTCGCAGATCCTCCGCGCGCTGCGGGTCATCCTGCGCGATGCCGGCTTCGACGTGCTGCCCGCCTCGACCGGCGAGGAGGCGCTCGACCAGGCCGCCGTCCGCCACCCCGAGGCGGCGATCGTCGATCTCGTCCTGCCCGACATCGACGGCGTGGCCGTGTGCCAGGGGCTGCGCGACTGGAGCCGGATGCCGATCATCGTGCTCTCGGCGGTGGGCGATGAGGACGCCAAGGTGCGCGCCCTGGCCGCCGGCGCCGACGACTACGTGACCAAGCCGTTCGGTCCGCGCGAGCTCATCGCCCGGCTGCAGGCGGCGCTGCGGCGGGTCGACCCCGAGCCCGAGGACGCGGTGATCCGCGCCGATGGCCTCGAGGTCGACCTGGCCGCGAGGGTGGTGCGCCGCGATGGCGCCGAGGTGCACCTCACGCCCACCGAGTTCGACCTCCTGCGCGTGCTGGCCCGCAACCGCGGCCGGCTCGTCACCCACCGTGAGCTGCTCGTGAGCGTGTGGGGGCAGGCGTATTCCGACGACACCCAGGTGCTGCGCGCCCACGTCGCCAACCTGCGGCGCAAGATCGAGCCCGAAGACGGGCCCCGCTACGTGAAGACCGACCCGCGGGTCGGGTATCGCTTCGCCGCCTGAGCGCGGCGCCGCGTCTTCACAGTTTCTGTACGCCGCGCCCGTCGATCTGCACGCCGTCTTCACGGGTCGGGACCGATGATCCTGACCATGGATGTCATAGCGATTCTCATCGGGCTGGTCATGTTCGCCGCCCTGCTGGTCCTCCTGGCCGCGATCGAGCGGATATGAGCAGCCGGACGACTCGGGCCGCCGCCTTTCCGGCGAGCCCGGAAGGCGAGCGGCGGCGATGAGCCCGAGCGACCTGTTCGGGTTGATCGTGTCCGCGCTCGTCTGCGCCTACCTCCTGTACGCGCTGCTGCGCGGGGAACGGTTCTGAGGGAGCAGGCGACGTGACCGTTCTCGGCTTCGTCCTCATCCTCGGCTTTGCGGTCATCCTGACCGTGCTCGCGCTCCCACTCGGGCGCTACATGGCCGCCGTGTACAGCGGGGAGCGCACCATCCTCGACCCGCTCTTCCGGACCCCCGAGCAACTCCTCTACCGGGTCATGCGCGTCGACCCGCACCGCGAGCAGGACTGGAAGCAGTACGCGCGCAGCCTGATCATCTTCTCGCTCGCCGGCTGGCTGCTGCTCTATCTCATCCTGCGCACCCAGACGTTGTGGAACTTCACCGGGCTCAACCCGGAGCATTTCCACTCGGGCACCTGGGACGTGACCTTCAACACCGTCTCGTCGTTCCTCACCAACACGAACTGGCAGTACTACGGCGGCGAGACGACGATGAGCTACCTCAGCCAGATGGCGGGGCTCACCGTGCAGAACTTCCTCTCCGCCGGGGTCGGGATCGCCGTCGCCGTCGCCCTCATCCGGGGCATCATCGGCCGGGGCGGCACGAGCCTGGGGAACTTCTGGCAGGACCTCGTCCGCACCGTCCTGTGGGTGCTCACGCCGATCGCCTTCGTGATGGCGATCGTGCTCGTCTCCCAGGGCGTCATCCAGAACTTCTCCTCCTATCTGACCGCGCACGGCCCGACTGGGCTGAGCAGCTCGATCGCCATGGGACCGGTGGCCTCACAGGAGGCGATCAAGATGATCGGCACCAACGGCGGCGGCTTCTTCAACACGAACTCCGCCCATCCGTTCGAGAACCCAACCGGCTTCTCGAACCTGGTCGAGATGCTCGCCGTGCTCGTCATCCCGGCCGCGCTGATCTTCACCTACGGCCGCATGGTCGGCAACCGCCGCCAGGGCTACGCCATCTACGGCACGGTGATGGTGATGTTCCTCGGCGCGGCGATCGTCGCCTACATCGCGGAGGCTCACGGCTCGCCGGCTCAGCACGCCGCCGGCCTGCACACGGCCGTCATCCACGGCTCCACGGGCGGTAACTTGGAGGGCAAGGAGCAGCGCTTCGGCATCGCCGGCTCGGCCCTGTTCGACGTCGTCACCACCGTGACCTCCTGCGGGGCGGTCAACAGCGCCCTGGAGTCGTTCACCGGCATCGGCGGCGGGGTCGCGTTCGGCAACCTGTCGGCGAGCGAGGTCATCTTCGGCGGCGTGGGCACCGGGCTGTACTCGATCCTGCTCTATGTCCTGCTCGCCGTGTTCATCGGTGGGCTGATGGTCGGTCGAACGCCCGAGTATCTGGGCAAGAAGATCGAGGCCCGCGAGGTGAAGCTCGTGGCCATTGGCCTCCTGTTCACGCCGCTCATGGCACTCGTGTCCACCGCGCTGGCCACCGCGAGCCGGGCCGGGCGGGTGTCGATCTCGGCCGCCGCCACCGGGCCCCAGGGCTTCTCGGAGACGTTCTACGCCTACCTGTCGCAGGCCAACAACAACGGCTCGGCGTTCGCCGGCTACACCGGCTACGTCCAGCCCAATGCCGGCAACCTCGGCGCCCACGGGATCGCGTTCGCGGACATCCTCGGCGGGGGGACGATGATGCTCGCCCGCTACGCGCCGATCCTGTTCACGCTCGCGGTCGCCGGCTCGCTGGCCGGCAAGCGGATCAGCCCGGCCGGCCTGGGCACGATGCGGACCGACAACGTCACCTTCGCCCTGCTGCTCATCAGCGTGATCGTCATCGTCGGCGCGCTCACCTTCTTCCCCGCCCTGCTGCTCGGCCCGATCGTGCAGGGCCTGACTCCTCACCTCTACTGACCACGGAAATGAAACGCGACATCGTCACCTCCGCCATCGGCATCCTCGTGCTGACACTCGTGCTCGGCATCGGTTACCCGCTGCTGGTCACCGGCGTCAGCCAACTCGCCTTCGCCGGCAATGCCAACGGTCAGCAGGTTCACCTTCACGGCCGGCTTGTCGGCTCGCGCCTGATCGGCCAGAGCTTCGGCGGCGACGCGCGCTACTTCCAGACGCGGCCCTCGGCCACCACCCCGCCCGACAACGCCGCCGGCACGACCTTCTCGAACCTCGGTCCCAACAACCTGACCACCGAGAAGGAGATCGCGGCCAACATCGCGGCCTATCTGAAGCTCAACCGGCCCGACGATCCCGGGCTGAGCGCGGCCACTGTGCCGGTCGACGCCGCCGACAGCTCCGCGTCGGGCATCGATCCGGACATCTCGGTTGCCAACGCGGATATCCAGGCCCGCCGGGTGGCGAGCGTCCGGCATCTGCCCCTGGCGCGGGTCGACGCGCTCATCGCCACCTACACCGGCGGCCGCGGCCTCGGGTTCTCCGGTGAGCCCACGGTGAACGTGCTCGAGCTGAACCTCGCGCTCGACCGAGAGACAGGAGTGGAGTAGAGATGGCCGTCGAGACCGCACCTCCCGCACCTCCCTCGCCCCCCGCGTCCGCGCGGTCCGAGCGGCGGGCGATCTCGCTGTTCGGACGCGACATCGTCAGGCAGGCGACGATCGACAGCTTCGTCAAGCTCGACCCCCGCGTGCAGATCCGCAACCCGGTCATGTTCGTGGTCGAGATCGGCGCCGTCATCACCACCGTCACCTGGCTGACCCAGGTGTTCGGCGCCCGCCCGCTCGGCGGCGGCCACGAGCCGGCCTGGTACACGCTGACGATCGCGATCTGGCTGTGGCTGACCGTCGTGTTCGCCAACATGGCCGAGGCGTTCGCCGAGGGTCGGGGCCGGGCCCAGGCGGCCACCCTGCGAGCGATGCGCCAGGACACCATGGCCACGATGGAGGACGGGACGACTCGGCCGGCGGCCGCGCTGGTCAGGGGCGACATCGTCCTCGTCGAGGCGGGCGAGCTCATCCCCGGAGACGGCACCGTCATCGAGGGCATCGCCTCGGTGGATGAGTCCGCGATCACGGGAGAGTCCGCTCCGGTCATCCGCGAATCGGGCGGCGACCGCAGCGCGGTGACCGGCGGCACGCGCGTGCTCTCGGACCGGATCGTGGTCGAGATCACCCAGGAGCCGGGCCAGTCCTTCCTCGACCGCATGATCGCGCTGGTCGAGGGCGCCGAGCGGCGCAAGACCCCGAACGAGGTCGCGCTCGGGATCCTGCTCGCCGGCATGACGCTCATCTTCATGATCGTTGTGGCCACCCTGCGCCCGTTCGGCCTGTTCGCCCATACCTCCATCTCCGAGACCACCCTGATCTCGCTGCTGGTGGCGCTCATCCCGACCACGATCGGCGCCCTGCTCTCGGCGATCGGGATCGCCGGCATGGATCGCCTGGTGCGCCGCAACGTCCTCGCCCTGTCGGGCCGCGCGGTCGAGGCCTCCGGCGACGTCGACGTGCTGCTGCTCGACAAAACGGGCACGATCACGATCGGCAACCGCCTGGCCGCAGAGTTCATCCCCATGCCCGGCGTGGCCGAGGCCGAGCTGGCCGAGGTCGCCCAGCTCTCCTCGTTGGCCGACGAGACCCCGGAGGGTCGCTCGATCGTCGTGCTGGCCAAGCAGTACGGCATCCGCGAGCACGATATGGCCGCGCTGCACGCCGAGTTCGTCTCGTTCAGTGCCCAGACGCGGATGAGCGGGGTCGACTTCGACGGCACGCGCCTGCGCAAGGGCGCCGGCGACGCCGTGATCGCGTTCGTCTCCGATCAGGGCGGCCGGCCGCCGGCGGAGCTGCAGGGCGTGCTGGACCGCATCGGCCGCGAGGGCGGCACGCCGCTCGCCGTGGCCCGTGACGCCCAGGTGCTCGGCGTCATCTATTTGAAGGACACGGTCAAGGAGGGGATGCGCGAGCGCTTCGACCACCTGCGCCAGATGGGCATCCGCACGATCATGATCACCGGCGACAACCGCCTCACGGCGGCGAAGATCGCCCAGGAGTCCGGCGTCGACGACTTCCTGGCCGAGGCCACCCCGGAAGCCAAGCTCGCGCTCATCAAGGAGCAGCAAGCGAGCGGGCGCATGGTGGCGATGACCGGCGACGGAACCAACGACGCGCCCGCGCTCGCCCAGGCCGACGTCGGCGTGGCCATGAACACCGGCACGCAGGCCGCCCGCGAGGCGGGAAACATGGTCGACCTCGACTCCAACCCGACGAAGCTGATCGAGATCGTCGAGGTGGGCAAGCAGCTGCTCATCACACGCGGTGCGCTGACCACGTTCTCGATCGCCAACGACGTGGCGAAGTACTTCGCCATCCTGCCGGCCGTCTTCCTCACCACATGGGCCCCACACGCGGGCGCCAAGGGCCCGCTCTCCGTGCTGAACGTCATGGGTCTCGGGACCGCCCGCTCGGCCGTCATCTCGGCCATCGTGTTCAACGCCATCGTCATCCCCCTGCTCATCCCGGTGGCGCTGCGCGGCGTGCGCTACCGGCCGGCCGGTGCCAGCGCGCTGCTTCGGCGCAACCTGCTCATCTACGGTGCCGGCGGCTTGATCGCCCCGTTCATCGGGATCAAGCTGATCGACCTCGTGGTGCACAACGTGCTCGGAGCCTGAGGTGGACAGGCGGCGCGGACACCTGCGGGTGTTGCTGGGCATGGCCGCCGGCGTCGGCAAGACCTACCGGATGCTGCTCGAGGGTCACGCCGAGCAGGAGGCCGGGCGCGACGTCGCCATCGGACTGCTCGAGACCCACGGCCGCGCCGAGACGGCACGCCTGGCCGACGGCCTGCCACTGGTTCCGCGGCGCCGGGTCGACTACCGTGGCACGCGCCTGGAGGAGATGGACCTGCCGTCGATCCTGAGCCGGGCGCCCGAGCTCTGCCTGATCGACGAGCTCGCGCACTCGAACACGCCCGGGGTCGAGCACCCCAAGCGCTACGACGACGTCGAGGACGTGCTGGCGGCGGGGATCGACGTGCTGTCGACCGTCAACGTCCAGCACCTCGAGTCGCTCAACGATCAGATCGCCGAGCTGAGCGGCGTGCGCGTGCGCGAGACGATCCCCGATGCGGTGCTCGCCCGAGCCGATGAGGTCGTGCTCGTCGACCTCACGCCCGAGGCGCTGCTCGAGCGCCTGCGCACGGGCAAGATCTACCGGCCCGAGCGCATCGACGCCGCCCTGAACCACTTCTTCCGCATCGAGAACCTGTCTGCCCTGCGCGAGGTGGCGCTGCGTCAGGTCGCCGAGGAGGAGGGTCAGAAGCGCCTGAGCACGAGCGTCGTCGTTCCGCCCGGCGAGGGGACGATCGCCACCGAGGGCGCGCGGGCCGTCGGCGAGCGGCTGCTCGCGCTCGTCGAGCCCGCCCCGAGCGCCCAGCGGCTCGTGCGCCGGGCCTGGCGCTCGGCCCAGCGGCTGGGTGCCGAGGTCGACCTGCTCTGGATCCGGCCGCCCGGACGCGCGCTCTCCGATGACGAGCAGCGCTCGCTCGGTGCGCTGCGCCAGCTCGCCTCGCTGCTCGGCGCCCGGTTCCTCGTCGAGGAGTCCGACACGGTCCCCGAGGCGATCGCCGAGGTGGCGCGGCGCCAGGGGAGCACCTACGTCCTCATGGGCCGTAGCCGCCCGGCCCGCGGCCTCACCCGGCTGCGCACGCCCCTTCCCCAGCGGCTGATGGAGCTCCTGCCCGGAGTCGACGTGCGGATCGTCGCCGACCGCGGGCAGAGCTCGCGAAACGAGAAGCCATGACCGCTCTGTGGATCGTGCTGGCGGGGCTGGCCGGCCTCGCCGCCGGCGCCGGCGGCGCATCCTGGCTGCGCACCCACCCGCGGCGACCGGACCCCGGTCGGCGTCCGGGCGTCGGGCGCATCCTGCTGCCGTTCACCGGACAGGCGATCTCCCGCCGCGCGTTCGAGGCGGCGGTCCGGATCGCCCTGGCCGAGGATGCGACGATCATGCCGGCGTTCCTGGCCCGGGTGCCCCGCCACCTCCCGCTCGACTCCTCGCTGCCGGCGCAGTGCGCCGGCGGCATGGCGCTGCTGGAGGGGATCGAGCAACGCGCGAGCGCCGCGGGCGTCGCCGTCGACGCGCGCGTGACCCGGGGCCGGACCTACCGCGATGCGCTCCGGCGGCTGCTCGCCGAGGAGCGCTTTGACCGCGTCATCGTCTCCGCCACCGACAGCCCCCGCCACGGCCTCTCGCCGGACGATCTCGAATGGCTGCTCGAGCGTGTCCCGGCCGAGGTGCTGATCCTGCGCCCGGCGCCCGAGGACACCCGCCGCATCCCCGCCAACGGCCTCGCCGGTCACTTCTGAGCGGAGTCAGCCGTACCGGGCGCGACCCGACGCGGCGGCTACCCGCCCCGCCGCCCCCACGTCATCACGGCGAGCGGCTTGAGCACGCCGTAGTCGTCGCGGTGCTCGACGTGCACCGGGCGGGGCGGCGACGGCGGCGGCGCCGCCACCACGTGGGTGACGATCGCGCCGGTCTGGCGCTCGATGCGGTGGGGCAGGTCGGCGCCCAGCCACTTCGAGGCGCCCGACGGCAGCGTGGCCACGATGATCTCGTCATGGACGGCCGGGTTGTAGGCCTCGATGCCCGCCACCATCGGATCGCAGTCGCCGACCGAACCGGAGAGCTCGAGCCCGCGCTCGGCCGCCGCCGCCTTCGCCGCCTCGAGCTGCTCGCGCGCCGCGCCGCGTCCGCCCGGGGACGTGGGTGCGGGGACGACGAGCGTGAAGCTCACCCGGCCCTGCGCCGCTCGCGCGGCGAGCGCGTCGAGCAGCGCCGGCGAGGTCGCGGTCACGTTGGCGAGCACGAGCACCTTGCGCGAGTAGTCCATCGTCAATCCCTTCTCGATGTGAGCGTGCTCATAGAGTGCTCCTCGAAGCGGCGGGACGCAATGGCCGGATGGAGCAAGTCGGTTGGCCGGCGGACCAAAGCGGGCTTCGAGCGTCGCCACGATGACGGCGACGCGGGTCTGATGCTCAGGCAGCGGCGGCGACCTCGGGGCTGCGCAGCAGCTCGAGCTCGGCGTCCGTCGGGGTCTGCAGGAGCAGAGCCGTGATGACGGCGCCGGCCGCGAAGATGATCGCCGACCACGTGAAGGCGATCGTGTAGCCGTGCACGGCGGCCGTCGCGGCCAGCGCCTGCCCGGCGGCTGCGTGCGCGCGCAGGAAGTGGTCGGTCGCGGTCACCGCGACCGTCGACAGCAGCGCGGTGCCGATCGAGCCCCCGACCTGCTGGGAGACGTTGACCATCGCCGAGGCGACACCGGTCTCGTTCTCGGCCACGCCGAGCGTGGCGGTGGCGATCGACGGGGCGAAGACGAGCCCGAAGCCGAGCCCCATGACGATCAGGGACGGCAGCACGTGAGCGGCGTAGCTCGAGTGCGGCCCGAGTCCGGTCAGGTAGAGCATGCCGACGGCGGCCAGCGCCATCCCCGTGGGCACGAGCGGCCGGGGGCCGAAGCGGGGCACGAGTGCCACGTTGCCGGTGATCGAGGTGATCATGATGCCGCCCACCATGGGCAGGAAGGCCAGACCGGTGGTCACGGGCGAGAGGCCGAGGTTCTGCTGCAGGTAGTAGGTCAGGAACAGGAACACGGCGAAGATGGCCACCGAGGACAGGGCGACCGCCAGGTAGGAGCCGCCGCGGTTGCGGTGCGCGAGCACGCCGAGCGGGAGCACCGGCGCGATCACCCGGCGCTCGACGATCAGGAAGACCGCGAGGAGGACCACACCGGCGAGGAGCGCGCCGAGCGTGACGGCGTTCGTCCAGCTCGTGGTGCTGGCATGCGAGAACCCGTACACGAGGGCGAACAGGCCGCCCGAGCCGAGCAGCGTCCCCACGCCGTCGATGCGGGGCCGGTGCTCGGGCCGGACGTTGTGCAGGAGGACGAGGCCGCCGGCGATCGCCGTCATCGCGAAGGCGAGGTTCACGTACAGGCACCACCGCCAGGACAGGTACTGGGTGAGCACGCCGCCGAGCAGGAGCCCGATCGCGCCGCCGCCGCCGGCCAGGGCGCCGAAGATGCCGAACGCCTTGCCGCGCTCGGACGGATCGGTGAACGTGGTGGCCAGCAGCGACAGCGTGGCCGGAGCCAGCACCGCCCCGAAGGCGCCCTGGACGGCGCGGGCGGTGATGAGCACGCCGAAGGAGCCGGCGGCGCCGCCGACGGCCGAGGCGATGGCGAACCCGGCCAGGCCGCCCAGCAGCGTCCACTTGCGGCCGAACAGGTCCGACAGGCGCCCGCCGAGCAGGAGCAGGGAGCCGAAGGCGAGGGCGTAGGCCGTGACCACCCACTGGCGGTCGGCGTTGGAGAAGGCGAGCGCGTGCTGGGCCGAGGGCAGCGCGATGTTGACGATGGTGGCGTCGAGGACGACCATCAGCTGGGCGATGCCCAGCACGGCGAGCACGAGCCAGCGGCGTTCATGGTGGGGGTTGGTCACGGCGGCGTTCCTTGAAGTGGAGGAGCTATCTCCGGTACCGTACCACATTCGGAGACTGTGTCTCCGCTTTCACACTAAGATGACGTCATGAGCACGACCGAGCGTCCGCTGCGCCGCGACGCCGAGCGCAACCGGCAGCGACTGATGGAGGCCGCCCGCGAGCTGTTCGCCGAGCGCGGCCTCGCGGTCACCCTCGACGACATCGCCCACCGGGCCGGCGTCGGGGTCGGCACCGCCTACCGGCGCTTCAGCTCGCGCGAGGTGCTCGTCGACGCCCTGTTCGAGGAACGCCTGCAGGAGATGCTCGATCTCATCGAAGCCGCCCTCGCCGTCGAGGACCCGTGGCAGGCCCTGGCCGGGTTCATCGAGCGCCTCGTCGAGGTCCAGACCGCCGACCGCGGCCTGAAGGAGGTCATGCTCGGGAGCACCGCGGGCCGTGAGCGCGTGCGCCGCCTGCGCGAGCAGATGGTCCCGCGCGCGCTCGAGCTCGTGCGCCGAGCCAAGGCGGCCGGAGTCGTGCGGGCGGATTTCGATGCCACCGATCTCCCGCTGACCCAGATCATGGTCGGGGCGATCGCCGACGTCTCGACACCCGAGCACCCGGATCTGTGGCGGCGCTACCTCGGACTGCTGCTGGACGGGATCCGGCCGGTCGGGGCGGCGCGCACGCCGCTCACCGAGCCCCCGCTCGGGCTCGAGGCGATCGACGACACCATGTGCCGCTGGCGCCCGCCTCGGCCCCTGACCTGACGCGACACCCCGGCCAACCGGCCCGCGAGACCGCGCGCGACTCACCGGCCGTGCGGACACCCCGCCGCAGGCGCGGTTTGGACGCGCGGCCAAAGACGCGCCGTGGCACGCTCGCCAAGGTTCCCGGCATGGGTGTGCGACAGCGCCAGATCGTCGCCTTCGGCGGCGGCGGGTTCTCGATGGAGTGGGGCAACACGATGCTCGACGACCACGTGCTGGGGCTGACCGGCACGGAACGCCCCCGGGTCTGCTTCCTGCCCACGGCCAGTGGTGACGCCGACCACTACGTGGTGCGCTTCTACCGCGCCTTCTCCCCGGCCCGCTGCGAGCCCTCGCACATCTCGCTGTTCCGGCGCGAGACCGGCGTGGCCGATCCGCGCGGGCACCTGCTCGCCCAGGACCTCGTATACGTCGGCGGCGGCAGCGTCGTCTCGCTGCTTGGTACCTGGCGGGCCCACGGCGTCGATGCCATCCTGCGCGAGGCGTGGGAGCACGGGGTGATCCTGTGTGGCGGGTCCGCCGGGTCGCTGTGCTGGTTCGCCGAGGCGTTGAGCGGCTTTCACAGCGGGCCGCCCCGGCGGGTGCACGGGCTCGGCCTCCTGCCCTGGAGCAATGCGGTCCACTACGACGAGGAGCCGGCCCGCGGACCGGCCTTTCGCCGGGCGGTCAGCGAGGGCATGCCGGCCGGCTACGGCGCCGGGGACGGGGCGGCACTGCACTTCGTCGGCACGGACCTGGCCGAGGTCGTCGCCTCGCGTGCGGGCGCCCAGGCCTGCTTCGTCACGCGGTCCGCCGACGGCACGGCGATCGAGCAGCCGCTGTCGGTCCGCTACCTCGGCGAGCCGGTGCTCGCGCCCGTGCTCAGCTCGGTCGCGTGAGTACGGCGGGCATCGGCTCCCCCCACCGGGACCCGCGGCGCATCCTGGCCATGGGTGGAGGCGGGTTCACGATGGGTGAGCGCAGCGTGGCGCTTGACCGCCTGGCCCTCGAGCTGAGCGGGAAGCCGGTCCCGCGCATCTGCTTCCTGCCCACGGCCAGCGGCGACGAGCGCGAACAGGTGATGCGCTTCCACGAGCGCTTCGCTGCCTGGCCGTGCGAGCCGAGCACGCTCTCGCTCTTCCATCTCGCCCGCGACCGCACTCGACCGCATGATGCGCACCGGCGTGGAGCCTGGGCGTCGTCCTGGCCGGCCTGAGTGCCGGCGCCATGTGCTGGTTTCAGGGCGGCGTGAGCAAGAGCGCGGGCCGGCCGGAGGCGGCCGGCGGGCTCGGCCTGCTCCCGGGCAGCCTGTCCGTGCACCGTGACGGCGAGCCCGAGCGCCTTCCGGTCTACCTCGAGGCGGTCGCGACGGGCGCGCTGCCCTCGGGATATGCGGCCGACGACGGATCAGCCCTCGTGTTCGCCGGACGCACCCTGGTCGAATGCGTCGCCTCGCGCCCGGGTGCGCGCGTCGCCCGGGTATCCGCAGCGCCCGGCGGGACCCGCGTCGAGCCGCTGGCCGTGCGGCTGCTTCCCGGCGCGGCGCCCGAGCGTGCGCCCCTCGCCGCGGCGCCCGACGACGAGGGCGCGGCGGTGGCTGAGCTGCGCGAGCTGCGGGCGGCCGGGCGGCGCTGGGGATGAGCCGGCGAGCCGGCGAGCCGGCTCGCCGGTGAGCCGCGATCGTGACGCATGTAACGGGCTTCGACGAGCCGGGTATCCCATCGGTGGTGCCGATCAAGCGCAAGCAGCCGACCTGGACCGACCGGGTCGCAGACGTCGCACGCAACGCCCCCGCCCGCGGCCGGGCGGCCGCGGTTCAGCTCGACGTGCCCTGGGCCCGAAGCTGGATCGCGGGCATCGTGCGTGAGAACTGCATGCGCTTCGTGCTCAACCCGATCATGGACCACTACACGCGGCGCTTGGCGACCGGGCGCGACAAGATCGCCTCGCTGCGCGGGCCGGTGATCCTGGTCGCCAACCACGCCAGCCATCTCGATACGCCGGTCATCCTCTCCGCCCTCCCGCGGCGGCTGCGCAAGCGCACGGTGGTCGCCGCCGCGGCCGACTACTTCTATCGCAACCGGACGGTGGCCTGGCTCGTGTCGCTCATCTTCAACACGACGCCGATCGAGCGCAAGGGCGGCGGCATGTCCAAGGACGGCGGCCACCTCGACAAGCTGCTCGACGATGGCTGGAACCTGCTCCTGTACCCCGAGGGCACGCGCTCGCGCGACGGCCTGCCGGGTCGGATCCGCCGTGGCGCGGCCGTGCTCGCGGCGGCGCACAACCTGTCGATCGTGCCGATCCGGGTCAGCGGCACCCGTGAGGCGATGCCGCCCGGACGCCTGTGGCCGAAGCGGCTGCGCTCCACCCTGCTCTCGCGGCGCCACAGCATCACCGTGTCGTTCGGAGATCCCATCTCCCCCAGTGCCGACACCGCCCAGCTGATCGAGAACGTGCAGAAGTTCTTCGACAGCGCGAGCGACGGCAACCCGTACCGCTCGCCGTACGGCCGCGCGTCTCGGCGTCCGCAGGTGGGCGCCGGCGAGCGCCCGCGCTAGCCGCGCGGGCCGCGGGCGATCGCGCGGGTCGCGGACCACCGGCCGCGACGCGACCGCTTCGGGCGCGGGCCGCGCCGCCCGCACGTTGTGAACCGCAGCGGTACACAACGTGCGACGCGCCCGACCGCGTCGCACCGTCGCGGCCCCAAATCGCTCTCAGAGCTCCCGCCTCGCGGTCAAACGGCGTTTGACATTGTCGCACGGTGGCTGTTACTGTGGCCCGGCGCCGCCGGTCCGCCCCGTGGCTCCTCGATCGGCGACGCACGAGTGGGTTGTCCCGTCTACGAGGGAGGTTGTGTGGCAACCGTAGCTGAGGCACCAACGCGCCGAGCGCTGCCGCTGGCCTGGCGGCGAGGTTACTTCGGCGATCTGTGGGCCGAGTTCTTCGGTACGTTCATTCTCATCTGCTTCGGCGACGGCGTCGTCGCCATGCTGTGGGCGCTCGTCGGCTCCGGCCGCAGCGCCGCCGGGCCGCTGTCGTCCTCGGGCGACTGGCTGCTCATCACCTGGGGCTGGGCCCTGGCGGTGTGCTTCGCCGTATACGTCACCGGCGGTATCAGCGGCGCCCATCTGAATCCCGCCGTCACGCTCGCGCTGGCCATCCGCAAGCAGCACCCGTGGCGGCGCGTGCCCGGCTTCTGGGCCGCGCAGGTGCTCGGCGCCTTCGTCGGCGCCGCGCTCGTGTTCTTGGTCTACAACAACGCGATCAACCACTTCGACCAGGTCCACCACATCGTCAAGGGCACGGCGGGCTCGGTCGGGACCTACAGCACATTCGCCACCTTCCCAGCGCCGTACTTCCACAACGTCTTAGGCCCGTTGGTGGACCAGATCGTCGGCACGTTCTTCCTCGTGCTGTTCATCTGTGCGGTGACCGATGAGTACAACTCGCCGATCGGCGCGAATCTGGCGCCGTTCATCGTCGGCATGATCGTCATGGCCGTCGGCATCTCATTCGGTGCCAACGCCGGCTACGCGATCAACCCGGCCCGCGACTTCGGTCCGCGCATCTTCGCGCTCATCGCCGGCTGGGGGAAGGTGGCCTTCCCGGGCAACTACGGCAACGTCAACGACTACTTCTGGATACCGATCATCGGGCCGCTGATCGGCGGCGCCATCGCCGCGTTCATGTACGACCTGTTCGTCCGCGACATCCTGGCCGCGCGCAAGCCGCCTGAGCCGGGCGTCGCCGAGCAGGGTCGCATCGTCACCGACCGGCCCGGGGAGTCCGTCGGACCCTGACCCAGCGCCCGGGGCGCCCGCCGCGCGGCGGGCGCCCCGGCCCCGGTCAATCGTCGTCGTCGACCCAATCCATCGCGCGGCTGACCGCCTTGCGCCACTTGCGGTGGCCACGCTCTCGCGTCGCCTCGTCGAGGTTGGGCACCCACTCGGCCGCCTTGTGCCAGTTGCCGGCCAGGGTGCCGGCGTCCGGCCACACGCCCGCGGCCAGCCCGGCCGCGTAGGCGGCCCCGAGCGACACCGTCTCCGCCACGATCGGCCGGGTCACCGGCACCCCGAGCACGTCGGCGAGGAACTGCATGAGCAGGTTGTTGGCCGTCATGCCGCCGTCCACCCGCAGCCCGGTCAGCCGCTGGCCGGAGTCGGCGTTCATCGCCTCGACGACGTCGCGCGTCTGCCAGGCCGTCGCCTCGAGCACCGCGCGGGCGATGTGGGCCTTGGTGATGTAGCCGGTCAGTCCGGCGATCACCCCGCGCGCGTCCGCCCGCCAGTACGGGGCGAACAGCCCCGAGAAGGCGGGCACGAAGTAGCAGCCGCCATTGTCCTCGACGGTGCGGGCGAGCGTCTCGATCTCCGGAGCCGAGCCGATCAGCCCGAGGTTGTCGCGGAACCACTGCACGAGCGCGCCGGTGATGGCGATCGAGCCCTCGAGCGCGTAGACGGGCGGGCCGGAGCCGAGCTGGTAGGCGATCGTCGTCAGCAGCCCGCTGCTGGAGGTCACCGGCCGCTCGCCGGTGTTCAGGAGCAGGAAGCTGCCGGTCCCGAACGTGCACTTCGCCTCCCCGGGGTCGAAGCAGGTCTGGCCGACGAGCGCGGCATGCTGGTCGCCGAGGGCCGATGCCACCGGCACCCCCCGCAGCGGATCCCCGGCTTCGCCGTAGGTCTCCGAGCTGGCGCGGATCTCCGGGAGCATGGCGGCCGGGATGCCGATCAGCTCGAGCAGCTCGGGGTCCCAGTCGAGGGTGTGCAGGTTCATGAGCAGCGTGCGGCTCGCGTTGGTCACGTCGGTCACGTGCCGCCCGCACAGGTTCCAGATCAGCCAGGAGTCGATCGTCCCGAACAGCACCTCGCCCGCCTCGGCCCGCTCGCGCAGACCCGGGATGTGGTCGAGCAGCCAGCGCACCTTCGGCCCGGAGAAGTAGGTGGCGAGCGGGAGCCCGCAGCGCTCGCGGAACAGCTCCTCGCCGTGGCGCTCGGCCAGCTCGTGGCACAGCCGCGCGGTCCGCGTGTCCTGCCAGGTGATCGCGTTGTGCAGTGGCGTGCCGCTGTGGCGGTCCCACAGCACCGTCGTCTCACGCTGGTTGGCGATGCCGAGCGCGTGCACGTCGGCCGGGCGCACGTCCGCCTTGCGCAGCGACTCGCGCAGCACGTGGACGACGTTCGTCCAGATCTCCTCCGGGTCGTGCTCGACCCAGCCCGGGCGCGGGAAGAGCTGGCGGTGCTCGCGCTGGGCCATCGAGACGATCCGGGCCCGAGCGTCGAAGATGAAGCACCTCGACGAGGACGTTCCCTGGTCAATCGAGGCTACGTAGCGCCCGCTCACGAGTGGTAAGTCCTAGCAGACTTGATCAGCTCACCAGGGAAGCGCGCCGAGCTCACGCGAGATCGCCCGCGCCGCCTCCGTGACGTGGGCGACCAGCTCGGGGCGCGGTCGTGCGCCGTCCTCGCACAGCCGCTCCACCGTCCCGCTGATGCCAATCGCGCCGACCTTCAGCCGGCGGCGGTCCTCGATCGGCGCCGCGAGCGACGCCCGGCCCCGCACGAGCTCCTCGACGTCGGCCGCCCAGCCGCGACGTGCGATCTCCTCGAGCTCCTGGCGAAAGCGATACACGTCGGTGACCGTGGCCGGGGTGTAGGACCGCAGCGGGGTCCGGCCGGCCAGCTCGGAGGCGACGTAGGGATGGTGGGCCAGCAGCGCCTTGCCGAGCGCGGTGGCGTGCGCGGGCATGAGCGCGCCGACCTCGAGCGCCTGGCGGCTGTCGTCGGGACGGAACACGTGGTGGACGATCAGCACCTGGTTCTCGTGCAGGGTCCCGATGCGCACGCTCTCCCCGCTCTGGGCGGCCAGCGCATCGGCCCAGTTCAGCGCCCGCGTGCGCAGCTCATTGCCGTCGAGGTAGCTCGAGCCCATGTGCAGGAGCGCCGGACCGAGTTGGTACTTGCCCGAGTCGCGGTCCTGCTCGACGTAGCCGACGTACTGCAGGGTGCGCAGGATCCCGTGGACGGTTCCCTTGGGCAGGCCGAGCTCGCCCGAGAGCTCGGCCACGCCGAGCCGGCGGGACGGACCGGACAGCAGCCGCAGGATGGCCGCTGCGCGCTCGATGGACTGGATGCGTCCCGGCATGAACCCCGCTCAGCGACCCGAGATCTGCGGCACTAGAGAGTGAACAGCGTTTGACATTGTCGCACTCTTTTGGTTATTGTCGCAGCCAACGAGGAGTGGTGTATTCGGAGGCGTTCGGCGTCGGAGCGGGTCTCGTTGGCTCGGCATTATCTCGCCCGACGCGGGCGTGCTCAGTTTCCGGTCTCTTGGCTGAGGAAGGGAGCATGAAGAAGCTGATCAACTCCCCCGAGGACGCGGTGCGCGACGCGCTGCGTGGCGTCGAGGCAGCGCACGGCGACCGCCTGCGCGTGATGTACGACCCGGCCGTCGTCGTCCGCGCCGATGCGCCGGTGTCCGGGAAGGTCGGGCTCATCTCCGGCGGCGGCTCCGGCCACGAGCCGATGCACGGCGGCTTCGTCGGGCCGGGCATGCTCGATGCCGCCTGCCCGGGCGAGGTGTTCACCTCCCCCACCCCCGACCAGATGCTCGAGGCGACCAAGGCGGTCGACGGCGGCGCCGGCGTGCTGCACATCGTCAAGAACTACACCGGCGACGTCATGAACTTCGAGATGGCGGCCGAGCTCGCGCAGGGCGAGGGCATCGAGGTCCGTAGCGTCCTCACCAACGACGACGTGGCTGTCGAGGACTCGCTGTACACCGCGGGGCGGCGCGGCGTCGGCGTCACCATCCTGGTGGAGAAGATCTGTGGCGGGGCTGCGGCAGACGGGCGCTCGCTGGCCGAGGTCGCCGAGCTCGGCCAGCGGGTGAACGCCCGCGGGCGATCGATGGGCCTCGCGCTCTCGCCCTGCATCACGCCGTCGGCGGGAACGCCGAGCTTCGAGCTCGGCGAGGACGAGGTCGAGATCGGGATCGGGATCCACGGCGAACCGGGCCGCTTCCGCGAGAAGGCGGGATCCGCCGCCCAGATGGCCGACCGGCTCATGCGCCCGATCCTCGAGGATCTGCCGTTTCAGTCCGGCACGCCCGTCCTGGCCTTCGTCAACGGCATGGGCGGCACGCCGCTGCTCGAGCTCTACATCGTCTACGCCGAGGTGGCCCGGATCGCGCAGGAGCACGGCCTGCGGATCGAGCGCAACCTGATCGGCAACTACATCACCTCGCTCGAGATGCAGGGCTGCTCGATCACCCTGCTCGCGCTCGACGAGGAGATGACCCGCTACTGGGACGCTCCGGTGGACACCCCGGCGCTGCGCTGGCACTGACGTGCCGATCAGCGGACCCGACGTGCGGCGCTGGATGGAGGCATTCGGAAGCGAGATGGCCGAGCACCGGCAGGAGCTCGTCCAGCTCGACACGGCGATCGGCGACGGGGACCACGGGACGAACATGGAACGGGGGATGCGCAAGGCGCTGGAGAAGCTCGCCGACAGCGACGCGGACGACCCGGCGGCGGTGCTGAAGACGGTGGCCATGGCGCTCATCTCGAGCGTCGGAGGGGCGTCCGGGCCGCTGTACGGGACGCTGTTTTTGCAGATGAGCTCGGCCCTGGCCGACCAGGACCCGGTCGAGCTGCCCGCACTGGCCCAGGCGTGGCGGCGCGGGCTCGAGGGCGTGCAGGCCCGCGGCAAAGCGCAGGCGGGCGACAAGACGATGCTCGACGCCCTGATCCCGGGCGTCGAGGCGCTCGAGGCCGGCGGTGAGCTGTCCGAGGCGCTCACCGGCGCGGCCGGCGCCGCCCGGACCGGGATGGAGTCGACCACCCCGCTGCTCGCCCGCAAGGGACGGGCCTCCTACCTCGGGGAGCGCAGTCAGGGCCATCAGGACCCCGGGGCCACCTCCACCTACTACCTGTTCAAGAGCGCCGCGGCGGCGCTGGCTGGCTGAAAGGAGCGACATGGCGAAGTACGCAGCTGCACTGGACCAGGGGACGACGAGCTCGCGGGCGATGATCTTCGATCACGGCGGTCAGGTGGTCGCGGTCTCCCAGAAGGAGCACGAGCAGATCTATCCCAAGCCGGGCTGGGTCGAGCATGACGCCAACGAGATCTGGGCCCGCTGTCAGGAGGTGCTCGACGAGGCGCTCGAGAAGGCCGGTGCGAGCCCGGATGACATCGCCGGCCTCGGCATCACCAACCAGCGGGAGACCGCCGTGGTGTGGGACAGGACGACCGGCAAGCCGGTGATGAACGCGATCGTCTGGCAGGACACGCGCACGGACAAGCTCGTCGACGAGCTCGGGGGCAGCGAGGGCCAAGACCGCTTCCGCACCCGAGTCGGCCTGCCGCTGGCCACCTACTTCTCCGGCCCCAAGGTGCGCTGGATCCTCGACAACGTCGACGGCGCGCGCGAGAAGGCGGAGTCGGGCGACCTGGTGTTCGGCAACATGGACACCTGGCTGATCTGGAACCTGACCGGCGGCACGGACGGCGGCCTGCACATCACCGACGTCTCGAACGCCAGCCGGACCATGCTCATGGACCTGGAGAAGCTCGCCTGGGACGAGGAGATCGCCTCGGAGATGGGCGTCCCGATGTCCATGCTCCCCGAGATCCGCGCCTCGAGCGAGGTCTACGGCGAGGTCAAAACCGGCGCGCTGCGCGGCGTTCAGCTGGCCGGTGACCTCGGTGACCAGCAGGCGGCCACGTTCGGACAGACCTGCTTCTCGGTCGGCGAGGCGAAGAACACCTACGGGACGGGGAACTTCCTGCTCCTGAACACCGGCCATGAGGCCGTGCAGTCGAAGTCGGGCCTCATCACCACCGTGGGGTACAAGATCGGCGACCAGGACGCCGTGTACTGCCTCGAGGGCTCGATCGCCATCACGGGCGCGCTCGTGCAGTGGCTGCGCGACAACCTGAAGATGATCAAGGCCGCGCCGGAGGTCGAGGAGCTGGCCAGCTCGGTGGACGACAACGGCGGCCTGTACATCGTGCCGGCGTTCTCGGGCCTGTTCGCGCCGTACTGGAAGTCGAACGCCCGCGGCGTGTTCGCCGGGCTGACCCGGTACGTGAACGCCGGCCACATCGCCCGGGCGACGCTCGAGGCGACGGCGTTCCAGAGCCGCGAGGTCGTCGAGGCGATGAACGCCGACTCCGGCGTTGACCTCGAGTCCCTGAAGGTGGACGGCGGCATGGTCGCCAATGACCTGCTCATGCAGTTCCAGGCCGACCTGCTCGGGGTGCCGGTGATCCGGCCCCAGGTGGCGGAGACGACCGCGCTCGGCGCCGCCTACGCGGCCGGACTGGCTACGGGCTTCTGGGAGAGCGAGGACGACCTGCGCAACAACTGGGCCGAGGACAAGCGTTGGGAGCCGAAGATGGACGCCTCCGACCGCGACGAGTACTACAAGTACTGGAAGCGGGCCGTGACGCGGACGTTCGACTGGTTCGAGTGAGTGGAATCGGCTGGCGCCGATTCCATTGGGAGTTCGCCCAGAGGGCGAACTCCCGGGCCCGGGGGGCCCGTCGAGCCTGGTGGGCGAATCGGCTGCGCCGATTCCATTGGGAGTTCGCCCAGAGGGCGAACTCCCGGGGCGGCCAGGGTCGGGGCTAGAGTGAGGCGATGCTCCGCCTGAGCGCCGACGTGCTGGTCATCGGCGGCGGCGCGACGGGAGCTGGCGTGGCCTGGGACGCGGCGCTGCGTGGGCTGCGCGTGGTGCTCGTCGATCGCGGCGATCTGGCCGAAGGGACGAGCGGGCGCTTCCACGGGCTCGTGCACTCCGGCGGGCGCTACGCGGTCAAGGACCCGCCGGCGGCGCAGGAGTGCATCGCCGAGAACCGCATCCTGCGCCGGATCGCCGCCGACTGCATCGAGGACACCGGCGGCTTCTTCGTCACCACACCGTGGGACGACCCCGCCTACGCCGAGCGCTTCCGGGCCGGTTGCGCGGCCACCGGCGTCGACTGCGAGGAGATCGAGCCTGCCCAGGCCCGGCGCGAGGAGCCGCGGCTGCACCCGGGCATCTCCCGGGCGTTCCGGGTCCCGGACGCGAACATCGACATCTGGAAGGCGGTGTGGGCGCTGGCCCGCGGCGCCCGCGAGCGGGGCGCGCAGATCCTCCCCTACCACCGCGTCGTCGCGATCACCCGGACCGGCGAGGAGGTCACCGGCGCCCGCGTGCACGATCTGCGCGGCGGGGACGAGGTCGAGATCGAGGCCGAGGTCACGGTCAACGCGGCCGGCGCCTGGGCGGGCCAGATCGCCGGGCTGGGCGGGATCGAGGGCGTCCGGGTGCTCCCGGGCCGGGGAATCATGATCGCCATGAACCACCGGCTCGTCGACACCGTGATCAACCGCTGCCAGATGCCGACCGACGGCGACATCCTCGTCCCGATCCGCACCGTGTCGGTGATCGGCACGACCGACGAGCACACCGACGACCCCGACGACCACACGGTGCGCCAGAGCGAGGTCGACGCGATGCTCGACGACGGCGAGAAGCTCGTGCCCGGCTTCCGCCAGGCCCGCGCGCTTCGGGTGTGGACGGGGGTCCGGCCCCTGTTCGAGGACACCAAGGCAGGCGACGCCCAGACCCGCGACGTCACTCGCTCGCACGCCCTGCTCGACCACTCAGAGCGCGACGGCGTCGGACGCTTTCTCACCATCACCGGCGGCAAGGCGACGACGTTCCGCCTCATGGCCGAGCACACGGTCGACGCCGTGTGCCGCCAGCTCGGCCGCCCGACGGCGTGCACGACCGCCACCGAGCCGCTCGCCGGATCCGAGGACGCCCGGCACTACCAGCTGAGCGAGCGCCTCCACCACAAGGAGGTGCACCTGCGCGAGGAGCAGACGGTGTGCGAGTGCGAGCTCGTCTCGCGTCCCGCGCTCGAAGCGGCCGTCGCCGAACGGGCGAGCGTCCACCTGGACGACTTCCGCCGTCTGCTCCGGCTCGGCATGGGGCCCTGCCAGGGCGGCTTCTGCATGTACCGCGCGGCCGGGATCGTCCACGGCCTGGGTCGTCTCGAGGCCGAGCAGGCCAACCAGGCGCTCCTCGACTTCCTGCAGGAGCGCTGGAAGGGTGTGTGGCCGATCCTGTACGGCGACCAGCTGCGCCAGGCCCGGCTCGACGACTGGATCTTCCAGGGCGTGCTCGACGTGGAGCACCTCCCGGCATGAAGGGGGCGCTCCGCTACGACGCCCTCGTGATCGGCGCCGGCACGGCCGGGCTGACCGCCGCCGCCCGCCTGGCCGAAGCGGGCGCCCGAGTGTGCGTGCTCGCCAAGGGGGTCGGCTCGACCCATCTCGCCCCGGGCACGATCGACGTCCTCGGATATGCCCCGGATCCGGTGGCGGAACCGCTGCACGCACTGCCGGCATTCGTGGCCGAGCGGCCCGAGCACCCGTATGCCCGCGTCGGGGTCGAGGCGGTCGACGAGGCGCTGCGCTGGTTCACCGCCCGCGCCGGCACCGGACCATTGCCCGGCTACCGCTACACCGGCTCGCTCGAGCGCAACCTGCGTCTGCCGAGCGCCGTGGGCGCACTGCGACCGTCGGCGCTCGTGCCTGAGACGATGGCAAGCGGGGACGCGGGCGGGGAGCCGCGGGTGTGCGTGGTCGGGATCCGCGCGCTGCGCGACTTCCATGCCGCCTTGTGTGCGGCCAACCTGGCTCGGGCCGGGCTCGACGCCCGCGCGCTCGAGCTCGAGCTCCCGTTCGCGCGCGCCGACCAGAACGCGCTCGGTGTGGCCCGCCGCTTCGATGACCCGGCCTGGCGGGCCGCGTTCTGCGCCGAGCTCGCCCTGCGCCTGCATGGCGAGGAGCGCGTCGGGCTCCCCGCGGTGCTCGGGCTGCGCCACCCCCACGCCGTCTGGCGCGATCTCGAGGACCGCCTCGGCCGGCCTGTGTTCGAGATCCCCACCCTGCCGCCGTCGGTTCCGGGGATGCGGATGTTCGAACTGCTCCGGGCCGCGCTGCGCAGCGCCGGGGGGTCCCTCGTGCTCGGCTCCGAGGTGCTCGGCGCCGAGCGCAGCGGCGGGCGGGTCCTCGCGCTGCACGCACGCACCGCAGGGGGCGAGCGCCGCTACCAGGCCGACTGGATCGTGCTGGCCAGCGGCGGCTTTCACTCCGGGGCGATCGAGCTCGACAGCCACTGGCAGGTGCACGAGCGCGTGCTCGGGCTCGAGCTGGCCGGCGTCCCGGCCCCCGGCGATCCGCGCTTCGTCGCCCGCTATCTCGACGAGCAGCCGCTCGCCCGAGCCGGGGTGGCGCTCGAGCACGGCCTGCTCGCGCGGGGCTGCGAGAACGTGCTCGTGGCCGGCGCCGCCCTGGCCGGCGCCGCGGCCTGGCGGGAGGGCTCAGGCGAGGGCATCGCCCTGAGCACCGGCTCGGCCGCGGCCGCGCACATCGCCGGCGCCCGCTCGTCCATCCTGACCCAGGTGAGTGCATGACCGAACCCTCGATGCCCTTCGCCGAGCTGCTGCGCGACTCGCTCGATCACTGCGTGAAGTGCACGATCTGCGAGACCGCCTGTCCGGTCTCGAACGTCACGCCCCTGTTCCCGGGGCCGAAGTACGCCGGCCCGCAGTCCGAGCGCTACCGGGTGCGGGGCGCCGAGCCGGAGGAGTGGTCGGTCGACTACTGCTCGGGCTGTGGTATCTGCACCCAGGTCTGCCCGCAGGGGGTGAAGATCGCCGAGATCAACGCTCAGGCCCGCCACCGGATCAAAGAAGCCCACGGCGTGCCCGTCCGCGACCGGCTCATCACCCGCCCGACGGTGCTCGGGCGCCTCGGCACGCCGGTCGCCCCGCTGGCCAACGCCACGCTCGCCTTCCGCCCCGCCCGCCTGCTCGCCGAGCGCCTGCTCGGCGTGCACCGCTCAGCGCCCGCTCCGCGCTTCGCCGGCCGGCGCTTCTCGCGCTGGGCGCGCCGGCACTCCAGTCCGGCCACCGGCCGGCGGGTCGTCTACTTCCACGGCTGCGGGACGGAGTACTACGAGCCCTGGGAGGGCGAGAAGGTCGTCGCCGTGCTCGAGCACAACGGCTTTCAGGTCGAGGTGCCGCGCCAGGACTGCTGCGGGCTGCCGCTGCAGTCGAGCGGCCTGTTCGACGATGCCCGCCGGGTCGTCCTGCGCCTCGCCCGCGCCCTCGCGCCCCACGTGCGCGACGACGACACGATCATCGTCGGGAACGCGACGAGCTGCACGCTCATGCTCAAGCGCGAAGCGCGCGAGATCCTCGGCCTCGAGGACGACCCGGACCTGAAGCTCGTCTCCGAGCGCACCTGGGACGTGTGCGAGCTGTTGCTCGACCTCCACCACCGGGGCGAGCTGCGCACCGACTTCCGCCCGCTGAACGAGCGGGTGGCCTATCACGCGCCCTGCCAGCAGCAGGGCCACTTCATCGGCAAGCCGGCGCTCGAGCTGCTCGCGCTCATCCCCGAGCTCGAGGTGGAGGAGATGACCGCCCGCTGCTGCGGTATCGCCGGCACCTACGGGCTGAAGGCGGAGAAGTACGACATCGCCATGGCCGCCGGCGCGTCGCTGTTCGAGCAGATCCGGGACAGCCATTCCGGCGCCGTGGCCTGCGACAGCGAGACCTGCCGCTGGCAGATCACCCACGCCACCGGGCAGCCGTCGTTTCACCCCATCGACCTGCTGTACCGCGCCTACGGGCTCTAGTGGTCGGCATCGTCGTCGTGTCTCATAGCGCGGCGCTCGCCGACGGCGTGGTCGAGCTGGCCCGGGAGATGGGCGGGGAGGAGCTTGCGCTCGTGGCCGCGGGCGGGACCGAGGACGGCGGGCTGGGCACCGACGCCGAGCGCGTGCGCGCAGCCATTGCCGGCGCGATGTCGCCTGACGGCGTGCTCGTGCTCATGGACCTGGGCAGCGCGCTCATGAGCGCCGAGCTCGCGGTCGAGCTGCTCGAGGAAGCGTCCGGCCCGGTCACCCTCAGCGCTGCGCCGCTCGTCGAGGGGACGGTGGCGGCCGCGGTGGCCGCTCGGGGTGGCGCGGAGCTCGACGATGTCGCCGCTCAGGCTCGGGGTGCGCTGGCCATGAAGACAGCCCAGCTCGGGGATGAGGGCGAGGCGATGCCCGCGGCTGCCCCGCAGTCCTCACCCCCGGACGCCGAGGCACGCATCGTGCTCGCCAACCCACTCGGGCTTCATGCTCGCCCGGCCGCGCAGCTCGTGGCGGCGGCGCGCGGATTCGAGGCCGGCGTCGAGCTGGCCCGCGGCGACGGGCCGCCGGCACCGGCGGACAGCCTGACCGCCGTGCTCGGGCTCGCGGTACGGCGCGGAGACGAGCTCCGGGTGCTCGCGCGCGGCCGCCAGGCGCCGGCCGCGGTGGCGGCGCTCCGCGCGCTCGCCGAGGCCGGGTTCGGCGAGATCGGGGAATCGGCTGCGCCGAGTCCACTGGGAGTTCGACCAGGGGCCGAACTCCGAGGCCCGCCCGTCGAGGCGCCGGCGGCGGGTGCCGTCCTGCACGGCCTGCCCGCCGCGGCCGGGATCGCCCGCGGCCCAGCCTCACTGTTGTCCGCGGCGGCGGCAGGAGTGGACCTCGACCGGCGCGCCGGCCCAGTGGAGGAGGAGCGGGCCCGGCTCGACGGCGCGCTGGCCGCGGCGGCCGAGGCCATCGCTGCCGACCGCGCGGCCGTGGCCGAGCGCGGCGGCGAGAGCGCGGCGGCGATCTTCGACGCCCACGGCGCCCTGCTGGCGGACCCGGCGCTGCTGCACCCCGCCCGGACGGCGATCGCCGACGGGCGGAGCGCCGAGGCGGCTATCGACGCCGCCGCTCGGGCCGTGGAGGAGCGCTACCGCGGCTTTCCCGACCCGCTGCTGCGCGAGCGGGCGGCGGACGTGCGCGACGTGGCCCGCCGCGTGCTCGCCGCCCTCGGAGGCGCCGCCGCCCTCGCGCCGGAGGGGATCGTGATCGCCGACGAGCTCACGCCGGGCGGTGCGGCCGCGCTCGATCCCGACCGCGTGCGCGGCGTGGCCACCGCCCGCGGGACGCCCACCGCCCACGGCGCCATTCTCGCCCGGGCGCTCGGCCTGCCCGCCGTGGTCGGTCTCGGCCCGGCGCTCCTCGCCGTGCCGGCGGGCACCGAGCTGCTGCTCGACGGCGACGCCGGCACCGTCCGCGTGGACCCGCCGGCCGAGGCGCTCGCCGCCGCGCGCGCCGCGGGCGAGCGGATGGGCCGGCGGCGCGCCGAGGCCCGCCGGCATGCGGACGAGCCCGCTCGCACCCGTGACGGCGAGACGATCGAGGTGCGCGCCAACGTCGCCTCGGCGGCGGAAGCCGCCCGGGCCGTGGAGCTCGGTGCCGACGGGGTCGGCCTGCTGCGCACCGAGTTCCTCTATCTCGACCGTCCCGAGCTGCCCGGTGAAGACGAGCAGGCCGACATCTTGCGTGCCATCGCCCGCGCGCTCGGGGGCCGCCCGCTCGTCGTGCGCACGCTCGACGCCGGCGCCGACAAGCCGCTGCCGGCACTGCCCATGGAGCCCGAGGCCAACCCGTTCCTCGGCCTGCGCGGCATCCGCCTCACCCTGCAGCGGCCCGAGCTCCTGGCCACCCAGCTGCGGGCGCTTCTGCGCGTGGCCGCCGAGCACCCGGTGAGCGCGATGCTCCCGATGGTGGCCACGGTGGCCGAGCTCGACGCCGCGCGCGAGCTGCTCGAGCAGGCGCGGGCGCAGACCGGGATCGACGCCCCGATGGCGCTCGGGATCATGGTCGAGGTCCCGGCCGCCGCTCTGGGGGCCCGGCGGCTGGCCGCCCGCGCCGACTTCTTCTCGATCGGCACCAACGACCTCACGCAGTACACGATGGCGGCCGAGCGCGGCGACGCCCGCCTCGGCGCGCTGCTCAGCGGTCCGCAGCCCGCGGTACTCGCGCTCGTGGCCGCCGCCGTGCGCGGCGCGCAGGCCCACCGGCGCCCCGTCGCGGTGTGCGGTGAGCTGGCCGGTGATCCGGCCGCCGCGCTGCTCCTGGCCGGCCTCGGCGTCGACGAGCTGAGCGTCGCGCCGGCGCTCGTCGCCGAGGTGAAGGCGGCGCTGCGCGAGGTCGAGATGAGCAGGCTGCGCGAGGTGGCCGCCGCCGCGCTCGAGGCGCCCGATGGCGCCGCCGCGCGGGCTCTGGCGGCCGCTCTGCTGTGATGTAGTCTCGTGCGTCTGTGGAGGCCGGCACCCTGAGAGCGTTGCGCTCGTCTCGTGCGCTCGCGGTCGGCACCGGGCTGCGCGTCGTGCTCGCCCCTGTCGTGACCGCGCTGGTGCTCGATCACAGCGACACCGCCGCCGTCATCGTGTTCTTGGTCGCCGCGAGCACCGATTGGCTCGACGGCCGGCTGGCCCGGCGCTGGGGGGTGACGACGCCGCTCGGCGCCTTCCTGGACACGACGGCCGACAAGCTGCTCATCACCACCGCGCTGGTCGCGCTCGTGGCCGTGCACCGCTGCTCGCCCTGGGTGGCCCTCATCATCATCGGCCGCGAGTTCGCCATCCTCGGCCTGCGCGCGGCCGTGGCCACCGGCGGCGGGCACTTCGAGACGTCGCTGCTCGGCAAGTGGAAGGCGACGATCCAGTTCATCGCCATCGCGCTCGCGATCGTCCGGCCCCACATCGTGATCGCCGGCGCCCACCTCGATCAGTGGGCGATGGTCATCGCGGCGACGGCGACGGCCTGGTCGGGCGCGGATTACATCCGCCGCTCCTCCTCGCATCTGCACGCGTGAGTCGCATCTTCCTGTCCGGCGGGACGGGGGTGCTCGGCACCGCGCTGCTCGCCCGGCTGCGCTCGCGCGGCGACGAGGTGGTCGCGCTGGCTCGATCCGAGACGGCCGCCCGCGCGCTCAGCGGGGCCGGAGCCTCGGTGGTGTCCGGCGACGTGCTCGACGAGGGCGCCCTCGCCCGGGGGATGGCGGGGTGCACGGTCGGCTTCCACCTCGCCGGCGTCAACGCGCTGTGCGTCGCCGACCCCGGGCCGATGCGGCGGGTGAACGTCGACGGTGCCGTGGCGGCGGTCCGCGCCGCCGCCCGGTCGGGGCTGCCCCGGCTCGTGCTCACCTCCTCGGCGGCCACGCTCGGCGAGCCGCCGGGGACGATCGGTTCCGAGCGCACTCCGCATCGCGGCTGGTACCTGTCGGACTACGAGCGCACCAAGACCGAGGGCGAGCGGGCAGCGCGGGCGGCGGCCCGCGAGCTCGGCGTCGAGCTCGTGTGCGTCAACCCGTCCTCGGTGCAGGGCCCCGGCCGCGCGTCGGGCACCGGGCGCTTCCTCATCGCCTTCCTCGACGGTCGGATGCGGGTGTTCGTGCGCACGCACGTGAGCCTCCTCGACATCGCCGACTGCACGGAGGGGCACCTGCTGGCGGCCGAGCATGGCGTGACCGGCGAGCGCTACGTGCTGAACGGGATGACGCTGTCGATCGCCGACGCGCTCGAGCTCGCCGCCTCGGTGGCCGGTGTGCGGACGCGGCCGCGGTTCCTGCCCCGGGCTCTGGCGGGGCCGGGGGCGGCGCTGGTCGAGGCCGGGTTCCGGGCCACCGGGCGCCGGCCGCCGGTGTGCCGGGAGATGGTGCGCACGCTCCTGCACGGCCATCGCTACGACGGGTCGCGGGCCGAGCGGGAGCTCGGGCTGCGCTACACCGATCCGCGCGAGACGCTCCGGCGCACGGTCGCATGGGCCCGGGCCGAGGGGCTGATCAGGGCGCCTGCAGCATGATCGTGTACTCGTTACCGAGCGCGAGTTTCAGCAGCGTCGCCGCACTCTGGCGCACCGGAGTCGCCGCGCGGTAGCGGAGCACCGTGTAGGAGTCGGTCTCCTGGCGTGCGATGACCGTGAAGCCGGGGAGGCTCGGGAGCGGCGAGGGGCGCGGCGGGTGCACGTTCGTGCGGGCGCCCGGCGGGCGGTAATCGAGTCCGATCACGTCGACCTCGTCCACGGCGACCCTGCCGCCGGGCCAGAACCGCAACCGGGCCAGGTAGGGGCGCAGCGCCATCGTCCCCTGCCCGGGCGTGACGATCGCCCGCAGCGCCCGCGCCGATCCGAGCGCGCGGGCGGCGCCACGCCAGTCACCGCGCTGGAACAGCGGGTCGGCGATCACGCCGGCCACGCACACCAGGCTCAGGGTGACGAGGGCGGCGAGCAGCGCCGGCCCGATGCGCGTGGCCCGGACGCTACCGAGGGCGACCGCGATGAGCAGCGCGAACGCGGGCCAGGTCTCGAGCAGGTTGCGGGAGTCGATGAGGTCCTTGCCGGCGAGCGCCACGAGCGCGGCGAGCGCCACTGCGGCCAGCCCGAGCCCGGTCGGCAGGGCGACCGCGCGCCGTTCGCGGGCGTTACCGCGGGCTGCCAGCAGGATCAGGGCGGCGAGGACGAGGAGCACCCCGAGAGCCGAGAGCGCCGTCTTGGCCGGCTCGTCGTAGGAGACGATGTCCTGCTTGACCAGCTGGGCCAGGCGGGTGGCCAGCGAGCCCGACTCGCTGGACAGGAAGCTCGCCCGGCCGTCGTCCTGGTGGATGAGCAGCGGCAGCAGGGCGACACCGACGACGAGCGGGATGGCGAGAGTGGCCGCCGCTCGGCGGAGGTCGAGGCGACCGTCGCGACGCAGCTGCGCGAGGAGCCACACCGCCTCGGGAACGACGAGCAGGGCGGCGAAATAGTGGGTGGCGAGGGCGAGGGCGGCCGTGAGGCTCCAGGCACCCAGCCGTCGCGGGCTCGGGGTCTCGAGGGCGCGGAGCAGGAGCAGGAGCGTGAGCGCGCTCAGCAGGACGAGCAGGGCGTAGGCACGCGCCTCCTGGCCGTACCAGAAGAGCAGTGGATTGACCGCCGCGAGCAGGGCGGCGATCAGTCCGACCCGCCCCGAGGCGATGCGTCGCCCGAGCGCGTACAGGACCGGGATGGCCAGCGTGCCGCACAGGGCCGAGAACGAGCGCAGCCCGGCCTCCGAGGTGCCGAACACGCGCGACCACAGCCACACGAGCACGTAGTAGACGGGTGGCGTCGACTCCGTCTTGGGCACGGTCGAGATCGCGTGGCCGAGGCTTCCGGCCACGATCTGGTGCGTGTAGGCCTCGTCGAGCCAGAAGCTCTGCTCGCCGAGCGTGGTGAAGCGGACGAGCACGCCGACGAGGACGATCGCCGCCAGGAGAAGTCGATCGTTACCGGGCGCGGAGGCCGCTTGCGGCTCCCGCACAGGAGCGCCGGTGAAGCCGGTGGCGGCCACGCCGCCGATCGTATCCAGGGGGTGCGTGGGGGCCGATTGCCACACTCGGCGTGGCGAACACCCCGCTGGCGGTTGAGCGGGGCGAAAAAGCCGCGTCTGGCGCGGGTTTTTCGCCCCGCTCAGGGTGCTGCGGTCACGGTGGCGCGCTCCTGCTCCTCGAGAAAGCGCTCGAGCAGGCCCCGCACGACGACGGCCATGGGGAACTCGTGCTCCTCCGACCACGCCTTCAAGCGGTCGTAGAGCGGCTCGGGCAGGCGGACCGGAAACGTGCGCAGCGGTGCCGCGGATGCGAGCGCACCGGCCTCGGGCATCGCGCCCACCATCGAGAGTGCTCCCGGCATCGGGCGCTGCGTGCCGCCGGGCGAGTGTCCGAGGACGTATTCGAGCACCACATCCTGCTCGGCGGCCGGAAGCGAGCGGACGGCACGGAGCAGCAGCTGCACGGGAGTAGCGGTATCAGACATGATATCGCCAACGATATCTCAGTCCCGCCCCGCCGTCCAGCGGCGAAACCCCGGCAGCGCCCCGCACAGCGCCCCCACGCCAAGCACGCAGGCCACCCCGCCGCTCCACAGCGCCGCGCGCACGCCGGCCAGGCTCGCCACCACCCCGGCGCGCAGCTGACCGCCGGCCGGCCCGACGCCGTAGCTGAGCAGCTCGATCGCCGCCACCCGCCCGCGCAGCGCGTCGGGGATCGTCCGGTTCCACAGGGTGTCGCGGAAGATCCCGCTGTACATGTCGGCTGCCCCGGCCGCGACGAGCAGGACGATCACGAGCGGCACCGAGCGGGCCACGCCCACGCCCGCCATCGCCATGCCCCAGCCCGCCGCCGACCAGGCGATCGCACGCCCGTAGCGGCGCACACGCACCGTCCAGCCGGCGAGCGCGGCGGCAAGCACAGCGCCGATCGATCCGGCGGCGTACATGAGCCCGAGAGCCCAGGTGGCGCGCAGCTCTCCGGCCAGGAACGGCAGCAGCGCGGTCACCGAGGCGAGCAGCATCGCCAGCAGGTCCGCGGCGTAGGAGCCGAGCAGCTCGGGCCGCCCGGCCACGAAGCGGACCCCCTCGGCGATCGCGCCCCACCCGCCCGGCGCGGCCGGCGCAGCGCCGTCTCGGTCCGCTGCCGGTGCCCGCAGCGCAGCCAGGCACGCGGCCGACACGGCGAAGCTCGCGGCGTCGAGCGCATAGACGCTCAGCGACCCGGCGTCGGCGGCCAGCAACCCTCCCAGGCTTGCCCCGGCGATGAACGCCACGTTGCTCGAGATTCCAAGCAGCGCGCTGGCTGCCGGCAGCTGGGGCGGCGCGACCACGCGCGGGACGGTGGCGTCGAGTGAGGGCCGTTGCAGGGCGGCCAGGGCCATCACCGCGAGGGCGCCCAGGTACAGCGGCCACACCTCGGGATGGGACAGCGCGGCGTTGGCGATGAGCACGCCGACCGCTGCGACGAGCCCGAGCTCGGTGCCGAGCAGGATGCGGCGACGGTCGCCCCGGTCGGCCAGCAGCCCGCCCCACAGGCCGAAGGCGACGAGCGGGACGAGCTCGGCCACGCCGAGCAGGCCGACGGCGAGTGGCGACCCGGTCAGGCGCTTGGCCTGGAGCAGGAGCGCGACCTCGGTGGCCTGACTCCCGAGCAGCGTGACGGTGCGGCTGGCAAACAGCAGCCGGAAGGCGCGCGCCTCTCGCAGTGGCGCGACATCGACGGCCAGGCGGCGGATCACGGCAGCTCGGGTGCCGGACCCGGTTGCGGCTCCCCGAAGCTCCCGTACACCTCGTCGGCCGAGGTCTCACCGTCCGGCACGCCCGCCCCGTGCGCGAGCGCCACCGGCTCCACCGGGTAGCGGGCACTCCCCCGCTGCACCCGCGCGCCGACGGCGAGCAGGAGCACCGGCTCGGTGCCCGTGGCCACGATCGTATGAGCGGTGCGCGGGGGACAGTGCACGAAGTCCCAGGCCCGCAGCGGCCGCTCCACGCCCTCGACGAGCAGCAGCGCCGAGCCACGCAAGACCAGGAAGTCCTCCTGTCCGGCCTCATGGTGGTAGAGCGACATCGAGCGACCGGGCCGGACCGAGTAGAGCCCGATCCCGATCTGGTCGAAGTGGGCCTCCCCGCCGCCCCCGAACCGGCACACGGAGCGCATGTCGTTGTGCAGCCAGCGGGCGTCGCGGGCGGAGATGACAAACCAACCCGCGCTCACCGGCAGCCCGTGCTCGATCCGTGCCTCGCTCATCAGTTCCAGGGCAGCTCCGCCCGGGTCTCCCAGTATCGCGCGGGTGGTTCGGCCAGGCCACCGAGCCGCGCGAGCGTGCCGGCGTCCAGCGTCAGTTCGGCGGCGGCCAGGTTGGCGGCCAGCATCTCGGGCGTGGACGCCCCGCTGAGGACGATCCCCGCCCACGGCTGCGCGAGCACGGCGGCGAGGGCGACCGCGTCCGGGGTGGCGGGCGCCGCGCTCGCCTCGGCCTCGAGCGCCGGAACCGCTCGCCGCCCGGCCAGCCGGCCATTGGCCAACGCCTCCTTGACGATCACGAGCAGGCCGGCATCGTGGGCGCGGGCGAGCGCCGGGCCGGCCGAGGGCTCGAGCAGGTTCCAGGTCGCCTGCACCGCGTCGAAGGACCCGAGCGCCACCGCCCGGTCGATGGTCGCCGCCTGCTCCGGCCCGCTCACCGTCAGCCCGACACCGAGTCCGACGGCGCGCAACCGGGCCAGCTCATCGAGCACGGCGCGGTCATCGAGCACGCCGCTGTCGAGCGTGGCCGAGTGGATCTGATACAGGTGCAGATGGGCGCCGAGCCGCTCGCGGCTCTCCGGCAGCTGGCGGCGCAGCGTGGCCGGCGAGAGCTCCTTGACCTCGTGCACCTCGGCGTCCGGACGCCAGTTCGCCGTGTACGTGTAGCCCCACTTCGAGGCCACGAACACATCGCCGGGGCGCAGCTCGCGCGCCCTCAGCCAGCGGCCGAGGAACGTCTCGGCCTCGCCGTAGGAGCGAGCGGCGTCGAAGTAGCGCACCCCGGCGGCGTAGGCGGCGTCGAGCACCGCGTGGGCACGCTGCTCGAGGGCCGCCGGGGCGGTGACGCCGGCGAGGTCACCGCTGTGGCCGATGTCGATGTAGGCCGGTCGCCCGAGCGCCGCCAGTCCGAGCCCGATCCGCGAGCGCGGCGCCGCGGCGGGGTCGAACGTAAGCTTCACCTGCCCGACCCTACCCGGCCCGATGAACATCCGTAGCCTCGCTCCCGACATCTTCCGCCCCACGTTCGCCATGACCGACGATCTGCGCGAGCACCCGGTGGTCGACCTCCTGCGCCGGCGCCGGGCCGAGGGCTCGCGGCCGGGCGAGCGTGAGGACGGCGCCCGGATCGCGCTGGCCATCGAGGGCGGCGCCATGCGCGGCGTCGTGTCGGCCGGGATGGCGAGCGCGCTCGAGCAGCTCGGACTGCGCGACTGCTTCGACGAGGTCCACGGCTCCTCCGCCGGGGCGTTCAACGCCGCCTTCTTCATCGCCGGGCAGGCGGCATACATCACCGCGCTCTACCTGCACGGGTTCGGCGATCCGCGCTTCATCAGCGCCCGGCGGGCGCTGCGCGGAGGCGCGTTGTTCGACATGGATTACGTGATCGGCGAGGTGTGGCGCCGCCAGCGGCCGCTGCGCACCCGCGCGCTGCTGGAGTCCGGGGTCGAGCTGCACTGCACGGCCACCGACGTCGACACGGCGACCATCATCGACCTGTCCGACCTCCGGGACGCCGAGGAGATCCGCTGCGCCCTGCGGGCCTCCGGGCGGCTGCCCTGGTTGGCCGGGCAGCCGGTCACCTTCCGGGGCCAGCGCCTGCTCGACGCCACCCTGGCCGAGGCGATTCCGGTGCAGGCCGCCCTGCAGCGCTGCACTCATGTGCTCGTGCTGCAGACGCGCCCTCACGGCATCCAGCACACCCCGCTCTCCCCCATCGTCACCCGGCTCACCGACCGATACCTGCTGCCGCTCAACCCCGCTCTGGGCCAGCTGCTGCGCACGCGCTCGGAGCGCTACGACCGGCTGAGCGACGAACTCGGGGCCCGGCACGCCGCGCCGGACGCCTCACCGGCCGTGTGCGTCATCCGCCCGCCCGCGGGCGCCCGGCCGATGGGCCAGCTCGAGCATCGCTCATCGGTCATGCAGCGCGCGGCCAGCGAGGGACTGCGGGCGGCGTGGATGGCCATCGAGGGTGAGGACCCCGAGCTGCTCGCCGTCCTGCGCGCGTTCCCGGCCGCCGGCGCCGCCGGGCGGGAGACCGAGACCGCGCGCAGCATGGACTTCGACGCCGCCGACCAGCGCGTCTAGCGCCTGCGTCACACAAAACCCCCCCGGCTGTCGGGACTTCCCCCCGCCGCGCTGGCGGGCCGAGCCCGCCAATGCGGAAGATGGCAGCAGTGAAGGCAACTCTGCCACTCACGAGCCCGGAACCAGAGCCGGCCCGCATGACGCGGTCGCGGACGGGAGCCGCGATCGCGTCTGTCGGCGCCAGCCTGCCCGAGCAGGTGGTGACGAGCGCCGAGATCGCCGCCCGCCTCGGCGTAGACGGAGCCTGGATCGAGCGCCGCACCGGCATCCGCGAGCGCCGCGTCGCCGCAGCCGATGAGCGGCTGAGCGACCACGCCGCCCGCGCCGGGCGCCAAGCGCTCGAGCGCGCCGGAATCGACGCCGCCGACCTCGATCTGGTGCTCGTGGCCACGACCACCCCCGACGAGCTGATGCCGGCCGCCGCGCCGCTTGTCGCCCATGCCATCGGAGCCCGACGGGCCGGCGCCTTCGACATCGGCGCCGCCTGCACCGGCTTTCTGTCCGCGCTGGCCGCCGGCACCGCCCAGATCGAGTCCGGACGCATGAGCGCCGTGCTCGTCATCGGGGCTGACTTCATGACCCGGATCACCGATCCCGATGACCGGGGCACCGCCGGCGTGTTCGCCGACGGGGCCGGCGCCGTCGTGCTTGTGGCCACCGGCTCCCCGAGCCGCATCGGCCCGCTCGTGCTCGGCTCCGACGGCTCGCTCGGCGACTTGATCGTCGTCGACCGTCACGACGGACGGATCCGCATGCAGGGCCAGGACACCTTCCGCCAGGCCGTGGCGCGGCTGTGCGAGTCGACGCTCGAGGCCACGAGCGCCGCCGGCCTGGGCCTGCACGAGATCGACCTGTTCGTCTACCACCAGGCCAACGGCCGCATCCTCAGCGCGGTCGGTGAGCGCCTCGGTCTGCATCCCGAGCGGGTGGTCGACTGCATCGCCCAGTACGGGAACACCTCGGCGGCCACGCTGCCCCTCGCCCTCGGCTACAGCGTCGAGCGCGGACTGCTCGGCCCCGACGACCGCGTCCTGCTCGGCGCCTTCGGCGGCGGGCTGACCTGGGGTGCGGTTATCGCCCAATGGGGAGTGACACTATGAGCATCACACTCGCATCCGAGCCCGCCGTCGAGCTCTCGCCACTCGAGCGCCTCGAGGTCCTGTGCGATCGCGGCACCCTCCAGGTGATCCGCACCGGCGTGCGCTCGGCTCGCATGGGCGAGCGCGCTCGGGCGGGCGATGGCGTCATCGGCGGCACCGGCCTGGTCGAGGGACGCCCGGTGTTCTGCTACGCGCAGGACCAGCGCTTCGCCGGCGGTTCGCTCGGCGAGGCGCACGCCGACACGATCGTGCGCGTGCTCGAGCAGGCCCGCCGGGCCAAGGCCCCGGTCGTCGGCTTCATCGCCTCCGGCGGCGCCCGCATGCAGGAGGGCGTGGCGGCGCTCGGCGGCTACGGCCGGATCTTCCGCCACACGGTCGGCCTGTCCGGCGTCGTTCCCCAGATCTCCATCATCACCGGTGTCTCGGCCGGCGGCGGCGCCTACTCGCCGGCGCTGACCGATTGGACGATCATGACCGAAGACTCGTGCATGTTCCTCACCGGCCCAGGGGTCGTGCAGGAGGCGCTGGGCGAGCGGCTGAGCGCCAAGGCGCTGGGCGGCCGGCGGGTGCATGCCCGCAACGGCGTGGCCCAGTTCGTCGCCCACACCGACATCGGCGGAGCGCTGCTCGCCCGCCAGCTGCTCGGCTACCTCCCCCGCCATCGTGAGGCCGCGCTCCCGCGCGTGCACCCGCTCGAGGCTCCCGACCGGGATCCGAGTGACTTCGTGCCCGAGCAGGAGCGGCGGGTCTATGACGTGCGCGAGGTGATCCGCACCATCGTCGACGGGGCCGAGCTGCTCGAGGTCTCCGACGGATGGGCGCGCAGCCTGGTCACCGGGCTCGCCCGCATCGACGGTCGCACGGTCGGCGTGATCGCCAACCAGCCGCACCACCTCGGCGGCGTGCTCGACGCCGAGAGCTCCCAGAAGGGCGCGCGCTTCGTCAACAAGTGCAACGCGTTCGGGATCCCCCTCGTCGTGCTCGTCGACACGCCCGGCTTCATGCCCGGCAGCCGCCAGGAGTCGGCCGGGGTCATCCGCTTCGGCGCGTCGCTCGTTCACGCGTTCGCCGAGGCCACCGTGCCGCGGGTGACCGTGATCCTGCGCAAGGCATTCGGCGGTGCCTTCATCACCATGAACTCGAAGGATCTCGGTGCCGACTACGTGTTCGCGTGGCCGCAGGCCCAGATCGGCGTCATGGGCGCCCGCCCGGCGGTCGGCATCATCCATCGCCGCGCTCTGGCCGAGGCGGAGGATCCCGACGCCGCCCGGGCCGAGCTCGCCGACGCGTACGCACGGGAGCACCTGGGCGCCGAGGCGGCCGTGGCCGCCGGCTACGTCGATGAGCTGATCGAGCCCTCCGACACTCGCCGGCGCCTCACCGGGGCACTGCGCTCGCTGGCGGCGGACTAAAGACATGTCCGAGATCCTGCTCACCGGCGCGACGGGCTTCGTCGGCATGGAGGTTTTGGCCCGGCTGCTCGAGCGCGGCGACCGGCGGGTGGTCGCGCTCGTGCGCGCCCCGGGCGATGACGCCGCGCAGGCGCGCGTGAACGACGTGCTGGGAAACCTGTTCGGCGATCGGGCCTCCCGCTACCGCGGGCGCGTGCAGGCGGTCGCCGCCGACATCAGCGCCCCGCGGCTCGGGCTGAGCGAGGCGCGCCACGACGAGCTCGCGCGCCGGGCCGGGCTGATCGTCCACTCGGCCGCTTCGGTGTCGTTCACGCTCCCGCTCGAGGAGGCGCGCGCGATCAACACCGCGGGCACGCGCCGCATGCTCGAGCTGGCCGAGGCCGCGCACGCCCGCGGAGGGCTCGAGCGCTACGCCCACGTGTCGACCGCGTACGTGGCCGGCACCCACGAGGGCCGCTTCGCCGAGGCCGACCTCGAGCGCGGCCAGGCGTTCCGGAACTCCTACGAGCACTCCAAGTATGAGGCCGAGCAGCTCGTGCGCGCGCGGCGCGACCTCCCGGCGACGATCCTGCGCCCGAGCATCGTGGTCGGCGACCGTCGCAGCGGCTGGACCGCCGCGTTCAACGTCCTGTACTGGCCGCTGCGCGCGTTCGCCCGCGGGCTGTTCACCGAGCTGCCGGCGCTCCCGAACGCGTTCGTCGACGCCGTGCCGGTCGACTTCGTCGCCGACGCCGTGCACGCGCTGTGCCAGAGCCCGGAGAGCGCCGGTGAGACATATCACCTGACCGCCGGCCCGGACGCCACGACGATCGGCGAGCTGGCCAGCCGGGCCAGCCGCTACTTCCGCCGCCCGCTGCCCCGGATGGTTTCCCCGGCCGAGTACGCCGCGGGCGCGGCGTCGCGAGCCGGCCGAGCCGCGCTTGACGGCGCGCAGGCCTACTTCCCCTACTTCGCCGTCGGAACCGTGTTCGACGAGGCCCGCACGCGGGCGCGCCTGGACCGGGATGGCATCGAGGTCACGCCCTTGGGCGACTACCTCGAGCGTCTGCTCGACTTCGCCACCCGCAGCCGCTGGGGGAAACGGCCGATCGCCCGCGCCGAGGCACTGTTTGGGTGACGGTGGGGCTGGCGCGGGGGCGCGCGAGCTGCCAGCATCCGCCCCGTCGTGCCTTCCCGCCCCGTGAGTCCGGTCGAGTTCACCCACGCGCGCGCGGACGCGGACGTCGACGCGCTCGAATTGCTTGTCGATGTCCTCTCGCGCGCGGAGTCGGCGTCCACCGGCGAGGCCTTCTACAGCCACATGTGCGAGGCCGTGTGCCGGATGACCGGCATGCAGCGGGCGATCATCTTCCGCTACGACAGCTCGGCCCGGCGCGTGCGCGCTGCCGGGGCTCATGGGCTCGACCTCGACCAGTTCGCCGCCGCCCACGTCGGCGTCGAGTCGACTCCGATGGCCGCGCAGGCGTTCAAGCAGGACGCGGTCGTGGAGGCGACCGGCGACGTGCGCGAGCTGTTTCCGCCCGAGTACCGCGACGTGTTCCCCGAGCCCGTGCATATCGTGTGCGTGCCGATGGCCGCCGCGGAGCGGGCGATCGGGGTGATCCTGGCCGATCGCGAGCCGGCGCGGGCCCCCCTGCGTGACGACGAGCGCGACCTGCTGTGGACGCTCGGGAAGGCCACCGCGCTGGCCTCGGTCACGCGCTTTCTCACCACCCAGGTGGAGAACGCCCGCCAGCTCGAGCAGCGCATCGACCTCGCCCGTGACATCCATGAGGGCGTCATCCAGCGGCTGTTCGGCGTCTCGATGGCGCTCGATGGCGATGGCGACCTTCCCCAGGCGGCGCGGCGGCGCTGCGCCGAGGAGACCCAGCTCGCGCTCAGGGAGCTGCGCAACGCGCTGCAGCGACCGCTCGGGCGCACCCCCCGGGCCACCGGCACGACGTTCATCGCCGAGGTTGCCCGGCTCTCGCGCGCCCATCCCGACCTGTCGGTCCGCCTCGAGGCGGGCAGCGAGGGCGACGTGCCCGCGGCGCTCGAACCCCTTGCCCAATCCGTGCTGATGGAGGCGATCCGCAACGCGCGCAAGCACGCCCGGCCCACCTACGTGGGGGTGCGGGTGGCGCGTAGCGACGGCACGTTCACGGTCGTGATCACCAACGATGGCGTGCAGGGCCGCTCCAACCGGGCGGGGATGGGGCTGCGGCTGTCCGCCATGGAGGCGCTGCAGTTCGGCGGCGTGGTCGAGTTCGGGCTCCAGCCGGAGGCCGGCACCTGGCAGGTGCGGCTCGTCGTACCGCTCGATGGCTGAGGAGACCCGCAGCCCATCCCGGCTCCGGGTGCTGATCGTCGACGACCACGAGGTCGTGCACTGGGGCTTTCGCCTGATGCTGACCAGCCAGTCGTGGGTCGAGCGCTGCCTGAGCGCCCGCACCGGTAGCGGTGCGCTCGCGCTGGCCACCCGCTACACGCCGCACGTGGCGCTCGTCGATCTGTTCATCGGCCGCGAGTCCGGGGCCGAGATCTGCAAGCAGCTGCGCGCCACCAGCCCGCAGACGCGGGTCCTGCTCATCTCCGGCGCCGGCGACATCTCGCCCACCGCCGCCGAGGCAGCGGGTGCCTCCGGCTTTGCCCACAAGGAGTGGCCGGCCGACCGGATCGCCGCCGCGGTGCGCACGGTCGGCATGGGCCGCACGACGTTCAGTTCGCACGAGCACACCGGCGCGCTCGGGCTCTCGGCGCGCGAGCAGGCCGTCGTCGAGCTGATGGCGTCGGGGGCGACGAATCCCGAGATCGCCGAGCGCCTGCACCTCTCGCGCCACACGGTCAAGGAGTACGCCAGCGCGGCCTACCAGAAGCTCGGGGTGCGCAACCGCACCGAGGCGGTCCGGCGGGCCCAGCAGCTCGGGCTATTGCCCTAGCGGGCAATAGCCTTGGGAGTTCGCCCGGGGGGCGAACTCCCGGGCCGCGGTCACGAGCTCGACCCGGGGTCCGCCCGCGCCTGCACGAACCGGGTCAGCGTCACGAACAGCGTCCCGCCGACCAGGTTGCCGGCCAGGGCGAGCAGGAAGTTCGTGCCCACGTTGCCCCAGGTGGCATGCGTGTGGCCGCCGAGCACGCCGAACATCATCTCGCCCGTCCCGACGATGATGTGGTTCATCGTCGGCGCGGCGATCGTGAAGCCGATGATCAGCGCCACCCAGATGCGCCCGATGTCCGTACGCACCGCGATCCCCAGCCACGTCCACAGCGTCATCACGAGCCCGGCGATGACCGCGCTGAGGAAGGCGGCCAGCGCTCCGCGCGCGGCCAACACGTCCGCTGTATGCCCCGCGGCGACCAGCGCACTGTGATCGAGCACCTTGGTCTCGGAGAAGATCAGCCCGAGCACGAACATGCCGGCCACGTTGGCGATCAGGGTGGGCACCCAGAGGACGGGGAGGCGGCGCAGCGGCTGGCGGCGCTCGAGCACGGCGCCCACCGGGATGAGGAAGTTCTCGCTGAACAGCTCGGAGCGACCGATCGAGATGAGCACGAAGCCGACGCCGAAGGTGAGCGAACCGAGGAGGCCGGCCAGCTTGGTCGGCATGACCTCGTGCAGGGCGCCGGCCACGGTCGTCGCCACGCCGACGCCGATCATCACGTCGAAGCCCCCCACGAGCCCGGTGGCGACCGCCGCCAGGGGTCGCCGCGTCAGTCGCCGCTCGCCCTCGGCCAGCCCCTGCTCCCACAGGACGCCGGCCGACTGGCCCTCGCTGACATGCCCACCGGCATCGACGGGCTTGGCCTCGCTCGGCTCGGCCTGGGCGCCGTCGGTGCGAACGACTTCGGAGAGATCGGGTACGGATTGCATCGCCCGGAGCTACCCGGCGTAGCGCCGGCGAATCCCGGCGGTCAGATCCCGATCACCGCCCAGGCGGCCTCGGCTCGTGGCGGCGCGGCGATGGACTCCGGTTGTGGCGGCCCCGGGCGGTCCGTCAGACTGCGAGCCGATGAAGATCGCCTACACCCACGGACTGCACGAGCTCGGGGACGGGCTGTACGCCTACCTGCAGCCCGACGGTGGCTGGGGCTGGAGCAACGCCGGCCTGATCACCGCCCCCGACAGCTCCCTGCTCGTCGACACGCTGTTCGACCTCCGGTGCGCGCGGGAGATGCTCGAGGCCATGCGCGCCGTCACCGAGCGCTCCCCGATCCGCCAGGCGATGAACACGCACGGCAACGGCGATCACTACTTCGGCAACGAGCTGCTGCCCGACAACATCCCGATCTATGCCACCGCTGCTGCCACGGCCGAGATGCGGGCGACCCCGCCCGCGCTCGTGCACGCGCTGTTCAACCAGCTCGACCTCGGGCCGGAGTTCGACGCCTTCGCCGAGCGGACGTTCCGGCGCTTTCGCTTCGACGACGTCAACCCGCGCCTGCCCGATCACGAGTTCTCCGACCGCGAGCAGCTGAGCGTGGGCGAGCGTGCGATCGAGCTGATCGAGCTCGGCCCGGCCCACACTGAGGGCGACGCGATCGCCTGGGTACCTGACGCGCGCGTCGTGTTCACCGGCGACATCCTGTTCATCGAGGGCACGCCGGTCATGTGGGCCGGACCAGCGGCGAACTGGCTCGGCGCCTGCGAGCGCATCCTCGAGCTCGACGCCGCGACGATCGTCCCGGGCCACGGCCCGGTCACCGACGCGTCGGGGGTGCGCGACGTACAGCGCTACCTGCGCTACGTCCGCGACGAGGCCCGGGCCCGCTTCGACGCCGGCATGGATGCCGAGGCGGCCGCCGACGACATCGACATCTCCGACTTCCGCGATTGGGGCGACGCCGAGCGCATCGCCGTGAACGTGGCGACGCTGTACCGCGAGTTCGACCCCTCGCTCCCCGAGGTGCCAGTGCCCGAGCTGTTCGTGCGCATGGCCCGCTGGTCAGCCCGCCACTAGTGGTCGGGGAGGACCACTAAGCGCCCGGCCAGGCTGCCCGCGCCACCTCGGCCACCACGCGCAGCTTCGCCTCCTGCACCTCGGGCGAGATCGGGTTGCCCGCCATCACCGACGCGAAGCCGCACTGTGGCGAGACCGCGAGCTGATCGCGCGCGAAGACGCCCGCGGCCTCCTCGACGCGCGCAAGCAGCGCGTCAACCGACTCCACCGAGGCGCGCTTGGTCGACACCAGCCCGAGCACGACCATCTTGTCGTCCGGCACGTCGGCCAGCGGTGCGAAGTCGCCCGAGCGCTCGTCGTCGTACTCGAGCAGGAGCACGTTGAACGCCGGCAGCCGCCCGAACACCTGACGCGAGATCGCGCCGTAGCCGCCGGCGGCCAGCCAGTGACCCTCGCGGTTGCCCTTGCACAGGTGGATGCCGAACCTCGCCCCGCCAACCTCGGCCACGGAGTTGAGGAGCTCGATCCCCTCCCCGAGCATCCGCTCGGGGTCGATGCCCCGGGCCCGCATCGACGCGCGCACGGACTCGTCGACCAGGAAGCCGATGTCCGGAGCGTCGATCTGGATGTACTCGCAGCCGAGCGCCACGAGCTCCCGTGCCTCGGCGCGCACGATCTCCGCCGCGTCGGCGAACATCTCGAACGGATCGGCGTAGGCGTCCGGCGAGTGCTCGGGCGACCAGAACGTCTGCATCATCAGTGGGCTCGGGAGCGTCGCCTTGATCGGCTTCTCGGTGCGGCCGCGCAGGTAGACGTACTCCTCGCTGGCCAGCGAGCGCACCCGCCGAAGCCGCCCGGTCACCGCGCGCACGTGCTGGTAGGTGGCCTGGCCGGCCGACCCACCGGTGCCGTGCCAGCTCTGGGCCGGCGCCCGCACCTCCTCCATGCCCTCCACGACCTCTGACAGCGGGCCGGTGAAATGCGCGCGGCGCATCTCGCCGTCGCTGACCACGTCGAGGCCGGCCCGCTCCTGCAGGGCGAGCGCGGCGTCGACGGCGCGGTCCTCGACGCGCTTGAACTCGCGCGGGGAGATGCGGCCTGCGGCCAGCGCCGTGCGGGCGTCCTTCAGCTCGGCCGGGCGCAGGAGCGAGCCGACGGTCTCGGCGCGTGGGACGCCGGCGCTCACGCCCCCCACACCTCCTCGGCCACATCGACGATCAGCTCGAGCTTGGCCTGCTCCTCCTCGATGCTCAGCTTGTTGCCCTCCTCGGTGGAGGAGAAGCCACACTGCGGCGACAGGCAGAGCTGGTCGACGTCGACGTAGCGGGACGCCTCCTCGATGCGCCGCTTGAGCAGGTCCTTGGCCTCGAGCGCCGGGCGCTTGGTCGTCACGAGTCCGAGCACGACCTGCTTGCCCTTGGGCACGAAGCGCAGCGGCTCGAAGGTGCCTGAGCGCTCGTCGTCGTACTCGAGGAAGAAGCCGTCGACCTCCAGCTGGTTGAACAGTGTCTCGGCCACGAAGTCGTAGCCACCCTCCGCCGCCCACATCGACTGATTGTTGCCCCGGCAGGTGTGCGTGGTCACCGCCAGGTCGCCAGGACGGTCGCGCAGAGCGCGGTTGATGTTGGCGATGTACTGCTCGTGCAGGTGATCGGGGTCGCCGCCGATCTGCTCGATGTGTGCCCGCTGGGCCGGGTCGTTGATGTACGCGAGGCTCGTATCGTCGAGCTGGAGGTAGCGGCAGCCGAGCGCGTACACGCCGTGCATCTGGGCGTTGTAGGCGTCGGTCAAATCGGTCCAGAACGCGTCGATGTCCGGATAGACGGTGCTGTCGATCGACGAATTGCCGCCGCGGTAGTGGACCATGCTCGGCGAGGGAACGGTCAGCTTCGGGGTCTGCCCGTCGGTCGCGTGCTCGCGCAGGAACGTGAACGCATCACCGAAGATCGTCTCCGGCAATCTCACGCGATCCGCCACCCGCATGGCCGGCGGCGCGTAGTCGTACTCGCCCTGCTCGTTGCGGAACTGGACGTGGAGGCTCTCGCCCTCGACCTGGCTGATGCCGCCGAGGGAGTAGATGAAGTCCATGTGCCACGAGGTGCGGCGGAACTCCCCGTCGGTGACCGTGCGCAGCCCAGCTTGGCGCTGGAGCTCGATGACCTCGAGGATGGCGGCGTCCTCGGCTTCCCGCAATGCCTCGCGGTCGATCTCACCCGCCTTGAACCGGGCGCGGGCGTCCATCAGCGCCCGGGGGCGCAGCAGGCTGCCGACGTGGTCGGCACGGAATGGCGGGGTGGTGCGGGCGGCCATGTCGTCTCCTCACTCGTAGGTATGTATAGCCTTACATATTCGCCTGTGACGCTGCGATTCGCCCTGCTCGCCATGCTGTCCGCCGCTCCGCGCACGGGGTACGACCTGCTGCGGATCTTCGACCGCTCGGTCGACTTCGTCTGGCACGCCCCCCATACCCAGATCTATCCGGAGCTCCGGCGCATGGAGGCCGAGGGGCTCCTCGAGGGGCGCGAGGTGCCGCGGGGCCCGCGGGGCTCCAAGCGCGAGTACCGCATCACCGGCGCCGGCCTCGAGGCTCTGCGCGAGCTCGCCTCCACCCCGGTCGCGCCCGCCCGCGAGCGCGACCCGTACCGCCTGAAGGCGGCCTACCTCGAATGGGCCGACCCCGAGGGCGCGCGGACCCAGTTCGAGCTCCACCTCGCCCACTACGAGCACTGGCTGCGGGCGTGGGAGCAGATGGCGGCACGGTTGCGCGACCGCAGCGATCCGGTCCTGGCGCAGCGCCTGGCCGCCCGCCCGCCGGAGGAGCACGAGCTGATCGTGGCCGCGAAGGTGCTCGCCTACGAGGGCCTGATCGACCGCGCGCGGATGGAGATCGCCTGGGCCCGACGCGGGCTCGCTCTCGTCGACCGGCTCGCCCCGGCCTGGCCGCACCCGTGAGCGCACCCGCCACCGCGGGCCGGACCCGTCTGCCCGCCGCGCTGCTCGCCGTCCTCGGCGCCCTGTCGGCGTTCGGCCCGCTGTCCACCGACATGTACCTGCCCGGGCTGCCGGCCATGGCCCGCGACCTCCACGCGGCTCCCTCGCTCGCCCAGCTGACCCTGTCGCTCTCCCTCATCGGCCTGGCCGCCGGCCAGCTCCTCGTCGGCCCGCTCAGCGACGCCCGCGGGCGACGGGCCCCGCTGCTGGCGGGTCTGATCGCCTACGTGATCAGCTCGATCGCCTGCGCGGTCGCCCCCGGGATCGCGGTCTTGCTCGTCATGCGCCTCATCCAGGGCCTGGCCGGGGCGTGCGGGATCGCCATCGGCCGGGCCGTGGTGCGCGACCGGGCGGCCGGCGTGGCTGCGGCCCAGGCCTACGCGGCGCTCATGGTGGTCGGCGGGCTCGGACCGATCGTCGCCCCGATCGCCGGCGGCCTGCTTCTCCACATCACCGATTGGCGCGGCATCTTCGTCACGCTGGCCATCGTCGGCGCGCTGCTCCTGCTCGCCGCCGCCCTGCTCGTACCGGAGTCACTGCCCGCGCAGGAGCGTCGCGCCGGCGGGCTGGCCGCGGTGGCCGAGGCGTTTTCGATCCTGCTCCGCGACCGCCGTTACGTCGCCCACACCCTGGCCGGGGCGCTCGGATTCGGGACGCTGATGGCCTACATCGCCGCCTCGCCGTTCGTGCTCGAGCGCATCCACCACCTCTCGGCGGGCACGTTCAGCCTCGTGTTCGCGACCAACGGCGTCGGCATCCTGCTCGCCCGCCAGCTCGCCTCGGCCCGGCTGCGGGCCCGTCCGCCCGCTCCGGTGCTGCGCGCCGCACTGGCCGCGCAGGGGGTGGCGGCGAGCGCTCTGCTCCTCGTCACCGTGACCGGGCTCGGGCTGTGGCCGCTGCTCGTCTGCCTGTTCGGGAGCGCGGCGAGCGTCGGCGCGATCGCGCCCCTGGCCACCGCGCTGGCCATGGAGGATCACCCCGAGCGAGCGGGCGCCGCCTCGGGATTACTCGGTTTCACGCAGTTCATGGTCGGCGCCGGGGTGGCTCCCCTGGCCGGGGTGGCGGGCCCGCACAGTGCGCTGCCGATGGCGATCGCGATGCCGGCCTGTTCGCTGGCCGCCAGCGCGGCGCTCTCTCTGGCCGGGCGCGCCTGAACCATCGGGCCGCCGAGCACGGACTCGAGGGCGCTGTCCGCGCGCCGGCGGGCTCAGCGGCTGTTCAGATACATGACGACCGCCAGCACCCGGCGGTGGTCGTCCTCCCCACCCGAGATCGGCAGCTTGCCCAGGATGCTGCGCACGTGCTTCTCGATCGTGCCCTCGGTCACCCACAGGCGGCGCGCGATGCCAGCATTCGAGCGCCCCTCGGCCATGAGCGCGAGCACTTCGCGCTCGCGGTCGGTGAGCTCGGCCAGCGGGTCGTCGCGGTGCCGGGCCGCGATGAGCTCGCGCACCAGCTCGGGATCGATGATCGAACCGCCCTCGGCCACCCGCTCCACCGCCTCGAGGAAGTCCTCGACGTTGGTCACCCGCCCCTTGAGCAGATAGCCGGTGCCCGAGCCGCCGCCCAGCAGCTCGGTGGCGTGCTCGACCTCGACGTGGGCGGAGAGCACGACGACGCCGGTGCCCGGGTGCTGCCGGCGCAGCTGGTTGGCGGCCTCGAGGCCCTCGATCGCATACCCGGGCGGCATCCGGACATCGACGATGACCAGGTCGGGTTCGAGGGCGTCGGCGAGCTCGATGAGCGCAGCGGCGTCACCGGCCTGACCGACGATGTCGAACCCGTGCCCGGTGAGCAGCCGGGCCAGCCCCTCGCGCAGGAGCACATCGTCCTCGGCGAGCACGACACGTCGACGACGACGCCCGCCACCGGGCGAGACCGTTGCGGCTCCCTCCTGCGCTCCCATCCGGACGCCAGTATCCCGCCCCCCGGCCCGAACCGGGCGATTTCTCCCGCGCCGGCCGGGCTCAGGCGGACAGGAGCGCCTCCAGCGCCCGGCGCGAGAGCCGCGACTTGGGCAGATAGCCGACCGCGGGCGCAACGGCGCCGAGCTCCTCGTATTCGAGCTCGTGGTAGGTGGAGACGAAGACCACCCGGGCGGTGATGCCGCTGGCGCCCAGCCGCCGGCACACGTCGAATCCGCTCTCCTCCCCGAGGTCGACGTCGAGCAACACCACATCGGGGGCGAGTGCGCGAACGCACCGCAGGCACTCCTCACCGGAGCGCGCGGTGCCCACCACCTGGAGTCCCTCCCGCTCGAGCAACCGTCGCGAGGCCTCCAGGAACTGGGCGTTGTCGTCGACGATGAGGCAGCGCACGAGCTGAAGGCGAGCATCTCACCCGCGCAGGCGCGGGCGCATTGCAGCTAGCCGGGTATTCCGCTGGCGCGCCGACGGCCGCATGGCGGACAGCTGGAAGGCGAGATTCCCGGTGGCGTCGATGACAGCCGCCGCTCGCCCTGCGACTGTGGTCGATGCGTGAGCGTGCTCGCGCCCCTCCAGCCCCACCGCAGCACCCCAGGAAGCGCGCGGTCCCCCCCGGCGCGCGCTGCGGTGCCCCTCCCTGCCCGTCCGCCGGCCGCCCCCGCCGGCGGGCGGGCAACCTTTCCCTCGCCCATCCGGACCCGGACTATGATGCCCTCAGCCACGCAGCCAGCTGCGGAGCGCACATGCCGGAGGGCCTGACCACGTCTGCCGGCGGCGCCCCTGCCGATCCGGTCGGCGCCGTCCATTCCGCTCCCGCCGCGGACGGGCCTGCGGACGACGCCACCACCTCGCCGCACGAGTACTCCGAGCTCGTCGAGTCGATCGACGGCGTCGTGTGGGAGCTCGACGTGGCGAGCTTCCGGTTCCTGTTCGTCAGCCCCCAGGTGGAGGGGATGCTCGGCTACCCGGTGGCCGAGTGGTACGAGACGCCCAGTGCCTGGGTGAAGTACCTCCACGACGAGGACCGCGACCGGGCGCTCGCGTTCTGCCTGGAGGAGACCCGGGCCGGTCGCGACCACCGGTTCGAGTACCGCATGGTGGCGGCCGACGGGCGGGTCGTGTGGATGCAGGACATCGTGCGGGTGGTGATGGCCGAGGGCCAGCCCGTGCGTCTGCGCGGCGTGATGGTCGATGTCACCGAGCGCAAGCAGGCCGAGACCGACCGGGCCCGTCTGGAGCACGAGCTCGAGCAGTTCTTTCTCGTCACCCCGGACCTCATGTGCATCACCGACCTCGAGGGCCGCTTCACCCGGGTCAACCCGGCGTTCACGACCACCCTCGGCTACGCGCCCGAGGACCTTCTCGGGCGCCAGGCGCTCGAGTTCGTGCACCCCGACGATCGACCGCGGCTGCGCGTGCTGCAGGCGGAGATCCAGCGTGGCGCGCACCCCGATGGCATCGAGATGCGGGGCCTGCACCACGACGGCTCGGTGCGCTGGCTGCAGTGGAGCGCTCGCCCCGACCCCGCCGCCGACCGCGTGTACGGGGTGGCCCGGGACATCACCGAGAGCCACCGCAACCACGAGGAGCAGCGCGCGCTACGCCGGGTGGCCACGCTCGTCGCCACCGGCGCGGACCCGGACACGCTGTTCGCCACCGTCAGCGAGGAGGTGTGCGGCCTGCTCGGCGCCGATCGTGCCGAGGTGCTCCGATACGAGCCTGGCGGCGCTCCGGTCACCGTCGGCGCCACCGGACCCGACGGGCCCGCTGGCGACGAGCCCGCACCGGGGGGCCAGGTGGCAGCGCCGATCATGGTCGATGGAGAGCTGTGGGGAGAGATCATCGCCACCGCGCACGCGGGTCCGCTGCCGGCCGCGAGCCACGCCCGCCTGGCCCGGTTCACCGAGCTCGTGGTCACTGCGATCGCCAACGCCGAGAGCCGCCAGCAGCTCGCCGCCTCGCGCGCCCGGATCGTGGCCGCCGGCGACCAGGTGCGCCGGCGACTCGCGCGTGATCTGCACGACGGGGTTCAGCAGCACCTCGTCGCCCTCGCGCTCCAGGCCCGCACCGCGCTCAGCGAGCCGGTCGACACCGGCGAGCTGCAGGCGACCCTGGGCGCCGTCGCCGCCGGCCTGAGCACGGCGTTCGACGAGGTGCGGGAGATCGCCCACGGGGTGCACCCGGCGATCCTGTCCAGCGGCGGCCTGCGCGCCGCCCTGGCCGGCCTGGCCCGGCGCTCCCCGCTGCCGGTCGAGCTGCAGGCCGAGCTTCCGCCCCGCGGGACGATCTCCGAGGCGATCGAGCTCGCTGCCTACTACACGGCCGCGGAGGCGCTCACCAACGCGATCAAGCACGCGCGGGCGTCCGTGATCGAGATCGAGGCCGGCGTGGCCGGGGACCGCCTCGAGCTGTCCGTCCGCGACGACGGGGTGGGCGGCGCCCGCCGGCGCGGTGGGCTCGGCCTGATCGGGCTGGCCGACCGCGTCGAAGCGCTCGGTGGCCGGCTCGAGGTCACGAGCGCGCCCGGCCAGGGCACGACCGTGTGCGCGTCGCTGCCGCTCAGCGAGTAGCGGCGTCCCGGGCGCCACCGAGCTGGGCGAGCACCCAGTCGGCGATCGTCGGCGCCACCGGCCCCTCCCCCATGTGGCCGCCGTCGAACACCCGGACCGCCTTGGGCTCGCCGTGGTCGAGCGACAGGTAGATGTCGTCGATCGAGTTCTGCACGTCGTCGCGACCGTTGACGAGCAGCAGCGGCGCATTCGGCTTCTCGAGCCAGCCCTGGTCCAGCAGCGAGAGCTCCGGGCAGCGGGCCACGTAGTCCTCGAACGTCGTGCCGCCGAACAGCCGCGAGCGCGCGGCCATGAGGTCCATGAGGTAGGAGGACGCGTTGCGCGAGCGCTGCTGCCACTCGGGAGTGAACGTGATGTGGACGCCGCCGCCCCAGTTGACCGCGCAGCGCAGCCGCTCGCGGTGGGTGTAGGCGAGCTTCATCGCCCAGTAGCCGCCGAACGACCCGCCGACGGCGGCGCAGCGCGCGCCGTCGAGGTCCTCGCGCGTGTCCAGCCAGTCGAACACCGGCGTCCACTGGCGCTCGGCGTCGCGGCTCGCCTTCACCGGGGACTCACCCGTCCCCGGCATGTCGACGAGCAGCACGGCGAGGCCGCGCGAGCGCAGCAGCGCGCCCAGACGTGCGTGCATCTCCTCCTTCCAGGTGTCGATCCCGGCCCACACCATGGCCACCGGCGGCCGCTCCCGGCCGGGCGGCCGGGTCAGGTAGAAGCGCACGCGCTCGCCCTCGCCGGGCGCCCCGGTGAACGGCACCTCGACCACCTCGATCGGCGGGTCCTCCAGCGCGCCGGCGGCGATGAAGTACTCCCGCGCGCGCTCGTACATGTGCTGCTTGAGCGGATGGCTGGGCACCGGGTAGCGGCCGACGAAGGCGGCCTGGTAGGCCTGCCACCAGGCTGTCCGGGCCGCCTCGCGCTCGCCGGCCGCCTGCGCGTGCGCGGCCGCCTGCGCGTTGCGGTCCGCCAGGGCGCCCCACGCCGCCGTCCACGGCTCCGGCTCCAGGCCCTCGAGCGTGCCGATCGTCGCCCGCGCGTCGTCGGGGTCGAGCCCGTCGAGCGGATGCGCGCGGCGCTCCAGCCGGGCCAGCAGCCAGGCGCGGCCGTCCTCGAGGGTGCGTGTCTCAGTCATC
>CAWKEO010000001.1:0-23260 GCA_963848745.1 uncultured Solirubrobacterales bacterium | reverse complement strand
GCTCACTAGCGGTGGGCGGTCCGCTCGGCACGTTGACCGCGTCACCGCGGGTGACCAGGTGCTCGGTGCCGGCGAGGGTGACGCGCAGGCGGCCGTCCACGACGATGACACCTCTTGCGTCGAGGCGTGCACGTGGAGGGGCACCGGCCGCCAGTGGCAGCTCACCGTCGTGATGGCCATCGTCCCGTCGGTCTCCTGCGCGCGGCACAGGGCGGTCTGGACATGCCGCCGAATAGGTGCTTCTCGCCCTCCGAGCGCTTGAGGAAGTATGGGCGCGGCGCCCGGGCAGCGTGTCGTCGGGGGCGTTGAGCGTCGCCTGCGCGTACTGAGGTCGGGCGGGTACTCCATCTTGAACTCCTGCTCGGCCCGGCCGAACTCTCGAATGGCGGTGGGGGATAGGGGGAGGCGCGTAGGCGCCACCCGGGTACGCTCGCCGGTGAGGTCAAAGAAGCGATCCCAGCCGCCCGGCGTGATCGGGCCGACCAACGACGCCCCGTTGCGCAGCTGCTGGTAGGCGTGAGTCGTGCCCGGCGGGATGAACCGAAGTCGCCGGGGACGAGCAGCCGCTCTCGCCTCGCCCACAGCTGCACGAGACCGTCGAAGCAATAGAAGTACTCGTACTCAGCTCGTGGAAGTGGAGCGGGATCGGCCGTGGCGCCCGCGCTCCGACGTTCGACATGACCGACATCCGCCCGTTCGACTCCTCGGCGCCACGAGCGCGGGCCGACGTCACTGATGAGCAGGTGGGCGCGGCCGCTGCTGGCGGGCAGCACGTAGGGGACGGCCTTGCCAGGCAGCTCGCTGCGGGGGGATGTCTCGGCGATCGACATGGTGCGTGGTCTCCTCAGTCGCGGTTTCCGTCATTGGCCACCGCATGCGAGCGGTCGTGGCCGGGGTCAGCCCGTCGTTGACGACGGTGTTGCGGATGGTGCCGATGCCCTCGATCTCCACCTCGACGACATCTCCGTCGCGCATCAGCACCGGCGGCGGCGCGGGCGCCGACGCCGCCCGGGGTGCTGGTGAGGACGATGTTCTCCCGGCCGCAGCGCGGTGAACGACGAGATGAACTCGAGCTGCTCGCCCAGGCTGAAGATGAACTTGCTGGTGCGGGCCGACTGCATGACGGTGCCGTTCAGCCGGGTGCTCAGCGCGAGGTCACTGGCGTCGAGCTCGTCCGCCGTGACGAGCACCGGCCCGAGCGGCAGCGTGGCGTCGAAGTTCTTGCCGCCTGTCCACTGGCGGCCCCGGTGCTGCCAGTCGCGCACGCTGACGTCGTTGGCCACGGTGTAGCCGAACACGTGGGTGAGCGCTTGCGCAGCGGCGATGTGGCGGCCGGCCGGCCGATGATGAGCGCCAACTCGCCCTCGTAATCGAGCCGCTCCGAGACGGAGGGCCGGAGGACGTCGTCGTAGGGGCCGATGACCGACCAGCCGAGGCGCAGGAACACTTCGGGCCAGGGCGTAGGGGCGTTGCCGAACTCGCTGCGGTGCTCGGCGTAGTTGCGCCCGACACAGAAGATGCGCTCCGGGCGGTCGTGGACCGGCGCGGTGGGAACGGGTGGAGCCGGCGTCGCCGCTGCCCCGCCGAGCCGGGCGCGCAGGTGCTCCCAGGCCGCCGGTCCGGCCGCGAGCAGGCCGCTGAGGGTGGCCAGGCGCTCGTCCGAGGCCAGGTTCGCCACGTCCACCCAGTCGCTCGCTCCGGCGGTGAGCAGGCGCGGACCGGCCGATGTGATCACGTGGGCGAATCTCATGCGGCGGGCTCCGTCTCGACGGCGGTCAGCGTGAGGGCCAGGTGCTCGCGCATGAGTGCGGCGGCTCCGGCGGCGTCGCCCTCCAGACAGGCGGCGAGGATGCGTCGGTGCTCGGCCGCCCGATCGGCCAGCGAGCCGCGGCGGCGTGCCGATAGCCGCTGGTAGCGGTAGCTGGCCACCCACAGCAGCTCGAGGAAGCGGATGAGCCACGGCGATCCGCAGGCGCCGTAGATCCCGAAGTGGAAGCGGCGGTGCGCGTCCCGGTGCAGCGCGTGGTCACCGCTCGCGTAGGCCTGCTCGAGCGCCGCCATGGCCGCCTGCAGCTCGGCCCGGTCGGCGTCGCTCAGACGGGGCACGGCGAGCTCGGTGGCCATGGGATCGAGCGTGAGCCGCAGGCGATAGGTGTCCTCGAGGTCCTCGGCGCTGATCGGAGCCACCCGGTAGCCGCGCTGGGGGATGGAGATCACGAGCCCCTCGAGGCGAGTGAGCGCAGCGCCTCGCGCACCGGCACGATGCTCATGCCGAGCCGGTCGGCCGCGTCCGCCAGATGCACGCGCTCGTTGGGGCGCAGCTCGCCGGCCAGGATCTCCTCGCGCAGGGCGCTGGCCGCCAGATCCACGAACGTCCCCTGGCCCCGCGGCGCGATCGCTGTTGCCATGAGAATAAATATATATCACATCCGGTCGGCGCGGGCGACAGCGCGACGGGCTCGGAGCCCGGTGAGTTCCGATCCCCGGGGACAGTTTCGCCCCAAGCCCCGGCCCACGGGCTCAGAGGAGGTAGTCGGCCACCGCTCGCGCGAGCTCGCGCACGAGATCCTCGTCGGAGATCTCCCGATCTGACTCGAAGGTGTTCCCGTGAGTGATTCGGCGGGCGATCGTGCAGTAGACCATGCGGTAGGCGACATCGATGGCCAGCTCGGGATCGGGGTGCCTGACCGCCTCCCGATGGCGCAGCAGGGCGGCCTCCCACAGCGCGCCCGTGGCCTGCGAGCTCTCAGCCCCGCGCTGCCAGATCTCGGGAAACGTCGACGCCTGGCGCATGAACGGCAGCAGCAGATGGCGGTTGCGGAGCATGATGTTCGCCATGTCGGCGACCAGCTGTTCAACGAGCTCCCGCGGGGTCAGTCCCTCGAGCTCCGAGTCGTTCTCGAAGCGCCGCTCCTGCTCCAGGAGGGTCTCCATGACCCGGGCGTGGAGAGCGAGGATGAGCGCCTCGCGACTCGGCACACGGGCGTAGATCGACCCGATCGACACCCCGGCGCGCCGGCTGACCTCCTGCAGCGTGAAGCCCTCGAAGCCCGCCTCGACGAGCAGGTCGATGCCGGCCTGAAGCACCCGTTCGAGCGACTCCTGGGAGCGCCGCTGCTGGGGCGGGCGGATGAGCGGCTCGGGGGCGGACATCCCGGCAAGCGTACGCGCTCGGGTGGTCGCGGGCTAGACACGAACAATGATTCGTGTTTTACTCTGCTGCGCCCGCTGTGGCGGCCGCTGCTCGCGCCGCGCAGCGGCCGAGGCATGCCCGAACGCACCCTCCTGACCTCAGCCACCGTGCCTGCCTACCTGCGCGCCCGCGGGCTGATGGGGGAGGCGCCTGAGGCTCGCGTTCGCCCACTCTCGGGCGGCATCTCCAACGCCGTGCTCCGCGTCGATTGGGGCGGCGGTTCGCTGGTCGTCAAGCAGTCGCTACCGGAGCTGCGCGTCCGGGGGCACTGGGCGTTCGACCCCCGTCGCATCCTTGCCGAGGCTGAGTGCCTGCGCGTGCTGGGGGAGCGGCTCGCCCGCGGCAACGTGCCGGAGCTGGTCGACGTCGATCCGCAGGCGCTCGCCATCACGATGCTCTGCGCGCCCGACGGCGGGACGGTGTGGAAGGACGCGCTGCTGCGCGGCCGCATCGATCCGGTCGTCGCCCGGCGGACCGGGGAGCTGCTCGGAGCCATCCACGCGGGCTGCGCCGGCGACCATGGCCTGGCGGCGGATTTCGCGGACCTCATGCCGCTGATCGAGGGTCGGATCGAGCCATACCACCGCACCGCAGCGGCGGCCAATCCCGACCTCGCCGAGATCATCGAGCGCGACATCGCCCGGCTGACCGGCCATCGGCGCACGCTCGTCCTCGGCGACTACTCACCCAAGAACCTCATCGTCTACCCCTCGCGCGTGCTCGCGCTCGACTTCGAGGTCGCGCACTGGGGTGATCCGGCGTTCGACACCGCATTCCTGCTCACGCACCTGGTGGCCAAGGCCATCCATCGGCCCGCTGATGCGCGCGCGTTGCTCGCCGCGGCGCATGCGTTCTGGGCCGCGTACCGCGCGGCCGCCGGAGCCCAGGGCGCCCAGGACGCCGATACCGCCCTCGAGCTGGGGGTCCTCCTGCTCTGCCGCGCGGACGGGAAATCGCAGCTCGAGTATCTCGACGACACGGGTCGCGCCCGCCTGCGGGCGCTGGCCCGGGAGCTGCTGGGCGAGCCGCCGGCGCGCGTCCCCGAGGCGCTCGCCCGCGCGAGCCGCCACCTCGGCCGGGCCCCGGTTGCGGCGTGAGAGCGATCGCCGCCGTTCGCGCCCGGGAGATCCTCGACTCGCGGGGACGGCCGACCGTCGAGGCTGACGTCCTACTCGAGGATGGAGCGCGCGGCCGAGCCAGCGTCCCGTCAGGCGCGTCCACGGGCCGCCACGAGGCGCTCGAGCTCCGCGACGGGGAGGCGGATCGCTACGGCGGGCGCGGGGTCCTCCGCGCCGTGGCGAACGTGGAGGAGCGCATCGCTCCCGCGCTGATCGGTGTCCCGGCCGAGCAGCGGGCGGTCGACGAGGCGCTGCGCGCGCTCGACGGGACGGCGGATAAGTCCCTCTGGGCGCGAATGCCACGCTGGCCGTATCGCTGGCCACCGCCCGCGCCGCGGCGGCCTCGGCCCAGGTGCCGCTGTGGCGCCACCTGGCCGGCGACCGGCCGGTCACCTTGCCACTGCCGATGGTCAACATCCTCTCCGGCGGCCTCCACGCCGGCCGCCAGCTCGACTTCCAGGACTTCCTCGTCATGCCCGTCGGAGCGCGAAGCTACGGCGAGGCGCTCGAGATGGCGGTCGCCGTCTACGAGGCGACGGCTCGGACGCTGAGGGCCGCCGGCCACTCCACGCTGAAGGCCGATGAGGGCGGGTTCGGGCCGGCCGTCGGTTCCCACCGCGAGGCCCTCGAGCTGCTCGACGCCGGCGTGCGCTGCGCCGGGCTCGCCCCGGGCCGAGAGATCCTCTACGCGCTCGACATCGCGGCCAGCCACTTCCATGACCCGGCCACCGACGTGTACCGGCTCAGCTCCGAGGCCCGGGAATGCACCGCGGTGGAGCTGGTCGCGTCGATCGCCGAGCTCGCGGGCGCGTTTGCCATCGCCTCGGTCGAGGATGCGCTGGCCGAGGACGACTGGGCGGGCTGGGAGGTCCTCACCGCCCAGCTCGGCGACCGACTCCAGCTCGTCGGTGACGACCTGTTCACCACCAACCCACAGCGGGTCGCACGCGGGATCGCCGACGGGGTGGCCAACGCGGTCCTGATCAAGATGAACCAGATCGGCACGCTCACCGAGACCTTCGGCGTCATCGAGCAGGCCCGCGCCGCGGGCTATGCCACCGTCATCTCGGCCCGCTCGGGCGAGACCGAGGATCCGGCGCTCGCCGACCTCGCCGTGGGAACGGCCGCCGGCCAGATCAAGGTCGGCTCGGTGGCCCAGTCCGAGCGCCTGGCCAAGTACAACCAGCTGCTGCGGATCGAGGCCGAGCTGGGGCCAGACGCCGTCTTCGCCGGTCGCGCCGCGCTCGCCCGCCCGGTCGCCTGCGCGGGCCGATGAGCCGGTTCACCGTTCTCGTCACCGACCGCACCTGGGCCTCCACCGAGCGCGAGGCGGCCGCTCTGGCCGAGGTCGACGCGGAGATCGTCGAGGCGCCGAGCGGCCGCGAAACCGAGCTCGTGGAGCTCGCGGCGGAGCCGACGCGATCCTCACCTGCTTTGCCCATGTCACCCCGGCGGTGGTCGCCGCCGCGCCCCGTCTGAAGGTCATCGGCCGCTACGGGATCGGCACCGACAACATCGCCGTCGCCGAGGCGACGGCGCGCGCCATCCCGGTGACCAACGTGCCCGCCTACTGCGTCGACGAGGTGGCCGAGCACGTGATCGGGATGATCTTCTGCCTCGCCCGCGGCCTGCACCGCTACGACCGCGCCGTCCGCGCCGGCGACTGGTCGCTGACCAGCGCCGGGCCGGTGCACCGGATCGCCGGCCGGACCCTCGGCATCGTCGGCTTCGGCCGCATCGGGCAGGCGGTGGCCGCGCGCGCGCCGAGGCCTGGGCCTGCGCGTCATCACGAACGCACCGCGCGCCGAGCCGGGTGTCGAGCGCGTGGCGCTCCTCGACCTGGCGCGGCGCGCCGATTTCGTGACGCTCCACGTGCCGCTCACGCCGGCGACCGAGGGTCTGATCGATCATGCCTTCATCGACGCCATGAAGCCCGGTGCGATCCTGATCAACGCCGCGCGGGGTGCGGTCGTCGACCAGGGCGCGCTGGCCCGGGCGCTGGCCGGGAGGCGGATCGCCGGCGCCGGTCTGGACGTGTTCGTCCCCGAGCGGCTGCCCGCCGGCCACGAGTTGCTCGGGCTCGACACCGTGCTCGCCACCCCGCACACGGCGTTCTACTCGGAGGAGTCGCTGGCCGACCTGGCGACCATGGCGGCGCGCAACGTCGCCACCGTTCTCGCCGGCGGACGGCCCGAGCACGTCGTCAATCCGGAGGTGTACTCCCGTCGAATTCCGTGACCAGGTGCTCCGACCGCCACGCGAAGCGCGCGCCGCGTCGTGTGGGCCCGCGAGCACGCCATACGTGCGCCCACGCCCACACGGCGCTTCGCCGCCATCGCGCGGGCGCCAGCACATGCCCCGCAGCCTGGTTCCGCTGGACACGAATCGAAGTTCGTGTTTTACTAGTCGGTGAATCCGAGAGAGGACGGGCCGCCACCGGTGGCCTGCTGAGGAGAGACCATGACCTTGTCCCACGCCGACGTCGTCGGTTCGCTGATGGCCCCGCGCCCGCCGGTGGTCTCGATGTCGGCCGCGCCCGCGCGCGAGCGCGCGTCTGGGACGCGGGCGTGAGCGCGGTCAAGCGGATCCTCGTCGTCGGCGGCGGCATCGGGGGCCTGTCGAGCACGATCGCCCTGCGCCGGGCCGGCTTCGACGTCGACCTGATCGAGAAGAACCCGGCCTGGGACGTCTACGGCGTCGGGATCATCCAGCCCGGCAACGCGCTGCGGGCGCTGCACGAGATCGGCCTGGCCGAGGAGGCGGTCGCCGACGGCCACCCGATGTACGGGGACACGACGTGGCTGGCCGACGGCACGACGCTGATCGCCGACCACGACTGGCCGCCGCTCGTCGACGGCCTGCCGCCCGGCAACGGGATCACCCGGCCGGCGCTGCACCGGATCTTCCAGCAGCACACGCTCGACTCGGGCGCCGACATCCGTACCGGCGTGACGTTCACCGCGCTGGAGGATCGCGGCGACCGCGTCGAGGTCGCATTCAGCGACGGCGAGCGGCGCGACTACGACCTGGTGATCGGCGCCGACGGCCTGCACTCCCAGGTGCGCACGACCGTGTTCGGGCCCGAGCTGACGCCGACGTTCACCGGGCAGGTGTGCTGGCGCTACAACCTGCCGCGCGTCGAGGGCCTGGACAAGATCTGGGTGTGGCTGGGCCGGACCGGCACGGCGGGGTTCTGCCCGCTCGGGCCCGACCTCATGTACATCCTGACCATCGAGAAGCCGCCGGAGGGCGCGCCGGTGCGGCTGCCCCAGGAGGGCATCGCCGCCGTCTACCGCGAGCGCCTGCGGGAGTTCGACGGTCCGGTGGCCGAGGTGCGCGAGCTCATCGTCGACGACGAGGCGGTGGTGTACCGGCCGGTCGACAACATCCTCGTGCCGCCGCCCTGGCACCGGGGCCGGGTCGTTCTCGTCGGCGACGCCGCCCACGCCACCTCGCCGCAGTGCGGGCAGGGGGCCGCGCAGGCGATCGAGGACGGGATCGTGCTCACGCAGGAGCTGTCGACCGAGCGCCCGCTGTCGGAGATCCTCGACACCTACATGCAGCGGCGCTATGACCGCTGCAAGCTGATCGTCGAGGGCTCGGAGACGATCGGCCGCTGGGAGATGGACCACTCGCTGCCGATCAACCCGGACGAGGTGCGCTTCGGCGTCACCATGGCCGCCATGGCGCCGATCTGATGCCGGCGGCATTCGCGCTCGGAACGTTCGCCGAGAACGGGTCGGATCCGTTTCCCGCCCTCGTGCTCGGCGAGCACGCGCTCGACCTCCGTCCGCACTTCGGCCCCGGCACCTCGACCGGCTCGCTGCTCGAGGACTGGGAGGCCAGCGAGGCCGCGCTGGCCGCCCTCGCCGACGCCGGGCAGACGCCCACCCACGCCCTCGGCGCCCTGCGGCCGCTCCCGCCCGTGCGGCCGGGCCAGATCCTGTGCGCCGGGGCCAACTACTACAACCACGTGCGTCAGATCGTGCGCTCGACCTACCGCCTGCAGGACCCCGAGCGCAGCGACTCGGACCTCGACGCCGCGGTCGAGGCGGCGATGGAGCAGCGGGCCGCCGACGAGCCGTTCATGTTCCTTGCCCCGGCGAGCGCGCTGTGCGGGGCGCACGACGACGTCGTGCTGCATGGCCCCGGGCGCTGCCACGACTGGGAGCTCGAGCTCGCGGTCGTCATCGGTCGCGGTGGCCGCGACATCCCGGAGGAGCGCGCGCTGGAGCACGTGGCCGGCTACACGATCTCCAACGACGTCACCGTCCGCGACGCGATGTTCCGCCCGGGCTTCCCGATGACCGACTTCATCTCGAGCAAGTGCCAGCCCACGTTCTTCCCCACCGGCCCGGTGATCGTGCCGCGCCGGTTCGTGCCCGATCCACGGGCGCTGCGCATCACGCTGAGCGTGGGCGGCGAGGTCATGCAGGACGAGTCCGTGAGCGACATCATGAACGGAGTCGAGCGGCTCATCGCCTACGCCTCCTCGCGCACCGTGCTCAGCCCGGGCGACCTCATCCTCACCGGCTCCCCGTCCGGGAACGCCGGCGCCCACGGCGACCGCTGGCTGGCGCCGGGCGACGTCATGGAGGGCACGATCACCGGGCTGGGCACCCAGCGCAACCGCTGCGTGGCGCCCGGGTAGTCTCCGGCCCGTGCCGGCCGATGACCGTCAGGCGATCCGGGAGCTGATCGAGAACTGGGCGCTGTGGCGGGACGCCCTGGACTGGGAGCGCTTCCGCACCGTCTGGCATCCGGACGGGCGCATGCAGGCGACGTGGTGGCAGGGGCCCTACGAGGAGTTCATCCGCGTGAGCGCCGAAGGGTTCGCTCGCGGGGTGCGGATCCTGCACTTCCTCGGCGGCTCGACGGTCGACCTGGCCGGGGATCGCGCGATCGCGCAGACGAAGATGACCATCACCCAGCGTGCCGACGTCGACGGCGTGCTGTGCGACGTCGTGTGCACCGGGCGCTTCTACGACTTCCTCGAACGCCGCGACGGGCGCTGGGGACTCGTCCTGCGCCAGCCGATCTACGAGCGCGACCGGCTCGATCCGGTCGATCCGGCGGCCAGCCTCCAGCTCGACGGCGAGCTGCTCGGCCGCTTCCCCGAGGGCTACCGCCACCTCGCCTACCTGCAGACGCGGATCGGCTACGAGGTCAAGCGCGACATGCCCGGCCTCATCGGTCCCGAGGTCGAGCAGCTCTACGCCGACGGTGCGGCGTGGCTGGAGGGCGCAGGCGTACCGCGGCGCTGATCCTGCACCCACAGCTCGAGCGGCCCGCGAAACGAGATGTTGGGATGGAAGCGCAGGGTCTGGCCGGGCACGAGCGAGAGAGCCGGCCGGCGCCGGGTGATCTCCTCGAGCGCCACCTTCGCCTCGAGCTTGCCGAGCGCCGCTCCGATGCAGAAGTGGATGCCGCGCCCGAAAGCGAGCGTCCGCCTGGCGTTCGCGCGCGCCACGTCGAAGCGCTCGGGCTCGGGGAACATGCTCGCGTCGCGGCCGGTGGCGGCCAGCCACAGGAACAGCTTGGCCCCGGCCGGGATCTCCACCCCGCCGACGCTCAGCGCCTGCTTGGCCTGCCGGCGCCAGACCACGACCGACGGGTCATAGCGGAGCACCTCGTCGATCGCGCCGGGGATGAGCCCCGGATCCGCCACGATGGCCTGCCAGCGCGCCGGCTCCTCGAGCAGCCGGCGCAGGCAATTGCCGATCAGGTTGTTCGTCGTCTCATGCCCGGCGAACGACAGCGAGAACAGGATCGAGGCGATCTCCTCCTGGCTCAGCTTGTCCGGATCCTCATCGTGGATCTCGAGCAGCGCGCTGGCGAAGTCGTCGTCCCGATCGGTCGCCTTGGCGGCCACCAGCTCACGCAGGTAGCCCCGGTAGGCGGCCATGTTCCGGGCGTGCTCGACCTGCTCGTCGGGCGAGGGACGGCCCCAGCCGAGCGACAGGCGGTTGCCGCCCCACGCGCGCAGCCGCGGCCAGTCGGCCGGGGGACGCCCATGAAGCGGAAGATCATGGTCAGCGGCAGCGGCTGGGTGAGCCCGCCGACGAGGTCGACGGGCCCCGTGATGTCGAGCGCGTCGAGGAGCTCGCGCACCGTCTCGCGGATGAGCGGCTCCATGACCGCCACCCGCCGCGGGGTGAACGCGCGCGAGGCCGGTCCGCGCAGCCGCGTGTGCGCGGGCGGATCGAGGCTGACCATCGAGGGCTGCGGCTTGTGGCCGCCCTCGAGCAGGATCCGCGTGGCCTCGGGGACGACCTGCACGAGCGGCAGCTGCGCGGGGGCGGCCGAGAACAGATCGGGGTGGGTGAACACGTACTCCACGTCGGCGAAGCGCGAGACGACGTAGTAGTCGAGCGACGGCGCGTAGAACACGGGCGGCGTGTCGGCCACGAAGGCGTACGGGTCGGCCAGGAACGCCTCCGACAACGGGTCGAAGCCGTGGTCCACGGGGCACGTGGTGCTCGAGGCGCTCATCGGGCCACCGCGGCCAGCGGGCCGGCCCGCCGGGCCTCCACGGCGTCGATCTCGTCCAGCTGGGAGAGGATCTGGCCCGGGGTGGCCTCGCCGATCACCTTCTGCAAGAGCGGCGTGTGGTCGAAGACGAGGTCGCGCACGGGGGCCAGCCAGGCGGGGATGCGGTGGAACATGATCCCGTTCATCCACGCCATCTGGCTGACCTGGGCGGTGTGCTTCTTGCGTCGGTCCTCGAATGCCTGCAGTGCGCGCCGTACCGCCGCGCCGTCGCGGACATCGACCCGCTCGAGCTCGGCGGCCAGGAAGTAGCCGTCCTCGATCGACATCCCGGCCCCGTAGGCGGCGTACGGCGAGGTCGGGTGAGCCGCGTCGCCGAGCAGGGTGACCCGGCCGCGGCCCCACTGCTTCAGCGGCTTGCGATCGCGGATCTCCCAGCGGAAGAAGTGCTCGGGTGGCGTGGCCTCGATGAGCTGGGGGAGCGGCGGCGCGAAGCCCGCGCTGCGCTGCAGCGCGAACTCGCGCAGGTCACGGGTGAACGGCACGCTCGGGTCGAAGGCCTCGAGCACCCACCACTCGTAGCCCGGCCGCCCCTCGTGGCGGATGGCCGAGTAGCTGCCCTGGGTGCGGCGGTTGTGCGCCACGATCGTCACCGGCTCGATCGCGTCGGTGAACACGTAGCCGGCCACCAGGTGCAGCTTCTGGTGGCGGATCGGCTGCTCGCCCCACAGCTGGCGGCGGACCATCGAGCTGATGCCGTCGGCGCCGACGAGCACGTCGGCCTCGGCGTCCGGGCGGCCCTCGAGTTGCAGGCGCACTCCGGCTGGGGGTATCGGTGAAGCCGATCACCCGATGCTCGTAGCGGATCGTGCCCTCGGGCAGTGCCTCGAGCATGCGCTTGTACAGGCCGGGACGCAGCAGCCCGATGAAGCCGCCGCCGTACTCGCTCTTGACCGCCTCCGGGAGGCGGATGCGGGCCCGCACGTGGCCGTCGTGGCGGCGGAACTCCGAGTCGGCCGGTGCGCCCAGGTCCTCGATGTCCACCCCGAGCAGGCCGAGCACCTTCTGCGGTGGCGGCCACAGGTTGAGGATGTTGCCCGCCGGTCGAAGCGCCGACCGGCGCTCGTAGATCGTCGCCTCGAACCCGGCGCGATGCGCCGCCAGCGCTGTGGCCATGCCGGCCGGTCCGGCGCCGACGACGGCGATTCGCCCTCTGCTGCTCGTGGCCATCTGGCCTCTCCTCTGGGGACCGCTACATGATCTCGCTACTGCAGCCGCGGCACCAGTGCCGCGGCGTTGGCCGCCTCGAGCGGCGCCCGGCGCTCGCCGAGCCCGGCCAGCCCCGGCGCTGGGTCGCCGCCCTCGGGCGGCAGTGCGGCGTAGGGCCAGTCGGTACCGAACACGATGTGCTCGAGCGGCGTGACCTCGAGGGTGCTGGCCAGCGCGGCCATGTTGTTGGCCAGCCCGGTGTCGTAGTACAGGCGCTCGAGATAGGCAAGCGCGCCCGCCGGCGCCGCGCCCGCCGCCGCCGGCTCGCGATCGGCCAGCGAGGCGAGCCGATGGGCGAGAAACGGCGATGCGCCACCCAGGTGGGCGAGCTGGAGCCGGATGTTCGGGTGGCGCTCCAGCGTCCCGCTGTAGATGAGGTTCGCCGTCGCCCGAACCGTCTCGAACGTGAACTCGTACAGCCACACCGGGTGGGCCAGGGGCAGCGCGTGGGGCGGGAAGCCGGGGTGCAGGAACACGTACGCGCCGCGGGCGTCCAGCGCCGCCATCAGCGGCTCCCACGCCGGGTCGCCGAGATAGGTCCCGGCGACGTTCGAGAGCAGCATGACGCCGTCGAGTTCGAGCTCGTCGTAGGCGCGCTCGAGCTCGGCCAGCGCGGCGTCGAGATCGGGGAGGGGGAGGGTGGCCAGCCCGGCGAAGCGCCGCGGCTGGTCGCGCACGATCTCGGCGATCCCGTCATTGGCCAGGCGGGCCAGGTCCGCCGGCTCGGCGCGGTCTCCCAGGAACGCACCCGGCGGGCCGGTCGAGATCACCGCCGCGTCGATCTCGTGGCGCTCCATCGCCGCGGTGAGGCCCTCGAGCGTGCTCGGTGGAATTGGCATCTCGCCGAGCGCCGCCCGGTAGGCGGGCGGCAGCACGTGGGCGTGGCAGTCGATCCTCATGCCGGCGCGCGGGAGCGCCGCCGCCCCGGACGGGCGACGGGCAGCGGGACCGGGTCCACGCCGGCGATGACCCGGTTGCTCAGCGCGCCGATGCCCTCGACCGTGAGCGTCACCTCGTCGCCGGCCGTCAGCCAGGGGTACGCGTCCTCGCCGCGGCGGCCGCGCAGCTCGATCAGGCAGCCCGAGCCGACGGTACCGGAGCCGAGGACGTCCCCGGGCCGGATCCAGGTCCCGCGCGAGGCGTAGGCGACGAGCTCCTCGAAGCTCCAGGCCATGTTGGCCAGCGTGTCGTCGCCGAGCTCACGGCCGTTGATGCGCGCCCGCACGTCGAGGTCGAGGCGGTCGCCGTCGCGATGGGCTTCCAGCTCGTCGGCGGTGACGATCCAGGGCCCGAGCGTGTTGGCGAAGTCCTTGCCCTTGCAGATGCCCAGCCCGAGCTTCATCTCCTCGAACTGCAGGTCGCGCGCGGACCAGTCGTTGAAGATCGTGTAGCCGGCGATGTACGCGCCCGCCTCTCCGGGCGTGAGGTCGCGCCCGGCCCGGCCGATGACCGCGGCGACCTCGAGCTCGAGGTCGAGCGCCTGGCAGCCGGGGGGGATGGGGATGTCCTCGCCGGGACCGGTGACCGCGCCCGGATTGGAGAAGTAACAGAAGGGCGAGGCATACCAGCTCTCCGGTACCTCCAGGCCCTGGCCCATGCGGATGCCCTCGATGTGCTGCTCGAACACCGAGAAGTCACGGATCGCCGGCGGCTCGATCGGCGCCAGCAGCCGGACCTCGCCCAGCCCTCGCTCCTCGCCACCCCGCGCTGTGGCGCCGCCCAGCAGGTCGAGCACACTCGTCTCCGGGCCGAGCACGCGCACGCTCTCTCCGTCCGCGGCAACGATCGCGGCGCGGATCTCGCCATCGCTCTGCACCCTGGCGATCCGCATCAGTTCTCCACGAAGAGCTCGGTGGACTGGAAGCCCTCCTGCGCTTCCTGCGCCGCCTGGCCGCTGACCGGTGGCCAGCACTCCATCATCGACTCGGGCATCTGCAGGTTCTTCCAGAACGTCGTCCCGCCCTGGCTGGGGTTCCACTTCGTGGCCTGCCAGTCGGGCAGCGGGTTGACCCAGCCACCGGCGTTGATCTCGATGCGGAAGCCGCCCGGCTCGCGCACGTACAGATAGGTGATCTCGTCCAGGCCATGGACGCCGGGACCGAACTCGATCGGCGTGTCGTGGGCCATGAACACCTCGGCGGCGCGCTCGACATCGAAGCGCTGGTCGACCCGGTAGGCGATGTGGTTGCCGCGGGCGGTCATGCCGGAGAAGTCGGGCACCAGCCCGAGATCATGGGTGGAGCGGATCGCGTTGCAGGTCAGGGTCGAGAACACATTGAACCCGGGCTCGGGGCTGATCTGGGCCGTGTGCCGCTGCCCGAGCGACTGGTAGAAGGCGATGTCCTTGTCGATGCTCGGAGTGGCGATCGTCACGTGGTCGATGTAGCGGGCCGAGGCACCCCGGGCGGAGTACCGCTGCGGGCGGTTCTGGAAGTCGGGCTCGGCCTTCTCCGCCGGCGCCTGGTAGCGCTCGGCCTCCCAGAACACCTCGTGCACATGGCGCCCGACCGGCGCGTGGTAGCGGAAGGCGCGGCCGTGACCGACCGAGGAGTCCACCCACCCGATGGCCAGGCCGCTGTCCTTCAGGCGCTCGGCCACGATCTCCGGATCGCCGGGCCCGTAGGTGCGCCAGGCGATGTGACCGAGCGCCGGCTGCGGACCCTCGGTGATCACGAGGCTCGAGTGCAGCCACTCGGCCCAGCCGCGCAGGTACACCGACTGGCCCTCGCGCGTGGTCTCCTCGAGGCCGAGCACGTCGACCATCCAGCGGGTCGTCTCCTCCGGCTTGGGGGAGATGAGCTCGACGTGGGCGAGCTGGGACAGCAGAACTTCGGACATGGCCTCTCCTGGGTCCTCCACCGCGCGGGCGCGGGCCGGACAAAACGAATTAGGGTTCGAGTTCGCGGACGCTGCGAATCTATGCAAGGATGCCGTCGCTGTCAAGCCCGACGCGGAGGAGAGCATGAGGATCGTCGATCTCTCGCACACGATCGAGACGCTGCCCCAGGACCTGCCGTCGTTCATGCGGGTGGAGGTGAGCTACAGCGACCACGCCGCCGGTGCGGTCGAGATGGAGCAGGCCTTTGGCGTACCGGCGCGGCTGCTGCGCGACGGGGAGGGACCGGCCGGGGAGCGGCTGTCGATCGGCACCCATGCCGCCACCCACGTCGATGCGCCCTACCACTACAACTCGACCGTTCAGGGCGCGCCGGCCGAGACCATCGACGCACTGCCGCTGGAGCGCTTCTTCGGACCCGGCGTCGTGGTGGACGCACGCGAGAAGGCGGACGGTGACGCGGTCACCGCGGCCGAGATGGAGGCCGGCATCGCCGCCGCCGGCCACACGCTCTCACCCGGGGACATCGTGCTCGTCCACACCGGTCGCGACGCCTTCTATCACGAGCGCGACTACATGGTGCGCGGATGCGGCGTCAGCGCCGAGGCCACTCGCTGGCTCTATGACCGCGGCGTGCGGGTGATGGGCATCGACGCCTGGGGCTGGGACGCCCCGCTCGACCGCCAGGCCGCCGAGGCGATCGCCCGGGACGAGCCGGGGATCTTCTGGGCCGCCCACCAGATCGACCTTCCGTACTCCCAGATCGAGCGGATGACGAACCTGGGCGCGCTGCCGGCCACCGGCTTCACCGTCGCCTGCTTTCCGCTCAAGATCAAGGGCGCGAGTGCCGGCCTGACCCGCGCGGTGGCGATCCTCGATGAGGTGGCCTCGTGATCCTCGAACGCGCGGCCTTCACGCCAACGCCGCGCGCCGCGCCGAGGCCGCTTCACGAAGACCTTGACAAGCCGCGACCGAATTAGAATCACGCGTCGTATTCGGGATCTGCCACGGCCTGGTTGCAGCCCGGAGCGCAGGAGAGGAGAGGGCCGTGCCAGCACCGGCTGGTGGAGCGTTCCGAGAACCGCCAGTAAACCCCGATTCGGGGCAGGAGGAGACGATGAACGCAGCCGGCTCGCACGCCCGGGCGCGCGCTCGATTCCGACCGCTTGTGCTGCTCGCGGCCCTCGCGGATTCACCGTCCCGCTGGCCGCCTGCGGGAAGACCAGCTCGGAGCAGCTCGAGCGGCGGTGGCTCCGCTTCCAGCAGTGCTCGCACGACGGCTTCGACGACGAACGCGTCGACGTCCTCGTCGGGTTGCGGCACGGTCCCGAGCTCTCCTACACGGACCAGAGCGGGGTCATCAAGTCCTCGGGCCGAGTACACGCTCGCAGTACAACGGATATGCCGACGCCGATCTTCACGAGCGCTTACGCCAGCTTCAAGCCCAAGGAGGCCCCGCCGTACACGATCGGCGATCACTGTTCACGGCGCCGATCAACCCCACGCAGGCCGCGCTCATCCCGCTGCTGGAGAAGGATCTGCACGCCGATTCAAGGGCGTGGGCAAGGTCTGCTGCTCACCTCGCCGCCCACCGGTCTGACCACGCAGCTCCAGCAGACCCACTCGCTCATCCAGCAGCACGTCGAGCTTCATCGTGGCCGAGCCGCTCGTGCCTCAGCCGTTCATCCCGATTGCCGCCGCGGCCGCGAAGGCGGGCATCCCGTTCATCTCCGCTCTCAACAGCACGCCGACCGCGACGCGATCAACATCTCGCCCAACTCGGTCGCCGACGCGCTCAACTCGGCGCCATGCTGGCCAAGATGATCGGCGGCAAGGGACGTCGTCCTTGGCGTCCACGGCATCCCGAGCACCGGCGTCGACCAGGCAGGAGTTCGCGGGCTGGAACGCGGCGTTCAAGAAGTGCTCGGGGATCAAGTTCGACGACTCAATCGTCGGCGAGTTCCAGCCCGCGGTGGCCAAGGCGCAGTGCTCAGCTACCTGTCGAGCCATCCGCAGCCGGTGGCCGGGGTCGTGCAGACCGCGGGCATGACGTCCGGGCATCCTCCAGGCCTTCCAGCAGACCGGCCGCCCGCTGCCGGTCTTCGTGCGCCGCCGGCCCGACTGCCGGGGAGCTCGTCTTCTTCAAGAGCCACACGGACAAGCTCGCCTCGGCGTTCTCGATCACCCCAACGGCATCGCCGCGGCGGCGGCGTATACGATCACCCAGCTGATCGCCGGGCACGGCCCGAAGATCAGCGAGCTGGCGTCGCTGAGCGCCGAATCATGCGTCGAACCTCGCGCAGTGGATTCCCGCTGGGGCGACTGCGAGCGATCAGAACATCGTCGAGGGCGCCGTGGCTGCCGAGCAGCTACCTGGCCCCGCTGTTCAACAAGTGACGCGGATAGTGGCCGTGAGCGCTGAGCCGGTCACCGGGCCATCGGCCGCGCCCTCCCGGGCGCGGCCGACGCCGCTGCTGGCGGTCATGGGCGTGGCGAAGGCGTTCGGCGCGACCCGCGCCCTGCGCTCGTGCTCGTTCGAGCTCCGCGCCGGGGAGGTGCACGCCATCGTGGGCGAGAACGGCTCGGGCAAGAGCACGCTGGTGAAGATCCTCTCCGGGGTGCACCGCCCCGATGCCGGGCAGATCGAGCTGGACGGCGAGCGCGTGGCGGGCTGGCGCTCGCCGCGGGCGGCCCAGGCGGCGGGGATCGTGACGGTCTTTCAGGAGGTGCTCGTCGTCGGTCCGCAGTCGGTGCTCGAGAACGTGTGGCTGGGCAGCGACGGGCTGCTGCGCCGCCACGTGCCGGCGGTGGCGCAAGCGCGAGCGCGCAGAGGCCGTGCTCGGCGAGCTGCTGGGCGAGCCGCCGGCGCTGGATGTCGCCGGTGGAGGCGCTGTCGCTCAGCGAGCGCCAGGCCTGCTGCATCGCGCGGGCGCTCGTGCGCGATCCGCGCGTGCTGATCCTCGACGAGTCGACCTCGGCGCTCGACGTGGCCACGCGCGACCGGCTGTTCGGCGTGGTCCGCCGCTTGTGCGCGGAGGGAGCCGGAGTCATCTTCATCTCACACCGCATGGATGAGATCGAGGAGCTCGCCGATCGCGTGACCGTGCTGCGCTCGGGTGAGTCGGTGGTCACCCTGGAGCGCGGGCAGGCGGGGACCGAGGAGCTGGTGCGTCACATGACCGGCAGTACCCATCTGACCACGGGCGTGGAGAAGCTGCCGCGGGCGGCACGGGTGCGGGGTGAGGTGCTCTGCGCGAGCCGAGGGCGTGCGTCTGCGGCCCGGCGGCGACGCCGATCGACTTCGAGTTGCGGGCCGGCGAGCTGGTCGGTCTGGCCGGGCTGGAGGGACACGGACAGGACACGTTCCTGCACGCCCTGCGCGGAGCGGGCGTGATTGCGGGCCGGGTCGCAGGCCGGCGACGGGCGTGAGCTGTCCACTGCGCAGCGCGCGCCTTCGCGGCCGGCGTCGTGTACGTGCCGCGGGACCGCCGGACGGAGTCGCTGTTTCCATCGCTGTCGATCGGGGAGAACTTCGCCTCGCCCACGCTGGGCGAGGACCGGCGGGCCGGCGTCATCCGCTGGCGGGCGGCGGCGGCGGACGACTGGCCGGGTACGTCGAGCCGCCTGGGGATCCGTCTCGCTCATCCCGGGCAGCCGATCACCGTGCTGAGCGGCGGCAACCAGCAGAAGGTGGTCGTGGCGCGCTGGCTGGCCGCCAAACCGCGCGTGCTCCTGCTCAACGATCCGACCCGGGGCGTCGATCTCGGTGCCAAGCGGGACCTGTACCGGCTGCTCGAGCAGCTGAGCGCCGAGGGGGTGGGCGTGGTGATGCTGTCCACCGAGGTCGACGAGCATGTCGAGTTGATGGATCGGGTGCTCGTGTTCCGCGAGGGCACGGTGTCCGCCGAGCTCGCCCGGGCCGAGCTCAGCCGCGAGCGCTTGGTCGGGGCGTTCTTCGGCCCCCGACAGGAAGGTGACGGATGCTGGCGCAGCTTGATCGGCGGTTACGCGCCTGGCCCTGGGGCTTCGCGCTCGTCGTGGCCCTGGTGCTGTTCGTGGGCAACGTGATCGCGCGCTCGAGCTTCGCCGCGTGGAGCTCGTGGCCGGCCACCCTGGCCGACTTCGCCCCGTTCGCGCTCGCCGCCATGGCCACGACCCCGGCCGTCCTGAGCGGCGCCGGCGGGATCGACATCTCGATCGGCCCGCTGCTGAACCTGGTCAGCATCGTGATCGTCGGGGTCCTGATCCCGCACGGCCTGGGCGGCGCCGGTGTGGCCATACCGATCGCTCTCGGGCTCGGGGCCGCTGGTCGGGCTGATCAACGGCGTGCTGGTCGGCGTGTTCCGCTACCAGGCGGTGCTGGCGACGTTGTGTGGTCTGTTCGTGCTGACCGGGACCGGTCTCGCCGTGCTGGCCGAGCCCGCCGCGGGCACGACGGGCTGGCTGAGCGATCTGGGCGGGAAAGTCGGGCCCGGTGCCGGGTGCGCTGATCCTCCTGCTCATCCCCGTGCTCGTCTGGCTGATCCTCGGGCGGACGCGCCTTCCTGCGCGCGCTCTACGCGGTCGGCGGCGATGACGTCGCCGCCTACTCGGCCGGCGTCAACGTCACCGCGGTCCGGGTCCTCGCCTACACGCTGGGCGGTGTGTTCGCCGGGTCTGGCCGGGATCGCGCTCGCGGCGAGCGACGCAGTCGGCCGATCCGGGACAGGCGACGCAGTACACGCTGCCGGCGATCGCGGCGGTCGCCATCGGCGGGACCTCGCTGCTGGGGGGGCGCGGCAGTCTGGTCGGCTCGATCGCGGGCGCGGCGATCATGTTCCTGATCCAGACGCTGCTCGATTCGCTGGCGGTGTCCTCGAATTGGCTGCAACTCGTCTACGGCGCGATCCTGCTCGGCGCGATCGTGCTCAGCTCGACGCTGGCGCGGCCGCGAGGTCAGGTGCACACAGCATGAGCGCGCTGCGGTGACGGGGCGGCCGCGATCCCCGCCGAGCCAAGCGCCCTCGAGCGCCGCTCGCGCTGGGCCGGTCTGCTGGCGCTCCAGCGCCGCTTCCAGCTGCTGCAGATCCTCGCGCTGATCGCCCTGTTCGAGTGGGGGACGTGGACGGTCACGGACTTCGCCACCGGGCAGAGCATCAGGTCGATGCTCGTCGCGGCGTCGTTCCTCGGACTGGCCGGCGCGGGGCAGACGATCGTCGTGCTCGTCGGCGGAATCGATTTCTCGATCCCCGCGTTCATCTCGGCGGGCGCGATCCTCATCTCGCAGCTGACCGGCAGCGACGGCTGGGGCTTCGTGCCCGCGTGTCGTGCTCATGATCGTGGTGTGTGCGCTGCTCGGTGCGGTGAACGGATATGTCTCGCACCGCTTCGCCGTGCAGCCGCTCGTCGTCACGCTCGGCATGGCGTCGCTGATCACCGGCGGGCTGCTGGTGTGGACGAAGGGCGCGGCGACCGGCAGCGCGCCGGCCTTCCTGGGCCGCCTCAGCCTCGGTCAGCGGCACCACCTTCGGCATCGGCATCCCGCCGGTCGTCGTCATCTGGGCCGTGGTGGCGGTCGTGCTCGGAGTCGGGCTGCGGCGCACCGTGGCCGGACGTCGGCTGTACGCGACCGGCGCCAACCCGGTCGCCGCCGAGCTCGCGCTCGTCCGCACCCGCCGGGTGTGGACCGGCGCGTTCGCGCTCTCCGGCCTGCTCGCCGGCATCCTCGGCGTGCTCGTCGGCGGGTACACCGGCTCGGGCAACGTCACCCTCGGCGATCCGTACCTGTTCGAGGGCCTGGCCGCGGTGATCGTCGGCGGCACCGCGTTCGGCGCCCGCGGCGACTACTGGAAGACCGTGCTCGGCGCCCTCGTGCTCACCGTGCTCTCGACCGTGCTGGTCGGCAAGGGCTACAGCAACGCCGACCAGCAGATCATCTTCGGGCTGCTCATCCTCGTCGTAGTCGCCGGCTATGGCCGCGGGCCGCGGCTGCGCGACCGGCTGTAGAGGCGTCGAGAGGGAGAACGGAGCGATGACGGGACTCTCACTGCACGGCAAGACCGTCATCGTGACCGGGGCCGCCAGCGGCATCGGCCGCGCCACGGCCGAGCTGGCCCGCGCCTGCGGCGCGACCGTCATCGCCGCTGACATCGCGCGGGATGCCGAGACCCGTCTCGACGTCGCCGACGAGGGCAGCTGGACCGAGCTCGTGGGCGGCCTCCCGCGCGTCGACGGGCTCGTCAACGCGGCCGGCATCACCGACCGCACGCGCCTGCCCGGCGTGACGCCCGAGGCGTTCCAGCGCGTTCTGTCGGTCAACACGCTCGGTCCGGTCCTCGGCATGCAGGCCGTGCTGCCGCGGATGCCGGCGGGCGGATCGATCGTGAACATCTGCTCGCTGGCCGCGCTGACCGGGCACTACACCGCCGCCTACACGGCATCGAAGTGGGCGCTGCGCGGGCTGACGCGCACGGCCAGCATGGAGTTCGGTCCGCGCGGGATCCGCGTCAACGGTGTGTTCCCGGGATACGTCGACACGCCGCTGGTCGCCGCGGCCCCGCCCGCGTTCCTGCAGGCGTCGATCGACGCCGCCCCCCTGGGTCGCGCCGGAGATCCGGTCGAGGTGGCCGAGCTGTGCGCCTGGCTGCTGTCCGATGCCAGCTCATACGTGAGCGGAGCCGAGATCTCGGTCGATGGCGGCACCGCGGCGCACGGCGGAGCGAAGTTCCTCTCCGACGCGGTGAGCGCGTGAGCGTCCGCCGCATCATCACCGGCCACGATGCCTCCGGCCGCGCCGTCATCGTGGCCGACGAAGCCGTCGCCGGCACCGGCCTGGCCGAGGACGGCGGGCGCACCAACGCCACGTTCTTCCAGCTCTGGGCCACCCACGAGATGCCGGTCGCGCTCGACGACGCGGCGATGGAGCGCCAGCGACAGGGCAGCCTGACGACGATCCTCGGCACCGGGGGCGGGTCCGTGCTGCGGATCGGCGTGCTCGAGCCCGGGACGCGCTCGCCCATGCACCGCACCGAGAGCCTCGACTACGGCATCTGCCTGGAGGGCGAGTGCGACATGGAGCTCGACGGCGGTGACGTGGTCACCGTTCGGGCGGGCGATGTGATCATCCAGCGCGGGACCAACCACGTCTGGCACAACCGCTCAGACGCGCCCTGCCGCTTCGCCTGGATCCTGCTCGACGCCGAGCCCGTGAGCATCGGTGGGCAGCGCCTGGGCACGAGTTGGGTCCACTGATGCGGGTGCTCGTGGTCGGCGGTGGGCCGGCGGGAATGACCGCGGCCATCGCCCTGGCGCGCGCGGGCGCGCGCCCGGAGATCGTCGAGTCCGAGCGGGACTGGCACCCGGCGGGCATCGGCCTGGGGCTCCAGAGCCCGCCGCTGCGCGCGCTGCGCGCGCTCGACCTGCTCGACGGCGTGCTCGAGCGCTCCGTCCATCACACCGTCATCGACATGATGCGCCCGGACGGGACCCTGGTCGGCGAGATGCCCCAGATGAACGTGCTCGGCCCCGAGCACCCGCCGTTCGTCACCCTCTCCCGCGTCGCCCTGCACGAGGTTCTCGAGGGACGGCTGCGCGCGCTCGGCGTGCCGGTCCGGCTCGGGCAGACGGTCACCCGGCTGGGCGCGGCGGGTGAGGTCGAGCTCTCCGACGGCACCCGCGATCGCTACGAGCTCATCGTCGGCGCCGACGGTCTGCACTCGCAGCTGCGCCGGCGGCTGCTCCCGGCGGCGCCCGAGCCGTCCTACGCCGGCCAGGTCATCTGGCGGCTCGACGTCGTCCGCCCCCCGGGGCTCGAGCGCTACACGATGATGACCGGCGAGCGCCTCCGGGTGGGCCTGGTCCCGATCGCCGCCGAGCGGGCCTACGTGTGGATGCTCGACTCCACCGCGGGACCCGAGCGCCCGCCCGCCGACGCGCTGGCGTCGATGCTCCACGAGCGACTGGCCGGCTTCGGCTTCGTCGTGCCGGAGATCGCCGCCCAGATCACGGACCCGGCGCAGGTCGACTTCCGTGCTCTGCACTGGCTGCTGATCCCCCCGCCATGGGGCACCGATCAGACCGTGCTCATTGGCGACGCCGCCCACACGACGACCCCGCACATGGCCTGGGGCGTCGGCCTGGCGATCGAGGACGCGCTCGTCCTCGGCGAGATGGTCGCCGCCGGCGCGCCGGCCTCGGAGATCCCGTCCCGGCTGGGGCGGCGGCGCTTCGAGCGCTGCCGCCTCGTCGTCGAGGGCTCGCTGCAGCTGAGCCGCTGGGAGCAGGACCCCGCCGCCCCGCCCGCGCCGGCCGGGGAGCTGATCGGGCGGACGTTTGCCGCGCTGGCCGGGCCTGTCTGACCCTGACCGAGGAGACGAG